>NZ_FO704551.1:0-2400000 GCF_000968175.1 Xenorhabdus poinarii G6
TGATATTAAAAATCGCCACGAGGTACATGCTATCTTCCTCACGATTGGGGAATTATGCCTTGTGCCCAATATAACGTATCTTTTATTCCGGTTTCTTTTATTGGTCTTGTTTTAGGGGAGTTAGCCGTGTCACTTTCGCTTTGGCAGCAATGTCTTGCCCGATTGCAGGATGAGTTACCTGCCACAGAATTCAGTATGTGGATACGACCCCTTCAGGCAGAACTGAGTGATAACACTTTGGCTCTCTATGCCCCCAACCGTTTTGTGTTGGATTGGGTAAGGGAGAAGTATATTAATAATATCAATTTGTTATTAAATGATTTCTGTGGTCCTGAAGTACCGTTACTGCGTTTTGAAGTAGGGAATAAACCTGTTTCACCAAACCAGTCTGCCGTACAGAAAATCTTTACCGATATGCCGGTGGCTGCTGCGCCGTCCACCTCATCAGTACGCCCAAGCTGGGACAACGCTAAAATCCAGCCAGAGTTATCTTATCGTTCCAATGTGAATCCCAAACATACATTCGATAACTTTGTTGAAGGTAAATCCAACCAACTCGCCAGAGCTGCCGCCAGACAAGTGGCTGATAATCCGGGGGGGGCATACAATCCCTTGTTCCTCTATGGCGGAACCGGCTTGGGTAAAACCCACCTTTTGCATGCTGTCGGCAACAGCATCATGGCACGCAAAGCCAATGCAAAAGTAGTTTACATGCACTCTGAACGTTTTGTTCAGGACATGGTCAAAGCGTTACAAAATAATGCCATAGAAGAATTCAAACGTTATTATCGTTCTGTCGATGCGCTTCTGATCGATGATATTCAGTTTTTTGCCAATAAAGAGCGATCCCAGGAAGAATTCTTTCATACGTTCAATGCCCTGCTGGAAGGTAATCAACAGATTATTCTGACATCAGACCGCTATCCGAAAGAGATTAATGGCGTCGAAGATCGGTTAAAGTCCCGTTTTGGTTGGGGATTGACCGTTGCCATCGAACCCCCGGAGCTGGAGACACGTGTTGCTATTTTGATGAAGAAAGCTGACGAGAATCAAATTCTGTTGCCGGGGGAAGTCGCTTTCTTTATTGCCAAACGCCTGCGATCTAACGTTCGTGAACTCGAAGGCGCTTTGAATCGAGTCATCGCCAATGCCAATTTTACAGGCCGTGCAATTACGATTGATTTTGTACGTGAAGCATTACGTGACCTATTGGCTCTGCAAGAAAAGCTGGTCACTATTGATAATATTCAGAAAACTGTGGCTGAATATTACAAAATCAAAGTTGCTGATCTGCTTTCCAAGCGCCGTTCACGCTCCGTTGCCCGACCGAGGCAAATGGCCATGGCGCTGGCAAAAGAGCTGACCAATCACAGCTTGCCTGAAATCGGGGATGCCTTTGGTGGACGTGACCATACCACTGTCCTTCATGCTTGTCGAAAAATAGAACAACTGCGTGAAGAGAGTCATGACATCAAAGAAGATTTTTCTAACTTAATCAGAACATTGTCTTCCTAGCGCTATGAAATTCATCATTGAACGTGAGCAATTATTAAAACCGTTGCAGCAAGTGAGCAGCCCCCTGGGAGGCCGCCCTACTCTGCCGATTTTAGGCAACTTATTATTGCAGGTAACTGAAGGTTCCCTGCTCCTGACGGGCACCGATTTGGAAATGGAAATGAAGGCGCGGGTCACGCTGACTCAGCCACATGAACAAGGTGCAACCACTGTTCCCGCACGTAAATTCTTTGATATCTGGCGCGGGTTACCTGATGGCGCAGAAATCAGTGTAGAACTGGATGGCGATCGCATTCTTGTTCGTTCCGGTCGCAGCCGTTTTTCACTCTCTACGCTACCCGCTTCAGATTTTCCCAATCTTGATGACTGGAAGAGCGAAGTTGAGTTTTCTCTGCCTCAGGCCACACTGAAACGTCTGATTGAATCCACGCAATTTTCCATGGCACATCAGGATGTTCGCTATTACTTAAACGGGATGTTGTTTGAAACTGAAGGTGAAGAACTGCGTACTGTTGCTACCGATGGTCACCGCCTGGCTGTTTGTTCTATGAACATCGGGCAAAATCTGCCGTCCCATTCCGTGATCGTCCCTCGCAAAGGGGTGATTGAATTGATGCGTCTGCTAGATGGTGGTGAAAATCCGCTGCAATTGCAGATTGGCAGCAATAACATCCGTGCTCATGTTAATGATTTTATCTTCACATCGAAATTAGTGGATGGCCGCTTCCCTGACTATCGTCGCGTACTGCCCAAAAATCCTGATAAGACGTTGGAAGCCAATTGTGACATGCTCAAACAAGCCTTTTCACGAGCCGCGATTTTGTCCAACGAAAAATTCCGTGGTGTTCGCATCTATTTAAGCGAAAACCAACTGAGAATTACCGCCAATAACCCGGAGCAGGAAGAAGCAGAAGAGATCCTTGATGTCAGTTATCAGGGGACTGAAATGGAAATTGGCTTCAATGTCAGCTACGTATTGGATGTTCTAAACGCATTGAAATGCGAGCAAGTGAGTCTCCTGCTAACGGATGCCACATCCAGCGTAAAAATTGAGAATTCAGCCAGTCAGGCGGCGACTTATGTCGTCATGCCAATGCGCCTGTAGCCGTATTAATTCATCGATATGATTCTCTCGCGTTTGCTGATCCGCAATTTTCGTAATATTGCGGATGCTGATCTGCCACTGGCGACCGGTTTTAATTTTCTGGTTGGGCCAAACGGTAGCGGCAAAACAAGTATACTGGAAGCCATTTATACCTTAGGCCATGGCCGTGCTTTTCGTAGTCTTCAGGCAGGAAGAGTCATTCGCCATGATTGCGATGAGTTCATTCTTCATGGGCGGCTTGATCAGCCATTCCATGAACGTATCTTGTCGGTCGGCTTAAGCAAAAACCGTCAAGGCGACAACAAAGTCAGGATCGACGGCAGTGATGGACATAAAATTGCTGAATTAGCCAAAATGCTGCCGATGCAACTTATCACACCGGAAGGTTTCACCTTACTCAATGGGGGGCCGAAATACCGTCGGGCTTTTATTGATTGGGGATGTTTTCACAATGAGCCGCGCTTTTTTACCGCCTGGGCCAACCTGAAAAGGCTGCTCAAGCAGAGAAATGCGGCATTACGCCAAGTCACCCGCTACAGTCAAATCCAACATTGGGATCGGGAACTTATCCCATTGGCAACCGAAATCAGCCAATGGCGGGCGGAATATATTGCAGGAATTTCCGAAGATATCGAAAAAACCTGCAAACAATTTTTACCTGAATTCACACTCAGTATCAGCTTCCAACAAGGCTGGGACAAAGAAAGTGAATATGCGGAACTGCTCGCGCGACAGTTTGAGCGCGACAGAGCGCTAACCTACACGGCTTCCGGCCCGCATAAAGCTGATCTGCGGATCAGGGCGGATGGCACACCAGTAGAGGATATGCTGTCTCGTGGTCAGTTGAAATTACTGATGTGCGCGTTGAGGTTAGCACAGGGTGAATACTTCACCCGACAGAGCGGGCAACAATGCCTGTATCTGCTTGATGATTTTGCCTCAGAACTGGATGCCGGCCGTCGTCAACTATTAGCCGAGCGTCTGAAATCTACGCAGGCCCAAGTGTTTGTCAGTGCAATCACACCTGGGCAAGTTACAGACATGATTGATGTAAATAGCAGGATGTTTCGCGTAGAACATGGCAAAATAGAGGTTCAACTACAGGATTAAGATGAGCGAGAAACGTTGATGTCGAATACATATGACTCCTCAAGTATCAAGGTATTAAAAGGGCTGGATGCTGTCCGTAAACGTCCAGGCATGTATATCGGTGATACCGATGATGGTACTGGCCTACACCACATGGTCTTCGAGGTTGTTGACAACGCTATCGACGAAGCCCTCGCAGGTCATTGTGACAAAATAGTTGTCACGATCCACGCAGATAATTCCGTTTCTGTGCAGGATGATGGCCGCGGTATTCCTACCGGCATACACGAAGAAGAAGGTGTTTCAGCAGCAGAAGTTATTATGACTGTGCTGCATGCGGGGGGTAAATTCGATGACAACTCCTATAAAGTCTCCGGCGGTCTGCATGGCGTAGGGGTTTCTGTTGTTAACGCCTTATCGGAAAAACTGGAACTGACTATCCGCCGTGACGGCAAAGTCCATGAACAAACTTATCATCTGGGCGTACCACAGTCCCCGCTAAAAGTAGTCGGTGATACTGAGCAGACGGGGACCACTGTCCGTTTCTGGCCAAGCATGGAGACGTTCAAGGTCAACACGGAGTTTGAATATGATATTCTGGCAAAGCGCTTGCGTGAATTATCCTTCCTGAATTCCGGCGTTTCCATCCGTTTAGTCGATAAACGCACGAATGCAGAAGACCACTTCCATTATGAAGGTGGTATTAAGGCGTTTGTTGAATACCTAAGCCGTAATAAAAACCCCATTCACCCAAATGTCTTCTATTTCTCCACAGAAAAAGATGGGATTGGCGTTGAAATTTCTATGCAATGGAATGATGGTTTTCAGGAAAATATCTATTGCTTCACCAATAACATTCCTCAACGTGACGGGGGAACCCACTTGGTTGGTTTCCGTACCGCCATGACCCGTACCCTCAATAGCTATATGGATAAAGAGGGCTACAACAAAAAATCCAAAGTCAGTGCGACTGGTGATGACGCCCGTGAAGGTTTGATCGCGGTGATTTCCGTTAAAGTCCCTGATCCAAAATTCTCTTCTCAAACGAAAGACAAGCTGGTTTCTTCCGAAGTGAAAACCGCTGTCGAAACGCAGATGAATGAGAAGCTGGTGGAATACCTGCTGGAAAACCCGAACGATGCCAAAACCGTGGTCGGTAAAATTATTGATGCGGCTCGTGCTCGTGAAGCAGCGCGTAAAGCCCGTGAAATGACCCGCCGCAAAGGAGCTTTGGATCTGGCAGGATTACCGGGCAAACTGGCTGACTGCCAGGAGCGTGACCCCGCGCGGTCTGAACTCTATCTGGTGGAAGGGGATTCTGCGGGCGGTTCTGCAAAACAGGGACGCAACCGTAAAAATCAGGCTATCCTGCCATTAAAAGGTAAGATCCTGAACGTTGAGAAAGCCCGCTTCGATAAAATGCTCTCGTCACAGGAAGTCGCGACGTTGATCACCGCTTTAGGTTGCGGGATTGGCCGCGATGAGTACAACCCGGACAAATTGCGTTACCACAGCATTATTATCATGACCGACGCCGACGTTGATGGTTCTCACATCCGTACTCTGCTACTGACATTCTTCTATCGCCAGATGCCGGAAATCATCGAACGTGGCTATGTCTACATCGCGCAGCCACCACTGTATAAAGTGAAGAAAGGCAAACAAGAGCAATACATCAAAGATGACGATGCGATGGAAGCCTATCAGATGTCCATCGCACTGGATGGGGCAGCATTGTATACCAACCCACACGCACCCGCTCTGAAAGGTGAAGCGCTGGAGAAACTGGTAACAGAATTCAATACAACCCAGAAAATCATCCGTCGTATGGAGCGTTTGTATCCGCAGGCTTTACTGAACAACCTGATTTACCATCCCAAACTCACCGAAGATGCCCTAAGCACGCAAGAAAAAGTGGAAGAATGGGTCAGTGCGCTGGCAATTCGCCTCAATGACAAAGAGCAGAATGGCAGTACTTATAGCTATCAAATCCATGAGAACCGTGAGCGCCAGATTTTCGAACCCATTCTGTGCATTCGTACACATGGTGTTGATACTAACTACAATCTGGATTTTGATTTCATTCACGGTGGTGAATATCGCCGTATCACCAAACTGGGTGAATTACTCATAAACCTGATTGAAGAAGATGCCTATATCGAACGTGGTGAACGTCGTCAGGCGATAGCCAGCTTTGAACAAGCTCTGGAATGGCTGACTAAAGAATCACGCCGTGGTCTTACCGTCCAGCGTTATAAAGGTCTGGGAGAAATGAATCCTGATCAGTTGTGGGAAACCACGATGAACCCAGAAACACGTCGTATGATGCGTGTGACAGTGAAAGATGCGATTGCAACCGATCAACTGTTCACCACGCTGATGGGGGATGCCGTTGAACCTCGTCGTGCATTTATTGAAGAAAATGCACTAAAAGCGGCGAATATTGATATTTAATATTTTTGCTTATCCCCGCCCCAGATAACGTCATGTTATCTGGGGCGGCCTCATCCGTCTGATGAGTGTCTGCCTGTCATTGTCCTTCGTCAGTTCTGCGGAACAAAAATATTCTATTTGTTATGTAGAATAACAATTTCTAGCTCAAAATCCGGCAACCCATGAACCACGAGATGACGTCCCCCATAACCGGCTATCAATACGACGGTATAATAAAGGAAAACGAGTAGCCACAGATTTTGCCAGTTTGTGCCTCAATCTCTGGTAATCGAAACGCATAATGAGTATTTGTTTTTTTCTACAACAGAATACGTAACATCCTGCGCAGAGGCTCTGCCGCGCCCCATAAAAGCTGATCACCCACAGTAAAAGCGGATAGGTATTCCGGCCCCATATTCAGTTTACGCAAACGACCTACTGGAGTATTCAATGTCCCCGTCACCGCAGCGGGTGTTAGCTCTCGCATTGTCAGCTCACGATCATTCGGAATAACACGAACCCAATCATTATGGGAAGCTAACAACGTCTCGATTTCATGGATTGGAATATCTTTTTTCAATTTCAGAGTAAACGCCTGACTATGACAGCGCAGCGCCCCAACACGAACACACAAGCCATCAATCGGGATGACATGATGACCCGTGTTCAAAATCTTGTTGGTTTCCGCCTGTCCTTTCCACTCTTCACGGCTCTGCCCGTTTTCCAGTTGCTTATCAATCCATGGGATCAGGCTCCCCGCCAAAGGCACACTAAATTGATCCGTCGGCAATGCACCACTGCGAGTAAAATCAGTGACTCGTTTTTCAATATCCAAAATTGCGCAAGCAGGATTCTGTAATTCCTCTGCAACCTGATTATGCAGCATTCCCATTTGCACCAGCAGTTCACGCATATGACGAGCGCCACCCCCAGAAGCTGCCTGATAACTTGATACTGAGGCCCATTCAACCAAGTCATTGGTAAATAATCCCCCCAATGACATCAGCATCAAACT
Source organism: Xenorhabdus poinarii G6 (assembly GCF_000968175.1). Classification (NCBI taxonomy): domain Bacteria; kingdom Pseudomonadati; phylum Pseudomonadota; class Gammaproteobacteria; order Enterobacterales; family Morganellaceae; genus Xenorhabdus; species Xenorhabdus poinarii. The sequence goes on from NZ_FO704551.1 coordinate 7,158, forward strand.
CACGGTACAGTTACCGCCAACAAAAGTTTTGATACCTTTATTCAAGCTGTTTTGAATATGATGATGGTTAACCGGATCAAGAATAATGACCGCATCATCCTTCATGCGCAGAGCAGAAGCGGCATCAATCCAATATCCCTGCCATCCCATTTCCCTCAATTTGGGATAGATTTCATGGGTATAATCCCCGCCCTGACAGCTAATAATAATATCCAGTGCCTTCAATGCCTCAACATCAAAAGCGTCCTGCAATACACCTGATTTGCCTGCGAATGCCGGGGCAGGAAGCCCATGCTGGGAAGTTGTGAAAAAAACCGGATTGATTTCATCAAAATCCTTCTCTTCTGCCATTCGCTGCATCAATACTGAGCCGACCATACCACGCCAGCCGATAAAACCTACACTTTTCATCATAGTTATCCTGTCTCGAAAGATGTTCATCAGACATACTGACATCACTAAAACTGACAAAATATGATGAAAGGTGCAAGTCTATTTATGAACTATGGCACTATCCTACTTATTGTTTGGTTTTTCCGGTTATTATTTTCAGCGGATGACTATTCATTATTTTGGTTTGTTGGATAAAGGCTTAATGCCAGTATTATCGGTGAAAAACTGTCAACCAGGAGACAATGATGGCTATATGGTTTAAGCAACGCTTTCATATCTTAATCGGGTTAGTATCGATTCTTATCATCGTCCAATTGCTTAATACCTTTACCGGTGGATCATTAATCCATCTCGGCATCATTCCCCGTCATGTTCGGGGATTGATCGGTATTCCTCTCTCCCCTTTCCTACATGGTAGCTGGGAACATTTATTCAGTAATCTTCCGGCACTCTTGGTATTGAGTGCGTTATTGATGACGCATTCCATTCGTTATTATGTCATTGCCAGCCTGTTTATTATCTTTACAGAAGGAATTCTGGTCTGGTTATTTGGCCGTCCCGCCATTCATGTTGGTGCCAGCGGCTGGATCTTCGGCCTGTGGGGATTATTGCTGGCGAATGCTTACTTCCTCAGACGGGCAAAAGATCTCTTCTTTGCCATTTTGGTGATTATTTACTACGGTGGGATTATCTTCGGTTTGTTACCATGGCAAGAATACATTTCAACCGAAGGGCATATTTTTGGCGCTATTTCAGGGGCTGTTTTCTCTTGGTTCACCAAAAAGTGGCTTATCACAAGCCATTAGTTAAAAAAACAAAATACCCACATCCCCTGGTTGCATAACAAAATTTACTTCCACTGTAATGCGGGATCATCAATAGGTTGCCCCAATACCTCTTTATCCTTTGTATAATCGTGCGATACATACCAATTTGGGCTGCGCCCCTGACGAGGAAGAGCGGATTCATCACGTCTCACATAACCCGAACGCAAAGCCCCAAAAATATGCTCATCAATCACGACCTCATCCGGTTGTGCATGGGGTATGACAGCTTTAGCATGACGACGATCCATTTCATTTAACAAACGACAGAGATATTCTGCCGAGAGATCAACTTTTAATGTCCAGGCATTATTGATATAACCAAACAGGTAAGCAAAATTAGGAATATCCTGTAACAATGTTCCCTTATATAACAACTGACTATTACTTTGTGGCTTTTGCCCATCAATAAAAAGTTCAATTCCCCCCATAAGATGTAAGCGCAGCCCGGTAGCTGTCACGAGGATATCTGCGGGTAATGCATTACCCGACTGCAACAAAATACCGTTTTCAGTAATACGTTCAATCTGGTCAGTCACGATAGAGGCTTTCCCCTCCCTTAGTACCTTAAATAAGTTACTGTCTGGAACAAAGCATAGCCTTTCATCCCATGGCATGTACCTTGGTGTAAAGTGCTTCATGTCAAAACCAGCGCCAACTTTTCTGCGAACCAATCTCAGTAAAAACGATTTGAGCAGATTGGGAAAATATCGACTCATCTTATACAACGAACTGAAAAATAAGATATTACGCTTTCTGCTTAATGTGTAAATCCAACGTTGTGGAATCAGGCCTGTTAGCCATTCTGCCATCTTATCCCTTCCCGGTATTGATAAAACATAACTGGGGGAACGCTGGAGCATGGTGATATGTTCAGTATCATTAGCCATTGCCGGCAGTAAAGTGACTGCGGTTGCACCACTTCCAATCACAACAACGCGCTTTCCTTTGTAATCTAATTCCTCAGGCCAGTATTGCGGATGAATGATCGGGCCTTTGAAATCTGCAAGTCCGGGAAATTGAGGTAAATGGGGTTCATCATGATTGTAGTAACCTGTCGCTGCGATAAGAAAATGACAGGTAAATTGCCGAGTTTCTCCACTGGCTTCATCAATGGCATTGACTGTCCATTGGCAAGTTTCATTTGACCAATTCGTATGGGTGATTTTTAATCCAAACTGGATTTTTTTATCAATGCCATATGCCTTCGCTGTTTCATGGAGATAACGTCTGATTGAAGGAGCATCAGCAAAAATACTGGTGTCAGTCCAGGGACGAAATTTATAGCCATAGCTCATCATATCTGAATCAGTACGAATGCCTGGATAGCGAAATAAATCCCACGTTCCCCCTATGGCATGGCGACGCTCTAATATGCTGATTTTTTTATCAGGACATTCTCTTGCTAAATGGCACGCGATACCAATGCCAGAAATGCCAGCACCGATGATCAAAACATCATAATCGTTATTCATGTTCCTTCTCCCGCAAAACAATTTTATTAATCAGATAAGCAGCCTGTTCAAACTGCCATGGTATTTTTTATTTGCGGGGGCAACCATTTGTATTTATAAGGCAGGAGTATCATGATGAGATACATGATTTATTTTCATTAGCATAATGATATCAATTCATTAATTATCGTGTTCTTTTGAATCAATCAAACGTTAAAGCTCGCACCATATTTGGTAAAACAAAGCGCCAGATAAAAACCAGCACTTTGTTATTAACCTGAAGGCACTATTGCTAGTGCCTTGATATTATTAAGAGCAAAAATGAGTACTGAACGTATCAAAGTTATCGGCTTTAACAAACCTGGCAGCGTTAGGCACCTCTTTGCCATCTTTATCTTTACTTAACGCATTAAAATGCTCAACACCACACTTGATCTTCGCTTTTTCAGCTTCACGCAGGTCATCTGAGAATATGCTTGATTTCGTTTCAACCACAAAGTAAAGCTTCCTCCCCGCGCCGTCATCTTTGTCAATTAATACCGCCCAGTCAGGATTGTAACTGCCCAGCGGGGTACCAATCTTGAACCAAGATGGCAACTTGGAATAAATCTTCACTTCTTCAGCACCTTCTAGCTTTTCAGCGAAGCTAACCTCCGTATCAGAATCGCAAATGATGTAGTCATATACCGACTTTTCAGCTTTTACCATATCTTTGAAATAACCAGTCAGCTCTTCTTCTTGGAAAAGCACTTGAGCATAGTATGCCTCGTCACCAATACGTTGATATTTAATGCCATCTACAATGGCAATACGCATCTGTTTACGGATAACTTCACCCGCTAATTCGATAAAGCGCTGAGGGTTGTTTTTGAAGGCTTCCAGCTTATCGCCTAAACCTAACAGAATATCGATAATTGTCTGGCGGGTCAGATTGGTCTGATCGGTCAGATAAGTCACGATATCTGGCAACTGGAAGTTGCGATTGCGGTAATCCTGAATCTTGGTTTTCTTATCATAAGCTTCCAGTTCAGCTTCAGTGACAGCAACCTTAACCTTGGTGTACTGAAACCTGGCACTGGCTACGACCACATTCGTGCTAATTTCTTTGATACAGTTATCAACCAGCTCGTTGATATTAAAGTTAACACGGTAAGTTGTTTTGTATTTAATGCGCTCCCAAAGAGCCTTGAAGTCTTCACCAAGAACAACTTGCTTACCATTTGTATCTGCACACAAGCTTACAGAGCGCTTCTCTGCGTGTTTTTTCACCTTCAAGCCTTTTACCAACTTCTTCAATGTGGCAACGATGGCATCCGTATATTCAGCAACACTGGAGGGCAGGCTCACCTCATTGTTATTGATAGCAATTTTCAGCACATCCTGAATCTTGCCTTTGCCATCAATATAACCTTGGGACAGAAAATACTGGAAGATCTCTGCTGACTGCTTTGCACCCAAAAAGGCCTTCTGATCCCGCTCGCCAGAAACAACCATGTTGGCAAATTGGTGAGGCTCAACCGCCCCGAATTTAATGCCTTCTTCTGTTTCAATCTCTTTTTGCAGTCCATCAACAAAGCGTTCATAAGACTCATTTGCCATCACGGTCAGGGTATTTACCTCAAAACCGTAAGGCACACGCTCACCCGACTGATCAACAGCTAAACGCAGGCCACGACCGATTTCCTGCCGTTTTTTAGTGATTGAGCTGGATTCATTCAACGTACAGATCTGGAAAACATTCGGGTTGTCCCAGCCTTCTTTCAGTGCTGAGTGTGAAAAGATAAAACGTAGCTTCTCGTCTATAGATAGAAGCTTTTCTTTATCTTTCATGATCAGACTATAGGCTGATTCATCAGCCGCAGTTTTTCCTCCTTCGCCTTTAGCTGAAAGCTTTGAGTCAGTAAACTGAGGGCGACCAGAGACATCTTTTTTCTTATCCTGTGCAAAGTAGCCATCGTGCACTGTTTGGGTGAGTTCTTGCAGCGCAATTTCGTTAATCGTGTATTTATCGCCATCACTGTGCCAGATTTTCGGATACAACACGCGATATTTTGGCTTGCTAACCTGTCTGGCAAACGCTTCTTCAAACCACCTGACAAACTTACCCTGCACAGGCACGCCATCGTTAGAATAGCCTCGGTAGTTGGCAACCTTATCGATAAAGAACAGACTCAACACCTTAATACCTTTCTGACTTAAGATTTTCGAGTGGTCGAACTTGTCATAACCCGCTGTTACCTTGTGATAAAACTTCAGTTCTTTTTCCAGATGTTCTTCGATAGTTTTGGCTATTTGAATACGCTTAAAGGCTTCCGAATCCACTTCACCAATGGCTTGCCCAAGACGCACAATTTCATCGCAACAGGTAAAATCAATATATTCATTACCTTCTTCGCAATAAATATCATTAACGATATAACCTTCATACACACTGCGCCCACCCGAAAGTTCGAATAAGTCATTGACCTGACCATCTTTGATAGTGATTACCTTACGGGGTTGCAGCTTGCCGGTGCGCGTTTGAGCGTCAATTTCAATTTTGGCAGAAATGGGGGATTTCTTATTATCAACACTCACTAGCTTGATGTAGGCTTGGTTATGCCCGTCTTTAACATCCAGCGAAGCAACTTCAATTTGCTTAACCAGTTTGCGCTCATAGGCATCAATAGCGTCAAGCTTATAGAGCAGGTGTGGCGATTCCTCCAACGTAGCCGAATAACGGAATGTACACAGCGGCGCCAAGCTGCTAATCGCGTCTTTTCGGTTTGCCGTTGATACCACTGACTGTGGTTCATCAATAATAACGACTGGATGAGTCGCCTGAATAAATTCAATCGGCTTCATCCCGTTCAATCGGTCATCGGTACGGTGAATCAGATTCGCCGTCGTTTCCTTCGTCGGATCAATGAATGATTTACTGAACGCATCAATATTGATCACCATGATTTGGATGTAATCATTGGTCGCAAAGTTACGCACCTGTTCGCGCTTTGATGAATCATAGACAAAATAGTCATACTGGACGTTTTTATACTGCTCACGGAAGTGAGACTCAGTGATTTGCAGCGACTTATAGACGCCTTCTTTAATCGCAATAGACGGCACCACGATAATAAACTTTGTCAGTCCATAACGCTGATTTAGCTCAAAGATAGAACGCAGATACACATAGGTTTTACCTGTACCCGTTTCCATCTCAACACTGAAATCCAGACTTATCAGTTCTTGCTTTGCGTTTTCAACCTGTGGCAAGCCATTCTTTAACTGGACGTTACGCGTGTTGGCATAAATTTCATCAGGCGATAAGGTAAGAGCATTTCCAACACCGAGGTCATTGTTTTTACCAAAGATATCCAGTTGCTGATTCGCCCACATCTTATCAGCTACCGTAAAATTACATTGAAATGTTTCCTGCCCTGCAAACACACCTAAAACAGCCTCAACCGCCTCCATTTGGTGTGATAAGTCCGATCTAAATTGAATCTTCATTACCATCACCTTAAATGCTCTTTACATCGTTGATACCATACTGCTTGAGGATCTGAATCGCATTGGTTTTGACGATACAGTCTGCAAAGCCCTGGTCTTTAAAAACGACTTGCGTACTTTCTGGATTAAGTTTTTCTTTCAGTTTGGCAATACCTTCAATCACCTGTTCGGTAATATCATCGTCCAGGCATACGATTAAAGCCCCGGTGCCAACAATGAAGATTTTCTTTCCCTCTACAGTGACTTCTTCAACACGGGTGGTTAATTCAATACCGTATTTAAGCAGGATTTCATAAAGAATATCTTCTACCGAGCGATCATCTTTAATTGATTTTAATGCGAGTTTAAGTGCTGGCTCCAAATTATCGAAGTTAGCATCCCAAGAACGGATATTAGTTTCGTCTAGCTTAAATACTTTAAAACCAGTATTAACTCCTGTTTTTTCACTTGCCCTCTTTATCCTTTCTTTTGTAATTTCCGATAAGAAATAAGGTTTACCATTTTCCTTACAGAACTCAATAACTGATTTATTCTCTTTTTTGTTTTCATCGAGTAATTCAGGAAGTTGAACCATAATGAAGGTTAAGTTTTTATTATATATTTTGACAGCTTCAAATACAGCATGAGCGGAAGTTCCAGAACCAGCAAAAAAATCAAGAACTATTGATTTTTCTTCTGGAATAGAACCTATTTTTATTGCTCGTAGTATTGTGCCAATTGGCTTTGGTCTTGAGAATACCTCTTTTTCAAAACCAAGTTCAATAAATTGTTCACTACCTCTCTCACTATTAACATCTTTGTGAGTCCAAGCAGATGTTGGCTTAACTGGAGGTCGTCCTTCCAAATAGTCTTTTTCCATAATTCCCCACATTTTTTTTGTAGGCATATATTTAGGATAAATATCATTAATCCTATTTTTTGCAGTATCAAACCCCCAACGCCATCGGCCATCTGCTCCATTGTCTTTTACTGGCTTAATTTCAATTAGATCACTGTTTATTCTATCTTTTGATACTGTTAAACAGTTTAATACCTCATCGAAATAGAAATAATAAAACATATCTGGACGATCTTCTCTTCGATCAGCATCACCTGTTTTCCTTAGATCTATGTCACGGTATTTTTTACCATTTTCATCGATCTTATTATACCGTTTTGTTATTTTTTCATCAGGTTCAAATCCATAAGTCCTAGCCAAAGATGAATTTTTTGCAATAACTAGTAAATATTCATGGGCTGTCGCAATAAATTTATCATCTGAACGACCTTTAGGATTATTTATATTGGTGATAACTCCCAATATGTTATCTTCTCCAAATATCTCACAACAAATCGATTTTAAATTAGCAATCTCATTTTCATCTATAGATATGAAAATGAGGCCATCATCCTTTAGAAGATTTCTTGCTAACTTTAAGCGAGGATACATCATATTTAGCCACGACGAGTGATATCTACCAGATGTATCTGAGTTAGTTCTAATTTTTCTTCCTTCACCATCAACCTGGCCTGTTAATTCAAGATAATTTTTTATATTGTCATTAAAATTATCTCTATAAATAAAATCTTTACCTGTGTTATAGGGAGGATCGATATAAATCATTTTTATCTTTTTATGGTAAGACTTCTGTAATATTTTAAGCACTTCAAGGTTATCGCCTTCAATAAACAGGTTTTCGGTGGTATCCCAATTTACACTTTCTTCTTTACAAGGGCGTAATGTGCCTGTTGATGGAGTCTGGGCAATTTGACGCGCCCGAGTCTTACCATGCCAAGTGAAGTTATAGCGCTCATCTGAATCATCAACGGCTTCACCAAGCACTGCTTTTAAGGCATCAAAATTAATTTTTCCTTCAGAAAATACTTCAGGAAAAAGTTGCTTAAGTTGATCGATATTGTTTTGAGTGATATCCGCACTCTTAGACTCAGGGTAGTTCGGGGTGATTTTTTCAATTGTCATCAAAGGAATTCCATTTATTGCCAACGGAGAAAAACGCATGCCCGTGGCTCATATTCTTCGTAAACAGTTAAACCATTGCCTTAATCACAGCAATTGACTGTTTAAGTGTAGTAAAGAATTTCTGATACATTGAAAATCTGAAAATCTTATTAAGATAAAAACGACGGGCGATGCCCGGCGCACTAAAAAATCCGATCAAACTTGCGCATATCTGGATAATAACTACAGTTATTACACAGAATGCGGGAAAAAGCGGTTCAGGAGTGAAAAGAAAAATCGAATCAGATACGAACCCTGTTCGCCGAAGGATCACACCCAGTAATGTGGATGACAGAAAGCCCATCCACAAATTAGCCCAAGAGTTAACATAGATTCTCTAAAAAACCGTAATACATAACCATGTTAGTCCAAATGATTACGGCTAATTAAAATACCACTATAATCTTCAAGAACGATATATAACAAAGTAAAAACCACTCTTGCCAATGCCCCTCTAAAAACCTCAGCAGCTCCAGCTGGCAATTCAACAATATTCGGCTGATATTTTGAAACTAATACGAAAAATTTACCTTTACAGGTATATTTTCCATCATAGCCAACTGCATTGAAGGTTTTAGTATTAGTCAAAGTGCTGAGTTTTTTAATATCTTTGATTACGTCTTTGAGTGCTGTATGAACATCCCCATTTTGTTTTAATTCCAAAAGGTAGTAGCTATTTTTCTCACCTGACCAAAGCCAAAAATCCGGCTTACATCTTTCAATATTTTCAGGCATGCCATCCCATTTGATACTAAACTCTCTCCACCATTCTCCATCTTGCTCTGTAACATGGTGGTATAAAAAATAAGCCAGTTCGATCTGAAACCAATTCTCCCAACCCGTTATATTCTCAAATTTAAATACATTAAAGCGTTCAATAACATGTAGCTGGTTGAAAAAATCGACCAGCAATCTCACTGGATCAACTTTTTTCTCTGGAAATTTGGACATCATTTCTACAGATTCTAAAGCCGTTTCAGGCACTTTTTATTTTCTCCATTTTATTATCGTGAATATCCTATATGTAGTGATAAGCCTCTATTAGGATTTTTCTCTCATAAAAAAATCCGGCCAGCTTTCGCCTAACCGGATTGAGAACGTACTTGTTTGACTATACGTCTATATTAATAACGTATTATAAATATTACTCCACCGTCACTGATTTCGCCAAGTTACGTGGCTGATCCACATCTGTACCTTTGATCAAGGCAACATGGTAAGACAGCAATTGCAATGGCACGGTATAGAAGATCGGTGCGATCAACTCTTCTACGTGTGGCAGGGAGATGATCTTCATATTTTCGCTGTCGGTGAAACCCGCATCCTGATCGGCGAAGACGTACAACAACCCGCCACGGGCGCGGACTTCTTCGATGTTGGATTTCAGTTTTTCCAGTAGTTCATTGTTTGGTGCAACGATGATCACTGGCATGTCCGCATCGATCAAAGCCAACGGGCCATGTTTCAATTCACCTGCTGCATAGGCTTCAGCGTGAATGTAAGAGATCTCTTTCAGTTTCAGTGCACCTTCAACCGCGATCGGGTACTGATCACCACGACCGAGGAACAGAGCGTGGTGTTTTTCAGAGAAATCTTCTGCCAGCGCTTCAATCAGTTTGTCTTTGGACAACATGCTTTCAATGCGGCTTGGCAGGGCATGCAGGGCATGAACAATGTTTTGTTCCAATGATGCATCAACCCCTTTCAAACGCCCAATGTAAGCCACCAGCATCAACAAGACAGTCAATTGAGTCGTAAAGGCTTTGGTCGAAGCGACACCAATTTCGGCACCCGCTTTGGTCATCAGCGCAAATGCTGATTCACGTACCAGAGATGAGCCCGCTACGTTACAGATGGTCAACGAAGTCAGGTAGCCCAGCTCCTTGGATAAACGCAAGGCAGCCAAAGTATCAGCCGTTTCACCAGACTGAGACAGGGTGATCAACAGGCTTCCCTTACGACGTGCAGGTTTGCGGTAACGAAATTCTGAGGCAATTTCCACATCACAAGGAATCCCCGCTAACGATTCGAACCAGTAACGTGAAACCATTCCCGCATTGTAAGAAGTGCCGCAGGCAACGATTTGGATATGCTCAATTTGAGACAATAATTCCGCTGCATTCGCACCCAGTTCTGTCAGATTTACCTGACCGTTGTTTAAACGGCCTGCCAATGTGTTTTTGATCGCCATTGGTTGTTCGTAAATCTCTTTTTGCATGTAGTGGCGGTATACCCCTTTGTCACCGGCATCGTACTGAACATTGGATTCAATCTGCTCACGTTCAACCGCTTCACCCTGTATATCAAAAATGCGAACATTGCGGCGAGTGATTTCAGCAATATCGCCTTCTTCCAGATAGATAAAACGGCGAGTCACCGGCAGTAACGCCAGTTGGTCAGATGCCAGGAAGTTCTCCCCCACCCCCAAGCCAATCACGAGTGGACTACCAGAACGCGCAGCCACCAGCACATCAGGATGACGGCTATCCATAATCACGGTGCCGTAAGCGCCGCGCAATTGTGGGATAACACGCTGAATCACTTCCAGTAATGAGCCACCTTGTTGCTGTTCCCAGTGAACAAGGTGAGCAATGGTTTCAGTGTCTGTATCTGAAGCAAAAATGTAACCGTGCGCTTTTAACTCTTCGCGCAATTCTTCGTGGTTTTCAATAATGCCATTATGCACAACCGCAATATGGTCAGAAGTATGAGGATGAGCGTTGCGTTCATTTGGTTCACCATGCGTTGCCCAGCGGGTATGCGCAATACCTGTGCCACCAATAACGGGCTGTTTATCTGCTTCATCAGCCAGCACCTGGACTTTACCGACTTCACGCAGGCGAGTCATACGGTTTTCACTGTCAACAACAGCGATACCCGCAGAATCGTAACCACGGTATTCCAAACGACGCAGACCTTCGATCAGTATTTCTGCAATATCTCGTTGTGCTACTGCACCAACAATTCCACACATGTGTTTTATTCCTAAAAACAGGGCGATAAAAAGCCCCTTTGATGTCGCACAACCTGATTGTGTTACGGCAAATCGTGTTCCGGCTTGCCGATCCCCGAGCTTTGTAGAAATGGGGAATCTCCTCATTTTTATTAAGGAGTATTATTTATTATGGGTATAACTTATTTATTTTTCTTAACTGGACGCTGCCAGTTTTGAATATGCGTTTGTTTTACGCGGCTAATCACCAATTCATTCTCAGTAACGTTTTTTGTTACTGTAGTTCCGGCACCAATTGTCACCCCTTTCGCGATGGTTACAGGTGCAACAAGCTGAGTATCAGAACCGACAAAGACATCATCACCAATGATGGTTTTAAATTTATTAACACCATCATAGTTGCAGGTAATCGTTCCAGCACCAATATTGACATGACTACCAATTTCAGCATCACCAAGATAAGTCAGATGACCCGCTTTAGAACCCCGACCCAGTGAAGTTTTTTTCATTTCAACAAAATTACCAACGTGCGCTTTTTCCGCCAATTTGGAGCCCGGACGTAAATGGGCAAAAGGCCCGACAGTACATTCGGCAGCAATTTCAGAATCGTCAATAACAGTATAAGGGCGAATCACCACACCATCACCAATCACGCAATTTTTCAGAATACAACCTGATCCAATCTGAACATGATTGCCCAATGTGACATGGCCCTGAATAATGACATTGGTATCAATCACTACATCGTGACCATGTTCTAATGTTCCACGCAGATCAAAACGTGCTGGATCTAATAACATGACACCGGCGAGTAGTAATTTTTCAGCCTGTTCCGATTGGTAAATACGTCCCAGAGCGGAAAGTTGAAGACGATTGTTAACTCCTTCCATCTCACTTAAACGGCTTGGATGTACCGCCTTAATTTGACGGCCTTCTTTATGTGCAAGCGCAATAATATCGGTTAGGTAGTATTCACCTTGTGCGTTGTTGTTTTCCAATTTGGATAACCAACGTTTCAAATCACCGCCATTAGCAACCAAAATACCCGTGTTAATTTCGTTGATTTTATACTGTTCTTCCGTTGCATCTTTCTGTTCGATAATGCCGATGACTTCTCCATTTTCACGAATGATACGGCCATACCCTGTTGGGTTATCCAAAATAGCAGTCAATAATCCAATACCACCTTCTGGTTTAGCCTCAATCAAACGCTCTAAGGTATCTTTAGCAATCAAAGGCACATCACCGTACAGAATCAAAATATCTTCATTATCTGCAAAATGCGGCGCAGCTTGCTGCATGGCATGACCCGTACCAAGCTGTTCAGCTTGAAAAACCCAGTTCAGATTCTGGTTAGAAAGCGCTTGTTTCATCAGATCACCGCCATGCCCATAAACCAGATGAACACTTTGCGTTCCCAACGCCATTGCGGTATCAATAACATGCTGAACCATTGGCTTACCAGCCAACAAATGCAGAACCTTGGGAAGGTCGGAATACATGCGGGTTCCCTTGCCTGCGGCAAGGATCACGACACTTTTTGCATTGACACTATTTGCAATCATAGACATAAGAAACCTGACAATTCCAATTTTAAGTATGAAAGTAAACCTGCTTGAGAAATAAATTGCTACATATTTCGCAATGCAAAAAAGCCAGTTAGCTTTCACCAACTGGCTTTTTATCTAACTGCCTGTATCCTTCATCTTTCAAATTACAACGCATTTGAATGCAATTCGAAATCTGTCAGATACCTGTTACATCATTTTTTTTGTCAGCTCGATAACGCGAAGTTTCGCGATCGCCTTCGACAATTCAGCAGATGCCTGAGCATAATCAACATCGCCGTGAGAATTACGGATGTGTTCTTCTGCCTTGCGCTTGGCTTCAAGCACTTTAGCTTCATCCAAATCCTTACCACGGATCGCTGTATCGGCCAGTACGATAACGCCGTTTGGCTGAACTTCAAGAATTCCACCTGACAGGTAAATAAACTCTTCTTCACCAAACTGCTTAACAATACGTATCATGCCCGGTTTTATGGCAGTAAGTAGTGGCGTGTGTTGAGGATAAATCCCCAATTCACCTTCACTACCTGTCACCTGAATTTTCTGTACCAGCCCTTCAAACAACTGTTTTTCAGCACTGACTACGTTCAGGGAGAACGTCATTGCAGCCATATCAACCTCCCGTCAGCCGTATTAAAGCTTCTTCGCTTTTTCCACTGCTTCGTCGATGGTACCCACCATGTAGAACGCCTGCTCTGGCAGATGGTCATAATCACCGTTCAGGATGCCCTTGAAGCCACGAATAGTGTCTTTCAGAGAAACGAATTTACCTGGAGAGCCAGTGAAGACTTCTGCAACGAAGAATGGCTGAGACAAGAAGCGCTGGATCTTACGGGCACGTGCCACAACCAGTTTGTCGTCTTCAGACAGTTCATCCATGCCCAAAATAGCGATGATGTCTTTCAGTTCCTGATAACGTTGCAGGATAGACTGAACGCCACGAGCCACATCATAGTGCTCTTGACCAACAACCAATGGGTCAAGCTGACGGCTGGTTGAATCCAGCGGGTCTACCGCAGGATAAATACCCAGAGATGCGATCTGACGGCTCAATACGACAGTTGCATCCAAGTGAGCAAAGGTTGTCGCAGGTGACGGGTCAGTCAGGTCATCCGCAGGAACGTAAACCGCCTGTACGGAGGTGATGGAGCCGGTTTTGGTTGAAGTGATACGCTCTTGCAGAGCACCCATTTCTTCCGCCAATGTTGGCTGATAACCTACCGCAGATGGCATACGACCTAACAGTGCCGATACTTCTGTCCCAGCCAGGGTATAACGGTAAATATTATCAACGAACAGCAGCACGTCACGGCCTTCATCACGGAATTTTTCCGCCATCGTCAGCCCCGTCAGTGCAACACGCAGACGGTTTCCTGGTGGCTCATTCATCTGACCATATACCAGAGATACTTTATCCAGTACGTTTGAGTCAGTCATTTCATGATAGAAGTCATTACCTTCACGGGTACGCTCACCGACACCGGCAAATACAGAGTAACCTGAGTGCTCGATCGCGATGTTACGGATCAGCTCCATCATGTTAACGGTTTTACCTACACCCGCACCACCAAACAAACCAACTTTACCCCCTTTAGCAAATGGGCAAATCAAGTCCATGACTTTGATACCGGTTTCCAGCAGATCCTGAGAGTTGGACAGCTCTTCATAGGTTGGTGCTGTACGGTGAATTGACCAGCGCTCTTCTTCGCCGATTTCACCTTTCATATCAATCGGATCGCCCAACACGTTCATGATACGGCCCAGTGTTGCTTTACCCACTGGTACTTCGATTGGGTGTCCTAAATTAATGACGTCCAAATTACGGCGCAGACCATCGGAAGTTCCCATCGCGATACAACGGACGATACCGCCACCTAACTGTTGCTGAACTTCCAGCACCAGTTTTTCTCCACCGTTTTTAACCTCAAGGGCATCGTATACTTTTGGTACACTGTCCTGAGGGAATTCGACGTCCACCACGGCGCCGATTACCTGGATAATCTTTCCAGTAGCCATCTTGAATCCTCTACGTAATTCGTAAACCTAGCTGTTAAACCGCAGAAGCACCTGAAACGATTTCGGTGAGTTCCTGAGTGATGCTGGCCTGACGAGCCTTGTTGTAAACCAACTGCAACTCTTTGATCAGGTTGCCGCCGTTATCGGTCGCGGCTTTCATCGCGACCATTCGTGCGGCCTGTTCACTAGCCAGGTTTTCAACGACGCCCTGATAAACTTGCGATTCTATATAACGGCGCAGCAGGGTATCCAACAGCGCTTTAGGATCAGGTTCATACAGATAGTCCCAGGACTTCTTCTTCAGTGTTTCATCGTCTCCGGCTGGCAGAGGCAATAACTGAGTGATTGTCGGAACCTGAGACATTGTATTCATGAACTTGTTTGTCACTATATACAGTTTATCCAGACGCCCTTCGTCATATGCTTGCATCATGACGTGGACTGGCCCGATCAATTCGGACAATGATGGGTTATCTCCCATCCCTGTTACTTGAGCAACAATGTTGCCGCCAACAGAAGAAAAGAAAGAAACCGCTTTCGATCCAACAAGCGCCAAGTCAACTTGGACGTTTTTATCAGACCAGTCTTTCATTTCTATCAGCAATTTTTTGAACAAGTTAATGTTCAAACCACCACATAAACCACGGTCAGTCGAAACAACCACGTACCCAACACGCTTCACTTCGCGCTCTTCAAGGTATGGATGTTTATATTCCAAATTACCTAACGCAAGGTGTCCAATCACACTGCGAATGGTGTCTGCATAAGGACGGCTAGCCGCCATGCGATCCTGCGTTTTACGCATTTTGGACGCGGCGACCATTTCCATCGCTTTAGTGATTTTTTGCGTGTTCTGCACACTGGCGATTTTGGTACGTATCTCTTTTGCGCCGGCCATTTCTGCTTCTCCTCATTAACCAGACGGCCCATGTTCAATCAAACAGGGCCGAATAGTGTTACCAGGACTGAGTCGCCTTGAAGGATTCCAACAGCGCTTTCAGCTTCGCTTCAATCTCTCCATTGTAATCACCAGACTGGTCAATCTCTTTCAGCAGATCAGCATGTTCACGGCTAGCATATGCCAACAGTGCAGCTTCGAAACTGACCACTTTCGCGATTTCGATATCTTCCAGATAACCACGCTCAGCCGCAAACAGAGACAATGCCTGCTGTGCAATGGACATAGGCTGATACTGTTTCTGTTTCAGCAACTCAGTAACTTTCTGACCATGATCCAACTGCTTACGCGTTGCATCATCCAGATCAGAAGCAAACTGGGAGAAGGCCGCCAATTCACGATACTGAGCCAGAGCGGTACGAATACCACCAGACAGTTTCTTGATGATCTTAGTCTGAGCAGCACCACCAACACGGGATACGGAAATCCCTGGGTTAACGGCCGGACGGATACCTGCGTTGAACAGAGAAGATTCCAGGAAGATCTGACCATCAGTGATGGAGATAACGTTTGTTGGTACGAACGCTGAAACGTCACCCGCCTGAGTTTCAATGATTGGCAGTGCAGTCAGAGAACCTGTTTTACCTGTTACTTCACCGTTGGTGAATTTTTCAACGTATTCAGCATTCACACGCGCAGCTCGCTCCAGCAAGCGGGAGTGCAGGTAAAAAACGTCACCAGGGAATGCTTCACGTCCAGGTGGACGACGTAACAACAGGGAAATCTGACGGTATGCTACAGCCTGTTTAGACAGGTCATCGTAAACAATCAGGGCATCTTCACCACGATCACGGAAGTATTCCCCCATCGCACAGCCAGAGTATGGTGCAAGATATTGCAACGCCGCAGATTCAGAAGCGGATGCAACAACAACGATCGTGTTTTCCAGTGCGTTATGCTCTTCCAGTTTACGCACTACGTTAGCAATGGTAGAGGCTTTCTGGCCAATCGCAACATAGATACATTTGATACCAGAATTACGCTGGTTGATGATCGCATCGATAGCCAGAGCCGTTTTACCGGTCTGACGGTCACCGATCACCAACTCACGTTGACCACGACCAATTGGGATCATGGCATCAACGGATTTGTAACCTGTCTGGACAGGCTGGTCAACGGATTGACGATCGATAACGCCTGGCGCGATAACTTCTACCGGTGAGAAGCCATCGTGCTCAACAGCACCTTTACCGTCAATTGGCTCACCCAGAGTGTTAACAACACGCCCCAGTAGACCACGACCAACAGGTACTTCTAAAATACGGCCGGTACATTTGACTTTCATGCCTTCGGCCAAGTCAGAATACGGCCCCATCACAACCGCACCTACAGAGTCGCGCTCCAGGTTCAGTGCAATTGCGTAACGGTTGCCAGGCAGAGAGAGCATTTCACCCTGCATGACATCAGCTAAACCGTGGATACGAATGATACCGTCGTTAACGGAAACAATCGTACCTTCATTGTGAGCTTCACTCACGACATTGAACTGAGCAATACGCTGTTTGATCAGTTCGCTGATTTCGGTGGAATTCAGTTGCATATGCTCCAGTCCCCTTAAGACTGCAAGACGTCTGTTAAACGATTCAGACGGCCACGAATACTGCCATCGATCACCATGTCACCCGCGCGAATAATCACACCGGCCATAACAGACTTGTCAATTTTGCAATTCAGCTTCACTTTGCGTGACAGACGTTTTTCCATCGCCGCAGAAATTTTAGTCTGCTGCTGCTCATTCAGTTCGGATGCAGAAATCACTTCAACATCAATAGTTGATTCGAGTGACGCACGCAATTGGGTAAATTGCAGGAAGACTTCTGGCAATACCAGCAAGCGACCATTTTCTGCCATGACACGAATAAAGTTCTGAGCATGCTCATCAACCTGCTCACCACAAAGAGTGATGAAAGTTTTGGCTAACGTTTCCGGTGCCAATGAACCGGAAAGCAGCTCACCAACCTGCTCATTGCGAGTAACCTCAGCAACGAACGCTAGCATGTTCTGCCAGTGTTCAATGGATTGGTGTTCTACAGCAAAGTCAAAAGCTGCTTTGGCGTAGGGGCGAGCTACCGTAGCAAATTCAGACATGCCCCTCCCTCCTTACAGTTCAGCGACCAGTTTATCAACGATGTCGCTGTTAGCAGCTTCATCCACGGAACGTTCGATGATTTTCTCGGCACCTGCGATTGCCAGCATCGCAACCTGTTTACGTAACTCTTCACGAGCGCGTTTGCGTTCAGCTTCAATTTCAGCCTGCGCCTGCGCTACGATTTTGTTACGTTCCAGCTCTGCTTCTGCTTTAGCGTCATCAATGATTTGAGCTTTTTGTTTATTCGCTTGCTCAATGATAACTTGTGCATCAGCTTTCGCTTTTTTCAATTGGTCGGTCGCATTGGCTTGCGCTAAGTCCAGGTTCTTTTTAGCACGTTCTGCCGAAGCCAAACCGTCAGAAATCTCCTTCTGACGCTTTTCAATGGCCGCCATAATGGGTGGCCATACATACTTCATGCAAAACAAAACAAACAGGACAAACGCGACGGCCTGGCCGAGGATTGTTGCGTTAATATTCACGGCACAATACCTCTATTTCAATTAATGAATTGGCGTAATTTTCAGTTCTGCTACTTTACTTACCACCAACAGCGAACATCATAAATAAGCCCAGACCCACAGCAATCATCGGGATGGCGTCAACCAGGCCCATGACGATAAAGAACTGCGTACGCAGCAGAGGAATCAGATCAGGTTGGCGAGCAGCGCCTTCCAGGAATTTCCCTCCGAGGATGCCGATACCGATCGCAGCACCAATAGCCGCCAAACCCATTAGAATAGCGGCAGCTATGTACAGCAGATCCATGTTTATATCCATGACAGTCTCCAGTTTGTTTCAGTTAAAACACAATGATTGATAAAAAATTAATGCTCTTCAGATGCCATCGACAGATAAACAATCGTCAGAACCATGAAAATAAAGGCTTGTAACGTGATAATCAGTATGTGGAAAATCGCCCACGGCAGGCTGAGTAACCACTGTGCGCCCACTGGTAAAAGGGCCGCAATAAGAATAAAGATCAATTCGCCAGCATACATATTACCAAACAGTCGCAGACCGAGTGATATAGGCTTAGACAGCAAACTAACCCCTTCCAAAATTAAGTTAATCGGAATAAACAGTGGATGATTGAAAGGCTGCAATGTCAGCTCCTTCGCAAAACCCCCTATTCCTTTCATCTTAATGCTGTAGAACAAAATGAGGACAAAGACACCGAGAGCCATCGACAAAGTCACACTGACATCTGCGGTTGGAACAATACGCAGAGCCGGCAAGCCGAAGGCGTGTTCACCGATATAAGGAATAAAATCGACTGGCAGCAAGTCCAATGCGTTCATTAGTAACACCCAGACGAACACGGTCAAAGCCAAAGGCGCTATCACTTTGCTCTTGCCGTGATACATATCACGAACGGTGCCATCAACGAAACCGATTACCATTTCTATTGCAGTCTGGAATTTCCCCGGAACACCATCAGTGGCGTGAACCGCGGCTTTTCTGAATACAAATAGAAACAACATCCCTAATACGATGGAGAAAAAAAGCGAGTCAATGTTCAACGTCCAGAACGTCGCCTCATAACCACTAGCGTGGGGATTGACCAACTCAAAGGTACGCAAGTCCAACTGAAGGTGCTTCAGATGATGACTTATGTACTCCGAAGTTGAAATTTCTCCTGATGCAGACATGATGCTTTTTACCCTTTTGTTGTTAAAAACGCTAACCGTTCATTACGGCAGGTGCGATGATCTGCACAATCAGCACCGCTAAATAAGCCACACCAAGTGGTGCAAATGCCGCCTTGAACACCCCTAAAGCGACTATTAGCACGGTTATCGTAATGATAACCTTAACCCCTTCGCTAATTGCAAAAAACCATGCAATGCGTACCGGAACACCTTCTTCTTTCACTTTTTGGAAGCGGCTAAGCAACATAAAAATGGCATTTGGTAGCCAACATGCTAACCCACCAGCGAAAGCCGAAGCGCCCCACTCGATACTTTTAGTGCAAAACGCCACACTGAGAATAACAAAAGTCATTAACTGCAAAAGTAACAGTTTCAATGCCATTCTACCGCTGTAAAGGGATACAGACATGACTTTTGTTTTCTCCCTGAGGGTTACACCATCGCATATCAGGCTTTGCTAAATAATAGCTGTATCAAACTGGCTTTGCTTAAGAGTGTCAAGTGACAAAAACGTGCAAATTATACGGGCAGCCAAAATGAATTCAATCCATAAGTAGCGAAAAAGTGAATAATTAATTAAATTTCTAACTTTGGTGCTAGATCGCTCACAAATACTATTTAATATTCTGCAATCTATGAGGGGATAACTTCAATATTAAACGTGATATACATCACATCAAGTAAAACCATTAATTATTTTTATCATTAAATCGATGATAGAAACATTTTGTTTTTTCCTACAAATAATCAGTCAATTAAGATTAGATCTGTGTATTTTTATCTGATATGACGATAAAAAAGATTAAATGTTTATTTTGCTCACTTTCTCTAAATTTTACTTATCAATAAAATTGCTAGAAATCGCTAGAAAGAAACGTTATTCCAATATAAAAATAACGTGGATTTTCTGTGAACTCCCCGTAAATAAAGTAAAATCCCTAAGAAGAATAATGAGTAACGGCCGTTACATTTTTGAATGTCGTTGACGTCACTCATTATTTGCGTTTTTATTGACAAATAGCAAAGTTAGTTTGACTTAAGTATAACCAGATGACGTTGCTCATCCAAATCGATAACCTGGAGAGGAATAATCGTATCCAACTTAATCTCTCTAGGTAACTGAGCTAATTCATCTTTCGGTAATGCGCCTTTTAAGGCGTAAAAACGCCCTTCAAGTGGCTTGGTCAGATGACGACACCATGACAGCATGTCTTGCAATGAAGCAAATGCACGGCTGATGACCCCGTCAAAAAGGGGCTCTGGAATGAATGCTTCAACCCGGCTTTGTACAGGCTCAATATTGGCTAAACCTAATTCATGCTGAACCTGGCGTAAAAAGCGTACCCGTTTTCCCAAACTGTCCAATAGCGTGAAATGAGCATCGGGACGCACAATGGCCAGTGGAATGCCGGGTAAACCCGGTCCTGTTCCTACGTCAATAAACCGCGTTCCGTGCAGGTATGGGTTAACAACGATGCTGTCCATGATATGCCGAACCAACATCAGATCCGGATCTCGGACAGATGTCAGGTTATAAGCTTTGTTCCATTTATTCAGCATACCGACATAGGCCACGAGCTGCTGTTTTTGTTCCAGTGATAACTCAATATCCGTTTTTGCCAGCAATGATTCCAATTTGTTAAGCAAAATGTGTCCCCTTAGGCGCTACGACGCAATAAACCTTGTTTTTTCAGCCATACCAGTAAAATAGAAATAGCGGCAGGTGTGATGCCTGAAATACGTGAAGCTTGGCCAATGGAGCTTGGTTTGTGGTCATTCAGTTTTGCAATCACTTCATTGGAAAGCCCATTGACTTGTTGATAATCCAAATCAACGGGTAATGCGGTATTTTCATTACGCAATTGTTTTTCAATCTCTTCCTGCTGACGAGCAATGTAACCTTCGTACTTCACTTGAATTTCAACCTGATCCGCAGCCTGAGGCTCTGTTAATCCCGGTGAAAAACGCGGTAATGAAGTCAGCAAGCGATAATTAATCTCAGGACGACGTAGCAAATCTTCCCCGTTAGCTTCTTTTGACAACGGTGTTTTCAACATTTGGTTGATATCCGCTAAGTTGTCAGAGTGAGGATGCACCCAGATATTGCTCAAACGCTGGCGTTCTTGCTCGATCATTTCAACCTTGCGGCAATAATGTTCCCAACGGAGATCATCAACTAAGCCAAGCTTACGACCCTGTTCAGTCAGACGAAGATCCGCATTATCTTCGCGCAGCATCAAGCGGTATTCAGCACGGGATGTGAACATACGGTAAGGTTCTTTTGTACCGAGTGTACATAGATCGTCAACCAATACACCAATATACGCCTGATCACGGCGTGGGAACCAACCTTCCTCGCCCTGGGCATAACGTGCTGCGTTAAGACCGGCTAATAACCCTTGTGCGGCGGCTTCTTCATATCCTGTCGTACCATTAATTTGGCCGGCAAAGAACAGACCATGGATAAATTTGCTTTCCAGTGTTTGTTTTAAATCACGTGGATCAAAGAAGTCATATTCGATCGCATAACCAGGTCGGATGATACGGGCATTCTCCATTCCTTTCATGGAATGAACGATTTGCATCTGAACATCAAATGGTAAACTGGTTGAAATGCCGTTTGGATAGATTTCGTTACTGGTTAATCCCTCTGGTTCCAAGAAGATCTGATGAGCATTACGATCCGCAAAACGCATGACTTTGTCTTCAATGGAAGGACAGTAACGAGGGCCGATCCCTTCGATGATCCCCGCATACATTGGACTACGATCCAAGTTATTACGGATCACCTCATGAGTTTTCTCGTTGGTGTGGGTGATGTAGCACGGGATCTGCTGTGGATGTTGATCAATGTTTCCCATGAATGAGAATACGGGGGTTGGATTATCGCCCCATTGTTGTTCAAGCTGATTAAAATCAATCGTCCGGGCATCAATGCGGGGAGGTGTTCCTGTTTTCAGGCGAGCCACGCGTAATGGCAGTTCACGTAAACGGTGAGATAATGAGATCGCAGGAGGATCACCCGCACGCCCGCCACTGTAGTTTTCCAATCCAATGTGGATCTTTCCATCAAGGAAAGTTCCTACGGTTAAAACCACAGATTTAGCTTTGAATTTCAAACCCATGCGGGTAGTGACACCGGTAACCGTATCATTTTTAACAATAAGATCTTCAACGGGTTGTTGGAAGATCATTAAATTAGGTTGATTTTCCAGTGCGGTTCTTACTGCCTGTCGGTAAAGTACGCGATCCGCTTGTGCTCGTGTTGCCCGAACTGCCGGGCCTTTGCTGGCATTGAGTGTTCTGAACTGAATACCAGCCTGGTCCGTGGCTTTTGCCATTAGGCCGCCCAGTGCATCGATCTCTTTTACCAGATGCCCTTTACCGATCCCACCAATGGCTGGATTGCATGACATCTGGCCCAAAGTATCAATATTGTGAGTCAGTAATAAGGTTTGACGCCCCATACGTGCTGAGGCCATCGCTGCTTCAGTACCGGCATGACCCCCACCGATAATGATGACGTCAAAGTGATCTGGATAAAACATGTACGAACCTTCAATTGTGAGAATGCTTCATGTGCATTAGGGAGAGAATTCTACTCAAGTTTGGACTTAAGACCAAGAGGTGAGAGATCATCAGTATTTAAAATAAGATCTTTTTATTTAAAGATCTTTTTATTAGATCTTTTATTAGGATCACGATCATCTGTGGATAAGTGGATTTTCCATATAAAGATCATAACACTGTAAAGGATCATTTGCTGTGAATGATCCGTGATCCAACTCAGTATAAGCTGGGATCTAAATGGGTAGTTATTCACAGGTACTGGATTGAAACTGAGTTATTAAATGGATAACTACGGGTTAACCCCTGCTTTTCAGATTAGTTATCCACAGTTGATCGTTATATTTTTAACCAGATCAGAGTAACTTTGCCCACTTTTTAACCCATTCTTCGGCTGGATCTTCGGGAATCTCGTGCTGCAAAATGTCGATTTCCAGTCGATCGCCGATCCGTTTTGCGCCGTGATCCGCGAATAAACGTTCCAGTGATCTTATCGCACCACAAAATGTATCATATTCGGAACTGCCAATACCAACGGCCCCAAATGTGATCTTGCTGAGATCGGGGTGGTGTTGTGTGATCGCATCAGCTAGAGGCTGAATATTATCAGGTAAATCTCCTGCGCCATGCGTTGAAGTAACCACAAGCCATAATCCTTCAAGCGGAAGATCTTCCAGTGAAGGGCCATGCAGCACTTCTGTTGAAAACCCGTCATTTTCTAAGATCTCAGCCATATGTTCTGCGACATATTCGGCGCTACCTAGTGTACTACCGCTGATTAAGGTTACTGTACTCATCATGATCCTTGCTAAATTAAAGAACAACTATTGTATGTGGTGAATCCATTGGGATCTACCTGTGGATAATGTGGTTAACCGTTTTTGGGTTAAGGTTTTATTGTCCTCATGATGGGATTTTGCAGGGAGATCAATGTTTCTGTTGACTGGATTTCGTCAATAGTCTGTATTTTATTGATCAGTACATCCTGGAGAGCTTCGATGGATCGACACATGACCTTAATGAAAATGCTGTAGTGCCCTGTGGTGTAATAAACTTCAACAACTTCATCAAGCATATCCAGTTTTTTTAATGTTGTCGGATAGTCTTTGGCACTTTTCAATATAATGCCGATAAAACAGCACACATCGAACCCCAATTGTTTGGCACTAATATCAACCCGAGTACCTGTGATGATCCCCGACTGCTTCATTTTTTCTACGCGGACATGAATTGTTCCTGGACTAACAGCAAATTTTTTGGCTAATTCGGCATAAGGTGTACGTGCGTTTGCCATTAAAGCGTGAAGTATGTCGCGGTCTAAATTATCGATCTGATAAATTTCTGCCATTTTTAATCCCCATTTTTAAATAATATTCATTTTTATAGTGTAAAAATTATCATTTATTTATCATATTCACTATTTTTATTATCAGATATTGAATTTGTACCTCATTTTGTTGCTTAATCTATATCAACAGGACTCAGGGCCACCAAAAATTTTGAGAGCAATATCATGAAAACATCCTTCATTGAAAAACAGCAGCAGATTAGTTTTGTGAAATCCTACTTTTCTCGTCTGTTAGAAAAACAGCTTGGTTTAATCGAAGTTCAAGGACCTATCTTAAGTCGTCTGGGTGATGGTACTCAGGACAACTTATCTGGCCATGAAAAAGCGGTTCAGGTGAAAGTGAAAACTTTACCGGATGCTACATTTGAAGTTGTTCATTCTCTGGCGAAATGGAAGCGCAAGACGTTAGGCCGTTTTGGTTTTCAAGCTGGACAAGGGTTGTATACCCACATGAAGGCACTGCGTCCTGATGAAGATCGCTTGACTCCTATCCATTCTGTCTTTGTTGATCAGTGGGATTGGGAAAAAACGATGGGTGAAGATCAGCGTTCACTCGACTATTTAAAACAGACAGTAGGTAAAATCTACGAAGCAATAAAAGAAACACAACAAGCAGTAAGTAAGGAATTTGGTCTGGCACCGTTCCTGCCAGATCAAATTCACTTTATTCACAGTGAAGCGCTTCTGAAACGTTACCCTGATCTGGATGCTAAAGGTCGTGAGCGTGAGGCTGCCAAAGAGTTTGGGGCAATTTTCCTGATGGGAATTGGTGGTCAGCTGTCTGATGGTCAGGCACATGATGTACGTGCGCCAGATTATGACGACTGGACTACACCAAACAGTGATGGTTTCTTTGGTTTAAACGGTGACATTATTGTCTGGAACCCTGTGTTGCAGGATGCTTTTGAAATCTCTTCAATGGGAATTCGTGTTGATGCTGAAACGTTGCAACGCCAGCTTGCACTGACGGGTGATGAAGATCGTTTGCAATATGATTGGCATAAGAGGTTGATTAAAGGTGATATGCCACAATCCATTGGTGGTGGTATCGGGCAATCCCGTTTGGTGATGTTGTTGCTGCAAATGTCACATATCGGTCAGGTTCAATGCGGTGTTTGGTCACCTGAAGTAATTGAATCCGTAGAGGGTGTACTCTAAATTTTAAGTTCGCCACCTTCTGCGTAAGCGGCTAATAGGCCCGGTATCAAAATGCCAGATATGATCAAATATCCTCATGATACCGGGCTTACCATAATGGGAAAGGGAGACCGCATGGAAGCGGTGTTGTTGATGCTGTTGCAGATTTTTTATCTGATGGATTAGAGAGCCTGGCAAACGTTGGGCAATGAAATCTGAAATAACAACAGCATCAGCATCTTTCCAAATATTTTCTGTCATTTTTTCAACGGTGGCATGTAAACAAGAGGCTAAATCGGTTCCTCCTCTGAATGTTTGTCCTAGAAAATGCATGGCTTGCGTTAACCCTTCTGGTGAGGTCAAATCATAGTGAACAAGTGCTGTCGAAAACAACATGATATGGCAGTGGCGGTTATCCTCTAGTGCTATACGCATCAAGGCCAGGCAGAATGCTTTTGCACACCCTTCATTAAATCTCCCCATTGAGCCTGATGTATCGACACAAACAATAAAGGGTCCCCGGGGTTGTTTTTCATTGTGGCGATGAATAACAGGTTTGAGTGTCGTCCTTAGTTGCCAGTTGTCGCCTTGTAGGCGATAGGACAGTAGTTTTTTTTCGACCAATCGCCGGTAAAATTCATCCTCTAATTCTTCAATCCCTAGCATAACCATCTCTGTGGGCAATAGTCTTAAGATATCGTCATCTTGTCTAATTCCACTGATTTGCTCAGGCAGGATATCCGGTATTCTTTCTTGTTGAGTACAGGGTTCCAGAATAGGGCTTTCTTCGGGAATTGATTTGGCTGTCTGACTGCGGCCAAGGCGTTGCGCCAGTTTTTCCAGTTCGGGTTGTTGCTTGAGAAAGTCAGCGTAGCGCGTAAATAGCGGTATGTTTTGTGACGTCAGATGAAACTGTCCTTTACTCATGTCCCATAATCGGCCAGCAGTGCGATCATTGTGATCAAAAATGGGATCAAGGTTAGCGCTTAGGGCTAATTGATTCTGGATCTCTGCGAGTCGTTGTTCTTTTTCCTGCTCTAAGAGAGCCTTGTTAAAGGTTGTCGCTTGCAGGATCAGGCTAAGACGCCAGCGTTGAAGAAACAGCATGTGTCCTGAAGAGGTGTATTCAGTGAGTGCTTTGGCTAATGTATCGGCTTCATGGGCAAAGGGAGATTCAACTTGTTGAAGTTTATCCACAATATGAGCTACCTGTTGATAGAAATCTGTCGTGTCAATTGTCTGAGCGTGTTGGTATAACTGAAACTCTTCGGCTAATGAAGCAGGGATAAGCGTTTCCTTGATCCTTTGCTGTAATGTTTGTTGCCATGCAGGGAGATCGTTTAATAATGCGCGTTTAAGTCGTGGGAATTTACGGAAGAAAATAACCAGTTGAGGGGTATCTGGCAGGGTTAAAATGATCTCTTCGATCAGCTTGTTTTCATTGATCGCAAGTAAGAGATCAAGTTTGCCCAGTGTTAACATGTTGCTACCTCATTTTTGATCTCAACTGTTTTTGTTGCTCGGTGAGTTGAAGAAAGCTTTGCTCAATGCTGGCAAGCCAATGTTCTTCGATAAATAAACAGGGTTGGTGCTGATTAAATAAATGATGTTGTTGTTGTATTTCATTGCTGATGGCTATCAGCTTTTCATTCCATTCTTTATGGGGATTTTCCGAGGTTATCGATGGTTTGCCAGATTGGCAGAGAACGGCACTATTACGGCTAATATCCAGCACGGTCAGCCGATTCTTTTCGTTGATTTCTGCGGTGATGGGTTGTGGGAAACCGATACCATTTAAGCTGGCAGAGAGTTTTCCTGTATTATTTTTTAGGGTGTTTTCCAGTGATTTTTTCTCTATTTCGATGAAATTGACTTCGATATCATGCAGATGTAATGAAGGATGTAAAAACAAAGTCAGTTTTTCATCTGTAATATCGTCAGGCAGTGAATAGCGGATTTTGCGGCCAAACAGAGAGGATTTGCTGACTAACTGCAGGGGGGGATGGTCATTTTCATTCTGATTGGCTTGTATCCATTGGTGGTATAACTTATCCATTTTCTGCATGAGAGTATATTGTAGATAAGCTTGTTCTGTTAATAAGGACAGCAAGAATTGGCGCAACAGTTTTAACGTGCTGGAGTTGTGCCATAGACAATCTTTTAATAGCACCATATCTAATGGCGTTATCTCGCTTCTCCCACTGAAAAAAGCACTCGCTTGTAATAAACGAATCGATTTTTTCCAGCGGCGATCGGATATGTCAGGCGTATTCCCAGCCACATTGATTTGTTGGCGTAGTTGATAGATCAGTTCAAAGATATGATCCGGCAGGGATATATGGTTGATCTTATCTTGCCATTGATGAAATTCGTGATCTGTGATTTGAAGATGGGTGGGGACAGGATTGTCATTTTCATTGTTTCGATCAGTCAGCAAAGCGCGAAAGTTTCTCTTTTCCTGAATTTTGTCTAACCAGAGTCGGATCAACATGCGATCGTAGAGTGCGTCCAGATTGTTATCACTTTCCGGGAGTTCATTGGATGCTGTCACCAGTAAACGCATGGGGATAAGTTCTTCTTGATTGCCATTTCTGAATTTCTTTTCATTAATGGCAGTCAGTAAGGTATTCAAAATAGCAGGGCCAGCTTTCCAAATTTCATCGAGGAAAACGATTTCAGCTTCCGGTAAATAACCTTCAGTAAGACGTTGATAACGCCCTTCATCTTTGAGTGCCTGAATAGAAAGGGGGCCAAAAATCTCTTCGGGGGTGGAAAAGCGGGTCATCAGGTACTCAAAAGCGCGGGCGTTCTGAAAGGCAAACTTGAGCCGACGTGCGATAAGGCTTTTGGCGATTCCCGGGGGACCAAGAAGAAAAATGCTCTCTCCGCATAAAGCGGCTAGTAGACAAAGGCGAATAGCTTGTCGCCTTTCATATAAGCCACTTTCCAGATGCTGGCTTAACAGAGATATTTTCTCAACTAATTGCATACTATTTACACCATAGTTCGTATAATCACCTTCCTTTATGTATAGATAAAATTCACACTCTGCAAAGATTTTGATGATAACTTATCCATCTGCAATGGTATGGCTTAAAAATCGATTTAGACTAACTCGTTAAATAGGCTAGTTTTTATGACTGAATGACTATTTTTATACAGGAATAAAGGTAATGAGTATGGCAAAACTGGTGGTGATGGGTAGCATCAATGCAGATCACATATTGGATCTCGATTCTTTTCCTCAGCCAGGGGAAACTGTAAAAGGAAAACAGTATCAGGTTGCCTTTGGAGGCAAAGGCGCAAATCAGGCCGTTGCTGCTGGTCGGTGTGGCGCTAACACAACATTTATTGCGTGTGTTGGACAAGATGATATTGGTGCGCGTATTTGCCAACAGTTGGCAGAGGATAATATCAACACTTCGTCAATTGAAGTTATTGAAGGTGAAACCACCGGAGTTGCTCTGATTTTTGTCAATCGGCAGGGGGAAAATGTGATTGCTATTCATGCCGGCGCAAATGAGCGTTTAACACCAGATTATTTCCTCCGTTATAGCCATGTGATTAAAGATGCTGATGCATTGTTATTACAGCTTGAAACACCACTGGAAACAGTACAGCTTGCCGCTGAAACCGCCAGAAAGCATCAGGCTAAAGTGATTTTGAATCCGGCTCCCGCACAGAAACTCTCAGATCAGTTGCTTTCGCTGGTAGATATTATTACGCCGAATGAAACAGAAGCAGAATGTTTGACGGGTATTGCTGTAAAAGATGATGTTGGAGCAGAAAAAGCCGCTCAGGCCTTACATGCTAAAGGTATAAAAACGGTGATTATCACACTAGGTAGCCGAGGCGTATGGTTGGGGGAGAAAGGGAGTCAAGGTAAAATTGTTCCCGGATTCAAAGTAACAGCCATCGACACCATTGCTGCGGGAGATACATTTAATGGCGCTTTGCTAACGGGATTACTGGAAGGGAAGGACATGTTGCCGGCGATCCGTTTTGCCCATGCTGCGGCTGCGATTGCCGTGACACGTCGGGGAGCGCAGCCTGCAATTCCGTGGCGAAATGAAATTGATGCATTTTTATCTGAACAGGATTAACGGTGGCTGCCATGAAAAACCTCGCCTCTCGCTCAGTGTCGAAAACATCATTTTTTAGGTTGCTTTTTCTTAACTAAATTGCTGCCATCTTCCTTAGTTAAAAGCAGAAAGATAAAAGCAGAAGCCAAAGTAATCATACCTATTGTAATAAATGTATAGTGAAAGTGTTCTACCGTAGAACCATAGCGCATTGACTCATAAAATCGCAGAATTGCAGCACTGGTCGTCACACCTAAACTGATGGATAACTGCTGAGTAACAGCTAACAGACTATTACCCGCGCTGGCATTATCATCATTCAGATCACTCAAGGTAATTGTATTCATTGCGGTAAACTGTGTGGACATCATCATGCCCAATATAAAAAGGGGAACTATCAAAAAGGCGATAGGGAGTTCTGGGGTCTGTAGCGAAAATTGTGAAATCATGACACCAATAATGACCGTGACCCAAATAAGTGTGTTGCGATATCCAAAACGAGTCAATATCTGGGTGACAAAGGATTTGGCTAAAATCGAACCAATTGCATTGGGTGCCATCATTATTCCTGCCATTAGGGCTGAAAAACCAAACCCCACTTGCAGCATCAAAGGAATAATAAATGAAAGCGCCCCAGTTCCCAGACGGGTAGCAAGATTGCTAACAATGCCAAGTGAGAATGTGCGTGTCTGGAATAAATGAAGGTTAATGAGAGGATTAGCGTGTCTTTTTGCATGAAAGATATAGCCCAGTATCATGATAAGACCGCTAGAAAATAAAGCGAGAGGAACATAGCCAGAGAGAGTCTGATGTCCAAATAAGTCAAAACTGATAGAGATTACCACCAATCCCATGCTAAACAATATGAATCCCAGAAAATCAAAAGGGCATTTGGGCATAGTTAAGTTGGGCATATTCTTTTTGGCATAAATGATACCTAATAATCCAATGGGAATATTAATGATAAAGATCCAATGCCATGTTGCATAAGTGACTAATATCCCACCAAGCATTGGGCCTAAAATTGGACCCAGTAATCCCGGCATACTGACAAAGTTTAAAATAGGTAGCAGTTCGCTGCGCGGATATGCTCTTAGTAAAGCCAAACGTGCAACAGGCATCATCATAGCGCCGCCTATACCTTGAATCACTCTGGAGACCACTAAAAAAGAGAGATTAGGTGATAATGCACAAGCGAGTGATCCTAAAGAAAAGAAGGAAACAGCATAAATGAATACAGTTCGAGTACCAAATCGATCAGCTAGCCAACCGCTTACAGGAATGAGCATGGCGACAGTTAAAGTATAACTGACGATAGCGGATTGCATCGTCAGCGGAGAATGATCAAGGCTTTTAGCAATCGCCGGTAGTGCGGTGTTAAGAATGGTGGCATCTAAAGACTGCATAAAAAAAGCCATCGCTGCGATCCAAGGTAACCCCGACATACTGCGTGCGGATTTAACCATTTAGGTATCCCGTTTATTTTTTCATGGTAGTTAGTGAATACATAATACCTCAATACATTAAACTCAAACTATTTTCTGGTTACTAATAAATCAATTATATCGTCCAAGGGGGGTGTTTGTGACTACGGACATTGTTATAGACAAGCGCTCTCACCATCTTGTGTGTTCCATCGTTTTTGTAATAGCCGTCTAAATCGTCAATTCTAGAATAAAAAAAGCGCATATTTGTTTGTTTTGTTGAAAAAAAACACGAACAGAAAGAAAATTCAAAAAAAACGATTGCCAGCGCCGTAAAAGTCCCTATAATGCGCCACCACTGACCGACGCCACGCTGAAACAAGCCGCGCCGGGCAGGGAGAAGAAAGCGAAAATAAACGCTTGACTCTCGAGGCGAAAAGCGTAAGATACGCAGCCTCGCAACCCGGCAGCGATGCCCGGTTGACACGCTCTTTAACAAATTAATCAGACAATCTGTGTGGGCACTCGCAAGACCCTATCTCAACGCCGAAAGGCGAAAAAGATTATGCAAGTCTTAAAGAGTGACTAACAGTGAATTCATTATGAATAAACCGTTTAATTCTTTGAGCATCAGACTTTTAATTGAAGAGTTTGATCATGGCTCAGATTGAACGCTGGCGGCAGGCCTAACACATGCAAGTCGAGCGGCAGCGGGAGAAAGCGTGCTTTCTTGCCGGCGAGCGGCGGACGGGTGAGTAATGTCTGGGGATCTGCCCGATGGCGGGGGATAACCACTGGAAACGGTGGCTAATACCGCATAATCTCTGTGGAGCAAAGTGGGGGACCTTCGGGCCTCACGCCATCGGATGAACCCAGATGGGATTAGCTAGTAGGTGGGGTAAAGGCTCACCTAGGCGACGATCCCTAGCTGGTCTGAGAGGATGACCAGCCACACTGGGACTGAGACACGGCCCAGACTCCTACGGGAGGCAGCAGTGGGGAATATTGCACAATGGGCGCAAGCCTGATGCAGCCATGCCGCGTGTATGAAGAAGGCCTTCGGGTTGTAAAGTACTTTCAGCGGGGAGGAAGGCGGCAGCCTGAATAAGGTTGGCGTTTGACGTTACCCGCAGAAGAAGCACCGGCTAACTCCGTGCCAGCAGCCGCGGTAATACGGAGGGTGCAAGCGTTAATCGGAATTACTGGGCGTAAAGCGCACGCAGGCGGTCAATTAAGTTAGATGTGAAATCCCCGGGCTTAACCTGGGAACGGCATCTAAGACTGGTTGGCTAGAGTCTCGTAGAGGGGGGTAGAATTCCACGTGTAGCGGTGAAATGCGTAGAGATGTGGAGGAATACCGGTGGCGAAGGCGGCCCCCTGGACGAAGACTGACGCTCAGGTGCGAAAGCGTGGGGAGCAAACAGGATTAGATACCCTGGTAGTCCACGCTGTAAACGATGTCGATTTGGAGGTTGTGGCCTAGAGCTGTGGCTTCCGGAGCTAACGCGTTAAATCGACCGCCTGGGGAGTACGGCCGCAAGGTTAAAACTCAAATGAATTGACGGGGGCCCGCACAAGCGGTGGAGCATGTGGTTTAATTCGATGCAACGCGAAGAACCTTACCTACTCTTGACATCCACGGAATTTTGCAGAGATGCGAAAGTGCCTTCGGGAACCGTGAGACAGGTGCTGCATGGCTGTCGTCAGCTCGTGTTGTGAAATGTTGGGTTAAGTCCCGCAACGAGCGCAACCCTTATCCTTTGTTGCCAGCACGTAATGGTGGGAACTCAAGGGAGACTGCCGGTGATAAACCGGAGGAAGGTGGGGATGACGTCAAGTCATCATGGCCCTTACGAGTAGGGCTACACACGTGCTACAATGGCAGATACAAAGAGAAGCGACCTCGCGAGAGCAAGCGGACCTCATAAAGTCTGTCGTAGTCCGGATTGGAGTCTGCAACTCGACTCCATGAAGTCGGAATCGCTAGTAATCGTAGATCAGAATGCTACGGTGAATACGTTCCCGGGCCTTGTACACACCGCCCGTCACACCATGGGAGTGGGTTGCAAAAGAAGTAGGTAGCTTAACCTTCGGGGGGGCGCTTACCACTTTGTGATTCATGACTGGGGTGAAGTCGTAACAAGGTAACCGTAGGGGAACCTGCGGTTGGATCACCTCCTTAAACCGACGATAGGTTATTGTTGCAGTGCTCACACAGATTGTCTGATGAAAATGAAGAAGAAGCAGCGCGTCTGCGAAGAAGACAAATGTCCCCTTCGTCTAGAGGCCTAGGACACCGCCCTTTCACGGCGGTAACAGGGGTTCGAATCCCCTAGGGGACGCCACGCTGCGGGGAACGGGTGAAAGGCGTAACCAACTGTATTTTTAAGTGGGCTGGTGACAGCCGATTTACAAATCATGCTCTTTAACAATCTGGAACAAGCTGAAAATTTGAAACACTCAGTGCTGTCAAGACAGTATTGAGGCGTCTCTCAACCCGCATCTCCGAAGACACCTTCGGGTTGTGAGGTTAAGCGAATAAGCGTACACGGTGGATGCCTAGGCAGTCAGAGGCGATGAAGGACGTGCTAATCTGCGATAAGCGCCGGTAAGGTGATATGAACCGTCATAGCCGGCGATGTCCGAATGGGGAAACCCAGTGTGACTTGTCACACTATCATTAACTGAATTCATAGGTTAATGAGGCGAACCGGGGGAACTGAAACATCTCAGTACCCCGAGGAAAAGAAATCAACCGAGATTCCCCCAGTAGCGGCGAGCGAACGGGGAGCAGCCCAGAGCCATCAGCAGTGTCAGCGTCAGGAGAACGGTCTGGAAAGGCCGGCAGTAAAGGGTGATAGCCCCGTATCCGAAGGCGTTGGCAGTGTGAGCTCGATGAGTAGGACGGGACACGTGGTATCCTGTCTGAATGTGGGGGGACCATCCTCCAAGGCTAAATACTCCTGACTGACCGATAGTGAACCAGTACCGTGAGGGAAAGGCGAAAAGAACCCCGGCGAGGGGAGTGAAAGAGAACCTGAAACCGTGTACGTACAAGCAGTGGGAGCACCCTTTGGGGTGTGACTGCGTACCTTTTGTATAATGGGTCAGCGACTTATATTCTGTAGCAAGGTTAACCGTATAGGGGAGCCGCAGGGAAACCGAGTCTTAACTGGGCGTTAAGTTGCAGGGTATAGACCCGAAACCCGGTGATCTAGCCATGGGCAGGTTGAAGGTTGGGTAACACTAACTGGAGGACCGAACCGACTAATGTTGAAAAATTAGCGGATGACTTGTGGCTGGGGGTGAAAGGCCAATCAAACCGGGAGATAGCTGGTTCTCCCCGAAAGCTATTTAGGTAGCGCCTCGTGAATTCATCTTCGGGGGTAGAGCACTGTTTCGGCTAGGGGGTCATCCCCACTTACCAACCCGATGCAAACTGCGAATACCGAAGAATGTTATCACGGGAGACACACGGCGGGTGCTAACGTCCGTCGTGAAGAGGGAAACAACCCAGACCGCCAGCTAAGGTCCCGAAGTCATGGTTAAGTGGGAAACGAAGTGGGAAGGCTCAGACAGCCAGGATGTTGGCTTAGAAGCAGCCATCATTTAAAGAAAGCGTAATAGCTCACTGGTCGAGTCGGCCTGCGCGGAAGATGTAACGGGGCTAAACCATGCACCGAAGCTGCGGCAGCGACACTTAAGGTGTTGTTGGGTAGGGGAGCGTTCTGTAAGCCGTTGAAGGGGGACTGTGAGGTCTGCTGGAGGTATCAGAAGTGCGAATGCTGACATAAGTAACGATAAAGCGGGTGAAAAACCCGCTCGCCGGAAGACCAAGGGTTCCTGTCCAACGTTAATCGGGGCAGGGTGAGTCGACCCCTAAGGCGAGGCTGAAAAGCGTAGTCGATGGGCAACAGGTTAATATTCCTGTACTGGTGATAATTGCGATGGGGGGACGGAGAAGGCTAGGCAGGCCGGGCGACGGTTGTCCCGGTTTAAGGATGTAGGTGGGTGAGCCAGGTAAATCCGGCTGACCATGACACTGAGGTCTGATGACGAGTCACTACGGTGGCGAAGTTGCTGATGCCCTGCTTCCAGGAAAAGCCTCTAAGCTCCAGATTATCATTAATCGTACCCCAAACCGACACAGGTGGTCAGGTAGAGAATACTCAGGCGCTTGAGAGAACTCGGGTGAAGGAACTAGGCAAAATGGTGCCGTAACTTCGGGAGAAGGCACGCTGGCGCTAGGTGAAGGACCGCGCGTCCGGAGCTGAGGCCAGTCGCAGAGACCAGCTGGCTGCAACTGTTTAATAAAAACACAGCACTGTGCAAACACGTAAGTGGACGTATACGGTGTGACGCCTGCCCGGTGCTGGAAGGTTAATTGATGGGGTTAGCCGCAAGGCGAAGCTCTTGATCGAAGCCCCAGTAAACGGCGGCCGTAACTATAACGGTCCTAAGGTAGCGAAATTCCTTGTCGGGTAAGTTCCGACCTGCACGAATGGCGTAATGATGGCCAGGCTGTCTCCACCCGAGACTCAGTGAAATTGAACTCGCTGTGAAGATGCAGTGTACCCGCGGCAAGACGGAAAGACCCCGTGAACCTTTACTATAGCTTGACACTGAACATGGAGCCTTGATGTGTAGGATAGGTGGGAGGCCTGGAAGTGTGGACGCCAGTCTGCATGGAGCCATCCTTGAAATACCACCCTTGAATGTTTGATGTTCTAACGTGGACCCGTCATCCGGGTTGCGGACAGTGTCTGGTGGGTAGTTTGACTGGGGCGGTCTCCTCCCAAAGCGTAACGGAGGAGCACGAAGGTTAGCTAATCACGGTCGGACATCGTGAGGTTAGTGCAAAGGCATAAGCTAGCTTGACTGCGAGCGTGACGGCGCGAGCAGGTACGAAAGTAGGTCTTAGTGATCCGGTGGTTCTGCATGGAAGGGCCATCGCTCAACGGATAAAAGGTACTCCGGGGATAACAGGCTGATACCGCCCAAGAGTTCATATCGACGGCGGTGTTTGGCACCTCGATGTCGGCTCATCACATCCTGGGGCTGAAGTAGGTCCCAAGGGTATGGCTGTTCGCCATTTAAAGTGGTACGCGAGCTGGGTTTAGAACGTCGTGAGACAGTTCGGTCCCTATCTGCCGTGGGCGTTGGAAGATTGCAAGGGGCTGCTCCTAGTACGAGAGGACCGGAGTGGACGCACCACTGGTGTTCGGGTTGTCATGCCAATGGCATTGCCCGGTAGCTAAGTGCGGAAGAGATAACCGCTGAAAGCATCTAAGCGGGAAACTTGCCTTAAGATGAGTCTTCCCTGACCCTTAAAGGGTCCTGAAGGAACGTTTAAGACGAAGACGTGGATAGGCTGGGTGTGTAAGCGTAGCGATACGTTGAGCTAACCAGTACTAATGAACCGAGAGGCTTAACCTGACAACACCGAAGGTGTTTTAGTGGGGCAGAGAGAAAGTTTCAGAGAGAAACAGCTTGTTCGAGATTGAAAACCGGATTTGTCTGGCGGCAATAGCGCGGTGGTCCCACCTGACCCCATGCCGAACTCAGCAGTGAAACGCCGTAGCGCCGATGGTAGTGTGGGGTCTCCCCATGTGAGAGTAGGACACTGCCAGACATTCATTAGTCAGAGAAGCCATCCGTCACCGGATGGCTTTTTTGCGTTGGGGAGAATTTGATTTAACATTTTAGAAAAGCCACTTTAAATTAATGTGCTTTTCCCTGCCCAATTCCAATCCCTGTTTGTGAACAAATAA
This sequence comes from Xenorhabdus poinarii G6, assembly GCF_000968175.1. Classification (NCBI taxonomy): domain Bacteria; kingdom Pseudomonadati; phylum Pseudomonadota; class Gammaproteobacteria; order Enterobacterales; family Morganellaceae; genus Xenorhabdus; species Xenorhabdus poinarii. The sequence goes on from NZ_FO704551.1 coordinate 43,882, forward strand.
ACTGCTCACGAAACATGACCCTTTCCTGTGCTCCTTGTTCTGATGTGTCTGTAATTGAAAACAACCAAGCGCCAACAAAGGCGACAAACATAGAAAATAGTGCTGGATATTCATAAGGATAAATCGGTTTTTCATGACCAAGAATACTGACCCAAATTGTCGGCCCCAGGATCATTAATATAACCGCTGTTAGTAATCCTAACCATCCACCAGCCAGCGCTCCGCGTGTGGTCAGCTTATTCCAGTACATTGACAATAAAATAATAGGGAAATTACAACTCGCAGCGATGGAGAATGCTAAACCAACCATAAAAGCAATATTTTGCTTTTCGAACAATATTCCCAGACCAATAGCCACTAATCCCAGAATAACGACCGTAATTTTGGAGATTTTTAACTCGTCCCGTTCATGAGCTTGTCCCTTTTTAAGCACATTTGCATAGAGATCATGGGATACTGCTGAAGCGCCAGCTAATGTTAATCCTGCTACGACAGCTAAAATAGTGGCAAAGGCAACCGCAGAGATAAAACCAAGGAAAAAATCGCCGCCAACGGCACTTGCCAGATGGACTGCGGCCATATTTGTACCACCGATTAAGGCTCCTGTCGCATCTTTGAATGAGGGATTAGCACTGACCAATAAAATGGCACCAAATCCGATAATAAACGTCAGAATATAAAAATAACCGATAAACCCGGTTGCATAGAAAACACTCTTACGGGCTTCTTTTGCATCACTGACAGTAAAAAAACGCATGATAATATGGGGTAATCCCGCAGTACCGAACATTAATGCCAATCCTAAAGAGAGTGCTGAGATAGGATCAGAAACTAACCCTCCGGGACTCATGATGGCTGGCCCAAGCGAGTGTACAGCTATAGCCTCTTTAAACAGGGTATGAAAGTTAAAATTAACGGCTTTCATCACGATCAACGCCATAAATGTTGCCCCTGCTAATAGCAGAATAGCTTTAATAATCTGAACCCATGTTGTTGCCAGCATCCCACCAAACAACACATAAAGCACCATTAAAATACCAACTAGAATAACTGCGACGTAATAATTCAACCCAAATAATAGTTCGATAAGTTTTCCTGCTCCCACCATCTGAGCTATCAGGTATAACGCCACAACAACCAGTGATCCTATTGCGGATAAGGTACGGATTGGACCCTGTTTCAGTCGATAAGAAACGACATCAGCAAAAGTGTAACGCCCTAAGTTTCTTAATCTCTCGGCAATCAGAAAGAGAATAATTGGCCAGCCCACAAGGAAACCAATGGAATAGATCAAACCATCATAACCGGAGGTATAAACCAGCGCTGAAATTCCCAGAAAAGAGGCTGCGGACATATAGTCACCTGCTATTGCCATTCCGTTCTGAAACCCTGTAATGCGCCCACCAGCGGTATAATAATCTGAGCGTGAAATCGTCCGTTTTGAAGCCCAATAAGTGATACCCAGAGTGAAGCCAACGAATAACAGGAACATGACTATTGCCTGAATATTCAAAGGTTGTTTTTCTACATGACCTGAAATGGCATTTGCTTGAGTGAGTAAAGGAAAGAGGGAGAAAAAGAGAAGTAATAGGATTTTTTTCATTTTCCCACCTCATTAAGAAGCGTTGACGTCAGACGATCAAATTCACCATTCGCCCTCACTACATAAATGCCTGTTAATAGGAAAGAAATAAAAATGATCCCGATCCCAACAGGGATTCCCAGCGTGATCGTGGTGTTTTCATGAAGTTGTGTTCCAAGCCATTCAGGAACAAAAGCAATCAGGAAAATAAAACCAACATAAAGCACTAACATCATGATGGACAATAGCCAGGCAAAACGCCCTCGCTTCTTCACTAACGCCTTAAAGCGGGGATTATTTTCAATCTTTTGATAAATGTCATCACTCATTGGTGTATCTCCTTGTTGATTTTAAACGGAACACCTTAAGCTATATAATGAGTGGATAGCCGTATCCGACGGAATTCATGACGATTAGCCACCTCCTTGCATAGCTCAGTGCTTTCGGTGATACGTTATTCAAGCCGCCTTGCGGCGGCCTCATGTTCTACAACATGGTCTTACGGCATATTGATTGATTGTTTTTCTTCCAGTAATTTTTCCACCACCCCCGGATCGGCTAGAGTTGAGGTATCTCCTAAGTTACTGGTATCTCCAGAAGCAATTTTGCGCAAAATACGTCGCATGATTTTTCCTGAACGTGTTTTGGGCAGAGAATCTGTCCAGTGAAGAATATCGGGAGTTGCAATTGGCCCGATTTCTTTACGAACCCAATTTCTGACTTCGGTGTACAGTTCAGGAGAAGGTTCTTCACCATGAATAAGCGTGACATAAGCGTAAATAGCTTGGCCTTTGATATGATGAGGGATACCCACGACGGCGGCTTCAGCTATTTTGGGATATGAAACCAAAGCCGACTCAATTTCTGCGGTTCCCAAACGATGGCCTGAAATATTCAGAACATCATCAACTCGCCCTGTTATCCAGTAATAGCCATCTTCATCACGTCTAGCGCCATCGCCACTGAAATACATACCTTTAAACGTGGAAAAATAGGTTTGTTCAAAGCGCTCATGATCGCCATACAGTGTTCGAGCCTGCGCTGGCCAGGAATCCGTGATAACAAGGTTGCCTTCACACTCTCCCTCTAAAATTTCACCTGAATTATCGACCAATGCGGGAGTGACACCAAAAAATGGTAGTGTGGCAGAACCTGCTTTGAGATCGGTCGCTCCCGGTAATGGCGTAATCATGAATCCACCCGTTTCCGTTTGCCACCAGGTATCTACGATAGGGCATTTACTATTACCTATTTTTTGGTAATACCATTCCCATGCTTCTGGATTAATGGGCTCACCAACAGAACCCATAATGCGTAATGATGTGCGTTTAGTTCCTTCTATTGCCTTATCACCTTCGGCCATTAATGCCCTGATAGCGGTTGGTGCAGTATAGAGAATGTTCACTTTGTGCTTGTCGACCACCTGACAGAGACGATTGACATCGGGGTAATTAGGTACACCTTCAAACATTAAGGTCGTGGCACCACAGGATAGTGGCCCATAGAGCAGATAACTATGCCCGGTGACCCAACCTATATCGGCGGTACACCAATAAATTTCTCCGGGGCGATAATCAAATGTGTATTTGAACGTTAAAGATGCGTAGACCAAATAACCACCAGTCGTATGCAGAACGCCTTTAGGTTTACCGGTAGAGCCTGAAGTATAAAGAATGAATAATGGATCTTCGGCATTCATCTCTTCAACCGGGCATTCGGCACCCACACTTTCTACCAATTCGTGCCACCATAAGTCACGGTCATTATTCCAGCTACTGATATTTCCGGTTCGCCTGAAAACAACTACATTTGTCACGCTAGTAATATCTGGATTACTCAGAGCCTCATCGACATTTTTTTTCAATGGAATTGTCCGACCGGCCCGCAAACCTTCATCCGCAGTAATAATGAGTTTGCTATTTGAATCAATCACTCTGCCGGCAATAGCATCTGGAGAGAAGCCACCAAAGATCACGGAATGGATTGCGCCAAGACGAGTACAGGCCAACATTGCAACGGCCGCTTCTGGCACCATTGGCATATAGATAGCAACGACATCGCCTTTTTTAACCCCCAGTTTTTTCAGCACATTCGTGAATTGGCAGACGTCATGATGTAATTCGCGATACGTAACATGTCGGGATTCTGTCGGATTATCGCCCTCCCATATAATGGCAGTTTGATCACCACGCTCTTGCAAATGGCGATCAAGACAGTTGGCACTTAAGTTAAGAGTACCATCTTCAAACCAGCGGATGTTGATATGCCCAGGATCGAAAGCGGTATTTTTGACCTTGGTATAGGGTCTGATCCAATCAACTATTTTGCCTTTTTCCCTCCAGAATCCTTCGGGGTCTTGTAATGACCATTGGTAATCTTGTAGGTACTGTTGTTTGTTTATCAGGGCCGTATCTGCAATATCAGTGGGAATAAGATGCTTAATTATGTGAGTCATATTTTTATCTCCTTGCAGTTGTTAATACTATGTCAAAACAAGGTTAACTAAAGTGTAAAAAGCATTTTTGTTTCTTTTTTGCGCGGAAGATCACGCAATTAAAGAGAATGAATTTCATAGCATGATCATTGAGTTTGGCGTTATTTATTAAAATTAAATAAGGAAATCTGCTCTATTAGCTGTTAAATATTTCATAAAATCGACATTAGCAGGTCTTTCTGTTTAATAGGAGAGTACAACGTGAGACTATATTAGGAAACCATAGTTAATATATGGAATTGATAATCATTTTCATTATTGTTTAATTCACTATAATAAGCGTGTTGTTCACAAGGTGTGAGCTTTATATATTCTAAACAACTGGAGATATGATATGAGCTATTCACTGCCTTCTTTACCTTACGCTTATGACGCGTTAGAGCCTCATTTCGATAAACCGACGATGGAAATTCATCATACTAAACACCATCAGACGTATGTCACTAACACCAATACCGCACTGGAAGCTTTCCCCGAATTAAGCAAACTGGATATTGATGATCTCGTCCAGCAACTCGATAAAATTCCAGCAGATAAACGTACTTTTATTCGTAACAATGCAGGTGGTCATTCAAACCACAGCCTGTTTTGGAAAGGATTAAAACTGGGTACAGTATTGGATGGTGCGTTGAAAGCGGCCATTGAGCGTGATTTTGGGAGCGTTGACAGCTTCAAAGAAAAATTTGAGCAGGCGGCAGCTACCCGTTTTGGTTCTGGTTGGGCATGGCTGGTGCTGAAAGATAATGGCAAACTTGCTGTTGTTTCAACAGCGAATCAGGATAGCCCACTGATGGGGGAAGAAATCGCGGGAGCTTCTGGTTACCCGATTGTAGGTTTGGATGTATGGGAACATGCTTATTACCTGAAATATCAGAATCGGCGCCCTGACTATATCAAAGCGTTTTGGAATGTCGTCAACTGGGACGAAGCAGCAAGACGTTATGAAGAAAAAATAAAGTAATTCAAGTCATTATTTTTATAAGTATGCTGGTCATGATGTTGACCGGCATTTTTTTCATTATCTTGGTTATTATGTTTGGTAAGTACGCGTCCATTTTCAATCGATCATTGAGAGGAAGTTAGAGGATGTATTACCCACAAATATATAGAGGTAAGATATCGTCGTTAGGAACACTGGATTTTAGTGCAATCAATAAACTGGTGGTGGATGGTCGATTGTATCTGACCTCTCTTGGGCTGGAAGGTGATGAACAAGCCGAAATCCGTTTTCATGGTGGCCCTGATCGTGCGCTTTGTCATTATCCGAGAGAACATTATCTATTTTGGAAAAGGCAATTTACTGAGTTAACTGAATTATTTTATTCTCCCTTTTTTGGTGAAAATATATCAACGGAGGGGATGACAGAAGAGAATGTTTACATTGGGGATATTTTCCAATGGGGAGAAGCAATGATTCAGGTGACACAGCCTCGTTCTCCTTGCTACAAACTTAATCTTATTACTGGAATTGCGAACTTTTCGGCCATTATGCAAGATAAAGGATATTGTGGCTGGTTATATCGGGTCATCTCTCAGGGTTTTGTCAGTGCTGCTGATCCATTGAAATTATTAAGTCGAAATAGTGATGTTTCTGTTAAGGATGCCATTTCCATCGCTTTCCATAGCCCATTTGATGAGAAGCAATACCAACGTTTAATGGGGGCTGCAGGGTTATCTGCTAGCTGGAATCTGACGATGCAAAAGCGGATATTGTATGGAAAAATAGAAGATTTTAATCGTCGTTTATTAGGAAAATAATTTATTTACTGATAATTATTTTAGTTAAAAAATAGGTTTTATTCTTGGCGTGGATGATAAAAAATGAAATTTTTAATTCATATGCCAAAGGGTATCATTACCAACCCCTTGGCATGCACATAAGACGATTACGGATAAGCAATAAAGCCAACAGCCTCGTAGACCTTATCCAGAGTTGCCTGAGCACGAGCTTGTGCTTTAACGGCACCTTCTGCCATTATTTGGTTAAGCAGAATTTCGTCATGACGGAAATGATGGAAACGCTCTTGTAAACCTGCCAGCATTTCACATACTGCATCGGCAACTGCGCCCTTCAAATGGCCATACATTTTGCCTTCAAACTCAGCTTCCAGTTCAGGTATTGTTTTACCTGTGACACCGGCAAGAATATCCAGCAAATTGGAAACACCCGGTTTGTTTTCCAGATCATAACGTACACGAGGTGGTTCTTCGGAATCAGTAACTGCTCGTTTAATTTTCTTGGCGACAGATTTTGGATCTTCTAGCAGGGCAATCACGTTATTGCGGTTATCATCTGACTTTGACATTTTCTTATTCGGATCTTGCAATGACATCACGCGGGCACCGCCTTGCGGAATGAATGGTTCCGGCACAGTGAAAATATCACCGTATAAGGCATTAAAGCGCAGTGCTAAATCACGGGTCAGTTCAAGATGCTGTTTTTGGTCACTTCCCACGGGGATTTGATTAGCCTGGTAAAGCAAAATATCAGCCGCCATTAGAACAGGATAATCAAACAGACCGGCATTGATATTTTCTGCATAACGGGCTGATTTATCCTTGAATTGAGTCATGCGACTGAGTTCGCCAAAATAAGTGTAGCAGTTCAGCACCCAACTCAATTGAGTATGTTGCGGAACATGTGACTGAACAAAAATGGTGCTTTTCTTTGGATCAATACCACAGGCAAGATAAAGTGCTAGTGTATCCAGCGTGCGTTTTTTGAGTTCATCGGGATCCTGGCGAACGGTAATGGCATGCTGGTTAACGATGCAGTAGATGCAATCATATTCATCTTGCATTTTAACCCACTGACGCAATGCCCCCAGATAGTTACCGATGGTTAATTCACCGGAGGGTTGTGCACCGCTGAATACAATAGGTTTTTGGGAGTTTAATTTCATTACAGTGGGGTCATTCATTTTATTACGCTTCCTGTCTTTTGAAAGTGGATTGTTGTTTCAACGTGGAAAATCCAATAGTTGGGAGTAAATCCGGGAAATTCGCCAAGACATAATTTGGCTGGCTTAATGTTATAGATTCTCCGTAGTTATATCCATAGGTTAGGCCAACGCAAGGGCAACCAGCGGCTTGTGCCGCCAAAATATCATTACGAGAATCGCCAACGAAAAGTAACTCTTCTTTATGTAAGCCAAACATGCCCATGGTCAGATATAGCGGCGCGGGATGAGGCTTTTTCTCTTTAACATCGTCACCACCCAGGATCAATGAAAAGAATTCACTGATACCTAATGATTCCAGTAATGGAGCAATAAACGATGTTGGTTTATTGGTTACTATCGCCATTGGTAGATGATGTTGTGCCAATTCTGCCAATGTTTCTTTTACATGAGGAAACAGTTGGCTGCCGGTGATGACGCTAGTTTCATAAAATTTATCAAACAGCTTGCGTGTTTCACGATGTAGTTCGGGAGAAAGATCGGCTCCCGCCCATGTTAATGCCCGCTCAACCATGACATCAGCGCCATTGCCAATCCAGACCGCAACGCGTTCTTTACCCGCTGCGGGTAATCCTTTGGCAATCAGGGCTTGATCCAATGCCGCCGCCAGACCACCTGCACTGTCTACCAGTGTGCCATCTAAATCAAAAGCAATGGCACGAATTCCTTTTATGACGTTATTTTTCATTATGCTACCTTTGATAATTCGTGGCGCATCTCATCGATAACCGCTTTATAATCTGGCTGACTGAAAATAGCAGAACCCGCAACGAACATATCAGCGCCAGCCTGAGCCACTTCCGCAATATTACAGGGTTTGATGCCACCATCAACTTCAAGACGAATATCGTATCCACTCTCATCAATGATTCTGCGCACTTGCCGCAGTTTTTTCAATGTTTCTGGGATGAACGACTGACCACCAAAACCGGGGTTGACGGACATTAACAAAATCACATCCAGTTTATCCAATACGTAATCAAGATAGTTCAGCGGTGTTGCTGGGTTGAAAACTAAGCCTGCTTTACAGCCCTGTTCTTTGATAAGTTGCAAGGTGCGATCGAGATGTTCACTCGCTTCGGGATGGAAAGTGATATAGGTTGCACCTGCTTTGGCAAAATCAGGAATAATGCGATCAACCGGTTTTACCATCAGGTGAACATCAATGGGTGCGGTAATACCATAATTTCTCAGTGCCTGACAGACCATTGGTCCGACAGTCAGATTTGGCACATAATGGTTATCCATCACATCAAAGTGCACAACATCAGCACCTGCTTGCAAAACCTTAGCGGTATCTTCACCTAATCGAGCAAAATCGGCGGATAGAATGGATGGTGCGATCAGAAAGTCTTTCTTCATTATTATCTTCTCCAATTCAGTGTCTTATCCCCGTCAGTTCACGGGCTGGAAATCTCAGTCACTTCTGGCGGTATAACGCCAAAAGTTCATCAACTTTACCTCGGGCAAGAATATTTCTACTGATTGTCCGGCGAGCCTTAACAATGTAAAGGGAAGCCTGGTGATACCATTCTCGTGTCATCGGCGTGTCATGATTAGAGATAAGCACCGGAATATCTTTTTGAGACGAGAGATGATAGGCAATTTTCGCCAGATTTTCCTGATCAAGAAGATTAAAACTATTGGTATGGTAGGCTGTAAAGTTAGCCGTAGCCGAAAGTGGGGCATACGGAGGATCACAGTAAACCACTGAGCTTTTTGGCGCATTATCCAATGCGATTTTGTAATGTTGGCAGATGAACGTTGCCTTCTGGGATTTTTCTGCAAACCAGTAAAGCTCATCTTCAGGAAAATAGGGCTTTTTATAGCGCCCGAAAGGAACGTTAAATTCACCTCGAGAATTATAGCGACAAAGGCCGTTATAGCAGTGACGATTCAGATAAAGAAACAGCATACTGCGATAAAAAGGATCTGTGCTTTTGTTGAACTCTTCTCTCAGGCGATAAAAGTTTTCGGAAGTGTTGAACTCCGATGAAAATAATGGACGGACATGATTAATAAACTCATCTGCACGAAACTTTACGGTATCGTACAGGTTGATCAGATCGCTATTGATATCTGACAAAATGTAAGAATCATATTCGGTATTTAGAAATACCGAGCCTGCGCCAACAAATGGCTCAATCAAGCAATCGCCCTCTGGCAGATGACGTTTAATATCATCCACCAAGGGGTATTTTCCACCGGCCCATTTTAAGAAAGCGCGTTTTTTTTTCATGCCGTCAAATTAGTTATTCAATAATTTCAGAGTCGCAGATTGTACTCTGTTTAGGACAGCATATCAGCGCCTAATCAAAATAGTTTTATCTTTTCAGATCTTGCTGAACTTGTTGTAGTTTTCTGACCCAGGGTTTTTTGGCCTGGACTTCCACCGGGAGTGTGGAAATGGCTTTTTTGGCATCAGAAACAGAACGATAATTACCGTGGATCAAGATAAACCATGCTTTGCCATCGCGTTTGGTTTCATAAACCTTAAAGTGAGAAAGGTTATTCTTTTTCGCGAAGGCGCTTAAAGTATCAGAACGGCCGGCACTACTCAATTGGAGTGTGAATCGGTTTGCTGGCGCTTTCAGCAGATCATCACCATTGGCCTGATTCGTCGTTGACACAGATTTCTTGATCGTTTTGGTGTGATTTTCCTCTCTGACCTTATGGTCTTGTTGCGATTTTTCTACATGATGCCGTGGTGCAACCTTCTCTGGTTTTTTCTGTTCTACTGGCGACGTCGTCGTTGGTTGAGCCGGTTTTACCGGTGGTTGTACCAGATTGTTTTGCACGGCATTATTTATGTTACTTTGTTGTTGATTCAACGCATCAGAAATATCACCGGGTAACTCGATACGCTGGTTATAGCTCCCTGTTTCTTTTGTGGCAGGAAACGCTTTGTCTTGCGGACTCGTTATGGGGGGTGGGCTGAGTTCATGTACACCGTCAGTTGTTGGCTCTGATGGGGTTGCTTGCTCATTGTCTGAGGGAGGGGATGAAAGTGAAGAAGACCCCGAAAGATCGATGCCCTTTGCTGCATTTGAAGAGGGTGAATTTTCATGACCGGTGGGAGATTTTAATGCCGAGCTGATGGCTATAATCAGAAGCAGAAGCACCAAAATGCCAATACCAATCATCATTTGTTGACGGGATACGGCGAACTTGGGGGGATTAAATGGTTTTCTGGATCGCTGAGAGCTGCGATCTGAAGTATCGGGTTTTAACTCATTGTCTATTTTTTGTTTATTTTCTGATTTTAATTCGTCCACATGCCCCTCCCAACAAGGATAGTACTGCCAACGGTGATTTAAATGGTTTGGCAGCCTGACCTAACTAAAACTGATGATGTTTTATGTGATAATGTAGCTATTTTATAGCATAACAGCTATAGAATAATTCATCATTCAGCTATTGTGTATCTTCTAGCGGGAAGAGGGTTGGCATAGACGAATAGCCTCCAATACAACGTCTTTCCCAATATCAGAACGAAGTTTTGCTTCCCCAATGGTTGTGGGTAGTACCAGATGCAGTTTCCCGGCCGAAACTTTTTTGTCACGCATCATATGAGGTAAATAAGCATCAGGAGACATTGTCGCAGGGCCATTGACCGGCAGTTTGGCTCGCGTCAATAATTGAATGATACGTTGGGTATCTTGTTTTGAGAATGTCCCGACGAGTTCAGCTGCCCTTGCCGCCATCACCATACCTGCAGCAACTGCCTGACCATGCAGCCAGACGCCATAACCCATTTCAGCTTCAATGGCATGACCAAAGGTATGACCGAGGTTTAATAATGCGCGTATTCCACTCCGTTCTTGCTCATCAGCCGCGACAACCCATGCTTTGAGTTCACAACAACGACGGATGCAATAGGCCATTGCCTGACTGTCGAGAGCCAGTAATTTCTCAATATTTTCTTCAAGCCAGCAAAAGAACTCACCGTCCAGAATGATGCCGTATTTAATGACTTCAGCCAGACCTGAATACAGTTCTTGAGCAGGCAATGTTTTTAGACAATTGAGATCGATAATAACCGATGCAGGTTGATAAAAAGCACCGATCATGTTTTTGCCAAGAGGATGGTTGACCCCTGTTTTTCCACCAACGGAAGAGTCAACCTGAGAGAGTAAGGTGGTGGGTACTTGGATGAAACGAACGCCGCGTTGATAACTCGCTGCGGCAAACCCCGTCATATCACCGATGACGCCACCACCTAGAGCGATAAGTGTTGTGTCGCGACCATGATTATTCTCCAGTAAGGCAGAATAAATGTCATTGAGCACAAAAAGCGATTTGTGTTGTTCACCATCAGGCAAAATAACTTCATTTACCCGAAGAGCCATTGCCTGCAATGTGGATTTCACCTGATCAAGATACAGGGGAGCAAGTGTTTCATTGGTCACTATCATGACCTGCTGACCCGCTTGCAGGGGATTGAATGCCCCATTGTCAGAAAATAGCCCTTCAGCTATGGTAATGGGATAGCTTCTTTCACCTAACGTAACAGTCACTTGTTCCATATCAGCTTTTGCCTTATCGCTTGCCGCTGTGCGGACTCGCTATAATCAGTTTTTTTCCAATAACTCAATGATTTGGTTAGCGACGACTTTGGCGCTTTGCTCATCTGTGCGAATAGTCACATCAGCAATTTCCTCATAAAGAGGATTACGCTCATCAGCCAAATTTTCTAAAACTTCTCGTGCTGGTGCATCAACTTGAAGTAAAGGGCGTTTTTTATCGCGCTGGGTACGAGCTAACTGTTTTTCGATGGTTGTTTCTAAATAGACGACCACACCACGGGCAGACAGGCGATTGCGGGTTTCTTTTGATGTAACTGAACCCCCTCCGGTAGCCAATACGATGCCTTGTTTTTCAGTCAGTTCGTTAATTATTTTTTCTTCGCGGTCGCGGAAGCCTTCTTCGCCTTCCACATCAAATACCCAGCCCACGTCAGCTCCGGTACGTCGCTCAATTTCTTGATCAGAGTCGTAAAACTCCATATTGAGTTGCTGAGCTAACTGACGACCAATAGTGCTTTTGCCGGCACCCATAGGCCCAACCAGAAAGATATTGCGTTTCTCTGCCATGTTTTTGGTATTACTAAGACTGTTTGTTAATGATAACCCGCCCCGCCAATCAGATTAGCCGCGGGACCTAAACTGAAACCTCATGAGTGAGAATGTGAGATCAGATAGGAAAATTATCTCAGCACATCAGCCTGTATTGCAACTATATAAATCTGGCACGAACCTAAGCGATCGGTTTCGTGCTTTTGTTGGCTGATTGAGAGCCTGCTGTCACTACCTTCCATCTTTCAAATTGGGGCTTTATTGGTTGCGTTAATTATTCCAGTTACTCGCCATAAGCATAGAAAAACATCGTGTTATCTACGTCTATGAGAATTTGCTCCCTGCTGCTGCGCCACAATTTGAAATCTATTGGTATAGATAGACTCCTGCTTGTGATGTTCGATCTGCTCACTCAATTAGTTAATCCTTGTAAGCTAAATTGCTCTCAGCGTCAAATCCATAAACAGTCCGAACCTCAAAAAATGGGGGATGATTTAACAAAAAAACACGATAATATTCATTAATATATTGATTTTTATGTTGTATTTTATTTTTGATTAAATATCGGTCAATTGAGGTGTCACAAAAATGACGAGTTCTCTTCGGCTATTTTGTTCTCCTGTTTGGTTAAATAATGCGCCCAAAAGGGGAAGGTCTGACAAATAAGGTACTTTTTGTAAACTTGTGGTTTTTTTCTGTTGAAAGATCCCGCCAAGAATCAACGTTTCCCCATTTTTAACCGTAACTTGGGTCGCGATCTCCTGTTTATCAATGGCCAAATTTTCATTCCCTCCCTGGTTAATCGGGAAACCGGGGGCATTCTGACTGATTTTCAGTGCAAGCCGGATTTTACCCTGCCTCAAAATATAAGGAGTGACTTCCATGCCCAATACCGCCTCCTTAAACTGAACCGTTGTTTTATCTTTGTCCTGGACAATATACGGAATATCAGAACCTTGTTTGATACTGGCTGGCTGTTGGTGTGAGGCTGTTAGCCGTGGGCTGGCAATGATCTCAAGTTGGTTTTCCTGTTCCAGTGCACTGAGTTCCAATTCTAGCAAGCTGGCATGAATACGAGCGGTATTCAGTACTAATCTATGGCGTTGGTTCCCGGCTGGCTGATGTAGGTTTAGGCGATTCAGCCCCACTGATTGATGATGTGGATCAGCGTTGACTCCCCAGTGAATGCCTAATTCATGTAAAGCTTCTTTGCTGCTGGTCACAATATGGGCAGTAATTTGTACTTGTTGTTGCGGGGTATCTGCTTCTTTCAGCCAATTTCTGATACGGGTAATGGCATCAAATTTATCTTCCAGGATCAGGCTGTTGGTTAAAGGGTCGTGTTCAATTTTCCCCCACTTTGTCAGTAGCGCGGGTTGATTTTTTTGCAATTGCTCTGCTATGTGTTCGGCATCGGCATACTTCAGGGGGATTGTCTGATATTCGATCTCTTGTTCTTGCTCATTCTGCGTTGTTAAGGATAAATCAGCGTCATTCTCTATCGGAGATATTGGGGGCTGAAATGGATCTCTGACTGGCATGTCGAAATCTGGCTGTTTTTCCACATAATGTTCTTCCACATGATGCTCTTCCACATGATGTTTTCCCGCATGAGATTCTGCCGTCGAGTTCCCTATGGCATAACTAAATAGTGGTAGCAAGAGGCAAGTTAAAATGAGCAACAGAGGATTGTTCATTATTCCTCCTCATGGACAGGCGCAGGGAATGCTGTATTGGAAATCGCTGTCTCTGATAATGTCATCTCTGGTAACGAGAAGTCCGAAAACACCAGGCGAACCGTCAAATGACCGTTATCAGGTGTGACCGTGATGCGCTTAATCAGTAACGGGGGCTGCAACTTCTGAACTTCATTTAAAAAATGAAGTAATTGCTCATAGTTGAGTGACAGCATGATATGCCAGAGCATTTGTTCGTTTTCTTTAAGACTTTTCCACTCCATTAACTGGCTGCCAGAGCGGATGAGTGGTAGGTGTAGCCGTTTGAGGACAGTCGTATTTTGCGGCGGGGTATTTTTGTGGGGTAAAGAAAGATCACTGTTTTGAGCCAGGCTGGTCGTCATGTGTTGTATTTGCTGCTGTATTTCGACCAGAGGTGGCCGTTCAACCAGCTGTTGTTGGGCGTGTGCCACATTGTGTTGCTGTTCCTTAATATTGATCCGGAACGCATAAATGTCATGGCGGTTCTGTTGCCAGACCCAAAAATAGAATCCTAATAGCAGTGCCATAATGAGTAATTGCTGTAAGGCAAGTGTCTGCCAGACGGGTCGATAAAACCATTGATAAATCCACTCAACGTTATTACTTCTCATCAGCCCCTCCCGCTAACCAATTTGCATCAATGGTAAAGGCTTTGAAATGATCTTCCGTTGTTGTCATTTTTTTCAGTTGCACATTGATAAGCGAAGTACTGGCAGCCAGATTATCCAATAAATCGGAGATATCGGTGTAATGGTGACTGTGGGCAGTCAACATTAATTGTTCACTGTCATCACTCAATGCAGTCAGCCAACTGTTCTCTGGTAATACCCGAGGAAGTTGGCGAAATAGCTGTAAATACCGTTGATTCTGTTCCATGAATAGGTGTTTTTTCCGTAATTGTTGTGACAATTGCTGGTGGTGTTGCACTGCCTGATCTGTTGCTGCGATAGTGTGTTGTAATTCAGCCAATTGATGGGTAACTTCCGTTAATTGTCGGCGATATTGTTCCATTTGGTTGGTTTGCTGCGTAGAAAGAAACACTAATACTGTTGCCCATAATGCAAGCTGCAAGCCAAGCAGTGCCCCCCATACCTGGCAGCGTTGTTTCAGTTTTTCCTGTCGCCAGGGTAAGAAATTGACTTGATACATCACTAATCACCCGGTCTGAGTGCGAGACCTGCGGCAATCATGAATGCATCTGTTTTTTCTGGCAGTGGGGGATGATAATGACGGAATGCCGTCAAGAGTTGCCAACGATTAGCCTGTTTTGTCGATGTGGATGCTGATATTGTTTTTACTGATGCGCGTTTCAGGGATATTACTTGCTCTTCATCACTGTAATAAATTGCATAACCTTCTGTTTCTTGGGTGATGGGGAGTTGATTGATGATTTGCTCTAGAAGCGGATTTGATAATGAGGCTATCAATCCATAGCTAAAGGGCTGATTAGCAGGGGCGACCCATAGCCAATCCGTTGTACGTTTGTGAATTAACCAACTATCATCAGGCACACCTGCAAGTTTAGCGACATAACGTAATGCACAGGGTGCAATATCAATGGCATCAAGGGATAAATTGACTTCCGAGAACAGATTCAGCCAGAGATTGAGATCTTTTTGACGGGTTGCACTGAGATAAACCTGTTGATCATGAACACGATAATCCAACGCCAGATCACTGACAGGAAACTGTTTTTCAGCATTGGCATGTACAAACCAGCCAAGTTCTGGCTCTTGCAACGTGGTCTGGTTAGGCAGCGTTATCTGCCGTTGTAAAGTTTGCTGAACAGGGAGAGCGAATCTTAGACTAAGATTCTTAGGTAATATTTTTCGCCATTGCATTAAAATGCGGATAAATTTTTCGGGATCTTGTAGCCGTCCTCCTGAAATAATTTCGCTGGATAAATGATATTGCCAACAATGTCGGAGTTGCCAACCATGACGGCGTTTAATGGCGGCAAGGGCACGAATGTCATGATCTTGAATATCCAGTCCGATATACCATTTAGGTGAATACATGTAGCGATCTCCTTATCGACTAGCAACGACTTTAAGGTTGACGAAAACCTAATGAAAAGTTGTTATTGATGAAAGGGGCATTGGTAAAAGGTCATAATACTCATGGTTAGGGTGTTTATCGTCTTTATACTAATCCCTTTAATACTAAACTAAGCCTTTTATACTACGGACTGATCGTTTATAAACTGCCCGATTAACATGGCGTGAGAGATTTCAGGTGAAGTTCATAAAGTATTTTTTAATCCTCATTGTTGTTTGCATTTTATTGGGAGTCGTCTCGATTTTTGGTTTATACAAATATATCGAGCCACAGCTTCCTGATGTTGCAACATTAAAAGATGTGCGATTGCAAACGCCGATGCAGGTGTTCAGTGCTGATGGCGAATTGATCGCCCAATATGGCGAAAAGCGTCGTTTACCACTTACCTTGTCAGAAATCCCCCCCCTGATGGTGAAAGCTTTTATTGCGACGGAAGACAGCCGTTTCTATGAACACCACGGTGTTGACCCCATCGGGGTTATCCGTGCGGCTTTCGTGGTGATGACTTCTGGTCATGCTTCTCAGGGAGCGAGTACCATTACTCAGCAGCTTGCGAGAAACTTTTTTCTCAGTCGAGAGAAGACATTAATACGTAAAGCGAAAGAAGCACTTCTGGCGATTAAAGTTGAGCAATTGTTGACCAAAGATGAAATTCTTGAGTTGTATCTCAACAAGATCTATCTTGGTTACCGTGCTTATGGTGTTGGCGCTGCGGCTCATGTCTATTTTGGCAAGGACGTCAATCAGTTAACACTGGGTGAGATGGCGATGATCGCCGGATTACCGAAAGCACCTTCAACGTTTAACCCACTCTATTCCTATGATCGTGCGATAAGTCGCCGTAATGTGGTGCTGGGACGGATGCTGGAAGAGGGGTATATCACCCGGCGTCAGTATACCGAAGCCAGAGAAGAAAAACTGGTTGCCCGTTACCACGTGCCTCAAATTGTTTTTGCTGCGCCTTATTTAACTGAAATGGTGCGTCAGGAAATGATTAACCGTTATGGTGAAAATTCTGCCTATACAGAGGGCTATAAGGTCTATACCACTATCACGCGCAAAGCCCAATTAGCGGCGGTTAATGCTGTTTGTACCAATGTGATTGATTATGATGTTCGTCATGGTTATCGCGGCCCTCAGGAAGTGTTATGGAAAGCCAATCAGCCAGCATGGAATCAAACACAGATTATCGATAAGCTAAAAACCCTGCCTAAATATGCTTCTCTTCTGCCCGCAATTGTGACGGCATCTAACGTCAATCAGGCACAAGCTATATTGGGTGATGGCAGTAAAGTTGAATTGACAATGGCAGGTGTTCGTTGGGCGCGTCCATTTAAATCCGACAGCCTGCAAGGGGCGGTGCCACGCAGTGTCAATGACGTTATTCGGGCAGGCGAACAAATTTGGGTCAGAAAAGTCAATGACACTTGGTGGCTGGCTCAGCTTCCTGAAGTCAACGCGGCGCTGGTTTCCATTAATCCGATAAATGGGGCAGTAGACGCATTGGTGGGGGGATTTGATTTTGAACTGAGTAAATTTAACCGTGTGACTCAATCGTTGCGCCAGGTCGGCTCCAATATCAAGCCGTTCCTGTATACCGCAGCAATGGACAAAGGGCTGACGTTGGCCTCATTGTTGAATGATGCGCCTATCAGCCGTTGGGATGCCGGCGCGGGAACGGATTGGCGCCCGAAAAACTCACCACCTACTTACGATGGTCCTATTCGTCTGCGTCAGGGGTTGGGGCAATCCAAAAACGTTGTCATGGTTCGTGCTATGCGAGCAATGGGGGTTGATTACGCCGCAGATTATTTGAAGCGTTTTGGTTTGCCGGGTGAAAATGTTGTGCGTACTGAATCTTTGGCTCTCGGCTCACCTTCTTTTACGCCAATGCAGATAGTTCGTGGCTATGCTGTGATGGCAAACGGAGGATACCTGGTTGATCCTTACTTCATCAGCAAAATTGAAAATGATGCAGGGAAAGTGCTGTTTGAAGCGAAACCCAAAATTGCGTGTCCACAATGTGAAAACATACCGGTAATTTATGGTGAAACGGCTCGTTCCATCGAATTGTCTGAAGATTCTATTGAAAACGTGGCCCATTCTAACGTTCCACAAAATTTGGCGGAACCGCCTCAACCCGAGTTAGAAAGCGTATCGGGCAATGCAGAGGCAGGTGATCCACAGTATGCTCCTCATGTTATCAGTACACCGCTGGCGTTTTTGATCCGTGATGCTTTAAATACCAATATCTTTGGTGAACCGGGTTGGATGGGAACAGGCTGGCGTGCAGCCCGTGACTTAAAACGCCGTGATATCGGTGGCAAAACCGGAACGACCAACAGTTCTAAAGATGCGTGGTTCTCTGGTTATGGCCCGGATAGGGTGGCGACCGCCTGGATTGGTTTCGATGAACACAGTCGAAGCCTCGGACGGACTCCGGCTTTCAAAGGCGAAGGGGGAGCAAAGACAGCTCAGCCAATTTGGGATGATTTTATGAAAGTTGCGCTGGAAGGGGTTCCTGAGCAGAAAATAGAACCGCCAGCGGGTATTGTTGCTGTCACGATTGATCGCACTACCGGTAAGTTATCTGACGGTGGTGGGAATACCCGCAAGGAGTATTTCATTGATGGCACGCAGCCGACGGAATACGCTGTGCCGGATGTGGGGACAACAGTGATTGAAAATGGTGAAAGTCATGAGTTGTTCTGATTGTTGAAAATCAACAGTACAGCAACTAGAAATCAAAAGGCTCTGTCATCAGATTGACGGAGCCTTTTTTAAAAGTGATGTTTTGCTGCAACATGATGATCTGAAATCACCCATAGAATAATAAGCGAAATGATTTTAATGATGATGAAAATGAATTTCAAAAATATAGTTAAGGTATTTATTTGTTATTTTTAATAAATGAAATTATTCTTTATCATTATTCCACTGATTAAACCTTACTTTATTTAAGTGTTTGTTTTTCCTTTCTGCGATTTTGTCTAAAACGGGTAAAAAATGGGTATTGAAATATCCATTTTCCATACCCGTTTTGAAAAACAAAAAAGACTAATATTAATATTGTTTATTATTTTTTTCTTGCAAGTATCGCTGTGCAAAAAATAAAGCGCTGACATTTCTGGCTTCATTGAAATCGGGATGTTCCAGTAGTGACATCATGTCAGCGAGCGGCCATCGAATCTGCACCAGAGGCTCCGGTTCATCACCTTTGAGGTGTTCTGGATATAGATTATGGGCAATCACAATATTCATCTTGCTGGAGAAATAGGAGGGAGCCATCGTCAAGGTTGTTAACAATTCTAATTTTTCCGCGCCGAAACCAATTTCTTCCTTCAATTCACGATTGGCGGCTTCAAACATGTTCTCTCCCACATCAATGGCGCCTTTTGGAAAACCTAACTCGTATTGTTCAATACCAACCGCATATTCGTGGATAAGAATTAATTCTTCGCCCACGACCGGAATAATTAGAACTGCTTCACGATTTGTGGGTTTCATTCGCTCATAAATGCGTTTTACCCCATTACTGAATTCAAGATCAACCGATTGAATATTGAATAAGCGTGAGTGAGCAATGTTATTTATATTCAATATCTTAGGTTTTTTTAAGTCAATCATGCTTGCCTCTGATGGCTGTTATATACTGGACGTTGAAAATAATAATGCGCTAAATAACTTAAAAATTATTGTTTTATTTAAGTGTTGTAATGCCATTGCGCACGAATTCAACTTTGCTTTAATATGGCTGATTATGTTAGTAAATGATAGCGATTATCGCTTGAATGTATTTTTGTTGTTATCTTGCCCTTGCAAAAAGATGTTATTTTATGGAAGGTTATTCAGAAATTTATATAACATTTTGTGAATACAATCAAAAATAGATAGCAATAATCGGAATTGCCTGATGCTCTGTGCTTAAAGAGAGGGTTATTTTTTGGATCTCTGTACTGCGGTCACGGTCGTGGAGAAGAAATGAGTTCACTCGTCATTATATTAGCTGCTTTTATCATTAGCCTGATTATAATGGCTTCCTTTCTGATTTTTAGATGGAGGCGGCTTGATAACACGAGTTATTTACAGTTACTCGCCAAAAAAAATCGCCGTAAGCTGGATGCTGATGAATATCAAACAATAGAATCTTATGTGCGAAATGCGCGTCTTATAACAACGAATCGTCGGTACAGCACGAGTTATCCGGTATTACCGATTAAACATCATGGCGTTTATACCATCACCCATCCTGTTACCCGTTTTTCCTCTGCGACAGATGAGGTACACCACTGGCTTTATTATATTGATGAGATGGAAATACATTTGCCTGTATGGTTGGAACCCTTTATTAAGCAACAAAATACGCTGGAGATTGTACAAACAACCTCAATGCCACTTGTTATCACGGTAAACGGCCACTCCCTGAAAGACTATCAGCAAGCGCCATCCATCGTACAATCGACCGCAAAAACCGAACAGGCCTCCATTCAAAAAAATGGCAATTCGAGAGCGAATTTATTGTATACCCGCAAAGAGACATTAGAAGAATATCGTTTACGGAAATCAACAGGTCTCCAGGAAGGTATTCTGATGTGTGCGGGTTTATCACTGTGGTTTGTGGCACTTTTCTTACCTATCCCAATGTTCCCGTGGTTAATGCTGGTGGCGCTCCTGCTCATTCTGACAAGTTTTTGGCCATATTTCCGATTACCTTCTGACCGACAACGGGTCGATATCCATTGTTTCAGCGGCGTTCCGAAACGATGGGGCGTCTTTAGCGAATTTGATCAGAAGAAAAGAAAAAACGTCTCCTTAGGGGGGATTGATCTGATCTATCCCGCACATTGGGAGCCTTATGTTTCCCATGATTTTGATCAACATACCGATATTGATATGTACACCGACTGTCATGTCGTGCGACAGGGGCGTTATCTCTCATTGCATGAAGAAGAGAAACACTATCCTTATCAGCGCTACAATAAGAATTTAATTCTGGCCATTTTCTCGATATTGGCCTTGCTGATGCTCTACTTTTTCCAACCGGTAAGCCTATCTATGCGGCTGAGTTTTGCGTGGTTATATGGCAGCAATACTAAAGTTATCACCAGTCACCATGAGCTACAAAACATGGTGGTGAAAGAGGGCGATGTCTTGAAGGTGAAAGGTGCCGGGATGTGCTATATGCCCCCCATTGCCCTCCCCGAATCCGATGATCGGCTATTTGCACCATTTGACTGTCGTGGGATCTATTGGAATAGTGAAATTCCATTACCTATCGTGGAGTCTGAACTGATCGAAGATATTTCAGCACTGATTAAATTACTCAATGAGCAATTGCATCCAGATGAACGCGACCGAAAGATCAACCCCAGATTGAAACAATCTATGGCCAAATCAGGCATGATCCCACTCGACAAATTTTCGCAAATCATCTTGGCGACGCATAAAGTCTGTTTGCAAGATACGCGTTGTGATCGTTTGAAAACAGCGCTGGTCAATTTGGGAAATGCGGCTAATTGGGATGAATTGTTGAAAGAGGCTAAAACGGGAAAATTGGCTGAAACTAACGTGTTGTTGCGTGCTATCAGTGCCGATGCGTTGGAAAAGTTGGTTCACGCGACAACGCGAGAATTTATCTACCAGGAAATTGGTCGGTGGATTTCGCTGATAAACAGCCCCTCTCCGGGGGGCGTTTTGCTGCGCAGCGATGAAGATAAGTCATTGACTGAATATCCGGTGCGGACGAACTATATCTTCAATTTCACTCCGTTGGATCAGTGGTATGAATTACATGATATCTTAGCGCTGTTGCTGAAGACACCGTTTGATATCTCGGGGATTGTGACAGGCTTGTCCGTCGATCCCAATGGAACTCGTCATATCATGTTGCACCGTGAGCCTGATCCGGCGACGCTCATTCGTTATTTGTGGAGTTGTCTGCTGCTGGCGATCTTGTTGGCGACACTGACCATAAACCCCCTTTTGATTATCAAGAAACGACAGAAGAACCAACGACGCCTGCAAACAGTGACTCAATACTATAATAGCTGTTTCAATCTGTAATAATTGTTTCAATCTACCGCCTTTGCGGGATTAGCGATAAGCCGGCGGGCTGTGTTACCCTCAGTTTGCTTTTTGCCAGCACCGGTTAGGTTTATGGATTAGTTCATTGGGAGAAACATCCATGCAGAATTCAGACTCCGATCAGATTGTTCGCCTTGATAAATGGCTGTGGGCTGCCCGTTTTTATAAAACCCGTTCCATCGCACGTGAAATGATTGAAGGGGGAAAAGTCCATTATAATGGGCAGCGGAGTAGGCCGGGTAAACGGGTTGAGTTGAATGCAGAGATCAAACTGCGTCAGGGAAATGACGAAAAAACGGTCGTTGTCTTGGCATTAAACAGCCACAGACGGCGTGCCGTAGAGGCTCAGCAACTTTATCAGGAAACGGCTGAAAGTATTATGAATCGGGAAAAAACGGCATTGGCTCGTAAAATGAATGCACTCACCATGCCGCATCCCGATCGTCGTCCGGATAAAAAAGAACGGCGTACATTAATAAAATTCAAGAACACAAGATTAAATGGGTCGGAAGATACTGAAAAAGCCTGAAGCCAGAGAGTATCGCCGTCTCAGTGAGATGAGAGAGATTTATGACCAAGCATGATCAATTACACCGTTTTTTATTTGAAAGCCACTCTGTCAGGGGGGAACTGGTTTCTGTTAGTGAAACTTACCAACGGATGCTGGAAAATCACTCATTTCCTCAACCCGTACAGCAGCTATTAGGTGAGTTGTTGGTCGCAACCAGTCTGTTAACCGCGACATTGAAATTCAATGGGGATATCACCGTACAAATTCAGGGGGACGGGCCAGTGAAAATGGCGGTGATTAATGGTAATAACCAGCATCAGATGCGTGGCACAGCTCGCATTGATGGCGAAGTGAATGCGGCCAGCAGCCTGCGCGACATGATCGGTAATGGCTATATGGTCATTACCGTGACCCCAACAGAAGGTGAGCGTTATCAGGGCGTTGTGGCACTGGAAGGCGAAACGTTGGCGGAGTGTCTGGATGTGTACTTTAAGCAATCAGAACAGCTATCAACCCGTCTGTTTATCCGTACCGGGGAACTGGATGGAAAAATGGCGGCAGGCGGTATGTTATTGCAGATCCTGCCGGGGGCACAGAAAGGCAGTGAAGGCATGCTTGACCACTTATCACAGCTGACGGCAACTATTAAGGGAGAAGAGCTGTTTACATTGGAGGCGGCAGAAATTTTGTATCGCCTCTATCATGAAGAGGAGGTCACACTCTTTGATCCTCAGCAGATAGCATTCCGTTGTGGCTGCTCTCGGCAGCGCTGTGCTGATAGTCTGGTGACATTACCCGACGCGGATTTGCAGGACATTTTGCACCAGGATGGCAACATTGACATGGCATGTGAGTTTTGTGGTACGCACTATATGTTCGATGAGAAAGATATCGGTGAAATAAAGGCGGTTAAAGAAGAACCATGACACGGATAGTCATCGCCTGGATGACCGGTTTATCTCGAATGGTATTTATAGGGCGTTATTTACGCCCTTTTTAGTCTGCATTCATCTGTCATTTCGTGTCCTGTGTCTCATATAAACTTAAAAAAAGTAACGTGCTTTCAATTTTTTGATAACAATCGCGGTTAATTAGTCATAATTATTTATTATCCCCACAGAAACAAAGTATAACTGACCAGGAGTAATAAATGGGCGTTACAGGCATTACTGAGCAGGCACTTGAGGTTTATGGTATTCATGGCGTGAGTGAAATCGTTTATAACTCAAGTTATGAACAGTTATTCTCTGAAGAAACTCAATCCTCACTACAAGGGTACGAGCGTGGCACATTGACTCACCTCGGGGCGGTTTCGGTGGATACCGGTATTTTCACCGGGCGTTCCCCGAAAGATAAATACATTGTCCGCGATGATGTGACCCGCGATACGGTCTGGTGGGCTGATCAAGGTAAAGGAAAAAATGATAACAAACCGCTCAGTCAAGAAACCTGGTCTCACCTCAAAAGATTGGTTACTCAGCAGCTTTCAGGCAAACGTTTGTTTGTGGTTGATACTTTCTGCGGAGCTAATGCGGATACACGGCTGAAAGTGCGCTTTATCACAGAAGTGGCGTGGCAGGCACACTTTGTGAAAAATATGTTTATCCGTCCGTCAGATGAAGAATTAGTTGGCTTTACACCTGATTTTATTGTGATGAACGGTGCTAAATGCACTAACCCACAATGGAAAGAACAAGGGTTGAACTCTGAGAACTTTGTGGCTTTTAACCTGACCGAACGTATGCAGTTAATTGGTGGTACTTGGTACGGTGGGGAAATGAAAAAAGGCATGTTCTCAATGATGAACTACCTGTTGCCACTGAAAGGTATCGCCTCCATGCACTGCTCTGCTAACGTGGGTGAAGCAGGGGATGTTGCCATTTTCTTCGGTCTTTCAGGGACAGGGAAAACCACACTTTCTACTGATCCGAAACGCAAGTTGATCGGTGACGATGAACACGGTTGGGATGATGACGGCGTGTTTAATTTTGAAGGTGGGTGCTACGCGAAAACCATCAATTTGTCCAAAGAAGCTGAACCGGATATCTATCACGCCATTCGCCGTGATGCGTTGTTGGAGAACGTCACGGTATTGGCAGATGGGACAATTGATTTCAATGACGGTTCCAAAACAGAAAATACCCGTGTTTCTTACCCGATTTATCACATTGAAAACATCGTTAAGCCGGTCTCAAAAGCAGGTCACGCGACGAAAGTCATTTTCCTGACCGCAGATGCCTTCGGTGTCTTGCCCCCGGTTTCCTGTTTAACACCAGAGCAGACTCAATATCACTTCCTGTCTGGTTTTACCGCAAAATTGGCGGGCACAGAACGCGGCGTGACAGAACCAACACCCACATTCTCTGCCTGTTTCGGTGCGGCATTCCTGTCATTGCATCCGACACAATATGCGGAAGTGCTGGTTAAGCGTATGCAGTCATCAGGCGCGAAAGCTTATCTGGTGAATACGGGTTGGAATGGAACAGGCAAACGTATTTCCATCAAAGATACCCGCGCAATTATCGATGCGATTCTCAATGGTGACATTGAAGATTCAGACAGCATTCAACTGCCGATTTTTGATTTGGCTGTCCCGACGACTTTACCGGGAGTAGAGACCAACATTTTAGACCCACGTCATACTTATGCGGATAAATCCGAATGGGAAGTGAAGGCAAAAGATCTGGCACAACGCTTTATCGATAACTTCGATAAATATACAGATACTGCGGCGGGTGCTGCATTGGTGAACGCTGGCCCTAAACTGTCGGTTTCTTAAGGTGCTTATTTAACCTCAACTTTGCTTAAGCACAGCAATTTCTTGTTCACGTAAACCTAAGTTCGGCTTTTTCGGTTGGAACGTATCAGTCATTAAGCCTGATACCCATCCAACAAAAAGCCGACAACCCGCAATAAGGGCTTAAGCTATCAGGTGATCTGCAAAAAAAAGCCCCTAAAAAAAGGGACTATTATCTGATATCGGGTGTTTTGGTCTTAAAAAGAGACGGAGGTGTTTTGTGCTGTTAGGGTAAATTCTATGACATTGGTGTTTATGTTGCTCGATTGTTCCTTAATGAAACTGAACGCTTTCATCGGATCCCCATTCAGTGTGGGTAGCGGTTTTTCGATAATGAATAGGATATTATTGGTGTCCTCTGTGATTTTATAATCATTGGACTCAATAAAATTCATTGAACGACATACGACAACATCGTCATTAATACCCCATATCACTTCTTTGGGGAATGGATTTTCTATCACACTCGAATTAAATGGAGTGAATGTTTCTTTTCCCGACGCAACGGAAAGATTCAAATGACCTTTACCTAGTTTATTCACATCCTCTCCCCCGATAGGACACATGGAGATCAATGAGGCATAATTATAAATATCTACGATAGGATTTATTTTTTTTAACTTACCTTTCAAAAAAACATCCAGAAGATACTTGATAGAAACCCTGGCTTTTTTGGGGTGGCTAAACGCATTATAAATACCGGACCATTTTTCAATCTCAGATTTGAAAATAGCCTGATCGATATCTCCTATATTGCCGAAATCTACAGGTTTTATTAATTTGTTATTTATTCCTTTAACAAGCAAACCATAAACTGCGATATCAGGGAACAATTCGATAATGGGTCTAGCTATTGATACCTTCATTTGAAAACCTCATTAAATAAGAATTCATAATAATCGATCCCTTGAAGGGAAACGACCGCAAATGAAAAAACTTATCCAGAAAACCCGAGATAAGGACTATGATCCGCGGCTGATAGCATTTAGAAATACGCTGTCACTGAAAGTGTTCTACTCAGGGGAGGATTTTTCAATGACGGCTTAAACCATCTTCGGGTTAATGAATCCGTAACTCTTTCTTTAGCAATGCTAATATGCTACTCACTTTAGGAAGCAATTGCTTGCCAATTGGCCATACTAAATTCAGTGGTAGGCCATCTGTGGTCAGTTCAGGCAAAATGATCACTAAATCACCTCGTTTTATATCATCACAGACCAACCATGTTGCCAATTGTGCTATGCCATATCCCGCTTTAACTGCACTCGCCTGCGCCTCGCCGCTACCAACGATAATACGTCCTTCCATTGTCTTACGTTCAACCAAACCCGTATTATTTGTGATCAACCAGGGACTCGTGCTTCCATCAGCCTTACCGTAGAGTACAGAATCATGAGATAGCAACTCGTTGACTGACGTCGGTGTACCATTTTTTGCTAAATAGTCGGGTGAAGCACAAAAAATTAGACGCTCGCTACCAAGATAAGTGTGTCCCAAAGAAGCGGGCCAATGTTCCGCTCCCCCAATACGTACTGCTACATCTATGCCCTCATTGAGCAGATCAACAAAGCGATCCGTGAGGGATACGTGAGGCAATAAATAAGGATGCTGTTCTGTAAGCTGTAAAATGAGTGGCATAACATGTAAACGGCCAAACGCTTCTGGGGCATCTAAGCGCAATCGCCCTACCGGTTCTCTAAATTGGGTACTGAGAACAATTTCCGCTTCTTTTAAGTCAGCAAGAACACGTACACAAGTGCGGTAGAACGCACTGCCCGCGTCAGTCAGAGCCAATCGACGAGTTGTGCGTTCAAACAGGCGAGTACCTAGCCGATCTTCCAAACGTGCCACACTCTTGCTAATTGCAGAGTTGGTCAAATTCAACTGATGTCCAGCTGCAGTGAAACTCCCTAAATCAGCTGTGATTACGAAGGCTTCTATACCTTTAAAACGTTCAAAAGGCGTCATATTACCCTCCTAATTATGGATTTAAATTCCATAGTAGTATGAAAAAAAAACAAATATAAGATTTATTTTTTTCAATAAACTAGCACAACAATTGATATTAAGCTGGAGTCTTTTTTAATGTCTTCTTATTCCACATCGGTCGCAACAGAATCAGTTAGCCGTAATGGTCTTTCTATTGTTATCCTTGCCATCGCGGCTTTCGTTATTGTCACAACAGAATATCTCATCGTTGGGCTTCTTCCCTCATTGTCCCGTGACTTAAATGTTTCAATTTCAGCAGCAGGGCAACTTGTGACATTATTTGCATTTACAGTTATGTTGTTCGGGCCAGTATTAACTGCATTATTATCTCACATCGAGCGTAAGCGCTTATTTATCGTCATCTTGCTAATATTTGCGGTTTCTAATGCACTAGCCGCAGTTGCGCCAAATATTTGGGTACTTGCTATTGCGCGTTTTATTCCTGCTTTGATGTTACCCGTATTTTGGGGAACAGCCAGTGAAACTGCCGGGCAAATTGTGGGGCCAAAACGTGCAGGACGAGCTGTTTCACAAGTTTACTTAGGTATTTCAGCAGCGTTACTGTTCGGTATTCCATTAGGAACGCTTGCGGCAGATTCCATTGGTTGGCGAAGCACGTTCTGGGGGTTAGCTGGCTTGTCTCTTTTGATGGCAATGCTTATCTTTATCTTCATGCCGACCGTTGCTCGACCAGAGAAGATAAAAATTAAGGAGCAAACTCGTATTCTAAAAGATCCTCGATTTGTCGCTAACGTAGTGTTATCTGTTGTTATTTTTACTGCAATGTTCACCGCTTACACCTATTTAGCTGATACATTAGAACGCATTGTCGGGGTTCAACCGGCATATGTTGGATGGTGGTTAATGGGCTTTGGTGCTATCGGCTTGATTGGAAACTGGTTAGGTGGTCGCTATGTTGATCGTCATCCACTAAGCGTGACGGTGATATTCACGCTATTGTTAGGTATAGGAATGGTCTTCACTGTACCACTGGCCAGCTCTTCGTTCCTGCTCGTCATGTCTTTAGCACTGTGGGGTATTGCTTATACTGCGTTATTTCCCATTTGTCAGGTACGCGTTATGAAATCAGCGTCACATGCTCAAGCTTTGGCAGGTACTTTGAATGTCTCTGCTGCTAACGCAGGAACAGGATTAGGTGCAATCATGGGTGGGGTAGCCATCACACAATGGGGTCTGGGGAGTATTGGCTACGTGGCGAGCGGTATTGCTGTTATCGCTATCCTTATGGTGGCATGGATTGTGCGATTAAAGTAAATGGAGAGCTTAAAATAGAAAAGAGTAAAAGCTTCACCCTGGATTTTAAAATCGTTGAAAAAACGTGCGTCAATATCAGGCAAAAAAAAGCCAACATAAAGTTGGCCTATAAAGTAAACACTGGAAGCAATGTGAGCAATGTCGTACTTTCACATGGACCCTGAAGGTGGTGCACTGAAAGTATTAATAATGATAATCGTTCTCAATATCATTTGTAAAGCGTTTTTTTAATCAAATTTGGGGGGCGTTTAAAAATGTGATTTAGCCAGGGTAGTCGTTATATTGTTGATTATCCCCCCAGTTCCATTTGATAGAGATGTTGAGTCTCTGAGTCGTGAAATTGATAGGGTGTCAATTGATAACCTCGTAACCAGAGTAAAAACCAGCCATCATGTGTGTCTGGGCAAAGCCCAGCAAATCGAAAACCCCCTTTTTTGAGCAGTGAGTAGAACCCCAGCGTTTCTTCACAGGCCGGGAGTTTCAAATAAATTAGCTGACCGGTCGGAAAATCGATCACCTCCGATAAAAAGTCAGAATGAATCTCGTATAGCGTGATATCCAGACGACGACCGGATTTTTTAATCGTAAATGGTTCAGCGATCATTGAACGCTGATACACGGATGGGGTATATGGAGTTGATTCGCCGACATATTGGCCTATCAGGGAAACCCAGTTTTGCCAGGGCTGTGGCCAGTTGAGCTTAGGTAATGGCAATGATTTCAGCGGCAAAACCCCCTGAACGATACTTTCAGGTTCGGGTAAACCAAATGGCGAATCGACATAATCCAGCATCAGCGCCGTAGAATGGAAACCTAAATTTCGGGCAATGTGCTGGCTTTTCGGATGTGAACATACCTGTTTTATCGTCAATAAGTTATAACCTTGCTCTTTCGCGTAATCGCATAAATAACTGCCCAGAGACTTCGCCACACCATAACCTTGAAAATCAGGATATACCGCAATCAGTGCTAACTCGGCCTGATTTGGCTGCATGGGATCTTTGACCAAAGAAGCATGACCGATAAGCCGCTCCTGATGGAATGCTAAGGCTGAGTGCCATTGCCCGGTGATTTGGTTATCATTGATCAGGCTTGGTAGATAAATGTCAGGATAAACATACGAATTGCCGTAAACTTCACGGAATAATTGGCTGATTTTTCTATCATCACCTGACTGATAGCGGCGGATCTGAATAGTGGGATGGAAGATAGTCATATCGATTCAACCTTAATGATAATTACGCAGATCCACAACACGTTGCAATTTACCTGACCGTGGATGGGTATACATATCATCGATATTAGTTTGTACGATCTCCAACATATTTTTCTGAGTACAAAGTTTGTCCAAATGCGGAAAGGCAGTCATGACCCGGTGGCGTATTTTGTCAATGTCGACAGTCTGGAGGCTTGCAACCAATAAGCGGATTTGATCTTGCCCTTCTTTCTGGCTGAACTCCAATTGCCAGGCTAAAAGCTCGCGGTGTTGTGATAGCTGTGCTGCTAAATCGTCAGGGAATAAAGACAATGTGCCAAACCGGATACGGTAACCTTGATTCGCTCGTCCTTGTAAGGTGAACTTGCGCTCTGCCGGTTCTGAATCACACCAGCAAGCCATATCTCCGGTAGGATAACGGATGACGGGCATGAGCCGTCGTTGCAGATTAGTGACAACCAAGAGCCCACGTTTACCGGGTACAGTAATTGGCTGGTGGCTTATTTCATCGATGATCTCAACAATCGTATCGTTCTCAAATACCCGGTGTTCCCCTTTTTGACAGCCGGTATCCGCATAGCCGATTAAACCGGCATCGACACTGGCACACCCTATGGAGCCTAAACGAGCCTGAGGGAAAACATGTCGTATGATTGCAATTTGTGCATCGAACATACTTTCTCCACCGTAAAGGATGGTTTCCACCCCTGGTAATGTTTGTCCTGTGTCTTTCAGATAGTGAGCCAGGCGGATTAACTGAACCGGTACGCCTGCCAGCACATTGATATTATGAAGGCGGATATTGTTAACCAGCGATTCATCCTCGATCTTGCCAGCAAAAGGAAATTCCAATAGGGGCAGTGGTGCATTCGATAATGCACCGTGGATGAAAACAAAGCTGGTATAAAGATCGCCGGCAAAAAACAAATTGGCCACCCGATCCCCAGGATTTAATTGGCGGGCAATACCTTGGCCAAAGGAATGAATGAATGTTTTCCACTCTTGTTGACTGAAAACCGACAACCGTCCATCACTGGTTGAGCCGCCTGTTTTAAACACGTGACCGCCTTCCGGCGGCGCAGTCAGCACCGGCCATGTTGGCAAATTGTTTGAGTGTGCCCAATAATGACAGGGTTCCACGAGTGGCAAATCTTCTAAAGTCCAATGCTCTGGAATGGACTGATAGCATTCTCGGTAATAAGCAGAATGTTCGCGCACATAACGGATCAAATTAATCAAGGTTGTTCTGGTCATCATGTTAATTTTACCCAATTAATATTGACGCAAGTCGATGAACAATGGTGTTTTACCACTGTGTTCATTACGCTGAAAGTCAGCAGCAGAAGTGGAAATGATGTCTAAGATCAGGAGATTGCCTTCAACCACTTCCGTTATTTTGGGATTTTTCAATATATTCTGGCGTACTTTGGCTGGTTCGGCATGATCAACCAATAGCCGGATAGTATCGATACCATCACGGTTATGATCGATTATCCATTGTACGGGTAACGCCAGTTGTTCCGACAAGTCAGCAAGATTAAAGAAAATACTGCCTATACGCAGTATGGTGCCATGACGCTCTTTAAGCCGGAAACGCGGTGAGGTAAGACCACAAGAGCAGGGTTGATTAACCCAACAACCAAGATCCCCTAAATCGTAGCGCTGGACACATTGTGCTTCACGATGGAGGGAGGTAAATACCAGACGCCCGGTTTCACCTTCTGCCACGGGTTGATCATGCTCGAGATTGAGAATTTCCAGCCATTGGGTATCCGCCATTAAATGGAAAACGCCATCCTCACTGGCTGCACAGGCATGACCCACCGGGCCGGCATCCACCGAACCGTAAATGGTTGAGCGGATCAGGGTAACGCCAAAACTGGACAGGAAGTTTCGCTGATGCATATTCAGATGTTCTCCCCCTAAGAAGAGCTTACGAATACCGCCATACTGACGTAATTTGGTCGCTTCATTTAAAAATAACCGATGCAGTGTGCTTGGCATCCCCACCAGCGTATTAATGCGTTGGTTCACGATAAAATCTGCGATTTCCCTAAAGTCATTGTCAGCTGGGCCACCCATTGGATATTGCACCACACCCAATTTATCCAGAATGGTGAAGAAACTTATCATGCCGCCATACAATTTTCCGCCGTATAACAGGTTCATGACCCGATCGGTGGCAGGCTCAAGCCCGGAAGCGAAAACACCATCGGCGGCTGCCCGCATTTGTCGGTGATAATCATCATAGCTGTAAGCCGCCAGTTTAGGCTTGCCACTGCTGCCACCACTGAGGAAAAACAGGCGAGCTTTATCATTAGGCACTTGTGCCTGAAAATCAGTCTTATTCATGAGCGGAAGATTTTCTAGTCCGCGTGGGCGAGATGGCGGCATATCAAGATGGGCACAACCCGCCATTAAATCAGGTGCAAGACTGACAGAAACTCGCTTGGTAAAACGTGACAGTGCATAGACACCATCGTGTGGCTCACCATGATAACCGTCGTGCATCTGACCTGCGGGCGTGATGCGATTAATGCCCGCGGCAAACAGAGTGTGGCTCATTTCGGTGATCTGCTCTTGGCGGGTTATCAACGCACAACTTTGCAGATAGTGGCGCCAGGGTAGCAAAATAGAGCACAAACGCTGACGCGGGGCAGGGCGTATCTGCAATGTACGGAATAGCGGAGAAGCGGCTAATTCCTCTTCATGACGCCATATGACCCGCCAGTCGTCAGTGCGCCAGATTTCTCCGCGAACCTGCGTAAACGCGAAGTCGAGTTGTTGGAAAGCCGTTTGAGTCGTTATTTCCGCCGCTTCCTGAATATTCTTTTGCATGGTGGGATATTGCCCGGAACGGCGTTGCAGGGCGGCGGCCATGCGTTGTCCGATATGCTGTAAAACGTTAGGATCATCGCTATCGACCAGTAAACATTGTGGGCTAGAACAGGCTTGTTGATCATAACGACAGATATCATCTGCCAAGGCATCCAGTTGCGTATCAGCAGTAGCTTCCGGGCTTAACCAGGCAATACTGATGCGGTGTCCCCAATCGATCCAGCGGCAACCCGTGGGCAGTTGAGAACGAATAGAGGCCAGAGATGAGTCGCTGCCCCAGGCAGAAACAGCATCGGCATGACTGAACAATTCTGCCAGTTCTGTCACGGGTAAAGGCAATACGGCGACTCGATCAGCTAAATCACCGGAAATATCATGGGCTAAAAATGCGGCCAGAAGTTGCGCACTAAACCCGTTATCGCTGCTGCTTGGACGTAACCAGTTAATATTACCTACCAGCAAACTCTCTATGACCGCCATAAAAGGCAGAAGTTCAGCATTGGACGGCGTAATATGGACAACCAATCCTAACGGCTTCCATGACTCATATCGATTCTGGTTATAATCGAATCGGCGCAGTGAAAAAGCATTTTTGCCGAGTTCCCGTTCCAATTTGGTTTCCAGTGCTTCACGTTGGCAAAAAGCGATAAGCGCTTGCCGTGTCTGAGGGTCAAACAGGGGATGATCGTCCAGGTGGGAGAGATAATCGGCAAATTGTTGAGCGCAATCAAGTACCTGTTCAGCCGTATGGGGATGTGCCAGCAGCTCCGGTAAACGTTCACGCAATGTTGCAATGGTCTGTCCTGCCAACGGTTCAGTAGAAATCGGGGGAGTGATTGTTTTTATAGCAACGGTATTTACGGAAGACATGTCAGGATCTCTTAATCAATTCTGAAGCGGCAATAGCACAACTCCGATTTTTGCTGGTACCCGCCCGGCCAAGTAGTTCGAACCAGTCAGTTTCAATCTCACAACCACAATGTTTACCCGGATGTAGTACGGCCAGATCACTGGTCACGATGCTATGGGCTGGGCAGGAAGTAATAAAAGGAGAAGTAAAATGCAGAAAACCCGGCTCCCCATAAGGTTGGCACTCCAAACTGGCGGTATGGCGTACATATGCGCGGGCATAGACCGGAACGTGAAAATGATGGTGAGAACATTCCACATAAGGTACGGGATGTTCAACGGAACCATAGCCATCACGACAGCGAATATCAGGGATACCG
This sequence comes from Xenorhabdus poinarii G6, assembly GCF_000968175.1. NCBI lineage: Bacteria > Pseudomonadati > Pseudomonadota > Gammaproteobacteria > Enterobacterales > Morganellaceae > Xenorhabdus > Xenorhabdus poinarii. The sequence continues at coordinate 77,708 of NZ_FO704551.1, forward strand.
AGCTGTTCGGTCAACCGTTGATACAGTTCTTTTTTAGGAATGGATTTATCGGCATGTGTTTTCCAGCCTCCGCCAAGGAAAACCAGCGATTCAGGATGTAATGTCAGTGCAGGTAGTCCCATTTGCTGCATTCTTTGCAGGGTAAACCATAAAAAAGCCGGGAAACCGAAGATACGTACCGGTAACCCTTCCTGAGCAAATTGCTGGAGTGCGGTAATGGTACCGAAGGGGTCGAATTCATTCCCTTGCCCGTTATGGCGCAACGCATAGTAGGCTCGATTGACGGGGGCATATTTGCACAAGAATTGATCGGTGTAAGCCGTGCCTAAAGTGATGGCACCAGCCGGTTCGTAGCTAAGCAGCAGATAGTTACAGGGCTGATCCGGGGTATTCCAGCCATAATAGTCAAAAATACAATCCACCATATGCTGGGCGGCCTTAATACTTGCAGCATCATAGCGCATACGGCTTTTTTGCCCGGTAGTGCCGGAAGAAGTCAGTTCCAGTGCGTCTCGAGCACTATCACTTAAGATCAGATTGCGTTTGAAATAATTGGCAAAGAGTAAAGGCAGGCTTGACCAATCCTCCAGCGTCATTAACGCCTGTTTATCCAGCCCATGATCCAACAGCCACTGTTCATAACCGGGGGTATGGTCACAGTGGTACTGCGTCAGTTCACGCATTGCGTGATTAAATAATTCATCATATTCGGTACAAGCACGGTAAGGATGTGTGATAGCACACAGTGCTTTGACGTGAGGTAAGTCTTGCATATCAGAACTCATTTTTCAGTAACAACCACGTAGGGTGATTAATTTAAATAAATTTAATTAATTTATTTGTTTTTATATCGGATGTAATCGTTTTTGATAGATTTTATTTATTATATTATTTAATAAATAAAATCACCTCTCTTAGACTTAATTGTTGATCGTAGTTACAGTGTGATGTTTTTATTGGTGATAATGATTAAGGTTGTTATTTAATTTATTTGTCATATATCAATATTAAATACTGGTTTTTTCTATTTGTGTAGTCAATGTGGGTTATGTGCTTTCTGCGCGTATTATTCCAAACCACATGGGAACAATCAAATTGTTTTTCTAATGATTCGTTCTGTTGTGAGGTTTAAGATAATCATTATTTAATAGAACAATGACATTAATTATTATTATGTTGTTGTTAATTTCAGTGTGGTTTTCATGGTGAATGGCAGAAAAATTTTTTCTTTTTCTAAGAAAAGGGCAGGAATGGTGGCTCATCATTTCCAGGCCTTAAGTCTTGCCTCTGCAAGTTAATTGCGCCTGGCACGCTTCCATGAAAAGCGAATTTTTAGATTCTATTTCTTTCGTTTATTCTTGTGATGCTTGTTTAATATCATCGATATGATAATTCAGATGTTTGCTAACTCGTGAAAGAATCAAAGTTCAACAAAGGAGTAATGATGGAACTTAGACACCTTTCTCAGAATTTTGCAGTTAGCGCCATCGGCTATGGAGCAATGGGCTTAAGTGAATTTTATGGGGAAACAGATAATAATAATGCGTTAAAACTATTGGATAATCTGCTCAACACCGGGGTGAAATTCATTGATACCGCCAATTTTTATGGTCGGGGTCACAATGAAAGACTGATTGGACATTTCCTTGGTAGGCTTGATCAGGCGACTCGTGATGAATTTAAAATCGCCACAAAATGTGGTATTGATCGCGATCCTAATGAGGCTTATGCACGTAGGATCAATAATGCGCCTAATTACATCACTCAATGCTGCCATGAGTCATTGCAGCGTTTGGGGATTGAAAAAATTGACCTCTTTTACTTGCATCGAGTGGATAAGGATGCCTCGATAGAAGAAAGCATGGACTGTTTATCACGTCTAGTGAAAGAAGGGAAAATTGGTCATGTAGGTTTGTGTGAAGTGTCAGCCAGCACGTTGAGAAAAGCGCATGCGGTATTTCCTGTGACAGCACTTCAGACTGAATATTCTCTCTGGACACGTGATATTGAGGATGAAATTCTGCCAGTCGTGAAAGAACTGGATATAGGCTTGGTTCCATATTCCCCTTTGGGACGGGGTTTCCTGACAGGGCGGTATCTGAAAAACAGTGATTTTCAGGAAGGTGATTTCCGTAAAAATAATGCGCGTTTTCTGCAAAAGAACATGGATCATAATCGTCAGCTTATCAATGCAATACATCCATTGGCAGAAAAGTACAACTGTACGACTGGACAGATCGCCCTGGCATGGTTGCTTGCACAATATGAAAGGACAGTACCGATTCCAGGGACAAAAAAGATGAGTTATCTGGTTGAAAATGCGGGTGCTGCGGCGATAGAACTCGACAGAACAGATCTCGAAACGCTCAATAATACCCGTAACACGTTCACTGTAAAAGGAAACAGATATAGTGAAGATGGTATGAAAGGTATTAATGCTTAGCTGTTAGTCCGTTTAATCCCGCCCGGTGTTCCGGGCGGTTTATTCACCATGATTATTGTGCATATTGTATATTAGCGAGTGACACTCAAAGCAATGCCTTCCCCTCCACCGATGCACAGCGCCGCAATTCCTTTATTGCAATTTTCTCGAATGAGTCCGTGTATTAATGTTACACGTATCCGACATCCAGAGGCGCCAATGGTGTGCCCTAGTGCGATTGCTCCACCATAAGGATTTATGCGTTCAGCAGGAATACCGCAGGAATGAGAAACAGCTAGAGCCTGTGCTGCGAATGACTGAAGTTCCAAGCTCAACGGCTGACTGGTTGGCGAGAGCCCCCATAAAAGAACCAGTTGCTGTTCGTTTTGCAGCTATTACAACGATTTCATCCATCATTAACCTCTTGATGCAATTGAGTTAGATTTTTCTGTAGCAACAATCGCAGCGCGGTATGCGGTTAGCCCATTCATACACGCAGGTACTCCCGCATATATTGCCATCTGTATGACAACTTCAAGTAACTCTTCTGGTGTTACACCAACGTTAAGAGCACCTCGCATATGTAATTCCAATTGGTTCATAATGTCCCGACCGTAATTTGTTAATTCAGTATCTTGTTTCATATAGCCTTATCCGTAAATTTTTCACTGACGGGTTTATTAGAAGGGATTATCGTAATGAGAAGTATCGATAGCGTAATTGCTGTACCTGCCGTAACAAATAGTGCATGAAGTGATAATGCGGAGACGATCCAGGCCCCCACTGAGGCTCCAATACCGATTGCTCCGTTAAAAAACGAAACATAAACTGCAGATGCAGGAAAAGCTTCATCGCCTGCCAGACGGAAAACCCAGGTTTGAAAACCGACGAAGATTCCTGAAATTGATATCCCCCACACAACCACCGTAATCAGGATATTGGTACGTGATATTGACTCTGAACTATTGCCTAACATCAGAAGAACAATACCGATAAGCAGAGCCGAGAGTATGACAGTGGCTTTTAGATACTTATCAATAATCATACCTGTCAGGAAATTACCAGCCAGGCCAGCAATACCATAAATGAATAGAACTGCAGGTATGAAATTTTTAGACAATGTTGGTTGTGAGTGAAGCCAAGGTTCGATGAAAGTAAAAGCGGCAAAAGTTGATCCCAGTACTTTTTTTAGGGCATTAATACCCAATGTACTTTTGGATGTGATCTTAGGGACAATAAGCATAATACCAATGAATGCGACTACACAGAGCAGTGCCATCAGCCAAAATGCCTGACGCCAACCGAAATTCAATCCTATATAGTTAGACAAAGGAACACCAAATACACTGGCAGCTGATACCCCACCAAAGACAATAGATGTTGCTGTACCCAGATATTTTATAGGTACCATCGCCACTGCTGTGGCGCCGATCATTGCCCAAAAAGCACCATGAGCCAGAGCACCAACGATGCGGGCAATCAGCAGTACGCCAAATGAATCAACAGTTGCAGACAAGGCATTTGATACGAACAGAATAATAGTTAGGGTTAACAAAAGGCGCTTTTTGGATAAATGACCCAGAAATAGGGACGCAAAAAGCGCACTCAATGCACCTACCCAAGCGTAAAGAGATACTGTCATCCCAATACTGGATTCTGAAGTGTGAAGTCCGTCTGCAATAGGTGTCAACAAGCCAATCGGAGCCAACTCAGTTGTTACTATAGTAAACGTTGATATAGAGAGAATAAATAAAGCTAGCCATATCCTGAATGACATCTCAGGATTTTTAATTTCTGAAGTCATAAATTACGACCTGTGAATGAATGTTAAATATTGCTCCATCCTTTAATCTTCGCGTAATCAAGGCGCTTTTCATTAGATCCCACGCATACTGGATTAAATTAAATTCGAGTAAAATATATTTTTGAACCATTGGCTATCTCCTTAAATGCGCGTAATTTGATAAACTCATCAATATTATGTGCTTCACAAACAAAGTGTTTTTTAGACTATTATTTAATCCATTAATAGATTTAAGATTAACGTTATTTGGGCGAAGAAATCTTGAAATTAATATATATTTTTCAGACATATCAAATGCTCAGTGGTGATGGGGTTCATTTGCAAAATTACCACGATGAAATTTCATGAGAATTGTTAATTTTGTGATTCATTTTTTATATCAATGGATTTCAATTCATCATGTCAATTAACATTTACAATAAAAATGGATTGATATAAGGTGATAAAGTGAGAGGGCAAAATATTTGTCACGCAATATGCCATCCAATTCATGGAGACTCTGTGGACAGCATTAACAATAAGCTACCCAGTATAAAACAGTTACAATGTTTTTTAGCTGTTGCTCAGGAGCTTAATTTCAGGAGAGCCGCAGAGAGGCTACGTATGACACAACCCCCTCTGACTCGGCATATCAAATGTCTTGAAGAAATTCTCGGTTGTGATCTTTTTTCCCGTAATACTCATGAAGTTCATCTGACAGATGCCGGGCGGATGTTAGTTGAAAAAGCCACATATCTTATCAATGAATTTACGTTGTTTATGCGTGAAATTAAAAATGAGAAAGCGCATGTGCGGATTGGTTTCACCCGAACATTGAATTTCGACAACATACCCGAACTGGGTGATAAGATAAAAACACTGATGTTCGGCGATGATATTGATATACAACACCTGACTTCCAGCCAACTTTTGCATTTTCTCTCGAAGGGGCAGATGGACATTGTGATTACAGGGGAACGGAGTTTGCATAGCGAACATGATTTCAAATTTCACTGGATCTATCGAGAACCTCTTTTACTTGCCATGCCATCTTCTCATCCCGCTAGTTTGAAGGGAAAAATTGCTCTCACCGATGTCTCAGATCTGCCTTTGTTTTGGTTTTCAAGGAACGCAAATCCCGTTTTTTATGACAAATGCGAAAAATATTTTCAGCGTTTGCCTTTCTTGTTGCAAAGGCGCAAAGAACCGGATGATTCACTGGTGATGCTTGCGAATATTGCAAGAGGAAAAGGAATGGCGCTTATGCCTCGTTCCATGTGTGTATTCAATCAAGAAGGACTTTGTTACCGAGAGTTGGTTGATGATGCTGCTCAATCCCTGAATATTGATGTCTATGCTGTAACGAGTAAAAACGAAACCAGAGAAGTGGTTATAAATGGCCTAAACTATTTGCTTAGCGATACAGCCTCCGAATGAATATCTATCTTATTTTTCAAATAATTAAACACAGATCTAAAGCATGAACGTTTTTAGCGACTTTTTGAGTGTATCTATTCATTTTTAACGAATATCCTCATTTGGATGCTTATTTAAGCACTCCTGCGTTAAACCTAGATGGCGTTGGTATCCAACCAACGCCATCTGTCAAAGTGAAAAAGTGGCTATTTTATTCCTGGCTCACTAGTTGCCAATGCTTGCGCACAAGCCCACGCTGAGCTCCACGCCCACTGGAAGTTATATCCACCGAGCCAGCCGGTCACATCGACGACTTCACCAATAAAGTACAACCCTTTTACCTTGTGAGCTTCCATCGTTTTTGATGACAACTCATGAGTATCTACTCCGCCAAGTGTCACTTCCGCGGTACGATAGCCTTCTGTACCATTCGGTTGTACTTGCCAGCATTGTAGAGTCGCGATCAATGCTTTTTGCTGGGTGGAATTAAGCTGCTTTAAAGGCACTTCCGGTAATTGTCCAAGAGACTGAAAACACTCGATCAAACGCTTAGGCAGTAATTTAGCCAGCGTGTTTTTTAAACTCTGATTGGGATGAGAGCGCTGTTCTTTATCCAGAAAACAGGCTAAATCTGTATCGGGAAGTAAGTTAATACTCACATACTCACCGGGTTGCCAATAGCTGGAAATCTGCAAGATCGCAGGGCCGGAAAGTCCGCGATGAGTGAACAGGATATTTTCCCTGAATACGGTCGCGTCTTTGGCAGACACAACAGCAGGAACCGCGACACCCGAGAGAATTTGTAATCGCTCTAGTAGCGGCTTATGCAGGGTAAAGGGAACTAATGCTGCCCGTGTGGGCAGGATATTCAGTCCAAATTGTTCTGCAATGCGGTAACCTAAAGGAGAGGCTCCCAGGCCGGGCATGGATAATCCACCTGAAGCCACAACAAGTGAGTGTGCACTTACTTTTTTTTCTGATGCGGTAATAACAAAGCCTTGCTCTGTTTTCTCGAGATGAGTGACCTCATTGCGCAACCGAATAGTGACTTGCCCTATTTCACACTCTTTTAAAAGCAGGTCTATAATTTGTTGCGCTGAGTCATCACAGAAAAGTTGTCCCAATGTTTTTTCGTGATAAGGGATATGATGGCGTTGTACAAGATCAAGAAAATCCCATTGGCTATAGCGAGCAAGTGCTGACTTACAAAAATGGGGGTTGGCAGAAAGGTATGCCGTCGGTTCGGTATACAGGTTGGTAAAATTGCAGCGTCCTCCGCCGGACATCAAAATTTTTCGGCCTGCTTTTTTGCCGTTATCCAGTACCAGAACGTTTAATCCGGCTTGTCCTGCCTGCGCAGCACAAAATAGGCCGGCAGCGCCAGCACCAATAATAACTACATCAAATTTTTCCATTAATCAGTCTCTATCTGGCCGAGTTATTTGTAGGAATTGACATCCTCCCCTCCGGAGTCACAAAGTGCGAAGGTGGGAAATTCCCATTAGTGTTCGATGGGATTTAAATCTAGATGGTAAGGTAGTGACCATTCCAAATGGCATTCGTGGTTAGCTGTCGTTTGTAGCGTGCCATGCCGTTTACGGAATGAGGCACTATCCATATAATCCCTGCACCGTGTGGGGGAATAGGATACAAAGAGGCGAGTAAAACCGAACTTATGTGGGGGGCGTCTCGTAAAGACGTTTACGTTTTTCTTCCTGCATCTACATCGACACACTTTTCCCATTAATTAAACTGAAAAAGTGCTGATTGTCTGCCCATATTCCTCCTGTAACTACCCATTTTACTCTATTTATCACGTGTATCGTGTAACTAATGCCATAATTAAACATGTTCTAACAATAGCAACACGATACGACAAATTGGTACGGCAATTAACGCCAGTTTAATCGCACAGGCTTTTTTCATCCTATAAAGGACAATGTGGGCTGTATGAACAACGGACTTAAATTGTCACCAGCCCCTGGAATATTATTCTATTTCAATTAATTGCTGTTTTCTGGCGCTCATCGCGCTGGTGGAATGATTTCTTGCCAACAAGGTATATATTGTTGGCAACACAAATAAGGTGAAGAATGTCCCGACCAGCATGCCAGAAACAATGACGACGCCAATGCCAAAACGACTATTTGCCCCCGCACCACTGGCAAATAACAGGGGGATCAGGCCGATAACCATGGCGGCTGTTGTCATCAGTACTGGCCGCAAACGAATTTTAGCTGCCTGTAAGATGGCTGAGCGTCGACTTTTCCCTTCCACCGCCTGCAATTCATTGGCAAATTCCACCATCAGGATACCATGCTTACTGATAAGCCCAATCAGTGTCACTAATCCGATTTGGGTATAAATATTTAATGTGATGTATCCCATTGCCAGTGGGATCAACGCACCGCAGATAGAAAGCGGTACTGTAATCAAGATAATCAAAGGATCAACCAGGCTTTCATACTGAGCAGCCAGCACCAGATAAATGATGAGCAAGGCTGACAGAAAAGCAAACATCAGCGTATTGCCTTCCTGCTTATATTGACGTGAATCAGACTGCCAGTCATGACTGAATCCTGCTGGTAAACGCTTGGCTGTCTCTTCAAGAAAAGCGAGAGCTTGCCCCAGCGTCACGCCCTGAGCGGGAATGGCCTGAAAAATGGCCGCATTTTGTTGATTAAACTGGGTTAATTTATTGGGCTCAGTGATTGTCGAAACAGACACCAGGGTAGAGAGCGGAACCATGCTTTGGTTTTCGCTGCGCACAAAATGCCGCGCCAGGGCTTCCGGTGTTAACCGCTGGCTGCGTAGACTTTGGGGGATAACATCATACGAGCGTCCTTCCATACCAAATCGGTTGATATAGTTTTCTCCCACCAGGACCGCCAGTGATTCACCAATGTCTTGCATTCGGATGCCAAGGCTATTGGCTTTGGCGCGATCAACCTGCACTTGTACCACCGGATTGTTGTAATCCAGGTCACTGTCTACAATGGCAAATAGTCCACTCAGGCGGGCCTGGTGCTTGATCTCTTCCATGGTCTGATACAACACGGGATACCCTTGTGGACTGTGCAATACCATTTGTATTGGCAAGCCTCCGGTGGAGCCCGGTAAAGGTGGAAGTTGGAAAATAAAAATACTGTTGCCCTCGATTTCACCAACGGCGGCTTGTAACTGACCCTGGATTTCGGCCGCTGAACGCTGACGTTCAGCCCATCCGGATAAATTGGCACCAGCAAAGCTCGCCGAGGGGCCGTCAGTGCCATTAATTATCCACGTGCCAACAGATTCAGGGATCTCGTTAAACACCTGCTCCAATTTTTGCGCAAATTTCTCGACATAATCCAGATTAGCATGTTGGGGCGATTTTATTGCGGCTAGCACAACAGCCTGATCTTCCGTGGGGGCTAACTCTTGCTGTGCTTGTTTATAGAGCAAAGGAAGGCTGAGACACACCAGTAAGGCAAAGCCGCCGGTCACCCAACGGTGTCTCAGGGAGAAATCGAGCGCACGCGAGTAATGATGGGCCAGACCATCAAAAAATGCCCCTGCTGCCTGAGCCATCCGGTTTTCTTCCTGTTTTGGCTGTAATAGAAAAGAACTCATGACCGGCGATAAAGTCAACGCAACGATGCCCGAGATGACCACGGCTCCGGCCAGCGTCAGAGCAAACTCCTTAAAGAGTGCGCCGGTCAGGCCAGACATAAATCCAATGGGGGCGTAAACCGCCGCAAGGGTAATCGTCATGGCAATGACGGGTCCTGAGACTTCACGCGCGCCAATTAATGCGGCGACCACCGGGGATTTGCCTTCCTCAATATGACGATGCACGTTTTCCACCACCACAATGGCATCATCCACCACCAGACCGATAGCCAGGACCATGGCCAGCAAGGTCAATAAATTAATGCTGAAACCAAATGCTAGCATCAATCCGGCGGCACCCAGCATAGATAACGGGATCGCAATAATGGGGATCAACACACTGCGCAGAGAGCCCAAACAGAGATAAATCACGGCGATAACAATAATCAGTGCTTCCAGCAGGGTATGCACAACTTCGTTAATCGACGCTTTAATAAACCGTGATGTCTCAAAGGCCAATTCGACGTTGACTCCCGGCGGCAATGTTTTCTGAATATCCGGTAATAACTGTTTGATACCATCAACAATCACCAGCGGGTTGCCCGTTGGCGTGGAAAATAACCCCAAATGCACGGCCGCTTTGCCACTCAATAACGCACTGCTTTCGGTGGTCGCGGCACCCAACTCTATGGTTCCGACATCTTTCAGGCGTACCAGGCCATTCCCGTCATTACGAATAACCAGATCACGGAACTCTTCAACATTGGTCAGGTCGGTATTCACACGAACGTTGGCGATGACATATTCTCCTTTGACTTTTCCTGGGGCCGCCTGATAGTTATTTTGCCTGACTGCGGCGGCAACATCTGCTGCTGTGAGCCCACGACCCGCCAGGCGATCCGCATCCAGCCATAGGCGCATGGCCAGTTGTTGGCCGCCAAAGACCTGTATTTTTGAGACACCCGCGATAGAAGAAAACATAGGCTCAACCACCCTGGAAAGATAATCCGTCACTGCCGGTATCGGTAAGGTATCACTGGAAAATCCCACATAGGCCACGGCTGTTGATTCACCGGATGACAGTTCAATCACGGGGTCATAAGCCTGCTGCGGCAGCTTGTACCTGACCTGGTTGACCTTCGTCATCACCTGGGTTAACGCTTTAGTCGAATCACGATTAAGCTCCATTCGGATAGCCACACTACTTCTGCCTTGCACCGAAGAGGAAGACATATAATCGATCCCTTCGACAGACGAGACGGACTGTGAAATCGGCTGCGTCACAAATCCCTGAATTAAATCAGCAGAAGCCCCCGGGTATTCGGTTGTGACAGTAATTGTTGCGCTTTCTAACTGTGGATATTGTCGGATCGGTAATTTGCTCAAGGCAAATATCCCGATTAGGACCAGCAGGGAATTGACGACCAATGCCAGCACTGGACGGCGAACAAAAAGGTCAGTAAATTTCATGGCCTTGTCCCCGCAGTTGAGCGTGCCGTTATTGCTAGCGTGTCAGTCTCCGCTGCGATCACTGCGGTGCCCTCGTTGAGTTTCAATTGCCCTGAGGTCACGACCTGATCGCCCAGACTGACCCCCTTCCTGATCTCGACTAGCCCTTCCCACCTTTTTCCCACCTCAACAGAGACTTTCTTGACCGTGGTAATCTGATCAGCAGACGACGTGGGATTGACGACAAATACGGTACTCCCGTAAGCGGTATAGGTTACCGCAGTTTCAGGGATCATCAATGTTGGCGCCTTATCCTGATGGACCACCTGAATGTTGGCGTACATGCCGGCTTTGAGCTTTCCGTCAAGATTGTTGAGTATGGCCTGAACCTGCATCAGGCGGGATTTACCAATTAAAGGATCGATGGCACTGATTTTGGCGGGGAAAGTTTGATTCGGATAAGCATTAATCATGACATTCACCTGTTGCCCTGCTGTCAGCTCAGGACTGGCCTGTTCATCCAATGAAAAATTCAATCGGAGGTGCTGAGCATCCACCAAATTAGCAATCGTTTCCCCCGCCTGCAGATATTGCCCTTCATGCACCTGCCGAATCCCCATCACGCCAGCAAACGGTGCACGAATGGTTTTCTGGGAAATCAGCGCTTCAGTCTGGCGGATAGCGGCTTGCGCCATATCACGCTCCGCCTGCACACTATCCAGCTGTGCAGCAGAAACACCATGACTGGAAAATAGCTGGCGGGTACGTTGATAAAGCTTGTCCGCATGTTTCCACTGCGCTTGCAATCGCACTAATTCTGCCTGTTCAACCGCATCATTGAGACGGACCAGAAGTTGGCCTTTCTCAACATATTGCCCTGATTCAAATTCGATATGCGTAATACGGCCTGCTGTCTCGGCGGCAACATGCACCTGTCGGGCAGCCTCAAGCTCTCCCACGCCATGTATGATGCTGGGAATATGACTCTCTTTCACGGCCGCCAAGGCAACCGTCACTGGAGGATAGGCCGGATTTTTTTGCATATCCGGTGTTAAACCATTTATGCGATAAATAGCAAAACCTATCATTCCCACCAATAAGGTTATTACCACCCCAATAACTATCTTCTTTTTTGCCATCATCCACCTCTGTCGGCTTTTTTTTGTGAAAAGTTCAGTGCCTCTATCAGCCCAGTCAGCCCATTACTTACTTTTTATTTTCTTTCTCAAATGACTCGCAATCGCAGTGGCCATTAATCCGCCTATCACCGTGGTATGCTCAAGCGCAAAATACAGTGAGATTTTGGCGACGTCGCCAGAGAAAAGCCAAAAGGTATGCACCATCACAATGGTGAAAAAGAGGAAAACGGACAGCATTCCGGCTCCAAGCCAAACAAAACGGTCAAATAAGATAAGCGCTGAACCGGACAGTAAAACCAGGGCTGAAGCGATATTAAATAACCAATCCGGATGCAAGCCTGCGGCGCGCATTTCTGCCAGACTTCCTTCGAAATCGAGAAGTTTGGCAAGCCCGGAAGATATGAAAATAACCAGAAGCAGTAGCCGGACAATCAGCCACCCCCCATCACTCTCCAGTAAGTTTTCAATAAAACGTTTCATCATCTCTTTTCCTGAGCATTAAACACAAACAACCCCACCTTTCTGGTTAAAAAACAGAGAGAACGGTATGGGTTGACAGAGACAGTAATATTGCACTATAAATCCTTAAGTTAACTTGAGGTCAATAGACATGACAAAAGATAAAGGCATAGATTTTGATCGGGCTTTGACTATCGGCGAAGTTGCCAAACGAAGTGGTATTGCCGTTTCGGCCATTCATTTTTATGAATCGAAGGGGATAATTAAAAGTTCGCGCAGCCCCGGTAACCAGCGACGTTTTCATGCCGTTGTGCTACGTTATCTTGCCATTATAAAAATTGCGCAAAGTACCGGGATCCCCCTGAAAGAAATTCAGGAGGTTTTGTGTCAATTTCCAGCTAACAGTAATTTAACGGCGGAACAATGGCAGACAATTTCTTCACAATGGCGCAATAGACTGGATGAGCGTATTGAGACACTCACAAAATTGCGCAATCACTTAAATCGCTGTATCGGCTGCGGCTGCCTTTCACTGACGGAGTGCCCTTTACGCAATCCGAATGATATTTTGGGTAAAAAAGGAACAGGGGCTGTTATTTTGAAAAAACCCTGAAAATCCAACCTTATATTAATTATCTCTATAGAAATAATATTATATTAATGCAATAAGTCAATATGACTATTTTATAAATGGAGTAAACTATCGTACAGTTTATCCTAAACAAAAAATAGTAAAATGCAATTAAAGAATAGTGGATAAACGTTGATGCTTTCCGCTTCTAGTTAAAAGTTTGTTCTTCATAATATTGAATTTCTATCATTTTTATATATTAATAACCATTCCTACTAGCGTAGTGTGATAATATAAATTTAATATTATTAAAATAAAAATATTATCTCAATGATATTTGTTGTGGTTAATAATATTGAAAGCATTTTAAAAGTGGTTTAACGTTTCATTCTTTATATTAAGCTATCTGGGAATATTGATGAAACATCATAATATTATGCTCTTGCTTGTCCTGGCTATTGCTGTCTTTGGCGTTATTACCACTGAAGTCGCTGTCATCGGCCTGCTACCGCAATTAGTCTCACAACTTCACGTTACACCTACACAAGTCGGTTTTCTTGTCAGTATTTATGCTGTCATTGTTGCCATAACCGGACCATTCATCACATTATTACTATCGCGATATAATAAAAAATACATTCTTCTTACCATCCTGCTTATATTTGTTATCTCTAATTTTATTTATGCCACAACAAGCAGCTTTGATTTAATTTTATTTTTCAGAATATTGCCAGCACTGTTTCATGCCACTTTCTTTGCTGTAGCGCTCGTCATAGCGGCCAATTCAGTCGCTAAAGAGGAAAGCCCAAGAGCAGTGGCGAAAGTTTTTGCCGGGGTTGCGGTAGGGTTGGTATTAGGTATGCCGGTTAGCTCGTTTATCGCAGAACATTTATCATTAAGTGCTGCCTTTTATTTTGGTTCAATATCTTGTTTGCTCGCTTTTATCGGTATTTTGTTCTTTATTCCTGCTTCAATCCCAACAGAGAAGGTCAACCTTTCCAGTCAATTAATGATATTACGCAATGGAAAATTATGGTTCACCATTGTTACAGTAACAGCTGTATTCTCAGCAATGTTTGCAAACTTTAGTTACATTGCCGACTATCTTGCTAAAATTACGCGTCTTGATAATGACACTATCAGTATTTTTCTCGTCTTATTTGGTATTAGCGGAATATTTGGGAATTTTGTTTTTGGCCTTTTTTTACAAAGAAATGCGATAAAAACAACGAAATTATATCCTATTTTGTTGACGTTATTATATATTATTATTTGGATTATGGGTTTTTCCCCAATAGCGATGTTGATATTAACTTTTTTTTGGGGCGCGTTACATGCATCAGGACTCATTATCAGCCAAACCTGGCTTATGAAGGAAGCCAATGAAGCACCTGAGTTTGCCAATAGTCTGTATATATCGTTTTCAAATTTAGGAATCACCGTCGGAGCTATGGTCGGTGGATGGGGAGTCGCTTATTTAGGCGTCCATTCTATTGTTCTTATTAGTATAATCTTTACGATTACGGCATTTTTAAGCATCTATCTTAAGAGTAACATGGATAATAATACTCAATAATCGTAAGGCTGATGTTTAGCCAATCGGGCACCTTATTTAAGGTAAAAAAATATCGCTCATAGACGGCCGAGAAACCAAAACCATGCATTGATTTATTATGACGTTATGGGCTTTACGGGAACGATCAGGGCAAACCTTGGCGATCACAGGAGTCATATTTTATGGTTAAGTTATTGATTTAGTTTGTATAATTTTCGCTTGATAAATGAGTACCCCCATAATTGTAGCGGCCCGCATTTAAAATATGGCGGGCTTGCATTTATCTGCTTTTTTAGCCCACATTAATTGTAAATGAAAATACCTTCCAGCTCATATTAACTGCAAATGAGCTTGCATTTATCTTTTTCGGCTCGAATTTCATTTCGACCAGCTCACAATAACTACAAATGAAATTTTCTGCTTAACCCAATCTATTGGATTGTATGGGTATACCCTATAAAGACAATGCAATGAGACAGTTTTTGTGTTAATCCAGCATTAGGGTTGTTTTTGTCTCATCCACATGCTACGTTTCATTCATCTAAAGGTAAACGAGACACTTTCCCCATTATGGCTCTTTATGGCTATGCCCGCGTATCAACTAATGATCAGGATCTCGCCCTACAGTCACAAATGCTTCGTGTTGCCGGTTGTGAAATCATCCGGGCCGAAAAAGCCAGCGGAACCAAACGGGATGGGCGGAGTGAACTGCAATTGTTGCTGGATTTTTTGCATCCGGGCGATACGCTGATTGTCACGCGTATAGATCGTCTGGCTCGTAGCATCAAAGACTTGCAGGATGTTATTTATTCTTTAAATCAGCGGGGGATTACCCTTAAGGCTACAGAGCAGCCTGTCGATACACGCACGGCAGCCGGAAAAACCTTCCTCGAAATGGCATATAATCAGCACAAGTCAATCTTCTGGCACAACCAGCAGAAAAACCTTTGGAACATGAAAATGAACAACACAACCTAGCAGAATTTCCCCATCTGTACGCAGTCGATTCACGCTATGGTGAAGATGTACGCCGCATAAGTTTGGTAGGGCAACTGTGCTTTACGAGGTAGACGATCAGGCTAAACAAGTTAGTATACTGGCAGTTGTTGGTCAGAGACAGGCTCCCTACTCAATACGCTAATTCAGCATTATTATTTGCAGTCATCTTAGAAACAGATTTTAATCTTATTCCTTTTTGCAGGTGTTTTTAACGTACCTAACGGGGATTTTTAGTGACTAACCTCACCCGTTTGACATAATGAGTTATGGGTATCTTAACGTATAGATAAGATAGTTTTTTCATTTTTAAAATTTTATTTTGAGTCATTTTTGTAATATCATGTTTTTTTACAGTAAATCATATAGGGTATAGTAATGGCGAATATTATTTATCTTAAGTTACAAGGAAAGACACAGGGGTTAATCTCTGGAGGGTGCTCTACTGTAGATTCTATAGGGAATAAATTTCAAAAAGGTCACGAAGACGAAATATTGGTTAATGAGTTATCCTCTAACTTATCAATGCATCAAAATGTAAATTTTCAGCCTATAGATATACGTAAACCTATCGATAAATCATCTCCTTTATTATCACAAGCGTTAGCATCAAATGAAATATTAACCTGTGAGTTTTTCTTTTATCGAACTTCGATGAATGGTGGTCTTGAACTATATTATAAAATTAAACTAACCGAAGCATCTTTAGTTAATATAAATTTCTTTTGCCCAAACTCTATAACACATAATGATGCGCAACCAGAGGAATCACTATCCATTAAATTTAAATCCATTACGTGGGAGCATGTAACTGCCGGAACCAGCTCTTATAGTATATGGGATGAGAGGGTATACTAATGATAATAATGCCAACAATGGAACAATTTGATTATTATGGTGATGAATTAATTAAATTATCCAGATATTCAACAGCTTATTTGTTGGATGATGTTGAATCTAAGCGTGAATATTTATATGAAATTAGTCAAGTGGTTAGATTAATAAGGCGTGATTATCAAATTGCCTTATATAATTATAATCAAGGTCGTCGTGAGCACTGGGCTGACATGAAAAGATGCATAGCCGAAATAAGAAGGGAATTGGATGCTGAAAGGTATGGTTATGAACAAGGAAGAAGAAAAGATAGGAAAACATATTTAAATACCCAAGAATACTCAGGAAAAGGATTTCTATATTATGGTAAAAATGGGTTAAAAGTTGTTGGAGGTATTGTGCAGCTTGGAGCTGGAATTATGGCTTTTGGCACAAGGGGAGGGTGGGTAAGAGGCATGGAGTCTAAGGGCATGGGAGTTCTAGCTATAGCCACAGGGGTTGGCGACGCAGTGGAAGGGGCAAGCAATATTATGTATGAATGGACAGATGGCTATATAAATCCAAATAATCCAACTAAGCTTTTGACAGAAAAGGGTTTTTCTTTTTTTGGTGCTGATGAGGGTACTGGGGAATTCGCGTATGATATGGTAAACTTTGGCGTTGGTATTTATTTGGGGTTTACAGCTTTTGCTAAATATGATCCTTCTAAAAGAATTATAAACTTACCTGTGAAAACAAAAAGTGGTCTTGAAAAAGTACCACTTTTACATAAATTATTCACTGAAAAAGGGGGGGTTAGGTTATTCAGGCATATGGAAAATGATTATAAAAGAAAAATGTTTACCAGTGGTAAAGCGGTACTTACTTATAAAGCTAGTAATGCGGCAATTAAAGCATATTTGCTGTTAGATAAATATTTTCTTAATGAGAAAGATGAAAGTAACTGAAAAGGTAAATTATTTTCGCCTTTAAGTATAGAAAAAAACTAAATTTTCTATCTAAGGATATTACTATGGATAGAAGTATTATAGAAGAAAAATATATGAATGCATAAATGAAAAACATCGCAATAGGATTATTATTAGTTGAGTATATGCTTACGAAATAAAGTAATATGATTATGGTGTTGAGTGTGAATACTGTTGATAGATTCCAGCGAAACAAATCACTAAGCCACTCATCATATTTGTCCATTGACTCGTGCTCTCTTTCGTATGCATTTTTTAAAGAATTAATGTCTTTTTTTGACAATTTACTTAATAGATAAATATTATTTTTCTTCATGGTGTTTCTCTTGTTTATGGGGGATAATGTTTTTATCACCCAGTGTAAATTTTCATTATCAAGCTAGTTTTAGTTGTATTTTCTCATAAGGTGAATCTTTATCCTCTTCTGAGAAATTAGTGTTTATTTTTCTATAAATGCATTTTGAAATTTAAATTCATGGGTTATTTTATCATCAATGCACTGAAAAATTTTCAATTCTAAACTTTCATTTTTATCAATAGCATTAAGTAATAAAGGTGATGCACCATCTACGTTTTTTTCTAAAATGATTTTGTCTATATGACTTAAGCCATCAATGCCCTTTGATAACTCAAGGGAGTGGAGCTGTATTTTATCTTTGTGGACACCATTTTCTGAACAGTTTTTCGATAACAATCCTTGCTCTGCCCCTGAGATTTCCATGTAAGTAGTATACTGCATAGTATTTCCTCTTTTGTTAATTAATCCCAAGTAAGCCATTTTTTTTGAAAATAGGCAATGAGAACCTAATGCAATAATAGGGTTTCTGTAAATTTACATAATGAATCGTCTCAGAAAATGGGAATTTAAAGTCCGTCAGGCAGTGAACGTTGTCACCGTTCACCGTCTGATGATTAGACAAAATGATTATTGCAGAGTCATTTTAGACTATAAACACATACGCCCCCGAAATTGTGTATCGACTTGGCGGAAGACTCACTATTCACGAGGGCGCAGGCTCAAAACTTAAAAAGAGTTTAGCATATGTACAGACAGAAACAACACCCCGCCATAAGCCTGTCTTTCATACACAAATCCCTGAGAAAAAATCGGGGGATTTTTTTGAATCTTTTTCCACTTTATCGATCTGAGTAATAACGATTTCATTGAGGTACGGTAAAATGTTCCAAACTCACGCAGAACAATGGGCTGATGAAACTTTTTCTCGCGCAAATTTGGGTGATAGTCGGCGTACAAAACGGCTTATCAAATTCACACCACTGCATCATCTATCTTCTCCCTTCCAGATATTGGGCATGATTGTATGTCCCGCGAATCGCGTTCTTATCCACATGTGCAAGCTGTGTTTCAATCCACGCTGAGTTAAAGCCCTGTTCGTGCAGAATGGTGCTCATCGTGTGGCGAAAACCATGCCCCATTAGCCTGCCTTTATACCCCAGCAGCTCAATAACCTGATTAACGCTTTCCTTGCTGATAGGCTTGCGAGGGTCGTTTCGATCGATAAAGACCAGCGGATGATGCTTCGAGATCGGTTCAAGCTGTTTAAACAGCGTAATAACCTGCTCTGAGAGCGGCACAATATGGGGCCGCTTCATCTTCATCACCTCTGCGGGTATTTCCCATAATTTCTTCTCAAAATCGATATCCACCCAGCGTGCGAAACGCAGCTCTTGCGTGCGTACCCAGGTCAACATAATGGTCTGTGTGGCGGTTTTGGTCTGTGTATCCGGCCAGAGCTGTTGAAAGATCTGCTACAGGGTTGTATTCAGCTCTTCCGGTAACAATAGCGTAGCGGTAGACCTCATTACAACGCTGACGGACTTTGCGCGCCGCGCTTTTCAATGCGACGAAGAATCTCAAGCCAGTCCATCGGCTTAATATCGATGATAGGGAGTCTTCCCGTATGAGGGAAAATATCTTTCTAAAAAGTATCAATGATTTCATCACGATAGCGTAATGACTAGCGATCGGATTTTGACTAATGCCATTCACGAGCAATGGCTTCGAAGGTATTTTTCTGACTTATTTGCAAGGCGAGCTTTTCTTCTTTCTTAACCTCACTAGGATCGTTCCCAGCGGCAAGGATTTTCCTGGCCTCACTACGTTTTTCACGTGCGTCAGCCAGTGAGATATCAGGGTAGACACCAATAGAAAGCACCTTTTCTTTACCGGCAAATCGGTACTTCATACGCCAGTACTTGGAGCCATTTGCGTTGACAAGCAGGTACATACCGTTGCCATCAGCTAGCTTATAAGGCTTTGGTTTTGCTGTTTTGACTTTTACGTCAGTTAGCGCCATTTCATCCTCCGGTTTTGATGAAGCCATCCTCCAGGGGGATTTCCGCTAGTAGCCTATCTGATACCCCTTAACCTTTCGCATAACAAAGATGCTGTTACAACATTTTGTTATATATAGCATTTCTACCATTATGGGGGTGTTGATGTTTTGAGGGGAAAATAGTACCCCATAATGCACCCCAAAAAATTGCTTGATGTCTGTTGAGGTAAGTTGACTACAGAAGAATAATTTTTTTATTTTATCTGTAGTTAATGGGATTTTGTTGACTTAGGGAGAGTTCAGAAGAGGTATAATAGCGGAAGATCACAGGAGTTGAACCTGCCAAGGGCCGCTGGCGACCCCATCTGGATTTGAAGTCCAGCCGCCCCACCGGGGACGATGATCTTCCATTAAATAACTTGATGGTAAGTGAGGATTATAGCGCGTCTTCAATCATATCTAAACACCGTCATGATTCTCAGATCGCGGATAGAAATAGTGTTCAATTATTCGCAGAAAAGTGCAGCATTAGCATTGAACTCACGATATCTTATCCCCATCTATCGTCAACAACCCATTGGGATATAGCTGGTTTCAGCCTATACTCAGCGACACATATAAGGCGCTCATTATGACTAATCCGTTACTGACATCTTCTGCATTGCCTCAGTTTTCTGCAATCGAACCCAAACATGTCGTGCCTGCAGTGAAAGAGACGTTGGCCAACTACCGTCAAATAATTGAGAAGATTTTATCTGAAAATTCCATCTTTACTTGGGATAATCTGTGCCAGCCTATTTCAGAAGAGAAAGATAAACTTTCCCGCGTCTGGTCTCCTGTCAGCCACCTGAATGCGGTCAAAAACAGTCCAGAACTTCGCGAAGCCTATGAACAAAGCCTGCCCCTGCTCTCTGATTTTGATACTTGGCTAGGGCAACACAAAGGGTTGTATCAAGCCTATAAGACGCTGAAAGAGAGTGAAACTTTCAAAACGCTTTCCCAACCACAGCGCAAAGTGGTTGAAAATACGTTGCGTGATTTTGAATTGACCGGGATTGGCTTGCCGGAAGAGAAACAAAAGCGTTACGGTGAAATTACGGCCCGTTTGTCTGAATTAGGTGCGAAGTTCGGTAATAATGTGCTGGATGCCACAATGGGATGGACTAAGCTGATTACCGATGAGCGCGATCTGTCCGGTCTGCCTGAAAGTATCAAAGCCGCTGCTAAAGATGCCGCCGAAGCTAAGGGACTGGAAGGATGGCTTCTGACGTTGAATATGCCAAGTTATCTGCCTGTTATGACCTACGCTGATGATAGTGCATTGCGTGAGGAAATGTATTACGCCTATACGACTCGGGCTTCTGAGCAAGGGCCTGCGGCCGGTAAATGGGATAACAGTGATATTATGGCAGAAATACTCGCGCTGCGTCATGAAGTTGCTCAGTTGCTAGGGTTCAAAAACTATGCTGAAAGCTCCCTCGCCACCAAAATGGCAAATACACCTCAACAAGTCCTCGATTTTCTACACGATCTGGCCAAACGCGCCCGCCAACAAGGTCAGGAAGAGTTAGAAGCACTCACCGATTTTGCCAAATCTCACTATCAGGTTGATGAGCTGAAAGCATGGGATCTCACCTATTACAGCGAGAAGCAAAAACAGCATCATTTCTCCATTGATGATGAACAGCTTCGTCCTTATTTTCCTGAGCAACGTGTATTGGAAGGGTTGTTTGAGGTCGTTCGCCGTATTTATGGCATCACCGCCAAAGAGCGACTCGATATAGATACATGGCATCCTGATGTGCGTTTCTTTGAATTGTATGATGATAAACAAGCCTTGTGCGGCAGCTTCTATTTGGATCTCTATGCACGAGAGCATAAACGCGGTGGCGCATGGATGGACAACTATGTCGGCAGAATGCGACGCGCGTCCGGCGAATTACAACATCCGGTTGCCTATCTGGTTTGTAACTTCAACAAACCCATTGGTGATCAACCGGCTTTGTTCACCCATAATGAAGTGACAACACTGTTCCATGAGTTCGGGCATGGTCTGCACCATATGCTGACCCAAATTGAAGCCCTGGATGTTGCCGGCATTGATGGTGTGCCATGGGATGCCGTAGAGTGCCCAAGCCAGTTTATGGAAAACTGGTGCTGGGAACCGGAAGCACTGGCGTTTATTTCCGGTCACTATCAAACGCATGAACCCCTCCCCAAAGAGATGCTGGATAATATGCTGGCTGCCAAAAATTATCTGGCAGCGATGAGTATTCTACGTCAGCTTGAATTTGGTCTGTTTGATTTCCGTCTGCATGCGGAATATGACCCAACGCAAGGCGCCCAAATCCTGGAAACGCTGCGCTCAGTGAAAAAACAAGTCTCTGTTGTGCCATCACCGGATTGGGGACGCTTCCCGCACGCCTTTAGCCATATCTTTAGTGGTGGTTACGCCGCAGGTTATTACAGCTACCTATGGGCGGATGTTCTGGCAGCAGATGCCTATTCTCGCTTCTCAGAAGAGGGCATTTTCAATCGCACAACGGGTCAATCATTCCTCGATCATATTTTGTCCCGTGGCGGTTCAGAAGAGCCAATGACGCTGTTTGTTCGTTTCCGCGGCCGTGAACCAGAACTGGATGCCATGCTGAAGAGCTATGGCATCGGTGGATAATAACCTGTGAAAATTTGTTTAATTTGTGAAGAAGGCGCTGATCGCAGTGCCTTATCGCGATTGGCGGAACGGTGGCATCTGATCCACGATGACACGTCTGTCATGGCTCTGGTATTAACCCCCGAACGGCTGGAATTGCATAAACGCGATGAACCCAAGTTAGGTGGGATTTATGTCGATTTTGTTAGTGGAACAATGGCACACCGTCGCCGCTTTGGTGGCGGGCGTGGTGAAGCTGTCGCTAAGGCGGTAGGCATTAAGAAAGATTATTTACCCCATGTCGTAGATGCCACTGCCGGATTGGGACGTGATGCCTTTGTATTGGCCGCTATCGGTTGTCATGTCAGCATGTTGGAGCGTCATCCTGTGGTCGCGGCCTTGCTGGATGATGGCCTGCAACGCGGTTATCAAGATGCAGAGATTGGCGGCTGGCTGAAAGAGCGAATGACGCTTCTCCACACCTCAAGTATTACTGCATTGGCGGAGATGACACCGGTGCCAGATGTGGTTTATCTCGACCCCATGTATCCACACAAGCAAAAAAGTGCGCTGGTCAAAAAAGAGATGCGGGTTTTCCAATCACTGGTTGGTGCTGATGAGGATGCAGATAATTTGCTGGAACCAGCTCGGATGCTGGCAAAACGTCGCGTTGTCGTAAAACGACCAGACTATGCAGAACCATTAGCCGGTATTAAAGCGTCTGCGTCAATTACCACCAAAAACCACCGTTTCGATATTTACCCCTGTTGAAATAAACCCCATGTTCGTTTACGTGGGGCAATATTCCCCCCGGAAGATGGCTACCCCCGTCCGTTATTAAATCAGGCGGGGATGTCACATGGCGGTTAACGGATCTGTTGATGATTATCGGCGAAATTACACAATTCCCTGCGATAACATCGCTTCCGCCACTTTAACAAAACCGGCAATATTCGCACCCTGTACGTAGTTAATTCGCTTGCCTTCTCCACCATATTCAACGCAAGACTGATGGATATCGAGCATAATTTGACGCAAGCGAATATCCACTTTCTCCGCTTTCCAGCTTAAACGCGCTGCGTTTTGCGCCATTTCCAGCCCTGAGGTTGCCACCCCACCCGCATTGGCGGCTTTCCCCGGTGCAAACAAAACGCCAGCATCAAGGAAAACATCCGTTGCTTCAATCGTTGTTGGCATGTTGGCGCCTTCTGCAATCGCTTTCACACCATTTTTAATCAACGTCTTCGCCGCGTCCAAATCCAGTTCGTTCTGCGTAGCACAAGGCAGGGCAATATCCACAGGAATAGACCACGGGTTTTGCCCCTTAAGGAAAGTCAGCCGACGCTCTTTAGCATATTCTTCCACCCGGCCGTAACGCTGATTTTTGATCTCTGCAAGATGAGCCAGTTTCTCCGGTGTAAAACCGTCTTCATCCAATACGCAACCGCCTGAATCCGATACTGTCACTACTTTCGCGCCCAATTCCAGACATTTTTCAATAGAATATTGGGCAACATTCCCCGCCCCCGAGACAGATACCCTCATGCCTTCAAACCCCATACCATGACGTTTAAGCATTTCATGGGTGAAATAAACCAACCCGTACCCGGTTGCTTCCGGACGGATCAGGCTGCCACCAAAAGCGAGATCTTTGCCCGTAAAAACACAAGCGGTATTGTTGGACAGCTTTTTCATCATGCCCGCCATAAAACCAACTTCACGATTCCCGACCCCGATATCGCCGGCAGGTACATCAGTATCGGGACCCAAATGACGGTAGAGTTCGGTCATCAGCGCCTGACAAAACCGCATAATTTCACCGTGGCTTTTACCCTTGGGATCGAAATCAGAACCGCCTTTTCCTCCCCCCATTGGCAGCGTTGTCAGCGCATTTTTCAGTGTCTGCTCAAAACCCAAAAATTTTAGGATAGACAGGTTGACGGAAGGGTGAAAACGCATCCCGCCTTTGAATGGCCCAATGGCAGAATTAAACTGTATTCGCCACGCCCGGTTTACGTGTACTTTGCCTTGATCATCCACCCAACTGACACGGAATTGGATAACCCTTTCCGGCTCGACCAAACGCGCCAATAATCCTTGAGCACGATATTGTGGGTTTTGTTCAAGAAAAGGCCAGAGAGAGTTCAACACTTCTCGCACTGCCTGTAGGTACTCTGGTTGATGTGGATTGTGGGACTGAATCGAATCGAGAAATGAGGCTAAAGAGGATGAAACATTCATTTAAGGCTTCCTTTATTGTCATTCAGAAGTGATGCCCCCCTGCTATTTTCCATATTATTTTTTTGTCGAAAATGCGAGGTAATTACAGTTTGCTTTCTGAATATAGCACTGTTTTATGCTTAAATTTCAATAACTATTTTTTATTTTATTTCTGAAAAAACCTTTGACAATGGTTAAAGCAGTTTCATCATCTTTTCTTGCGCCAAAAAAATCGCCCGCATAAGCAGGCGATTTTACAGAGTAAAAAATCAACCGAAGATTATTCTTCATCACGCAAAGGAACAATCAACATATCAACATGAACAGTGTTAATCAGTTGGCGAGCCGAAGACATCAACTTACTCCAAAAATCCTGATGGTGACCACAGACCACTAAATCCATATCGTATTGTTTGATCGCATCAACCAGGACTTGCCCTAAGTCACCACTACCACTCAACGTTTCCTCAACGGGGTAGCCTGCACCCTCAGATAATTCTTTCAGGGAATTGCGTGTCTCATCGGCGATACGCTCCTGCATATCACCGAGGTTCACATCAATCAGACCGGTATAAAGATCGGAGTAGTTAACATCAACATGGATCAGGGAAACTTTGGCATTGTACGGTTTCGCCATTGACACAGCTTTCTCCACCAAAACCTGACTTTCTGGAGATAAATCAACCGCAACAAGAATATGTTTGTAAGCCATAAGAACTCCTTCCATAACGTCGATTAAAGGGATTGACAGCATTAAATGCCATGATTCGATAGGGATACTATAACGGTTCAAGCCGCTTTTCGAGTGTTGTTTTGATCACAACTTATTGTTTTATTTTCTTTGCTATTTGAAAACTTAAGAACCGTTGTAGAAAAAACAACATGATTGGCAGGTGCGTCGCAATGACTTTAAGGCGCAATTTATCCTGGCGGGAGTATCGTGTAACGTTGTTCAGGCTAGGCCTGATAAACAAGGATACATTCACGTAACGTTACGCGATGAATATCAACGAATAAAAAAGGGCCGGCTTGCAATCGCAAGAAACCAGCCCTCTTTTTAAGACATAATCAGATCAGTTTCAGCGCGATCCAATACAGCAAGCCTGACAGCCCAATCGAAATAGGCAACGTCAGCACCCACGCCAACATGATATTTTTGATGGTCTTGCCTTGCACCCCACCCCCATCAACCAGCATGGTTCCCGCTACCGCAGAGGAGAGCACTTGTGTTGTGGAAACGGGCATTCCCGTATAGCTGGCAACACCAATAGAAACAGCCGCAGTGACCTGAGCAGAAACGCCCTGAGCATAAGTCATGCCCTTTTTGCCGATCTTCTCACCGATAGTCACAGCAACACGTTTCCAACCCACCATAGTGCCCAAAGACAGAGCAAGCGCAACAGCAACAATGATCCATAACGGAGCGTATTCTACCGTCTTCAGGATATCTTTGCGGTAACCGTTCAGAGAACGCGCATCTTCCGGTTTGGTTTCAGGCAGTTTAGCCACAACGCTTGCGGTATCAGCAATACACATCAGCAAACGTCGCATTTTACTACGCTGCTCTGGATTTAACTCATTGAAGTTCTGGATATTTGTCAGCATGCTTTCCGCCGTGCCTAATACCTCCAATGCCCGTGAATTATCACAGTGGAGTGTCATATCCGATTGATCTTCAACAGAGGACGCGACGGTGTTCAATTTAATCGTATGAGCCAACTCAGGCGCGTGCTGTTCATAATGCGACCGCAAATGGAAAACAGCATCACGTGTACGAGAGATATCATAACTCGCTGAATTCATATTGAGGACAAAGCCCGCTGGCGCAACGCCAATCAGAACCAGCATGATCAAACCAATCCCTTTCTGACCATCATTCGCACCGTGGGAGAAACTGACCCCCACCGCGGAGAGGATCAGTGCCGTACGTGTCCAGAATGGCGGTTTACGTTTACCATCCTGTTTTTCACGTTCAGCCGGTGTCATATGAATACGACGACGTTTTTTCGTACCACTCCAGTAACGACGCAGCAAAAATACCATGACGCCAGCAATGATCAACCCAACCAGAGGAGACAGGATCAAGGACATAAAAATCTGTATCATCTTCGGAATATTCAACGCATCCACCATCGATGAATGGGTAACTATCGCATTGGTGATACCGATGCCGATAATAGAGCCAATCAACGTATGGGAACTGGAGGCAGGAAGACCGAAATACCACGTACCCAAATTCCAGATAATCGCCGCCAGCAGCATAGAAAAAACCATAGCCAAACCGTGCGCCGAGCTGACATTCAGCAGGAGATCAGTCGGTAGTAGATGCACAATCGCATAAGCGACACTTAATCCACCCAGGAGAACACCCAAAAAGTTAAATACCCCTGCCATAACAACGGCAAGTTGCGAACGCATCGCACGGGTATAAATAACAGTTGCTACTGCGTTTGCGGTATCATGAAACCCATTGATGGCTTCATAGAAAAGCACAAACAACAGAGCAAGCACTAACATAAGGCCGGTATAAAATTCCAGGCCAGTAAACAGATGTAGCATAAACGTTAAGCCAGTTAGTAGGACATGAACGCGCGCATTATCATGGACAAACGTTAGCACGAAAAGAAAAATATGACCTTTTTTTGATTTAAAGACAATCAAATAATACAAAAACCATTTTATTTTGCAAAAATATCAAAGAGTTAATTAAACTTAATGGTTTAATGTTTTTTTGGCGAAAAATCACTTTTTTCCGCAGAACATGAAACCAAATGCACATTTTTCTCTGTAGTGCATGCGCAGAGCCTTCACAATGTCGCCCTCTTTACCTCCAAAGAGTACTCCTGCCGACATAAGACGGGAAGGGAATTTGGCTGGGGTTGAAAAGTTCGTTGCATTGAAACGGCTGAATATGAACTTCAAAAAAAGTGTTAAAACACACCAACGCTGCCGCTTAGGTAAATCCCCTTATCCCACCCTAATAAATTGCGGGAGACCCTGACACCAGAACCATCAACTGGTATATAGCCCAATCCTCAACGTTCGGTTAATTTTTCGATAACGGGATACCCAGCAAGTTGATATGTCTACACTATTTTAATCAGTAGCAGCATGGGAAAAAACGTAGTGTTCTACAGACATATCCCCATCTGATCCTGGTCACAGAGGATTATTTGAATATAAACTTGATAATCCATAATATAAGAACCCAGTTTATTAATGCGAACGGTTACCCAGATTCCGTCCATACCTTGCTTTCGTTGATTATATAAATCTTATTTATACAAAGCTAAATCCAGCGACTAAATCTGCCAATGGCTAGTTCTGGAAATATCACTTCATAATCAGATTCGTCATGGGTTATCTCTCTGCTAACAGGTAAATACAGACAGCATAACTATTTAAAATACAGACAAAAATAAGACTAAAACTCCCAAAAAATATTTATTTTTCCTCTTCTTATTTCTGAAAGAAAAATTCTTATTCATGTTATTTTCTCTATTTATTTTAAATTTTATTCATAAAAGTTTATGTTGAAGATTTTTTTGCTTTATCAATAAGTTTGTAGCCCGTTGAAATGGGCTATGTTCATCTATCTGGCTATCCAAGGATAAGATCTTTATTGTCATCCCTCGACTACTGGCTTTTCCGTAACGGGTTGCAATACGCCGATTTCTTTCAGAAAATCGAAACAATTGCTCTGCCGATTCCTCGAGACCCACCAGTAACTAATGCAACTTTACCGTTTGGTTTACTTGCTTTTAAAGTATCCACTTACGCCTCCATATTTTATGGACCTAATGGTGATTTAGTTCTATCTTGATGCAGTTGAAAAACGCATAAACTCTGGATTTTTGGCAATTTGGCAATATAGATTGCTACCAGATTGAAAATATATATATCTTGCTGATTTAGTTACTTTCAGAATATGTTATCTTTTTTTAAAATTAGCTACTTGCAAAGTAAGCACACATAAAACCAAAACAACCAAAAATACCCCTGTCCAAGTGGCAACTACAGGATTTTCACCAAAAATCCCCATTGAGAATGAACTGAACGTGGTGCCTGACGTTACACCTAGAGTTACTAAAGTAGTGTGAACTGTGGTGACGAGAAATCCAGTTCCTCCTGCTTTAGTAACGCGGGTTACTAAAGCAGGGTTCATAGAAATCCCTATTAACCCAACAATAAGAACCATAATTAAAGTTATTGTTTTCACATGACTAAATAAAGATAGAGTAATCAGTGCAACAAGCAGGATTGAGTGTCCAGTTATCAGAATACCGACTGGATGTGCATCGGCAAATCGCCCCACAATTAAATTCCCAATAACAGTACAGATACCATAACCGAAGAGAATTGTAGTGGTTGCATCTGAACTGAAGCCCGCATTTTCTTGCAATAATGGCGTGAAGAAAGAAAAGGAACCATATGCTGCCCCAATGGTAAGAAAACTTACAAGATAACATGACCACAGCTTTGGTGATGTTAAATTGTGCAGATCCTCGGCAGACTCACTTTCAGATGCTTTTTCAATATCAGGTAAGCCCTTAGCTACAATGAAACTAATAATTAATGCAGCAATTCCTAGTAGATAAAAACATGCCTGCCAGTCCCACTGATTAGCTATATAGTGGCTCATCGGCAAACCAATGACAGTTCCCACTGTTAAGCCACTTAACACGATCGAAACAGCACGCCCAATTTGAGAAGGGGATGGAGCTAAACGTGTTGCAAATATTATAGACAGGCCAAAGGTTGCTCCAGATAAACATCCAGTAACCAGTCGAGCCAATGCTAGCCACCAATATTGATGCACAACAGGCGCTACCAATTCGATTACTGCATACCCAGCGATGACACAGGATAATGCCAGACGTGGTGATTGGCGGCGTAAAAAAAATGTAATGATAGGCGCCCCAATTGCCATTCCTAGCGCGTAAATGGACACCAAAAGCCCTACACGGCTAATTGGCTCATTTAGATCAGTCGCAATGCTAGGTAACATTCCAGCAGTTTGTAATTCGCTCATTGTGACAATAAGAATTGCCATCATCAAAATATATAAATAGCGTTTCAAGCTTTCACCTCTTGGTATGAACCATATTTTGCTCCTATTACACGAGCGAGCTCCTGATTGGTGTTGGAAACTTCAGGAATCGGACGGCCAGCTTGTGCCGTTAATCCTACGTTAAAGAAAAATTGTTCAAACCCGCCTGCGAAATAGAAACGCCAAGGTCACTTGCCATCACCGGAATCATGCCGGCAACCTGAAACTCACTGGTAACCATGGCAAAAATGCCGAATGTCAATATATATACGGCAAATGGCAACACTTCATTTTTACTGTCTGCGACGGATGTATGCTTCATAAATATCATTCCTTTTCCTAAGCAGCACCCAGAGGGATGCCATGTAACACATCTGAAGTTTCTGTCGTGTTTCCGGTACGTTTTTCTTAAGCCGATGTACTATGCTGCACTATTTTGTAATAGTGACTACAAAAAAAGCTAACTCACTTGCGAAATAGCGTCAAGAGATTTATGTTATTCCTACTACATAATTGTATGGGAGGGTAAAATGGCTCAGAGAGGTAGGCCTGTCAGTTTTGATCGCGAGGTTGCGCTTGAACGAGCTATGAAGATCTTTTGGTCCAAAGGATATGTTGGTACTCAGCTGGTGGATCTCACTTCTGCAATGAATATCAATCCGCCGAGTTTTTATGCTACCTTCGGCAATAAAAGGAAAGCATTCTACGAAGCGGTTGAACTGTACATCCGTTCCGTAGGTTCCAAATCTATGCTTAAGCTGGCGGAAGGTGATACTGCCGCGGATGGATTGCGCGCCATGCTGGAATCGACGATAAAAATTGCGAGGTCGAATGAGGCCGGCGGATGTTTATTGATGATGAGCGTGGTCAATCATGTACCTGGCGACGATGACGAATGGGTTCATTTGAAGAATATTCGTCAAAAGACTTTGTCTTTGATCCGCGAGCGAATTGAGCGCGGCATTGCCGACGGGGACTTACCGAAAAAGAGCGATGCCAAGGCTTTGGCATCGTTTTTTTTCGGCATTACTCAAGCTATTTCCTTCCAAGCTCGTGATGGAGCGTCCGAAGAAGAACTGACCCGCCTGATAGAACCGGCAATGGCGGCGCTTTCACCAAAGTAGGCAGTAGGCACTCCTGATGCAAACCGCTTGAGGGTGAAATTATCCCCCTCAAGCGCTAAGTTGCCAGAACATCACCGCAATATTCCCGATAGTGCCTATTACCAGGACGGTAGCCGTTTCTCATCCGTGTTTGCAAACTCAATAAAACGTTTTTGAAACCATTAATTCACGATTTTCTTTAGGAGAAAATCAACACATCCTTTAAAATGCGCCAGGTAATACGAACCCGTTTGCTGGCCAAGGTGGCCGTGTCTCCATAACCCCGCATCGGGCAATCAACTTTTTCAGCCACTCACCCAAGCCATCATCACGTTTTTGACAACCGAGTATCACCGCGCGGGCGCCATGAATGATTAACGTTCGCAGGTGACGGTTGCTCTGTTTGGTCATACCTGACAGGAGAATTTTCCCACCGGAACTGTATTGGCGTGGAACCAGACCACACCAGGAATGGTCAATACCCGATGAAAAACAGCCTGAATGTCTTTATCTATTCGTGAATGCGCGCATCAAATCGTTGCATATCTTCTTGTAACGAATGGAATAGGCGGAGGAGTAAAGGATAATGAATAGTTTCCTTCCTCCGAAATATCAGGCAGAGCCTGCCGGAGTTACTGAATTCCCGCAGGGATAACGATCCCCTGCTCAACGAGCAACGCCCGGATTTGATTAACCCATGCGGTACGTCGTTCTACCGCGAGTTGTCGGGCACTGCGTAGTGCTTTGATACCCTGTTATTTAAGGGGTTTGACCGGAACAAAGTGGATCCCTGAACGACAGTCGGTTTTACAGATAGTCAACACATCTTTTGCCTTAAGACTTTTTTGTTTCAGGTAACATAGTTATCAGCTAACCAGACACAGATCTGAAAAACGTTTTTGGCGAGATCAATGCTCACCATTTTGATGGTGTTCATGTGAGAACCTCCCAAAATGCAATGTACTCAGTATCACGTCAAAGATGACACAGTTAGCAACTGAAAAAGGGTGCGTCCATCACCACAGTTAGCTTATGGTGTGATGAAATCAGGAACATTATTTAACGCAGAAATACCACTTGCAGTTTAATGACTGAGGCGGTATCTGATTTATATAATATAAATGGGGCTGTCCTAGTACTACAGCCGTACTCTCTTGGGAATCAATGAGCTTTTTGCGTGGGCGGAAATCAGCATTCAAAAAAAGAAGAAGTAACATCAATTCAAGTGTTCTATGGAATTATTCTCTATTGAGAAGAGTGAATACGGCTGTAGTACCACATAGTATCGTCATGAGATATTCAACCAAAGCGCGAGACAACGGATCTGAACGATGGCAAGAAATGAGGCACTATTTTTCGCATATCGCGTTGCTATACCCCACCAATGTTTTTGTCCGTCCCATATCCTGATTCCCCCCCTTTAGCGCCAGCCACATGAGGATGAACTTTGATATGGCTGGCATCCATCATTAACCATTCGAAATCCGGTTCAGATATCAGGTGTTCAAGTAGGGCTTCCCATACCCCTTTACGCCCCGGCAAATGTGGACCAAGTAAGTTCCAAATATGATCTGAAATATCATGACGGCGGTATGCGGGTGTGTTCATTGTAGTCAGGATAATGGGGGAGTTTAAACGCGTTTCGGATCAGGAATACCATCTTGGATTTGCTCAAAAACAGGGGGAGCTTACCTGATGACTGTTTAATACGACAGAACCTTTGCTGGACAGCTTCATCACGATCCGGGATCAAAGGTGTGGGAACGCCCCATCTGTACTATCTCAGATTACTTTACTCATTAATATAAATACCAGTCGATATAAAAGTTGTTGACAAAGACAATCTTGCACCGTAGATTTATATCAATTGGTATATAAATCAGTAGGGTGCGTACCTGCTGAAAAAGGATAGACAAATGCCGCCAATTCGTCACGTCTACCGGGATATCCAAGTGAATCATTCTCATACTGCTGGAGTTCGACTTGGCCTCATTGGCTGGAGCCTCACATCGACACGGATTCAATCCTTATCACAGAGCTACTGGATCACGCATACCGTCAAGCTACTGAGGCTTGCCTCCAAAATAATCTTTCATTTTTAACCATTCATAGGAGCTTTAATCATGAATTCACTCACAGGCAAAGTCGCCCTCGTTACTGGTGGCAGCCGCGGTATTGGTTCTGCCATTGCTCGCATGCTAGCAATGCACGGTGCGGACGTTGCCATCACCTACGGTTCTTCCAAGGACAAAGCAGAGGCCATTGCGGCAGAGATCCGCGCATTCGGTCGGCGTGCTGAAGTCATCGCTGCCGATGCGTCCGATGTCACCCAGATCATCGCCGCCGTGGATATGACCGTCGCGAAACTCGGACGACTCGACATTCTGATTAACAATGCTGGAAACTTCCTTACCGGTACTATCGACCAGCTTACACTTGATGATTTCGAACGCACCATGTCGGTCAATCTGCGAGCGGTGTTCGTCGCTATCATGCAAGCGGTCAAGTACTTGCCCGATGGCGGGCGTATCATCTCTCTGGGGAGCTGCCTTGCCCCTCGCGCCGGGCGAGCCGGCATCAGTCTGTACGCTACTAGCAAGTCGGCCTTGGTCGGTTTAACTAAAAGCGTTGCGCATGACCTAGGCAAACGCGGCATCACAGTCAATCTAATCCATCCGGGCCCAACCGACACTGATATGAACCCAGCCGACGGGCCGCGCGCACCATCAACACTGGCTGAATTGGTTCTGCCCGCCTACGGTCAACCCGAAGATATTGCTGCCACCGTACTGCACTTAGCTAGCGATAGCGGGCGTTATATTACTGGTGCAGTGATTGACGTGGACGGCGGCTTCAACGCTTGAATCGGTCTAAACAGAGGAGCATCGTAATGAAAAAATCCTATGCCAGTATACGGCGCTGGCTACTACTACTCACTGTCTGTCTAACCGGAATTTTGACGCCGCTATGTTTCACCGGCCCGGCAGTGGTATTGCCATCAATCCAGCAGGTATTGGGTGGTACACCCAATCAGCTTAACTGGGTGATGAATGGCTATATTTTGACCTATGGCAGCCTAATGATGGCAGGTGGAAGTCTAGCCGACATCTATGGTCGCAAGCGGGTCTGGTTGCTTGGGTTGATGCTGTTCATCGTGGTCACGTTCACCATTCCCTACGCGCCGTCGGTGTTATGGATGGATGTGTTGCGTATGCTTCAGGGTGCAGCGGGAGCCGTGGCATTCGCCGGAGGTGTTTCGACCCTGGCACAAGTCTTCCACTCCTCGGAGCGCACCCAGGCATTCAGTATCCTCGGCACCTGCTTCGGCGTAGCGCTGGCCTTTGGCCCGCTAGTGGCTGGCTGGCTGGTAGACACGGCTGGCTGGCGCTGGGTGTTTTTTGCGACTGCGTTGCTCAGTGTCGTTAGCCTAGTTCTAGCGCTCTTTACCGCCGACGAGTCGCGCGATCCGCAGGCTACTGGCTTGGACTGGCCGGGTGCGATCAGTTTCACCGGCTTTCTGACGCTGTTGACTTATGGACTGTTGCGGGTACCCGAGCATGGGTGGGCGGACACTGGCGTCGTCGCGTCGCTGGTGGCGACTATCGTGCTGTTCGTCGCCTTCGTTGTCATCGAGCGGAGGCAGGCTCGCCCCATGCTCGACTTGTCTCTGTTCGCCAGCGCCCGCTTCGTGGGTGTGCAACTACTCGGCGCTTCGCCTGCTTTTTTCTATATCACCTTGATCGTGATCTTGCCAGCGCGTTTCATCAGCGTGGATGGTTACAGTGCATTGGAGGCAGGGCAAATCATGATCGCCTTATCTGCGCCACTGCTGGTCGTGCCTTTCCTCGCCGGTGTGCTGGCGCGCTGGGTGTCGGCTGGCGTACTGTCGGGCATAGGCCTATTGATCTTGGCACTGGGCCTAGCTCTGTTGGGCCATAACTTGGCGGGAGGCGCTGTCGATGATGCATTGCATTGGCCAATGCTGTTGATCGGCGTGGGTATCGGCTTACCCTGGGGTCTGATGGACAGCTTGGCTGTCAGCGTGGTAGAAAAAGAACGAGCAGGGATGGCCACTGGCATCTTCAATGCGGTCCGCGTGTCAGCCGATGGTTTAGCATTAGCTGTATTAGGTGTGCTGCTGGTGATCCTTATCCAGTCTGGTTTGTCCGATGTCACTTCCAACACCGCATTGAGCCAGGCTGCCAGCCGTGCCGCCATTGGTGATCTAGCTGGCGCCAACACCTTGTTGCCTGGATTAGGAGACGCGGTGCTACGTAGTTACGACGCAGCATTTCGTACTACCCTATTCATCCTGTCTGGTGCTTCCGTGCTAACGGCGCTGGTGATCTTCACGCTGTTGGGTCGAGCGGGCACGCATGGTGAAAGCATATCCGTTTCGGCAAACAATGTCTGATATGATTTTCTTCAACTTTTTCTAATCTCTGAAAAGGAAATTAATTATGAGCAAGATAGTTCTCTACACCTCCTCTGCCATCTCCAGCGGCAACGGGTGCAATGGACATGTACGAAGTACCGATGGATTGCTGGGCCTCTATCTGGCGTCCCCAAGTAATTTGGCGGTATGGATGAAAGATCAATCCAGAGCAACTGTTTGGGTTATGTCCCATTAATGACGGCAAATTAGCAAAAGTTGAGGTGATTGTTTTTCAGGCGGTCAGCAGATAGAAGTATTCCGCGGGAGAAATCGAGGTTCCGTACTGTTGCACATACTGACCTTTGCTGAGCATGCAAAGCAACTCTATGCAAGCCAGCAGGGTCTGTGCCCGCCGAAAATTTTTGAACCCCTACAGTCACGTTTGCTCTCGGCGGAACGATTTAAATCCTAACATCGGGCTGAGCCAGCGTTTGACATGGAGAGGGCCTTGTTCAATGAGATTATTCAGGTATGTGTTTGGCAGGATATCGCTCTGGACTCGCTCAAAAACAGGGAGGATGACCTGATGTTCTGCTAATGCGATAGAACGGGTCTGTATGTTGCGCAAAGGAGAATACCCGCAAGCACTAGAATATCCAATTTCACCGGCGGCCTATTTCGGTCGTGTATTCAACCTGTTGATTGGCCATCAATAATAGAACTCACGCTCGATGAATGTGCCAATGATCTTGTCATGCATTTCAACTGACTTAGAATAACCCAGCGTCTTGCGATTGAGTCGCTTTAGCCTGTTACGCAGGTTCAGATTTTCTCGTTCAATACGTTGAGTATAAAGTTTACCGGTGATATGTTTCTCATCAGCCAATATGTCATATGCCCCGAAATTATCGGTGCACCAGAATGCCACATCAAAAGCGGATAACTTTTCCAGCAACGTCCTGAGTGTCTGTTTGCTACGGGCGCCAAAAGCGTGAGCGACAATACGTTTCAAGCGAGGCTCCCACGCGTACCACAACCAGCGTTGCCGTTTTTTGTTACTGATGAATGACCACATTTCATCGACTTCACAGATAAGCTGAAGCTCAGGGGTATCCAGCGGCAGCGTGGTTACACATCGCGGCGCGAGTTTTTTAAAGTGCGTACAACAGCGTTAATGCTGACATGAAGTGCCCGTGCCGTATCACGAATACCGGCGTTATTCATGGCAAGCTTGACGATTTGCTCTTTTATACCCGAATGGCAAGCCCGGTAAGTGTATTCGAGCTGGAAGGTTCTACGACAGGACTGGCAATAATATCGTTGATGCCCACCTTCTCCTTTACCGTGTTTTTTAACAGGCGTGGTTTGGCCACAAAACCGACACTTCACTTCAACTAATGCCATCACTATCCCTCACGTATTTACCCTCATTATACGTGAGAAACAACGGGATGAATACGTGACCGCCTATTTCTATCAGCTAACTGCATAAAAATAAATTAAGATACTTGTGTTTGCGCGTGCTGTATTAGCAACTGCTAGTGCTGGCTCTAATATCCCAAACATTCATTATTTGCGTAATGGATGACTCGAGAACTGCCAGAGGAACTCCGCCCCTAGCTAGGGTTGAAAATCCTAACAGGAAGCTGTCGAACATTGTAGCCATTACTGTTGGATCACTTTCTCCTGCCAATTCACCGTTATCTATGGCCCGCTGGACACAGGAAGTGAACCCTTTCCGTACTCGTTCTCTGGCATCGATCAGCAGTTTTTGGATACGATTGTGCTCCGGTGAGCAAACACTCGCTGACAGCACCAACAAGCAGCCAGGAGGATGGTTACATTCCGTCTGCATTTTTGCTGAACGACGTAAAGCCAGTTCAATTCCCTCCTTAGGAGGAATATTTTTATCCCAAAGACTAGTGGTGACTTGACCGTACGTATCAATATAACGGGCTACCACTTCTTTAAATAATGTCTCTTTGGAACCAAAGGCCGCATAGAAACTAGGCGCTGATATACCGCCCATCCCAGCCTTTAGTAGGTTTAGAGACGTTGATTCATAGCCATGCTCCCAGAACAACAACATTGCTTGATTGATTGCTTCATCACGATCGAAGCTACGTGGGCGTCCCATCTTAGCCATAACCATTTCCCCATTAAAAACAGACTTAGATATTAATCGATATAAAAGTCCTTGACAAGATAACTTCACGACCATTATATTTTATATCAATTGATACATATATTGAAGGGGTCATTGTGATGCGCGGAAACACCTCTGCGTTACTTGAAACAGAGAGTGAACTCCGGCCAATTTCTGGGCTATTCGTACTCGCAATGACGAGTTTTATCGCTATCCTGACAGTGATACTTCTCGCAGGACTCTTACCACAAATTGGCATGAACCTCAGTGTATTAGAGGCGTTAGCTGGTCAGCTCGCTCTAAGCTTTCTATTAGCGGCAATTCCTCTTACAACAGCAACACGCAATTTGCGCCAACAATCTGTCTCATCATATTTTCGAAAGGTAAGCGATTTCCTAGGCATTGGGCAAGACGGTGATATAAAAATGTAAATCTACATCTACACATACAAAACCGATAGCCTAGCATTAACAATAGAGGACTCGTTAACCAAAAATAGCAATTTTATTTTTTGGCTTCAGTGAAGCTATTTTACTTTGATAAGGAATCAAATTATGACTAAAACTTTGTACACTACATCTGTAATTTCTACGGGCAATGGCCGTAATGGCCAGGTTAAAAGTGCTGATAGCCTGTTGGATCTAGCGCTCAGTTTCCCTAAAGAATTCGGCGGCGAGGGTGGTAACACCAACCCTGAACAGCTTTTTGCTGCGGGCTATGCGGCTTGTTTTCATTCTGCGTTGAAATTGGTTGCCGACCGTGAAAAAATCTCTCTAGGGGAAACAACTGTTAATGCCCAAGTCAATGTGCATCCAACGGATGATGATGGCTTCTTTCTAAGCGTTGCATTGCACATTACTGCACACCACGTAATGCAAGCTGATATAGAAGAATTGGTAAATAAAGCACATCAAGTATGTCCTTACTCAAATGCAGTAAAAGGAAATATTGACGTGACATTAGCGGTTAGTATCGCTTAAGTGCAACACACAATTAATGACAGGTTTCTTCTTCATGGAGGGACCTTCTATATCTTATTTTTAGGTGACTGTAATTTTTACAGTGCAGAAAATACACCTTATGCCTCTATAAACCCATTACCTTTGGGATCGTAAAATAAAATATTTGGATGGTTTATTAAAAAATATTCTAAAAATACCTTTTACTATATACATCAATAGGAATGCAAATGTATAAAAAAATACTAAACTCACTCACTTTCACAATGCTTTTGGTAACACTGGTGACCTCAGCCAATAGTCCTACGTTACCAGAGAAAAAAACAATAATAGAGGTTTCTGATCGAGAAATGGATAATGTGAAAAAGGAAAAAAATGTAGCGCATGTTTCAACCAAAGCAGAGTTGATTTCTGCAGTAGCCGATCAAACTATCAGAAAAATTCTCGTATATGAATCACTTTATGATGTGCCTAATTTAAGCCTAAAACCCGGACAATCATTGATCGGTACAGGACCAAATTTATTTATTGATTTTTCAAAAGATATTGATGGATTGCAGCTGAGTGAAAACAATACTATTAGTAATATTACTTTAAAAGTTACACCTACTAAGAGAGCTATATACAATACCTATAATATATTATCTTTTGGTAAGTTTGAACTGGAGGATATTAAAACCATAGGCCAAGTGCAAATTGTAGCTAAAGATAAATTGATTCAAGGCGCACTCAAGATTAATAATCTTCATGTTATATTTTCTGATACTACAGCCACACCAGAACGCCCTAGCACTGGAATCGGCAGCAAAGCAACAAGTAATATTGATATATTACAAGGTGCGGTTACGTTATTGAATCTCCAACAAAGTAAAAACTCTATTATAACTGCGGAAATTCGTGGATTAACGATTGGATTGGCAGAACAACCTGTATATGGTTCAGGACTGCTTATTTCTGGCGGTAAAGGAAATATCTATACCCACTCAGGAGATACTTTAGGTGGACAAGTCAAAGTATCCGTTGTAGAAACTGGTGATGTTTTTAATGATTCTAAGATCCCGGCGGGTACAGATAATCTCATATCTGGCAGCGTATTTATTGCATATGCTAATGCTGAGCAGGTAATCAATCGTGGACGAACTATTTCATACGGCACTAATGGTCTTGGACTCGACAATTGGGGACGAGTGAAAAACTGGACGTCTATTGGCCCAGTTGAAACCTTCGGTGACAGTGGGATGGGAGTTGTCAATTTCGGCGTCCTAAATTATCTATCAGTTGCGTCCATCCAAACTCATGGTAACGGTGCCAGAGCGTTTAATGTACTGACAGGTACTGTTGATAATGCTTATTTTGGTTCGCTGAAAACCTATGGTAATGGTGCGACTGCGATTTTAATATCTCAACCGATTGGCCGCCTCTCTGTTAATAGTAATATTGAGACATTTGGTGCCAGTGCCAACTCACTTACCGCTGGCATTCTTGACAAACAACCTTCCGCGGCTTTGAGAATGTTATCTGGTTCTGCCAAAGAGATATTCATTGGTGGAAATATGGTGACCAGAGGAGAAGGTAGCGGCGCTATTGAGCTTCAGGATGCCACGTTAGAACGATTAGTTGTTCAGGGTAAAATTCAAGCCAGCGGAAAAAATTCCAATGCATTAAAAGTTGTGAACAGTAACTTACCCTTGATTAACCTAGATCTAAAATCTGCTTTCGATAGTGCAATATTTCTCTCTAGAGCCCATATTGTAGCGTTAAGCGGTGTTAAGGCTTCAGGTATACAAGGTGATTTGGTTGTGGAACAAGATTCTTCCATCGTGACGAGATCCCAAAGCACGGAAGCACTTTCCTACAGTTTTGGTAACCACTTCAATATTAGTGGTGCTGATAAGTTAACTATTGAAAATAACGTATTTGTAGACGCAGCCGATTAATGGTTCTGTCGTATTAACAGAGAGATCGCGAACGAAAGTATCTTGATGTATTTGAAAAGCGTTCAAACGTCTACACTATTCTATTGATATTATCACCCAGTGTGTCCACTGGTACCTCGCTTGTGCCTTGAGGTCGACCATTCCACGTTGTGCCGCTGGGTTCTCCGACTGTCTCTATCTACTGGATAAGGCATTCCGTCGGTGTAAGCGTACTATAGGGCGGCGTTGGCGAATAGATGAAACCTCCATAAAATCAATGGACAGTGGAAATATTTGTACCGGGCGGTCGATATGCCAGGTTAGACTGTTGACTTCCTACTGACAGCCAAGCAGGCTACCGTAGCCGCGTTGCGCTTCTTTATATATCAGTAAAAACATATTGCAGCGTCGGTTAAAAGGCGTGATAACCCGTAGCGAACTCAATAAGCCAGCAGTAGCGCTGACAAATAAAAATGCCCGAATAGTGTGGCTACGGGTCAACCAACAATCGAGTTATGAAGCGCGATGGATAACCCTTTATGTAGCAAAAGTAAAAGCCCATAATTTGATGTAACTTAATGACTGACAGGTAGTGCCGACTCTCTGTGAACCTGGTAAACGGATCAGTCTATCGAGACTGTTGAATTAATGAGGACAGAGAGTACGGGTTTTCATCAGGGCTCACTGCAGCCGAATATATGTTTGCGACTATATTGTCATGTCAGAAAAATTCACCCTCCACTTGAATTAAGTCGGTGTCCATATATCGGGTTATCTATATATCTCGGCAGTTCCATTTAAATTATTCTGACCAAAAGCAGAAGTAATACGGAAATATTTCGCTCCAGACTCATTAGCTTTTTGGGATAATTGTTCAGTGAGTGTATCTAGGGTTTCTGCTCCTGTTACGGAAATGACCCCAACTTTCTCTCCGACAGGGGATTTGACTTCAGTAGCAGCTAATGAACCAAATGAAATAGCACTTAATGCTAATAAAGCAATAATACATTTTGAACTTTTCATCTCGTAATCCTATGTTAGTTTTCGACTTACGAAAAAAGCTATACGGTATTTTTCAATTGACAGAATAGTCAGGTACACACTATAAAACCTCAAGTTAACTTTATGTCAATAGATATAAAGAAAAATAAAGGCATTGATTTTAATAGAGCTTTTATTATGGAGCTGGTTGAACAGCCGAAGAGAATCTCACCCTCATACTCTCATGCAACTGACGTTAGGGTAGGAGAGTGAAAATTTCCCTGTTCCACATATCGGGTAGAGCCTGTCAGCGTTGCTGAATGCCCGCAGGGATAAATAGTGTTACGGCTGTAGTAATAAATAATCTGATATTAAACCAGCCCTGTTCTTATCCGTTGCGATTTTTATTGGCAGTGTTCACCGATTCAGAAACTCAGCATACAACGACAGCCAGTTTTCCAAGAGAGATACGACCTGATCACTCTCTTCGCCATATTGAGCCATGACAATGGCACCATCGATAAGCAATGTCATTTGCTTAGCCAGAACCGGCCTTTCCGATGTGGCAGGCAGGAATGTTGCGAGGATTTCTGTCATTTCCTGCTTATGAGATTGCACAACAGGCTGTATTTCCGGTAATGCCTGAGAAAATTCAACGACAGAATTGATGAATGCGCAGCCGCGGAATTCTGCGCTCATAAACCATTTTTTCAGGACTGCTGGAAGCGCTTTTACAAGGGTGCCATAGGCAGACATATCCGCAGCTAATGTCGTACTAAACCAGTGAATCCAGCGCTGATGTCGATAGTCGAGAAAAGCCATAATCAAATCATTTTTAGAGGGAAAATGCCGATAGAAGGTCACTTTGGTGACGCCGGCTTCCTTGATGATACGATCTATCCCGGTGGCCCTAATCCCTTCTTGATAAAAGAGATCATGAGAAACCTGGAGAATACGTTCACGTGCAGTTGAGCTATTTTTTGACATAGAACCTCCTTTAATAAAATTATCAACTAAGTAGACAGAGTTGTCTAAACAAAGAAACCGCGATTGAAAAAGTTCGTTTGGCTGAAGATGCCTGGAACAGTTGTGATCCTGAGAGAGTTTCAGGTGTATACGCTCCAGATACTCATTGGCGAAATCGTGCAGAGAGTGTTGATGGGCGTGAAGCCGTAGTGGAATTTTTACGCCGAAAATGGCTCAAGGAGCTGGAATACCGATTGATTAAAGAGTTATGGGTCTACGATGAGAACCGTATTGCAGTCAGATTCTCCTATGAATGGCATGACGATTCAGGCAACTGGTTTCGTAGCTATGGTAATGAAAACTGGGAGTTTAATGAACAGGGGCTTATGATCAACAGATATGCCTGTATTAATGATATGCCGATCAGGGAAGAAGAACGCCTCTTTTTATGGCCGCTGGGGCGCAGACCTGATGATCACCCTGGGCTTTCAGAATACGGGCTTTAATGGTCTGTTTTGGCATAAATACAATGAGTGATAAGAAAGGATATCTCTTGGTCAGTTAAAACTAGCCAGCATGATTTTAAACTATTTCTTTAGCTTATTGAGGGGTAGATCATATTTATCATGCACTTTATTCTCCCTCGTTCTGTGAGGGAGAATAAAGCAAGTCCAAAATTATTGGATATAAATATTATTCTGTAACAATTAAATATATTGCCTCATACGGTTTAATGTTCATTGCATTATCTATTTTTGTCGCCGA
Source organism: Xenorhabdus poinarii G6 (assembly GCF_000968175.1). NCBI lineage: Bacteria > Pseudomonadati > Pseudomonadota > Gammaproteobacteria > Enterobacterales > Morganellaceae > Xenorhabdus > Xenorhabdus poinarii. The sequence goes on from NZ_FO704551.1 coordinate 120,322, forward strand.
TGGATAATTACTGATTAATACCTGCCATGCTTTGTTGGCAAGCGAAGGTTCTGGAGACCAACGCTGTGTTTCATCGCTTAAATTGGCAATGACCAGCAAAGTTTGCTCCTGCCAACGACGTAAATAGCACCAGAGTGATGGATGCTCTGGCAGCAGATCCTGGTAGTCACCGTAGGTCAGAATCGGTTGTTGTTTTCTCAATTTAATCAAATCGCGGTAGCAATAGAAGATAGAATCTTCATCCTGTAATGCGACTTTGGTATTAATTTCTGAGTAATTACGGCAAGGTGCGATCCACGGTATCCCCGTTGTGAAACCGGCGTTTGCCGAATCATCCCATTGCATAGGCGTTCGACTATTGTCACGGGATTTCTGCGCCAGAATGGCCAGGATATCCTCTGGTTGCATACCTTTCTCAATACGCTCTTGATACATATTCAGGCTTTCAATATCCCGATAGCCCTCAATATGCGTAAAGTGAGGATTCGTCATCCCCAATTCTTCCCCCTGATAGATATAAGGCGTACCCTGCATGCCATGTAGCACCATTGCCAGCATTTTAGCCGATATTTTGTGGTACTGATGCTCATCGCCAAATCGGGAAACAATACGGGGTTGATCATGATTACACCAGAAGAGGGCATTCCAGGCTTTTTGGTGCATACCTTGCTGCCAGGTTGAGAAGATCTTTTTCAGTTCAACATAATCGGGTTTCGCGAGAGACCATTTTTCTCCATTTGGATAATCAACTTTTAGGTGGTGAAAATTAAACGTCATGGATAACGCTGTCCTATCCAGAGTACTATAGCGTTGACAGTGTTCAAGGCTCGTGGAGGACATTTCACCAACAGTCATCAACCCTTTGGGTTGGAAAACATCACGGCTCATTTCTTGCAGAAATTCATGTATCCGCGGGCCATCAGTATAGAATCGGCGGCCATCGCCGTACTCATCATCAGGATAGGTTTGCTGTTTTGAGACAAGGTTAATGACATCCAACCGCAAACCATCAACGCCACGATCCGCCCAGAACTCACAGATTTTTTTCAGTTCAGCGCGAACAGGCTCATGCTCCCAGTTTAAGTCAGCTTGTTCTACTGCGAACAAGTGGAGGTAATATTGCTGACTCTCAGCATGCCATTGCCATGCATTACCGCCGAATTTAGATTTCCAATTGTTAGGCAGGGCGTCTTCTGTGCCATCCCGCCAGAGATAAAACTGGCGGTAGGGGCTATGAATATCTTGCGCGGCCTGAAACCACGGATGTTGGGTTGAGGTATGATTGAAAACCATATCCAGGATGATACGAATACCCCGTTGGTGGGCACTTTTCACCAAATGATCAAAATCCGCCATGACACCGTAATCAGGGTTGATAGCACAGTAATCAGCAACATCATAGCCATTATCAATTTGTGGCGAGGGATAAATGGGTGTGATCCAGATGGCATCAACCCCAAGTTGTTGTAGATAATCCAGCCGTCGGGTGATCCCGTTGATATCGCCGGTGCCACAACCTGTACTATCCTGAAAGCTCTTGGGATAAATTTGGTAGATAACGCTATTCATCCACCAGGGTTTTTGTTCCGTCATAAAAAGATACCTAACAAAATTAATTGGCGAGTTCGTTTGCCTTGGATAAGGCGGCTTTGCGTTCATGTCTGTGATAAGCCATAACAGTCAGGAGTAATGGCACAACCACGGCAACGAGCATCGCAATCAGATAAATAACCCAGAATTGTGGCTTAATGGAGAGGATGCCTGGTAGCCCGCCTACGCCGATACCATTGGCAGTCACATGGTTCAGCCCACAAATCAGCCCGGCCAGAGACGAGCCAATCATTGCACAGAACATCGGGTAACGATATTTAAGGTTAATGCCGTACATGGCTGGTTCGGTTACCCCAAGATAGGCTGAAATTGCCGCAGGAATAGAAACTTCGCGCTCTTTTTGCTTCTTGCTTGCCCAGATAATGCCCGCAACCGCAGAACCTTGGGCAATATTAGACAGCGCAATAATCGGCCAAATCGGTGTTCCGCCGGTGCTTTGGATCATTTGCAGGTCGATGGCCAGCGTCGTTTGATGTACACCCGTGATCACCAATGGGGCGTAGAAGAAACCAAATAGCGCGGCGCCGATGGGGGCAAGACTCCCTGTCATTAATCCTTTCACCACCCAGGCAACACCATCGCCAATCGCCCGTCCGGCAGGGCCGATCAGAGCATGGGCGAGGAAGACGGCCAGAAGCAGAGAAGTCACAGGAACAATCACAAGATAGAGGTAGTCTGGAACCCATTTTTTCAGCCGCGTTTCAATCCATCCTAATGCCAGACCGGCTAATAAGGATGGGATGACCTGTGCCTGATAACCGACCTTAGCAATGGTAAACCAGCCGAAATTCCAGACTTCAGGCGTTTGCTGACCAAGCAGATAAGCATTCATCAGTTGCGGGGAAACCAGCGTAATGCCGAGAATAATCCCCAGGATGGGTGTTCCGCCCATTTTTTTGACGGCAGACCAGCAGATACCTACCGGGAGGTAGAAGAATATCGCTTCGCCGATGAGCCAGAGAAAATCATAGACACTTTGCCAGACAGGGTAGAGTTGAGCGAGTGATTTACCTTCACTAAAAGGGATATCCCCGATCAGATTACGAAAACCGAGGATTAAACCGCCGCTGATCAGAGCTGGCAGTAATGGGAAAAAGATCTCAGCAAAATGTGAAATTGCGTTTTCATACCATTTCATATTTTGACGAGCTGCTTGTTTCACCTCTTCTTTATTAACAGATTGTTTCCCTGTGGTTGCTAGCAGTGCTTGATAATAGACATCCACATTCGTCCCAATCACTACCTGAAACTGCCCGGCATTAGTGAAACACCCCTTGACCATAGGTAACGCTTCTATGGCTTTGGCATCGGCATTTTCGGGGGAATTTAGAACGAATCTGAGTCGGGTAATACAATGACTAACGGAAGCGATGTTCTCTTTTCCACCAATCAGCGTAATAAGGTTATCAATATCCTTTTGATTTATTTGTTTTTTCTTCATGCCTTTTCTCCTTATGTGGCAGGAGTGATAAATAACGGGATTTTTCGATTAACAGTGCGATTAACAGAATGATTACTCTCGTGATGAGATAATAAATAGACTGAATTAATAGCGGTTTAATCCTAGACAGATCTTCTTATTCTGGATATGAAAATATGTTTTGTTTGGGTCAAAGATCACATTTCATATGATTGATTTTAAATTAAAGAATTTTTACCTTTTCAAGATTTTTTGTTTTAGTACGTTGAGCTTCTCTGAGCATTAATAGATACAGGTTATGATTGTGTGCCATGGCACGCTTTTTTAATCAATGAAGTGACGTTTCTCTGGCTTGAACCTAAGTCATCAAACAATATACGGAAACGCTCAAAAATAAATCAGAAAAAATATCTACAGCCAAAAATGAATAACATGGCCCTTAATTGGCTGAGGTGATCTGAAAAATACACTTTTTCATTTTTGTTAATGTATGCAATTAAATCCCGTCATAAGAAATCGGTCATGAAAAAATCGTTGCGACAGAAATGGTGACGATGAAATACGTCCGATAATCATGGCGATGTCTTGCCCTACACCAATGCACAGGGTGCATATTGCAGAGTATATTTTTTTGAGTGAAATAAGTGCTATGGATTTTTTAATAATAAAATAATTTGATTTGAACCGGGTTAGGTGCTAGTACTTAACGTAAGCGGATTTAAGGTTATTAACGCCTGATTTTGTTTTTGTATCATTAAGTTAAATTTTCGGGTAGAGAATAAAAACAGCTGAACTACCTTATGTCATGAGTAACGAAAATTTTCAGGTTGATTTTATCATCATAATCAGGCGTTATATTTTTCCCATGATATTAATGAAATGAAATTCTTGATTTACGGTTCTTTCATTGTCTTGACAGCCTATTTTTTATCGTGACTTTTTATTTTTACGTCTAAATTTGTTTTATCTGCTCGATGAGACGATACCTATCAATACTGATCTTTCCCCTTTTTCAACAAACAATTTCCCGTAAAATACGGAGCACGGTATCCGCGCCGCTGCGATTAGGGTTAATGCGGATCATACGTTGTTCCAGTATGGGAGCGGTTTTTTTAAGATAAGGGATTTCAATAAAAAATAGGGGGGATTTCGAAAATTCCCGGCTGTTTGTATTTGGGGGCATAGATGAGTGGGGAAGAGGCATTCATTGAAGTGGAAAATGGCAATAAAAATGATTGCCATTTTCCTCGCGATCAGTCTCGCAATTAAGCGGCTTTAACGTTTTGTGCCAGCCAGTTAGCTACCTGCTGTTTCTGTTCATCGCTGAGCCACATACCTAGTTTTGTACGACGCCAGATGGCATCATCTAACTGGGTTACCCACTCATAATCAACTAAATAACGTAGTTCTGCTTCATATAAACCATGACCAAAGAATTCGCCGAGATCAGCCAGAGTTTCCGCACCTTTTAGGATGATTTGGCTGTGACTGCCGTAAGTACGGGCATAACGCAGTGCGACTCCTTCAGGTAGCCAGGTATAGCGCTGACGTAACAGACGTGCATAACCATCACGGTCGCAGCCTTCCAGCTCACCACCCGGTAATTGACCATTTTTCGTCCATGCTTTGCCTGCGCTGGGATAGTACTGTGCCAACTTATCTATTGCGTGTTCAGCCAGCTTACGATAGGTGGTCAGCTTGCCACCGAAGACGGACAGTAAGGGGGCTTGCCCTTTTTCATCCTGTACATCCAACGTGTAATCACGGGTAATCGCTTGTGGTGAATCAGATTCATCATCACACAGCGGGCGAACGCCAGAGTAGGTCCAGACAATATCATCGCGAACAAGCTGTTTTTTGAAGTGGTCGTTATAGACTTTCAGCAAATAGTCAATTTCTTTATCTTCAATGTTGACGTCTTTTGGATCGCCTTTGTATTCAACATCCGTGGTGCCAATGATCGAAAATTCGTCATTCCATGGGATCACAAACACGATGCGATGATCTTCATTTTGCAGAATATACGCCTGAGATTCATCGTGGACGCGAGGCACAACGATATGGCTGCCTTTGATTAAACGGATACCATAAGGTGATTTCAATTGCATGCCATTGTCGAAGAAGTTTTTCACCCACGGGCCAGTTGCGTTAACTAAACCTTTTGTGCGCCATGTATTGGTTTCACCAGTCTTGAGATCTTTGGCCTCAACCATCCAGTCGCCATCTTCACGCCATGCGCGAGTCACATGGGTACGGGTGCGTACTTCGCCACCGTGTTTTTGAACTTCCTGTGCATTCAGAACAACCAGTCGTGCATCATCAACCCAACAGTCAGAGTATTCAAAGCCACGGCTGATAGAAGGTTTCAATACTGAATTTGCACCAAATTTCAGTCCCTTACTACCCGGTAAGCTAACACGTTTACCCAAGTTATCGTACAGGAACAGACCAACACGGATCATCCAGGCCGGACGCAAGTGTGGTTGGTGTGGTAAGCGGAAACGCATTGGAAATGCAATATGTGGGGCCAGTTTTAACAGCACTTCACGTTCTGCCAATGCTTCACTGACCAAACGAAATTCATAGTGTTCCAGATAGCGTAAGCCACCGTGGATCAGCTTAGAGCTGGCTGATGAGGTCGCGCTGGCCAAGTCTTGACCTTCCAACAGCAGGACAGAAAGTCCCCGGCCAGCAGCATCTGCTGCGATACCCGCGCCGTTAATTCCGCCGCCGATTACAATCAAGTCTTTGGTTTCCATTGCGTATCCTCTGAGATGTTCGAAATAGTTCTTTAATGCTCGTTTTCGCTCATGGATTGTAATCAAAAATTCATCAACCGCCAACTATTAACTGAGAAAAAATACATTTACGTGATACTGGTAACCTATTTTTTACCATAGACATAAGATAAATAGGGTTTTTGCCGGATAATAAGTTGTGTCAGACGATCTGTCCGCGATAGGAAACCCCGCCAGATCTGGTGGGGTTAGGATGACGAGAAAACGTGATCAGCACAGCTCCAGCCTGACACTATGTTGTTCAATAATTTTCTGGAGGTAGGGAGGTGGCGCTTTATCCGTGAACAAGAAATCAATGAGGTTCATATTACCGAGATTCACCATCGCACTCCGGCCAAATTTTGAATGATCGGCAACCAGCATGACACAACGGGAGTTTTCAATAATAGCGCGTTTGGTACGGACTTCGTGGTAATCGAATTCCAGTAGGGAGCCATCATTATCAATGCCGCTGATCCCAAGAATGCCGAAATCAAGGCGGAACTGAGAAATAAAATCCAGAGTTGCTTCACCAATAATGCCGCCATCACGGGGACGTACTTCACCACCTGCTAAAATCAGACGAAAATCTTCTTTGCCCATAAACAGCGTGGCGACATTGAGGTTGTTGGTGACAATCCGTAAATCGCGATGGTCGAGCAGAGCATGTGCTACGGCTTCTGGTGTTGTGCCAATATCAATGAATAAGGTTGCGCCATTTGGAATTTGGGTAGCCACTTGCTGGGCAATACGGGCTTTTTCATCCGATAACATTATCTTACGATCATGATAGGCGGTATTGACGGAGCTGGAGGGCAGTGCGGCACCGCCGTGATGACGCTGGATTTTATTTTTATCTGCGAGATCATTTAAATCACGTCGGATTGTCTGCGGGCTAACATCAAAATGTTCAACCAGCTCTTCAGTGCTGACATAACCTTGAAGGTGCACCAACTCGATTATTGCATCATGTCGCTGAGTTTGCTTCACAACATTCCCCTAATGTTTTTTGCGTCGATGAATTATAGTTGACCCCAATGATCCCCACCCTTTCATGCCGCTGTTGCAACATGAAATGTCTTGGATTTTTGGGCATATTATTGATTTTTTTGTTTACGCAAATTATCCCACAGCCCCATCAATAACCCGATAATTAATCCTGCAACATGGGCGGCATTGGCGATATTTAATGAAAAAAGATCCCAGTAGCCCACCAATAACCAAATGACAGAGATAGCGATTAATCCTCTGGGGGCGCTGATTCCGCGCTTGGGGGACATTTCACCGGTTAACCAGCTATACCCGATCAGGGCGTAAACCACCCCGGATAATCCCCCGAAAGCCACGCCACTGAACAGCGATTGTGCCCAGCCACTGAAAACCGCTGAGACGATTGTGATTTCAAAAAGTTTACCGCTGCCAATCTTTTTTTCTATCTGGCTGCCGAAATACCACCATAATGCGAGATTAAAGAGGAGATGTGTCAGCGAGAAATGCAGCAGAGCCGGGCTGAATAAGCGCCACAACGCCAGGTACTGTTCACGATCTTGAGGCCACGCCAGCCAGTTCATCACAGCCTGATCGCCTGCCACTGCCATCCAAAAGTAGACGAGGATACAGAGTATCGTGATAGCGATTGTCAGCGGCCCCGATTGACTTTTGAGCGTACTCAAATTCAGGTTGTTTGGATACTTAAAGGCGATAACAGGTTTGCCCGTTTGCCAACTGGCTGCTTGATAACGTTCATGAAGCGGATCGCGGGTAAAAAGGTGAAGTTCCTGTTCAACCCGGTTTAGTTGGCTATCATCTTCTAACCAAAGCTCAATGAGTTGCGACTCCTTGTCGGGCCGAATAATCAAATGAATATTTTGGGTCGCCATATAATCAATAAAGGCCTGAGCCAGTCGAGGGTTGGATATAGAGGTTACATGGATCATGGCTCGTCTTCTCTCTGCCTCAAGTTGAAGTGAGTTGTACAGGGATTAATCGTATTTCAATTAGTGTGTTAAAGATTCACAGGGTATGGATAGCCTGGGGATAGGCTTTTTGCCAGGCGGCAAAGCCGCCATTGATACTAAAAACGGCCTCAAAACCTATATTGATCAAGTATTGTGCTGCGCTTTGACTACTATGACCGTGGTAGCACATCACCATAACGGGCTGATCAAAATCGGTTTCCTGTAGAAAATGATTCATTGTTTCATTCGTTAGATGAAATGCGCCTGCTGCGTGCCCGGCACGAAAACTTTGTGGATCGCGGATATCAACCATCACTGCGGTTTTATCGAGCCAATGTTGGTAAGCCTGTTCAGGGTTTATCGTTTGAAAGTGGTCCATAAATACTCAACGTTGTTTCTCAAAATTGCATTTTCAATATATTTATTGCTTGATCGTCGTTGGGTATGACCTTCACACCGTCCCAACGTTTATCGCATTGACGCTGGAAAGGCGTGAAGGTGCGGATATACCCGTCGTCTATGAAAAATCAGTAATAGGAATGTTCACCGCGCTGGTGTTCAGTCAAATCTTTCACGCCTTTCAATTCAGGGAACATCTGTAGTAACTGTTTTTCAATCCCTTCTTTCAGGGTGACATCGACCATTGAACAGCCGTTGCATCCCCCCCCAAATTGCAGAATGGCATAGTTTTCACCCGTGATTTCCATCAGGCTGACACGGCCACCATGCCCTGCCAGTTGGGGATTGATTTGCGATTGTAGAACATATTCAACGCGCTCAATCAGTGGGGCATCATCGTCTACTTTACGCATTTTGGCGTTCGGGGCTTTCAGGGTCAATTGCGAGCCCAATTGGTCGGTGACAAAATCAATCACGGCTTCTTCCAAGAAAGGAGCACTAATTTCATCAACATAGGCAGAAAGTTGGTCGAATTTGAGTTCAGTATCAGTGGCTTCAACAGCATCCGGTGGGCAATAGGAAACGCCGCATTCAGCAGTTGGCGTGCCTGGATTAATGACAAAAACGCGGATCTGTGTGCCCGGCTCTTGATTTGCCAATAGCTTGGCAAAGTGTGCTTGCGCTGCTTCAGTAATATTAATCATGTCATTTGCTCAATAGTTGACTGTTCTAGTTGGTTATAATACGCCCATTTATAAAGGAACTACAAGGTTCGGCATATTGCCCAAGCTTGTACCGAGCAAGCGCCCGCACGAATTAGCAACTGTGAAGCTTCATGTATCGTTGTGCCCGTGGTGATCACATCATCGAAGATGGCGACATGTTGATCAGTAACATGGCCTCGTAATTGAAAGGCGCGTTTAAGATTGGTTTTCCTTTGGGCGGCAGAAAGGCTCTGCTGTGAGAGTGTAGCACGTGAGCGTCGCAAAAAACCGGGGTGATACGGGCATTGCAGCCAATGTGACAGGGAATGGGCTATCAGTTCAATCTGATCAAACCCGCGTTGCCAGCGTTTTCTACTGTGCAGAGGAATACCCAATATGCGATCCGGTTTATGCCAGCGGTTTTCACGATAGCCTTGTAACCAATGTAACAGAAATAAGCGAGCCAGCACCGGTGCAAGTTGTGGTGTGTTGTGATACTTGTAACGGTGGATAAGCTGGCTTAATGGTGGCGTGTAATCGGTGATCGCGATCAAATGTTGCCACGGAGGGGGTTTTCTCACGCATCGCCCACATGGAAAGCGGCCGGATTCAGCAGGCAGCGCACAGCGCGGACAGACAGGTTGCCGCCGCTTTACCTGTTGATGACAAAGACAACAGATCCCATGATGGGGGAAATACAAATTTTGCTGGCATAGCCAACAGTACCCAACCATTGTTAGCATAGTTTCCTTCCTTGGTGACAAATAAAGTGAGAATAACAATGAATCAGTTGTTTTGGCAGACAATCGGTGATGCACCTCGTGATCTTGTGATGCTGCACGGATGGGGGCTAAACGCTGAGGTTTGGCGTTCAGTAGAAACACGATTGGCTTCGCATTTTCGTTTGCATCTGGTGGAGTTGCCGGGATATGGTCGTAGCCAATCTTATCCGGCGATGTCTTTGGCGGATATGGCTGATATTGTCTGGCAGCAGGCACCAGAAAATGCCTTATGGCTCGGTTGGTCTTTGGGGGGATTGGTGGCCAGTCGGATTGCGTTGGATCATACGGCACAGGTTGCGGGGTTAGTGACGGTGGCTTCTTCACCAAGATTTAGTGCTGATGGGGATTGGCCAGGGATTAAGCCTGAGGTTTTGTGTGCGTTTGAACATCAATTGAGGGTGGATTTCCAAAAGACAGTCGAACGTTTTCTGGCTTTGCAGACACTGGGAACCGATAGCGCCCGTCAGGATGCGCGAGAATTGAAATCAGTCATACTGAATCAGCCGATGCCGTCAGTCGATGTACTCAATGCCGGGTTAGAAATCCTGCGTACTGATGATTTAAGGGAGGAATTATCCCGGCTACCATTACCTTTTCTGCGCCTTTATGGTCACCTCGATGGTTTAGTCCCCCGCAAAATTGTTTCACTGCTTGATAGTGCATGGCCACATACGCATTCTGTTATTATGCGTCATGCCGCACATGCTCCTTTTATTTCCCATCCTGATGAGTTTGTCGAAATATTAATGAACTTTGCTTCCAGTATGGAATGGTAATGGATCATTCATCATAAAAAATTACCCATAACATGAAAATGTATGGGTAATAAATCGCATTATTAGACTGGATAAATCTCAGTGACAATTTCTGGTGTATTGACGATGGTATCGAGAACAGGGCAATGATGTTCGACAAACGTAATAAAATCTCGGATCTCTTGTTCAGTATTATCGGCTTTAACGTAAAATTTGGTGGTGATTTTTGAAAATCCTAGTTTGGCATTTTTATTGATCCCGGTAAAACCATCTGTATCCAGCTCACCTTCTATTTTAACCTGAATATCAATTAAATTGATTTTTTGCTGGCGGGCAAAACTTTTTGCCACAATACATTGACATGCACCCAATGCAGACAGTAATGCTTCCACGGGATTCATTGCTTCATCAGTCCCACCGAGATTTTTTGGCTCATCGACATGAAAAGTAAAATCCCGTGATGAACATTTCATTTTGAGATTGCCAGCTGACTCAACTGTCGCAGTAAATAACGCTTTAGGCATAGTAATATCCTTTGGTTATTAATAATGATAGAAATGCAAGTCAAATAATAAGTGTTATTTTTTATTTTTCAATTCTGATCAAACTCATTAAATATTGCGGCCAAACCGATGGGAACATTGATGAGGGAAATCCACCCCCAGTGATAATTGTCGCTAATCCATCCACCGAGGATTGGGTCACAAACCGGGGCAATAATGATAAACAGCCGTACTTCCCCCACCTATTTTGCTAACCAGCCAGTCAAAGGGATAGAGATCATATTAGCAACACCAAATGACGTGATAACCCAAGTTCCTTGTGACACGGATGATCCAAGATCACCGGCAATAGTTGATAATGCTACGTTAGCTATCGTCAAATCCAATATTTGTAGAAACGCAATCATCGCCAAAGATAGGATTAGCCAGTTTATTCAAGCAAAATGAAAGCGCTATCGTTAGATTTGCGTTTGCGAAAACCTTCTTATTAGAAATATTTATTTATGCATGTTTGATATAAAAGTTCGCTCAATGGCGATTGAAAAACACATAATGACTACTGGGATAGATTAAATGTTAAAATCTACTGAGCCGTATGAAAAAATAAAGGAAGTAAATGGTGATGATATGAAATGGTTAATAGAAGATAGTAAATTTATCTATAGCCTTTCAACTGACGAGCAACAAAAATTAAAAAATTACATTATTAGAGATGCCCTTGATAATTTGATTGGTAAGGTAATACAACGACGCAATCCGCTTTTATGTGGTGAACTTAACCACCAATATCTGTCTGGGCTGAATGTGCAAATAGCACTGAAATTAATAAAAGCTGAGTACGAAATATTGTATGATTAATAAGGGAAAAATATCAGGTTGATGGATGGGTTTGGTGTCTGGGGAATAAGGATGTCACTGATTGGTTAACCTTGTCGGTCGTGTATTCAACCTGTTGATTGGCCATCAATAATAGAACTCACGCTCGATGAATGTGCCAATGATCTTGTCATGCATTTCAACTGACTTAGAATAACCCAGCGTCTTGCGATTGAGTCGCTTTAGCCTGTTACGCAGGTTCAGATTTTCTCGTTCAATACGTTGAGTATAAAGTTTACCGGTGATATGTTTCTCATCAGCCAATATGTCATATGCCCCGAAATTATCGGTGCACCAGAATGCCACATCAAAAGCGGATAACTTTTCCAGCAACGTCCTGAGTGTCTGTTTGCTACGGGCGCCAAAAGCGTGAGCGACAATACGTTTCAAGCGAGGCTCCCACGCGTACCACAACCAGCGTTGCCGTTTTTTGTTACTGATGAATGACCACATTTCATCGACTTCACAGATAAGCTGAAGCTCAGGGGTATCCAGCGGCAGCGTGGTTACACATCGCGGCGCGAGTTTTTTAAAGTGCGTACAACAGCGTTAATGCTGACATGAAGTGCCCGTGCCGTATCACGAATACCGGCGTTATTCATGGCAAGCTTGACGATTTGCTCTTTTATACCCGAATGGCAAGCCCGGTAAGTGTATTCGAGCTGGAAGGTTCTACGACAGGACTGGCAATAATATCGTTGATGCCCACCTTCTCCTTTACCGTGTTTTTTAACAGGCGTGGTTTGGCCACAAAACCGACACTTCACTTCAACTAATGCCATCACTATCCCTCACGTATTTACCCTCATTATACGTGAGAAACAACGGGATGAATACGTGACCTTATTTTTTTTTAATATCCTGAATCGATATTTGGGTGTCCATACGATATGGTATTGACAACACCAAAGCACATGCGATGCTTTCTTGAATCTACTCATGGTTAAATCCTTATCTGTTATGGGGATAACGGCTTCGGATTTTCCCATGAGTAGCATTATTGGCAGAGCCAATTTGTTGATGACCACGCCATCAGGGCGTGGTTTTCAGTTATGAATAAAAATTTTTTCGAATCAGTTTATTGTTTCTGGCATTTGCTGTAGTCAATAAAAATCAGTCGCTAACTTAATGACCATTGCAAAACAATCGGTCTAATTCATTGGGTTTAAACTTATTATAGTTGTGTTCATTATACTCATTTAACTTCAAGGTTCTGGTTTGATTTTAAGGTTAATTATTAACATTCAATAATATGAATCGTACCTTCTCATGCATCTTCAAGTTTATTGCGTATATAATTCTTCAGGAATATATTAAGGTATCATTTACTTATCAATTAAAAATCATCATCATTGTTTTCTTCATGAGCTAATGCTGTTACTGTATTAGCCTTAATTTCACGATTAATACTAAAAGCAACCACAAGAGAAAGCATAGAAACTTTAAATAGTATAGTGGCTGAATATAAAGGTATAAAAATAGATTGACTACGTACAAGATATTTATCTAAATCCTTTAACGCATTTACCTTGTTTAATATGTTATAACGGATAAAATTAACGCCTCCTGTCTTCATATAGGGTATGTTTTTTAATGGTAAATAAATATTTTTAAATGCATTCACATTAATATCCACTCCACCACTCGATCTTGGTACTACATTACTTAATATATCCCCCACGCCTTGACGTTCTGCTGATTGTATATTAAACCCCATTTTTTCTAAAAATGGGTACATATTTTCTCGTATAGAACTAGGTGTATATGTTGCTTTAGGTAATTTAAGTACTAATGAACGTTTACCACTATATTGAGGAAATTCAATTTCCTCAATCCATCCCGAGTTTACTGCTTTTTTAAAGGCTTGCCTCACATTTGCTGGCAAAGTAGATGCTCCTCCCTCTACTACCATTCCGGAACGACGACTCAAAACAAATCCAGCTTCTCTGGCTACTTTAGCCGAACGGTAAAATGCTGTAACACCTAATCCACCTAACAGACCCACAACTCCCAGTCCTAAAAATACCCAGCTAAGGATCGCGGAAGCCCTCGGGTCACTCTCTTGAGTCGCCGTGCTGGCAATCCCGCAGGCATCCCCCACAAAACCTACCGCAGTTATAACCCCCATTAAAAGAGCTAAAGATGCGCCACCAGTTGGTACGGCCGAAATTATTCCTAATATCCCTAATCCTAGCCCTATGAACATGCTAATCCCACCAAACACCAGCCCCAGAATACTCACATGTCCACTCGGATCTGTCCGGTTGATGGGATCACCCAAGCAGTAGGCATATGGGTTCAGCCCCCCCTCCCCGAACGGGCTTAAACTGTCCGGCGCCGTAAACCGCATCAGCACCGGATTATACGTGCGGTAGCCGTTGCCTAGATGATACCCTCCCCCAGTTGAGTCCTGCCACTCCCCGTTATAACCCGGTAACGCCGGGTCGCTGTTTGCTGCCGCCTGCTGTCCGTAAGGGGTATAGCGAAAACGCGCGGTCGTGCCATTCTTAACACTCAGCAGCACACTGCCCGGCTTATCCGTGCCCAGTAAATGCACCCCGCTGTCCGTCACCATGGCCGCCGGAACGCTATCAGCTTGTACCAGTCGAGTCACCGCCCCGTTTTCCCGTTGGATTTCTGCTACTCGGCATGAGCCCTGATAGTACAATTCACGGGTGGCCTCTTTGTCACGCTGCTGCAGTGCTAGCCGTCCAATCGCATCATAGCGGTAAGTCTGCGTGGTATCCTCCTGCGTGACTGATGCCAGTCGCCCCAATCCATCATAAGACAATACCCGCCCAGCCTCATCCTCAATCAGCCGACCGGCTTTATCATAAGTAAGTATGATAGTAGACGGATAGGCTGGGTGGCTGTGAGTGATACGCGTGAGCTGACAGGGATCATCCAGATTATCGTAACAAAAGTGAGCACTATCCTGACTACCATCCTCCAGAATAGTGATGCAGGTAAGTATGTTTCCCAGCCGATCATAGGTAAATTGCTGGCGACTCAAGGTATTCCCATACGCATCCTGCGGACATTCGATCCCCGTACACTGGTAATCTATCAGCCAACTGCGGGCCATATCGTAAGTATAGTGTTCTTCTCTCAGCCGCCCAGCATATGATGAATCGGTAATGCGGCTCGCCAGCTGCCCGGTGATGGTATAAGTTTGTTTCAGGGTCAACGTATCCGTCCCATTCTCGATCTGCCGCTCTATTTCCCGGTTGAAATCATCAAAGGTAAGGGTCGTAGTCAATTGTTTCTGGGTTTTATTGTCTAGTACCGTCCAGCAATCCATCCGGCCGGTTGCATCATAGCGCAGGGTCACTGTCACCTCATCATCCACCGCCGCCATGGGACGACCCAGCAAATCAAACTGCAGCTGGTACGATCTTCCGGTCATGTCCTGATAGGCCGTCGGCTGGCCAGTAGGGGAATAGTGATACATTGTACTGTGCGCTGGACCGGCTCCGGCATCGTCAAACTGTACCGTCTCCTGTTGTAACCACCCTTCCGTGGTGTAAGTGTATTGCTGTGTGGCTTGCCCGACAGCTTCAGCCCGAGTCATTTCCCCGCTCTTGGCATCATAGGTCAGTTTCTGAGTAAGGTTTGGCGACTCTACCCGAATCGGGACATTACCCAACCGAGGTTCATACTGAAACTGCACCCTTTGCCCCAGTGGATCAGTCACTATCTCTGGCTCTGGACAAGCCCCCTGATAAGTGGCAGTCTGAGTCCGACCACCAACCGTCGTGGATGTGACCCGCCCCAGACTATCAAATTCACGCAGCCCCAGTGTCTTGCCGTCCACTTCAATTTTAACCACTAAATCACCAGCACTGAACGGCGCGTAGGTTTTCCGCACCTTGGTGTCGTCACTGTACTGAATCAGGCTGACCCGATTAAAGGCATCATAGGTGTAAACGGTTTTCTGATCCTGAGCATCAATGCTGACCCGCAATCTGCCTAGGCCATCATACTGATACCTATGCTGGCCGGCCTGTTGTCCCGCACTGTCATACTGGGTCACACTCAGAGGCTGATGTTGCAAATTATACAGAGTCTCTGTACGACTGAATTTCAGACTCCCGGCTTCGGTCGTCTGCTGGGTGGTAAGGGTCACCGGGTCATAATCCTGCCGAAACTGAGTGCCCGTCGCATCCGTTATCAGGCAGACCTGCCCCCAATTATCATAACCGGTCTGTCGGCTGACTGAAATTTTCTCTAATTGTGCCGGATCTGTTCCGGTCGGTAGCCAGTCGTAATGCGTCTCGCTCACCACCCGCCCCCAGCTGTCCCGTTCAGTCTCAAGAACTCGCAGCCATCCTTGAGCTTCCTGCCCTTTCCGCATTACTTCGTGCTGGTAAGCCTGCCCCTGCCCGTCAAACCAAGTACGACTTAGATTGCCTAAGGGATCCGTCTTCATCGTGTTCACCATCCCCGTTTGTTCAATGGCGTAAGCATATTCGATATTCCGGGTATACTCCGTTCCTATATTAGCCACCTGTTTCAGCAGCCGACCAATAACATCATAATGGTACTGAGTCGTGCAGCTCTGACTGTCTTCCTCATACCACACCTTGCCGCTAAGATAAGAACGGCTTTCTGTATGGGTATCTGTCAGTCCATCGTGACCAATCCACTGTACGGTGCGTTCCAGTGCTCCTTGCTCTGTCAGGGTATAATGGAAGGCCTGCCGATGAGTCCAGCTCTGACCAGCCTGCAATATTCCTGCACCCTGCCCACTGTAGACCGTTTTCTCAACCGTATCCATCCGTCCGTGATGAGGGGAATCCAACTGGTTGACATACCGAGTGCAACTTTCATGCAGTAACTGCCCAGCACTGTACACCCCCTGATACGTGCGCACCACCGCATAAGCACACGGGGCACCCGGCAAGGTTGGTAAGGTATCATAGCGGTAAATAACCTGATGTATTGGTGCATCATCATAGCTACCTACTAGAGAAGGTGTGCCCGGCGTGACGGTTTTTGATTTAACATAACGGACAAACCCGTGCGGGTCAGCGGGACAAGCATCTTTATCGCCTGCCGCCGGATAATACACCCAGTCAGTGCGGGTGCCATCCGGCGCGATCTGGACGGTGGGATTGCCTGTCGAATCAAACTCGGTTTGGGTTTCTTCCTCTCGCTGACCGCTGTCGCTGATAAAGCGAACCGTGGCGGATTCCGGCAACTGGAACTGCTTCGGCTGTTCATCAAATGTCAGCCCTATTCGGGCATAATATTTCGTCTCATGCTGCCGCTGGCAGCTGTTTTGTTGCACATTTTCTGAAATCAGCAGATGGTAGTTATTGTAAAGTCGGGTAATGCTACGCTGCTCATGGCCATTGTCCCAATATTCAGTTGAGCCGTAGTGATAGTCTGTCAGGACACCATAGAGATAATCTTCATCCTCATTCCAGCTCTCTTTACTCCCATAACCCAGAAAATTAGATTCGGTATATTCATAGTGTCTGATGATTTCAGGATTTTGTTTTGAATGTTGTATGTACCGGGTGACATACGGCAAAGGCGGCAAATCTGCCTCTTCGGGAAACTGATGACCGTCAAAATCGTAATCCACAAATTCAGTGTTGCCTGTCGGAGATAAAACTCGGGTTAAAAAACCGCTGTCTGAGTCATATTCCAGCTTCCAGATTAACGTTTGGTTACTCGTCTCATTGTTAATCTGAGTGACTTTATCATTCTCAAAAAGTAACCGGATACCATAAGATTCCGATGATTCAGGCCAGACCGTAATATAGGTATAGGCGGCCGTTTTTTCATGGATTTTTAACAGTATCTGCCCTTCGTCCGATACAGCAGTAAGACGGGGCATGGCTCCCGTATCATAAATCCAGTCCAGTTTCAGGGTATATCCCAACGGGTTGACTATTTGAGTAGGCACTTTGAGATCATAGAGATGCCGGGAACCGTTGAGGATCTCCACTAGACCGGATTTATGGATCACTCGGTAGACATTCTGCACGACATCTTTTTCAAAGCGAACCACATCCTGTTTATATTGTTTTAAAGTGACCTTTTCATCCGTTTCAAACACTTTATACTGCTCACCCGTTGAGAGCATTAAAAGTCGGTTTTTGGCATCATATTGAGTGAGTCCCAGGGAAAAACCGATGCCAAATCCCCTATCCACCCCGTTGAGGGGACTATAAGTAAGTGCGAAAATTTGCTCTGGACCAAGACGGTTATTGCCGATAAGGTGAGCCACCGGCATCACGTAATTAAATAGTCCGGTACGCGGATCGACTCGACCTGTTGCTGTGCTCTGGAAATTAGTCGCCTGAGAAAAGAATTCAGTGCTCATTTTTTCTCCCTATTTTTAACATAATGGAAAATTAATTTTTAGTCCTATAAGTTTCATTCGACTTCGGAAGAAGCAGTAATCCTAATGATTTTTATTTTTTTAATTTAAAATTAAAGCATTCCTGCCAAACACACAGAGTGCATTAATATCTATCTTTAAGATTAACCTGTTCTGTGTCGTCCTGATTTGTATTATTTGGCATCACCCATAACTCTACTTTATTACCATACTGGTCATACACATCAAGATCAAAATCATCTAACCATATATCACTAATATTGATATTTTTCATCTTTACATATAATACAGTAAAACAAATACAATCAATTTTTTCTCTTATTATACAAAAGTTCTACTGCCTCAGTAGTGTATAAATTTAACATACCTACTTCCATATTGATCAGTGGTTTTTTCGCTAAATGATAAATAAGTATTTTGAGCAAACACAGTAAATTCTTTAGCATTATATTTATGTAGGTCCTGAAGTACCGCCTGCATATCCATATCATCCAGACTGTATTGTCTTGCATAAATGGGACGTAACAAAACAAACTCTTCACCTTGATCTCCGTTTAATCCTGTTGAATGCTCACCATCTGGCGCCTTTACTAATACAGCAATTGGTTTATCTTTACCCAATGCACTCGGTAAACAATACACATAATGCCTTATTCTATTTTTATGTTTTTCCTCTTTCTGTGAAGATTGCTGTTTAAATGAAGAATTACTAAATGGTATGGATGTAGTAAATCCATTCGATGAATAAGCATAAGACCATTTATAATCACCACTTTCCAAACAGCAGTTATAGCAGATCTCTTCACCTGTATTAAAATCAATAAGATATAAATTAACAACGATATCTTTATCTGGAACTGAAATATTATTTCTGTTTTTGTCAATTGGTTGTATATAGACATCAATAATTACCTGATGCATACCATTAGAAAAAATAGAAGCTCTGTCACTTCTATCAGCTAATCTAATTTCCAAAGTTGACACACTATACCATGATGGAGATTCTTCATTATTTTTTAAGGTATCCATAATCATCACCTAATCATAGAATGAAATATATAAAACATGCTCCATGTTAAATAACATAATTAGTTTATTTCACTAAAAACCATTCTCATTCACTTAAATAGAATAAAACCCTCATATATAATGTTAGTCTTGATTTGAAATTTATCCATGGGATTTTTTAAAAAAAAACATAACATCAATTAAAGTTATCAAAAACAAAAACAGGAATCACCAGTGAAAATAATAACTAATTATTATTTTTAAATAGTGTTTCAATACTATATTTTCTGGCAATGAGTAAGCATTAAAATAATTGGTCGTGTATTCAACCTGTTGATTGGCCATCAATAATAGAACTCACGCTCGATGAATGTGCCAATGATCTTGTCATGCATTTCAACTGACTTAGAATAACCCAGCGTCTTGCGATTGAGTCGCTTTAGCCTGTTACGCAGGTTCAGATTTTCTCGTTCAATACGTTGAGTATAAAGTTTACCGGTGATATGTTTCTCATCAGCCAATATGTCATATGCCCCGAAATTATCGGTGCACCAGAATGCCACATCAAAAGCGGATAACTTTTCCAGCAACGTCCTGAGTGTCTGTTTGCTACGGGCGCCAAAAGAAAGGGCGACAATACGTTTCAAGCGAGGCTCCCACGCGTACCACAACCAGCGTTGCCGTTTTTTGTTACTGATGAATGACCACATTTCATCGACTTCACAGATAAGCTGAAGCTCAGGGGTATCCAGCGGCAGCGTGGTTACACATCGCGGCGCGAGTTTTTTAAAGTGCGTACAACAGCGTTAATGCTGACATGAAGTGCCCGTGCCGTATCACGAATACCGGCGTTATTCATGGCAAGCTTGACGATTTGCTCTTTTATACCCGAATGGCAAGCCCGGTAAGTGTATTCGAGCTGGAAGGTTCTACGACAGGACTGGCAATAATATCGTTGATGCCCACCTTCTCCTTTACCGTGTTTTTTAACAGGCGTGGTTTGGCCACAAAACCGACACTTCACTTCAACTAATGCCATCACTATCCCTCACGTGTTTACCCTCATTATACGTGAGAAACAACGGGATGAATACGTGACCACCTTGTCAGGTGTTAGTAATCCTTTGTACTGAAAGCAATAGGAGTGTGATGAGCTGGCTCAAACCAGTTTACGCTTCGAATTGGATCGGTTTAATAACGAAGATGGAGTTTTAATTATGCGAACAATGCCGGCATTTTTCCTCTTGTTCGGAACTTTGTTCACTGCAGGTGGATATGGCGCTACCTTTCTTATTTCTGAATATTTTCGGTCACAAGGGGGGAGTGATATTGATACAGGGACGACCCTTAGCGTAGCGCTGATCGGCACTTTAATAGGCGTCCCTTTGGTTGGATGGTTTTCCGGACAGTTGGAAGCGGCGCGTCTTGCAGCCTTCGCGGCATTGTTGATGTCTTGTGGTTATTTTCTTTTCGGTGGCTTCGGTGGTGAACTGAGCTACATACAGAATATCGCGGCGCTTTTGATTGGACTCGGTTGGGGAATGTTTTATATCAGTGGTCCTATGGCTTTGTCGGAACGGGTCACTGACGCAGACAGGGGACATTGGTTTACTCGTTTTAGTGCGTTTCAAATGACGGGAATTTGCGGTAGCCCCATTCTCCTTAGTGTAGTGGTTGAACAGGGTGGGTTTTCAATCCAGATAGCGTTTCTTCTGGTTGGGATTGTTGGGGTTTTCGCTTCACTTCTTCTGGCGATTTTCGGAATTAGGGAGCCGCTTGAGCAACGGAAACTGTTACTGCGGCCTTGGGTGAGAAAAATAACGAAGATCGCGACAACGAGTACTATCCGCCCGATTATCATGGTTGGGTTAGGGGGATGTGTATTCTCTGGAATGATGTCATTTCAGGGGTCACTCGTCGAAGGGACTCGTGCGAATGCAAGTACATTCTTTGCTGTACATGCGGCGACTGCGGTCGTATCGCGTCTTTTGTTGGCACGATATTTATCGATAGTACCCCGTATTCCTCTGATGATTGTGTTGATGTCATGCTTAATCATTGGCCTTTTATCCTTGTTAGGTATACCCGTTCATCCTGTGTTCCAGATTGTTGCGGCCATGTTGACAGGAATAGGGTATGGATTAGTCTATCCTGTCATTCAAACATGGGCAGTAAATGATTCTCCTCTTGAGGATCGCCATGCCGTCCTCACCTGGTTTGTTGTCGCCTATTTTGCGGGTATATTTGGATTTCCGTTGATCGGTGGATGGATATTAGTTGATGCGGGAAAACCTCTTTTTATTCTGGTTCTGGCTGCAATCGCCTTGATTGAGCTCGTAGTCGCGTTATTGGGAGAACGGTGTTTTTGTGACATTAAGTGGCCTAAGCGGGGATGATGAGGCCAGGTACTGAGTTCTCCTCTTGAACAAAACCCGGTTAATACGGGATAGCGCCTTATTGGCATTGAGTCTCAACAACGGAGCGATTCCTTACGTTTTTACGGCGAGCTGGTACACTTTGGTATCACATTTTTGTGTTTCCGGGCACTGCTTGCAGCCCCCGCTGAGGCAGGAGGAAGTATCTACTTCCTCCAGTTTACCCATCATGACAAGCTGTTTGAGTATGGCTTCTACCATTGGCAACGGTACTGAAAACTGATGGCTCAATGATCTCGCATCAGTCCGCCCATTAAGGGCAACCGCATCTCTGATTTTCAGCAGGTCAATCATTTAGGATCCCTCGTCTAATGGCAGTTGCCTTTTGAGCATTCGCAACCACGGTTAGCACTGTTAGTAAACGTCATGGTCACTCTGCTACGTGCACGGCGTAAGCCGATAAAAACCAGTATGTTAAACAGAACCACAGCGGAAATGGTGATCAGGCTGCTTTGTGGATGTGCTGAAAACGTGGCGATTTGGTAAAACAGCGCGGACAGGGAATAAGCGACGTTTAACCCCCACAGAATGGAGAATGTCATCCAGCCACGGCTGGTTTCTCGGGCAATGGCTCCCATGACGGAAACGCAAGGTACATACAGCAGCACGAATATCAGGTAGCTGTAAGCGGAAATCGCAGAGCCAAATTTGGCACTCATGGTGCCCATCGAGCCGCGATCCATATCACCATCACCTTTGCTGGCCTCAATCGGGTTAGAAAGTGCACTTAAGGTAAAGGTTTCTTTCAGGCTGTCCCATGTTTCCGCGACAGCGCCTTTTAATTCATCCAACAGATTAAATTCATCGGGATTGAATGGCGCTTGCGTAATATTTTCTGCGGTATAGAGGGTATTTAGGGTTCCTACCACCACCTCTTTTGCCATGGCGCCGGTGATAAGCCCGACCGTTGCTTGCCAGTTGTCAGAATGAACGCCAAGGGGTTGCAATACCGGTGTGAGTACTTGACTGACGGAAGCTAACGCTGATTCGTTGATGTTGTCTACGGTCTTACCGGAGAAGGAAAAACTGTTCAGGGCGCCAATCAACATACTCGCCGCAACAATCACTTTACCTGCCCGTATCACAAAGCCTTTCAGCCGTTGCCATGTCTGGAGCAGCAAGGTTTTGGCATGAGGAACATGATAGACCGGCAGCTCCATCACAAACGGCGATGCTTCACCACGCATGAGCGTATATTTGAGCAACAATCCGGTCAGAATAGCAACGGTAATGCCCAATATATACAGGGAGAAAACGAGGCTTGCTCCGTTTTTGCCGAAGAAAGCCGCAGCAAAGACTGCAAAGATGGCCAACCTTGCCCCGCAGGACATAAACGGGGCCATCATGATCGTAATCAGGCGTTCACGAGGGGCGTCAAGGGTTCTCGACCCCATGACAGCAGGCACGTTACACCCAAAGCCAACAATCAGAGGCACGAAGGATTTACCCGGTAATCCCATTGCCTGCATCAGTCTGTCCATGACAAACGCTGCCCGCGCCATATAGCCGGAGTCTTCCAGAAAGGAGAGGAACAGATACATCATGCCGATTTGGGGAACCAGTGGCAGTACTGTGTTGATGCCCCCACCAATGCCTTGAGCAAGGAACACGGTTAACCAATGCGGGAAATGGAGAGTATAACCGAGCCATTGCACCCCATCGATAAAAATGGCCGCAGAAACCCCTTCAAAGATGGGTTGTAAGGCGCCCCCGATATTGATGGCGAGCACAAACATCAGGTACATGGCAAACAGGAAGATCGGCACGCCTAACCAGCGGTTAAGGATCACGCGATCTAAGACTTGAGTCAGTTTATTTGGCATGGCGGTGCGGGTATCCATGACGGTCTGACAAATTTCACTGATTGCCTGATAGCGCGAACCTGCAATGATGAGGTCAGGTTCTTCCATCTGTTGTTCTTGCAGACGCGCTTTACTTTCCGCTAGCTGTTCGTGTGTCAGGCCAGAGATCTCACGGCCATAAATATCGCCTTCCAGCACTTGCAAAGCCAGCCAGCGGCGCTGTTGTGGCGTGAATTTCCCCGTGATTTGGCCGGAAAGACAGGAAATTTCTTGCAATAATGCAGCAGGATAATTCACCTGTAAGCGGTTAAGCCCTGGTAAGGACGGGGGGGAGTCAGCGTCGATCGCGTTTTTCAGTGCATCTATGCCTGTGGCACGAGTGGAAACCAGCGGAATAACCGGACAGCCGAGCCGTTTTTCCAGCGCGGCAATATCAATCTCAATACGTTGACTCTGAGCAATATCCAGCATGTTCAGTGCAACAATGCAGGGAATGCCCAATTCAAGCAATTGCAGTGAAAGATAAAGGTTACGTTCCAGATTCGACGCATCAACAACATTGATCAACATATCGGCTTCGCCACTGAGGATATAGTGGCAGGCAATCTGTTCATCAATGGACGTTTGTTCAGAAATGGTAGTGAGCGAGTAAGTCCCCGGGAGGTCTACAAGCTCGACGTTATGGTCAGGGGTGGTAAAGTGACCCGTTTTGCGTTCAACCGTAACGCCAGCCCAGTTTCCTACGCGTTGTCGGGAGCCGGTAAGCTGGTTGAAAAGTGTCGTTTTTCCGGCATTAGGATTACCGATCAGACCTATAGTTAATTGTTTCATTATACTTTCTGCCAATCAGGAAGCGATTTTCGTACTCTAGTGAGACAACCAGATGGACGAGGGTTGTTCTGAATTACCTTGATTCAATCCGTTATGCGCCCAGATCTTCATGCAACATGAGAAATGCTAAGTCTTGTTGACGAAGAGTAAGATTGACTCTGCGAGTTTCGATTTGTATTGGATCACCCAATGGCGCAGTGCGAATGACCCGAAATGTTGAGCCCGGCAACATGCCAAGTGACAGTAATTTTTGCCGATAAGCGGGGCTAATTTGGGGAGAAAACCCCAGAATTTTGTACCGACGTTCTGGCGTAATAACCATATAACACTCCATTAAAACTGAAAAAATAAGTGATTATAAGAATTATTATCCTCTATAAAGTGAAATCCACAAGAAAAAAGTTCAGTAGTGACGCTGGATTTTAATTGGTAATGATAACAATATGCAACTGTAATACGGGTTATTTATACGGAATAATGCTGGAGCAATTTGATATTAATCAAATTAATGACGACTTTGTTGAAAATAAATCGCGTGCGGGCGTGCTTAATGTTTGGCAGATTTCTTTGTTGATAAGCTCTGCCAAGAACTAGCAGAGCTTGTTGATTTTTTATTGATCTTCAAGGAGAGAACGTAATTCACTCAAGGGAACTTGCATACGCTGATCATCTTGATGTTGGCGCCAGGCATCTGAGTCGTAAACCCACCACGCCTCAATTTTCAGCTCATAGAAACGGCGGATGGCATGGCCTTTATAGTCACTGATAGGGCGTGCTTTTTGCTTTCTGATAACGGGATCAGGGTAAGTTTTTAAGAAAAAGTAGTCATAGGTTGCTTTTATTTGATCATCAGGGACTTGGCGGGCTTGACCAATAAATTGAGAACCAACCAGATCCAGCGACGAATCAGGCATGCTCTGACTACTGTAGATTGTCCCGCTGACACGGGGATTGATACATAATGCTTTCGAATGTTGGGTATCTAACTTTGAATACCAGATTAGCGTCAGTGGATTGTATTTCGGGATATAAAATAGGGTCGATGACCAGACTGAGTTCGCATCGGGATTGAGTGTAGAAAGGCTGAAGAAACGTATATGACTGAGTAAATCTAAACTGCTTTGGACATATTTTTTCATGGTTTTTCCTCAACAGTGTCAATGCATTCTATACCTGTATTTCTGTAAACATGAAGCCCATAGGTATAAGAACATGATGATGTTATGCGTGATTTATATTTTTTATTATTCAATAAGTTTCCCATGATGATGGGATTTATTGCGAAATGAATGATACGAAATATTAATGAAAAGAGGCAGGTGTTATCACTTATTTTAATTTGGCATGCCAGCAATAAATAAAAATATCTTTTTGGTGTAATCAATTATTTATTTAATTAAAAATATATTGAGTGATGTTTAATCACTGAGAAGGTCTCTGAACTGGCTCCATGGAACCAGTTCAGGATAGGATTCAGGTAAACAACCGCTTAACGTTTTTGTTACCGTTTTTTACTAAAGGCTGCTGCTAGTGCATCACTCATGGCGCTGTTTGCTAAAGGCGTAGAACCTGAACGCGAATGAGGGCGGTTTTTACCATGATTGTTTTTATCATGATTGTTGCGATTATGGCGGTTCTGATCATTGCGGTCCTGCCGGTGACCACCTTGAGAAGCCCGGCGTACCTGAGTTTCACCCGGTTGCTCATCAAGACGCATGGTCAGTGCAATACGCTTGCGGTGAAGGTCAACATCCATCACTTTCACTTTCACGATGTCGCCTGTTTTGACCACGGTATGTGGATTTTCAATAAAGCGGTCAGACAGTGAGGAGATATGAACCAGACCATCCTGATGAACACCGATATCGACAAAGGCACCGAAGTTAGTCACGTTCGTCACCGTGCCTTCCAGAATCATCCCTGTTTGCAGGTCGTTCAGGGTTTCAACACCATCGGTAAATGCGGCAGTCTTGAATTCAGGACGTGGATCGCGCCCCGGTTTTTCCAGCTCTTTCAGAATATCGGTGACGGTCGGGATACCGAATTTCTCGGTGGTGAAATCCTGTGCGCTCAAACTACGCAGGCTGGCAGGATTCCCCATCAGTTCAGGCAGCGTCTGTTCAGTTGTGGTCAGGATCTTTTCAACGACAGGATAGGCTTCTGGGTGAACTGTTGATGCATCCAGCGGATTATCACCCTGATTGATGCGCAGGAAGCCAGCACATTGCAGGAAGGCTTTCGGCCCCAGACGATGTACTTTCAGCAGTTCGTTACGGTTGTTGAAACGGCCGTTTTCATCACGCCAGTTCACAATATTTTGGGCGACGGAACGGCTCAGACCTGCCACACGGGTCAGCAGGGCGACAGAGGCCGTGTTCAGGTCAACGCCGACACTGTTTACACAGTCCTCAACCACGTTGTCCAGTTTTTTGGCCAGTTGGATCTGGCTGACATCATGCTGATATTGCCCCACCCCGATGGATTTAGGTTCGATTTTCACCAGTTCAGCCAGCGGATCTTGCAGACGGCGAGCGATGGACACCGCGCCGCGCAGGGAAACATCCAGATCAGGGAATTCCTGTGCGGCTAATTCAGAAGCGGAGTAGACAGAAGCACCGGCCTCGCTGACGACGACTTTCTGTGCGGTGACGTCAGGATACTGTTTCTGGATGTTGGCAAAGAAACGCTCAGTTTCACGGGAGGCAGTGCCATTGCCAATGGCGACCAGTTCCACCTGATGTTTGGTACACAGTGTCGCGACAGTTTGCGCTGCTTTGTTTTCTTGTCCGGTATGCGGGTAAATGGTGTCGGTGGCAATCAGTTTACCCGTTGCATCAACAACAGCGACTTTAACCCCGGTACGCAAACCAGGATCCAGTCCCATTGTTGCGCGCATACCCGCCGGTGCCGCCATCAGCAGGTCATTCAGATTCCGGGCGAATACATTGATCGCCTCATCTTCCGCTTTCTCGCGCAGTGTGCCCATCAGTTCGGTTTCCAGATGCAGCAGCACTTTGATTCGCCATGTCCAGCTCACCACGGTTTTGCGCCAGCTATCAGCCGGTGCATTGTTCAGGCGCAAATTAAGGTGATCCGTAATAATTTGTTCGCAGTAGCTTTCGGTTGGTGCTTCTTCATACTGAGGATCGGCATTCAAAGACAGTTGCAGGATACCTTCATTGCGGCCACGGAACATGGCAAGGGCACGATGGGAAGGGACAGTCGCAATGGCTTCATGATGATCGAAATAGTCACTGAACTTGGCACCGACTTCCTCTTTGCCTTCGATAACTTTTGCAACCAGGTGCGCATTTTTCCACAGGTATTCACGCACTTTCGCCAGCAAAGCCGCATCTTCGGCGAAACGCTCCATCAGGATATAACGGGCCCCATCTAAGGCGGCTTTGGTATCTGCCACGCCTTTATCTGCATCGACATAGTCAGCCGCTGCCTGCTCTGGCACATGTTGCGGATCTTGCCACAAGAGATCCGCCAGCGGCGCCAGCCCGGCTTCAATCGCAGTTTGTCCCCGGGTACGACGTTTAGGTTTATAAGGTAAGTACAGATCTTCCAATTCAGTTTTGCTCAGCGTGGCGTTAATCGCCCCGGCAAGCTCAGCGGTTAATTTGCCCTGTTCCTCAATCGATTTCAGAATCGTCTGACGGCGGTTGGACAGTTCACGCAGATAACTGAG
The DNA here is from genome assembly GCF_000968175.1 of Xenorhabdus poinarii G6. Lineage (NCBI taxonomy): Bacteria > Pseudomonadati > Pseudomonadota > Gammaproteobacteria > Enterobacterales > Morganellaceae > Xenorhabdus > Xenorhabdus poinarii. Next base: position 148,229 of record NZ_FO704551.1, read on the forward strand.
GCGGCTTTCGAGCTGGCGGAGCTGTGTATCGTCCAGACCACCGGTCGCCTCTTTACGGTAACGGGCGATAAAGGGAACGGTATTTCCCTCATCGAGCAGAGTAATAGCGGATAGGACTTGCTGCGGTTGAGCCTGTAGCTCACCGGCAATGATTCGACTTAAAGATTCATTCATGGTCTGTTTTTCTTCAACTTTCTTGATGTCTGTCGATATCCTGAAATATCGCCAGACAGAGCCGGATAAGATCAAATTTCATCTGAAATAGTATCGGCATGGTTCAAACTGGCTTCATTTATACGTGCTGAGCGCGATAATTTCCAGTTTAGTACGCTATTTCGGTCACGTTGCGACAGAATTCATCGAATATCTTATGGGTTAGGATAGGGTTGAGATATAGTACTCCCCCATTAATCCTCTTCTTTCAAGTGAGTTTTTTCATGGCCAAAAGTCACTATATTACCCGAGAAGGCTGGCATGCGCTTGATCAGGAATTGAAATATCTTTGGAAAGTTGAACGCCCTAAGGTGACTCAGGCCGTTTCAGAGGCCGCTGCTTTAGGGGATCGTTCAGAGAACGCAGAATATACTTATGGTAAAAAAAGGTTAAGAGAGATTGACCGTCGAGTACGCTTTTTATCTAAGCGTCTGGATGTTCTGCAAATTGTCGATCCGGATCCGCGACAAGAAGGAAAAGTCTTTTTTGGGGCATGGGTAAAAGTTGAAAACGAAAATGAAGAAGAGCATGTTTTCCGTTTAGTGGGTCCCGATGAATTTGACCCGGCCAAGAAGTGGATCTCCATTGATTCTCCGGTGGCAAGAGCACTACTGGGGAAGCAGATTGATGATGAAGCCACGGTGATGACACCGAATGGCAGGGTGACCTATTGGATACGGGCAATTGGCTATCAGCCTTTGACATAAGCTAACGTGGTCGTGTGATGAAAATAGTCAGCACAAAGATAATGGGCAGAACAAGGATAAAAACTCAAGCATAAGCAAGAGTTGCTAATGCAATGAATAACCTTAAAATACATGCGGTTAGTTTCTATTAAAGTGTGGGTTTTCTGTGAAGGTAATGGATGTTACGGGCATGGAACATCTTAGGAGCTGAAACATGCAAGAGAGTTATAAAATCCTTGTTGTTGATGATGACATGCGTTTTCGGGCGTTGTTAGAACGCTATTTGTCCGAACAGGGATTTCAAGTGCGTAGTGCAGCAAATGCAGACCAGATGGATCGTTTGTTGACCAGAGAATCCATTCAACTCATCGTTCTGGACTTAATGTTGCCGGGCGAAGATGGCTTGTCTGTCTGTCGAAGGCTGAGAAGCCAGCAAAACTCGATTCCGATCATTATGGTGTCCGCGAAAGGGGAAGAAGTGGATCGGATTGTGGGTCTGGAAATTGGTGCGGACGATTATCTTGCTAAACCTTTTAATCCGCGTGAATTATTGGCACGTATGCGGGCGGTCCTGCGGAGACAAGCGAATGAATTGCCGGGTGCGCCGGCATCAGACAATGCCGTCATTAACTTCGGAAAATTTAAACTGGATCTCGGCGCACGTGAAATGTTTCATCAGGATGAGCTGTTACCCTTGACCAGCGGGGAATTTTCCGTGCTGAAAGTGTTGGTTTCTCACCCCCGCGAACCGCTATCACGCGATAAATTGATGAGCCTGGCACGGGGACGAGAGTATGGCGCAATGGAACGTTCCATTGATGTACAGGTTTCCCGTTTACGCCGCCTGATTGAAGAAGATCCTGCCCATCCGCGTTATATTCAGACGGTTTGGGGATTGGGATATGTTTTTGTTCCTGACGGAAGCAAGGTATGAAAAAACCCTGCGTGCCACAGCTTTGGCTTTCTTTACGTTCCTGCTTTTTCGCTGTGCTGTACCTGATGCTGGGCAGCTTGCTGTTCAGCGTGCTGGTCGCTTTGCTGCTGGCGACCGCTGAAAAATTGATTTTCAGCGTGGTATTTCCTTATCTCTTTATCATGCTGTTTGGTACGGGATTACTGGTGTTCGCGATATCCTGGCGGTATGTCACTCTCCAGAAACGCGCCTTGCAAAGTTTGCAACAAGCCATTATCGAGACAGGAAAAGGAAGACGTGTATCACCACTGCCTGAAAGGGGAACCGCGGCCACTCGTTCGGTTATCAGGGCGTTCAACCAATGGTTGGTGATGCTGAAATCACAGGCGAGTGATCGAGCGGTATTGATGGCGGGCGTGAGCCATGATTTGCGTACTCCGCTGACCCGCATTCGTCTGGCGATGGAAATGTTGGCAGGAAAAGATCACGGCTTGGCAGAGGCTATCTATCAGGATATTGAAGAGTGTAATGCCATGATTGATCAATTCATTGATTATCAACGGGCGGAACAGGCTATGCCTCTGACATGCTGTGAATTGAATACGTTGCTTGACGAGGTGATTGAGGCAGAACGACGTTGCGTGGTAAAACAGCCTGATCTGGCTGATGTCGCTATCGAAAACGGCTTATCGGCAGGTTCGATTTTTATTTTAGCGCATCCCCTTTCTATCAAACGTGTCTTGCTCAATCTGTTGACGAATGCCCGGCGTTATGGTCATGGATGGATTCGGATCAGTAGTGGTTCAACCGAAAAATTTGGCTGGTTTCAGGTTGAAGATAACGGTCGCGGGATGACGAAAGAAGAAGCGGCTATTTTGTTCCAGCCTTTCGCGCAAGGGGTCAGTGATCGCCGTCGCCACAACCCAGGCGGCGTTGGATTGGGGCTTGCCATCATCCATAGTATCATTGCGATGCATGGGGGCGAGATTCAGGTGGGCAGCAGCGAAAAAGCGGGGCTGTCGATTCGTGTATATATTCCAATCGCGTTACCTTGAGTGCATGATTGAACGTCAAATTGAATGTCAAAAAGGACAACCTACCCGCCCTGTCATCAAAACCCTGTCATAAAAATGTCATAATTTATACATTTTATTGTCATTGAATTCGCCTATTTTCCCTGACGATCCCTTTTTTTAACCTAAAATCAATTTGTCAGTCAGGTTTGGCACTTGTTTTTACATTAATGATGCGTATCCCAGTAGGAGGGAATATGAAATCAATGCGTACCACCGTGGCCGTCGTCTTGGCCATGACATCCCTGTCATCATTTGCGAGCACCAGCTTGACAGGGGCTGGTGCGACATTTCCCGCACCGATATATGCCAAATGGGCGGATTCTTATCAGAAAGAAACGGGTAACAAAATTAATTATCAGGGCATTGGTTCTTCAGGCGGTGTCAAGCAGATTATTGCTAATACTGTTGATTTTGGTGCATCTGATGCGCCTTTGACTCATGAAAAACTCGCCAACGACGGTCTGTTCCAGTTTCCGACGGTCATTGGTGGCATTGTGTTGGCGGTGAACATTGCCGGTGTTAAATCGGGTCAGTTGGTTCTGGATGGTAAAACGCTGGGTGACATTTATCTGGGGAATATCAAGAAATGGAATGACCCGGCGATTGCAAAACTGAATCCTCACCTCAAACTGCCCGATCAAAACATTGCTGTCGTCCGTCGTGCCGATGGCTCAGGGACTTCCTACGTCTTCACGAGTTATCTGTCTAAAGTGAGCCGCGACTGGAAACAAAAAGTCGGGTCAGGTTCGACCGTCAAATGGCCAACCGGATTAGGAGGCAAAGGCAATGATGGGATTGCGGCTTTTGTTCAGCGTCTTCCTGGCTCGATTGGTTATGTTGAATATGCCTATGCAAAGCAAAATAACCTGGCTTATACCAAATTGATCTCAGCGGCGGGGACAGTGCTCACGCCGACGGAAGAAAACTTCAGTGCCGCAGCGAAAGGCGCAAACTGGAGTCGCGGCTTTGCCCAGGATCTGACAAACCAGAAAGGCGATAATGCCTGGCCAATCACTTCCACCACCTTCATTCTTATCCACACACACCAGGCAAATGCTGCGAACGGTGCTGAACTTCTGAAATTCTTCGATTGGGCTTATGACAAAGGCAGACAACAGGCGCAAGATCTGGATTATGCCGTTCTGCCAAAAGAGGTGGTTGACCAAGTACGTGCCGCATGGAAGAGCAATATCAAAGATAGCAGCGGTAAACCGCTATATTGATGACTTTGTGCATTGATGATGATGACATTTCCCCCTTTATTATTCAGGGGGAAATCACCCAAAATGAGAATTCAGCGTATGGCCGAACGTAAAACGGCATTGAAAGCACCAAGTAAAAATGGCGATATTATCTTCGGCGCGCTGGTTAGACTGGCGGCGTTGCTGACTTTATTTCTGTTGGGGGGCATTATCATTTCGTTGATCATCGCTTCCTGGCCGAGTATACAAAAATTTGGTTTTGCTTTTTTGTGGGGCAAAGATTGGGATGCCCCCGCCGGCGTCTTTGGCGCATTAGTCCCGATTTATGGCACAGTCATGACCTCACTCATTGCCTTGATCATTGCGGTTCCGGTGAGTTTTGGCATCGCCTTGTTTCTGACTGAATTGGCACCGAATTGGTTGAAACGTCCGTTGGGTGTAGCGATTGAGTTATTGGCGGCGATCCCCAGTATTGTTTATGGCATGTGGGGGCTATTTGTTTTTGCGCCCTTGTTTGCGACCTATTTTCAGCAACCCGTTGGTGATGTGCTTTCCAGCATTCCCATTGTGGGCGAGTTATTTTCTGGTCCGGCGTTTGGCATCGGCATTCTGGCGGCGGGTGTCATTCTTGCCATCATGATCATCCCCTATATTGCCGCTGTCATGCGGGATGTATTTGAACAGACCCCGGTAATGATGAAAGAGTCTGCCTATGGCATCGGTTGTACGACGTGGGAAGTGATTTGGCATATTGTCTTGCCTTATACCAAGAATGGTGTGATCGGTGGCGTCATGTTAGGGCTTGGCCGGGCATTGGGAGAAACCATGGCGGTTACCTTTATTATTGGTAATACCTACCAACTGGATAGCTTGTCTCTGTATATGCCGGGGAACAGTATCACCTCTGCGTTGGCGAATGAATTTGCCGAAGCAGAATCGGGTCTGCATACCGCTGCATTAATGGAGTTGGGGCTGATTTTGTTTGTTATCACCTTTATTGTGTTGGCGTTATCAAAATGGATGATCATGCGCCTGGCAAAAAATGAGGGGCGTTGAAATGACAACGATCAATCATCAACCGTCACGGTTATCCGGTACAGTCAACGAAGCCGAGATGAAAAACCGCCTGCGTATGCAGTCATGGCGTCGTCAGAAAAATCGCGTGGCGTTGATGTTATCCATGGCGACAATGGCATTCGGCTTATTCTGGCTAGGCTGGATTTTAATCTCCACCGTCACTAAAGGCATCGATGGGATGTCGCTGGCGTTGTTTACGGAAATGACACCGCCCCCCAATACCGAAGGCGGTGGGCTGGCAAACGCGATTGTGGGGAGTGGCTTACTGATCTTCTGGGCAACGGCGTTTGGTACACCGCTGGGGATGATGGCGGGGATTTATCTGGCGGAATATGGCCGCCGTTCATGGCTGGCAGAAATCATTCGCTTTATTAATGACATTTTGCTTTCAGCTCCGTCAATTGTGGTCGGTTTGTTTGTCTACACGGTGGTTGTGGTGAAAATGCAACATTTTTCCGGTTGGGCCGGGGTGATTGCCCTTGCGTTGTTGCAAATCCCCATCGTTATTCGTACCACAGAGAATATGCTGAAACTGGTGCCAGATAACCTGCGCGAAGCTGCTTATGCCCTGGGAACACCAAAATGGAAAATGATCTCAGCCATTACATTGAAAGCATCAATATCAGGCATCATGACCGGTATCTTGCTGGCCATTGCCCGTATCGCTGGTGAGACGGCGCCACTGTTGTTCACTTCGCTGTCTAACCAATTCTGGAGTACCGACCTTAGCCAGCCAATTGCAAACTTGCCTGTCACGATTTTCAAATTTGCCATGAGTCCGTTTGCGGACTGGCAGCAGTTGGCCTGGGCGGGTGTCTTGCTAATCACGCTGTGCGTACTGTTAATCAACATTGTGGCGCGTGTGCTGTTTGCAAAGAAGAAGCACTAATATTCTTTTAAATCAGCCATGCTTTGATGGCATGAAAGCATAAAGGGATTAAAGAGATAAATACTGATGAATAAAGCGAATGATCTCGTCGTTAATCAAATGGCAGTCAATAAAAGCGCAGTAGATAAAGTCGCCGTGGAAAAAATAGCTGGCAGCAAAATACAGGTACGTGATTTGAATTTCTATTATGGCAAATTTCACGCCCTAAAAAATATTACACTGGATATTGCACAAAATAAGGTCACGGCTTTCATTGGGCCATCGGGTTGTGGTAAATCCACATTGCTGCGTACTTTCAACAAAATGTATGAATTGTACGGCGAACAGCGCGCGGAAGGGGACATTATTCTGGATGGCATCAATATCCTGACAGACCGGCAAGATGTGGCTTTGTTGCGCGCTAAAGTGGGTATGGTCTTCCAGAAGCCGACACCCTTTCCGATGTCGATTTACGACAATATTGCTTTTGGGGTACGTCTGTTTGAAAAACTGCCCCGCACAGAGATGGATGAGCGTGTCCAATGGGCGTTAACAAAAGCCGCCCTGTGGAATGAAACCAAAGATAAATTACATCAGAGTGGGTATAGCCTTTCTGGTGGTCAACAGCAACGCCTGTGTATCGCCCGCGGTATTGCTATTCGCCCGGAAGTTTTGTTGCTGGATGAACCTTGTTCGGCACTTGACCCGATTTCAACAGGGCGCATTGAAGAGTTGATCAGTGAATTGAAATCAGAATATACCGTGGTGATTGTGACTCATAACATGCAACAGGCGGCTCGTTGTTCTGATTACACGGCATTTATGTACCTGGGTGAACTGATTGAATTCAGCCCGACAGATCGATTGTTCACCACACCGAAAATGAAGCAGACCGAAGATTACATTACTGGCCGCTACGGTTGATATGAGGATAGCATAAGATGGAAAATCTGAATCTCAGCAAACACATCTCCGGCCAGTTCACGGCCGAGCTGGAGCACATTCGCACAGAATTGATGACAATGGGCGGGCTGGTGGAAGAGCAGCTCAGTAAAGCCATTCTGGCGATGCACAATCAAGATGCAGTGTTAGCACAGCAAGTCATTGAAGATGATCAGAAGGTGAATATGATGGAGGTGGCGATTGATGAGGCTTGTGTTCGCATCATTGCAAAACGCCAGCCGACGGCCAGCGATCTGCGCCTGATCATGGTGATTTCAAAAACCATCGCCGAACTGGAGCGGATTGGTGATGTTGCTGATAAGATCTGTCAAACCGCGCTTGAAAAATTCTCACATCAACAGCAATCTTTGCTGGTCAGTTTAGAATCACTGGGACACCATACTATCCAAATGTTGCATGATGTATTGGATGCCTTTGCCCGCATGGATCTGAAAGAAGCGATCCGCATTTACCATGAAGACAAAAAAGTGGATCAGGAATATGAGGGGATTGTCCGTCAACTTATGACTTACATGATGGAAGATCCGAGAACGATCCCGAATATCATGACTGCCCTTTTCTGTGCCCGCTCGATTGAGCGCATTGGCGATCGTTGTCAAAATATCTGTGAATTTATTTTCTATTACGTTAAAGGGCAAGACTTCCGCCATATTGGTGGCGATAAGTTGGAAAAATTGCTGACCCAAAAAGAATAATATCGCTGTTGTTTTTAATTACCTGAAACGCTGACTATTTTTCGCCAGCGTTCGCTTTTTTATATTCTTTATTGCTATAAACATAGTATTTTATATTATTTCAAGTGCTATGGCGAAATTGATAGCTTTTGTTGGTCATATAAAAATTGATAACTAACAGGGGTGTACAATGAAAATTCGCAATAAATCTCGCATAGCAGTGGCCGTTTTGCTGAGTAGCCTGGCATGGGTTTCAGGTGTGGCAAAGGCGGATAAACTTGATGATATTAAAAAATCTGGCACGGTACGTATTGCGGTATTTGACAGTAACCCACCCTTTGGTTTTATCGATCCTCAGACGAAAAAATTGGCAGGCTATGATGTTGATATCGCTAATGCGATTGCCAAGGATTTAGGGGTGAAATTAGAACTGCGCCCAACCAACCCGGCGAACCGAATTCCCCTGCTTGCTGCCAAGAAAATTGACTTAATCGCTGCGAACTTCACGGTCACTGACGAACGTGCCAAACAAGTTGATTTCTCTATACCTTATTTCTCGACCGGCCAGAAATTTATTGCCCGCAAAGGTGTTTTAACTCATCCAGACGATATTGCCAAACTGCGTATAGGTGCAGACAAAGGGACGGTGCAGGAAATTACCCTGCGTGAGCGTTACCCAACGGCTAAGGTGATCTCTTATGACGATACACCACTGGCATTTGCGGCGCTGAGAAATGGTAATGTACAGGCAATCACGCAGGATGATGCGAAACTGGTTGGCTTGTTGGCAAACGTCCCCGAAGCGCAAAAAGCCGATTTTGAAATTTCCCCTTTCAGTATTACCCGTGAATATCAGGCGGTCGCGGCAACCAAAGGAGAAGGGCGGCTGATTGATGCGGTTAACCAGACGTTACTGCAATTAGAAAAAGAGGGTGAGGCTAACAAAATCTACAACCGTTGGTTTGGCCCGGAAACGCAGTCAGCCCAACCACGAGGTGATTTTAAATTTGCGCCATTGGAGAGCCAGGCAAAACGGTAATGTCGTCGTTTATGCTTAGCGCTTTGGTTTAAAAAACAAAGACTGAAATTAGCCCCGTTATCTTGGGGCTTTGCTGTTTTTTTATGCGGTGAATAATGAATATGTTTGAGCAATTTATTACCGAGCACTTACTGGCTTCTGAATATCGACAATGGTTGTGGCAGGGGTTTCTGATCACCTTGTGGCTTTCGGCTTGCACGATTGTCTTTTCCACGTTGTTAGGCTTTTTGATTGCTGCGGCACGAGATAGCCAAATTAAGCCACTGCGCTGGCTGGTCACCGCTTATACCACGGTATTTCGTAATACGCCTTTACTGGTACAACTGTTTTTCTGGTATTTCGCATCCGGGCAAATGCTGCCACAAGGGGTGATGATGTGGTTGAACACGCCCCACGATATCCTGATTTTGGGGCTGACACTGGGATGGCCATCTTTCGAGTTTCTGGCGGGATTGATAGGGCTTACCCTCTATTCAGCGCCATTTATTGCGGAGGAATTACGCGCAGGCATTCAGGGAATCGGACGTGGGCAGAAATATGCGGCTCATGCATTAGGCTTAACGGGTTGGCAGGCCATGCGCCACGTCGTCTTACCACAGGCGCTGAAAATAGCGATGCCACCGCTGTTAGGGCAATACATGAATATCGTTAAAAATTCATCACTAACCATGGCGATTGGGGTAGCAGAACTCTCCTACGCATCGCGTCAGGTGGAAACTCAAACCTTACAAACCTTTGAGGCATTTGGTGTCGCGACAGTACTTTATATCGCCATTATTGCCGTGATGGAAGGTTGGGGACAGTGGCGTCAGCAGAGAACATTGGCAAGAGGGAATTAATATGGACTTTACCGTTATCGCAGAAAACTGGCGTTATTTGCTATTGGGTACTTTTCCTGATGGGCCGTTGGAAGGCGCGGTATTGACGTTGATCATCAGCATCATGGCGGGCGCTATCTCCATTATATTAGGCACCTTAGGCGGCATTGCATTGGCAATGCTGCGTGGTTTTTGGGTTAATCTATTGGCGGCCGTGCTAGGTTTCTTCCGTGCTATTCCAGTTATTATGCTGATTTTCTGGACATATTTTTTGCTGCCCGTGGTATTGGGAATGGAAATACCTGAAATAACGACCGTCGTTTGTGCACTGGCATTGATTACTTCGGCTTATTTGGCTCATGGCGTTAAAGCGGGCATTCTGGCAATGGGTGAGGGTCAATGGCGGGCGGGACTCTCTCTTGGATTTAATCGCTGGGAAGTGCTTTGGTACATCGTTTTACCACAGGCACTGCGTATGATGGTGCCCTCATTCATCAATCAATGGATTGCATTAATTAAAGATACATCATTGGCTTATATTGTCGGTGTCGCGGAGCTGTCATTTTTGGCGACTCAGGTGAATAACCGCAGCATGGTTTATCCGATGGAAGTTTTTTTATTTGTTGCGCTGGTTTATTTTGTGATGTGTTTATCACTGGAGTTGACGGCAAATTATATTGCGCGCCGTTTCTCGATAAGGCGTGAAAAAATAGCGCATAAAATAGCGTCGCCCAATGAATATGCCCAACAATCATAATGTTATTTAACTCGTTGATTATACGCATCGCAAACGTTTTCTTTTTTGTCCTTCCAGGGTAACGATTTATAGGGGTTTCCTGTAGGATAGGTCGAAAACTTTGCTTTTTGGGGAAATCACATTACATGAGCACAATAACTCCTGGTCCTAACCATCGTCAGGGCTTGCTTCAGCGTGTGTTTAAGTTAGCGGAACATGGTACGACGGTGCGTACTGAAATGATTGCCGGGCTGACGACGTTTCTGACAATGGTGTATATCGTCTTTGTTAACCCGCAAATTCTGGCCGTTGCCGGTATGGATATTAAAGCGGTATTCGTCACAACGTGTCTTATCGCCGCGGCAGGCAGCATGATGATGGGATTGATAGCGAATCTGCCGGTTGCGGTTGCACCCGCAATGGGATTGAATGCATTTTTTGCCTTTGTCGTGGTTGGTGCAATGGGCATTTCATGGCAGGTCGCCATGGGCGCTATTTTCTGGGGCGCGGTGGGATTGTTGATCTTGACGCTCTTTCGTGTCCGTTACTGGATGATCGCCAATATACCCTTGAGCCTGCGCGTGGGTATCACCAGCGGTATTGGCTTGTTCATCGCCATGATGGGGCTGAAAAATGCGGGCATGATCGTGCCTAATCCCGATACGATTGTCTCTATTGGCAACGTTGCTTCGCATCATGTTTTATTGGGCACATTGGGCTTTTTCATTATCGCCATTTTAGCGGCGCGCAATTTCCACGCGGCCGTATTGATTTCTATCATCGTGACAACCGTCATCGGTTTTATGATGGGATATGTGGAATATCACGGTATCTTTGACTTGCCGCCGAGTGTGATGAGCGTGGTGGGTAACGTTGATGTCAAGGGCGCGCTGGATATCGCTTTGGCCGGCGTTATTTTCTCGTTCATGCTGGTCAACTTGTTTGATTCTTCCGGTACATTAATTGGCGTGACGGATAAAGCCGGTATTGCAGACCATCGTGGTAAATTCCCGCGCATGAAACAAGCGCTGTACGTGGATAGTATCAGCTCGGTGGCAGGATCTTACATTGGGACGTCTTCGGTGACCGCCTATATTGAAAGTTCGTCAGGGGTTTCTGTTGGGGGGCGTACAGGCTTGACGGCGGTTGTCGTTGGGATGTTGTTCTTGCTGGTGATGTTTCTCTCTCCACTGGCAAGTATGGTGCCTGCCTACGCGACTGCGGGTGCTTTGGTCTATGTTGGCGTGTTGATGACATCCAGCCTGACACGGGTGAAATGGGATGATCTGACCGAATCCGTTCCGGCATTTATCACCGCAGTGATGATGCCATTTAGTTTCTCTATTACCGAAGGTATTGCACTGGGTTTTATGGCTTATTGCGCCATGAAACTGGGCACCGGCAAATGGCGTGAAGTAAGCCCGTGTGTGCTTGTTGTGACGTTATTGTTTATCTTGAAAATGGCGTTTGTCGATACCCACTGATCCCATTCAGGTATTGATCAATTTGACGGTGTGATATCAGAAAAGCCTGACAGGGTGTTTGTGTCAGGCTTTTTGTTGCCAGAAGAGCCGAAAGGGGCATCGATTATTACGTCCGCCTGGGGGCGATAAAACCAATGCAGATGGTTTCCAACTCAGCACCTGGATGTGCCTGGAAGGTGAATTCTTCTTTGTGGCTGAGCATTAATGAAGGCCATTGTGCAAACGTTTGTTGGAAATTTTCCGCTGTGCACGCTTTTCCCCTCCCATCCACGAGCAATGCACCATGTTCTAAGATCTCGCTTTCTTTGAGCGCGCGGTTATAGATATTGGGCGGGGTATTGTTCTCTAATGTCCAACGTTGTATCGTTTCCGGGCGATAGTGGCTATAAAATGTCAGCCATTGATGCAGATAGTCTTCACCAACAAAACGCAGTGGTGTTGAATACAGTTCGTTCCAGCGTTGATCCAGTTGACAGGCAAAGGTTTTTATACCCACAAATTTTTGCCCGGCATTACGGACATTGCCCAGCATCACACTGATATAACCGAGCAACACGAAAGCACCCAATACGGTGAGCCCCAGTAATGTGCCTCGCAGGGATTTGTTGGGGAATACCGTTATCGATCCGACCAATAATGCGGGTGAAACGGACATAAAAGGTTGTAACCATTCGGTCATGCGCCCGCCCTGATTGAAAGAAAACCAACCGTAAATGATGAATAGTGGTAGCAGGATCACGCTATTGACCAGCGCATTGGATTGCTGTTTTGGCCAACCAATCCGTCCACCGAGCAGATAAATAAGGCCGCTGACAATGATTAACGGATAGAACACGGACAGTACGGCACGTGTGGTATGTAGATTAAAGCCTTTCTGAATTTGGGAATCGACCCACTTAAACGCGGCGAAGTCGTTATGTAATAGCCACCAAAAGTTCGGTAGCACCAAGGCGAGCCAGATGGCAATGGCGAGATAAAACAGAGGCTCCCGATAGTGGCGGCGTACTTTGGGGACGAACAGGGAAAGCAAAAAGACAGCGCCGACGATGGCAAGCGAAGAATACTTTCCCATCGTTGCTAGCCCGATGGTTAGGGCGAACGCCAGCCACCATTTGGGATGATCGTCAATGGCTCGCAGGAAAAACAGCAATGACCACGGCCAGAGCATAACCAAAAGATAATTATCATTATAAGGAATGATGTCAAAATTGATGATACCGGATAGGTTCAATGTCAGCATGGCAAGCCAGGCGAGTACAACTTTACCGGTCAATCGGAAAGCCAGTTGCCAAACGCCGAGCATACCGATGGCAATGGCGACAAAGTGGATGAAGTACCAATAAAAACTAAGAGAAAGGGCGCTGATCGCAATCGCGGGCAGCATCATGACGCCCACTAGCCATGGGTTTTTCGGTGATCCCCATTCTCCATTCATACCCCAGTTCAAGGCTTCTACGGCATCATAAGGAACGGTCGGATCGAGAATGTAGCTCGTGATTATCCATAAAACAGCATAGCCAGTGACCCAAAGATACAATGGCATGCGATAAGACGAAGTATCAAAAAAGCGCATGGTGGTGATCATATTATTTGAGTTAACTTGACCTAGAATAGTAGTCTAATTTTGAACGATCAGTGAATGGCATTGGATGTTGAAGGTCGTTTCTGTTAGATTTCGCCGAAAATGTCTTGATTAAAGTGAGTTGAGTCACAAATGATGAGCCAGGTAAAGAGAAAATCACCAGCGAAGCCTTCTGCTGGTCAGCAAAAAAGGAAAAGTCGCGCAGAATTGGATGCAGAAGGGCGCGAGCGTAAACGCCAGAAAAAACGCCGTGGTAACCCCACTGGCAGTCGCAGTAGCGAGAATGGCGGCAATAAAAAGCGTCCCGCCGTCAGGCAGGAAAAAGATCCGCGCATTGGCAGTAAAGTGCCAGTTGCGCTGATTGTCGGTGAAAAGGCGGCAACCGTGAAACCCGCACTGAAGCCCGCAGTAGAAAAACCACAGCCTCGCCTGTCACCGCAGGAAGAGCTGGCAATGCTGGAGAATGATGAACGGTTGGATAGCTTGCTGGCACGTCTTGAACAAGGGGAAAAACTGTCTCAGGAAGATAACCTTTATGTCGATAATACGCTGGATCGCATTGATGCGTTGATGGAAGCGCTGGGCATCAATCTGGAAGAAGAAGACAGTGAAAAAGAGCCACAAGAAGATATCATGCAGCTGTTGAAGGGGAATTAATACCTTCATCAATAACGTGTTATCGTAAAAGGCGGATTCATTCTGATAACCACAATACTCATAATGACGGTATTAATAACCACAATATTAGTATGTTATTTATTGTGGTTATTGGGTAAACTAGGGCGGCTATCACGACGCAAACGTCGGTTACGCAGTGTCATCATGGCACGACATTTGACTGCCACAAAAATGCTAGGTTTTGGTGGGCGAAATCCGCGGAAGGAATAAGCATGTCAGAGCAAACCATTGTTTGGGATCTGCCTTTGATCCAAAAATACAATTATTCAGGGCCTCGTTATACGTCGTATCCGACAGCATTAGAATTTAACCACCAGTACGATGCGACGGCTTTTTCCCAGGCCGCTGCCCGTTATCTTGAGCGCCCTCTCTCCCTGTATATCCATATCCCATTCTGCCATAAGCTTTGTTATTTCTGTGGCTGCAATAAACAGGTCACCCGGCAAAAACACAAAGCAGATGAATATCTGACGGTGCTGGAAAAAGAGATTGCTGCCAGGGCTAAATTATTTTCTCAGCGGAAAGTTAGCCAGATGCATTGGGGAGGCGGTACACCAACCTATCTGGACAAAACACAAATCAGTCGATTGATGTCGATGTTGCGAAACCATTTCCATTTTCTGCCGGATGCTGAACTTTCCATTGAAATTGATCCACGTGAAATTGAACTCAATGTCATTGATCACCTGCGCAATGAAGGCTTTAACCGCCTGAGCATGGGGGTACAGGATTTCAATAAAGACGTACAGCGTTCAGTGAATCGTGAGCAGGATGAAGCATTTATTTTCAACCTGATCAATCGCGCTCGTGAAACCGGTTTTACCTCCACCAGCATTGACCTGATTTATGGTTTGCCAAAGCAAACTCCTGAAAGTTTTGCTTTTACATTACAGCGCGTGCTGGCATTGTCACCTGATCGCCTGAGTGTCTTTAACTATGCCCATTTACCGGATTTATTTGCGGCGCAGCGTAAGATTAAGGCGCATGATTTACCGAGTGCGATGCAGAAGTTGGCTATTTTACAAGAAACGATTTCAACCCTGACAGGTAACGGCTATCAGTTTATCGGCATGGATCACTTTGCCCGTCCGGAGGATGAATTGGCGATTGCTCAACGAAAAGGTCTCTTACATCGCAATTTTCAGGGATATACCACGCAGGGGGAATGCGATTTATTAGGTATGGGCGTTTCTGCTATCAGTATGTTGGGGGATAGCTATGCTCAGAACCAGAAAGATCTGAAAACTTACTATGCTGCGGTAGAAGCACAAGGAGAGGCTTTGTGGCGGGGGTTGGTACTGACGCCGGATGATTGTATTCGCCGTGATGTGATCAAAGATCTTATCTGTAACTTCCGGCTGAATTTTGCTGATATTGAGCAGCGTTATGGACTGAATTTCGCTGATTATTTTGCCGAAGACCTGCAACTGTTAGCCCCATTGGCAGAGGACGGACTGGTGGAACTGACGGGATCGCAGATCCAAATATTGCCAAAAGGGCGCTTGCTAATCCGGAATGTTTGTATGTGTTTTGACCGCTACCTGCGTAATCAGATGCGTCAACGGCAATTTTCCCAGGTGATATAAGGGATGACGAAAACCGGTGTAAATTCCCGATAAGTGTGGGGAGCTATAACCCCAACTCTTTCAATTTCCGCGTTATTGTATTTCTTCCCCAGCCCAGCAAACGGGCTGCTTCCTGTTTATGTCCATTAGTATGCTCCAGCGCACAATTTAGCAAAGTACGTTCCAATAAGGGTAACGCATCAGCAAGGAGATCGGTTTTCCCGGCGTTTAAGGCATTGTTGGCCCACGCAGCCAAGGGTTGTGACCAATGCTCAGTTGACGCCAGATGAGGAACCGGCACGAGGTCTTTCTGCGCTGCGATTTGTTTCTCTGTCAATTGCTTCTCAATCAAATCAGCAGGTAGATCCTGCACCAACACTTCTTTACTGGCTGCCATCACCGTCAACCAGCGGCAGACATTTTCCAATTGGCGAACATTACCAGACCACGGTAAGCGCATCAGAGCAAGTTCAGTATCAGGGTGCAGTATTTTGGCTTCGACACCCAGCTCTTTCGCCGTTTGTTGCAGAAAATGATGTGCCAGACGTGGGATATCTTCCACCCTTTCCCGCAATGGAGGGAGCTGAATACGAATCACATTCAGACGGTGGTAGAGATCTTCCCGGAATTTACCTTCTGTAACGCGTTGCTCTAGATTTTGGTGAGTGGCGGCGATGATGCGGACATCAACTTTCACTGGCGCATAACCCCCGACCCGATAGAACTGCCCTTCGGCCAGCACCCGTAGCAATCGGGTTTGGATATCCAGTGGCATATCCCCAATTTCATCCAAAAACAGGGAACCCCCATTCGCTTGCTCAAAACGACCGTGGCGTACCTGATTTGCGCCGGTAAAAGCCCCTTTTTCGTGACCAAACAGTTCGGATTCAATCAAATCTTTCGGGATTGCCGCCATATTCAGAGCAATAAAGGGGTTTGAGGCGCGTGGACTATGGCGATGAAGAGCATGGGCGACTAACTCTTTTCCCGTACCCGATTCACCATTGATTAACACACTGATGGAGGAGCGGGACAGACGGCCGATAATCCGGTAGACCTCCTGCATAGAGGGCGCTTCTCCGATCATATCTGAAACGGATACGGGTAACTGTGGATGAGGTATCGATTGGCACCGTTCCTGATAGTGATTCAGTGCGCGCTCAACCAGTGCAACAGTTTCATCAATATCGAAAGGCTTTGGCAGATAATCAAACGCGCCGTGTTGATAAGCACTGACCGCTGCATCCAGATCAGAATGTGCTGTCATAATGATGACCGGCAGTTGTGGGTGGCTCTGCTTTATCTGGTTGAGAAGGCTTAGCCCATCCAGCCCGGGCATACGGATATCGGAAAGCAGCACTTCAGGATGGCTGTGTGAGAGGGCAGCCAGAACCGCGTCGGCGTGTTCAAAACTGGTGCATTCCATGCCTGCGCCGCTCAGCGCCCGTTCAAGTACCCAGCGAATAGAACTGTCATCATCAACGATCCAGACTTTTCTTCGTTGCATTGTCGCCCTCGATTTCTTCATCGGTGTTTTGATTGGTTGGCTATTTCTTGATCGGCAGGTAAATGGAAAACGCCGTATGTCCCGGCCAACTGGTAAATTCAATTTTGCCAGCATGTTGATCGACAAGATTGCGCGCGATGGATAATCCAAGCCCGGTACCGCCTTCATGTCCACTGATCATGGGGTAAAACAGTGTATCCTGAATAGGGGGAGGAATACCCGGCCCATTATCTTCAATATCAATTCTGGCCGCCAGGCGGTAGCGCTCACCCTGTAAGGTAACCTGAAACGCAGTGCGTGTTCGCAGGATGATAGAGCCCCCTTTTTCGCCCAGCGCCTGTAAAGCGTTCCGGGTGATATTCAGTAATACCTGTTCAATTTGGTCAGGATAATGGGACAGCTCAGGTAAACTCGGATCATAATCTTTGAGTAACGTCACACTGGCAGGTTTCTCCAGAGAAACTAATTGATACACCCGCTCGACCACATGGTGGATGCTTTGCCGGGTTTGTGTTCCCGGATGTTGCGGCCCCAGTAAGCGATCAACAAGCGCGCGTAGCCTGTCAGCCTGTTCAATGATAACTTGGGTATATTCCCGCAGAGAGGGATCGGGCAGGGCTTTGGCGAGTAGCTGTGCGGCGCCCCGTAGCCCCCCCAGGGGATTTTTAATTTCATGTGCCAGCCCCCGAACCAATTCCCGAGCCGCCACCTGCTGTGCCTGTTGTATCTGCTCTTGGCTTAAACGGCGTTGACTGTCCATAGTCGCCAGTTCCAGCAAGATAGAGTGCTCGGCAATGGGTTGGGCGCTGAGCGACATTACATGAAAATGATTATTGATGACCAGAATGACTTCGTTATCGGTAAACCCGTGACCGTTAATCAAACTTGAGCGCATCAACTCTGTGTCCAGCGAGAGATAACTAAATAAAACCGGCAGTGGCGTTCCGAATAACTTATGTGAACTTTGCGCCAAAAGTTGCAGAGCAGAATGATTGGCGTAGCGGATAATTAAATTATTATCCAGCACCAATACGCTGTTTATCAGCGAATTGAGTATCTGTTCTGCGTGGGTAACCTCAGCCATTGCTATTCAATTCCTGCACTTTTTTGGTGCATTGTAGCTTATTTAAGTTATAACTTGATGGATTATTCTACTAAAAATGCCTTCTTCTTCTCATTTTTGAGGCACGGAAACCGGCCTCAGTATGGGGAATCAAGCGTATTGGTCGTGAAAAGCGCCCATCCAACGATGGGCTAAAAAGTTTCACGGCAACAAAAAAACACGTCGGGAGCGGTGGATCATCAACAGCATTACACACTGTAATAGAGTTCAAATTCCAGGGGGTGTGGCGTCATACGGATACGCTCAATTTCACTTTGCTGTAATTTGATATAAGCATCGATCGCATCATCAGTGAAAACACCACCGCGTATCAGGAAGTCACGATCTGCATCCAGAGCTGCGATGGCTTCTTCCAGAGAAGAGGCGACAGTTGGGATCTCTTGTGCTTCTTCTGCGGGTAGATCATATAAATTTTTATCCATGGCATCACCGGGATGAATTTTGTTGATGATGCCATCCAAACCTGCCATCAACAGGGCAGAGAAAGCCAAATAAGGATTCGCGGCGGGATCAGGGAAACGAACCTCAATACGGCGGGCTTTGGCGCTGGCGACAACCGGAATACGGATCGAGGCGGAGCGATTGCGGGCAGAATAAGCCAGCATTACCGGCGCTTCAAAGCCCGGCACTAACCGCTTATAGGAATTAGTGGTCGGATTGGTGAAAGCATTCAGAGCACGGGCATGTTTGATGATGCCGCCGATATAGTACAGCGCCAGTTCTGACAAACCGCCATATTTATCACCGGCGAAGAGATTCGTACCATTTTTGGACAGTGACATATGGCAGTGCATACCGGAGCCATTATCTCCCACCAGCGGTTTTGGCATAAATGTGGCGGTCTTACCAAATTTATGAGCAACGTTATGAACGACATACTTATAAATCTGGGTTTCATCGGCTTTTTTGGTCATCGTATTAAAGCGAGTCGCGACTTCGTTTTGCCCGGCAGTGGCGACTTCGTGGTGATGCGCTTCAACAATCAAGCCCATTTTCTCCATCGTCAGACAGATAGCCGAACGTAGATCCTGGGACGAATCCACGGGAGGCACAGGAAAATAGCCACCTTTGACGGCAGGGCGATGACCTTTATTCCCATTTTCATAACGTGTACCACTGTTCCATGCTGCCTCAATATCATCAATGTGGTAATACGAGCCAGAGATAGCGTTGCCGAAACGCACGTCATCAAACAGGAAAAATTCCGGCTCTGGCCCAAATAACACCGTGTCGGCGATGTCACTTGCCCGCAGGAAATCTTCTGCGCGTTTGGCAATGGAACGAGGATCACGTTCATAGCCTTGCATCGTGCCAGGTTCTAAGATATCGCAACGTATAATCAACGTGGCATCATTAAAGAATGGATCAAGCATGGCCGTATTGGGATCTGGCATTAACACCATATCGGACTCATTAATACCTTTCCACCCACCGATAGAGGAACCATCAAACATTTTGCCATCTTCAAAGAAATCTTCATCAATCTGGTGGGCTGGGATGGTGATATGTTGCTCTTTACCTTTGGTATCAGTAAAACGTAAGTCAATAAATTTCACCTGATGTTCTTCAATCATGGACAAAACATGCTCAATGGACATACTGAATTCTCCTGGGTTACGTCAGCCTGATAGAACGATGCATGAAGAAGGTCGTTTTATCTTAAAGGGGCATTTTTGCGATTAATTTTTATAAAATCGGGATTGAAAAGATAAATGCTAAAAGCGTGCCAACATTTATAAATTATTTAATATCAATATATTATATTGTGGTAACGCAAGGAGCATGGGGAAAGAGAACAATTTTTAAAGCAGGTTGCCCTAAATTAGGGAAAAATAAAAATCATTTTGCACAAAAATGGTGCAAAAAGTGTTTAAATCATATCGATAGATGAGAGGCGATATTGTTATTGATCAAGGAAAGGGAGTAAGAGGCGCAATCAACATGGATTGCGCCTGTGGGGCTAACGTAAACTATCGATGATTTTGGTATCGAATGCTATATTAATCCATATAATAGGTTAACTTACCATTCAGCAGAGATTGTACTTCGCTGCTACTGCCACCCCCCGCAATTCCTCCCCAGGTATAGACTTTGTTATCTGCTGACAGCGCAAGGAATGCGGTTCCCGTCGAGTAAATGGCCCTGATATCTTTCATGTCGGGTTGAGCAATTGAAGGAATATTATAAGAATCAGGATGTTGCCAAGTAGCCACCTGGCCATTTTTTCTTAATACGGCAAACCCATTCGCAGAGCCGGTTATTTGAACGATATCGGTGAGGTTTAAAATGTCTCCCCCTAGCGCGTCTACTCCTTCTGCTGAGTACGTGCTCAGTTTGTTACCCCTTAGTACTAAGATCGCTTTTCTGGTGGATGATAAATCTGTTGCTGGCTCATGGTCGTTCCCATTAATACTGTAGTAGCCATTGCCTAGCGTCCATCCCCATACATACACGCTACCATCGCGGCGAATTGCTACGTTACCTAATGGTTCCAGAGGCTCAAACTCTTTTTCCCCACGGTAACTAAGTCCGGTGGTACATATAAGATCCTGAGATGAAGGGGAAAAAGGCTGAAAGAGGCTTAAATCACCCCAAATGGAGAGATTACCATTCGGGTCGGCAAGCGCGAAACCTCTTGGCATTGCTGTGAGGAAACGCGGCGGTGAAACAAGATAAGGTGCATTGGGATCCAGTACCCACCCATACGAATGTATGGCGGTTCCCCAAAGAGTTTGTATTTTTCCAGAATGACTATTATAGGCTGTACAACCAAGCAGATTTCCGACAAAAAGATTTTTCCCATCACCAAGAGAATCATACGGATAATACCCAGAAGCACTATTCTCTCCCCAAGCGCCCTCCCAAGCGAATATTTTCCTGGTCCCTTTTTCGACAGCAAAAAAGCTTCTGCCACCCGCTGCTACATCATCAAAATTTCCGGGGGGGATACGCATATTCGTGCCGTAAGCCCATAATGTTGAATCCGTTTTAAGCCCGGCATAAGAATCGCCAGTGGTAGTAATGGATTTTATGCCTGATTGCGTAAAGTAATTACCGAAGACGCCACCCCAGCCAACCATCGTATTGTCATTGAGTAGCACAGCAAAAGAAGACGGGGACGGAGCAAGATAGTCATATTCATGGTCTATTGGATCGTTATACGCGCCCACAGGGAGACCGAGCGTACCACCGTTACCAATCACATTGATTGGGCTTATTTTAAGCGTGTCAGTTCCGTGGGTAACTTTAATCGCGAGCCAGGGCGCAGTATCGTAGAAAAATGAAGAACTTTCATATGAAAAAGGAGAAAAGAGTGGTGATTTACCACCTATGTATTCCCACTTCACTGAAAGTGGATTACCATTTTTATCCCAGGCGGTCAGTCGTTGTGGTGCTTTAAGCCCGTTAGCGATAACTAAATCAGAATAGCGAGCCCCCATAACAATAAAGGGTTCTCCGTCTGATGGATTTGGTGGGGTTGTCGTTGGTGACGACGTGCCATCAATAACTTTTACAGATGTAATATTTGAGCTTCTAGTTTCTGAATCGGTAAAATGTCTAATAAAATAATACAATTGATATTCACCATCTGGGAATTGTGATATATCTATTTGGGCAATTTG
Organism: Xenorhabdus poinarii G6; assembly: GCF_000968175.1. Classification (NCBI taxonomy): domain Bacteria; kingdom Pseudomonadati; phylum Pseudomonadota; class Gammaproteobacteria; order Enterobacterales; family Morganellaceae; genus Xenorhabdus; species Xenorhabdus poinarii. The sequence goes on from NZ_FO704551.1 coordinate 170,056, forward strand.
GAATGGATCTTTCAAGCTTTCAGGATTAGGTACTGAATAAACATGAGGTACAGATGTAAAATGAAGTGTAATTTGATCTTTTTCAGCAATACCTTCATATTTTGGTATCTCTACTATAATCTTATTATCGGTTATTTTAGACTTATCTAAAACACCATTTACAGCTTGAGGTAATATAGGTGCTGATAGGTAACTCATAAGTTAGTCCTTTTGTGAATTTTAATTATATAATCAGATTGGTTCATGGATAATTTACACAAAGCTATATTTTAAAACTAATGAAAACAAGCTATCGGAATGATGAGTGTAAATTATCGTTGCTTTAGAACAAGAATCTTCCAATTAATAATGATTATTTGTTTTTTACATGGTAATATATTTTATACTTGAGTTGTTAGTTTTAATTAAACATAAGAATAGTAAAGTAACCTCCTGATATTTTTTGTATTAATCATTAAATCATAAATAAATTATTAAATTGATTGAAATTAGTTATCACATAAGAAAACTATGGCGTACAATCAGGAGGCGTCCCAGGAAGAGCAGTTGAAATTCTGCCTTTCCAAACTTTTGTATGGGAAGATTTATCATCATTATCAATGAAATATGTAAATTGAATCATACCTGTATGACAATTTTCATATTCAGAGCATCCTGTTAAGTAATTGTATGGAATTTCTATTGTTCCAACTGCTGTTATGCCATCACTCCCTGGTTGGTCTGGTATCGATCCATTAAACCATTTATCAACATTCCTATATCTTGCATTAATTTTTAAGTGTAATCTTATTTTTGATCCCAATGGTGGCTTCGTCATATCATTTGGATCGTTAGTCCCTGTGATCTGAACAAATAATCCAGTACTATTTAAACCATTATTAGATATATTTTCACAGGTAACAACATTGTTGTACTTAATATCAACACAATCCATATTGTCAAAATCGTCTATAATATTACTAGGATCACTAGCTCCAAAACTAGAATAAACTACACATTTATCATAATAAACTGGAGCCGGCCATGGTTCACCGGTATATGTTAATTCTAAAGGATTGGATATTAAAATATTAGCGCTATCTGTATGAACTATCTTATAATAAAACTCGGAAACAACTCCAACAGGAAAAATATAATAAGGCAATGATATAGAAAATTTATCTAATTTATCTATATCTACAAGAGGGTAATCAACACCGGCATCATGGTTATTAACATAGAATCTGATTGTATCATTTTCTCTTGCACCCAAATAATGAGGTATTTTTACAAGAAATTTTGTATCACCATGGTTCACTAATTCTCCTCCATTAAACCCTTCGATTTCAGGAGAAGGTAGCTTATGTGTTACACCTGCAGGATCATTGTGAGTAATATTTAATGTGTCAGACGAAGGTTCTGCACCACCAACACCAAAAACTTGAGTATTTAGACTTAAAATTAAAGCTTCATCTAGTTTGGGATAAATATAGAACGATAACCTTCCATGCTGATCTGATGCCAAATATATTCCTTTGTAATAGAAAAAATTTTGAACATTTACTGGAGTATGATTATCATATTCATAGATATTAATTTTATCAAGAAGATTATCATCATTTGTATTTATTAATACGGCGAGATAGGGAATTGGATTATTCTTTTCATCTTTAATCAGAGTACTGACACGAGTAGATATTCCTTTAGGAGGAGTATTTTCACTAGTAGGTACATCTAGAGAAGTTCGATCAAAATTCAGGCGTAAAGAATCATTATTTAACGTTCTGGCGGTATATTTAATTTTTTGTGAAGGAAAGCCTCCTGAACTAGATGATGGAACTATATCAAAACTGACAGTATCACCACTATTAACTGTTGATGATATCCTTAATTGTATTATAAATGTTCCTGTTGTGCCATTTTCAGAAAGATTTATATTAGGAATTGGGCTTTCTAGTGTAACATTAGTTTTATTTTCCAAATATATATACGAGCCAGGAGATATTGCAGTATCAGATGTTAAAGTTACATTCAGTATTAATATTTGTCCTTTAATGACACTGTAGTTATCAGGGGGGAATGCAACTGTATTGTTACTCATTATGTTACCTCATTTTATGGAAATAATAATTTATGTCGAAATAATTTTATGGGTTAATAACTATGATTTTAATTTCTATTTATTGATTCTTATATTCTATTGTCGTATTCCATTAACTATAGCCACATAGTTATTATATGACTGTAAAATTAAATATTTTCAGCTACATTTTAGTGTAAATAGTTATCATGCATAGGGGTCTGTGTCTATCTCACTTTTCCAAACTTTTCCGTATGTAACATTAAGATCAGTATCATCTCCTATCTGATAATCAAAGAAAATATGGCCATTTGTACCATCTTCATATCCCATATTATTTTTTATATCACTATGATCTATACTAATTTTTAATGTGGCTGTCTTTCCTCCTATATCATCTGGATGTGTTTGCATTGTTTGATTATAAGATTTTGTAACTGTTCTGGTGCTTGAATTAATATACATATTTAATGTTATGTTAGCCCCAAAAGGTACTTTGCTGTTATCATTGGGATCGTTAGTTCCTGTTATTTTAACAAATAACCCTGCATTCTCTGGATTTTGTTCGGCTATGGTGGCATCGTTAATAACATCGTAATCTTCATTTACAAGAGCACCACCACTAGAATACACTTTGCATTGTTCGTATGTTCGATAAACATCCGTCCAGGGTTTATTGGGTCTGCCTTTGTAAGTTAAAGGTAATGCGTTTGATTTTTCTTCTATAATATCTCCAGAATCTCTGATAAGAACATAGAAGAAATTAGAGTATATATCTTTTTTAAAAATGCCATATGGCAATTTAGTGAAAATATGTGCATTACTTTGGTCTTCTACCCGAATGTAATAATTAGTATACTCTTCATTCACGAATAACAAAATATAATCACCTAATTTTTTCTTGTCATAATTTGGAATGTCAACTTCAAATTTACTATCTCCGTCTGATTTCAAGTTTTCGCCAAAAAAATTAAGTATTTGTGGCTGGTCAAATTTAGTTTCCATGCTATCCAGCGAATTATTAACAATAAAGACAGTATGTTTAGCAGCTACTAATTTGGTTGATCCAGTTACATTAGAATATAAGTTTAAAATAACAGGAAGAGACTGATATGGTTTAATGAAAAATAATATCTTCCCTTGTCCATCGGTATTTATCAGAAATCCTTCTTTGTTATCTTGTGTGATTATAGGAATCTCATTATTTTGATCTGCATCATAAATTTTGACTCTATTAAGATTTCCTGAAATAGAATCAGATATAAATATTTGAGTATTAGATAAATAATCTCCATTTATATCTACAACTTGTGCAGTGACTGTTATTTTTTCATTATCATTAGTAGTGGGTAGATTAGGGACGGACAAGAAATAGTTATCCATATTTAATCTTAATGACTCGAGATTTATTTCATTAACATTCATTCTACTTTCCTTTTTTAGTGTGTTGACATTCTAAATGTCAATTAATCTATTGACGTTTTTATAATTATAATTATAATTATGATGTTTTATGTTGTATGATTCCTTGGATTCATTTGTTATGACGAATACAAGGCCATTTATATACTAATAAATTTATATTTTTACTCTATTGTGTTTGCTTTCTACTGAAATTTCATAGTTGTAATGATTTTTTATTTTCAGTGTTGCTGAAAATATTTTTACTTAAAACGACATAAAGATTATTTTATATCACTTTATAAATAATCATTTTATTCAGTGTCAATTTTTCCTTGCCAAATGTTCCCATAATATTTGGTTTCAATGTTTCCTGGGTCAGAAGGATCATAAGCATAATAGTCAAAATAGATGTTTCCAGCAGAACTATTAGGATATGATTCTATATGATTGAGATAATCAATAGGAATACCGTATACATATGTTGCTGTATGATCGAAACCTTTATCAAGGTTTGTGGGCATAGTAAAACTAAATGAGTATTGACTTTTCTTCTTATAAGAATCTATATATAACGTTAATACAATGTTAAAGCCAAATGGTACTTTGGTTTTGTCATTAGTATCATCAGTTCCTGTTATTGCAATATATAATGCTGAGTGTCCTGTGTTATTATAATAACGAGATATAGAGAAATAGTTTATTAAATCATGTTGTTGGATTAGTGCTGTTTCTTTTAAAGCACCAAAACTAGAATAAACAACACATGGATCGTAAATCCTATTGATGTTATCAAGAGGTGCAGCCTTACCGCCGCCATTATAGGAGAATCCTAGTGATGCTGATTTTTTTATGCTTGCATCATGTGTGGCAATGATATAAGACAAAGCAACATCTTCATTTTGCGGTAATATTGAATAAGGTAAATCAAAAAAATAATTATCTAGGTTATTTGTGTTTCCAACAGAAATTTCTTGATTGGAATATTTTCCATTCACATAGAATAGTATAATATCATTTTTATTAGAATAATCGTATCGATCAACTTCAACAGAAAAAGTTGTTGAATCAGGATCCCCTATTAATGCACCGCCTGATGCCTCTAGAATAGAGGGTGGGGCTAAAAAATCAGTATGAATATTTGAGAGTTTACCTGGATCAGTCGGATTATCATCAATAACAAATAAACTATTTTTTGATAGTTGAAAATTTTGTGTGTTGGTTACTCCAGCTTGTAAATTAAGTACAAATTCGGTATTGGTAGCCGGATAAACATAAAAAACAATCATGCCATTTTCTTCTGTTTTTAAATAAAAAACCGATTTATTATATAAAGTTTCTTTTTTTACCTCAGATGCCGCATCTTTATGATTTTTGAAAATCCTGACACTATCTAATTTAGTATTATTATTTGACATTATAGTGATAGGGATTCCAGACACACCTTGACCATTTTTCTTATCTTTTATTGTGGCAAAAACTTTAGAATATATCAGGCCATTTGGTGGGATGTTAGTATTAACATTTTCTGTTTGAGTTATGGAGTTTAAATATCCATTGCCAAAGGTAAGGGCTAATGAATTATTATCAATTTCTACAACCGTATATTTAAAGGATGTTCTAGTAAATCCATTTATATTCTTAGGTACAATATCAAAACTAATTTCACTTTGATCTGCTAGTCCTTCTTTAATAATAAATACAATTTCGACTGAGTATGCGTTTTTTGGCATTGTATAACTGGTTTTTTCTGGCGTAAGATTAACCGGATTTTGTATTTCAAATCCGGCATAAGGTGTAATACTTTTTTCAGAAGTGTTAAAATAAATCGTCATTCTTAGTAATTGACCATCGACTATATTTGATTTTGGTGGAAGAGATGACGTTATAGTATTTGCCATGGTAGATCCCTATGATTTTAAAATATTATTTAGAGATTAAAATATTTTTGCTGTTTTTTTATATACCATTAGATAGCCAAGTTTCTTGCCGAAGAGATTATGCAATACTTATTTGTTTGTATAATGAAAAAAAATTATCAGTTGATAACTAAATACTATTAGAGATAAATAAAAGATTTGGAACTATCCTGACTTATCTTAGTTGTCTAGGATAGTCCCGAATATTTATTAGTTGATTGCGAGAATACTCAACCATTTTGACTATTTACAAGGGTTAGGATCATTGTCAGCTGGAATCGTTACAATAGATGCATTCCATTTTTTACCATATGCTTTTTTATTAGTATCTAAGGTAAAGCTATAATCAAAATAAATATTTCCTCCAGCGCCACCCTCATATGTTTCGACATTAACAAGATCAGTACATGGGACATGAATAATTGCAGAAAATGTATTGTCAACTTGTTTTTTTATTGGCTGAGCTGGGTAAGTTCTTATATAGTTTTTATTTTGGGAGTTGAGATATAAATTTAATGTTATTTGAGTACCATTTGGTATCGCTGGTGTTCCTCCACTTTGCTCACTTAAAATTTCAATATATAATCCAGTACCATCACCATGAACATATTTCATTATTGCAGCATAATTAACTGCATTATTATTTGGTATAATATTATAATCCCTGACTCCTAGGCTAGTATGAACTATACAACTAGCATAGTCTCTTTTTACATCAGGATCTGGTTCATATGGTGTTCCTCCTGTATAAGTGACGGGTAAATGTAGTGAGGCTCTCATATCTCCTCGTTGGTTAATAACAACATACGAAAACTTACTGGGTTTATTAAGTTCAAAAATTTGATAAGGTAATTTAGCAACGGTATTACTTTCTCCTATTTGACATTGAGGGTCAGTAATCAATACATTATAGCCACTATAATTAGAGTTAATAAAAAATAATATTATGTCATGTTCTTTTGCATCCGGGTATTCTACTGACACATCAAATTTTCTTATCCCTGGGCTAGCATAAAGATTTCCTCTATCAAGTCCCCATACTATTGGAAATGGTAAGGATTTAAGAAAGCTAGGAGGGTCACTATTGATAATGTAAAGTTTCTGAATTGCGTAAACTGAACTATCATCCACACCTGGAATCATGGATATAAATTCTACTATTTCAGATAATGAGTTTTTGGGATAAATATAAAACACTATATTTCCTTGGTTATCTGAATTTATAAAGAAACCCTTTGTGGAATTATCGAGAATTTGTGGATAAATTTGAGAAGAGGAGGCAGTGTTTGAAGCATAAATTGAAATCTTATCTATATCATCAAATAAACTTGATGTTATAAATATTGGGGCATTGGCTAAATATTGGTTATTTTTATTTTTTATGGTTGCCGTTACTGCACTAGATTTATGGCTGCCGTTATCTGGAGGAAAATTAGGTGCGCCATCAGCGGGTATATTTAAATATGGCTGAGATAGGTTGAGAGCCATTGAATCTAAGTTAACGGTATTAATATTGATAGCTTTACATTTAAAAGTTTGTAAGGAAATATCAGGAATGTTATTTGGAGTTATATTAAATGTAATATAAGAATCATCTTGGGTGGCACTGGATACCTCCAAATTAAAAGTCGCTATATAGATATTTTTATTGTGAGAAGATTGAATGAAGTGTTTAGGCGCATTTGAATCAGAATAAATATTAACGCCTTGACTAAAAGAAACAGATGAATTGCTGGGTAGTAATTTACCCGGTGGCAGAGTAATAGTAACAGTTAAGACAATAGTTTGACCTATAATCAAATTTGCATTGCTATGCAAGGAATAGGTAATATTGATATCTGTATTTTGCATTTTATTATCCTATTATTAATAATATTCAATAATTAATTTAAAGTTACTTTATTGATATATTCAGTTGAACAGATAAATATAACAGAAATGGTTTATGGAAACTATCAACGAAGGGGAAGTTTAAAATCGGTTTAGTATTGGTGAACGTCAGTAAAGCTCCCCCTTCATAGAAGGGAGAGCTTTACTTTATTCTGGTTGGGTGGAAATCAGCCCTTCCCAAATTTTTCCGTATTGTTTTTTGTTTTCAATGCTTAATTCATAATCAAAATAAATTCTACCCTCAAAACCAACAAGAATATCTTTAGGTATGTGAAATTGCAATATTGCGATACCATCCGTATTAACCTGTGTTGGCATGGGATATAACCATTGTTTTTTTGTAGAATAACTTGTTGTATCAATATACATGTTTATTTTCACGTTGTAACCTAATGGGATCTTTCCTGGTATGTTATCTCCTCCTAATATTTCAATAAACAACCCTGTATTGACAGGGTTATTATTATCCAGATATCTCTTTATACCATCGTAATTGATGTATGTACCCTCTGGTATTTCAACAACACCAGCACCAAGGCTAGTATATACTTTGCAAGTATCATAATTCCGTGTTACATTTTCCAGAGGATAATATGTAGCACCGCCCATATAAGTCACGTTTGTGGATTGAGACGTTAGGCTACCAGCGGCTTCCCCAAGAATTACGACATAGTTAATATCGGAAGGAACATTGTATTCGAAAATATCATAAGGTAATTTGTAAAAATAATTACTTGCACCCAGCTCTGCTTCAGGATTACCTACAATAACATAATGGCCACTATATTCACGTTTAGCCCCTGGCTTCTCCAGGTTTTTGGTGAAAAATACTATATAATCATCAGGTTTAGCTGGTGAGTATTTGGGGATGGCAATATAAAAATCCGATTCGCCACCTTCAGAAGTTAAGGGACCAGGAAAGCCCCCCAAAATATTTGGTGGTAATAAACCATCTGGAAATTTAGGAATTTCAGTATTAACAATAAAAAGGGGAGAGCTAGCTGCTACTGGTTTATCGACATTTGCAATCCAGGATTGTAGTTCAAGCACCATGGAATCTGCTTTTTGTGGATAAATATAAAATTTTATATTTCCATCCTTGTCTGAATTGACCGATACTCCGGAATAATCCCCGATTTTTTGTATCGGAATTTCAGTTTTATTATCAGAGTCTAATATCTTACAATATGATAAATTTTCTGGTATTTGTGATCTAATAAAGACAGGCGTATTGCCCAGGGGAATTGCCTTTTTATCACGCAAAAGGGTGGTAGCCATAGCCCCTTTTACTGGTTGGCTTGGATTTCTATTGGGTGTATCCAAGAACATATCACTTAACATCAAAGGCAAGGTATCCGGGTTTATAGTTCTTGCTGTACCCGTAAAAACGAATGGAGCAGCATTAGAGCCGTTTACTGTAATGGTAAATTGTATTGAATCATGTTCTTTTATGACGTTAGGATCACTGCTGACCACTAGTTCTGTTATATAGACATAAGCATTGTTTCCCATATCCTTTAATGTCAGATTGCCAGCTGGAACCGAAATATTTGGACTGGCACCTGTAAATGTAATGTTTACATTTTGCGTGTTTATTGCGCCGTTTGTTGTTAGCGTCACCATTAAAGGAACGGTCTGACCGATGATAAGGTCAGCATTGCTTGGAATAGTGGTTGTTAATACCCCGTTTTTCGTGACCATGATTTTATCACCTTATAAAGAGTTGCAGTCTCAATCATATCGAGATAAATACAGCTATATCCCCAAAAAAATCAGTGGGAATTTTATCTCTTAGATTTTTTTGTAAATATAATTTAATTAACTCCAAACAAAATATAGTTAACTTTTATAACCGATCGTTGTTAAATTATTTTTTATCCATTTTTGTATTTTTTACGTTTTTTTTAATTTGAAATTTTTTATTCAGTTTCTTATAGAGTATTTAACATTGACTGAAAAAGACTTGCTATAGTAACTGACTATTTTTATAAAACGCCAATGAACAGCTTAATTAATTATCGTCGCCGTCATCACCTTCATCTTCTGTTGGATACTCTGAGCGGGTATCAATGCCTCCCGCCCAAATTTTCCCATATTTAATATCGCTTCCATAACCAACTTCATAGTCGAACCAAATGCTCTCCGCGCCACCAAAGATATTGACAAGATGTTTCTTTTCAATATGAAAAATTAAGGAGTAACGCCCAGTCTCCTGATTTTTTGTGATCGGCATAATGTCCTGCCCAACAGCCTTTTGGGTATTACGGTTTGCTGCTTGAATATACATATTTAACGTCACCTTCGCGCCCAAAGGAACTTTTCCCTGTGAATTGTTATCTCCGACAATCTCAACAAATAATCCGGTCACTGGTGTGTTCGGATCCTTAGGGTGATTATACAGATATTTTTTTATACTGTCATAACCCAGGGTAATACCTTGTGGGATAGGTGTGTTGCTAGGAATAAGGCCAAGGCTGGTATAAACATTACAGGGGTCATAGTCCCTTTTTATTGTTTTATCTGGAGAATATGTCGCTCCTCCCATATAAGTGACAGTGGTTAGTGAAGACGTTATCGAACCGGCCCCTTGCCCCAGAATGGCTACACAATTAAAATTATAGGGAATACTGATTTCAAAAATATCATAAGGCAGTGAATAATAATATTTTCCTAATCCTAACTCTATATTTGGATCTTTTACAGTAACATAATGACCAATATATTTACGCCCCACTTTTTTATTATTTTCTTCTTGTGTAAAAAACAGGATATAATCGGCCTTTTTTTGCATTAGGATATTTGAACACTCCCACATGAAAGTTTGATTCCCCCCCTTGAGCGATTAAAGGTTGGGCAAATGCCCCCAAGATATTTGGTTCTGGCATAGTATCTAGAGCATTGGGGATTTCAGTGTTAACAATAAAAAGAGGAGAGGAAGCTGGTACTGGTTGATCGACATTTACAATCCAGGATTGTAGTTCAAGCACCATGGAATCTGCTTTTTGTGGATAAATATAAAATTTTATATTACCATCCTTGTCTGAATTGACCGATACCCCGGAATAATCCCCGATTTTTTGTATCGGAATTTCAGTTTTATTATCAGAGTCTAAGATCTTACAATATGATAAATTATCCGGCACTTTTGCCATGATAAAGACAGGCGTATTGCGCAGAGGGCTGTTTTCTTTATCTAGCAAAAGGGTAGTAACCTGAGCACCTTTCGCTGGTTGCGTTGGATTTATATTGGGTGTATCTAAGAACACATCATGTAACATCAAAGGCAAGGTATCCGGGTTTATAGTTCTTGCTGTACCCGTAAAAACGAATGGATCCGCATTTAAGCCGTTTACTGTAATGGTAAATTGTATTGGATCGTGTTCTTTTATAACATTAAGATCGTTGCTGACCGTTAATTCTGTTATATAGACATAAGCATTGTTTCCCATATCCTTTAATGTCAGATTGCCAGCTGGAACCGAAATATTTGGACTGGCACCTGTAAATGTAATGTTTACATTTTGCGTGTTTATTGCTCCGTTTGTTGTTAGCGTCACCATTAAAGGAACGGTCTGACCGATGATAAGGTCAGCATTGCTTGGAATAGTGGTTGTTAATACCCCGTTTTTCGTGACCATGATTTTATCACCTTATAAAGAGTTGCAGTCTCAATCATATCGAGATAAATACAGCTATATCCCCAAAAAATTCAGTGGGAATTTTATCTCTTAGATTTTTTTGTAAATATAATTTAATTAACTCCACACAAAATATAGTTAACTTTTATAACCAATCGTTGTTAAATTATTTTTTATCCATTTTTGCGTTTTTTTAAATTTGGGATTTTCTAGTCAGTTTCTTATAGAGTATTTAACATTGATTGGAAAAGACTTGCTATAGTAACTGACTATTTTTATAAAACGACAATGAACAGCTTAATTAATTATCGTCGCCGTCATCACCTTCATCTTCTGTTGGATACTCTGAGCGGGTATCAATTCCTCCCGCCCAAATTTTCCAATAACTTTATTTGAAATTTTTTAGTCAGTTTCTTATAGAGTATTTAACATTGACTGAAAAAGGCTTGCTATAGTAACTGACTATTTTTATAAAATGCCAATGAACAGCTTAATTAATTATCGTCGTCGTCATCACCTTCATCTTCTGTTGGATACTCTGAGCGGGTATCAATCCCGGCCGCCCAAATTTTTCCATATTTAATATCGCTTCCATTACCAACTTCATAGTCGAACCAAATACTCTCTGCGCCACCAAAGATATTGACAAGATGTTTCTTTTCAATATGAAAAATTAAGGAGTAACGCCCAGTCTCCTGATTTTTTGTGATCGGCATAATGTCCTGCCCAACAGCCTTTTGGGTATTACGGTTTGCCGCCTGAATATACATATTTAACGTCACCTTCGCGCCCAAAGGAACTTTTCCCTGTGAATCTTTATCTCCGACAATCTCAACAAATAATCCGGTCACTGGCGTTTTTTTATCCTTAGGGTGATTATACAGATATTTTTTTATATTGTCATAACCCAGGGTAATACCCTGTGGGATTGGTGTGTTACTAGGAATAAGGCCAAGGCTGCCATAAACATTACAGGGGTCATAATCCCTTTTTATTGTTTTATCTGGAGAATATGTCGCTCCTCCCATATAAGTGACAGTGGTTAGTGAAGACGTTATCGAACCGGCTCCTTGTCCCAGAATAGCTACACAATTAAAATTATAGGGAACACCAATTTCAAAAATATTATAAGGCAGTGAATAATAATATTTTCCTAATCCTAACTCTGTAGTTGGATCGTCTACAGTAACATAATGGCCAATATATTTACGTTCTGCATTTGTTGTATGTTTTTCTTGCGTAAAAAACAGGATATAATCGCCTTTTTTTGCATTAGGATATTTAAATACTCCTACAGCAAAATCTGATTCCCCCCCTTGAGCGATTAAAGGTTGGTCAAATGCCCCCAAGATATTTGGTTCAGGCATAGTTTCTAGAGCATTGGGGATTTCAGTGTTAACAATAAAAAGAGGAGAGGAAGCCGGTACCGGTTGATCGACATTTACAATCCAGGATCGTAGTTCAAGCACCATTGATTTAGTATTTCGTGGATAAATATAAAATTTGATATTGCCATGCTCGTCTGAATTGACTAATAACCCAGAATAATAACCTACCATTTGTGGTTGAATTTCGGTTTGATCATCAGAACCCAAAATCTTACAATATGGTAAATTTTCTGGCACCTGTGACATGATAAAGACAGGCGTATTGCTCAAGGGGAGGCTATTGTTATCCAGTAAAAGGGTGGTAACCTGAGCACTTTTCGCTGGTTGTGTTGGATTTATATTGGGTGTATCTAAGAACACATCATGTAACATCAGAGACAAGGTATCCGGGTTTATGGTTCTTGCTGTACCCGTAAAATTGAATGGATCCGCGTTTGAGCCGTTTGCTGTAATGGTAAACTGTATGGGATCATGTTCTTTTATGACGCTAGTATCACTACTAACAATTAATTCTGTGCTACCGATATATTCAGAAGTAGAACCTTTTAATGGTTGAAAACTTATTTCATTAGATGAAAACGAAATATTTTTATCTCCTGTTATTGTAAAATTTTGATTAACAGGGTTTAATATATTATTTACTGTTAAGGTTATAGTTAAGGGAAAGCTCTGCCCGATAATAAGATCGGCTTTTTTTGAAATGTTGACGGTCAATATATCTTTTCTTGTTGCCGGCATTTTATTTCTCCATATATGATTGTGTGAATTATTAAATTCTATATAGCCTGGTTTGTTTAATGGCTTTATTGCTGGTTTAAATATTTTAATGAACTCCTTCAAACTAAACTCATTAAGATAAAAAGTATAATAATAAAATTTTATCACCTGATAACCATAAGCTATCTCTGCGAGAATATAATGTATTTAAATATAAAACAAAATTTTAAAATTAATTTTATCCATAAATTGATGACTAAAAATAGTTTTCGTTTGAAGAATGAGTATTAAATATTTTTCAAATACCTCCTGTTAGTAGGATAGATGGTAGGGCAACCGCATGAATGTTCAAATATCATCCAAACCGGAAAACCCTGCTTGTAATACCTGCTCCAAAAAGCCGATTTTCATCCAGGCTCGTTTACGTTTCATTCTGATACTTAATTTAGTCGTTTCTTTTTTTAACATATTTAACGCGACCCGTCTCAATATCGCGATGTTTTCCGCTGCATTTTTACGGTAAATTTTGCAGTCATCTTCCCGAAAGGAGACATCCAGTATCCAGTGAAGATTATTTTCGATCTGCCAGTGGCTACGTATGGCCTGAGCAAACTGTTCTTCTGTTAACTCTGCAGAACTGATGGCGTAACGGTATTCCAGGCTGGCGGATTTTCCTTTTTCTTGCCGGTATCCGACTGTCACGCCAACTGTTTTTAATTCAGGCCATTCCGGGAAATGGGCGACTAATGAACTCGCATCCATGACATGACTTTGCCTAATTTCAATACGTCCATGCCCCTGTTCTATGTGTACTTTTTCTCTTGTCAATGACCCGGAGAGTTGTCCCGCCAGTGCCTCCCTGACTACACGGTGGAGATTTTTCTGATTGTCTTTCACACTCAGCAAATAATCAGCGCCGCCTCAATAATGTCCCGGGCTATCTGGGTTTGACATCCCATTGCATCAATGGAAATGAGGGCGCCTTTCAGTTCCAATAACTTAAACAGTTCAGGGATGGCAGTGATCTCATTTGACTTACTTTGTGTTCTGACCTGACCAATGACGAGTTGGTTTGCAGCGGCGTAAGCACTCACCATGTGGAGAGTTGAATAACGATCTTCACGATGATAAGAGCCACGCAATACTTTACCGTCGATCGCCACTAATTCCCCTTTGGTGAGTTGGTGAACAGAACGCATCCAGTTGATAAAACAGAGATTAAATTGTTCTGGTTTGATGCGAGAAAGGACCCGGGCAATGGTGTCATCAACAGGAACGCCTTCTTTGAACATACCTTGTTTAAGAAACCAGTCATGATGGCCTTCAGTATATTCCTGAATATCACTCCAGCCCTCCGCCCCCGCAATAATCGCGCAAAGGGTGGCAAACAAAATGTCAAATAAAGGATAGGCCACTTTGGCCGTCTGGCGTGGGTCTTTGATATCGGAGAAATGGTCAGTGAAACTGTCAAGGTACATGGTATTGACTCTCAAAAGAGAGTATAAGATCACAGCTATTTACTCGAATCAACTTAATTTACCGTTGGCTAAAAAACATTCGCGATCTTGCCCTGGGATAGATGGCTTCTTTATCAGGCCATGTCGCATTACGAGTTAATCAGAGATCTCGAGGTTGATTGTTTTTTATCCTGCAAATCGATAAAATTGTTCCGCCACCGATAGACACTTACCTTCCTTTATTGATAATCACTACCGTCGGTTTGCCGTCAGCAAGAAATCAATGGTCTGCCCGTTGATATCAACCACCCGGTAAAATCATTGCTACTGGTCTTTGACTTTAGTACATTTTTATAAAATCCCAATGACCAGCTTAATTAATTACCATCATTTTCATCGTCTGTTAGATCCTCTGAGCGGGTATCAATCCTCCCTGCCCAAATTTTCCCATATCTAATATCGCTTCCATGACCAACTTCATAGTCGAACCAAATTCGACCTGCGCCACCCGTGATATTAACAAGATCTTCCTTTGCAATATGAAAAATTAAGGAGTAACGCCCAGTATCCTGATTTTTTGTGATCGGCATAATTTTCTGTCCAACAGGCTTTTTGGTATTACAGTTAGCCGCCTGAATATACATATTTAACGTCACCTTAGATCCCAAAGGGGCGCTTGTTTTGACATTTGTATCTCCGACAATCTCAATAAATAATCCGGTCACTGGCGTGTTTGGATCCTGAGGGTGATTAGACAGATATTTTTTTATACTGTCATAACCGAGGGTAATACCTTGTGGAATAGGGGGATTATTAATAACACCAAGGCTGTTATAAACATTACAGGGATCATAATGTCTTTTTATTGTTGTATCTGGAGAGTATGTCGCACCTCCCATATAAGTGACAGTGGTTTGTAAAGACGTTAGCGAACCAGCTCCTTGCCCTTGGATAATGATATAGCTAAAATTATAGGAAACACCGGCTTCAAAAATATTACAAGGTACTGAATAAAAATATTTTCCTAAACCCAACTCTGTTTTCGGATCGTTTACAATAACATAATGACCACTATATTTAATCGCTGAATTTTGTATGCTTAGGTCTTGTGTAAAAAACAGGATATAATCGCCTTTTTTTGCATTCGGATAATCATAGACTCCCACCTGGAAATCAGGCTCTCCCCCCTCAGAAACTAAAGGTCTGGCAAATGCCCCTAATATATTTGGCTCTGGAACAGAATGCATGAAATCAGGTATTTCGGTATTAACAATAAAAAGGGGAGAGGCCGCTGGCTCTGACTTACCGACATTCACAATCCAGGATTCTAATTCAAGTACCATGGAATCTGATTTTTGTGGATAAATATAAAATTTTATATTTCCATCCTTGTCTGAATTGATGGATAATCCGGTATAATCCCCGATTTTTTGTAGCAGAATTTCAGTTTTATTATCAGAGTCCAAAATCTTACAATATGATAAATTTTCTGGTATTTTTGATCTGATAATGATGGGGGTATTGCTCAAGGGATTGTTCTCTTTATCTAGCAAAAGGGTGGTAACCGTAGCCCCTTTTACTGGTTTTTTTGGATCGTTATTGGGTGTATCTAAGAACATATCACTCAACATCAGAGACAATGTATCCGGATTTATGGTTTTTGCTGTACCTTCAAAATCGAATTTATCAGCATTAGAACCGTTTGCTTCAATGGTAAATTTTATTGGATCACGTTCTTTTATGACGTTAGGATCACTGCTAACAATTAATTTTGTGCTAGCGGTATATACAGAAGTAGAATCTGGTAATCGTGTAAATTTTATGTTTTCAGATGAAAACGAAATGTTTTTCGCACCTGCACCTGGTGTTATTATAAAGCTTGCATTAGTAGGGTTTATTGCATTTTTTGCTGTTAAGGTTATAGTTAAGGGAACGATCTGCCCTATGATAAGATCAGCTTTTTTTGCAATATTGACGGTCAATATATCTTTTATCAATGTTGGCATATTATTTCTCCATATATGGTTGTGTGAACTGTTAAATTTTATATTACCAGTTTGTTTAATGACTTTATTACTGGTTTAAATAGTTTAATGAACTTCTTCAAACTAAACTCATTAGAATAAAAAGTACAATAATAAAATTTTATCACCTGATAATCATAAGATATCTATGCGAGAATGTAATGTATTTAAATATAAAGCAGAATTTTAAAATTAATTTTATCCATAAACTGATGACTAAAAATAGTTTTCGTTTGAAGAATGAGTATTAAATCTTTTTCAAATACCTCCTGTTAGCAGGATAGATGGCGTCTTTATCTGGTCATGTCGCATTACGAGTTAATCAGAGATCTCGAGGTTGATTGTTTTTTATGCTGCAAATCGATAAAATTGTTTCGCCACCGATAGACACTTACCTTCCTTTATTGATAATCACTACCGTCAGTTTGCCGTCAGCAAGAAATCAATGGTCTGCCCGTTGATATCAACCACCCGGTAAAATCATTGCTACTGGTCTTTGACTTTAGTACATTTTTATAAAATACCAATGACCAGCTTAATTAATTACCATCATTTTCATCGTCTGTTAGATCCTCTGAGCGGGTATCAATGCCTCCTGCCCAAACTTTCCCATATCTAATATCGCTTCCATGACTAATTTCATAATCAAACCAAATTTTACCCGCACCACCAAAGATATTAACAAGCGTTTTCTTTTCGATATGAAAAATTAAAGAGTAACGCCCTGTGTCCTGATTTTTTGTGATGGGCATAATGTCCTGCCCAATAACCTTTTTGGTATTACGGTTTTCTGCCTGAATATACATATTTAACGTCACTTTAGATCCCAAGGGAGCGTTTGTTTTTGAATTTTTATCCCCAACAATCTCAATAAATAATCCGGTCACTGGCGTGTTTGGATCTTTAGGGTGATTAGATAGATATTTTTTTATACTGTCATAACCGAGGGTAATACCTTGTGGAATAGGAGGATTATTAATCACACCAAGGCTGTTATAAACATGACAAGGGTCATAATCCCTTCCTATTGTTATATTAGGGGAATATTTTGCACCTCCCATATAAGTTACGGGCTCTGGTATGGAAGTTATCGAACCGGCTCCTTTCCCCAGGATAACTATATAGTTAAAGGCACAGGGAGTACCGATTGGAAAAATATCATAAGGTAGTGTATAAAAATATTCACCTAAGCCTAGTTCTGTCTCCGGATCGCCTACAGTAACATAATGACCACTATATTGACGTTTTGCATTTTGTGTATGTCTTTCTTGTGTAAAAAACAGGATATAATCGCCTCTTTTTGCATTCGGATAATCGTAGACTCCCACATAAAAGTTTTGCTGACCCCCTTGGGCAATTAAAGGGCCTGGATATCCTCCTAAGATATTTGGGCCTGGAATCGTTTTCATGAAGTCAGGCATTTCAGTATTAACAATAAAAAGGGGAGAGGTCGCTGGCTCTGACTTACCGACATTTACAATTGAAGATTCTAATTCAAGTACCATGGAATCTGCTTTTTGTGGATAAATGTAAAATTTTACATTGCCATGCTCGTCTGAATTGATGGATAATCCGGTATAATCCCCGATTTTTTGTGGAAGAACTTCAGTTTTATTATCAGAGTCTAAAATCTTACAATATGATAAATTTTCTGGTATTTGTGATCTGATAAAAACAGGCGTATTACCCAGAGGTCTATTCTCTTTATCTAGTAAAAGAGTGGTAACCATTGTTCCTTGCACAGGTTGGCTTGGATTTTCATTGGGTGTATCTAAGAATATATCACTCAACATTAAAGGCAATGTATCCGGGTTTATGGTTCTTGCTGTACCCGTAAAAACGAATGGATCCGCATTAGAAGCGTTTACTGTAATGGTAAATTGTATGGGATCATGTTCTTTTATGATGTTAGGATCACTGCTAACAATTAACTCTGTGCTAACGGTAAATATAGAATCAGAACCTGGCAATAAATTTATGTTATTGTCTGAAAAAGAAATATTTTTCGTTCCTGCTGTTAATATAAAAAATGAGAGAATAGGGTTTATTGCATTTTTTACTTCTAAGGTCATAGTTAAGGTGACAATCTGCCCTATGATAAGATCGGCTTTTTCTGAAATGTTGACTTTCAATATATCTTTTTTAGATGATGGCATATTATTTCTCCATATATGGTTGTGTGTACTATTAAATTTTATATCGCCAGTTAGTTTAATGGATTCATTGCTGATTTAAATGGCTTAATGAACTCCTTCAAACTAAACGCATTAAAATAAAAAATACAATGATAAAATTTTATCACCTGATAACAATAAGTTATTCCTGCAACAATATAATGTATTTAAATATAAAACCGAACTTTTAAATTAATTTCATCCATAAATTGATGACTAAAAATAGTTTCTGTTTGAAGAATGAGTATTAAATATTTTTTAAAGGCTTCCTGTCAGCAAGATAGATAGTTTCTCTATCATTATGGTAACTGTATTATTGTATCATTCTTTGCCGATACCGAAGGGTGAAAGGTGATTTTTTTCACAGTATACCAATTAGCAGGCTCAGCAGTTTGCACGACCAAAAGCTCCTGAAGTTAGCTGTTGAACACTGGAGATCGCTGCACTGTTTTGCCCTGAATCAGGTGATTGAGGGGAGAAACAATATTTGAAAAAAGCGCCTTGCAAGTCAATTGAACTAATTTGTTCTATTGAACACTGTTCTTCATATTCTGCTGATATATTCAGTATTGCCTATTGAAGCTGCTTTGGGGAGGGAACTATGACATTCGTTCATAACGTGGGTACGTATTGCCTTCAATTCTTGCTATGAATAGAGTTATACCTTTTTCAAAGTATAACTCTATTTTGAGGATGTTATTTATATTGAAAAACAGCATTACAATGATTTAACGTCCTGGTTAGTGTAATGATAAGTGCAAATTACGAACCCTATGTCGTTGGGATCCATAGAATAAGTTTCAGTTAGAGGATTAAATATAACAAAATTTGGATATCCTCCACTTGTCAGTTTGTATTTAATGGGTTTTTTAGGATTAAATCTATCTATATCACCTTCATGACCATAAAAAAGACCCCAATCAAAAAGATTGTCAAATTCAGAATCTACTTGATATTCTCCACCTTCTTTCAGAAAGTCCTCAACTCTAGGGGTTATAAAGCCACCATAATTTTCACATTTCGTGTCGTCATTAATTGTATGATAACCTCGATGAGGGGGAGATTTTATACCGTAATTAAAAGAATAAGTAATTGTTTGTTTGATATTGATTCGATAATAATAGGCGTAAATCCTCCCATCTTTTTTTGTCACTTTCGCTGTTATTGTTGCTTTTCCCCATGGCCCAGTAAAAATCATAGGCCCTTTATGATCTTGCCCGAGTTTAACTATATTAGGGAAAAAATTGTTCTGATCAGGATTCAAATCGTAATAAACATCATCGTTACTTTCATCAAAGGGTCCTGAAGTATCTTCTCCTAACTTCCCAATTATTATGTCTGGAATAACATTGGCTGGGTGGTATTCGGTGGTAAAATATCTATATTTTTTGAGGTTATTTTTATTATAAATAAACATGATTGCCTGTTTAGATACAGGTTCAAAACTAACCTGATTAGCAGCATCCTTATCTTTTGGGTTATTACCGGATAATTCATCCGGTATCGTCAATGTTACTGTGACATCATTAACCCCAACATAACTGTCTAATGTTGCATATAAATATCCATCACCATCTGTTTTTAGTGATGTTCTGTCAGGTTTAGGTAAGTATTTATAGTCGATTTGGGTCTGATTGCGTGTCCATTCTACATCACTAAATGCATGATTTGGAATTTTTGCTTGGCCTTTACTTCCTTTTTTTGTAATCAATGCCCTGTACTTGTATTTGTCAGCACCATTACCAAGCAGAGGTTTTTTCTGATCAAAGGGTTGTTCAGTACCGTTGACCTCAACAGCATAAACTTCAACACTGCTAATCTCAAAATCCACTGGTGGAGATTTAAAATTAATTGAATCTACACATTTATGAGTGGTTGGTGATTGAGGAGCATCAACAACAGTCAGACAGATTTTAGCATCGGCAACAGCCGGTTTATCCTTTGTGCTGGTTAATTCTGCGTTTAATATGCCATCAGAGACCGCCTTTACTTCTCCGGCTGGTGATAAAGATAAACCCTCATTGTTTGGATTTGCTGGTGATTCAATATGCCATTTAAAGGGAATATTTGTTCCCGTATAGTGAGTACGGCCATCAGCACCAAATAGGGTTGCTGTAAATTTATATGCTCCCCCGGGGAGAATGGTTCCATTGGGGGTATCTGCGCTTAAGGTCACATCCTGAATTGATGGCCATTTGAAATCTACTTCAGTTTGCGAAGGATTAGAATCATTGATGGACGCTTTTACTGTTATTACTTGTTCCACCGTGCTGGTAAGTGTCATTGTGGCTTTACCATCACTATCAGTTGTCGTGTCCTGCTTGAGCACTTTAGGTGAGTCACCTGAAAGCGTCCAATTAACGTGTAAGCCTTTTCGGTTTTGGCCATCCATACCTTTAATTTCAGCCGTGATTGTAGATTCTTCACCGACCAGTATCGGACCTGAAGGGGTGTGTGTTAATTGAATCTGTGCAGATTTGAAAGAAACGGCTTTGGCTGATTTTTCTGGATGTCCTTCAATCGAAAGCGTCACAATGACATTATCTACCGGCTCAGAACTCTTCAATGTTGCGGTTAATTGACTTTCACTATCGGTTTTATCTCCATTAGGGACTAATTTCAACGTCGAGATCGCTTTATGATTGTGATCCCATTTGATATCGGCGATGGATGTGTTGGGAGGGACTGAATTATTATTTCCATCGAAGACAACCGCTTTATAGGTATAAGTCTGCACCCCATCCGCGGTTAAAGGCTCTGTTAGATTGTCTGGTGAAATTTCTATGGTTTTTATCTGAAAACGTGAAGTATCTTCCCCAAAACTGACCGTGCCCACTTGTGTTTTAGGCATTCCATCCATTTGCAGGAATACTTTTACATCTTTGATCGGCTTGGAACTCATTAAAGCTGCTTGCAATTGTCCTTTATCATTGGTTTGGGTTGTTTTTTCCGGTTTGCCCCACTGTAAGCCTGATTCTTTTTCATCAATTTTCGGTTCAGTTGTCCATTGAACATTGTTAAATTTAACTTGTGCTAAAGGCTGGTTGCCCACGGCATCGTAGGTTATCACAGGGGTAAAGATATATACTTTTTGACCATCAGCAGGTAATGTGTTTGTCGGATTAACTTCTTTTTCTTTTACGACAAATGGTCTGACAATAATGGTGAATATTCCATTGTGAGATGTGTTTTTTGCAGTACTATTTTCAAATATGTTGAAATGAATCGGATAATTATTGGTTTCCCCGTTCCCAAATTGATATGTCGGAAATGTTATGGCGACTTGGTTTCCTTGAGCAACTATTTTTCCGCCATTTTTTATAAACTCTTTATTCTCTTGCAGGTTAATTTTGTTATCAGGCTGATTTGTCACTGATATCGTTTTTTCTTCGTGGCTATAACCGGTTAAAGTAGTTGGTATAGACAGTTGAATAATGGGTTGTTTAATATGATCCAGCACAATATTGTTGTTTCTATCCACCAGATCATAACGGCTGCCTGCCAATGTACGCATTGAAGCCACATTTTCTGGCGATAGTTGCGTACTAAGAGGTACGCCCAATTTATAATTGAAATTAGCTAAAAACTGCGTTTCAGTATGACCACTTTCACCTTGTTTATAATCCACTCCCATTGTTAAAAGTGGGATCGGCGTATAAGTTAAGCCCAATTTAGCCAGACTTGGATTTTTCTGTTTGGTATCACGATTAAATAAGGTAACGTTATCACCGAAATATTGTTCATAGGTGAGTTTAGCGCCCAGATTGGGGTAAGCAGGCAGAAAAAACTCACCGTTAATGTCATATCCATTGGCGGGGCGTTCATGGTAGTCCTTAAAATTTTGTGAATGTTGCCAGTCACTTAAACGATAATAGGTATTCGCTGAGAGTTTAATGTAGTCTCCCCAAATTTCGCCCCCTAATCCCAGACGCTGATTCTGACCGGTTAAATCATGATCATAAAAGGTATTCAGACCATACATCCAGTTTTGATAAAAATAACGTCCGCCCAGCCCCACGTTAATGGTATTCCGGCTGTCTTTGTTTCGATAACCGAATTGAGAGAAAAGCAGCCAGTCCGTTTTATTGTCATAAAGCGGTAGCAATAGCTCTAAGGCGTTATTTTCCAGGGTTCCTTTTTTATCCAGACCAAAATTGATTCTGGCAGTACCAAACTGCGATAACCATTTTTGTACTTCAGAAGTGATGGTGCTGTTGAATTTACCTAAAGCATAGGATTTAGCTTGCTCAGTCAAATCTGCAGGGGAAGATGATAGAATATTGCCGACAGTTTGAAGATTTCTGGCGATGAAATGCGGCGTACCATATTTTGAGGTCTCATTGGTATTGTCATGAATTCTTTTTTTACTTGATTCATTAACAAAAAGATCTACGTTATCTTTATTATTTTCTGCTTTGGTGTATATGCCGCCAGTAGTTAAATGATCCTCGGCAAAGGCATTCATTAGCGTAGAAGGCAGCAGTAACGCATAAATAAAAATAAAAAAACCAATGATATTACGAATATATGATGACATATATTAGTACCCCAAACACATCCAATTATCGTTAATAGTCTGATTCTTTTGCTGATTCAGTAAAAAAGAACAGACTATCCCCCTGATCTCCCATATTAGAAAGTATTTTTACTATTTTCATGAAGGATAGTTATCAGACGATAATTAAAAGTTATTATGTAAGGCACGATGGTGTGTTTTACGTCAGCTTGATAGATGTATTCCAGTTGAACAGTCCAATTGCCGGATAAGTAGATAAAGCATTTTTTATCAATTGGATGCAGTCAGTTCATCAATTGACTCAAAGGGGAGTTAATTGCCATTGATGGCAACGTATTATGTGGCTTGTATCATCGTGAAGACCCTCTATCTGGTAAGCGTTTATGCTAGCGCCAACAAACGGGTTCCTTGGTCAGGACACAATTAAAGTCTATTCCGTTAGACTTTCATCGACAATGTGAATAAATTTACCATTATTTTAAATGGTTGCATTTGGTTCAAAACAAGGCATTGTTGTATTGACCCTCGTGTCAACTAAACCTTTCCAAACCTTTCCATGCTTTATATTACCCCCAATAGACACTTCATAATCAAATTGAATAGTGCCTGGCGTTCCTGCAGGATAGTTAATTAGGTCACTGCAAGGTATATGCGTCATTATATACTTTGTATTAGTCTTAGCATCGATATATGGTGCTTTGTTTGGTTGGTAGGATTGCTTAAACTTGCCGGTATTATCTTTCCCACCATCGGATGTAGCTATATATACGGTTAATTTTGTTACTATAGCATTTAATGGCACGGCACTTTTATCTGTATCAGATTGCATTATTGCATTATTGCATTATTGCATTATTGCAATATTCAAACCTGTTCTTGAACCTGCGGGTTCTGAGCTATTTGGATAATACTTGAGGTTGTCATAATTAACATAAGTACCTGCCGGTACTGACTCCCCTAAAGCAGGGCCAAGGCTGGTATAAACTATACATGGATAATAATCTCTTACAACGTCTGGGTCTGGCTTAGGATTTGCTCCTCCCTGATAAGTTAATGGTTTAGGAATTGAAACTTCTATAGTCCCATTTTTCAAGATGACAATATACTTAAATAAGACAAATTTACCACGTGGAAACATATCATAAGGTAATTTAATATTATAATGACCTAAATCTTTATCAGGGTCTTGGATTACCAGAGTATGTTCGGTCCTTTGTGTGCCGATATAGAAGACTATTATATCGCCTTCTTGTGCATTGTCATATTTTGTTAATTTAACCCAAAAATGATCATCACCATCAGAAATTAAGTCCCCTGACTCAAAACCGTCAATATCTGGCCACCGTAGATAATCCAGCGATATGATGTTAGAACCGATAGTGTAAACAGGTGTGGTGGCAGGTATAGGATAGAAAGTAGATTCTTGGCCTTCAATCACAGAAGATAAATGAAGCACTGTTGGTACAAGTTCTCATGAATAAAGATAAAATGCGACATTTCCACTGCTATCTGAGTTGATATAGAGTTTATCAACACCTTTATCTATTGTTGGTGTAACGACCTGATTAGATGTGGAATCAAAGATTAGAAATTTATTTAAGTTACCGGCTACATTATCAGTGATTAATACAGGAACACCTGATAATGGCTGGTGATCCGAACCTTTTATGACAGTATGTACTTTTGTACAGTAAGTAGAGCCTGGTTTGGCAGGACAAGGTCCACCTGTTGCAGTAGGTGGTGTCGATGGCAAATCCAGATATTTGTTGTCAACAGTAAGTATTAATGTTTCAGGATCAATGTCTTTTGGTGTGCATTGAAATGACACAGGTTCAAAACCAGGTACGTTTGTACTAACGGTAAATATTATTTTATCACCCGGTGGTATCTTACTATTAACGGATAGCCTAACAGTTATAGTTGCAGATAGTTTATTTTCATCGAAAGTTAAAGCAATATCCCTATTGAGGGTAACAATATTTTTTAGATTGCTAAACGTTATTATAGGTATAGCCATTGTGATCGCTGTTGTTGATTTTAATGTGATAGTTAATGGAAAAGATTGCCCTTTTATTAAATCGGCATCCAGGTTTAAAGAAAAATCCATTTTTTTTGTTTCTATTGATTGTTTATTCATGCAATCACCTCAAGTTTTTAGATGTATCAATTAATATGTAATTATAGGTTGAGGTAGGTTAAGTGCTTTAAAATGATATTTCCAATAAAAATAAGTTATTATTTGATAACTTATTTGTTTTGAATTTAAATTTATGACGTAACAGGAGTCAATCTGCTATCCAAATAAGTAAGTGCACCATCGTTATTTTGGAAGATTCAGGTTACCATTTGTATGATAACCTGAATATATCAATTAATTATTATCGTCGTCAGGTGCATTCGCAGGAACAGTTTCAATTTCTGCTGACCAAATTTTGCTATATGATTTTTTCCCTTTATATGTAAACTCATAGGTAAACTTGATATTTCCCATTTCAATGTCATCAATAGATTGAATATTATAGAGATCATCGTAAGGAATATGAATTTCTGCATATAAGGTATCATCCTTTTGCTTTTTGACTTCAGTTGGTGGGTATGAGATAATTTTATTAACATTTCCCGAGTTAATGTATGATGTTAAGGTTACTTGAGTACCTACTGGCACCCTACCTTCTGTAGGATCGTCAGTTCCCAATATTTGAATAAATAATCCAGTTCCTTCACCACCTGGATACTGAGTTATAGAATCTAAGTTGACTATAGTATGGTTTGGTATAATTGTATGCTGGGAGATTCCAAGACTGGTATAAACAATACAAGCTTGGTAATCCCTGTTTACTCTTTCGTCAGGGATATATGGTGTTCCTCCCATATAAGTTAATGGCAGAGACATGGATGTTAATGAATCACCTGATATTCTGACGATAACATAAGAAAAATGAGATAAAACTCCATATTCAAATATTTGATAAGGGACATGGATGCTGGGCGTTCCTATATCATTTTGTATATCTTCAATCGTTTTAGAATAACCCGAATATTTAGCATTACCATCCCCCTTCGCTACGAGAAAGAAAACAACATCACCAGCTTTTGGCTTGCTATATTCACCTATTGTAACAAGAAAATTTTTCTGGCCATCAGAAGTTAAATTGCCGGGAGGGTAATACCCCACAATACTTGGAAATCGGGTGGAATGTTCAAAATCGACAGGCGGGCCGCCATAAATTGCATAAATAGGCTGAGAATAACCCTGCTGATAAATGCCTGGAATAGTAGACACTAACTGTATTCTTCCTGACAATAATTTTTGTGCATGAATATTAAAATAGACTTTCCCTTCGGAATCTGAATGTAATAAAAGACCTGTTTGATAATTAAGTGTAATAATAGGTATAGGATTTTGATCATTAGCATCAAAATAATCAAAGAGTTTTATCTTGCTTTCCTGCATTGATGATATAAATATAGGCACATCAGACAGGGCATTTTTATTTTTTTTGTCATGTATGACAGTGTGTACTGCGGTTTTTGAATCACTTTCTGGATCAGTATTAGAGTATGGCGATGTTAAATATACATTATCAACAATGAGATTTAATGTGTCATAGTCAATATCCTTCGCCTGACGTCGATATTGACGATCGATGAAACCGTCAACGGATTTTGCACTAATATCAAATGTAATATCTTCTCCATAATTTGTGGTGCTTTCAACAGAAAATAGAATGGTGACTGAAGCACTTTTATTATCCGGGCTGTTTATAAGAGGAATGCTAACAGATGAATTGATTGGGATATAGTCTTTAATATGAATGTTTTTTGATATATTATTAATTATAATAGATGCTGTAGGATCTATAAGTGATGTTGACGTTATTTTAATGGTTAGTGGGAATGTTTGCCCAATGATAAGATCTCCATTTTCCCCTAAAGAATATGTTACGTTTGTTTGTGATTGTGCTGTTCCGTCCATTTCAAACCTCATAGATAAAATAGTTAATATTTCATTATGTGTATTTTTATGATAAATATATCGGATTTTTTCTATCTATTATTTTTTGTAAAGGTGGCTTTTTCGTTCCATACCAGATATTTCAGTGCATAGAATATTATTCAAATATGATGAAATATAATGATAAATAGTTATCACTCGATGAAAAAATGTTATCAGGATATTTATTGAATATAATGACTATAAATTCAGGCATATAAATATATATAATCACATATTAAAGAGTTACCTGAACCTTAGATTTGTTATTCAATAAATTTTGTCGTTCAGTGTCAGCCACTACATGTGGTCGGCATAAATACGCCAATAAAATATTGGCAAATTGGTTTGACAGTACCAGAATTGCGTCGGATGGTTTTGCCGGGTTATCCCGATATGGTGTCATATGTCAACAAACTGACCATTGACATCAATTTAATTACCAAATCATGTTGGTCGCCGTTGACGAAAAAGCATGACTTTTTCGGATGGGATGAAATTATCCGTTTGAAAGCATAACATCCTATTTTTATTGTGAAAATTTCGTTTCTGACTTGTCCGTCCGGTCGGCAATCCAACCCCCCCATTCCCCCGACAAACAAACTTTCAGAGTGATGCACCTCACATTTATTTCACTCTCTAGCCATAACGTGTAAAATAGCAGCATATTTGTATTAGATGAATGTAACGGCATTCTGCTACGCAACATTTATATAATATTCTTTCAAATAGCTAAAACGGTAAAAATACTTGTCAATTAATAACTTAAGAAATATCGCCATTATCGCTCACGTCGACCATGGTAAAACCACGCTGGTTGATAAACTCCTGCAACAGTCAGGAACTTTTGATGAGCGTGCGACAACGACTGAACGTGTGATGGATTCCAACGATCTGGAAAAAGAGCGTGGCATCACCATTCTTGCGAAAAACACCGCCATCAAGTGGAATGATTACCGTATCAATATCGTAGATACCCCGGGTCACGCCGACTTTGGCGGTGAAGTTGAACGTGTAATGTCAATGGTAGACAGTGTTTTGCTGCTGGTTGATGCGATGGATGGCCCCATGCCACAGACTCGCTTCGTTACTCAGAAAGCGTTTGCTCACGGTTTAAAACCGATCGTTGTTATCAACAAAGTTGACCGTCCGGGTGCCCGCCCTGATTGGGTTGTGGATCAAGTATTCGACTTGTTCGTCAACCTGGGCGCAACCGATGAACAGCTTGATTTCCCAATCATTTATGCTTCTGCACTGATGGGGATCGCAGGTAAAGAGCATACCGAAATGGCCGAAGATATGACGCCGTTATATCAGGCTATTATTGAACATGTTGAGCCACCTAAAGTTGACCTTGAAGGCTCATTCCAGATGCAAATTTCACAGCTGGATTACAACAACTATGTGGGTGTGATTGGTATTGGTCGTATCAAACGCGGTACGGTAAAACCAAACCAGAACATTACTATTATCGATAGCGAAGGCAAAACCCGTAACGGTAAAGTCGGTAAAGTCTTCAGCCACCTGGGACTGGATCGTATCGAGTCAGATAAAGCAGAAGCCGGCGATATCATCGCAATTACGGGTCTGGGTGATTTGAACATCTCCGATACCCTGTGTGAAGTTAATGCGGTTGAAGCATTGCCAGCACTGGCCGTTGATGAACCAACCGTCAGTATGTACTTCTGTGTTAATACCTCTCCATTCTGTGGCCGTGAAGGTAAATACGTCACTTCCCGCCAGATCCTTGATCGCCTGAAAAAAGAGCTGGTTCATAACGTTGCATTACGTGTTGAAGAAACTGAAGATCCAGACGCATTCCGTGTATCTGGTCGTGGTGAGCTGCACTTGTCTGTTCTGATTGAGAACATGCGTCGTGAAGGTTTCGAACTGGGGGTTTCCCGTCCAAAAGTGATTTTCCGCGAAATTGATGGCCGCAAACAAGAGCCATTTGAGCAGGTCACTTTGGATATCGAAGAGCAGCATCAGGGTGATGTGATGCAGGCTCTGGGTGAGCGTAAAGGTGATATGCGTGACATGCTGCCAGATGGCAAAGGCCGCGTTCGTCTGGATTACGTTATTCCAAGCCGTGGTTTGATTGGCTTCCGTACTGAATTTATGACCATGACTTCCGGTACGGGTCTGCTGTATGCAACATTCAGCCACTATGATGACATCCGTCCGGGTGAGATTGGTCGCCGTCAGAATGGGGTATTGATTTCCAACGGTCAGGGCAAAGCGGTTGCTTATGCACTGTATAGTTTGCAGGAACGCGGTAAATTGTTCCTCGGTCACGGTACTGAAGTGTATGAAGGCCAGATCATCGGTATTCACTCACGTTCGAACGACCTGACAGTGAACTGTCTGACGGGTAAAAAACTGACTAACGTGCGTGCGTCAGGAACGGATGAAGCAACAACCCTGTCCCCACATATTAAGAAAACCCTGGAGCAGGCTCTGGAGTTTATCGATGATGATGAATTGGTCGAAGTGACGCCACAGTCAATTCGCCTGCGTAAACGTCATCTGACTGAAAATGATCGTCGTCGCGCAAATCGTAACAAAGAAATTTAATTTCTGCGTGATGTTTTACCTGATGGCAGATTGATGTTGACGAGCTTAGGGTACTTCGGTGCCCTGAGTTTTTTTATGCGATCCCTGCCGTAATTTTATTATCCCGCCTTGAATTTCTGTTAGAACAGTCAGTTATACATTCAACAATAGATCATCAGTAACGTGATCCGCTTATTTTTTGTCTTCTCCTCCTTTTTTCTTCACAAAATTATGATAAAAGTACTAAATAGTGCGCGTTAGTCAGGAGGGGTTATGCTGTATATTTTCGATATGGGTAACGTGATTATTGATATTGATTTTAAAAGAGCGCTCGCCGTTTGGAGTAATCTGAGTGGGACACCGCTGGCAATGCTGACCGCGAAATTTTCATTAGGGGATACTTTTGAAAAACATGAGTGCGGGCAAATCAGTGATGCTGAATTTGTAGAAAGAATGTGTGATGAAATGGATGTTTCACTCAGTTTTGAGCAATTTGCGGAAGGCTGGCATGCAATATTTATTGATGTCAGGAAAGACGTGATTGATTTAATGAACCAGTTGCGTGCCCAAGGGCATCGTGTGGTTATTTTGTCAAATACGAACCGTCTGCATTTTGAGTATTGGTCAGTGCATTATCCTGTAATTGCAGCATCCGCAGATTGTCTTTATTTATCTCAAGCATTGGGAATGCGTAAACCGGATCCTGATATTTTTAAATATGTGCTTGCAGCAGAAGGTGTCACTGCGGATCAGTCCATATTCTTTGATGATATTTTAGAACACGTTGAAGCAGCGAAAAAATCAGGTATCCATGCAATTCATGTGGCTGACCGACGTGTCATCCCGGATTATTTTAAGACACATGATTTCTCAATTCCCTCAAAAAATTAACGCATTTCCTTGCCGGGATTTCAGCCGTGGGCAAGGGAAGCCGTTTTGTGGTTGCTGCATAATTTATCGCTATTGATACCTCCGGTAGATTTCAATTGTAGCCAGCAGAACAACATCATATACATGGATTTCGTATCTGTGATTTTCTATCTGATACAGATAGTTAAACCGAATACCGATGACTAAACAGATAACAGGCAAGAAAAATGATCGCATTGATTCAGCGGGTAACACAGGCAAAGGTAGTTGTTGAAGGTGAGACGATTGGCGAAATTGGGCAAGGGCTGCTGGTGTTACTGGGGGTTGAAAAAGACGACACGCCGCAGAAAGCGCAGCGTTTATGCGACAAGGTGATGGGATATCGGGTATTTAGTGATGAACTGGGAAAAATGAACCTGAATGTTCAGCAGGCCGAAGGGAGCTTGTTGGTTGTCTCCCAATTTACATTGGCGGCGGATACACAGAAAGGCTTAAGACCCGGCTTTTCTGGTGGTGCTGAACCGCAAAAAGCCGATGAACTTTATCGCTATTTTGTTGAACAGTGCCGTAAAACAGGTGTAAAAACAGACATGGGAAAATTTGCAGCCGATATGAAGGTCAGTTTAACCAATGACGGGCCAGTGACGTTCTGGTTGCAAGTATGAGCGGGATGAAAGATGACAACGACGTGATTGTTCATCATAAGACCGCCTTTCAGTACGATACCGTTAAGACCATGCTTTTAACATAATGCATTGAAAAAAATAAAATAAACCATAGCGTGCTGCATACGTTTCCCTGACGACACAATCACGACAAGAGAAGGGGCTGTATTTATGTACCATCTGAGAGTACCTCAAACAGAACAAGAGCTGGAAACCTATTACCAATTTCGTTGGGAGATGTTGCGTAAGCCGCTCCATCAGCCCATTGGATCAGAAAAGGATGGTTACGATTCGATGGCTCATCATCAAATGGTGGTGGATGAATATGGTAAGCCGCTTGCTGTTGGGCGTTTATATATCAATGCGGACAATGAAGGCGCTATCCGTTTTCTGGCTGTCCATCACAATGTGCAGCGAAAAGGATTGGGAACACTGATTGCGATGGCACTGGAGTCTGTCGCCCGGCAGGAAGGTGTGAAACGCATTGTTTGTAGCGCACGGGAAGAAGCCGTTAATTTCTTCGACAAATTGGGTTTTCAAAATCGGGGATTGATCAATGGGGCGAAAACGTCACAGATTAATCATTATCTCATGTTTAAACCGATCATGAGCCTTGATGATATCTTGCACCGCCCTGATTGGTGCGCAGAGTTGCAACAAGCCTGGTATAAGCAAATTCCGTTAAGTGAAAAGATGGGGCTGCGGATCGTCCAATATACCGGGCAACGTTTTATCACCACGATGCCAGAAGCAGGAAACCAGAATCCCCACCAGACGATTTTCGCCGGTAGTTTATTTTCTCAGGCCACATTAACGGCATGGGGATTGATTTGGTTGTTGCTACAGGAGCGCCAATTGGGGGGGGATATCATTTTGGTCGATGCCAATATTCGTTATCGGCAGCCGATTACCGGGCGTCCCAGTGCAACGGCAGATTTTAATAACATGAGCGGCGATCTTGCCCGTCTTGCCCGTGGCAACAAAGCGCGGGTAAAAGTGGAAGTGCAGGTCAGCGGTGAACACGGCGTAGGTAGCGTGTTCACCGGTACTTATATTGTCCTGCCTCCCGAGCGTTTTGCTACAACCTGATTTTGGCGCAGGTTTGCTTCTCTCCGGTTTGATGTTCCTCGGTGTGAGGGGCTGTTGTTGCGTGATGAGCTTCAGGGTTATCGACGGAAGAAGGTGTGGTTGGAATACAGCGACTCGTTGAGATCAAGCCTTGCTCAATAGATTGTGATTCTTTTTCTGATGATGTGTTTTCTGCCACTAATGTGCCGTTAATGGTTTCTTTCACATTGTCAGCAGAGAGATCCCCCGTAATGGCGAGTGAAAAATTGCCCTCTCCCTGCATATTGAGTGGCACCCAACCCCATTGTGGCAAGATCCTGAAATCCGCATTCATCCCTTTGAAACTAAGATGAAAAGGCATTTGAGTGGTGTGCTGTTCAATGGTGCCTGTCGCTTGCAGTAGCCCTTCACCGGTAAAGCTATTCAATTTATTAATGCTGATTTTGTTATCCATGGCATGGAGTTGCAGATAAGGGCGGGCGACTTCGATTTTGTTAAATGTCCCTGCGGCCGCTTGCAGAGAAGCCTGGCCATGCCATAATCCCCATTGGCCATTTTTTAAGATATCCATATTGTCAATGTGCGCAGTCAGGGTTGTGAGCTGGAACGGGAAATCAGGATTGGTATCAATCAGTAGCGTATTATTGATATTAATATCATGAAGTTTTAGACCTGAAATCCATTCCGGCGCCGGTTGTTTGATCGCATTGAGCCATGTGGACGGCAGCACATAAAGTAGACCCGTCACAGAGCTGTTTTTAAGGGTCAGCAGCCGATTTTTACGATCCCATTCAGACTGGATATTGAACAAGCCTTTTTGATAATGGGTGGTCAGGTTATCAATAGCGAAAATGTCCCCTGAAAAACGGAATTTTCCAAGCGTGTCGCTGAACAGTTCATTGTCCAGCGTCATGTTCATCACATTGAAGTCAATCAATCCATCGTTGGTCTCCCAGCTGCCATTGACCAATCCCAGATTTTTCATGGTGCTGCTCAGATAATCGACAGACCAGTTTTGTCCTTGCAGCTTGGCATTGGTGATGTTGAGATCGTTGACATATGTTGCCGGAAGCTGGCTGATTTTTTTCTTTAACTCGCTTAGCGTCATCGGCGTTTGCCAGCGAATGTCACTGATCAGAAGATTATTCCAATGCCAGCTATTGTCGGGTCGTTGTTGCCCATTACCCGACAGGAAGCCGCGCAAAAATGTTGCGCCGAAAGAGTCGATAGTGAGTGTTTGATTCTGATAATGGCCCTGTATTACCAAATTTTCAACCGGGATACCGTTGAAACGGAATGTACTGGCGCTGAATTGATATTTTCCATGCCCAAACACGTTACCCACATCAGGAGACCAGGGCGTCATTCCACCCGTGATATTTTCTCCCTGAATGTGCGTATTGGCATTATCTAGCTGAACGTTCATCTGGTTCAGTTGCAGAATATCCGCCTGTAAGGGGAAAGGAAATGAGGCGCCGGACAATGTCACCGCGCCTTGTTGCAATGTCAGCCGGTGGAGGTTGTTGAGAGACAGTAAATGCGGCCATTTGAAATCGAGAGAAATGGTTTCGGCGGTGAGAGAGAAAGGCCCCTGTGTGTCACGAATATCAACATGATTAACGATTAAGGTCGCCGGTTGTAACCAGCTATGGCTGATGCTGTCGATGCTGACTTGATAATGCCCTTGTTTGTTGAGCCATTGGCTTAACTGTTTGGCTCCCCAATGCGTCTGAATAACCGCATAGATAACGATGATTGCTAAAACCAGCAATAATAGAAGAGCAACAAACGATTTCCCTAACCACCTCATTATTTCACCTCAGCTTAACCTTCCAATAGAAACTCTTTTATGCCGTAAAACGGGTTGTCACTCAATAGGTGATTCAGATAAAACATGATTTATCCCTCCTGCGGATAACGCCGGAGGGAAAATGCAGATAAAATAAAGGTTATTTTTCCTGAGGGAAAATCAGGTTGAGTAGAATAGCCGTCAGTCCCCCTGCGGCAATGCCTGAAGAGAGTAAATTTTTCACCCAATCAGGGGCAAACTGCAAAATCAGCGGTTGTTGAGAGACGCCTAACCCAACGGCCAGAGACAGTGCGATAATCATAATAGAACGGCGATTAAGTGGCTCACGGGAAACGATTCTGACGCCAGAGGCCGCGATGGTGCCAAACATCACAATCGTTGCGCCTCCCAGAACGGGTTCGGGAATATGCTGAACAAAACCCGCTACGGCGGGGAACAATCCTAATATCATCAACATCGAAGCAATAATATAACCCACATAGCGGCTGGCAACGCCAGTAAGCTGGATCACACCATTGTTCTGACCAAAACAAGAATTCGGAAACGTGTTGAACACCGCGGAAACCATGGAGTTGAGACCGTTTGCCAGCACGCCACCCTTGAGACGTTTCATATAGAGAGGGCCGCTGACAGGCTGCCCGGAGACATCCGACGTTGCTGTAATATCGCCAATTGTTTCCAGCGAGGTCACCATAAAAATTAGAATAAGTGGGATTAACAGATGCCAATCAAAAGACAGTCCATAATAAAATGGGGATGGAATCGACATGATTGGCCTCTCTTCTTTGGGGGCTGAGAGGGGTAGCATATCCATGTACCAGGCCACTAGATAACCGACTGCCATGGCAATCACCAGGGAGGCGATGCGCAGATAAGGGTTATTTTGGCGATTGAGCAACACGATCACACCAAGAACAATCCCCGCTAACAGTAAGTTTTCGGGGGCGCCGAATGTACCGTTCTGAATAGCAGAATAACCGCCGCCTATTGACGTTAATCCAACTTGAATTAACGACAAGCCAATAATCATCACCACGATCCCGGAGACTAAAGGGGTAATAATCCGTCTTGCTAAATGCAGTACACGTGAGAGTAGCACTTCTGTCGTTGAAGCGAGCATCAGCGTGCCGAATAAGGTTGCCATCATGGTTGGAATATCAGCTCCCCCATTTTTCAATGCCAGCCCCCCCATGATAAGTGGAGCGACAAAATTAAAACTGGTGCCCTGAATTGAAAGCAAGCCTGAGCCAATTGGCCCCCAGGAGCGAATTTGAATCAGTGATGCTAAGCCAGAGGCAAACAGGGACATACTGATAATACGTTGAGTATCTTGTTCAGGCAGTCCTAACGCCTGACAAATCAACATCGCTGGCGTAATGACGGCCACAAACATGGCCAGTAAATGTTGGCAAGCCGCAAATATGGCATGTGGTAGTGGGGGTTTTGCTTCCAGTTGATAGATAAGTTCATTGTCTGATGGATGAGGCACATCGAATGAATCGGATTCACGGGGTAAATTGACCATGTTGTGAAATTCCAGATGGACAAAAAAGAGCGATTTTAATGATCTGCACAATTAAAGCAATCGTTTGCGTTGAATTTTCATAATAGAACAGAACTTTATTGAGTCACATTTTTAAACGTTTTAACTTGTGTTTATGAGCGAATTTCTTTCTAATCCAACCCTTACCTGCTCTTGGCGTTCTTATAGGATGATTATAACGTCACATTGACTTTACATAATTTTAACAATATATGAGGTACATGAATGTATCATCTGGATATTTATGGCACGCTTGTTGCTGCCACACTGGTTTTGTTACTAGGAAGAAAGCTCGTAAAATCAGTCCCATTCCTTAAAAAATATACGATCCCTGAGCCGGTCGCAGGTGGATTACTCGTTGCTTTCGTTTTATTGGCGATGAAACAATCCATGGGTTGGGAAGTCAGTTTTGACTTATCCCTCCAGGTACCCCTCATGTTAATGTTCTTTGCCACAATTGGCCTGAACGCTAACCTTGCCAGCCTGAAAGCAGGCGGAAAATTTTTGGTTATTTTTGTTTTCGTGGTGGTTGGCCTGTTATTGGTACAAAACACCGTGGGTATCGCATTGGCGAAAATGCTTGGCCTTGACCCGTTGATGGGATTGCTGGCAGGTTCCATTACCCTTTCGGGTGGACATGGAACCGGAGCGGCCTGGGGCAAAGTATTTGCAGAGCGTTATGGCTTTGAAAATGCGACAGAGGTAGCGATGGCATGTGCGACATTCGGCCTGGTATTGGGTGGGCTGATTGGCGGCCCGGTTGCCCGGTTACTGGTAAAAAATACCCAAACACCCGGATTGGAAGTCGAAGAAAATGAGATCCCAACAGCATTTGAGAAGCCTTATACTGGCCGGCTTATCACGCCATTAGTGATGCTGGAAACCATTGCCATGATCTCCATTTGTTTGTTGGTGGGACGTTTTATTGAGAATCAGCTAGAAGGCACGAGTTTTGAATTACCAACCTTTGTCTGTGTTCTGTTTGTGGGTGTGATTCTCAGTAATGGGCTGTCCTTCCTGGGTTTTTATCGGGTATTTGACAGAGCGGTTTCGGTTTTGGGGAACGTCAGTTTGTCGTTGTTCCTGGCTATGGCATTGATGAGCCTGAAATTGTGGCAGTTGGCTTCCCTTGCGCTGCCTATGTTAATCATCCTTACCGTGCAGACGGTGGTGATGGCTTTATATGCTATTTTTGTCACTTACCGCATTATGGGCAAAAATTTTGATGCCGCCGTCTTGTCAGCCGGTCACTGTGGTTTTGGCCTGGGAGCAACGCCAACGGCTATCGCTAATATGCAAGCGATTACTGACCGTTTTGGGCCATCGCATGTGGCATTCTTACTCGTGCCAATGGTGGGCGCGTTCTTTATTGATATCGTGAATGCGGCTGTCATCAAATTGTATTTGTTGCTGCCCATATTTCCAACGATAGCTGGTTAGCGAATTCATAACTAACTTGTTGATCTATTGACGATATGCCGCTGACATGTTCAGCGGCATTTTTTATTTATCCTGACGGTTTTTTCCACCTGATTATTTGGAGGTTGGCGTTTACGCATGACTATATTGGGCACTATCCGGCAACCAGCGTTCAATTAATGCCTTGGCATGTTCAGGATAGTGCTGGTGGAGATAGCGCGCAATACGCTGAACGTCGGGCAGCATATTTTGATCTCGTAATAAATCCGCGATCCTGAATTCGGCATTACCCGTTTGGCGGGTACCCAATAATTCGCCCGGCCCGCGGATCTCCAAATCTTTTTGAGCAATGACAAAACCATCATGACTGTCCCGTAATACTTGCAGGCGAATTCTGGCTGTATTGGTCAGTGGAGTTTTATAGAGCAGGACACAGTGTGAGGCCGTGGCACCACGACCGACACGGCCACGAAGCTGATGTAACTGAGCCAATCCGAGGCGTTCAGGGTTGTCGATAATCATCAGGCTGGCATTGGGCACATCAACCCCGACTTCGATCACCGTAGTGGCAACCAACAGTTGGAGTTCACCTTGCTTGAAGGCCGCCATGATGGCCTGTTTTTCGGCTGATTTCATTCGTCCATGCACCAAGCCAATTTTTAGCTCAGGTAATGCCAGTACCAGTTCTTCATGGGTCACTTGAGCTGCCTGCGCTTCCAAAACTTCAGAATCTTCTATCAAAGTACAAACCCAGTAAGCCTGACGCCCTTCATCCAAACAGGCGTTTTTGATGCGTTGGATAATGTCATTGCGGCGGGTATCAGGGATAGCAACGGTTGTAACAGGTGTTCGCCCTGGTGGTAATTCATCAATAATAGAGGTATCCAGATCGGCATAGGCGGTCATTGCCAATGTACGCGGAATCGGCGTTGCGGTCATGATCAATTGGTGGGGATGGAAGCCTTGTTCGCGCCCCTTCTCCCACAAGGCGAGGCGTTGATGTACACCGAATCGGTGTTGCTCATCAATGATAACCAGCGCCAATCCGGCGAACTTGACCTGATCCTGAAACATGGCATGAGTGCCCACCACCATGTTCACCTGGCCACTTGCTATCGCTTCTTGCTGCGCTTGACGCGCTTTACCTTTTTGTTTACCGGCCAACCAGCCAACTTGAATACCGAGTGGCTCAAGCCATTGACGGAAGGTATTGGCATGTTGTTCTGCCAGCAGTTCGGTGGGCGCCATCAATGCCACTTGCTTACCGTGAACAATGGCACGGACAGCTGCCAGTGCTGCCACCAATGTTTTCCCCGAACCGACATCCCCTTGTATCAGGCGCATCATGGGAACATTTTTTTCTAAATCATGTTCTATTTCTGCAACGACACGGGCTTGGGCACCTGTTGGGGAGAAGGGTAACTGGCTCAGGAATTGCTGTTTTAGTGAATCATCGGCTGTAAGTGGTTGGGCGTGAAAACGTTGTGCTCCGGCTCTGACCGCCAGCATACTCAAATGATGTGCCAACAACTCTTCCAAAATTAACCTGCGTTGGGCAGGATGTCGGCCATTTTCCAGCTCAGTCAGAGAAATATCCGGGGGGGGATAATGTAATATGTGCAGCGCGTTGGGCAGGCTGATGAGATTCCGGCTGAACTCTGCCGGCAGTAACTCATTAATGGCGCAAGTGTCCAATATTTCCAGTGCTTGTTCGATGAGCTTTCGCAGCGTGGTTTGGCGCACACCGTCGGTCGTGGGATAGATGGGGGTTAATGTTTCTTGTAGTTGAACCGAATCAGCGTGCTGCTGGACTTTATATTCTGGATGAATGATCTCTGGCCCTTGATTTCCGCGCCGGATTTCACCATAGGCAACAATGTGTTTTCCATCAGCCAGGTTATTTTTCATGGCAGCTGTAAAATTGAAAAAACGCAGAGTCAATATGCCAGTACCATCGCTGATTTGGCAGGTCATGATGCGCCGCCGCCCAAAAATCACATGAGTGCGCAATACCTGACCTGTTACCGTGGCATAAATACCGGGCTGTAATTCATTAATGGAATACAGACGGGTTTGATCCTCATAGCGGAGAGGTAAGTGCAAAAGTAAATCTTGTAGATTGACCAACCCTAATTTGGCAAGTTTGGTGACCTGACTGGTTCCAACACCACGCAGAGTGGTTAAGGGGATGGCATCAAGTAGTTGGCCTTTCATGTGATCAGTTTCGGTTGCGGCTGACTCGCATCACATCTGGCATGACACGTATCTTACGCATAATATTTGCCAACTGGATACGGTCTTTGGTCGTCAGCCTGATGAAAGCACAATAAACCCGGCCATCCTTTTCCTCCGTATTCATGCTTTGAATGTTGGAGTTTGCGTCATTAATGGCTGCGGTTAGATTCGCTAGGGCGCCTTGATGGTTAAACATATCGACTTTAATTTCAGCAATAAAGTCGCTGTTAATCTCTTTATCCCACTCAACCGGCATGAATTTTTCCGGTTCCTTCTGATATCCACGGATATTTCGACAGGATTCGTGATGGATCACCAGACCTTTTCCGGGGCTAATGTGGGCAATGATCGGGTCACCCGGGATTGGACGACAGCATTTGGCAAAGGTAATCAAAATACCGTCAGCACCCTTGATAGGCAGTTTTCGGGTCGCATTGCTGTTATTGTTTGGCGTTTTCTCCGCTGAACCCAGTAATAAATTGCGGGCAACAACCACACTCATGGCGTTACCCAACCCGATTTCTGCCAGTAAATCATCCAACGTGGCGAGCTTCATTCTTGATAGCTCCTTATGGATATTTTCTTGCGGTATATCGGTGACTTTTGTGCCGTTACCAAGTGCATGATTGAGCAGACGACGCCCCAGGCTAATAGAATCATCCC
This sequence comes from Xenorhabdus poinarii G6, assembly GCF_000968175.1. Classification (NCBI taxonomy): domain Bacteria; kingdom Pseudomonadati; phylum Pseudomonadota; class Gammaproteobacteria; order Enterobacterales; family Morganellaceae; genus Xenorhabdus; species Xenorhabdus poinarii. The sequence goes on from NZ_FO704551.1 coordinate 210,059, forward strand.
GTTTTAAATTTTTCAGTAACTGACGAATTTTAGCCCGTGCTTTAGAGCTGACGACAAAGTTCAGCCAGGCCGCATTCGGGCGAGCGCCCGGCGCCGTGATAATTTCAACCGTTTGTCCACTGCTGAGCGTTTGTGAAAGAGGATAGGGCAGACGATCAACGCGTGCGCCAACACAGGCGTGACCGATATCCGTATGAACAGCATAGGCAAAATCGACCGGTGTTGCACTGGCCGGTAATTCAACAATTCGTCCTTCTGGGGTAAAAACGTAAATCTCATCAGGAAACAAATCAGATTTCACGCTTTCAATAAATTCAAAAGAGCTGCCGGCGCTTTGCTGGAGTTCCAACAAGCTCTGCATCCAGCGCTGAGCACGAACTTGCGCCGTTGTCCCGGATTCTCCTTGTTCTTTGTAAGCCCAGTGTGCGGCGACCCCCATTTCTGCCATCTGATCCATATCTTCGGTACGGATCTGTACTTCGACCGGGACGCCATGTGGGCCGATCAGCGATGTGTGTAGAGATTGATAGCCGTTGGCTTTGGGGATAGCAATATAATCTTTTACTCTGCCGGGACGCGGTTTGTACAGACTGTGCATTTGTCCGAGTACGCGGTAGCAGGTATCAAGATTGCTGACGATGACCCGAAAGGCGTAAATATCCATGATTGAATGGAAACGCTGTTCTTTTAGGCGCATCTTACGATAGATCGAATAGAGATGTTTTTCGCGGCCACTGACAGTACATTCAATACCGGCGTCCGTTAATCTGCCTTCAATCTCCGACAGAATTTTTTGGATCATCTCCTTGCGATTGCCGCGGGCGGCTTTCACAACCTCTTTAATGACGCGGTAACGGTTTGGGTATAGCGCTTCAAAGCCAAGTTCTTCCAGCTCCGTTTTTAGGTGATGAATCCCTAAACGGTGAGCCAGCGGACTATAAATTTCTAGCGTTTCCCTGGCAATGCGCCGTCGTTTATCGGGGCGCAGGGAGCCAAGGGTTCGCATATTGTGTGTGCGGTCTGCCAGTTTGATCAAAATGACGCGGATATCCTGCACCATCGCCATGATCATTTTGCGGAAGTTTTCAGCCTGCGCTTCCTTTTTGTCACGGAAGTTCAGCTTATCCAGCTTAGATACACCTTCCACCAATCCGGCAACAGTTGAGCCAAAAAGCTGTTCTATATCCTGAAATGTTGCAGGCGTATCTTCGATGACATCATGTAGCAGCGCCGCCATGAGTGTTTCATGGTCAAGTCGCATTTCAGCCAGAATACAGGAAACGGCGACGGGATGAGTGATGTATGGCTCACCGCTGGAGCGGGTTTGCCCTTCATGGGCATCCCGCGCGACGATATAAGCCTGTTTAAGCAGATCGATTTGATCTTCAGGCAAATATTTCAGAACCAGCTGATTCAGGCTTTCAAACAGGTACAAGGCAGACCTACCGTAAAATTAACGACGACCTTCAGCGATGGCAGAAACAGCTTTAATTTCGGCAGCTTCTTGCTCTTTTTGTTCCTGACGTTCACGTACATCAAGGATCTTATTGTTGATGAGGCCTTGCTCGATTTCACGCAGAGCGATAACCGTCGTCTTATCGTTTTCTTCTGCAACAAGGGGATCTTTGCCACCTACTTGCAACTGGCGTGCTCGGCGAGCAGCGACCAACACAAGGTCAAAACGGTTACCAATTTTTTCTACTGCGTCTTGAACAGTTACGCGTGCCATATGTGTGCTACTCCACTGGTAAATAAATGACTGGGCATAATACTGAAACTTGGTTCAGTCTGCCAATAATTTGCTGATTAAGGCATCATGCCGCTGAATCTGACGATCTAATCGTAGACGTTCTGAACGAATAATGGATTGTAAATCGGCCAGTGCCGTATTGAAATCATCGTTGATGATAACGTAATCATATTCGTTATAATGTTCCATCTCCGCAACAGCCTGAGCCATCCGTTTAGCAATGACTTCTTCGCTGTCCTGACCGCGTCCGCGCAGGCGGCGGAGCAATTCTTCCCTGGAGGGGGGCAGAATGAAAATGCTGCGAGCGGCTGGCATCTTCTGGCGGATTTGTTGTGCACCTTGCCAGTCAATATCAAGAAAAACATCCACCCCGCTGGCGAGTGTATCTTCAATGACTTTTCGGGATGTGCCGTAATAGTTACCAAAAACACAGGCATATTCCAAAAAATCATCATGGCTGATCATCTTTTGAAATTCATCCACCGTGGTGAAAAAATAATGTTCACCATGATTTTCGCCTGGACGAGCCTGACGTGTCGTATGTGAAACAGAAACCTGTGTGTCATACAAAGGCTGAGTCTTTAATAAAGCCTGAATAAGGCTTGATTTGCCTGCTCCACTCGGCGCAGAAACAATATATAACGTTCCTTGGTTCATGATGATTTCTTGAGTGATTGGGTATAAATAGGTGCACACGCGAGAATATAAAATCCCATATAGTATACACGGATACGTTAATCCATGCAGCGTTACAATACATGCCAACGGACGTTTCAACAAAATTTTTTATTAACACATTGGCATTAATTGAACATTCTGCGAAACAATTTGAGTAAAAATAAGCTGTTGCAGAAATTGTTCATTTATTTTTTGAAACACACCGCAAACTTATCTTTTCCACCTTGGTAAATATTTTTCCGCTTTTTATTCTGTGCCCGTGTATTAGGAAGCGACGGAGCAAGGATGCTTAATTTTCTCATCAGTTTTCTCATAACAGTATGGCTACTGTTATTTGGCATACCCGTAGCCTTTGCAAACAACAAGGGCCATTGTCCTGAATGGCCACAAGAAAAACTTCAGCATGAAACTCACGCTCTAACAACGCGGGTAGCTGAGTGGAATCGGCTCTATCACCAGCAGGGTATGAGTGACATAGATGATGAAATCTATGATCAATTACTGGAAACGCTAAGGCTTTGGCAACACTGTTTAAAGCAGGATACAAACCGCGTGATGAACGCAGTTGCTGATATGGACATGCCAATGGTGGCACAGCGACAGACAGAAAAACAGCGTCACCCTGTCCAGCATACGGGGTTGAGTAAATTGAGGACGGTTCAGGACATTGATCGTTGGCTACAGGGGCGGGCAGGGGTTTGGCTACAACCTAAAGTTGATGGTATTGCGGTGACGTTGGTCTATGAAAAAGGCCAATTAGTGCAATTAATTAGCCGTGGTGATGGTATTGAAGGAACAGACTGGCGGGATAAAAGCCCATTTATTCCCACTATTCCTCAGCAGATTACAAATGCGCCGGCGCGTTTGGTATTGCAAGGGGAGCTGTTCTGGCAGCAAGTGGATCATCGACAGTTCCTGTCTGGAAGTCAGGGAGGGCGTAGTAAAGTGGCAGGGTTAATGGCTCGAAAAACGCCGGCGCCAGAACTGAAACAGATCGGCATTTTTATTTGGGGTTGGCCGGATGGACCAAATGAACTGGCTGAGAAATTGGCGAGATTGGCTGGTATGGGTTTTCCTATGACCCAACAATATAGCCACCCTATTACGACTACAGAAGATGCTGAAAAAAGATGGAAAGATTATTTTGTTCAGCCTCTTCCTTTTGCTACGGATGGGGTAGTTTTACGTCAGGAGGTTGAACCGACAGGCCGACAGTGGCGTAGCGGATCAAACAGTTGGGCAATTGCATGGAAATATCCGTTACGGCAACAAATGACAACCGTAAAACACGTGAAGTTCACCATCGGCCGGACAGGAAAAATATCCGTTGTATTAGCGCTGGAGACAGTCAAGGTGGATGATCGGCAAGTGAGTCGGGTCAATATTGGTTCTATCAAACGTTGGAAGCAGTGGAATGTGTATCCCGAAGATAAAATCACGGTGGCACTGGCCGGGCATGGTATCCCCAAACTTGATAAGGTGGTGTGGCGTATGGCGGAACGTCCAGATATTCAACCGCCTAATGAGCAAGATCACCATTTTCTGAGTTGTCTGGCATTGGGTCATGGACGTCAGCGTAATGATGAACATTGTCAGCAGCAGTTTATTGCCCGCCTGACATGGCTTGGCGAAAAATTGCGCATGAAAGGTGTTGGACAAGGAACCTGGTCTGCGTTGGTAAGACAAGGATTGGTGACAAATTTAACCGATTGGCTGGATTTGGATAAAGAACAGCTGGAGGCCGTGCCCAATATAGGTGCTAAACGTGCCGCGTCCATTTTCGCTCAATTCCAGCAGGCAAAACGGCGTCCCCTCGCACTATGGCGTGAAGCCATTGGTCTGCCTTACGCTAATCGCCTGACAGACAACATAGGATGGTCGTGGGCAATGACACCATCATATACCAAGACGGAAGAGGCATTAACCACAACACAACGAGAAAAAATTTTGGCCTTTTTACAACATCCTGAGATTAAGTCAGCCATTGCGCATTTGGTTTCACGAGGGATCACGGGGGAGAAAGAGGCTGAGGAGACAAGTCTGACAGGGAAGGATGTGGTTGGAAAAGGGAAGGATATACCGGTGGATCAGGGCATCAGAAAAGAGGGGGGCAAAAAAGTTGCCCCACATGCTCATAACCGCTTTTAATGCTCTGAGTCTGAACCATTGTAATTGAAAATGGGTAAACCAAGACGATACCGAATGGCGATCAAACGGGCGGTCAGACCGGCAATCAGCGTAATCAAAACCACGCTGTTTGGGGGCAACGGCGTATGCTGTAAAGCGATATAGAGCCAGGCGGAAGCAAAAGAGACACCCGCATAAATCTCTTTTTGAAAGACTAATGGAATCGTATTGCAAAACATGTCGCGTAATACACCCCCAAATACGCCAGTAATGACGGCGGCAATGGCTGCGATGATCGGGCTATAGTGCATTTCCAATGCGATTTGTGCCCCCAGGATGGAGAAGACGATTAAACCAATTGCATCAAGAACAAGAAACAAGCGGCGTAAATGTTTCATCATGGGGGCAATCCAGATAGTCAGTACGGCAGCACAGGCAACTGTCACGATATATTCTGGATTTTTTACCCAGCCAAGGGGGTAGTGCCCCAAAATGATATCACGGACGGTGCCACCGCCGATGGCTGTCACGGAAGCGATAATAATAACGCCGAAAACATCCATTTTTCGGCGACCCGCGGCTAAAGCACCTGTCATAGCTTCAGCCGTAATACCAATAATATAGAGGACACTGAGTAACATAAATTTTATTAAATGAGATATAACATGGATATAAAGAGTACTGTCGAAATAATCACGTCTCGACTGAAATTTTTTTGTTAAGTTTGAATCAAATTAGTTTTTATTATCCGAAAATGTGCAATATAAGGTCGCGAAATGGTTTTTAAAGAACGCCAGATAACATTTGATCGCTGTAGTCATCAGATAACTAACATAAATATCTGGACGCCTGATAGCCAGTGGTTGGTATATGACGTGCGTCCTCACGGTGCTTCTTTTACCGGTTTAACGATAGAAAAAATTCATGTTAAACATGGACAAACGGAAGTGATCTATCAGGCAAGGGATGGTGCTCATGTCGGTGTTGTGACGGTAAGTCAACAAGAGCCGGTGCGTTATGCCTTTATTCATGGGCCAGAAAATCCAGATGCGCAGTGGCAGTATGATTTTCACCATCGCCGAGGGGTTATTGTCTCTGATAGACAGCCAAATGTGGCAATGAACATTGATGCGATGGATATTACGCCACCTTATACTGCAGGTGCCTTGCGTGGAGGCACTCATGTTCACGTTTTCAGCCCTGATGGGAGTCGTCTCAGTTTTACCTACAATGACCATGTGATGCATGAGTTAGATCCTGCGCTTGATTTACGCAATGTCGCAGTGGCCGTTCCGTTGCACGCGGTGATGCCGGTCAAAAAACATCCGAGGGAATACGGGGGCAGCTATTTCTCGGTTATTGTCAGCCAGACTACGGCATTCCCGCATCCCGGTAGTGATGAGATTAATCGAGCCTATGAAGAAGGGTGGATTGGGCTGCGGGGATATCGAAAAAACAATGGCCAATGGCAGCGTTGGGCGCTGGCCTTTATTGGGGATACATACGCTGTCAATGGTGAAAAAATACCGGAAATTTATCTTGTTGACCTGCCTGAAAACGACGACGATTATGCGGTTTCAGGTGCGCAGCCTTTGACTGGTACAGAAACAACCTTGCCAGCCCCTCCTGAAGGAGTACAACAAAAACGTCTGACTTTTACGCATGACAGGCGTTGGCCAGGGGTGGTGAATGTGCCTCGTCATTGGCTCAGAACATCGCCAGATGGCAGTAAAATTGGTTTCCTGATGAAAGATGACGAGGGAATTGTCCAGCTATGGTCTATCTCACCCAATGGCGGTGAGGCCGTGCAGATAACTGACAGTAAGTACAGCATACAATCTGCATTTAGCTGGGATAGCCGTGGGCAGTTTATTGCCTGTGTCTGTGACAATAGTGTTGTGCTCTTTGATAGCCAGACGGGAAAAATGCAGCGTCTAACAGCGCGTACCGATGACGCGCCTTCTGCTGATGCAATCGTGATATCACCCGATGATGATTATGTTGCTTTTATGCGTGATATTGATGGATATCGGCAAATTTTTGTGGTTGAAACAGGGATTGGTGCTTACGGTGTCTGATCGCTGACTGTCTCTGATATCGACTGTACGACGATGGGATTTTTATCCCGTTGCTCTATGCGATGCTTAGGAGATTGCGCTGCGCTGTCTTGATCGGAGCGAGCATAATCGTAGGGAAGCAGTAATGTGTCCAGGAAGGCAGAAAAAGGGAGGTCGATGGCAAGCATAGGTTTCATAAACCATCCTGTTTTGTCATCCTGCAGCATATCAATATTCGCTTTGGCGCCAGAATAATAACCTTGATAAGGGCCGCTGTGTGTCATGATGCTGGAACAACCCGTGACAAGCAGACATCCCAATGTAGTACATAGTAGTAGAAACACTTTACACGTTTTCATCTTTTCCATGATCTCAATGAGTTAATTTGCCAATGTTGTATTCGCTATTTAACGCCACTTTTCCAAAATAAGATGGGTGTAACAGTGTAATACTGTTTACCCTTAATACTGTTTACTATAGTCAGGTCATATTCAGTTTGCTATAGCATTTATCGTTAAGCTTAATAATCTTTTATCCAAAACTCAGGTTACTTAAGTATTATTATTAGATTCGTTAAATGTGCACTAGATCACAGTACGCTGCTAAAACTACGATCCTGTTCTCAGGTAACAGTCCTCGTTATCATCTTGCTCCCTCTCCTAAATGAGGGAGCTTTTTTTACGTTATTCACCACTGCCTACACTGTTGGTAGATCAGTGTCCGGCTTCGTGATGTGCTATCTCAATTTCTTCAGACAAAATACGAATGCCCTCTTCAATCTTTTCAATCTCAGGGACATAGTTCATTCGCATACATTGATGAGCATGTGGCCAATCATGTTCCAGCCCCGGGAAGAAGAAATGCCCCGGCACCATCAGGACGTTTCGCTTTTTCAACCGCTGATAAAGCTCTTCTGTCGTGATGGGTAAGTTTTTGAACCAAAGCCAGAGGAATATTGCCCCTTCGGGTTTATGGATTAGGCAACGATCTTCTGATATATGGCGGCGAATGATCTCAATCACGTTGTCTACGCGTTGCTGATAAAATGGTCGAATGACATTTTGTGACAAGCGAAACAGGTCGTTACGTTTGATCATTTCCAACGCAATAGCTGGCCCAACGCCACCAGGAGACAGGCTGATAATGCCATTCATATTACTGACAGCATTAATAATTTTTTCATTGGCGATGATAATGCCGCAACGGGAACCCGGTAAGCCCAGTTTGGATAAACTCATACAAAGAATGATATTGGGATTCCACAGTGGGGTTGCTTCGCTAAAGATAATACCGGGGAATGGTACACCGTAGGCATTGTCTATCAGTAAGGGGATTTGATGCTGTTGAGCCAGACCATCCAGGCGCAATAATTCTTCGTCGGTGATGACGTTACCGGTTGGGTTGGTCGGGCGAGAGACACAAATCAGGTTAATATCTTCGGTGATATTCAGGTGCTCGAAATCAACGTGATATTTGAATTGGCCGTTGGGTAATAATTCGATATTCGGTTTATTTGCAACAAATAACCCCTCATCTAACCCCGAATCCGAGTAGCCAATATATTCAGGCGCCAGTGGAAACAAAACACGTTTTATGGCACCGTCTTCTGTGCGACCCGCCAGTAAGTTAAATAGGTAGAAAAAGGCACTTTGGCTGCCATTGGTCAAAGCGATATTTTGTGGGTGGATGTCCCAGCCGAGCTTTTCTCTTAACTCTTGCGCCAATGCGGTGATTAAGGTGTTTTTCCCTTGTGGCCCGTCATAGTTGCATAATGTTTCGCTTAATTGACCGTCTAACGCCATGTCAGTCAATATCTGCTGGAAATAATCATCCATTTCCGGGATGTGTGCGGGATTACCGCCGCCTAACATAATCGCGCCCGGTGTTCTCAGGCCTTGATTGAGATCGGTCATCAGGCGGGTAATTCCCGAATCTTGTGTGAATTTGTTTCCGAATTGCGAAAATTTCATAGCGGCGTTTGCATCTGTATGTGTATGAGAAAAAGACACCATACCCCGCCCACTGGTAGGGTGCAATGGGGTGAAACGGGTGTTTCATGTTTTTATATGTTGTGTTTTTTAGTATTGTTGAATTTTAAAACTGGATATTTAACATTAATCCAGCTTTATGTATTGAAGTGATATTTTTGTTTATTTTTATACACTAATTTTACTTTTTCACGATAAATCACTTAGTCTCGAAACCGATAAGTGATTCCCGGCATAAACAGTTGATGAGATGATCGTTGACTAACCCCGCAGCCTGCATAAACGCATAGCAAGTCGTGCTGCCAATAAATTTAAATCCCCGTTTTTTCAGCGCTTTTGCAAGTGCATCAGAATGTGCTGTTTTGACCGGCACTTCTGACGGGGTTTGCCAGTGGTTGATCAGTGGGGCGTGATCAACGTATTGCCAGAGAAAAATACTGAAATCTTCACCTCGTTCGGCCATTTTTAGGTAAGCGCGTGCGTTGTGGATAATTGCACTGATTTTGGCCCGATGGCGGACAATGGCGGATTCGTTCATCAGACGCTCAACATCTGCTTCATCCATTCTGGCGATTTTGACCGGATCAAATTGGTGGAAACATCTTCGATAACCTTCCCGTTTTTTCAGAATTGTTAGCCATGACAGACCCGCCTGTTGCCCTTCCAGACAAATCAGTTCGAAAAGTTGTTGGTTATTTTTTTGTGGGTTCCCCCACTCGTTATCGTGGTAGGCCAGATAATCAGGATCGGATGTTACCCAAGCACAGCGAGTTATTTCCTTGCTCGTCATCAAATGTTACCTCGGAGAATGGTTGATAATCACACTCATATTAGCTGTAGAACGCGAGAGAATACAAAAGGCTACGATTGCGTGCTGTTATACTGATTGGTTTTTTTATATTTTGGCAAAATTGGCAGGCAATCAGTGCTGTATATCTTACATTCAAAGGGTATACTGACCACTTTCGTTTAAATTCATATGTATCGCGTGCGGATTCAACATGCAAAAGTTTGATACCAAAACCTTTCAGGGGATCATCCTGACACTACAGGATTACTGGGCGCGTCAAGGCTGTACCATTGTCCAACCACTGGATATGGAAGTCGGCGCAGGAACCTCTCATCCTATCACTTGTCTACGTGCGTTAGGGCCTGAGCCTATTGCTGCAGCGTATGTTCAGCCTTCCCGTCGTCCAACTGACGGCCGTTATGGCGAAAACCCGAACCGTCTTCAGCACTACTACCAATTTCAGGTGATTATCAAGCCATCGCCAGAGAATATTCAGGAGCTTTATCTCGGCTCCTTAAAAGCATTAGGGCTTGATCCGACGGTTCACGATATCCGTTTTGTTGAAGATAACTGGGAAAACCCAACATTGGGTGCCTGGGGACTGGGTTGGGAAGTCTGGCTGAATGGTATGGAAGTGACTCAGTTCACTTACTTCCAGCAAGTGGGTGGCCTTGAGTGTAAGCCTGTCACGGGTGAGATAACTTACGGTCTGGAACGTCTGGCAATGTATATTCAGGGCGTCGACAGTATTTACGATCTGGTATGGAGCGATGGCCCGTTGGGTAAAACCACTTACGGGGATATCTACCATCAAAATGAAGTTGAACAATCGACTTATAACTTCGAATACGCTGATGTCGATTTCCTGTTTACCTGCTTTGAGCAATACGAAAAAGAAGCTGGAGAGTTACTGGCTTTGGAAACGCCACTGCCACTGCCAGCTTATGAGCGCATTCTAAAAGCGGCTCACACGTTCAACTTGCTGGATGCCCGTAAAGCGATTTCTGTGACTGAACGTCAGCGTTATATCCTGCGCATCCGTACCCTGACCAAATCAGTTGCTGAAGCTTATTATGCCTCCCGCGAGGCGCTTGGCTTCCCGATGTGTAACAAAAAATAAGAGGCCATCATGACTCAACAAACTTTCCTTGTGGAAATCGGCACCGAAGAGCTGCCACCAAAGGCGTTGCGTTCATTGGCTGAATCCTTTGCAGCCAGTGTTGAAACAGAATTGAATAACGCCAATCTGGGTCATGGTGAAGTTAGCTGGTTTGCTGCTCCTCGTCGTTTGGCGCTGAAAGTAGCAAATCTGGCGGCGGCACAGGCTGATCGTGAAGTTGAAAAACGTGGCCCGGCAATCGCGCAGGCGTTCGATGCCGAAGGTAACCCCACCAAAGCAGCAGAAGGTTGGGCACGTGGTTGCGGTATTACCGTTGCTCAGGCTGAACGCATGGTAACGGATAAAGGAGAATGGTTGCTTTATCGTGCTCAGGTCAAAGGCCGTGAAGCAAAAGAATTGCTGGCGGATATGGTCAGTCGTGCGTTGAGTAAATTGCCAATTCCTAAATTAATGCGTTGGGGGGATAACGAAACTCAGTTTGTTCGTCCGGTTCATACGGTCACGATGCTGTTGGGCAGCGAATTGATTGAAGGTGAAATTCTGGGGATCAAATCCGATCGCATTATCCGCGGTCACCGTTTTATGGGTGAAGCGGAATTTACCATTGAGAATGCCGAACAGTATCCTGCCATATTACAGGCGCGTGGGCGGGTTATCGCAGATTATGAAGTACGTAAGGCGATGATCAAACGTGATGCAGAACAGGCCGCGATGAAACTGGGGGGAATGGCTGATCTGAGTGACGGCCTGTTGGAAGAGGTGACGTCTCTGGTCGAATGGCCGGTGGTACTGACCGCAAAATTCGAAGAAAAATTCCTCGATGTTCCCGCGGAAGCATTGGTTTATACCATGAAAGGCGACCAAAAATATTTTCCGGTTTACGATAAATCCGGCAAGTTGATGGCAAACTTTATTTTTGTTTCCAATATTGAATCGTCTGATCCTCAGCAGATCATTGCCGGTAACGAAAAAGTGGTACGTCCACGTCTGGCAGATGCGGAATTCTTCTTCAAAACTGACCGTAAACAGCGACTGGAAGATAACCTGCCTCGTCTGGAAACCGTCCTGTTCCAAAAACAGTTGGGGACATTGCGTGATAAAACCGATCGTATTCAGGCTCTGGCTGGCTGGATTGCGGACAAAATCGGGGCAGATGTTAATCATGCGACGCGGGCAGGTTTATTGTCCAAATGTGATCTGATGACCAACATGGTATTCGAGTTCACTGATACGCAGGGCGTGATGGGGATGCATTATGCGCGTCATGATGGAGAAGCGGAAGATGTGGCGTTGGCACTGAACGAACAGTATCAGCCCCGTTTCTCTGGTGATGAATTGCCATCAACTGGGGTGTCTTGTGCCGTAGCGATTGCCGATAAAATGGATACATTGGCGGGTATCTTCGGTATTGGCCAGCATCCGAAAGGGGATAAAGACCCGTTTGCGTTGCGTCGTGCCGCACTGGGTGTTCTGCGTATTATTGTGGAGAAAAAACTGCCGCTCGATCTCCAGACTTTAGCAGAAGAAGCGGTGCGTCTGTATGGTGATAAGCTGACCAACGAACACGCGGTCGATGATGTCGTTGAGTTTATGCTCGGTCGTTTCCGTACCTGGTATCAGGAATTAGGTTACAGCGTTGATACTATTCAGGCGGTACTGGCGCGTCGTCCGACCCAACCAGCAGACTTTGATGCCCGCATGAAAGCCGTGACGCATTTCCGTACGTTGGATGAAGCGGTTTCTTTGGCGGCAGCCAACAAGCGAGTTTCCAACATTCTGGCAAAATCAGAAGAACAGCTGAATGACTCGGTGCTTGCTGCTGTACTGAAAGCACCGGAAGAGATCAAACTAGCGACACATCTTGTCGTGCTGAAAGAGAAACTGGCTCCACTGTTTGCCGAAGGCAACTATCAGGATGCGCTGGTTGAATTGGCGTCCTTGCGCGAAGTCGTCGATGCGTTCTTCGACAATGTGATGGTGATGGATGAAAACAGTCAGGTCAGAGTCAATCGTTTGACACTGTTAAATGAATTGCGTGACCTGTTTTTGCGTGTCGCAGATATTTCACTGCTCCAGTGATGGCTAATCTATTCGTCTGATAATGGGTTTCGTGTCATCTGTTTCACGGGCAAAGCCTTACCTTTTTGGGTAGGGCTTTTTTTATTTCTATTTTCATTTTCTGAAATAATTGCCGATAGCCTATGTTGTCACCGTCATTTTGGGCAATTTATCGTCAATTAACTACTTATCTTTAAAAAGGTATTGACGGTTTGTGGCTCTGGAAGTAAGATGCGCTTCGTTTTCGGCGAGTAGCGCAGCTTGGTAGCGCAACTGGTTTGGGACCAGTGGGTCGGAGGTTCGAATCCTCTCTCGCCGACCAGATTCTGAAACCCTGCTTGTATAAGCAGGGTTTTTTTACGTCTTAATTCAACATCCTTCAAAGAGTTCCTGCCGGGTTCAACCTGTTTCGTAAAACTTTTTCATACTCTTGACGGTGTATTATTTAGGGAATGGGTCACAATTTCCAAATTATCATCATCAGAGCTTAATTCTTTTTATTGCGACCATTTCTAGTGAATTTGTCTATTTTGTGTGCATTCCGTCATGTTTTTTAACCACCATTGTTAATATTTCTTTTCTTTTGTGTTTTTCTTGTATTTCTTTTGTTATCAGTGATGATGTTGACGTCAGTCATCACAATTGATTAATTGATAGACGAAAAATAATAAAACAGGCTAGGACAGTGGCATTTAGGGATAAAACCCTGGGCTGGCTACAGCGTCATAAACATAAAATAAATGGGGTTAACGTCATGACAATCTTCAAGAAAAAACAGCCCAGTTTGTTAACGCTGGGTGTTGGTCTTATTGCGCTGACTATAACGGCCAGTATTCAGGCAAAAACGCTGGTTTATTGCTCTGAAGGTTCTCCAGAAGGCTTCAATCCACAATTATTTACTTCCGGTACAACTTATGATGCCACTTCCAGACAGATCTATAACCGCCTGGTAGATTTTAAAGTAGGTACAACGAGTATTATTCCAAGCCTGGCCGAAAGCTGGGATGTGAGTGATGATGGTAAGGTTTATACCTTCCATTTGCGCAAAGGAGTGAAATGGCACAGCAATAAGGCATTTGAACCTACTCGTGATTTTAATGCGGATGATGTGATTTTTACTTTTATGCGCCAGAAAGATAAAAATCATCCGTACCATCAAGTCTCTGGCGGCAGCTATGAATATTTCATCGGTATGGATATGGGAAGTATCATCAGCAAAATAGAAAAAGTCGATGATTATACGGTTCGCTTTGTGCTATCCCGTCCCGAAGCACCTTTCCTGGCGGATATCGCAATGGACTTTGCCTCCATTTTGTCTAAAGAATATGCTGATGTCATGATGAAGGCGGGTACACCGGAAAAAATTGACCTTAACCCGATTGGTACAGGTCCATTCCAGTTAGTGCAATACCAAAAAGACTCCCGCATTCTCTATAAGGCATTTAAAGACTATTGGGAAGGACCGGCGAAAATTGACCGCTTAGTCTTCTCCATTACCCCTGATGCCTCTGTGCGTTATGCAAAATTGCAGAAAAATGAATGTCAGGTCATGCCGTATCCAAACCCTGCTGATCTTGCCCGCATGAAACAAGATAAAAATATTGTTTTGCTGGAGCAGGCAGGTTTGAACGTGGGTTATCTCTCTTTCAATGTGACTAAGCCACCATTGGATAGTGTGAAAGTGCGTCAGGCACTGGTGATGGCAGTGAACAAAGACGCTATCCTTGAGGCCGTGTATCAGGGCGCCGGACAGAAAGCGAAAAACCTGATCCCTCCCACAATGTGGGGTTATAACGAAGATATCAAAGATTACACCTATGATCCCGCCAAGGCCAAGGAACTGTTGGGGGAAGCGGGTTTATCGAATGGTTTTGAAACCGATCTGTGGGCGATGCCGGTACAGCGCCCATATAACCCGAATGCGCGTCGTATGGCGGAAATAATTCAGGCGGATTGGGCAAAGATTGGCGTTAAAGCCAAGATCGTTAGTTATGAATGGGGTGAATACCTGAAGCGAGCCAAAGAGGGTGAACCAAAAACCGTCATGATGGGGTGGACAGGGGACAATGGTGATCCTGATAACTTCTTCGGCACCCTGTTTAGCTGTGCCGCCAAAGAAAGAGGCTCCAACTATTCCAAATGGTGCTACAAACCCTTTGAGGACGTTATCCAGCCAGCGCGTGAAACCGCGGATGTTAACAAGCGTACGGAACTTTATAAACAAGCACAAGTTGTTATGCATGAACAAGTCCCTGCATTGATTATTGCTCACTCCACAGCTTATGAACCCGTACGTAAAGAAGTGACAGGATATTTGGTTGATCCCCTTGGCAGACATATTTTTTACAATGTTGATCTCAAATAATTCTTGCTGTTGAGCGGTTGTGATTAACCATCCTCTGGATTTTTCTGTGAGGATGGTTTTGCTGCTTTGCTGATCAAGTCGGCCTTTGTTGTCTACCAAGCGGCCTGAAGAGCCATAACTGGTATTTAAAAAGGAATCCAGGATATGCTGCAATTTATCCTCCGACGTTTGGGATTGGTGATCCCGACGTTTATTGGTATTACGCTGCTGACTTTTGCGTTTGTGCATATGATCCCCGGCGATCCTGTTCTGATTATGGCGGGCGAGCGTGGAATTACTGCTGAGCGTCATGCCCAATTAATGGCGGAAATGGGGTTGGATAAGCCTCTCTGGGAGCAATATTTTCATTATATCAATGGAGTATTACATGGTGATTTGGGGATCTCATTGAAGAGCCGCATTCCTGTGTGGGATGAGTTTGTCCCACGTTTTAAAGCGACTTTTGAATTGGGCATCTGCGCTATGCTATTTGCCATCTCTGTCGGTATTCCGGTGGGTGTTCTGGCGGCGGTCAAACGGGGTTCTGTCTTTGATCACACTGCGATTGGTTTGTCATTGACCGGCTATTCCATGCCTATTTTTTGGTGGGGGATCATGTTGATCATGCTGGTTTCCGTCCAATGGAATTTAACCCCGGTCTCTGGCCGGATCAGTGATAGCGTCTTTCTGGATGACAGCTATCCCCTGACCGGATTTATGCTGGTTGATACCCTGATTTTTGGGGAAAAAGGCGATTTCATTGATGCGGTGATGCATATGCTGTTGCCTGCTATTGTGCTGGGAACGATCCCGTTGGCGGTGATTGTGCGCATGACACGTTCTTCCATGCTGGAAGTCCTGAGCGAAGATTACATCCGCACTGCCCGCGCAAAAGGTTTGAGCCGTATTCGGGTCATTATCGTTCATGCGTTGCGTAACGCATTATTGCCCGTTGTCACCGTGATTGGGTTGCAAGTCGGTATCATGTTGGCGGGTGCCATTCTGACCGAAACCATATTCTCATGGCCTGGTTTGGGGCGTTGGCTGGTTGACGCCTTGCAACGTCGGGATTATCCGGTCGTACAAGGCGGTGTACTGCTGGTCGCGACGATGATTATTCTGGTTAACCTGGTGGTTGATTTGCTGTATGGCATCGTCAACCCGCGCATTCGTCATAAAAAATAAGGAGCACATGATGACTCAAGCAACTGAGCCCGTTGTATTCGGTGCACCGAAATTAATGACGCCAATGCAGGAGTTCTGGCACTACTTTAAACGTAATAAAGGTGCAGTCATTGGTCTGGTCTATATTATCCTGATGCTATTGGTGGCGTTATTGGCGGGGATACTGGCACCGCATGGTCCGGCAGAACAGTTCCGCGAGGCTTTGTTGACACCTCCGGTCTGGCAGGAGGGCGGCAGCTGGCAATTTATCCTCGGTACAGATGACGTTGGCCGCGATATCTTATCCCGCCTGATGTATGGGGCTCGTCTTTCATTGTTGGTTGGCTGTCTGGTTGTGGTGATGTCACTCATCATGGGCGTCATGTTGGGTTTATTGGCGGGCTATTTCGGTGGCGTGGTGGATACCATCATCATGCGTATCGTTGACATTATGCTGGCTTTGCCAAGCCTGCTGCTGGCATTGGTACTGGTCGCGATCTTCGGCCCCTCCATCGTCAATGCCTCATTAGCATTAACATTTGTTGCTTTGCCTCACTATATTCGTCTGACAAGAGCGGCAGTACTGGTCGAAGTTAACCGCGATTATGTGATCGCATCCCAGGTGGCGGGTGCTGGCGCCATACGCCAGATGTTCGTCAATATCCTGCCAAACTGTCTTGCACCGTTGATTGTGCAGGCATCATTAGGGTTTTCGAACGCGATTCTCGATATGGCAGCCTTAGGGTTTCTGGGGATGGGAGCACAGCCACCGACACCAGAGTGGGGGACGATGCTGGCAGATGTGTTGCAATTTGCCCAAAGTGCGTGGTGGGTCGTGACCTTCCCCGGAGTGGCTATTCTATTGACGGTATTGGCATTTAACCTGATGGGCGATGGGTTGCGTGATGCACTTGATCCTAAGCTCAAGCAGTAGGGGTATTGTGAAATGGCATTGTTGAATGTAGAGCAATTATCGGTGCACTTTGGGGATGACAATGCACCCTTCCGCGCCGTTGACGGTATCAGCTACCGTGTTGAGCAGGGAGAAGTTGTGGGTATTGTCGGCGAGTCAGGCTCAGGTAAATCGGTCAGTTCATTGGCGATCATGGGGCTGATTGACTATCCGGGCAAAGTCATGGCTGAAAAACTGGAATTCAATGGTTGTGATCTGACCAAAATTTCAGAAAAACAGCGGCGCCAGTTGGTTGGTGCAGAAGTGGCGATGATTTTCCAGGATCCCATGACCAGCTTGAATCCGTGCTATACCGTCGGTTATCAGATTATGGAAGCCTTGAACGTCCATCAAGGCGGTAATCGGAAAACTCGGCGTCAGCGGGCAATTGACTTACTGACTCAGGTCGGCATTCCTGATCCGGATTCTCGTCTGGATGTTTATCCGCATCAATTATCCGGGGGCATGAGCCAGCGAGTGATGATTGCCATGGCGATTGCGTGTCGTCCGAAACTCCTGATTGCCGATGAACCGACAACCGCACTGGATGTTACCATTCAGGCGCAAATCATCGAATTGCTGTTAGCGTTGCAGCAACGGGAAAACATGGCATTACTCTTGATCACCCATGATCTGGCGCTGGTGGCAGAAGCAGCTCATCACATTATTGTGATGTATGCCGGCCAGGTAGTTGAGATTGGTAAAGCCACGGAAATCTTCCGCGCCCCTCGGCATCCTTATACACAGGCGTTGCTGCGGGCATTGCCGGAATTTGCTGCGGATAAAACCCGTTTGGCCTCATTACCCGGCGTCGTTCCCGGAAAATATGATCGTCCCACTGGCTGCCTGCTTAACCCGCGTTGCCCTTATGCCAATGAGCAATGTCGTCAGAAAGAACCTCCATTGAAATCAGTGGGAGGGCGTCAGGTTAAATGTCATATGCCGCTGGATGATGGCGGGAGGCCGACAGTATGAATACTCAACAAAATTGGGAACAGGAAAAGGCTGCGATTTCTTTAAAAACCACCGAGCCTTTACTCAAAGCCACTGAACTGAAGAAATACTATCCGGTGAAAAAAGGGTTATTCTCACCTGAGCGTGTGGTGAAGGCGTTGGATGGCGTTTCATTTGAACTGGAAAAAGGGAAAACACTGGCCGTTGTCGGCGAATCGGGTTGCGGAAAATCCACATTAGGTCGTCTACTGACACTGATTGAAAAACCGACGGAGGGGGAGCTTTATTATCTGGGGCAAGATCTCTTATTACCCAATAAAGAAGCCGAAAAACTGCGTCGCCAGAAAATCCAGATCGTCTTTCAAAACCCCTACGCTTCTTTAAATCCGCGTAAAAAAGTGGGGCAAATTTTAGAAGAGCCTTTACTGATCAATACCTCACTGAGTGCGGTTGAACGCAGGGAACACGTCTTGCAGATGATGGGAAAAGTGGGGTTAAAACCGGAGCACTATTCACGCTATCCACACATGTTTTCAGGTGGCCAGCGCCAGCGTATTGCCATTGCCCGTGGGTTAATGCTAAATCCGGACGTGGTCATTGCCGATGAACCGGTTTCGGCATTGGATGTTTCGGTGCGGGCACAGGTACTGAATCTGATGATGGACTTGCAGCAGGAACTGGGCTTGTCTTACGTCTTTATCTCTCATGATCTTTCGGTTGTTGAACATATTGCTGATGAAGTGATGGTGATGTATCTGGGGCGTTGCGTTGAAAAAGGCAACAGAGAAATGATTTTTAACAATCCGCGTCACCCTTACACTCAAGCTTTGTTGTCAGCGACGCCTCGTCTGAATCCTGAACTGCGCCGTGAACGCATTAAACTGACAGGGGAATTACCCAGCCCAATGAATCCACCTGCGGGATGTGCGTTTGCTGCCCGTTGTCGCCGTGCATTCAGTCCTTGTACGCAATTACAACCGACATTAAAACAATATGGTGGACAACTGATCGCCTGTTTTGCCATTGAACAGGATGAAAGTTCATTCACTTAATCTTATTTAACCGGGGTATAACGTATTAGCATGACAGTAAAAACGTGAGATATTCACGCTATTAGGTGATGCCGTTATATCTCGGACACTTTTCTCTTTTTAACCTATCAAAATAAGACGACCGCAAGTGAAATCAAGTATACTCACTTTTATTGTTAGGGTGTACTTGTCCGTCTTTTACTATTATTTATTTGGATTAAGATGAAATTGCGTGTCAAACGTTCTTTAACCATTAAGCAGATGGCCGCAGTGACTGGCGTCACTTTGGTTACCGTTGCTATTTTCATCACTATCCAACTTTTTCACTTATTACAGCAACGTAAAGATGATTACATTCATCAACTGACCCACGCTGCCACACAGATCAAACTCCCTTTGGAAGAAGCGCTGCTGAATGCGGATCTCAATAACGTAAAAACGCTGTTGCTTGGCTTAAAAACCTCAGGCATTCTTGGTCGGGCAGATGTGCTATTGTCTGATAACGTTCGGGTGATGAGTCTGGATTTTGCCACCCATCGTCCGATACCTGAACTGGCAAAGACCGTTTTTGGTATTCCCGTTGAGGTCAAGATTCCCCTCTATATTGAGGGTGTTTCGCCAAAAACAGCCGCGCCACAGGGGCAGTTGATTTTGCAAGTTGATGCCAATCGGGTGTACCGCTTTGTGTTGAATACACTTGCGTTCATGTTGACCACTTATTTATTACTCACACTTATTCTGACCGTGTCGATAAGCTGGTGTATTAATCGCATTATCATCCATCCATTGCGCGATATCACGCGAAAACTAAATGAAGAACAGCCACTGGTATCTCTGCCTTGCCCTAAAACTCATCAGGACGATGAATTGGGATGGCTGGTAAAAGGCTATAATCGTCAGGTGAATAAGCAGAAAACACCATCAAAATGAAACCTTACACGATGAATAACAGTCTAAGCCTTGATGATAATATCTAGGGATGGCTGATTGTCTTAGGTTTTGCAGGATAAAATTAAACAGGTAGGGGTAAGTAAGCATGCTGTGCAACAAAATCGGGTATCTTATGGGTGGTGCGATTCTGGCGACGACTTGTTTGGTACAGGCTGAAACTTTGCAGCCTGATCCGGCCTGGCAACAAGGTAAACTTGACAATGGATTCAGTTGGCAGCTTCTGCAAACACCACAACGACCTAATGACAGAATACAGTTGCGGTTATTGGTAAAAACCGGTTCTTTGGCCGAGAAAAACCGACAACGTGGCTATACTTACCTTATTCCTAAAATTGTTTTGTCCAGCAGTAAGGATTTATCCTCGCAGAAATTGGAAAATTTGTGGCACAACATCATAGAGACTAAAAACCCGTTACCTCCTGCCATTGTGTCATATGATTTCACCCTTTATAGCCTGAGCTTACCGAATAATCGTCCGGATCTGTTACAAGACGCATTAATATGGTTATCCGACATTGCGGGTGGGGCAGTGTTTACACCAGAAACATTGGCGCAGGCGATGAAAGAAGGGGAGCATCCTGTCACAACTTTTCCCGCTGATACCCAAGATCCCGTATGGCGTATGCGACTGCAAGGTTCGACACTTATCGATCATGATCCTGGTATGCCGGTATCAATCCCGGTGGATGTGAAGAAAATCGAAAATTTTTATCGTCAATGGTATACGCCAGATGCGATCACCCTGTATATCGCGGGGCATGTTGATAGTCGATTAGTGTCAGAGCAGATTAACCGGGCATTTTCGTCATTGGCAGGCAGACGGCAGACACCGGTTTCCGTGCCAACATTGTTGCCATTGAAAGCAGATACCATTAGCGTCGTCAGTGATAAAGCCAAACAGGATCGCCTCTCTTTAACCTGGAGTCTGAACTGGCTGCCGATTAACGATTCGCAGACGCTGATTCAGTACTGGCTGAATGACCTGGCGCGTGAGGCACTTTATCGTTATCTGCAATTGGGGCTGCAAGAAAAGCAGAATGACATGCATCTGGGGCTGGATTGTCGGGTACTCTACCAGCGGGCGAATTGCTCATTAAATCTGGATGTGCCGAATGATAAGCTGAAGGATTCTGCGCTTTATTTAGCGTCTGAATTGTCATCATTGCGTGAAAGCGGATTACCGCAGGAACAATTTGATGAACTCTATGCTCAGAATCGTAATCAGCTCCAGCAGCTATTTGCCATGTATGCCCGTACAGATACGGATGTTTTGATTAATCAACGTTTGTTATCGCAACAAAATAACGTGATAGATATCGCCCCTGAACAATTTCAGCGATTGAGACAGGCGTTTTTAGCCTCTCTGACCCCCCAGCTGTTGAATAAAAACTTGCAAGAGATGCTGTCTCAAGAGATCTCTTTTATTCTGGTGCAACCCAAAGGCGAAGCGCCAGTAGATGTGAATGAAATTAAAAACAGCTTTAACCAGATTATGCGACCGGGACCACTGCCAGAGAAGCCGAAAGCGCCTGAAATGGCAAAAGATGGGGAATAGAGATGTAAACTGGCGTGAATATCCGGCTTGCAACTGACAAAGGGAATTCATCATATCCGGATATGAGAGGCAATGAATATATTATACCCTGCATGAAAAACTAGCCATGTCAGGAACGCATTGATATATTTTGTTGCCTGGAAATTAATAATAATAACGGTATAAATGAAATGGACGATAACGCGATTGTTAAACCTCAAACGCCTCATACGATAAATTCCCCCTGGCGAGAGTTTTGGTCTGGCATGTACAATATGATACCCCTTTGTCTCTCTGTCATCCCCTGGGGGATACTTGCTGGTTCAATGGCGATCCAATCGGGTTTAACGGTTGGACAAAGCATCGGTATGTCGGTGATCTTATTTGCTGGTGCCGCTCAATTAGTGACGCTGGGATTATTGTCATCCGGTGCGAGTATTATCAGTATTATTATTTCTATTTTTTTCATTACGTCACAGCATTTTCTTTATGGATTAACATTACGTGAATATGTCGCCAAATTTAAAATTCACCGCCGTATACCAATAGGGTTTTTATTGACGGATGAATTATTTGCACTCAGTTGTGCCAAGAATAAAAAACAACCTTTAACTTCAAGTTACCTCATTGGGGCGGGTCTGTGTTTTTATTTATGTTGGAATCTATTCAGCTTGATAGGCATATTGATGGCGTCAAAAATTCCAAACCTGGCAGACTATCATCTTGATTTTTCTATCATTGCTACTTTTATCACCATCATTGTTCCTATGATCAAAAAAATCAGCGTATTGTGTGGTGTTTGTTTTTCATTAATTTCATCCATGTTATTGTCTTATTTTCATATTGAAGGCGCTATCATTATTTCTGGCATCGGTGGTATGTTTTTTTCAGTATTTATTTCAAGATTAATAAAGGAGCCAGCATGAGTTGGTTTTTGATTTTGATTTTAGGTGGAATTATATTTTTTAATCGTTATGTGTTTTTAGAACCAAAAATGCCAATAAAATTGCCTAAAATAATTCAAGAGTCGTTAAAATATTCTGCACCTTGTTTGCTAATCGCGATTTGTGGCCCAATTATTTTAATGGAACACGGGGAATTAAGATCATTTCCTAATAATGCTTATTTATGGGGTGCATTGCTGACGGCATTGTTTGCTTTTTTTATCCGCAATCTTGTTGCCTGCGTTATAATTAGTTTGATGGCATTTTATCTATTAATTTTTATTCTATAGTATGATATTGAAGATAATGCACGATTGCGATGTGAACCCGCCACCCAAAATAAATTGCAGACGAAAAACCGGTTTATGATCGCCAGCGGTGGTTGATATTTTGTGGGTTACCCGGGATAGCTTTCCGTAGGATTAAAGGGCAGAGGGATCTGCCCTTGATAATGAAGCGCCGGGATTACTTCTTCGCCGCTGCCCTTAACTCCGTCACATTTTTACCCCCAATTCCCCAGTTATCCGTTTCAACTTCATCGATAATGACAAAGGTGGTTGCCGGGTTTTTGCCAAGCACATCCACTAACAATTGAGTTGCACCTTCAATTAGTTGCTTTTTCTGCTCAGCGGTCGCACCTTCACGGGTAATTCTGATGTTCACAAATGGCATAAAAATGACTCCTTTTAGGGTTGTTATATCACAAGTGGGTACAGCCAAAAAAAACCGTTTTATTTATTGATATTTAATCATTTTTCTTCTCTTCTGCGGTTGCAATCCATGCGGCGCAAAACAGCGTCAGGCGGGCGAAGAAATAGAAGAATGCCATTAAGCCAATCACTGAGCCGAAAGCAGCACCAGAAGGAGAGCTGGCAAGGCGTGGCAGCATCATGGTCATCATATATTTGATCGCTTCAAATCCAATGGCGGCGATTAACGTGCCTTTGAATAGCGCTTTTCTTTCAGGGCGATGGCGCGGCAAAATCCACAATATCCATAGGAATAGCAAATAATTGGCTGAAATGGAAATGGTCATGCCAATGGATGTCCATGCCGGGCGTAACCATTCTATCCCTTCCAGCCCGAGGGCATGGACGATGGAAGCCTGGGCAGAGCCGGCAATGGATGTCAGCGAAAGGGTGATAATTAACGCAAAAAGCAGACCAAATAGAGAGAAAAAGTCGCGAATATACTGAGAATAGATTTTCTCTTTATCTTCATGATGGCGTTCCCAAACGTCACGAGATTGGGCGAGTATCGCTTCGCGTAAGTTGCTGACCCAGTTGACACCGGAATAAAGTGCGATAGCTAACCCCGTCAATCCCACGGTTGTTCTTTGACTGACTGCCGTGTCTACGCTGTTTTTCAGTGTGCCGGCGAGAGCGGGATCGCTGATGCTATTGGCGATGCTATTGATTAAGCGGGTAAGCAAATCTGGGTTGGAAGCCAACACAAAACCCGCGATGGCAAAAGAGAGCATCAGAATGGGGATTAAGGATAGAAATGAGAAATAGGTGATAGCAGCCCCAAACTGGCTGCCCATTCGGTCGTTAAAGCGTTGTGCTGCCCTGATGAAGTGGGCGATGACAGGAATACGTGTGAAACGTTTCCCGATCTTGAGTTGTTCTTTTTTTTCATGATCACTTGGCATTACATCTCCCCTAAATCTGGTCATGCCTTTAAAGATAGCACTTAAGATATCCGGCACTGAACGTCGTTTAAAGCAGTACGGTAGCCTTTTTTGGCTACCGTAAGAAGATTATGCGTTGATCATGATAATCAGTCTAATTGGCGACCTTTCACTTCACTGTGCACAGGGGATATCTCGGTATCGTGGTGCTCATTTTTCACAAAAGGCACTTTACCGGAGAAAATATCTTTTTGGGCAGTGACAGCCAGACTTGCCATCGAGTCTGGGACGTTAATGCCTAAATTTTTACCTCTGTCATAGCCTGCCACAGCATGTTGATTAATCTGCTGGGTATTCAGTGAGACAGATCCTTGTGCGCTGTCAATTTTGCTGCCTGCCAGAGACGTTGTGCCAGAAACATCCAGATTCACGCTTTGAGCACCGGTCAATGTTGTTTGCTGACCAACGGTTTCTTGGTCGAGGGTATCGTAATTACCGTTGAATTTACCCTTAAACCCCTTGAAAGCAGCGGACAATTGATCTTTCAAACTAGGGGCTTCACTGCCGGTTTTGGTATTGTTGGCATCTGCCGATGGCGTTATTTTCGCCGGATTATCGCCTTTGACCGTTTTACTGTAACCCAGACCCGCATCCAGCGCTGTATTCAGGCTATGAGTGCTGTCTTTGAGGCTTTCGACATTAAAATGACCGCCAACGTTGCCCGTGACCTGATCGGCAGTCACATTAACGCCTTTGAGTGAGGTGTTTCCTGTACTGGTCAGGGTGACATGACCACCAGAAATATGAGTATTACGGTGAGTGGTTTTATCCAACTGGTTAACACCGAATTTCACTTCACCCCCGATGTTATATTTGCTGTCGATAATTTTGTTATCCGCCTCTGTGGCCGAACCCCCTCCTTCACTTTTACGCGCAGTAGAAGACATGCCGCCTTGCGCTTTAGCGCCAACGTTCCAGCCATTCTCGTTGACAGTCTCTTGCGCAGACGTTAGTTCGATTTTGCCCTGCTGTGCGGTCAAATCCACCTGTTTACCGGACACGTCGGTGCCTTGTAAGGTCAGATGATTGCCAGCATTCAGATTTACACCCTGTTTCCCCGTCAGATGACCGGTTTGAGCGGTGGTGTGCTGTTTCTCATTGGTGTGATAACCCCCACCGAGACTCCCACTGAAATTCTTGCCATCAGGTTTAGTTCCTACGGTCAGGGACATTTCACCATTGTAGCCATTGCTGCTTTGTTCATTGCGGTTGTTGGCTTGCTGGAATTGGATATTGCCACCCGCATTGACGTTGGCTGAACCGTTGCCCGCATTCATTGACGTTCCCTGGTAGCGTGCATCTCTGGTGACCTGGGTATTGATGCCATTTTGGGCATTGATGCTGCCGGTTACGGCGTTGGAATTTTTGTCAGTGGTTTCCTGATAGCGACCATGACCTTGACCACTGACGGTGATATCTGCTCCCGTTGTCGTGTGAACCCGCAGGCTGGCATTACCGGTAGTATCAGACGTGTGCGTGCTTTGGTGGTTGTATGCGGTTTCACTGGTATGACTGCCGGCCGTTAGCGAAACTCCGCCTTTATTCGCTTGATATTGCGTACCTTGATCGTAGACGTCGCCAGTGGTGGTGACGTTGATATCGCCAGCCTTGATGGTCGTCACCACTGCATCGGACTGATGCTTATTGGTGTCATGGCTGTTACCATTCATCGCCAGTTCAATACCTGCATTGGGTAAGCCAGTCTTCGTGATGGATGTATCCAGTTTCTTATCTGCGGCGGCCTTAGCGGTTTTTTCTACCGGGCGGGTCGTTGCGCTGTAATCGGCAGTCCCACTGATCTCACCCCCAACTTGTAATTGATGGGTTGAGCTGGACTCGGTATTGGCTGTTGCCACATTTTTTATATTACCGGCATTGGCCTGATAGGTACCGTGTACTTGATGCTCCGTCCCCTGTTGCTTCAACTCCCCTCCTGCGTGTAACGCAAGGCTGCCATTGACGTCGGTTTTAGCCACGACGGCTGTGGTCTGGTTCTGGGATTGCCCATTGTTGCTGTAGTGACCTTCAACACCGGTGCCAAACTTGTCCATGCCGCCAGTGGCAAACACGCTGTTATTCAGTTTTTCTTGAGAGGTTGAGGTTGACGTGCTGTTTTCGCCGGCCAGCAACGCAATGTTATCCCCGGTAATTGTTGCATCACCCTGAGTGGTGACCAATTTGGAGCCAGTGACGGTGACATTTTTGCTGGCATTGATCCCCAGGTTGCCCCCGGTCAGCTCTGATGGACGCTGTGTGGTACTTTCAACGTTCTGTTTGTCGGTCACATGTTCAAAGCCTACCCCCGCACGATATTGTTTATCTTGCATCTCCTTAGCGTAGTATTTCCAGTCAAGGTTGGTTTTTTCCTGTTGATTCTGGTTTTTCTCACCATAATTCAGGATGTTGATATTGTCTGACGTTTGCAATTGCAGTTCACCGGCACTTTTTACCAGACTGCCGATGACATTAATATCTTTATTACTGATTAATTTCAAATCTGCTTCGGAAACCAAATGGCTGCCGGAAGATTGCTGCTGCTTGTCGTGTTTTTGGTGGGTATTTTTGGTGATATTAAAGATCGTTCCCTTTCTTTCATCCACATTTTGATAAGTATGGCTGACTGCATTATCAATAGTGAGTTGCCCTTCATTGGCTTCGACATAAGCCCCTTTTTGCGCGTTGACTTTACTCCCTGTAATGGTGACGCCATTGAGACCAGTCAAAAACACATGCTCGTCAGACGTGATGTCGGAAATACGATGCGTTTCTGATTTATCGTGGTTATCTTTCTGGCTGCCACCGAGCATACCGCCCAAAGATGTTTGATCTTTCACCAGACTTTGACCATCGACAAGGGATTGAACCGTAATATTGACTTGTTGACCAGCAGAAATAATCAGATCCTTGCCTGAGTGGAGGCGCGTTCCAACAATATCCGCATTTTCGCCGGCTCGGATGCCTAAAACCCCCCCTGAACTCAGCTCATTGCCCGTGCTGCTTTGGGTCGTCTTGGATTCGTTCCAGTAGCCTGTTTGCAAGGAGGCCGAATGGCGTTTTTTATATCCTTTCTCTGAGCTTTCTTCTGCTTCCACCAGCCCGGCCAGTTTCACCGCTTTGTTCGGGGCAGAGATAGACAATGTGTCTCCGGCTTTGATTTTGCTGCCAAGTATTTCTGCATTGCCTTCCTGGGCAGTGAGTACCACCTTGCCACGGGCGTTGACGGTATTACCTTCGTACTGAGCCTTTTTATTTTTATTGGCGAAAGTATATTGCCAGAACATTTTCCATTGATTGTCAGTGTAATGATCAAGCTGGTGCAGCTGTTGCCCATCCAGCTTCAGATTAGCGCCGATCAGTTCGACATTATCGCCGTCAATATCCGTTGCCATCACATGGTTGTTTTGTTTCGCAATCAGCGTGATATGCTTACCGGTCAATTGGGTACGGGAGACAGATTCACTGATCTGTTTTTTTTCGATATAAACGCCACTGAAGGTACTCTGGCGATTATCACTGCCCTTGGTGTTGGATAAAGACTGATGCAAGCGGCCTTGAGAAAAGAGATTGTTGCCCCGTAAAGCGATATCCCCGCCTGTTAGCGTCGCGGCTTCCAGCTTCACATCACCGTGAGATTCAATGTCAATGCTATCATCGGCCGTCATTTTACCCTGTAAATTGACGCCGCTTCCTTCGGCTGTATTCAGCAGACGAATGCGTCCGGCCTGCATACTGCCAAAATAATAGCTGTCGAGTGTACCAGGATTGGCTTGTTGAGAGGCTAACACGCTGCCATCGGCCGAAATCTGATTATTCCCGGTGATGATATTGAGATTTTTGACTGTGACCACCTGGCCATGGTTGTCAATCTTGGGGGCAATCAAATTCAGAACATCCGTGTGAGACAGGCCATTTTGTCTGATATTCAGGCTGTTCTGATTATCAAAGGTGTTGAAACCTTGTAGCTTCCCATCCTCCACCAGCGGGTTACCAACAACCAGTGATGCCTGCGTCGTATTAATAAAACCACAGCCGTTACAGGTGATGCCGTTGGGATTTGCCAGCACGTAATCGGCGGCTATGCCAAATATTTCCTGTTTTCCGAGCAAGAACGAAGGGTTACGGCTAATCACTTCATTTAAGATCACACTGGCAGCCTGCCCGTTCAGGTTGCTGTTAGCAGACAATTGGCCTGCCAGTTGGGATGTGCCATCTTCCAGGGCGTTATTTAACACCACCCCTGTCGGATCGACATTAAAATCCTGATATTGGTTATGGGATAACCCTGACGCGGAAGGCGCAACGATATTCACCACGGTTGCCCCCGTGTCTGCCTGAATAACATCCGGGCGGTGTTCGGCATCGCCACCAGGCGTAATACCATTGGCAAAACTGACTGAGCAGGTTGCCAGGATAATGGCCATCGATGCGGCCAGTCTTCCCGTTGGAGATAATTTAAATCCTTTAATTTTCATATAATTACCTTTATCTACTTTTTTACTGCCATGTACAGTGTCCTGGGGATTATCCCCAGAACAAGCTGCGGTTAAAAAAACATCAAATAGGTCAAAAAAACTAAAAAGTGTAAGAAAAACGGGTTAACAGTTGTATAGGTTCATCCGTGTGCCTATTTTGATGAGAGAATAATTTGCCCCGGCTTACTTCAACGTCCGCAAACAGATTCTGATAACGTAAAGTCAGGCCGGCACTCAATCCGATGCTGCTGTTCCAGCCATCCTGACTGTGGTGGCCTTTAACTTGCCCAAAGTCTATCCCCGTGTGGAGTGACAGTGAGCCGGTGGAAATGGGAATGACGTGAGAAAGGGTATTGCGCCAATACCAGCCATTATCTGCTGATAACGCATTTTTGCTGATCCCCCGCACGGCATAACGATCGGCAACATTGAGCCACTCAATACCCGGTAGCCCACTTTGACTGTACTGAGCGTAAAACTGGCTATTCAATCGGTAAGGTATCGACAAGAGTGTGAAACGCTGCTGTAAATTTGCCGACAACTTCCCTTTGGTAAATCGTTTATTGAGATCGGCGGTTGCCGTTTCGGCATCAAACCATGGCATTCCCTTCTCAACGCTGATGTTGACGGTGATCAGTCCTGAAGGGATGAGTTGTAAATGGTTCATCCCCAGTTCGAGCACACTTAATGTCTGACTGTTGATCGAAACTTTGCGGTCGATGAAATAGTTCCGGTAATTTTTATAAACAAACTGGCTGTTTAATGTGCTGATTTGCGTTTGATTACGATGGAAAACCCAATCGGTACGTAGCCCTGTTTGTTGTGAATTTCCATTCAGTTTGACGGAGGTTATGTGTAAATGGGGGTGGCTGGTATATTGGGAATAGCTATTAAATCCGCTGAACGTCATTGCGCCATAAGGGAGAGAATAGATCAGGGTATAAGCGCGTTGGTATTGCGTATCAGGTTTATCAATGGTACTGCTGCCGGTGAGACTCACAAAATCAGATAATCCTAATGGGCTATCAACGCTGGCATTGAGTCGCGTGATCCATTTCCCGGTGCTTTTTTGCCCATAATTATCGGTTGTGGTAGTGATTTTCCACGGAGAAGAATGCCGATTATGTAGTCTGACGATGGAGCCGCCATTGACCGTACCCGGTAGAATATCAAGCGTTGTTTTGTTCGATTGCAGACGATTAGCTTGATCCAGCCCTTGATCAAGTTGGTTTAGATTGAGAGGCTTCTTTATTACACCCGGGAACAGTGTCTGGCTGTTCACCCAACGGTCACTTCCTTCTATCGCTTCGACAAAGCCTTCAACGATATTGATCCCCAATTCGCCATTTGCGTTGGGCGGGATAAATTGTACCCGCGCGGTAATGTAGCCTTTAGCAATATAAAGATTGGTGATTTCCGCTGATAGCTGATTGATGCTATTACTGGTGATACAGCTATCGGGCAAGGCGCTGAGTGTATTCAGATCCTTCAACGAGAGTAAGGTGATTCCTTGGAGATAAACCCCGTTGATGGCCAGACAAGGTGGTGCTTCCACCAGCATTGGTGAAACTGTTTGTCGTGACGTGCTGTTGGTGCGATTTATCAATCCTTGATGACGTCGTTCTTCAATGAGTTGGTCTATTTCCCGTGAACTATCCTGTAGGGTTCTTCTTGTCTCATCTGTCGAGAAAGAGTCATTGATTGCCGGAAAAGTGGAATTAAGCGCATCGGACGATGCCCCCGCCGGCAATGAAAGACAGAATAAGATGAAAATGGTCGTCCTGTTAATCATGGAAATACCCAAATGATAAATAGTTGATGGAAAATGTATCTTGTTGGGTTAGAGTTCAACATCCTGGTTTATGAATCATGCATTAGAACATAGAAAATATTTTATGTTGCTCTGATTAATGACGGTATTTTGTTCCGTACTATCATTTATAGTTATAAATTTAGTTTAGTTATTTATAACAAGGCATTTTAGTTATGGATTAAATACCGGATGGTCAGTCAGCGGGATTTAATTTTTTGTTAATCAATATCTCAGCATAATAATAAAAAGAATTGAGTTGTTTCACCCTGTTTTGAATTTTTCATGTATAAATTTAACTTATGTCATTTTGATGCATGGCAATAAACAGAAGATCAGCCAAAATATAAGAAAGCGAGTTTCTTCATTGCTGGGATGGTTTGTTTATTAATTACACATAACAATGATAAATGTTTTCATATTTATTTATGGCACAAATAATGACGGGATAAAAAACTGACAACGGGAATAAATCAGAAACGTCAATATAGGAGGGGAAAAGAGGAATTAATGTAAATTGGCAGGGAATTCAAGATATCTCTGATGGTGATTCAGCCAATGAATAAGATTCATTGGCTGAAAGGTGATTACTTAATACTTAATAAATAAGCGATTAAGCAACAATTGGCGCGCGCCAGTCGTCAGCACCAGAAGTACCTGCAGTTGTGTGTTCCCACTCAATCTTACGGTAAGAAAGAGAAACACGAACTAACTGAGTGAATTCAGATTTCGCAGGATCTTGGCAGTGTGGCATTTTGCAATCGATATCAACGATAGTGGCATCAACCAGTTTAGTGGAGAAGAAATGCTCTTGTTTACCTTCGATTGAAGTGCGGTACCATTTCAATTCTACTGTTGTCAGCATTTCACCAGAAGCCAATGCGTTATAAAGCAGAGGAACGGCTTTATTTAATGCAACGGTAAAGCGGAATGGTTTATGCGCACGCTGGCCAGAAGGCTGTCCTGACTGTGGATCAGTTGGAACAGTAACAATGTGGTCAAATTCTTGAACCAGCATTTCGTCTTCGTGGCCTTGAACAAAGATATTACCTACGGATTCAGCAGTGAATGCGCCAGCGGTAATATTACCCTGAGTTTTACCATTGATAGAAATATAACATGGAGTTGGCATATGAATATCCTATAAAAATTTACCAATATTAGTGTAAGTGTTCGTTCATTTCCTACGTGATAATTCCATTTATTTATCACCAGGAATTATCGCTTACCAAACACTCGGGGCGAATAATAAAGCTGAAATTGTCTCATGCAAAGTCATTTGGAAAATGCAACATACGCGCTCATTCAATGACAAATAAAAATTTTATAATCATTGCCGTTATGAAATTTATCGCTGTTTTTTTATAAAAAATAAGATTATTTAACTGTCTTAAAAATGAGCGGCGATGTTGTTGTTATTTTAACTTATTGATATATAATTGATTTATTTTTATTGTTGAACTATTTTTTATGATCATTTAAAAAGTGTTACCTAGATCAAAAAAATGAAAATAATTGAGATTGTTATGAAACATAATTAATCAAGATAAAATAAAAAATGATATTGATGCGCATAATTAACGCGAATTTTGATGGTTGTATTTTATTCGATTGAAGGATGGGGACTATTTTTCATCCCATATATAGGGAATGAAGTTGCATACTCATACAAAGGGTAAAACCAAACTTTTCTCCATTTTTAGAGGGAAAAATGTTTATAATTTTCTGTGAATTGCAATAAATAGATTAAAAGCGAGAATAGAGGACGTTATCAATTTGTGTTTAGGCTTTACATCAAAAAAATAAAATGTCAAACTCGAAGTCGACGATTTTTAATATCGATGCTATTTCCACGAATGGATAGGGCATGTCTGATCATTTAACTATATGTTGATATAGCCCTATTCATGCCGACAAATAGAATTATCTTCTTTTTCTGTTTTTTTAGGGAGATGTTCTGTATTTGTTAAATGAGTAAACATTGGAAACATTCTCTCACCAATAATGGGTTGTTAGACAGTTCATGGTTGTATTAGCCAAAGGATTCAAATATGAGTAAGAATAGTCCAGGTAGCGTAGCTCCGAAAGAAAGAATTAATATTAAGTATGTTCCTAATACGGGTGATCAGACAGCAGAAGTAGAATTACCTCTGAATCTGTTGGTTGTTGGTGACTTGAAAGGAAAAAGCGAAGATACGCCCATTGAAGAACGGCCAACCGTTTCTATCAATAAGAATAATTTTAATGCCGTCATGAATGAGGCAAACATCAACTTGACTTTTAATGTCCCTAACCGCCTCGATGAAAAAAGTGAAGAAGATTTACCGGTTAATCTGGAAATAAAATCACTGAGTGATTTTTCACCCGATAACGTCGCGAAGAAAGTCCCCGAATTAAAAAAACTGCTTGAACTGCGTGAGGCATTAGTTGCACTAAAAGGCCCATTGGGAAATATCCCAGCATTTCGTGCTCGCTTGCAGTCACTGCTGGATGATGAATCCGTTCGTGAGCAACTCCTGAAAGAACTTGAAATCGTCAATAAAAAATAACTGGTTAAAGGAATTTTTAAATGGCTCAGCACGAAGAAAACGGCACCGCTATTGCTTCTGGCGCAACAACCTCCCTGCTTGATGAGATTATGTCTCAAGCGAGAATGACCCCGGAAAATGACGGCTATTATATTGCTAAGCAAGGTGTTGCTGCGTTTATCGGTAGCATTCTGGATACCGGCTCTAACGAAGAACCCATCAACAAATTGCTCGTTGATAAAATGATCGTTGAGCTGGATAAAAAACTCAGTGAGCAGATGGATGAAATTCTGCACGCAAAGCCGTTCCAGGAACTGGAATCTTCTTGGCGTTCACTGAAAATCCTGGTGGATCGTACTGATTTCCGCGAAAACATCAGAATCAACATTATTCATGCGACGAAAGATGAATTGCTGGAGGATTTCGAATTCTCCCCTGAGATTATTCAGTCCGGCTTCTACAAACACGTTTATTCCGCAGGTTACGGTCAATTCGGTGGTGAACCGGTTGCAGCCGTCATCGGTAACTACGCGTTCAGTAACACCACGCCTGATATCAAATTGATGCAGTATGTCAGTTCAGTGGGTGCGATGGCTCATGCGCCATTCCTCTCCTCTGTTTCACCTGAATTCTTTGGCATTAACAGCTTTACTGAACTGCCAGCCATTAAAGATCTGAAGTCTGTCTTCGAAGGCCCTTCACATACAAAATGGCGTGTACTGCGTGAGTCTGAAGATTCACGTTACTTAGGTCTGACTGCTCCTCGTTTCTTGTTGCGTCTGCCTTATTCCACAGTTGAAAACCCCATCAAAAACTTCAACTATCAGGAAAATGTCAGCCGTGATCATGAACATTTCCTGTGGGGTAATACCGCATACCTGTTGGCGGGTTGCCTGACTGACAGTTTTGCTAAATATCGCTGGTGTCCGAACATCATCGGCCCACAAAGCGGTGGTGCTGTCAGCGATCTGCCTGTTCATCTGTACGAAGCAATGGGTCAGGTTCAGGCGAAGATCCCAACGGAAGTGCTGGTCACTGACCGTCGTGAATTCGAATTAGCAGAAGAAGGCTTTATCACCTTGACCATGCGTAAAGGTAGCGATAACGCGGCATTCTTCTCTGCAAACTCAGTGCAAAAACCCAAAGTATTCCCGAATACCCGTGAAGGGAAAATCGCGGAAACCAACTATAAGTTGGGCACTCAGCTTCCTTATATGTTCATCATCAACCGTCTGGCTCACTACATCAAAGTGTTGCAGCGTGAACAGATCGGCTCCTGGAAAGAGCGCCAGGATCTGGAGCGCGAACTGAACATGTGGCTGAAACAGTACATTGCTGATCAGGAAAACCCACCGACTGACGTTCGTAGTCGTCGTCCTCTGCGTGCTGCTGAGATCAAGGTGCTGGACGTTGAAGGCGATCCAGGCTGGTATCAGGTTGCAATGCAAGTTCGCCCGCACTTCAAATATATGGGTGCCAGTTTCGAACTGTCTCTGGTTGGACGTTTGGATAAGGAATAATCATGGCTGCGCTGTACAGTTGGAACAGAGGCAGCTCTGCCAGTCTGTTTGAGCGCATTCAAGGGAAGAGCTCCGGCTCTTCCCGTCAATCAAGGATGCGTGCATTGCTTGATTCTATCAAGAAGCATTTGAATGAAGTGCTGAATTCCCGTCCCGGTGCCTGCCAGAGTGCGGTTGAATTAGGGGTGATTGATCTGAATGATGCGACCGCGACATCGGTGGATTTCAAGCAAAATATCGAATGGGCGATTGAAGAGTGCATCAGAAATTATGAGCCAAGAATATCAGCGGTTTCTGTCAGTGCCATTCATGATGATTCAGATCCGTTGCTGTTGAGCTTTCATATCAGTGCTGAAATCTCTCTGGATGAGATCAACGATCTTGTGGAATTTAGCATCCAGTTAGATAACAACCGGCGCTATTGCCTGGAGCGAACTCAATAAATGTCATTTGAAAAATATTTCAGAGATGAGCTGAACTATCTGCGGCAACTGGGAAAAGAAGCCGCCGTTGAACGTCCTCATCTTGCTGCATTTTTGTCAGAACAAGGATCTGACCCCGACGTTGAACGTTTGCTTGAAGGTTTTGCCTTCCTGACGGGTAATCTGCGGGCAAAGATTGATGATCAGTTCCCTGAATTGACCCACGGTCTGCTCAATATGCTTTGGCCGAACTATTTGCGTCCGACGCCCAGCATGACCATCATCGAATATACCCCTGATGAGAGTGTTGTGACGAAAGCGACGCAGGTTAAGCGTGGCACGCAGATTATGAGTCATACGCTGGCAACTCAAGATGATATTTATTCAGACGAAAAATCAGGTGGCAAAAAAGAGGATCACGGCCGTTGTACTTTTACCCTTTGCCGTGATGTTTGGCTGTTTCCGTTTTCTATCCGTGATATCACCGTCAATAACAGTAATGAAACCGGGATTATCAACCTGAATTTTGCGTCGAAAACGGAACTGGATCTGCATGAATTGGATCTGGGTAAGCTGCGCTTCTATCTGAGTGGTGATAACTATACAACGTCCCAGCTCTATTTCTGGATCTGTTACTACTTTAGAAAAGCCGAATTGGTGGTCGGGGATACCATCATTCCTCTGCCGGATTTTGATTTTGTGCCGGTGGGATTTGAACGGGAAGATGCGTTATTGCCGTACCCGAAAAATGCCTATATGGGATATCGCATTTTGCAGGAATACTTCTGTTTTGCAGAAAGTTTCCTGTTCTTTGATGTGAAAGGCTTTCCGCAATTGCCTGACAATCTCAAAACTAAAAATTTCAAACTGAATTTACATTTTTCTCAGGCGCTGCCACCTGAAGCCAAAATTCGTCATGACACTTTCCGTCTGCACTGTACACCGGCAATCAACCTGTTCCCCACGGACAGCGAAGCGATTGAACTCAATGGTAGCCAGACTGAATATCCATTGAAAGCCAGTTATAGCTTTCCTGATAACTACGACATTTTTTCTGTCGATAGCGTAGAAAGTTGGCTCACCGGTGAAAATGGCGAACGCAGTCGTGCCCGTCTGGGTGAACGAATTTATACCCCGTTTGAAAGTTTCAACCATCAAATGGATACCGACGATGTACATTCAATGCGTTATTACCGTCTGCGGGTGAAAGAGTCGCCCTTCCGTCGGGGGCTGGAACATTTCATCTCATTTGTACGGGGCGATGAGTCAGATTTGCTCAGGCTCAAACTGAAAGAAAATGTTTCGATCAGATTAACCTGTACCAACCGGGAATTACCTTTGGCGCTACGTGTTGGCGACATTAATTATCCGTCAATCGGCAGCCCGACATTTGCCACATTCCGCAATATCACGCGCCCATCAGTGCCACTTTATCCTCTGCTGGACGGCGGATTGCACTGGTCATTGCTGTCAAATATGTCACTTAACTATATGTCCTTGCTGGATAAAGATGCACTGAAACAGGTGCTGCGTACCTACGACTTCCCAAGCATTCATAATCGACAATCCAAGCGGTCATCGCAGAAACGGCTTGATGCCATTGAGAGGATTGAAACAGAGCCGACAGATCGCTTATTCCGGGGTCTGCCTGTGCGTGGATTGCGTTCAACCTTATATATCCGGCAACAGGCATTCAGTTCGGAAGGTGAGCTTTATCTATTCAGTACGATTTTGTCTCGGTTTTTCTCACTGTATGCCAGCGTCAACGCTTTTCATATGTTGAAGGTAATCAATTTAGATAATCAGGAATGTTATGAATGGCCGGTACAGATAGGTCAACACTCGTTGATGTAATCACTGAGCAGGAATCTGCCACACCGCTGGCATTGGACATCTCACGGTATAACTTTTACCAGTTAGTTGAATTGCTCAATCAGCTGGCGGTAGCGTGGGATAAAACCGGGGAAACAGATCGTCCTGATTTGGAATCCGTCCGTTTCCGTTCCAGTGCCAGTCTGGCTTTTCCGACTCGTGATGTCATCTCACTGACGCAATCCAAGAAGGGGTACTTCGAACTGGAAGTGTCCTTCATGGGATTGCATGGCAGCCAGTCGCCGATGCCGGGTTATTACCTGGATTCACTGGCATGGGAAGATGCTCAAGGGGAAAATCGCCTGACGGATTTTCTCAACCTTTTCAACCATCGTTTAATTACGCTCCTGCATCAGATTTGGCGGAAATACCGCTATTACATCTGTTTTAAACCAGGGGGAGAAGATAACTTTTCCCAACGTATGTTCTCCCTTGTCGGGTTAGGCAGTGATGTCAACCGCCGGATGCTGAACATTAATCACAGCAAAATGTTGGCATATGCCGGATTACTGGCCAGCCCCGGCCGTTCACCGGAAGTGATATGTAGCCTTGTTTCCCACTGTTTTGATTTGCAGGACGTCACGTTGCACGGCTGGCAATTCCGGAAAGTGGCTGTTCCAGAGGCTCAACAGAATCGGCTGGGAGGAACCAATAAGGGACAGAAAATCAGTGATCCTGAACTGTCCGTATTGGGGCGCAACTTCACCATCGGCTCCTGGGTCGGGGATTACAGTGGAAAATTCCTTCTCAGCATCAACAACTTGACGCGTGATCGGTTTCTCTCATTCCTGCCTGACGGCAAGAATTATCTCCCATTGGTGATGTTCATTTCTTTTGTCATGCGCAGCCAGTTCGCCTGGGAACTGCGGCTTGGTCTGGCTGAAAATCAGGTCAGTGGCATGGTATTGGGGGCGAAGCAGAATAATCATCTGGGGTGGACCAGTTTTCTCGGCGAACCGGACAAGAAACCCTTTGTCACAATTTCAGTTATGGAATAACGACTATGGAAAAACATCAACCCACCCTTTCACTGCGGGTGCTAAATAGTGAACAGCTAGAAAGTGGTAAATCCGCCAATTGCCAGTTTTCGGTACAGGGCGGCACGGTCGGTAGCAGTGAAAGCCATCTGTGGTCCGTGCAGGATCAGCAGGGCAATATTCCCCCATCGCAATTCGCTATCAAATGGCAGGACGGGGCATTCTGCCTGCAAGTACTGTCTGAATTCGTGCAGATCAACAGTGCAATGCTGCCCCCTGAATCGGGTTTGATCCTCTTGCAACAAGGCGATCAAATCAAAATGGGGAATTTGACGATCAAGATCCATATCAGTTTCTCTGAAACCGATCGCGTAGATCCCTCAACGATATCTCCTGAATCACTGGTATCCAGCTATAGCAACCCACTGGATGCCATGATGGAAGGCATACCCGCGCAAAAATCGCTATTTGCCCGCGATGAAAGCATTGCGCCGACGGTGATGCACCGTTTCAGTGATGATCCACTGCGGGTACTGGATAGCGAGAGCCTGACGACGTTGAAACCTCAGGTGGAGGCCGATGACACGGAACAGCTTTTACCCCCGGATCATGACTTATCCCCCCCATTTGCTAACCCTATTTCTGATAACCGAGGCAGTGTTATGGATCAGGAGTTCCTTGATTTACCGGACATCGATTCCGCTAGGCAGTACGAAAATATGGATGTTGACCATGTTGCTATTACGCCCCTGATGCGGGGACTGGAAGCGCGTTTGCCGTTGCAAGACAGCCAGCAGGCGAATGATTTTCTGCAAGAGATGGGTAAAGCCATGAAAGCGGCCATTGAAGGGCTATTGGCGCTTCAGCGTGAACAACATGGATTACGTGATAAACAGCTTCGTCCTATTGAAGATAACCCACTGCGCCTGAACATGGATTATGACACCACCATGCAGGTGATGTTCTCTGATCAGAAAAGCCCGGTACATCTCTCCGCACCGGCAGCGGTAGCAGAAAGTCTGCAAAACCTGAAACTGCACTATCAGGCTAACCAAATTGCCATTTCTGCCGCGCTGAACACCATGTTGGACGCTTTTTCCCCAGAGCAATTACTCCGTCGTTTCTCTCATTATCGTCGTAGCAACGAAGTCAGAAACCAAGATGCTTCCTGGGCCTGGGAAATGTACACCAATTATTACCGTGAGCTTGCGTCCAGCCGCCAGCAGGGATTCGAAAAATTATTCCGCGAGGTTTATGAACAAGCTTATGACCGCGCATTGCGTCAGGGCTTGGAGGAATCCAGCAATGACACATTCCGCTAGTCGCCGTGTTTGGGCGGTAGGGATTTTATTGCTGTCAGTGATGTTGTTGAACGGCTGTAGCAGTGCATGGAACGCAACAAAAAAAGTGGGGCAGGTTATCTGGGACCCTTCCACGCCGGTAGGTAAACCCGATGAACAGGCTTCTGTTGCCAACATAACATTGTTAGCCGAACCCGACATCAACCCTAATGCCAGCGGTGAAGCGGCGCCTGTTGAGATGAATTTGGTTTATCTCAGTGAAGATTCACGTTTTCTGGCGGCTGATTATGACCAGCTTGTCAGCGACAAACTCGAAAAGGCACTGGGGAAAAACTATCTCGATCATCAGGATTACACCCTGCTGCCGGGGCAATATAAGCCTCTGGAAGCCATCACACTGGAAAAGAAAAACCGTTACATCGGTGTCATCGTTCACTATGCAGATGCAAATCAATCTGAATGGAAAAAGATCATCCGAGTAAAAGACATCGGCCGCCATTATCACATCTTGGTGCATGTCAGAAATAACGACGTCGAACTTAGAAGAGAGGAGGAGTAATCATGCCGGGTAAAAATCGGGTGATTTGGCACGAAGGATTATTCATCAAGCCACAACATTTTCAGCAACAACAAAAACACATTGATTATCTGGCTCACAGCCTTGTTTCCATCTTGACGCCTTATGCTCACGGTTTTAGCTCCCTGAGTATCAATGATGATTTGCTTAAACTGGGACGTATCGGCATTACCGAAGCCAGCGGTATTATGCCGGATGGCACCGTTTTTTCTGCGCCGGGTCAGGATTTGCTGCCAAAACCACTGGATATCGAAAATATTAATGACCTGAAAAGCAAAGATATTTATCTGGCATTACCGATGTCCAGCGAAACCATTCGGGAAATTGCAGATCTGGATGCAGACACTCAGAGCGCGGTGCGTTACC
This sequence comes from Xenorhabdus poinarii G6, assembly GCF_000968175.1. Taxonomy (NCBI): domain Bacteria; kingdom Pseudomonadati; phylum Pseudomonadota; class Gammaproteobacteria; order Enterobacterales; family Morganellaceae; genus Xenorhabdus; species Xenorhabdus poinarii. The sequence goes on from NZ_FO704551.1 coordinate 250,036, forward strand.
GGAAATTGCCGACGGATGTCCGTGACCTGCATACCAAGGGGGGAGACTCCTCAGCACTGGAGCTTGCACAACTGACCCCCGTTCTGATGCAAGGTTCCGAGGATATGAGCGCTTACACGTCTATCCCCGTATGCCGCATTCTGGAAAAACAAAAAGATGGCAAAATTGTACTGGATGAAGAATTCATCCCAACCTGTTTATCCATTTTCGTCGCCGACAAACTCAAGCGTTTCATGGTGGAAATCGACGGGCTGCTGACTGAACGTTCCAGAACATTAGCTAAACGTATTGGTTCACCGGGTCAGCAAGGGGTTGCGGATGTGGCGGAGTTTATGATGCTGCAACTGCTTAACCGTGTTCAGCCGTTGTTCAACCATTATGCAAAACAAACCGTTCTGCACCCACTGCATTTATATACCGAGTTGCTCCAGACTTGTGGTGAGCTGAGAACGTTCACCGATGCGAGTCGCTTGCCGGGGAATATGCTGACCTATGACCATAATAACCTGACAGACACTTTCCAGGATGCGATGCATTCGATCCGTGATGCGCTGAACGTCGTACTGACTCCTCGTGCAACATCGATTGCCCTGAAACAGAACGAAGGTGGCATTCGTGTGGCAACGCTCCATGATAATGACCTGTTGCGCAAAGCGGAATTTGTTTTGGCAATCAGTGCCAGCACGCCGCAAGAACAGTTACGTCGTCAGTTCGTCCAGCAGACCAAAGTGACCTCAATGGAAAGGATCCGCGATCTGGTCAGCGTTCAGCTGCCGGGCGTTCCTCTGATTGCCCTGTCCGCAGCGCCTCGCCAGTTGCCGTATCACTCTGGATATACCTATTTCCGCCTGGATCAGAAGAGTCCGGCATGGAAGGAGATCCAGCAAGGAAATTCCATCGCATTCCACGTATCAGGGGATTTCCCGGACTTAGATATGCAGCTCTGGGCGATCAGGGGTGGTAAGGAATAATCATGAGCGATATCAATGTTGACAGTCTGTCGCTGGAAAAATCTGACACAGTGAAAACGTTTCAGCGTCAGTACCAGCTACCGTTGCGTGGTGAAAGCCTCAATCCCATGATCGATGCCGCCACTCCTTTGTTGGGGATGGTTTTGCGTTTGCAGGATATGAATGATCAGGCACTGCCAGACAAACTTTATCAACAGGTGGTGACGGATATCCGGGCGATTGAGCAGTACCTGCAAACCAAAGGCTATGAACCCGGTGCGATTGTGTCATTCCGTTACGTACTGTGCACCTTCATTGATGAAACCGCATTGGGGCACGGCTGGAACAGTCAGAATGGCTGGTTAAAGCAATCACTCTTGGTGCACTTCCACAATGAAACCTGGGGAGGTGAGAAGGTCTTTGTATTGCTTGAACGCCTGATGGGAGAGGCTCAGCGCTATCAGCACTTGCTGGAGTTTATTTTTCTCTGCCTCTGTCTGGGGTATCGCGGACGCTACAAAGTCAGCACCCAAAAAAGTGATGATTTTGAGCGTTTGTTCCGTCGCTTACAGCAACAACTTCACGCACTGCGTGGGGAGACACCACCGACCACGCTGTATGTCAATATTAACGAAAGTGACGCGCGTTATCGCCTGAGCAGACGGTGGACGATCAAGCACCTGTTCTGCATTAGCGTGGGCTTATTGGTGGCTATTTACAGCTTTTATGCCATTCGCCTCGGTGATCAAACCCAAGACATATTAAAGCAGCTAAATAACTTATTAAGATAGGAAGTCGCCATGATCCAGATTGATCTGCCCACCCTTGTAAATCGTTTAAACCCGATAACCCGTCATGCACTGGAGTCAGCCGCGGCATCTTGCGTCAGTCAGCAACAACCTGAAATCACGGTTGCACAATTACTGCGGCAAATGATCGATACGCCACTGAGTGACGTGCGGTTGATTCTAAGTAAAGCAGACATCGACAACGATCTGCTGAAAGAACAACTTGATCAGATCATCACACACCATCAATCGATTGTACAAAATTACCCCAATTTTTCCCCCATGCTGGTGGAATGGTTACAGGATAGCTGGCTGCTGGCTTCTACAGAGATGCAACACAGCGAGCTGCGCAGTGGAGTGATGCTGATCGCATTACTGTTCAGCCCGCTGCGTTATCTGGCGCCACAAAGTGCGCGTTTATTGGCAGGTATCAACCGCGAGTTATTGCGCCAGAACTTCGTTGAATGGACAAATGGTTCGGCTGAGCAGCCACTTGCCGCCAGTGATAAAGACGGGCAGGGCGTCCATCCGGCCAACAGCGACAGCTTGCTGGCACGCTTTACCCAGAACATGACCGATCAGGCTCGTCAGGGTAAGCTGGACCCGGTTTTGTGCCGCGATAATGAAATCGATCTGATGATTGACATTCTTTGCCGCCGCCGCAAAAACAATCCCATCGTCGTGGGTGAAGCGGGCGTGGGTAAAAGTGCGCTGATCGAAGGACTGGCGCTGCGCATTATTCACGATCGCGTACCGGATAAATTGCGCGATAGCGAACTGATGACCCTGGATCTGGGTGCATTGCAGGCCGGAGCCGCGGTCAAAGGGGAATTTGAAAAACGCTTCAAAGGCATCATGGCGGAAATCAGCCAGTCGCCAAAACCCATCATCCTGTTTATTGATGAAGCTCACACCCTGATCGGCGCCGGCAACCAGGCGGGAGGGCTGGATATCTCCAACCTGCTTAAACCGGCGCTGGCGCGTGGTGAACTGAAAACGATCGCGGCCACCACATGGAGCGAGTACAAAAAATATTTTGAAAAAGACGCTGCCCTGTCCCGTCGTTTCCAGCTGGTGAAGGTTTCTGAACCAACGGCAGACGAGGCGACCGTTATCATGCGTGGCCTGCGTGCCATTTATGAGAAGGCGCATGGCGTTCTGATTGATGATGAAGCACTGAAAGCGTCCGCGCTATTGAGTGACCGTTATCTTTCCGGCCGTCAACTGCCGGACAAAGCCATTGATGTACTGGATACTGCCTGTGCTCGTGTGGCCATCAACCTGACATCACCACCGCGTCAGATCTCTGCGTTGACGACAGAATTGCACCAGATACAAATGGAAATCGACGTACTGGCAAGAGAGCAACGCATGGGGCTGAACGTTCATGCTGAACGATTAGACGCGTTGCAAAACCAGCAGGAAGAGGTTCAGGCACAGCTCACCATGCTGGAAAGTTGCTGGCAAGAACAGCAGACGCTGGTGAAACAAATCATCGAACTGCGCAGCCAGTTGCTGGCTGATGATGCGCCCGTTGAAACGCAATCTGACACTGCGGAGTCTGACATTGCGGAGTCTGACATTGCGGATAGAGTGGATACAGCAACCGCGGAAGAACAATCGCAGATCGAAAAACTGGCCGTCCTCAACACAAAGCTGGCGGAACTCCAGCAGCAACAAACCCTGGTTTCCCCCCATGTGGACAAAACCCAGATCGCATCGGTGATCGCTGAATGGACTGGCGTGCCATTGAACCGCCTGTCACAAAGCGAATTAGCCATTGTGACTGAACTGCCTACTCACCTGGGACAAAACATCAAAGGGCAGACGATGGCGATTCAGTGCCTGCATAAACACTTACTGACCGCCCGTGCTGATTTGCGTCGTCCGGGACGTCCGCTTGGTGCTTTCCTGTTGGTTGGGCCAAGTGGTGTCGGGAAAACCGAAACCGTTTTGCAGATTGCGGAGCTGATGTTCGGTGGCCGTCAATACCTGACGACTATCAACATGTCCGAATTTCAGGAAAAACACACCGTTTCCCGCTTGATTGGTTCACCGCCGGGCTACGTGGGATATGGCGAAGGTGGCGTATTGACCGAAGCTATTCGTCAGAAACCGTACTCAGTGGTCTTGCTGGATGAAGTGGAGAAAGCCCACCCGGACGTTCTGAACCTGTTCTATCAGGCTTTCGACAAAGGGGAACTGGCGGATGGAGAAGGGCGCATCATCGACTGTAAAAACGTCGTGTTCTTCCTGACGTCGAATCTGGGTTATCAGACTATCGTCGATCATGCAGAACAACCAGAGCAGATCAACGACCAGCTTTACCCGGAACTGGCGGCATTCTTCAAGCCGGCACTGTTGGCACGGATGGAAGTCATCCCTTATCTGCCGCTGGGTCATGAAACGCTGAAAACGATCATTCAGGGCAAACTGGCTCGGCTGGATACCCTGTTGACTCAGCGTTTCAACGCGGAAGTCACTATCAGCGATGATGTATCCGAAGAGATCCTGCAACGGGCTACCCGTGCAGAAAATGGTGCCCGTATGCTGGAATCCATTATTGATGGCGCATTGCTACCGCCGGTTTCCCTGCTGCTGTTGCAGAAAATGGCTGCGGGAGCCGCCATCAAAGCGATTCGCTTAACCGTGGCTGAGCATGAATTCCGGGCAGAGGTTGAGGAGGCAGAATAATGAAACAGCGGCTGAAAAGCGCGTTAGCGTTATTGGAAGATGACACTATAGAACAACTGGTTGATCATTTTTTGCAGGTCAGCCATAGCTCGCGTTTTGATGCCCTGTTGGTTTTCCTGCTTAACATCAATGAAAACAGGTTGGAATGCTACAACTTACCGGCGCTTCAGCAAACCAATTCGCGCCGGTTGCAAGTAGACATTGATGACGTCAATAACCCGTTAATACAGGTACTGCGTAAGGGGAGCCCGGTGGTTTGGGATTCCCTCAACCACGGGGCACGCCTTGACGATCCGCATTTCCGCACGTTTATTGCAGAGCTGCCGCATAACTGCGGGCTATACAGCATACCGCTGTTTGACTGCAATGGGCGGGCTTGTGGTGTGATTGCCATCTTTGCCGAAAATGTCCACCTTTTCACTAACAATGAAAACATGTTCGGCATTTATTGCCATGTTATGCAGCATCGCCTGAAAAAATTGCAGGAACTCGAACAACTGCGCGGACAGTTACGCCAAATCCACCAGGTTTTTCAGGTTCAACGTCAAAAAGAAAAACAATTGGATGAATTGCTGGCTTCCCTGAGTGAATCGAAAAAATCGGCGGCGGTCAGCAGTATCTCCGTGGATTACAGTCATATCGATAATCTGCCAAAGGCCATAGAAGAATTTGAAAGTGCCGTGTTGGTTCAACGTCAGCGTCAGTTTGGCAGCGATACCAGATTGATAGCACAAAGTTTGGGCATTCCCCAACGGACGTTGGTTTACAAACTGGCTAAATACGGGTGTAGATTATGAATATTGTTTTAATTATCAGTTCATTGCTCGCTTCATTGACAGGGAACCCCAAGTTTGCGGAGGGCATACAATCAACGGAAACGGTGAAACTAACGGAATCTATTGCGGCAGAACAGGAAAAGCAGAACGTGGATGAACTGTATAAATGCCGCTTTGAGCCGTCTCCGCTCATCCGGCTGGCATGTTATGACAGTGCATTGAACAACCTCAAGTTCAAAACGGTACGCATTCCTATCGAAAATATGGGGCCTTCGTGGCGGAAAGCGATGGAACAGGAGATGAAACGCAGCGATTACTCCACCCGTTTCATTGTGACGCAGGGAGAAAATGGCACGACCCCCATCATCTTAACCACGCCGGCGATTGGTGTACCGCCGCCACGTCCGGTCTTAATGCTGAGTTGCATTGACAGCATCACCCGTTTGCAGGTGGCGTTGCCTAAACCGGTGGAGTCCGGGGCGGTTACCGTAGAAACAGACAGAACGGAGTTCCGAACGGAATGGTTCGTGCGGGAACAGGGCTACCTATGGGAATCCAGCCGGGGCTTACCGGGTATCGACGAAATCAAGCGCCTGATGAACAGCGAACGGGTGAGCATTACGGGCAGTAATGGTAACCAGATAACCTTTAACATTTCTCAGTTGGAGCAGGCAGTGAAGCCATTACGCGCTGCTTGCCGTTGGTAATCGACATGGATATCAGAACACAATTCGACTGGTTCGGCGCTCTGCTAGCCCCTCTCGCCGACGAACAGATTGGCAAGGCGCTGGGCGAAAACGAACCTGCATGGGAATACATTGACGGCGAAATGATAAAATTCGGTTCGCTGTCACATGGCTCGCTGGATGTGGCAGAAATCCAGCGTCAGGCATTGCAACTGCTGAGTGAAAACAGCAAAGACTTTCGGTTGGTGGTTCATTTGCTGCGAACCCTGCAACATGCCGGCAACGCGGCTGAGCTCATTCTTGCGCTGGAGCTACTGACCGATTATGTCAAAAACTACTGGGAGAAAGCCTGGCCAGCCAAACTCCCGTTAAAACGTCGGCTGGCACAACAAGTCCTTAAACGTTTTGACTCAGCCCAGGGCAATTTCACTGAACAGGCGAGCAAAAGTGAACGGGATGATGCACAAGGCGTATTGGCGCACCTTGCCCAATGCTGGCATAGCAGCGAGCCGGATCTTGCCAAAGAAGTTGACCAGTTGCGTATTCGCTATAACCGTCAGCCAGAATCGGTGCCCGTGGAGACAAAACCCGCACCGGCGGCGTCAGCCCCGGCAGATGCGTTGACGACGCAACCTGCCCGAAGCGATAGCCAGCATCCTGCCGCCGCACCGATAGCGCCAATGCCGGAAATCGACGTCAACAGTTCGAGCGAAAAGGCCTGGAAACAGACGCTGATGACCGTCGCCGATTTACTGTGTGAGCGGTATCCTGAATTGCCGGTGGGGTATGCTCTGCGTCGCCACGCGGTATGGCACACCATCACCACGGCACCGATGGCAAATTCGGCCGGTAAAACCCCCTTAGCGCCGGCTTCTGCCGATCGAACAGCCGACTATTTGGCGAGATTGCCCATGGCAGACAACTTATTGCTCCAGCAAATCGAGCAAAGTCTGACGCTTGCCCCTTATTGGCTGGAGGGGCATGCCATTGCGGCACAAACTGCGTTGCAGTTGGGTTACGGAAATGTCGCGCAGGCAATTCGTGATGAGCTGACGGCGTTTTTGGATCGGTTACCGGTGCTGAAAACCTTAAGTTTCTCTGACATGAGTCCGTTTATTTCGCCTGAAACCCTCGACTGGCTGACCCCTGAACCGGTGGCGACGGGAACGACGCCAGTCTCGGCGGATCAGGAGGTGATCTGGCAATGTTTTCGACAGCAGGGGCTGGAAGCCGCGCTAAATATGCTGGAAGACCATCAACAGCAACTGACCGAGCCACGGGATCAATTTTATGGTCAATTGCTCAATGCCCAATTGCTTGCCGAAGCCGGCATGACAGCGCTGGCTCAGCAGCATTACCGGAATTTGTTACACACGGGACAACACATGCAACTTACTCAATGGGAGCCGAGCCTATTGGCTTTATTGGCTGAAAAATTAACTGAAAAACTCCCTTCGCCTTCTAAGGACACAGCTTCAAACAGGAGTGTTAACCCATGAAATGGCCCTCTTTGTCCTCTTTGGCACCCTTGAAATCTGCCTTGCCAGCGCTGGCGAAGTTTAAATCTTTGCCCCGCCTGAAGGCATTGATGGCACTGATCCTAGCTCTTATCCCCTGCCTGCTCCTGATTGCGGTCTGGTGGTGGGGACCAGAATGGAAGATCCGTAACGACTATCCATTGGAAAGCCTCGCGGCGCGCTGGCTGGCAACCGCCATTATCATCATGATGGTGTTGTTCTGGGTGGGTATGAAAGCGTGGCGTCGCCTGCGAACACTGGAAAAACTGAACCTTGATGTTGAACTGAAAGTGGTCGATCCGGTTCGTGTCGATATCGAATATCAGGATCGCTATCTCGACCACTGGAAATCCCAGTTGCAACGCCATCTGGACTCGTACAATTATCTGTATGAACGCCCCTGGTACATGGTGATCGGTAGCCAGAAAAGCGGAAAAACGTCACTGATTAAGGAAGGCCATAAGTTATCTGAAATCGCGGCACCGGAATATTTGCGTCAGGACGCAGACGTGCCTTTGATGTTGCGTTGCTGGTTGGGTGAAAAAGCCGTCATCATCGATCCGAAAGGCCAGTTGATTGATCAACCTGTCCCGCTTGACAGTGACAAACCTCAAATTAACAGTCGTCTGTGGGAAGCGCTGCTGAACTGGTTGGCTGAAAACCGCCAGCGCCAGCCACTCAACGGGGTGATTCTGACCGTTGATACCCTGCGCCTGCTCAGTGACAATCGTGAACAGCGCGAACGCTATGTGCGGGAAATTCACCAGCGTCTGCAAGATATTCGTCTGACCTTCCACAGTCAGTTGCCGCTCTATCTGGTGATGACCAAAATCGACCTGCTGCACGGTTTTGAGGCCATGTTCCAGTCACTCGATCGCAAACTGCGGGACGAGATCCTCGGCGTAACATTCAGTCTCAACAATCGCGATGAAAAAGCGTGGCGCAGTGAACTGGAACAGTTCTGGAAACAGTGGATGAGCAACCTGAATGTGGCGATGCCGGATATGATGCTAAATCATGTGGATGCCAACCAGCGCAGTGCGCTGTTCAGTTTCACCCGCCAAATCCAGGGGTTGCACAGCTACATTACTCAAATGCTGGAAGACATCCTGTATAACGATGAACATCATCGCCCGACCCTGCGCGGGGTTTATCTGACGTCGGCGCATCAGGTAGGACAGATGGATGACCTGTTCACGCAATCCGCTTCGGCGCAATATCATCTGGGATCGCAAGCGTTCCCCACCTGGCCGGTGGGTGACACGTTGCCCTATTTCACACACGCCCTGTTTGAAAATGTTCTGCTGGCTGAGCCGAATCTGGCGGCCGAAAACCGGATCTGGCTGAGCCGCAACCGCCGCCAGTTATACACCTTCTCCACCGTCAGTGCGCTGGCCATTGTAGCGATGTGGGGCGGCTGGCATTACTTCTACCAGAAAAACTATCGGGCGGGTGAAGAAGTGCTGGCGCAGGCGAAAAACTTCCTGTCCGTTCCGGCACCGAAAGGGGATGACCACGATGGCAATCTCCAGTTGCCTTTGCTTAACCCGATCCGCGACGCGACTCTGGCTTATGGTGACTATCACGAAAACACCTCTTTCCTGACCGATATGGCATTGTATCAGGGGGGCAGCGTCGGGCCGTATGTGGCAAGTACCTACCTGAAACTACTGGAACAGCGTTTCCTGCCCTCCCTGATGTCGGGATTGCTGGATGATCTGAATCAAGCGCCGGTCGGTAGTGAGGAAAAACTCGAGATCCTGCGTGTCATGCGCATGATGGAAGATAAGAGCAAACGCAACAACAGCTTGGTGGTGCAGTACATGCGTGAGCGCTGGAGTAAAGCATTTCACGGCCAGCGTGATGTACAGGAGGCGTTGCTGACCCATCTGGATTACGCGCTGGCACGTACCGACTGGAAAAAGGCGCGTGATGCAGGTAACCAGGAAGCCATTGCCAGCTTCACCCCGTTTGTCAAACCGATCCGACAGGCGCAACAGGAGCTGAAAACCCTTTCCGTCAAACAACGGGTGTATCAGAACCTGCGTATCCGAGCGCAGGATATCCTGGCCGCGCCGATCAACCTGCGTGACCAGATTGGCCCAAGTTTTGATGATGTGTTTTTGGCCAGTAACGAAAAACGGCTGGTGATCCCTCAACTTCTGACCCGCCACGGTTTGATGGATTATTTCGTCCAGCAGAAAGACGAACTGACCAAACTGACCGAGATGGACAGTTGGGTGCTGAATATCGCGAAGAATAATCAGGATAAATCCAGTGAGGCTGACGCGTCACAAAATCACGACCAGTACAGCGACAAAGATCAGGACAGGATATTGAAAGAAATCAATGAACTGTATCTGTCCGAGTACACCGCCACTTGGCGGGCGGCGATGAACAATCTGGAAGTCCGTGACTTTGATGATCTGCCTCAGGCTATCAGTGCCATCGAACAGGTGATCAGTGGTGAGCAACCCGTTAAGCGGGCATTGCAAATCCTGAGCGAGAATACCAATCCGCCGCAGGTTAACAGTGCGCTGAGCAGCAAGGAAAAAGAAGACTTGCTGAAACAGCCCGATTATAAGCTGTTAAACCGTATCAGCCATGATTTTGCGCAGGAAACGGGGGTGTTATCTGAATACGGCGATAAGGGCAGTACGCTGCAAAGTGTCTACCAGAAACTGATGGCGTTGCACCGTTACCTGTTGGCTATCCAGAACTCACCGGTGCCGGGTAAGGAAGCCCTGAAAGCGGTGCAACTGCGTCTGGATAAAAATAACAGTGACGCCATTTTTGAAGCACAGCAGATGGCGAAAAACCTGCCGGAGCCGCTGAGCCGCTGGGTCGGTGAACTGGCTGAACAGGCGTGGCGCGTCGTGATGATGGAAGCGGTCCGTTCGCTGGAAGTGGAATGGAATAACACCGTGGTCAAACAATACAAGACCTATCTGGCGGGGCGTTATCCCTTTAATCCACAGGCCACCGAAGAAGTTCCGCTGAGTGAGTTTGACCGATTCTTCCAGCCAGACGGCACGCTGGATACCTTTTATAAGCAGAACCTGAAACCATTTGTGGAGTTCAACCTGACGACAGGCACGGACGGCAAGATGCTGATCCGGCCGGACGTGATGAAACAACTGGCGGTGGCGAACCGCATTCGAACCACCTTCTTTACGCCGCAAAACGGCCTCGGTGCTCAGTTTGCCATTGAGCCGGTGAGCCTGACCGGTAACAAACGTCGGGCGTTGCTCAACCTTGACGGCCAGTTGGTGGATTACTCTCACGGGCGCAGCAATGTGGCGCGGCTAATCTGGCCAAACTCCATGCGTGCCGGTACCGAAAGTCAGCTCACCCTGATGCCAGCGAAAAGCAACCAGGCACCGCGTGCCATCAGCTTTAGCGGTCCGTGGGCGCAGTTACGGCTGATTAACAGCGGCAAACTGACCCATGTTCAGCCAGGCTTCTTTGATGTGCGTTTCAGCGTTGATGGCGGCGAGATGACCTACCGTATCTATGTGGACGAATCGGACAACCCGTTTGCCGGCGGGCTGTTCAGCCAGTTCAAACTGCCGGATACCCTCTATTGATAAGAATCCGTTCCCCGATGGCGGCGTGGGTCGCCGCCCTGTCTTAAACGCTAATGCCCCCTGCCTTCAGGCGGGGGGATTTTTAAGGAGAAAAGTAAAATATGAGCGGACACCCTGAAAATCTTATCATCCGGGCGGGCGGTAGTCCGCTGAACCTGCCCGAATTTGCGGTTATCCGCGATGAAATCAACAAAACCAGCCATCCGGCTCAACCGGAAGTGAACTGGCCGCTGGTGGAATCCCTCTCCCTGACGCTGTTTAGAAGCAACGGCGTGGATTTGCAGACCGCGATTTACTACACGCTGGCACGGATGCAACTGAATGGGCTGGCCGGGTTCACCGAGGGCTGTGAACTGCTGGCGGGAGTTATCGTCAGTGAATGGGATACCCTGTGGCCGCCTCAGCCACAGGTACGTACCGACCTGCTGGAATGGTTTCATACCCGTACCGGCAGCGGGTTACGTCAACAGGATTTTACGGCCAGTGACCTGCGGTTGATTTACCGCGCTGAACGGGCACTTCAGTTGATTATCGACCGGTTACAGCAATCTGATCTGAAACGTCTGCCACGAGTGGAAAACCTATTGTGGTTTTTCCAAAACGCGGCGAAAAAGCTGGAAAAACCGCGGCAGGCCGCGAAACCGGCGGCGCCGGTGCAGATGCCCCCGCTGGTCTACCTGTCCCAGTCCGAAACCGGGTCGGACGCCCCGCCTCCCCCTCCGCGCCATGAGCCTCAGCCCGCAGACGATACGCCCCAGCGGGTTAGGGTGCAGTTCCCGCCTGTCCCACCACCCCGCGGTTTCAGTGCGTGGCAGGGTTTTGGTCTGGGAGCGTTATTGGGCGTGCTGGTACTGGTGGGCAGTTGGTTGTTGTTCTACAAACCGCTGCAACATCAGCTCACGGCTATCACCGGGCAACCGGCCGGAGCCAGGCTGGCGTGGTTGTATCAGCCTGATATGGGTAGCTACCAGTATCAGTTGGATAAGTTGGCGGAGACTCACCCGCTGGCCACATGGGAGAGCGCCCGCAGCGTGACAAGCCTTGCAGCACAGCGCTGGCCCGACTCCCCAACCCAGAAACTTATTACCCACCAATGGGAGCAGCAAATGGCGGGGCGGATTGACAGCGTGCCGCTGAAAGACAGTTGGCAGGTCACCCGCGACCAGCTCCAGCAACTGGCGGATAAAATTTTGTTGCAGGAGCGCACCCGTGGCAGCTTCACCCTGTCTTACCTGAAAACTGCCATCTATGACATTCAGCGCAGCCACGGCAGCGACGTTCCGCTGGAAGAATTGTTACGTCAGTTAAGTGTCTATGCCGCGAAAGGCGACAGTGCCCCGCCGGTATTACTGAAAGGCATTGATGACCGCTTTAACGCGTTGCTCGGCCGTTATGACCGGTTGCGTCAGGCCACAGAACAGCAAACAGGTAACCAGACTCCCGCCGTCACCCCGGACCGCGGGTATTAATCAGGGAGACAGTGTATGTCAATAAAAAAAACCAGAGCGAAACTTCAGCAGGGGCAGGCGCTTGTCCAGCAGGGACAGCAGGCCGGCCAACGCGTCCAACAGGCTGCCGAGTTGCTGCGCGGCGCAGGGAGCAGCGTGGGGGGTGGTTCGGCCGGGACAGCGGGCTTAATTCCGGGCGGCGGTTTTGGCGGGGGGCTGCGTGGTGATGCGGGACTGGCCGCGCGTGCCGCCAGTGGGCAGCAATCAGCCACCAAAGCACTGCAAAAAGTCGGTGAACTGTTGGGGCTGAGCGTCCCGAGTGGCCTGCAATTTACCCTGACAGCCGGCAGTTTGCCCCCGGCGACCTTTGTTGTCACCGATTTTGACCTGACGGAAGGCTTTTCCCAGTCGTTCAGTCTGCATGTCGGGCTGGCCAGTGCCGACCCGGCGATTGACTTTCCGGCGGTGCTTGATCGCAGTGCAACGCTCACCATCACTCAGGATGGGATTGAGCAACGCAGCATTACTGGCATGGTAGCCCGGTTCGAACAGGGTAACACCGGGTTGCATCAGACCACTTACCAGATGACCATTTGCCCGGACTTATGGCGCACCACGTTGCGCCAGAACTCGCGCATTTTCCAGCAGCAGGATATCGCTACCATCCTCACCACTCTCCTGAAAGAACACAACATCCGCGATGTGATTTTCAGCCTGCGCCATCCTCACCCGGCGCGCGAATTTTGCGTTCAGTATCAGGAAAGCGACTTCGCCTTCCTGCAACGGTTAACGGCGGAAGAGGGTATTTTCTACTTCTTCGAATGCAGTAACGGGCGCAACACACTGGTGTTTGCCGACGATTGCGGTTCAGTTCCGCCGGGCATAATGATCCCGTATCAGCCCGGTGACGTCAGTACCGTGGGTGAACCTGCCATCAGCAGCCTGACATGCAGCGCTCAGGTGCGGCCGGCACAGGTTCAGCTTAAGGATTACACCTTCAAGAATCCGGCGTGGCCGGCAGAATTTCACCAGCAAATGCGGGATGAAAATCTGCAACAGCTGTACTACGAGCACTATGACTACCCCGGTCGCTTCAAAGACGAAGCACATGGCAAGGATTTTACCCGTTACCGACTGGAAGCGCTACGTAGCGACGCCGTGACCGGACAGGGCAGCGGCCATGCTATCGCCCTGCAACCGGGCAAATTGTTCATTCTCGATAACCATCCACGGGAAGATCTGAATCAGTCATGGCAGACTGTTTCCGCCAGTCACAGTGGCCGCCAGCCGGGAGCGCTTGAAACCGCCACTGGAGACAGCGGCACTACGTTGCACAGCCAGTTCAGTTTTATCCGCCAGAACCAGCACTGGCGCCCGACACCGTTACCCAAACCGGTGATTGATGGCCCACAGATTGCCAAAGTGGTAGGGCCGGCTGGCGAGGAAATCTTCTGTGACCAGTACGGCCGTGTCCGCCTCCAGTTCCCGTGGGACCGATACGGCAAGAGCGACGACCAAAGCTCTTGCTGGATACGGGTAACCCAGCCGTGGGCGGGTCAGGGCTGGGGGATGTTGGCCATCCCGCGTATCGGTCAGGAAGTGGTGGTGGATTTTCTGCACGGTGACCCTGACCAGCCCATCGTCACCGGCCGGACTTACCATGCCAGCAATATCCCGCCGGGGTCGCTGCCGGGCAGCAAAACCCAGATGGCGTTCCGCTCCAAAACCCACAAGGGCGAAGGCTATAACGAGTTGCTGTTTGAGGATGCGAAAGGCAGCGAATTGTTGTCCCTGCACGCGCAGAAGGACATGCACACCAAAGTGCTCAATAACCGGGATACCCGGGTGCTGGCCAACCACACCGAAACCGTGGAGAAAAACCAGACCCTCACGGTGCACGGTCACAAAATGGAGTCGGTGACACTGACCCGTAATGAAGCGGTCGGTCTGGCCCACACCCTGACCGTCGGCGGTGCCATGAATACGGCCGTCGCTTTAAGCCAGAGCGAACAGGTGGGCGTCCATAAGTCGGTTATCGTCGGCAACACCCTGTCCATCAAGGCCGGGGATGTGATTGAGTTGCAATGCGGTGCCAGTACCCTGCGCATGGACAGCAGCGGCAAAATTACCCTGATTGGCACCGAGTTTAAGTTCGAGGCGAGTGGCCCGGTACAAATCACCGGCAAAGACATCGACCTGAACTAAGGAGGACGCACTGAGATGGAATTTCGTAACCTGACCCCCTTTGCGGTGATGAACTACTCAATGCTGGATGTGGCGGATACAGAGCACCATGTGATGGTGATGAAAATCGGCTACCAGTTACTGCCTGACCGTCGCGGCCATTGTCTGGCCGAACTGTTGCCGGCACCGCCGCTGTGTTTACAGGATGAATACCGCGGGCAGATGAATGCCTCACCGGTGTTGCAGGAGAGTGACCTGGCGCCGTTTAAACCGCGCTGTGACGTGATTGTTAACGGTACCGCGTATGCACCGGATAACCGCCCCTGCACGGCGTTTCCGGTTCGGCTGCATGTGCAAAGCAAACAGGGTCAGACCCTGCTCGACAAAACCCTGACCGTGACCGGTGAACGGGAATTTATCCGTGATGCTGGCGGTCAGTGGCAACTGACCGACCCGAAACCGTTTTCAACACTGCCGCTGGATTATCGCTACGCCTTTGGGGGCGAATGCAGAATTCAGGCGGATGATAAAGCAGTTGCACAGCTTAAGGAAAGCGATCGGCTGACATCAGAACAGCGCCGGCAACACCCGGACGGCGAAAAAGCGCCGGTTGCTCATGCCACCTGCGAAACCAATCCGCTGGGAATGGGATTTATCACGCCGTGGTATGCCAACGCCAAACAATTTACTCGTTACCCTGCCCCCCGTATTACCCGACCGGAGGCGCCGTTCACCGCGCCGCATTTTACCGCTCAACTGGATGGAACGTTGGCACCTGATACCCCCGCCTGCCAGCCGCAGGGGCTGGGCTTTATCGGCCGGCCGTGGCTGCCCCGCCGCCAGCTTGCCGGGACTTACGATGCCGACTGGCTGGAACACCGCCACCCCTATCTGCCGAAAGATTTTGACTTTGGTTACTGGAACGGTGCGCCCGCCGACCAGCAAATTGACTGGCCTGACCCTGATATCTCGCTGCACCTGCAAGGCATGACACCCGGCGGGCACCTGCATGTCACCCTGCCGGGGCATCGCCCGTTTATTTTGCTGCGGCTGCATGACGGGAGGATGTTGCCTGTACCGATGCGCCTCGATACGTTAATGCTCGACAGCGAGGCGCTGACGCTGCATCTGACCTGTCGGCTGAATGTGAAAACCGCGCTGCCCGTTCGGGTGGCGGAAGCGCGCTTTGAAATCAACCCGGATGCGCCGTTGCTCAAAATGGCGCCACGGGCAGAGGAGAAACAGGATGGCTGAGAACTATATCGCCCGTACCGCAGGCGAATGGCTGATAGTCGGTATGTTGCCAGACGTATGCAAAACCCCGATGGGATCTTCCACACCACCGATCCCCTATCCGGTAGTAGCGAAACTGGCCGACAGTTCCGCACCGGAAAAGACCGTGCGCGCCAATGGTCAGCCGGTGGTGGTGTTTGCCCGGAGTTTTGTGCCGCAAACCCTCGGTGACGAGCCGGGCGTGGCGAATGGCGTCAAAAGTGGCACGGTCGGCGGCAAATGCCACCCACAGGAACATACCAGGACGGTGCGGGCCGGCAACAAACTGGTGCTGCGCCACGGGGATAAATTTTGGATGAATGGGGCATAAGGAGGGTCACCGATGTCAGACAGCATGATCGTCACACCGGATAGCGCCGATGTTCGCGCCGAAAAGTATTGTAAAGAGTTTAATATCCGCACACAGGCTGAGGCTGAGCAGGCGCTCAACAATGTGGATACGTTATACCGGCAAAGTTCCCGCTTTTACGGTGATTACGGCGCCGATCCGGAATTAGACGTTGACTATAATCAGCTCGATGCGGATTTCACTGCGCAGGAGTTTAAGGAAACCGCGCAACATACCGTTGACAAATTTAAAAGCGGGGAGTTTCCAAAGCAAGAATGGGAAGAGGAGGAGGAAGAAGACGATCATCCTCAACCCAATGCGGCTCTGCCGGCCAAAGCGCGGGATGACAGCCCCACAGGAACAGGCAACACCACCGGGATTATTACTGCACAGGCGGCTTCATCCTCAGGGTCAGCGACAGAAGCCAACCCGATACCCAAAGCCGAAACACCGGAAGAAAAGAATTGGCAGACAAAAGCGTGGGACGCGATGGTGGAAGCTAAAAACGATGTCGTTGATTGGGCGAAAGAAAAGGCGATTAATCATGTCGAAGGGTTAAAACATCCCGTTGAGCGGGCTAAAGGTCAGGTAAAAGGTGCCTATAATGTCGTGGTTGACACGGTAGAATCCTATATCCAAGGGGCTTATTTTGAAAGTGCCAAAGACGCAGAGGATTCAGCCCGGTGGCTTGAAATATATGGCGAAACTGAAAAAGCGAAGACGGTACGTGAAGTCGCCGTCCTTCAGAAAAAACAAAGTGGGGAATTTAATCTGAATGACTGGAAAGCCACGTCCAGCAATCGAGCACAAGAAGCGGGAATATTTGATGTTAAGGTTATTGAGGCGATTGGTTTGCCTTCTGGAAAAAACCGCGTTCTCCAAAATGGCGCGGATGAATTAGCCTCTGCGGCGAACAAAGCTGAAAGAAAAGTGCTTACTGAAGATGTCAAAGCCGCAGACGGTGCGAAAATCGAAGGCCAGTCGACGAAAACGAATACGCCTTCACACGATAAACCCCAAAACGCGAAAGAAGACCCTGTTGATAACAAGTCTACCGACAAAGACGGTAGCTGTACCGGTATCTGTAAAACAGAAAGTGAACCGGTCGATATGGCTACCGGCGACTTCCTGCAAGTCTGGCCGGTTATCGCCATTCCCGGCTTGTTGCCCATCACCCTGACCCGAACCTACCGTTCCACCGCCAAATTAAACGGTCTGTTTGGCGCGAAATGGGCGGATGACTGGTCACGTCAGTTAGTGTTGAGCGACGGTAAGGTGAATTTCACCGATGCGGACGGCGTCATTTACGATTTTAATACGCCGGATAACACGGTGCTCGCCCGTAACCAGCATATTCCCCATTTCCTGCTGACCGGCGAACTGAAAGGTGAATTACAACTGACCGATCGTCGCGCCCAGCTTAGCTACCATTTCAATCATGCAGTCGGCAATCTCCGCAGGCTGTCTGCCATCACCGATCGCCGTCAGAACGCGATCCGGTTTATTTACGATAAACAGGCCCGGCTGATCGAAGTCACCCGCACCGATGGCTTCCGGCTGGTGTTGGGCTATCAGGGGCAGCAACTCCAGAGCGTGGATTATCTGGAACAGCAAAAACAGCAGCGGCTGGTGACCTGCCACTATGATCCGCAGGGTTACCTGCATGAATGTGACGTTTTCCAGCATAACCACCTGTGGCATGAATATGATGCTCAGGGACGGATGACCCGCTGGCACGATACTGACCAGACGGATTTTTACCTCACCTACGATGAACGGGGGCGGGTCATCAGCACCGACTCCCCCAGTGGTTACTGGCATGACCGCTTCCGCTACGATGACCATGCCCGCATCACCACTTATCTTGACGGGGAAGGCGGTGAAAGCCACTACCATTACGATCCGAACGGGCTGGTGATCCGGGAAGTGGATCCGCTGGGGCGCATTACCCGCCGCCAGTGGCGTCACAGTCAAATCGTCTGGGAAGCCGATCCGGCCGGCGGGATCACCACCTTCGATTACAACCCTGACGGGGCGCTGACCGCAGTGAAACTGCCGACGGGCGACACCTTTGCTTACGGTTATGACGAACACGGGCAGCTGATCGACAGTGTCCTGCCAACCGGTGAACGCTGGCAATTTCACTATGATGAGCAGGGTAACCTGACGACACTGACCAACCCGCTCGGCCACCAGGAAGCCTACCAATACGGCAGCCACGGGGAATTGCGCCAACGCCTGCTACCGGATGGCCGTCAGTGGCACTACGCCTATGACGAGAAACAACGGCTGGCCGCCGTGATGACCCCGGATGGGCAAACGACCGGGTTGCAGCTGGATGAACTGGGGCGTTTGCGCCAATTCACCGATGCGCTAAAACAACAGACGCACTACCGCTATAGCGATAGCCATGCCAGCCTGAATGGCAGCCTGACTGAAGTTGAATTGCCGGATGGTGTTACCCAGCAGCTGGCCTATGACAGCGAACGGCGGGTGGTGGCCGTCACCGATGGCGAAGGCCGTACCACTCGTTACACCTACGGCGCGTTTGACCTGCTCAGTCAGGTTATCAGACCCGATGGCACGGTATTACACTTTGGCTATGACCGACTGACCCGGCTGAATTCAGTCACGGCCTCCACGGGTGAAACCTACCGCTATGAGCGGGATGCGGCCGGTCAGATTATCCGGGAAACCGATTTTACCGGCCGAACCCTCGACTATCAGTACGATAAGCTGGGGCGGCGGACACAGACTCAATACCCCGATGGTCAGCAGCTGCGCTGGCATTATAATGCGCACGGCCAGCTTATCCGCGAAGAAAGCTGGCAGCCGACAGAGGGTGCACTGACACTCACCGCCACGACCCGTTACGAATACAACCCGCGGCATCAGCTGGTGAAAGCGACGAATGCCGATGCCGTTGTGGAATACGAATATGACAAGAGCACGGGGCTGCCCACCTGTGAGCGCATCAACGGACGGGCAATCACGCGCGAATGGGACAGCCTGAGCGGGCGTCCGGTCAGTGAAAACCTGGATGGCCACACCCTGCACTTTGGTTATAACGCCACAGGTGCCCTGAACCATTTTCGGCTCAATCAGCATGCCCCGCTGACGTTACAGCATGATGTCCTGGGACGGGAAACGGTACGCGAAAGTGCCAACGGCTTTATTCTGGCCAGTCGCTACACCGCGACCGGTTTACTGGCTCATCAGGCCGCCGGGCAGGCGACCGCCTTTTTCCGGGAAACGCAGGCCCAACAGGACCCGCACTTCCCGCCGCAGGGCACCGCAGTCAACCGGAGCTGGCAATACGACCGGGCGCATAATGTGCGGGTGATTGATGACAGTCGCTGGGGACAGACCCGTTACCGTTACAATGCCAATGACCAGATACTGCATAGCCTGTTCGCGGGCGCGCGTCCGCATGAAGAGCAATTTAGCTATGATGCCAACGGCAATCTAAACCAACATTTGCCGATCGATACACGGGGTGCGGTGGGACAAATTACGCAGCGCCAGAAAGCCGGGCGCGTCGTGCAACAAGGCGATATCCGCTATCGCTATGATGATAACGGCCGGCTGGTCGAAAAAACCGAGCAACGTGATGGCTTTCGGCCGCAAATCTGGCGCTACCGCTGGGACACGCAAAACCAGCTCACTCACGTCGAGACACCGGATGGCTCACGCTGGCAATATTTCTACGATGCGTTTGGCCGGAGAATACGCAAACTTAAAGTTCGTGATGGCAAACTGACTGCGATCAATCTGCAACGGTGGCTCGCAGGTAAACCGGATTTAGCGCCAAGAACCGATGCCATTATGGGGCAAGATTACCTGTGGAGCGGCGATCAGCTTATCGAAGAAGTGCCGATTGACGCCGATGGCACACCGGTGGAAGATCAGCGTGTCCGCTGGCTCTACGAACCCGGCTCATTAACCCCGTCAGCCCGCTATGAAAAAGGCAAACTGCATTATGTGGTCAGCGACCATCAGGGCACGGTGCGCGAAATGTTCAACGAAAACGGCACGCTGGTCTGGGCGCAGCGGCTGACGACGTGGGGAAAAGCGGAGAAGTCGCAGGTCATTGCCTCGAATGACCCGGATTATCATGTGGGGTGTCCTTTCAGGTTTTTAGGCCAATACTTTGATGAAGAATCCGGGCTTTACTATAATCGCCATCGCTATTATTCGCCGGAGACCGGGCAGTATATTTCGCCAGACCCCATTGGCCTATTGGGCGGGCTGAATCCGTATGGGTATGTGCATAATCCGGTGGGTTGGGTTGATCCTTGGGGATTAAGTGGTACAGATGCAACAGGAAGGCCATTATCCAGTCCTAATTACAGTGTTTGGTATCAAACTGAAATCCCTGAAGAGTTGCATTCAGGTTCTCGAAGTTCTCACTTCAGAAATGCCAATGGGCAGCTTTACGATACAATTCGAAATAATCCAGAATTGAAAAGCAAATTACCAGCAGAAGTTGTAAATCATGTACAACCTGGGGCACGAGGCGGTTTCAAAGGTAGCAGCCCTCCTGGTCACTCATGGCATCATAATGCTCAAGATCCGACTAAAATAGAGCTTATTCCAAGACCACAGCATCAAGCTCCTGGTGAAGTACAAAAAAGTCTCCATCCTAAACAGGAAGGGGGATTTAAAAAGTTACAGGATAAGTCATGCAAATAATAATAGAGAGGATAGTCTTATGAATTTAGTGTCTATCAGTGAGATTTTGTTAGTTCCAGAGGCAAACCCTGAAGGATGGTTTTATTTACCACCTGATGAAAGTAGTTGGAACCTGAAAACTGAAGGAGTTTTTTCTTTGGATAGTGCCGATTTCCCACCTGATTCTGATGAATTTTTGCCTATTCAAGCAAAAGAAAATGGATGGGTTGAAACATTAGATAATGGCTTAATTGAAGAAGTTGTAGAAAATGCTAAAGCACAATTAGGTAATCCCTCTATTGATGATTTGTTTAATGCTTTTATTTTTTATTTCCAACATGATGCTTTTATAGAGTTTTAATTGCTGAAACCGGAAGAGCTATGTGATCTTCCGGCTTCATTCTTTTTTAAGAGTAGCTCAATCTCTGTTCTTAGCTGCTTTTATAGTCCCCAATCAGTTCCCGCATCCGCAGTTTAATCTCACTGAGTTGCGCCCGCTGGCGCTGGTATTGCTGCCGGAGGCTGTGGGTCTCGTCATTGTCGGGGATCAATACCAGACAGCCCGCCATGATTTTTACCGTGAGCGAGCCGCCAATCTCAAAGCCGGCGGTTTTAAGCCATCTTCCCGTTAAATTTATCGCGGGTCTGGGGTTCGGCCTGCCATTTTGCGGCACGTATCCCACGGTGTAATAACGTTCTGTTTTAGCTGCTTTATTTTGAGCACGGTTTTGCTTAGAATGCGCCTTAGCCATTATTCAACTCCTAGTCAGTTGGTTGTGGTGAGCGGCGTTGTTGTGGTCTCAACACATCAGCGCCGCGTTATTTTTATCCCTCCGGTTCATCAACCGGCAGCAATGCAGATTCCATGCGCTGCTTGGCGATCATGGCATCAATGATCTTGATAACCGTTTCCTGATCTTCCGGCTCTAGTTGTTCCAGAACCTGAAAGCGTCGAAATAATCGAGAGCTAGCCAACGGTGAATCTTCAACAGGGTTCCCTGTTAACAGATAATCTACCGTTACGCCCAGTACATCAGCCAGTTTAACCATCATCTCAGCAGGCGGTATATTAAGTCCGCTTTCGTATTTATTCAGTTGCTGAAAACGGACTTCTACCTTAGCCGCCAGTTCTTTCTGAGGCCAGCCCTTCTGTTTACGTAGTCCCTTGAGACGTACTCCAAACTCTTTACGAAGTACAGCATTTTGCATAATCAAAAACTCTGTTTGCATAGTGACTCCGTTAGTGTAAGGGGTTGTCTGAAATAGGACTTGCACATTGCTCTTTAAAGGATTATAAATGAATCCAATTAGGAGTCAATTTAAATCTTGACAGGATTTAGGAGTACAAAGCATGGCACGGATACCCGAAGCAGAATTACAGCACCTGAAAGCCGCCGTCTCGTTAGTGGCGGTGATTGAGCAACAAGGGCGGCCGCTGGTTAAGCGCGGTAAAGACATGATCGTGCTGTGCCCGTTCCATCAGGAGAAAACCCCGTCGATGGTGATCACGCCGGCGAAGAACCTTTATCACTGCTTTGGCTGCGATGCCGGCGGTTCGGTGCTGGACTGGGTGATGAAAACCGAAGGCTTAAGCCTGCGCCATGCCGTGGAGCGTCTGCGGGCGATGCTCGGCAGCAATCCGGCCGTTGAACCGCTCCTTGATGCCTCGGAACTGATCCGGGAGACGGTCGGACAACAGGCACTGCTGTTACGGGTGGTTGAGTTTTATCACCAGACTTTGCTCAATGCGCCGGAAGCCCATCAGTACCTGAAAAAACGCCGTCTTGATCATCCCGAACTGGTCAGCCATTTTAAACTCGGCTTTGCCAATCGCACCCTCGGTTACCGCTTGCCGGAGAAAAAACGGAAGGCCGGCGCCGGGATCCGTGCCCGGCTTCAGGCGGTCGGGGTGTTGCGTGAGAGCGGCCATGAACACTTCAGCGGTTCGCTGGTCATTCCGGTGATCGGCCTGAAGGGCGAGGTACAGGAAATGTATGGCCGCAAAATCACGGACCGCCTGCGGGCAGGTACACCGCTGCATCTGTATCTGCCGGGCGCGCATGGCGGGGTCTGGAATGAAGCCGGGCTGGCCGGTTCGGCCTCGGTTATCTTATGCGAATCGCTGATTGATGCGATGTCGTTCTGGTGTGCGGGGTATCGCCATGTAACCTGCGCGTACGGGGTACACGGGTTTACCGATGCGCACCGGGCGGCCTTCCGGCAGCATGACATCCGGCAGGTGCATATTGCCTATGACAATGACAAAGCCGGCAATGAAGCGGCGGCGCGACTGGCGGCCGAGCTGCAACTGGCCGGGCTGGCTGTCTGGCGGGTCGTATTCCCCGAAGGCTGTGATGCCAACCGGTTTAGCTGCGAGGTGGCGAACCCGGAAAACGCCTTCGGCCAGTTACTGGATGCGGCACAGTGGCTCGGTGAACCCACCAAAACGCCGCGGGCAAACCAAAATGCCGCCGCCACGGTGTCAGTCCCGGCGGCGGCTTTGGTGCCTGAGCCGGGTGTGGTGACGCAGCTTGCCGACAACGGGGATATCGTTGTCCGGCAGGACGGGCAGGAATGGCGGATACGCGGGGCGCAACAGAAAGCCGGTGCCACGGTGATGAAAGTGAATGTGCAGTTAACCGACAAACCCAGCGGGGCGCTGTTCGTGGACAGCCTCGATATCCTGAGCGCCCGTGCCCGGTCGGCCTTCGTGCGTCAGGCCAGTACCGAACTGGCCTTGCCGGAAACGCTGATTAAGCGTGAGCTGGGGCGGGTGTTACTGGTGCTGGAACAACGGGCATGGGCAGATGCGGACACGGCGCAGGCCGCTAACGCCCTGAGTGCTGATGAACAACACGCCGCCGAAGCCTTGCTGAAAGACCCCGAACTTATCCGCCGTATCACCGCTGACCTGAGCGCCTGTGGGGTTGTCGGCGAATCAACCAACCTGTTGGCGGGCTATCTGGCGGCGGTGAGCCGCAAACTGCCCAAACCCTTAGCTGTCCTGATACAGAGCAGCAGCGCCGCCGGGAAATCGTCATTAATGGAGGCGGTGCTGAACCTGATACCGGAAGAAGAGCGGGTGCAATACAGCGCCATGACCGGCCAGAGCCTGTTTTATCTGGGTGAAACCAATCTCCAGCACAAGATACTGGCTATCGCCGAAGAAGAAGGGGTACGGCAGGCGGCCTATGCGTTGAAGCTGTTGCAAAGTGATGGTGAGCTGACCATGGCGAGCACTGGCAAGGATGAAGCGACCGGGAACCTCGTCACCAAAAGCTACACCGTGAAAGGCCCGGTGATGCTGATGCTGACCACGACCGCCATTGATGTGGATGAAGAGTTATTGAATCGCTGTCTGGTGCTGACGGTGAATGAATCCCGCGAACAGACCGAAGCTATCCATGCGGCGCAGCGCCAGAAGCAAACCCTTGAGGGCTTACTGGCCGAGAACGAGCGGGACTATCTCACCACGTTGCACCAGAACGCCCAGCGGCTGTTAAGGCCGCTCAATGTGGTCAACCCTTACGCAGCGCAACTGACCTTTATGTCCGACAAAACCCGCACCCGCCGTGACCACATGAAATACCTGACGCTGATTCAGAGCATCGCCCTGTTGCACCAGTACCAGCGGGAAATCAAGACCGCCGGGCATCGCGGCAGGCGGCTTGAATATATCGAAGTCACGAAAGACGATATCCGGCTGGCGAACCAGCTCGCCCACGAAATCTTAGGCCGGACGCTCGACGAGATGCCGCCGCAGACGCGCAAGCTCCTGAGGCTGATACAGGCGTGGGTCAGGGACAGCGGCCAGCCCCGCCATGAGATGATTTTTACCCGCAAACAACTGCGGGATGCGGTGCAGTGGGGTGATACGCAACTGAAAGTACACCTGTCGCGGCTGGTCGAAATGGAATACCTGCTGTTGCACCGGCGCGGGCTGACGTTCGCCTATGAACTGCTGTTTGACGGCGAAGACGGTGACACGGCGCACTTGTGCGGCCTCATTGTGCCGTGAACGGGAAAGTATGACGTGTTCCGGTCGGGGTCAAAGGCTAAGCGGTCGCCCCTCAGTCGGGGTGCAGTCGGCAGGCGGTCGGGTGCGTGAAATCATCGCCAGGGCAGAGACAGCAAGGCATGACGGCAAAGCGGTCGGGTAACCGCAAAAAACACAGTTCCAGAGGGACTGACTGAATCACATCGTAACACATCGTCACTGACCTTTGACCTTTTCTTACTCACACAGACAGGAGGTTTACCATGGCATCACTGACACTCAGGCAACACATCCAGCACTTCCTTGACCACCTCGACGCGCTGCGCTACACACGGGAAACCCGGGCACACTACCGCAGTTACCTGCGGGAATTTGTCCAGTGGTGTGACGAACGGGGTATCACGACGGCGCAGCAAGTCAGCTTCCCGCAGCTGGAAAGCTGGCAGCAATACATGGTGGCCCAGAAAAACCGGCATGGCCGCCCGATAACGGCCAGCACGGTCATCAAAAAACTGACCAGCGTGCGCCACCTGTTCCGCTGGCTGGTGAAGCGACAGCACCTGCGGTATAACCCGGCGCGGGAGCTGGAGCTGCCCCGGCGGGAGCGCCGGTTGCCGTGGGGACTGCTGAGCGAGCAGGAAACCCGGCAGGTGCTGGCCATGACCGGCAGTGACAATCCGCTCAGTGTCCGGGACCGGGCGATACTGGAAACGCTGTGGAGCAGTGGTATCCGGCGTTCAGAACTCGCGCGGTTGCAGCTCAGTGAGGTGGATTTAGCGGGCGGCATGCTGTTTGTCCGGCAGGGCAAAGGCCGTCAGGACCGGGTCGTTCCGCTGGGTGAGTCAGCACGGCACTGGTTACAGCACTATCTTAACGATGTCCGTCCGCGTCTGGTGTGGGGAAAAGACCCAGATTACCTGTTTGTGTCACAACACGGAAGGGGTCTGACCGACAACAGCCTGACCCAGATAGTACGCAATGCGCTCCATCGCGCCGGCATCGACAAACCCGGCGGCTGCCATCTGTTCCGGCATGGCATGGCCACGCAGATGCTGGAGAACGGCGCGGATACCCGGCATATCCAGGCGATATTAGGCCATGCCAGTCTGGAATCGACCCAGATATATACCCGGGTGGCGATTGGTCATTTAAAAGCAGTGCATCAGCAGACCCATCCGGCCGAGCGTGAGCATCCGGCCGAGCCAGACACCGAACCGAAACCCTGACGCACCGGACAGCCCGATAATCCCCGTTGAGTTCGCCGGGTGCGGTGCGGGGGCAGACCGTGGCCGGCCTGCCCGGCAGCCCCGGTGATAGCGGGGGTGAATAGGCAATGCGCGGCCTGAGCTGTGGTGTCCCCGTTCAGTCTGGCGTGGCCGCCCAAAGCCTATTCAACATAATGTGCGGGAATTATACGCCACTCACCGGGTGGCCACGTCGTTGATCCCCCTCTCCGAAGCGCGGTTCGCAGCGTATAATACACATTATGTCTGGCGCCCCCGCTGGCTGGCCTCGTCAGGGTGCCGCCGCACAAGGCTGCGCCTTCTGCTCTGACCGGCTCCGTCAATCCCGGCCAAAAACCCGTGTTCTTCTTTAGCGGCCTTGCCACGTCAGGCCAACACCCCTGAAGGCCGGTCGGCCTGACGGCCTCCGCTTTTACCTCCCCCCGCCCCGACCCCGCGGCGACTGGCTGCGCGCGGCTCGCACTGCGCTGCGCTGCGTTGCTCGTTGCCGTGCTCGCCATCGCCGCCCCGTGCAGCCCCCGCAGGGGGCTTCCCTGACCTGACGCGGTCATGCAAAGTCGTGCCCCTTCTTAAGCTGTCGCGCACCAGAGCGTCGCAGGGGCGCCGCTTGCAGGCTCTATGCCGCCCGCACCCGCAGAACGGTCGCCCGGCGTCCGGCCAGCCGGCCCCCGTTCGCCCGTTGCCGATGAAAAACAATCCAAAAGTGCACGTCGGGGTCAAAAAAATGGCCGGGCTAAATCGGCGTAACCTGCTATTCTGAAAGCCTTGCCCTGCACGGGCTGGCATCGTCTTACGGGTATGATGGCATCGGGGATGATGCCCCTTCTGCGGGCAATATGAGGATGAAGAGAGCGGGTTGTATTATAACCGTTTTCGTTACTATAATCCGCAAACGGGGCAGTATATTTCGCCGGACCCCATAGGACTTGCGGGGGGCGTGAATCCTTACGGGTATGTCGATAATCCGGTCAATTTTATTGATCCTTACGGTCTGGCAAAGTGTAACTTTGCAGAGATGGCTAAAAAGCTCGGATATACAAAAATTAACGAGCGTTCTCATGGACAGCCTATCTATATGAATAAAAAAGCCCCGAACAAAATGAAATATATTACACCTGATGTTGATCAGCATAATGGTGGTGTCTGGAAAGCTGCCGATAGTGTGAAAAATCTAGGCAGTAG
This sequence comes from Xenorhabdus poinarii G6, assembly GCF_000968175.1. Lineage (NCBI taxonomy): Bacteria > Pseudomonadati > Pseudomonadota > Gammaproteobacteria > Enterobacterales > Morganellaceae > Xenorhabdus > Xenorhabdus poinarii. The sequence continues at coordinate 277,381 of NZ_FO704551.1, forward strand.
AAAAACAAGATCAGGAACGTATGACGCTGACCTGAATAGAATAGGTGATTAATGAAATATTCATACAGAATAACAAAATATACTAATATCAATGAAAATGGCGATGTTTTTTCTGGTTCTGATGAATGGACTAGCTTTTTTGATATTGGTCAAAAAGTAGAAAAAGATGAATATGAAAAGGTTGAAAATCAATATATAGATTATGCTGTTAACTTATGTCACTGCTTAAATATTAAGTTATTTACAATCAAAGAGTTAGAGGTAAATATTGATGAGGCTTCTTATATTGATGGTGAGTCTATAGATATCAATCAATTAAGAAATGTAATTCGATCAATCTTGAGAGAAGATATATGGTGCAAGCTTATATCAGATAAATGTGAATTCCATTTTGGATATGATTTCTATATGTATTTTGTATCAAAAATAAATCCACAGGAATGTATAGAAAAAATAAACACTTTACTTACAGTACAAAAATATAGGTCTCCATATTTAGATGAATAATATTTAATGTAATACAAAAGCCGGAAAGATGAACTGACCCCAGAAAGTTGGACATTTTAGTTAAACGGCGTGTAAGGCCTGATTTCGATATGCTATCGGAGTTAGGCCTTTTAATTGTAAGCGTCAACTAAACTACACCTTGCTTATCACTTTTTTCCAGGGCAGTAGTTTTTCCAGATCCGGGGTGGGTTGGCATAACTCATCCAGGCAAGTCATGACATAATCGAAAGGGATCAATCCATTGGCTTTGGCCGTTTCAATGACGCTGTAGAGGATCGCACTGGCTTGTGCACCGCGCGAGGTATGGCTGAACAGCCACGCCTTTCGCCCGATGACAAACGGTTTGATCGCCCTTTCGGCCCGGTTATTGTCGATTGACAAGCGGCCATCCTCACGATAGCGGATCAGTTTTGCCCATTGATTGCTCAGATAAGTGACGGCCTCACCCAGCTTGCTTTTGGGGATCACCTGGGATTGGGTTTTAACCAGCCAGGCCGATAACTTATCCCAGATAGGAAGCGCTTTTTCCTGGCGGATCCGGTATTTTTCTGCCGGGCTTAACTCCTTGATCTGATGCTCGACCCGGTACAGTGACTGGATCAGGCTCAGCGCGATATCGGCTTTGCCCGTTTTGTTTTTTCCCTGCGCCTGCTTCGCTTCCATAAATTTACGACGGGCATGGGCCATGCAACCGACCAGCCGGGCACCGGTCTGCTCATAGCCTTGATAGCCATCCACCTGCAGATAACCTTGGAAACCGGCGAGATAGTCAGCAGCGCAGGTGCCTGAACGGCTGGCCTGGTGGTCATACAGCACAATATTCGGTGTGAGCGCCGCCGGTTCGGGGGTATCAGTGCCCACACAATAGACCCACATGTAATGGGTCGTTTTTTCAGACGTCACCCCCTTCACCGGGGTTTCATCCGCATGGAGAACCGGTTGTTGCAACAGCATTTCCCTGAACCTGGCCACCAACGGCGTAAACAACTGCGCGGATTTTAATATCCAGTCACTCTGGGTCTGGCGGCTGAGGTCAATGCCATACTGTTTGAACACACTTTCCTGACGGTACAGCGGTAACCCATACTGATATTTACTGGTGATAAGCTGGCTGAGCAGGCTGCTGGTCGCCATACCTTTCCTGATGGGCATCGCTGGCAGGGAGGCTTGTTTGACAGGCGTCTGAATGCCGGATTTTTCACATTCACGGCAGGCGTATTTGGGGCGGACATGCTCAACCACCCTGATTTGAGCGGGAATGAACAACAGTTTTTCACTGCGATCTGCCCCCATCTGATGCAACCTGCCGCCACAGCACGCACACTGTTTTTCTTCCTCGGCGATATCATGGAACACGGTTTCGCGCGGTAAATCTTTGGGCAGGGGGTTGCGTGTCGGCTTACGGCGGGGAAGTGTGAGGGTTTCCTGTGCGGCGGCCGTTTCAGCCGGCAGCGCAATTTCTTCCGCTTCGTTAAACAACTCCCCCTGGCCGGGGAACGCTTCCGAGGAAGCCCCAAACCGTTTTTGTTGGGCTAAACGGAACTGCTCTTCCAAAAAGGCCAGCCGCTGCGACTGCTTAATCAGCAGCCGTTTCAGTTCAGCGGGGTCATTGGGCAGGGCATCAATATCAATTTTCATGGGGACATTTTATGCCATCCCCGGCGAAAAAGCGTAATTAATGCCCGTTGGTTTGATGATCATCAAGGGATCAGGCGACATGGCAATCCTGTACGGAGAAGGGCTGGTGCCCGATGACATCATAACCCGATAACAACCCGTGCAGTTGCTGCTCTGTCAGGGTCAGGGAGGCGCTGTTGACGGCGGTGGGCCATTTGAATTTCGCGTTCTCCAGCCGTTTGTACCAGAGCGCAAACCCGGTTTTATCCCAGTAGAGGATTTTGAGTTTATCCCGCTTCTTGTTGCAAAAGAGGAATAACGCGGTTTGCGTCGGAGACAGTTGCATTTCCAGCTCCACCCAGACCGCCAGCCCGTTGATGGATTTTCGGAAGTCGATAAATGAGCGGCACAAATACACCTCCGGCACATCCACAAACATTTTCATGCGGCGAGCCCCCGAATAATCGCAATGATAACATGCTTATCCGTGCCGGCAGGAAAACGCAGTGTGCCATGTGGTGTCTCAAATAAGATGGGGAGTGTGCTGGATGAGGCGGATTTTTTCTGAGCGGTGCTGACTTTAATAAAAGCAGACGGTGAAGCCAGCCCAGACGGCTTGTCTGGTGGATGGGAGGTGCGTTGGCGGTGGTGATAGAACCGGGTTGTCGACACACCGATTTTTTGGCAAAACTGCGGGACAGTCAGTTCGGATTTTTTCTGCTGTTCAAACAGGTCCCGCCACTCGGCTTGAGTAAACCTGGATTGGCTCATGTGAGTTTTTTCCATCATCATAATAGGTGAAACTAGTTTAATCAATGGATTTATCCTGGCTAGGTGGGGTTCCCCGTACGCTTACTTTTAATTTCACCTTGATCCGTTTTGTATTGTAATATTCAATGTATTCTTCTATTTTTTCAATCAGTTCATCCGCACTTTTAAAGTGCTGCTGGTGATACATTTCTGTTTTGAGTAAGGCAAAAAAGTTTTCTGCCATCGCATTATCCAAACAGTTCCCTTTCCTCGACATACTTTGTTTAATATCTTTATCAGCAAGTTGCTTTTGATAAGCCTTATGCCGATATTGCCAACCTTGATCACTGTGAATGAGTGGCTTAGAGTGAGCATCTAGCCCATCTAATGCCTCTTTTAGCATCTCTGTCACTAAAGGCAGACTCGCCTTTTTCGCCACGTTGTAAGCGATAACCTCTTGATTAAATAAGTCAATAATAGGTGACAGATAGACTTTTTGTTCATTCACTTTAAATCGCTCTGTCGCATTAACGGAGGCAAGTCAGCAAAAAGCGGCGTTGTCGATTATTTAGGCAGCTAACCGATAAAATTGCTCTGCAGGTGACAATTCACCCCCGTGTGGAAGTTGATATTGCCCTTTGCGTATCATGTGGATCAGTTCGATGCCAGCCAAGAACGTTTGTGCCCGACGAAACGATTTGAACCCCAGTATCTGTCGTATTCGACGTTTGATATTACGGTGGTCTTGTTCAATCAAATTGTTGAGGTATTTGTTCTGCCGGATAGCAATGTGGTCTTCTTTGGTCTTTCCTGCGTTGAGTGAGTCTAAGGCTGCCGTGTTAGCACCACTTTTGTCAATGGTCACGATTTCAGGTTCGCCGTGGTGACGGATGGCTTTGCGAAAGAAACGCCGCGCCGCTGGCGCATCCCGTTTGGCGGTGAGCAGAAAGTCAATGGTTTGCCCTGAGCTGTCGACAGCTAGGTACAGGTATTTCCATTGACCTCTAACTTTGATGTATGTTTCATCCATTCGCCAACGACGCCCGACGGGACATTTATGGCGGCGAAACACCTTATCCAGCAACGGTACCAATCGAATGACCCAACGGTGCAACGTCGCGTGGTCAACCTCAATACCGCGCTCGGCCATCATCTCTTCGAGATTACGTAGGCTAAGGGCATAAGCGAGATACCATCGCACGCATTGGGCGATAATATCAATCGGAGTGTGAAGACGTTTAAAGGCGTTTCGGATTAACGACATGGGAGACTGGCTCGGTAAATACAGGTAGGTTACCTGATCTCACCGCTTAATGCGACAGAACCGACGCCACCCCATATGATGATTTTTACCGAGAAATTGGTGTGGTCATTATGGGTGCTGAAACTTATGAATGGATCATGAAATTAAGCTTAAACCTTATGAATCAATATAGTTAATATCTAAATGACGATATGATTGATCTATGATCATTTATCATAATAAGCTGTTTATAAAACCTTTTAAAAAACCATGACTCGCTAAAAATAAGGCGAAGTATGGTTGCTCATTTCAAAAATATAATAATATTTTATGTTTACTCGATATAACAAAAATTCTTTAAATCCAACTTGATATTTGATAATCCTTGCTATAATTAAAAGTAACATATAGAGATAATAATATATAGTTATATTTAATGAGGAGAGATAATCATGTTTCAAATCGCAAATTTCATGCCAGTTAATGGCACAGATTCTGTTTGGAAAAAAATATCTGAAACATCACAAAATGTAGATACTTCTGTCTTCCCTGATTTAATTAATCCACATGAAAATAAACATTTTTTTATTTTCGGCTCTGATGAGAATAACATAGTAAATTGTTACTTTGATGTCCAATACCAAATAATGGATTCAAAAAATAGTTGCTTCAGAATACTTGGAAGGTATCAAATTAATTTTGGACGACTAGGTTTAGAAATTTATTTGGAAAATATAGAAACACTCAATCATAAAAAAGGGGATACAGTCAGCCTTGATTGGAAATCAAAGGAATTAACGTACTTATTTCTTATTGGTGATGCTGGTTATTATATAGGGCCTGATATAAATGCTGAATCTTGGATGCAAGACCACCTTCATCTTTTAGGGAATCATTCACTAAAAGAGATCTGTATCCCAGGCTCTCACGATGCAGGAATGAGTGTCGTTACATGGAAAACATTTTTGGCTGCCGAATGTAATACATTAACTCAAACAAATAATATCTTAGGGCAGTTGAAATTAGGCATAAGATATTTTGATATTAGACCTGCCCTTAGCGATGGGAAGTTTTTTACTGAGCATTTTAGTAAAGTTGGCATTTGGGAAGGTGCCCTTGGTGAATCAATAGAATCTATTATTAATGGAATTAATCTATTTGCAAAATACAATAATGAATTGATTATGATAAAACTTTCACATTCTCTTAATTTAGATGTCGGTTTCTTTGAGACATATCGTCCTTTTAACAAAGATCAGTGGTTTGATTTATTCGATCAATTATCTAACATTAATCATTTATTCTACCATAACGGTGTAGGTAACGTCTCCGACTCAACGATTAATACCCTGACCGCTAATGGAACGCGCACAGCCATTTTATTCTTTGTCGATAAAGAAGGAGAATCTGATGTTGATTTAGGTGAATATGAGGATGCAGGATTTTTTTACCTTAGTGAATTAGATATGTATGCTAAGTTTTCTAATTCAGATGATGATACTTTCATGATTCATGACCAAATTCAAAAGATGCATGACCATGCACCAACACAATACTTTGAAATACAGTGGACTCTGACTCAGCAAATTACAGAGGTTGCATCATGTTCCACCGGGATTGGCTATAGTATTAGAGAATTAGGCGATATAGCAAATAATAAGTTGGTAGAAAATCTTCATCCGTATATCACAAAAACAGAATATCCTAATATCATCCTTATCGATAATGTGAAAGATACAATATCGACAATATTATCCTTAGCGATCAATTGGAAGGTACTTTAATGAAGACTCATACAGTGGCAGTATATTAATGGCATTTGCCAAAAATCTGTGCCATACTTTTTTAATCTCAAACAAGGGGTATGCCATTATGTTTTACTCAAGATACTTAACTTATTTGGGGGCCATCAGTCTACTCTCCTCTGTCTTTGCGCTATCTGCCTTTGCACAAGCACAAGTACCCTCTCAACAATTATCTCCAAACCAGAAAAAATACCTTCAACAGCAGATTAATGAACAAGTTATCGATAAATCTGCCCTATCAATGGTAGAGGGTTGGTCAGAGACCAAAAAAGTGGCAGAGTTTATTTGTCGCCCTTTTGCCTTACCCGTTATTCAGAAATATCATAAAGACGCGGATAAAGTTTTTCTTGGTATTGATTCACCAGAGGATATTAATCTCAAAAACACGTCTGAATTGGTCGGCATAGGTATGTACAGAACTGATGATGGCTGGCACAACATACGATTTTCCTGCAAGTTAGATGTCACCGGCAAAGCCCGGTCATTCAAGTTCGAAAACATTGTGCCGCCAAAATTGCAAACCGGGCCAGGGCCTGTCATCCTTCCTCATAAGGAGAAGTAAATGAAATATCTCTGGTTTATGTTACTTATTTTCTCCCCACTGAGTTTTGCTGCCAGTTTTGACTGTGCAAAAGCTAAGGCACCGGATGAGAAAAGCATTTGTTCAAATCCAAAACTCAATGATCTGGATGTGGAGTTAAGTGTGAAATACCACTTTCTGCGTGGATTGTTTGCCATGGGTGTATCAGGCGAGATGTATGATAGCCAAAATGCCTGGCTGAAACAGCGCCAAAAATGCAAGGGAAATACAACCTGCCTGCTACAAAGTTACCGCCAACGCATTCATCAACTTGATATGCTGTATAAATCAATAGAGAAACCGATTTGATAATAATTCATTGGAACTCAAGGAAGGATTTTTTTCCTTGATTTATTTTTAAAATCGGGTTGCCGCCGATTGCCGGTTTTAACCTATAGCAGAATAAGTATAACCTGACGCAGTATACATGCCTCATAAGTAATATTACCTTGTCATTTGAATTTAGCTGTTATACCAGCCCGCCCCGGAGTAGCTTCCTGTTTTTATTTATAAAACAGAATATTAATCTTTTTTCTCAGCCCTGATTTATTTAACTGACCGCAAAGCAATCTAAGTACGCCACATGTTTTGATAAAATCATTATGTGCTAATTTTTCGCAATTTAAATGACACATTTTTTCAATTCACGCGGCGCGCTACAGGGAATTTACGTGTTAGTGATAATAATCGATACGTACATGAGCATTCGGCGTTTATACCGGGTTATTTTTTTACCCCACGTAATGATACGTTTATTTTGTGAACTGTTACGCAATGAGAATGTAATAAAGTAACATACCTGATTTTTCTTCAAATCCCTTCGCATAATCAAGCAATGAGTCTGTTCATTTGTCTCCGGATCGTCAATATTTAACTTAGTTAAAAATAGGCGTGATATATAAATCAGGACATAATGGTGTACAAAAATAGTAACAAGCACCAGGGATTTACATTATTGGAGCTAATGATCGCGATGATCATTATTTCGATTAGCTTATCCTGGGGATTATCTCATTGGGGAAAATATCAACATCGCCTGCATTTACAATCTGCAGTGAATAATGTGTTGTCTTTTATGGAAAGGCAGCAGGCTTTGGCAAACTATTTGAATCAGGATCGTACATTGTGGTTGGTCGCAGGGCAGGGTTGGTGTTTAGTCTCGTCAGTCACCAAAATGACTGATTGTAATGCGGGTGAAGGTGAGCGGGTGAACTCTCCCCATGAAGATGTCTTTTTGCCATTTTCCACAACGGATCATATTGATTTTTATGGCATCAGAAATACAGCCATGCCAGCGAGTTTCACTTTGGCAAATTCGGCAGGGGAAATTAGCGTTGTCATTTCAGGGCGCGGCCGGATCAGGACATGCAGCAATACCCTTAACCCGCTACCGAATTGCGAGGGAATAAAAAATTCATGACTCTGACTATCTTTTGTTTTAAACAAAAACAGGCAGGATTTTCTTTATTGGAAATAGTGATTGCCTTGCTAATCAGCAGTGTGATTTTTATGGCTATGACGAAAACGTATCCTGCACTATCAAATCAAATCCTCGATCTCTATCGTAAATATAGATTGCATTATTTAGTCAATAGGGTCGGCCATTTGATGGAGAAAGATATTCGGCGGGCCGGTTATTGTCAGGAGAGAAAACAGTGTGAAGGCGATCCCTTGGTCATTAAAAATAAACATGCGGAAACAGAAAATTCCTGTTTTATTGTTGCTTTTGATCTCAATTTAAATAACAGATGGGAAAAACCGGGTCATATTGAAGCTGAGTTTTTTGGTTATCGCTTAAATAATCGAACCCTTGAATGGAAGAGAGGGGCAGGAGATTGTCAGGAAAGTGGTTGGGAGCGGCTATTTGATCCAAAAGAGATCGTCATTGATACCTTTCATCTTGAAAAATCACGTGCAAAAGGGGGGATAATTTTTATCACTTTGTCCATGGAAGGTCATTGGCTGAAATCTTCATCAATTGTGCATCGTCAGCAAACAACGATTCGGCTGCGCAATATCAGGGAATAAATAGATCAGGGCATGAAATGCATATGGCAGAAGACAAGCAACAGGGCAATATTTTGCTGGTATCGATAATGATGCTATTGGCGCTGAGTTTGATGATGTTAAAAGCGCTCCACTATCAACAGCAAAGCGCGATGAGGATGATGTTGGATGAACAAAATTATTTGAATGCCTTTTTGCAGGCAGAATCTTCACTGGCCTGGGGAAAAATCCAATTATGGCAGATTGATCAGCAAAAAATAAATGATTGGTTCTGCGTACAGCAAGCTGAATTTAATTTGAAAAGTTGTCTAAGGCATTATTCTGACAATGTGTTTCTCCTAAAAGGGATTGCGCAATGGACTTCAGGAGAAAAACTCGAACTTTATCAATGGATGAAACAGATGAAACCCTTAAATCAAGATACACTTATTGCTGTGCAACTCATGCCAGTTGAAAGCGGTTGGCTGGATTTTTGCCCGGTGTCTCAGGCCGAATTTTGTTAATGAAAATCCCCGGATTACGTGAGTGGCAAGCGGGCATGACTTTACCCGAAGTTATGGTGGCATCCGCTGTATTTGCGATCTCTTTATTGGGCTTAATGCGTTACCATCAGGGGCTGTCAGCCAACTTTCAGCAATATTGGGGGCAGCTCAAGGCGGTTCGATATGCGCATGATCAACTGGAACAATATGAACGTTGGGAAGGCCGGTTTGATCTACAGAAAACAGAGATTGAGGCATTGAAACAACAGGGATGGGAAATGGAATTTCAGCGAGAATTTTACGCATTGGGATGTTATAAGGCCATGATTAAACTGACAGTACATTATAATAAACCAAGTAAATTAGAGCGTTGGTTTTGTGCAAGTGGGGAGCATTGATGTTTAGCGTATATCATTCAAATCAACTCGATATTCTTAAGGAGTTGATGGCGAACTTGATCGGGAATAATCCTCTGCCTGACCCATTTGACAAAGAAATCATTTTGGTTCAAAGCCCCGGAATGTCACAGTGGTTGCAGATTCAATTGGCAGAAAAATTGGGTATTGCGGCGAACATGGAATTTCCATTACCTGCCACCTTTATCTGGCAGATGTTTGCTCGGCTATTGCCCGATATTCCCCAGGATAGCGCTTTCAGTAAGGATGCCATGAAATGGAAATTGATGATCCTGCTGCCTGAGTTATTGACGGAGCCGGAGTTTTCAGCACTCAGGCATTACCTTGATCAAGACATCGATAAACGTAAAATCCACCAGTTGGCTGGCCGGATAGCTGACTTGTTTGACCAATATCTGGTTTATCGCCCACAGTGGTTAACATATTGGGAAAATGATCAACTCATTGATGGCCTTAGCAGCAATCAGTTATGGCAAAAAAGATTATGGTCTGCGCTGACAGAATATACACGCCAGCTACAACAACCTTTGGGGCACCGCGCTAATTTATACCATCGATTTATCACGATGTTGGAAGAAGGGAATTTTCCACCGGAGAAGCTTCCCCAACGCATTTTTATTTGCGGCATTTCCGTATTACCCCCCACTTATCTGCAAGTATTTAAGGTGTTAGGCAAACATATTGATATTCATCTGATGTTTACGAATCCATGCCAATATTATTGGGGTGATATTCAGAGCTATGCATTTCTTGCCAGGCTGAATAGCCGTAAACCAAAACATTACAAAAACCAAAAATTGCTGGAACGGTTTAAAAATCCAGAAGGTGCACCATCGCTGTTTAATGCGGAGGGGGAGCAGGCGCTGAATAATCCATTATTGGCATCCTGGGGAAAACTGGGCCGGGATAATCTCTATTTGTTGTCACAATTAGAGCCTGATGCCGATATTCACGCTTTTGTGGAGCTGGAGTCTGATTGTCTCTTGCATCAAATTCAGCGGGATATTCTCAATCTTGAAGATCATTCCCAGATTGGCTCTACCGAAAATACCTTTAACAATAGTCTGAAAAAACGTCCGATTGATTATGACGATCGCTCTCTGTCTTTTCATTCATGCCATAGCCCGCAGAGGGAGGTAGAAGTATTACAGGATCAAATTCTGCGTTTGCTGGATGATGACCCGTTACTGACACCAAGGGATATCATTGTGATGATGGCAGATATCGATAGCTATACGCCTTATATTCAGGCTGTTTTTGGCAATGCTCCCAATGATCGTTATATCCCTTTTGCCATTTCTGACCGTAAAGCGCGTCAGGCGCATCCCGTCTTACAGGCGTTTATTACACTGCTGGATTTACCACAGAGTCGATTTACGGCAGAGCAGGTGTTGGCGTTATTAGAGGTTCCCGCGTTAGCCAACAAATTTGCGATTCAGGAGGAAGGGCTGCGTTTATTGCGGCGTTGGGTCAAAGAATCCGGGATTTGTTGGGGGTTGGATGATGACAATATTGAGGCACTGTCATTGCCCGCTACGGGGCAGAATACCTGGCGTTTTGGTCTGACGCGTATGCTGTTGGGTTATGCAATGGACAGCCATGCCGGGCCGTGGAATAACGTTTTACCTTACGATGAATCCAGTGGGCTTGCCGCGGAACTCGCCGGGCAATTGGCAGAGTTTTTAATGGCGCTGAATCGCTGGCGTAAAATGTTGAGCGAAGAACAGCGGTTGGTGGATTGGCTGGCGATTTGCCCACAACTACTGGAAACTTTTTTCGAAGCAGATGATGAAATTGAACTGGTTCTGGCGCTGATTACGCAGCAATGGCAAAAAGTCGTGGATAATGGCCTGAATGCGCATTATGAAGACAGCATTCCTTTGGTATTGTTGCGTGATGAGTTGGCACTTCGTTTCGACGATGAGAAAATTAGTCAGCGTTTCCTTGCAGGTTCCCTGAATTTTTGTACCCTGATGCCGATGCGCTCCATCCCTTTTAAGGTGGTTTGCCTGCTAGGCATGAATGATGGGGTTTATCCAAGAACCCTCCCTCCTCTTGGGTTTGATCTTATGGCAGAGAAAACGCAGCGAGGGGACAGAAAGCGGCGTGATGATGACCGTTATCTCTTTCTGGAAGCGTTGGTTTCAGCGGAACGGTTCCTCTCGATTAGTTACATCGGTAAATCAATTCGGGATGATACTCAGTGCAATCCATCCGTATTAGTCAATGAACTACTGGATTATATTTGCCAGAGTTTTTGTCTGTCTGGTGATGAGATGTTGAATGTTGATGACAGTGCCGAAAATATCAGAAAACATTTACTTTCTCAGCATACTCGCGTGCCTTTTGCGGCGGAAAATTTCCTACCTCACCACCACTTGCAAAGTTATGCCACAGAATGGTTGCCTGCCGCGACGCGACAGGGGGATGTTGTGGCTGATTTTTGTCAGCCGATGGCATTTGATCGCAGTGAAATACACGAAGTGACCCTGGATGAATTAATCCGTTTTTATCGACATCCTGTCAGGGCCTTTTTTCAGCAACGGCTAAAAGTTCATTTTGTCATTGAAGAGATGGAGTTGCCTGAAGAAGAGCCTTTTGTTCTGGATAATTTGCAGCGTTACCAATTCAACCAGCTATTGTTAAGCATTCTGATTGAGCAGGGCGCACCGGAATCGTTGTTCCATCACCTGCGTGCATCAGGAGGATTACCCTACGGCGCTTTTGGTGAAGTTTATTGGATGGCGCAATTGGAATCGATGCAGCCACTGGCGGATCGGGTGCGAAAAGAGAGAACAGATTCTTTTTCCATAGAACTCGATGAAAAGTTAGATGCTGTAATATTGACCGGAAAAATGAATCAGGTACAGCCTGATGGCATTTTACGTTGGCGGCCAGCGAACTTAACGGCCAATGATGGTATCCAATTATGGATTGAACATCTTGCCTATTGTCTTTCCGGAGGAACCTGTGAAAGCCGCATGTATGGCACTGGTAAAAAAGGGAAACAAGAAAAGGAAGATAAAAAAGTGTCAGAATACCGCTTCTTACCATTATTGCAGGATGAAGCAAAACACTATCTTAACCAGTTGATAGAGGGTTATTTTCAGGGAATGTCTGAACCGCTTCCCTTGTTTTACCGAAGTGGTTGGGCATGGCTGGTGGATTGTTTTGATCAAAAAACCGGGGACATTGATTTTAGTGAAGAAACTCAGCAAAGCGCTGAGAATAAATTGTTAGAACAATGGTTGGGAACACATGATAGAAAAGGGGAAAGTAGTGATCACTATGTTCAACGGGCATTCCGGCAGGTTGATCAAGGGCTTTTAGAACGAATGAAAGGTGAAATTCAGCACTATTTAGTACCGATGGCGCGCTGGTCAAGCGGGTCACTACTCAAATAGTCTCTTATTGGGAAAGTTTATTTTTTGTTTAAGTCATTAGGGAGAGTATTAGGTTATGCCTAAATCTATCATCCGCATCATGACGATGCTCTTTTTGCTGCTTTGTGGTGGCACTGCCGACGCCCAATTCTCCTGGCAACCGTTGCCAGAGACGATTCATAAAAGTGAACGTGATCCGCGTCAATATAAAGCCATTAGATTACAAAATGATATGACGGTCTTATTGGTTTCTGATGAAAAAGCCATTAAATCACTCGCTGCCGTAGCGCTGCCAGTGGGTCACATGGAAAATCCAGATAATCAGCTTGGCCTGGCTCACTATCTTGAGCACATGGTATTAATGGGTTCCAGCCGTTATCCCCACTCGGGATCATTGGTCGAGTTTTTGCAAAAACATGGGGGAAGTCGTAACGCCAGTACAACGGCCAACCGTACTGCATTCTATCTGGAAGTTGAGAATGAGGCCTTATCCGAAGCTGTTGATCGTCTTGCCGATGCGTTGGCTGAACCCTTGTTAGATCCAGTTAATGCCGATCGTGAACGTCACGCCGTTGATAATGAAATGACCATTGCGCGCGCAGGGGAAGGGCATCGGATGTGGCAAATCCGTGCGGAAACCCTCAATCCCGCCCACCCTAATGCTCGCTTTTCTGGCGGAAACTTAGAAACGCTGAGAGATAAACCGGATAGTAAATTACAGGCGGCACTGGTGGATTTTTACCAACGTTATTACTCCGCGAATTTGATGAAAGGCGTGGTATATGGTAACCAACCTATCGATAAATTGGCTCAAATGGCGGCCGACACTTTCGGACGTATTCCTAATCGGCACGCATCGGTGCCTGCGATTCATGTTCCTGCCATTACAGAGAAAGAAAAAGGCATCATTATTCATTATGTGCCGGCTCAGCCCCATAAAGCATTACGTTTGGAATTCAGCATTGCCGACAATAGCGCCGATTTTCGTAGTAAAACAGATACCTATATTGGATATTTAATCGGCAATCGTAGTCAAAATACCTTGTCTGACTGGTTATATAAAGCTGGTTTAATCGAAGGGATCGATGCAGGGGCAAGTCCAAAAACGGATGGTAATTCCGGGACATTTACGATTGCGGTTTCTTTGACCGATAAGGGGCTTGAACAGCGCGATCAAGTGATCGCGGCCATTTTTTCTTATATTAACCTGTTAAAACAGCAGGGGATTAACAAGCACTATTTTGATGAAATGGGTAAGGTGCTTAACTTGTCATACCAGTATGCATCCATCGTGCGAAATATGAATTATATTGAATGGCTGTCCGATACGATGCTGGTCTTGCCCATTTCCCATGTCCTGGATGCGGGGTATATTGCTGATGACTTCAACCCAACAGCGATAGCCAGCCGTTTGGATGAGTTAACACCGGAAAATGCACGTATTTGGTTTACCAGCCCAACGGAACCCCACAATAAAGAAGCCTACTTTGTACAGGCACCTTACCAGGTCAATAAAATAACCGCAACGCAGCTTGCGGAATGGAAAAAGCTCGCACAAGCAGATCAATTCTCTTTGCCAGAACTGAACCCTTACATTCCTGATGATCTGTCCCTGATTAAGCCGTCTGGCCACCAAAAACACCCTGAAATGATTTTGGAAAAGCCAAATGTCCGCGTGCTGTATATGCCAAGCCAATATTTTGCTGATGAACCTAAAGGGAGCATTACCCTTGAGATGCGTCATCCTAATGGGTTGAAGAACATTCAGGATCAGATTTCAGACACGTTATTGGGGTATTTGTCTGATCTGGCGTTGAATCAGCTAGGTTATCAGGCTTCAGTTGGCGGAATGGGGATCTCTGTCGGTTATGCCGACGGTTTGCGGATCGGCGTCAGTGGTTATACGCAACATTTGCCTGAATTATTGACTTCCGCGATTGAGCAATATATTTCGTTTACACCGACACCAGAGGAACTGGCTCAAGCGAAATCCTGGTATCGGGAACAGCTTGATATCGCGAATAATGGCAAAGCTTTCCAAATGGCCATGCAGCCAATGTCTCGCCTTTCCAGTGTGCCTTATTTTGAACAAGCAGAAAAATTGAATGTGCTGGAGAACATCACCATTGACGATATTGTGAAATATCGTCAGAGCATGATCCAACACTCAGCATTACAGGCGCTGGTTTTTGGTAATTTCACGGAACAGCAGAGTATTCATATCGTTCAATCCGCACAGAAGCAACTCGCGAATCAAGGGACGGTATGGTGGACGGGGGATCACATTGTCATCGACCGTCATTATGCCGCTAATTTTCAAGGAACAGCGAACAGTACAGATAATGCGCTGGCTGAAATTTTTATTCCAACGGGGTATGACCGTATCACGGGAGCGGTGTATTCCAGCTTGCTGAGTAACATTGTGTCACCGTGGTTTTTTGAGCAATTGAGGACGAAAGAGCAGCTCGGTTATGCGGTTAATGCTTTCAATAAAAGTGTCGGTGAGCAGTGGGGATTGGGCTTCTTGTTGCAAAGTAACAGCAAGCAACCGGACTATTTGCATACCCGTTACCAGCACTTTTATCAACAGGCGGATAAAAAACTGAAAGCGATGTCTGACGCTGAATTTGAACAGTATAAAAATTCACTACTGAAAGAGATGCGTGAACCCCCACAGACTTTCTATTCAGAAGTCGCCCGTTATGGCGCAGATTTTGGACGCAATAACTTTCAGTTTGATACACGTGAAAAAATGATCGCTGCAATGGAAAAAGCCACGAAAGCACAATTGATTACGTTTTATGAAAAAGCGGTGATTAAGCGTCAGGGGTTGGCGCTGATATCCCAAATTACCGGGGAAAAAGGCACAGCGTATCAATATGCTAAACTGAAAGGCTGGAAAACCTACGATAGCGTGTCAGATTTACAGAAGCAATTGCCGGTTAAGGTTAACGCTCAGTGAGCAATGAAAGACCGGATTTTGAAATATCAGGATGTCAGATGTCAGGTCATCAAGCAGTCGCGTCTCATAAACTTAATCCGTTAACGTTGCCGCTGTATGGTCAGCGGCTGATAGAGGCGTCGGCAGGCACGGGGAAGACGTATACGATAGGCTTACTGTATCTTCGTCTGTTATTGGGATTGGGCGGCTCGGCTGCCTTTTCCCGGCCGCTGAATGTTGAAGAAATTTTGGTTGTGACCTTTACGGAAGCCGCGACAGACGAGTTGCGTGGGCGTATTCGTGAAAATATTCACCAACTCCGCTTGGCCTGTATACGGGCAGAAACGGTGGTTAGTGACCTGACTTATCAGCAATTGTTGGATGAAATCCCTGATAAGGAAAGTGCAGCCAGTTGGTTATTGGCCGCTGAACGCCAGATGGATGAAGCGGCGATTTACACCATTCACGGTTTTTGCCAGCGCATGTTAGCGCATAACGCATTTGAATCCGGTGTGTTATTTGAACAAACGTTAATTCAGGATGAAAGCCAACTGTGGAAACAAGGTTGTGCTGATTTTTGGCGGCGTCATTGTTATCCCCTGCCAGTGCCAATTGCTGTGGAAGTTAGCCGGATATGGAATGGGCCGGAAGCATTATTGAAAGATATTGCGGGCTATTTACACGGCGATATGCCGTATATCGACAATGCGCCTGAAGAGGATGAAACGCTGTTTAGCCGTCATCAAAAAATCATTGAGCAAATTGATTCGATAAAGCGTCAGTGGAATGATGCCGCGGCTGAATTAGAAGGGCTTATCATGCTCTCAGGTGTTGATAAGCGTAGTTACAGCAAGAAGTATTTGCCTAATTGGTTGAGGAGTGTTTCTGAATGGGCCAGATCGCCCACCACCGACTATCAACTGCCTAAAGATTTGGATAAATTTTGTCAGTCTCGTTTATTGGAAAAGACCAAAAAAGGGGACGTGCCGCAGCATCCGTTGTTTGAAGCCATTGATGGGTTATATCAGTATCCACTGACACTGAAAGATATTATTATCGCCAAAGCGATTGTCGAAGTGCGTCAATCTGTCAATCAGGAAAAACTGACTCGGGGCTATATGGGCTTTGATGACCTGTTGACCCGCCTGGATAGTGCTTTGCAGCGCGCCGGAGGCAAGCAGCTTGCGGCAACTATCCGGCAGCGTTATCCCGTCGCAATGATTGATGAGTTTCAGGATACGGACTCACAGCAGTATCGCATTTTCCAGGCCATATATTGCCCCTCATCAGAAACCCGCTCGCCAAATGCGGAAACACCAGAACATGGCTTGCTGTTCATTGGCGATCCCAAACAAGCGATTTACGCGTTTCGTGGCGCTGATATTTTTACCTACATCCGCGCCCGTTCTAACGTCAAGGCACATTACACGCTGGAAACCAACTGGCGTTCTTCTGTGTCCATGGTGCAAGCGGTGAATAAACTGTTTCTCCAGTCAGAGCGCCCATTCTGGTTTGAACAGATCCCATTCATTCACGTTAAAGCTGCGGAGAAAAATCAGGCGCTGAAATTTTCTTTTTATGATGCGGATCAGCCGGCTTTGCGATTTTGGTTACAGCCTGGTGAAGGCGTTTCCAAAGGTGCCTATGAACAACACATGGCTCGACAGTGTGCAGCTCAGATAAGAGATTGGTTGCAGGCAGGACAAGCCGGAAAAGCACTTTTATACCGAACCGGAAAAGCAAGTTGCCCGGTCAGAGCGGCAGATATTACGGTATTGGTACGTGATCGCCGGGAAGCCGCGTTAATCCGTAATGAGTTAAATACGCTGAACATACCCTCGGTTTTTTTATCCAACCGGGAAAGTGTGTTTGCGACGCCAGAAGCGAAAGATGTGCTTTGGTTATTGCAAGCCGTATTGGCGCCGGAAAAAGCACGGGAATTGAGGTGTGCATTAGCCAGCAGTTTGTTTGGTTTTAGTGCCAAACACATTGATCAATGGAATCACGACGAAGCGGCGTGGGATCGTTTAGTCGATGAATTTGATGGTTATGCTCGTTTGTGGCGTACTCGTGGTGTATTACCAATGCTACGGGCGGTCATGGCGAAATATCGAATAGCAGAGAACCTGTTGGCCGGTGATGACGGTGAACGTCGGCTTACTGATGTGATGCATATTGGTGAGTTATTGCAGGAAACCGCTCAGCAGTTAGATAGCGAACATGCCGTTGTTCGTTGGCTGGCGCAACAAATTTCACGTCCGAATCCACAAGCAGAAAGCCAGCAGTTGAGGCTGGAGAGCGATCGGAATTTGGTGCAAATCTGTACTATTCATAAATCGAAGGGGCTGGAATATCCGTTGGTTTGTTTGCCTTTCATCTGTGGTTACCGGAAACAGAAGCAGGCGGTTTATCACGATCGCCACCACTTTGAAACCCACCTCAGCTTGTCCCATGATGATGAAATATTGAAAAAAGCGCTGGCGCTGGCCGATGAAGAGCGTTTGGCTGAGGATCTCCGTTTGCTGTACGTCGCGTTAACACGCTCAGTTTATCACTGTAGTGTTGGTGTGGCACCGCTTATCAAAGGGAATAGGGGGAAATCGGGTGAGACGGATTTGCACTTGTCGGCGCTTGGATACCTGTTACAAAAGGGGCAGAAAGGGGATGCCGAACTCTTGAGAAGCAGCTTGAATGCGCTTTGTGATGACAATATAGAACTTAAACAGGTAGACGAGATTATTGATTCGCCCTGGTGCGCACAAAGTGAAAATCGTGTATCGCTGGCAGCCAGAAGATTTCAGCGTTCCCTTCGGGATGACTGGCGGGTGACGAGTTATTCCGGTTTGCAATATGCGGCTGCCCACACGTCTGCGGGTGTATTTGGCGAGTCCGTAGAGGTGATTGTGCAATCCATGTCTCCGAAGCTGGATATGGATGCTCGTGGTGAAAAGGCGGGAAAACCGTCGCTACAGATGACGCCACATACTTTTCCACGAGGGGCCGCGGCGGGGACATTCCTGCACAGTATTTTAGAGGCGCTGGATTTCAGTGAGCGCCCGGATCCAGCGTGGTTAGCGGAAAAACTGACTGCCTCAGGATTTGACGAAAAATGGACCTCGATCCTGGCGCGGTGGATAGACGATATCGTTGGCGCAGAACTGAACGAACAAGGCATACAATTGGCTCGTGTGCCCCATCATCAACGACAAAGTGAGATGCAGTTTTACCTGCCCGTGGATAAGCTATTGCATGCAAAGGAAATGGATGCCCTGACGCGTCGCTATGATCCGTTGTCAGCACAGTGTGCGCCGCTATCCTTTCATCAGGTCAAAGGCATGTTAAAAGGCTTTATCGATTTGGTTTTTTGCTGGCAGGATAAGTTTTACGTCGTGGATTACAAATCAAATTGGTTGGGGGAAAACAGCCAGGCATATACGCAAGAGGCGATGGCAAAAGCCATGATAGAACATCGTTATGACTTGCAGTATCAGCTTTATACATTGGCTGTGCACCGTTATTTACGCCATCGGCTGGCCAATTATGATTATCGTCAGCACTTTGGTGGCGTGATGTACCTGTTTCTGCGTGGTATTGATAAGGCGAATCCGGGGCAGGGAATCTACCATTATCTGCCCCCCTTTGAATTTATTGATGAACTGGATACGCTTTTTAGCGATGTTGGTGAGGGAAAAAGCGGATGAATGCCATGATGTCATTGTTGCAGCAAGCGGTAAGCCAGAAGCTATTTCGCTCTCTGGATGTGCAGTTTGCGTATGCGATGATTGAAGATGAAAACCCGCTGTTATTGTTAATTGCGGCTTTGTTAAGTGCGGAGTCAGGTGCGGGGCATGTTTGTTTGCCGTTGGAACGGATTTCACCAAAATACTTTTTTGAAGGCAGGCAACCTGAATTAGCCGCATCACTTTGGGCTTTGGCTGGAGAGCCAGAACTACAGCAAATTCTGGCGGCGTTACAATCCTGTCCGGCGGTCAGTACGGGGGAGTCTCCGACACCGATCGTCCTCAGCCGACAAGGGGGGAATAGTGACCGTTTATATTTACAGCGTCTGTGGCACAGTGAACGGCGTGTTGCCCAGTTTTTTGCTGCTGTGACGTTGACGGAGACGCTGGATGAAATGCAGCTCCGTCATATTTTAGATGATCTTTTTGGTGTGACGGTGGAAGGCGAAATTGATTGGCAGAAAGTGGCGGCGGCAGTGGCGGCAACAAGCCGAATTTCAGTGATCTCCGGTGGGCCGGGTACCGGAAAAACCACCACTGTGGCGAAGTTACTTGCGGCTTTGATCAAGTTGCATGAAGGGAAAAAATTAAGCATTCAGTTGGCTGCGCCAACCGGCAAGGCAGCGGCAAGACTGACTGAATCGCTGAGAGAGGCCGTCAAGAAACTCGATTTGACGTCAGAGCAGTGGCGTAGCATTCCAGAACAGGCGCAGACTATTCATCGCTTATTGGGGGCACAACCCGATAGCCAAAAATTGCGTTATGGTCGTGATAATCCGCTGTCCCTTGATGTTTTGATCATTGATGAAGCTTCAATGGTGGATTTACCGATGATGGCTCATTTGATTGAGGCGTTACCGTCCCGAGCGAAGGTGATTTTCTTGGGGGATAAAGACCAGCTTGCTTCGGTTGAAGCCGGCGCAGTATTAGGCGATATCTGCCGTTTTGCCGAACAGGGTTATAGTACTGAGCGAGCCGAGCAATTAAGCCGGTTAACCGGATGTCAGTTAGACCCTTATTCTTCCGCCCGCGCGACTGAAAACAGTTCTGCGGTGCGGGATTGTCTATGCCTGTTACGTAAGAGCTATCGCTTCAATGCCGCTTCTGGCATTGGTCAGTTGGCATCGGCTGTTAATCGGGGAGATCGCGCCGGTGTTGCTAGGGTATTGCGCCAGTCATTTTCTGACGTTGATTTTTATCCACTGTTAGTCGATGCCGACTATCAGCATCTGCTGGCCGCAACGGCTTCCGGTTACTACCCATACTTAGCGATGGCAAATGCGCAGGCATCGGAAAAAGCAATCCTGGCCGAATTTAACCGTTTTCGATTACTGTGTGCATTAAGAGAAGGTCCTTTTGGTGTGACGGGGCTGAATCAACGAGTGGAACAATTACTGCACCGGAAAGGTGTTATTACCTTGCCCAGAACACCTTTATCCCAAAATACAGAGAATCGTAATTATATTGGGCGTCCGATTATGATTTTGCGTAATGACAGTACGCTTGGGCTGTTTAACGGAGATATCGGGATTATGCTCAAGAATCAGGAGAATGAGCTGAAAGCCTATTTTCAGTTATCTGATGGGCAGATTAAAGGGTTTCAGCCGAGCCGATTACCGCACCATGAGACGGCTTATGTGATGACGGTACATAAGTCTCAAGGGTCTGAATTTGAGCATACGGCGCTGGTTTTACCCACTCAATATTCACCGTTAGTCAGCCGGGAATTGGTGTATACCGCATTGACCAGAGCCAGAGAGAAATTAACCCTTTATGCCTGTCAGCCAGTTTTGGACAAGGCAGTGGCGATAGTCACACAGCGGCGAAGCGGGTTAGCGGAATGGTTCAATCTGCAATAACCCGCAGTAATCATCGGATATGATGAGTGTGATTGGATTAAGATTAATGCTGATAAGGTTTACAATCCTGTAAATTCAGCACCAAAATTTTGGAACGGCGCTGGTAGTTATACAGCGCCTGTTTTTCCACGGGCAATAGCTCAATGCCTGCTGGCTCAAAACCTTTCTCCTGAAACCAGTGAATACTGCGAGTTGTGAGCACGAACAGTTTTTCCAACCCTGCCTGTTTAGCGTGGTGGATAATGGCATTTAACAATATTTCCCCTCTGGCAGAGTTCCGGTAATCCGGGTGCACTGCAACGCAGGCCATTTCCCCGATTTTTTCATCAGGATAAGCGTACAGGGCAGCACAGGCGATAGTGACATTATCGAGTTCTATCAAGGTGAAATTATCAATTTCCATTTCCAGTTGTTCCCGTGAACGGCGTACCAGGATACCCTGTTGCTCCAATGGGCGAATAAGTTCAAGAATGCCACCAATATCATTGATATTGGCTCGGCGTATCTGTTCGGAACTCGCCATCACGATCTGAGTACCAATTCCTTCGCGGGAGAATAACTCCTGAATTAACGAGCCATTTTCTTGATAACTGATTAAATGGCTGCGGTTGACACCACGGCGACAGGCTTTAACTGCCCCTTTTAAGAAACGTGCAGTGTCTGAGTAGCGCTCAGCTGAGTTTTCCAATTTGCACAGATGAGCCTCTCCTTCATCGGGCAGTAACTCTGAGAGAGTATTTCCTTTTTCGTCAAGCACCCCCTGAGAGGCGCAAAATCCAATTAATTTTTCTGCTTTTAATTTAATCGCCAATTGTGCGGCAATTTTTTCGGAAGTCAGATTGAAACTTTCTCCGGTGACAGACACCGCAACCGGCCCAATCAGCACGATCGTGCCATTATTTAATTGTTGGTTGATCGCTTTCTCGTCAATTCGGCGAATTCGGCCACTGTGGCAATAATCGATGCCATCATCGACCCCTAAAGGTTGGGCGATAATAAAATTGCCACTGACAACATTAATATTGGCACCTTGTAATGGTGTATTACTTAAGCTCATGGAAAGACGCGCTGTGATATCTAATTGTAATAATCCCGCGGCTTGTTTAACCAAATCCAAGGCTTTGCTATCTGTTACTCGGGTGTGCTTGTGATAAACCGATTGGTAGTTGTGCTCCGCAATATTCTGTTCGATTTGTGGGCGAGCACCATAGACGACGATTAAGCGAATCCCCAAATTATGCAGCAGACCAATGTCATTGATGATATTAGGAAAATTGTCATGCGCAATGGCTTCACCGCCTAACATAATGACAAACGTTTTGCCTCTGTGTGTATTGATATACGGAACTGAATGACGAAAAACCTCAATCAATTCAGTATTTCTTTCTTTCATGGCGCCCTCTCTGAGTGAATTTTTATTCGTATTTTATGTATTTTTATTCTTTTGTGACGGAATGGCAAGGGGGAATACGGATAAAAATAACGCTATTATTGATATTGGCATACATGGATTAGGGGGATTAAAAATGTATTTTTTGATGACAGGCGTTCACGAATTAATTAGAGTGCCGGCTTAACGATTATCTCTGGTAAAAAATTATTAAGTTTGGTTGTTTTTAAATGGAATAAACGATGAGTCATTCAGACCATAATATTTCACGTCGTCGCCTGTTAAAAGGTGTAGCGGCTGTATGGCTATTAAGCATCAGTCCAGTGGGCTATGCAGCGACTTCGAACGTTATTGCTGTTCGTATTTGGCCTGCGTCCAGTTACACCAGAGTGACGTTGGAATCGAATATTCCCCTTAAATATCGCCAGTTTTCACTTTCAAATCCGAATCGGATTGTGATTGATTTGCAGGGTATCCAGCTTAATCGTGTGTTGAGCGGGATGGGGGCACAGGTTCAGCCACGCGATCCTTACTTGAAATTAGTGAGGGCAGGGCAATTTAACCCAAAGACAGTGCGTTTGGTTTTTGAAATCAAGCAAGCTGTTGCGCCGCATATTTTTACATTACCCCCCATTGCAAAGTTTAAACACCGTTTAGTCCTCGATCTGTATCCTAAAAAAGCGGCTAATGTGGATGATGACCCTTTACTGGCTTTGCTGGAAGAGTACAACAACGGAAGTCTGGCGCAGGATTTACCCGTCAGGCATCGTAAACCCGGCAAAGCAGGGCAAGACCGGCCGATTGTGATTATGCTTGATCCCGGTCATGGTGGTGAAGATACTGGCGCGATCGGAAAATATAAGACGCGTGAAAAAGATATTGTGTTGCAAATTGCCCGCCGCTTACAGGCACTTATCAAGCGTGAGCCGGGTATGAAAGTTTACATGACACGTAATGAAGATGTCTTTATTCCGTTGAAGGTGAGAGTGGCGAAAGCCCGTAAGATGCAGGCTGATCTCTTTGTGTCTATTCATGCCGATGCGTTTACAAATCGCTCTGCTCGGGGATCATCGGTGTTTGCGCTGTCAACTAAGGGCGCGACCAGCAACACCGCCCGCTTTCTTGCTCAAACGCAGAATGAGGCTGACCTGATTGGTGGCGTTAGCAAAAGTGGTGATAAATATTTGGATCATACCATGTTGGATTTGATTCAAACCGCAACGATCAATGATAGCTTGAAATTTGGTCATGAAGTGCTTAAACGGATGGGAAAAATCAATAAGCTGCATAAAAATGGTGTTGATCAGGCGGGTTTCGCCGTATTGAAAGCCCCAGATATTCCGTCCATTTTGGTCGAAACCGCATTTATTAGTAATTTGGAAGAAGAGCGCAAACTTAAGACGGCAAAATTTCAACAAAAAGTAGCGGAATCTATTTTTGCGGGTATTAAGGCGTATTTTAAAAATGGCGCTGAATTGGCACGGCGGTGAAATACCCGCCTGAGATTCATTGCTCACCATGCAGGTAATTTTTGCCCCATTATCTGGATAATGCTAGGTTTTGATGCGGATTTTTTTAGCAGAATTTAACGCATATTTAAATGCTGATTTTAACATGGGAGAAAACAGTAGAAGAAATAGAACAGGGATAAATATGAAGATAGAAGATAACTTACTGAAAGTGGTTGCGGGGGCCGGATTTGAACCGACGACCTTCGGGTTATGAGCCCGACGAGCTACCAGGCTGCTCCACCCCGCGTCCGTCTATTTGCAGATTTTGATGATTAACCCAAAGTGCAAATATTGAATAATGGCATCATGTCAATGTTGGTTGCGGGGGCCGGATTTGAACCGACGACCTTCGGGTTATGAGCCCGACGAGCTACCAGGCTGCTCCACCCCGCGTCCGTCTATCTGCATATCTCGATAATCAACCGAGGATGCAAATATTGAATGATGTCATTCTTTACTGCCAGATTTTCTGGATATTACCAACGATAACATCGTTGTTATTGGTTGCGGGGGCCGGATTTGAACCGACGACCTTCGGGTTATGAGCCCGACGAGCTACCAGGCTGCTCCACCCCGCGTCCGATGAGGGCACACTATACTTGGGAACGAAGTAGTTGCAAGCTTTTTTATTAATATTGGTGAAATCTTTTTGTTTTTTGAACCAAAAACAACCTTATTGACTTTTTTTTGTTCGGTTTATTGGGGGGTAACGGCTGATTATCTTAATCACTGTTGCTATCACGACGTGGATAACGATATGGATAACAACATGGATCACGACATTTCATTATGTATTGGTGTTTGGTATTGTTCGCAGTTGGTGTAAGTGACGACTGGAGAGAAGGCATTAGTATGAAAGTTCGGGGCAAATATCTTTTATTTGGCATTATCATTTCCTTGTTATCAGGATGTCATTCTCGACCGACTGATCAGGCTCAACAATATAAGGATGGGCACATTACCCATGACTTCCAGTTGGTTAATACACCTAATGCCGAAGGTTCTCCGGTGAATGCCAGCGATTTTGTGACTCAGGTTAACTATATCAGTGAAACGTCTCCCCGACTTTATGCCAATAACCGCGAAATTTTTGAGGCGGTCAAGCGCTGGATGCGGTCAGGTGGCGATACCCGCGATTTGAATGAGTTTGGTTTGCTGGCTTATCAGATGGAAGGCAGTGATAACTACGGCAACGTAAAATTTACGGGGTATTACACGCCCGTACTGAATGCGCGATACACTAAACAGGGAGAATTTAAATATCCCCTTTACCGTATGCCAACCAGTTCGGGTTTCCGCTTGCCAACTCGCGCTGCGATATATCGCGGTGCCCTGAACAAGAAATTTATTATCGGATACAGCAATTCCCTGATAGATAATTTTATGATGGAAGTGCAAGGCAGTGGTTATGTCAATTTTGGGGATGGGCGTCCATTGACCTTTTTTGGTTATGGGGGAAAAAATGGTCATGCTTATCGCAGTATTGGCAAGGTGTTGATTGATCGTGATGAAGTGCCAAAGGACAAAATGTCCATGAGGGCGATTCGTCAGTGGGCGGAACAACATAGTGAAGCCGAAGTGAAAGCATTACTGGAACAAAACCCTTCATTTGTTTTTTTTAAACCCGAACCCTTTACCCTGGTGAGAGGCGCAAGCGCCGTCCCCCTTGTGGCAAAAGCTTCGGTCGCGTCCGATAAATCCTTAATTCCGCCCGGAACAGCGCTGCTGGCGGAAGTCCCTGTACTGGATGAGATGGGCAAATTTACCGGTCAGTATCAGATGCGTCTGATGGTGGCGCTGGACGTTGGCGGCGCCATAAAAGGAAATCATTTCGATATTTATCATGGTGTTGGGAAAGAACCCGGTGAAATGGCCGGTTTTTATAATCACTATGGCCGTGTTTGGGTATTGAAAAAAGCCTCAGCTGGTTTTTTGGCGGCAAACCAGTAAGATCCCTCTCATTCAAACAACCAATCGATAACCTATCTCAAGTGAGGTAGGTTTTATGTAGGATGTATTTAGTAATGCAAGTTTCTCTCTCTGATGCTTATCTTCAACGTTTTGCGGGGACGGCCCGGTTATATGGCCAGAAAGCACTGTCATTATTTGCCCGTTCACATGTTTGTGTTATCGGCATTGGTGGGGTGGGGTCATGGGCGGCAGAAGCCCTGGCGCGAACAGGTATTGGCGCGATTACCTTGATTGATATGGATGATGTTTGTATCACCAATACCAATCGTCAACTGCACACTCTGGTACAAAATGTGGGTTTGCCAAAAACCGAGGTCATTGCTGAGCGGATACGGGCAATCAATCCTGAGTGTCAGGTGACTTGCATTGATGATTTTGTCACGCCGGATAATGTTGCTGAGTTGGTGTCCGCAGAATTCAGCTATGTGATTGATGCCATTGACAGCATACGGCCAAAAGCGGCGTTATTGGCGTATTGTCGTCGTTATAAGATCCCGGTAGTCACCACTGGCGGAGCGGGCGGGCAACTTGATCCTACTCAGATCCAGGTGGTGGACTTAGCGAAAACGGTACAAGACCCATTAGCGGCGAAGCTGAAAGAACGCTTGAAATCGGATTATCGTGTGGTGAAAAACGGCAAGGGTAAGTTGGGCATTGACTGTGTTTTTTCAACAGAACAGTTGGTTTATCCTCAATCCGACGGTAGCGTTTGTGCGGCCAAACGCACTGCGGAAGGGACAAAACGAATGGATTGCGCATCCGGTTTTGGTGCCGCAACGATGGTGACGGCGACCTTTGGTTTTGTTGCGGTATCCCATGCCTTGAAAAAGATGGTGGCAAAAGCGGAGCGGGAAAATACGCTTTAATTGAACCTACCGACTGTAAGTACTGGCAATGTCCTGAATGGTGCTGATCAGGGATTTCACCCCATTGAGCCTTGAGCTACTGAGTTGTTGCTCAAGGCCAAGTTGTCGGAATAAGTCAGCGAAAGGTGTTTGTGAAATTTGTTCAGATGTTTTACCTTCCGCAGTGGTCAGCAGAATGGCTAATAAGCCTTTGACAATACGGCCTTCGCTATCACCATAAAAATGTAACCGTCCGTCCGGCAAGCATTGATGCCCCAGCCAGACCCGGTTTTCACAGCCGGACATTTCGATATTTTGTTGTTTCAATTCATCCGATAAAGAGGGTAGCTTTCTGGCAAGCCCGATAAGCTGCCGATAGCGATCTTCCCACAATGCGCATTGCCGGAAGTTTTCCAGCAGTTGTTGTTCGGTGATTTCGGTTCCGAATGGATGCGGAGCGAGAAGCGTATTTGAAAGTTGTGTCATGGGTTATTTGTCTTGCCGTGAATGTATCGCTGGTTTGCCCGGAATAAGAACCCAGCATCATAACAATTATACTGTTAAACGAAAGCGATTTGCGGTGAGAAATCACAAGGCAACCTCACTCATTCAGCAGTGATAGCGCAAACTTCACCGCACTGATTAGCTTATCTGCATCTTGCTGGTTGTTATAAGGCAAAAACGAAGCGCGCAGGCAGCCGCTGATCCCAAGCGCATCCAGTAACGGCTGAGCACAATGTTGCCCGGAACGCAGGGAAATATTTTGCTCGGCCACCAGTGTCGCCAGGTCGCTGTGGTGTATTCCGGCGATATTGAAAGCCAATAAACTGGAGCCTGCCACACGATAACTGATAAAACCCGGCAACGTGCTGAGTTGTTGTTCTGTATAATCCGTCAGGGTTACCGCATGGGATTCAGCAAGATGAATATCAATGGTTTTCAGCCATTCCAATGTGGCGGCAAAGCTGATCACCCCCGCCACATTCGGGGTACCCGCTTCAAAACGATAAGGTACGGCTTCCGGTGTAAAGCCATCAAATGACACTTGAGTCAGCATTTTCCCACCCCCGTGCCACGGAGCCATCGTATTCAGGTGTTCAGTTTTGCCATACAACACACCGACCCCATTTGGGCCATACAGTTTATGGGCCGAGAAGGCATAAAAATCGATATCCCATTGTTGCACATTGACAGGGGTATGAACGATGCCCTGAGCACCATCGACCAGAACGTGACAATCATACTGGTGGACGAGTTTGGTGATCTGAGATAAATCGACGGCTGCCCCCGTCACGTTTGACATTTGGCTAATGGCAACCAGGCGGCTATTTTCATTTAAGCGGTTTGCCAGGGTTTCGATTTCTGGTTGGCGTCGATCACCTAGCGGCCATTTCACGATTTTAGCCCCCGTTTGTTCCGCCAGCATCAGCCACGGTAGCAGGTTAGCATGGTGTTCCTGTTCGCTAACGATGATTTCATCACCCGCTTTCAGGCGGGGACGGAAGTAACTTTGGGCCACCAGATTAATGGCCTCAGTCGTGCCTTTCGTCCAAATAATATTCTCAGCGAATGGCGCGTTGATCAGCTCCGCCACTTGTGAGCGGGCGTGTTCATAACGGGCCGTCATGGCGTGTGCCGTGGCATGTTGGCTGCGATGTACTGTTGCACTGTGGTTTTGGTAATAGTGCTGGGTTGCTTCAATCATACAGGCTGGTTTTAATGCTGTGGCAGCACTGTCCAAAAAGGTTGTGGATTGTTGCAGGGCAGGAAAGTACCGGCGGAATTTTTCTGAGTCAAAGGCTTTCATAAACGGCGCTAATTTAATCGTTGTGTGACAAAGAATAAGCTTTTCTTTCATCCAGGGAAGGGGAATTTTACAGAAGAACGTCGAGAAAAAAAGCACCGCAACGGCGGTGCATTAAAAAAATCACTATGGACAGACAGGGTAAATGTACAGGAAGTGAAAAAAAACAGTAGCTTACGCTACAAAGTCTGGTTTCCCAGACAACTTGCAAACACAACATCACAACCACAAAGCCAAAAGTGCCAATGTATCGCTACAAAGAGACTTTTCGTTCCGGCTTAGGAAGTGCGCACACTATAGGGATTTGCTGGTATATCATCAATGGACAAATTATAATGCTTCGGATTATAAAAACTAATACCTGAATGAAAAGAGTTACCGGTATCGTCACTAACAGATAAGAAGCGAACATGTCTAAACGTTTACCACCACTCAATGCGTTACGCGTTTTTGATGCTGCGGCTCGTCATTTAAGTTTTACTAAGGCGGCAGAAGAATTATTTGTGACACAGGCCGCGGTTAGCCATCAAATGAAAAGCCTGGAAGATTTTTTGGGATTAAAGCTTTTTCGGCGGCGCAATCGTTCGTTATTGTTGACGGAAGAGGGGCAGAGCTACTATCTCGATATTAAGGAGATTTTTACGGCTATCAATGATGCGACCCGTAAGCTCCAGACCCGCAGTGCAAAGGGGGCGTTAACCGTCAGTTTATCCCCCAGTTTTGCGATCCAGTGGTTAGTTCCCCGGCTTTCTGGTTTTAATCAGAGTTTTCCCGGGATCGATGTCCGAATTCAGGCCATCGATCGGGAAGAAGATAAACTGACTGACGATGTTGATGTGGCCATTTTTTATGGCAGGGGAAATTGGCCGGGATTACGAACGGATCGTCTTTACCCGGAATATCTGCTACCTGTTTGTTCTCCCGCGCTGTTGACAGGGGAGCATCCACTCAAAACACCGGCCGATCTCGCCAG
Source organism: Xenorhabdus poinarii G6 (assembly GCF_000968175.1). Taxonomy (NCBI): domain Bacteria; kingdom Pseudomonadati; phylum Pseudomonadota; class Gammaproteobacteria; order Enterobacterales; family Morganellaceae; genus Xenorhabdus; species Xenorhabdus poinarii. Next base: position 307,205 of record NZ_FO704551.1, read on the forward strand.
TCATACTTTATTACACGATTCATCCCGACGGGATTGGCAAGCCTATATCCGCCAGCTTGATATGCAGCCGCAGATCAATGTGCAGCAAGGGCCGATATTCAGCCACAGTGCGATGGTGATTCAGGCGGCTGTGCATGGTCAAGGCATTGCTCTGGCGAATAATGTCATGGCACAAAATGAAATTGATGCAGGACGTCTTGTCTGTCCATTCAATGATGTTTTGGTCAGTAAGAATGCATTTTATTTGGTTTGCCACGATAATCAGGCAGAATTGGGCAAGATCGCGGCCTTTAGAAAATGGATACTGACGCAAGCTGCGATTGAGCAAGAAAGGTTAGGGTTTATCACGCAACATTCTTCATCGTGATATTCCATCGTTGGCAGACAGAAACTGGAGTGGTGTGATGAATAGTAAAGTCATGCTTATTTTTGTTGGGATCAGTGGTTTTTTCTACGTGGCATTCGGTGCGATGGGCACACATTGGTTAGCGCCAGTCCTGACACCACGTCAGATGGAATGGATTCATACTGGCTTGCAATATCAGGGATTGCATACACTCGCGATGATGGCACTGGCCGCGTTATGGATACGCCAGCCTGTTGCATTGTTTGGTTGGAGTGGAATTTTTTTCGCTGTGGGAATGGTGCTGTTTAGTGGCAGCCTTTATTGTCTGGCCTTTTCCCCGTTAAAGTTTTGGGCTTATTTGACACCAATCGGTGGGTTCAGTTTTCTCATGGGTTGGTTATGCGTATTAATTGGCGCTCTGCGTCTAAGGAAATCGGCGTCTAGCCATGAATAAAGTTGCTTTATATTGCCGCCCTGGTTTTGAAAAAGAGTGTGCGGCAGAAATTACCGATAAAGCGGGTAAGAAAGAGATCTACGGTTTTGCTCGTGTAAAAGATAACAGCGGATATGTGCTGTTTGAGTGTTATCAGCCGGATGATGCGGATCGCCTGATCCGTGAAGTGCCGTTCAATGAATTAATTTTTGCCCGTCAAATGTTGGTTGTTGGCGAGTTGTTGAAAGATTTACCGCCGGAAGATCGCGTTACACCGGTGATTGGTATGTTGACCGGTGTTATTGAAAGGGCGGGTGAACTGCGCGTAGAAGTGCCAGATACCAATGAAAGCAAAGAGCTGATGAAATTTTGTCGTAAGTTTACGGTTCCGCTGCGTAATGCGATGCGTCAGGAGAAACTTCTGCTGGCGAAGGAAAATAGCAATCGTCCCGTGATCCATGTCTTTTTTATCGCGCCGGGTTGTTGCTATGTCGGTTATTCTTACAGCAACAATAACGCTCGTTTTTATATGGGGATTCCTCGTCTCAAATTTCCTTCAGATGCACCAAGCCGTTCAACGCTGAAACTGGAAGAAGCCTTCCATGTCTTTATTCCTTATGACGAGTGGGAAGAGCGTTTGGGTAGCGGCCTGCATGCCGTGGATCTCGGTGCTTGTCCGGGGGGATGGACTTACCAGCTCGTGAAACGCAGTATGCTGGTTCATGCGGTAGACAATGGTCCGATGGCTGAGAGTTTAATGGAAACGGGTCAGGTGAAGCACCATCGTGTGGATGGCTTTAAATTTGAACCCTCAGTGAAAAATATTTATTGGCTGGTTTGTGACATGGTTGAGAAACCGGCGAAGGTGGCACAACTGATGACCGATTGGCTGGTTAAAAGCTGGTGTCGTGAGGCGATTTTCAATCTTAAATTGCCAATGAAAAAGCGTTATGAGGAAGTGGCGCATATTTTGCAAAAAATAGAGCAGCAGTTGAACGAAAACGGGGTGAATGCGCAGATTCAGGCGAAACATCTGTATCACGATCGGGAAGAGATCACCGTGCATGTTCGTCGTATCTGGTCTGTGTATGCCGCGGAGCGGGATTATTGATCGGTGCGTTTTTGAGGTTTACTGGTATTGCGTGAATGCAAGACGGATTCTTACTCTCTCAACCGATGTTTTATTCAATGTTTCATTCTCCCTTAAAGAGGGGCTTTAAACCAAAAGCCCTGTCTCCGCAATAGAATAGTAAGAGGAATGAATTTTGAGGATGAAAATGATGACATTTACTGTTCTATGAAGCGGTAAATGATTCGCGTTAGAGAACATTCACTGTTTCGCACCGTCTTGAAAAGACGCCAAAACAACGGGGTAAATCAAAGAATTGTGCCCCGGGGAAAATTAAGATAGTTTTCCTTATCAGGCATTAATGATTGCGGTTTGTATGCTGCGCTGCGAAAATTAGATCTTAGTTCACTAACGCTTTTATCCGACTTGGAGTAAAGAATGACCACTCGTAAAACCCTTGCTAATGCTATCCGTTTCTTGAGCATGGATGCTGTGCAGAAAGCAAAATCAGGCCATCCTGGCGCCCCAATGGGAATGGCTGATATTGCCGAAGTGCTGTGGCGCGATTATCTGAACCATAGCCCAGCGAATCCTAACTGGGTTGATCGTGACCGTTTCGTGTTATCCAATGGCCACGGTTCTATGCTGATTTATAGCCTGCTGCACCTGACTGGTTATGATGTTTCTATTGATGATTTGAAAAATTTCCGTCAATTGCACTCTAAAACGCCAGGCCATCCAGAATATGGCTATACCCCCGGCGTAGAAACGACCACTGGCCCATTGGGGCAGGGTATTGCTAACGCAGTCGGTTTTGCGATTGCAGAACGGACACTGGCAGCGCAGTTCAACCGTCCAGGCCATGATATCGTCGATCACTACACTTATGTCTTCATGGGTGACGGCTGTATGATGGAAGGGATCTCCCATGAAGTTTGCTCTTTGGCTGGAACACTGAAACTGGGCAAATTGATTGCATTCTATGATGACAACGGCATCTCTATCGACGGTGAAGTCGAAGGCTGGTTCACCGATGATACCGCTGCCCGCTTTGAAGCTTACGGCTGGCATGTCATTCGTGGTATTGATGGTCATGACGCTGATGCAATTGCGGCAGCCATCGACGCAGCACGTCAAGAGACAGGTAAACCATCGCTGTTGATGTGCAAAACCGTCATCGGTTTTGGTTCGCCAAACAAAGCAGGTAAAGAAGAATGTCACGGTGCCCCCTTGGGTGATGCTGAAATTGAAGCAACGCGCAAGGCATTGGGTTGGGAACATCCTGCGTTTGAAATCCCTCAGCATATTTATGCTGACTGGAACGCTCAGGCCGCAGGCAAAACCAAAGAAACGGCCTGGGAAGCGATGTTTGCGGAATATGCGCAAGCCTATCCAGAACTGGCTGCTGAATTCACCCGCCGTACTCGCGGTGAACTGCCAGCGAACTGGGAGGCTGAATCCAAAGCATTCATTGAAAACCTGCAACAAAATCCGGCTTCCATTGCCAGCCGTAAGGCATCACAAAACGCGCTGGAAGCATTCGGTCAAGTTCTGCCAGAATTCATGGGCGGCTCTGCTGACCTGGCACCGAGTAACCTGACGATGTGGTCTGGTTCGAAACCATTGAACGAAACTCAGGATGGCAACTACATTCACTATGGTGTACGTGAATTCGGTATGTCTGCCATCATGAACGGTATTGCACTGCATGGCGGTTTTGTCCCTTATGGCGCAACGTTCCTGATGTTCGTGGAATATGCACGTAATGCTGTCCGTATGGCGGCATTGATGAAAATACGTAGCATCTTCGTTTATACCCATGATTCCATCGGTTTGGGTGAAGACGGCCCGACTCACCAGCCAGTAGAGCAAATTGCCAGCCTGCGTGTAACACCCAACATGAGCACATGGCGCCCATGTGACCAGGTTGAATCTGCGGTGGCATGGAAATATGCCATTGAACGTAAAGATGGCCCAACGTCACTGATTTTCTCCCGTCAAAATCTGGCCCAGCAGGAACGTACCGCTGAGCAGTTGGCGAATATCGAGAAAGGGGCTTACATCCTGAAAGATTGTGCAGCCCAGCCTGAACTGATTTTGATTGCAACGGGTTCAGAAGTGGAACTGGCCGTGAAAGCCGCGGATCAACTGAGTGCTGAAGGTCGTCAGGTTCGCGTGGTGTCTATGCCATCGACTGATGCCTTTGATAAGCAGGATGCTGACTATCGTGAATCGGTACTGCCTGCGGCAGTTTCTGCGCGGGTTGCTATTGAAGCGGGTATTTCTGATTACTGGTTCAAGTACGTTGGTATCAATGGTGCTATCGTCGGTATGAATACATTCGGTGAATCTGCCCCTGCTGATGCACTGTTCAACGAGTTCGGTTTTACGGTTGAAAATGTGGTCGCCAAAGCGTCAGATTTGCTGAAATAATCAACAAACACCCTGCATAAAGCGCATTCGCATCAATGTTAGAGCGAATGCGCTCTTTTTTTGTCCAAATATTCTTCTGTGATGTGGTTAATGGTGCTTGCCATTGCGCTTTTTTTCTCGTAGGCTGCTTTTATATTGTCGCTGAACCGTTTCAGTCTGTTATATAAACCCAATACATAAGATGGGTCTGTCACATATTTGGCCAATTTTGTGATGAACTATCCGTACAAGCAGGCATTGCTCAGTTATCCTAAGCGGTTGCATGAACAAAGAAAAATTCAGGAAGTAATATGACTATCAAGGTAGCGATTAACGGTTTCGGGAGAATAGGGCGCAGTGTCCTGCGCGCCCTTTACGAATCCGGGCGTCGGGCTGAGATTTCCGTGATCGCAATTAATGAGCTGGCAGATGCAGAAGGCATTGCTCACTTATTGAAATACGATTCCAGTCATGGACGTTTTGCATGGGATGTACGCTTGCAGGGGAATTTATTGCAGGTAGGCGACGATATGATTCGACTGTTTCATCAACCTGAGATCACAGCGTTGCCCTGGAAAGCGTTAGACATTGATATTGTGCTTGATTGCACGGGTCAATATGGTGAACGGGCGGACGGAGAGCTGCATATCGCCAGCGGAGCCAAAAAAGTTCTGTTTTCACATCCGGGAGGCAATAATCTGGATGCAACGGTGGTCTATGGTGTCAATCACCATGCATTAGTGGCCGAAGATTGCATTGTGTCCAATGCGTCCTGTACAACAAATTGCATCATTCCGATTATCAAAGTATTGGATGACGCGTTCAATATTGAATCCGGTACGGTAACAACCATCCACGCCTCTATGAATGATCAACCGGTGATTGACGCTTATCACCGTGATTTACGTCGAACCAGAGCCGCCAGTCAATCGATCATTCCTGTTGATACAAAACTGGCTGCGGGGATCACGCGTGTTTTCCCTAAATTCAGTGATCGGTTTGAAGCCATTTCCGTGCGGGTGCCGACTATCAATGTGACCGCCATTGATTTGAGCGTCACCGTTTGCGAGGCGGTGAATGTTGAAGAGGTCAACCAGCGCCTGCAAAAATCAGCGGGTAGCGAGTTTCGTGGTATAGTGGATTACACGGATTTACCGCTCGTTTCAGCGGACTTTAACCACGATCCCCACAGTGCCATTGTGGATGGCACACAGACTCGGGTTAGCGGCAAACATCTGATAAAAACCCTGGTATGGTGTGACAATGAGTGGGGCTTTGCCAATCGTATGCTTGATACAACGTTGGCAATGGCGGCAACGGGTTTCAAATAATTATTTGTTGTGTCATACACGGCGCACAGCAGAAGATGAAGTAATTTTATAAAAGAATCAATGAGAGGATTCACCATGTCTGTAATTAAGATGACTGATTTAGATCTGGCGGGTAAACGTGTACTGATCCGTGCTGATCTGAATGTGCCTGTAAAAGATGGCAAAGTGACTTCTGATGCACGTATCCGAGCATCTTTGCCGACGATTGAGGCTGCGCTGAGTCAGGGAGCCAAGGTCATGGTTACTTCTCACCTGGGACGCCCAACAGAGGGAGAATACAACGAAGCGTTCTCACTGCAACCTGTCGTTGATTATCTGAAAGCCACACTTTCTTCTCCTGTTCGTCTGGAAAAAAACTATCTGGATGGTGTTGAAGTGGTGGAAGGCGAACTGGTTGTTCTGGAAAACGTTCGCTTCAACAAAGGTGAGAAAAAAGATGACGAAACGTTATCAAAGCAATATGCCGCACTGTGTGATGTATATGTGATGGATGCTTTCGGTACTGCACATCGTGCGCAAGCGTCAACACACGGCGTTGCGAAATTTGCCCCCATTGCTTGTGCTGGCCCGCTGCTGTCTGGTGAACTGGAGGCGTTGGGGAAAGCCCTGCACAACCCTGCGCGCCCAATGGTGGCGATTGTCGGCGGATCGAAAGTCTCAACCAAACTGACGGTGCTTGATTCACTGTCCAAAATTGCTGATCAACTGATCATCGGCGGTGGGATTGCTAACACCTTTGTTGCCGCTGAAGGGCACAATGTGGGGCGTTCACTGTACGAAGATGATTTGATTCCAGAGGCGAAAAAGCTGCTGGAAAGCTGTGATATTCCTGTTCCTACCGATGTTCGTGTCGCGACAGAGTTCTCTGAAACTGCGGAAGCTACGCTGAAGTCCACCCGCGACATTAAAGATGATGAACAGATCCTTGACTTAGGTGATGCATCTGCTGAACGTTTGGCTGAAATCCTGAAAAACGCCAAAACCATTCTGTGGAATGGCCCGGTCGGGGTTTTTGAATTCCCTAACTTCCGTAAAGGAACTGAAATTATTGCCCAGGCCATTGCTGAGAGCGATGCTTTCTCAATTGCAGGGGGAGGGGATACCTTGGCGGCAATTGATCTGTTCGACATTGCCGACAAGATCTCTTACATCTCTACCGGGGGGGGCGCTTTCCTTGAGTTCGTTGAAGGCAAAAAACTACCCGCCGTTGTGATGCTGGAAGAACGTGCTAAAAGTAACTAAGTTGTAATCACAGGCAGTATTAACTGCCTGTTCAATGTCAATACAGGACCACGTAACATGTCTAAAATTTTTGATTTCGTAAAACCGGGTGTCATCACTGGTGATGATGTTCAAAAAGTCTTTGCCGTTGCTAAAGAAAACAATTTCGCATTGCCAGCGGTTAACTGTGTTGGTACGGATTCCATCAACGCAGTGTTGGAAACGGCGGCAAAAGTACGTGCTCCGGTTATTATTCAGTTCTCTAACGGTGGTGCCTCTTTCGTTGCAGGTAAGGGACTGAAAGCAGAAGGTCAACAAACCGCAATCATCGGTGCAATTTCAGGTGCTCACCACGTTCACCAAATGGCAGAATATTATGGTGTGCCGGTTATCCTGCACACTGACCATTGTGCTCGTAAACTGTTACCCTGGATCGACGGTCTGCTGGATGCGGGTGAAAAACACTACGCACAAACGGGTAAGCCGCTGTTTTCCTCTCACATGATCGACTTGTCAGAAGAATCGCTGGAAGAAAATATCGAGATTTGCAGCCAATACCTGGCGCGTATGGCGAAAATCGACATGACACTGGAAATCGAACTGGGCTGTACTGGTGGTGAAGAAGATGGTGTTGATAACACTCATCTGGACAGCTCGTCCCTGTACACTCAGCCAGAAGACGTGGCTTACGCGTATCAGAAACTGAATGCGATCAGCCCGCGTTTCACTATCGCAGCTTCTTTCGGTAACGTTCATGGCGTGTATAAACCCGGCAACGTTAAACTGACACCAAAAATTCTGCGTAACTCACAGGATTATGTTTCTGAGAAATTCAACCTGCCACACAACAGCCTGGATTTCGTTTTCCACGGTGGTTCTGGTTCTACCGCAGAAGAAATTCAGGAAGCCGTCAGCTACGGCGTGGTGAAAATGAATATCGATACCGATACCCAGTGGGCAACCTGGGAAGGTATTCTGAACTACTACAAAAAGAACGAAGGCTACCTGCAAGGCCAGTTAGGTAACCCGGAAGGCGCGGACAAACCTAACAAGAAATTCTATGATCCTCGCGTTTGGCTGCGTGCTGGTCAGGCTTCCATGATTGTTCGTCTGGAACAAGCTTTTAAAGAACTGAATGCGGTTGATGTGCTGTAAAGAACCACGTCATTTCGTGTAATCACCCGGTGTTATAGGGTGTTATAAAAAATTCTCCGCGCTATGTCCTTTGTGGAATGAGCGGAGAATTTTTTTTATGTGCCTGAATTCGATTGGAATCGAGTCAGTTATGCCTTCACTTCACCTTTCATAAAACGGTTCAGCCACGGCACCATGCAGGCCATTACCACCGCGACAATCAGGGTCGCAACGCCGATTTTGCCAAACACACTCGTATAAATAGGCAAGGTTTGCAGTGGATTTGTCACCCCTTCAGGTGCGGCCGTCAAAGTTGCCACATAACTGCCCAATACAGATGCTGCGGCTTGTGACAGAAACCACATACCGAGGATAAAACCGGTCAGATAACTGGGCACAAACGTTGCCACCATCGCCAATCCCAATGCACTGATCATTAATTCTCCTACGCTCTGGAACAGATAGACCAGCACAATAAACCACGGTGAGGTAATACCATTTGCATCGGCAAATAAACCAGAAGCGGCGGCAGTCAGGAAACCGAGAGAGCACAAGAACATGCCAAAGGTAAATTTCGTCGGCATAGAAAAATCTTTACCTTTGGCCCCCAGTCGGGTGTAAATCACGGCCAGGATAGGGCTGGCAACGATGATCCAAAACGGGTTCAGCGCCTGGAAACTGATAGGATTAATGTGAAAACCCAGGAGCTCATGATGAACGTTATTGATGGCAAAGAAATTAAGAGACGTCGGCATCTGGTTATACAGGATATAGAACACGACAGCCTGAAGCATCAGAATAAATGCCACAAACATTTTATTGCGGCCGACTCTATCTTGCTTGAATGCCTGCCAGAAGAAAATCACGATAACAACCGTTGAAATCGCCATCAGCACAATATTGGCAATGTTGATGTTGTGCAGTAGCCAGGCACAGAGACCAATCATGATGACTGAACCCAGTAAAACCAAAAACAAAGTGGCATAGTTAACAGGCGCATGGTCTGGCTCTGAACCGATGTTGTGTACCATACGGCGGCAGGCGATATAAACCAGTAGGGCGATAATCAGACCGATACCACAGATATTATAGGTAACAGCATAACCATATTTTTCGGCAATAACAGGTGCAAGCGCAAGGGAAACCAGAGAACCAAGATTGATGGACATATAGAAGAGCGTAAATGCGCCATCCAAACGGGGGTCTTGCGGCGAGTAGCATTTCGCCAGCAGGCTGGCGGGATTCGCTTTGAAAAGGCCATTACCGACAGCGACAGTGCCCAGGGCATAAAAAATCAGTGTCGGTTTCATGATAGAAAGGCCAATCATAAAATAGCCAATGGCTATAATAATGGCACCCAGAACGATGGTGCGTTTTGTCCCCAATAAGTGATCACCGACATAACCACCGATAGAAATCAGGCCATAAACCAGCGCAGTAAATGCACCAAACGTGATAAAGGATTGTGTTTCTGAAAACCCAAGGTGTTGAACGAAGTAGACGGCAAGAATACCCTGAACACCGTAGTAACCGAAACGTTCCCACAATTCCACAAAAAAGATCATGAAAAAGGGTTTGGGTTGATCCCATAAACCGACCGGAGCGGTTTTACTCATAAATAAGTACCTCTATTTAACTGCAATTTCCATAACAATATATCCAGATGATGACTCGGTTGTTAACGCCTTTGCGGATAATATATCGTGTGAGTTATGATGTTGTTTATTGATTCAAGGTGATCGTGAAGCGAGGGAGGTTAATATACTGGTATTGTCTCTTCTCAACGGTTGATCACACTAACGGAAAAAGTAATACCAGATCTGCCATAATATTCACTATATTAATATCAAAAATAATTAATATGGGTGTCATGTGTTCGCAAATGAATCGTATTGGTTGTTTTTAAATCAAAGTGAATGGCTATTCATGAGTATCTATTGCAGGATGGCGTCTGTTTATCGAATTTCATCACTTTAATGTATACATTAAAATGATTGTATGATTGGAATTTGTACGGCAGTGAAAAATGATTGACATCAGGCCGAGATGATTGCTGCATGATGTCGTTTTTTGATTTACTGAGAAAATACCCCACGGAAAACCGCTTACTCATGTATCGAGAAAATCAACCTCACCCTGCATATCTACCTAAAAAAAACAGCACCTTACTGTATTTATACAGATAAGATGCTGTTTTTCAGAAAATTTTAACAGTGATATTGACCCATTAAATTACGCGTCTACAACGCGGACAGACTTCCTGTTAAAGCTGATTACCTTACCAGCAGTGATCTTGCAGCGTTTACGTGTTTCTGGTTGATTGTCAACTTGCACCAAACCTTCCGCAATCATCGCCTTCGCTGCGGCACCACTTTCACACCATCCTTGAAACTTCAGCAGATCACACAATTCGACATAAGGGTGCCCATCTAAATAAAAAATTTCCATCAGTAACCTTCAGTTGTTTCTACATCATGATATTCCTCGCAAGCTTGCAAGGTATTTTGAATCAATGTTGCAACCGTCATTGGGCCAACGCCACCAGGTACAGGAGAGATCCAGCCTGCACGGTCAAACGCGTTATCGAAATCGACATCACCAATGACTTTGCCATTTTCCAGCCGATTAATACCGACATCAATCACAATCGCACCGGGTTTAATCCACTCACCGGGAATAAAATTTGGCTTACCGACCGCGACAACCAGCAAATCAGCCTGTTCAACATACTGACGTAAGTTGTTGGTAAAACGGTGTGTTACCGTAGTCGTACAGCCTGCCAACAGCAATTCAAGGCTCATCGGACGTCCCACGATATTAGACGCTCCGATAATAACTGCATTTAATCCATAGGTATTAATATTGCAACGCTCAAGCAGCGTGACAATGCCGCGAGGCGTACAAGGACGTAACTTTGGGGCACGCTGGCATAGACGGCCGATATTATAAGGATGGAAGCCATCCACATCCTTATCGGGATGAATGCGTTCCAGTACTTTGACATTATCAATGCCGGCAGGTAGAGGGAGTTGAACTAAAATACCGTCGATTTCCTTATCGGCGTTCAGGTTATCGATCAGAGAGAGTAATTCGGCTTCGCTGGTGGTATCAGGTAAATCATAAGAACGGGACATAAAACCGACTTCTTCACAGGCGCGGCGTTTGCTGGCGACATAAATTTGAGAAGCCGGGTTTTCGCCCACTAAAACGACGGCAAGACCTGGAGCCCGTTTTCCGGCGGCAACCCGCTGCCTGACTTTTTCTGCAACTTCGTTTCTGATTGTCTGCGCAATCGTTTTCCCATCAATAATTTTTGCTGACATGTATTTAAGATTCCATTATCAAGTATAGGAATGGACGCTATTTTGTCAGAACATGAATCGTCTGTCAGTTTTATTAGTAATCATAAAATGAGCATATGAACGCAAAGGCCATTGACTCATTCCATTATGCCCGTATAATCCGGGTCTACATCAACGCATTAATGATGTTTCTTATTTCTACATATTGATAATGCGCCCTTAGCTCAGCTGGATAGAGCAACGGCCTTCTAAGCCGTAGGTCACAGGTTCGAATCCTGTAGGGCGTACCATTTAAAATCAATGGGTTACCCTTATTTGGCGATTGCGATTTTTCCTGACTGGGACGTATTTGGGACGCAACCACCGAAAAGCGCATCAATTTGGCGGGCGTGCTCGGTCAAATGGCTGGGTGTTAAATGAGCGTAACGCCTTACCATTTCGATTGACTCCCAACCGCCCATCTCTTGTAAAATTGATAATGGAACGCCTGACTGAACCAGCCAGCTAGCCCAAGTGTGTCTCAGATCGTGAAATCTAAAATCTTCTATACCAGCTCGCTTTAATGCTGCGTTCCATGCTGTGTTATCATCAACACGCATCTTCCTGACTTTGGGCATTGCTTTTCCATCGGGATTGGTTGATGCCTTGTTATGGACGAAAACCCATTTATGATGATTGCCTATCTGATCACGCAAAGACCTACAAGCAGTATCATTTAGGGCTACCCCTATAGCCCTAGCTGACTTGCTTTGGTCTGGGTGTATCCATGCAACTTGACGCTGCATATCAACTTGAGACCATTCCAGATTAATAATGTTTGACCGCCTTAGTCCCGTAGCCAAAGCAAATTTAACAACTGACTTTAACGGCTCTGGGCATTCATCAACTAACCTTTTAGCCTCGTGAGGTTCCAACCATCTAACACGTTTCTCTCTGACGGTTGGAACTTTAATCACTGGTGCTTTTTCTAACCATTTCCAATCCCGTTCGGCTGCCCTTAGCAGAGACTTCATTAATGATAAGTGCTTTGCCTTGGTCGCTACCGAGACGGGGACTTCTGTATATGCAGGGACTTCTTTTCCTTTTTTCTGTGCGGCCTTAACCCGACTCTCCCAGCGCTGTTTGGTCTTGCGGTTCTTCATCTTACTGATTGCCGTATAAATTCTGGCTTCAGTGATATCCTTTAGCCTTACTCCTTCGAAGTATTCCAACCAGAACGCCATACGGCTTTTATCATCATCCAGTGACTTCTTATCAGCTTTTTCCTCAATCCATCGTAGACAGGCTTCATCAAATGTTACATCAGGAAAGTCCCCCAACCTTTCTATGCGCCATAATTCAGCCTTTCTTCGGTCGTGCAGCTCCTGAGCTTGCTTTTTGTCCGTTGTCCCAAGAGACTCCTTAATTCTTTTGCCGCTAGGCGTCGTGTAGTTCCCATACCACGTATTTCCTCTACGGAAGATTGACATTGCTTATCTCCTTTTTCTGTCGTATCTACCGCGCTCACCGGCACAGTTTGGATCGGATTGTTGATTGCTGCAATACATGCAGAGCGAGTAAATAAATAGGGTGATTTTGGTTTAGTGGGATTTTTCTTGGTATAGGCTATCTTCCCTATTTTGCACCAGAGGGATAATGTATCTTCATCAATCCCTATAAATGCGGCCGCCTGCTTTCTGGATAAGGTGACGCTTTCTATTCTGTCATTATCAGCGATGAGTCTCATTGCTTCATCTCCTTCTGAATCATCCGTACATAATATGACAGCACTGATTTAGCGCTGAATTTCATGTGATTGAGTGGGTTAAATTTGAGGGTGTATTTATCGAGTATTGCGGTGGTTATTGAGTTCTTTCAGGCATTCCCTTGCCACCTGTCTGCATCCGTTCTCGAATGTTAGTCATGGGTGTTTGCAAATAAATCTATTCTCAGGCTCATATCTAACCTCATTAATAAACTCAATATTATTTACAGGTGATTCATCGCCATATAAATGCCATCCATCGACTGATTCACGTGCGAATAATTCAATGCGTGGAATATCACCGTATAATTGCTCTAACCGATAATGAACCTCCCGTGGTTTTTGAGAGTGTTCACCCAGACATGAATAAATGACCTGTTTCACACTGGCGCTCTGGCGTGGCAATCCGTTGCCCCGAATAGCGAACAATACATCCTCCGTGTTGCTGCGGGTGTAGTTACCTCCGTTCATCCGTGTTTCGGTGTTGAGTAGTTCCATGAAATCCCAGCTGTCTAGCAACATTTCATCCTGAATGGCTTTATCTATGCGGTTCATCGCCAGTTTGTTTAATTTCACCCACGTGAACAATTTCATCGTTTTAACCGTTAATCCCCACACCTCAGCCAATTTAGCTGCCTTCAATGCAAAATTACCCGTGTACCACATGGCGAGCACAGAGTTTTCAGCGGCTATTTGTTCGATGGGTAATCGGGTGAGGGAATAAAAATCGGTGGTAGTGTAGTGATTACTGGCTGCTCCGTTACTGGCTGAATTATTATATTGCCACGGGGGATCAGCTAATATCAGGCTATATTTCATCTTCTAGGCTCTCAATTGCATCATAGACATCCGTCCCCCTTAAATCCTCAAAGGCCTGAACGGCACATTCAAAAACTAATTGCTCTTGAGGATGAGGGGATTTCCAGTACTCAAAACCCGCTCTATGGCGATATCCCATCATGTTGTAAAACTTACCCGCTAGCTTAATTGCAGCATCAACCACTTCACGGTCAGTCATTTAAACCTCACACACATATTTTTTGCTCGCTCACACATTTCAGCGTCGAACCAACCAAAATGACATTCGTTGAAACTGATACCCAACCGCCGTGCTAACCATCTATATGCGTCCGTGCGTTCCCAGTCCCGTTGCAGTCGCATTCGCTCAAATGATAATTTACTGTTCGCCCGTGCGATCCGTGTTGGTCTGTCGGCTAGTGTACCTAACGGAATATTGGTGCCCGGATGCATACCGACACGCGCCTCACATGAGGTGCAGACGTAAAACCACGGCCAGCGACTGTTATTCAGGATTCGCCCGAACACCTCTTTGTGATGGGCTATTTTTACGTGATTGCAGCAATAGCGGCATTGAGTGGGGATGGGTGACGGGTCATTGACCCGCCGAATTGCTCTAGGGTTTGGATTCCATGGGGTGTACATGCTGCGTCCTCCTTCATAAATGCCACCCAGTGCGTATTTGCACGTTTTCCTGATGGGTGGCCAAACAATGGTGATTCAGATGTCAGCGCTAATATCTCGCTAGTTTTGATTTGAGTTTCATTCCATTTAAAAATCAGTATCCCTGCTGGCCGTAGTACTCTGAACGCCTCTTTAAATCCCTGTGCTAAATCCTCTCTCCATGTCGTTTTATCCAATACGCCGTATTTTTTACGCTGCCAGCCATTTTCTCCGGCTCGTTCCAGGTGAGGCGGGTCGAATACAACCAGTTGAAATTGATTACTGGCAAATGGCAGGGCGCGAAAATCGCAGATAATATCCGGCGCAATATTCAATTCCCGTCCATCACATAAAATGTGACGTTCGCGCCGGATATCGCAGAAAATGACATTGGGATTGTTGCGGTCGAACCAGAACATCCGAGAGCCACAACACATGTCCAATATAGTAGGTTGCAAAATAATCCTCCCGCATCAATCAGAAACTATTGCCGCATATTTACCCACCGCCCACGATAATGGCAGGCTATTGCGGATAACGGCGTTTAATGCGTTAAATGCCTGCTGTAATTCATAGGGTAATTCGCCATCCGGTGGCAGATCGTCATGAAAATAATCCCCGCCATCTATTTCAGATGGGTAATTAGGTTCGCAGATAACCAACTGTAATTCTGATGGTTTAATCTGATGCTCATCGCAATAGTCGTTGAGGTCATTCTCATTCATGAAATACTGATCAGTATCAAAAATAACTAACGGTGTTTCTCTGTCCCACGGCTGGCATTCCATTGAATTAAATTGGTTTTGGCGTTTTTCTGCATGACAGAGTTCACAATAGCCACGCATTTCTATAATTGGGTGGTCAGGGTTATTTTTACACTGACGATGAGTGGCCCCACAATAACGGGCCATACGCTCATCATCCCCCCAGAACCGACCATCACGCGAAAACCAGCCAGTGACAGTTTTAATCTGGGCTGCCTCTGGTGAGTCGTACATAACTACAGTTTTAGACATACAATTCCTCCCGCTATTGAGGTAGCGTTAGTGTGTTAGTGTGTTAATGGGTGGGGTGGTATTTGGATTACTGAATGGCTCTAGAATGGAATGTCATCGTCAAAATCCATCGGCGGCTGTGGTGCTGGCGATTGCGCCGGGCGTGAACCGCTGAATTGTTGAGATGCCTGTGGCTGCTGTGGTTGTCCCCAGCCACCTTGTGCGGGTGTATCCTGCGCTGAACTACGACTACCCAACATCTGCATTGTGCCACCGATAGGGTTAACCACAACTTCGGTGGTATAGCGGTCTTGACCGTTCTGATCCTGCCACTTGCGAGTCTGCAAAGCGCCTTCAATATAAACCTGAGAGCCTTTTTTCAGATATTCCCCGGCGACTTCGGCCAGCTTGCCGAATATCGCAATCCGATGCCACTCAGTTTTTTCTCTCATCTCACCGGATTGTTTATCGCGCCACTGTTCCGATGTGGCCAGAGTAATATTGGTAACTGCACCGCCATTCGGTAGATAGCGAATTTCCGGGTCTTGCCCCAAATGACCCACTAAAATAACTTTATTTACGCCGCGGCTAGCCATGATTAGCTCCGGTATATTCAATCAGTTGTTTGGACATTAGTTGTATCCCCCATGTTATTTAGTTCATCAACCTTCTTCTGGGTTGCCTCTGTTTTATCGAACCAATCATCTACACTGGACATTCCGTCACGCAGAGACGCATAGATTTTCCTCATCTGAACCATCTGAGCAGGTCGCATTGCTTCAACGCGGCACTGTATACGTTTCTGAATCTGTTCAGAGTTGACGCCAAATTCCGTTTTAAATACCTCAACCATGTTCTTTATGGCTTCGGGTGATGTATCGACATTACTCTTGAGTGTGACATCACACTGATTTACTGCGGCTTCAATAACATCGCCGGGTATAATACTGAGGATACAGGCGCGTAACCGTCTAGAGCCTTGGTTAGCCACTAATTCGTAGATATCGCGGGGATCTTCCAATTTCTTTTTGCCATTACGAGTGAAACGGATGTGAGGGACGGTGAATGTTTTTACTTGTCTGGTGTTCGTCTCAATATCCCACGCGAACGCTTCAACAGTTGATTCGCCGTTTTTTTGTTCCAGTTCTCGAATGCCAAACTGAATATTTCCCCAATTTTGAGCGACTGCCTCGGCTAGTCTGATACTCGGCCCGGAAACCTCAGCACCACCGCGCGAAAAAGAGTATAGAGCGCCCTCTGCTAGGGTGGGTCGAGTGCATGCTTGTAGTATTTTATCCATTGCCATAATTGGGTCGCGCGGAAACTTTTTAGCAATCACCATCGCAGCCTGAACTTCCTGTATTGCGCGTTGTTGTTCAACGGCTACCATTCCTGGTGCTGGTTGGGATTGTGGTGCATTTGAGTTAAATGGATTGATAACGTTACTCATCTCTTCTCCTAGCCCACTCAGGGCGTTGAACTACTTCGAAACCTAAACCGAAATTCCCTTTTTGTCGGCACTCATGATATTTGTCTAAATCCCGCCTGAATAGGTCAAAACCCACCTCCCTATCGTACTGATCCAGTACAAACAGTCGAACCGGGTACTTGCCACAATCGATAGATTCACTGACAGCCAGAAAACAGAAGGTGGGGAGGATTCCGGTGTGTTGTCGATAACCTTCGCTATACATGGCGTCTTGAACGTGATAACGGTACTCTTCAATATGAGCAGAAAATCGACTTATATCTGAAACTTTTTTAACGTCTACAATGATATTTTTATCGGGTATTAACTTATCCGGGCGTATCCGGCATAACTCGCCCGCTTCAGAGTCATTCCAGTAAATTGAGGATTCGCAAGTTCCGTCATGCTCTAGTAATTTTCTCCCCCCTGGATGAGCCATAACACTATCCCGCATCAATTGTAATTTTCGATGCTGCTCGTAATCCATTACTGTTTTTCCTGTTTTTTTGCACTCCTCCAGAAACTCCCTTTCTTCTTCTTTGCCGGCACTGGTGCGTCGGTTGAATTGAGGAGCCTTTATGAATCGGTTATCGAACTCATCTGGCTCCAATAACAGGCAGTGGAGAGCTGTTCCCATATTAAGAGCTGCCTTTTTCTCTTCATCTTCTGGTGCATTCTTATTCCAGAAGAGCAAAGCAGGATCTTTTGCCACTATATCCAACATCGACTTACTCACCCCCGCACCCTTGTGATAGTCCTCATTGGAAATGTCATAGTAGATACCGGGTGTCATATTGCCCCCTCTTTTAGACCCATCATCACAATTTGATCCAACGCATCTACAAACACATCCCATGCTGCCGGATTAGATTTGAATATTGGGTCGAGTGTTTTATTGGCATCATCCGAGAGGGCGGTATCAATAAATTTACCGACAATTCCTTCCGCCTCTTCCCTTATTTCCTCTTCCATCATTTCCTGATACGCCTCCTCCTCTCTGCGGCGCTCCTCTGCCTCGTTCTGCATCCAGCAGGGATCATGATTGAATCTCATGCGACCTCCTTATGCACCTGTCTGGTCAGTGCTGCCAGATACCGATTCCCGCCCGGCATTTTCTGGAATTCCTCTGTCAGACGTTCCTCGTCATAATGAGCCATGATGTATTTCAAAACCTCGCTCGGTTCCGGCCCTGATTTTGACCGTTTAACGAACTCTGAGAACGACATATCAATTTGCAGGTCACCGAGATAGGTATATTCGGTATATTCCCGTCCATGCCTGATAAATTTTTTAATTTCTACATAGGTGTGACTGATTGTTGTTGGATGCATGATTACCTCCCATAACTGCGTTTGAGTATTTCCATAGCCAGCCACCAAACGTCGTCACAACGCAGGCTACAGGCTATCCCTGCCAGTTCTTGCGCCTGGCATAGGAGACGTTTGTTTATTTGCATGATTAATTATTTGGCGATGTGTAAAATAAAATGATGGCGAGGATGGTGTAATAGTAAAAACTATCGGTGATTATTTTTCGCCGTCAGACTAACGAGTGCGCGGGCGTGTATTTCAGCAGATTTACTGTCGAGGTGGATTAATCCGCTCTCTAACCATTCAATATTGAATAGAGCACCACTCCAAATCAGAGTATCTGGACATGCGACGCTACGAATATTTGGAATATAACACTCCTGCCCCTCCGCCAACGGTTCTCTCACTGGTTCCGGGATATCGTATTCCCCAATTTTGATGGTTCGGGGTTTTAGGCGGTATTCAATATCAGGCACGAAACTCAGCTCACATTGACAATCTCGCCACGCCTTGAGCGTTTTTCCCCGGCATTGGAAATGCTCCCACCAATTTTCATTTTCCTGTGCAATTTCCGCCGCTTTCATCATTAAATCAGCGTGTGGGTGTGGTTTAGTCATTGTTATTCTCCAATGCCATTGCCCCTTCCTCTGGATATTCGGTCTGATACACGCCTAACCCTGTATAGGTTTTCCCATTTTCCTCTATTTCCATATTATCCATAATGGTAATTTCAGTTGACAGTTCCTCTGGTTCTGGTTGCGTGAATTCAATACCAATGAAATCACAGATATATAATATTTGTTGTGTTGTCAGTGTTATTTGTAACATTTTTGTTTTCCTATATTCAGGTAATAAAAAACCCCGCATTGGCGAGGCTGGTGTTTGTTTGAGTTTATTATTTAAAACTTTATTCCATGCATAATAATGTTAGTGTAGGAACCAAAAATACTAATGCTATTAGCACGCATATAACTTTAACTATTTTGTTCTTAGATGTGCATCCTATATACATAGATAACACTCCGGCAGGGAAAGTTAACCACCAACACATCAAAAACATAATCTTGAACCATTCAACGCTATATATTTCATCTACTAACACACATATTCCCTCATGAATCCCATTGCCGAATCCATGAATATATCAGAGTAACTCACCACAGCCCACTCGGAAATGAGCTGGAGTTAGTCAAACACCACCAACTACTAAATCGAACTCTCTTTTTGTTATTGGTGGTTGGATACAATTAGCAAACAAAATTTCATTTTCCAGTGATTTTATAAATCTCCACGATTTAAATAATCGACCTGTATAGATGTTTTCCATGTAATCAGGGAAGTGGCCTATTTCATCCCGTAAAAATTCCATTGCATGGGTCCGTTCAGCTATCTCAGATTTCATGGCGTTGATTTCGTATTCGGTCATCACACCCTCACTGTAATTATTAATTTAATGTGCCTGAATATTTAACCACCTCAGGCGGCAGTGGTTCCACTGTACCCCTACAGTGAGAAATCAGTTAAAATTATCTCACCCCTACAGAAGTGAGAATAATTGAAATGCCTATTAGTACTACATGGAATATCGTGAAAGATATATCTGGTATTGGTAAGAAAATTTTTGATAAAAAAGTTGACGATGAAGTCAGAAAACAAGTTCAGGAAATGATTGATAAGTCATCTGAGCTATATGAAAGAATCGTCACGCTTGAGGAGGACAGACAAGCGAGTAGACAGCTTATCATTGAGCTTCAAGAAAAAATCAAGCGCTCCAAATATTTTCATCGTGAGTTTAAAAAATATAAACCACATCAATTTGAAACGGGCGCGTTTGTTTACTCTTATGATGCATCCATTCATCAGGATAAGCCCCCTCATTATGTATGTACAAAGTGCGCAAGCGACAGTGTAATATCGATACTTCAGCCTAAAGATACTTCTTGTTATGAATTGACTTGTCATGGATGCAACTCAAACTATGTGGTTAAACCTAAAATAGCGGGCTTCTTTGCCATGCCCCGAAATTAAACCCTGGCAGTCACCTCTCCCGATTCCAGACGACGGCGGGAGGGGGTTTTAGTTGATGTTGATTTTTTCGATGGAGTGCCGTTAACCACTGTAATCAAACTGGTTAATGTGTTAACAGTGTCGTGCTCCTGTTTGGTCATGCGCTGCTTTGGCTCGCGGTTATTCCAGAAATTTTCGCGTTCCCGTTTCCGTGATTGGGCGAAGAAACTATCGAGAATGTTATCTAATACATAATCTGTGTCGTTCATGGAATTTCTCCGTTAATTAACTCACCATAGGCCATTCATTGAATGACCTACAGTCAATCAACCACACTCTCGCAGTGGTCGCGCCCATGCCCTTGAGTTCCTGTCGCTTCTTCGCCGCCAATAACCGGTGCATGATTGGTGTCATGCTGCTCTACCGGCACACCTTTCTCTCAATTAACCCTAACCAGCGTGCGTTGCACCTTTGACGTGCATCTGGCTACCCGCAACTTTGGGTATTCGGGGCTGCGTCACTACCGCAGCATTAACGTACACGTTCGCGGTCTATCCGCGTTGTTAAACCATGATTAATTCCTCCTATTGTCAATAAATACACCTAACACTGTCCGCCGCTTGCCTTAGATGCCATATACCCCGTGAGGTCTGGAGATGTCAGGGAACTGAGTTGCGCAGATCTCTCTGCTCAGCATTAGATGTGATTCCAAATTGTTAAAGAACATACTGATTTATCTTCCGGCTGTGTGCCTTGGATGAATAAATTAAACACCACGTGGATTTATAAGTCAACATAATGTGGATTTATTTTATATAAAAATACTCGTTATGTTTTGTTTGTGTTGATTTTTAAGTGGTTTTTTTTGAAGTGCTTTTGAGATTTGTGATTTAAATCACCTGAGAGGTACAAAAAAACCCCAAGAAGGGGTTTGAATGGGGGCTGTCAAATGTACTTAATAGTGTGATACTGAATGCCAGAATAATTTGCCAATAATTTTCACACTGGATTCATCTGCTATTTCGTCTTCATATTCGTTGCGATTGTAACTGCGGATCAGCAACTTACCTCCAGGCTTCCGGTATAGACAGCGGATTCGTTTCAAGCCGTCTTGCTCAATG
This sequence comes from Xenorhabdus poinarii G6, assembly GCF_000968175.1. NCBI lineage: Bacteria > Pseudomonadati > Pseudomonadota > Gammaproteobacteria > Enterobacterales > Morganellaceae > Xenorhabdus > Xenorhabdus poinarii. The sequence goes on from NZ_FO704551.1 coordinate 328,559, forward strand.
GCATACACCTTCCCATCGGAAATGCCCTTGTTGGCTATATCAATAGCAACGGTCGCTCCATCTGGGATTACCGGGTCCATGCTATCCCCCTTTGCTGGAAAACAAAGGATCGTTGAACCATCAGTTAAAGCGCCGATTCTTCTTAATTCTGATTTGGTGAATTTTAACTTAAGTCCATTGGAATTAACCAAGCTGCTATCGTCATACGCGAATTCAACGCTTTTCAAAAACGGCACTTCTACTTGATCATCATCTAATGAAAGGGAGTTGTCCCATATAGCAATGGATTCTTGTTCACTTTCAGGAGAAATAACGGATTCAATGGAATACTTTTTTAAAGAGTTTTCCAGTTTAGGCTCTCCCACTCCATTTAAGAGCCAGTCCAGTGAATAGCCAAATTGATCGCTAATATTTTGTGCGGCATCTCTGCTTATTGAATTTCTAGTCAACCAGTTATTGACTGTCTGCGCACTTACGCTTAATGCAGCAGCTAGTTGTTTTTGTTTTAAATTTTCTCGGATTAGAATGATTTTCAGTCTTTCTTTTAAAGTCATAAATTCCCCCCTAAGCACAGACAATAAACATTATGTGAACTTTTTCAATCATCTCTATGTTGATTTATTTCTTTTATAAGATTAACATTATGTTGATTTAATCAACGTGGAGTTAATCATATGGATTTATCACAAACACCATTGCAGCTCGCTGTAATTGCTGTTGGCGGCAAACAGAAGACGCTAGCTCGTCTGGTTGGTTTAACACCACAGGCAATAAGTAACCTCAAAAAGCGAGGCGGTAATTTACCAAAGACAAAAATTACCGAATTCCGTAAGGCTACCGGTCTTCCACTTGTAGTCTTATATCCAGAAATAGCGGAATAATTCATAGTTCTTTAACAATTTAGCTTTATGACAAGCCATTGGTGAGTTCTAGCAAATCGAAATAGCGCCGAGTAAACACTCAGGCAATCGGGATGCAGATCCCACTCACCAAGAGGCTGAGTCGTGTTAACCACTATCTATCTCAGGGTAATGGATGTCTATGTTCATCATATAAACAAATATGACTTATTAACTAAATTTCACTTTAGGAAATATAACAAATGGAAATAGCAAAAACTGTCAAAAATACTCGTAATACGCGTAAAGCTCAGATGCTTGAAAGTTATTTTCACAAAAAAGTATTTGAATTTGGAAATAATGAACTGGCAAGTGATATGGGTATTCATCCATCCAAATTAAGCAAGGATAAAAATCGAATTGCCCGATTAGCTAGCTTAATGATCGTGAATTTGGGATTGCCTGAATGGGCGTTTGAGATATCTGACGCAGACAATAAACCCGTAATAGTTATTGAGGGGGTATATGCCGAGCGCTTAATTCAGGCTCTGGAAAATGAAGGTAAGGTCAAAAGAAAAACCCCAGTTGCGGTAACAACCGGGGCTTCTGAAATGCAACTTGAAATGTCGATTTAACGACTGAGAAGAGGTATGCAAGCTCTTCTCAACAACACATTTAACGAGGGTAATTATACATGAAAACAAAATTTAATCACAGCGATGTACATAAAAATATCATGCGCGACCGGTTAGCCCGTTCGGTTTCCGAAGAGGGGGTGAAAAAAATTCGAAGTGCCCCAGAGTATGCAAAGTTGTGCCTGGAGCACCGTAAGGAACTGACCGGAGGGAAATGCCATGAGTAATGTTGCATACGCTGATTTTGGAGCTAAAAACAGGCAAGAGAGGCCGATTGTGGCGAATCTGGAAGATGGGTTCACCATGCTGGCGAATGAGCTTTATGATGCCCTCATTGGTGCTGACTTAACCCGCAATCAAGCAAAGGTAGCTCACGCTGTTTGTCGAAAAACATATGGGTTCAAAAAGAAAGTCGATCGCATTACGGATTCGCAAATAGCAGAGCTTTGTAAGGTATCTAGAGAGAAGGTGAATATAGCAAAAAATGAACTTATCTCTATGAAATTACTGATTAAGGACGGTAAAAAAATTGGGCCAAATAAGAACATTCATGAGTGGGAAATACCAGAGTGTGACCGAATAGGTAACATTGTTACCAAGACGGTAACAAAAAGTGTTACCGAATCGGTAACAGAAGATGTTACCAACTTGGATACACACAAAAGAAATACTTTAAAGAAAAAAGAAAAGACCCCCCTTACCCCCATGGGGGACGAAAATCTCGCTCTTGAAATTCTGGATTATTTTAACCAGCTCACCAAATCCCGATTCCAATCAACAGCTCCTTTCCTGAAAGCGTTATCCACAGTGAAGAGCCAGGGGGTTTGCTACACAGCCGATGAAATCAAGCTGGTGATCGAATGGGCGGTTACACAATGGAAACATGGTGGCCAGCTCAAACCCGAAAATCTATTTCGCATGACTCGATTTGATGGATATCTGTCTGATGCCTTGTGCTGGAAAGAACGCATTGACAGGAATCCCGTGGATTGTCCCCATGCTGAATTAATTACTCTCTGGAACAGTAAAATCCCTGCGCGTAGCGTTGAGGTTCAGGAATGGACAAAGCGCCGTCCAGCCTATCGAAATCTCGAATCGGTCTGGAACGGCAAAACCAACAAAGGGAAATGGCGGGAAGTTCAGCATATGGAGACTTGTTTTGACCTGATCAGCAGATCCTCGTTGTTCAGCCAGTTGGAAGAAAAACCGTGGCTAACATTGGATTGGGTGCTGAAACCTGATAATTGGGCGCAGGTTTACGAACAGGCTAAACGGGAATATATCGCACGAAGCAACAACGGAAACGGGGCGTAACATGGACAAATTTTCTGATATTCATACAGAGCGTGCAGTGATTGGCAGTATTTTAATTTCAGGTGATGAGTGTTCCGATATGGCTATCAGTGCCGTTGAATCCCTGACGGAAAATGATTTTAGCTCTGTCGCCCACAGATTGATCCTGAGGGGACTAAAAAAACTCAATGTAACAGGCAGTCGATTTGATTTGGTGCTACTGAATAGCGAACTGGAGCAGAGCGGTGACGCCAATCATTGTGGCGGGTTCGCCTATATCGCTGAATGTGCAAAACATACACCCAGCATCAATCTGTTGCCTAGCTATGTCGATAAACTCAAACAGCTATCAATGACCCGCCAAATGTTATCGGTATTGCATACAGGTATTGCACGGATCTCTGAGGGGGGAGTGAATGCAGTCCAGGATATCGTTGGTGACATTGAGAACCAGATTTCTAGTTTGGGTAGCGCCAATGACGGCGGTACATCTCATATCATGGAAGGCGTTGAGGAATCGATAGAAATCATTGAATCGATGATTAATGGCGATATCTGGAAACATAAAACTGAATTTGGGATGCCAGATATAGACCGGGCGTTTGGCGGGTTCAATAACACCGATTTTATTGTTGTTGGCGGGCGTCCGGGTATGGGTAAGACCATGATGAGTACAGCAATAACAAAATCAGTCTCATTGAAAAACAAAAAACCCGTTTTGTTTTTCAGTCTGGAAATGCCGAAGTGGCAGATATCTGAACGTGTTGCGTTTCATCATGCCAGAGTCAATAAAAAGGATCTGTTAGGTGAAAATTGCTCGTCTGCTATGATGGACGAAGCGTGGGCGAAACTGGCGCATGCGCTGGATGATGTCAAAAACTCACCCGTTCATATCAACGATAAATCCTCAATGAGCATTAACGAAATTCGGGCAGAAGCTAGACGGATGCACAAAAAGACGGGCGGTCTTGGGGTGATTATTGTGGACTATCTGCAAAAGATGAAAATGACCAACCCTGACAACATGAACCAGTCAGTCGGTGAAATTGCTACAGGGCTAAAAAATCTGGCCAAGGAGTTAAAATGTCCGGTTGTAGCATTGGCGCAGTTAAACCGTAATTTGGAGCAACGAACCAATAAACGGCCTGTTAACGCAGATCTGAGGGAATCAGGAATTATTGAGCAGGAAGCGGATGTTATTTTCATGGTCTATCGTGATGAAAAATATAACCCTAATACTGAAATGAAAGGTATCACAGAAATAATTTGCACTAAATCAAGACACGCGCCGGGTGCTGAAAAAACTTACTATTTTAGTAATTCTCACGGCGGTTTAGATCCTGCCGATCTCACCAGAATTAAATCAGACGGACACCAAGAAGACATTGAGTTTTAATAGCCCTTGCCTGCTATATGCAGGCTTTCTTGACCCCACCATAAGGATTTTTGAGATGAAAAGTACAACACTAGATGAACTTAATTCACGCTGGAATGAACAGAAAAAAGCTACCCATAATCGCGCATACAATGCAGCAGGAAGGCCAGACAAAGAGCGCTGGTATGAAATAGTTATAGCTCATGGTAGACGGGTTAAGCGTAGTAGAATTATAAAAAATAATGCTGCAAAAGTAGCAGGACGTTTAACTGAATTGGGTGGATTGAGTTGGATAGTAAGAAATAACCGAAAACTTATCGGATTACCTCCTATGAAATTTGTATTTGGTAATTCAGGAACCGCCAAAAATTGGGATGAAAATGGTAATTATCGGGAGTTGCCATCAATGGTAGAGATACCAGATGATCAGGTGGCGGGTGAATTATGACAAACGAACTCAATCCATGCCCTAAATGTGGCAGTGAAAAATTGGCTATTGTCGGTTTTAAGGAGCGATATTTTGTTGAATGCCACAATGTTGAGTGTCTGTATTTTATTCTGACTGAGAAAAATATGGAGTTAGCCATATCAGGATGGAACCAGAGGGCAAAAAACGATGAGTGAAACAATTTTCAACTATATGACAGGCGGCTTAATGGTTATTGGTTACCTGTATATTCTGGTTAGGGCAGCGAACTGGTTGGGCGCCTTGCTGGTCAGCGCCTATTACAGTCGCCGCAAAGAAGGGCGAAAACAGAAGGCCATCAACGAGCTGTACGATGCGTTTGAGCTTGACCAGATAAAGGATGGACAAACCTTTCGTGTAACCACTAAAGGTGACCTGGTAATCATGATGCATCGACCGAAATCAGAGGGAAAATAACGGAGGTCAGATGGATAAGCAGATCTTTCTGCTACGAAATGCGCGCATACTCAAAAACCTGATAGCCACTCTCGATAATCTACCCCTCAACGACGAATTCCCCATTCAAATCACTATCTCAGACTCAAGCCGAACATTGCCGCAGAACGATAAGTTCCATGCGCTATGTGGTGACGTCTCTAAACAGGGTATTGAGTGGGCTGGTAGTACATGGAAAACACCAGCATGGAAATGCATTTTCGTCTCCGGTCATGCTAAAGCCACCGGAAAAGAGGGGCAGATCATTGAGGGCTTGGAAGGTGAGCTTGTGCCACTGGCAAGAGAAAGCACCGCCAGAATGAGCGTAAGGCGCATGAGCAGCTTAATTGAATATTCACAGGCATGGGCTATATGTCAGGGCGTAAAACTCACAGAGACACGCTATGCGCTGAATTATTACGGTCACAGGATTTAATTCAAGTGAAGGTAAGAATGGTGAACGAAATCAGAAACGGAAATTACCTGAAAATCAATGGTGATCAATATCGTCATATTCACGTCGTTGGCGACCTCCACGGTTGCTATCAGCCACTCATGGATAAACTACAACAGATTGATTTTAATTATGAAAATGATTTGTTGATATCAGTAGGCGACCTGATTGACAGGGGGGATCGAAACATCGAATGCCTCGACCTGATAACCCAACCATGGTTCAGGGCGGTTCGGGGGAATCATGAACAGATGGCGATAGATGCCCTATTTCACAACGGCAACAGCAATCTGTGGTTTTACAACGGCGGCGATTGGTTCAGTCGTTTGGATGCTGAACAGGAAATACCAGCCAGAATGCTATTGAAACGGGCTGAACAATTGCCGCTGGTTATCGAGGTGAACATGGGACACAAAAAAATCGTTGTAGCCCATGCAGATTACCCTGATGACGAATACGAGTTCGGCAAATCGGTTGACTGGTTCGATGTCATTTGGAACCGAGGCCGGATTTACAATGCGGGTGATGATATCGGTGGTGAAATGACCGGGGCTGATCTGTTCATATTCGGACACACGCCGGCACCGCTAACCAAACAGAACTGGAATCAACTCTATATCGACACGGGAGCGGTATTTGGTCATGGGCTGCATATGGAGCAAATCAAATGAAATACCTCTCATTCATATTATTTTGGGTAACAGTCACAATGATTATGGGAATAGTTTTAGGGGGATAGATGGCAAATTTACGGAAAGAGGCTAAAGGTCGAGACTGCCAGGTCAGGATACCGGGCGTTTGCAATGGCAACAGTGAAACCGTGGTTTTGGCACATTGTCGCATGGCGGGTATTTGTGGCATGGGAATGAAACCGCCTGATTTATTTGCCGCATGGGCGTGTTCATCATGTCATGACGAAATAGACCGCAGAACGAGGATTACAGACATTGATTATGCGCATACGGCTCATTTAGAGGGCGTGATCAGGACTCAGGCGATATTATTACAAGAGGGAAAATTATTGGCGTAAAAATATACGATATCGTGCCTGTTCCAAAGCCACGGATGACACAGGTGGATAGATGGCGAAAACGAAAACCGGTATTAAATTACTACGCATTTAAGGACGAAATTAGACTCAATAAAATAACCCTCCCTGAATCACATTACCACATCACATTTGTACTCCCAATGCCACCAAGCTGGAGCAAGAAAAAGCGCTCAGAGATGAATGGCAAGCCACACCAACAAAAACCAGATAAAGACAATCTCGAAAAGGCGTTGTTAGATGCCATTTTTGATGATGACTCATGTGTCTGGGATGGTCGGGTGACGAAAGTTTGGGGAGAGAGAGGGCAGATCATCATCAGGGAATTAGATGAATAGCCTTCATTGAACTACACACAATTACGGCATTGCCGGGGATAAAATAAATGAACCTAGAGAGCGCATTAAAATACCATTTCGCGAAATCCCCTTCATTGACTGACGCACCCAAATCCACATCCAGTGAAACATTAACCGGTACTGATGTTATGGCGGCATTTGGTATGTGTCAGAGTAAGGTGTCATTCGGCTACTCCGCGTTTGCAGGAAAGATGGGGCTTAGCCGGAACGACAGGGAAAAGTCGATCAAGCTATTGACTCAATATGGGATGAGACGGTGCGATAAAGTGGCAGCATTACGAAAGCTCAGCCCAAAGATTAAAGTGAAGGTCGTGCAGATACTGGCAAAATTCGCGTTCATGGATTATGCGCGCTCTGCGGCAAGTGTTACTGAATGTGAAAAATGCCGGGGTGTAGGAATTATTTACTCCAAAAAGGAGGTAATAAAACATCCTGGCATTACTCGTGCCGATGGTGTAGTGATTATCGAGCCGTGGATTGAAGTAGATCAGGTTGGTGAGCTTTGTCAGAAATGCAATGGGAAAGGATCTATTTCTTGCGCCTGCAAGGATTGCAAAGGGCGCGGAACGACAGTGGATCAGGAAGAAACCGAAAGGCAAGGCGTACCTGTTCGTAAGGCTTGTGAACGTTGCAGTGGGCGAGGTTATGAGAGAATTCCAGCCTCCAAAGCATTCAAGACATGTAAGGCAATATCCGATATTACCATTGATCAATGGAAAAGAGGTGTAAAGGCATTTTATGAAGACCTTATTCAAGAATGCGAAAGAGGAGAGATTAAAGCGGATAACATGTTAAAGAAAGTTACAAGCAACTTTAACGATATTTAATAAACACAAACGTTTTCGTTTGACAAATTACACTTTTCTGAGTAAATTTGACGCCAATGATGGGATACTCTGTCTTATCAAATAGAAACCTCGCCCTTGCGAGGTTTTTTTATGCCTGAAATAAACATAAGACTTGCTGTTGTCATTGGTCAGAGTTACATGTGTGTTTACGCCGAATAACTGACCATAAGGTTAAAATTATCATGCTAAAACATGAAGATATGACAACAACAGCATCCTGCGTTTTAGAAACAGTGTCCTCGTATGACTGGATCTCTGTTTCGGATATTTCCACCCTAACAGGTCTATCAAGGCCGCGTTGCCAATTGCTGTTAACTCAATTTTGTCTGGCTGGCCTGATGGAAAGCCGGGACAATGAGACGTTTTTCAAGCGTTGCCCTTGATGGGGCAATGCCTTAAGCGGTGAGATGCATAGCTGGTGTTGTTGATCCACCAGCTTTTCACTCCGTGGTTTTCCAGGAGGCTAGTCAGCGTCGATGTATGGAATAATTTGTGAATTTAAGCCGTGCCACATTAATTAACGACGACTCTCTGAAATTTATCAAAACCCTGCCGGATAACTGTATAGACCTCATCGCCACTGACCCGCCGTATTTTCGCGTGAAAGACTGTAGCTGGGATAACCAGTGGGCAGATGTCACGGCGTACCTTGCGTGGCTGGATGAGCTGATGGCTGAGTTCTGGCGGGTACTGAAACCTAACGGCAGCCTGTATATGTTTTGTGGTTCGCGTCTGGCCTCTGATGCCGAGCTTCTGGTACGTGAACGGTTTAACGTGTTAAACCATATTATCTGGGCGAAACCCTCTGGCCCGTGGCGCAGGCAGAATAAAGAAAGCCTGCGCATGTATTTCCCGGCGACCGAACGTATTATTTTTGCCGAACATTACCAAGGCCCCTATCACCCGAAAGGCGATGGCTATTTCAAGCAGTGTCAGCACTTAAAACAGTCGGTGTTTAAACCGCTGATTGACTATTTTCGTGATGCGCGAAAAGCGTTAGGCGTCACGGCGAAAGATATTCACGCGGCAACCGGTAAGCAGATGGCCAGTCATTGGTTTAGCGACAGCCAATGGCAGTTACCCAATGAAACCGACTACCAAAAGTTGCAGGGACTGTTTGATCGCATTGCCAAAGAAAAGCACCAACGTGGCGAATTGAACAAGCCCTATGATGAGCTGGTGGAATCCCGCCAGCTTTTGTCGCGCCAATATGAAGAACTGCGGCAGGAATACGGTCTAATGCGCCGACCGTTCTCGGTGACAGCCGCCGTACCTTATACCGACGTCTGGCAGTTTGCGCCTGTTCAATATTATCCGGGAAAGCACCCTTGCGAAAAACCCGCTGATTTAATGACGCATATTATCCAGTCCAGTAGCCGGGAAGGGGATGTGGTGGCAGATTTCTTTATGGGGTCAGGGGCGACGTTAAAAGCGGCGTTAAAACTAGACCGTCGCGTGCTGGGTGTTGAGCTGGAAGAGGCGCGGTTTAAGCAGACCAAGCAAGAGATCAACGAGCAATTGCTGGTTTAGCGCTTTAATAGTTCGGGGTATTCAGGTGGGTGTTGTAATCCCCCGAATTCGAGGGAATTACAAGCCACTGGAATTACCAGATAATTTCGATGCTGAACCGCTTAACCTTACAGGTGAGCGAATATCGGCCTGATTTCAGGGCGCTGTTGTTGGGAAGCCTGCCATAACTCATACTGGGACTGCATGTTCGTCCACATTTCGGCACTGGTTCCTAATGCCACTTCTAAACGAAGTGCCATATCTGCGGATATGCCTGTGTTGCCATTTAAAATACGGGATAGCGCCGCACGAGTTACGCCAAGTGCTTTTGCTGCTTCTGTAACAGAAATGTCGCCTAAATATTCACGCAAGACAATTCCGGGATGCGCGGGATTATACATTCTGTTCATCATATTATTCCTTAGTGATAATCTTGATAATTAACCAAAATGGCATCTTCGCCTTCAAAGCGAAATGTCAGCCGCCAGTTTCCGTTGACAGAAATAGCCCAATGGCCTTTTAAATCAGCGCCCTTTAATGGATGTAATTTCCAGCCAGGCGCATTCATGTCATCGGGTTTTTTGGCGGTGTTTAATGCGGTTAGTTGAATATTCAGTTTTACAGCGTGGCTTGTTTGAATGCCTGCTGTAGAGCCTGTTTTAAAGAATTTTTCTAAGCCTTTATGTTTAAAACTTTTGATCATTATGCACCGCCGTATACTGTATAGCAACAGTATACATTAAGTGCGTGTAGTGTCAACCGAATTTGCCACCGCAATCACATGCATGGGGAAGTTATGTCATGCTCAATGCAGCAATTAGAAGAAATGGCTGAACAAATCATTTCTGAGCTTTTTGCAAATGGTAGAACTCCGATGAAACAATTTGGTATCAACTGGAAACAAGCTGAGCGCTTAGAATGCAATGCTCCTCAAATAGTTATGGGGCATAACCCAGATGAAGATTGTTTACAACATTAGCCAAAGTAAACGACCCCTGAGCGGGGTCGTTGGGTTATGGAATAAGTTGCTCTTGAGTACAGTTGTATAGCGCAGCCAGTTTTTCTCGTGTGCGTTTTTGTGGTCGATCTGAGGCTTCCCACTGAGACACGGTTGATTGAGCAGTGTTGAGCTTTTCAGCGACTTCGTACTGAGATAGCCCACGATAGATGCGCCAAGCTGCCAGGATAGAAACATCTTGGTCAACCATGATAGACACGACACCGTTAGGTACGGTCACATCATCGTATTTTGACGGGGTGTATGGCACATCTTCCCAATCTTCCTTTGTGCTGATAAGTTTTTCGTATTCAGCTACTGGCAGGACAACATATTGTGGGTTTCCTGCCTCATCGTTTATATATTGCATTTTTATGTATTCATCCGGGTGGCTAAGAGTCGCGGTGAATTTAATAATGAGGAAATGGCGGGTTACCCCGCCTAGTACGTTGTCGATGTTCTCCGTTTGACTGCCATTATCGAACAGATAACCGGTTCGCCATCAGTAATTTCGAAGATTATCCTGTATTCGCCAACCCGCAGTCTGTACTGGTTATCAAGATCATGAAGTTTCTTGATATCCAATGTCACTGCAGGAAAGGTTTCAAGTTGGTTAACTTTCTCACTGATAGCTTTCCGGTATCTGGTATCGATTGAAAGCAGCTGTTTTCTTGCTTTCCTCGTCCATTGAACCGTAACCATCGTTTCCTCATTTGTTAAAGAGCATATCCGCTTGGGATAATTAGATAATACGTTTTTAATCGTATTATGTCAATCTAAAATGCGATTAAAATGCGATATTGTTTTCAGGGCTGCGTTTAGGTGTGGCCTTTTTATCACCACTTTCCGTTTTTTCTCCCTCATTTGAGGGGCGACAACAAGAAGTGGCCATTAATGTATTAACCGAATTTGCCACCGCAATCACTCTCAGTACCTCCGTATACATGCATTGCGGCTGGCAACCTATTAACTCAACTCACAGGGGCGACTATCTCACCCCACCGACGCCCATTGTTCAGATGGGGTGGAATATGCGCATGACTGAAAAAAACACAGAGTTTTGGGCGTATGCCTGGGACTGGATAATGATAAATGCCCCGCTCATTGCGGGAATGCTGCTAGCGGCGGTAACCGCATTTACGCGTGAAAAGCGAGATGGTGCGGGCTGGATGGCGTCATTGGCTGAAGCGGCGATTTGTTCGTTTATCAGTATCGGGATTATTACCGCGCTGGAATATGCGAATCTGCCGCTCAGTCTGGCGCAGTTTTTTGGTGTGTTCATCGGATTTTTAGGCACCAAAAAAATTGGGGCGATTATCGAATCTGTATTCATTTTTCTCAAAAATAAATTTGGGGTGAACCGATGAGCAGGGGCATTCGTAATCACAATCCAGGCAATATTCGCCACGGGGATAAATGGCAGGGGCTGCGTGCGCACCAGACAGACGATGATTTTTGTCAATTTACGGCGCCGGCGTGGGGCATACGGGCCATGCTGAAAATTCTGCGTAATTATGAACGCAAATACGACCTGAACACTATTCGCCAACTCATTTCCCGTTGGGCACCGCCCAATGAGAATGACACTGAAAACTACATTAATCGTGTGAGCGGCATGACAGGCATTGCCAGTGATGCAGTGATAGATATCAACCATCAGGAAACGATGACTGCATTAGTCAAGGCCATGATACGAATGGAAAACGGTCAACAGCCGTATTCTGATGATGTTTTCACGCGGGCATTTGAGTTGCTATGAAACTGAAATTACTGTCGGCGATTGCTGGTGTAGGGCTGGTAGGAATAATCATTCATACCATCAACTCAGTGTATGCAGAGAATGGGCGGCTAAATCAGCAAAACGCCTCACTGAAACAGCAAAACCAACGCCAGCAACTCATCACCGATAACGCCTATCAATCCATCAGGTTATTCAATGATATCTCACGAATTAATAGCGAAAACCGGAACCGGTCAGCCGTGGATTCTGAGCAAACTAAAACGGCCATCAAAACCGTGGTTGCCAATCATGATTGCGCCAATCGCATTGTGCCTGATGGGGTTGCTATCCGGTTGCAGCAGCACGCGAACCGAATACGTTCCAGTGCCACCGATACCCATTCCGGCACATTTGCTCGCTGACTGTCTACCGCCCGTGATACCCGATGCCATGACATGGCGTGACAGTTTGTTGCTGAATGAACAGTTATTGACGGTGATTGAGCAGTGCAATCTGGATAAACAGGCAATACGGGCAATAGACAAAAACAGACTGCAACCTCAGGAATGATACTGAGGTAGGTAAAATTCTAACAAGGGGCGGAGTACTCCGCCCACCTTACTCGCAGAATGCTCCGCTCCCTCCGGCTGCGAAGCACTGAGTTATACAATCTTTCCATTCGGGGCTACCTGGAGGATATAACCGAGAGCAGAACCAAGCATAAGTCTGCATCGAAGCTAAAAGAGTCGAGCCTGCTACTAGGCAAAGAAGAAGATATTTTTTCATTTTACTCACCATATATCACTGATTACATCAACGAACGATAGACTTAATAACTCTATCTCCACTCAACAACAAGCGAATAATTATTAACAATTAATTGACATTTGAAACTAAACAGAATATTTCTTTACCCATTCCCCTGAGTGGTTAAAGCAATAACCCATGCCATCACTCCGTTCCTACCGTGTACCCAACGCACACGGGCTGGTGGCATTTTTTATATCTGAATTTCACTGTGCACCACATGCACACATTTTTAATCGTCGAACCGTTATTTAGGAATGAGCCTTTGAGGTGGTCAGTCATAGCTGATACTGCTTCGACGGGCTGATCTCCTATGTGGCAAGGGTTCATTACTAAGTAAGGTAAGTATCGTGAAAGAACTATCGGTTTTTAATACTCCTGTTCGGGTTGGTGATGATGGCTATATCTCAATCACTGATATTTGGAAAGCAGCGAAAGCAGCAGGAATGAAAGTAGATAACCTGCGCCCTGTCGATTTCCTTAGAAGCTCAGTAACAGTCGTTTATCAATGAGTTAGTAAAAGGTGGAAATTCTACACCTTTTATAGTCTCGAAAGGTCGTAATGGTGGAACGTTTGCAACTAAGTTTCTGGCATATGAGTATGCCGGGTATATCGACCCAGCATTCAAGGTCGGTGTGTATAGCGTTCTGGATAAATATTTCTCTGGTGAATTAGTTTCAATAGCGAGTTACATGGCAGAGGCCAACATGGCTGCATACACCTATAGCCAAGAAGCGGCCATTGTCAGCGATTGCGCTCGTACATTGAACTATTGGGGGCGAGGTGGCCGTAAGTCACATTTGCTCAATAATAAGCAACTGGCCGAAAACAGATTACAAATTGCCATGCAATATAAATAACAGACCGGATTTGAAATCTGAGTTGAGGATTGTATTTGAAGTCCACCCATTCAACACGATAACTTATTGATATTATAGTATTTAAATTTATAGGGAAAGGGACATGGCACTCACTGATAAACAAGAAATGTTTTGTCGCGAGTACCTCGTTGATTTGAATGCCACACAAGCGGCCATTCGTGCGGGGTACAGCGAAAGCACAGCCGCAGCACAAGCCAGTCGTCTGTTAATAAATGTTAACATTCAATCACGCTTAGCAGAATTGAAATCGGAACGCAATGAAACAGTCGGCATCAACGCCGCTTACGTATTAAAGCGACTGGTTGAGATTGACCAAATGGACGTACTCGACATTCTCACTGATGGCGGGGAACTGAAAGCAGTCAGGGACTGGCCTAAAGTCTGGCGGACGACGCTATCCGGTATGGAAGTGCTTGAGGTCGGCTCACAAGATACGGCTGGCTTACTCAAGAAGATCAAATGGCCGGATAAAGTGAAAAACCTAGAGCTGTTAGGCAAGCATATCAGCGTTCAGGCATTCCGTGATCAGGTCAAGAATGAACATGATGCTGTCGGTAAGCTATCCGATATGATGGACGAACTTTCTAAGGGATAACCATGAAGCCAGAACATTTAGCGTTACTGCGCGATAAACTCTGGCGGCTGAATCATCTCTACTGGATAACGAACAAAGAAGGTCACCCCGTCAGATTCAAGATGACGCCAGAGCAGCTTGAATACTTTGAAGGCATTCACACCCGCAACATTATCCTGAAAGCCCGACAGCTTGGTTTTACAACCGAGGTTTGCATTATTCAGTTGGATGCCGCCCTATTTGAGTCAGCTAAGTGCGCCCTAATCGCTCACACCCTGAATGACGCAAAGCGACTATTCCGAGAGAAGGTGAAATATGCCTATGACAGACTACCGGATGAGATTAAGGCCGCTAACCCTGCCAGTAATGATTCAGCGGGTGAGTTAGTCTTTCGCAAGGGGGGATCGCTGTACGTATCAACCTCTTTCCGTGGCGGCACATTGCGTTATTTGCATGTCTCAGAGTTCGGGAAGATCTGCGCCAAGTTCCCCCATAAAGCCAGGGAGATTGTCACGGGTGCTTTTGAAGCGGTATCAACAGACTGCTTCACCACGATCGAGAGTACGGCAGAGGGACGGGCAGGTTACTTCTTTGATTATTGCCAGATTGCTGAGAAAGCCCAAATACAAGGTAAGTCATTATCCAATCTTGACTGGAAGTTCTTCTTTTTCTCTTGGTGGAAGAATCCGCAATATGCCATCGATCCCGTTGAATCCATACCACAACGGCTGGTGGACTACTTTGCTGAGTTATCAGGCAAACACGGTATTGCATTAAACGAACGCCAAAAGGCATGGTATCTCGCCAAAGAAAAGACTCTCGGCGATGACATGAAGCGGGAATACCCGTCAATTCCCACCGAAGCATTTCAGCAATCAGTTGAAGGCGCTTACTACGCCAAGCAGTTCCGTTATCTGTACGAAAATAAACGTATTGGTGAAATCCCTGATAACTCACACCTACCGGTACATACGTTCTGGGATATCGGCGTGGGTGATTCTACGGCTATTTGGTTCGTGCGTGAGGTGGGTGACGAGTTTCACGTTATCGACTACTACGAAAACTCAGGCGAAGGACTTCGACACTATATGAAGGTGCTGAAAGACAAGGGTTACACCTACGGTGAACACTGGGGGCCACATGATATCGATAACCGGGAGTTCGGCGCGGATGCAAAATCCCGCCGGGAACTGGCGCGAGAAGGGTATGAAATCGACGGTCAGCGTTATTCGCTTATCTTCAGGGTCGTGCCGAAAGTGGCGGTGGATACGGGTATTGAATCCGTGCGTGAAATACTGCCTAAGTGTGTCTTTGATGAGGAGAAATGCGGTGAAGGCATCTCTCACCTAGAAAGCTATCGCAAAGAGTGGGATGACAAACGCGGTTGCTGGAAAGATAAGCCCTTACATGATTTCACGTCACATGGCGCTGATGGTTTCCGTTATTTTGCGGTGGCTAAGAATAATCGTAAGTCAGTCGGTACATTTTTCTTTTAAGGAGAGCCTTTCGTGAGTGAAAGCAAACCAGAATTGCTCGTTAATAGTCTGGCGGACACTATCGCCCAGCGGATGCTCTATGCGGCTGGTGGCATTAGCGGCAATACAAAACGAACCAATATTTATTCTGAGTTCGGTTATCCCACCCGCTTAACCTTCCGTGAGTATTACAACGCCTATGAACGCAATGCGGTGGCACACGCCGCTGTACATCGCTTACTGGATGGATGCTGGCAAGATAACCCCACTATCATTGATGGTGAGGAAAAGAAAGAATCAGACGTGACCAGTGCATGGGAAACAAAAGTTACGAAGCTGCTCAAGCCGTTCTGGTCGAAAATCAAAGACGCTGATCGACGCAATATGATTGGTCATTACTCGGCACTACTGATTCAGATTCGGGATAGCAGGACATGGAGTGAACCAGTTGATATTACCGTGGTATCGCGACTGAAAGAAGAGGCTTTGGTAAACCTGATCCCCGTCTGGGAGTCGCAACTCACTGTGGCGGAATGGGACACAGACATTAATTCAGAAACCTACGGGCAACCAAAGATGTTCAATTTTGATGAACGTCCGGTCGGTCAGGTGGAGATACAAGGTCCAGCAAAACAGCTTGCTATCCATCCATCACGAGTGATCACCTTATGCGAAGGTGCAGAAAGTGGCGATATTTTCTCCGGCACGCCTCTTCTTAGGGCTGGCTATAACAAATTATTGGATATTGAGAAAGTCAGCGGTGGCAGTTCCGAAGGTTTTCTGAAAAACGCCTCGCGCCAGATTGGGGTGGAGTTTGATAAAGAAACGGATTTACACAATATCACCACCGCAGCAATTAAGGCGGGTTACAAAGATCTTGGTGCGGCACTGGAAGACAAAATCAGCAAGCTCAACCGTGGGACGGATTCCGCTGCTGTCATGCAGGCAGGTAAATTAAATGTGCTGTCTGTGGCACCGGGTGATCCTACCCCCACATGGGAAGTGACCACCCGTGAATTTTGCGCCTCTGTCCAAGTCCCATTCACTATTCTGTTTGGCACACAAACTGGGAAGTTAGCCGGTGACAAAGACGATGCCACATGGAAAGTGCGCCTGAATGGGCGGCGCTGGGGCTTTTTGACGCAGTATGTGACACAGTTGATAACGAGGTTATGGGAAATCGGCATTATCGCCCCACCGTCCTCCGGTGAAGTCACCATTGCATGGTCTGACATGTTGGCCGCCAGTGAGCAAGAGAAGATCGACAATATGATTAAAATGGCTGAGGCGGCACTTAAGACTCAGCAGGCTTTCGGGACACCAATATTCACCCCTAATGAAATTCGCACTGTAGGCGAACTGGAACCACTGGAAGACGAGCCAGAACCGCAGGGGGCAGCCGGAGATCCGTTAACTGATGACCCAGACCAAAATCGGAACCCCGATAATACCAAGGAATAAACGCGACCCAACGCAATCATACCGACCCGTTAACAAGATGTTTCGTGATATTGAGAACCGATATCAGGGCATCAAGGCAGCTTTACGGAAATTGTTCGACCAGAGATTAATGGGCAGAACGATAGAAGGGAATGCTCAGAGAGCGCTTGTACTGCATGGCGACACCCTTTATCAGGTGAATACGGGGACGTTTGTCTATGACATGACAGCCCAGCAACTGGCTGACTTGCTGGAAATCGTACAAGTCATTCTGGATGATTATTTGTTGGCTGGTGGGAAAGATCAGTTATGGGCGTTTAGTTATGTAGCGGATGAATATCAGCGAGGGACATTAAACGCCTATACCAATTTATCCGCGCAGTCAGAAATCTACGCACAGCAAACTACATTGTCTTTCCTGTTATCGACGCCAGCCTATCAAAATCAGGTAGCGTCTGCGTTTATATCAACCTATAGCGACTGGACAGGTATTTCTGATGCGGCAAGAGCCGATCTTTCTCATGTGATAGCTGAGGCCATTGCTCGCGGCGTTAATCCGAGAGAAACCGCCGCTATCATCAGTAAACGCTTAGATGTGTCAATGGGGATCGCCAAGAACATTGCTCAGACTGAACAGGTTGGCGCATTGCGCAAGGCTCAGTGGAATGAGACTAAGTGGACTAACGAGCGACTGGGATTGAATACTGCCCTGCTCTGGCTGTCAGCGCTCAAGCCGACAACCCGACAAGGGCACGCAGCAAGACACGGGCAAATCTACACCATAGAAGAATGTGAGGAATTCTATTCCAAAAACGGTAATCGCTATCACTGTTACTGTGCGCAACAACCTGTGGTGCTGGATGATAATGGGAAGCTGTATAACACGGGATTAACTGAACGCCTGACAGAAGAGCGTCAGGCGTGGCAGGAACCCCATTTATCTGAGTAACAATTCAAAGAGGTCATAGCATGAAGCTATCCGGCATTCATGTTAAATCACTGGCCCTAAACTCCTCCAATATCTCAGCAGAAACCATTGACGGCGATGTGCATATCGTCATTCGTGGCGTTGTGCCTGTGGTTGATGATGTTGTGATGAACGGAGGGCTGTATCCGGCTGGTGAAATTAACAAAAGCTATAAATCCATAGAAGGCAAACAGATGCCTTTGGGACATCCCAGCATTGACGGTCAGTATGTCTCTGCTGATGTTCCCCGTGCCGTTAATCAGTTTCATGTTGGCGCATGGGCTGAGAATGTCCGCAAGGACGGCGATCGGGTTGTCATGGACATGAAGATCAACCGCCGCTATGCAGAGTCTACAGAGAAAGGTAAGGCTTTGTTGCAACGTCTTGATGACATGATGACGAACAACAACGCGGAACCTATCCATGTTTCTACAGGGTTATTGCTACAGCGGGAGCAAAACAGCGGTAAATCAAAAGGGAAAAAGTACAGTTGGGTAGCCCGTAATATGCAGTTCGACCATGTGGCTATTCTTCCTCCTGATGAACCGGGCGCTGCGACACCCGATGATGGTGTGGGCATTTTTGTTAATTCTGACGGTGAAAAATTAGAGGTTGAAACGGTCAATCTCTCTGATGCGTCAAATTGCACAAAAGAAGGGGTGATCGATAAGGCGAAGTTCTTCTTCACCAATGCGTCCAACTTCTCATTTGATGACATTTACTCCGCGCTCAGGGATAAGCTCAGGGCTACTTATCCAGACGATGACTATCCCTATGCTGAAAGCGTTTGGCCGGACAAATTCATCTATTACCACGCTGGTAAAACCTACCGACAAAAATATCTCATGAACGATGACGGCACCGCCGAACTCGTTGGAGAGCCTGTTGAAGTTGTGCGCAAGCCAACTGAATACGAAGAAATCAAAACCAATAAGGAACACGATCCGATGAAAGACATGATTGTTAACGCCCTGAAAGTCGCAGGCAAGGAAACAGAGGGTAAATCTGACACTGAACTGTTTGCTGCCTATAACGCCCTCAAGGAGGAAGAGAAAAAGAATCAGGAAGACCAAAACAAGGGTAAGAAAGAAGAGGAAGAAAAGGCGAAACAGAGCGCCAGTAACTCTGCTGAGGCACCAGCTTGGTTCAAGGCGTTCGCCGATAAGCTGACTGCGATTGAATCTGGTTTGACTGCGAACGCCGACAAAGAAAAGGCCGACAAGCGCGCTGCGGTGAAAGCCAAGTTCTGGCTGGATGATACCGCCGTTAATGCACTGGATGGCGCGGCACTCGATGGGTTCTATGCGCAATGCCACACCTCAACCGGACTCAATTCATCATTCACAAACAACAATTCTGAATCATTCACATCTATGCCGGAGTAAATAACATGGCGAAAAATGGAAAGCGCGTTATTCATGCAGGGGGTTTGTTCCCCAACCCAATGCTGAACCGAGAAGGTGCTGCGGCAGTTGATACCCTGCCCGGCACCATTGGTTATTTTGAGGCAGGCAAATTCAAAGCCTCAGTCGATGGCAAAGAAGCGGCAATCCTCTCTGTCGCTAATATCGATTATCTGCGTTGTCAGACGGTGGATGATCCTGTCACGGTGGGTGAAATCGTTGTCGGTATGCAGCCGATGGCAGGCATGTTCCTGAATGTTCGTGCGACTGAGGGGGCATACAAAAAGGGGCAACCTGTGGCAGTCACTAACGGCCAAATTAAGGCGAGTGGTGATGGCGCTGTCGTTTTTGCCTATGTTGAAGAAGACAGCATCACCGCAAAAGCAGGTGATCTGGTTCGCGTGGTGTTTAAATAAGGAGAACTGAATGTTTTATTTTTCAACCAAAAAGGCTACCGAAACCGGAAACCTTGAGGCTAACCAAGCTCAGTTTAGTGAGCTGACACTGGCGCGTAACTCATCTGCTCAGGCGGTAGCTGATTTTATTTCTCGTGCCCGCTTTCGTGTTGAAGATGCCCCGCGCCTCGATGCGGTTAATGCTGTCGATGATATTCGCCGCTTATATCGGACGTATGACCAGACAGTATTGGCTGAATTTGAGCCGAATACAGAGTTCACGCTGCTCAATGACTTGATGCCACTATCGCGCTCTGTTCGTCTGGAAGAGTCAGTGTATGAGTATGCCCGAACAGGCGGTACGGGCTGGGCGCATACGTCAATGTCCGGCCAGATTGGTGCAGCTCTGGATGCACGTTCTTACAGCTTTGACGGTACGATGGTGCCAATTCACGATACGGGCTTTAAGTTCAATTGGCGCGATCCGGTATTTAACAAAGGCTCTGCGCTGGCTTCATTGTCTGATGCGCAGGCCGACTCAGTGAAAGTTGTTCGTCGTAAGTATCTCGACTTTATCTGGAATGGCTTCCGTGACAGTGAAGGCAATTTCATTAAGTTTGATGATAAGACGTGGAAAGGCTTGCGCGCTGATGAGCGTATCGCACAAGTCACGCTGAACGTCGATCACACCACGAGTACAGATGGTCAGGCAATGCGTAGTGAAGTTATGAAAGTGCGTGACGTGCTGAAATTACAAAACTACCAATACGGCGCTCAAACGTGGTATGTATCAGGTGAAATCCTGTCTAACTGGGAAAAACTGTATTACGACGTTAACCAGACTCGTACTGTTCTTGAGGAAATCAAGAAAATCACTGGCATTTCTGACATCAAAGAAGACTTTGAGCTGAAAGGCAATGAAATAGTGATCGTGCCTCTTGGTGCCGGCGTCATCGCTCCGATTGTTGGACAGGCTTTCGGCACGGTTGCGGATCCACGCCAGTTCTATAACTCCGACTATGTATGGCGCACATGGGGGGCTGCTGGCCTGATGGTTAAGCAGGATATTAACGGGCGCTTCTCGGTCATCCACGCCAAAGGCAAGTAAGGGGGATTTATGGCACTGGTAAAAGTTGTTTCAAATAACTTCTTTGCTGGTGCCGACCTCAAAAAGCTAGAGGTTGGTGCTCAGTTAGACGTGTCGGAAGAAAACGCCGCAGCATGGATTAAGACGGGATTAGTCGAGCCGATAGGCAAAAAAGAGCTTGAAGTGGCAACTCCGACAAAACAAAAAAGCAAAGGCAAAAAAGATGGTGATAACACTGGGTGATATCAAGCCGATGATCGCCGAGCTGGGTTTCACATTGCCTGATTCTGTACTGGAATTGCTCTTGGAGCAGGTGAATGTAACCTCGGAGTGTATGACGGCTCAGGGTTATGAGGACAACCTGCAAAAACTCCTGCTTATCTATGCCGCTGTCCGTCTGGCTTCCCTGTCCGGTGCAAGAAAAATTGCCTCACAGGGTTCGCCCTCCGGTGGTTCGCGTTCATTCAATTACGATTCAGCCGGCACGGATTATTTGCTGAAACAAATCAGGATCTGGGATAAACAAGGCTGCCTGTCCGGTTTGCCGCTGGAAAGTAAATTAGTCGGCTTCTTTGATGTGGTGGGGTGATCATGAGCAGTGTTGCTAATTGGGCTTATACCGCCCCCTGTACCTTCTGGCAGCGACTGGGGAATGATGAGTATGGCAAATCCCTTGGCTATGGGGAGCCACGAATCATCATGTGTGATTATCAGGGTGGGTTGTCCAGCAAAATATCAGGAGTGGGTGCTGAACTGGTTGCCAAAAACACGTTCTGGACTGAGTTTGCTGATGCGTCTACAGGGGATTACATCCTGATTGGCGAGTCATCCAATCCAGACCCTATTGCGGCAGGGGCTGACGAAATCAAACATCTCGTTCGCTATGCAGACACATTCGAGCGCATGGCGGATGACTATGCGTTGGTTACAGGGGTGTGATATGGGCGTAAAAGTCAAAGGCATTAAAAAAGCACAAACCCGGCTCAATGCGTTAATCGGCGATATTCGAGGAAGGAAAGTGGTTCGAGCCATGTATAAGGCTTTGTATATTGGCAGTGCTCAAGCCAGCCTCTACACCCCCATCGACACATCCACACTCATTAACTCTCAATTCCGTGATGTTCGCGTTGATGGCGTGAGGCTGACCGGGCGTGTGGGGTATTCGGCAAACTATGCCGTTTATGTCCATGATCCAGAAGTTAAACAAGACTTCCGCAGGGCAACCGCGAAGAAAGAGTTTTTGAAATTGGGCTTTAATGAGATGAGAAGCCAGATAGATAAGGCTGTCGCACAGGAGCTGAAACTATGATTGCCTTTGAGCAATTTCGCCATTATCTGGCAAAAGCCGGGTTGACTGACGGTTTTAAAGTGCAGATGGCGAGCTGGATTGAGCAAAAAGGTGACGGCGGGAAAGTGCAGTACATGGTTTTTCAGCCTGCCGGTGGAACCGGGCGACTGGATGATATCAGTGCGGATGACAATGTACAGGTAATACTGGTCAGCGGCCAGAATGACCCACAGCCGGTTATCCAGCGAGCACAGGACATCCTCAATTACGTCGCCGCCAACCCGGACGATGACTGCCTGAATGCCGTTTTTAATCTGGGTGGTATGCCAACCCCCATCCCCACACAAGAGAACCGATATATCATCCGGTTACTCTTTCGTTGCACATCATAATCAGGTCGCTTAGGCGGCCTTTTTTCATTGTTATTAAAAGAGGTTATTTATGGCAAATTGCCCGGTAGAAACCAATAAATTGATTGGCCGTAATGCCATTATCCGCATTGCGCAGGGTTGCCCTGACGCAGTCCCCGATCAATCTGCATTTTTCCGAATTGGTGCATTGACCACCAAATCCTTTGACTTGTCCCCCAACACGCTGACCTCAGAGGCGGATGATTCAAAGGGGCTGGTGGAAAGTATTGTCACCAGTATGGATTTAACCATCAGCTTTGACGGTGAATATCGCAAGCGGGATAAAGCGGACGACTTTGGTCCATTGCGCTTGCTGCGGGAGATCCCGAAAGAAGTTCAAGCCGGTCGTCAGCCCTCGTATTGGGTACAAATGGACTTTACCGGAGAAGATACGTTTGTGTTGCAGGGGTATATGGTTTTCACCTCCTGGTCATCTCAATTTGGTGCGAATGAAGTGGCGACCTATTCCGGTGAATTGAAGGTCAGTGATGCTGATACGGTTGATTGGTTGATCGAAGAAGTCGCGGTGCAATCGGTCGCGGTTAACCCGCCCTCATTAACTGTTGCCACAGGGAAGACGAATTCGTTTAGCGTCAATGTCAGCCCCACTAATGCCACCAATAAAAACTACACGGTGATGTCGGATAAAACCAACATCGCTACCGTGAGTAAGATCGGTAATGTGGTGACAGTGAAAGGCATTGCAGAAGGTGCCGCAAATATCACAGTTACCACGGAAGATGGCAGAAAAACCGCGAAATGTGCCATTACGGTCACTGCTTAATATTACAAAGGGTACTTGAAAGTGCCCTTGATAATGTTCTGGAGGCTTTATGACACCCATTATTGATATTGGGGAGATGGTTATTTCCACTGATAAATCAGATTTTTTACTTCGCCCTTCGCTGGTGGCTATGACACGCATTGGCACACCCAAACAAATTGTTGACGCATACACGCTGCTCAATGGCGCAGAGACACAATCGTTAATTAACCGCGCAATGCTGGCCTATGGTTCGGTTCCTGACTGGCTGATTAAGATAATGCGTAAGCCTGCATTTGGCCGCAATATCCTGTCAACGGCCATGATGGTGATACAGGCGTGTTGTGAAGATGATGCTGATGAACTGATCGGCGAATGGCGTCCGGGGCGAAGAGGGATTATCTATCGTCCGGGGAAAGCCCCTATTAATGACATCATCGTCATTGCTCAGGAACTGGTGACGCATGGTGTTATTGGTAAGGTCAAGATCAGGAAGCTCCAGCGTAATGAAGGGACAGAAGCGTATTCCGATCAATTTAATGCGGTCGAATATATCAATGCGGCGCGTATTCACTTCGCTATGTCACGGAATGAGGCAGAACGATTAACGATGACCGAGTTCCAGATGATGCTGAAAACCAAGTTCCCTGACGAAAAAGGGTTCACGCGCGAAGAATATGACGCGGTCATCGAGGCCGATGATAAACGCACTCGTGATCTGCTCAGTGGTAAACGAAGATTGGTGAGCATGAAATAATCCAACAGAGGCATGGTATATCAAAATCTGAAAAATTAGCCTTGCTGCAAGGTAAATACCGGTTATTTGATAGAATTTGCTAACTTATTAGCGTCTTTTAGAGATAATAACGGATAAATACCCATTATCTATGTACAAATAGTTGATTATTCGAGGTATCTCTCAGTTTTAAATTAACGTTATTTACAAAAGGTTACAGTCACGTAATTAATAGTTTCTATAAGAAATAATAAAACCCCTAACTATGGCTGTAGTCAGGGGTTTATGAATTGTCCAGTATTGATTAGGAACATAGACGTGATCATTGTAGCAGTGAAGAAAGTGAGTCCAACAATCAGCGTTCCACTCTGTGGCGCAGATCTCTATATCGTGGACTATCACGGTCAACCGTATGTACCGATAAAACCGATTGCTGAAGGCATGGGGCTGAATTGGGCTTCGCAGTTCACAAAACTGAAAACTCGTTTTCAGCAAGTAGAGAAGATCTCAATACCAACAAAGCACGGCTTGAGAACCATGAGTTGCCTGGCGCTTGATGAACTCGCTGACTGGTTGGATATGATCAACCCCAGAAAAGTGAAGGCGGCTATAAGAAATAATGTTGTTTGGTATCAGGAGGAGTGCCACGGTGTGCTGTCTACTTACTGGATAGCAAATGAAGAAAAAAGGAAGGCACCGGTAAGACCTCAGCCTTGCTATAGATTCCTCGTCAAAATGGAGGTTCATGATCGCTATCTTAATAAAACGGATATTTTCACCGGTAGAACAGAGACGCCAGAAAACATTATCACTGGCGTTGCCCGTCAATACGGATATTACATTGAAAATATGATCTCACTGCCAATGCATAGGGTTTAAATCATTCGCATTGCAAAAGGCAAAGAGGCAGCCTGACATCAAATAATCTTCCCGGCCTCGCCGAAGCGGGGTTTCCATTTCCAAAGCCCTCATGGGGCTTTTTTGTCCGTTGCAAATGGCTATTTAATATCAACAAGGAATCCGTCTGCGTCCAATGACCCCATTGATACTGTATAGCCAAGGTCATTGAGTCGATTAAATGTCTGCTGAAATACTTCGTTAAATTCTTTATCTTCTAGACCTTCAAGTTCAAGGTCATTTAGCATGATGCAGAAGCTTTTGTGCCCCATACGGATTTTTTTATTTATCTCGTCAAAGGTTCTTTTGAGAATGATGCTGGGTAATTCATCTTTTGCCTTGTTGGCAATCTGTATCGCATCCTTGGCTGAGATCAACTCATCTGTGG
This sequence comes from Xenorhabdus poinarii G6, assembly GCF_000968175.1. Taxonomy (NCBI): domain Bacteria; kingdom Pseudomonadati; phylum Pseudomonadota; class Gammaproteobacteria; order Enterobacterales; family Morganellaceae; genus Xenorhabdus; species Xenorhabdus poinarii. The sequence goes on from NZ_FO704551.1 coordinate 354,049, forward strand.
GTGGTTCGTTCAGAAAGCTAATATCAAGACGCTGAACAATCTCTGCATTCATAGAACGAGAGTTCGCCTTTGCTGTTTCCTCTATTTTTTCTTTTAACTCAATGGGAAGTCTGATGCGTAATTGCGGGTCTTCTCTGCTCATAATGAATTCCGGTTGTGGTCAAATAACTAATTTTAAAATTATGACCCACGGTGGGGTTGACTTCAATGACGCACGGTGTGACAATTAAGTCAGTGCCCCACGGTGTGACAATTAAAGGAGAAGATAAAAATGCAGAAAGCAAAAGATATGTACCAGCGCAAGATTCGATTCCCTGAGGAGATTTGTAAGGCCATTCAGGAGAACGGAGAGAAAGAGAGTCGGCAATTCAATACTGAAGTTATTTATCAGTTAAAAAAGGCGTACGGATTGATAGAGAAGATACAGCATGAAGCCCAATAACGACGAAACCCCAACTGTTGGAGCAGTTGAGGCTTCTAAAACGTCAAATCTTACTAGGAAAATAACGCTATGAAAATTTTAGCACCTGCAACACAAGCTGTCACTATGTCAAGTCGTGAGATCGCGGAACTGACAGGGAAAGAGCATAAAAATGTATGTCGGGATATTCGCATTATGCTTGCAGCTTTATACGGTGGTGAAGAAAAAGATTATCTTCGTAACTCAAATTTGAGCCACCTTACAAATCAAAGAGTTGAATGCGTTCAATACGACATATCAAATCCGAACGGGTGGGAATATTTACTCGACCGTCGCCATACAGAAATTTTAGTGACTGGTTATGATGTCAAAAGACGAGCAGCGGTTATTGATCGTTGGTTTGCTCTTGAATCAAATCCAGTGCAACCAATGATACCCCAAACTCTACCCGAAGCACTTCGTCTTGCCGCTGACTTAGCAGAACAGAAAGCAGAGCTTGAACACAAAGTCGAAGAAATGAAACCTGATGTTGCAGCTCTAGAGCGTATCGCAAAATCAGACGGCTCGATGTGCGTTACAGACGCAGCTAAGCATTTACAAGTTAAACCTAAAGTTCTTTTCGACACCTTATCTTCACACAAGTGGATTTATCGTCGCTTAGGTAAAAAGAATTGGGTTGGTTATCAAGACAAATTACAACAAGGGTTGCTGGAACACAAAATACGGTCATTTACCGACAGTGAAGGTGAGGAACAAACACGAGCGCAAGTTCTTGTGACCGCAAAAGGTATTTCCAAGCTGGCTAAGATGTTTAGTGTGGAGGCTGCAGCATGAGTGCTCAATTGGTTTTTCAGGATACGGTATTTAATCCAGTACACCATACCAATAAAATTTGGCTCACTGCTGTTGAGCTGGCTAAGGCGCTTGGGTACAAAAAATCAGATGCGGTTAACCAGATTTATGAGCGTAATTCTGATGAGTTTACCGCTGCTATGACCGAGACCCTCAAATTGAGTGTCTCGGATAAATCAAAGGGTTGCAGTGATAACTTGCAAAAAACAGTGCGCATTTTTTCCCTTCGAGGTGCTCACTTAGTTGCTATGCTCTCAAAGACGAAAATAGCTAAAGAATTCCGTAAATGGGTGCTGGATATACTGGATCGTGAAGTTGAAAACTCATCTGAGGTCACAAAACCTAAGTCACCTGGTTTTAGGTATCTAATCAAAATGGAGGTTTACGATAGACATCTTAATAAAACGGAAACGTTTACTGGTAGAACTGAGACACCAAGAGGAATTGTCACTGGCATAGCCAGACAATATAGATACCACATTGAAAGCATGATCGAGCTTCCAATCGGCATATTATAGAATTGACCATAACCATATCATCACTAACTAATCATAGCCTCGCTTCGGCGAGGTTTTTATTTCTAAAGCCATTAATTGTGGCTTTTTACATTGTTTTGCCCTACTCGCTTGGTATCATGAGCGAAATTTAACAATGAGGGATTTGTGATGAGGAAGTTATTAATAGCCGGAGTTTCTTTTTCAGCGTTGATACTGTCTGGGTGCTTGGCAACACCGAATGAAGTCAAGAGCAATAAACCCATTCCTGTGTCATCATTTTCAGTTGATGAGAAATATAACCTTAACGAAAGTGATAAACAGTTTTTCGTACCTAAAGAGCAAGCACATGTGTTAGAGACTGTGCAGGAAATAAAAGATGCTAACTGTTCTTATTACATGAACTCGACAGGAGTAAACAACATAGCTATAGGTAGGGTTAAGGTTGTTAAGGGAGCGTTCAAAAAGGAAGCTTTATTCCCTAACAGTCATATTGAATGCTCACTTCGTGAAGATTATCAGAATAAAGGGGCGTTCAAGATAGAATTATCTGAAAGACTAACAATAGATGGTGTAAAAGTGACTGTTAGGCACAGCTCTAATGATGGTATTGTTGTTATAGGAAGAGGTATGGGTTACGGTGATAATGATACTTGGCTAAGTCATTGTAATAAAGATGCAATGACAGATAAAACTTCCTGTTGGATTACCTATGGCAATTTAATGATAATAAAAGATGCGATAGGTTATACCTCTGCCATTGGAGGTGATATTTATCCTGGAACTAAAGGTTACATAAGAGTAGGGAAAGATAAACCTTATATCACAATTGAAGGGGAGAAAATAAGATTCTTTGATTACTCAATGACGAGAAAAATAGTTCGTGATTTAGAGGCGACTTCTTCGAATAATGCTATTACTCAATATACTAAGTGGCCTGATGGTAAAGTTATTAATGAAGAAATAAGCCTTAAGCATTTTAAAGTGGCAAAAAAAGTATTGGATGTAATTTATAAAAACTACGAGTAACCTACACACCATTAATATAACAACCTCGCTTCGGCGGGGTTTTCTTTTTTAAGGAGTCGACAAAATGGCAGAGCATCAAGTAGGTAATATTGTTTACCAAGTATCAATGGATGTAGCGCAATTGCTCACTGCCCAGCGCCAAGTAAATGACAGATTGGATGGTTTAGAGCGCGGAATGGGTAGGGCTGACATGGCTACGAGACGGCTAGAGAAATCAATGTCATCATTATCTGTAATAGCATCCAGTCTTATTTCGGCTCTCTATGTCCAACAAATTGCCAAATATGCAGATAGCTGGACTACCGTAAACAACAAATTAGTCAACTCCAAAAAAGCACATGAAGAACTTGGTGAAGTAACTACGCGCGTATTCGACATCTCTCAGAGGACAAGAACCAGTCTAGAAGCCACAGCTACACTGTATGGCCGTCTTGAAAAGGCCACTCGTTCGTTAAATATGGGCGCTAGAGACTTAGGCGACATGACTGAAACAATAAATAAAGCGCTCATCGTGTCAGGTGCGACAGCGGCGGAATCATCGAGCGTTCTCGTTCAATTATCACAAGCTTTAGCGGCAGGCGCATTACGTGGCGAGGAATTTAACTCCGTTAGCGAGAACGGCATAAGGATAATGCAAGCCATTGCTGATTATTTGGGTAAAGATATAGGCCAATTAAAGGAGATGGCTGCGCAAGGTAAATTAACGTCCAAGATAGTCGTTGCCGCAATGAAAGCGAGTGCAGATAAAATCGCCAAGGAATTCTCTAAGACCACTTCTACAATAGAACAGGCGTTCGTTGTCGCTAACAATAACGTTACTAAATTTGTTGGTGAGTCCAGCAAGATAAATACAGCAACGAATATATTCAATAAATCATTGGTGACCCTGAGTGGAAATTTGGATGTATTCGCTACCGCTATCGGTATGGTGGCACTGGCGGCTGTCGCTAAGTTTAATGGCGCGCTGGCAGGTAAAGTGAAAGCCATGCACACATCCGCTCAGGCTTCCCTTGCTGAGGCCAAAGCCACTCACGCTAACGCTTTAGCAACTGAAAATGCAGCTATTGCTGCCAATCGTAAAGCACTGGCGGATAGAGAACAGGCTATTTTGGCCTATATGGTTGCAGAAGCGGAACTTAAAGCCGCGGCTGGTACTAATGCTGAGCGGATAGCGACTGATAATCTTGTTGTTGCTAAGTCTCGGTTAGCAATAGTCGACCTAGAAGTGGCAACTACTGGAAAAGCTGCCGCTGCTGCAACTGCCGCAGTAGGCATTGCAGCTAAACAAGCCTCGGTGGGTTTGCGTATGCTAAGCAATGCTCTTTCTCTTGTGGGCGGCTGGTTCGGTCTTATCACCATCGCAGCAGGGGTTTTTTACTATATGTATGAAAAAACCAAACAGGCATCAGATGGTGCGAGGGAATATGCGAAAAATTTAGGTGATGTTAAAGAAAAACTCAAGGATTTGAGTGTGGAAGAGGTTGCCGCTGAAATTGATAAGATGAATAAATCAATAAAGCAGATGGGAATAGACGCCAAAAACGCAGAGCAAAAAATTGATGAATTGCAGAAGGAACTCGATAAATTCAAAGACTCTAAAAAAAGAGCGATAAGAATAGCCTATTACACGAGTAACGGGCTTGATAGAGATTTTGCCGAGCAAGCTGTTACTGATGATGAGAAACAAGCGCAAGAGGCTTTAACGCAAGCTAAAGCAGATCATGTACGCATAACAAGAGAGCTGAACAACGCCAAGGCAAATTCGGCAAAAATGTCCGATATCGAAAACAAAAAGATAGAGGACACCAATAAAGCCATTATGGAGCAGGCACAAAAGCGTATTCCTGATCAGGTTGCTAAATGGCGCGAAGCGAAGCTGACCATGTCTCAGATGGTTGAGGAGGCAAAGAAGGCCATTCCTGATATCAATAACCTCATTAGCACCGTTGGCAATGCAGGGGCAGAAGTCAACAAAAAAATGCAGGACATGATTGAAAAGACCAGAAGGGAAAACGACATAGCTTCAACACCAGAAGGGATAGATAAAGTTGAGAAAGAGGCTATTTATGATGCGAAGGATGCTGGTGCAAATGAGCCAGATACTATAGCTCTAGTTAACGCAAGGAAAGAGCTACACAAGACGCAAAAAGCCAATGAGGATAGGAAAAAAGCCGAACAAGAAGCTGAATCAGCCGCCAAGAAAGCTCAAGATGAGGCTGACAGTCGTTCTAAACAGATTACAGATTCACTCAAAAATCAACGCGAAGAACTTGAACGACTGAATCAAGGGTACGAAGAAAACAGCCTTGAGATGGCTAAATATGACGCTCGCAAGGCGATGCCGAAAGGTTCCAGTGAAGCCCAGCTAAAAGAAGCAGAAGATCTCACCGCAAAAATTTGGCTGGCTAAACAAGCAAAAGACGACAAGATTAAGTCGTCCGAACTCGATGTTGCAGCTCATTCCGCAGAGCTTCGTAAAAAAGAAGAAGATGATCTCCAGCGGATGTACGATAAGCACCTTATCGACGAAAAAACGTTCCAAGAACAGATGAAAGTGATTAGGGATAAAGCCGCAGAAGAAGAGCGACAACGTAAAGTTAATGAGGCTGTGAGTCCTGGCAACAAACTCCTTGGAGAAGTTGATCCTATTCAAGCAATGCAGAATCAGCACGAAGAGGAACTTGCGCGGATAAGAGCAATAGATGATGAGAAGGTTCTTTCCGCTCAACGTCGTGAAGAGTTAATCAATGCGCTTGAAACTCAGTATAGGGAACAGAGGGAGCAAGCAGAATGGGAAATGTTTCGCAACCAAAGCCAGATGCATCAGTTTGTAGCTGACTCACTGGATGCCCTTGGCCAACGCTCCGCTAATGCCATCACTGGGTTGTTAACCGGCACTCAGAGCGCCAATGATGCTATGCGCAATCTGGCCTTAACCATCACAAACGAAGCAGTTTTCGCACTAGTTCAGATGGGCATGCAGCAAATCAAGAATATGGTGATGGGAGTGGCGGCTAACAAAGTTGCGGCGGCATCGTCTGTCGCTACTGGTGCGACGATTACGGCTGCAATGGCTCCTGCTGCTGCGGCTACCAGTGTGGCGACAATGGGAACAGCCGCAACTTTCGGTTTGGCCGCAATGACTGCGGCAATTCCTGCGATGATCGCATTGCTTGGTGCTCGCAAAAATGGCGGACCAGTCAGTCCGAACGGCGCTTACCGAATTGGGGAGAACAATAAACCTGAGCTATTCAAAGCAAACAATGGCCACCAATATATGATACCGGGTGACAGGGGGAAGGTGATTAGCAACAGGGAAATAGGCAAAGGCGGTAGCGGTGCTTCGGTTGGTAGCATTAATATTAATTTTAATGTTCAGACACAAGGTAACTTCTCTGAACAGGATGCACGAATGGTGTCGGGAATGGTAAGACAATCCATTTATAGTGTATTGCAGGATGAGAGCAGACCGGGTGGAATGCTGAACCAGTAGTGTGCTAATAACGGTCATTGTGTCATAAAACCCCTGTTATTCATCGATCTGTACCTTTTCGTCGCGCATTAATTTACGAAGTATCATTACCCGATGATTATACAAACACGAGCATAAGTATTTATTGATGAATATAAGTATTTTATAGATTTAATAAGTATTATGACTTATAATTAAAACATCCTGAAAACGGAGATGCTCTTTAATAATAGGGGAAATGATGGTCAAAGTGATTTGGTCTAAGGCAGCAACCAAGCAGCTGATTCGGATCGACTCGAGATATCAGAAGGCGATAAAAAATAAAGTGAGTCAGCTTACTGGTTTTCCGCTTGTGGATTTGGATATCAAAAAATTAACGGGGACAGAAGCTCAATACAGATTGAGAGTAGGCGACTACCGAATTTTGTTTGAGCTTTCGGGTAAAGAGCCGAAGATTTTAGAAGTGCAGGAAGTTAAGCGAAGACAAACAAAAACATATTGACTGGCATGGCGGGTATCCCCCGCCTGCTTTTTCCTCTATTCATGTCAGGGTCAACACAATATTGGAGATAATATGGCTGGTATCCAGTTTATTACAGATGAGAACGGCAACAAGCAAGCGGTAGTGCTGCCTATTGAGGAGTATGAACGCTTACTAGCTGCGGTGGATCGTGATGAAGATTATGTCAGCATCCCTTACACCAAAGGCTCTCATGATGATGAAACCATCCCTCATGAAGTCATCAGTATCATGGTGGATGAAGAAACTACACTTCAGGCAGCATGGCGTATCTATCGCGGTTTGTCACAAACAGAGGTGGCTGAAAAATTGGGAGTCAGGCAAGCCGCCGTCTCCCAGTTTGAAAAAGCAGAACGTCCCCGCCAGGCCACATTGGTAAAACTGGCGGCACTTTATGAATGCAGGCCAACACAATTAACATTGGATTAAAATCAACCCATTTTTATGGACACGTAATTGCACAAACCCTCTTCGGAGGGTTTTTTTATGGGGGGAATATGATTAAACCAGAATTCAAATGGCGACCGCAGGATAACTATGAGGTCAGCCATGAACCACGTGTCAAAGTGATTAAGTTTGGTGATGGTTATGAGCAGAGATTCAAAGACGGCATTAATAACCAGTTAAAACGCTACCAGCTCAGCTTTGCCGAGAGTGCTAAAGCCGGACGAGAGATTGATAAGTTCTTGCGGGAACGGGGCGCGGTGGAATCCTTCACATGGCGAACCAGTGACGATAATCAATTGCGTACTTTCGTGTGTCGTTCATGGACGGTCAACCGCCAGCGGGTGCGCTGGTCAATCAGCTGTGTATTTGAAGAGGTGGTGGCATGAGGGATATCCCGAAAGAGATGCGGATTGAGGTCACCGAACTGAGTCAGAACGCCATTCTGAATCTGTATGAGATAGATTTGACGGCCTTTGGCGGGGATATCTACCGCTTTCATGATGGTATGAACGGGAAGTTACAGCCTATTATCTGGCAGGGACTACGCTATGAGCCGTATCCGGTAGAGGTGACCGGGTTTGAGATGAGTGGCAAAGGTCCAAGTGCCAGACCGAAGATGGTCTTTGCCAATATCAACGGGTTATTGACCGCAATAAATCAGGATTTCAATGATGCGTTGGGAGCTGTAGTAACACGTCATCAGGTGTCAGAACTGAGCCTGGATGCAGTGAATTTCCCGAATGGTAACCCACAGGCAGATCCCACGCGTGAGGTGGTGAGTAAATACCTGATAGAACAAAAACAGGATTCCAACGCGGATTTTGTGACATACGTGCTGGCCTTACCTTGTGAAACGGATGGCGCGTTAATTCCGGCGCGGGTGATCCAGGCGGATATTTGTGGCTGGCAATACCGCTCAGCCGACTGCGGTTATGACGGGCCACCTGTGGCTAATGAAAAAGATCAGCCCACAACAGATCCGCTGAAAGACCGATGTTCAAAAAAATATAGTGGCTGTCTTAAACGATTTCCCCGCCCTTTACCCATGCCTTTCGGCGGTTTTTTAGGCGCAAACAGATTGGGTTAATACCATGATTGAACAAGACATTATCGCCCACGCGAAAGCGGAAGGGGTGAGGGAATCGTGCGGACTGATTTCAGGTGGCCGCTACTTCCCTTGCCGCAATATTTCGCCAGATCCTGAGAATTTCTTCGAAATTAACCCGGATGACTGGATAACGGCAGAGTGCTTTGCAGATATTGATGCCATTGTGCATAGCCATCCAAACGGAAGGCCTCGCTTGAGCACGGCTGATAGGGCGCAGCAAATTAAAACCGGGTTGCCGTGGTGGTTGGCTTGTGATGGGCGGGTGCATCAATTTCGCCCCGTTCCGCGTTTATTAGGCCGGGAATTTATTCATGGCATACAGGATTGCTATTCGCTGATCCGCGACGCCTATCACCTGGCTGGTATCGAATTAGATGATATCCATCGCGACGATGAGTGGTGGAACAGCGGCCAGAATCTTTATCTCGATAATAGCATCAGACAAGGCTTTGAGCAGGTTGATGATATTCAGCCCGGCGACATCATTCTCATTTGTCTGGGAAGTCAAACGCCCTGCCACGGGGCAATTTACCTCGGCAATCAACAAATTCTACATCACAGGCCAGATCGCATCAGCAAGCGGGATATCTATGGCGGTTATTGGCTCAGATATACACATTCAATCTGGAGACATAAACAATGGTCAAGTTACAGCTTGGAGGCCATCTTAGAAGATTTGGCCGTCGTTATGAGCTAGATGTTAGGGATGCAGCAGAAGCTATCAGATGCCTGTGTTACCAGTTAAAGGGATTCAAGCAGGCGCTCTCTGATGGATATGTACGTATTCGCATCGCCGGGAGGGATATGACAGAACAATCCATTCCGGCAGGCATGAATCATCCACTCGACCACGGCGATACAGTCACTATCGTGCCAGTCGTGGGAGGGGCGGGCGGCAATGGTGCGGGGCTAGGCATGGTGGTGTTGGGCGCAATAGCTATCGGTGCGGCGTTTTTGACAGGCGGTGCAACTATTGCGGCGTGGAGCGCGATGCATGCTGGATTAGCTATTGCCGGGGTTGCTTTGGTTGGTGCGGGGCTGGCTTCTATGCTGACCAAAATGCCAAATAGCCCGGAAATGAAATCCAGTAAAACAGAGGGCAACCGGTATTTCAGTTCACTGGAAAACCGTATCGGGCAAGGATATCCAGTCCCCATCCCTTATGGTGAGCTGGTGGTGGGGTCGAACGTGATTTCTCAGGGCTTGGAGACAGAATAGTGGGAAAAGGTAGTGGTGGTGGCAGTACGCCGAAACTGCTTGATGATAACCTGAAAAACAAGCAGTTTTTGAACATTGTTGATCTGATTGGTGAGGGGCAAATTGAGGGGCCAGTCGGCGGCTTGCACGGGTTCAGAATTAACGGAACGCCCGTTGTTGATAAGGGCGGCAATCCCAACATTCATGGTGTCACTGTCCAATGGCGAGCGGGTACACAATCTCAAGAGCCATTAACTGATCATCCATTTGTTGAGAGTGAAATTCCGGTCAGTGTCGAGGTTAAGAAGGATAGCCCCATTCTCAGGGCGGTATCCGGCCGCGATGTGGATAGGGTCAGGCTTACAGTGGGTGTTAGCCAATTGGTGCAAACAGATAGTAAAGGCAACCAGAGCAATACCTCAGTACAGTTGGCTATCGATGTGAATGATGGCTCCGGTTGGTACAATGCCAAGATCGTGCATATCGGGCCGGCAAAAATCAGCGGGCAATATCTGGAATCCCATACTATTGATGCCCCCAAGAAAAAACCTTTCCAGATCAGAGTATCCCGCTTAACGGATGACAGTAAAAGTGATCAGCTTCGCAATGGTACGGTATGGGCGAGTTATACCGAAATCACCGATACTCTGATGAGCTACCCTAATAGCGCCGTCGTGGGGATGCGCATTGACCGCTCATTGTTTGCAGACACCCCAAAACGGACTTATCACATTAAGGGCATGATTATTCAGGTGCCTGATAATTATGATCCTGAGACGAGAGAATATCATGGCGTATGGACGGGGCGTTTTAAGCCTGCCTATACCAATAACCCCGCATGGATATTCTACGATTTGGTGACCAATACCCGTTATGGTATCGGAAAGCTAATGGGTTCTTTTGGTTGTGACAAATTCGCCCTGTATGCCATCGCGCAATATTGCGACCAGATTGTCCCTGATGGTTTTGGCGGCACAGAACCCCGCTTTACCTGCAATGCGTATATTACAACACAACGTAAGGCGCGGGATGTATTGGATGATTTGGCTTCGGTCTTTCGGGGTATGCAGGTCTGGAACGGGCTGCAACTAACCTGTTTTCAAGACAGGCCCTCCGATCCGGTCTGGACATTTACCAATGCCAACGTAGTTGAGGGGAAATTTAACTACGGTGCGTCGGCAAAGAAAGCCAGGCATACAGTTATCGAAGTGACCTGGATGAACCCGGATAACGGCTGGAAAGAAGAACCGGAACTAATTCAGGATGATGCACTGGTTGACCGTTTAGGACTGAATGTCAAAAAGGTGACCGCCTTTGGTTGTACCAGTCGGGGTCAGGCGCATCGGGTAGGCAGATGGATAATCGAAACCGAAAAACTGGAAACCGATTCAGTGACGTTCAGTACCGGACGCGAAGGGATCAACTGTATACCCGGCGATATTGTTGAAATAGCCGATAATAGTTTCGCCGCTGCCCGAATTGGCGGACGGGTGCTTACTTTCTCCGGTAAAGAAGTTCGTCTTGATGCGCCAGCGGATTTTGCACAAGGTGAGTCAGGTTACTTCTCCTACATGGGGAATGACGGGAAATTTATCAGGGTAGATATCGAATCCGTCAGTGGTGATGTGATCACCCTGAAAGACGTACCAGCCGGATTGCGTCAATGGGGCGTGTTTTCTATCTCCAAGCGATCACTGGTTACTCGGTTGTTTCGGGTGATGAGCATTGCCGAAGACACAAAAAGCGGCCATTACAACTTCACCTGTATTCAGCATGAACCCCAAAAAGAAGCCATTGTTGATAATGGTGTTGATTTTCAGGGTATGCCCGCCACGCAAAACGTGATCCGCATTCCGAACATTGAACGCCTGAGCATGGCTTACATTCAGGACAGTGCGCAGGTGCAGGCTCGTGCTATGTGGGCCACCACGACGATTAACCGCAATATCACCTTTGAGGTGGTGATTTACCGTGACAATAAAGTGGTTTCACGCGGGAATACCAAAGATCTGGAATACTACATCAGTGGTCTGGACGTGGGAATATATCAGGTCGGTGTTCGTGCTCGTGATGACAACGGGATGTTGGGTGATGAATCCAAAGTTCAGATGGTGATTGGTGCTCCGGCTGCCCCTTCGGTTATCGACATTGAGCCTGGATTTTTTGAGCTGAAAGCTATTCCCCATATCAGCGCACCTAAAACACTGGATACCCAATTTGAATTCTGGTTTTCAGCAACGCGGATCAGCAATATCAATGAAGTAGAAGTGAGAGCCGATTTTCTTGGGATCGCTAAGTTCTGGACAAAAGGACAGCTGAAAGCTGGAACATCCTACTGGTTCTATGTCCGCAGCGTGAATGAATTCGGTAAATCGCATTTCGTTGAAGCGGAAGGCAGAGCTGACGACAATGCGAAAAATATTCTAGAGATTGTGGGTAATCAATTTCTGTCAACGGAAGCGGGGAAACGTCTGGCAGAAAAGATTGATTTCAATACCGAGAAAACAACTGAGCTGGAGCGAAGTGCGCATGAGTTAGGCAGCAAAGCGCTTAACCTTGAGCAACAAATTGGGGATGTAGCGGAAGAGATGCTGAGCAATGCTCATTTTAGCACCCAGCTTAGCCATAATATACAAGAAGAAGTTCATGACCGTAAGGCAGATATTTCCCGTCTTGAACAGGTGCAGGCGAATGAGCGTGAGGCTCATACCAAATTTCAGTCACAAATCAGCTCGGAAGTGTCGAATAACCGGGCGGCGGTACTGGATATCCGGGAATCTCAGTCCACACAGGAAAAGGCTTTTGTCAAAGCAGTTGATCAGGTTAAAGCCAGCCTGAAAACCACGGATGATAGCGTGCAGGATATCACCGGACGAGTGACACAGAATACCAATGCCATTGCAGCGGCGAATGTGTCACAGGCGAAATTTGAGCAAACTACGCGTGCTCGCTTTGAAGAGCAAAGCAGTGATATCAGCAAAATGGAAAAAACGGTCACGGATGCTGAAAGTGCGCTATCAGAAGCCTTGATGCAGACGTCAGCACAGTTCAACGCGATCAGTGATCAGCAGTTTAAGTCGGCGGCACGGATTGTGCGTGTTGAGAAAGCCGTAGCTACGGAAAAAATTGCCCGCGCTGAAATGGGACAACAAATCCATGCCCGGCTGAATGATGCAGAATCCGCCATAGTGGACGTCAAAAAAACCCAAACCGAAGCGGATAAGGCGTGGGTCGAAAGCCAGACTCAGTTGCGGGCGGAAATTCAAAAAGGTGACACACAGTTACAGGAAAGCATTGATCAGCAGGCACGGCAGTTATCGGCTATTAACAGCACGTTCAATGAACAGAAAACGGCGATTGCCAATCTTGAAAATTCTTCGGCAACATTAGAGCAAGCCCAGAAAAGCCAGTATGAGGCTCAGCAATCCCAAATTACTCATCTGAATGACACCTTCAGCAACCAAGAGCGATCTCAAGCTGAATCTATCCTGCAACTTGCAGCACAAGCTGTCGATGCTGCGGGGGAGCAGCGTCAAATTCGGGCGGAAATTAACCGGGTAGATAAAGCACGAGCTGATGATCGTCAGGCATTTGCTAATTCTATTGAAACCCTAAAAGCACAGGTAGGCGAAAACAGCGCTGTTTTGGAAGAGAAAGCGACCGCTGTCTTTGATATCGACGGTAACGGGTATGCCATCAAGGATATCGGGGCGGGAGTGAATTACAAGGGACAGTTTTATAAAGCCGGGATGGTGATTGGAGCTGAAGTTAAAAATGGACAGGTGGAAACACAATTTGGCGTCCGAGCAAACCAGTTTACCGTGGTCAATCCCACCAATGGCAAGCTAGAACCAGTCTTTACGATTAAGGATGGGCAGGTGTTTATCAAGGAGGGTTTTATTGATTTAGCAACCATTCAGCATTTATTGGTTGGGATGGATATTAAATCCACCAACTATATTCCCAATCAGAGGGGCTTTAGATTTGACGCCAAAACCGGTGCTATTGAGATTAACGGTGTAAGCAACGAATACAGAATAATGATATCAAATAGAGGGTTTTATTTATTTGATAAAACCAACACCCCGATAATAGAATTAGGTGAATTGTTGTGAGAAATTACGGATTAAGAATCAGAGAGCCAAAAACAGGGCGAATAAAGATAGATACGTCATCCCGAATAGGTAGAATTTTGGGAATGGTTACATTGCCTAGTGTGGGTGAAGGAGAGCGCCGTTCTGGTAGCATCCCGTTGGATGAGCCATCAAAATATGGCGAGGTTTTTATTTTTGTTGATAGTGACGTTGTTATTTACGGCCGTGTAATTTTTAACGTCTGGTATAACAATGACGCCATACACTACGATATCAGTTGCGGTAACCAAGCTGCACTGAGGGGAACAAATGTTTTTTACGGGGTTAGGTGATGTTCGGACTACGTGTTACTGGCGATGATTATATTTACCAGATTGACGGGGTGAATTGCAGCTATGTATTACGCGCTAAGGAAAGGCTGTTTTTGCGAGGAGGTTTTGCGGATAACACCCTAGCTGTTAAACTGGGTGTTAGCACCCCGGCAAAAACGCCATACGTTGACGGTGATTTGATATTCATGAAAACAGAGGGTGACGTAAATATTGTTAATAATCGATTTAAAGACAGCATTTACCAGCCCCCCGGGGATAGCTCAGGATACGTTACATTATACTTTTTCAATTCATCCGAAGTGGTTAAATCGAACTCCAAAATCGGTTTACGTGTCAGAGGCGTGAATGGGAACGTTATATTTGATTCCGGCAACGAGTACCTCAAAATCATCCATAGCGAAGTTGGAAACAATATTATTTATGATTATTCTCGTCAATTTAATACGGATATAGCAGTAAACGTATCAACAATATGCAGCAGACAATGCAACGAAGCCGAATATTATGAATATTACGAATCATTTTTTAATTGCACAAATAACCATTTGCGAATAAAAGAAATGTTTTCGTGGGGTGAGGATTTGCCATCCATAGAGGGGTATACAGTGGGAAACTCATTTATTCTAGTCGCTGACGTCAGCGGGCTTTAATTTATCATTTCTATCTCTTAATTAGTTAAAATACGAGAATACTAAAATCATGATCTACACACAAGGCACAGCCTCAACCGTGTCAGGCTCGGCTATTGTCCGTGGCACAGGAACACAATTTAAATCCAATATCAATGGCGTTGCTCCAGGGCAAATTATTTTAATCCAGTCCGGCAGTAGCAACCTGTTACATATGATACAAGCGGTTAACTCAGATACGGAATTGGTATTGGCCGATAATGTCAAGGTCACCCTGAATAATGCTAAATACCAGATTCAAACTACAGTACCTAATTCCATCTCGGATGGTGTCCGGCATATGTGCGCCATTAACAGTAATGTCATCCAATTTCTGCAAAATATGGACAAATGGATGAGCCAAGATGGTGCAGTGAATGTGACGCTACCGAATGGGCAAACCGTGTCACTTCAATCGATACGGGCGCTAGAAAAAACGGTCACTGGGAAACTGGCCAAATCGGCGAACGGGGGGGATATTCCGAACAAGCTGGAATTTGTGAAAAACCTCGGTTTATCGCAAACCGTCGAACTGGCAGGAAATGCAGTGGTACGGAATCCATCAAATGGGAGTCCGCAAACAATTCAGAGTACAATCAGGGTTAATGGTTATCTGGAAGCAGTTGACGAGATTTCTTGTTATACAGGCGGCACTAGAATTAACCTAAAAACAGTCGGTAATGATCCGCATGTTGTTTTCAAATGGAATAACTCTCAATGGTATGAAGCGCGATTCCCCAGAGGAAATGGTAATATTTTATCACTAGGTGCGAACTGTTATCGAGATGGAAACGGATTCATTAAAGTTGCATCGCCCATCATTGAAATTCACCCCGATGGTACATTCACTACCAACGGTGAATCCGAAGGAGCAACAGTCACAAAACTAGGCACTGGCCACTATCGCATTTCTGGCGTGCTCGGCTACAACGCTGACGGTGCGTGGGGTGTACATGGCGGTATCAGTGCTCCACGCGATGTGAACGGTAATGAGTTAGTGTATGTCGAGGATAAGGTGTTGCCGGACGGGGCTATTGATATCAAAATCACCCACCGACAGAACGCCCACATGCCCGCTCGGTTGCAGAACAGACGCATCAAATCCGTGGACGAACACACCTATTACACCGATGATGAACCGTGTGATTTACCCGCAGGCACTCGATTAGACGTCCGGGTCCAAATGCCTGAAGATTCTATTTGGAATCAGCGGGAATTAACGGCAGAACCTCAGCGGCAGGAGTAGTCATTTCCTCCTCAGTGGCCGGCATTTGCACTCGAACAGAAACGAATCGGCCATTGGGGATATCAATCAAATCACCGTCAGCATATCCCTCGCGTTTATTTCTGGCGAACTCCGGCGCATTGGGGTGCTCTCGGTGATAGGTCATTAATTTGATAGCACCATCATCCAGCACCGTGTAGTCCACCCAAATCAGCGGCAATTTATTTTTGCATATTGGAATTTCAACCCCGCCATCAGTGCCGCCCCACGCAGCATCCGCATTAAATCCCAACACGTTTTTGATGAGATAAACCCCTTCAGACAGGCGCTCAACCGTTGCACCCTCGGATTCATCGTTGGTCTCGAATTTCCCATCGTTCCAGATTTTGATAACGGGCGAGGCTTTTTTGATAAATCCTCCTCCGTCTACGTGTGTGTTTTTATCTGTCCATAGTTCGCTAACTCGGGTATTGCCGCTGGCATCATTGCCGTGCACAAAACGCACACCATAGTTGTAATGAGCAATAAAACCCGCCCATGTATCCCCTATTCGAGTGACATAACCGCATGACCACGCATAGCCAGCTCCACCAGCAGTTGAATCGTCAATACGAAACGCATGTCCGCCCTCAGGTCGTGAGGTTATCCACGATGTAAATTCACTGATAGTGTTAGGGTTTATGATATTACGTTTGATGAATCCCGCAGCGCTATCACTAACTCCAATATTCTGCACAAACGCCGGTTTATTCTGAATGTCTGCCCCGTTCGCATATTTGGACAGGGCACTTCCTGCCAGTTCGACGGTTTGCGATAAACCGAGGTTTAATGGAAATTCGTTGTGTTGATATAATCGCCAATCATTAGATAGCTGGAGTGGAATGTGGCAAAAATCGGCTATATTCGCGTGTCAACACATGACCAAAATTGCGATTTGCAACGGAATGCATTGGTGAATGCAAATTGTGAACGGATTTTTGAGGATAGAATCAGTGGCAAAACCGCTAACCGACCGGGGTTACAGCAGGCATTGGAGTATTTGAAAACAGGCGACACATTAGTTGTCTGGAAATTAGATCGGCTAGGGCGCAACGTAAAAGATTTGGTGGCTCTGAATGAGAGGTTGGCTTATGGGGGGATTCATTTTCAGAGTTTGACGGATAGCATTGATACCAATAGCCCTATGGGTCGATTCTTTTTTCACATCATGAGTGCGTTGGCTGAAATGGAACGCGAGCTTATTGTGGAGCGCACCAATGCTGGCCTAGCCGCGGCGCGACAACAGGGGCGCATTGGCGGTCGTCCTGTATCATTGTCGGAAGGAAAGTGCCGGAAAGCACGGCAATTGCTCTCAGAGGGAAAATCGCGGCGGGAAATTGCAGCGGTTTTTAACGTGTCACTCTCGACAGTTTATAAATATTTTCCGGTGGATGGTGGATGCAGTGAAAAATGATGGTGTATTTTGATGGGTTGGGAAAATTGTGAGTGGGGATGGGTGGCGAACATTGCGGCATTGGTGGGTGTGGCTGGACAATCAAAAAGGCGGGACGGATTTGGGACAAGCATCGAAAGATAACCGCAAGTAACCATAGGTAACTTTCGGTAAGGTGGGACGTGTGAGCGCCGATAAATGCGGTAATGAGTTGATTTACAAAGTGACTCTACTCACTTCTAAGCCGTAGGTCACAGGTTCGAATCCTGTAGGGCGTACCATCCATTCATATCTCAACGTCTTTCGAAGTCCACAAAACCCCAATAAATACGCAATGTTAGCCTTTTTCTGTTCTTCTATAGTCCAGTCAGGTAGGTTGAAATCCACGATCTTATGGGGGTATATTTAGGGGTACGTTCAGGTTCAATGAAGTGAGATACCCCCATATGAAGTTGACCGCCAGACAGATAGACACCGCGAAGCCCAAAGATAAATCGTACAAACTCTCCGATGGGCATGTACTTAGAAATTTTTCCGAATGGTTCCAAATGTTGGTGATTAACCTGAACTCGGGATAAAAAGAAGGGAACTAAAAGCGAGTTCTGTGATCAGATCTGTCGACCAAGAATGACTTCTCACAAAGGAACCCGCTATGCGTAATTTAGTCAACTTATATTGTTATGTCGACGATTTTTGTCAGATTTTTATGCCTCAATGGCAACAGTATCTGATTGAGAGTGGTGAACGTCAACGCTTACGCCAAGGACGAATGAGTACGAGTGAAATTATGACCATTATTATTGCTTTTCATATGTCACACCAGCGTGATTTCAAGAATTTTTATCTTGGATTCATTTGCTTATATCATAGAAAAGCGTTTCCTACATTGCTCAGCTACACCCGTTTTCTTGAGGTCATGCCAACGGTACTTATCCCATTGAGTTCGTTTTTTACGCATCTTAAAGGCAAGCCGACAGGTATTGAATTTATTGATTCAACCAGTATTAAAGTGTGTCACAACCTCAGAATACCAAGACATAAAGTGTTTAAAGAGACGGCGGCGAGAGGAAAAGGAACGATGGGATGGTTCTATGGTTTTAAACTTCACCTCGTTATTAATCATCTTGGTGAAATTGTGGCGGCAAAACTCCCCCCCGCGAATGTTGATGATAGGACACCGGTTCGAGAATTATCAAAAGGACTTTTAGATAAACTTTATGCGGATAAAGGCGATATCAGCAAGGCATTAACGGAAGACTTAAAAGCAGAAGGAATAACCTTAATGACAGGGCAACGGAAAAACATGAAACCCAGGTTATTAGCGGCTTGGGATAGAGCCATGTTAGCTAAACGGTTCATCATCGAAACCATCAATGATCAGCTTAAGAACGTCACACAACTTGAGCATTCCCGCCATCGTAGTTTGCATGGCTTCATGCTGAATTTATTAGGTGGATTAATCGCTTACTGCTTAAAACCCAAAAAGCCATCACTCAATATCACAAGCGCTGAAAAAACAGGACTTCGGGTGATGGCTTAAACCGATCTCAGGTTGATTAAAATATCGTTTTGTGGGTAAAGAGAAGCGATTGGCATTTACCCTATCGTAACCTTGGCATAAGCCTGAAACAAAAGGGACGTCCATCACATCACAATGCTGGTTTTATGGTTTCAAGTTACACTTGGTTGTCAATCATTAAGGCCTATTTCAACAATTAATGTTCGATGCTGCATTGAATTATCTTCTGTCATTTCCCTCTATGAATTTTAGCTTTTTCTTTTATTTCGTACTCGCTATTTCCATTAATTGTTGCTATATCATAGAGAATATTTGGATGGATGTAGCGAAATATTGCAATGGTATGTGATTTATATGAATGGTGATCTAGAGATATGGAAGTATAATAAAGATACAAATTGATGGCTACTCAAATCATGTGACATACCTAATGAGTAATATTGATTAGTGCTATGAAAACCACTTTTTAGTAAATAATATTATGGTGAAACATGTACTATAGTGATAAATTCGGTATTTTGCTTTTGGATAAAAAAGATAATTTAGGTTATTATAGTCAGCAGAAAGTGTTTATTAAAAACAAAATGACTGCCCTTGATGTTTATTGTCAAATGACTCAAAAAATACCATTATGGTTACGCCTGTCTTTTGCAATAAGAGATAAAATATCACGTCTTGCTGGTGTGGGAAAAATTCGTGGATTCTCAGGTGGAAGTTTAAATACAGAGCTTCACGTTGGAAGCTATGTCGATTTTTTTAAGATTGTACGTATCAGTGATGATGAAATATGTCTATTGTCTAAGGATATACATTTGACGGTGCTGATATCTCTGAATGTTTTCCCTGATAATCATCATAAAGGTGGTTATATAGCGACGGTGACCGCATCTGTGATAACGCATAATTTTTTTGGAAAAGTGTATATGATACCCGTATCTCTTACTCATGGTAGCATCGTGAGGGGGATGTTATCTAAAGTTGGCCGAGTGTTAAAAGATTAAAAATAACGCATAAATTAACAATAAGGGTTGATTATGGGGTTCATTAAAACTGTGGAGATAATAGTTAGTCATGGATGGATAGATTTTTTATTATGTGTTTTCACGTTCTTACCCTAACGTCAGTTACATTCGCATTAAATGCTATTTGATTTATTGGTCGCGACTAAGGGTAAATCCTCTGTCGGAGAAAAGGTTGGGATTGTTTCCGTAACAGGAATATTAGGTTGAAAGATGAACAATATAAAAATTGAATATGTTAACGTTGCTTGGGTGAATGACGCTTTAAAAGACGATATTCCTCACTCTTTTAAAGCGTTTGTTGAAACAATTTTAGAACCTATAGCCAGTGATTCGGTCAGTCATGTTCAGCGAGACATAGAAAGTGATGAGTATGGGGCATTATCGTTCGATTTTAATGGTAAACGTTGTCTTTTTCGTCAAGCTAAAACAACACCAACAAAAGTCGGGCAATTTGTCACTATCTGGAAAAGAGACACTTTGACTTCAGAGATTGCACCTTTTCATATTAATGATGGAATAGATATTGTTGTGATTGCCAGTTTTGATCATGAACAAAAAGGGTATTTTATTTTCAATAATGAATTACTCGGTAATAAAGGCGTATTTACCAAAAATGGTAAACAAGGGAAAAGGGCGATCAGAGTTTATGCCCCTTGGGTAAAGACGATGGTGAAACAAGCGATAAACACACAACAGTGGCAAAGGCTTCATTTTGTTCAATTGAGCAATAATAGTGAAACTTTGGTCAATAAAGCAAAATTACTGCTTAATAAAGGCACTATATAAAATTGATACTCTTCTAATTTTCTGACTTAAGAAGAGAAAAATTCTCCTCTTAGCACCTCGGTTAATCCGGTAATGTATTAAGTAATACCAGGGTCAGCGTCGTCACGTTGCGGAACGTGAGTTTTCATGACAGTGGCTATTGCAACTTTCAGGAATCTATCGGTGTCACGAACTCTCCCATTATTCATCGCTATATCAACAATCTGCTCTTTAACGTCAGGCTAACTTTAATACTATTTTTTAATAGGCTAATTCCAATTTTTAATTTATGAAGATCGTTATTTTTTATTGTGATATCGAAAAAAGTAAATTGCCCGCTTTATTTCTTGTTAACCATTTGATTTTAAATTGCTTATTTTTGCTTTGAGTCAATGGAAATGATTGGTATCTGACTGAAATGGAAGGAATGAGATATCCATGTAATCTAATCTATTTTTATCTAAAAAAATAACAGATTGAAAATGTTGAACAATTTTTTTTGTAATGTAAGCTATATCTATATCGTCTTTTTATCTTGAATTGATTCATCATAGTTGGTAGCCCATGCAGAAATCTTTATTCAGAAAAGGACTGCTAGACTCTTTGCCTATCTGTATTTCCTTTTTTCTTATTTTTGCCTCTATCGGTGCTCTTTATCAAAACAAAGGCCTGTCATTAATAGAAACAATGACTGGATCTATACTGATTTTCGCTGCACCTTTGCAGGTCGCCGTTGTCAATTATCTTGCTGATGGTGTTTTTTTCTCAATCATAATACTCACTCTGATCATAAATTTTCGTTTCTTTCTTATGTCAATGGTAATGTCACAGTACTTTCAGGATATACCAAAGAGCAAGATATTGTTGTCGATGTTAGCATTTAGTGCCAGTACTTATACAGTCACTCATGCTCATTTAACGTCTTCAAGCATTTATGATGGAAAGTCTCAATTTAACTATTATCTCGGTGTATCTATACCAAGCTTTATTATCGCAATTTTAGCGACATTACTTGGGTATTTATCTTCTGATTACCTGAATTATGATTCTATTTCCCTTTTTTTGGTTATGTTAATTCCAATACATTTTTCATCTCTTGCCGCTAAACGCTCAGGAAAAGATTTATCTGTCTTTGCCACACTAATCGGTGGGGTATGTACTCCATTAATAAATGAAATAAATATTCAACTTATAGATATTGCGATACCTATTATGGTCGGGGTTGCGATTGCCTTTTATGAACTGAAATTTAGGAAGGATGCATAGGTATGATAATGATTATGGTATTGTTGATGGGGATAATTAGCGCGATTTTTAGAGTGACGCCATTTTTGTTTGGAAATAAAAAACGTCAAAAAGACGGGTTTGTTATTACTTCTTTAGATTATGCAGTATGCTTTATACTTGGGAGTATTATTGTTAATATTTCTCTTAATAATATAAAGGTTAGTGAATTAATAACGGGTTTTGACGTTAAACATGCCATTTCCGTCATAACGGTTATGGCTGCTTACTTTATTAGTAAGTGTACCGGTTCTATATTGAAAAGTTTAATGATATCATCCGTCTTATTTTTCCTAATGTCATGGTGGGTTAACGAAAAAAATATCTTTTTTTGATATGACGTTTTTCTTCAATCTTTTCTTTTTATTTATATGTCTCCAATGAACATTTCTGATTATCCTTACTTTTTACGATGCTATGTATGAATCATGTTGATTTAGAAAAAAACGCTTCAAAAAGTCAATTATCCTTAGGCTTATTGGTGTTATATTATTGTGAAAAAATAATAATGGCAATCATTAATGGGTTTTATTCTCCCCCGCGAAGCGAGAGAAAATAAAACTGATTTATAGTTGCACGATGCGAGTTAAAGTTTATTGGCTATCTTTATTTTTAAAAAAAAGCGACAGCTAATGCCGTCGCTTACGTAATAAATATCACCATTAAACGAGATTACAGGGCAGAGATAGTTTCTTTCTGCGCCAGTAGTTTCTCTTTCGCGGCATTGTTACTCGCCAGACGTTCACGCTCTTTCGCAACAACCGCCTCTGGCGCACGGCTGACAAAACCTTCGTTAGCCAGTTTGGTTTCAATGCTGTTGATCTCTTTATCCAGCTTTTCGATTTCCTTATCCAGACGCGCCAGCTCTGCATCTTTATCGACTAAACCGGCCATTGGGATCAGCACTTCGGCCCCATTGATCAGTTTGGTGACAGAAACAGGAGGTTCTTCTCCTGCTGCCAATAGGGTAACAGCAGAAAGACGCCCCATTGCCTGAATGAAATTGAGGTTTTCAGTTACGCGGCGTTGTGCATCGTCATTAGCATCACGCAGCAGAACCTCCAGTGGCTTGCTTGGCGCGATATTCATTTCTGCACGAATGTTACGTACCGCAATGATGGCTTCTTTGATCCATTCCAGATCGTTTAATGCCAGTTCGTCTATTTTCGCTTGATCACATTCAGGGAAAGGTTGCAGCATGATGGTATCCGCATCAATACCTTTAACCACTTTTACACGCTGCCAGATGGTTTCTGTAATAAACGGAATGATTGGGTGTGCTAGACGCAGTAAACCTTCCAATACTTCAATCAAAGTATGGCGAGCTGCGCGAACTTCCGATTCTGAACCTTTGTTGATTGCGGGTTTGGAGAGTTCCAGATACCAGTCACAGAATTGGTTCCAGGTGAATTCGTAAAGGATGTTTGCGGCGATGTCGAAGCGGTAAGTATCCAGTGCTTCACGGCAGGCTTTTACTGTCTGGTTGAATTCCGCCAGAATCCAACGATCTGCCAGTGACAGGGACATTTTACCCCCATTCTGACCGCAATCCTGTCCTTCGGTATTCATCAGAACGAAGCGGCTGGCGTTCCACAGTTTGTTACAGAAGTTGCGATAACCTTGCAGGCGCTTCATGTCCCAGTTGATATCGCGGCCGGTAGAGGCCAGTGCTGCCAATGTGAAACGCAGGGCATCAGTACCGTGGGCTTCAATGCCTTCCGGGAACTGTTTCTCTGTGCGCTTGCGGATCTTTTCAGCCAGTTGTGGCTGCATCATATTGCCGGTGCGTTTTTCCAGCAGGTTTTCCAGCGAGATACCGTCGATCATATCCAATGGGTCGATCACGTTCCCTTTGGATTTGGACATCTTCTGGCCTTCGTCATCACGGATCAGACCTGTCATGTAGACGGTCTTGAAGGGGACTTGTGGCTTACCGTTTTCGTCTTTGACGAAGTGCATGGTCATCATGATCATGCGGGCAATCCAGAAGAAGATAATGTCGAAGCCACTGACCAAGACATTGGTTGGATGGAAGGTTTTTAGCGCTTCCGTTTGCTCAGGCCAGCCAAGTGTGGAGAATGTCCACAAACCAGAGGAGAACCAGGTATCGAGTACGTCTTCGTCTTGGGTCAGGCTGATATCTGCCCCCAGATTATTTTCACGGCGAACTTCTTCTTCATCGCGGCCAACATAGACGTTGCCTTGTGCGTCATACCATGCAGGAATGCGGTGACCCCACCACAATTGACGGGAGATACACCAATCCTGAATATCACGCATCCAAGAGTAGTACATGTTTTCATACTGTTTTGGAACGAACTGGATATCCCCGTTTTCAACCGCTTCAATCGCCACTTTTGCCAGTGGCGCGGTACGGACGTACCATTGGTCAGTTAGCATTGGTTCGATAACGACGCCACCGCGGTCACCGTAAGGTACTGTCAGATCGTGTGGTTTTATCTCAACCAGCAGACCTTGTTTTTCGAACTCAGCGACAATCGCTTTACGTGCAGCGAAGCGCTCCATGCCTCGATATTCAACTGGGATGTCAGTTGAATACACATCAGACACTTCACCCTTAGTATCGAAGACTTCGGCGGCTTCACGGATATCACCGTCAAAAGTCAGGATATTGATCATGGGGAGATTGTGGCGCTTACCGACTTCATAGTCATTGAAATCGTGAGCCGGGGTGATTTTTACGCAGCCAGTGCCTTTTTCCATGTCTGCGTGTTCATCGCCAACGATAGGAATGCGACGGTTTACCAGAGGCAGGATGATTTCTTTACCAATCAGATCCTTGTAACGGGGATCTTCCGGGTTAACTGCAACGCCGGTATCGCCTAACATCGTTTCTGGGCGGGTTGTCGCAACGATCAGGTAATCTTTGCCTTCCGCAGTTTTGGCGCCGTCAGCCAGTGGATAGCGCAGATGCCACATCGCACCTTTAACTTCGCGGTTTTCAACTTCCAGATCTGAAATTGCTGTGCGCAGTTTTGGATCCCAGTTAACCAGACGCTTGCCACGGTAGATCAGATCTTCTTGGTACAGGCGGACAAAGGCTTCTTTAACGGCTTTGGACAGACCTTCATCCATGGTGAAGCGTTCACGTTCCCAATCCACAGAGTTCCCCAGACGGCGTATCTGGTTGGAGATATTGCCACCCGATTCTGCCTTCCATTGCCAAATCTTGTCGATAAAGGCTTCACGGCCATAATCGTGGCGGGTTTTGCCTTCTTCTGCTGCAATTTTGCGCTCAACAACCATTTGGGTGGCAATGCCCGCGTGATCCGTGCCTGCTTGCCACAGGGTGTTTTTACCCTGCATGCGCTGGTAACGCACCATCGTATCCATAATGGTCTGCTGGAATGCGTGCCCCATGTGCAGGCTGCCAGTGACGTTTGGTGGTGGAATGACGATACAAAAACTTTCACGGTGAGTATCACCATTCGGTTTGAAATAACCACTCTGTTCCCAGTGGCGATAAAGAGGTTGCTCTATCTCTGTCGGATTGTACGTTTTATCGAGAGATGGCTCAGATTGCGTTTGATTAGCGGGTGTCTTTTCCATTGTGTCTTGATATTTAATAAGTTGGCGGGGTTGCCATGGTCAAAATAAAGCCGACGCTGCGATAGGATTTATATCGTTCGCGCGCTAACTGTTTCAGATTTTCATCAATAGGAACGAAGTCTATCACTTCATGGAAAGCTGTGGCAAAGTCTGCAAAGTGAGGCAGCAGTGTCACCAGCACATCACGGGGAGCGTTGTTCCTTTTTTGTGGCCAGCACAATTCTACCGGTGCGCCATAACGGGGACCCTCTCCGGCAAGATTATGCGGGACAAATTGACTCGGTTCCCGTTGCCATAATGCTTCATCCAGTTTTTCGGCTTGCTCCTGACTTTCACACGCGATCAGAACCCGCTTCCCAGCTCGCCACTGATCCGCAGCAAGTTGACAGGCTAGCCATTCATGTGGCTGTAAATCATCAGAAAATGATGATTTCTCCGGGGGCTGATTTTCCAGTGAAAGTTTTTCCAATAACGGGTTTTCTGATAATTGGTTTTCTAATAATTGGTTTTCTAATAAATAGAAAGTGGCGCTTTTCATAGTTTCCTGGTTGCAAGATGACAAGGAAACAGTGACGGAAAAGGGTATTGCGCTGACAATACCCTTTCATTCCGTCTATTCCCTTAATGTCTTTTTACCCCATTTTTATCGGGATTATCAAATAAAACACACTTACCGACAAAATGTGTGGCAGGACATTAATCATCAGAATTTAATCCTGAACGATTTAACAGAAATTGTGACAGGAGCGCAACCGGACGACCTGTTGCGCCTTTCGCTTTACCTGAACGCCATGCAGTACCTGCAACGTCCAGATGTGCCCAATTGTATTTGGTGGCGAAACGGGACAGGAAGGCACCTGCGGTAATTGCGCCACCAGAACGCCCGCACGCGTTGACCATATCCGCAAAATTGGATTCTAACTGTTCGGTATATTCATCACCCAACGGGAGACGCCATGCGCGATCGCCTGCCTGCTCTGACGCATTTAGCAGCTCATGAGCCAGCGGATTGTGGTTGGACATCAGCCCCGTGTAGTGGCCGCCCAGCGCGATGACACAAGCCCCGGTCAGGGTGGCCACATCAATGACCAACTCCGGATCAAAACGTTCAACATAAGTCAGCGCATCACACAGTACTAAACGGCCTTCTGCATCCGTGTTTGTCACTTCAACAGTCTGACCGGATAGGGTAGTCAGTATATCCCCGGGACGATAAGCTCGTCCGCCGGGCATATTTTCACAACCAGCCAGAACGCCGATGACATTGATTGGCAAGTTCAGCTCAGCGACAACACGCATAACGCCGTAAACGGAGGCTGCGCCACACATGTCATATTTCATCTCATCCATGCCTTCGGATGGCTTGATGGAGATCCCACCGGAATCAAAAGTCAGCCCTTTGCCCACCAATACAATGGGTTTCGTATCAGGGTTTTTGCTGCCTTTATATTCCATGACCGCCATTAAGGATTCATTCTGTGAACCTTGACCAACCGCCAGATACGAATTCATCCCCAACTCTTTCATCTGTTCTTCACCAATCACTTTGGTCGTCAGATTAGCAGCATTGTCAGCCAGCTGGCGTGCTTGTGATGCCAAATAGGCAGCATTACAGATATTGGGGGGCATATTGGCCAGATCTTTGGCTGCCTTGATGCCGGATGCGATGGCAAGGCCGTGCTGAATGGCTCGTTCACCACTGGTCAACTCACGGCGGGTAGGGACATTAAAGACCATTTTGCGGAGTGGGCGACGCAGTTCATTTTTGCTGCTTTTGAGTTGGTCAAATACATACAGTGATTCTTTGGCTGTTTCGACCGCCTGACGTACTTTCCAGTAGTTATTGCGCCCTTTTACGTGCAGTTCAGTCAAGAAACAAACGGCTTCCATTGAACCGGTTTCATTGAGGGTACTGATCGTCTTTTGGATGATTTGTTTGTATTGGCGTTCATCCAGCTCGCGCTCTTTTCCACAACCCACCAGCAAGATACGTTCAGACAAGATATTAGGAACATGATGTAGCAACAAGGTTTGACCTACCTTGCCTTCAAGTTCACCACGGCGCAGTAATGCACTGATATAGCCGTTACTTATTTTGTCAAGTTGCTCTGCGATAGGGGAAAGACGACGGGGTTCAAACACGCCGACAATAATGCAAGCACTGCGCTGCTTCTCCGGGCTACCGCTCTTTACACTAAACTCCATGCGTTCTCCTGAATCTTAAAGACAAAGATGGATACAATCGCTAAAATATCACGTTCTACATTTACGTATCCCAAAGAAAATTAACTGTTCTGTTAAACTAAGCATATTAATTTTTGGTACTTAGCTAACGATAAGTATGTTTTAATTAGGAACCAATTATGGAATGCTTTGGTATCATTTTAGCGATGGGGAAGCCAAACTGATTCATATAAATAGTAGATATACGACGAAGTTAGCGACTTTCCTGCAAAAAGACAAGTTTTCACAGGCGTAATCAGCGTGATCATCATTAGATATCTAGTACGGGAAACCCTGAAAAGCCAAATTGCAATACTTTTCATCTTACTGCTGATCTTTTTTTGTCAGAAATTAGTGGATGTATTGGGTGCGGCAGTCGAGGGCAATATTCCTGCAAATTTGGTTCTATCGTTGTTAGGTTTAGGTGTGCCAGATATGGCGCAACTGATTTTACCCCTGAGTTTATTTCTTGGGGTGTTAATGACATTCAGTAAACTCTATACCGAAAGTGAAATCACCGTCATGCATGCTTGTGGGTTAGGCAAAAGTGTATTGGTGAAATCCGCTCTGGTGCTGGCTCTTATTACGGCTATGTTGGCAGCCGCCAACGTTATTTGGTTTACACCCTGGTCTTCCAAATACAAAGAGCAAGTCATGGCAGATGTAAAAGCCAATCCCAGTCTTGCGGCAATCATGGAGGGACAGTTCAAACCTTCCCGCGATGGCAACATGGTGCTTTATATTGGTAATGTGAAAGGCAATACGTTTGAAAATGTGTTCCTTGCTCAGCTCCGCCCGGCTAATGACCAACGTCCTTCTGTGGTGCTGGCGGATGGTGGTCATATGGAAGAACGCCCGGATGGTAATCAGGTAGCGGTACTCCATGAAGGGACACGTTATGAGGGGACAGCGCAGTTGCGTGACTTCCGCATTACTGAGTTCAAAAATTATCAGGCCACCATTGGGCATCAAAGCGCAGATATCGATAGTAACAAAGTTGAACAAAAATCGATTGGGCAGCTTTGGCATGATACAGACAATGATTCCCGTTCCGAATTTCACTGGCGTCTGACATTGATTGTCTCGGTATTGATTATGGCGTTGATGGTTGTTCCGCTGAGTGCGGTGAATCCACGTCAGGGGCGGATACTCAGTATGCTGCCGGCCATGTTGCTCTACCTGATTTTCTTCCTGTTACAAAGTTCCCTGCGTTCCAACGGAGGTAAAGGCAAGCTCGATCCTATGTTCTGGATGTGGCTGGTCAATGGCGCCTATTTTGCTCTGGCGATGGTGCTTAATTTGTGGGACACCATTCCCATGCGCAAACTGCGTTCACGCTTTAAACGTCTAGGAGCGTCATGATGTTTGGGGTATTAGATAGATATATTGGCCGGACAATCCTGCAAACCATTTTGATGACTTTGTTTATGCTGGTTTCTCTTTCCGGCATCATCAAATTTGTCGATCAGCTGCGTAAGGTCGGCCAAGGGGAATATAGCGCATTTTCTGCCGGCCTTTATACCCTGTTGAGCGTACCTAAAGATATTCAGATCTTCTTTCCTATGGCGGCTCTGCTTGGGGCGTTATTGGGTCTGGGGACGTTGGCAACGCGCAGTGAGCTGGTGGTGATGCAGGCTGCTGGCTTTACCCGCCTGCAAGTGGCAGGTTCTGTCATGAAAACGGCGATCCCACTGGTTTTACTGACAATGGTCATTGGCGAATGGGTGGCGCCCCAGGGGGAACAGGTTGCCCGGAATTATCGTTCACAAAAAATGTTCGGTGGTTCACTGATGTCCACAACCAAAGGGTTGTGGGCAAAAGATGGTCACGATTTTGTCTATATAAAGAGCGTGGGCAAGGATAATTCGTTGAATGGTATTAGTATTTATCATGTTGATGAAAATAAAAAACTGCTATCTGTCAGATATGCTGCTTCGGCGGTGTATGACAAGGATAATCAGCAATGGATATTATCGCAGGTTGAAGAGTCTGATTTAACACCGAATGGGCGGATCACCGGATCACAGCGTTTATCTGCCGATTGGAAAAGCCGGCTGACACCTGAAAAGCTCGGAGTGGTTTCTCTTGATCCTGAGGCGCTTTCTATTCGTGACCTGCATCAATACATCACCTATCTGAAACAGAGCCAGCAGGATGCCGGGCGTTACCAGCTCAATATGTGGAAAAAGGTTTTTGCTCCTTTATCCGTTGCGGTGATGATGCTGATGGCACTCTCCTTTATCTTCGGCCCATTGCGCAGCGTACCAATGGGATTCAGGGTTGTTGTGGGTATCAGCATGGGCTTTGTTTTCTATGTTTTAAATGAGATATTCGGGCCACTCAGTCTGGTTTATAACATGCCACCTTTATTGGGAGCCCTGTTGCCAAGCGTGTTGTTCTTTGTTGTGAGTATTTACTTACTTCTGCGCAAGAAAACAAACTGATTAAATTTAAATATATTTATTGCCTGTCGCCCCGACCGTATCGTCGGGGCGATTTTTTTCGTTAAATTTGGCTATGATTGCGTGCCAATGCTGAAACCAATTCATTCACCCCGCTCGTTACGCGGTTAAACTTACTTTTTTCCTTACGTGTGATCACCACAAATACCCCGATATTTTGTTCTGGGATCATTGCCATATAAGTATTGAAACTACCTCCACCACCGGTTTTCTGGTAAATGCCGGGCTTATCACCCTTGGTCTCCATATAGACCCAACCCAGCCCGATGCCATCTGCCAGACCGGCAACATCCATTCCTTTGACGGACATCAGATTGGCGCGTTTAAAGTAGATCCCCTGTTCACGGCTGGCGGTTTGCTTTCTTAATTGGTGATGAGAAGACAGAAACTGTTGCATCCAGCGCTGCATATCTGCGGGGGTGGAATAAATCCCGCCACTACCGGCGGCGGCAATGGTATTGATGCAAGGGCTGGGTTTAATACCTGCCATTAAGCGGGCACATTGGGATTGCGAGGGCGTCAGCGTTGTATCGTTCATCTGATAAGGGCGGGTGATCTCCTCTTGTAACAGATGTATATATGGCTTTCCCGCTGCTTTGGCAAGGGCATCTGCCAATAAATCATAGGCCAGATTAGAATAAGAAGCCGTTGTGCCGGGGGCGACATCTAACCTTGCGGTTTTCAGCCAGACCCAGCGGTTCGTTTGAGTTGGCCAAATAAACACCGGGCGTCCCCATTTTCCACCCGGTTGTTCCCGAGGCAATCCGCTAGTATGGCTTGCCAGATGATACAGCCGGATTGGCTGGCTTGCGCTATAGTCTGGTATCTGAACACCGTAATGTGAGTACTTCTGTAGCGGATCGGTAATCTTCAGGTGTTCTTTCTCTGCCAACTTAATCATGACCTCACTGGTCATCAATTTGGTAATCGAAGCGATACGAATCAAAGAGTCCTGCCGTGGCTTAACACCGCTTCCTGGATAAGTCTCTCCAAAACTACGATGTATGACATGGTTATTGTCGATGACGACCATTGCCATTCCCGACGGATCGCCTTCATCAAAGATGGATTGTGAATACTGATCGACCAGTGCGATAGCCATTTTCTTGATGTTGTCATTTCCCTCGAAAACGTCCCATTTTGCAGATTGTGCCTTGGATTGCAGAAATTTGCCCTGGCGGGCATGATGAGGATCCGCACAAGCAGAAATCGCCCATATCAGGGTGGAAACTGTACACAGTTTATATAACCTTTTTTTCATTTTTGGATTAACCAATCAAGCGCGTTGAGGTGAGGGAAAATAAAGGGGTTATTTGTTTTTCTTCAATATCGCCATAATGGCACCGATAGCGATACCCACCAGGATACCTGTAAAAATCCAACTAATGATTGTCATGATAATTTACCTCATAGCCGTGTCTTGTTTGGAATTATATAAGGAGTTTGTCTGTTGTCTATTGGCAGAAAGGGATTGTGAAAGAAGATATTGTGCGACGGCAGTGGATAAAAACGCTTGAAATTTAATCTTAACTGGTTAAAAAAAATCATTAACGATTCTTTTTTCAGCATTTGAACAAATTTGAAAGGATAAATGTTGCGAATGCGCTTCTGACAGGTATAATCATCCCCGTTCTCCGAACCCTTCAGTGCCGAAGTGGCGAAATCGGTAGACGCAGTTGATTCAAAATCAACCGCCTTCGGGTGTGCCGGTTCGAGTCCGGCCTTCGGCACCAATCAAGTCTTTTTTTTCGTCTACTAAAGTCTATTTACGTATATAAAATCAATAACTTATATATTCTACCTCTTGTTTCAGGTCCATTAAAGTCTACTGTCGTATATCAACATCTACCAACAAATGATGGTATAACTGTTGGTAGCTTCGGTTCGATTGAAATTGATACCAACACGGGGAGGGGGATCTATGGCTCTTACTGATATCAAAGTCAGAACAGTTAAGCCTGCAGACAAACCTTTCAAACTTACCGATGGTGAGGGGATGCACCTGTTGGTTAACCCCAATGGCTCAAAATACTGGCGTCTTCAATATCGTTTTAGTGGCAAACAGAAGATGCTGGCGTTAGGTGTTTATCCAATGGTTTCATTGGCAGAGGCTCGTAAGAGGCGCGATGCCGCAAAGAAACTGGTATCTGATGGTATCGATCCCTCTCAAAAGAAAAAAGAGGATAAGATTGAAGAAAGCGGAGCACTAACCTTTGAGGCTGTAGCAAGAGATTGGCATGCATCCTGTAGCAAAAAATGGTCGGAGTCCCATAGTGAGCGGGTGCTTAAAAGCTTAGTGGATAATCTTTTCTCTGCGTTAGGTAAAAGTAAGATTTCGGAACTGAAGACTCGGGATCTACTCGCTCCAATTAAGGTAGTCGAGGCGAGTGGGCGATATGAAGTAGCTTCGCGTCTTCAACAGCGAACGACCGCAATCCTACGTTTTGCCGTACAAAATGGTCTACTTGATTATAATCCAGCTCAAGATATGGCTGGCGCAATAGCTGTAGCTAAACGAGTGCACCGCCCAGCGCTTGATTTCGAACGCCTTCCCGAATTGCTTGATCGTATCGAATGCTTTAAGGGGCGAAAGTTGACTAAATTGGCAGTGAAACTAACACTGTTGGTGTTCATACGTTCAAGTGAACTGCGTTTTGCAAGATGGGAAGAAATCGATTTTAAAAATGCGCTTTGGACGATACCTGCAGAATGAGAACCTCTGAAGGGCGTAAAGCACTCACATCGTGGTTCTAAAATGCGTAGCCCTCATCTTGTACCTCTAAGCCGTCAGGCACTGAAAATATTAGAAGAGATAAAACAAATCAGTGGGGATTACGAGTTGGTCTTCATTGGTGATCACCAGCCGGATAGGCCGATGAGTGAGAACACTGTTAACAAGGCTCTCTGCTCAATGGGTTACGACACTAAAACGGAAGTTTGCGGACACGGGTTTAGGGCGATGGCCTGTAGTGCGTTGATCGAATCAGGTTTATGGTCAAGGGATGCTGTTGAGCGACAAATGAGCCATCAGGAGCGTAATAACGTTCGCGCTGCTTACATCCATCTTGCTGAACATCTCGATGAGCGGAGGCTAATGCTTCAGTGGTGGGCTGACTATCTTGATGCCAATCGAGAAAGAGCGGTCAGGCCGTTTGAGTTTGCCCACAGGTGATCGTTTGAGTTTGAAATCCAAGGCTAACCGCTTGATAGCCCATCACATAGTAGCATGTAACCCCTTGTTTTGAATATATTTGAATAGCCATCATTGGTTGATGGCTACTACACCATTCTATTATGATTTTTCAGCAATATTTGATATCGTAGCAGTATTAAATACCGAGGAATAACCATGATATCAGGTCTTAATGGTGGAAATTTTATCCTTAGCTCGATGGCTAAGGAAAGAGTCAAATCAGGTCTACTTGATAGAGCAACAATAGAAGGCTCTAAAGGGGAGTATACCGTGATTTTTGATGGTTCAGAGTGGGAAGGTAAGCCATTAGTCTTAAGTAGTTCCAGACAGCCTTACAAAGCACGAGTCTTCAAAAGCATAGATGGTGCAGCTGCAGAACTACTACGCATAGGCTTAAGTGAAGCTTCAATCAAAAATACCACTAAATCGAACAATAAATAATCAGGTTTAAAATGGATATGCAAAAAGAAACGATTTTTTCAGAAGTTGAAACTGCTAACAGTAAGCAGATTGCTGTTTTAAAGGCTAACTTTCCGCAGTGTTTTGATAAAAACGGGGCTTTCATTCAAGAAAAGTTGCTTGAGATCGTCAAATCATCGGATGTTGAACTCTCTAAAGAATCATACAGCTTAAACTGGCTGGGTAAGTCCTATGCCCGGCTGTTGGCTAACCTACCACCGAAGACGTTGCTCACCGAAGATAAAGACCATAACCAACTTGAAGAGAACAAGAACAGTCAGAATCTTTTAATCAAAGGGGATAACCTCGAAGTATTAAAGCACATGGTTAATGCTTATGCCGAAAAGGTGAAGATGATTTATATTGACCCGCCATATAATACGGGTAAAGATGGATTCGTCTATAACGATGATCGCAAGTTTACATCTGAACAGCTTTCTGAACTTGCAGGTATAGATCTTGATGAAGCAGCACGTATACTGGAATTTACCGCAAAAGGTTCAAGTAGTCATAGTGCATGGCTGACATTCATTTATCCTCGTCTTTATATTGCTCGTGAACTAATGAGAGAAGACGGAACTATTTTCATTTCTATTGATGATAATGAGTTTAGCCAACTAAAATTAGTTTGTGATGAAATTTTTGGTGAACAAAACCACATCGGTGATATTGTTTGGAAAAATGTAACAGATAACAATCCATCGAACATTGCTGTAGAACATGAATATATTGTTGTTTATGCAAAAAATAAAGAACTGATTGAAACTGAGTGGAAGTCAAACATCTCAGATGTAAAGGATTTGCTTGTTGAGATAGGCGATTCATTAATTAATGACATAAAGGATAACGATAAATTACAGGAAGAATACAGTAAATGGTTTAGAGAAAACAAAAGTCAATTGTGGCCTCTGGAAAACTATAAGTTCATAGACCGTAAAGGTGTGTATTCTGGGGAAAGAGGGGTTCATAACCCCGGTAAAGAAGGGTATCGGTATGATATTATTCACCCAACGACAAAGAAACCCTGCAAGCAGCCTTTAATGGGTTATCGTTTCCCTGAAACTACTATGCAAAAAATGATCGATGATGGCCGTATTATCTTTGGTGAAGATGAAAATAAATTAGTGGAAATAAAAGTTTATGCTAAAGATTATAAGCAGAAATTAAGTTCAGTTATTAATATTGATGGGCGAGCTGGGGCTAATGAGTTAAAAGAAATTTTTCCTGAAATGACTAAGCCTTTCACTAACCCAAAAACCATTAAATTACTTGAAGAATTGATTTCTTTTGCATGTGATGGCAAGGGTATTATTTTGGATTTTTTTGCAGGGTCTGGCACAACAGCACATGCTATTTTAAATTTAAACAAAGAAAAAGGGATGGACTATCAATTTATAACGGTTCAATTAGATGAGGCGACAAAAGATAACTCTGATGCTTTTAAGCATGGTTTTAAAACTATTTATGACCTAACCAAAGAAAGATTGATTAGAGTTTGTAAAGGAAGTGGTAAACTTGGCTTTAAAATTTATCAATTAATGACTGATTTCCGTGCAAAAAATGAATCAGAACTTACGCTGTCTAACCATACTTTCTTTGATGATGCTGTATTGACACCTGAACAGTATGACACCCTATTGACTACATGGTGTGTATATGATGGTAGCTTGTTAACAACGCCAATTGTAAATGTTAATCTTGATGGTTACAAAGCGCACTTATGCGATGGTCGTCTGTATCTGATTGCGCCTAATTTTACTAGCGAAGCACTGAAAGCTTTACTTCAAAAGCTGGATTCAGACAAAGACTTTGCCCCTAACAAAGTTGTATTTTATGGCAGCAACTTCGAAAGTGCGAAACAGATGGAACTCAATGAAGCACTAAAAAGTTATGCTAATAAAAAATCTATTGATTTAGATTTGGTGGTAAGGAACTAATCATGTCTAAAGGGTTCACATTCGAAAAGAATTTACCTCATCAAAAGGCTGGCGTTGATGCGGTCATGAATGTTTTTGTTTCCGCCATACCTCGTCAGACGGATAATGTTTCTATCCGTCTGTTAGCTAATCCAGAACTGAGCCTTACTGAACAACAATACTACAACAACATAAAAAATGTTCAGGAGTTCAATGGTATTGAGCATTCAAAAGATAATTACGATGCTAAAAGCAACGTAATTGATGTTTCTATGGAGACAGGCACAGGTAAAACTTATACTTACACCAAAACAATTTTTGATCTGAACAAATCATTTGGGATTAACAAGTTTATCATTATTGTTCCAACCTTATCGATCAAAGCAGGGACAGTTAACTTTTTAAAAAGTGATGCATTAAAAGAACACTTTCGAGATGATTACGAGCGTGAACTAAAGACTTACGTTGTTGAAAGCCAGAAAAGTTCTGGTAAAAATACAAAATCATACATGCCTCAAGCTATCCATGATTTTGTTGAAGCAAGTAATTTCAATAAGAAATATATACACGTCCTTGTAATCAACTCAGGGATGATTAACTCCAAGTCTTTAACTGATACTTATGATGTTGGTTTGCTTGATAATCAGTTTGATACACCATTTTCTGCCCTGAGTGCGGTTAAACCATTCATTATTATTGATGAACCTCATAAGTTCCCTACAGGTAAAAAAACATGGGAAAATATTGAGAAATTTAACGCTCAATATATTATCCGATATGGCGCAACCTTTAGTGAGGGCTATAAAAACTTAGTTTATCGTCTGACTGCAGTAGATGCGTTCAATGAAGATCTTGTTAAAGGTATTGATGCTTACATTGAGGATATTGTTGGTGGTGGTAGTGCTAATCTCAAATTTGTTAAATCTGACGGAAAAGAAGCCACTTTTGAACTAAACGAAAATGGTAATAGAAAAACATTCAAGTTATCCAGAGGTGAATCACTATCTAAAACGCATAGTGCGATCCATGATTTAACCCTTGATGCTTTGAATAAGAGTACAGGCGTGTTAAGTAATGGTATTGAGCTAAAAATTGGTAGCTCCATAAACCCCTACTCTTACGATCAGACACTTGCTGATAACATGATGCGTAAAGCCGTCAAAGAGCACTTTAAGTTAGAAAAAGAGTATTTGACACAAAGACCACGCATAAAGCCTCTTACTCTTTTCTTCATTGATGACATTGAAGGCTATCGTGATGGTAATGATATTGCCGGAAGCCTGAAAACTAAGTTCGAAGAATACGTTTTGGCAGAAGCTAATGAACTGTTAAAAACAGAGAAGGATGAGTTTTATAGAAACTATCTTGAAAAAACTGTTAAGGATATATCTTCTGTTCATGGTGGTTATTTTTCAAAAGATAACAGTGATAAAGATGATAAAATTGAGCAGGAAATCAACGAAATCCTTCATGACAAAGAGCTTCTATTGTCTTTAGAAAATCCTCGCCGTTTCATTTTCTCTAAATGGACGTTGCGTGAGGGGTGGGATAACCCAAATGTCTTTCAGATTTGCAAGCTCCGTTCGAGCGGTAGCACCACCTCTAAACTTCAAGAGGTAGGTCGTGGTTTACGTCTTCCAGTGAATGAATACATGTGTCGTGTGAAAGACCGCAATTTCACACTCAACTACTATGTTGATTTTACGGAAAAAGATTTTGTTGATTCTCTTGTAAAAGAGGTTAATGATAGTTCTTTCAACGAAACTGTTCCAAGTAAGTTTACTCAAGAACTTAAGGATAAAATCTTATCTCAGTATCCTGAGCTTTCATCCAGAACACTCATGAATGAGATCTTTGATGCTGAAATCATTGATGATAATGAAAACTTCAAAGATTCCGATGCCTATAGCCGTTTAAAAGCCAAATATCCGGCTGCATTCCCTACCGGAGTGAAACCAACCAAAATCAAAAAAGCCACGGATGGAAAAAAACGTACTAAAATGCGTATTGGTAAGTTCAGTGAGCTGAAAGAACTATGGGATTTGATCAATCAAAAAGCAGTAATTGAGTATAAAATAAACAGTGAACATGAATTTTTATCCATTTTCAAATCATTCATGCTTGAAGAAACAGATAGATTTACTAAATCAGGCGTTCATACTCGCATTGATAGAATTTATATTCATAATGATACGGCAATGTCGAAAAGTATCGTCAGTGACGATGATAACTTTGCTAAACTAAACACAATGAGCTATCGGGAATTTCTTGATAACTTATCACAAACTATTTTTGCTAAACACGATACCTTACATAAGGTTTTTTGTGATATAAAAGACACTATCAATATCACTGAATACCTGAACATTCAAACAATCAGAAAGATTAAATCTGGTTTTAGCAAGTATTTGTTGAACAATTCATTTAACAAATTCAGCCTTGGATATAATGTGATTTCAGGTTCAATTCATCCTACAAAGTTCACTAATGCAGACGGTGAGCCTGTGAGTGAGGTATTATCAAGTGATCTTGGTATATTGAATGACAACACAAAACCACCGTTGGATTCTTATCTTTTTGAAGAAGTCTTTTATGACTCAGAGCTTGAAAGGCTCAACATAACAGATGGAGAGATCCAGTCTGTAGCTGTTTTTACAAAGATACCGAAGAACTCCATTAAGATCCCGGTAGCAGGTGGATACACGTACTCCCCTGACTTTGCATATGTTGTCAAAACAAAAAAAGGTGATTATTTAAACTTTATTATCGAAACAAAAAATGTAGATGGGAAGGATAGTTTAAGACTTGAAGAAGAACGTAAGATAAAACATGCACAAGCACTATTCAGTCAAATAAGTAAATCTGTCAAAGTCGAGTTTAGAACACAATTTTCTGCAGACAGAATAGCCGAACTGATTAAACAAGTTGGATGATAACATTTTATAAATGGAAAAGGGCCTTACGGCCCTTTCGTTTTCCCTTAAAGGGAACTCTCCATTGGAGAGAATACATATCCCCACACTTGGGGCAAATCAATCGGTCGTGTATTAAATGGTTAGAAGGATCACTAAATATAGTTTTCACGCTCAATGAAAGTGCCTATCACTTTATCGTGCATTTCTTCAGATTTGGAATAACCGATTGTTTTTCTATTCAGCCTTTTTATTCGGGTACGATGGGTAAGGTTGGTTCTCTCTATACGTTGGGTAAATATCTTTCCAGTAAGATGGACTTCTTCAGGAAGACAATCATAAACGGCATAATCATCCGTACAGTAAAACCGGATATTAAAGGGTGACAAGAGTGCCAGTAGTTTTTCCCATGTTTTTCTGCTGCGATCCCCAAAAGTATGTGCCACTATCCGTTTCATACGCGGCTCCCAGGCATACCAGAGCCAGCGCTGATTTTTCTTACTCCCCACAAACGACCACTGCTCATCCACTTCACAGATAAGATGAATGTCATCCCCGTCAAGAGGAAGCGTCGTCACGTTCCGGGGGTTGAGTTTTTAAGCGTTTTCATCACAGTAGCTGTTGCCACCTTCAATACGCGGGCCGTGTCACGGATGCCGCTGTTATTCATCGCCATATCAATAATCTGCTCTTTGACTCCCGGTTTGCAAGCTTGATAGGTGTATGCCAACTGAAAGACTTTACTGCAGGCATAGCAGCGGTAGCGGGGATAACCTCTATGACCTTTTCCATGTCCTTTAACATCTTCTGATTTGTGACAATAACGACAATCAACTTCTACTTTAGCCATGTTCCACCACGAAATACCGGAAGATTATCATAACAACTAACTATTTAATACATGACCAAACCACGAACTTCGAAGTTGTTGACTGTTCCAGTGACACTGACTTTCTGGCCTTTCTTGTAAGTCAGAACGGCATCATCAAGGCCGGAGTAGTAATTGATCCAAACCATTCCGCCGCAGTAGCTTGTATCGGCTGTTTTAAAGAGCAGATAATAGTTAGGGGCCGATTTGGACATTCCCGTCATCATATCGCTGGCACTTCTGCCCTTCGTAACTTCAAGAACAGTGGCATTGGTGATAGAGATCCTTTTGCCTGTCCATTTCTTTTCTGCCGCCATTGCGTTTTCTTCATAGTCCTTACAAACAATACCAAGACCAGTAACAACGGATATTGGTCCTTTACTCTGACTTGTAGTGGACGTGCCAAGCACTTTACCCACTGAAGATAATGAAGAGCTGATTGCTCCATTAACCGTATTCACACCATCATTGAGCTGTTGGCATCCTGTCAGTGCCATTCCTGCCACAAGTAAGATTCTCTTCATTTTCATATCCCATAGGTCAATACATACAAAACGGTATGTACTGGTATGGGTCGCGTGAACTTCTCTAGATATCGCTTTTGATAGCATTGAGGTTATCTGTATCGGCAAACCAGTACATCATCACAAGCAGATACTACGTTAAACGTAGTATCGCAGACTGCTGACAAACCGCGTTGAAAACACTGAAATTACCGTATCCATTCCTCCTCTTCGTTTTTTTCTGATTCATGTCCGTTATTCCCCTTTTCTAGAACGTGATGGGATGGTTAATCGACTACATTCACGGCTGAACCCCAGATAAAACCAACAAAGCGTGGCTACCAGTAACGCTATCTTCTTGATATTTTGCGCGGTGGCTGCCAACAGGCACTGTATCTGCACTTTCAGCAATCCGCGAAAATGGGCGTAGCGATGCCCGTGATGCTGTTTGGCATCCGCAAAACTGCGCTCTATCGTTTCTTTCCGTCGCTTATGCACTTTTTTGCCCCACGGCGTCAACCGAATGTATTGGGCCTTTTCTTTGCTCGTTTCCCAGAGGTGCCGCGTGATGGTTTTTCCCTTTTTAGCCCGTGTACAGGCCGACCGTTGTGGACAGTTCTGGCAAATGCCGGCGGCTGTTTGGTAATGGCGGTATCCTTGGCGGTCGGTGGTGGTATAAATCAGCTTTTCGTCCTGCGGGCAGGTATAACAATCGTGTTGCGAGTCATAAATAAACTGTTTCTTTTGGAACGTATTGGGGCCTTTGTTTGGGCGACGATAGCTGATGACCGGGGTGAGCCCCAGTTGCAGGGTCAGGTGGCAAACGGGGGCGGTAAAATAGCCGGCATCCAGCACGATGGCGACCGGGTTAAGCGAGAAACGGGTCAACTGACGCTTCAGACGCCCAATCAGCGGCTGGCTGTCATGGACATTGCCAGCGGTGGCATAAGTGTCCAGGATAATATTGGCTTTCCCGTCCACGGTACGGTGGTCGAGGTAGAAAAATCCTGTCGGTTTGTTTGTCCGGTGCATAAAACCGCTTTCCGGGTCAGTCGTACTGACTTTT
The DNA here is from genome assembly GCF_000968175.1 of Xenorhabdus poinarii G6. Taxonomy (NCBI): domain Bacteria; kingdom Pseudomonadati; phylum Pseudomonadota; class Gammaproteobacteria; order Enterobacterales; family Morganellaceae; genus Xenorhabdus; species Xenorhabdus poinarii. The sequence goes on from NZ_FO704551.1 coordinate 395,102, forward strand.
ATCTGTTTTTGCCGTTCCTTGTGGGTTGGCGTCAACCTTTTTTTCCGGATTGAGTCCGGTCTTTATTCACGGCCTGTTCCAGCTCGCCCAGATAGGCACCCGGCAGCACGGGATGCAGGAGGCGCTCGGCTTTATGGGGGTTAGCACTGGCTTTCAAATGGGTACTGTCCGTATAGAGCACCCGGCCGCCGACAAAACCGCGGTGGATAGCCTGTTCGACAATATTGTCAAAAATGGCCTGGAACACCTCGGAGTGGTTGAAGCGACGTCGCCGATTTTGGCTGAGGGTAGAAGCATCCGGGACTTTTTCAGTCAATCCCAGCCGCAAAAACCAGCGGTAGGCCATATTCACCTGGATCTCCTGAACCAACCGGCGTTCACTGGGGATCCCAAATAAATAGCCCAGCAACATCATCTTAATCAGCATCACCGGATCTATCGCTGGGCGGCCGTTATTCTGGCAATACAACGGGGCGACTAAATCCCGAATAAATTCGAAATCAATGGCGGCATCGACTTTGCGAACGAGGTGATTTTGGGGGACGAGGTCATCAAGTGAGAGTGTTTCGGGAGGAAACGTCTGGGGAGAGGGCATTCTTAACATGGCGGCAATCTCCGTCGGGTGAACGGAATTTGATTAAAACAAAGTGCCGTATAAAAAACCAGCACTTTGTCAATAATCTGAGATACTACGTTAAACGTAGTATCGAAAACAAGGAAAAACTACGATTCTCGTAGCTCTTAATGATGAGAGCATTTATGAACCAGCGAGAATCCCATAGAGACATCTTTTGTAAGCGTTTAAAAGAAGCGCGGCTTGCTGCTGGTTTGTCTCAAAAGAAGCTGGGCATTGCAGCCGGGATTGACGAATTTGTAGCAAGCACCCGCATTAACCGATATGAAAAAGGAGTACATGAAGCAGATATCCATACCGCTCAGAAATTAGCACAGACGCTAAATGTCCCATTAGCATATTTTTATGTGGAAAATGATCAACTTGCTACTATTGTGATGAATTTTGATAAACTATCTGAGGAAGATATAGAAAATATAATTGTCAAAATCAAGAAATCTAATTAGTAGAAGTTATAGAGACCGCTTCCTCGTTGTTAATAATAACTTGTATCTTCCCTCGGATATAGACGACTCACACATTAATGAACTCATCATTTACTTTAAACGCGTCAAACATCAATTTCCTGTATGGGTTTGTAATATATTATAGGTATATACAACTCTATATTCTCATATAGGCTAATAGGTATATTTTTGATGTTAATATAGTATCTATTTTAGCGATAAAGTTTTAATCAATATTTCCCCATACCATCTAAAATACAGTTCAAAAATATTAAACGGCAATATATTATCTAAAAGTTTCATACATTTTTTAAATGTTATCTAAGTTAATCGAAAAATTTATGATGAAATAACTTATTAAAATAAAGCAGAGCCATAATTCTCTCATGGCCCTAAATTATTTCATGCATAAGCGTTCAATCCATCCAAGTCACCCTTATCCATTTGGGATATCTTTCTTTATTCTTATTGCCAACTCAACAATTTCTTTCAGATATAACTGATGATTTGCTACTTTTTTTAACATCAATGCCCCCAGAGATATACCTAGCAAAAATGCTAATCCGAACATGATGACAGTATTAGTGGAGTTCGTGTTAGAAAGATCCCCGATAAATGTTTTACTCAATGTATCAAATCCAATTGATGCCTGTACTGCCGAATAGCAAAGACCCAAGACTGATAATACCGCTGTTTTTTCACCAAAGAAACTACTAACCCTCACTGTTATTCTATTTATCTTAAGTTGTAGCCAATGAATTGCATATAGAAGTTCAAGTTCTGAATAACTTATAAGTAGTTTTGCATTTTCTTCATCATGCGAGATTTCACAAATAAAATCATTAAATGATTCTCTTTTCCAGTCTATTAAATGCTTTACTCCTAAGATAGGTGGCAATATCATTATTATTAGCCCAATAAACGTTATAGTAAAATATAACCCATAGATAACATTTACAATTACATCAGTTTTAGCGAAACTAGTTAACTTATATAAAGCAATGCATAAAGCTAGCGCAGCAATAATAATAATTACAATTGCAAGCAATCTACCGTGTATTTTGTCGATTACTTTATCTGTTTTACTTTTGTATGTATAAGGTGCATACGACTTCATATCACTAAGAATTTTAATTATTTGATTAATCCTTAACATGTCATCTCCTATTAATAGCTTAATGTGTTTTTTTAATTTCCTCTTGCAATTATATAACTTAACACAAATCGAATAAAAATACTTCATTTTTCAAAAACACACAAAAGCATGATTAGTAAATTTGATGACAAAAAAATTACTGATAACGAATAATAGTCAAAATATTATGAGATTAGCTATATTAGCCTCATGACAATTATACAATAGAGTTTACTTTTTAAAGTTCGGAAATTAATCGTTCATCTCCTCCTGCATTATCAGATAAAATATTTTTCCAGACACTGCCTTTTACCACATTCGACTTTAACCTGACGCATGTTCATTGATAAGTCTGGATATAGGTTTAGTTAAAAGCATTGATTTTATGAATAATTACACTAACTATTTAATATCATACAGCAGGTTTGAGAAACATATATAATACCTGTAAGATATTGTAACTAATAACTCAGATTATAACATCTGTGATTTTATAGTTTCTTCACTCATCAGAGTGAGTTCTGAAACCATGCGAATATAAATATTCTTTATCCTGTCTTTGTCGCAACGACTTACAGACTCAGATAACAGATAATGGCTATAATTATTGACACAAATGTCATTACCATTTTCAAGAGTAAGTTTTATTCCATGTTCGGTATCTTCCACTTTGTTTACTAAACAGATTATGAATGGTGTTTTCTCATAAGGATGAAAGAGTGTTATCATTTTAATATTGTTCATTTTGTTTTCTCCTATTTTATTTATTACTATTTAATACTCTAAATAGCTGTTCCAAATAATAGATCACGGGTAGGGAACTCAATCCGAATTGAGCGATCTGATTAATCGCCAAACCAAAAAAATCACCCATCGGACTGAGTTATGCCAATCATAGCATCGATACCGCAAGATGAACGCCATTTAATGCAAAAAACTATCCAGAAAACTCGCGATAAAAATCATGCCAGAAGGCTTATCGCCATGCTCATGCTGCACGATGGTGATAGTATCAGTCAGGTAGCGAAAACCCTTGCCTGTAGTCGTTCTTCTGTTGGCCGTTGGGTTAATTGGTATACGCTGTATGGCATAGAAGGCTTGCAGTCATTGCCTTCTGGCCGTCCACGTCAATGGCCCGTTGAATCAATTTGTCTCTTATTACGCCAACTTATTTCGCACTCTCCTGACGTCTTTGGTTATCAGCGTTCCCGTTGGAGCAGTGAATTACTCGCGATACAAGTCCATGAGATAACCGGATACCCACTCCATGCCTCAACGATACGCCGGTGGTTGCCACAGGCCAATATTGTTTGGCGACGGGCTGCACCCACATTGCGAATACATGATCCTCATAAAGAAGAAAAACTGCGGGCAATTAATGATGCGCTGGAGAAATGCAACCCAGACCATCCGGTCTTTTATGAAGATGAAGTCGATATTCACCTTAACCCCAAAATAGGGGCAGACTGGCAATTACGTGGACAACAAAAACGGGTTATTACGCCAGGTCAGAATGAGAAATATTATCTGGCAGGGGCCTTACACAGTGGCACAGGAAAAGTCAGTTATGTTGGGAGTAATAACAAGGATTCATCATTATTTATCAAACTATTAGAGCATCTGAAAGCCACCTACCGTCGGGCAAAAAGCATCACCTTGATAGTCGATAACTACATCATTCATAAAAGCCAGAAAACGCAACAGTGGTTAGCGCAAAACTCTAAATTTCGTTTGATTTATCAACCGATTTATTCGCCATGGATAAACCATATTGAGAAACTATGGTTAGCCCTTCATGAAACGATTACACGTAATCCTTGTTGTCGCTATATGTGGCAATTATTGAGAAAAGTGCGTGGTTTTATGGAGACGGTTAGTCCATTTCCGGGAAATAAACATGGCACCGCAAAAGTGTATCAATATTAGGAACAGTTATTTAGATAATACACAAAACTAAAAGGTGTCATTAGAAAAGACTATTTTCCAATATAGAAAATATCATTCCATTTATTTTTTTATCGCTAGGCAACAGAATAACGTTACAAGATGTTAACAATTTTGTTGTAATTTGAAGAGGTGTAATTATGCCCTTAGCAGTGTATGCACTGGCGATAGGCGCGTTTGCCATATGTACCACCGAGTTTGTTATTGTCGGACTTTTACTTAATATCAGTAATGATCTCTCTATTTCAATTTCTTCATCGGGCATGTTGGTAACGGCCTATGCCATGGGAGTGGTCATTGGCGCGCCGATTCTGACGCCGTTGATGGTCAAGTTAAAGCGTAAGAGAGCGTTAATTGTACTGATGATTCTCTATATTGTGGGCAATGCTGCCTGCGCGCTAGCAACCAGTTATCAGTTTCTGATGCTTGCTCGCGTGGTTGCAGCTCTCGCCCAGGCATCCTTCTTTGGATTGGGGGCAGTGGTTGCCACACAGTTGGTCCCGGAAAATAAGCAAGCCAGTGCCGTTGCCGCTATGTTTTTAGGCGCAACGCTGGCTAACGTATTTGGTGCTCCAATCGGGTCTATTATCGGACAGTATTTTGACTGGCGAAGTGCATTCATTGCTTGTTCTGTCATCGGCTTTATCGCTGCTGTGGCGATAGTAGCTATTGTGCCTAATGTAAAAAGCGAAGCTCCCAAAAATATTGCCCAGGAGTTCACTATCTTGCTACAACCTCGAGCAATCAAGGCACTGTTGATGACCGTGCTGGGGTTTGGCGGTATCTTTACTGCTCTTACTTATCTCGGACCGTTTCTGACTGAGGCCACCGGCTTCCCGGCAACAGCAGTATCCTGGCTACTGTTCATTTTTGGCGTGGGCATGGTAATTGGAAATCCATTAGGTGGACGCATGACTGATCACAGCGTGCGTCTGGCGCTGTTGGTCTCTCTTGCTGCAGTGATTGTTGTGCTGTTATCACTTAGTTTCTTTGCCAGTTCTAAAATTTTGACTGTGATCCTAATCTTCGTATTCGGTGCAATTATGTTCTCCTCTATCCCTCCTCTACAGGTACAGGCGATGCAGGCAACTAGTGAAGCAGCTGTGATGGGTTCCTCTTTCAATATTGCGGCATTTAATTTGGGAAATGCCGGTGGAGCATGGCTGGGAGCTTATGTGTTGGATCATGGCATGAAAGTTGTTGAGTTACCTATTGTCGCGGCAGCAGTTACCACATTTGGCTTGGTATTTGCGTATATTGTAAAAGCAGGTTCGCCAGTTAAAGCGATTAGCTGATTTAATGTTCCCTGGGGCTTTGTGGTTATTTATCCCGTAATCAGGCGTTAAAAACAGGCGAAACAATATTATTGATCGGTGTAGGAGCCGGATTCAGTATTTCAGTCATGGTGCTGGAAATAATGTCGCCGATCAAACGACACGATGATCTATTAACGGTTGTTTTTCACGGGAAAAATTGAGGAGTTTATGCAAGAAGATAAATTTACCTTTTCGGCGGGCGATCGGGATGCGCTTGGCTATCATTTTAACCGCAGTGGAACAATGCGTATTTTGATGTTTCCTGACTGGCAGGGGTGTGAAACATCTTCCGCCCACCGTCTGGCTAGCAATTATGCCACGCAATGCGATGCTGAGGTGATCCTAACCGATATTTACGGTAAGCAGCATCGACCTTGGTCCTACGAACAGGCAGATCGTGTGATTAAGCATTCTTTGGATAATCCTCAGGAAACAAGGAAGATTCTGAAAAATTACTACTGCGCACTTGAACGCTACTGGCAGTCATCCGGACCACTGTTTGTTGTTGGTTTCTGCTTTGGCGGTTCTTTGTCTTTTGAGTTCGGGCGTACGGGGTTGCCTTGCCTTGGCGTAGTTTCTGTTCATGGTCAGCCTGACACCAAAAAACCGGTATCACTGGTAGCGAAAAAACCTGCTTTCCTAATGTTACATGGATCGGAAGACCCTTTTATTCTGAATCCTGCAATTAACCGTTTTATGAATGAGATGAGAATAGCCAACGCCGACTGGTCGTTATATTACTTAGGCGGTGCACGTCACAGTTTCACCCGTGATGATATTCCCACAGGAAATCCCTATATGGGTTATAGCAATAAAGCTGATACAGAAGCCGTGCTTGCATTAAAAATCATGGCCGAAAGATTATTATCGTAATTAAATCTATATTTAAATATCAACTAGATGGTATTTATGAAAAACGTAGTAATTGTTGCTGCGCGTAGAACCCCCGTGGGTGCCTTTCAGGGGGCACTTTCTTCTTTTACCGCCAGCGAGTTAATCCACTAGGCGGTGCAGTTGCTTTTGGGCACCCCATAGGGGCTTCAGGTTGCCGTATCTTGGTGACGTTGGTGCATCATATGGCGCGAAACGATTTGAAAAAAGGCATTGCTGCTCTGTGTATCGGTGGTGGTGAAGGAGTGGCAATGGCTCTGAATCGTTAACATTTTTTCCTGTCACTACCCTGATTTTCAGCGATGAATATCAATGGCCTCTTGGATTGACAGAATTTTACAATTACTGAAGAATCGGGATATTATTTAGTAGAGGCATATTGGTAGTCACCGGGTGGAGTAACATGGATTTGCTAAAAGGCATGGAAATTTTTGTCGGTGTGGTCGAACAGGGTAGCATGACTGCCGCCGCAGCGCGCTCCCAACTGACACCACAGATGGTTGGTCTTTATGTTCGTGATCTTGAAAAGCAATTTAACGTTAAATTTCTAAATCGCACCACCCGGCAGACAGGGCTGACTGAAGCTGGAAAACTATTCTATCAGCACTGCACTCAAATACTGAACATGATGGATGAAACTCAAAACGTCATTACCAGTATGAACACTGAAGCAACGGGGCTATTGCGTATCACAGCCCCGACCACCTTTGGCACAAGGGTGATTGCACCGTCGCTGGGGCAGTTCAGGAAGTGCTATCCCAAAGTTGATATCGATCTATTCCTCACTGACTCGGTAATGGATTTAGTGACTGACGAAGTTGAAATCGCTATCCGTATTGGTGAGCTCAGGGACTCGTCACTGGTTGCCCGTCCGCTGGGAATGTATCGCATGGCTGTAGCCGCGTCACCTGAATATCTCTATGAACGGGGTTACCCCTCGTCGCCAGAAGAACTTTCCGAACATGACTGCCTTGGTTTCCGGTTGAAAATGGCTCGTCGCCACTGGTATTTTCAGCAGGGCAATACTCGTTTCCCTGTGACGGTGAATGATAGCATCAGTATCAATCATGGCGAGGCGCTACGGCAGGCTGCGCTCTCCGGGGTAGGAATTATCATGCAGCCAGAAGTGTTGCTTAAACAAGATCTTACCTCTGGTGCGTTGGTACGTTTGTTTACCGAAGAAAAGTTGGTCAGTAAACCGGTCAATATGGTTTACCGGCAGAATAAATTCTCGACAGCAAAAATGCGGGCGGTAATCGATTTTGGTTTAGACCACTGGAAAATTTGACTGCGGGGGAGGGCGTCTATGTCGCATAATTGGAAAGTCCTGCTTTTCTGTCTTTAAAGCATCGCCCTGATTATTCCCCGAGTCATTTATTTTACTATTCATACAATAACAATTGTACGGAGTAGGAAATGAGCAATTCACGGTTCAATCAAAAAACTGTATTTATCACTGGAGCCGGAACTGGTATAGGCCGGGCTGCAGCTCTGCGTCTGGCGGCAGAAGGTGCGAATCTAGTGTTGACCGGCAGACGGATGAAGCCACTTAACCTTTTGGCTGAGGAGCTGCAAGCAAAAGGAACACAGACGCTTGCGCTAAGTTGTGATATTGCTGATGAGCAGCAGGTAAAAGCAGTTTTCGCGCAGGCCCATCAGCAATTTGGAAATATTGACGGTCTTTTTGCTAATGCAGGGGTATTGGGTGACTTTAAACCACTATCAGAAGCAGATGTAAACGACTTTACTGCGCCATTAGCCACGAACCTGATTGGAACGTTCCTCACGATCAAACACTGCCTGCCTTTTATGTCACGGGGCGCGATCCTGATCAATGCTTCCTGGACCACTAGCAGTGTTATGCCCGGAACCGGTATCTATGCAGCCACCAAATCTGCACTGCTAGCCTTAATGCGCACCTTGGCTGTAGAGGTCGGATCGCGCCCGGTGCGGGTCAATGCCATCAGTCCGGGGGTTATTCTGACTCCAATGGCAGCGGAATCACTGCCTCAGGAGGTTGTAAAAAGCCTTGCCGCTCATTCTCTCTTATTACGTAATGGCACTCCGGAAGATGTTGTCGGGACGGTCGCTTGGCTGCTATCCGAAGATGCTGGTTATGTGACCGGGCAGGAGATTACGGTTGACGGCGGCTTTACCACTGGGGGCATGCGCTAAACTGTCCAGCAGCGCCATACGCGCCTTTTTCATCAATGGCCTTGATTAATATGTACTAGTACTACAGCCGTAAATTTTATAAAATCAATAGGTTACTTAATAAGAAATAAACTGAGTATTTGCATAATTTCACTTTCTTATATGAAGCAGATACCTCATTAGAATGAGCTCTACGGCTGTAGTACTAGGCCGTGTCCCTTAATGTAAATCGGTAGTATTATCATCTAAACGGTTTTCAATATAGGAAAAGATGATGGCACGCTACGACATTCCTGATGACGCATGGATATTGATAGAATCTTGTTTGCCCCTGGTTCATTCAGAACGGGCAGGACGTCCCTATGTTGAACACCGCCGTGTGATAAATGGGATGTTCTGGGTGCTATGTTCAGGGGCACCGTGGCGCGACTTACCGGAACGCTATGGGCCTTGGAAAACGGTCTATAACCGATTTAATCGTTGGTCAAAATCAGGCATTATCAACAAGATATTTAATCGTTTACTGTCCATTCTGGATGAAAAAGGGTTGATTGACTGGGCTGAAATTTGCCTGGATGGCAGCAATATTCGCGCGAGTAAAGATGCCGCAGGCGCGAAAAAAAACATCCCGATATCGCTGACGATCATGCGCTGGGTCGCTCACGCGGTGGTTATGGCACCAAAATCCACCTGGCAACCGACCGAAAGGGATTTCCCCTCAACCTGATAGTGACCGCTGGGCAAGCCCATGAAAGTCAATCGGCCATCCCGTTGCTTGATGGCATTGGCGTCCAACGCAAAAATGGTTTCATGAAACGGCGCGGTAAAGCGGTACTAGCAGATAAAGGCTATTCGGGCGGAAAACTGCGCGGTTATCTGCGTAAATTGAGGATAAAGGGCATTATTCCGTATAAAATCAATGGAAAAGGCAGTACTGATGGTCGTACGCAATTTGATAAACAGGCTTATCGTGACCGGAATGTGGTCGAACGCTGTTTCGGTTTTCTGAAAGGAAATCGGCGTATTGCAACCCGCTATGAAAAAACCGCCCGAAACTATTTATCCATGGTGAAATTAGGCTGTATTCGACTCTTTTACAAGCGGTTATATAATTAAGGGACACGACCTAGTACTACAGCCGTAATTGCTCTGTAAACCGATGATTTCCCCGGCGACGACAGTGACATTGTTGTGCTCGGTATTGATGCCGTCGTCGCCAGTCTGACCAATGTAAAATCTGTTCGATTGTCTTTCCCGCTTTTTCCATCAGCTTTGACAGCAACTTACGCAGTTCCGCTACACTGAGCGGAACCCGGCCTACTGGTGTTTTTTTCTCAGTACCCGCAGAACCGCCAGGACTGCATGGGCCAATAACGACAAAGTAATATTCTGATGCCAACTCTGCCATCGCTGCACTTCGTCGTGATCCAGCCCACATTTTCCTTTGATTTCCTTAAAGCCACTTTCGATTTCCCAGTTTTCCAGTCAGCGGTATTCAACGTATCGGCAATCCGTTCAGCACGGAGATACTTGGCTTCTTGCCATCATAAAGGGGGATTGCAGGGAATGGCTAACACGGAGGGCTGGTATCGGGACGATGGTCACGGCCATACACTTCATCTGTAGTCACCCAGCGACAGGGCATGCCCGCCGTGGCCAGCGTAACACGGAAATACGCCTATCTGGCTCGGAGATAAGCGAGGCTACGTTGTCGTGGGCCGCTAGAGTGAAATAAGGGAACCAGACGGGTATGTCATACCTGTCGCGCCTGTTCCCAGATATTGGCACGCCAATAATCAGAAGTGGTCTGAGTCGCATAGTGCGCGCGTGTTGAAGAGTCTGGAGGATAACTTCTTTGCTGTTATCGGTAAGGCGGAATATTGCGGAACTGCAGACGCGAGATCTACTTATCCCTATCAAAGCGGTGAAGTCATCAGGACGTTTCGAAGTCGCCGCCCGTTTATGGCAATGCACTACAGTAGTTATGTGTTTTGCCCGCTGGTCAGAAGTAGATTTTGAAACGGTTATGTGAACGATTCCCGGAGAGCGTGAACTGTTGGGAAGGTGTTAAACATTCCCAGCGTGGTTCAAAAATGCGGACGCCTTATCTTGTTCCTTGAACCCGGCAGGCTTTGACCATGCTGGAAAAGATTAAAAACATGAGTGGTAATCGCGAGCTGATCTTCGTTGGTGATTACGATCCGCGTAAGTCTGTTGAGTAAGATAGTTTTTATGCTTGTGCTCCAGCCCAATCGCGGTATGATTTTACGATCTCTCTTCCAGTTTTATGCTTACCGCTTTTGCCGATCGTAGAACAACACCGGGAAGCGTTATCAGTAATTAAGGGTACGGAATGGGCTTTTGGATATTTGTTATTGCACTGGCTGCTATCTGGCTTCTGTTTTCAAAAAAGAAAAAGTCGCCTCCCCCCAGAGTAAACAGCGAAATCATCAGTAAGATAAATAATACGTCCCGACAAAAATCTCGCAATAAACCAAACAATAACGTAGCAGATATGTATTCTCAGACATCCGATGATGATGAACTGGCAACTTTTACTTTTATTAATGGGCAGACGGTTGAATACAGCACTAGCCGTGAACATTCACGGAAAAATGCCGCCCGGCGCAATACCACGCCAGCGCGATGGGTCAAACCTGGAGAAAGTGTCACTATTCAAAACGTCGTCATTAATAATGGTCATTTTTATTTCGGCGGACAGTTAAAAACATATTCGTCAGGAGAATATAGCTATCTTTATCGCGATGGTTCCGACGCTTCTCTGGTGAATGACGCTTTACCTATCGAGTCTATTTCACGACATTATGATGATGAGTCTCTGGGGTACTGGCCCAGCTTTTCTACACTATCTTCTCGCTGCCGTGGTGCCTATCTTGACTGGTTGGCAAGTGACCGCAGTGATGCGAACTGCCCTATTGGCTATGTTTTTATCTATTTTTACGGTCTTGAACGTCGCATATTAGTCGATGGTACGCGGGAATCAATTTCTGACGATGAGTTCAAATCATTATTTGAAGAAATATCACGCCTGAGAACAGTATTTCAGGCAAATAGATCCTTCCGTCGCTATTCGACGCAATTAATAGAAGCCATGTTGCTTCTCCGGCCTGATGCCATCCAGATAGAGGATGAAGGCGAATGCTTTGCATCAGGCAGTTCATTGCTATTTCAATTTCGCCTGGCCACTACCGTTGCGCAAGGAGAGCCCGTTTCCGCAGATCTGGCTCTGGCATGGATAAAATATTATACCGAATATGCGCTACGAACTCCGGCGAGGCGTTGTGCAGAAGAATTTACTTCCTTGTTTAAACGGCGCTATGTCAATAAGTATGGTGACGGCATGGTAGTTAAACCTAACAAGACCATGTTGAAACTGAGTTATTCCCCAGCAAGTAGCTCGCTCAGAGGGATTAATATTGAGCATCCTGAGCTCCCCGATCCCAGTATATTAAGAGCACCTGTACAAAAACTGATACAGATTGCAGAATCCTGTACTAATGACCTTGATGCCTACAGTCGCTATCTCGGTAAAAAAGAGGCATCAAAAAGCGATGTCGCCGCCATCATGCTTCTCCCCGCTGAAATCCTGACTGAAGATGCAGAATACATGTTCGCTGGATTTAAACGCTGGGCAGATGAGAGGATCCGTGAAAATTCAGGTCTGGCAACGGTTGCTGGTTTCTGGGCCAGGCTGGATATGCCTGTACCGGATAAGATCAATAAGAAAGAAGCTGAGCTGATGCAAAATTTCGCCAGGCGAGCCGGCTACGGTATTGCGCCGGATCTGCGTTATCACCTTGTCCGACCAGATCCAGAAGGTAATCTTGTTTTATTTCCCGAAGGGCATGCGGAATACTACGTACCATCGGCGGAATTTACATCAGTCTCCGTGGCGCTTCGGCTGGGCGCAATGATTGCGCAAATGGACAAGCGTGTGGATATTGCTGAACAGGCCACACTGGAGAGAACGATTGATCATAACGACGCGTTGTCGCCGACTGAGAAACGTTCGCTGCACGCCTACCTTACCTGGCGGCTCAATACGCCTGCAAGTCAGGCCGGTCTGAAAGGCAAAATTAAGCAACTCAGCAATAAAGAAAAATCTACTATTGGCAACGTTATTATCAATGTCGCCTGCGCAGATGGAAAAATCGAACCGGCGGAAATTAAGCAATTGGAAAAAATTTACGCCAGCCTCGGCCTGGACAGCAGTAACGTCACCAGCAATATCCACCGTCTGTCAACCGCAGAAACAGCCCCGACTGCTATGCTACAAACCACATCAGAGACGAGCGGCCCGTTTTCTCTTGATGAACGTATCCTTGCCCGTCATGAATCCGATACAACGGACGTACGCCAGTTGCTGAGTACTATCTTTGCCGAAGATGACCCCGCAGACGAACCACCAGCGGAGATCCTGTCATATCCTAGCGGGGGGCTTGATAAAGCACATCATCAGCTTTACCAGCGTTTGCTGGAAAAAGAGCGCTGGGAGCGAAACGAAGTCACTGAGCTATGCCTGCAGCTTAATTTGATGCTGAGCGGCGCAATTGAAGCGATTAATGACTGGTCTTTCGAACAGGTTGACGCGCCAGTGCTTGATGATGACGATCATATTTACGTTGACCTGGAAATTGCACAAGAACTCAAAGGATAATTTATGTCTGGCATTCGTATTCGTCTCAAAGAAAGAGACGCCATTATTCAGTCACTGAAATCAGGCGTTACGCCTAAAATTGGCATTCAGCATATTCAGGTTGGTCGGGTCAACGAGATAAAAGCGTTGTATCAGGATATTGAGCGGATCATTGATGGCGGTGCAGGGTTCCGGCTGATTATCGGGGAATACGGTTCCGGTAAGACGTTCTTTTTAAGCGTTGTGCGTTCGATTGCGTTAGAGAAAAAGCTGGTAACAATCAGTGCCGATTTATCCCCGGACAGGCGCATTCACGCCACCAGCGGACAAGCTCGTAACCTCTATTCCGAACTGATGAAGAATCTATCCACCCGCAATAAGCCGGATGGTAATGCGTTATTAAGCGTGGTTGAGCGCTTTATTACGGAAGCCAGAAAAGAAGCAGAAAGTACAAATATACCTGTTCCGACGATGATTCACCAACGGCTCACGACTCTGTCCGATATGGTTGGCGGTTATGATTTCGCCAAAGTCATTGAATGTTATTGGCAGGGCCACGAGCAGGATAACGAAACATTAAAATCGAACGCTATCCGCTGGTTGAGAGGTGAATACACCACGAAAACTGATGCGCGTAACGATCTCGGTGTACGCACCATTATCTCTGATGCCTCTTTCTACGATTCACTGAAGCTGATGAGCCTGTTTGTCCGTCAGGCCGGATACGCCGGGCTGCTGGTCAATCTGGATGAAATGGTCAATCTGTATAAACTCAGCAATACACAGGCACGAGTGGCTAACTATGAGCAAATACTGCGTATTCTGAATGACTGCCTGCAGGGAACGGCTGAATATATTGGCTTTTTGCTCGGCGGCACGCCGGAGTTCCTGTTCGATCCACGAAAGGGGTTGTACAGCTACGAAGCGCTCCAGTCACGACTGGCAGAAAACAGCTTTGCTCAACGTGCTGGTGTGATTGATTATTCATCTCCTTCCCTGCATTTAGCCAGCCTGACACCGGAAGAGCTCTATATTCTGTTGAAAAACCTCCGTCACGTTTATTCCGGCGGCGATATGGATAGTTATCTGGTTCCCGATGAGGCGTTGACGGCATTTTTACGTCACTGTAGCAATACCATCGGCGATGCGTATTTCCGTACGCCACGAAACACGATTAAAGCCTTCCTGGATATGCTCGCCGTACTGGAACAAAACCCGTCCATTCAGTGGTCGCAGTTGATTGCCGGTGTCGCGATCGCGGAAGAAAAGCCCAGCGATATAGATGAAATGGCATCGACAGAAGATACTGACGAGGACGGTCTGGCTGACTTCAGATTATGATGAATGCATACCAGCGGCTGGATCCACGCATACAAAAGTGGATATACCGGCAGGGATGGGCGGACCTCCGGGAACTGCAAAAAAAAGCCATTCCACCTATATTAGCGGGCGCTCGGGATGTACTGATCAGCGCCGCTACTGCTGCGGGTAAAACTGAAGCTTTTTTCCTGCCCGCCTGCTCTGCTATCGCGGACGTTCAGGACGGTTTTGGAATTTTATACATTAGCCCGCTTAAAGCCCTCATTAACGATCAGTACCGACGGCTGGAAAGCCTCGGTGATGCGCTGGAGATGCCGGTCACGCCCTGGCATGGCGATGTTGCTCAGAGCAAAAAGCTAAAAGCGAAGAAAAATCCTGCCGGTATTTTACTTATCACCCCGGAATCACTGGAAGCGATGCTGATCCGCAATGCGGGATGGTTAAAGCAGGCTTTCTCTCCACTGGCGTATATCGCCATTGATGAATTCCATGCCTTCATCGGTTCTGAGCGGGGTATGCAGCTACTCTCTCTGTTAAATCGAATCGATCACCTGCTGGGAAAAATCGACAATCCAGTACCCCGAATCGCACTAAGCGCAACGCTGGGAGAACTAGAACAGGTGCCGTTATCTCTGCGCCCAAATCAACGTCTTCCCTGTGATATTATTACCGACAGTCAGACCCACTCCACGCTAAAAGTACAGGTAAAAGGTTATCTGGAACCGCTGACCACCTCGGGCCAGCAACCACCACCGTCGGCAGAGACGCAAATCTGCCAAACTATCTTTCGCCTTTGTCGGGGTGACTCCCATCTGGTGTTCGCTAACAGTCGCAAGCGGACCGAAAGCATTGCTGCAACACTTAGCGATCTTAGTGAAATGAACATCGTTCCCAACGAGTTCTTCCCCCATCATGGATCGTTGTCCAGAGATCTGCGTGAAACGCTGGAACAGCGGCTTCAGAAAGGCAATGTGCCTACCACCGCAATCTGTACGATGACACTGGAACTGGGCATCGACATCGGCAAAGTCAGTTCTGTCGTGCAGATTACGGCACCTCATTCCGTAGCCAGCCTGCGCCAGCGTATGGGACGTTCCGGCAGGCGCGATTCTCCTGCCATACTGAGAATGCTGATTGCCGAACACGAACTGACGCCGACATCAGGCATTGTCGACCAGCTCAGGCTTCAGCTGGTTCAGTCATTGGCGATGCTCCGTTTACTTATCGGCAGCAAATGGTTTGAGCCCGCCGATACTCGCCAGATGCACTACTCCACGCTATTCCATCAGATCCTGGCGATTGTTGCGCAGTGGGGCGGTGTACGCGCGGAGCAGATCTGGTCACAGTTATGTCAACAAGGGCCATTTCAGAAAGTCAGCATTGATGACTTTAAGACGCTGCTGAAGTATATGGGGGAACACCAGTTTCTGGCCCAGCTCTCAAGCGGCGAACTGGTACTGGACGTGGAGGGTGAGCGTCAGGTGAATCAATACACTTTCTACGCCGTGTTCAGAACGCCGGAAGAGTTTCGTATTGTGGCGGGGAGCAAAACATTGGGCTCTATCC
Organism: Xenorhabdus poinarii G6; assembly: GCF_000968175.1. Lineage (NCBI taxonomy): Bacteria > Pseudomonadati > Pseudomonadota > Gammaproteobacteria > Enterobacterales > Morganellaceae > Xenorhabdus > Xenorhabdus poinarii. The sequence continues at coordinate 411,165 of NZ_FO704551.1, forward strand.
CTGTTGATTCTCCGCTGATGCCTGACCAACACATTATTTTTGGCGGTCGACGCTGGAAAGTAACCGATATCGATAGTGATAAAAAAGTCATTTACGTCGAGGCGACAAAGGGCGGGCAGCCACCGTTATTTGGCGGACAAGGAATGTCCATACATGATGTCGTCCGCCAGGAAATGCTCACCATTTATCGGGAAGGAGACTACCGCATCACCGTTGGCGATCGCAAAGCCGATTTTGCCGACGCCACTGCAAGAAGCCTGTTTGATGAAGGGTTATGCTGTTTTCGCAACAATAATCTGGCTTCTGAATATTTTATTCAGCAGGGGCAGCATGTCTACATTCTCCCTTGGCTGGGCGATCAAACCGTAAACACGCTGTCGGCATTACTTATCCAGCGCGGTTTTAAAGCAGGTTCATTTGCGGGTGTGGTTGAAGTAGAAAAAACCACGGTCGCGGAGGTTAAACAGGCGTTAGTCAGCACGCTTCAAGAAGGTTTGCCATCCGAGTCCCGTCTAGCCGAAAGCATCGCTGAGAAGTGCCTTGAAAAATATGATGAGTACTTACCGGAAGCATTGCTGACGCAGGAGTATGGGTTACGCGCTTTTGATGTTGAGCGCGTGATGGAGTGGTTGCAGAGACATTTATATTAAGGGGTAGAAAATGAGAAAAAGGTGGACTATTGAGGAAGATTGTAAGCTGCTAACCTTGGTGCGTCAGCATTTTTCCGCACTGGTCAGGCATGAGCGGCTAAATGCCACGATGCTATTTAGCCAGCAACTCCACACTGCATTTGACTCACCTGACCGCGATGCCCCAGCGCTGTTATTTCGTCTAAAAGATGCCGGTATTTTGGGCTTTGCCGGGCGACCTGGCGTTGGCCTGGAAAAACAGTCCTTCCGCTGCCTGATAAACAATGATTTGGCGCTCTACGATTACAGCCTCACCTTTCCGACACTCAGAAAAGCATTGCATCCAGATACCGTTGCAGCGGCGCTAAACCACTTCACTATTAGTAATCCGCACGAGCTGCTATCCGATACCATCAGTGAAATCGCAGCTGTCTTGCACCTTGCTCCAATGCAGGTGGAAAAGGTTCTGATCGAAAGCGGCCAAATTACCGTCAATAGTTACCGTAAATGTGAACGTGCTGGAGAGAAAACTATCGATAATAATCTGAAAGACCTCATATCCTGCCAAACTCCTGACGCAAAGCTGATTGAAGATATTAACGCTTGTCGCGCCCGGGCCTCCCAACTTTACCACGTGCATGAACGTGATGGCGCTGAGGTCATCTTCAGTTCCGACGGCACAGGATTCGGCAAAAGCTATGGTGTGATTCAGGGGTATGTCGAATATCTGGAGCGCTTTGCCAAAACCCAGAAGCCAGATTATCTGTTTCCCGAAGGTGGCTTTACCAACCTGCTGTTCATGTCGCCGCAAAAATCACAAATCGACCTGGACAGCAGTCAGAAAAACAGAATTCAGGCGGCTGGTGGAGAGTTCATTTGCGTTCTTGCCCGTAAGGATATTGCCGACCTCGACTTTATGGACTGGGCCTCTGGCCTGAAAAACCGCGACCGCTATATTCAATGGTACGAAGGGGCAAAAAGCAGCACCCTTATCAAGGTTGCTATGCGTTCGCTCAATTATCTTGTCTCACAAATCGATCGTTGTGAAGAGCAATTGGAAAAGCTGGCAACATACAGTTCCCAGGATACCAATTACGACAGGAAAATGCTCGAAGAGCAGCTAAAAAACTGCCGCCACAGCATCCGCAATACGATTGAGTCAGCCTGTAAATCACTATTTGGTTCGGATAGCGAAGAAGCTTCCATTAAAGAATACATTCATCGCGGACTTCTTGCTCGTAGAAAGCGAGAGCTTAATGCTATGCAGGGAAAACCTGCGTCAAAAATGAGCGTACACGAAGTCTACTTCGAGCTCATCAAGCAGGTATTGCCTTTCGAAGTTTGCCAGTACCGTCCGTCGGTACTGTTAATGACCACTAACAAATTCGATACATCCACTTACCGCCTGGCGCCTCGCCAACGAGGAGAAGGCGTGCGTTTGGAGTCTGTGGGTTTTGACTTGCTGGTTGGTGGCAAGCTGAAGCCAGAAGATCCGCAGATCAGCACCGTTGCGGTTGCTGGTCATGCCAGGCAAGTAGCCTATCTTCGCGGCGAACACTTCAGACGCAATCCCAACTGCGCTTTCCGCCGGAATAATATCCGCTTCACAGTGATAATTGATGAACTTCATGAAGCCTACACCCGCCTTGAAGAAACATGCCATGTAAAACTGGTTAAACAGGAAAACAACTTGGCGCACGTCATCTCAGTAACAGGGCGTATTCACAACGCGGTATGCAGTCTGGAGCACCGAAACAAGCCCAAAGAAGTTCAAACTACTTTTGAGCAAGAAATGGTCAAATTCATCGCCACCCTGCGCAAGCTACTAGCAGAAAAGTGCAAACTCTCATCCGGTACAACGCTGGGATCGATACTGGAAATGTTTCGGGATCAGTTAGGAGCATTTGAAGTCAACGGCGACGCTGCCGAACGTATCATCTCAATTACCCGTAACGTCTTCAGCTTCAACGCTAAAATGTACGTCAATGAAGAAGGGCTTAAACGCATTCGTATGCGCAACAGCGAAGGGGACATAACGCGTACCGAGCTGTATTACGAAGTCGAAAATGATACCAGTGATACCAACCCTACCCTACACGATCTGTTCCAGTTGGTATCCGTCATCCTTGCCGCTTGCGCTCAAATCACCAACCGTCACTTTAAACGCTGGGTGAAAAATGGCGGCCAGGAGAACTCCAGCAGTCAGAACACACCTTTGGGCCAGTTTGTTGACGCAGCCAATAACGTAGCCGGTGTTGTGCGCCATATCTTTGATCGCACCACCGATGAAAATTTGTTGATTGATCATTTCTACACCTACCTTCAACCCAAAACCGTGTTCACGATGACGCCGATAGCTGAACTCAATTACGTGAATAGGGGAGCCGAGCGCACAATCATTCTGGCGTTCGAGATGGATCTGGTACAAGAGTTGCCCGAAGCCATGCTGCTGCGTTTATTAACCGGCACTCACAATAAAGTGATCGGGCTTAGTGCCACCAGCGGTTTTAGCCACACCAAAAACGGTAACTTTAGTCGTCACTTCCTGAAGCGCTATAGCCGCGACCTTGGTTACCGGGTCGTTGAACGCGAAACAGCAGATATCGATATGCTCAAGGCATTACGCGGATTGAGGGCTAACATCCGTAAAGTCGACTTCAAGGTGTTTAATGATGAACAGACGGAATTGACCGATATCTACCAAAACTGCGAGATCTTTCGTAGAACGTATAACGACTTTTTCAAAGCACTGCAGGAACCACTGGAATATGCTCTAAAAAATACCTATAAACAGCGTCAGTACCGTCGGGAGCTGGACGCTTTATTGCTTGCCGCATACGAGGGTAAAAACAGCCTGATTCTGTCACTTTCGGGGGCGTTTAAGCGGGCCTTTATCAGTGCCTGGGGTACTCATCAGACAGCATGGCGTAAGCAGTACGGTATGCGTTCCAGGTGTGATGAAAAAACGGATAACAGTAAGAAGCATGACCAGATCCTGACCTTTACCCCATTCAGAGGGCATCACACTATCCATCTGGTCTTTTTCGATTCACCGTTGGTCAATGTCGAAGATATTCGGCGCGAGACCTATATCGATAACAGCAACACCGTGCTGGTATTTATGAGTACCTACAACAGCGCAGGCACCGGTCTCAACTACTTCGTTAAGTACCACGACGGCAATATTAATGATACGAATGCGCCGCGTCTGGATGTCGATTTTCAACGCTTAGTGTTAATCAATTCATCATTTTATAGCGAGGTGAAGGACAATAGCGCAAATCTCAATACATTGCCTAACTATGTCACCGTTCTTAAACACTACGCCGATGATGATATTGCCGTCCACAAGCTGGCAGATTTCAGTGTTAATTTCGCTCAAGGTGAAAATTATCGCTTGTTGATGGCCGAACATGATATGAGTCTGTTCAAAGTCGTCGTACAAGCCGTAGGCCGAGTCGAGCGTCGCGACACGCTGTTGAAAACAGAAATTTTTTTACCACGCGACGTGTTCCGTAACGTCGCATTCCAGTTCGCTGCTCTCAGTGAAGATAGCGGCAACGAAGTGGTATCAGAAAGCATGTCCTTGCTTAACCACCGCCTCATGAATGAGTGCGAAAAACTGAGTCAGAGCCAGTCATTTAGTGAGACAGAACAGAGAAATGCATTTGAGCAGACTATCGTAGCAAATGGTCGTCGTATCGATGCTGTCCACAAGCGAGTCCTGAAAACCGACTGGATAAATCAGGTACGCGCTGGCAACGTTGAATATCTCGAATTGTGTAATTTGTTCCGCGCGCCTGAATCTTTTACTAATCCAGAGCGCTGGCTGGCAAAACTTCAGTCCCATCCTCTGTATGCTGCCAACCGGCAAATGCAGTCTATCCACAACTCCCTGTTTATTGATCGCCAACAAGACAATCAAGCCATCTTACTTTGTCACAAGCGCGGGCCGGATGGGCTTGCCCACAGCGATTACTCCGCCCTGTCGGACTTCGTTGGAGGTGCCAGGGAATACCGCCCAGCGCTAACCATCTTCCCGCAGTATAGAAACGATGTCGACTCCGGCAATCTGGTCGGTGAGTTAATTCGTGAATGCGCAAAGATCCAGGAAAAGGCATTCGAAAAATGGGTGCCCAACCCTAGACTGGTTCCGTTGCTCAAAGGTAATGTTGGTGAATATCTTTTTGATAAGGTGCTGAAAAGTTATGGTGTTGCCCCACTCTCCGACCAGCAGGTGTTTGAACGCCTTGAACCATTGGTATATGAGTTCTTTGACCGCTTTATTGAAGTGGGTGATGACCTGATATGTGTCGATGTCAAGCGCTGGGCGACTCATCTGGACGATTTGACGCGGGCAGAGGAAACGCTTGAGAAAAGTAGCAATAAGATTCGCCAGATCCGAAATATCGCTAGCCAAAAGGCTGATACAAAGGGGCAGAAACAGCTACAGGCGGCGTTGGTAGGCCGTTACGAGCGCATTCGGTTTGTTTATCTGAATATCGCCTACAGCCAGAATCCCAATAACCTAATGTGGCAGGATAACGTGGATCACACGATCCACTACCTCAATCTATTCCAAACTGACTACCAGTATGATAAGCCAAAAAATCGAGAGAGTAGACGCTCTCTAGAAAAGTCCAAACTGAGCATCACGCTGGACATTAATCCGATGTTACAAGCCCTTCTGGGGATAGAAAAGTTGTCGACTAAAGGAAAAGCTTCATGATCTCTAATCTGAATAAACTGACAGATACCCCGATTGCCCGTACTAATTTGATCAAGCTTGAAGAAGATCAGTTGACGACAGTCCAACGTCTATTAGCCCCGGTATCTAATTTATATACGATAGACTTTATGGTTCAATGCTTCAGTAAAGAGCGAAAAGAAAAATCCGCTGATTACTATGCGCGTATCCATCAGGAGGTTAAATCTTGTGTGCGGCAGAAGCTTGGGCTAGAGGCCAGGCAGGACGTAAAGTATGAGCTACATCGCTTACTCAATTCCCAACATGTCTTTTTTTTCTTAGCGCCTGCAAATGCACCGAACAGCCCGGCTCATCTCTCGCTGGCAGAACGCATTAAAAAGCTTTGCCTGCAGCTCACCGCCGAAAATTATGACCTGTCTCGCCTGATTCAGGGATTGTTCAGCCTGCATTTGAAAATGGTGATGCTGGAACAAGCCCGTGAGCGTTTTTCGGTATCGCCGACCTATTTTAATTCGACGCTCTATCTCAACGCTCGCCTGAGTCGCCCCGTCACGCAGAAAAGTGGTACCGGGGTGATGGAGGCATTTGAGCTTGAGGTTTATGCTTCGGAACATAAAGAGCTAGCATTTACCCTGCACAAACAAAAATTCCTGGTTGAGCCAGCTGATGAATTGCACATTTCTCTGGATGATACCAGTGTGTGGTTTAACATTGATAATTGTCGGCTCAAAGCCCGGCGAAAACTCGATGCCCGAGATAGTAAACTGGACTTTTTTCGTGAACGAAGCGGTTATGGAGGATGCCAGGCCTACACCTATAATGTGGTAATGAATGCAGCCTGCGATCGCCTTACTGAGCTGGATATTCCGCATCACCCCATCCCGTTTCAGGCCACACACGAAGTCAATCAGTTCGTTACCGATCTCGATCAAAATCTGGCTAACACGTTGTTTGTGGTTAATAACGGCGTCGAATTCAGCGCCACGCAAGAAACTTGTTTCTTTGACACGTTAGCCTCCCAATTTCCTGGATATCAACTATGGCCGCTGGAGTCGCTTAAACATTCTCAACAAACCGGCTTTTCTGAGTTGCCTGCCAATACTTCCATTCTGGTACTCAACACGGTAGATGAAGAACGGAGCAACAGCATCCGCCAGCAAGATGACGAATCTGTTGAGTACGGTGATTTTTATGCTGTATTTGATGCTGCCCGGAAACAACCTGAACTCGACTGGGATACCTACACCCAGCTTAAACTAGCTCGCTTGCAAGGATGGTTACATCAGAAGCCTCTGCCCGTAGTCTTGCAAGGGATGAACATTGATTGCAAATTACTGGATGCGATCGACCTTATCAATGATCTGTCAGTAAATAATCCCAACCAATACAAAGACGATCTTGCAAAACCTCGTAGTCGTCTCAAATCGGCAGTTAACTTGATAAGTAGCAAGATTCGTCGAACAAAAACCGAGCTGTGGTTCAAAGAGAGCTTACTCAACCAACACCACATCTCACTACCAGACCTGACGGACGGCCACTATACTGCCTATGCGGTACGTAATACGAAAAACAATCTCCCCTTGCTTGGGCATGTTGAACTGAAAGTAGAAGACGGCCAGCTTAAGGTGGTAAATACAGGAATCACTGAAGGTAAACTAGACTGGCTATCGGTTGAACATCCCCCATTGGAACGATTAAAAAAAGTATTCGACAAAAGCTTTTACCTTTACGACCACGCTGCTGATGTCCTACTTACCACCTACAACAGCGTGCGCGTGCCGCGCTTGATTGGCCCAGCTCAACTTAATGTCGTCGATTTGTACGCTTATCAGGAACGAGAAAAAGAGCTGGCGGAACGTAAAGGGGATAATTTTGATGAGTACACCATTACTCGTTCGGCAAAACCGGATCAAAACGTATTGCCTTATCTGATATCACCAGGCCGTTCGAAGCACGATCCGCTGACCAAATCGCAAAAAATGAAGCATCACCATACCTACCTGCAGCCGCATGAGAATGGAATATTTGTCCTGGTTAGCGACGCTCAACCTACAAATCCTTCAATTGCGCGGCCTAAACTGGTGGAAAATCTACTGATATGGGATGCCCAGGGTAATGCCGTAGATGTATTTAACCACCCGTTAGCTGGCGTTTACCTCAATAGCTTTACCCTGGATATGCTCAAGAGTGGCGAGAGCAGTAAGAGTTCGATTTTTGCAAAGCTTGCCCGGTTGGTGCTGGAAAACTAGAGGAAAGTGGAGCGGAACGGTGACTGCCAGAACAGGTCTGAGCTAACACATAATTCATTTACCTTGCCAACACAAACAAATTATTGCGATCACGTTCGTATCGTGGATAATGCTTCACCACGTGCCGAGTTTATATCAACGAAATCAATAACTTTTATTGAATTACGGGATGGTGAATGGATAGCAACACTCAGGGATTCGTATCATACTGGCGTCACTCCTTAGCAGATGCCGAGTCTGGCAAAGGCGCATTTGAGCGCAAAGATATGGATAAATTCACCCGGTGGATGGCGATCTCCACCGGATGGCTGGCGGTATGGAGCAAGCCAAAAAGATTGTGGAAATGATCGTGCAAATTACTCGTGTTGGATTGAGTGGAGTTTAAGCTTTGTCTGTTCAGTGTTCACGGCGGTCGATGTGTTTTCTCTACGGAGATGAGCGGATTTACTTCGACTGCGTTCCCCGCCACCAGATAACCGAGCGCGTGCTCATTAAGGTACACCCGGATTGTCGGGTGGTGGTCTCCCCGACGACCAGACAGTACTGAATGCAGTGAAAAAACGTTGTCGCTGGATTTATCAGCAATTGCGTGATTTTCGCCAGCAGCTCGCTTACATCACCCCACGCAAATATATTAGTGGGGAAAGCCACTATTACCTGGGCAAACAATATCTGTTAAAGGTTTTGGAAGAGCTTACCAGTACACAGGGCGTAAAAATGCTGCGAGGCAAACTGGAAGTCATTTCGCACCATCGGGACGTTGAAAAAATCCGGCAGTTGCTGACTAACTAGTATAGAACCCGCGCTAAAGAGGTCTTTAGCAGACGATTAGATGCGATGCTTGAGCAGACGCTATGGGTAAGTGAACGTCCTCAACTGCGCTTTTTAACCATGCAGACTCAATGGGGCAGTTGTTCGCCCAATGGTCGGCTGACGCTAAATCCCTATTTAGTTAAAGCCCCGCGCGAATGTATCGATTACGTGATCCTGCATGAGCTGTGCCATATCGCCGAACATAATCACAGCGAACGCTTTTACCGGCTGATGGGGCAGGTTATGCCAGAATGGGAAATGATAAAAACGCGGCTGGATGAGATGGCGGGGGTGATATTTTCCGATTTATGATGACATTATGTAGCTAATTTATAGATGATTGTTGGTGAATTTTCTTAACAATCAATCCACCAAAAACCTTATCAGGGATGTTTCTATGACCGTACCAACCTACGATAAATTTATTGAACCAGTACTCCGCTTCCTGGCTGGTAAACCTGATGGCGTGCCGGCTCGCGATGCACACGAAGCTGCCGCTGATTTACTCAACCTTGATGATAACCAGCGAGCTGAGGTGGTTGCTAGTGGTCAGTTAGTTTATAAAAATCGGGCTGGCTGGGCACACGATCGTCTGAAGCGGGCGGGGTTATCGCAAAGCTTATCCAGAGGAAAGTGGTGCTTGACGCCAGAGGGCGTTAGCTGGGTACAAACCCACTCCCAGCCACTGACTGAAGAGGAAGTGAACCATCTGGCGTTTGATTTCATTAACGTTAAGCTAAAGCAGAAACCGGATGCTGTTGATCTTGATCCAAGACCATCGCTACCGAATCAGGAAGAGCTGGCAAAGAGCAGCCCGGATGATCGTCTTGATCAGGCGTTAAAAGAGCTACGTAATGCTGTTGCCGATGAGCTGCTGGAAAATCTGTTGCAAGTCTCCCCGGCACGTTTTGAGGTTATCGTTCTGGATGTTCTTCATCGTCTGGGCTATGGCGGACACCGGGATGATCTGCAACGCGTGGGCGGCACCGGTGATGGTGGCATCGACGGTATCATTTCGCTTGATAAACTGGGACTGGAAAAGGTTTACGTGCAGGCTAAACGCTGGCAGAACACGGTTGGCCGCCCGGAGCTTCAAGCATTTTATGGCGCGTTGGCTGGCCAAAAAGCCAAGCGTGGCGTGTTTATCACCACTTCTGGTTTTACTTCGCAGGCACGAGATTTTGCCCACTCCGTCGAAGGTATGGTTCTGGTTGATGGCGAGCGCCTGGTTCATCTGATGATTGAAAATGAAGTCGGCGTTTCCTCCCGTTTGGTTAAAATTCCCAAATTGGACATGGATTACTTTGAATAAAGAAGGCGTAATCACCTTCTCGTTTTCATTCTAGGCGGTATCCTGATTCATATGGGCGTGTTTAGCAAAAGAGGTAATTAAATGAATTTCAAAAATAAAATATTTGAAGCTGCGGAAAAAATACCGTTAATTAGATCCCATGAATGGCCTTTTGGTAAGATTGAAATAGTCTTGGCTTACAACTTTAAAAAGCGCAAGCCACAAGAGTATATCTACTTAAAGTCAAAATATCAGGACATGCTTGAGCTGGTGGGGCGAGAATCTACCAGTGAGGAAAAACGATATCTTTATAATAACTTCCATTATCTTCAGTCGGTGACGGAAAATGACCGCGTAGATATTTTTGCTCATGCCAGCGAGCATATATTGGGTGGTTACAGTCAGGAAGATCTGGCTGACGATCTGAAAAAAATGTCGCTTCACCGGGTTGGAGTGATTAAATTCTAAGCATGTTATATCGGGAGAGGAAACTGGCTAGAAAGAGCGCGAGATGTCTTTATCCGTAAAGGAATCAATTTCGCTTATATGGCAGGTCCCACCGACCGCGTGGTCTGGAATAATCCTTTTATAAAATATGTGCAGGGTGACAGGCGTCAGGCATATAAAGTGGTTAAAGGTAACATCATTAAAACGTTCCCAGGGACAAGGTACACGTTTTAATCGTTTAATTCATAGAAATTGTGTCGTGATGTGATTGTGCTTCAGACACTTTAGTGCCCTTCTTAAAAAAATCTCAGGTTAATTCTTGTTTATTCTTGGTGATATCGATGTAGCATGATAGCTCAGATTGTCCCTGAGATGACATCGATGGCAAACCGCCAATGACAAAATCAGCGTTATTGATTCATTTGTCAATCGGTAGTCAGTCGGTGTTGACGACGATATAAAACAATAGAGATTTTTATGAAATTCAAATCAAAAATAAAACCTTACCATGCTGCTGCGGGTGGTTGGGGATCACTGGAGGCAACAACGCGTTTTGTCTTTGATAGTCAACAAGTATTAAAGAATATGGTTAACCTGATGCGCATGAACAAGCCGAAAGGCTTTGATTGCCCCGGATGCGCGTGGGGGGATGACAACAAAAGTCTTTTTAGTTTTTGTGAAAACGGTGCCAAAGCAGTGACTTGGGAAGCAACTCGCCGGTATGTTAATCGGGAATTCTTCGCAACCCACAGCGTCAGCAAACTTTATCAGCAAAGTGACTATTTCCTTGAATATCAAGGACGAGTGGTTGAGCCGATGAGCTATAACCCGCAGACAGATCATTATGAACCGATTAGCTGGGATGAGGCTTTTACCCTGATCGCCAGCCATATTAAGGGGATGGATAATCCGAACCAGCTTGAACTGTATACATCTGGACGCGCCAGCAATGAGGCTTCATGGTTGTATCAATTGTTCGGTCGGGTGGTGGGAACAAATAACTTTCCGGATTGCTCCAATATGTGCCATGAAGCCAGTGGCAGCGGGATGTTGAAAAGTTTGGGTGTCGGGAAAGGCACTATTCGGTTGCAAGATTTTGATCACGTTGATGCTATCTTTATTTTTGGTCAAAATCCTGGCACCAACCACCCGAGAATGCTGCATAGCTTACGCCATGCCGCTGAACGCGGTGCTCGTATTGTCACTTTCAATACCCTGCGAGAGCGTGGTTTGGAGCGTTTTTCTGATCCACAAAAGCCACTTGAAGTGATCACGCCAATTGCCGGGGAAATTAGTCACCGTTACTATCAACCTAAACTTGGCGGAGATATGGCTGCGGTGCGTGGGATGGTTAAAGCGCTTTTGGAAACCCACAATACCCTGTTGGCTGAAGGTAAATCAGGTATTTTTGATCTGGCGTTTATTGCAACATATACCGAAGGCGTGGATGCTTACTTGCAAGAAGTCGCGGCAACTGAATGGTCATTGATTGAAGATCAATCGGGATTGACCGAAACACAATTGCGCGAAGCCGCCAGTCTTTACCAGCATGCTGAACGTGTGATCTGTACTTGGGCAATGGGGATCACTCAACATAAGCACTCTCTGGCGACAGTGCGTGAAATCGTCAATCTCCAATTGCTGTTTGGTCAGTTAGGTAAACCCGGAGCAGGACTTTGCCCGGTACGTGGTCACAGTAATGTGCAGGGCAACCGGACGATGGGCATTAATGAAAAGCCAGCTAAACCTTTTCTGGATAGGATGGCGGCTCATTTTGGCTTTGAGCCACCTCGTGATCATGGTCATCATGTTGTGAACGCGTTGAGTGCCATGCTGCGTGATGAAGTTAAGGTATTGATTGCACTGGGTGGAAATCTGGCGGCTGCGGCGCCGGATAGTTCACGCACAGAAGAGGCCCTTCAACACTGTGATTTGACTGTGCATATCAGTACAAAATTAAATCGGAGCCATCTTATTACCGGGAAAAAGGGTGCTCTTATCCTGCCAACATTAGGTCGGACAGAATGCGATATGCAGGCGACAGGATCACAATTTGTGACGGTAGAAGACTCTTTCAGCATGGTTCATGCTTCCGAAGGGGTGAACAAACCACTATTTGATACCCAACGTTCTGAAACCGCCATTATCGCAGGCATTGCCAATGCGACAGTAGGCAATACCGAAACGATCAATTGGCTGTCATTAGCCGGCGATTACAATAAAATTCGTGATCACATTGCGGCGACCATTCCGGGGTTTGAGCATTTTAATAAAAAATGTGAACATCCCGGTGGCTTCTATCTTGGCAACGCGGCGGCTGAATTACGTTTTTCCACACCGAGCAAAAAAGCAGAATTCAGCCATGCGCCGCTACCAAAAACATTGTTCCCGCAAATTGCAGATGCTGATGTTCCTTTCGCGCTACAAACCTTGCGCTCACATGACCAATATAACACCACAATTTATGGTCTGGATGATCGCTATCGAGGGGTTTATGGTCAGCGAGACGTGTTGTTCATGAACCCGGAAGATATTTCTCAGGCGGGATATCAGGCTGGTGATTTGGTCGATATCGAAACCGTATGGAATGATGGTATCAGGCGCAGAGTATCTGGTTTCAAACTGATCCCTTACGCCATTCCGCGCGGGAACCTGGCCGCTTACTATCCAGAAACCAACCCATTAGTGCCAATGGATAGCTTTGGTGATGGGACCGGGACGCCAACCTCAAAATCTGTGCCAGTAAAATTATCCCTGACTGCACAGGGAGGATCTGATCTTCAACGCCTTATCTAAGGTATTTTTCTAGCCATAAGTTCGTCGTCTCAGGCTCGGTTTTGAAGATAGTTCCCTAATCTTCATAAAAACCGAGCTGACGAGTTCAAATACGGGTCATATATTTGAAGCGTTTTTCCGCATGTAAATCAAATCACTTGATTCAAGCGTGATCTCATCATTTTTTGATGTCAACATTTTCATTCAATACCAGCGCCAATAATGCCTGGCGGGCAAAAATGCCATTGCCTGCTTGCTGGAAATAGTAGGCATAGGGTGTTCTATCTACATCCTCAATGATCTCATCAATACGTGGCAGTGGGTGCAGCACTTTCAGATTCTCTTTAACATTGACCAGATCCGCTGCCCGCAAAACGAATTGCGCCTTGATATTGGCATATTCTGAAGGATCAAGACGCTCTTTTTGAACCCGGGTCATATACAGAATATCGAGTTCTGGCAGAACATCTTCAAAGTTATTGTGCAGGCTATAACTGACCTGTTTTTCTTCCAACATATGCAGGATATAGCCTGGCATAGCAAGAGCATCTGGCGCGATAAAACAGAAATGGTTGCCATTAAATTTTGCCAGTGCTTGAGTCAGCGAGTGGACGGTGCGGCCATATTTCAGATCACCGACCATGGCGATTTTCAGATTTTCCAGTTTCCCCTGAGTTTCCTGAATAGTGAACAGATCGAGTAAAGTCTGGGTCGGATGTTGGTTAGCACCATCACCGGCATTAATAATAGGGATATGGCCGGAAAACTCGGAAGCCAGTCTTGCCGCCCCTTCTTGTGGATGACGCATGACGATTGCATCGGCATATTGGCTGATGATAGAAATTGTGTCAGCCAGTGTTTCGCCTTTTTTACCTAATGAGGTATTGCTGCTGTCTGCAAAACCGACAACAGAAGCCCCTAGTCGCTGAATGGCAGTTTCAAAAGAGAGGCGGGTGCGGGTTGAAGCTTCAAAGAAACAACTTGCGATCACTTTGTGTTTCAGTAATTCAGTCTGTGGGTTGGCTTTCAATGCAGTGGCCGTCTGCAAGACCAGTTCCAGATCTGCACGGCTCAGATCATTAATTGAAATGATATGCTTGCGATATAATGGGTTAGCCATGTTTTCGTTCCTCTTTTATGACTTCTAGCCTTGGACTGGGCAGACAAAAAAAGCCCCTCAATTGAGGGGCTTTTTTAAATGTTCGATAGAAAATAGGGGAAAAAACAACGTGCCTACGTTGCCAGCAGACAGTGTTGCGTTAGCTTGATGTTGTGTCATAGCCTTGACGGCGCAATTTTTCATGTTTTCTCCCGGCAAATCGTCGCGCATTATACTCACGATAGCATTCACCGCAAGGTTTGTAGTAAGAAATTTTAACACTGTGGGGGTGGGCTGGCATAGATAACACGGGGAGATTTAGAGCCTGGATTAACATAACAGGCTCTGAAAAAATAAGGGTGAAGTCAATAGTCAGATGAATGGCGATTGGGGATATCGGTGGCTAAATTCGAAATTCTGGCGCGAGTTGACTGGAACCCGATCCATTCTTTTTTTCTACTTTGATCTGAACAGGAATTCGCTCTTTTAATGCTTCGACATGGCTGATTACGCCAATGGTTTTTCCTGAGGCGTTGAGATGATCCAGTGCATCTAGTGCAATATCAAGGGATTCGGCATCCAGTGTACCAAAACCTTCATCAAGGAATAGGGATTCTATCTGAGTCTTGTGACTGACGAGATCAGACAAGGCAAGGGCAAGGGCAAGGCTGACAAGGAAACTTTCACCGCCAGAGAGGGTTTTGGTATCCCGAATAGCATCTGCTTGCCAGGTATCAACAACTTGTAACCCCAATCCGCCATCGTCTTTACGTTGCAAATAGTAGCGACCATGTAGTTTTTCCAGTCGGATATTCGCCAGATGCACGAGATGATCCAGTGTCAAGCCTTGGGCAAAACGGCGGAATTTAGCGCCATCTGCGGAACCAATGAGGTTATTGAGATAACTCCAGTCATCGTAGTTTTGTTGTGAAAGTGCGATCTGTGTCAGTAGCGCCTGTTGTTGTTGACGGCGAGTTGCATCGCTGCTCAATAGCGTTCTGACTTCACCTTGTTGTTGGTTATTGTGTTTCAATTGAGTAGTAATATCAGTCAATAGGGTGGATAGCTGTTGTACCTCATACTGTTCAAGCGCATATTGTTCAAGTGCGTATTGTTCAGGCAACGGAGGTTGCGTTGCCATATGGCGCTGTAATGCAATTTCTGATTCAGATTGTCTTGTTTTGGCCTGCAATTGTTGTTGTTCAAGTTTTTCCTGTAATTGTTGTAATTTCTCTCGTTGTTCCGGCGCTAATAAAGCATCTTCAAAAGATTGTTGATGAGGAAAGCCTTGCTGCGCTAAGCCTGTTTGGAAATGGCTGACAGCAAGTTCACAACTTGCTTCCGCTGTTGTGTAACTTTTTTCTATTTCACTGACTGCCCCGATTAATTGGCTCATTTTGTTTTGCAACTGTTGCAGGTGAAGGGCTGCCTGTTTGTAAGCGGTTTCCAGTTCATTGGCTTTTTGCTGCAAATGTTGACGAACGTCAGTAACGGATTGTTCACCAAATAAATTGTGGCGTTCCTGACGGGATTGCGCCAATAACTGTTTTTGTTGCTGTTGTTGTTCATTTAATGCATGAAGGTCAATGGTCAGCTTATCTTTTTGCTTTGCCAATTCACTGAGTTTGCTTTGCAGGGCGGCTTGTTCTTTTTGTCGTTGCTGCCATCTCTCGCGTGAATTGCGATAATCTTTTAATTCTTGTTCACGTTGTTGCAGCCAGTTTTCTGTGTCCTGGGGGGCGGGCAGTGCAAAAGGTGTCAATTTTAACTCTGCCGCTATTTGTTGTGCGGTAGCCGCATAGTCGGCCTCTATCTGTTGCATTTCCGCTGTTTTTTCGGCCAATTGTTTTTGGGCTGAATCCCGTTTGAATGTTTCCAGCTCAATGGCCTTTTTACAGGCCTGATATTGTTCCTGGTTGGCGATCAGCGCTTTTTCTGCTGCCTGATGGTTTTTTTCAGCCTGTAAAAGTGATTCCCACTGAGCCTGATACTGGTGATAAGCAGACTGCCGCTGATTGATGAAGTGAGTCACCGATTCTGCATTGATCTGTAGTTCTATCACCTGTAGCTGTTGGCAATGATGATCCCATTGCTTAATGAATTCTGTCAATTTAGCGTTGCAGTGCGCAATATTGTGTTGTAATTGCGCGTAATGCTGCTGCTCAGTGTGTTGTTGCTGTTGTAACGTTGCGCGCTTTTCTTGTAATTGATCAATTTGCTGACGCAGGGTTTTCAAGCGATCTTCTGAGTGCAATGGCGAAATATGCTGGTATTCGTCGATTAATGGGTGATGACTCGAACCACAAAGTGGACAAGATTCACCGTCTTTTAATTGTGCCCGCTCTTTTTCCAGACTGACGATCCGCTGCTCAAAACGAATTCGATGGATGAGATCGTCGTAGTGTTGTTGCTTATCAACTAATTGTTGATTGAGCGTTGCGATCTTATTGGGTCGGGTGTTGATTGATGCTTGAAATTGGATTAACTGATTCTGATCGATTTTGATCGCATCTTGGCATTGTTGGATCTGAGGAAACAAGATCGCCAGTTGGTTCTGTGATCCTAACTGTTTCTGATACGTTTCTAAATTTTTTTGCAGTTGCTGTAATGGGTGTTTCTGCTGCAAAACGGTAAGTTGCTTTTCAGCCGAAGAGAGCGTGTTTCGTCGTATTTGGCGCTGTTCTTGTTGTTGAGCCAATGCCGCCTTCAATGTCGTTAAATGATCGGCATTACGGGCAATTTCAGCAATAATTTGTCGGGTATTTTGGGTGAGTTGATCTATTTTTTCCTGCCGCTCTTGCTGGCGGGTGAAAAGTTGTTTCCATTCAGGCAGCTTGCGGTCGAAATCGCGGTAATAAGTGTGTTGTTCATCATAGGATTCCAACGCCTGTAGCTCGTTATTCAAGGCAGTGACTTGCTGCTGTGTTTTTTGGTGCTGGGATAATAGGCCTGTCAGTTCGCGTTCTTGTTCTGAAATTGCTTTTTTCAGTTTCAGGAGATCTTGGGATTCAATATCAATTTTATGATCGAGCGGCACAATTTGCTCTGAAATGCGCTTTTCCTGCTGCTTATGATGTTGTTGGTGTGCTTCCCGAATGTTTTCCAACTGCGTCAGTTGATGTTCCGCAGGTTGCCGTAATGCCAGTTGTTGCTGGTATTCATTCTCTATTTTTGTACGTTGTTCCATGAGCCGCTGTTTTTCATGGATAGCCCGATTTTGTGCATCCCATAATGGACGGATTTTTTCGGCTGGCTCGCTGGTTGCCAGTTGTTGTAACTGAGGTTGCGCTTCTTGAATGGCTTGCTCTGCTTGTTGCAAAAGTGAAGCATGACTTACCTGTGATTGCTGTAGTTCATTTCGTCGTAACAGCCATTGTTCGGCCGTTTGCCATGCTTTCATTTGTTGATTAAACAAGGTTTCTTCTGCAATAAGCCGTTGTTGCTGATCTTGGTATGCCTGTTGCTGTTCAGGTGTGAGTAATTCAATGGAAGAGGCTTTGGCTTGCAGAAGATTGAGCTCAGATTGAGCCTCTTTGTAGCGCTGATAAATCTCCTGTGACAGAATGCCGTAAATTTCTGTCCCCGTCAGTTCTTCCAGTAGATCGGCCCGATCTTTATCCTGTGCATTTAAAAATGCGGCAAAATTTCCCTGTGATAAAAGTATAGATTTGGTAAAGCGGCTAAAATCCAGTCCGGTGATTTCGGCGATTTTTTCTTTTTTATCCTGGATTTTGTCAGCCAGAATTTTCCCGCTTTTCTTATCAGCCAGTTCGACTTTGGGAGGCTGGAGATTGCCATTCGCCTGATTGCGGGCACGTCTCTGACACCAGAATGCCCGGTAAGCAATACCTTTGACTTCAAATTCCACTTCAGCAAGGCATTCTGCTGTATGGTGAGTCATTAATTCATTTTGAGAGGCTGAAATAGTACTGAGCCGTGGGGTTTCATGGTAGAGGGCGAGACAAATGGCATCCAGTAAGGACGTTTTTCCCGCGCCAGTTGGACCCGTAATTGCAAATAATCCATTGTTGATAAAGGGTTCTTTCGTAAAGTCAATTTTCCATTCGCCGTGCAGGGAATTGATATTTTTCAGCCGTAAGCTCAGGATTTTCATGACCTGTTCCCTTCATGTGATGGCTGAGAAAGATCATTCAGCGTTTGTTGAAATAACGTAGTCAGCCGTTGCTCTTGAGCAAGATCGCCTATTTCAGCCAGTGCCAGACGTCGTTCAAAGACTTCATTTACACTCAGTTCGGTCAACGTTTCTCGATTTTGTTCGGTGAGAGCCAGTTGACGAGCGCTTTTGCTGCGGCGGAGCAGGATAATTTCAACGGGTAACCCTTCACTTAAGGCCTGAATGCGTTTTTGGATATCGGGCAGGTAATCTTGGGTTGCGACTTCAATATCCAGCCAGACAGGTCGTTCCCCCTGATATTCCTTGAAAGCCTGTAATTGCGCTTCGATTTGTTGCAAATGACCTCGAATAAGCTGCATTGGCTGATAATGGGGGATGGGTAACAGCGTGATGCTATTGAGTTTATTTGATTGAAAGTCAACTAAGCAGACACTTTTCTCTTGTTCGACTTCATCAAAACTGAGTGGAATCGGGGAGCCACTGTAACGGATATGTTCAGATTTACCGATGATTTGTGGCCGGTGGATATGCCCCAGGGCAATATAGTCAGCCGGTGGAAATGCTTGTGCGGGGAATGCATCTAATGTGCCGATGTAAATATCACGAACGGAATCCGTAGTGGAAGCCCCAACGGTCGTGAGATGACCGGTAGCAATAATCGGTAATGGCAGGCCAAGCTGTTCCCGTAATGAACAGGCATGCTGGTAGAGACGGTGATAGTGTTCGGCAATGGCATCCTGTAATGCCTGCTGTTTTTGGCTACCAGATAGCCCTGCCTGACTGGTCATGATATCCCGTGGGCGCAGGTAGGGAATGGCACAGAGAATTGCCCCCGCATGCCCCTCTCTGTTGTTGAGCATTTTTATCTGCTGCGCGAGATCACCAGGTTCAGCATTGGCAATGATGGTTGTATTCAAGTAAGAAAAAAGAGATTTTGATTCGTTGAGTGTGGCTACAGAATCATGGTTTCCCCCAAGAATAACAAGCTGGCAACCTGTAGGCTGTAATGCCACAATGAATTTGTTATACAGTTCGCGTGCATAGCTGGGAGGGGAACCTGTATCAAAAATATCGCCGGCGATAATCAGCGCATCAACCTGATATTGAATGATTTTTTCAATCAGCCACTGTAAAAAGTGCTTGTGCTCTGCGGCGCGGCTTTTAGTAAAGAAATATTGGCCCAGATGCCAATCCGATGTATGAATGATTCGCATGATTTTCCTGCTGTTGCCTGTCGGTTTTTCTTACTTGTTACAGGCGCTAATTATAGTGGTCGTGTGAGGGATGTCTTGTGCAATTCAGTTTTCTTTACTGAATTGTCGAGTTGGTTCGCATTCATCATGAAATATAACAATGGGGTAAGATTTTTTTTGAGAATGGGTTTGTTTCTTGATGATTGAGAAATAAACGTTTTTGTAAAATGGCCTTATGATATTTTACATCGAATATTGCTGATATTCATGATACTGGCAGGATTAACCATGGTTAAACGTATTTTGGTCGTTGAAGATGAAGTACCGATTCGTGAAATGGTTTGTTTTGTACTGGAGCAAAACGGTTATCAGGCCATTGAAGCCGAAGATTACGATATGGCTATCAGGCGGTTGTCTGAGCCTTATCCGGATTTGGTGTTATTGGATTGGATGCTGCCAGGGGGATCAGGCATACAACTTATCAGGCAAATGAAACGGGATAAGCATACCAAGATGCTCCCCGTGATTATGGTCACGGCTCGGGTAGAAGAAGAAGATCGGATACGTGGTTTAGATGTTGGTGCTGATGATTATATCACGAAACCTTTTTCACCCAAGGAGCTGATTGCTCGCGTCAAAGCGGTTTTACGCCGTCTTTCACCGATGGAGGTAGAAGACATTATCAATATGGATGGATTGATGCTGGATCCTTCATCTCACCGCGTTTCCAGCCAGGGCCAGAATTTGGATATGGGACCAACGGAATTCAAACTTCTCCACTTTTTTATGACTCATCCTGAGCGTGTTTATAGTCGTGAACAGCTACTCAATTATGTGTGGGGAACCAACGTTTATGTAGAAGATCGTACGGTTGATGTACATATCCGTCGTTTACGCAAGGCCTTGGGTAATCACGATAAGATGGTACAAACGGTGCGTGGTACAGGATATCGTTTTTCTATCCGTTACTGATCTTGTTTGACCGTTATATGCCGGCTATGGGGACATGAATTCCGTCGGCGTTGATTGGTGACGTTGGCATTGGTGTAGATATCGGGTTGATATTAAACTGATATTGAAGCGTCATCCCGTCTTGGTGTTTTCATTTCGGAGTAAAGTCGCGTGCTTGAACGTTTATCTTGGAAAAAATTGGTATTGGGTTTCGTGCTTTGCTGCCTGCCTGCGGTTATTTTGTCTCTTTTTATTGGTCACTTGGCATGGTTGCTGGTTATTACCCTCTTTTTGGCGCTGGTATGGCATGGTTACCATTTGCTGAAATTATCCAATTGGTTATGGTTGGATCGCAGTATGTTACCGCCCGCCGGTCACGGCGGTTGGGAACCTATCTTTTATGGTATTTACCAGATGCAGCAACGTAATCGTAAACGACGTCGCGAACTCACACAACTTATCAAGCGATTTCGTAGTGGCGCAGAATCTTTGCCCGATGCCATTGTGATGACGACGACGGAAGGCCATATTTTTTGGTGTAATCGTCTGGCTCAACATTTACTTGGGTTTCGCTGGCCTGAAGACAATGGCCAGCATATATTCAACCTGCTGCGTTATCCTGATTTCAGTCGTTATATCACGACGAATGATTTTTCCCATCCTCTAACGATCGAATTGAATAATGGCAATATAATGGAATTTCGTATTATGCCTTATTCCGAACAGCAATTATTAATGGTCGCGCGTGATATTACCCAGAAACGACGATTAGAAAATGCCCGCCGAGATTTTTTCACCAATGTCAGTCATGAACTCAAAACACCGCTCACTGTGCTGCAAGGCTATTTGGAAGTGATAGCGGATCAGGCAATTGATGGTCAGGTAAATCAGAAAGTTGTCAGTACGATGCAGGGACAAATACGCAGAATGGATGACCTGGTTCAGCAACTGTTGCATCTTTCCAAAATTGAAGCGGGGCCACAAGTGGATATGAATGCTGTGGTTGATGTGCCTAACATGCTGAAAATCGTGCAACGGGAAGCTTTAGCTTTAGGGAATGCGCAGTACGATATTGTGTTTAATGTTGATGAAAAACTGAGTGTTTTTGGTCATGAGGAACAGTTGCACAGTGCAATGGCTAATCTTGTTTGTAACGCCATTAAACATACGCCTCCAGGAACACGGATTGAAGTGAGTTGGCAACGCGTTTCTCAAGGTGCTTTGTTCAAAGTACAAGATAATGGTGATGGGATTGGGGCTGAGCATTTACCCCGCCTGACAGAACGTTTTTATCGTGTTGATCGCGCCCGTTCACGTCAAACCGGAGGCAGTGGATTAGGTCTGGCGATAGTGAAACATGTATTGCATCATTATCATACTCATCTCGATATTTCGAGTACCTTGGGAAAAGGTGCTGTTTTTAGTTTTCTGTTAGCGCCCCAGCTGATTGTCCCCAATAAGAAAAGTTTCATTAAGGAATGATAGGATTGATGTCATTCAATGACAACAATATGGGCAAAAAGTGATTAATTAATCAAGGAAAGTGAAAAATATACACATCATATAGTGTGTATTCAATGATAGATAACAATAATCACTAATTTTGAAAATTAGTTTAGAATATTATTCTGGTTTTTGGTTTGACTCTTGCCTTTTGACGCTATAAAAGTTTTACTTGGGGGCAGTTGTTGGCGATTCTAGCTGTAATTACCACTATCATTCTGTATCTTGCTTCTATCAGTGAGTACTATGTTGATTACTGACTGTTCAATCAGAATTCAGTCTCGCCAGTGAAAATTCAAGTGTTTGCGAGGGTTACAGCCGCACATACATTTCTTTTGGCAATAATATATTAATAATCATTATGGCATATCGTTTATCATCTAAGGATATTTGGGCATTAGGCTTTATGACCTTTGCCTTGTTTGTTGGCGCGGGAAATATTATTTTCCCGCCTATGGTTGGCTTACAGGCAGGAGAGAATGTTTGGATCTCAGCCGCCGGTTTTTTGCTAACCGCAGTGGGTTTACCCGTCATCACTGTCATTGCTTTAGCAAAAGTGGGTGGGGGAATTGAGGCGCTGAGTTCACCCATTGGAAAAGTAGCCGGTTTGATTTTGGCAACGGTCTGCTATCTGGCGGTCGGCCCGCTGTTTGCAACACCTAGAACGGCAACCGTTTCTTTTGAAGTGGGGATTGCGCCGTTGACCGGATCGGGCGATTTCCCTCTATTTATCTATAGCGTGGTCTACTTTTCTCTGGTGATACTGATTTCTATGTATCCGGGGAAATTGCTGGATAGCGTCGGGCATATATTGGCGCCCATCAAAATCCTGGCGCTGGCAATTTTAGGTATAGCAGCGGTACTGTGGCCAGCAGGGGACGCTGTTCCGGCGATTGAAACTTATCGGGAAATTCCGTTCTCAAATGGTTTTGTTAATGGCTATTTGACAATGGATACATTAGGCGCAATGGTGTTCGGTATTGTGATTGTCAATGCAGCTCGTTCCAGAGGCGTTGAATCTTCTTCCCTGTTGACCCGTTATGCGATGTGGGCTGGTTTGATTGCAGGTCTTGGCCTGGCGCTGGTGTATCTCTCTTTATTTAAACTGGGGGAAAGCAGTGGTACATTGGTACCTACAGCAGAAAATGGGGCGGTAATTCTGCATGCTTATGTCCAACATGTTTTTGGAAACTACGGCAGTTTCTTCCTCGCAATACTGATTTTCATTGCCTGTATGGTGACGGCGGTAGGTTTGACATGTGCCTGTTCAGAATTTTTTAGTCGCTATTTGCCGCTGTCCTATCGTTCCCTGGTACTGATTTTGGGTATCTTCTCCATGCTGGTTTCGAATCTGGGTTTAAGCCATTTGATTAAGTTTTCAATCCCAGTGCTGACAGCCATTTATCCACCCTGTATTGCTCTGATATTGCTAAGCTTTACCGCTCGCTGGTGGAATAACTTTACGCGTATTCTGGCACCCGCAATGTCTATCAGCTTGCTGTTCGGGGCTTTAGATGCAGTCAAAGCGTCTGAGTATCTGAATCATTTACTGCCTGAGTGGGCGCAGCAACTACCATTAGCCGATCAAGGTCTGGCCTGGTTACTGCCTACTTTACTGGCGATTGCGGTGTGTGCTGTTTATGACCGCCTCGTCGGAAAGGTGGGTCTCCCAAAGTATGAGGTGCAGCCGCAGCCTGAGGAAAAATAAGCGTTAGGTCCAATATAAGCGTTAGGCTCAATAGATGATAAGGGTGAGCGGTTAAAAACGGCTCACCCTTGTTTATTATTGTTTGACTAATAACCAATGGCGGCACCGGCAGGTCGTCGTACGTCATTGGCACCGTAGATATAACCTTCCCGAACAATACCGGATACCGCTGAGTCATTACCTGATGAATTTGGGGTAACGGCGGCAGCTCCCGGTAATCCAAACATAATTAATTCAGTCGCTCCCCATGGGGTCTGTTCCACCATTTTGTAACCCATTTTTTCCAGTAAATTCAGGGTGTCTTTCGACAGGCCACGCTGCTCATAATAAACTTCATCAGGTAACCATTGATGGTGAATACGTGGGCTATTGACGGCTTCTTGTGGTGGCATATTGAAATCGATGATATTCAGGGCACTTTGTAGCGTGATGGAGATAATGCGTGAGCCTCCCGGTGAGCCTAAGACCAAAAATATTTTATTATCTTTGGTTACGAGCGTTGGGCTCATTGATGATAGTGGGCGCTTACCAGGTGCGATTGAATTGGTCGCGCCTTGTACCAACCCATACAGGTTTTTCTCGCCAACTTTGGTTGTAAAATCATCCATTTCATCGTTGAGGAAAAAGCCGGTTCCGGGTGTAATCACGACTGCACCAAAGCGTCCGTTAATGGTGTAAGTCGTTGATACCGCATTGCCTTCTTTATCCACAACAGAATAATGTGTTGTTTCTGGTTTTTCATGAGTGCCAATGCCCGGTTGAATGTTCACTGATGGTGTGGCTTTATTGGGCTGTATCGCTTTTCTGATTGAGGCTGCGTAGCTTTTACTCAACAGCCGATCAAGTGGGTTGTTGATAAATGCAGGATCACCCAGATAGGTGTTTCTATCCATATAAGCGTGGCGCATGGCTTCGGTTAAAGTATGGATATAAGCCGCGGAGTTAAATCCCATGGATTTAAGATCATAGCCTTCAACGATATTTAATATCTCGCATAATGTAACGCCACCCGAGCTGGGGGGCGGGGAAGAGATAAATTTGTAGCCACGATAATGACAGATGACAGGCGCGGTTTCAGTAATAGTGTAATTGGCAAAATCGGCGGCGGTAATCATTCCCCCTGCTTTTTTTGAGGCAGTTTCAACTAATTGGGGAATTTTGCCGTGGTAAAAAGCATCAGGCCCTTGTTTGGCAATCATTTCCAGCGTGTTGGCCAAATCGGTCTGGATAAGTCTGTCCCCCGGCTGAAATGGTGTACTATCTTTGCGCAGGAAAATACGCGCCGCTTCTGGATCTTGCATAAAACGTTTCACGGTCGTATCCAGAATATCAGTATCGCCGCGGGTCAGAATATAGCCTTCGCGAGCTAGTTTGATCGCGGGTGCCATCACTTGTTCGCGGCTCAGTGTCCCGTATTTTTTCAATGCTTCATCAAATCCCATGACCGTCCCAGGTACGCCAACCGCTTTATAACCGTACAGGCTGGCACCTTTGATAACATGTCCGTCTTTATCCAGATACATGTCGGCACTGGCTGCGGCAGGCGCTGTTTCTCGGAAATTAATGAATGTATCTTTACCATTGGCGAGATGGATGGTCATAAACCCGCCTCCACCAATATTGCCGCAGCAGGGATTAACCACGGCCTGGGCATATCCAACGGCAACCGCGGCATCAATAGCGTTTCCGCCCATTTTAAGAATATCTATACCAGCTTGTGAGGCGAGGCGTTGTGAACTGACAACCATTCCTTGTTTGGCTTCAACCGCCGGTTCAGTAGCAGAATAAAGTGGAGTGGAAATCAGCAGGGATACAGTGATAAGGGAAATTTTCCATGTGTTTAACATGTCTTGTTCTCCTAAGCGTGAGATTGTTGTTAATTGATTTTGGTGATTATGATTTTTATGTTGTGAATGTGTAATTCACCTTATCTAAAGCGACGAATTTTGGGAAGGTGATTTTCTATGGAAAAGTGAGTGCCAGAAAAAATTTCAGCAGGATGGGAGTCGGGTAGGGGATAGATGAAGAGTAAGGATAAAAAAACCAGCCGACGGAGCGGCTGGTTGATGATAGTTCACCTGGGATGAACGGATATTACAGCTTGTCAGCGTTTTTGGTCAGGTATTTTGCTACGCCTTCAGGTGAAGCGCCCATACCTTCCTGGCCTTTTGACCATTGTGCCGGACAAACTTCGCCGTGTTCTTCGTGGAATTGCAGCGCGTCAACCATACGCAGCATTTCATCAATGTTACGACCCAGTGGCAGATCGTTAACTACTTGATGACGCACAACACCATTTTTGTCAATCAGGAAAGAGCCACGCAGAGCTACGCCCGCTTCAGGGTGCTCAATGCCGTATGCTTTCATGATGTCACGTTTGATGTCAGCGACCATTGGGTATTTGACTTCGCCAATCCCGCCGTTGCTGATTGGGGTTTTACGCCATGCATTGTGAACGAATGCAGAGTCGAAGGAGATACCAACAACTTCAACGCCACGTTTCTGGAATTCTTCATAGCGGTGATCGAAAGCGATCAGCTCAGAAGGACAAACAAAAGTGAAATCCATTGGCCAGAAGAAAATAACCGCAGGACGGCCATTCAGGTGTTTTTTCAGGTTGAAATTATCAACGATTTCACCATTGCCGAGAACCGCAGCAGCTGTAAAGTCAGGGGCTTGGCGGGTTACTAAAACCATAATTGACTCCTGTGATTTTAAAAGGTGTTATATCAAACGGGTTACAGCATAAGGAATTAGGGTATAGCAATAAAGAATAAAATATCAATCGATATAATAGGTTTTACCTATCAATTTGCTGGTTTTTAATTCCTTTTGGCCTACCTAAGATAGGACTATCTATGAAAAGTTCAAGTGATAAAAGGCGCAATTCATAAAAAACTCAGGTATCCCTTATCCCACCAGGCACTTATTTGACGCCAATGTCATCATTTCCGGGTAAAATTGACAGAACAGTGTTTCAAAATCACGGTAATGATTTTCTATATCCAGATAGGATCCCGCCAGGGCAGATAACTTTGGTCTTCGGTGTGCCATGCCCTGGAGGACATTGGCGATACATGACATATCGGCATAACGGATGAGCAAATTTTGTGACCAAAGGTGATGATTCAATTCTTGAAATTGTTTGGGGGTTGAAGAGAGATACGGCTCGATATTGCTGCGGACAAAATCGACAAACTCAGGTAAAGAATAATTTTTTTCAAATTCATCCCAATGCCGGGAAAGAAAGTGATCCCAGATAATATCAAGGGTTATCGGTGCAACACGTCGAGATTCGCTGCGAAATAATTGGCGGGCTTGCGCGACAAGCGGGTGTTTATCCGTCAGGCTGTCTACTCGGCGGTGCATACGGATACCTGCTACAATGTCAGCATCGAATGCGCCTTCTGGAGAACCCCTGACGAAATCTGCCATCAAATTCCCCAGTAAAGAACTTTCTGATAATGCAGCTAAATGAAGGTGTGCGAGAAAATTCATATTGGGAGTATACCGTAAATCGTTAAACTCGGTGCTTCTTTGTTGCACCCTTGCGTTTGCAGCACTAGACTAGTCCGCCTGTTTTTTTGAATGATACAGATAAAATGCGTGTCACTGATTTTACATTTGAACTGCCAGAAGAGCTGATTGCTCACTATCCCCAGCCGCAACGAAGTGCTTGTCGTCTGCTTTCCCTTCATGGTGAAACAGGAGAACTGACGCACGGTGTTTTTACTGATGTGCTGGATAAGCTGGAAGCCGGTGATTTGCTGGTTTTCAATAATACCCGTGTTATTCCTGCGCGCTTGTTTGGCCGTAAAGCGACGGGAGGAAAATTGGAAGTTCTCGTCGAAAGGATGCTGGATGATAAGCGAGTGCTTGCGCACGTCCGAGCGTCTAAGGCCCCCAAAGAAGGCACCGAGCTTATTCTTGGTGAGGATATTCTCGGTGAAGCGAAGGGGATTAAGGCAACGATGCTGGCGCGTCACGATGCGCTGTTTGAAATCCGTTTTGATGATGAACGTGATGTATTGACGATTTTGGATCAGATTGGTCACATGCCACTGCCGCCCTATATCGCTCGCCCTGATGAAGATGCAGATCGTGAGTTATATCAGACTGTCTATAGTGAACGTCCGGGCGCAGTCGCTGCACCCACTGCCGGATTGCATTTTGATGAACCTCTTTTGGCTGCTCTGCGTGAAAAAGGGATTGAAATGGCCTTTGTGACTCTGCATGTGGGTGCGGGCACTTTTCAGCCAGTGCGGGTGGAAACCATCGAAGATCATGTGATGCATGCCGAGTATGCTGAGGTGCCACAACATGTCGTGGATGCCGTATTGGCTTGTAAGGCGCGGGGTAATAGGGTTATTGCTGTCGGCACAACATCCGTCCGCTCGCTGGAAAGTGCAGCGAAAGCGTGTAAGGATGGGCTTATTGCGCCATTTTTTGGTGATACTCAAATCTTTATCTATCCTGGATTTGAATATCAGGTGATAGATGCATTAATTACCAACTTCCATCTGCCAGAATCCACACTGATTATGCTGGTTTCTGCGTTTGCCGGTTATAAAAATACCATGAATGCCTATAGAGAAGCGGTAGCAGAAAAATATCGCTTTTTCAGTTATGGCGATGCAATGTTTATTCATCGCAATGCACGGGCATCAACAGAATGGGTAAACCCCACAGAACGGCTCTCGGCAGCGTCGGTAGCGAAATAACGCGTTCGTCATAAAACATTTTAAGATCAAAAGCGTTCTTCATTTCGGCTTTGCTGATTTGAATGGCATCTAAACATCGCATCAGACTGTTTTTCTGATGACTGGAGGTTAAGTGGAATTTGAGTTACAAAAGACGGATGGTAATGCCCGTCGTGGTCGCCTGATTTTTGAACGTGGTGTTGTGGAAACCCCGGCATTCATGCCAGTGGGAACTTATGGCACGGTAAAAGGCATGACGCCAGAAGAGGTGAAAGAAACCGGTGCGCAAATCCTATTGGGAAATACCTTCCACCTTTGGTTGCGCCCGGGACAGGAAATCATGAAATTACATGGTGACCTGCATGATTTTATGCAATGGCACGGCCCTATTCTGACTGATTCTGGCGGTTTTCAGGTCTTTAGCCTCGGCGCTATGCGTAAAATTAAGGAAGAAGGTGTTCACTTCCGCAATCCAATCAATGGAACACCGGTCTTCCTCAGCCCGGAAAAATCAATGGAAATCCAATATGATTTGGGTTCCGATATCGTCATGATTTTTGATGAATGTACGCCATACCCTGCTGATTGGGATTATGCGAAACGCTCTATGGAAATGTCATTGCGCTGGGCTGCCCGCAGTCGTCAACGTTTTGATGAGCTGGGAAATAAAAATGCTTTGTTTGGCATTATTCAGGGGAGTGTTTACGAAGACTTGCGTGATGTCTCTATAAAAGGGCTGGTGGAAATCGGCTTTGATGGCTACGCGGTCGGCGGTTTGGCTGTCGGTGAACCGAAAGCAGATATGCACCGTATTCTGGCGCATGTTTGTCCTCAGATCCCACAGGATAAGCCGCGTTATTTGATGGGGGTCGGCAAGCCAGAAGATTTGGTTGAAGGTGTTCGCCGTGGTATCGATATGTTTGACTGTGTGATGCCAACACGTAATGCCCGTAATGGCCACCTGTTTGTTACCGAAGGGGTGATCAAAATTCGCAATGCCAAGCATAAAGAAGATACTTCGCCATTGGATGAGCATTGTGACTGCTATACTTGCCGGAATTATAGCCGTGCATACCTCCATCATTTAGATCGCTGTAACGAAATTCTTGGTGCAAGGCTGAATACGATACATAATTTAAGGTATTATCAGCGTTTGATGGCCGGAATTCGTAAAGCCATTGAAGAAGGCAAACTGTCACAGTTTGTCGATGCATTTTATCAGCAGATCGGCAAACCCGTTCCGCCGTTAAATATATAATTTATCGTGACTAATCAGTCCCAATATGTGTAGCATATTAGGCTGGTTTTTGATCGAGCTACTGTCGATTTTCGGCAATACGATTTTCGACAACAATCTCTTCGATAACGATGTATTCGATAACGTATTCGATAACTACGTATTCGAGAACTATATTTTCGATAACAATGAGGGAAATTTGATGAGTTTTTTTATTTCTGAAGCTGCGGCAGCTGCTGGTGCGCCAGCTCAAGCTCAGGGAAACCCATATTCTCTGATTATCATGCTGGTCGTCTTCGGTTTGATTTTCTATTTCATGATCTTGCGTCCACAACAAAAACGCACCAAAGAACATAAAAAACTGATGGATTCCATCTCCAAAGGAGATGAAGTACTGACTTCTGGTGGTTTGGTTGGTCGTATCACTAAAGTGTCTGAAACAGGCTATGTTATTATTGCCTTGAATGAGACCACAGAAATAACTGTCAAACGTGACTTCGTTGCCGCCGTTTTACCGAAAGGTACAATGAAGGCTATTTAATTTTCCGATTTTCCCGAAGGGAACTGCCGTGTTGAACCGTTATCCTTTGTGGAAGTATCTGATGCTGATCGCTGCGATCCTCATCGGTTTGCTTTATGCACTTCCCAACCTTTATGGTGAGGATCCGGCTGTACAAATCACTGGTGCGCGAGGTATCGCCGCCAGTGAAAAAACGCTGGACCACGTCCATAATGTTTTAGAGAAAGATCAAATCAAGAGCAAGTCCATTGTATTGGAAAATGGGGCAATTCTTGCTCGTTTCAGTAACACCGATGTGCAGCTCCGTGCGCGTGAAGCGTTGATTTCTGCACTGGGTGAACAGTATGTTGTGGCATTGAACCTCGCACCGGCAACGCCAACCTGGTTGAGAATTATCGGGGCTGAACCGATGAAGCTGGGGCTTGATCTCCGTGGTGGCGTTCACTTCTTGATGGAAGTGGATATGGATACCGCGTTGAACAAATTGCAGGAGCAAAATATTGATAGCCTGCGTTCCGAACTGCGTGATCAAGGCATTCCTTATTCTACTCTCAGCAAAATTGATCATTATGGTGTCGAAGTTCGTTTCCGTGACAATGATGCACGTGCTAAAGCGGAAAACTATCTTGAACCTCGTCATCGTGATTTAGTTTTTTCCAGTGGGGCAAACAGCACGCTGAAAGTGGTGATGAGTGATGAACGCCTGCGTGAAGCCCGTTCTTATGCGGTACAGCAGAACATCACTATCCTGCGTAACCGTGTTAACCAATTGGGCGTTGCGGAACCGTTGGTTCAGCGTCAGGGTGCAGACCGTATCGTTGTTGAACTGCCCGGTATTCAGGATACTGCCCGCGCGAAAGAAATTCTCGGTGCAACCGCAACCCTGGAATTCCGTCTGGTAAATACCAATGTAAACCAAGACGTCATTCAATATGGTCGTATTCCGGCGGATTCAGAGGTGAAAGAGAGCCGTGACGGCACGCCCGTTGTGCTGTATAAGCGTGTGATTCTTACCGGTGACCATATTACCGATTCGACTTCCAGTACTGATGAGAATGGCTATCCACAGGTCAATATTTCTCTGGATAGTGCTGGGGGGACGGCAATGTCTAACTTCACCAAAGATAATTTGCATAAACCAATGGCAACGCTGTTTGTAGAATATAAAGACAGCGGTAAGAAAGATGCCAATGGTCGTGCGATCTTGGAAAAGCAGGAAGAAGTTATCAACATTGCCACGATTCAATCACGCCTGGGGAATAACTTCCGTATTACAGGCATTAGCAATGCGGCTGAAGCACGCCAGTTATCGCTGTTACTGCGT
Source organism: Xenorhabdus poinarii G6 (assembly GCF_000968175.1). Lineage (NCBI taxonomy): Bacteria > Pseudomonadati > Pseudomonadota > Gammaproteobacteria > Enterobacterales > Morganellaceae > Xenorhabdus > Xenorhabdus poinarii. Next base: position 442,447 of record NZ_FO704551.1, read on the forward strand.
GCAGGTGCGCTGATTGCGCCAATCCAGATTGTGGAAGAGCGTACGATAGGGCCAACGCTAGGTTTGCAGAATATTGAACAGGGCCTTGAAGCGTGTTTGTGGGGGCTGATTGCTTCTGTCGTCTTTATGGTGATTTACTACCGCAAGTTTGGTCTGGTTGCGAGTACGGCATTGCTGGTGAACTTGGTGTTGATCGTCGGTATTATGTCTCTACTGCCTGGTGCAACGCTGACCATGCCGGGTATTGCTGGTATCGTCCTGACACTGGCTGTCGCCGTGGATGCGAACGTGTTGATCAACGAGCGTATCAAAGAAGAGTTGCGCAATGGTCGTACGGTACAGCAGGCCATTCATGAAGGCTATAAAGGCGCTTTCTCCAGTATTATCGACGCCAACCTGACTACGCTGATTACAGCCATCATTTTGTATGCAGTGGGGACTGGCTCTATCAAGGGCTTCGCGATCACTACCAGTATTGGTGTGGCGACTTCCATGTTCACTGCGATTGTGGGAACACGAGCAATCGTGAACTTGCTGTACGGTGGTAAACGTATCAATAAGTTGTCAATTTAAGGAGCACGTTGTGGCACAGGATTATACTGTTGAACAATTAAACTATGGGCGTAAAGTTATCGACTTTATGCGCTGGGACAACGTTGCCTTTGGGATTTCATTCCTACTGTTGATCGCTTCTATCATGATGATAGGCACTCGTGGGTTTAACTGGGGTCTGGATTTTACCGGTGGTACGGTAATTGAAGTAAACCTGAGTAAGCCTGCGGAGCTGGACAAGATGCGCCAGAGCCTGGCTCAGAATGGTTTTGCTGATCCGCTCCTACAGAATTTCGGCAGCAGTCGCGATGTGATGATTCGTATGCCGCCTGTGGAAGGTAATGCTGGGCAGGAACTTGGCAAAAAGATCATTTCGGTGATTAACCAGGATATTGATAAAGATGCGGAAGTTAAGCGTATCGAGTTCGTTGGTCCTAGTGTGGGCAGCGAACTGGCGCAAACCGGCGCGATGGCGTTATTGTCTGCCCTTATCTGTATCCTGATTTATGTCGGTTTCCGCTTTGAATGGCGTTTGGCATTAGGTGCCGTTATTGCACTTGCACATGACGTGATTATTACACTGGGTATTTTATCGTTATTCCGCATTGAAATTGACTTGACTATCGTGGCGTCGTTGATGTCCGTTATCGGCTATTCATTGAACGATAGTATCGTTGTGTCGGATCGTATTCGTGAGAACTTCCGTAAGATACGCCGTGGTACGTCATATGAAATTACCAACATCTCTCTGACCCAGACCCTGAGCCGTACCATCATGACTTCTGCCACCACCCTGTTGGTGGTGTTAATGTTGTTCATTTTCGGGGGAGAAATGCTGAAAGGGTTCTCACTGGTCATGTTAATCGGTGTGTCTATCGGTACCATCTCTTCTATCTATGTTGCTTCGGCGTTGGCGTTGAAATTGGGTATGAAGCGTGACCATTTGATCCAGCAGAAAGTTGAGAAAGAAGGGGCCGATCAGCCTTCCATTCTTCCTTGATATCTTGCGTGAGCGCGTGTTGATATTGCTTAAACACCCTGTGAGTACTTACTGACAGGGTGTTTTTCATTATCACTTCAAGGTACACTGTTATCCCTTCGGTTAACTGTCAGGAAACGATATGCATTGCCCATTTTGCGCAGCTGTTGATACTAAAGTTATTGATTCCCGTCTGGTCGGGGATGGCTCACAAGTGCGCCGTCGCCGTCAGTGCCTGGAATGTCATGAACGTTTTACGACATTTGAAGTTGCAGAACTGGTGATGCCTCGCGTCATTAAAAGTGATGATATTCGAGAGCCTTTTGACGAAGAAAAATTGCGTCGTGGAATGCAGAAGGCACTGGAAAAACGTCCTGTCAGTTCTGATGATGTAGAAACTGCAATTAGCCACATTAAATCCCAGGTAAGGGCTACGGGAGAGCGTGAAATTCCGTCAAAAATGATCGGAAACTTTGTCATGGATGAATTGAAAAAACTGGATAAAGTGGCTTATATCCGTTTTGCCTCTGTCTACCGCAGCTTTGAAGATATTCGTGAATTCGGTGAAGAGATTGCCAGACTACAAGACTAAACAGCTGGCATTGGACTAAATACTCAATACTGATTAAAGACTATGACACTTGATGAAATATATATGTCCAGGGCATTGGAACTGGCACAGCAAGGGCGTTTTACTACATCCCCAAACCCGAATGTAGGGTGTGTCATCGTGAAGGATGAACACATCGTCGGGGAAGGCTGTCATTTACGCGCGGGTGAACCCCATGCAGAAGTTCATGCTCTTCGTATGGCAGGCGAAAAAGCGAAAGGTGCGACAGCTTACGTTACCCTTGAACCGTGTAGCCATCACGGTAAAACTCCACCTTGTGCCGACACTTTGATTGCTGCCGGCTTAAGTCGAGTGGTCGTTGCGATGCCAGATCCCAATCCTCACGTTGCCGGACGTGGTTTATATAAATTGCAGCAGGCAGGCATTGTCGTTGAACAGGGTTTGATGATGGAACAGGCGGAATCGCTGAATAAGGGATTCCTTAAGCGCATGCGTACGGGGTTTCCTTATCTGCAATTGAAGCTAGGTGCATCATTGGATGGCCGAACTGCATTGGCATCGGGGGAAAGCAAGTGGATTACCTCCCCGGAATCCCGTCAGGATGTACAGACATTACGGGCACAGTGCAGTGCCATTTTGAGTTCCAGTGCGACAGTATTGGCCGATGATCCTTCGTTGACTGTCCGTTGGCATGAGCTGGATGCTGAAACACAAGCGATTTATCCCCAAGATCAGCTCCGCCAACCGATCCGTATCATTACCGATAGCCAAAACCGTGTAACACCACAGCATCGGGTCGTGCAGCAAGCGGGAAAATGTTGGTTAGCACGAACTCACCAAGATCAACAAGAATGGCCTGATAATGTGGAACAGATTGTATTGCCAGAACAGGCTCACGGGGTTGATTTGGTCTTGTTGATGATGCAGCTTGGCCAGCGTCAGATAAATTCGGTTTGGGCGGAATGTGGTTCTGCGTTGGCTGGGGCTTTATTAACGTTGGGATTGGTGGATGAATTGATCCTTTATATCGCGCCTAAGGTATTAGGAAATCGTGCGCGTGGGTTGTTTGATATCCCTGAATTGCAAAAATTATCGGATGCGCCTGAATTTTCGTTGTTTGATGTACAACCGATGGGTTCTGATGTGCGCTTGCGCTTACGGCCGCGCTAGATGTCCTGATTTAAGTTTGAACATAAACCAAGACGCAGAGAAAAATAATGTGATAAGATCCGCGCCCCTGCGGATATGAATAAGGTATGAGGAAGGCTATGAACGTAATCAAAGGTGTTGTTGCTGCGCCCAAAGCCCGCATTGCTATTGCGATTGCCCGCTTTAACAACTTCATTAATGACAGCCTGCTGGAAGGCGCTGTTGATGCGTTGGAGCGCATTGGTCAGGTTTCTTCAGATAATATCACCGTAGTATGGGTGCCGGGCGCTTATGAATTGCCATTGACAGTCAAAGCGCTGGCTGAATCCGAAAAATATGATGCGGTCATCGCTTTGGGGACCGTGATCCGCGGCGGTACAGCCCATTTCGAATATGTTGCCGGCGAGTGCAGTTCTGGCTTGTCCAGAGTATCAATGTCCAGTGATATTCCTGTTACATTTGGTGTTCTGACAACTGAAAATATTGAACAGGCGATTGAACGTGCTGGTACTAAAGCGGGGAATAAAGGTGCTGAAGCTGCCTTGACCGCATTGGAAATGATTAATGTAATCAAAGCCATTAAAGGCTGAATTTTTTAGTTTTAATTAAGGGGAATTTTGTGAAACCTGCTGCTCGTCGTCGTGCTCGTGAGTGTGCTGTTCAGGCAATTTATTCATGGCAAATATCCAAAAACAGCATTGCTGATGTTGAATTGCAGTTTCTGACAGAGCAAGACGTAACCGGTGTTGATATCACCTATTTCCGTGAATTGCTGTCCGGGGTAGCGGTCAATGCTACAAAATTAGATGCGCTGATGGCGCCTTATCTGTCCCGCCAGCTTGAAGAGTTAGGCCAGGTAGAGAAAGCTATCTTGCGCGTATCGATGTTTGAACTAAGCTTTCGTGATGATGTTCCCTACAAAGTGGCTATTAATGAAGGTATTGAACTGGCAAAAGTGTTTGGTGCTGAGGATAGCCATAAATTCGTGAATGGGGTGTTGGATAAAGCTGGCCCGGCAGCACGCAAGAAAAAGTGATTGCTTGCCAGGAGTTCCCCATTATAACTTGATGATTTTACACACGAGGCCGGAAATCCGGCCTCGTGTGTTCATCGTTAGTCACTTTTTGGAATTCTATTATGGCATGTGGTGAATTTGACCTCATTGCACGTTACTTCAATCGCCATCTTACCCGCAGACGGGATGTAAACCTGGGAATTGGTGATGATTGTGCGTTGATGACTGTTGCAGATAAGCAAGAATTAGCCGTAACAACGGATACGTTGGTTGCGGGTGTCCATTTTCTGCCTGATATCTCACCGGAAGATTTGGCTTATAAAGCACTGGCTGTCAATATCAGTGATTTGGCGGCCGTTGGGGCAGATCCCGCCTGGGCGTCGTTGGCGTTAACATTGCCTGACGTCCATGAGAATTGGTTAAAACGGTTCAGTGATAGCCTGTTTGAACAATTGAATTATTACGGTATGCAGTTGATTGGTGGGGATACCACAAAAGGCCCCATGAGTTTAACGCTCACTGTACATGGGTTAGTACCGGCTGGCAGGGCATTGCGCCGAGCTGGAGCAAAGAATGGTGATTGGATTTATGTCACGGGCACGCTTGGTGACAGTGCGGCAGGGCTTGCTTTGTTACAAGAGCACCTGACAGTAGAAGATACAGCGATCCACAATTGGTTGGTCAGACGTCATCTCCGCCCACAACCGCGCGTTTTACAAGGCCAGGCATTGCGTAATCTGGCTTCTTCTGCAATTGATTTGTCTGATGGATTGATTTCTGACCTTAACCATATTCTGACAGCCAGTCAGTGTGGTGCGCGTATTAATCTGGATGCGTTACCTTACTCGGAAGCGATGCAGCAATATGTTTCTCCAGAACAGGCAGTGAAATGGGCACTGAGTGGCGGGGAAGATTATGAATTGTGTTTCACCGTACCGGAGCTGAATCGGGGCGCATTAAATATGGCGTTAGCCCATACGGGAGCAAGTTTCTGCTGTATTGGTCAAATCAGGCCAGAATCAGAAGGTATCCGCTATTTTAACAATAATGAAGAAATGGAGCTGGACCTGAACGGTTTTGATCACTTTAAAACAGATAAAAAACCAAAGGTGCCTTGTTCGGCTGCATACCAGGAAGAAAATGACCAAACGGAGGGGACTCATGGATGATGCAAAACATCGCTTAAAGATGCGTAATCCGTGGCATTTGTTGGCGACGGGGTTTGGTAGTGGATTGTCACCAATTATGCCGGGTACGATGGGATCAATCGCCGCGATCCCTTTTTGGTTACTGTTAGCGCCGTTACCAACATGGGCAATTTGGTTGGTGATTGTGGTGGGAACGCTTATTGGCTGTGTGATTTGCCAAAAAGCCGCAGATGCGTTGAGCGTGGAAGATCCCGGTTGTGTTGTCTGGGATGAATTCATTGGCATGTGGATAACACTGATGGCGATACCGGTGCTCAACTGGCAATGGGTTCTGGTCGGTTTTGTGGTATTCCGCATTTTTGATATGTGGAAACCGTGGCCGATTTGCTGGTTCGATCGCTATGTGAAAGGCGGTATCGGTATTATGTTGGATGACATTATCGCCGCGATCTTCGCCATTGTGGTCATCTGGCTGTTGAATTTTTACCAAATATTACCTTTCTGAATGCATGATTCATTTTATTAGCCACTGAATTTCAGTGGCTAATCAATGTTGGTTACTATGGGTTGAGGTATTACTTCTTTCTATTGTGGATACTATTAAAATTTTATCTTTAAACAAGAATACGGCTTTCAGGACGTAGAAATCTTTCCGGTACATAGAGATCGTAATTATTAAAGCGACAGTATTCTTCTAATTGTTGTGCAGAAGTTACGCCCGCCTTTTTATATATTTGTGCGGTATAATTTTCGACAGTACGATAGGAGATATTTAATATTCTCCCAATTTGTTTACTGGTATATTTATGTAAAGAGAGAAAAATGACATCCCATTCTCGTTGGGTAAATAAATGGCTGGGCGGTTGAAACATAATGGAAGCAGGGAGCTTTCCATAGTATAGGCGGGTTAATGAATAATCCTGGGCTTTCCATAGATGATAGATAATCCCGATGCAATCACCATCTTCATGATAAATGGGTGATTTTTCACAAAAGTAAGAAGATAATGTTTTCACTCCCCCCCAAATATGGGTTTCGAGCGAAACGTATGACTTTTCTTCTTGCATGACTTTTTGGTCATGATGAATATATTCTTTGGCAAATTCGGCACCATCCCATGGCAGCTCATCATCATAAAGGCCTTCAAAATTAAATGAATCAGAAAATCCTTTAATGGCATTCAATGCTTTGTTCCCATAAATAAAGCATGAGTCTTTATCTTTTATCCCCCAGGGATCTTGACTTGCTGCTAGTGTGTTAATGATTTGAGGTGAAATAATATTCTTTTTGCTACCCATGTCATTATTCCTTGATGATCTTTGAATACAATAATCAATTTATCTCTTTACTGCCAACGGCGATAAACCTTTCAGGGAGATAGTGATCAAATTGATGTGTTTTGCAGAAAGGTTTCAGATCTTCCTGTCTTGAAATATTAAATTTTTGATAAATTGATTGGATATGATGAATAACATCTTCTGTATTTAACATTAATTCCTTCCCGATGCTTTTTTCGTCCAATGAGCGTAAGAGCAGAAAAAGGATTTCCCACTCAGTTTGGGTCAGAATATTGCTAGGGAAGGTGAGTTCCAGCGTTGCTGGCATTGCTTGGTCATAGTAATAAGCAGTGGAGAAATTGGGTACTTTGTACATATGAAAAGTGATACCAATACAATCACCATGATCATCATAAAGTGGGTATTTATCACAAAGATAAATCTGATTGATTTGGTGTTTTCCAAATGGATGGATTTCCATTGAAGTGACTCGTTGTGTCGTTTGAATCACTTTTTGTTCTTGCCGACCGAATTCCTTTTCATATCCTGCAATGGGTGAGGGCAAGTCACCGATGTTAAGTCCTGTAATGTCAAAATGTTCAGGTAGATCGAGCAGTTGGTAAAAAGCAGGATTAGCGTAGATAAATTTTGATTGATGATCTTTCGCGCCCCAAGGGTCAGCGCTTTTTTCCCACATATGAATTAATTGCGGGGTTATATTATTTGATTTATTCATATTGAATATAACTCTTTAATTATTATATTAATTTATTTTTATTTGTAGGGGTATAACCCTATAATTTGTCATATTTAATGAGTTCATAAAAGCCGGCATGTGTATTAAATTTTAATACGGCATTGTTAATATAAATAATGTTATTTTTTTGTTTTAAAATCAACTGGATATGAAATGATGATTCACTAAGATAGCCACGCTTATACAGAACAAGAGAAAGTTAGCATAATATTAATATCTTGGCGGTTTTTTGTTAACCAGCTGGTGTTGTTTGTTTTTCATAAATTAATTAAAGTATTTTATACGCTTCCAATGTTTCCAAAAATAACTAAAATTTTGGATTATCTAATCAATTATAAACGCATTTATAGAACCTTTTCGGTAAAGAGTAACTTTTTATACTGATATTTTCAGTCTTTTATACTGATGCCATCCCCAGGGAAAATTTTATAACAATATAAAAATCTATTAAAATTGAATATAAATCAAACAATTTAATAAAATGGAGAACAAAATATGAATTACCTGAAACTTTTTTGTGGAAAGTTTCAGGTATAGTCATTAAATGAAAATGGATCCGGTCATAATGTGTTTTGTCGTGGATGACCGAATACGTTTTATTTTACTGTGTTAATTTAGCTAATCCATTAATTGCCTTTTCAAGATATTGGCGGGGACAACCTAAATTTATTCGGATAAATCCTTTTCCTTGATCACCAAAACTGCATCCCATTGAAACAGCTATTTTCGCTTTCTGTATTAATAACTGTTGTAAGGTATTATCATCAAAACCTAATTGACGACAGTCCAACCAGGCTAAATATGTACCTTCTGCTTTGGTCATGTGACACCAAGGAACGGAAGAGGTTAAGGCTTGCTCGAACCAGTGACGGTTTTCAACCAGATAATCTTGTAATTTATCAAGCCACCGGTCCCCTGCTTGGTAAGCGGTGGTCGCCGCAGTCATGGACAGAGAATTGAATACATCCAATCCATGAGCATGTAACCGATGATGAAAATCTTGCCGGAGAGCAGGGTTTGGGATAAGAAAATTTGATATTCGTAGTGATGAAAGTCCAAATGTCTTACTTGCCGAGGTGGCAATAATAACATTGTTATGCCATTCACTACCAAGATGCAATATTGAGGTGAATTTGCCCCAGGGCAAAGTTAAATCAGCCCAAATTTCATCGGAAATGATTGTTGTGCCGTATTGCTTGCAGAGCAGCAGTAACTGGCGCAGTTCGTCCCGATCCCAGCATCGGCCGGTCGGATTGTGTGGGTTGCATAATAACAGTAGAGGTGGCCTGTGCTGTGCTAATAGGTGTTCTAGATGGTTATAGTCAATTTTATAACCTTCCGGGCACTCAATCAGTGGGTTTTCAATAAGCACCCTACCGTTCATGGTAATGATCTTGGCAAATGAAGAGTAATAAGGCCCTTGTACAATAATACCTTCGCCGGGTTTACTCAGCATTTGTATGAGCAGTGCCAATCCGGGGATAACCCCTTCCACTGTTGTGAACCAATCCCTGTACAAGGTGAGCTGATGGCGTCTTGAAAACCAGTCTATGACTGCCTGATAGTAGCGATCATCGCGTTCACTATAACCAAAAATACCGTGTTCAATTCGGGAAGATAGGGCTTGTAGCACTTCTTGTGGGCTTTGAAAATCAAAATCAGAGACCCACATTGGTAGCAGGTCAGTTGTGTTTAAATGCAGGTACTGCTCTAAAAAATCCCACTTAATAGAACCTGTATTATGACGATCAACTACTTGATTGAAATCAGGAGATTTCACGTTGGTTTTCCTTTTTATTCAGAGAGTTTCCTGGTATGACTTTTGCGATTCCGAAACCAGTAAAGCCATAAATGAGGGCAAAAAAAACAGCAGCATAGCACTGGATTGCCCAAGGTAATAATTCGAAGGTACTGACGCCTAATGTTGTCGCCATATATATGCCAGCAGACGTCCAGGGGAGAAGCGGTTCAATAACAGTACAGCCATCTTCTATGGTGCGTGATAGGTTTTTATTATCCAGTCCCATTCGCTGATAAGCGCCTTTGAATAATTCGGCCGGGATAAGAAGAGCCAGTTTGCCATCACAAGTTGCGCCAGTGACCAGAATGGTTGTCCCTAGGGTAGCAGCGATGAGTTGTCCGGTTGTGTGAACGGCTTGCAGCAGGTGATTAATGATGATGGTCAGAGCGCCAGTGAGTGTTAATATGCCTGCAAACGCGAATGCACAAAATATCAGCAAGATAGTCCCCATCATGGAGAGCATCCCTCCGCGGTTGAGTAGGCGCGTTACATCGTTCATTACGCCGCCGGTAATACTGTGCCCTTGTTCAGAGAATATGGAGAGATTGAAACCATCAATTAATGCATTAAGTCCCTGTTTAAGCGTAAATCCCTGAAGACCTATACCGATGACAATCGCCAATGCACATGCAGCCAGCATGGTTGGTATCACTGGACGTTTTGTGATGGCGCCCCATAAAACCAGTATTGGAGGCAAAATCAGCAACATATTGAAGTGATATAGACTCTCAAATGATTGCATGATTTCTGTGATTTTTTCGGGCGTTGTTGTGCTACCTGTGAATCCTGTGTGACCAGCAATAAAATAGACGATGGTGGCTAAAATAAAGCCTGGGATAGTGGTATACATCAAGTGCTGAATATGGCTGTAAAGATCAGTGTCAGCAACGATGGCTGCGAAATTCGTTGAGTCAGACAAGGGTGAGATTTTATCACCAAAATAGGCACCGGAAACAACCGCCCCTGCCGCCGCCGCTAAAGAAACATCAAGGCCAGCCGCGATGCCCATCAGAGCGACACCGACAGTGCCAGCGGCTCCCCATGATGTCCCCGTGCAAACGGAAATCACACTCGTTATGAAGAAAGCGGCAATGAGTATATATTCAGGACTAATCAGTTTTAATCCCCAGTAAACCATGTAAGGAATGGTTCCACTGAACATCCAGGAGCCAATCAGACCGCCAACGCAAACCAGTATCATGATCACAGGCATTGCTTTGGCTAGCTTTGTTACAATAGCATCAATGATGTCATCCCAGCGATAACCTTGCCAGTATGCCAGAGCTGAGGTTATGACCGCTGATATGAGCAATAAGGATTCAATGCGTAGCCCCAATTGACCATAACCAATAATCAGCAGCAAAAGCATTGCTGCAATAGGGAGTATAGCGAGTCCTATATTCAGTTTTTTCTTTTCGTCCATATAACAATTCCAGTTTTGGTCGTTTATTGAAGTAAAAATTATTTTATTAAAGAGACGGAATCTCTGATGACAAGTTCTGCTGAGAACATGTTCATTTGGGGTCGGAGGGGCTTTTTCTTAGCAACGAGCTGTAAAGCCAGGCTGGCGGCTCGTTGAGCCATTTGTTCTATTGGGTTGTGCATGGTGGTTAAGGGGGGATAGAGATATCGCGCTGTGACCACATCATCAAAGCCAACGATTGACAGTTGTGTAGGTAAGTTGATTTTTCGCTGATGTAGGAATTTCATCATACCAGCAGCCATAACATCATTGAATGTCACTGCTGCGGTAAAATTGATGTTGCTGTTTAAGAGTTTTTCGGCTGCCCGTTCCCCACCTTCTTCGTTAAAGGGAACGCTAATAACCCAATCACTAGGCACGGTGATCCCCGCATGGGTCATCGCAGCATAATAACCTTCCAGACGGAACTTTCTATCATCGATCGGTATATCTGCCGTAACATAAGCAATTTTCCGATGACCATTTTGGATAAGATAGTTGGTTGCTGTGTGGCAGGCACCGACGTTATCTAACCAGATGCATCGGTTAGCGATCGCTGGAAAATATCGATTGATAATCACCAGTCCTGGCGTATGAGCGGCATAACGTAATATATCGGCTTCATCCATGCTGCTGATATGAGCGACAATGGATTCACATCCTTGGTTGATTAAAAACTCCAGGGCAGATTTCTCAAGCTCAGCCCGATGTCCTCCACTGCAAACCATGAGCTTAGCTTCTTTTTGTCGGGCCATTTTTTCAACGCCGCGAGCCAGAAGGGAAAAAAAGGGATCCGCCAGGTTACCCGTCAGTAACCCCAACATATTTCCGCATCTTTTGGCTAAGGCAAGTGCAGCTGAATTACGGTGGTAGTTGAAGTGACGCATGGCCTTTTCTACCCGTTCACGGGTACCCGGTTCGACGTAAGCAGTATTGTTAATGACACGGCTGACAGTGGCTACTGACACTCCAGCTTGTTGCGCTACGTCTTTCATGGTGGCCATACTTTCTCCGGGGGTAATTTATATAAGATAAATGTGATGAGGAATAATACCCAATTCATTTACATGTTCATAAATGGTTTTTTGTGTTTGTTTTCAATGTATTGTTAAGTTTTTTTTAATTATCTTATGGGGTAATTTAATAGTGTAAAATTGACTATTGACAACATAACTATCTGTTTTGTGACTAAAATTTCTTTCCTTTGATTAAGCGGTATAATACGAGTGGATTCAATACCTCGCTTAATATAGAAAAGCATGGTCTATAAATTTTAAATATTGGGGTGGAATGTAATTTTCGTAATTATTTCTTTCGCAAACTATTTTAAGGTCAATCATTGAGTTTACTGATAATTTTTCGTAGATGTTTTGAAAATACCTTTCTAAGGTACGGCATGATAGATTCAGTTCATTGGCAATGTATTTATTACTAATGCCACGGCAGAATAAAAAAATGATCAGCCATTCTTTTTCGGTCAAAATCGTGTTTGGCGGGTTAAGCTGAATCGATGTAGACGTGTCATTTTTAATATAGTGTTTAACTGAAAAATGTTTGACTTCTTTCGCATGACAAATGATGCCCATACATTGATTATGTTCATCCATTAAGGGATATTTTTCACAAAAATAGGATGTTATTTGTTGAGCACAGTGTTGAAAATACGTGCCGACTGAAGATATCCGTTGCATAGATTGCAAGACCTTACGATCATGCTCTTCACAGAGATGAGCGAGGTGGTTAAAGGGGGTGGGTAATTCTTTTTCAGTATACCCTGTTACATCAAAGTCTTCAGGTAAATGGCTTAACTTAATAAACACCGTATTGGCATATATAAGACGAAGCTCCTTATCTTTAACAAACCATGGATCATGACTGCTATTCCACATATTTGTTAATTGAAGAGTGATTTTACTCATATATAACCTTTATAACCTTTAATCAATATTGAATAATCATTGGCCTACCTCGTCTAAATAGAAGTCATCGCCTTTACTATAATTTAAACGGTATGATTGGTGTATTCTTAAGCATACATGTGCCCCCTCGTTTGATGGCTATAGGCACTGTTTTAAATCTCGTTATAGATAGACAAAGTAACGAATTTATTTCAGGGGAAATGTGAGAGAAGTTTGTTATCCATGTAACCGGTTTCATGAGGTATAAAAATGTGATTTATGTAACATTTTTTCACTTGCTTATTGCGAGAAAAGTAGGAGTGGTGATTGAGGTGACCACGCCTGGTGTGATGGTTTAATCATCTCGGCCAGCTCCCCTTAATCGGCATGGATGATTAAATTGTCAGTGATTGCACTTTACTGGTCGTCAGGCGTCAGAAGTTTTGAAATGATGGGGAAACCAACGTTATGGGCGGCACTACTTAATGTATCGGCCAGACTGAGAAATAGTATACCGGCAAGTACTGGTGCGCCACGTAAACCATGGTGCAATTCATGCCATTCGTTACCGGGTTTCCTTGCAGCTTTCGGTTCCGGGGAGGAGAGAAAACGCAGAGGAATTATCAGGATGGCTGCCAGTAGATAGGTGATGATATTATTGGTGATGGTCATTCTTTGGAAGAATAAAAATTAGGAGGTAAAAACCTTTATTTGTTATAGGTAATGTAAGGAAAATAATAAGAATTGAAATCCAAAGAAAAATGGATAAATATTTTTATTAAATATTTATCCATGATGAGAGATTATTTCGCTAGGTATTGATCAATACTATTTTTAATCCCTACTGCATCAAGCCCTAAATCAGCGTGAAGCTCTTTTTGTGTTCCTTGCGGTATAAAGTAATCAGGCAACCCTAGATTCAGTACCTGGACTAACAATTTTTCCTGTAACAGAAATTCGTTAACCCCACTGCCGGCTCCCCCCATAATGGCGTTTTCTTCCAATGTCACTAAGAGTTCATGGCTGGCGGCCATTTCCCGTATGAGTTCTGTGTCCAACGGTTTGACAAAGCGCATATCCACAACGGTTGCGTTCAGGAACTCCGCCGCTTCTTGCGCATAGGATAACAAGGTGCCAAAGTTCAGGATCGCGATACGCTCTCCCTGACGACGGATTATCCCCTTGCCCATTGGCAACGTTTCCAGTGGTTGAAGTTCAGCGCCTGTACCTGTACCACGAGGGTAGCGGACAGCCGTCGGGCCTGCCTGATAGTGATACCCCGTATGTAACATCTGGCAGCATTCATTTTCATCACTAGGCGCCATAATGACCATATTCGGGATGCAACGCAGGAATGAAAGATCGAACGCTCCCTGGTGGGTTTGGCCATCTGCCCCAACGATCCCCCCTCGGTCGATAGCAAACAGAACAGGCAAGTTCTGGATAGCGATATCGTGAATAACCTGATCATAAGCACGTTGCAGGAACGTGGAATATATGGCGACGATAGGTTTATAGCCACCGATCGCCAGGCCGGCGGCAAATGTGACGGCATGTTGCTCAGCAATCGCGACATCAAAATATTGTTCAGGGTATTCGCGGGAGAAACGCACCATGCCCGAACCTTCTCGCATAGCAGGCGTGATCGCCATCAGTTTTTTATCATTGGCGGCGGTTTCACATAACCAGTCCCCAAAGATCTTGGAAAATGTCGGGCGAGTATCTGCACTTTTGGGCAAAGATCCCGTCGCGGGATCAAATTTAGGCACGGCATGCCAACTGATGGGGTCTTTTTCCGCAGGTGCATAACCACGGCCTTTTTTCGTCATGATATGCAAGAGTTGTGGTCCTTTCAGCTCACGCATATTTTTCAGGGTTTGTGTCAACGCCAATACGTCATGACCATCCACTGGCCCGATGTAGTTAAATCCCAGCTCTTCGAACAGCGTGCCGGGAACAACCATGCCCTTGAGGTGTTCTTCGGTCTTTTTCAAGAGTTCTTTGATCGGTGGCAGATTGGAAAAGACTTTTTTACCGCCTTCACGTAGGGTGGTATACAATTTGCCCGATAGTAGCTGAGCCAGATGATTATTCAGTGCACCTACGTTTTCAGAGATAGACATTTCATTGTCATTGAGAATCACCAGCATGTCAGGATCGATATCCCCCGCATGGTTCATGGCTTCGAAAGCCATGCCCGCAGTAATGGCGCCATCTCCAATAACACAGACTGTCTTGCGGCCTCGGCCTTCGTGTTTAGCCGCAATTGCCATGCCCAGACCCGCACTGACTGAAGTGGATGAATGACCAACACACAGCGTGTCGTATTCGCTCTCTTCCCGCCAGGGGAAAGGATGGAGCCCATTTTTTTGGCGAATGGTATCAATGCGGTCACGGCGTCCAGTCAAAATTTTGTGTGGGTAGGCCTGATGACCGACATCCCAGACTAAATTGTCAAAAGGGGTTTTATAAACATAGTGGAGTGCGACAGTTAATTCGATCGTGCCAAGGCCGGAGGCAAAATGACCACTGGAGCGGCTGACACTGTTTAGCAAAAATTGTCGCAGTTCATCGCATAACTTTGGCAAAGTGTCTTTAGGTAGCAGGCGAAGCTCTTCTGGAGTTTCCGCCAATGCCAATAGGGGATATTTCGCTATATCAATGCTCATGCTATGCCTGTATAAAATGCTATACCCGTTAGAAGTTGAATGTTAAGAACCCGGTGATTAGCCGTGGTAATTTCCGGGTTCACCCATGAGGTGTTTTTATTGATTATTGGGCATTTGTATAATTTATAATTATATTAATCAATGAGTAATATGGCCTGCGTTTTAGCTGTTTCTCTCAATGATAAAACCCGCCAGGTTTTTTAACGTTGTCGTGTCATACGACTGTTTTTCCAGTTCTGTGAGCGCTGCAAGCGCTTCTTCATACAGAGACTGTGCTTTTTTCTGAGCTTGGGCCAAACCTAATAATGCAGGGTAAGTACTTTTTCCTAATTGCTGATCATTGCCCTGACGCTTACCGATAACGTCAGTATGACCAATGACATCCAAAATATCATCGTGTACCTGAAATGCCAGCCCGATAGCTTGGGCATACTGATCCAATAAAGGAAGTGCTTCACGGCCGCGTTGTCCCGCGCTGTAAGCACCTAATCGAACCGCAGTGCGGATTAATGCGCCCGTTTTATGACGATGAATCTGTTCCAGTGAGGCAAGATCGATGTGTTTACCTTCTGCTTCCAAATCCAGTGACTGTCCCCCGCACATACCGGCAAAACCACTGGCACTGGCCAGTTCAGCGATCATAGTCAGCCGATCGGATAAAGCCACCTCTGGCATGTCATGTTTTGCCAGGATCTCAAAGGCCAGTGATTGTAACGCATCACCCGCTAAGATAGCCTGACTTTCACCAAATTTGATGTGGCAGGTGGGATGCCCACGACGTAAATCATCATTATCCATGGCGGGCAAATCATCATGGATTAGGGAATAAGCATGGATACATTCCAATGCAATAGCGGCGGCATCAAGGCTTTTTTGGGGCAGGCCGAACATTTCTCCCACGCTGTAAACTAAAAATGGGCGCAGCCGTTTCCCGCCCAGCACAGCACCATACTGCATTGCAGCGCCGAGTGTGCTGTTTAAAAAAGGTAATGAGGCAAAGGTTGCCATCAAACTGTCATTCACATGTTGCTGACAGGCGCGCAGTTGTTTTTCAAAAGATAGCACGGCCAAAGGCGTCTCATATTGTTCAGACATAAATTCACTCAGCATCGGAAGAAAATTCATCAAGTGGCGATTGTGCATCATGATTCAATAGAATTTGCACTCGCTGCTCTGCCTGTTGAAGCGTTTTCTGCCCTTGTCTTGCAAGTTGAATACCACGTTCAAATTCATTCAGGGCATCTTCTAGTGGGAGCTCTCCAGATTCTAGCCGAATAACAATGTCTTCCAGTTCTTTGAGGGCGGTTTCGAATGCCGGCATTTGTTCAATTTCTGATGTGTGATTTGCTTTAGACATAATGATTTAACGTATGGTTATTTAACGAATTACAGCAAAGCAAGTTCGTTACAGAAGTGCAGAATACCCTACTACACCAAGAAAAATAAATCATGTATTACGACTGTTTTTTTACAGGTGATACAGCCAGATGGTGTTATACTCTGCCCCCTATCCAACAGAACACTTAAGAACCATCATGGCTATTGTTTGTGATAGTTCAACATTGAATGACTACTATATCTTACTATGAAGTTTATCATTAAATTATTCCCGGAAATTACGATCAAGAGCCAGACCGTCCGGTTACGTTTTATCAAAATTCTTGCCAGTAATATTCGCAATGTGCTGAAAGCATTCGGAGACGGCATCGCTGTTGTTCGTCATTGGGATAATATCGAAGTTCGGATTAAGGATGATAACCTCGGCGCAGAAATTTGTGATGCGCTGACCCGTATTCCGGGTATTCACCATATCCTGCAAGTGGAAGAGCGAGAATATCGTGATCTGCATCATATCTTTGAACAAACTTATGAAGCATATGGGCACTTATTGCATGGAAAAACATTTTGTGTCCGAGTGAAGCGTCGTGGTAAGCACAGTTTTACCTCCAACGAAGCCGAACGTTATGTTGGTGGTGGGCTTAATCAGCATATTGAATCAGCGAAGGTGAAGCTGACCCAGCCTGATATCACCGTGAATTTAGAGATTGACCAGGATACATTGATTCTGGTGAAAGCCCGTTATGAAGGGATCGGCGGTTTCCCTGTTGGTACGCAGGAAGATGTGCTGTCACTGATTTCTGGTGGATTTGATTCTGGTGTCTCCAGCTATATGTTGATGCGCCGTGGCTGCCGTGTGCACTATTGTTTCTTTAATCTTGGTGGCTCGGCCCATGAAATTGGGGTGAAGCAGGTTGCCCATTATTTGTGGAATCGGTTTGGCAGTTCGCATAAAGTCCGTTTTGTTGCGGTTAACTTTGAACCTGTCGTTGCTGAAATTCTGGAAAAAGTGGATGACGGTCAGATGGGGGTGGTGCTGAAAAGAATGATGGTCAGAGCAGCCTCCAGGATTGCTGAACGTTATGGGGTGCAGGCGATCGTAACCGGAGAGGCTTTGGGGCAAGTTTCCAGCCAGACGTTGACTAATTTAAGGTTAATCGACAATGCCTCAGATACGTTGATTCTTCGTCCTCTGATTTCTCATGATAAAGAGCACATTATTAAGTTAGCTCGTGAGATTGGCACCGAAGATTTTGCCCGTACTATGCCGGAGTTCTGTGGGGTCATATCAAAAAGCCCAACCGTGAAGGCCGTTAAAGCCAAAATCGAAGAAGAAGAAAATCATTTTGATTTTGAGATTTTGGAACGGGTGATCAGTGAGGCTCAAAATCTGGATATCCGCCAAATTGCCGAACAGGCCAGTGAGCAAGTCGTGGAAGTGGAAATGGTTTCTGCGTTTTCCCCTGATGATGTGTTGCTGGATATCCGTTCTCCAGATGAACAGGACGATCGCCCGTTAAGTATGGATGGCATTGAGATCCACTCACTGCCTTTCTATAAATTGAGCACTCAGTTTGGTGATCTGCCGAAAGAAAGAACCTATCTGTTGTATTGTGAGCGTGGTGTAATGAGCCGTTTACAGGCACTTTATCTGCGTGAGCAAGGTTTTGACAATGTGAAGGTGTATCGACCTTAACTTGTCTTTGTCTTTCAAGTTACTGCCAATCAAGGAGCAACTTGAAAGACATCATCTGCAACGAGTTTGACACTGTGTGAGCAGGTTAATGTCGTGGAGTCATTTGCGTCAACACGGATTAACGTCTGCCCGCACAAGTCAATCAAGCGTGATCACTGCCCCGATCTCTCCGCTGTCGTGAGCCAGGTAAATAAGGGCTGAGGCGCTCATATTCTTCCTCCTTCCGCTTAATGTAATGATATATAGCGATATTCTCTGTCACGGGTAAACCGTGGATACGGGCTCGCCGCATTAAAAAACCGGTAATGTAGTCTATTTCGGTATGCCGTTGTGCTCGTATATCTTGCAGCATAGAGGAGTGATTTTCAGCAGTCTGCTCAATCACATTCAAAACATAATCAATCAGGGTTTGTTTGGTGGTATGAATATTATCATGTTCCATCACTTGATGAATTTCATCACATAATGTCTGGATTTGTGCATAGTGATGCCGTAAATCACCATTTTTGCAATTATAGATGACGGAAAGTGGGTTGATGACACAATTGACAGCAAGCTTCATCCAACTGATAGCCTGTATTTCATTATGCCAGGCGACATCGGGCAGGGAATGATGTAAAACATCGGCCAGATGGCTGAGTTTGGCAGCATTGGCTGTTATAGCCCCAATGTGGGTGATGCCTTGTGACTTGTGGTAAACGATCCCATTTTTTTGGTAGGCGCCATGAGTCGTCACGCCAAGTAAAATGGGGTTCGGCAAAGGTATTAATTCGTCTTGGGTTCCCATCCCGTTATGCAGTAACAAAATGGGGCAATGGGGAGGCAGTTTGTCAATAAGGTGATTAATCGCATTAGACACTTGCCATGCTTTTAAGCAAACGAGGAGTAACTCACTTTCAGCGAGATGTTTTTCGTCATTGGCCGTAAACTGTTGATGAAAAACCGGGCCATCAGAACGTTCGATTTGGACGGAAATAACGGGTTGCGAAACTCTCAGCCAGCCCTGAACAGGGTGATGCTGTTGGGATAAGGCAGCAAGCCACAGTTTACCTATAGCGCCACAGCCAAGAACGGTGATTTTCATATTTCTTCCTTGAGGGACGCTTTCATGATACACCTCGACTCGTCATTGAATACTGACTGTTCTCAAAATAGGATAATTTCAAAAAGAACGTTGAGCTTCCCGAGTATAGAGCTTTTGCCAATAATAGAAAGCGGTTATCATGCCGGCTTATTGATTAGCAAGAGGTGACGGGCAATGCCATCATTTGATATTGTTTCAGAAGTTGATATGCAGGAAGTGCGTAACGCGGTAGAAAATGCACAAAGAGAGTTAACTAATCGTTGGGATTTCCGCAACGTCAACGCGAGCTTTGAATTAAACGAAAAAAATGAATCGGTCAAAATTGCCAGTGAATCTGATTTTCAGGTGAACCAACTCATCGATATTCTGCGTGAGAAATTTTCTAAACGTGGCATTGATGGTTCTGTACTCAACATTCCTGAAAATATGGTTCACAGTGGCAAAACATACAGTGTCGAAGCGACCTTACAGCAAGGGATTGATACGCCACAGGCCAAAAAGATTGTGAAGCTGATTAAGGACAGTAAGTTGAAGGTGCAAGCTCAGATTCAGGGTGAGCAAGTGCGGGTAACAGGTAAGGCTCGTGATGATCTGCAAAATGTTATCGCATTGGTGCGTGGTGCAGAATTGGGACAGCCTTTCCAGTTTACTAATTTCCGGGATTGATTTTTTTGTAAAATTCAATATGTTATTTTGAATTAATTAATTTCGGGTTTTCAATCTGGATTTTTAATTAATTCTTAAATCAGGTAATTAAAAGAGTACGGTGCCTGATCCTACTTATCATACACCGTACTTTTCTGT
The DNA here is from genome assembly GCF_000968175.1 of Xenorhabdus poinarii G6. NCBI lineage: Bacteria > Pseudomonadati > Pseudomonadota > Gammaproteobacteria > Enterobacterales > Morganellaceae > Xenorhabdus > Xenorhabdus poinarii. The sequence continues at coordinate 462,647 of NZ_FO704551.1, forward strand.
TATCAATTTCGCTTTGTTATCAATACGGTATCTTATCCATGCGATGAGACAATCTGTTCTAACTGTTCACGGTGAGTCAGTTTGGTGTCAACTTTGACATAGGCACTGAACTCTTCTGGTGCGATGACGACATCTTTAACACCCGCTTGCGCCAATATTTCTTCCGCCAACATATCAGGATTGCGTAGTTGCTCTGGTAAAACGAGCCTGATGCTGCTGACGTATGGAGGCTGACGTAATGTCAGGCTGATGATAAACCAGAGAGCAGTCAATGCTATTCCCCCCATGAAAACGAGAGATGCGCCTTGCAACTCGTAAAGCATTCCCCCAAGGCTGCCGCCTAAAGCAACACCGAGGAATTGACTGGTAGAATAAACGCCCATGGCGGTGCCTTTGTAGCCCGCGGGTGCTTCTTTGCTAATGAGTGAGGGCAAAATGGCTTCCATAATATTAAATGCAAGGAAGAAAATCTGGATGCCCGCAAAGATCCCCCAAAGATGTGATCCCTGAGACCATAAAACGGCTTCAGCGATGAAGAGCAGGGCTATACACAGTAAGAACACCTGCTTCATACGACGTTTTGTTTCTGCATAGATAATGAAAGGTAGAACAGCGACAAAAGAGATAAGCGTGGTTATTAAATACACTTTCCAGTGTTGTTGTGGAGGAAAGCCAACTTTCTCCATAATGAGAGGGAGGGCAACAAAGCTCGACATCAATAAGGTATGCAAGCAGAGAATACCAAAATTGAGTTTCAGTAGCTGAGGATCTGAAAGTACACGTTTGAAGCTGTGACGAGCAATGCCCGATTCGCGGTTCAGTGAATGTTTATGGGTATTTGGCACAGCAAACAAAGTGATCAAGATCCCACAGCCGGCAAGGATTGCAATGATGCTAAACAGCCCGTGTAAGCCAATTTGGTGAGTGATAACCGGGCCAACAACAATCGCAAAGGCGAATGTAATCCCAAAGCTAATGCCAATAAATGCCATGGCTTTTGTTCTATTTTGTTCACGAGTAAGATCTGAAAGCAATGCCATGATAGCGGCGGATATGGCACCTGTACCTTGCAGAGCCCGCCCAATAATAATCCCCCAAATAGAGTCGCTTAAGGCAGCAATAATACTGCCTAATACAAAAATGAGAAGTCCGCCGATGATTAACGGTTTTCTGCCAACTTTGTCTGAAAGAAGCCCGAATGGGATTTGGAATATGGCCTGTGTTAGGCCATAGATACCAATGGCAATTCCGATAAGGGTTTCAGTAGCATCACGTAATTCTAAGCCATAGGTGGTTAGAACAGGTAAGACCATGAACATGCCTAACATACGCAGAGAGAAAACGGAACCTAAGCCCCATGTCGCCCGAAGTTCAAGCGGAGTCATTTTATTATCGTTCATGGATACCCCAAAAAAAATCTGATATGACATTCAATGAGATGAAGGAAAACGAACAAGTCACGTTTGTCATTGAATAAGTTGTCGCTGAATAAAGAGAGACAAGGAAAGGGAAAAGATGACAGGGTAGGCCCTGTCATCTAAATATTACCAGGCGTAAGTCATTAAGTTTTCTGGTGATGCTGACGAATCGACAGACATCATGACGCTTAATGACATGATAGCGATGATAGAAAACACAAATAACTTACGAGCCCAAAGACGGTCATTATCGGTTTTATAACCGGATAATGCCATACCTAACCACCAGATGCTCACCGCAGCAGCGACAATGAGGTATTTATAACCGGCATAACCACTGAGAGCCAGCATTAGAGTGGCAACTGTAAAGGCCAGAATATACAAAGTGATGTGGTTTTTCGCAACGGAAATACCCTTAATCACCGGTAATACCGGGATATTGGCCGCTTGGTAATCTTTGAACCGAAAAATAGCAATGGCATAAGAGTGGGGCATCTGCCACAAGCTAAAGATCAACAATAAGATCAAGGCGCCTGTATCAAAATGTCCCGCGACGGCACAGTAACCAATCACCGGAGGTGCTGCGCCTGATAAGCTCCCTACCAGCGTGCCATAAACAGATTTTCTTTTCATGTAAAGGCTGTAAACCCCAACATAAACGACAAACCCGATGAGAGCTAATTGCATTGCTAAGGCATTGGCTGCGACATAGAGCAGCACGATGCCAGCAATACCTAACACGGAGGCGTAAATCAGGCTGATTTTCGGATTGATAAGCCCTTTTACAAGGGCTCTTTCTTTCGTTCTTTCCATGATACGGTCGATATCGCGGTCGATATAGTTGTTAAATACACAACCAGATGCGACTACCAGCGATACCCCTGCCATCGTTGCAAAGAATAAGGGGTAATCTATTACGCCCTTGGAAGCGAGTAGAAAACCACCAATCGCAGAAATTAGATTTCCGAAAATAATTCCTGGTTTGGTCACTTGCAGGTATTGCTTAATCATTCAAATCAACCCTTAATCAACCATCATAAATCAACCATCATATTGATGTTCAGGTTGTACATAATCCACAGAGAGCCAACAACAACAATAGCGATGACCACCAGTGTGAATATTAAGGCAACTAGGTTCCAGCGTTCTTCAGATGATGTATTCATGTGCAGGAAGCAAATGAAATGAACAAAAATCTGAACGACAGCCATAGCAACAACGGTCACGAGAATTGTGCTGTGTGAGGCAGTCCCCTCCATCACCATCCAAAATGGGATCACGGTCAGTATGACTGACAGAACAAAACCAATCATATAGGTTTTGAAGCTACCGTGGCTGGCGCCGGAATGAGAAGTATTTGGATGACTCATTACATCGCTCCCATCAGATAAACGACAGTAAATACACAGATCCAGATAACGTCAAGGAAGTGCCAGAACAGGCTCAGGCAGTTCAGACGCATACGGTTCACATCAGTCAGGCCACGCCGTGAAACCTGAACGATCAGGGTAATGATCCAAATCAGGCCAAAGGTGACGTGTAGACCGTGGGTAGCAACCAGAGCAAAGAAGGCGGACAGGAATGCACTACGGTCAGGGCCAAAGCCCTCTTCGATCAGTTTATGGAATTCATACAATTCCATGGACACGAAGCCAAGGCCAAACAGGAAGGTAATAAACAGCCACAGGTTTACTTGAGCCACTTTACCTTTGTTCATGTTCAGCATGGCGAAACCATAGGTGATACTACTAAATAGCAGCAAGAAGGTTTCTACCAGTACAAATGGCAGTTCGAAAATTTGTTTACCCGATGGGCCTCCCGCAGTGCCATTAACTAACACGGCATAGGTAGCGAACAGACTTGCAAACAAAATCAAGTCACTCATCAGGTAGACCCAGAAACCAAAAACTTTGTTGGTTCCTGTGTCGTGGTGCCCATGAGCGTCATGGGCCGTTGTGTTATTTAGGGTTTGAGTCGACATTATTTCACACCTGCCTTTCTCAGTTCTTCGTAACGCTGATTTTCAACTTCTTCGACTTCAGCCACAGGAACGTAATAATCAACGTCTTCGTCAAAGCTTTTCACAATGCAGCTGATGATGATGCCCGCGAAGCTTGCAATCGCCATCCACCAGATATGCCAGATCAAAGCAAAACCTAAGGTCAGACAGAAAGCACTGATAATCACGCCGACACCGGTATTTTTAGGCATATGAATTTCTTCATATTTAGCTGGACGCTGATACTCAACACCTTTTTCTTTCATATCCCACCACGCATCACGAGTCTGGATATGTGGAACTTCTGCGAAGTTATAGAATGGAGGTGGCGATGAAGTTGCCCATTCCAGCGTACGGCCACCCCATGGATCACCCGTCAAATCACGGTTTTGGTCACGATCACGGATACTGACGTAGAACTGGATAACCTGACACAGAATCCCCAAGGCGATTAAGACAACGCCGCCTGCGGCAACAACCAGTAATGGATGGAATTCAGGGTTGATATCCTGGCTCAGACGACGGGTCATCCCCATGAAGCCCAGTGCGTACAGCGGCATAAAGGCAACGAAGAAACCCGTGATCCAGAACCAGAAGGCACGGACACCCCATTTTTCATTCAGTGTGAAACCAAATGCTTTCGGGAACCAGTACGTTGTACCTGCGAAGCAACCGAATACCACACCGCCGATGATAACGTTATGGAAGTGGGCGATCAGGAACAGGCTGTTATGCAGCACGAAGTTTGCGCCGGGTACCGCCAGCAGAACACCAGTCATACCACCAATGGAGAAGGTGACCAAGAAGCCAACAGTCCACAGCATTGGGGTTTTGAATTCAATACGACCACGGTACATGGTGAACAGCCAGTTGAAGATCTTAACCCCGGTTGGGATAGAGATAATCATCGTGGCAATACCAAAGAAGGCGTTGACGTTCGCGCCAGAACCCATGGTAAAGAAGTGATGCAGCCAGACAATGAACGACAGGATGGTAATAACGATTGTCGCCCAAACCAGCGAGGTATAACCAAACAGGCGTTTTTTCGAGAAGGTTGCCGTTACTTCGGAGAAAATACCAAAGACAGGCAGAACCAGAATGTAAACTTCAGGGTGACCCCACGCCCAAATCAGGTTGATATACATCATCATGTTGCCGCCCATATCGTTGGTGAAGAAATGGGTGCCTAGATAACGATCTAGCGTTAACAACGCGATGGTTACGGTCAGGATTGGGAATGCGGCGATGATCAGGATGTTGGTGCACAGTGAAGCCCAGGTGAAAACGGGCATTTTCATCATGGACATGCCTGGCGCACGCATACGCAGGATAGTAACGAAGAAGTTAACACCGGTCAGTAACGTACCGACACCGGAGAGCTGAAGACTCCAGATCCAGTAATCGACCCCGACTCCCGGGTTATACTCTAGACCCGATAGAGGCGGGTACGCCAACCAACCCGTTTGTGCAAATTCACCTACACCAAGAGAGAGGTTAATCAGTACAACACCGACAACAAATAACCAGAAACTTAATGAGTTCAGGAATGGAAATGCAACGTCGCGCGCACCGATTTGCAGCGGAACAACGACGTTCATCAGACCGACAACAAAAGGCGTTGCCATAAAGAAGATCATGATAACGCCGTGAGCGGTGAATATCTGATCATAATGGTGCGGGGGCAGGAAACCTGCTTCACCCGCGGAAGCCAGAGCTTGCTGTCCTCGCATCATGATGGCGTCAGCGAAGCCACGGAGCATCATCACCATGGCAACGATGATATACATGACACCAATTTTCTTATGGTCAACGCTGGTTAACCATTCATTCCAAAGCCATTTCCATTTACGGAAATAAGTCAAGGAACCAACAACTGCTAGTCCCCCAAGCAAGATCCCGAGTAATGTCACCACAATAATGGGTTCATGTAATGGGACTGCATCCAGTGTTAATTTTCCCCACATGCCTTTATTCCTCAACACCTGAATGAGCCGGCTGACTCATATTCATATTATGATCTGCAGCTTCACCATGTTCTGTTTTTCCATGATTTGCCATACCATGCATACCGCCATGGCCCATGTCACCCATGAATTTGGCAATCGTTTCCTGGAACAGTTGTGGTTTCACACTTGAGAAGTATTCAACTGGGTTGTTTTGGCTAGGCTTAGCCAATTCATTGAATGTTTGCACGGTATCCAGGGTTTTCGGTGATGCTTTAACTTTCTGCACCCACTCGTCAAAACCGGCACGATCTTCAGTGGCTGTTGCAGTGAATTTCATGCCAGAAAAGCCATGGCCACTGTAACTAGCTGAAAAACCATTGTATTTACCCGCAGAGTTAGCAATTAAATGCAGTTTTGTCTGCATGCCTGCCATGGCATAAATCTGACCACCTAACTGTGGGATGAAGAACGAGTTCATCACAGAGTCAGAGGTGATTTTGAAATTAATTGGAACATCTTTAGGGAATACAATTTCATTTACGGTTGCAATACCCTGTTCCGGGTAGATGAACAGCCATTTCCAGTCAAGGGAAATCACTTCAATCGTCACCGGTTTTACATCACTATCCAATGGCTTATATGGATCGAGCTCATGGGTTGTTTTCCATGTAATCGTTGCCAGAGTGATAATAATCAGGATAGGCACAGTCCAAACGACAAGCTCAATTTTATTTGAGTGTGCCCAGTTTGGACGATAGGTTGCAGATTTATTGGCTTCCCGGTAACGTAAGGCAAAGATAATTGCCATTACAATAGCCGGTATAACAACGATCAGCATCAAGCCAAACGCCGTCAGTATCAGCGTTTTTTGTTCAACGCCGATCGCCCCTTTGGGATTCATCAATACCATATCGCAACCACTTAGCATTAAAGTGGCTGCGAACAGTGATGATAACCCAATAGTTTTTTTGTATTTCATCAGTCTCATTGAGCGACCCCAGATAACAAAAGCTTTTATTGTCGTTTCATCAGTGTGGGCATTCTACGGTATGGTTACCGGAGTGTAAACAATTGTAATAGAAGCAGGTTGGCTTGTAGGCTTTTTATGCTATAGCGATCACATGTGATTCTGGATTTAACAAAACATTAATTTCGGTCCGTTATTTTAACTAAAAAATTAAAATAGACAGTTAATCGCAAAAACACACTATTTTAAAAAGAAAAAAGCGGATAAAAAACAAAGAAAAAATCACAAAATAGGTTTTGTGAACGGTGAGGTGATTGTGATTTATTGGCTGTAATGGGCAGCTTGAGACTGCCCATTGATCAAATAAGTTGTTAGAAGTTATATCTTACACTGTAAACAATACCATCCTGCCAGAAATCTTCGCCCAGTTTGTTACCTGAATAACGGTATTGAACGCCAGCGGTAAACGAAGTATGTGGCGTCCACCACAATCCAACTGCGCCATTCATACCTTCATGTCCGCCATTGCCGTAACGTTGATTGCGGTTTAGTTCAATTTCATTCCAGTTTGTGACGCTGAAGTTTTGTTCCCAAAGGTTGAAATCATATCCAGCAACCCAGCCTACGACATAGCCGTTGTTGCCTGAATAGAAAGTTTGGTCAACATAATGCAGGGCAACGAAAGGTTTAAACCATAGACCGGCCAGTGTAGTATTGTAGCCCAATCCATAGAGCGTATTCACTTCATGGAAGTTTCCGCCGTTCGCTTTGCCGGGTAATGAATAGGTTCCATAAACATGACCATAAAGGTTGAAACCCGTATCACCCAGATAGAAGCGGCCTGTTGTTTTGAAAGTATAACGTTGGTTATCGCCTGGTTGGGCTGTTTTACTGTTAAACGCATTTTCTAAATCAGCAAAACCATATAGTTCACCCCAGCTAAATCCTGCACCGCCTTCCAGTTCTAGATAAGCAAAATCGTCCTTATGTGAAGTTTGTCCGGTTTTGTGTGTGGTGTGCTCATTCCAGTCGAGGTAGTTCATGCTGACATTGCCAAACCCCGACTGGTATTCCGCATTGGCTGAAGCAGAAACTAAGGTAGCGGCAACGGCGGTTGCGGTGAGTGTCAAAATATGTCTTTTCATAAATCCCTCTATATGGTTTTCAGGTCGTTAATGGTATTTCGCAGAGTGCGAAATAAAATGTATTCGAGTAATAATATTTGTTATTGTTAATTTGAATATAAATAATTTGGTCTTGAAAAAGATATTCTTCAGGTCACAAAAAGGTATTTTTTTATTTTTTTGTGATGATTGTCACTATCGAATAGCAACAAAAGACGGAACTTTACCGATCTTTTGTTGCCGTGATGGAGATGTGGTCAGGTGTTGAATGGGAAAGTAGACTAAGCGAGTTGACTTTTCTTTAACGCCAAATAATCCAACATTCCCCCTAAAAGGATACCTAACACGCCCATCATGATACTCCCTGATAAGAGCGGGGAGATCCAATCACTGACTTTATCAAAGTACAGAATATATTCTGGAGATATAGCGTATATCAGCGATATTAAATGGATGATGATAAACAGTACGCTGCTGATAATTAACCAAACGATGAAGATCAGCGCTGCCAATATCATGATAATAAAGGCAGATTTGTAAGCGTTCTGGAACAGTGTCCGGGGGATAAAATGATCATTTTCTTGAGTATAGATCAGCGTTTTACGGCAGGCTAACAGTAATATCAGTCCCGGTAATCCGATCACAACAGAAAATAAATAAAACAGAGGCCAACCATAGGCTTCTGCAAACCATCCTGCAACTGGGCCAACGTAAACGCGGCCCACTGCGGATAATGCAGCAAGCAAAGCAAATTGTGTGGCTGAGAATGATTTATTACACAGCGTCATTAGAAGGGCGACAAAAGCTGCTGTTCCCATACCACCACAAATATTTTCCAGAAAAATGACGGCTCCCATTGAGTAGATGTCTTTAGGCGTGACAGTCAGTACCCAATAACCGAAATTTGACATGGTTTGAAGAAGGCCAAAGATCATCAGGGCGCGGAATAGGCTCATCTTATGCATCAAATAACCGCCATACAGCGCCCCGATAATGGTGGCAGCAAGTCCGAGGGATTTATTGATCATACCGACTTCGACTGGACTGAAACCAACGCCGCGAATAAGAAATGTTGTGCTAAGAGAGAGGGCAAAAGCGTCAGCGAGTTTGTACAGGATGATCAGTAGTAGGATGAGCCAGGCATTATTCCGGTTGAAAAAATCAGATAATGGTTCGAACACGGCTTGACGCAATGTTTTTGGCGGTGCAGTATTAATTTCAGGCTCTTTGGCGGTCAGCGTGGCATATACACCAAGCATCATCATACCCGCCATCACCCAATACATACTTTGCCAGCCAATATAGGTCGCCAACAATAGGGCTAATCCGCCCGAAACTAACATGGCGAGTCGGTAGCCTAGCACGGAAATCGCGGCACCAGATCCTCTTTCTTCCGGTGGCAACAAATCCGTTTTGTAGGCGTCAAAAATAATATCTTGGGAGGCGGAGAAGAATGCCACAGCCACGGCCAATGCCGCTAGCCACCATAAGTGTTGGGACGGCTGAAGAAATCCCATTGCTGCAATGCTGACGATCAGTAAAAGTTGAGTAACGAGCATCCATCCTCGCCGGCGCCCTAAAAAAGAAGGGGAATACCGATCCATCACAGGCGCCCAGAGAAACTTAAAAACATAGGCTTGACCAACCAATGTGAAAAAACCGATAGTTCGGATATCGACATTTTCGACAGTCATCCATGCTTGTAACGTTCCAGCTGTCAGTGCCAGAGGCAGACCTGAGGCAAAGCCCAGTAACAGAAGGGTACGATAATTGCGTAATGCAGAAAGGTTTAAATAACGATGGTTAGTCATGGGACTCCTAAAACTTTCTGTATCCCATTCACTTTTATCAGAATCGGCAGAAAGTTTATTCATTATCCTTTAGTGGACATTTTGTTTGATGAAAGTACTGATAGCGTCATCTTGAGCCATATCCGCGATCACGTCAGATAAAACGGTATTGACCGCATCAGCAATTTTTGCGTTTGTTGCCCCCAATGGCCCTTGTGCATTGTAGCTAGTACGGTAGTTTTTGATTTGTTTACTACCATCTTGCGCATAGGCAATGATAGAAATTTCAGCTTTTGCGGAAATATCATGACGCAGACTGCCTTCTTTCACATTGGCGTAAAGCTGATTCACAATAATTTGCAAATTGGCATTAGCGGGAGAACCAATCATATAGCCGCGGGCGACCATTTGTTTTTCTAACGCTTCTTGCAGTAAAAAACGCACATCACGGGACGGCGTCAATGTCACTAAACGTGCATCACGATTAATTTGAGCGAGGGCTTGAGATTGACGATGATCGGCCCCACTAATACTGACGGTGATTGCTTTCATCATCGGATCAGCTGTTGGTAGCGTGATTTGGGGCTGGATGGCTAAGGTATTGCCTGAGTTTGTGCAGCCAGATAATCCAGTTAAAAAGAAAAGCGTCACCAATGGAATAAATATTTTCTTTAGCATGTAGGTTTTCTCAATTCAAAATTCGGATATTCGATAGATTAATACTAGGTATCACAGTAGCGATAGTATAAATGCCGTCATCATAGCATCGCCGTTAACCGTGGCATATCCCTGGTGACTGAAACATGGGGTAAACATACTCTACGTAAATGAGGTTGAAAAGATGTGGTTAGCCCGGTGCTATCATTCACGGTAAAGAAACTCAAATTAATGAATTGGTCGATAAATAATCTTTGGTAATTGAGGAGAATGGGATGGTTCGTCAAGAAATAGAAACAAAGTTACAGGCGGCATTTAAGCCTTCTCATCTGGAAGTGATCGATGAAAGTTATCGGCACAATGTGCCGGCGGGTTCTGAAAGCCACTTTAAAATTATTCTAGTCAGCAATGAATTTGTTGAGCAAAGAATGTTGAGTCGCCATCGTTCAGTATATCGTGTTTTGGCTAAAGAATTAGAAGAAGGCGTACATGCTTTAGCCCTGCATACTTATACAGAAAAGGAGTGGAAAGAATTAGGAGACTCCGTTTTGGCTTCTCCGGCGTGTCGTGGTGGAGATAAGATGACCTCAATGTTATGATTTTTACTGATAATCCCATCGATTGTCCGTCTTTAATTTTATTAATCTGGCTTTAATTTTGAAAACCGGCTTCGGGTTGTATTTTTGTTTATCTGTGTGTCGTATAAACAATACAGTGATGTCATCATTGGGCAACGTTTATCACATAAGTCAACGAATCACGCATGCTTTTGTCTGCAATTCTCGACTCATACCGTCTGCGTCGCTATAATGCTGCGTCTAAATTTTTAGAATGGTTTCGGGACGCTTCTGATCACAGGGATTCTCGGTTTTTTAATGCGACCGCCCCCGGTTCTTAAAGAGTGTTGTAATTAGCTTCTTGCAGGCATTGCAGTCATTCTGAAGTTGACCGAGCACTATGATTTTTTTGAGGTAACAAGATGCAAGTTTCTGTTGAAACAACTCAAGGCCTTGGGCGTCGTGTGTCAATCACCGTTCCTGCTGCCGATATCGAAAAAGCAGTTAATAGTGAACTGGTTAATGTAGCAAAGAAAGTCCGTGTCGATGGCTTCCGTAAGGGTAAAGTGCCAATGAAGATCGTTAAGCAGCGTTACGGTGCTTCTGTTCTTCAGGATGTTCTGGGTGATCTGATGCAGCGCAATTTCATTAACGTGATCATTGAGCAGAAAATCAATCCAGCCGGTGCCCCAAGCTATAAACCTGAGCAGTTTAAAGAAGGTGAAGACTTCACTTATACCGTTGAATTTGAAGTTTATCCAGAAATTGAACTGAAAGGTCTGGAAGAAATTGAAATTGAAAAACCGGTTGTTGAAGTAAAAGAAGCCGACGTTGACAACATGCTTGATACTTTGCGTAAACAGCAGGCAACCTGGAAAGAAACCGATGAAGCGGCCACTGCGGAAGATCGCGTGACCGTTGATTTCACGGGTACCATTGATGGTGAAGAGTTCGAAGGCGGTAAATCAACCGATTTCGTGCTGGCAATGGGTCAAGGTCGTATGATCCCTGGTTTTGAAGAGGGTGTCGTTGCTCACAAAGCAGGTGAAGAATTTACTATTGATGTCACTTTCCCTGAAGACTATCACGCAGAAAACTTGAAAGGTAAAGCGGCGAAGTTCGCGATCAACCTGAAAAAAGTTGAACAGCGTGAACTGCCAGAACTGACTGAAGAATTCATCAAACGTTTTGGTATTGCTGACTGTACTGTTGACGGTCTGCGTGCTGAAGTTCGTAAGAACATGGAACGTGAACTGAAAAATGCTGTTCGTAACAACATCAAAACTCAGGTTTTAGATGGCCTGGTTAAGGCGAATGAAATTGAAGTTCCTGCGGCAGTCGTTGATAGTGAAATCGATGTACTGCGTCGTCAGGCGGCTCAGCGTTTTGGCGGCAATGAAAAACAAGCTCTGGAACTGCCACGTGAACTGTTCGAAGAGCAGGCTAAACGCCGTGTTGTTGTTGGTTTGTTGTTAGGCGAAGTGATCAGCAGCAATGAGCTGAAAGTCGAAGAAGAGCGCGTTACTGCGTTGATCGAAGATATGGCATCAGCTTATGAAGATCCAAAAGAAGTTGTTGAATACTACGGCAAAAATAAAGAGTTAATGAACAACATTCGCAACGTTGCTCTGGAAGAGCAGGCGGTTGAACTTGTTCTGAGTAAAGCTAAAGTTTCTGAAAAAGAAGCCGGCTTCAATGATCTTATGAACCAAAATCAACTGGCATAAGTTTCCTCTATTATTGATTGTCTGAGATGATAAGATCTCGTTTTCAATGAAGTAAACCCGCAGGCTATGTCTGCGGGTTTTTTTATTGTTCTTGAAAAAAACAGATTTAACCTCATATCCTTTCTTACTATTATGTAAAGGCTTACTACTTTTTAGAGGGGAACATCCCCTTGTTAGCTAACTTTGAATCATGGTCATCATCGCTTATCTCGAGTAGAATCAGTTATGAATGGCACCAGCGTGAGTTCTATTAGGAGACGGAAATGTCATACAGTGGCAAGCAAGATCAATATGCACCTAACATGTCTTTGGTGCCGATGGTGGTTGAACAAACGGCGCGTGGGGAGCGTGCATTTGATATTTACTCCCGCTTATTAAAAGATCGTATCATTTTTCTGACAGGGCCTGTTGAAGATCATATGGCAAACTTGATCGTTGCCCAAATGTTATTTTTGGAAGCAGAAAACCCAGAAAAAGACATTCACTTATATATCAACTCACCGGGTGGGGTGATTACCGCAGGTATGTCTATTTATGACACGATGCAGTTTATCAAACCGGATGTGAGTACTATCTGTATGGGCCAGGCTTGTTCGATGGGGGCATTCCTGTTGACCGCTGGAGCAAAAGGTAAGCGTTTCTGTCTGCCAAATTCCAGAGTAATGATTCACCAGCCGCTGGGAGGGTTCCAGGGTCAGGCAACTGACATTGAAATTCATGCGCAGGAAATCCTCAAAGTTAAAGCGCGTATGAATGAATTAATGGCAAAACACACCGGGCAACCCATTGAGAAGATTGTTGAGGATACGGAGCGTGATCGTTTCTTATCAGCCGAGGAAGCCGTAGGATACGGACTGGTTGATAGTATATTCACTCAACGTAACTAATTATTGATAACTTTATTACTCCGATGTGAGCGTGACCTGGCGTTGACGTTAAGCTGCGGAGTAATGATAGCGTTTTTTCTGTTATGCCGGATAAACTGGGATAACAGTTCATAAAGTGAGGTTGACTGATGACAGATAAGCGCAAAGACGGTTCAGGAAAGCTGCTGTATTGCTCTTTCTGCGGGAAAAGCCAACATGAAGTCCGGAAATTAATCGCCGGCCCGTCAGTGTATATCTGCGATGAATGTGTCGATTTATGTAATGACATTATTCGCGAAGAAATTAAAGAACTGATACCACATCGTGAGCGTAGCGCATTGCCTACCCCTCATGAAATTCGCCAACATTTGGATGATTACGTTATTGGTCAGGAAACAGCGAAAAAGGTGTTAGCAGTGGCTGTTTATAACCATTACAAGAGACTACGTAATGGCGATTCCAGTAATGGTGTGGAACTTGGCAAAAGCAATATTTTGTTGATTGGCCCAACAGGTAGCGGTAAGACGTTGCTGGCAGAGACACTGGCTCGCTATTTAGATGTTCCGTTCACCATGGCGGATGCCACGACATTAACCGAAGCGGGTTATGTTGGGGAAGACGTAGAAAATATTATCCAGAAACTTCTGCAAAAATGTGACTACGATGTGCAGAAAGCACAACGTGGTATCGTTTATATTGATGAAATAGATAAAATTTCCCGCAAGTCGGATAACCCTTCAATTACTCGTGATGTATCAGGAGAAGGTGTTCAGCAGGCGCTGTTGAAACTGATTGAAGGTACTGTGGCAGCCGTTCCTCCTCAAGGTGGCCGTAAACATCCGCAACAGGAATTTTTGCAAGTTGATACGTCCAAGATCCTGTTCATCTGTGGGGGCGCATTTGCTGGTTTGGACAAAGTTGTCAGTCAGCGTTTGAATGTCCGTTCAGGGATTGGTTTTAGTGCTACAGTTAAAGGCGAATCAGAGAAAGAAACGGAAGGTGAATTGCTGGCTCAGGTTGAACCAGAAGATTTGATTAAATTTGGGCTAATTCCTGAATTTATTGGCCGTCTTCCTGTTCTGGCAACATTGACTGAACTGAATGAAGAAGCGCTGATTCAAATCCTACAGCAACCGAAAAATGCGTTGACTAAACAGTATCAGGCTTTGTTTAATCTCGAAGGTGTTGAACTGGAATTCAGGAAAGAAGCACTGACTGCCATCGCGAAAAAAGCCATGGCACGTAAGACGGGTGCTCGCGGCTTGCGTTCAATTGTTGAAGGCGCTTTGCTTGATACAATGTATGACCTGCCATCAATGGAACATGTGGAAAAAGTTGTCGTTGATGAAACGGTTGTTGAAGGTCATTCCGCACCATTATTGATATATAGCAAGCCGGATGCCCAAGTTTCTGGTGAGTGAAGAAAATAGGGTAGGATGTGCCGATTATCAATATGCATTAGACAAAACAAAATGAGGGATTCTCCCTCATTTTGTTTTTGCAGGTATAGGCTATTGAATGTCAGATTCCTGTCCCCATATATTTTATATTCTTTGAAGTGAAACTCGTGAAAACCGTGTTTCACGAGATTCCTAAAACTGGCGAAAGCTAAACGAAGAGAGAGCTCTATGAATCCTGAGCGTTCCGAACGCATAGAAATCCCTGTATTGCCTTTGCGTGATGTCGTGGTTTATCCACATATGGTGATCCCTCTGTTTGTTGGGCGTGAGAAATCAATTCATTGCCTGGAAGCAGCAATGGAGCATGACAAACAAGTCATGTTAGTTGCGCAAAAAGAAGCCTCTACTGATGAACCGGGAGTCAATGATCTTTTCTCCGTAGGTACAGTGGCTTCTGTTTTGCAGATGTTAAAATTGCCAGATGGCACCGTAAAAGTTCTGGTTGAAGGCTTACAGCGCGCTCGCATTACTACGTTAACAGATAATGGCGAATATTTTTATGCGCAAATAGACTACCTTGACTCCCCTGACGTTGATGAACGTGAACAAGAAGTTCTGGTAAGAACGGCGATTAATCAGTTTGAAAGTTATATCAAACTGAATAAAAAGATCCCACCAGAAGTGTTGACATCGTTACACAATATTGAAGATGCGGCAAAGTTGGCCGATACCATTGCCGCTCATATGCCTTTGAAAATCAATGACAAGCAGACAGTTTTAGAAATGTCTAATGTGATTGAACGCATTGAATATCTGATAGCCATGATGGAATCAGAAATCGATCTGCTACAGGTAGAAAAACGTATCCGTAATCGCGTGAAAAAACAGATGGAAAAAAGCCAACGCGAGTACTACCTGAATGAGCAAATGAAAGCGATCCAAAAAGAGTTGGGCGAGATGGATGATGCGCCTGATGAAAATGAGACGCTTAGACGTAAGATCGAAGAAGCGAAAATGCCGAAAGAGGCACGTGAAAAAGCTGAAGCTGAGTTGCAGAAACTAAAAATGATGTCTCCGATGTCAGCAGAAGCAACGGTTGTTCGTAGCTACATTGATTGGATGGCGCAAGTTCCTTGGGTATCACGTAGTAAGGTGAAAAAAGATTTAGTCAAAGCCCAGGAAGTGTTGGATACAGACCATTATGGGTTGGAGCGCGTTAAAGATCGTATCCTTGAATATCTTGCGGTACAAAGCCGTGTCAGCAAGATCAAAGGGCCAATACTCTGCTTAGTAGGGCCTCCTGGTGTGGGTAAAACTTCATTAGGCCGTTCTATCGCACGTGCAACAGGGCGTAAATATGTTCGTATGGCCTTGGGCGGCGTACGTGATGAAGCAGAAATTCGTGGGCATCGCCGTACCTATATTGGTTCAATGCCGGGCAAATTAATCCAGAAGATGTCTAAAATCGGGGTTAAAAATCCCCTGTTTTTATTGGATGAAATTGACAAGATGTCATCCGATATGCGTGGTGATCCCGCTTCAGCTTTGTTGGAAGTGCTTGATCCTGAGCAAAATGTGGCATTTAACGATCACTATCTTGAAGTGGATTATGATCTCTCTGATGTCATGTTCGTGGCAACGTCTAACTCTATGAATATTCCTGCCCCATTGCTGGATCGTATGGAAGTCATTCGTTTATCGGGTTATACCGAAGATGAAAAACTGAACATTGCTAAACGTCATCTATTGCCAAAACAGATCGAGCGTAATGCGTTGAAAGCTGGTGAATTGACGATAGATGATGGTGCCATTATTGGTATTATCCGCTATTACACTCGTGAGGCTGGCGTTCGTAGTCTGGAGCGTGAACTCTCTAAATTGTGTCGTAAAGCGGTCAAAGCCTTACTGATGGATAAGAAAATTAAGCACATTGAGATCAATGCAGATAATTTGAAAAACTATCTGGGTGTGCAGAAAGTGGATTATGGTCGTGCTGATACAGAAAACCGGGTTGGTCAGGTAACAGGTCTAGCGTGGACGGAAGTTGGCGGCGACTTGCTGACGGTTGAAACAGCCAGCGTGCCGGGTAAAGGTAAATTGACTTATACCGGTTCATTAGGCGAAGTGATGCAGGAATCTATTCAGGCAGCGTTAACCGTTGTGCGGGCTCGTGCTGACAAACTGGGTATCAGTGCCGATTTCCATGAAAAACGCGATATTCATGTTCATGTACCGGAAGGGGCGACACCAAAAGATGGCCCAAGTGCCGGGATTGCAATGTGTACAGCATTGGTTTCTTGCCTGACGGGAAATCCAGTGCGTGCTGATGTCGCCATGACGGGGGAAATTACTCTGCGTGGTTTGGTTCTGCCAATTGGTGGCCTGAAAGAAAAATTGCTGGCAGCCCATCGTGGGGGAATTAAAACAGTTTTGATCCCCGATGATAATAAGCGCGATCTGGAAGAGATCCCGCAGAATGTGATCCAAGATTTGCAGATCCATCCGGTTAAGCGCATAGAGGATGTGTTATCTATCGCGTTACAGGAACCGACATTTGGTGCAGAAGTCGTCTCCTTAAAATAGTAAAAAGTGAGTGGCTTAAGCGCTGTATATAAAATTAAGGTTGGCAAGTCAATTCATACTTGTCGGCCTTTTTTTATGCCATGAAGTTAGATTCATCTGATTATCTGCTTAAATATTTTGCTGTTCCATGATTTCTTGCTAATACTGGAAAGGATTGATGTGGCGGTATAACCAATGTGTTATTCGTTATAAATCGATTTCCGTTATGATAGTAAAACTAAAATGGGGATGATAAGAGTGAATAAGTCACAACTGATCGACAAAATTGCGGCTGATGTCAACATTTCTAAAGCAGCAGCCGGACGTGTAGTAGATGCATTCATTTCTTCAGTATCTGGTGCATTGAAAGACAGTGATGATGTCGTTTTAGTGGGGTTCGGTACGTTCACGGTGCGTGAACGTGCAGCACGTACAGGACGCAACCCTCAGACTGGCAAGGAAATCAAGATCGCAGCGGCAAAAGTACCGGCTTTCCGTGCTGGAAAGGGGTTGAAAGACGCTGTTAATGGTTAATCCATAAAAAAACAGGCCTTAGTTTTCGTTATTGGGATAAACTTCAACTGACTAGGGCGTATTGATAGTCTAGAATATAAGCGCATCAATCAATTGATGCGCTTTTTTTCTCTTAACGTATGAATTAGCGTAATATGACAGTTTCTTTTTCACTAAAGCGGAGTTTTACGTCTTTATGATGGACAACCTACGCACGGCGGCGAACGGTCCTGTGCTCAAAATTGTGTTGGCTCTAATTATCCTGACTTTCTTAGTAACGGGTGTCACAGGTTACCTGTCAAGCGAAAGTGGTAGTTATGCTGCCAAAGTGAATGGCCAAACCATTAGTCGTGCTCAGCTGGAGCAGGCATTTTTACAAGAAAAAAATGCGGAGCAGGAGAAGCTGGGAGATAAGTTTTCAACTTTGTTAAACGATGAAAAGGGGCTACAACAGCTTCGTCTCCAGGTATTGGAAAAACTTATCAATGCTATTTTGGTTGAACAATATGCCCATAAGCTGGGTTTATCAGCCAGTGATGAGCAAGTTGCGCAGGAGATACGTAATCTATCATTTCTCCAGACTGATGGGCAATTTGACAACAAAAAATATCAGGAATACCTCAACCTACTTGCCCGTTCAAATGTCAGTCCTGATCATTTTGCCGAACAGATCCGTCAGGATCTGATTACTCGTCAATTTGAGCAAATTCTTATTGGTGCAGAAATTGCGTTACCGACAGAAATCAGACAAGAAGTCGCCCTTTTTCTTCAAGAAAGGACGGTGCGTCTTGCTACGCTTAAACTGAAATCCATTGAAGCGACGCAAACAGTGACCGATGAAGAGCTGAAAAACTACTATGACGCGAACAGTAAGCACTTTACTGTGCCAGAAAAAGTCAAAGTCAGTTATATCAAAATGGATGCAGCTAATGAGATGAAGAATGTCACGATCTCTGATGCCGATATTGAACAGTATTACAAAGATAACTTGTCGAAATATACGAAGCCTGAACAGAAAAAGTACAGTTTGATTCAACTGGCTTCAAATTCTGCGGCTAAATCAGTGTTGGAGGCGTTAAAGAAAGGCGCTGATTTTAGTCAACTGGCAGCGGAAAAATCGACAGATAAATTTTCTGCTCAAAAAGGCGGTGATCTTGGCTGGATGGACGATAATGCGCTGCCTAATGAGCTTATCTCAGCCAATTTGATTCAGAAAGGGCAACTTTCAGATGTGATTAAATTATCGGGTGGATATGCAATTTTCCGTTTGGATGATATTAAACCTCAGGAAATTAAGCCATTAGCTGATATGCACGCTGAAATAGAAAAAACGGTTAAGCAGGAAAAAGCGATTGATGCGTTCTATGCGTTACAGAGAAAAGTCGGAGATGCGGCAGCCAATGATAATGAATCGTTGACCGCAGCAGAAAAAGCAGCGGGTTATCAGGCGGTGACGACTGACTGGTTTGATCGCGATCATGTTCCTGTTGACATTAATTTCAGTCAAGTTGTTCAGGCCATTTTCTCGGACAATTTGATTGATGATAAGGGCGCCACAGGCATTAACTCTGATGTGATTTCGGTGGAAGGCAATAGCGCTTTTATAGTGCGTGTTGACGATGTTAAACCTGAAACCATCCAGCCGTTTGAACAGGCAAAAACGGAAATAGCTGAATTGGTGAAACGCCAGAAAGCGGAAAAACAACTTCAGCTTGAAAGTGAAAAATTACTGGTTGCTTTGAAAGAAGGTAAAGGTGAGCCAGCATTGAAAGCCGCTGGTATTGAGTTTACACAACCTACCGTGATGAAAAATATGTTCCAAGCGAACCAGGTTACCGATGTGGCATTTACGTTACCTCATCCGAAAGAGGGTAAACCGGTATATGGATTAGCTCAGGATGAATCGGGTAATGCGGTGCTGATTCAATTGGATAAAGTCGTTCCTGGCGCTGTGACAGATGAACAACTCAAACAATATCAGGTGAGTTATCAGTATCAGACGGGGGCGAGCATGTTGGCGTCGCTAATAGCAAATTTGCGTGATAATGCGGATATTAAATTCGGACAGATTGAATAAAGTTGCGAAGCTACTCACATCTGTTCTTGCAAAATCGTAATTAAAAAAGGCCACTTTGGTGGCCTTTCGCATATTTGAATTTTGCCTATTGTCCAGAAATAGGGTTGTGGCTATCTTGCTTTCACCAACAAAATATAGAGGGATTTATATGAAATATTTCAGGATATTATTCAATTCAATCGTTATGGCATTGTGTATTAGTGTGCCGTTATCTAATGCTGCTACAGTCAATGAACCTGCTGATAAAATAGTAAAACCATCTATTGGTCAGCAAAAAACCACTATTGAGGGTAGTAATACAAAAGAGCATGATAAAAAGGATGGGGTACAAGTTTCAGCTCAGCAGATACAAAAGAAGGGAACTCTTAACATCAATACGGCAACTGCTGAAGAATTAGCCAAAGAACTCAATGGAGTTGGCGCTAAAAAAGCGCAGGCGATTATTGAGTATCGTGAAAAATATGGCCCTTTTACAACCATAGAACAATTGCAGGAAGTTCAAGGTATTGGTCCTATGTTTATAGAAAAAAATCGGGATAAGTTAACCCATTAAGCGTTAGGCCCTCTTGTGTTGTACGTAAGAAATTGTACGTAATAAATTATACGTAGGAAATTTATCAAGGGGGCTGTGATATTGATCAAGAATAATTCATTAAACACTATTGTTATTAAATTGTTTTGCTATTGTTACACCTAACCTGGTCGGATGAGTTTAAAGGAAAAAATAGCAATGAGTACGATTATCAAAGTTAGGGGTTACCATATTGATCTTTTCCAACACGTCAATAATGCCCGCTATTTGGAATTTTTGGAGGCTGCTCGTTGGGACTTACTGACTGAAGATGACACATTGGCATGGTTAAATCATAAAAATATTGGTTTTGTTGTGGTGAACATTAATATTAATTATCGTCATCCCGCTGTAATGGGCGACGAACTCGAAGTGACATCGTCTATGCAAGAATTGCGTAATAAAAGTGGTACATTTTTTCAGGAAATTGTCCGTAGGCGTGATAATCGAATTATTGCTGATGCTTTAACGACATTTGTCTGTATTGACCTGAAAACGCAAAAAACCTTGGTTTTAGAAGGTGAATTACGCAAAAGAATGGAAGACTATAAATACCATACTGAATAAAGAGAGTGAATAACTATATGGGTATTCTTTAAACCACTATTTTATCAAATAGCACTGATAGTGCAGCGCGGTGACAAGGGAATGGATTTAAGTCTGCAAACAGTAAAGTCAATGATGAGTGAAATAACCGTGATGAAATGAGAGGTTTGTAGAACCTCTCATCGATAGTATTAATTAAATAAAAGGTGATGATTAACTTAGGTGTGTTTTGAATTTCATTGCTAACATAATGCTCTGGGTATTATCTAAATAATGTTTTAATCCTTTAGCCCTAAGATGACAAGCAGCACATTCACCACATCCATCACCCTGAATACCGTTATAACAAGTAAGCGTTTGATTGCGGACAAAATCCAGTTTTTGGTAATAGTCTGCCAATGCCCATGTTTCCGCTTTGTTTAACCACATGAGAGGCGTTTCGAAACGAAGATCGCGGGCAATACCAAGGCTGACTGCTTTGTTAAGCGCTTTGACAAATTCATCACGGCAATCCGGGTAGCCCGAAAAATCAGTTTCACAAACGCCAGTAATAACGGCTTCTGCCTCAACCTG
This sequence comes from Xenorhabdus poinarii G6, assembly GCF_000968175.1. Classification (NCBI taxonomy): domain Bacteria; kingdom Pseudomonadati; phylum Pseudomonadota; class Gammaproteobacteria; order Enterobacterales; family Morganellaceae; genus Xenorhabdus; species Xenorhabdus poinarii. Next base: position 483,940 of record NZ_FO704551.1, read on the forward strand.
ATAAGCATAAATTGCTGCCAGAGTTAAAAATAAGATATTACGGCCAGGCACAAATGTACTTGGGAGGCCGCTTTTTTCACTTTCGCTGAAATCGGGGATGGGGATATTGTCTCTTGTCAGGCTACTGATTGCGAGTTCATTCAATAAAGTCACATCAAGTACTTTGTGGGCGGTGGCGCCCAGTTCTTTGCTTATCCGACAAGCGACATCAATCTCTGCACGGTGATGCTGTCCGTAATCGAAGGTGACACAGTGAACTTCATCATATTGACGGAGTGCCTGAATTAAACAAGTGGTGGAATCTTGCCCACCACTGAATACAACAACGGCTCGTTTCATGATAACTACCTCTTTAAACTTAAGGAGATATGTTACTCATAACCATTTAACTTGGGTAGTTGTGTGAGATATTGTGTGACATCACCGATATTATTCATCACCCATTCAGGGTTGTAATAAGTATCAAGATAGCGTTCTCCACTATCACAGAGTAAGGTCACAATGGCCCCTTGTTGTTTGTTATCGTGCATTTGTTTGGCAAGTTGTAAAGCTCCCCAAACGTTGGTGCCTGTGGAAGCGCCGGTTTTTCTGCCAATGAATTTTTCAAGCCAATAAATGGTGGCGATAGTGGCAAGATCAGGAACTTGGATCAGGTCATCGATAACAGTAGGAATAAAAGAGGGTTCTGCGCGCGGGCGACCAATACCTTCTATTTTGCTGCCAGTTCCCCCACAAAGATCACGGCGGTTCTGATGATAGCAATCGTAAAAGACGGAATTTTCAGGATCGACAACAATGAGTTTGGTGTTATATCCCTGGTAGCGGATATAGCGGCCAAGCGTTGCAGATGTACCTCCGGTTCCTGCACTCATAACGATGTAAGTTGGTTCTGGAAAGGGCTCTAACTGCATCTGGCGGAAAATGCTTTCTGCAATATTATTATTTCCCCGCCAGTCAGTTGCCCGTTCGGCATAGGTAAACTGATCCATATAATGGCCATTAAGCTCTTTTGCCAGGCGTTCTGATTCTTGGTAAATCAAAGCAGAATGCTCGACAAAATGGCATTTACCACCATAGAACTCAATTTCTTGAATTTTACGCTTAGCTGTGCAGGAGGGCATGACAGCGATAAAAGGCAAACCAAGTAAGCGGGCAAAATAAGCTTCCGAAACGGCAGTGCTTCCTGACGAAGCTTCAATAATAGGGGTTCCTTCCTTAATCCAGCCATTAGTGAGTGCGTACAGGAATAAGGAGCGGGCGAGTCGATGCTTCAGGCTACCTGTGGGGTGCGTACTCTCATCTTTAAGGTAGAGATGAATGCCTGGAAACATTGGCAGGTTAAGACGAATTAGATGTGTATCAGCACTGCGTTGATAATCAGCTTGAATGGATTTTATGGCATTTTTAGCCCATAAAGACGACATAAATTGACCCTAAATAATAATACCGTAATGGCATATAGATTACCCTTACATTCGGAGAAATAGATTGTTATTTTTCTGAGATTATCCGTAATATTTGGGAAATATTTCTACAGGATTTAGATATGCTAGACAAAATAGACCGTAAGCTACTGGGGTTGCTGCAACAGGATTGTAGTCTATCCCTGAATGCACTGGCTGAAGCTGTTAATCTGACGTCGACACCTTGCTGGAAACGGCTAAAACGACTTGAAGATGAAGGTTATATTGTCGGAAAAGTCGCATTATTAAATGGGGGGAAACTTGGCCTGGGGCTGACAGTGATAGTCATGATTAAGACTCAGCAACACAGCAGCGAATGGTATGAACAATTTGTCACCTTTATAAAAGAGATGCCAGAAGTCTTAACATTTTATCGAATGGCGGGTGAATATGATTATCTGATGCATGTAGAAGTTGTTGATATGAAAAGTTATGATCGTTTCTACAAGCGTATGGTAAACGGGGTTTCAGGTTTGATTGATGTCACCTCTAACTTTGCAATGGAAAAGATAAAATATACAACGGCGTTGCCAATACCAGAGCCAGTAATATAACGCTCTCTTTAGTTGGTAGGTGCTAACTCTTCATTTTTACCTTGGGAATAGGTGTGTGAGATTATTTTCACAATTAAGCTGGTATTTTGTTAGTGAATGGCGGCGTTATTTGGGGGCGGTTATTTTTCTCGTTTTGATTGCGATATTGCAACTCATTCCTCCCCGCCTGGTTGGTGTTATCGTTGATGGTATTAGCTCAAAAACGATGACCCCTCGTCAGTTAGGTATGTGGCTCGGAATAATCCTGTTGATTGCGTTAGCAATATATGGTCTGCGATATGTTTGGCGTGTATGGCTGTTCGGTGCTTCGTATCGACTGGCTGTGAAGTTACGTAGTGACTTCTATTTACGTCTGAGTAGTCAGAATCCTGAATTCTATTTACGCCACAGAACAGGCGATCTTATGGCTCGCGCTACCAACGATGTTGACAGAGTTGTTTTTGCGGCAGGTGAGGGAGTACTTACTCTGGTTGACGCTTTAGTGATGGGTGGCGCTGTCCTAATTGTCATGAGTGTGGAAATCAGTTGGCAGTTAACATTGTTATCACTGTTGCCTATGCCGATTATGGCTTTGGTCATTAAGCATTATGGTAATCAGCTTCATCATCGTTTTAAATCTGCGCAAGGTGCATTTTCTGCCCTGAATAACCATGCTCAGGAAAGTTTGACGAGTATCCGTATGATAAAAGCGTTTGGCCTGGAAAAGCTGCAATCTGATCAGTTTGAAGAAGTTGCCATTGATGCCGGACGTAAAAATATGCATGTTGCGCGTGTTGATGCACGCTTTGACCCCACCATTTTTATCACTATCGCTGTTGCAAATCTTTTAGCTGTCGGTGGTGGTGGTTGGATGGTGCTGAATGGTGCCATGACGCTTGGCGAGCTGACCAGTTTTGTCATGTACCTGGGGTTGATGATCTGGCCAATGTTGGCATTGGCATGGATGTTCAACATCGTCGAGAGGGGAAGTGCTGCTTATACTCGTATCCGAAGTTTATTACGGGAACCTCTGGTCATTGAAGAGGGTACGTTGTCCTTGTCGCCAGAGCGGGGAAGCTTGCAGGCAAATATCAACGGATTTTCTTACCCTGCAAACAATACACCTGTTTTACAAGATATTCGTTTCCAGTTGAAGCCAGGGCAGTTATTGGGACTCTGTGGGCCAACCGGTGCCGGGAAAAGCACATTGTTATCTTTGTTACAACGGCAGTTTGATGTCACCGATGGAGAAATTCTTTTTCAGTCAAAAAGTCTCGCTGTTCTCCGAATGGAAGAGTGGCGCGCGCGATTGGCTATTGTCAACCAAAGCCCTTTTCTTTTTTCAGATACCATTGCAGGCAATATTGCATTAGGGCGGCCTGAGGCAACCCTGGAACAGATAGAAGAAGCCGCTCGCCTGGCAAGTATACATGATGATATTTTGCGACTGCCACAGGGATATCAAACGGAAGTGGGAGAACGCGGAGTGATGCTTTCTGGCGGGCAAAAACAACGTATATCCATTGCCAGGGCTTTGCTGTTAGAGGCTGAGATTTTAATTCTTGATGATGCCCTGTCAGCTGTGGATGGGCAAACGGAACACCAGATTATGAAAAACCTCAGCCAATGGCGACAACAGCGTACCATTATTATCAGTGCCCATAGGCTGTCAGCATTAACGGAAGCAGATAATATTTTGGTTATGCAACATGGGCGGACTGTACAGCAAGGCCAGCATAAGCAACTTATCACTCAATCTGGTTGGTATTCTGATATGTACAATTACCAACAATTAGAAGCGGCGTTGGAGGGTGATAATGGCTAAATCTCATCGGTATCACCTATGGCCTGCATTCAAGCGTTTGCTTTCTTACAGTAAAAATTACCGTAAGCCGATGCTAATTGCGGTGTCGATGCTATGGATTGCATCACTGGCAGAAGTGAGTGGGCCTTTGCTGGTTAGTTATTTTATTGACAATATGATAGCAACGGGGAATTTACCGCTTGATATTGTCGGCGGTCTTGCCACTGCATTCTTGCTCTTGCAGCTTATTTCTGCCGTCCTGCATTATTATCAAACGTTACTTTTTAATCAGGCATCGGTCGGAGTGGTACAGAAGCTCCGTACGGATGTGATGAACTCAGCATTGCGTCAGCCATTGAGTGCGTTTGATAATCAGCCGGTTGGACAATTGATATCCCGTGTCACCAATGATACTGAGGTTATTAAAGATCTATTCGTTAATGTGATCCCGACAGTGTTTCGCTGTATTGCATTGATTGGCGCGATGCTGATTGCTATGTTTGTTTTGAATTGGCGCATGGCATGTGTTGCGATCGTGATATTTCCAGCGGTCTTGCTTGTCATGGTCATTTATCAGCGTTTCAGTACTCCAATAGTTCGACAAGTTCGGGGCTATCTGGCGGATATTAATGATGGATTCAATGAAGTCATTAATGGAATGGCAGTGATCCAACAGTTTCGTCAGCAAGCGCGTTTTGGTGAGAAAATGTTGGCAACTCATCGGGCACATTATCAGGCTCGCATGCAGGTTTTACGGTTAGATGGCATCTTGTTGAGGCCCTTATTGAGTTTTTTCTCCACGGCAATATTGTGTGGTTTACTGTTAGTATTTGGCATTAAAGGTACAGACGTTATTGGTGTTGGTGTGCTGTATGCCTTTATTAACTACCTTGGGCGGTTGAATGAGCCACTGATTGAGTTGACTGCACAGCAATCAGTGTTACAGCAAGCTGTGGTTTCAGGAGAGCGGGTTTTTGAGCTTATGGACAGCCCACAGCAGCAATATGGCCATGATTTGCGCGCACTAGAAAGCGGCAGAATTAATATTAAAAACTTAAACTTTGCCTACCGCAGTGACAAATTTGTTCTGAGAGATATTAATCTGCATGTTCCTCCACATGGATTTGTGGCATTAGTCGGGCATACAGGAAGTGGAAAAAGCACGTTAGCCAATTTGATGATGGGCTACTATCCATGGCAAGACGGTGAAATTCATCTTGACGGCCGGCCGGTATCTTCACTTTCCCATGCTGCACTACGCAAGGGGGTGGCAATGGTACAGCAAGACCCGGTGGTTCTGGCTACCTCATTCTTTAACAACATCGCGCTGGGGCGGGATATCAGTGAAGAGAAAATATGGGAAGTGTTAGAGTGGGTTCAATTAGCGAATTTTGTTCGTAATTTGCCCGATGGTTTGAATTCTGTTTTAGGGGAGCAAGGAAATACACTTTCCGCTGGCCAAAAACAACTTTTGGCAATGGCCAGGGTTTTAGTACAAACGCCACAGATTCTCATTTTAGATGAGGCTACTGCAAATATTGATTCAGGAACAGAACAATCAGTACAGAAGGCGTTGGGCATGATCCGTAAACAGACAACATTAGTGGTGATTGCCCATCGTCTTTCAACCATCATTGAAGCCGATTCGATATTTGTGCTGCATCGTGGTGCAATTGTCGAACAGGGACTGCATCATCAGTTACTGGAAAAACGCGGGCGCTATTATCAAATGTACCAACTCCAGCAGGTTGGTGAAACGCTGAATGAAGCAGTGCACATTTAATGTGCATTTTAGCGTGTATATGGGGGAGCCGATATGTTTATCGCTCCCCTTTTTTATCACTTCTTTAAAAATATTTTTAATAACAAGTTGATTACATTTTATTTTTAATTTTTGGCACATCCCTTGCAAATATTCCCCTTGTACAAGCGTGACAAACACATGGGGGAAATATGAAGCTCATTACTATCATCATAAAGCCATTTAAGCTGGAAGAAGTGCGGGAGGCGCTTGCTGATATCGGCATACAAGGTATGACGATAACCGAAGTAAAGGGATTTGGGCGTCAAAAGGGCCATTCTGAACTTTATCGGGGGGCTGAATACAACGTTAATTTTTTACCCAAAGTAAAGATTGATATTGCTACTCATGATGACCGAGTTGAAGAGATTATCCATATTGTGCAACAAACTGCCTTCACCGGAAAGATGGGCGATGGAAAAATCTTTCTCTTTGAATTACAGCGAGCTGTCCGGATCAGGACGGGTGAAATAAATGATGCGGCATTGTAAATGGAGGATGAAAAATGAAGAAAAAATTTTTATCTATGGTGTTGATTGCGAGCAGTTTTCCTTCATTTGCGTTTGCTGTAGAAAATAATCTTGATAAAGCCGATACGGTATTCATGTTGGTCAATACGATACTTGTCCTTTTTATGACGATACCGGGTATTGCGCTGTTTTATGGCGGATTACTGCGCAGCAAAAATGTTTTGTCATTGATGGCACAGGTGATTGTCAGTTTTTCATTGGTTTGTGTGCTTTGGATTATTTATGGCTACAGCATGACCTTTGGCACAGGAAATTATTTTTGGGGTGGCTTTGAGCAGGTTATGTTGAAAAATATAGCCATAACTGATTTAAGTGGAAGCTTTTATCAGTTGATTCATGTGGTTTTTCAAGGCGCCTTTGCATGTATTACTGTTGCTTTAGTTGTAGGGGCTTTATGTGAAAGAGTTCGTTTTTCAGCACTGCTGATTTTTAGCGCGTTGTGGTTAACCATCTCTTATATCCCCATGGCACATATGATATGGGGAGGTGGCTGGCTTGCTAAAGATGGTGCTTTGGACTTTGCTGGCGGGACAGTGGTTCATATTAATGCGGCAGCGGCAGGATTGGTTGGTGCTTATTTACTTGGGAAACGTTCAGGCTTTGGACGAGAAGCATTCAAACCTCATAGCTTACCGATGACTTTCATTGGTACAGCAATCCTTTATATTGGTTGGTTTGGTTTTAATGTGGGATCGGCGGGGGCAGCGAATGCTATATCAGCGTTGGTTCTGGTGAATACGATGATAGCAACGGCAGGAGCGGTGCTGTCATGGCTTTTCTCTGAATGGATATTTCGCCAGAAACCTTCGCTTTTAGGAGCATGCTCTGGCTGTATCTCAGGATTAGTGGTCATTACGCCCGCAGCGGCCACCGTCGGTATCGGTGGCGCATTAGGGATGGGATTCATTGCCGGTATCACAGGCTTATGGGGGGTAGTCACACTGAAGAAATGGTTACGTGTTGATGATGTCTGTGATGTTTTTGGGGTACATGGTGTGTGTGGTATTATTGGTTGTTTATTGACCGGTGTTTTTACCTCATCTACTTTAGGCGGGACAGGTTTTTCCGAAGGGATGACCATGTTCAGGCAGTTTGGTATCCAGGCTATGAGTATATTGGTCTGTATGGTTTGGTCATCAATAGCGGCTTATATCTCCTTTAAGATCGCGGATAAGTTGGTTGGGCTACGTATGAGTATTGAATCAGAAAGGGAAGGGCTTGATATCACTTCTCATGGTGAAAGTGCTTATAACTGAGCAACTTTACTGGTTTTAAAATAGCTATACCGTGCCGTATTAACAGAGGTTAGTCATAAAAAATCATGTCTGGAATCGCGTCGATTCCTGTTATTACGGCATAAGGCTAAACCACGGGCTACTGATACTCATGGACTTCCAATTGAGCAGGATCACTGGTCATCCCATTGACTCTTTTTTCTAACTTTATCAACGTTATTAAGTTTTGTAACGAGTCACTCATAATATGTTTTGAGCGTTGACAACATTTAAAAAGTATAAATGAAAGATTACAGATAATGGATTTTTATTTATTCGAAAATATAGAGGTTAAATAGTAAATGAAATTATCATGGCGTTTTTATTGTGGTTGTGAATGAGTACTGTTAATTTCTCCGGTTTTGACAAAATCATACCAATGTATTGTTTTTAGTTTATGTATTGATTTATATGATTATTTTTAATGCAGTCAGGCAACAAGGCATGTATTTGGCTTAAGTTATGGTGATGAAGTGATTAAAATGAGTAAAGAGGTGACGTAGACAGCGATATTTTCAGTGTCAAAATTTCGGTTTTGGGTGTTACCGTTGATTGCTTTTAAAACACTATGGGTGATAAATAGGCATTTAAATGATGTTGTCTTGCTATTTAATCATGTTTGAAACATAATGAGCGCCGCTTTGAAATTTGAAGCTAATGTCAATGGGGGCTCTGTTGGTTCTCCCGCAACGCTAACTTGTTAACTTGGTCAGGTCTGGAAAGAAGCAGCCATAGCAAGGGATGTGTGTGCCGGGATGTCGCTGGCAGAGCCCTCACCAGTTTCGAGTTCATCATTCGGTCACACGATCAGCCGATAATCACTACCGGCTTAGTCACTTTCTACCTGCACACGATAGCTTAACGGACAAATTTCCAAACAGATGATGGAATTTTATCATAAAGTTTGTTCATAGTCAGTTCAGCTAAACGGTGATCTGCGGCAGAGTAGAACAACTCTAGTTCATCATCCGAAAGCTCATATTTATTTTTTTCAATTACACGTTCCAATGTTTCAATAGAGGTGCATTTTCTCAAACGCATCAGATAGTCAATTTTAGTCATAGTCGCCTTATCTTACTTGGGAATGAAAAATAGTTAAAAATATATTTCTCAGGTTTTGCTTAAAGAAGTGTTCAAATCATGTAACAGGATCTTAGTTAAGTGTTCGTTTGTTCTTTGCCATTTCGTCAGTTCAAGAAAACTTATCTTATCATTTCCAAACAAATTATATGTTTCATCAAGATAGTTATCAATTAAGGTACTTAGCGTGTAGTTATCTGAGTATTTAATTTTGAAACTCAATACAAAAGCTGCAATGTGTTCCATCAATTCGTTTAGTTTTAAGCTTTTTTCGGAGGTCAGATCGTGAATCCAATGATTATCAGTGCGATTCAGGACTGAGAGCGCTTCATCAATTAAATTTTCACATAAGTATTTTAATTCAGCGATATCATATTTTCTTGGTGAATATTCGTCCATAATCACCTCCGTAAATGACGCCCGGTTTATTTGAACTGAGGTTTATACATGCTAATTATTATAGTCATTCTTCTGGAGTAGAGCCTATCAAAAACATGATTATTATTTATTAATGTTAAGGCTCTATTTTACGTATCTGCCAACTGGCTTTTTTAAGCGATGAATTTCTGCTTGGTTATGCCAAGACACTTAGTTTTGGTTAAAGCTCCATGTTTGGCAACGACTAACACCCGACTATAGGGCATAGTTGTATCTACATATTTTGTTAAATATAGTGAATTATACTAATGAAATCGATACCGTAGCAATAGTATCGAGGCCATTGTAGGCGATTATATTGTGACTTTCAAAACCAATATAGTACTATTATTACATATGTTACTATCGAGATGGAATACTTTTCACCATTAAAGATGTAATTAAGAGAAAAACGAGGCAGGTTACCCATTTATCTTCTGTTTATTATAAAAACAGAAAGGTGTTACTTTTTTAAACATAATATATTGCATAAGTATTTATTTTAATTAGATTATGGATAACTTTAACGCAAATAGTGTGATCTTATAATTTGTTTTTGAACCGGTTTTTCCATTTCAAAAGGCCACTAATGTGGCCTTTTATTGTTGAGTTTAGCGAGGAGGAGGTGAGATGTGGTCAATCTCCTCATTTTTTTTCGTGAACCGCCGTTTAATAACAACGAAAAATACAGGGACAAAATAAATTGCTAACGAGGTCGCCGCAATCATGCCACCCAGTACTCCCGTTCCTACGGCATTCTGTGCACCTGAACCTGCACCGTTGCTCAATACCAGAGGCATAACCCCGAGCATAAAGGCTAAAGAAGTCATTAGGATTGGACGTAAGCGCATTCTGGCTGCCTCGAGTGTGGCTTCTATTAGTCCTTTTCCTTCTTTCTCTATCAGATCTTTGGCGAACTCGACGATCAGGATGGCATTTTTCGCTGACAGCCCGATAGTTGTCAATAAACCAACCTTAAAGTAAACATCATTATCCAGTCCACGTATCGATGTTGCCAGCAATGCACCGATAATCCCCAGAGGAACGACCAGCATGACTGAGAACGGAATTGACCAGCTTTCATATAATGCGGCCAGACAAAGGAATACAACAATCAATGATAGCGCATATAGAGCAGGTGCCTGATTACCTGACAGACGTTCTTGATAAGACATCCCCGTCCAGTCGTAACCAATTCCGGGAGGTAACTGTGATGCGAGTTGCTCCAGAAAAGCCATTGCGTCACCCGTACTTTGTTTAGCCGCCGCTTCACCCACAATTTCCATCGATGGGAGGCCGTTATAACGTTCCAAACGAGGCGAACCATAAACCCACGGATCTTTTGATGTATCTAAGAACGCAGAAAACGGTACCATTTCGCCATTGTGATTGCGGACATACAATTTACTGATATCGCTTGGCAGCATACGATAAGGGGCATCCGCTTGCATATAGACTTTTTTGACTCGACCTCGATCGATAAAGTCATTGATGTAAATACCCCCAAACATCGTACTCAGGGCTGAGTTGATATTGGTTATCGTTACACCCAGTGCTTCTGCTTTTTCTTGATCGATATGTAAGCGATATTGCTGTGTATCATCTTGTCCATTGGGTCGGACATTCGTAAGCATCTCTGGATGCTGTGCAGCCATACCAAGTAATTGGTTGCGTGCCGCCACCAGGGCTTCATGTCCCAGGTTTCCTTTATCAATCAATTGGAAATCAAAACCACTGGCAGAACCCAACTCGACAATTGAAGGGATGTTAAAAGCAAAGACTAGCCCTTCCTTGATTTGCGCAAAATTTGCATTGGCTCGGCCAACAATGGCTGATACTTTATCATTTGCATTTTTACGTTGATCCCAATCTTTTAAGCCGATAAATACTAGCCCCATATTTTGCCCTTGACCACTAAAACTAAAACCATTGACGGTAAATACAGATTTAACAACATCTTTCTCGTTGGTATAGAAGTAGTCATTGATTTGATTCAATACTTTCTGTGTTTGTTCCTGAGTAGAACCCGAGGGTAATTGAACCATTGCCAGTAAAACGCCCTGATCTTCTTCTGGCAGGAAGGAGGATGGCAGATTCTTAAAGATCCACGCCATGCCAGCAAGCAACATGACATAGATTACCAAGTAACGCCCTGTACCTCGTAACATCCGACCAACGCTATCTGTGTAATGATGCGTGCTCTTCTCAAACAGGTGGTTAAACCAGCCAAAGAAGCCTGTTTGATTGCTATGACTGCCTTTAGCAACAGGTCTGAGTATCGTTGCACATAGTGCCGGGGTGAGGATTAAGGCCACCAACACAGAGAGTATCATTGCTGAAACGATCGTGATTGAGAACTGGCGATAAATCTCGCCTGTTGACCCGCCGAAGAATGCCATTGGTACAAATACAGCAGAAAGAACTAGTGCTATACCGACCAACGCACCCTGGATTTGCCCCATTGATTTTTTGGTTGCTTCTTTCGGTGATAATCCCTCTTCTTGCATGACGCGTTCGACGTTTTCCACCACCACAATCGCATCATCCACAAGCAAGCCGATGGCAAGTACCATAGCAAACATGGTTAACGTATTGATGGAATAGCCAAATGCAGCAAGGATGGCAAATGTACCAAGCAGGACAACTGGAACCGCAATCGTTGGGATCAACGTAGCCCGGAAGTTTTGCAGGAACAAATACATGACGATAAACACCAACAGAATGGCTTCTGCTAATGTTTTCACTACTTCGAAAATAGAAATTTTAACAAAGGGGGTAGTATCGTAGGGATAAACAACCGTCAATCCATGTGGGAAGAAAGGCTCCATCTTAGCCAGTGCTTCCCTGACAGCTTTGGAAGTATCCAATGCATTAGCACCTGTTGCTAGCTTAATACCAATCCCTGTTGCAGGTTTACCATTAAAACGACCGATAACACTGTAATTTTCTGCACCTAATTCAATAGTCGCGACATCATGCAAGCGAACTTGTGAACCATCACGGTTCATGCGCAGCAAAATGTTACCGAATTCTTCGGCTGAATTCAGGCGAGTTTGTGCAATTATCGACGCAGTTAAACGCTGCCCGGGAACAGGTGGTGTTCCTCCTAATTGTCCGGCTGCAATCTGATTGTTTTGTGCCTTGATTTCCTGAACAATATCCTGAATAGAGATTTTGTAGTTAAGCAGTTTGTCAGGATTGAGCCAGATGCGCATGGCATACTGCGTACCGAAGAGTTCTGTTTCACCCACGCCAGTCACACGGCTCAAGCTGTCTTTGACATTGGCGCTGACATAATCAGCGATGTCATCTTGAGTCATGGAACCGTCTTGTGAGATGAAACCGGCCACCATTAAAAATGAACTGGAGGTTTTATCAACCCTTACACCTTGTTCCTGAACTTCTTTAGGTAACAGTGGCATTGCCAATTGCAGTTTATTTTGAACCTGAACTTGTGCAATATCAGGATCTGTATTGGCTTCAAAGGTTAGCGTAATATTCATCTGCCCGGCAGAATCGCTGCTGGAAGACATATACACAAGATTATCGATGCCGTTCATATTCTGTTCGATAACTTGTGTTACAGTATCTTGTACTGTTTTCGCATCAGCGCCGGGGTAAACTGCTGAAATGGAAATCTCTGGTGGGGCAATTTCAGGGTATTGCTCCACGGGTAATTTCATGATTGCCAGCAGGCCAGATAGCATGGTAATAATCGCAATTACCCATGCAAAAATTGGCCGTTCGATAAAAAACTTAGGCATGAATCACCGACTCCTTATTGAGGCTTTTTTGCAGACTCATCTTGATTAGTCGTAGGTTTAGCATCCAGGTTTATTTCCGTTGGTTTCACCGTTATGCCTGGCACTATTTTCTGCAATCCGGTGACGATGACTTGATCTCCGTCTTTCAGACCGCCTGTGACTAACCATTTGTTACCGATTGCCTGAGTAGCATTAATATTGCGTAATTCTACTTTGTTATCTTTATCGACAATCAGTGTCGTTGCTTGACCGCGAGGTGTTCTGGTAACCGCTTGCTGAGGAACCAGAATCGCATTTTTGCGCACCCCTTCTTCCAATTTAGTGCGAACAAACATACCCGGAAGTAATTCTTCATTCGGGTTTGGGAATACGGCTCGCATAGTGATAGAGCCAGTTGTTTCGTCAACCGTTACGTCAGAAAATTCAAGGTAACCTTCTTGACTGTATTCTTGTCCATTGTCCGTGATGAGGCGGAGTTTGGTTTTTTTACCCTCTTTTTGCACAGTGCCTTTGGCAATTTCATTCTTGAGTCGCAGATAATCTTCACTGGATTGGGTGATATCTACATAGATAGGATCTAACTGCTGAACAGTCGTCAGAGCTGTTGGCTGAGCGGCAGAAACCAGGGCACCTTCTGTGACGGTGGATTTACCCGCGCGCCCGGAAATCGGTGATGTCACTTTGGTGTATGCCAAGTTGATACTGGCATTTTCCAACGCAGCCCGGGAAGATTGGACATCAGCTTGTGCCTGAATATGTTCCGAATTTGCTTTATCAAATTCCTGCTTACTCACATATTGTGTGCCCAACAGGGACTGATAACGTTCAACGGTTAAGCGGGAAACTTTTTCATTGGCTTGTGATCTCGCCAGATTTGCTTTGGCTTTATTATATTCAGCTTGATACGTTGCTGCGTCTATTTGGTATAACGACTCTCCGGCAGTAACATCACTCCCTTCTTTATAGTTACGTTTCAGTATAATGCCACTGACTTGGGGACGAACCTCAGCAACCCGGAACGCCGTTGTACGGCCAGGTAATTCTGTGATAACCGTGAGAGGTTCTGCCTTCAGCGTTACGATACCAACTTCAGGAACAGGTTGGCCAATTGCCCCTTGCGGTGTATTTTTATTGTCATTACATCCTGAAAGGATGAAATTGCCTGCAATTACCAGTAATGTGGCCAGAGGCAAAACTCCCCTGTTTTTTCGCATAAGTAAACCTCAATTTTTCAATGTTAATTCTCTAATCTAACAAGTGAAATTATTACTTCATGATTAAGAATGCTATAGTACAAACATACATGAATGTATGTAAATCAGCCTCAGTCAAAAATAAAGTTTATGGCACTAAAATGGCACGAAAAACTAAACAACAAGCACATCAAACCCGTCAGCAAATCATCAATGCTGCGATAAAAACGTTTTCTGAGCGCGGTGTTTCTGTTACTTCATTAGCTGATATCGCAACGGCCGCCGGTGTGACACGCGGCGCAATTTACTGGCATTTTAAAAATAAAACTGATCTACTTTCTGCTGTCTGCCGAATGCCAGAACATAAAATAGATGAGCTAGAGAAAGAGTATCAATCAAAATATCCTGATAATCCACTTATTGCATTGAGATCTTTATTGATTTCTATTTTACGAATGATGATTGATGATGCTCAACTCCGCCAGTTAATGGAAATTTTCTTCCATAAATGTGAGTTTGTTGGAGAAATATCTTCATTGGTAGCCGATATCAGGGAAATATGTATTTCCGATTATAAGAAGATTGAAAAAGTATTAGCGGATTGTGTTCAATCAGGAGAATTGCCTTATGAGCTCGACCTTGGACGTTCAGCCATCATGTTGAAAGCATTAATGACCGGGTTATTGGAGAATTGGTCATTCTCACCGGACAGTTTTAATATTCAAGAACAGTCTGCTCATTTGGTGGATAGTTTTATCGATACACTTAAATATAGCCACCATCTGCGTCATCACCGAGAAAATGGGGCTTGAATGCTGGCGCATATGGCCTGAGGAGTAAGTGTTAACCCTGCTTATTCCTCAGACTGCCGAGTTTGAATTTGTCTTTCCAGTTTTCCTTGAAGATCCTGTTTAACGATCGCCAGCGCTGCCAGCGCAATCTCTGGGGGAATATCGTTACATTCAAGCAGATAAATAAAGTCCACGGCAAGTTGTACTTCCGGTGGGGCGTGCTCTAAGGTCATGGTGGGCCATTCTCCTGGTGGTTAATCCGCGTTTTCCTGTTTTTCTATCGATTTTTCAATCCGCATTAATGCTTGACGACAACGGGTAAGCCTGCCAGATAAAGCGGCGATTTCTCTTTGTAGTTGATGTTGATTGGTGAATGTATTTTGTGTATTTAGCTGCAATTCTCTGTCATCGATCATGGCGATTAATCGGCGTTCATAATCCTGATGCTCTGCCAGACGTTGGTAAAGATCCTGTCCTTTTGTCCGCTGACTAAATTTATCTTCCTGTTTTCGCAGTGCCTGAGTTGATATTTCGCGTTTCAGGGCTTCAATTTGTGACACTAAACGTTCGGCAAGGAATTTCACTTGTTCAATACGGGCATCGCTGGCACAGACTTTTAATTGCGCCATATTTTGTCTGATTTCTTGCATATACCCACTAAGTTTGTGGCTATTGTGGTGGAAAAGTGCTTGGTCAAAACGGGCGGTGGAAAAAGGCGTATCAGGCAGTGAAGCGAGATCTTTTTCCAGCGTGCTGACTTGTTTTTCAAGTGCACTGAATAAATTTTGCATAGCCATCACCATCTCATTATCATTGATAATCGGTTTGTTGACGTTCATTGTATTTGGCAGAGTATATTCGGTTGCCATGACCGCCGAATGTCGTCAATAGTGACTTGCGTCATTCAATAAAATATAAGCAGCAACTCGCCTTGCGGTTGCTTTTTTCTTTATAACCTAGCTGGCATCGATTATGACCGCTAACGCACAAAAACTGCAATTAATTAAAGATAGTATCGAAACCATTCCTGATTATCCCAAAGCAGGAATCCTTTTTCGTGACATTACTACATTGCTTGATAATCCAGCAGCTTATCAAACGACGATAGATCTCTTGGTCGCTTATTATCAGGATAAGGGCATCACGAAAATTGTTGGTACTGAAGCTCGTGGTTTCTTATTCGGCGCTCCTGTTGCATTGCGTTTGGGCGTAGGTTTCGTTCCTGTTCGTAAAAAAGGGAAATTGCCCCGTGAAACGCTGAGCGAGACTTACGATCTAGAATATGGCACCGATACGCTGGAAATCCATAAAAGCAGTATCAACGAAGGAGACCGAGTTCTGGTGGTTGATGATCTGCTTGCAACGGGGGGAACCATT
Organism: Xenorhabdus poinarii G6; assembly: GCF_000968175.1. Classification (NCBI taxonomy): domain Bacteria; kingdom Pseudomonadati; phylum Pseudomonadota; class Gammaproteobacteria; order Enterobacterales; family Morganellaceae; genus Xenorhabdus; species Xenorhabdus poinarii. The sequence continues at coordinate 499,967 of NZ_FO704551.1, forward strand.
GACGCGACGGTACGCTTGATTCGTCGTCTGGGGGGACAGGTTTCTGAAGCCGCATTCATTATTGGGTTACCGGATTTAGGTGGTGTTGAACGCCTGAAAAAACAAGGTGTTGACTGCTATACACTGGTTGAGTTTCCCGGTCACTGATCATTCTGTTTTTGCATTAATGACATATCAGCCTCGCCGTTAATGGTGAGGCTGTGCTAGCATGATAGTCAGTCATGTTCAATTTCCTCGGTATTCATGAGCTATCAGGTATTAGCCCGTAAGTGGCGCCCACAAATATTTTCTGATGTGATTGGTCAGCAACATGTGTTGACCGCGTTGGCGAATGGTCTTGCACACCAACGCCTCCATCACGCTTATCTTTTTTCCGGCACTCGTGGTGTGGGAAAAACTACGATTGCACGCTTGTTAGCAAAAGGGCTGAATTGCGAAACGGGGATAACAAAAACGCCGTGTGGTCAGTGTGCAAACTGTCTTGAAATTGAACAAGGCCGGTTTGTTGATCTGATTGAAATCGATGCGGCTTCCCGCACGAAGGTGGAAGACACTCGCGAGTTATTGGATAATGTCCAGTATGCACCTGCCAGAGGTCGTTTCAAAGTTTACCTTATTGATGAAGTTCACATGCTGTCTCGTCACAGCTTCAATGCTCTGTTGAAGACTTTGGAAGAGCCACCAGAACATGTGAAATTTTTGCTGGCAACGACCGATCCACAGAAACTGCCCGTGACGATCCTTTCACGTTGTTTGCAGTTTCATCTGAAATCACTTGATGTCAACCAAATCAGTGGTCAATTGGAGCATATTCTTAACGCAGAGCAAATAGAGAGCGATACTCGTGCCCGTCAGCTTCTTGCCCGTGCTGCGGATGGAAGCATGCGTGATGCCCTGAGTTTAACCGATCAGGCGATCGCGCTCGGTGGGGGAAAACTGACATCGGATATTGTTAGTCTGATGTTGGGAACGCTGGATGATGATCAACCACTGGCGATTATTGAATCGTTGGTACGTGCCGATGGCCAACACATCATGGCTTTGGTGGAACAAGTGGCTTCCCGCGGTGTGGATTGGGAACATTTGCTGGTTGAAACATTATCATTGTTGCATCGTATTGCCATGCTTCAGTTATTGCCTCAGCAACCTGAAAGTGAAGCTTCTTCAATAGATGGTCGGTTACGTTTGCTGGCAAGATCCCTTGCTCCGACTGATTTACAGCTTTATTACCAAGCGTTACTGGTGGGGCGCAAAGAGCTGCCTTATGCACCAGAACGACGGATGGGCGTTGAAATGGCGTTATTGCGCGCTTTAGCTTTTCATCCTAAAGCAGTGATTGAGGAAACCTCCCCCCCTGTGATGGCGAATTTTGCTGCTCCCATCGCCATGACGCCTGTTGCACAACCTTCGGTGCCGTTTTCCTCAGGTCAGCTTTCTCCAACCAATAAGCGCGTAAACGAACCCGTTGAGCAAGGCATGCCGCAGCCTATGGGGAATGGGCCTGCAATAGACAGTCCGACAGCAAAGCTGTTACAAGCGAAAAACGCGCTGAATCGTCAAGGAAATACACCACTAAAAAAGCCTGAGCCGGCAGAGTCTGCGAAGGCGAAGCCGGTCAGTTCGGCGCTGGAGCGGCTGGTGGCGGTAGCAGAGCAACGACCTCAATCTTATCTCCCGAAAGCCCGGGAATCTCAGCCGGTCAAGAAAGAAGCCTATCGTTGGCGAGCAACGCAGGCTGGCGATGAAAAGCCGCGTTTTACGACGACACCAAAAGCGATTAAAGCGGCATTGGAGCATGAAAAAACCGTTGAATTAGCTGAAAAACTGGCCATTGAATCGAAACAAAGAGATCCATGGGCAGCCGAAATTGATAAACTGCATCTGCCAAAATTGGTTCAGCAGGTAGCATTGAATGCGTTTAAAGAACGGATTGATGAAAATCGCCTGTGTTTGCATTTACGTTCAATGCAGCGCCATCTTAATTCTGTAGCGGCTCAGAAAATGCTGGCTGAAGCATTAAGTGAGTTGCATGGAAAATCTATTGAACTCAATATCATTGAAGATGATAATCCTGCGGTAAAAACGCCTCTGGAGTGGCGACAAGCCATTTATGAAGAAAAGTTGGCACAAGCGCGTCAATCCATTATTTCGGATAGAACGATTCAAACACTTCAGCAACTATTTGATGCAGAATTGGATGAAGAAAGTATCCGGCCTGTTTAACTGCCACAGGGTATTTTTATGCTGTGGCTATAGCGAAGAGAGATAATTATGTTTGGTAAAGGTGGTTTGGGCAATTTGATGAAACAGGCCCAGCAGATGCAAGAAAAAATGCAGAAAATGCAGGAAGAAATTGCAAATCTGGAAGTGACCGGTGAATCCGGTGCCGGGTTGGTAAAAATCACGATTAATGGTGCACATAACTGCCGTCGTGTTGAGATCGATCCAAGTTTGATGGACGATGACAAAGATATGCTGGAAGATCTGATTGCCGCTGCATTCAATGATGCCGCACGCCGCATTGAAGAAACCCAGAAAGAAAAAATGGCTGGTGTTTCCAGCGGAATGCAATTACCCCCTGGATTTAAGATGCCATTCTAATGCAAACCAGTCCTCTTCTTGAATCGCTGATGGAAGCCTTGCGTTGCTTGCCCGGAGTAGGGCCAAAATCTGCGCAGCGGATGGCCTTTCATTTATTGCAGAGAGATCGCAGTGGTGGAATGCGGCTAGCACAGGCGCTAACGCGAGCCATGTCTGAAATTGGTCACTGCCAGGATTGCCGGACGTTTACGGAACAAGAGCAATGCAGGATTTGCGCTAATCCCCGTCGTCAGCAGAATGGTCAGATTTGTGTCGTGGAAAGCCCGGCCGATATTCATGCTATCGAACAAACAGGACAGTTTGCGGGGCGTTACTTTGTCCTGATGGGGCACTTATCGCCGTTGGATGGTATTGGGCCAATGGATATTGGATTGGATCGTTTAGAAGTACGCTTGTCTTCTGAAGCCTTGTCAGAAATTATTCTGGCAACGAATCCGACTGTTGAAGGAGAGGCAACGGCAAACTATATTGCAGAAATGTGTTCTCAATATAGTGTGACTGCCAGCCGGATTGCTCATGGTGTCCCAGTGGGGGGAGAGCTTGAAATGGTGGATGGCACAACGTTATCTCATTCGCTGGCGGGCCGTCAAAAAATAACCCATTCGTGATTTATCTTCCGAATTAAGGTACACAATTCCCATGGATGGTGCTGATTATGCCGCCATCCATCGCTGATTTTATCGTCCAACAAATTAATTTTACATTCTTCTTGTTGTCATAACTTGAAACTCCCGCTATCTATCCCCATTTGATTATCATCGTCCGATTTTACATATCTGAACTGGATTTAGATTGAGGTAATAAATGAGTATGAAAGATCAGGAAACCCGTGGATTTCAGTCTGAAGTCAAGCAACTGTTGCAATTGATGATCCACTCTCTCTATTCCAACAAAGAAATTTTTCTCCGTGAACTGATTTCAAACGCATCTGATGCTGCTGATAAATTGCGCTTCCGTGCATTGTCCGCCCCTGAATTGTATGAAAATGAGGGTGAATTGCGTGTTCGTTTGGCCGTTGATAATGAACAGAAAACCATCACTATCAGCGATAATGGTATCGGTATGTCCCGTGATGAAGTGATCGACAATCTGGGAACGATTGCAAAATCGGGTACTAAAGCGTTTCTTGAATCCATCGGTTCTGATCAGGCACAAGACAGCCAATTGATTGGCCAATTTGGTGTTGGTTTCTACTCCGTGTTTATTGTTGCGGACAAAGTAACTGTACGTACTCGTGCAGCAGGTGCACCGGTTGAACAAGGGGTGTTCTGGGAGTCAACGGGAGAAGGTGACTATACTGTTGCGGAGATTGAAAAAGCAGAGCGTGGCACCGAGATCACGTTGCATCTACGCAGCGAAGAAAGTGAATTCCTCAATGACTGGCGTTTACGTTCTATCATTGGTAAATACTCTGATCACATCGCCTTACCTGTTGAGATTGAAACTCAAACTAAAAACGAAGAAGATGACTCCGTTACCGTTACATGGGAAAAAATCAACAAGGCTCAAGCCCTGTGGACACGTAGCAAATCTGAAATCAGTGATGAAGAGTATCAGGAGTTTTATAAACATATCTCCCATGACTTTACAGATTCCCTGATTTGGAGTCATAACCGCGTTGAAGGTAAGCAAGAATATACCAGCTTGCTCTATATCCCTTCTCAGGCTCCGTGGGACATGTGGAACCGTGAACATAAGCACGGCCTGAAACTCTATGTCCAGCGCGTTTTCATCATGGATGAAGCTGAGCAATTCATGCCAAATTACCTGCGCTTTGTCCGTGGCCTGATTGATTCCAATGATCTTCCATTGAACGTGTCCCGTGAAATTTTGCAAGATAGCACGATTACGCGTAACCTGCGCAGTGCGCTGACTAAACGCGTATTGCAAATGCTGGATAAACTGGCAAAAGACGACGCAGAAAAATATCAGACCTTCTGGCAGCAATTTGGCTTGGTCATGAAAGAAGGGCCTGCCGAAGATAGCGCAAACAAAGACGCGATTGCTAAATTACTGCGCTTTGCGACAACTCACAATGATGGCGCTGCTCAGACCGTTTCTCTGGAAGATTACGTTGGCCGTATGGCTGAAGGCCAGGAGAAGATTTATTACATTACTGCGGATAGTTATGCGGCGGCGAAGAATAGCCCTCACCTGGAACTGTTCCGCAAGAAAGGGATTGAAGTTCTGCTGTTGTCTGACCGGATTGACGAATGGATGATGAGTTACCTGACAGAATTCGATGGTAAATCATTCCAGTCTGTCAGCAAAGCGGATGAGTCCCTCGACAAACTGGCGGATGAAAACAAAGTTGAGCAGGAAGAAGAAGACAAAAAACTGGAACCATTTGTTGAGCGTGTGAAAGCGTTGTTGGGTGAGCGGGTGAAAGAAGTGAAGCTGACGCATCGTCTGACAGACACTCCGGCTATCGTCACAACTGATGCTAATGCAATGAGCACTCAAATGGCGAAGTTGTTTGCAGCGGCGGGGCAATCGGTGCCAGAGGTGAGCTATAACTTTGAACTGAATCCTGAACATGTTCTGGTTAAGAAAGCCGCCGGTATTAGTGATGATGCTCAATTTGCTGATTGGGTTGAATTATTGCTGGATCAGGCGCTGTTTGCTGAACGCGGCACATTGGATGATCCAAACCAATTTATCCGTCGAATGAATCAATTATTGTTAACTGAACAAGCTTAAGCTTATTGAGATAATGATAATAAACCACGCTTCAACGAAAGATGAAGCGTGGTTTATTTTTTTGGTTAATGCGAAAACGTTTACCTGTTTTCTTGAGCCATCCCCCATTCAAATGGTATGGTGGTACGTTTTCTTTAAAATACAAAAGCAATAGCAAGGGGATTTACGCAATGCGTATTATTCTGCTAGGCGCGCCAGGCGCCGGTAAGGGGACTCAGGCACAATTTATCATGGAGAAATATGGGATACCCCAAATTTCGACAGGTGACATGTTGCGTGCCGCAGTAAAAGCGGGCACTGAATTGGGTTTGAAAGCAAAAGAGTTGATGGATAATGGCCAGTTAGTGACAGATGAATTGGTCATTGCTTTGGTTAAAGAGCGTATCAAACAAGATGACTGCCACAATGGCTTCTTGTTGGATGGGTTCCCACGGACAATTCCTCAGGCCGATGCTATGAAGGAAGCGGGTATCAACGTCGATTATGTGCTGGAGTTTGATGTTCCAGATGAAATCATCGTTGGACGCATTATCGGCCGTCGTGTGCATGCGCCATCGGGTCGTGTTTATCATGTCACATTTAACCCACCGAAAGTGGAAAATAAAGATGATGTCACCGGTGAAGAGCTGACTATTCGTAAAGATGATCAGGAAGATACGGTTCGTAAACGTCTAGTCGAATACCATGCACAGACTGCGCCTTTGGTTTCTTATTACCAGCAAGAAGCAGAAGCAGGTAACACACAATATTTCAAACTTGATGGTACTCGTCAAGTCGTGGAAGTTAGCGCAGAACTGGCGATCATTCTGGGCTAATGATTGGGTATCTCTTGATATGTTGTTTCAGGTTATTACCTGCAAGATGAAAGAGATACTTTCTGAATTATGATAACAGGCGGTGTGATACCGCCTGATTTATTTTTCACTACCTTATGAGAAGTTCACTCCATGAAATGTTACACATGGCTATCATTTATGTTTGATACTAGATGGTTAGTCATTTTAATGGGGCTATGAAGAATGAGTAGCAAGACGTATGGTGTCCTATTGGTGAATCTGGGGACACCTGATGCGCCAACACCAGCAGCAATAAGATGTTATCTGGCCAAATTTCTGAGTGACAGAAGAGTCGTTGATATCCCTCCATTGATTTGGCAACCAATATTAAAGGGGGTTGTTCTTCCTTTCCGTTCTTCTCGAGTGGCTAAGCTCTATCAAGAAATTTGGATGGAGGAGGGGTCACCTTTATTAGTTTATAGTCGTCGTCAACAGACGTTGTTAGCGGAAAAATTACAGCGCGAAACGTTAACGGATATCCCCGTTGCTTTGGGCATGACTTATGGTTTTCCTTCTTTGTCCCAGGCAGTGGATGATTTGCTGCAACAGGGGATTAGTGATCTCATTATATTGCCACTTTATCCTCAATACTCCAGTACAACCTCGGCTGCGGTTTTTGATAGCATCAGTACTATATTGCGCGGATATCGAACAATTCCCACGTTGCATTTTATCCGCAGTTATGCCAGCCATCCTGCCTATATTGCAGCCTTAAAGGAAACCATTGAGCAGAGTTTTGAAAAACATGGTCAGCCTGATCATTTAATTGTGTCCTATCATGGCATTCCTGAACGTCTGGCAAAAATGGGGGATATTTATCCACAAGATTGTGAGGCAACGACCAGGCTATTGAGCCAGGTACTGGATTATCCAACAGATAAAATGATGATGACATATCAGTCGCGTTTTGGCCGTTTACCGTGGTTATCCCCCTATACAGACAAAACAATCGCATTATTACCAGGCCAGGGGGTGAAACACGTTCAAGTAGTGTGTCCGGGCTTTGCTTCCGATTGTCTGGAGACATTGGAAGAGATTGAGCAGCAGAATAAAATGATTTTTTTAGCAGCCGGTGGGAAAAAGTTTGAATATATTTCCGCACTTAATGATAATAAAGCCCATATATCGTTGCTTGCGCAGTTAGTAACGACTGTCATGAAGTGATGTATAACTACTTGTTATAAAACATAATGACAGATACTGAATGGCAGTTATTGGATAATTTTATCATTTTTAAACTAATGAGTACGGTAAGCAGGAGAGACAGCTTGCGTATTAATGAAAAATCAAAATTACGTGGATTGGACATATAGATAATGAGTAATAAACCTATTAAGCATCCTGACTTTTACGAAGAGCGTTCAAATTATTATCATCCTGTGCAGGATGATGAAATTGATTTGTTTGAACTCTTTTCCGTACTCTTTAAATCAAAATATTTGGTTATTGCAGTTTCTTTCGTGTTTGCTGTTATTGGTTTTGGCGCTTCATCATTGTTACCCCAAAAATGGACCAGTACAGCCGCGGTGGTGAAACCAGGATTGGAAGAATTTCAACCCTTGAAAGATGCATTAACAGGTTTGCAGGTTCTGAATCTTGAACCTAAAGTGACGGAAGATACACTGTATCATCGTTTTGTTGAAAACTATAATTCACGTGTATTACGTGAAGAATATTTGGTCAGTACGGATTACTTTAGGACTTTTCTGGCTAAGCATCAGGATCAAAGTCATTCTGAGCAGGAAAGAAGAAAACTGATCGAACAGGTTGTCAATAACAACATTGCCGCTGCTTTACCTAAGAAAGATGATGATATTGATGAAGTCAAACTGTCTTTCAGTGCCAACAATGCGGAAGATGCTTACAATCTATTAAGTGGCTATATTAAATTTGTCTCATCGGTGGTTCGTGAGCAAGTGAAAGATGAACTGAATGATATGGTTCGTCAGAAGTTAGCGTACTCGAAAAAATTGTATGCTCTCGATTTGGCGCGTATTGATAATATGCGTAGGGTCGATATCGAGCGCTTAAAATATGCCATTTCTATTGCTAATTCTGCCGGCGTCAAAAAGCCAATATCAAATGGCGGGTCAATGATCAAAGATGACCCAGACTATTCGATTGCTCTGGGTTCTGATGCTCTTCAGCGTAAGCTACAGATTACCGAAGAAATCACTGACCCGGTTACGATTGATGCCGATCTGCGAAACCGTCAGTTATATATTAAAAGCCTAGAAAATGTGAGTATTGATAAGGTTGATTTCGAGCCATTCAGGTATATGCAGGAGCCTTATGAACCAACGTCGAAAGATTCGCCTAAGCGCCTGTTGATTTTGATCGGTGCTGGTTTTATCGGATTTATTTTATCCATCATGTATGTTCTGTTGCGTCACACGGTACGTTGCCGTCAGAAGCAAAAGGCTTAATGTTATTTAAGACGTGATGATGAGTGATAGGGTAATGTTTTGATTGTACAGCCAATGTAGTAATCGCATTGGCTGTTTTCATTTTTGCCGTCTGTTTTTTGTTTCGTTTCGGTATGGTGACACAATATGTTGTGCTAACATGCCGCATATTTTGGTTCTATATCCGCAAGTAATTATGAAATTCCCTGGTAAACGTAAATCTAAACACTATTTTCCTGTCAGTTTAAGAGATCCTTTGCTCCAGCCCATCAAAGAGATGATGGATACTGAAAATAATCGAGCATACATTGTCGGTATTGATCAGACATTGGTTGATATTGAAGCTAAAGTGGATGAAGATTTTATCCAGCGTTATAACTTGAGCCAGGGACACTCTTTAGTTATCGAAGATGATGTCGCTGAGGCGCTCTACAAAGAACTGACAGACAACAATCTGATTAGTCACGAATTTGCGGGTGGCACTATCGGTAATACCCTGCATAATTATTCTGTTCTGGCGGATGATAAATCCGTCTTGCTGGGTGCTATGTGCAATAACATTCAAATAGGCAGCTATGCCTACTGCTATCTTTGCAATACATCCAGCCGCATGGATTTAAATCATCTTCAGGGGGTTGATGGTCCAATCGGCCGCTGTTTTACCTTAGTGACAGAAAATGGTGAAAGAACTTTTGCTATCAGTCCTGGTTTAATGAATCAGCTTCGTCCAGAAAGTATTCCTGAACACATTATTGCGGAAGCCTCTGCTTTGGTCATTACTGCTTATCTGGTGCGTTGTAAGCCGGGTGAACCGATGCCGCAGGCAACCATGAAAGCCATTGAGTATGCGAAAAAACACCACGTACCTGTTGTTTTGACGTTAGGAACAAAATACGTCATTGCGGATGATCCGCAATGGTGGCGTGATTTTCTGGCGGAAAATGTTACTGTTGTTGCCATGAATGAAGATGAGGCTTATGAACTGACAGGTTTCAGTGATCCGCTGTTAGCCGCTGATCAAGTACTGAATTGGGTCGATTTGGTATTGTGTACGGCTGGCCCTGCTGGATTATATATGGCAGGTTACACGGAGGAAGAACACAAGCGTCAAACGTCACACCATTTACTGCCGGGCGCGATTGCGGAATTTAATCGTTATGAATTCAGCCGTGCGATGCGTAAAGCAGATTGTCAGCAGCCAACGCGAGTCTATTCCCACATTGAACCCTATATGGGGGGACCTGAAAAAATCATGAATACCAATGGTGCCGGGGATGGGGCATTATCTGCATTACTGCATGATATTACTGCCAATAGTTATCATCGTATGAATGTCCCTAACTCCAGCAAGCATATTCGTTCTTACTTAACTTATTCCTCTTTATCCCAGGTATGTAAGTACGCCAACAGGGTGAGTTATCAGGTACTGAGACAGCATTCTCCGCGTCTGAGCAGAGGATTACCGGAGAAAGAAGATAGTCTGGAAGAATCTTACTGGGAGCGTTGATTCTGGTCGCTTGAAATCTTGTCTTAGTGGTTTTAGCAGGGATATCCCCCCTCACGTGGGATATCCCTAGACTGCATTATGTTGATGATGGTGCTACTGGGGAAAGTGGTGGCGTTATTGGGCAACCTTCCTGATATTCAGATAGGGTATCAACCATTGCTCGTGCTATCTCATGTTCACCAATAATGATATGGTTGGTGCCACGCGCTTTAATGTAGCTGACTTCATCGTCATAATGAGCCCTAACAATAATATTGATATCTGGCCTGATTTTTCTGGCATTTGCAACAACTTCACCCGCTTCATAACCATTGGGGATGGTCAGGAATAGCCTACAAGCGCAATCGAGCCGGGCTAGCGCCATGATGTCTTTATTGGTCGCGTTCCCCATGACTGCACTGATCCCCATTTCGCCTAACTCTTCAAATCGGGCTCGTGTGTCTTCAATGACCACGATCGGAATATTTCTTTCTTGTAAGCGTTGGCAGAGTTGACGACCTACTCGGCCATAACCCACGACAATGGTATGCCCACAAATATCGACAGGGATTTGAGTTTCTTCTTCTAATGTTTCTTCGAGTAATTGTTCTTCAATGGTTTCTGTTTTTGCCAGATAGCGATCCAGTAAACTGAATAGAACAGGATTCAGCATAATTGAGATGATGGCGCCCGCCAAGACAAGATTGCGGGCTTCCCCATCCAGGAATCCCAGCGTGACACCAAGCCCGACGAGAATAAAGGCGAACTCTCCAATTTGAGCAAGACTGACAGAGATAGTGAGTGCTGTACGGCGAGAATGTCCGAACATTCTGACCAACAGCATGGCAGCCAGTGATTTGCCAATGAGAATAATGGCGAGGGTTCCCACAATCGCCAGAGGTTGCTGGAATAGCACCCTGGGATCAAATAACATCCCAACGGATACAAAGAAAAGAACAGCAAAAGCATCCCTTAACGGTAAAGTATCTTGTGCTGCACGATGGCTTAACTCTGATTCATTCAGTACCATGCCAGCGAAGAATGCGCCGAGAGCAAATGAGGCATCAAATAATGTCACCGCACCGTAAGCAACACCTAATGCAATGGTAAGTACAGCCAGCGTGAATAATTCACGGGAGCCAGTCCCTGCGGTTTTCGCCAGTAACCAAGGAATGACGCGACGCCCGACAAAAATCATCAATAAAATAAAAGCAACGACTTTTCCAACCGTGATCGATAACTTGAACAGTAATTGACTGAAATTCGCATTCTGGTTATCCAGCAGGCCGGCGATTGCCGGAAGTAACACCAGTGTCAGTACCATGGCCAGATCTTCAACAATGAGCCAACCGATGGCAATTTGTCCTCTTTGACTGTCAATGAGTTGCCGCTCTTCCAATGCTCTGAGCAAGACGACAGTGCTGGCGGTGGATAAACAAAGGCCGAACACAATGCCATTGAATAATCCCCAACCAAGTAGTGTCGATAAGCCTATGCCTAATAGGGTTGAGACGGCAATTTGTGCGAGAGCACCGGGGATGGCAATGGATTTGACGGTTAACAAATCGTTAAGCGAAAAATGTAGACCGACACCAAACATCAGTAAGATCACGCCAATTTCTGAAAGTTCTGGTGCCAAAGAGGTATCGGCAACGAAACCGGGCGTAAAAGGCCCCGCTAAAACACCCGCGACAAGGTATCCTACCAGGGGAGAAATTTTCAGACGCTGCGCAAGCATGCCCAGCAGATAGGCAAGAACAAAGCCGCCAACAAGGGTCGTGATAAGAGGTGTCGAATGATCCATAAGACTCCTTCTGAGTAGCAACTATTCTGTATGTGAGGCGATTAATGAATGATCAGTTCGCTAAAAAACACCTTGAGCAGTGGAAACAAGAATGATCTGCATAAGTGATATTTTACTGTTATTTTATGCAGGTATTGCCATTATTTACGCCTATTTACAAAATAGGATAATGTCATCATTAAAGTCATGACCGACCCATTTTATTGGGTTTTCGGGGTTTACTTTCTATATTTGGCAGTAATAGGGTAAAAATACCAATAAGTGGTAAAAAAGCACAGATTTTGTATACCAACGTTATACTGGTTTTATCTGCAATATAGCCAAGCACCGCCGCCCCAATGCCCCCCATGCCGAAAGCCAACCCGAAGAACGAACCTGCAATCATGCCTGTTTTGCCGGGTATCAGTTCTTGGGCATAAACCAGAATGGCGGAAAAGGCGGACGCTAATAATCACCGTTAATATACTTGTCCAGAATAGGGATGCATAAGGCAACATGAGAGTGAAGGGTGCAACACCCAGAATTGAAGCCCAAATAACAGACTTCCGGCCGATCCTATCCCCAACCGGCCCGCCAATCAGCGTTCCTGCCGCTACGGAGAACAAAAAGACAAACAGATGAAGCTGCGCATTTTGCACGGACACATCAAATTTCTGTATCAAGTAAAAGGTATAGTAGCTGCTGATACTGGCCAGGTAAAAATATTTGGAGAAAATCAGCAAGAAAAGTATCACAAAAGCGTTAATGACGGTTTTCTTGGGCAGGCCAGGCAGAGCGTGAGTGCGTGCAGCTGAGGGCGCGATCGTTTGATGTTGTTTTTTATACCATTGACTGACTTGTAAAAGGATCACGATAGCCAATAAGGCGGCCAGAGAAAACCAACCGACATTTCCCTTGCCATAAGGTGCAATAAAAAGAGCGGCTAATAGTGGCCCGAGTGAACTTCCTAAATTCCCCCCAACTTGAAATAATGATTGTGCCAATCCGTGGCGTCCACCAGAAGCCATCCGTGCGACCCGTGAAGATTCTGGATGAAAAACAGATGAACCTGTACCGACTAATGCGGCAGCCATGAGTATAATAGGAAAACTCTCAGCGTAAGCCAGGAGAAGGAGCCCTGATAAGGTGAAGCCCATCCCGATAGGTAATGAATAGGGTTGAGGATGTTTATCCGTATACCAGCCGATAAGCGGTTGCAATAGCGAGGCGGTGATCTGATAAGTCAGTGTGATCATCCCCACCTGAATGAAACTGAGGGTAAACTCGGATTGCAAAAGCGGGTAGATCGCCAGAATCAAGGACTGGATCATATCATTCAGCATATGGGATACGCTGATGGCGCCCAGCATTGAAAAAACAGTTCGATGGTTTTTGCTTGATGAAGTTGATAAAGACGCGATTTCACGTGTTTTATTCATTATTGTCCGCTTATCAATGTCGTTTTTAGAAGGAAATTCAGTTGATTTGTTAACCTTCTGTTTTGATTCTGACCACCATAATACACTTTTAGAGAATTAACAAAAATTTTACTTATGGTGATAAAATTTGATGACTATCCCAAAAAGTTGAGAGAAGGCACTATTTAGTGACTCAAATATATCATTTTGATCAGTAAAATATTGCATTGTGCCATATGCTATGTTGTACACCCTATTTGGGGACTATAACCAATAAAACTTAAATAACATGGAGATACCCCATGAAATTATCATTTAAAGCATCAGTATGTGCCTTGGCGATTTCTCTGTCATTGACACCGTTAATAGCCGGCGCTTGGGAAAAAGATAAAACGTATGACATTACGATCTTACATACCAATGATCATCACGGCCACTTTTGGAATAACGATTATGGTGAATATGGTTTAGCAGCCCAAAAAACGGTCGTTGATGCCATTCGACAAGAAGTTGCTAAGCAAGGAGGCAGCGTATTGTTGTTGTCTGGCGGGGACATTAACACGGGTGTACCGGAATCCGATATGCAAGATGCTGAGCCAGATTTTAAGGGCATGAATCTTGTGGGGTATGACGCAATGGCATTGGGAAATCATGAATTTGATAAGCCTTTGAATGTCTTGCGTCAGCAACAAAAATGGGCAAATTTCCCATTCTTATCTGCCAATATTTATCAATCCAGCACCGGCAAACGGTTATTTAAGCCTTATGTCATATTCGATAAGCAAGGTGTGAAAATCGCCGTTCTTGGCCTGACAACGGATGATACGGCAAAAATCGGTAATCCCGCTAATTTTCCGGATGTAGAATTCCGTGTCCCTGCCGAAGAAGCGAAAAAAGTCATTGAAGAATTGAAAAAGAATGAAAAACCGGATGTGATTATTGCGGCAACCCATATGGGACATTATGACGATGGTCATCATGGGACAAATGCACCGGGAGATGTTGAAATGGCGCGCAGTTTGCCTGCGGGTTATTTGAATATGATTGTGGGTGGCCATTCACAAGATCCAGTATGTATGTCGGCAGAGAATAAGAACTATAAACAGGTGGATTATGTTCCAGGGACACCGTGTTCCCCGGATCGCCAAAATGGCACCTGGATTGTTCAAGCCCATGAATGGGGAAAATACGTAGGTCGGGCTGATTTTCAATTCCGTAATGGTGAATTCAAGCTGGTGCATTACCAATTAATCCCGATTAACCTCAAGAAAAAAGTAGTCAACGAAGATGGCAGCACAGAGCGTGTTTACTATACGCATGAAATTCAGCAAAACCCTGAGATGCTAAAATTACTGACACCTTATCAGGACAAGGGCAATCAGAAATTGAATGTGAAAGTCGGTTCTGTCGATCACAAACTGGAAGGTGATCGCAGTAAAGTACGTTTCGTTCAAACGAATATGGCACACCTTGTCTTGGCCGCTCAAATGGAACGGACAAACGCTGACTTTGCAATTATGAGTGGTGGCGGCATTCGGGATTCTATTGAACCCGGGCAAATTACTTACAAAGATGTTATGAAAGTGCATCCATTCGCTAATCAAGTGGCCTATGTGGATTTCAAAGGTAGCGAAGTGCTGCCCTATCTGACAGCCGTCGCCAATATGGAACCGGACTCAGGCGCTTATGGGCAGTTTTATAATGTGAGTTTTGTGAAGCATGGGAAACAGATCAGTGACGTAAAAATTGGGGGCAATCCATTGGATCCCAATAAAACTTATCGTATGGCGACGTTGAATTTCAATGCGATTGGCGGTGATGGTTATCCACGGATTGATAATTTACCCGGTTACGTTGATACGGGGTTCATTGATGCTGAAGTCTTGAAAGGATATATAGAAAAACATTCGCCTCTGAAAGCGGCTGATTATGAGCCGAAAGGTGAAATTTCGTATAAGTAATAACACATAATTCATCGATGATGTGTTGTTGAGATAAAAGGCCATCTGAAAAACAGATGGCCTTTTAGTCACGCATGGCCAGGCGCTTTCTCCTTAATCTAAAATAGGGATGGTTGGCCATAAAGAGATCAATCTCGGAGAAATTGCCCTTTATGTTCAAACCTTAGCGATATCAGAAAATGAGCAGTGAAGCAGTTGGCATAAATCAGTGGGCGATAATTCAATATCTAACCCCCGTTTCCCTCCCGAAATAAATAGGGTTGGCAAGGTTTGAGCTTGACTATCAATAACGGTAGGCAGGCGTTTTTTCTGCCCCAATGGGCTAATCCCGCCGACAAGATACCCCGTGACTTTTTGTGCCAGTTGAGGATCTGCCATATCGGCTTTTTTCGCTTTAAAAACTTTGGCCACTTTTTTCAGATCGAGCTGTCCGGTGACCGGTGTAACGGCGACCGCCAGGTTTTTAGGATCACCATTTAATGAAACCAGCAGCGTTTTAAAAACACATTTGGCATCCAAACCGAGTTTTTTAACCACTTCATCCCCAAAATTATGTTCGTGAGTATCATGTTCATAGGGATGAAGCTTAAAATTAATTTTTTGTTTTTCCAGTAAAACAATGGCGGGTGTCATATTTTTTCCTGTAATGATTTTTTTAAATGAGACAGATGACAAGGTGATTATGCTTATGATCTTCCCAGCATCTGCCTTAAATTGTTTTCTCCATGGAGATGCAAGGCACCTACGGCAACCAGATATTTCCCTGCGGGTAAGTGGTGCAGTTGCTCACTCCAGCGCCGATTTCTATCAGCCATCAACACGTGATAAATCTCTTCGCAAAATGTCATCGGTAAGACCTGATTTTGTTTCTCAGGTTTATAATTCATCCACCAACTAATCATCATCTGCAATGTGCGGGCATTGGTATGCCAGTGGGTAATCGTATCTTCTAACAAAGCAAGTCCCCCATTGGGCAAATGGGTGAGCAGGGCAACTTGTGCATCCGTTCCCTCTAATTCGAGGATGGGTTTATTGAGCGCTTTTGCACTGTCTAATAATTGGCAATCGATACCATATTGAGGGAATAATCCCAAATATTGGGCTTGGGCAGCCTGTAATATCAGTGCAACTTGCCATGATGGCAATGCATCCAGTTGCGTGACAGGATATTGGATTTCTTGGCCATAACGTTGTAGGCAGTCAAAATGTTCGGAAGATAAACGTTGTGACAGTCCTAACGGCTCCGGTGGTGTTTCTTTGAATGGAGAGCCAGTCTGAGTGATATCTGCTTCGACAATAAGCGCATCGGCTTGCGCCAGTTGTTCCAGCAAGACGTCAGACAGTGGATACATGTTTTGTGTCCCCATATGAATACTGCCAACAAGGTGTAATTGTTGATTTTGAGGTAAAGTGATGTCAAAAGCAGGGTAGGGATAATACCGTTGGGAATTGAACCCCCATATTTTACTGAAATAGGTCATTAATTTTCCCATACCGCATACTCCAATCGTTGGCATTAAACAGTATGCTAACCTGTTACTGGCTCACAAAAAAGGGGGAAAAATGCGGGATGAAAAGCTAAACATATTTTCATTTAGCTTTTCATGCAGGCGATATCGTTTTCTGAATAGGGGATCAGGATTTGGGTTTGAAGCGTAATAAGCGATTGGCATTACTGACGACGGTAATTGAAGACAATGCCATCGCTGCGCCAGCCACGACAGGATTTAATAAAGTGCCCGTGAAAGGGTATAAAATACCGGCTGCAATTGGGATACCTAAGGTATTGTAGATAAAGGCACCAAATAAATTTTGTTTCATATTACGTAACGTCCCCCGGGATAATGCCACGGCATCGGCAACACTGTGCAGGCTATGACGCATAAGGGTAATGGTTGCCGTTTCTATCGCAATATCACTGCCTCCGCCCATGGCAATGCCAACATCCGCTTGTGCCAATGCAGGCGCATCGTTAATACCATCACCGATCATCGCAACTTTTCTGCCTTCTGATTGCAGAGATTGAATGGCATCTGCTTTGCCCTCGGGTAAAACACCGGCAATGACGTGCTCAATTCCGGCTTCTTTAGCGATGGCATTCGCCGTGGTGGGATTATCGCCTGTCAGCATGACCAAACGGTAACCTTGGTTATGCAAACGAAGCAGTGCTGAGGCGGTATCTTGACGTAATGGATCGCGAATAGAAAATAGCGCCGCGACCTTGCCATCGGCAGACAAAATCACCGGTGTTATCCCTTTTTCTGCTTGTGCGGCAACCAGAGGCGCTAACGCTGTCGTATCAATCTGATGTTGCTCAAGTAATTTTTGATTCCCCAGCAGCAGAGGCATATCATCAACCGTGCCTTTCACCCCCAGCCCTGCAATGGTGCGGAATGCCTGTACTTCGGGTAAGTGTTGTCCTTCTATCTGCATTAAAATGGCTTTTGCCAGAGGGTGATTTGAACCATTTTCCAATGCGCCAGCCCACATTAATACCTGCGCTTCAGTGAAGCCATTAAATGTGTGGATGTCTGTTACCTTGGGCATACCTTCCGTTAAGGTACCGGTTTTGTCGAAGACAAGGGTATCCAGTTGGCTGGCATGTTGCAGGGCATCGGCATCACGCACTAAGACACCTAATTCAGCGGCTCGACCCACCCCTGAAATAATGGACATGGGTGTTGCCAGGCCAAGAGCACAAGGACAGGCGATAATTAACACGGTGGTCATAATGACCAGCGCGTACATAATTTGTGGTGCAGGGCCGATAAAATACCAGAGTGCACCTGCCATTAAAGCGATAGCAACAACAACAGGGACAAATATTGCGGCGATTTTATCTGCCAGTTGACCCAGTTCGGGTTTACTGCTTTGCGCCTGACGAACTAATTTGATAATGCGTGCCAATGTGGTTTGGCTACCAACCGCACTGGCGGTAAACAGCACCGTACCATCTTGAACGATCGTACCGGCATGGACGTTATCGCCGCTGGATTTTTGTTGAGGAATGGGTTCACCGGTCAGCATGGCTTCATCCAGCCAAACGGTACCTTGCGTAATGACACCATCGACCGGCACACGATCGCCGGTTGTCAGGCGGAGTACCATATTGGGCATCACGTCAGCCAATGGCCGTATTTTTTCTTCTCCAGCGGTCACGACCCGCGCCGTGGGAGGCGTTAAGTCCAATAAGCGTTCAAGCGCTTTGGAAGAACGTTGACGAGCACGTTGCTCCAACGCATGACCGAGATTGATTAAACCAATGATCATGGCACTGGCTTCATAATAAAGATGGCGGGCTTGGGGAGGAAACATGTCTGGCCACACATTGACACTCATTGAATAGAGCCACGCTGCGCCAGTCCCTAGGGCGACAAGTGTATCCATTGTTGCACTGCCCTTTTTCAGGCTTTGCCAGGCATTACGATAAAAATGGCCGCCTGCCAATATCATGACCAGCAGTGTTATCAAACCAATCGTCAGCCAAATCGTGTGGTTTGCCGGGGTGAGGAACATATTATCCCCTATCATGCCCCACACCATAACCGGTACGCCAACCACTAATGCCAGGGCTGACTGCCAGCGAAAACGCCGCATATTCGCCTGTGCAACTTGCTGTTGGCGCTCACGGCGTTCAGCTTCATTCTGAATAATTTCCGCGCCATAGCCTGCGTTAATCACAGCTTCAATCAACCTATTGGCTGATACCTGGCCGGTGACTAATGCGCTTCTTTCCGCAAGGTTGACTCTGGCATGTATGACGCCTTCAACAGATTGCAGTGCTTTTTGTACTTTGTTGACACAACTTGCACAGCTCATTCCCGTCAGTAAAAGCTGAATATTGTCATCATGGCGGTCACTATGATTCGCTTCATTTTTGTTGCTGTACTGGACAGGGGCGGTTTCTGCCGGCGCTGAAGGGGTTGCCGCTGGCAAAGATGCCGGAATCGGTGGCAGCGGCTCAGTCTTTGGGCGGTGGAGCGTTGTAGCGAATTCAGCGTGATAGCCAGCCTGTTCAACAGCACGTATTAATGCACAGTGCTCGGCATGACCATAAATTTTGGCTGTTCGGGTATCCACTTCTGCCGCAATCACTCCCTGCACGGTCTCTAATGCTTGTTGTGTCTTACCGGCACATCTCATACAGTTTAAGCCAGACAGCCGTAACTCGATATCAGGCTGAGTAGCGACTGTGGCTTGATAATCTTCGGCAACAATGGCGGCAATTAATGCATTAGCTGAAACCTGGCCGATAATTTTGGCATAATCCAGATGCACGTCCGCCTGTTCAACGTCGGGGATTTTTTCCAGTGCTTTTTTGACTCGGTTGACACAATGCATACACGTTAGGCCTTGCAGTGCCAGAATGGTGGTTGTGGACATCACAATATCTCCTGATACAGGGTGATAAACTTATCATTAAAGCTAAACCTTCCTGTATGGGGAAGGTCAAGGGGGAATTATGAATATCAGTGAAATTGCCCGTAAGACAGGTTTAACCAGTAAAGCGATCCGATTCTATGAAGAAAAAGATCTGATTACGGCACCGGAGCGGGAAGGTAATGGTTATCGATATTACCAGCAAAAGCACATTAATGAGCTGATACTTTTGCGTCAGGCGAAAGAAGTCGGCTTTACGTTGGGGGAGTGTCGTGAATTGCTGCGATTATTCCGCAACCCTCACCGTCACAGTATGGATGTAAAAACAGCGACTCTGCAAAAAATCGCGGAAATAGAAAAAACGATTTTGGAATTGAAAAAGATCAAGGAAAAACTACGGGCATTGGCGGCTGAATGTCCGGGAAATGATGGCGCGGATTGCCCCATCATTGAGCATTTATCTGGCTGCTGTCAACATCACCCTTGACGGGAGACGGCTCTCACCTGCAAGGTGATCCCGTCAACGGCGATGACTTCAACTTCGGTATTGGCCTGAAGTTCCCGGTCACAATGAACGCGCCAACTGCCATCAGCCAGTTTGACTCGCCCAAAACCGTTTTCGGTATCTGTGATTAAACGGGTACGCAATCCAATCAATTGGTGATTTTTCTGATTGAGCGTCTTATCACTTGCCTTGCGCGGGCGATGGCGTAGCCAGCTACGCCATACAATCACAGAAAGCAAGGTCAGAACCGCAAACAGACTCCCTTGCAGCGCCCAACTCATCGAAGGAAAAATCCATGTGATCAGGGTAACAACAACGGCTGCGGTTCCTGTCCACAATAGATATCCCCCTGTTCCTAGCAATTCAGCAATCAGAAGCAGGCCACCAAAACAGATCCAGAACCAGACTGGTTGAGCGGCGATCTGTTCAATCATATTTATTTATCCTGTTTGCTTTTCTTACTTTCGTGAATTAATTCAGCAATACCCCCAATGGCGCCCATCAAATTACTGGCTTCCAGCGGCATCATAATCACTTTGCTATTCGTTGACGCACCAATATTTGTGAGAGCATCCGTATATTTTTGCGCAACAAAATAGTTAATTGCCTGCATATCGCCATTAGCAATCGCATCGGACACCATTTTGGTTGCCCGTGCCTCGGCTTCAGCGGCACGTTCACGCGCTTCAGCTTGCAGGAAAGCGGACTGGCGTTCCCCTTCTGCTTTCAGTATCTGTGACTGTTTTTCGCCTTCCGCTTTCAAAATAGCGGCCTGACGAATACCTTCCGCCTCAAGAATGTCTGCACGTTTAGTTCGCTCTGCTTTCATCTGAGCGTTCATTGCAGAGATCAGCTCTTTAGGCGGGCGAACATCGCGGATCTCAATACGCGTGATCTTGACGCCCCACGGGTTCGTGGCTTCATCGACGATGGTCAACAGGCGGCTATTGATGGCATCGCGCTGAGACAGCATTTCGTCCAGTTCCATCGCACCCAACACGGTACGGAAGTTGGTCATGGTCAGGTTAATGATAGACAGTTCCAGATTACTGACTTCATAGGCAGCCCGTACAGGATCAACAACCTGAATGAAACAGACGGCATCAATCGTGACATTCGCATTATCGCGGGAAATAACCTCTTGCGAAGGAATATCCAGAACTTGCTCCATCATATTGATCTTACGGCCAATACGATCGATGAAAGGCACGATGATATGCAGACCCGGTGTTAATGTGCGTGTATAGCGCCCAAAACGTTCAACCGTCCACTGATAACCCTGTGGAACGGTTTTGACACAGGTAAAGACAATAACAATGGCAATAATGATGAGAATCGGTACAGCACCAAAAGAGAAGAGATCCATAACAATTGTCCTATGTAGTGATGACGGTATACCTAATTTTTATTCATCTAGTAGAGTAAAGAGTATACATGACGACGGTATTTAGAAGCCAACACATCTCCATGCTCTAAAGCCGCCAGAATATCCATCATCGTCTTTTTCACCGCACCATCGGCAGCCGCAAGATCTTTCTGCAGGAAACCCAATAATAATGCTAAGGCTTCTTCATTACGGCCAACCTGGTGTAATTCAGATGCCAATTGTACGGCTAATTCTGCATTTTCTGGTTGCGCCGCCAACGTTTGTTGCAGTTGTTGGATTTCAGGTGAATCTGCGGCCTCTTTTTGCGTTTTTATGTGTTCAAGCAACTCATGATAGCGTGCATCTTGTGCTTCTAATGGCAGGGTATCCAATAGCTTTTGAGCGTCGTCAAGATGATTGAGTGACAGATGTACTTCGGCCAATAATAACGTCACATCCGTATTTTCAGGCTGTTCCTGATGGATGTCTTTCAGCAGGGAGAGGGCTTCTTGAGGTTTGCCCTGTTCAAGTCGTTCATTGACTTGTTCTAATGGTGACTTTTCTTCTTGCACCAGAAGTGTGGAGAAAATTTTTCTGATAGCCTCATCGGTTTGAATGCCTTCAAAACCCTGCACCGGGCGGGCTTCTTTCACAAACAGTACCGTCGGTAAGCCGCGTACACCAAACTGAGCGGCAATATAGGGTAATTCGCCACAATTGATTTTTGCCAGCGTAAATTGTCCGGCATATTCATGCGCGATTTTGTCAAGCGTGGCTTCTAATTCATGACAATGTAAGTCTTGTGGGGACCAGAAATAGAATACGACGAGTTGGGAGAGTGAGTGCTGCACAACTTGCGTAATATTCGATTCATCAATATTCAGGATATAGTCGGTATGATTTTCTGTATTCACTGTCGGTTCCATGGGTATGTCTCTCTGGTTCGTTGCTAGGCGATGAGCGGTATCATCATGTATATCCCCTGCGTTTTTCAAGTCAACTTGAAATGCATTGAATATCAATCAGGTTCGTTTGTGCGTTTTTTGATCTTCCTTAACTTTGCCAGTGTACGATTTTATCAAACCATTTCTCTGGCAGTATACGACGCATGATTTTGACGGTGTGCGTTAACAAGGTAACAGAATAACGTAATTTAGGATGGGGACTTTCCAGGGCATGAATCAGCTTCGCCACCACATCTTCAGGCATCAGGGTAAAACGGCGGGTAAGGCTTGAGTTTTCGACCGGATGATCCTGTTGTGTTTGATTCACATTTTCCGTAAAACGCGTATTGATTGGGCCAGGCTCTATCAGGCTGACTTTAATCGCTGTTTTTGCCAGTTCTCCCCGTAAAGCGTCTGACCAGGCTTCGAGGGCATATTTACTGGCTGCGTAGGCACCCCGGCCAGGGGTTGAAAGTAAGCCCATCACCGAACTGGTTTGGACAATCCGTCCTGCCCCATAAGCACGTATGGCGGGCAGTAATAAGCAGGTGAGTTGATGGGTACCAAAGAAATTCGTGGCAAACTGTTCTTCCATCTGTTCACGGGAAACGCTTTCCAATGAGCCGTACACGGCAAAGCCAGCATTATTAAATAAGCCGAATAAACGACCGTTGGTTAATGCAATCACCGTTTTTGCCGCGCGTGCGACACTCTCTTTATCCGCTAAATCCAATTCAATCGGTTCGAACCCCCATTCACGCATATGAGCCAAATCAGACGATTTGCGACAGGCAGCGAGCACACGGTAACCGCGTTGATGGAGGATGTTGGCCGCGGCGAATCCGATGCCACTGGAACATCCTGTAATAAGAATGGCTTTTTGCATAATTTTACCTACTCATCTGCATCAATGGATAAAAGTGAATGATTTTCTATCAGTAATATATTTACTTAAGGTGAATTGATGTATTCTGACAGCTTTTTAGCCATCCAATCCGCAATAAAGGGTTGTGCGGCTTGATTGGGATGCATTCCGTCATCCTGCATCCATTCTGGCTTGATAACAACGTGCTCCATAAAAAATGGCAACAGAGGAATGTGGTTGCGTTCAGCCAGTGCCGGATAAATTTTGGCAAAGGATTCGGTATAACGTTTTCCGTAGTTAGGTGAAATGCGGATTTGCATTAGCAAGGGGTGTGCACCCGCTTGTTTGATCGCGGTAATACTCTGTTGCAGATCGTGCTCGATGCGTTGAGTGGGAAAACCACGTAATCCGTCATTTGCACCAAGTTCTATCAGAACCCATTTGGGGTGGTGTTGCTTCAAGAGTTCAGGCAAACGTTCGAATCCCTGTGCAGCGGTATTGCCACTAATACTGCCGTTAACAATGACGGTTTTTTTATCAGCTTGCCGCCATTGCGCCGCCATCAGTGTTGGCCATGATTGATCAACGGGTAAACGATATCCGGCGCTGAGGCTGTCTCCTAAGATAAGTAGCGTATCCGCAGCGGCTGCCCTCACGCTGCATAGCACCAACAGTAAAAGGAAAAATACATGACGGTAGAAAGTATTCTTGAAGTTCATCATCTCACTAAACATGTCGGCCAAGGGGAACAGGTAATTAATATATTGCAAGGTATTGAGTTAGTTGTCGAGCCAGCACAAACAATTGCCCTCATTGGTGAATCGGGCTCAGGCAAGTCCACCCTGCTGGGGATTATTGCCGGATTGGATGATGGCAGTGGGGGAGAGGTGCATTTATTGGGGCAGAATATCAGCCGTATGAATGAAGAACAGCGGGCGCAGTTAAGGGCAGAAAATGTGGGTTTTGTTTTCCAATCGTTTATGTTGATCCCAACGCTGAACGCACTGGAGAATGTTCAACTGCCGGCATTATTACGTGGTGAAGCGGAATACCAAAGTCGTGAACAGGCTACTGCATTACTTGAGCAGTTGGGATTAGGCAAACGCCTGAAGCATATGCCAGCACAACTTTCCGGTGGAGAACAGCAGCGCGTCGCCTTAGCTCGCGCGTTTTGTACCCGACCTAAAATTTTGTTTGCGGATGAACCCACCGGTAATCTGGATCGCCAGACCGGTGAGCGTATTGCTGATTTACTGTTTTCCCTTAACCAGGACTATGCAACGACGTTGATTTTAGTGACTCATGACAGCCAGTTGGCTGCCCGTTGTCAGCGGCGTTTACGTTTAGTGGATGGAAAATTGCAGGAGGAAGTATGATCTGGCGCTGGTTTTGGCGTGAATGGCGTACACCTTCTCTTCTGATCGTGTGGTTATCCCTGACATTGGCGGTGGCTTGTGTACTGGCATTAGGACGTATCAGTGATCGTATTGATCAGAGTGTTCATTATCAAAGTCGTGATTTTCTGGCCGGTGATCTTGTCTTAAGGGCATCATATCCCGTTGATGAATCTTGGCTGAAAAAGGCACAAGAGCAGGGCTTGACCCTGAGTCGTCAGATCGCTTTTTCGACCATGACTTATGCAGGTGATATTCCACAACTGGCTCAGGTAAAAGCGGCAGATGACCGTTATCCTTTGTATGGTGAACTGGAAACCAGGCCACGTGGATTGAAAGCAGAAAAAGGAACGGTGTTGGTGGCACCGAGATTGCTGACACTGTTAGGCATTAACGTCGGGGATCAGCTTGACGTGGGTGATACCACGTTGACGATCAGCGGGGAATTGCTGCAAGAGCCGGATAGTGGTTTTAGTCCTTTCCAGATTTCGCCCCGAATATTAATCCATATTGCTGATGCACAAGCCACGGGAGCGATCCAACCCGGTAGTCGTTTGACTTACCGTTATATGTTTGCCGGCTCGTCTGCCGCCATCCAATCATTCCAGCAATTGATTGACCCGCAATTGAAAGCCGATCAACGCTGGCTGACCTTGAAACAGGATAATGGCGTCATGGCACAATCCATTGAGCGTGCTCAGCAATTTTTACTCTTATCCGCCCTGTTGACATTGCTACTTGCTGTCGCCGCGATGGCCGTTTCCATGACACATTATTGCCGTAGTCGGCATCATTTGGTTGCTATCCTGAAAACATTGGGTGCCGGACGTTGGGCTTTACGTCAATGGGTCATCGGGCAATGGTTAGTCATATTGCTTGCGGCCATTACAGTCGGTTCCATTGCGGGTTTGGCGTTTGAGGCGGTATTGGTTCAAGTGTTGGCCGATATGTTACCTAAAGTGCTACCGGCGGCAGGAATGTGGCCGTGGATATGGGCGATCGGCACTTTGCTGGGTATCGCTGTACTGGTGGGGATTCGGCCATATCGTCAGCTCATGGCAACTCAGCCTTCACGGGTATTGAGAAATGATGTCACGGCGTCCATCTGGCCATTGCGTTATTATTTACCGGTCGTGGCATTAATCCTCACCGGAGGATTGGTCATGCTGGCAGGTACCCATCCTCTGTTATGGTCATTGTTAGCCGGTGTGCCGATAGTTGCGTTATTTCTGGCATTATTGGGATGGGGAGGATTATGGCTGTTGCGCCGTGTTACGTTCCGTCAGTTAAGCCTGCGTCTGGCCGTGAATCGGTTATTGTGCCGGCCGTTGCAGACCATGACGCAATTGGCCGCATTTTCCCTGTCATTCATGTTGCTGGCGTTGCTTCTTATGGCGAGAGGGGATCTCGTGAACCGCTGGCAGCAGCAATTGCCAGCGGATAGCCCAAATTATTTCCTGATGAACATGACGCAACCACAAGTGGCTAAAATCAATGAGTTACTGCGCAAATATCAGGTGAAACCGACGGACTTTTATCCGGTGGTGTTGGCACGTTTGACGCAGGTCAATGGACACTCTGCGATGGAATGGGCGAATGAGAAACACCCGAATAGTACGACAGTGCGTCGTGAACTGAACCTCACCTGGAAAAGCGAATTACCCCCATTTAATACCCTGATAGCGGGAACATGGCCGCCAAAACCGAATGAAGTTTCTATTGAGCAGGGGGTTGCGGAACAATTGAAAATCAAGCCAGGTGATAAACTTGCCTTCACCGGAGATACCCGAACATTTCTTGTCACCGTAAGCAGCATTCGCAAAGTGGATTGGGAGAGTATCAATCCGAACTTCATTTTTATCTTCGCGAAAGAAACATTGGAAAATCAGCCCAAAATGTGGCTGACTAGTTTTCATTATGAAGGCGATGGGCGGCTTTTGACAGCGATTAATCGTGATTTCCCGACGGTTGGCATTTTGGATATTGGCGCGATCATCAAACAAGCACAAGGTATTTTACAGCAAGTCAGTAAGGCGTTGGAAATGATGGTTATGCTGGTGATGGTGTGTGGGGGCTTGCTTTTATTGGCACAAGTTCAGGTTGGAATGAACCAACGACAACTTGAATTGGTGGTGTATCGTACACTGGGTGCGAGTAAGAAACTGTTGCGTCGCACACTATGGAGTGAATTTGCCCTGCTTGGTTTTATGGCTGGTTTGGCCGCGGCCTTTGGGGCAGAAATTGCCCTTTGGTTGTTGCAGACTCAGGTCTTTGATTTCCCGTGGCAACCCCAATGGCTGATGTGGCTTTTGCTTCCGCTCATCAGTAGCTTACTGCTTTCATTATGTGGTGGTTGGTTGGGTATCAGGCTATTGCGGACGCAAGGGCAATATCGGCGTTTACCGGCATAATATGCCCGCGCGATAGCAATCAATGGCATAACAATAAACCTCGTTTAAAATAACGAGGTTTATCAGATAACGGAGCGAAGATGAATCGGGAAACGTCACGTCTGGCGGTTTTCAACCGCGTGTTTCTTCCGTTTTTGGCTCGGTGGTTTCATCATGAATGTAATGATAAGCACCACAATGACAGGGATAGCAATGATCAGGAATGCAGAGGTAAAGCTGCCTGAATAATCTTTGATAGCGCCGGCCAAAAAAGGCGCCAGACAGGCTAACGTAGAAATCAGGTTCATGATTGAAAAGAGTTCCAGATAAGGCTTGCGGCCAAAATAGTTCGCCAGCAAGATACTGGATGCAAGAAACGTCATGCCATACCCCATCCCGACACAGACGGCAAATGCAATCAAAAATGGCCATGAAGAAGCGAAACTCAGCGCAATCAGCCCCAAAATGATGATAGTGAGACTACCGACCAATAATTTTTTCGGATCGATCCATTCTCCGACTGCCCCGCCGGCCAATCTGGAAAACGCATTGATAAAGGCCATTGTACTCAGTAACCCTGCGGCGATGGCTTCACTGAAACCCTCTTCAATAATATGCGCCACGGCAAAACTATTGACGGTAATACCACACCATAAAAAAGCGGTATAGGTGGCGGCGATCGCATAGAACTGCCAGGTTCGTAGTGCCTGATGTGCCGTCCAGCGTTGCTGGGTGCGATAAATACTGGGGGTTTCCTGCCGGTGGTGTGTTTGGTTTACCGCCTTGGCATGGGCAACTTCCCGTTTGCCTTCCTGAAGCATTATGATTGTCAGAATAACGAAGATGGAGAGAACAATAGCAGAAAGCATCCAGTGCATTCGCCATGTTCCCCAAACATGGGTGGCCAGAAAATAGATCCACGGGCCAATCACACCGCCCAATCCGCCGATGGTGAAATAGAAACCAAAAGCAAGGGATTGTTTCTCATAGAGCCGAGAAATGACATAAGTCCCCGGAACGGTGGCCAGAAAGGTAAAACCGATACCGATTAATGCAGTACCGGCAAAATAGGATGAAATGGCGTATGTGTGATAAAGGTTGTAGAACCCCGCCAGAAAAATCAACAGGCCGAGGAAGAGCGTAAAACGAACACCCACTTTACGAATAAACACCGTTGGCAGAAAACTGGATAGTCCACAAGTCAGGCCAAGCAGCGTGAATCCTAATCCTGCCTTTGTCCAGTTCCAACCCAGTTCATTAATCATACTGGGCAAGACAACA
Source organism: Xenorhabdus poinarii G6 (assembly GCF_000968175.1). Classification (NCBI taxonomy): domain Bacteria; kingdom Pseudomonadati; phylum Pseudomonadota; class Gammaproteobacteria; order Enterobacterales; family Morganellaceae; genus Xenorhabdus; species Xenorhabdus poinarii. The sequence continues at coordinate 528,282 of NZ_FO704551.1, forward strand.
CCCAATGACGTAAAGGTTGTTGCTGTGGATAAAAAATATACCATACCTAAAAGTATCAGCAAAAACCACTGATAAGAACGTCCGAATTTGTCGTGTTGAATGGACATTGTGACTCCATCAAGGATATAAACCATTAAAGACGGGACTATTTTATGTGTTTATTAGAAAAAGCTGTATCGAATAAACACACCATAGCTAAATTGATTCGTGTGAAAGTCAGAAGTATCCTTTATTTTGTATTTATTTTTGACCGGATTCACGACAACACCAGTCCAGAGATGACCAGGCTGGTAGCCTAATTGTTTGCCCAGGTCATAATGTAATTCAGGTTTGAAATCGATCATTTCGGGGTTATCGCCTGAACCTAGCGTATAATCGAAGGTTCCTACAATGCGGAAATCCCCCAGTTGATTGCTGAAAGGGAGGCCATAATCAATATGGATGCGCTGATCATTCCAGTGTCCGTTGGCATTATTTTCGAAATAAAAAATGGTTCGTAACCAACTGAACCCATCGACTTGCCAGTCAAGACTGATACCGGGGAAATAGTCAGGTTTGACGTTTTTGGTTTTCGCTATCCACTGAGCAAACAGCACATCTTTGAAGGGGCCATAAGCAAGGTCATAGCCAGTGATTTTGCTGGCGCTGAGCCTGGGTACCCATTTATAGTAATAGGTGCTTTTATCTCCCCTATCGTCATGTTGCAGCGCATTTTGCCAAATACTGTAGACATACAGATCGCCAATCTTGTAATCGCCAAACGCTTCCACAATCGGAGAAATCGTTTTTTGCGGATCAACGTTGTTCTCGAATTGGGTGTAAAGGCTGGTATCAAGGGATTGAAAATTGACAAACTGGCTTGCGTGGGCATGATGTGTAAAAGTCAATGTGGGGATCAGTAATAAGTTTACCGGCTTTGAAACCATTCTTTTTAAAATAGGGTGTATTGATCGTACTCGATAACGGACAGTGAAGTGTAGAACGTGTTGGGTGCTTTTTTGGAAGGAGTGCAAACGGGTTTTTATTTTGTTTTTATTGAGGCAAAAGAACATGTAACAATCCACTTTTTGGGGAAATTTTGTATTATTTTGAAATAGCTATTAAAAATATATTTTATTTAAATGTAAAATTAAACCCCATAAAATTAAGCTGTGTCGAATGTGATTTTAGGGCACTCTATTTTTTTCACATAATCTCATTATCAGTCAGCTTGATTCGGCATAATATGCGATGAGACACAACGTTCAGATACGTGGCTCAGTGTATGCACTAATCACTTCACGGCGGGCATAAAACTGACATACACTGTGCCAACGCTAATCATGATTATTTTTACTCAATATCAAGAGTAACCTTAACCCTCATTTGGCCGCCTCCAGCGCTTGAGAAAGATCCGCAATAATATCATCACTGTGTTCGATACCAATCGATAAGCGAATCAGAGCCCGTGATACCCCGGCTTTTGCCAATTCTTCATCATTTAGCTGGCGATGTGTTGTTGAGGCCGGGTGACAAGCCAGTGATTTGGCATCACCAATATTGACCAGACGCACAATTAATGATAGGGCATTAATAAAACGTTTCCCTGCGGTTTCCCCGCCTTTAATACCAAAAGAAAGAATGGAAGCCGGTTTACCTTTCATATAACGGACAGCCAAATCGTGTTCTGGGTGTGTCGGTAAACCGGCATATTTTACCCAGGATACTTGAGGATGTTTTTCCAGATATTGGGCTACCTTCAGCGCGTTTTCAGTATGACGTTCCATCCGAAGTGCCAGTGTTTCAAGCCCCTGTAAGATAAGAAACGCATTGAATGGTGAAAGTGCTGCTCCGGTGCTACGCAGTGGTCCCACCCGGCAGCGGGCGATGAAGGCCGCCTCTCCAAAATGGTCAGTATAAATCACCCCGTGGTATGCGACATCCGGTGTGCTCAAAATAGCAAAACGCTCTTGGTGCTTTGTCCACGGAAATTTACCTGAATCAACAATAATCCCGCCAATCGACGTGCCGTGACCGCCAATATATTTGGTCAGGGAGTGGATAATAATATCGGCGCCATGTTCAAATGGACGGCATAAATAAGGCGTGGCGACCGTATTATCAACAATCAGAGGTATACCATGCCAGTGAGCAATCTCTGCCATTGCCTGGATATCGACGATATTTCCACTGGGGTTAGTGATGGATTCGCAAAATAGGGCTTTGGTCTTCTTATCGATCATCTCTTCAATGGCTGTAATATCATCGTGTGCCACGAAACGGGTTTCAATCCCGATAGTTGGGAACGTGTGCGCCATTAAATTATACGTGCCACCATATAGCTTAGACACAGCAATAATGTTATCGCCTACACCGGCAATCGCTTGGATCGCGTAAGTGATCGCGGCCATGCCCGACGCTACTGCAAGGGCGCCGATACCACCTTCTAAAGCAGCCACCCGTTTTTCCAGAACATCGTTGGTCGGATTCATGATGCGGGTGTAAATATTACCTTCAACTTTTAAGTCAAAGAGATCTGCACCATGTTGGGAGTCATCAAAAGCATAAGACGTGGTCTGATAAATGGGGACGGCCACGGCTTTGGTCGTTGGATCAGGCGAATAGCCCGCATGGATGGATAAGGTTTCTAATTTCATTGTCATTTCCTTTAGTTAAGTAACGTAAAACTGAAATTTGAGACTGACAATCAAAAAGAGTGGTGCGAGATGTCTGATATCACAATGTGAATCAGAAACTTTCATGCACACCTATGGCATCTTACCTAATTGTATGACAAAAGCCTTTTATACTTTAGAAGGTGACATTAAATCGGCGAATGATATTAGCGTCTATTTAATTAGCATTTGCCTTCGATCTTCACATTGAGCCTGTTCCGCCAACCGCTTAAAATCTTTGACTGTCCAATATGGTTTTGGAACAGGCAGATGTTTCATTTCATGGGTTGGCCATAACTGGAACTCAGCCAGTTTATCCAGCGAAAAATGCTGATAGTGTTCAGGCAGAGAAAGGCGTAACGCAACGCTCTCTTCACCTGACGGCATGAAAGGCAGGCGGTTGTCTTGGGTAGCATAATTGCGTCGCAAGACGAGAAACTTCTCCGGGATGCGTTGGTAACTGTTCCACCACAAACCATCCAGCCGATCAAACATCGCTTTTGTGGCTGATTTGGGGAAATCGCCGAGTTCGTGTAAAGCCATCGGCAAGATCCGAGCCATGGAAGCTGAGAATTGAGCCACAGAAGACGCGTGACCTTCTAAGATCAGCGTCAGCGCTAACCGTGCTCCTAGCAGATTCGAATAGAGATCTTCCGGGGAAAATGCCGAAATGCTTTCTGAAAATCCCGGGACTGACTGATAGCCGTACCATTGGGCGATCTCATGCCAGGCTGCAAGCTGGAAAGCCAGTTTAGCCGCCAAATAAGCACTCAGGGTGTAGCGTTCAATGGGATCTTCCGGGGGGGTAAATGCAAAAAAGTGAATTTTACGCGCCGCAAGCTCATTATTCAGGGTCAGTGTCCACGCTTGACCAAGCTGGGCATGAATGTGACTGAATAAGTACAGGGTATAATCAGAGGTATCCCTCACATGAGAAATATCAATAAACCCCCCTTTACGGGTATAGAGCAACCCTACTTTTTCATTGCTGATCCCCAATAATGCGGTACTGGCAGCGATAACGCTGTCATTATAGTGATGCTCACCCAATGTCTCGGCCTCGACAATATTGTCGATGGTGTAGAAAGGAATGGGAATATGCCCGAGTTGCGCTTTAAGGTTATAGCCGAATGCACAACAGGCTCTCAAACCTTCGGGTGGATCAATGGGCGGTAATGCTTCCCAATTTTTCTGCGACTGTTCATGGGTTTCACTGGCAAGGACAGGATTGACACGATTGACTGAGACAGGTTTGTGTTGGCAAGCCATCAAGAAAAAGCACAGGCACAGGGGAATGAATAATTTCAAAATGCTTCCCCAACCTGAAAGTAAAACCCGGTACTGTCTTGACCGACACCAAAATCTAGTCGGATATTCATGCGTGGTTTAAATTCGAAACGATAGCCAACCCCAACAGAAGGCAGCCAATGTTTGGCTTTCCAGAGTGACGGGGAATCACCCAATGTGCCAGTGCCTATCCAGCCGACAATGCCGTGACGCCAGTCAAGTTTATGCCTTAATTCCAGCTGTGAGGTAAAAATGTTATTGTCACGATAACGCCCTTCATAGTACCCGCGCATCCGCTGACCATTTCCGAGCCGTGATAGCTGATTCCACGGGACATCACCTGAACTGAAGCGGGCATAATTATCAAACGCCAGCACGGTTTTTGCAGATAACGGGTGATAGATTGAAAACTGAAATTGCGTGGTATGAAAGCGGTGATCGCTTCCCAACGTTGGGGAAAAATAGGTATAAATGATCTCAAACGCCTTCCCGTGTCGGGCATTAGGCAAAAAATCTCGTGTATCATAACTAAAGTAAGCACTGACACCGGAACTGATCACGGAACGGCCACCGACGGATTGGTCAAAATAGCGTTTTGCACCCATATCGGGATGACGGGCATTGAGGGATGAAAAATTCCAGCCTAATCCCATATAGGTCGCATCCGTCACGCGATAGAGCAGACGAGGACGAATATCAAATTCCTGCGAATAGTATTTTTCTTTATTACTGTCATTTTTACCGGCGTTATAACCTTTGCCCCAATAGTAAGTTGGCGTGTTGTTGAGTGTACCGGAAACGAATAATCGCCATTGATCGTGAGCCAGGAAGTTGTAATTGGTAAAATTCAGGCCAAACGCCCCGGTCGCTGATCCAAATCCACTCAGCCCCAAAGAGGAAGTTTGACTAATATGATCAGTACGGTCAGGGCGGTATAAACCCACCACGGCAGCGCCGATTCCTACGCCCATTTCAGGGGTATAAAACGGGCCGGGCAATACGCCCCAGTCCATTTTTTTGCATTCATCAACATGGTTGTTGCCGCCTAGTGCGTTTAACCACCCATCAATTTTTTGCCGATCCGGCAAGATATCAGCGTGTGCTGAGGAAACGGTAAAAATAAATAGGCTGGAAATAACCCGTTTTTTGCATATTGAGAAGCGACACATTAAAAACGGAACTCACCGGAAATAAGGAAGCTGTTTCGGTTGCCGAAACCGATTTCGGACAATACATTGAAATTGCGGGTCACTTCGACACGGATACCTGCAGTATGGTTCCATTTGTGGGCTATATGTTGTTTAACATCGAACTTGATGTCAGTCATTGTTTTAATCATATTAAATAATGCAAGTTCAGGAGGTAAATCCAGTCCGTTGACACTCCCTTTGAAACGTTGGGTGATATTTTGATACATAGCACCTGCCCAGACCTGAACTTTAGTGTTGCCTTGGCCGGAAAATACTGGATTAAAGACAAATTCATACCCAATACGTGGGGTTATGACTAACGCGCTGATATCCCCATCTAAAATATCAAAGTTGGTTCGGGTATAGTTAGTATCTAATGTGGCAAAAAACTGGTTATAACCGCCTGCAAGGGTTGCTCCGCCACCAAACGTTTTTCCTTTAAAACTCAGCTTAAAAGGAAGGTTTTCCCATTGGGGTTTACTAGGATCCTCCGTTTCAAGCATAAGCAGATAGATGCTGTCCAGATTTGTTGTTGACGTTCCTTTGGTCGTTCCATAAACACCATAGATATTCAGAAAAGGTAACACCCAGGCATCTAATTTCAGCATTTGTGTTTCACTTTTTTGTCGGGTATCACCGGCATTAATAATGGTTCCTTGTTCAAAAGACTTAAAATCTGGATTGGTAAATTTGAATTGAATACTATCGACGATAATATTCTGACGCATATTCATATAACTGTAACTTGCGCCAAAGGGCTCGGGCAGGTCATAGCCTTTCGCGCGAGCAGCATCACCCCAAATTGGCAGAATACGCGATTTAGATTGAGTCGAGCCTGACAAACTACCATTATTATTCGTTTGCTGAACGCCAGATTCTGACACACTCAATGAGAAAAGTGGGCGTTCGCTATCTGCATAGCTATATGAAGTTGTCAGTAATAAAGTCGTGGCTAACCATTTTCTGGTATTAGTTAAGTTCATCACACTATTATTTTCCTGTTTTTTAGTTGCTAACTGTCTGTAAAAAAACAATCAATAAAAGAAATTCGCGAGGTTATCATAGATATTTTTGGCGATCATTAACGAATTATGCTGGCATAGAGAATAGCGCCCAATTTTTCTTTTTCGCTCGATTTATCACCAAATAAAGCGGTCTTTATCTCTTCAATTATTTATAAAAAGTAATATATTAATTATTGTTACTATTTTTTTTGATTTTAAATAAAGGCGCGTTTTTAAAAAGTGATGCTTTTTTATGTTGATATGGGAAGTTGATGTTAATCCTCAGAAAGCGGTTTAAATTTCACTAAACGGAGACCATCAAAATCTATCGGCTCCCTTCGGTTTTCACCAAAGGTTTGAAAATCAAAGCCTGATTCCGTATTGGTTTGCCATGCCATAACCGCATTTCCCTCTTCGGTCAGTTCTGTAATTTGTTCCCAAATCATCTCTCTGATTTTATGCGATATGTCTCCGACATAAACACCCGCCCGTATCTCTAGCAACCAAATGGCTAAACGCCCTCGTAACCGAGGGGGGACAGCTTCTGTGACGATCACGGTCATACTCATCTTTATTGGCTCCTGTGCCCGATATCACCGATGGATATCGGTTCGGGAATGGCGGGTGGTTGGGCATCCGTAGGCGGGAGTGGGGGAGAAATTTCGCCGGCGGCAAGAACCTCTTCAATGAGGGGGATAAGGCGTTTCAGAATGCGATCTGTTCTGAATTTCTCGCGGCAGGCGATCCTGACCTGCCTATCCGGTGTCAGGCTATTGGTCGCCGCCACTTTAAACGCGATGGGAACAACGGTATCAAATTTCAAGATGTCCGCGATATCATAGACAAATGACAGGGGTTTGCCGGTGTGCAGAAAACCAATGGCTGGCGCATAACCCGCCGCCAGAATGGCGGCTTCAGTAATACCATATAAACAAGAGGTTGCAGCGCTGATGCAGCGATTAATGGGATCGCCTTTCTCCCAATCGGTATGATCATAATTACGACCATGCCACTTTACCCCATATTGTTTTGCCAGAATTTGATAAGTCTTTCTGACACGCGCGCCCTCAATGCCTCTGAGTTGTTCAACATTGCGTTTTTGGGGCGCCGGTTCACCAAAACGCAATTCAAACATTTTGCGGACAACTTTGAGCCTTAAATCCTCATCCAGCGCTAATTTGGCCTGATAAAGCAATCGGTCTGAACGCGCCCCGCCTGGCTGGCCGACGGCGTAGAGTCTGACTCCCGCTTCTCCTACCCAAATCAGCAATGTCCCCGTTGTTGAAGCCAGTTTCACGGCGGCATGACTGATACGAGTGCCCGGCTCCAGCATTATGCAGGCGATAGAGCCAACGGGAATATGCATACGTTCACCGTTGACTTCATCAATGACAACAAACGCATTATCTTTAACATCAATACGCCCCATGCCGATAAAGATCATCGAATTCCTGTCCTTAATAGGAATGGGCTTTAATGGAAGAAATGCCATTACAGTGTCCTTATCAGCATTAACCCACAACCAAAGGATTTGGCTCGGCCAAAACCTTGACTGTATTGATGAAGGAAACGCTCGCTGTCTGATACGGTGAACACCCCCTGAAAATCCACACTGGAAAATGCCACTTTCTGACCCGAGGCTTTGAAACTGCGATGTTGGGTATAACGTTCAATATCGGGAGGGAAATCAAACCGGATACCCCAACCCGCCAGCCGTTTTTCATCCTGTATCCAGCTTTGGGCGGCCTGGGTCATCAATAATTCAATCTGATCCGCTCCAATGTGAGCTGCTTGTGCCTGACGTTTGGCATGCATCAAAACATCATGGCGCTGCTGTTTGCCTGAATGTTTATCCGTGATGCAAACCGTAGGATTGACGCGGAGTTTGAAGGCCAGTTTCTGCCCAGGATGTAACTGAGGAGTAAAAGGCTTGGTTTGAACCTGAAACCGTGAGGTATTGACCGTGGGTAAGGTGGCAGACAGGACAAAAAATTCGGGTCTGCCGTTTAAACTCATCTCCTCCCTGAAAAGAAAATGACGTTCTTTCTGCTCGGTAAACAGTTGCCATAAAAGCTGATGGGAAGCGTAAACATCATTTTTCGTCTGCCGTGACGGGGGTTGTATATGATAAGCAGACGGGCGTAAAGTGACTTTAGACAGATACATAAGGCTCCTCCGTGATCGATATTTGATGCATCGTACGTTGTGTAAACTGCCAGCGGTGGCGTGATAGTGGTTCATCCCAGGGTTGGCTGGTGAACAGGATGCTATCGGGAATATTGATCTCGTCTTTGTCCCCTTCCCAGAAATAACTCACTATATTGTGATCGTGGTGATAATGGCTCAACCAATAGCGATCCGCTTTTTCGGATTGGGTTAAGGGTGGGAACAGGGTATTCAGTGCTGTTTTTAGTGACGAATACTTGGCGAGTTTCGGCATCATCGGTAGCGCAAGGGGGCAGGATTTTCGTCCGAGACTCAGCGTAAAAACGGGTTTAACCAAGGCATCCCGCAGGGTGGAAAGTGAAAAACTGGCCTGTTCCGTCAACGAAATCGCAATAATCCATAAACCATCAGTACGATAATCCCGTGATGACAGGACGGTGTTCAAATTCGCTTTATCATTCAACTCACTTTTTCGGGTTCGATGAGATCGTTTTTTATCTTGAGAGGGAACTTGAGTGGTATGGTAGTCCTGTATCAACGAGCCAGCCATGATCTGTTTGATGGCAATGTTGACACTTTGCTGCAACGCAGCAAGCTGTGTTTCGTCATCACGGCGGATACCCAACGCTGCACCTAATAGCCCCAGGATAGCTGAACGGGTTGGATAAATGCCTGTTGGCCGTTTTTCCCCGACCGCTTCCACTCCCCAGCTGGCTAACGGGCCATATAAGCGAAAGACCAGGTAAGTTTTCATATTGGCCTCTTTAAGCAGTGATGAACTGAATCAGATCAGCAAAGCGTCCCTCGCCAGTCACGGCGTTGATGCGATAGCGTGTAGCAGCGCAAGCACCATAAACGTTATCGAAGTTTTCCACCTGTTGTTCCAATGCGGTGATGGCATCGGCAGCCTGATCTTCGCCGTCAATCGGTTTTAAAAATGCAACAGACAGGGAACGAGGTTGGTATTCGCCTTTTTCTGCCAGCACATAACTGGCATAAGCGCGGGAACCGAAGCTGTTTTGTTTGCCGGATGGGGCAATTTTGACAGCGGCTTCAGTCAAAGCAGCAATGGCTTTGTTTGCCAGTGATTCATTGCCGGACAGGGTTTCTAATAATAACGATTTATTGATGCAGATATAGCTGTAGAACAAGGCAGCCGCAAACCCCGTTTCGCCGATATGAGCCGAGCCAGAATCACTTTTACCGTTATTGAGATCGTCGACGGCGGTAAAATAATCACTGTCAACGATCACACTGTGGACACTGATAGCATGGGCCACTTGACACGCTGCCTCAATGTTATAGGCCGGGCTGGAGGCCAGCATACGCCCAAACAGCGCAATATCCACGGCGGTTTTCTCGGTGCCCAGTAGATTGAGTTCTTCTTTTGTGGGGGCGCGATTTTCGGCAATCAGTTTGTCTGCCAGCGCAAAGGTTGCTTCTTTTTCTGCCGGGCTGATATGAGCCAGTTGTTCAATTTCCAGCGGTTCATCTTTTTTATTTTTGCCGAAGACTTCTGCAATAGCGACCGCCCATGCCGTGGCTTGCTTCTCTTGAATGCCGCCATTCAATAAATGCTGATAAATCTGAAAGCCAAAACGTTTAGTGCGAAAGCCAAGATGGTCTGCCAGGGCATCCTGAAATAGATCGGAAATGCGCCAATGACGTTTCAGGCTCTGGGAACTGATCCTTAATCGCTCACACCCACCCATTTGGGCTGTTTTTGGTCGCCCCAGATCATCACGGTTCAGGTTGGCTGGTGGGTAGGAGGTTAACAGATGCAGTTGGATAAATTGGCTCATTTAAAATTCCTTATCGTTAAAAGTGATGCTGGATAAAAAAATCATTAGTGTTAATTAGCGGCTTTGTGGTAATCCATCGCCCATTGTATGATGAGGCGTTTGTTAGCTCGGCGTGATTTGGGCTGGTGATGTTCCTTCATCCACTGTTCAATATCTCTGGCGAGGGATAACACAGAAACCTGGCCTTTTAGCTGTTGCAAAATACGTCGTAAACGAGTGACGAATTCTTCGGGGGTTTTGGCGGATTGCAATTGAGCAAAGCGGTTTGGGCTGACAATCGGTTTGTCATTATCAGTTTTAGTGCCGGCGGCGGTGGCGAGATTCGCGGTCGTGTCGGTTTTCACATACACCAGCGTCATGGCAATCATCGCCCACAGCACCATATTTTCTTGTTTGTTCTCTGTGGTCATGTCTTCAGGCAGACTGAACCAGAGAGCCCGAAAACCTTCGGTCAGCACTACTGCGTCAATATCCTGGCAACGCTTTAATTCCGCTTTATAGAGTGTGGGGGCAGGGATAATGCCTTTTTCCTGTAACGCTGAAAGGGATAAAAACATGCTTTCCCACCAGCGTAGTAAGCGACCTTCGATTAGGTTATTCATTGATAACCTCCTTCTTTTTGTGCTTGGATGATTTGAATTCTATTTTGTGCTCTACCATAAATGATTTGATCTCTTTGGCGATCATCAGCCATTTGGTCAGGATCTGCCGTGCCGCGATTTTTTTAGGGAGATGTTTGGGATCGAACTCTTCTGACAGGACGTATTCATCAAAGAGATCAAAACACGTGTTTTTCAGTTGATAAAGCCAGTGTTGGGCTTCGCGTGTTGATAACGAGGCTGCTTCGTGCGGGCTGCTGACAATCTGTTGTACCGCTGTAAAGAAGGCAGCCTGGGTACGTTGATAGAATGCAGTGTCAATAAACGACATATCGCCTTTAATGTCATTGGGGCGATGAAACCAGGCACTTTTGATCTGGGTACGGCACTGTGTCAGGGCATAAACAGAAAGGCTGTGTAATGTTTTTACCCGTCGGAAAATCGCGTCCTTTCTCTCCATTGAGATAGAAAATAGGGGCAAAGAGGTGGAGTACCAGCTACGGGCTTTCATATTGTCCATGTCGTAGCCAAAAACCCATAATCGTGGCGTAGTACTCTGTTTATCTGCAAGATAATTAACGAGTTGGTAAAAATGGTCGACAACCTGCGCCGCATCTTGACCGTTTTTATCATCGGAAAACGTCAGACTATCCCAGATTTTGTAGGTGATACCACCGGGTTGCCCTTTAACGGAAAGGTGTTCTTCATTCGGTTTTTTCGGATTCCATCGATAGGGGGTTAAGGGATGTTTCCATGTACCCGCATAATTATGGCCATAGTTTTGGGTGCGATAACCAGAAACAGACCGGTTAGTTGCTTGCCCGGTCAATTGGCAAATGGCAGGTTTATCGTCTATTTGTAGCCGGATCCGCCGTGGCATCGCCCAATACATATGCAGTTCATGCACGTTATGAGCATAAATTTCTGTTCCGGGTTTCTGGCTGGTCTGCGTTTTGCCTAACCACGGAAAAACACTGGCACTCGTGAGGTCAGGATCGGCGTACCGCCAATGTTCCCGATTAATCACGTTGAGCCAAAGTTTTTGCCATAGTGGTGCTTCCCATGTGTGTGGCTGAATCAATGTTGTCAGCGGTCCACCTCCCCGTAATCCGACGCGATGTCCAACTCCCCCCGCGGGTGCATTGATCTGTAGGGTAAACAGGGCGATAGCGGCCATTTCAGGGGAAATAACCTCGCACTGACCGCGTTTAATAAAGTGATCGGTATTCTGTTTAAGTGTGTTTGCGCCCGGCGCTTCGATCAGTAATCCTGAAATCTCCGTTGATTTTGCGCCCTCGAGCGAATCAAAATCCTGCATAAATAGCGGACCATCACCGGTCAGATTAAAGGCATGTTCCACACGATTAAAGGCCGTTTGTAAGCGGGCTTGTGTGGGAGGCTGCTCATAACATTCATGCCATTCTTCGTCATCTTCAGGGGCAAAAACTGTTTGCAGCAAGCCAATCGCCAGTTGGTACGCTGCGCCCTGAAAATCGGCGCGTGGCAGAGCAAAATCCATCACGGCAGGATCACAAATTGCCGCTAATGGCAATTTTTCCTTGCGGCCATCTCTCATGCTAAAAGTCAGCCATGCGTCTTTAACAAGGTTCATTACGCCTCCTGCTGAGCGGGTCCATACAAACCCATGTTGGGATCATAAGTAAAATTGGGGTCATGTTCAGGTAACCAAATTTGTAGGTATTTGACAGATTTGAATTTTTCCTGTAATCGTTGCACGGCCTGGGAAAGCGATTCAGGGACAGGTTGCAACTTATCGGCAAATTTGTTTTTTGCAACCTTGATGGTACTGAGTTGAACGGGGAATTTTTCATCATTTATCCACGGCATCAATTCACCGCTTTCGGTCAATCTGACCAGTAGTACGCTTACCGTTTCGATGTCGCTAAACCGGGTATTGATATCGCCGTTATCGTCATACCAGCCGTGCGCACTGCGTTTACTGTATCCATCACTCTGCCATCGCAGTGCTTGTGATCGCGCGATAGCCTCTTTGGCCTGTGCTTTAGCCATCTCATCATTATCCTTGGGTTTGAGCGCATCAGGGATTTGCTCATCGGCATCTTCCCCATAAACCGCTTCGATCAACGTTCGGGCTTCGGTTGGCATCCGAATTGCTTTCAGGCGTCGTAACTCACGCAAGCCAAGCCATAAACGCCCACCTGAACGATAAACATATTGGGTATTGCGAAAATTTTTACTCAGCCAATCTGCGTTGGGATGATCGTCCCATTCTGGGGCATGGAGATATAGCTCAGGGGGAAGCCGGCTATCGGTGATGCCTTGCTGATATGTGCCGTTTGCATCGCGGGTATGGCGGTGCAAGCGGCCAACCCGCTGGATCAGATCGTCGATTGGGCAAATATCGCTGATCATGACATCCGTATCCGCATCGAGACTTTCTTGAAAAACCTGAGTCGTGATCAGGATAATTCCCTGCCGTTGTTCTCGTGTGCTTTTTTTACCGAATGTCGCCAGTACCCGATTTTCTATCGCTTTTCGGTCATGCAAAATAAAGAGGCTGTGGAATAGCAGGCAATTTTCCGGTTTATCCATTTGTGGCTGAATCAGGCGGAAAGCATGAAGCGCGTCATCCACGGAGTTGCGTATCCACACCACGCATTGCCCGCTTTGAGCGGCATTCAGCGCGAGTTGCACACATTCATCCAGATGATTCACGGTTTTTACTGCGACAGTACGGCTGACATCCGCCCGGCTGAGCAAGGGGGTTTCAATCAGAGGATTGGCTGGATCTAATGTGACCTGAGTCGCCAATGGAAAGGCGGTTTCCTGCAATTTCTGTATGGGTATTTCTCTGGCAGATAACCAGGTATCCACCAACTTCTGGCGCTGTTTTAAAGAGAGCGTAGCGGTCAGTAATACGACTGAGCCTCCTTGATGCAGATGCAGGCTTAATAAGCTTTTCAGTAATGTAAACATGTATTCATCTGCGGCATGAACCTCATCGAAAATCAATACCTTGCGATTTAGCCCAATCAGCCGGAGTGACTGGTATTTTCTGGGTAAAATCGCAAGTAGCGCCTGATCGATAGTCCCTACACCCACTGAGGCCAGTAACGCTTTTTTATTCGAATCTGACAGCCATTGATGGCACTGCGCTGTTGCGGTGGTATCGTCTCTGGTGTAATCACTGTCGTTATGTTCGGAAGTCAGAATAATGTCACGGAAATGGTCATTCATTTCACGTGCGCCATGAGCGAGAACGATACTGGGTAGTTTGCCATTTTCGGTATCGAACATCTGATGATAGTGTTTGGCGATCCGGTCCAACATCGCGTTGGACGTGGCCATTGTCGGCAGGCCAAAATAGAAGCCATCTGCAGCACCCGCCTGCATCAAGCGATGCGTCAGAGTCAGGGCGGCTTCTGTTTTACCCGCCCCGGTGACATCTTCCAAAATAAAAAGTTGTGGGGCGTCATCAATTGGGACTTCTTCCGCCCACTTTTGTAATGGGGTTGGCGCGAAATGGTAATAATCCTGAATTGAGGTGTAAGGCGATATCACGGGGGAATGATGGATATCAATGCCATTCAGGGCCATTTGTGCCTGTTTCTGGCTAATCTGCCAATATTCTGCCAGTGAGAGGGCTTTGGTCTGATAACGGAAGTAATAACTATCAGATCCTATCCAGTCTGCCAGTACCACGATACCCGCAAGTTGCCAGCTTACCTGTTGCAGATGACGTCGCCATTCCTTTGACAGTAATTTTTCCAATGGCAAATGAGGTTGAAAAAGGTTAAGCAGATCATGGATAAATGCGGTTGCATCATCAACATTTTGGGGTTCCGTAAAGTCGGTAATCGCTCCCCAATCCTTATCATCAATGGGTTTACCGTGATGGCCGAGCATACACTGCATTAATACCATCAGCGTTTTCTGTGCAGGTATATTTGGTACTTTTTCACCGCCTGGCAGGCCATGATCGCCAACTAAAGCCAGCAACACATCGTCCTGAATTTTATTCCAGAAATATAACCCCATTCGATCATGTCGGAAATATTGGGAACCGTAGGGTTTACGCTGTTTAGGTTTAATCAAATCGGTATTTTCTGGAGAATATAATTGCTGAAATGCAGAGGCGAATTTGCCGATATCATGCAACACCAGAAAGAATGAAAATAAGTTTTGTAAGGATTCTGGTGAGAGCGCCAAAAAATCCGCAAGATCTTGGGTAATTTTTTTATGTGGCGCTAATAATAACTGGCCGACAGCGGCGACATCCAGACAGTGATAGGCCAGAAGATGGTAGTTTTCATCAGAATAGGGATTTTTTTTGGCTTTGCCCCAATATCCTGTGAGGTAAGTCAGATTATTGATTAACTCAGGCATATTTTTTTAATATAAAATCAAATGTTAAGTTGATTGTCATTAATGGAATAATTTTCTATTGGTATTTTTTATTTTCGATATATTGGCTGAACCGAAGTAAATAACCATCCGGGTCCTGAACAAGAAATTCTCGCTGGCAGATTTCGTCATCACCTATATTGTAATAGTTATCTTCCAATGGGCGATAAAGCGCGATGTTGTGTCTTTGTAAACTTGTCAGAATGGGGGTGAGATCATCAACTTCAATTTGTAAATTGATGCCTCGACCTAAAGGTTTGATGAGTTCTCCGGTATTCCAGCCATCGGCATGAAATGCTTCCAGCATTAATTGCGCCTCACCGAAACTTAGATAGGCAAAATCTGGTTTTTCTCTTCGAATTAATACTTCTAACCCTAATATTTTTTGATAAAAATAGAATGAAGCTGCGAAATCAGTCACGGTGAGTTCCGGCACCATGCGATTCCAATAGGTGTTCCTGGTGGTCGATTTCGTGTCCACGCGTTTTTTCCTGTATGACAAATTGCGTTCTAATTTAAAAAACGAGTTAATTATGTTGAACTGGCTACATATTCTGATACGTTACACTATTTTATATTGAACCCTCATTAGGGTTGTGTTTTATATGTTAACGAGATCACATTTATTTTATGGTAAAAACAGAATTAAAAAAGTTGTCGTATCAAGAAGTAAATTGTGAAGAGTGTTTTTATCAATGTGTTCCAATGGTTTTTTACTGAGCGAATTTTGCTTTTATAAGCGAGTTTACGTTTCAGATATCTATTCTCTTTTTGGAGCTGGTTTATGATGTTGTCTGGAGCTGATGTTAATGCCTCTTTTCGCCAACGATACAGAGTAGTTTTAGAGATTCCCTCTGTTTTAGCTAAAAAAGGAACGCTGATGTTGTGAGGGGGGAGCAATTTTTTTTGGATAGCAGATTTTTGTTTAATGGAATACTGTTTCATAATTTATGCTCCTTCTTTAGATTCTGTGGAATGACTGGTTAATCTTGTGGATATTAATTTTTTTTATGCTATTTTAATTTTTTGAAAGAAAAAGAAACTCCTTTCTCTTTTTTAAGGATAGAAAACATTTACATTTATTCAAGTGGCAGGGTAAATATTTATCCACTGGGTGAGAACATACTATTTTTGTTATCTTTTAAAGACAATTATATTAGAATTTGTTATTTAAATAGTGTTTTAATCGAGTTGAATTCAGCTATCTGAACAATTCTTTAGACTTTTATCGCAAGCTAATGGGTTCAATAACAATAATATTTTAAGTTCAAATATTAATTAAAATATGCTCGACACCTGATTTATCCCCGTATCGACGGGGAACTTGGGTTGACAATTACCGAAAGTGAAAGTAACTCTGGTTTATCTCCGTATTTACGGAGAATATAGATATGATGCTGGATTAATACAATAAGTGCAATAGGTAGGTGTTTATACTGGCGACCCGCTAAATATTGTAGGTTAGAGATAAAGCAAAAAGATTAGTAGCTCCATTATCATCAAGAACAACTGCTGTATTTTTTTGTCAGTGCGAATTGTTCTGCCCATTTTCCAGCGATTTTATCAATCTCCAGTCGGTTTATCCCCGTACTTATGGGGAACACTTTTATGGCCTCTGCTCTTGCGTGTTCTAGTACTACAGCCGTAATTGTTCTGTAAGCCGATGATTTCCCCGGCGACGATAATGACATTGTTGTGCCCGGTATTGATGCCGTCGTCGCCAGTCTGACCAATGTAAAACCTGTTCGATTGTCTCTCCCGCTTTTTCCATCAGTTTTGACAGCAGCTTACGGAGTTCCGCTACACTGAGCGGAACCCGACCTACCGGTGTTTTTTTTTCTCCTGTACCCGCAGAACCGCGAGGACTGCATGGGCCAGTAACGACAAGGTAATATGCCGGTGCCAACTCTGCCATCGCCGCACTTCGTAGTGATCCAGTCCACATTTCCCTTTGATTTCCTTAAAGCCACTTTCAATTTCCCAGCGACAACCCGCCACCTGAACCAGCGTATTAAGATCCGCCTGTTCTCGCAAGGCATACACCACATAGTAAGCCCGTTCCTGTCTACTATCCCGGCTGCGGCGAACCAACAGATAATGACCATAACGCCGCTCCTCTTCACTGAGCTGTAAACGCCATAATGGCACAACAGCCCAGTCATACTCACGCTCACCTTTTGTTCCCGTTCCCGCTGACCGTGTTTTCCAGTCAGCGGCAGTCAACGTATCGGCAATCCGGTCAGCACGCATATACTCTGGCCCTCGCCACCATAAGGGGGTATTGCAGGGAATGGCTAACACAAAGGGTTGGTATCGGGATTCCAGCCAGACCCTCAGACGACGGTCACGGCCATACACTTCATCCGCGGTCACCCAGCGACAGGGCACGCCGGCATCCCATGTCCGTTCCAGCATCTGCCGGGCTAACTGGGGTTTCGTTGCAAACGTGACACTGGCCGGGATACCCGCGGCTTCACAGCGGGCACGGTCATCGGTCCATTGGCGGGGCAGGTATAAGGCCCGGTCAATAAAAGCATGCCCGCCGTGGCCGGCGTAACATAGAAAGACGCCTATCTGGCTGTTTTCTACCCGTCCAGCGGTCCCACTATACTGACGCTGTACCCCGGCAGAATGGGTCCCTTTTTTGATAAAACCGGTTTCATCAAGGATAAGAACTCCCTGTTCATCGCCCAAATGTTCGGTGACATAATCCCGCAGGATATCGCGGGCCATCTCGACATCCCAGTCAGCGCGTTCCAGCAAATATTGAATGCCATCGGGGGAACTTTCCCCCATCCATTCAGCCAGTTGCCAGCTATTCTTACGTTCAACATCACTGAGCAATCCCCGAAGATAGGCGAGGCTGCGTTGTCGCGGGCCGGTAGAGTGAAATAAGGGAGCCAGACGGGCATGTAATGCCTGTAGCGCCTGTTCCCAGATTTTGGCAGGGGATGGCATGTGACACCACCTTTGATTCGAGGAAGAAGAACCCCATCATGGCACAATATGGATTACGGCTGTAGTACTAGTTCGGTTTATCCCCGTGCTTACGGGGAACACTACCAAATCTAATCACCAGCCAGAATTGGTTGCGGTTTATCCCCGTGCTTACGGGGAACACCCTAAAAACGTTAAGCTGAATAAGTACGGAAACGGTTTATCCCCGTGCTTACGGGGAACACATTGGTCGCTGATAATCTAATCATGCTGCCGCCGGTTTATCCCCGTGCTTACGGGGAACACCCGTCGGTCGCGTCTTTTTTGCTGAGCACATACGGTTTATCCCCGTGCTTACGGGGAACACATCGATCTGTCCATTTCATGCCTACGTTCTTCCGGTTTATCCCCGTGCTTACGGGGAACACTTCCTCGGGCTGGACGAGAAACGCCACCCTATCGGTTTATCCCCGTGCTTACGGGGAACACTTCTTGACCAGCGACAGGGATTTGCACATTTGCGGTTTATCCCCGTGCTTACGGGGAACACTTATAACGCATATCCGAAATTAATTTTACTCACGGTTTATCCCCGTGCTTACGGGGAACACTTATAACGCATATCCGAAATTAATTTTACTCACGGTTTATCCCCGTGCTTACGGGGAACACTCTAATTTTATCTATCTGTTTTGTAATGAATTTTTAAGGGGTAAAAATTCTACCACTTTTTTTGCTTATAAATTAGTCAAATTATTGCGGTTATTTTTCCCTAATTATGGTTTGTATTACCGATCGCATTTTATCCATTTCCCTGAATCTCATCTTTTTTATGGCGAATATCGTGGTCAATGCGACGTTGATGCTGAAGAAATAGCAGCGACTCAAATTCTGACCGCGCCTTATGCGGCTTTTTATGTTATATAAATGTGTTAAAACCGCAAGCTACTCATCTGCACCTATTAATCACTGATTGCATTTAAAATGAAAAAAAAACGCCCATCTCTACAGGATGTTGCCGACCTGGTAGGGATCACCAAAATGACGGTCAGCCGTTTTTTACGTAAACCGGATCAGGTTTCTGAGGCATTGGGAAAACGAATCGAGGAAGCGGTGGAGCAACTTGGTTATATTCCCAATCGTGTGCCGGATATTCTTTCCAACTCGACCAGTCGCGCAATAGGTGTTTTACTGCCCTCATTGACCAACCAGGTCTTTGCCGAGGTTATCCGTGGTATCGAACAGGTGACGGATCGCAATGGCTATCAAACCATGCTTGCCCACTATGGTTATTCAGCCCAGAAAGAAGAAGAACGCCTGCTTTCCCTGCTTTCTTACCATATCGATGGTCTGATCCTGGCGGAGCGTATGCATACTGCTAAGACATTAAAAGTGTTGCAGACAGTCGGTATTCCTGTGGTCGAGCTGATGGACAGCGTATCGCCTTGCCTGGATATTGCCGTGGGGATCGATAATTTTGCAGCGGCTCGCCAGATGACGGTGACGATGATTGAACGTGGCTGTAAGAATGTGATTTATCTCGGCGCTCGGCAGGACGAGCGGACGCTGATCCGTTTGCAAGGGTTTGAAACGGCGATGCGTGATGCCGGGCTGCAACCGAGAAAAATGATGACATTAGCCAGTTCATCCTATTCACTGGGCGCCCAGCTTTTACAGGAAACTTGTCAGCAATATCCAGAAGTGGATGGCCTATTTTGTACGAATGATGATATCGCTATCGGAGCGATT
Organism: Xenorhabdus poinarii G6; assembly: GCF_000968175.1. Taxonomy (NCBI): domain Bacteria; kingdom Pseudomonadati; phylum Pseudomonadota; class Gammaproteobacteria; order Enterobacterales; family Morganellaceae; genus Xenorhabdus; species Xenorhabdus poinarii. The sequence goes on from NZ_FO704551.1 coordinate 548,056, forward strand.
TTCGAGTGCCAACGACAAGGGATAAAAGTACCGGAAGACATTGCGATCGCCGGATTTCATGGTCACGATATCGGTCAGGTGATGACGCCGAAACTTGCCAGCGTGCTGACGCCGCGTGAACGAATGGGGCGCAAAGCAGCAGAAGCGTTGCTGACTCGTTTGCGGGGCGAAAAGCTGGAGCAAACGTTGATCGATGTCGGATTTACACTTTCACTAGGCGAAAGCGTTTGATAGGTGAACGTGGTTATTCAGTGGCAAGTGTTTAATTTTTGTAGATCAAAATGATGCTTTCCCCTCTTCAAGTGCGATAAGCCTCACATTTTCTTTTTTTGTCAATCTTGATTGATTGCTCACCTTCCTGCGCTGCTGTTAATGTTACCGGTAAATTCATTACCGGTAACATTATTATGGGTAATCTTTTGTAGTCAATCTGCAAACGTTAATCATAGTCATTATTTTTCAGGTAAGTCATAGAGATAGTGAAGCAGTAAGATCTGCATAAAGGAGTTTGATATGGGTGATACCCAACAGCTAAACCGTGTTTTTGTCTTCATGGGGGTATCCGGCAGCGGTAAATCGGTGGTTGCCAACGGTGTGGCCCAGCAATTGGGGGCGGCGTTTCTGGATGGCGATTTCCTTCATCCTCGCACCAATATTACCAAAATGGCGCAGGGTGGTGCCCTCAATGATGATGATCGTCAGCCGTGGTTGAAAGCACTCAATGACGCCATCTTTGCCATGCAGCGCACCCATCGTATCTCCTTACTCGTGTGTTCTGCTCTGAAAAAAAGTTATCGGGATATGTTGCGTGAGGGCAATACAAACCTGTCATTCCTCTATCTGAAAGGGGATTTTGATTTGATTGAGTGCCGTTTGAAAGCACGTAAAGGGCACTTCTTCAGACCGCAAATGCTGATCTCGCAATTTGAAACACTGGAAGAGCCGAGCGGTGATGAAAAAGATATCCATCATATTGATATCAGACCTGAGCTGGGTGATGTCATCAAAAATGCGATTAAAGCTATTGAACATATTCAATCCATTGATCATCTAGGATCTATTGATCAACTCAACTAGGGGCATTATGAGCACTGTAACTCTGGTTCTGACCGCCGTCGGTTCTGTTCTTCTATTATTGTTTCTGGTGATGAAAGCCAGAATGCACGCGTTTATTGCCTTAATGCTGGTTTCCATGGGAGCCGGCATTTTTTCTGGTATGCCACTGGAAAAAATCACTCAGACAATGCAAAACGGCATGGCCGGTACGCTGGGTTTTCTTGCCGTTGTTGTGGCGCTTGGGGCAATGTTTGGCAAGATCCTGCATGAAACCGGGGCATTGGATCAAATTGCTGTGAAGTTGCTGTCTTGCTTTGGTGAAAAGCGGGCTAATTATGCATTAGGTATTGCCGGGTTGATCTGTGCATTGCCGTTGTTTTTTGATGTCGCAGTCGTATTGTTGATCGGTGTGGTGTTTGCGGTGGCACGTCGCACGGGGGGCAATGTTGTCAAGCTGGCGCTTCCCTTGTTTGCCGGTGTTGCCGCGGCCGCCGCGTTTTTAGTCCCAGGGCCAACGCCGATGATGCTGGCTTCCCAGATGGGAGCCGATTTTGGCTGGATGATCTTGATCGGCCTGAGTGCCGCAATACCTGGTATGTTATTCGCTGGCCCGATATACGGTAACTTTATCAGTCAATATGTGACACTGGATTTGCCTAAAGATCTCGGCACACCAAGTATTGGCAAAAGCCAGATGCCTTCTTTTGGTTTTAGTCTGGCGTTAGTGCTGTTCCCATTGGTATTAGTGGGATTGAAAACCATTGCTGCCCGTTTTGTTGATCAACAAGCCACGTTATACCATTGGTTGGAATTTCTCGGTCATCCTTTCACGGCGATTTTGATCGCTTGTCTGGTGGCCATTTACGGGCTGGCAATCCGGCGGGGGATGAGTAAAGAGAAAGTCATGGATGTGTGTTCAGCGGCGATCCAGCCGGCAGGAATTATCTTGCTGGTAACCGGGGCGGGCGGCGTCTTCAAACAAGTGTTGGTCGATTCCGGGGTTGGCCCTGCGTTGGGGAATGCTTTGATCGGGGCTGGCCTGCCAATTGCGCTGGCGTGTTTTATTTTGTCTGGCGCAGTACGTGTGATACAAGGTTCGGCGACGGTGGCGTGTCTGACCACGGTTGGGTTGGTGCTGCCGGTGATTGGTGAACTGGGTTACTCAGGGGCACAAATGGCTGCATTGTCCGTGTGTATTGCCGGGGGTTCTTTGGTGTTTAGCCATGTGAACGATTCCGGTTTCTGGTTGTTTGGTAAGTTTACGGGTGCGACAGAAGCACAAACCCTGAAAACCTGGACGATGATGGAAACCATTCTTGGCACAACCGGTGCGATTGTTGGCATGATCTATTTTGCCATATTGTGATACAGCCTTTTTCGGTGGCATCTTATCCATAAAAGATGCCATGTCACGCTGATCCTCCGCGCTACCCACATGGGTTGGCGGCGGGATCAAACGTATTTCTGCCCATGTGGATTATTCAATCAACCCCATAAACTGCTGATAAAATGCCTCAGCACTGCGTTCATAGCCGGCGGCGGAAAGATGAACGTAATCAGGGCGTGCCAGATTTTGCTGTGCCCATCCTTTGATTGAACAGGGACCGCCCATATATTCCCGCCAGTTCCAGAACAGGGTACGCTGTTCTTTGGCAACCGCTTGCTGTATCTGAATCACGTTATTCAGCAAGGCGGGTTGTTGCTCATCACAGTTTGCTGCGCGTTGATTTTTCAGCGAGTCATTTGGTCCAATCAGTAAGATAACGGTTTGCGGTATGGCTTTGCGAATAGCCTGCACTTTAGCGATCAGATCGTTTTGGTAAGCGGTCAGATCCAACGCATCGTTAAAGGCTTCATTGGTGCCATAGGCGAAGATCACCATATCAGGTTTCATCTGAGCCAGTGTCTCAATCCATTGTGGTTGCCACTTATCCAGCAGATTAATGGTCGCACCATTAACGCCCAATGCGGATAACATCACACCTGGACTTTGACGTTTGATTAGCCAGCCGCCGATTTTCAATTGCGTATCTTGTGGAGAGAGATTGAGGGGAAAATGGATACGCTGTTCGGGAGAAAAATGCCATTCACTCTGTGTTGCAGGTAAGCTCATCATGGTAAAGGGCGTTTTTATTTGGGTTGCCTTATGAGATTGATAAAGCACCCTTAACTCGTATTGACCACGGGCAGAGGAGGAACCGAGCTGGATTGTGCTGTTGGCGCTTTCCGGGATCGCAATAAAGCCCCCCAGGGGATAATCTGCCCGATTATCCTTGCGGCTGCTTGAAAGCCACCAGCCGGTTTTATCCTCAGTAAATTGCACAAGGGCGTTACGTTGGCCGGGAATGCTCATCGGTGGAATAAAACCCGGCCCGGCATCGCCATAATGATCCTGCAATAAGCTGCGCAATTTACCGGTAAAAAAATCTGCCGCGGTGTGAGAATCACCCAGTTGCACAAAATGCAGTTGGCGGGTATCGCTATGGCGTAATTTATCAACCAATCGTGCAACATTGGGATCACCAAAATCCGTCAATTGTTGTTGACGATGGGTTAGTGTTGCCGGGCGTTCTGATGCCCGTTTGGATTTTTCCCCCTGGCACGATAATAGGCTGACTGAGAGTGCGATAACCAGACCTGCACCCATTATCCGATAAAACCAACGGAACAGGCTAAGTGGTTGCATCTTCTTTAACTGGCTCCTGAATTAATGTAATCAATGAAAATAGATAATCCGCGATGGTTTGTTGCCCCCTCGGAGTGAAATGAATCCCGTCTCCACTCCGAAGTTTGAGGGGACTGCTGCCATCGCCAAGATAATCTGAGTAATGATTTGATTGATATTTGAACATATCATTCACCGCAACAAAAATCTCTCCCATTTTCTCCACTTCTGTCTGATATAACTCATTGAGGTAAACCATGTTGGTGGAGAGTGTTTTCTGGCGCATATTGGGAGGGCCAACCCAAATGACATCAACCTTATGTTGGCGCGCTGCCGTCAAGATTGTTTCGATTCTTTGGCGATAAAGCGTTTCCCAATGTTCACTGGCGAATTTTACATAAGCGCCTCCGCGTCCTGATGGCATATCCCACGGATCATTTGGGCCTAGAAATATCATAACCAATTTAATATCGGGGTAAGTGCTCAATGTATCGCTGATGGTTTTTGGCCAATCAAAGAAACCGGGATAAGACAACCCGGTGCTTTGCTTACTCAAGTTAATACTGGTAATACCATATTCCTGTGATAGCCGCCGTTTTAAATAGGGCGCGATTCCCTGCATCATGGAATCACCGGCAAATAACACCTTATCTTTCCGGCGCAGGTTGACCTGCGCCTTCTGGATAATTTCAGCAATCGGATTTTTTGCAGGCTGATTGGCTAATAAAGGGGGAGGTATCAGTTTCGTCTCTTTGTTTAGCAACTCAGGAAAGGTGACAGAGAGATTTTCGACGGGATACAAATAACCTTGCAGAAAGCGCAGACCAACCTGAAATTCAGGGGGAAAAACTTTCCAGTGGTTATCGTTATGATTGGCTGACAATGCATTATCTTGATATTTACCTTGCGCATATGCCATAAACGTTTCACCGGCAGCAATAGCCCCCTGATGCAGATTATCGCCCAAATCCCACCACGTTTCTCCTTTGAGGGATACCCAGGGGCTATTGCGGTGATATTTCTGTTGCCAGAAGTTATCCAGTGAACCTTGATTCAGCCAAATGAGTATCAAACTGCTCAAGAGCATGATACAAATGGTTTGTCCGACTTTTTTCAGATTAGCGGTAAATTCAGAAGTTGGCATAGATAAATCCTGGCATTCCTGAAGGTGACAACATAAACACCAAGGTCAGGATTAGCGCTAAAGGGATTGGATAATAAACCCAGGAGATAATACGGTGATTTTTTTCAATCTGATTTCTGAGATTGACCAACCAGGGATAGAGAATAAAGAGCCCCCAGAAAACCATTAATAAGGTGAGACTGGATAACAAGGATAGGGCTATTTCACCGGAGAACAATGAATGAAATACCGCCAGTGCATCGTCAAAGGTTGGGCTGCGGAAAAAGACCCATGCAAAACAGACAAAATGAAATGTCATTATGCGGGATAAGAATAAGAAAATAGGATTCTTGGCGCGTCGATCATGATGTTGATGTTTCTTAGAAAATAGGGCATTGATAATATTTTGCAGCATTACCCCGAATCCATGAATAGCTCCCCAAATAATAAAACTCAGTCCGGCACCGTGCCATAAGCCGGAAATGAGCATGGCTGTGAAGATGTTCAAGTTTCTGCGGAATAGGCCTTTTTTATTCCCTCCCAATGGGATGTAAACATAATCACGGATGAACGTTGACAGGCTGATATGCCAGCGTCGCCAAAATACATGTAAATTTTCGGCAAGATAAGGTGCATCAAAGTTGCGAGGTACTTTGAAACCTAACAGCAGGGCGATACCTGTCACAAGATCGGTATAACCGGAAAAGTTAAAATAAATATGCCAAGCATAAGCATAAATCGCCACAAGAACTTGCCCGGCATGATGGCTGATGGGATCTTCAAAGACGGGATTAACCCAATATTCAGAGAGCGTCGCACTGAGTAAAAAGAGTTTTGCGATAGCGAGTGCGATCAATAATAACGCTTTCAAGGGGTCCAGTATCACTCTGGAGGATGCCTGAATCTGCGGCAGGAAATTGTTGGCTCGATTAATCGGCCCGGCGACAATGCTGGGAAAAAAGCAAAGGTACAACATGACATCAAGCAGCGGCGCCGCGGGAAGTTCTTTCTTGCACACCGAGACAACATAGCTAACTGAATGAAAGGCATAGAATGACAACCCCAGAGGCATTAATAATCCAAGTACCGGTAGTTCGATATTGATACCAATATGAGTCAATCCTTGTTGGATGGATTCTTGGAAGAACGAATAATATTTGAAAACCGTGAAACAGCCGAGGATGCCGAATGTCAGTAGCGTGAATAGGATTTTATTCGATAAATAACGGCTGAGGATATTGGCTAAACAATAAATAAATAGAGTATAAGCGAATAAAATACAGGCGAATTTCGCAGAAAAGGAGAAGACAAAGAAATAACTTACTAAAATTAATACACCGTTTTGTAGCCGGGGCGTTTTTTGTAAAAGCCAATAGACAATCAACAAAATAACAAACGATCCAAGAAACTCAAAAGAGAAGAAATTCATATCAGACTCAGGTTAATCATTTATCGTTGGGAGACAGAATGTCATTCTGATATGCATTATAGTATGGAATTTGTTTATGTTTACAGTAGGTAATTATCAATATAGGTGAAAAAAATAATCCACCGGGTAATGAATACCCGGTGGATTATGGGGAGAGTGTTATTGCATAGCCAATTCATGAGCCTGTGAGATGAGTTGCCGATTGCCATTCAATACTCGATGCAAATAGCGGTTATATTCATTCCCCAGTTCAGAATAGCCATTGAGATTATCGATAAGCTTACTGGTATTCAGCGGCTCTTGTGTTGTCCTCTGTTTTGCCCGTGAAGAACGCAGTGATTCATAAGCATGGTGCGTATTCAGATTCTTCATATAGGCAACGACAGAAGCGTTAATGGTCGGATAAGCTGAATAACCTTTCACTTTTCCATTCGTTTTGCCGCAAGTGCGACAACGCATCCCAAACAGATTATTATTTTTTTTGGCAAGTTCTGATGTTCCCCAACCCGATTCAGCGGCCGCCTGTGTGGCGACGAAATGGGTAGGAATAATATCAACTCGACTGAGCAATTGACGCCAGTTGACCTGTTTTGGTGAATTACAGGTCATTTTGTAATCGACGCAGATCTTTTTTAGTCGATTGCTATCCTGTGCAGACCAATAACGATTTTTCCGGTGTGACAGGAGCCATTCGCGGTCTTGCATAATCTTTTGATTATGCTGAACAATGACAGGCACAATAATATTTAAAAACGCTTTCTTCCGGGGTGTACCTGAAGGATATTTTCGCAAATCGGGCAAATTGATCGGTATGCCATTGTGAGAATACTCTTGAATTTTCGAGGTACTGGTCGAGGCATTGCTCAGACCGGTGAAGATTAATGAGATAAAGAAAGCGAAGACCGCACTTGTCCTCATGATTAGAGAGGGCATTTGCTTCTCCTCGTTTTATTACTCTGGATGAAAAACACACGAATACTAACAGAGCAGACAATATATAGCTACTGTTATTCGCCATTCATAAGTTCAGTTTCTATCACGAAACCTAACACACTACTGATAAATATCTCTATTTTTTATACTCTATGGTAAATTAATGTAATCATCATTATGGTTTTATTTAGTATTGAGTCTGACGCATATAATAACTCATGGGGTTATATTCCTTTTTAATCGAATTTTTATTTATTACCCTCACCAGATAAGGTAATGTTATTTCAATTAAAATTTAACTTTCTTGGGTGTTTATTTTGAGCCTGAACAGGTTTGCTTTATCGCTGTGATGATAACCAATTCTATGATTCAATTTTTTGTTATCTATTTTTGTGGTCGGTTTTTGATTCTTTATATTAAATTCGACGCTATTTTTATTTAACGAATTTGAAAAGCCCCTAAGTCGATTGGTGTTTCCTCCAGTTTGGAAAATAATTAGGGAGCCGAAGCTCCCTAATTGGGTATGATAAAGATGAGTTGAACCACTACAGCCACTTCGCGACACCGCCGTGGCGAGCGCAAGCGCCTTTACGGGATTGACTCTTGCTATGGCTACCATCTTTACAAAGGGCTGTATTCGCGCCTTTTTTGGCTGTATTCTTTTTGACTGTATTCTTTTTGATCTTTCTCTTTGACGCCTGGTGTTTTTGGGCTTTTTTACTGACTTTCTTGTCTAACGTGTTAGCGTTGTGTTTTGTTGTCTTAACATTATTTTTTACTGACGTGACTGTTTTTGGCGCAGTCTCGGTTGAGGTTGATACTGCTGGCGCTGCCAGTGCTGTACTTGAAAACAACACCAGTAATGCTGCAACTGATAACTTCAAGTTTTTCATCGCATATTTCCTCTGATTAGAGTCCTAAAGCCAGACATCTACTTTTGCAATTTGGAGTATAGTTTTGAATGTTATGATTGCAAATTTAACATTAAGGGGGTTTATATTTCGTTTTTGATTCCCTTTTTTTGATTCACTTATTGTCACTGACGAAATTGTCACTGACGAAGAAAGGATGATGCCACCCGGTATCGTATGCTTAAATCGTGACTTGTTAAGGGTGGGGAGTCAGGAAGGGATGAGCGATTCACGAGGTGGGCAGCCGGAATGTTTCTTAATCTGCCCGTTTAATGCTTGCCCGGCAAGTATCTCCCCGGTTCATCAATGAAGGTTATTTTGAATGGCAATGTGCCTAAATCATCGGCATGTCTATTAACTTGGGTCTGAGCATAATTTTACCGGATTCCATTTCAATGTTAATCGGCTGTTCCTCTAAATTACTTAGGGTTAACCAATCCCCTGCAATATAAAGTTCACCATTTTCACGAATACTGTCGATTCCTTCATAGGGGTTATCTTCCACTTCGTTGATCAAACTGACTAAATCTACGTCTGGATCAACCAGAGAGATAATAATGCCATTGGAAAACTGTGAGATATGAAATAATTCATTCGCGGTAAATCCAGCATCGCTGAGTGCACTACCATTCAGGATTAATTCAGGGATACCAATGTCAGTATGGCGAAATGAAACATGAAGGCTCATTGATACGTTCCTTGTGTGATTGGGATATATCGCGATACTTTATCAGTACTTCGCCCGTACTGCACCGCGAATTCATCTGTGTTTTTCATCTGTATTCATTCATTGGTTAAATGTCTACCCTAGCGGGTAGTGATCTCATACGCTATCGTCAATGTTGTGCTTTGCGAAGTAACTCGCAAAAAAATGACGGGATATTTCCTACCCTGATATGTTTATCCTCAGTTTGAGTAAGTAAAAACGGGGTAAATATTTATTTAATTCATAAAGTGAAAAAGAAAAAATGCGATGTTATCGGCATGGTGGATAACTTATTTTAGCCAATGGTCGTGTCATTCTTATCGCTATTCTTTTATATGTTGGCGAATGAAACTTAGTTGAGCATTTTATTGGTTGAATGGATTGATGAATTGAAATTTCTGATATTATTTTTGGATGGCAGGGAATGAAAATATTAATCATTTTTATAGTGCGCTATTTTCTTATTATATTATGGTGTTTTTGTTGGTAATCTGACGATCAATACCCGTTAATGACAGGCATTAAAAAGCCCTGCCAATAGAATTAAGCAGGGCTGCCGGTTTTAGCGTGTGAATTTATATTTTCACACGGAGAGGCTTAATATTAAGCCGCATTAATACCATATTGAGCACAAACAGAAGCCAGACCACCCGCATAACCTTGGCCAACTGCGCGGAATTTCCATTCGCCATTGTGGCGGTACAGTTCACCGAACAACATCGCGGTTTCGGTAGATGCATCTTCTGTCAGGTCATAACGAGCTACTTCAACTTGCGTGTCATCGTTAACCAGACGAATGAATGCACCGGAAACCTGGCCAAAGTTCTGGTGACGAGCCTGTGCGTCATGAATCGTGACGACAAACACCACTTTTTCCACGTCAGCAGGAACCTGATCCAGCTTGATTTTCAGTGATTCGTCATCGCCATCACCTTCACCGGTACGGTTATCACCGGTGTGCATGATGGAGCCATCAGAGGATTTCAGGTTGTTGTAGAAAATGAAATCGGCATCACCACGTACTTTACCGCTTGCGGTCAGCAGGAAAGCGGAAGCATCAAGGTCAAAGTCTTGTCCGTCAGTTGCACGGGCATCCCAGCCGAGACCGACCAGAACGTTTTTCATGCTTGGCGCTTCTTTGCTTAGAGAAACGTTTCCACCTTTAGAAAGAGATACACCCATTATGATTTCCTCATTTATTACATTTATTAATTGAATTGGCTTTTACTTACTGATTTAGTTTGTATTTTGTTTTTGAGGGAACAGCAGGCTGGCAATAATGCCGGCTGCCAGCACCCCAATGACCACAAACAGGCTTGTTGTCGCCGTAATCGAATAACCGTGGTGGAAGATGTGCTCTGAAGCGTTCAGACCCAGTTTAATGGCGATAAAGAACAGTAAAACGATCACGGCTTTTTCCAGATGCACCAGATACTTCTTCAATGCTTCCAGCACGAAATAGAGTGTACGCAGACCCAAGATAGCAAACATCATGGCGCTGTACACAATGAGAGGTTCTCGACTGACCGCAATAACCGCAGGAACAGAGTCAAAGGCAAACATCACATCAGACAGTTCAACCACGGCCAGACACAGCATCAATGGGGTGGCATAAAGCGCGACTTTACCCGCCCGGCTCACTTTTATATCGGCATTTTCTGGCTTAGCTAATGCGGCATCCACCTCCTTTTGCTTTAACACAAAAGCATGGCCTTGCAGTTTCGGCCAGATTGGGAAGAAGCGCTTAACCAGACGATAGGCCAGGTGTTGTGAATAGTCTTCGATTGCGTCGTCGTCATCACCGCTTTTCAACATCATGACCGCTGTCCAGCCAACAATCACGGCAAATACAATTTCAACCCACGGCCCAAGTGTCAGCAGGCTGGTTCCGATGGCGACGAAAATCCCACGGAACACGATAGCACCGATAATCCCCCAATACAGAACCCGGTGACGGTAGCGATCAGGGATCGCAAACCAAGAGAAAATCGCCATGATGACAAACAGATTATCAACAGAAAGCACTTTTTCCAGTGCGTAGCCTGTGACAAACAGACTCGCGGTTTCCGCACCATGATGAATATACAGAAAGCCCGCGAAAACAAAGGCAATGGCGACCCAGAAAACAGACCAAAGGGCGGCGCTACGCAGTGAAATCGGCTTATGATGACGATGCATAAAGAGGTCGATAGAGAGCGCACCAACCGACAGAATAATGAATACAGCAACGGTTTCCATCGGAAAACCAAAGTGCGTGGATACCATGAAGTAAGCCTCTTAAAGTTATCTGCGATTACAGTGCGAAATCAGCCGGTGTAAAGCCAAGGGCTAAACAAATTTCCCGCATGGCATTTTTTTCGTTGTCATCAAAGTCATCATCACTTTTGGCGACGGCGATCCCGACACGTAAAGCCAGTTGAGCCGCTTCCGGCTGCGGTTTCAGTGCCATGATGAATTTCATGGCTTCACCTTTGCCAATGTCCGCATCAAATTCATAGCTGCTGACCAGTTTGTTAAAGAATTCGATAATTTCAGTTGTATCGAAGACTTTCAGTTCCGGTGAGTTTTTAATGAAGCCGATCATTTTCTGCTTTTCTTCTGAGCTGACCCCATCGCTCGCCATAGCGACGTGTGCACAGACGGCGACAGTCCCTTCCATGAATTTTCTGTTTTTGAAGCGACCAACCTGATTGGTCAACTCTTCACGCCCGGCATTGAACGCCGATTTTATTTTGTTTAAAAAGGACATAAGATCTCCCGTTTGAGTAAGAACGTATTGCATAAAGTTGTGGTTATTTACGGCCAGATGTCCAGCTAAAGCCCCATCCAAACGCATTATCCATCTCTTTATGCCCGCTGAAGTATTGATTGATGCGTTCTACTTTGATGGCCCCGTTTTCGTTAACAAGACGGGCAATGGCACACATATTCTGGTGGTTGTGGCCTTCCGTCAGGCGCGTTTCAATGGGCGGTTGATCAGGCACCGTGATCGTGACGACACCATCCGTTTTGTCCCAGCCAGGGACGCCTGCGTAGATAAAGGCGTAGATCAACACTTCATTGATGTTTTTCCATTCAAGACCATTGATATGCAGCCATTCGCCATCACTGACACTACCAGTACGATCATCGCCTTGTAATTTGACATAGGGCGCATGGAGGTAATCGCCAAAGCGATTGCCTAAGGCTTGTACCACATCGCAATGTCTATTTTGTAGCCGGACAAAAGCGCCGAGATCTAAATCGACGTTTTTATTTGAGCCAAAGAGACCTTGCAGTACGCCTTTTGCAGAGGACGTCTGATGCCAGTTCAAATTGATGCGGATTTCACCGTAGTTATCGCGTTTAGTCAGGCTAATAGCCGGTTTTTCTTTGGTCAGTGAAACTTTGCTTAAATTAATCGTCTTGGAGGGCGCAGGGACAGGAGGCGGAGTCGGAGCATCATCAATGATGTCTACGCCAAAATGCTCTGCCAGTGGCTTGAGCCCGCCCTGAAAACCCTGAGCGATAAAGCGGAATTTCCACTCGCCATTGCGCCGATACAACTCACCGAGGATTAAAGCGGCTTCTGGACGTCCTTGTATTTCAACGACGCCCTGCAAAATCACGTTGCTGTTCAATTCAACCTGAATGGCCAGATTGCGCAGATGGGAGATGGTTTGGTTGTTGTCGCAGGTGGCGGTAAAGGCCACTTTTTGGACATCTTGATCCAAGGCAGGCAGGTTAACGCTGAATGCGGTATCGGTATTGCTTCCGGTCAGGCGAATGGTATTGTCGTTATTGACTGGCTGACCGTAGAATACCATGTCGGGATCGCCTTTAACTTTGCCGTCGGTGTAGAGGCGAAAAGCGGAAACATCAACGGCAGAGCCAGACAGAACCCGCACGGTGAGTGTTTGATTTGAAACAGGGGCATTACCCCCTGGTGTCAATTTCATGCGCGTACCACCACGGTTTCAACGATCTGTGGATACATTGCGTCAATGGTGCGTTCAAGACAAGGAACGCCATGAGCCGTGAAATCCCACTGACCCCCATTGCGGCGCAGGGAAGAGATAATAATGCCGGTGTGAGCGCCTTGTTCATTCAACTGATAGCGAGCCAGCTCTTTACCGTTTTGGTCGACAACGCGGCAAAAGGCATTTTCAACATCATTAAAGGTTTGACCGCGGAAGCTGTTCACCGTAAATGCAAGGTATTCGATATTGTCGGGCAGATGACGGAGATTGACGCGAATGATTTCATCATCGCCATCACCTTCGCCCGTCAGATTATCGCCAGTATGCTGGATAGCACCACATTTTGATTTGAGTTGGCCAAACCAGACTGTATCAATGGCATTGCCGGATTGATCCAGCATGATGCAACTTGCATCCAGATCAATTTCATCACTGCCACCGCCGAATAACCCCGCCAGAAAGCCTTTCTTTTTAACCACTGGGTCCCATCCCAGGCCAAAATCCACGTTAGCCAGTGATGCACTCTGTTTGGCGAGTGAAACGGACTGATTTTTGTTTAACGAAACCATTAATGACACCTCTATGCTGTTTGTCGGTGAATCACGCAATTTCACGTATTAAAAAATCATAATATGACAAATAGATCGCAGGAAGCTTGTCATATTATGATTCTCATAAACACGATATCTGGTTGTTAACTGTATGATAAAAAACAATCTGTCTTCGTTTTTTATGATTTCCTTTTCATGAAAAAAAGTCAAACAAATTCTACACTAAAAAATCATAATATGATTGACTTATCTCTGTTAACACCTCTAGACTGTGGTTTGTTCCTCTCTAAATTAAGAGCAAATTCTGACAGTTACGGTATTAAATCTTTAACAGTTTAACGATTTGGCAGCCTGTCAATTCGTCTATTTAACGATGGTTTATCACGCAATGACCGGTTTTGATTGATGAGAAAACCGGCACGGTTTTTATCTATCATCCGAAATGCGCTGAAATTTTTTCTTAAAAGGCATCATCATGACCGTGTTGAATGGCACCGATGTTTATGAAAAGCAACCCCATACAAAACAGGTTGATCAAAAACAGATTTATCAAAAAAAATTGAACAGTGGGACATTGACGGTAACCGCTTCCCGTGGCATTGCATCACTTGAAACATTGTTCGATATCGCTGAACGCCGTAATCCCAAAAGGGCATTTCTCTTTGTCAGTAAGGTGTTAGGACGACATATTCCGGTCAAGCCATCGGTCATGCGTTCAATTTATCGGCAATTGTCCGAGCAATTCCCGGCAAATCTCCCCGGTCCGGCGCTGTATATTGGCATGGCAGAAACGGCTGTCGGGCTTGCCGCAGGCGTATTTCAGGAAACAAAACATAAAGTAGAAGACGCCGTTTTTCTGACGTCGACCCGCCATCCCGTTGACGGCGATTTATTGTGTGAGTTTAAGGAAAATCATAGCCATGCGACGGATCATCTGATTTATTGGCCGACAGCAAGTCGCTTGCGTCAAAATGTGACCCATGCCAGAACATTGGTGCTGATTGATGATGAAGCAACAACAGGTAATACGTTCCTGAATTTGCTGGAAGCGTTGCGTCACGCAGGGCTTAAACATATTGAGCGTATTGTCACGGTGACATTGACCGATTGGAGTGGGAAATCGATTGAGGCGCGCAGTCCTTTGCCGGTATCTGTCGTCTCTTTGGTTGAAGGAAACTGGCAATGGGATAGCGATATGTCAGCCCCGGTTCCAGAAATGCCACCAGTCAATGTGACCGCTCAGGGGAAAATCAATATTATCGGCCAACAGAACTGGGGGCGTTTGGGGTTGGAGGAAATCCAGTGTGATATTGGTGAAAAAATCACCGTAAAGGCCGGTGAAACCGTGTTGGTATTGGGTTCCAGCGAATTTGTCTGGCAACCGTTCCTGCTGGCTGAACGGCTTGAGCAGGAAGGCGCCTCGGTGGTGTTCGGCTCAACAACCCGTTCGCCTATTTCCTGCGGTCACGCGATTCAATCTGTCATGGCGTTTATTGATAATTATGGGCTTGGTATTCCGAATTTTCTTTATAACGTTGCTCACCAGCAATTTGACCGGATATTACTCTGTCTTGAAACGCCAAAAATCTCTGTTGATCCGGCGTTGATGGCGCAACTTTCTCAGGTTTCTCCGGTGATAGAGATCGTTGGATATGATTAAGCCCGTATTTTTGACTGATCTTGATGACACACTATTTCAATCTCGCCGTAAGCTGCAAGAAATATCGGATATATCAACGTTGCGGGTCGGGGCATCGGATCGACAATGTGCTCCCCACAGTTATATGACCGGAGAACAGGCTATGTTCGTTGATTGGCTGCTGGCTTACGCGGAGGTGATCCCGGTTACCGCCAGAACGACAGAACAGCTCAGTCGCGTACATGTTCCGTTCAGTTCTTGGCGCATTCTTTCGCATGGTGCGGTGCTCCTTACGCCAGATGGTTCTGTTGATGAACCCTGGCAATTACACATGCTATCGGCATTGGCGCCATATCGGGATAAATTGGACGAATTAGCGCGTCTGAGCCAGCGTTTGGTTGCCACTTATGGTCTGGATGCCTGGGCACGTATTGATTGCGAGTATGGTGATCAGCCGGTTTTTCTGATCATTAAGCACCGTCATCACCATAAACTGAACGAACTTAATCTGCTGGCTGAAGCTTTAGCGCAAGAAAGTCATTTTCATCAACACTTCTATTTCCATCAAAATAATAACAATCTTACTGTGTTACCAAAGTGCGTTGACAAGGGGTTGGCCACTCAGCATCTTTTGCAAAAATTGCGTGCCGAGCGAGGCGTGTTCCCGGTTATTGGTCTGGGGGATAGCCTGAGCGATCACCGCTTTATGCAATTTTGCGATTGGTTCGGTATGCCTCAGCAAAGCCAGTTTGCGGACACATTAATGACTGCGTTATTCGGAGCTGTAAATCATGACTAGCTTTCCCACTTTTTCAGGGAGTTATGCTGCTGACGATGTGCAATTTCTGCTAAAACCGATTCAGATTGAGATGACGCCGGTTGACGTTAAGGAACAGTTAATCCAGTCGGGTACTCGTCATTATTCAGAGATGTTAAGTCAGGAACCTGAGCCGACACGTTATCACCTTGAACTGTTTGATCAGGCGCTTGAACAAGGCGCCGCCCGGTTGGCGAAGGAAGTGGTGATGCTCGCTAAAGCGCTGATATCCCGCTTTGGAGAGACACCGATTGTCTTAGTCAGTTTGGTCAGAGCGGGGGTGCCGTTGGGCGTTATGCTGCATCAAACGCTCAGAAAAATGGGTCGTCGTTCTTATCATTATGGCATTAGCATTATTCGTGATCGGGGCATCGATAATACCGCGTTGTCGTATATCGAACAGAAGCATGGCACGGATGGCATGGTGTTTGTCGATGGTTGGACGGGTAAAGGTGCAATTAGCGAAGAGCTGTCGCGATCATTGGCGGGAAGAGCTGGTTATGCGGGGCTTCCGCGTCTGGTGGTATTGGCTGATCCTTGTGGCTGTGCCTGGCTGGCTGCCAGTGATGATGATTGGTTGATCCCTTTTGGCATTATGGGCGCACCGGTATCGGGATTAATATCACGTTCGATCTGGCAGGAGGCAAGTTTGCACGGTTGTGTGCAATGTGACCATCTGAGCAAATTTGAATGCAGCCGTTTATTGGTGGATACGGTTGCTGCTTATCGTGATCGTTTGGCGTTGGCAGCGATACCTGAAGCGGCCTGGGTACCGCAGGCAAAAACACGGTTACCGCAATCCTGTTCAACGCAATCATCTTCAAAACAATCATTTTCAAAACAATCATCTTTACAACAACTTAGTAAAAAGGTGATTGGTGATCTCGCGGAAAAATACCAGATTGACAATATTAATCGTATTAAACCCGGCATTGCAGAGGCAACCCGGGCAATATTACGACGTGTGCCAGAACATGTGCTCGTGCGTTCCGAAGAGGATCCTGATGTCGCTTTACTGGTGCATCTGGCGCGCCAAAAAAGGGTTGTGATCACGGAAGTGGGTGCTCTAATCGGTCAATACCGCGCTGTCACTATCATCAAAAGGGTACTCTGATGAAACCGACCCCTTCGCCATATCAATTGGGTGCAACTCTGTATATCCCCGCGACTCGCCAAAATATTGCAGAAATCCTGTTGCAGAATAAGATCCCTGATCTGCGTTCGCTGGTGATTTGCCTGGAAGATGCGGTCAGTGAGCAGGAAATTCCTGCTGCGATCGAAAACCTCAGAGAGCTGATGCACACATTGGCAGACGCTGATCGTTTTTCTTCTGATACTGACCCGCATCGCCCCCTGATTTTTATTCGCCCGCGTAATGAAAGCATGGCGAAATATCTGGTTGCTAACGTTAATCTGAGCGCCATTGATGGCATGGTGTTACCTAAATTCACCTATGCCTCATTAGCTGATTGGTGGGCGATTATTCGTTCAACGCATCTGTGTATTATGCCAACACTGGAAAGTACCGAGGTGTTTGATGTGCAGAAAATGAATCAGCTTGCTGACGAGCTAAAATCACATCCCTGTAAGGATCGCATTATTGTCTTGCGTATTGGCGGTAATGATTTGATGAATGCCATGTCTTTGCGGCGTTCCCGATACTTCACACTTTATGATGGGCCGATGGGGTATGTGATTAAAATGCTGGTGGCCGTTTTTGTTGCGCGGGGGTTTGCCCTGACCGCGCCCGTTTGTGAGCATATTGATGATTTAAAATTGCTTGAGAAAGAGCTGGAGTTAGATATTGCCCACGGTCTGGTGGGTAAAACCGCCATCCATCCAGGTCAGATCCCATGTATCCAACGAGCGCTGATGGTCAGTGCCCAAGATCACGCCGAAGCATTGAATGTTCTCCAGGCCAGTAAGGCGGTTTTCAAATCACAGGGTATGATGTGTGAACCCGCGACCCACCAACGTTGGGCGAGGAGTATTCTTGAGCGGGCTGCGCATTATGGCATCGAAACGGGAGCCGCTTAGGAGCCGGAGAACCGGCGAGAAACAACGCTAAGTTCACCATGACGCTCCCCTGATGCCAGCTGATGGATGTTCACTGGCAGCAGGGGATGAGTGTAGATTTGATTGTTCACTTAGTGGTGGCTGCGCATAATTTTATCAAGGTATCCCATAATGAAGGCGGATAACACAAAGGTGAGATGGATAAGGACATACCACATGAGTTTATCGTTTTCGATATTTTTGGCATCCATAAAGATGCGCAGCAAATGAATGGAGGAAATGGCAACAATTGAGGCGGCCACTTTGTTCTTCAGTGACGTTGCATCCATTTTACCCAGCCAGCTCAGTTTTTCTTTGTGCTCATCGATATCCAGACGTGAAACAAAGTTTTCGTAGCCAGAAAACATGACCATCACCAGTAATCCACCCACCATCGCCATATCAATCAGAGAAAGCAGCGTCAGGATAAGACTGGATTCTGCTAAGTCTAAAAATTGGGGGATGATATGTATGATTTCCTGAAAGAATTTAACCGCAAGGGCAAGTAATGCAAATGATAAACCAAAATAAACCGGTGCGAGTAGCCAGCGAGAGGCGTACATAATGTTTTCAAAAAAGCGTTCCATTGTGTGTTCAATAAATAACAAAAAAGATAAAAAAGAGGGATCAGTATAACCTGAATCCTGATTAAGTAGTCATTAGGAGAATACATTTTTATCTTAGTCATATTTAGTAGCATTTTTTCTTTTGAAAGTATTAAGCGATGAATCTGGCTAAAGCCGTCGTACACCGTGGTGACAAGTCGGAGGATTAGACGTTTTATTTGATGAGTCAAGAGTGTAAATATTTCCTTATTTTTCAATATGCAATGAAATATTTTACTGGCTGATGATGAGAATCTCACGTCATCAGGCTGAAACGGGCGAAAACATCACTCATGTTTTTCATCCGTTTTGTTATTGATTTACTTGCGATAAAGACTATTCTGAAAGTTATTTTGTCGTTCACTGTAGGAAAGTTGGAGGCGTTGTCCCTGACTTGGTCATAAAAATGCTGCTTAATCCCAAACAACTTAGAAATTTTAAGCTAACGTTATTACTTGCACCGGGTAAACCGATAAGTAAAGTTAGGATCATCAGGGAACTCAATTGTTCAGGGCCAACATTAACCCGAGCGCTACGAAATTTAAGAGATCTTTACTGTGCTGATATTCGGTTTAGCAAAATGGGGAATACCTATCAATTAGTTGATAAAGGAATGCTGACCAAGAAGGATGTAAAAAGGATCGAAGAACTACTCGCACAACACCTCAGCTTCAAATCTGAAGCATCGATCAGCCACGTTTTCCTCGATAAAGAGAAGAAAAAATCGATTTCTGTCTCTTTAAGAATGTCGGTACTCAGAAAAATTGATGGCTTGGCCAATCGGTTAGAGACAAGCAGAAGTGAAGTGGTTGAAATGGTGGTGGATCAGTGTATTGAAACGCTGTTACAAGAAAATATCAACGGGAATATTTCAAAGCGATGATGCCACAAAACAAGCCGTAGTGATTGATGCCGTTGATTGCCGCACATTAGAAGAGCCGGCGTTAAAGGGCAAGGCGATGCATAACGGCGGGCTTTGCGGCACCGCCGGTGTTTATGGAATACGTTGAGCGCGAAAATAACCGCTTAACTTAATTTATCTTGTGCCCATTTAACACTGCTCTGATATTCTGGTGGTAATAGTGAAGCCAGCGTTTGTAATGTTGTTTGCAGTGTTCTCTTATCGGCATCAGTGACATTTAAATGGCCTACCTTACGAGCCGGACGAACCTCTTTTTCATACCAATGCAAACGAACCAGCGGCAAACTAAGCCATGCGGGATTTATTTCTGTTCCGATCAGGTTAATCATGACTGATGGCGCGAATATTGCGGGTTGCGGCATAGGGAGATTCAGGATCGCCCGTAGGTGAAGTTCAAACTGGCTGATAGACGCCCCGTTTTGTGTCCAGTGACCACTGTTATGAACCCGTGGGGCTAATTCGTTGATCAACAAATGGTCGCCAACAATAAAACACTCCATCGCCATCACACCAATATAATTCAGATGATCCATGATAGAGGAGAGCATTTTTTCAGCGAGTTGCTGAACGTGTTGATCGGCCATATCCGGTAACGCAACACTGGTACGTAACATACCTTCCTGATGCAAATTGTGAGTCAGTGTATAGAATACCGATTCACCGTTGGCATTACGGGCACCGACCAGAGAAACTTCCCCTGAAAATGGAATGCCTTGCTCGACAATACATTCACCGTAAATGTCAGGCGGAAGGGTGGCTTCATCACCCGGCCGGATACGCCATTGACCCCGTCCGTCGTAGCCTCCTGTCCGGCGTTTGACAATGATGAAATCCCCTAACTCCGCAAATAGTTGTGGCCATTGTGCGGGAGAAGAAAGCAACTTCCACGGTGCGGTTGCCAGACCCAATGTGTCCATCAGCTGCTTTTGTGGCAGGCGATCAGCCAGCCGAGGAAAAATATCGCGATTAATAAACGCATTATGATGTGCCAGCTCACGCGTTAACGCGGTTTCCGGCCAACGTTCAATTTCTGCGGTGATCACACTCTGTTGATAAGGTACGGCTTCCGGCTCGGCATCTAATCCCACCGGATAAACAGCGATCCCCAATGGTTCACCCGCTTGACGCAGCATTCTGCCCAGTTGACCATTTCCCAATACACAAACAGGTCTCATGCCTCCTCCCGTGGATCTGGATTATCCAAAACCGATTGTGTTTGTACACTACGCCAATCCGACAGGCGTTGAAACAGAGGACGGTCATGTAAAGCCAACACTTGAGCGGCTAACAAGGCGGCATTGGCTGCCCCTGCCTTGCCAATCGCCAATGTTCCCACTGGAATGCCCTTCGGCATTTGCACAATCGAATAGAGGCTATCAATACCGCTGAGTGCAGCGCTTTGTACCGGAACACCAAACACGGGAATCAGGGTTTTAGCGGCTAACATGCCCGGTAAATGTGCTGCGCCCCCGGCTCCCGCGATAATCACATCAAAACCGTTTTCTTTGGCATGTTCGGCGAAATGAAAAAGTTTATCGGGTGTGCGGTGGGCTGAAACAATCTCAACATGGAAAGGAATCGCAAGAGCGGTCAAAATATCGGCGGCATGTTGCATCGTCGCCCAGTCGCTTTTCGAACCCATGACAATGGCAATTTTGGGGGGATGTGGGTGCGCTATTTCTGTTGCAGAAGTCACAGTGATTGTGGGATCAGAGCTGGACGTCATAAATCAGATGCTCCTGTATTGGGTGTCTACCAGAACCAAGATGAAATTTCAGGCGACGGATCATATCACGCTAATAGCCCAAGGAAAACGTTTGCGTCACTTGCTGAGTCGATTTTACCAACTTTTATCAGAAGGTGAAGGTGAGTAATTCAATGGCTGTTTTTGTGACTTTGAACATTGAACCTTGCTGATGCCATGCCCCTAAGACACCACGGTGTACCGTTTTATCGCCAAGTTGAATATCGTGTATTGCCGGGCGATGGGTATGCCCATGAATGATCCAATCAGCCTGATGCGCTTTGAAATGCTCGATAACCGTCCCTTGGTTGACATCCATAATAGATTCGGATTTCTGGCGGTTAGCATATTGGCTACCTGCCCGCATTTTCGCGGCAATTTTTAACCGAATAAATAATGGGAATAACAGGAATAATCGCTGTATCCACGGCGTATGTACCCGCTTACGATACTGTTGATAGCCAACATCATCGGTACATAGTGTATCGCCATGCAAAATCAGAATACGCTTACCGTATAATTCCAGCATCTTTTCCTGTGGTAATAAAATTAAGCCACTTTCTTTGGCAAAGCGCGAGCCAAGTAAAAAATCACGATTGCCATGAATGAAATAGCAGGCAACGCCCCTTTGTTGCAGTTCAGAAAGGGCGTGGGCAATTTTAGTGTGTAATGGATTAGGATCATCATCACCAATCCAGTAATCAAAAAAATCACCCAGGATATAAAGACGCTCAGCATGAACCGCTTCTTCACGTAAGAAACGTAGAAAACCGGCGGTAATGGCCGGTTCTTGTTCACTGAGATGCAAATCCGCAATAAACAGTGTACTCATTTAGCGATCAACGATTATTGGGTGGTGGTGATTATTCGCTAACAGTGACACGTTCAATGATCACATCTTCACGTGGGACATCTTGGTGCATACCGCTGCGGCCAGTGGAAACGCCTTTGATTTTATCAACCACATCCATACCTTCAACGACTTCAGCAAATACACAATAACCCCATCCATCTGGACGTTCTGAACGGAAGTTCAGAAAATCGTTATCCACAACGTTAATGAAGAATTGCGCTGTTGCAGAGTGTGGATCATTGGTGCGCGCCATGGCGAGAGTGCCACGGTTGTTTTGCAGGCCATTATTTGCTTCGTTCTTGATCGCGTCCTTAGTCATTTTCTGCTTCATGCCTGGCTCAAAGCCACCGCCTTGGATCATAAATCCATTGATAACACGGTGAAAAATGGTGTTGTCATAAAAACCTTCAGAACAATAATTCAGAAAATTTTCAACCGTGACCGGCGCCTTATCCGCGAAAGTTTTGATTACGATATCGCCAAAATTGGTGTGAAAAGTCACCATAATAAACATCCTATTAATAGTTGTGGTTGACCCTGCATTGAGGGAGATTCGGAACAAGCGCTGTTATATCATATCTCAGATTTTGAGTCAGTATTGAGGAGCGCTGTATCACCGGGCAGTGCCACTATTTTGCGACTATTCACTCGATGCTCAAGATCATCTCTCTATGCTCAAGATCATCAGGTGATTTTCGTGTTATTAAGTGCAATTGACCCAACACAATTGACCCAACACAATAAAATTCACATTACACCGATTGGAGACATGATCATAAAAAAAGACAGATTGTCATTGTTTCGGCTTTCAATTTCGGCTTACTGCGTTTATCATGCGCGCTTCGTAATTTCAACCGGCGCCACTGGCTTTGAGCTTTAGCGGAGAAATGATGCCTCCCGCTAGCTGACACAGTCTTTTCCCGTGGCGGTTCTATCTGCATTATTCCAAGGGATAGATGATAGCATAAATGACTGAGAATACCTCTCTGACACCACTCGTTGAATTGAAAGCCTTGAGTAAAGGTTTCGACGGTAAACAAGTTATCTCACAGCTCGATCTGACAATCAATGATGGCGAGTTTCTGACCATTCTAGGGCCATCCGGTTGTGGCAAAACCACAGTACTCCGTTTGATTGCCGGGCTAGAAGATGCTGATTGTGGCAAAATTTTACTGGAAGGGCAGGATATTACTGATATTCCCGCTGAACACCGTCATGTGAATACGGTCTTCCAGAGTTATGCCTTGTTCCCCCACATGACTGTATTTGAAAATGTCGCTTTTGGACTTCGAATGCAAAAAACACCGGAAAAAGAGATTGCTCCGCGTGTTGAGGAAGCGTTACGCATGGTGCAGCTTGAAGCATTTGCCCGGCGTAAACCGGCACAGCTTTCCGGCGGTCAACAACAGCGTGTGGCGATTGCCCGCGCGGTGGTGAATAAACCGAAGGTGCTGTTACTGGATGAATCACTGTCCGCACTCGATTACAAATTGCGCAAGCAGATGCAAAATGGGCTAAAAGCGCTCCAGCGTAAGCTCGGTATTACCTTTATCTTCGTCACTCATGATCAGGAAGAAGCGCTGGTCATGTCAGACCGTATCGTGGTGATGCGTGACGGACGCATTGAACAGGATGGCTCTCCGCGTGAGATTTACGAGGAGCCGAAAAATCTGTTTGTTGCCCGCTTTATCGGTGAAATCAATATCTTTGACGCCAGAGTGCTGTGCCGTATTGATGAGCAACGGATACGTGCGAATGTCGAAGGCCACGAATGTGATATTTTCACCTCGTTGCCAGTGACGGTTGGGCAAACACTCAATGTGTTGCTGCGCCCGGAAGACCTGCGCGTAGAAGAAATCAATCATGGTGAGCAGGTATCGGGATTGATTGGTTATGTTCGTGAGCGTAACTACAAAGGGATGACACTGGATTCAGTCGTCGAAATGGAAAATGGCAAGATGGTGATGGTAAGCGAATTCTTCAACGAGGATGATCCTGATGTTGACCATTCCCTGAACCAGAAAATTGCCGTGACATGGGTCGAAAGCTGGGAGGTGGTGCTGATCGATGAAGAAGACGCGTAAACTATTCCAGAATATCGTCATTACGGGCATTGTGTCTTGGTTGATGCTATTTGTCTTTCTGCCGAATCTGATGATCATCGGAACCAGTTTCCTGACGCGGGATGATGCCAATTTGGTGCAGATGATTTTCTCGCTGGATAACTATACCCGGTTGTTTGATCCACTGTACGCCGAGGTGTTGTTGCATTCGCTGAATATGGCGATTGTGGCGACGCTGTGCTGTCTGGTCATTGGCTATCCGTTTGCTTTCTTCCTGGCGCGTATGCCGGAGAAACGGCGTCCACTGATGCTATTTCTATTGATCGTCCCTTTCTGGACGAACTCTTTAATCCGTATTTACGGTTTAAAGATGTTTCTCAGTACCCGTGGCTATTTGAATGATTTTCTGCTGTGGGCAGGGATCCTTGATAAACCGTTGCGCATCATGTACACCCCCGAAGCCGTTGTGTTGGGTTTGGTTTATATTCTGCTGCCATTTATGGTGATGCCACTCTATTCCAGCATTGAAAAACTGGATAAATCTTGTCTGGAAGCAGCACGCGATTTAGGCGCCGGCAAATTGCAGACGTTTATCCGTATCATTGTGCCTTTGACCATGCCGGGTATTATCGCCGGTTGTTTGTTGGTATTGCTGCCCGCGATGGGGCTGTTCTACGTGGCTGACTTGATGGGGGGCGCGAAAAACCTGTTGATCGGTAACGTGATTAAGAGCCAGTTCCTTAACATTCGTGACTGGCCGTTTGGGGCGGCGACCAGTATCTGTCTGACGCTGGTCATGGGGTTGATGTTATTGGTTTACTATCGAGCGGCTAAGCTGCTGAACAAGAAGGTAGAGCTGGCATGATCGGACGCCTGTTACGCGGTGGTTTCATGACCATCGTTTATGCTTACCTGTATATCCCGATTATTATTCTGCTGGTAAGCTCGTTTAACCAATCACGCTTTGGTATTCGCTGGCAGGGCTTTACCACCGAGTGGTACGGCCTGTTGTTTTCCAATGACAGCCTGCTTCAAGCGGCTGGTCACTCTCTGACGATGGCCGTCGCGTCTGCCACGTTCGCCACTTTAATTGGTTCTTTGACAGCGGTGGCACTGTATCGTTATTCGTTTCGTGGCAAAAAGTTTGTCGGCGGTATGTTGTTTGTGGTGATGATGTCACCGGATATTGTGATGGCGATTTCCTTGCTGGTGCTGTTTATGCTGCTGGGTATTTCATTAGGATTCTGGTCGCTGTTGTTTTCGCATATCACTTTCTGCCTGCCGTTTGTGGTCGTTACGGTTTATTCCCGCCTGAAAGATTTCGACGTTAAAATGCTGGAAGCCGCGCGTGATCTGGGGGCGGGTGAGCTGACTATTCTGCGAAAAATCATCCTGCCGCTGGCAATGCCGGCAGTTATGGCAAGTTGGCTGCTGAGTTTTACTCTGTCGATGGATGATGTGGTTGTCTCCTCTTTTGTGACGGGGCCAAGCTATGAGATCCTGCCGCTGAAGATCTATTCAATGGTTAAAGTGGGGATTTCGCCGGAAGTCAACGCATTAGCAACGATTTTATTACTGATGTCGTTGGTTTTAGTGCTGATTAGTCAATTTGTTATGCGTGATCGCACGGGTAAGCCTTAATCTTTTCTGTCAGCGTGGTCGCCAGTGACCACGCTTTTCTTGTTTGAAATATCGAGTCGATCGATCATTTCAGTCAATTCCCCCCAACAAGTGGCTTTACCCTACAAAATGTCACTTTTATAATAGCCATTTTTGGGGGGTAGGTTCACGCAGAACCTATATACGATACTAACGCACTAACTGCGTGGAAAATATGACATGAAAAAGTGGTTTTATCTGCTGGCCGCAGGGATGATGGCATTCAACATTGGCTCAGTCAATGCGGCGGCGGCCAATGACGGCAAGACGCTGTATTTCTATAACTGGACTGAATATGTGCCACCTGGTTTGCTCAATCAGTTCACCAAAGAAACCGGGATCAAGGTGATTTATTCCACCTATGAATCCAATGAGAGCATGTATACCAAGCTGAAAACGTATAAAGACGGCGCTTATGATTTAGTGGTTCCATCCACTTACTTTGTTTCAAAAATGAGTAAAGAAGGGATGTTGCAAAAAATCGATACCCACAAACTCAGCAACTTCCAGAATCTTGATCCCAATTTATTGCACAAGTCTTTTGACCCGAATAACGACTACTCTATTCCTTACATTTGGGGGGCCACCGCGATTGGTGTTAACCGTGATGCGCTTGATCCCAGCACGTTCTCTTCCTGGGCAGATCTTTGGAAGCCAGAATACAAAAGCAGCTTAGTATTGACTGATGATGCCCGTGAAGTCTTCCAAATGGCGCTGCTGAAATTGGGATATTCCGGCAATTCCACCAATCCGAAAGAAATTGAAGCGGCTTATCAGGAACTGAGAAAGCTAATGCCAAACGTACTGGCCTTTAACTCTGATAACCCGGCTAATCCTTTTATGGAAGGTGAAGCGGATATCGGTATGATGTGGAATGGCTCCGCTTATGTTGCTCGTCAGGCAGGTACACCTGTTGAAATTATCTGGCCGAAAGAGGGCGGGATATTCTGGATGGATAGCCTGGCGATCCCGGCAAACGCCAAGAATGTCGAAGGGGCGATGAAACTGATCGATTTCTTGTTACGTCCAGAAATTGCGGCGCAAGTGGCTCAGAAAATTGGTTATCCAACCCCAAATCTGGCCGCGAAAAAATTACTGCCTAAAGCAATGACAGACGATAAGTCGCTTTATCCAGACGAAGCTGTGATCCACAAAGGAGAATGGCAGAGTGATGTTGGCAACGCCAATATTCTGTATGAAGAGTATTTCCAGAAATTAAAAGCCAGTCAATAAACTGCATGTCAGTGAAGTTATCAGGGGAAGCCATCGCTTCCCCTTGTTAATTTCTGCGCATGATCCTTGAAAAACCGGGTGACGATGCCAGTCAGCGCTGTCAGACTATTTAACACTCTGATGGATGGCATATAGGCTCCTTTTTTGATCTTGATGATACCCACAGGCGGTAACCTATTTTCGTCGACCACATCACACCGTGCGGGAGACGGAAAAGTGGTTTTTACCACGGTTTGTCCTGTAGACGTTTTGTGATAACGGATTTATTATCGATTCTGGATGTAGGATCGGGAAATACCGCAGGATTTTGGCAAAATAGCGTGCTGCTTTGCACGAGAAAGTGTTGTCTTACGGGACAGTTTCTTGGTCAGCAATTTTGAGAGGTGTAGGCTGACAGAACGAGAATTTTTAGCGTCCCGCAGGTTGGAGACAGACGTGCGGGAGCTTGGGGATTCCAATTGCGCTGGAATCAATATCAGCCATTCTCCACTTTGGTTTATTGCGTTTGGATGAATTTATCAAAGCGGGACAGAAAGAGGGCGCAGATCAGAATGATCGCGCATTATCGTCATGTTAATTAGGGTCGAAATTCCTGTCGATGCGATGGAGATTGATCGTTTGTTGCGCCAATCTTTTGAAACGTCGGCAGAAGCTGAGCTGATTCAAAAACTAAGAGAAGATGGTTTGTTGACGCTGGGTATTGTGGCAACGGATGATGAAGGTCATGTGATTGGTTACGCCGGTTTTACGCCTGTTGATACCAATGGTGAAAATCATCAATGGGTTGGTATGCTGCCATTGGCAGTGGCGGAGCAATACCGTAGTCATGGAATTGGTGATCAATTGATTTATGAAGGATTGGATAGTCTGAATGAGTTTGGCTATGGCGCGGTTGTGGTGTTGGGCGATCCTGAATATTACCAGCGTTTGGGTTTTAAATTTGCCGAAGAATATCAATTGTATTGCCAATGGCCTGAGTGCGAAGACTATTTTTTGATCTACACACTGGCGGATATTGCACTGGAAGATTGTTATGGTCTGGTTACTTACCCTGCTCAACTTGATAATTTATGGTCATTACCGGGGTGATAACTGCTTTTGCAGGGATCACTGATTGAGTAAACAACGTTTCAGGTGAATCGATTGTCGTTAAATAAGTCTTTAGACAGATAGGCTGGTTAATAACCAGTCTTTCTTTTTGCTGTTTACTCAGTTTCTTCACGCGATATTCCATTTTCAATGCCATCCCCTTATCCCTGGCCGGACTTTGATAAACCAGCGTCAATGGGCCTTTTCCTCTCAGGAATTTTGCGCCCTTTCCGGTCGAATGTTGTATTAATCGGCGGGTGACATCGGTGGTAATGCCGGTGTACAGGAGCCCGCTTTGTGTTCTGATCAGATAGACAAACCAGGCCGATATTTTAGTATTCATCATTTATTTTTAATAATTTTAACAGTTAGGTTTCTGTGGGGAATGCATTTATTCTTTGGTGGTATGTATGATAGTCGTGTCGTTATCAGCATATTTTGGTGATTTAATTAATGTAATAAAATGAATTTATTTGAATTATATTTCATTTGCAAACCAGTAACGCCATTTGTTTTTCAAAAAAATTGAATAAGTATGGCAATAATTGCTAATTACTCTTTTCTGAACAAGGGTATAACATGCTCACCAATACGCGGTATTCCCATTTATTTTTTAAAATGATTGGAAGGGTAAAAGATGAAAAATGTAAAAAATATCGTTGCTGTCTTAGCATTATGTGCGGTTTCATTGGGTTCTTTTGCTGCGACTGAAGTTCAAGTCGCTAAGGGAGATAAAATGGGGGTTGTTTCTGTCACGGGAGCGGCCACACTGGATAGCCTGACCCAAAAATTATCCAAAAAAGCTGACAAAGCTGGAGCAAGCTATTTTCGTGTTATTTCGACAACGGGTCAGAATCAACTCAGCGGCGTTGCTGAAATTTATAAATAATTTATAGTGTTTCTAAACAAATCGCTTCGTTTATTGAGTCAAATACAGAACATGAGACGGGATAGCAATCCCGCCGTGTTCTGTGATGATTGAAATAAAATAACAGTATGGAAATATATGGATTTAAATAAAGAAATTTTAATCATTCGTCGATATCTCGCCAGCCAACATGTATTTACGCTTTGTACGGCTTCAATTGGGGATCTATGGTGCGCTAGCTGCTTTTATGTCTTTGATGCTGATAACATGGCATTCTGGTTTATGACTGAATCAGATACCCGACACGGGCAGATGATGCAGAACAATCCCATCGTAGCAGGGACTGTTGCCGGCCAAATACGCAATATTGCACAAATCAAAGGCATTCAATTTCGTGGTGAAGTGATGCCATTAACGGATGAAGCCGAGGCTATCGCCAGGGCGCGTTATTGCCGCCGTTTTCCTATCGCACTGGCCGCCAAAACCCCAATCTGGCAGCTCAATATGCATGAAATCAAAATGGTGGATAATACGCTTGGTTTTGGCAAAAAATTATATTGGCAGCGTTGAGCTCACTGCCTGCCCGGTGTTATCACGCGCTACCTTAAATAGTGGATGACCTGATTATGACTACCTCGCCAAACTAACGCAGGATCATACCGCGCTTGTTCAAATTTTCCATCGACCACAACATGAACATATCGGAGAACGTCTTGTTGCATTTCGCTTAATTCACTGAGGGTATATCCTGTCCATAGCCAGATATCTTTATCCGGGCACACTTTTTGTACGCGTTTAACCAGTTGCAGTACACTGGCGATATTATGAGGATGCAGCGGATCGCCGCCAGATAATGACAACCCCTGGCGCTGAATACGGCGATCTTGTAGATCCGTGATAATCTGATTTTCCATTGCCTGCGTAAAAGGCTGACCCGAATCGGGCCGCCACGTGCTTTGGTTATAGCAGCCACGGCATTGATGTATGCAACCTGACACGAACAGTGTACAACGGGTTCCGGGACCATTCACCACATCAACCGGATAGTATTGGTGATAATTCATCGTATTAACCCATTTTTCCATGGTTGAGATGTTTTACACGGCGTTTTACTTCTTCCTGCTTGCCGGCGTTGAATGGTCGGGCATCTGGGCTACCAAGATATCCACAAACACGACGAATAACTGAAACATGAGCAGAATCATGGTTTCCGCACCGGGGGCAAGTGAATCCTTTACTGGTACAAGCAAATTCTCCGGTAAAGCCGCACTGATAGCACTCATCAATTGGCGTATTGGTACCATAGTAAGGTACGCGTGAATAACTGTAATCCCAAACATCCTCCAGCGCTTTCAAATTATGTTGTAAATTGGGATACTCGCCATAGCAAATAAAGCCCCCGTTTGCCAGTGGGGGATAGGGGGCTTCAAAATCCAGCTTGTCGTAAGGATTGACCTTCTTCTCTACATCCAGATGGAAGCTGTTAGTATAATAGCCTTTATCGGTAACGCCCTGAATCACACCAAATTCAGCCGCATCCAAACGGCAGAAACGATCACATAAATTTTCGCTTGGCGTACTGTACAAACTGAAGCCATAGCCCGTTTCTTGCTTCCATTGATCGACCACCTGACGTAAGTGCTTAACAATAGCAAGGGCTTTTTGTTGGCGTTGTTTATCATCAAAGAGATGAACGTGATTGCCATATAAGGCATTGATCGTTTCATGTAGGCCGATATACCCCAGCGAGATAGATGCCCGGCCATGTTTGAAAATATCGGCAATGTTGTCATCGGCTTTCAGACGTACACCACAAGCCCCTTCCATATAGAGGATCGGGGCAACACGTGCTTTGGTTTTTTCGAGGCGGGTAATTCGGGTCATCAGTGCTTTTTTAACGAGTAATAAACGCTGATGCAAAAGTTGCCAAAAGCGCGCTTCACTCCCTTTGGCTTCAAGCGCAATACGGGGTAGATTCAGGCTGATCACACCCAGGTTATTGCGTCCTTCATGGATTTGTTGGCCATTTTCTTCATAAGGTGCGAGAAAACTACGACATCCCATGGGTGTTTTAAACGAGCCCGTCACCTTGATCACTTGATCATAATTGAGAATATCGGGATACATGCGTTTGCTGGCACACTCCAGCGCCAATAACTTAATATCATAGTGAGGATCGCCAAACCGATGGTTCAATCCATCAAGAATTGCAAAAACCAGTTTGGGGAAAACGGCGGTTTTGCGATTTTTTCCCAGGCCGGCAATGCGATTGCGCAGAATCGAGATTTGAATCAGACGGGACTCTTTTGACGTACCCAAACCGAAGCCAAAAGTCACAAACGGTGTTTGCCCATTCGCGGTATGCAGCGTATTGACTTCATATTCCAGCGATTGAAAGGCGTCATAACACTCTTTTTCTGTGCGGGCTTCTGCGTAGGCGGTCTGATCCGCAATATTCCACTCTTTGGCAATGGCCAGATGTTTGTCATAACTGGCTTTCACAAAAGGGGCGAGGACTTCATCAATGCGGTTAATGGTTGTGCCACCATAAATGTGGCTGGCAACTTGCGCGATAATTTGGGCGGTGACCGCGGTGGCCGTAGAAATCGATTTAGGCGGTTCAATTTCGGCATTGCCCATTTTAAAGCCACGGGTCAACATTCCCTGTAAATCGATCAGCATACAGTTGAACATAGGAAAAAATGGGGCATAATCCAGGTCGTGATAGTGGATTTCTCCCTTGTCATGTGCCTGCACAACATCATGCGGCAGCAGATATTGCTTGGCATATTGCCGAGCAACAATCCCTGCTAATAAATCACGCTGGGTTGGGATCACCTTACTGTCTTTATTCGCATTCTCATTGAGCAAAGAGACATTATTTTGTGCGATCAGGCCACGAATTTCTTGCTCCATGCGATCGTGCCATGGGAGGGCAGCCTGCTTACCGGTATTGTTCTTGCTAATGTTAATCTGGTGATCATCTTGTTGCTGCACAACCATTTTCACGATATGACTCCTCAATAGGTTATCCACAAGCGAAAATGGCATGAATACGCGCTTTTTGTCTTGATGTGGATAATTTATGTATAAATACTATATATGGTGTTTGATGTGCATTTAAACACAATATATAGATCATTTAAGCCAATATACAACCTGAAAAGTTGATCTAAGACAAAGAAAGAGACGGTTATTCGGTCAGGGGAAAGAGGAAAACAAGATGGAAAGAACACCCCTGATACCCGCGTATCAGGGATGAGAAAATGATAAATCAGCGACGAACTGCGATTGCTTCGATTTCGATTTTGACATCTTTTGGCAAACGGGCAACTTCAACGCATGAACGGGCTGGGAATGGTGCATTGTGTTCAACGAAGAAAGCTTCGTAAGTTGCGTTCACGGCAGCAAAATCATTCAGGTCTTTAACAAATACCGTCGTTTTTACGATATCAGCGACATTCAGGCCAGCTTGTTCGATGATCGCTTTAACGTTTTCCAAAGATTGACGGGCTTGGGTCGTCACCTCTTCAGGAATAATACCGGTTTTTGGATCAACCGGGATTTGACCGGAAGTGATAACCATGCTGCCCAGATCAACTCCCTGCACATAAGGGCCGATTGCGGCGGGTGCATGCTCGGTATGGATAGAACGTGACATGAGAAACTCCTGTTTGATGTCTAAATGGAAAAATTTCCTGGATCGCCATTATAGTGATCCTCTGGCCTGTATCAATGGATACAAAACGGGCTTGTAAATGGCTGATGGATCGTTAATCGTTATTGATAACGGCCTGACGATCGAACTCTTTTTCACAGTATTTACAGCGCAATACCACATCATCTTTTGCCGGCATCACATGAAAGCTGCTGTTGACGGGTTCGTTATGACTGATGCAATTACTGTTTGCGCAAACAAGGATATTGTCGATCCGGTCTGGGAGATTGATGGGCATTTTTTTGACGACAATGTAGTTTTCAATGTTATTGATTGTCGCGTGCGGCGCATACATTGCGAGTTGATTTGCCTGTTGCTCAGTCAGAAAGGTGTTCTCAATCTTGATCAGATCTTTTTTACCCAGATGATTAGAGGGGAGATTCAGGCCAATGGTAACGCGTTGATCTGTTTCAGTGAGTTTGAACAGAGATAATAATTTAAAGCCGACATGGGCCGGAATGTGATCGATAACTGTGCCACATTTGATGGCTTCTACTTGTCGTTGATGGTCTTGCATCATGTCGTGTCATGAATACCGTTTCGGTATTCCGCCTCCAGCGATTAGGGGATTAAGGGAATGCCCCTATTTTGTCATATAAAATGGGGTATTTCATCCTGCATAAATCACTCTTCGATACTGCCGGCGGTACTCTGACTGGGTCATGATCGATAGCGGATAGAATAAAGAAAGATGTATTTAAAGAACCACTGACTTTTCTCAAAAATTTTAGGCAAGAAGACATCATTGATAATTATCCATTTAATTTAATAGATTATTTTACTTATTTGAATATGCGGAAAATAAGCATTGATGGGCGATGTTTTTGTTGCTAATCTGTAAATAAATTGTTATTCGCTGTGAGGGTGGGAATAATGATTTAATGTGTGCTTAAACCATAATAAATAACAATCTATCTCTTTGAAAATGACAATATAAGGGAAAATATGTTTCTATCTACTGCTATGAAAAATAACATCGTGGATAAAATTGCGCTGGAAAACATGTTTGATTGGAAAGTGATTAATGAAATACCGATTAATGAATGCCATGAGCCTTTAGTCATAATGACTGACAGTGAGAAGTTAAAACAGCAAGCGGTTTATTTTCTCGCGGGGATAACGGGTTCCATTGAATATTGCACAATAAGAAAAAGCGTCGCCAAAAAATTAGTGATGGTATCCCAATTGCTCCCGTCTCATTTAGGCATTTTAATATTAGATGGCTGGCGTTCGCGGGAAACTCAGCAGGCATTACAGGAAAAAACACAAGTAAAAATAGCTGACCAATATCGCCATTTATCTGTTGAAGAACAGAAAGTACTTTTGCAACAGTTTGTGGCACCGGCACCTACGGAACAGCACTCGATAAGCCCCCATATGACGGGCGGATCGGTTGATGTGACGTTATTTGACATCGCATCGGGTAAACCTCTGTTTTTAGGAACTGAGTTTGATGAAGTGACGGCGTTGTCTTATACGGCCGCGTTAGAAAAAGAACCTGAAAAAAATATGCCGGCTACCTTATATCGGCGGTTATTGTATAACGCCATGATTCAGGTTGGCTTTACCAACTTGCCGACCGAGTGGTGGCATTATGATTATGGTAATGCTTTATGGGCATTTTATAAAAATGAGATTGCTATTTATGGTGCTGTTGATGGAATGCGAAACAGATAATGAAATCGTTAATTTTGGGTCATGTATTAAATAGTTAGTTGTTATGATAATCTTCCGGTATTTCGTGGTGGAACATGGCTAAAGTAGAAGTTGATTGTCGTTATTGTCACAAATCAGAAGATGTTAAAGGACATGGAAAAGGTCATAGAGGTTATCCCCGCTACCGCTGCTATGCCTGCAGTAAAGTCTTTCAGTTGGCATACACCTATCAAGCTTGCAAACCGGGAGTCAAAGAGCAGATTATTGATATGGCGATGAATAACAGCGGCATCCGTGACACGGCCCGCGTATTGAAGGTGGCAACAGCTACTGTGATGAAAACGCTTAAAAACTCAACCCCCGGAACGTGACGACGCTTCCTCTTGACGGGGATGACATTCATCTTATCTGTGAAGTGGATGAGCAGTGGTCGTTTGTGGGGAGTAAGAAAAATCAGCGCTGGCTCTGGTATGCCTGGGAGCCGCGTATGAAACGGATAGTGGCACATACTTTTGGGGATCGCAGCAGAAAAACATGGGAAAAACTACTGGCACTCTTGTCACCCTTTAATATCCGGTTTTACTGTACGGATGATTATGCCGTTTATGATTGTCTTCCTGAAGAAGTCCATCTTACTGGAAAGATATTTACCCAACGTATAGAGAGAACCAACCTTACCCATCGTACCCGAATAAAAAGGCTGAATAGAAAAACAATCGGTTATTCCAAATCTGAAGAAATGCACGATAAAGTGATAGGCACTTTCATTGAGCGTGAAAACTATATTTAGTGATCCTTCTAACCATTTAATACACGACCTAATTTTGTTGTCAATAACCCAATAAGTATGATTTTATCAACTTGAATTATTTCAGGGGAAAGAATGAATAATACTTTAATGACATCTGGTAATTCATTAATGCTTTGGGCTTTTATTATGGTTGCGGTAGCAGCGGCAATTATGGTGGAGCAACGATATCGATGGGCATCGAAAATACCTGGTGCAGTGATTGCGCTGATGATTGCGTTATTGGCATCTAACTTAAAGATCATTCCGACAGAAGCCCCCGTTTACGATGCGGTTTGGGGATATATCGTGCCATTAGCAATCCCTTTACTGCTATTCAAAACCAATTTACAGCGTATTATCAAAGAAAGTTGGCGATTACTGATCTTATTTTTAATGTCTTCCGTTGCTACCATAATGGGTGCCATCGTTGCTTTCCACCTTTTCAAGGCGTATATCCCGGAACTGGATAAAATCAGCGGGATGATCTCGGCTTCATATACAGGAGGAGGCGTCAATTTTGCGGCAATGGCGGCCAAGCTGGAACCTTCCCAAAGTATGACGGCATCCACCATCGTGGCTGATAATATGATGATGGCGGGTTACTTTATTATCCTGATTGCATTATCTGGCTGGCGCGTGGCAAGAAAATTCTGGGGTAGCCCCCATACTGATGCGATAGATAACGAACCCAATTTGGATAAATCCCCGACTTTTGCGGCGGCTTACTGGAAACCGAAAGAGATTGCCCTGAAAGACATTGCGGTGTCGTTGGCATGGTCGATTTTTATCGTCGCCCTGTCATTTCAGTTATCGACATGGCTAAAAGTGCTGCTTGGGCAACCAAACAGTATTTATCAGGCGCTTATTTTCAGTTTGATATCCGATAAATACCTGCTCCTCACAACGGTGACGTTTATCCTCGTTTCGATCTTTAAAGAGACATTCAGTAAACTGAACGGCACACAGGAACTGGGGACTTACGCCATCTATATGTTCTTTGTTGTGATTGGCATTCCTGCCTCCATTGAAGCCATCATTAGCCATGCCCCTCTGTTGTTTGCTTTCGTTTTTGTGATTGCCATGATCAACTTGATACTGACTTTTGCAGTAGGCAAACTATTTAAGTTTAGCCTTGAGGAAAATATTCTGGCGTGTAATGCCAATATCGGCGGGCCAACCACCGCGGCCGCAATGGCAATTAGCCGTGGTTGGATTAATCTGGTTGGCCCAATCATGGTTATTGGTACAGTTGGTTATGTGATTGGCAATTATGTGGGGACGTTTGTGTATTTTGTCGTTGGATAAAAAAAATCATTATTCAGGATCGCGATATAAGTGGCCACGCAGATTCGGTTCAACGATATTTTGGTTAAGTGAATTTGACCGTTGAAAAGGGATGTGTATTTTGACGAGAACGATACCATTGTCACAAAAATTTTCAGTTTTGGCGATGATTACAATCGGATTACGCTCGAAGCAGGAAGAGAATAGATTGTTTGAAAATACGACTGCAAAAAGTGTTTTCTGATGGAAATCATTTGCACTTATTTTTTATGTTTTTATTTTTCATGCAAAATCAATATGTTATGTGATTTCATCTAACGAGACGTCGATATCGGTTGTTTTTTATTATTCGATTCTTGCATTCTGTCATCTCTTTGATAATATATTGTTATGCGCAACATTCATAATAAAATCTTATCTGTTTGGGTGTGATAATACCAGTGTGCAACATCAGGGGAATTGAGTGTTAGTGTTGGAAACTAAGGAAGGAACATAAAAGAAAGGAATCATACCAGTAGGATGAGAAAAGTGAGTTTTGTATCAAGAAATCGTGTTTTTTTCTCGTTATGTTCAATGCAGATTTGTTGAACATAACGAGTTATCGATAATTAGCAGGCACCTACGACAGCGCGTTTGTTTCCATTTTGTGTGAACTTCCTCAATTATCATTAATAAATTGACTTTTAACGATGATGAAATGGATAATAAATCCACTATTTTTTGCCTTTCCATTTCATTGAGGTAATTAGGTGACGCACTATGTATGATAATTTGAAAAGTTTGGGGATTACGTATCCTGAAGATATTGATCGCTATAGCCTCCGTCAGGAAGCGAATAACGACATTCTGAAGATTTATTTTCGCAAGGATAAAGGCGAATTTTTTGCCAAGAGCGTTAAATTTAAGTATCCACGTCAG
Source organism: Xenorhabdus poinarii G6 (assembly GCF_000968175.1). Lineage (NCBI taxonomy): Bacteria > Pseudomonadati > Pseudomonadota > Gammaproteobacteria > Enterobacterales > Morganellaceae > Xenorhabdus > Xenorhabdus poinarii. The sequence goes on from NZ_FO704551.1 coordinate 585,302, forward strand.
TTAAAGACCATCGCTGACGATCATTCAGGCCAGGGTTACAAAGAAGTCAAAGAGATTAACACCAATTTGCGTTATGTGATTGAAGAGTTGGATCAGATTTGCAAACATGACCAGCCTGAAGTCGATCTGAAACACAAGATCCTCGACGACTTACGTCATCTCGAACATGTTGTTGCGAATAAGATCGCCGAAATCGAAGCAGATTTGGAAAAGCTGACCCGCAAGTAATATGCCGATTATGTGCATCAGTGTGATCTTTAATTGAGCAGCGAAATATTAATAAGAATTCTCTGCTCAGGTTGAGGGATAAATTGATATTATTTATCAATTAAGCATAAGTGCGAGTAAATTGTTCTCTGGATTGTTAACAAAAATAAAGCAATAAAGATAAAATCCATTTGAAATGAACACGTTGAATTTATCATACAGATAAGAAAATCATTGAATGCCAGTGATAATGGCATTGTCTTTTATCGGCAACAACATCCACGGATTCATTGGTGGATAGGGTTGTGATAACCACTCGTATGAATGAAGATAACAGAAAAAATCACATCGTTATTTAGAGTGAGATTCCCAAATGTTAGAGAAACGCTTCACATTACTGGCGGTATAAATCACCGTATGTGAAATATTACGGTGGCCGAGATAATCCTGAATTAAGCGCGTATCACGACCGAGATCGGCCAAAGCATAACCACAAGCGTGTCTTAGCATATGTGGATGCGGAGAGACACTGACATTGGCCATTTTTCCATAACGTTTCAATAATCCATACACTTGTTGCCGTGAAACAGCACCGGATTTTTGGGAAAGAAATACCCATGGAGAGTTAGCCTCGCGCCAATTTTGGCGAATCGTTAGCCATTTCTTCAATGCGACAATTTCTTCTGGAATCAAAGGATGAGTCGTTGACAGACCGCCTTTTAATCTTCTGATATGAATGACCGCTGAATTCAGATCGATATCAGATAAGCATAGATTACAGAGCTCACTTACCCTAAACCCGTGAATAAAACACATTAATAACATACAGTAATCTCGTTCTGCATGACGGCCTCGTTTTGTTTCAGCCAAAATTGCGTCTATTTCGTATCGGGTTAAAAATTTACGTTGTTTCATGAGATTATCGTTCCTATGGAATCAGAAAGGTTAAGTGTGAATAGCAAGCTATTTCAGCCAATCGAGACAATGCCCTTAATATTTTCTGAACTCGATTGGGAAAATATCAAATTTACTTATTTGGGCGACTGAAAATAGAAAAACGGTTTTCTTCTATTCGTCTTATTTTTAATGAAAATACTAATTGAAACCTTATAGATACGTGCTATGTGGCTCTGATATATAGAATGAAACAATCATAAATAGAATTCCATGGGTAAAAATAGCGCGATAGAACTTTGCAACGAAACATTTGGCTTTGTTTTATGACTAGTTTTTTATTCTTCAAAAAATCATTAAAAGTGTTTTTGCCTTATATTTTTACTGCATTTACTGAAAAATGTAAATGATTTATCTAATCTGTTTGTGTAACAAGTGATTTCTACTAAAAACTAATCATTTTTTATACTGATGGGCTTGTTTTAGCGCTTTGTTGCTTTTTGTGTTGTGGTACGTTGTTTGGGTACATGGTCGTTTGTATGGATGATTATTTTATTGGTTGTCTTAATAAATTAATGCTTTTTAATTGAATGCATAAAATTATCTTAAAATATAAATGGAGTCTATAATCATTAAATATGACTCCATTATAAAAATGATGGTTAATTTAGTGAATTATTGAGAAATTTAATTTGATAAAGGCCAGAAAAACACTGGCCTTATCTTTTTATGCTTTTAAGCTATTGATTATTTTAAACATTGGCTTTATTAAATATTAATTATTTTAACCTTTCCGAGTGCTAATTATTCGCTATTTTCACCTCAGTTGTCTTAACATAAACAACTTTCAGATGCACCATGAGCGTCTATGTCAATAAATGCTCAGGAAAAGGCCAAGAAAGGAGAAATACATAACAAGAATCCGGTAAAGATGATCACAATGAGCGATGTTCCTTTGTAATGGTGCAAATGGGGAACCTTATAGACCAGATAGGCCGGGATCAGGCAACCAATGATGCCAAAAATGGGGCTACAGAGAGAAGTGAAACTCAAGACCGGCGCATTCAGGATAATGGCACTCCATGCCAATAAGATAGCAAAAACCACAATTCCTTTTTGAACCCACCTCTCATTGATGTTGTCGGTAGGCATCAGGCGACCAAGAATATTCATGGCAATCCCTTGACTGGCCTCACGAAATCCCAGATAAACACCAAAAAAAGCAGTCATTACGGCAAAGATATTGAGCAGGATGCTGACGATAATCACCCAACCACCAGGAAAAAACTGCGCAGCAATGGCCAGTGCGGAAATGTTTTGTTCATAGGCTTTGACAGCTTCGTCATGACCCATGGCCAATGTAAAAGAGATGGCATAGAAAAAGACCGTACAAAACAGAACGCTAAAGGCAATATTCATGGCTCTAAGTGCCTTATGGCGGGCAACTTCACGATTTTGTTCCTGATGGCGGTAAGCAATGACCATGGGACTGAGCGTTTGGATAAACAGGATAGAGGTGAGCGTAAAAGGTAGCGTAATAATGGCTTTTTTGATTAACAGGCCAAATGGAGGCAGTGCCCCGATATTGTAAAGATGCCACAGACCGATCATGGAAACCCCTAATGCCGCAACAACCAATAACTTTGTTATGACCATCAGGCTGGATAATTTGAACAGTAATCGTTCACTGCGGGAAGAAATAGCGACCAGTACACAAATCAGCACTAACCCATAAAGTGGATTTTTCGACATTAATTCATCTGTGAGCCCAAACGTTTGCAGGTAAGATGCACTGTCATTGGTAATGGCGGTGGAATAAACAAACATCCAGATCACTAGCATAATGAAATAGAGTACACCCAACAAAATCCCCCAGTTTTTACCGAGATAGCCACTGATGACACTGGGGTAATCTTTACATTCTGGTGATTCAGCGAGTGTGTTGATAAAAAGCCGTTGAAAAAGATACATGGCAGGATAACCGATAATGGAAGAGAGGAGGAAAACCCACATCCCCATTAACCCAACCTGGACAGGCAAGAAGACAATGCCGGCGCCGATCGCCATGCCGATACTCATAATGACCCAACCTGTATCATAGTGGTTGAATTTTATGGATTTTTTCCATTCTGCTTCCGTCATGTTGGCCCGTTTAGCGGATGGAGATAAGTGTGACCTGACGTCATTATTTTTTATTACTGTTTTCATAATCGCTCTCGCTTACACTTTTGCTGCTGTAATCGGTATTGAATAGATAGTCATTGATTCCAGGGAGAAAAAATATCCCTGACCACGCCAGCTAATCCCGCTTTTGAGAGAACCATTTCTTCATCAAGAAGAAATCGCTATTGGTTGTTTTTCAAGAAAAATTGCAAAGGGAAACGGTAAAAAAAATAAATATGATTTATATATCTGATTGATATATAAAATTATTTGTTTCTCTGTGCAAGAATATCGTGAGTCTTTGTTCGATTAACAATCGAAACAACTAAAAAGAGAAGTTGTGTCCTTTATCAAGCGGGTATCCGTTTAAAGCATTATGACAGTGTTAAATCCTTTTTATTATTAATATTATGCGATAATCCAGAATATTAATCTAGAATTTTTTTATTGATAGCGGAATGTGATAGATATCTTTAAATTTTCTGATTGATTTATTATTTTATTTATTTTTTATTGAGTAACAAATGGCTAAATGAAGCTTTCAAATAGTCACCTTATGAATTATTTTAAAAGTGATTAAAAATCGGTGGGTTATTTGATATTTTTCTCATGTATTTTTTTATTAAATGGACTTTTTGTGTAACAGTACTTACTATTTCTCATTTTTATGTTAACGGTATTCGCTGTATAAACAATCAAATAGAGTTATTTAAATATTGATTCAGGAAAACATAATAATGAAAAGCAAATTTACATTCGCCACGCTTTGCCTGGCTTCTTTTATGTTGGCCGGTTGCGCAACAGAATCCTCATCAACCCTTCCAGTACAAAAAGTCACTTCTTATCAAACGACTTATGCCAGTATTCGCAGCCCGATTGCAGTGGGTAAATTCGAAAACCGTTCAAGTTATCAGAATGGTATTTTTTCTGACGGCATTGATCGTTTAGGCAACCAGTCAAAAACTATCCTGGTTACCCATCTACAACAAACGGGTCGTTTTAATGTGTTAGAACGCACTAATTTGGCAGAATTGAAAGTAGAAGCGGGTTTACAGGGGAAAGCACAGAAACTGAAGGGGGCGAATTACATTATTACGGGTTCTGTGACGGAATTTGGTCGTAAGGAAGTTGGTGATCACCAATTATGGGGTATTTTGGGGCGCGGCAAGTCACAGGTTGCTTATGCTAAGGTCATGCTAAATGTTGTCAATGTGGAAACGTCTGAAGTGGTTTTCTCTTCCGCCGGGGCAGGGGAATATAAACTGTCCAGTCGTGAAGTGATTGGATTCGGTGGTACTTCCAGCTATGACTCGACGCTGAATGGTAAGGTGTTGGATCTGGCGATCCGTGAAGCAATTAATGACTTGGTGACCGGTATTGATAATGGTGCATGGAAGCCAAGCAATTAATCACTCTTCAAATATCAATTGGTGCGATTTTTTAGGGACAATTTTTATATGTTTTTGATGAAAAAAATGGGAATGTTGTCAGGCGTTCTATTGTTGGCCGGATGTGCACAGGCGCCTAAATCCATCTATGAGTGGGGTGATTACCAATCAACGCTGTACCAATATTACCAGCAGGATAAAGCGGGGCCGCAGGAACAGCTTCAGGCATTACAAAAAGTCATTGAGCAAGCTAAAGCGAAAGATAAACCGGTTCCACCGGGGTTACATGCTCAAATGGGATTGCTTTACAGCAAAACTGGCAAGATTGAGGACGCTTTTCAGCAGTTTGAAATAGAGAAAAAGTTGTTTCCTGAATCGGCGCCATATATGGACTTTCTGTTAAGCAAAAATAAGGGAGTAAAATAATGAAGCGTTTTCTGGGGGCAATCGGTGTCTTATTTTTGCTGGTATTGACTGGATGTGCTAAGCATAAACCGTATGATTATTCCGCACTGCGAGAAAGTAAACCTAAATCCATTTTGGTTTTGCCGGCGGTCAATAAATCAGTGGAAGTGCAGGCTGCGGGGAGTTTACTGTCTCAAGTCACTTATCCGTTGGCTGAATCCGGCTATTATGTTTACCCTGTTGCGGTGGTTGAAGAAACCTTCCACCAAAATGGCGTGACAGAAGCGCAAGATATTCACAACATCAGTTACAAAAAATTATATGACACATTTGGGGCGGATTCTGCGCTTTATCTGAATATCACGAAATACGGTACCCAATACCAAATTATTAACAGTGAAACCCGTGTCAGCGCAACTGCGCGTCTGGTGGATTTGCGCACCGGAAAAGATCTGTGGAGTGGTTCTGCAAGCGCATCCACAGCTGAAAATAACAATTATTCCAGCGGGGGGGTGATCGGTATGTTGGTATCAGCGGCCATTTCTCAGATCGCAAATACGATTATGGACCGAGGACATGATATTGCAGGCATTACCAGTAATCGCTTGTTAGGGGCAGGGGGAAATGGTCGCTTGCTCTATGGCCCACGATCCGAGTTTTATGGTAAAGAGAAATTTTAAGATTTAATCGCAATAAAAATGCCGCAGGTGAGCCTGCGGCATTTTTGATAGTGGATTCTGTGCTGTGCTAAATTTTAGACATCCAATCGTTTGGTTTGCCATTTTTTAGACTGCCAACGCCACGCATTTATACCGCCACGGATCCATTCATCACAGAAAAAACCTATCCAGATCCCCAGGATGCCCATCTCCATGGTGATACCCAGAAAATAACCGACAGGTATGGAGATACCCCACATACAAATGAGTGCGGTATAGAGTGGAAAACGGGCATCGCCGGCAGCACGCAGCGCATTGACCATCACAATATTGAAAGTACGTCCTGGCTCTAAAAAGACAGAGAGCAGGAACAACGGTAGCAGAAGTTCAATAATCTGCTTATCGTCAGTCATCATATTGAGAAGGGATTCCCTGAAAAACCAGAACGCGAGTACAACGCCTATCGTGACAATGACACCAATCCGCAGGCTTTTTAACCCTCGAATATAGGCATCCTCAAAGCGTTTTGCACCAACGAGATGACCAACCATAATCTCGTTACCAATACTGGTAGAGATGCCAAACAGCATAATGAACAGAGATAACTGGAAGTACAGCGTTTGAGCTGCCAGAGATGCTTCTCCCATCAGGCCGATAAATGCCTGAGCGGTCATATATTGCAGGATCCACACAAAGTTTTCACCGGCGGCGGGCAAGCCGATATGCAGTATCTTGCTGAGTATATTCTTAGACCAATTTAAGAGTAGTTTCAGTTCGAACTTGATTTTTAACCCACTAAACAGTAATCCAAAGAGCAAAATCACGGCGACGGTACGGCCAAATACCGTAGACCATGCGACACCTTCCAATCCGTATTGTGGCAAGCCAAAGAACCCGTACAGGACGATCATATTGCCGACAATCGTAAGTAAGTTGGCAATCAGCGTGACATACATCGCTGATTTCGACTTACCATAAACCCGCAGGCAAGCAGCCAGAACAATCGACATGGCTTCAGGGATCAGACAGATACCAAGAACATGCAAGTAAGCAAACCCATCATCCATCAGATGTTGAGGCAGGTTCATGATATGCAGGATCTTATAACCGAAGAATATGGTGATCAGCGCACAACTGAAACCAAGCAAAAAATTAAAAGCAATGGAGATATGAATCGCCTGACTGGATTTATCGCGTTTTCCTGAGCCTAAATATTGGGCGATGACAACACTACAACCGACACTGATAAAATTGAAGATGGTAATAAAGAGATCAAAAACATGGTTCCCCACCCCCATAGCGGCAAGATAAGCAGAAGAAATATGGCTGACCATGTACGTATTGATTAATAGGGTCGCCATATGCAGAAAAATATCAATGAAAATCGGCCAGCTTAACGAAAAAAGCGAACGGTTAACAACATCGGATTGATGCATTATAAAACCTATTATTCTTAGTGAGTTAAATGATCTTTTTGCGGAGTGACGTACTTAGAGCAGCGGTGATTTTACAGGGTTTATGCATAAGTTGATAGACGCGATAGGCGGTTTATATCGCTGGCTTGCTGAAAGGTTGCAAGCGAGGGGGATAGGGGGATCACCACTGGTTTTGGTTGAGCCTGAGTATTCATGGCCATGGCCGAAGTTATCTCCCCAAAAGCATCAACAAAGAATGCCATTTGCATCACTGTTCTAACCTAAAGTGAATTTATAAAACATTCTAGGACGCTATTTTACATAAGTGAGTAAACTGAGGAAGTTTCGTGCAAGTGAGCGGCATTTAAACTCATTAGGCAGGTTGATCCCTTTCAAATCATCATATCCTAATTGGTTTAGTTTCAGCATTAATTGGTTATCATAGTTACTGAGATCCCACTTTTGACGTTGGGCAAAGTAGACAATTGCGCGTTGAATTTGAGTATTTTGGATTTTGTCATAGCCACAGTCATGTTTCAGATAGATATAGATTGCAGTCAGATCTGCCAAATCTTCCGCCTGACTTTCAGACAGCGCTTTTGCGGGGTGAGTAAAACCAAACAGAGCCAGAACGTATATGAATAAAGTAATTTTTCGCATAATGCTATTATACTGGTTTTTTATCGTTTTACATAAATTAACATATTAATATCTTTATTTGCTAAACTTTATTTCCTGAAATTTAATGGAATAACCAATCACTTACTGAGCGTCGGCGAATAAGGCTAAAAAAGTGGCATTGGCTGGCAACAGTGTGTCAACGTCTGATCACCATGCATGTGATGCTCAGTAAGAACAAAACATGGGATGAGGCGTACCAGCAGGCGGTTTTATCGTAGATAAAATAGCGAGAAAGTGGGCAAAACGTTTTCCCGCCATATGAACTCGTTAAGGATTTATACGGTGTTGTCGGGAAAAATCCGTCTCTGACTGAAGAAAATCTTTCTCTTTGTCTGCAATGCGTTTGGAATGACGGTGATATAATGCTCTGTAATCTTTTAAAACTTCATCGATAACCCAATTCGTCCGTGCAGCAGATTCGCCTGTTGATGGGCAATGTCCCTTTCCCTGTAATTGATCCATCACTGTCTGAATCAATGGCATTTCTATTGTCTTGGGATTCTCAAAGTCATATTGTTCAATATTTCCATTTTCATCATAATAAGAGATGGCAGAGTGACCAAATGTTGAAAAAACCACTTTCCCTTTATTACCGACTATTTCAACCCTATCTTCTCTGGTGCCTGAAACAAAATTCCAGATACCTACACCATGAATATTTTTTTCGAAAACAAATGAAATAGAGACACAATCTTCGGCAGGATAGGCATCTTCCTGAAAACCGGCATGCCCTTTGACCGAAATTATTTTGCCTAACAGAAAATCCAATATGTCAAGTGTATGGCATGCTAAATCAACAAATAACCCGCCACCGGATATTTCCGGTTTGACTAACCAGGGCAGATTATCGTGATCTTTATAACATTCCTCCATTTCTCTATAAAATAAGCAGTTCACAATGCGGGGAGTGCCAATTGCACCAGAGTCTATCAACTCTTTTACCTTAATAAATCTTGATAATGCTCTTCGATAATAGGCGACGAAAAGTGGAACATTTTGAGATTTGCAAATGGATATCATCTCATTGCATTCCTCAAATGTTAATGCCATTGGCTTTTCTACATAAACTATTTTCTTTGCTTTAGCGGCTAATAAGGTATATTTTTTATGTGTAGCGGGCGGTGTGGCAATATATACAGCATCAACGTCTGGATCTTGAATCAGTTCATCTGCATCCGTATACCATTTTTTTACACCATGCCTTTGGGCAAAATCCTTAGCTAAATCAGGATTTCGTCTCATTACCGCGACTAATTCAGAATGCTCTAATTGATAAAAGGCTGGCCCACTTTTTACTTCGGTGACATCACCACAACCTATGATTCCCCACCTAATTTTTTTCATCTTCCTTTCCTAATATATCGCACTGACTTTTAATAAGATTTTGATGTCATTGGTAGTCATCTCGCATATTGCCTAATAAGCTAACCACCATCATGACGATAATACAAGTGTCCGTATTTTTTCATCTCCTCTGACGAAGTACATTGTCACTGCCTGTCACAAGCCCGCATGTTGAGTGGTCTGGAGCTCCTCATTGGCCACGAATCATCGCGTTAACCCTTCTTTTACTGTAGGCGATGAATTCTGATATGCTTTGCAAAATATTTTGTCCTCGTGTTGTTGTGTGTGCGTCTTTGTGTCGTGAATGGGATATCAATCGAGGTATCACTTTTCGTAAAAAGACACATGATTTTAATTTACTTTTCTTTTAAAAATATATAGTTATGAGTGAGCCGAAACATATTGTAGAAGTTATGATCTCCGAACAGGAGGTTAAGCAACGTATTGCTGAACTGGGGCAACAGATTACAGAACACTATCGTCATAGTCATCGTGAATTGGTGTTGGTTGGCCTGTTGAGAGGATCATTTATCTTTATGGCGGATCTATGTCGTGCGATTCAGGTTCCTCATGAGGTGGATTTTATGACCGCCTCCAGCTATGGCAATGAGATGAATTCTAGCCGTGATGTGAAAATCCTTAAGGATTTGGATGAAGATATTCGTGGCAAAGATGTGTTGATTGTTGAAGATATCATCGATTCAGGCAATACGCTGAACAAAATCCGCGAGATTTTGGGGCTGCGTGAACCTAATTCATTGGCGATTTGTACTTTGCTGAATAAACCTTCTCGTCGTGAAGTTGATGTTCCCGTTGAATGGATTGGTTATTCGATTGAAGATAAGTTTGTTGTCGGTTATGGCATTGATTATGCACAGCATTATCGTCATTTGCCTTATATTGGGCATGTGACTCTGCTGGAAGATTAATTGCTGTGATAATGCGTTAAAACGGACGTTATCCATATAACATAACTAAAAGGCAGCAAAATGCTGCCTTTTGTGTTTTTACCGTGGGGTATTTTTGACCATTATTTTGCCTGAGATAGCTTAGAAATGGCCTGACGATAATTAAGCTCCAGTTTTTCCCGACTGTCTGCGGTGATATCCAGATCATGCAACTCACCATCCTTCAAACCATAGACCCAACCGTGGATCATCACTTTCTGCCCGCGTTTCCAGGCTGCTTGCATAATGGTTGAGTGGCCGAGGTTGTAAACCTGTTCAATCACATTCAATTCACACAAGCGATTCAGCCTTTCGTGAGGCGACAATTCACCCAGCATAGCACTGTGCTTGTACCATAAATCACGGATATGGAGCAGCCAATTATTGATCAAACCTAATTCAGTCCCATCGACGGCCGCTTCAATACCTCCGCACCCGTAGTGCCCACAGACGATGATGTGTTCAACCTGCAAAACATCAACAGCATATTGTACAACAGACAAACAGTTTAAATCGGTATGGATAACAAGGTTAGCGACATTTCGATGAACAAAAAGATCACCGGGAGCGGCGTCAATCAATTTTTCAGCAGGCACACGGCTATCGGAACAGCCTATCCACAAAAAATGTGGTTTTTGTGCCTTTGATAATTCTTTGAAAAAAAGTGGATTTTCTTCTGTTACGGATTCTGACCACTGTTTGTTCCTGGCAAACAGCTCTTCAATTTTTTTCATCATAACTAATAGCCTGGCAACATTTTTGAGATAGAATCATATACAACATCAATTGAGAATTTAATATTTAATTGAAGAATGTTTTTTATTTGTTCCCTATCATTGCTAAGAAATAAGGGAAAAATAATGGCATAATTTCCATCTGGCACTGATAACTAGTAAATAATAAAGGTATTTTTCTCTTATGTCTTACGCACTGGAATTAACGCAGCTCACGAAAATCTATGAGGGTGGAGTGAAAGCACTGCGGGGAATTGATTTGCGTGTAGAAGCCGGTGATTTCTACGCTCTTTTAGGGCCAAATGGCGCAGGAAAATCCACCACGATAGGCATTGTCAGTTCTTTAGTGAATAAAAGTAGCGGTAAGGTTAAGGTCTTTGGCTACGATATTGATACCGATCTCGTCAACGCCAAACGGCAGCTTGGTCTTGTTCCTCAGGAATTTAATTTCAATCCATTCGAGACAGTGATTCAGATTGTCTTGAATCAAGCCGGGTATTATGGTGTCCCGCGCAATGTCGCTCAGGACAGAGCTGAAACTTATCTTACCCAATTGGATCTATGGGAAAAGCGCAACGAACGCGCCATTCGTTTGTCTGGTGGTATGAAACGGCGTTTGATGATTGCCCGTGCTTTAATGCACCAGCCTAAGTTGCTGATCCTTGATGAACCTACCGCAGGGGTAGACATTGAGTTACGTCGATCGATGTGGGAATTTTTGCGGGAATTGAATGTGCAGGGAACGACGATCATCCTGACGACTCATTATCTTGAAGAAGCTGAAATGCTGTGCCGTAACATTGGCATTATTCAGCACGGTGAGCTGGTGGAAAACACAACGATGAAAGATTTGCTCAGTCAGCTTGAAAATGAAACCTTTTTGTTCGATTTAACCCCGAAAGGGACAGCACCGATTGTTGAGGGGTATGATTATCGACTGCTTGATGCCACAACGCTGGAAGTGGATGTCAAACGCGGGCAAGGTTTGAATGAGATTTTCGCCCAATTAACGACACAGGGGATACAAATTAGCAGTATGCGTAACAAAGCGAATCGTCTGGAAGAGTTATTTGTCGGATTGACCCGTCATCATCAAGGAGAGAGATAATGATCCAACTGTATTGGGTGGCCTTGAAAACCCTTTGGATGAAAGAAATTACCCGTTTTGGTCGAATTTGGGTACAAACTTTGCTGCCGCCTGTGATCACGATGTCCCTTTATTTCATTATTTTTGGCAACCTGGTGGGTTCCCGCATTGGTGAGATGGGGGGATTCGATTATATGCAGTTTATTGTGCCAGGATTGATCATGATGTCTGTGATTACCAACTCCTACGCTAACGTTTCTTCGTCTTTCTTTGGGGCGAAGTTTCAGCGTAGTATTGAAGAAGTGCTGGTCGCTCCGGTGCCAACCCATATCATCATTGCCGGATTTGTCGGGGGAGGGGTGGCTCGTGGCGTGTGCGTTGGTATTCTGGTGACATTGGTTTCCCGATTGTTTGTACCGTTACACATACACTCATGGGGAATGGTCGTCATCACGTTGCTGGCAACGTCTATTCTATTTTCGTTGGCAGGGCTGTTGAATGCCATTTTTGCGAAAACCTTCGACGATATCAGTATTATCCCCACCTTTGTTCTGACCCCATTGACGTATTTGGGCGGGGTATTCTATTCCCTCACGTTGTTACCGGCTTTTTGGCAGGCGGTGTCAAAGCTTAACCCTATCGTTTATATGGTCAGTGGCTTCCGTTATGGTTTTCTCGGTATTACGGAGGTTTCTTTGGCGATGACCTTAGGGATGTTGGGACTGTTTATTCTTGGCTTCTATTTACTGGCCTGGTATTTCATTGAATCTGGGCGAGGATTAAGGAATTAATCGCTAAACTCAACTACTCCGCCGCGGATATTGGCGGAGTGGGGAACATGTCGAATCTATCATAATAAACTGATTGGGTATTGATTATTTATCGGAAAAAATCTTTTTTATTAGATAAAATATTGATATTGATCTTTTTAAAATAAAAGATATCTACAGTAAATTCAAAAAAATTTAGCGTTATATTATGCGAGCATGCTTGTGTTTTATATTCCTCCCCTTTTAAAGGGTGATAAATTAATTTTCAAATTCGACGAATAGCATTAAAATAGCATAATGACTTGCTTCGCCTATTCTTTTTTAAAGCTGCCAGTTTTACTGAATTAATCGGATAATAAAGTGCTGAAATAAAATAGAGTCGTTATTTTATGCATCGATTTTTGTTACACCTTACAGGGAAAATGTCATGAATGATATCTTCATTGACGTTGTATTAAGGGGAATTAAATTCATAAAATATCACTTTAAATTTAGAATATGAGTTGCCATGAACACATTACCCATTATTCCCCTGACTCAGTATCAAAAAGAGATCTATTATGAAACTCAACGTCATCCAGAAAGTGGTCAGTTCACGATCGCTCTCGCGAGGATATTACAAGGCAATATTAACAGCGAAAAACTGCTTAATTCAATTAATGATGTGATGAATCATGATGTTACATGCCAATTGTGCATTGTTGAACAAGCCGGTGTAGTGAGTCAACAGCGACAAAATAGCTCGCTAAACCGAGCAGAAGTTATTGATGCCGAAGGTGAACAGGTTGCTATTATTTTCAGTGAATGGTCAAAACGAATTTTTAAGCTGGATGACAAATCGCTCCTTGATATTGCTCTGATACGAAATTTACAAAATGGCTACACGGCTATTTTTCTTCGTGCTCACCATATTATTTGTGATGGTTGGGGAATCAATCAATTGGTGGAAAAAATTCTCCAATATTATCAGGGTGCTGAAATTAATCAGGCACGATGGCATGATCATTATCAGCAATATCTTTCAGCGGTTATTGAACAGGAAGAAAGGCTGGCACAACCAGAAATAGAGCAACAAATAGCGGAATTAGCGGCATTAACACAACGTAGTGAACCGGTTTTATTTAATCGCAAAAAGAAAAACCCCCTTTCGCGCTTTATGCGTCACCGATATATCTTGGCTAAGAGTAAAGTTGAGCAAGCGCTATCACAAAAAATCACGCCTTACCAAGTTGTTATGTCAGCGGTCGCCATTTTATTGTCACGGATACATAATAATACCCGCTTAACCATCGGCGTTCCTCTGCTCAATCGTCGGGCTAATCAACGCAATATGGCGGGTCAATGGGCGAATACTTTACCACTTGCTCTGAGGGTCAGCGCGAACGATACCCTTATCGACTTAGCGGCGCGGATTAAAACAGAAACTAACAAACTAAAAACGTTTGAACATATTCCACTCGGCCGTTTGCTTAAGTCTCTGGGAACGATAAATCGTCAATGGTTTGATGTCACGGTATCTTATAATTACTTCCCTGTCAGCGATATTTCTGCTTATCCCCCGAAACATATCGATATTTATGGGGCTGCTCACGAAGATGATGCCATTGCGATACATATGGGCACGTATGGGAATCATAATGATGTCTGTATTGATATCACGGGTGCGGTAGATATTTTCGATGAACATTATCCCTTTGAAAAGTTTACTGCCGCTTTAGAACGTATTATCGAACAATTTATTGCATCACCAACACAAACTGTCTCAGATGTGAATCTCTCTTCGGCAGAAGAAATGGCACAGCTGGCGCTTTTTGAGCAAGGCCCCGTGACAGAATTCTCGAAACAAGAGACGGTCTCTACGTTATTTGATGCTCAGGTTGCATTACACGAAAAAGCCGTGGCTATCGTTGGCACGGGTGAGCAACCCGCTCTGACTTATCTTCAGTTTCAGCGCCGTATAGACAATATGGTGGCGGTCTTATTGAAAGAGGGCGTGCGCAAAGGCGATATGATCGCTATCTTAATGGATCGTAGCCCGGAGATGCTGACCGCTATTTTTGCTGTATTAAAAGCTGGGGCAGCTTATTTACCCATCGATCCCAATTATCCACAGGTGCGGATTGATGACATGCTAAATGACAGTGGGGTCGGGGTCATTATCGCCGATAAAGCGGCGCCATTTTTAACCGCCAGATCTTATACGGTCATTGACGGCCATCACCTTTCCGCTCAGGAAGAACATGTAAAACAGCCCAATTTATCTACCGCCGATTCCCTGGCCTATATGATTTATACATCAGGCTCCACCGGGAAGCCCAAAGGGGTGATGATTGATCATGATGCGGTGGTTAATCGGATTGAGTGGATGCAGGAACGTTACCCACTGGATAATACCGATGTGATACTGCAAAAGACCCCGATTTCATTTGATGTTTCTGTCTGGGAGTTATTCTGGTGGTCGATATCCGGCGCCGCTGTCCATGTGTTACCTCCTGGTGCTCACAAAGATCCATTAGAGATAATCAATGCTATTTGTGTGCATCACGTGACGACCTTGCACTTTGTTCCCTCGATGCTCCAGCCTTTCTTAGACATTTTGGCCAATAAACCTGAATTAGTGGGGACATTAATCAGCCTGCGCCGTGTGTTCACGAGTGGTGAAGCCCTTTCCCCCGCCAGGGTTAATCAGTTCCGTCAAATCTTTTCTATCTTTGGATTAAATGCCCCTGCGCTGATCAACTTGTATGGTCCGACAGAGGCTACCGTCGATGTTTCATATTTCGAGTTTTTTCCTGAACACCCTGATCGTATCAACCAAGTCCCCATTGGTTTTCCAATCAACAATATTGCATTGAGGGTGGTGTCTCAACATGGTACTCGGCAATCAATTGGTATGGTGGGAGAGCTGCAAATCAGTGGCATTGGATTGGCGCGTGGTTATCACAATAGGCCAGAATTAACGGACGAGAAATTTATCTGGGATAAGGCGCAGCGCTGGTATCGTACCGGCGATTTAGCCCGGTGGTTATCGGATGGCAGCGTCGAATACTGGGGAAGAATCGATAATCAGGTGAAGATCAGAGGAAACCGCATTGAATTAGGGGAAGTGCAAAACGCACTCGAGCGTATTCCTGGCATCACCCAAGCGGCAGTCTTACCCCAACAGAACAATCATGATGAAACTTCCCTTTGTGCTTACTATGTGACGCATCATCCGAGTTTCACGGCTGAAAAATTACGTAAAACGTTACTGGCATGCTTGCCTGATTTCATGGTTCCTCAGGCATTTGTTCAGATTCCGGCTATGCCTCTGACGCCAAACGGTAAAGTCGATCGTGAGGCTCTGCGTGCCTTGGTGAACACTGCGGTTTTGGGTCAACAGGATGATGCTAAGACTGACACGGAATATAAACTGGCAGACATTTGGAAACGCGTATTAAAGATCGAACAACTCAGTGTTCAGGATAATTTTTACACACTGGGGGGCGATTCTATCTTAATGTTAAAAGTGCGTTCTGAAGCCGAAAAGGCAGGCATAAATGTGACTCTTTCTGAATTATCACAACATTTGACCCTGGTTGAATTAGGCCGACACATTGACACGGGGCATCAGGCGCCAAGCGCCGTTGCATTACCCCCTTTTGCCCTGATCAAAGAAAAAGAGCGTGGGAAACTGACGCAATATGCTGATGCCTTTCCGGCGACTCAGCTCCAGCTTGGCCTGATATATCATAGTCAGCAGCGTAAAGACTCAGCCACTTATAAAGATGTTTTCCGCTATACCCTGAAAGGTGAGTGGAAACCTGACATTTTTTGTCAAAGTGTGGCCGCCACGATTCAACGTCATCCTGTTCTTCGTTCACACTTTAACCTGGCTGATTTCAGCGAGCCGGTGCAAATTATTCATCACCGTATCAATATTGAGGAAGCTCTTGAGATTAATGATCTCAGCTTATTACCATGGATTGAGTCTGAACCGCTGATTAAAGAGTACATGGAAAAAAGGCGTTGTCAGGACTACCATTTTGATCGTGCGCCGTTGTATCACCTCTGCTTGTTCAAAACCGCAGACACCATAGAGATGGTCTTTAGCTTCCATCATGCCATTCTTGATGGTGGTAGTGTGGCAAATTTGGTGCATGAACTTTTCTCTCGTTACCTGAATGATGGTCGGTATGTGGCTGAAACGGATGTGCTGCCATCCCCGGCACGCTATATACAAGAGGAACTTCACGCATTGCAAGACCAGGCACACAAAGAGTTCTGGCAAGCGATGTTTAGAGGGCTTCCCCGGACGCAATTTCCTAGCTACCGATTGTACGAAAGTCTCCCCAACAAGCGGATTTTCACCAAAAAGGTCATCGTTCCAGAAGACATTGACCAAAAATTGCGGATGCTGGTACAGCAGGAAAACGTGTCCATTAAATCGGTTTTCTTTGCTGCGCATTGTTTAACTATTGCTAGTGTGACCGCTCAGGATGAAATTGCGACGGGATTGGTCACGCATGGCCGACCTGATGTACAGCATTCAGAGCAGGCACTGGGTTTGTTTCTTAATACGCTCCCTGTTCGTTTCGCGGTCACTGACAAAACATGGAAAGCGTGTATTCATTCGGTCTTCAAGGCGGAACAGCGTCATGCGCCATACCGTCAATACCCGCTTCATGCTATCCAACAGGCGGTAGGTGAAGGGGCGAAAATCAGTTCTGCCTTCAATTACGTACACTTCCACGTATTATCCGATGTCTTTGCGGGTTCTGATTTGTCGCTTATTGCCTTTGAACCGTGGGAAGAAACTAACTTTGAAGTCTTGTTCAATGTCATGACTGACTTCATCACGGGTCAAAACCACCTACGGTGTGATTTCGATGGTGGTGTTTTTTCACAAGTGCAGGCTGAGACGTATCTGGACACCTACATGACCATTTTAAGCCGCATGGTCAATTGTGGTGATCAACGGGCAACCCTGAGCCGGCCGCTGGCACCAAGAAGCCGGGAAACATCTCCACAGAAATTCATCTCAACGATCACGATGATAGCGAAAAAGGTACAGGAACACCCTGAGGCAATCGCGCTGCGTTATCATGATCGACGGTGGCGTTATGAAAAATTATGGCTGGCGTCCGGGAAAATTGCGTCCACACTGATTTCTGAGGGTGTTGTTCAAAATACCCCCGTTGCGATTGCGCTTGAACGTTCTCCGACCTTAATTGCATTAATGCTTGGTGTGATGAGAGCCGGAGGCGTATGTCTGCCATTAGATCTGAGTTACCCGGCTTCACGTATCGCCGCGATGATAGAACAAGCTCAGCCAATACGGGTTATTGTGGATGATAAATCCGCGTCATTACTCAACATCGCTACTGTTCCGACAATCAGCGTGGACACGTTGCTCAACGGCAACCCGCATGTACCAACGATAGACATCGCCCCTGAGCAGTTGGCCTATTTACTCTTTACATCAGGATCAACGGGTCAACCGAAAGGCGTGGCAATGCCACATCGTAGTTTGTCGAATTTGGTGACCTGGCAAAATGAGACTCAGACGGGAAAAAATATTCGTTCTACCTTGCAGTATGCCCCTCTGAGTTTTGACGTTTCCTTTCAGGAAATTTTTTCTACCCTGACTGCGGGGGGAGAATTACATCTTATTCGTGAAGACGAACGCCGTGATCCTTTGCAACTCCTGCGTATTATCGATACTTACCAGACGGAAAGGATCTACTTGCCTTATGTGGCACTTCAGCAATTAGCAGAAACCGCCGTAACACTGGGTATCTATCCCAAAAAGCTAAACGTGGTCATTTCATCCGGTGAACAACTCCGGATCACGGAGGATATTCGTCTCTTTATGGGGAAAATCCATCACGGCATCCTTGAGAATCAGTATGGCCCCACAGAAACGCATGTTATTTCTGCCTTTACGATGAAAGGTGATCCGATGTCTTTCCCGGCGTTACCGCCAATGGGTAAAAGCATTAACAACGCAGATATCGTACTCCTTAACCGTCAGTTAGAAGAGGTTGTTTCTGGCGAGCCAGGTGAAATTTATGCTCGGGGGTTACCTGTTGCTCTTGGTTATTATCGTCAGCCAAAATTAACGGCAGAACATTTTATTATCCCCAAAGAGGGTGATGAGCCACTGTATCGTACTGGGGATTTAGGGGTAAAACTTAACGATGGAAATATACTCTGCTTAGGTCGCAGGGATACACAAGTCAAAGTCCGTGGTTACCGTGTAGAACTGGCGGAAATAGAATTGGCCATCTTGAGTACCCCCGGTGCCGCCGACGTACTCAAAAACGTGGCTGTTGTTGTTCAACAGCAGGGTGACAGTGAGGGGGTTCTGGTTGCATTTCTGATCGGGGAAAAGAACGACGCATTTACACTGCGGGTACAACAACATGTGTCCGAAATGCTGCCTCAATATATGCACCCGACGCAAATAGCGTGGCTGGCAGCCTTGCCTAAAACCCCAAGCGGGAAACGCGATGATGCTGCGTTACGTCGTATGCGGATCATACATGGGCATAATGACTCAGGTGATATTGCCCCACGGGACGAGCATGAGCAAGTATTGTGTGATTTGGCGGCGGACTTATTGAAAATACCTCGCTTATCTGTTCATCAAAATGTGTTTGATATTGGTGCGACATCACTCACAGCCATGAGAATGGTTGTTTTGGTCGAAAAATATTTCGGTATCAGCATTCCTTTGTCCCGTTTTGTGAGTAACCCAACGGTTGCACAGTTAGCGATGTATATCCGGGAAAAAGGGGGTGATCCCCAATTTAGCCCGCTTGTTCCCATGCGGACGACGGGTCATAAACGGCCACTGTTTTTTGTCCATCCGATGGGGGGCAATGTCTTGGCCTATTTACGATTAGTGAAGCACTTTCCTGAAGATCAGCCTTTCTATGCTTTGCAGGCTCACGGCGTCGATGCGGGATCTAAGCCATTGAACAGTGTACAGGCACAAGCGGCGAATTACCTGGACGCCATACGTCAAATCCAGCCACATGGCCCATACTCCGTTGGGGGTTGGTCTTATGGGGGATTTGTCGCATTTGAGATGGCACGTCAGTTGAAAGAACAGGGGGAAGCGGTTGCTGATCTTTTCGTCTTAGATACGGTTGCGCTTAACTCGAAACCTCAAGGAAAAATAAATGATGACGCACTGCTACGATGGTTTTTTTGGGAATTATTGTGGCTAAATGAAGGGGCGACCCTCCCTGAACAAAGTGTACCGGAACAGATAACCTCTTTGCAGGCGCGGTTCGAATATATCACCGAGCATGCCATTGCCACCGGCGCCATTCCACAAGGCAGTTCTCGCGCCGTCGTACAAAGATTATTTGATGTGTATAAGAACAATTGGCAAGCCGCTGCGGATTATGCGGCTTACATGGCAGATGTGAATATGACTTTATTGCATGCAACACGCCCGTTACCTGACGTCCTACGTTCTATGCATGATGCGATAAACAGTGAGTATCGTGATCCTAAAAATGGCTGGGAAAGTAAGACCACGGGTCATATTAATGTCATTGATGTTCCCGGTGATCATTTAGAAATTATGGAGGAGCCGCATGTGGCGGAGGTTGCAAAAGTTATCCTTCAAGAAATGCATAACGTTTCTAGCCAACAAGCAGGGTTAATGTCGGAGAAAATATGAATCGCCCATTAAAAGTACTCATAGTTGGAGCAGGTATCGGTGGGTTAACGGCGGCTATCGTGTTACGGCAGATGGGCTATGCTGTTGAAGTTTATGAACAAGCACCCACTTTACGGACAGCAGGTTCAGGTTTATCTGTCATGTCCAATGCTATTGCGGCGTTATCTTCTGTTGGGGTTAATCTGAAACTGGCGCACTTTGGTGCTCCCATGACATGTTTTGAAATTAGGAACGTCAAAGATCGTCTAATACGCCGATTACCCATCCCTGAAGTCTCGTCTTCTTATGGATTCGATAGCGTTTGTCTCTCACGTAAAGCATTGCAGGAAGCACTGTTACAGCAGCTTGATCAGAATATTATTCATGTCGGTGCGAAAGCCATCGAACTGACTGAAAGTGATGAGGGTATTTCTGTTTGCTTTGCTGATGGCAGAGAAGCACATGGCGATTTGCTCATCGGTGCTGACGGGATTTACTCTTTTGTCCGTGATTATATTCAGGGGCATAAGCCAACGCGCACAGCCGATTATCTGTGCTGGCTGGGGGTAACTCGTTATCAACATCCACAGATTACACCTGGCTACGTGGGGCATTATTGGGGCGCAGGAAAACGAATAGGGTTGATTGATGTCGGGGGTGGTGAGGTCTATTGGTGGGGAACCGCCAATATGCGTACTGAACAGGCGCATAACTGGCAAGGCAGCCACCAAGATATTTTATCCTATTATCAGGGCTGGCCGGCGATTGTTAGCGATATTATCTTACAAACCCCCGCCGAAAATATCATTGCTGTACCCGCACAGGACAGACCTTTTTCACCTTGCTGGGGGAAAGGAAGAATAACGCTTTTAGGCGATGCGGCTCATCCTATGCTGACCAGTCTGGGGCAGGGTGCTGGTATGGCCATCGAAGACGCGGCGGTTTTGGGGCATGTTTTTCGGCAACCGTCAGATCCCATTTCTGCGCTGCGTCAATACGAAACGATCCGTATTCCAAGGACGGAAATATTCGTTAATGCTTCAAGGGCATTGAGTGAAGTCGAGCAAGATGATCGTTTCTTTCATTGTTTGAAGAGAAATCTTTTCTTGAAATATGCGCCAACCAAAACGCTCAAAAAAAGTCTCGAAAAATCATTGCATTTTTCTCTGTGAGACGTTGATGACGATGTTGGGTAATCACTCTCTGAAACGCTAAATCAGAAATGCGCAGGCTGCAAGTCATACTGCCATAACCGGTGGGGACATGCTCAAACAGCAAAAAACTGCGCATTTCTCGTCGCAATATTAGTGGGTGCTGTGATGCTTACTGTTCAACAAGTTTCATCGTTGCCATAACAGGAATGTGATCACTCACCGTCTGCCACTTAATGCCGAATGCTTCTTTTCCATCATTTGGAATGGTGAGCTTTTCAATGATCCATTTTTGTCCTTTGCCCGTAAAAATGTGATCAAGGTCAAGTCCTGGGTTTCCTGCTGGCCATGTTCTGGTATCAGTACCAATGACGTCGACCAGCTGCCAATATTTTCCTATTTCTTTTGTCACACGGTCGCTTTTCACTGAGTTAAAGTCGCCCATCAAAATGGTTATACCCGTAGCAAGATTGGGTAGCACCTTATCAAGATCCCTATCATCGAATACGATGCTATTGATAAATCGGGCCTGCGCCATTCTGACCGTATCATCTTCACGCCAGTCGAAATGGCTGTTATACACATATACCGCCGCATCAAAACCTGGCACGTTAATTTTGCTAATCATCAGTGACCGCGGTTCTTCACTTCCAGAGGGGAGTTTGAAAACCATGGTTTTTTCAATGGGAAACTTTGATAAAATCGCATTTCCATAACTTCCCCCCTCCATGTCCAGCGATTTACCGAATGAATAGTACATGCCGGTTTTTCTGGCGATTTCTTTTGCTTGATCAAGCCCATGACTTCGGGCTGTTCCCTGGTCAACTTCTTCAAGTGTAATAATATCTGGGTTAAGTTTCATGATGGCTTCGGAAACCAACGCAATGTTGACGGTATGGTTTCTTAATCCCCCGGCGATATTATAGGTGGCAACTTTTATCCGTGGATATTTATCACCGGCATGGTAAATTTTATTGGGTGTACTTAAATATTGTGTTTCAACAAGGTCTGTTGCAGATGAGTATGGGATGCAGGATGCCGATATAAGACAGACAACACTGACGTTGGCTAGATATTTTCGCGTCATATTTACCCCCAAAGTTGGTTTTTGCGATTTCCAACCGGCTCATTATCATGGCAGACCATTACCCTGTTGGTAAATATTTTTTTATTCCTCGACCAGCATCACGTTGATGCCGCCTTTACGTAAGCCATCCAGGCTATCCGTCGGAATACCTTTATCGGTGATCACCATATGAATACGTTGCGTATCAATGATCTTATGTAGACTTGCGCGGTTAAATTTGCTGGCGTCGGTGACCACGATAATGCGTTCTGCTACCTCGCACATCCGGCGATTCAATCGCACTTCATCTTCGTTATGGGTACTGACGCCCCGTTCCAGATCAATGGCATCTACGCCTAGAAACAGCATATCAAAATGGTAGTTTTGTAGTGATTGCTCGGCCTGATCACCATAAAATGACAGGGACTGACGCCGCAAATGTCCGCCGGTCATTAACAGCTCCACCCCTTCGGCTTCCAGTAGTGCATTGGCGACATTCATGCCATTGGTCATGGCGATGACGTCTTTATGCTGGCGCATCAGCCGTGCGATTTCATACGTGGTGGTGCCTGAGTCCAGGATCACGCGATGACCGGGTTTGATCAGTTCGACGGCGGCGCGGGCAATGCTGCGTTTCAGCGCAATATTCAGGGTGCTTTTATCCTCTACAGAAGATTCCGCTGGCAGGGGCGCCGGATCGCATACCAGTGCGCCACCATAGGCACGCATCGCAATGCCTTGCTTTTCCAGAAACGTCAGATCGTTACGGATCGTCACCGTGGAAACACCGAAAAAATCCGATAAATAATTGACTTGTACGCTTCCTTTCTGGCGAAGATGCTGAATAATCAGCTCGCGCCGTTCGCTGGTGCTGGAAATACGTTTATCCGTGACGGAAGCACTGTTACTCATAGAAGATCCTTGCATAAAAACGTTTCGTTTCATTTCGTTCCGTCTATTAATCCCTTTCTTTTCATCGAATGCAAGTCTTAACAACCCGATATTTTTCCTATTATTCACGGCTTCGTGGGGCAAAGCGATCTTTCGATTTGTTTCTTTTGCGAAAGGGATCTCAATTTCGCTATCTTTTGTTTTGTGTTTTATTGATGATGGCACAGTATGAAATGAAATAAATCGAAAGGGTGGCGGTTAATCCATCGATAGGGAGAAGAAAATGAAACAGTTAACTGCGTTTGTGGCTAATCATAAACAAGATAAGCGTTATGGCATCTTCGCTGTCTGTTCCGCTCACCCGCTAGTGTTAGAAGCCGCCATACGCCACGCTCTGGACGCTCGCACCCTGCTGTTAATCGAAGCCACCTCCAATCAGGTTGATCAGTACGGGGGTTATACTGGCATGACGCCCGCCGACTTTTGTCACTTCGTCCAACAACTGGCGGATAAACATCATTTTCCCCATGACCAATTGATTCTCGGCGGTGATCACCTCGGGCCAAACCGTTGGCAGACTCAGCCCGCCGCAGAAGCCATGGAAAAGGCCGATGAACTGATCCGTCGCTATGTCGCCGCCGGATTTAAGAAAATCCACCTGGATTGTAGCATGTCTTGTGCCGACGACCCGGTGCCGTTAAACGATGCCATCGTCGCAGAGCGCGCGGCCAGATTGGCCCGCATTGCCGAACAAACCTGCATTGCGCAGTTTGGTGTATCCGATTTGGCGTATGTGATCGGTACTGAAGTACCGGTGCCTGGTGGGGCGCATGAAACGCTGCATACGCTGACGGTCACCACGCCCCAGGCGGCGAAAGCAACGCTGGAAACTCACCGCCGCGCTTTTGAGCAGCAGGGGCTCAACGATCTGTGGCCGCGTGTGATGGGTCTTGTTGTGCAGCCGGGGGTCGAGTTCGACCATACTCAGGTTATTGATTATCAACCGGCGCAGTCCCGTGCCCTGAGCCAGATGATTGAAATGTCTGACACGATGGTGTTTGAAGCACATTCCACCGATTATCAGACGCCGTACGCTTTGCAGCAACTGGTTCAGCATCACTTTGCGATCCTGAAAGTTGGCCCGGCGCTGACCTTCGCGCTGCGCGAAGCGCTGTTCTCACTCGCCGCGATTGAGCGCGAATTACTCCCTGCGCACCGATGTTCAGATCTGCGAGAGGTCGTGGAAAATGTGATGCGGGCACATCCAGAACACTGGCAGCAACATTACCACGGCCGTCATGAAGCACTGCGTCTGGCGCGCAGCTACAGCTATTCTGATCGCATCCGCTACTATTGGCCTGACTCCGATATTGACAACGCTTATTGTCGGCTAGTGAATAATCTGGCCAATGAAGTCATTCCCTTGCCGCTGATCAGCCAGTATTTGCCGCTTCAGTACATGAGAATTCGTGAAGGATTACTTGCGGCAACCCCACATGAATTAATGATAGATCATATCCAGGATGTATTGCGCCAGTATCATGCCGCTTGTCGGGGTACTGTGGCATCGATTTAGCTCAATCGATTTCGTTCAGTAATGAGGAAAAACTATGCCAAATATTGTATTAAGCCGCATCGATGAGCGTCTGATCCATGGTCAGGTTGGCGTGCAGTGGGTTGGCTTTGTTGGCGCCAACCTGGTGTTGGTTGCCAACGATGAAGTGGCGGAAGATACCTTGCAGCAAAACCTGATGGAAATGGTGCTCGCAGAAGGTATTGCCGTCCGTTTTTGGTCATTACAGAAAGTGATCGACAATATCCATCGTGCGGCCGACCGTCAGAAAATTCTGCTGGTTTGCAAAAAACCACAAGATTTTCTTACCTTGGTGGAAGGCCATGTCCCCGTAAAACGCATTAATGTCGGCAACATGCATTACGCCGAAGGTAAAAAACAAATTGCTAAAACCGTCTCAGTGGGTGAGCAAGACATCACAGCATTCAATCGATTGAAACAGGCGGGGGTGGCGTGTTTTGTTCAGGGGGTTCCCACCGAACCGGCTCAGGATCTCTACACTCTTCTCTGAGGTAATTGGTATGGAAATTAGCTTATTACAAGCGATCGCGTTGGGCATTCTGGCTTTTATTGCCGGGCTGGATATGTTCAACGGTCTGACGCATATGCATCGCCCGGTCGTTCTTGGCCCACTGGTTGGTCTGATTCTGGGTGATTTGCATACGGGTATTCTGACGGGCGGAACGCTGGAACTGGTGTGGATGGGGCTTGTACCTCTGGCGGGCGCGCAGCCACTGAATGTCATTATCGGCACCATCGTTGGGACAACCTTTGCCATTACCACCGGCGTGAAACCAGACGTCGCGGTCGGGGTCGCGGTGCCGTTTGCCATTGCGGTACAAATGGGGATCACTTTCCTGTTTTCCATCATGTCCGGTGTGATGGCACGCTGTGACCGTATGGCGGCGAATGCGGACACCCGTGGCATCGAATGGATTAACTATATAGCTTTGCTGGTACTCGGTACTTTCTATTTTCTGTGTGCCTTTCTGCCGATCCACTTCGGTGCAGAATATGCAAAAACCCTGATCGAAATGTTACCCGTCCGGTTGATCGACGGTCTGGGCGTTGCCGGGGGCATCATGCCAGCGATCGGCTTCGCGGTGCTGCTGAAAATCATGATGAAAAACGTCTACATTCCGTATTTCATTATCGGCTTTGTTGGCGCAGCCTGGCTAAAACTGCCGGTATTGGCGATTGCTGCTGTGGCGCTAGCACTGGCGCTGATGGCGTTTATGCGTACAGACCCGACACTACCTCAATCTTCCCGCGCTCAACAAGAGGAATTCGACGATGGCATCTAATATTCAGGCTTCATCCCAAGCTCGCAACGCGGATACGGCCATCACAAATGATAATATTTATGAAGATCAAAATATTGGTGCGGAACTGACGAAGAAAGACATTAACCGTGTGGCGTGGCGTTCCATGCTGTTACAGGCGTCATTTAACTATGAACGGATGCAAGCCGCTGGCTGGTTGTACGGCCTGCTGCCCATGCTGAAAAAAATCCACACCAACAAACGTGACCTTGCGCGAGCGATGAAAGGTCATATGGGCTTTTTTAATACTCACCCGTTCCTCGTGACTTTTGTGATTGGCATCGTGTTGGCGATGGAGCGTTCCAAGCAGGATGTGAATAGCATTCAGCACACCAAAATTGCCGTCGGAGCGCCGCTCGGCGGGATTGGCGACGCGATGTTCTGGTTGACTCTGCTGCCCATTTGCAGCGGCATTGGTGCCAGTCTAGCGCTACAAGACTCTATTCTCGGCGCGGTTGTGTTTCTCGTCATGTTTAACATCGTTCATTTCAGTTTGCGCTTTGGTCTTGCTCACTATGCCTATCGTATGGGGGTAGCGGCGATCCCATTGATTAAAGCCAATACCCGTAAAGTAGGGCATGCCGCTTCTATCGTTGGGATGACCGTCATTGGCGCGCTGGTCGCCACTTATGTTCGCCTATCCACGACGCTGGACATCAAGGCGGGCGATGCGGTCGTGAAACTGCAAACTGATGTGATCGACAAGCTGATGCCCGCATTTCTGCCGCTGGTTTACACCCTGATGATGTACGCTCTGGTACGTCGCGGTTGGAATCCACTGTCTCTTATCTGCATCACAGTCGTGCTGGGCATTGCCGGTAAGTTTGGTCACTTCCTGTAAGTAAGGGGGAGAAGCACATGTTAGGGATTATTCTTAGCGGGCATGGCGGCTTTGCCAGTGGCCTGGAACAAGCGATGAAACAGATCCTCGGCGAACAGCCGCAGGTTATTGCCATTGACTTCCCGGCAAGCGCATCTCCCGCCTTGCTGACCGCTCAGTTTGAAGCGGCGTTAGCCGCTTTCGATGAAAGTGAAGGGGTGGTGTTTTTGATCGATTTGCTGGGCGGTACTCCATTCCGTGTGGCTTCGACATTGGCGATGCAGAAACCTAATCGTGAGGTGATCACTGGCGTCAATTTGCAACTATTGCTGGAGATGGTGCCGGAATGTGACGGACTCAGCAGCACAGAATTTCGCCTGCAAGCGTTGGTGTGTGGCCACCGCGGCTTAACCAGCCTGGTGGATGAAATGGGGCGCGACCGCGATGCTGAGATCGTTGAAGGGGGTATTTGATCGTGATGAGCGAAATTCTATCTGCCGGTACTCAAACCTGGACTGAAGAAGAGATCCGCCAGCAGCCAGTAAGCTGGCTTCGGGCGCTGAACAATCTTGATCGTTTACATGACACCCTCAACGCGTTCCTCGCACCTCTGCTACAAAAAAACGATCTGAAGATTATCCTGACGGGGGCAGGCAGCTCCGCATTTATTGGCGATATCATTACGCCGTGGCTGATGCGTCACACCGGGAAAAACGTTGTCGCAATCCCCACGACCGATCTGGTCACCAACCCAATGGATTACTTCCCCGCAGATCAGCCGACGCTGTTGATTTCCTTTGCCCGTTCCGGCAATAGCCCGGAAAGCGTCGCGGTAGTGGATCTGGCGAACCAGCTTGTCAAGCGCTGTTACCATCTGGTCATGACCTGCAATCAGGCGGGTTGCCTGTATCAGAACACGGTACACAGCGATAATGCGCTGGTACTGTTGATGCCACCTGAAACCCATGATCGTGGTTTCGCGATGACCAGCAGCATGACCACCATGATGGCAAGCGCTCTGGCGGTATTTGCGCCGGATGTCATTAACAGCACCACTTTTCAGGCTGTCGCCACGCGCTGCGAACAGATTATCGCGTCGCAGGGCAATTTCAGCGAAATGGTGTTTGGTGATCTGCCTTTTCAGCGCATCGCTTACCTCGGCAGCGGTGGATTACAGGGCGTTGCGCGTGAATCAGCACTGAAAGTACTGGAGCTGACAGCCGGAAAACTGGCCGCATTTTACGACTCTCCGACCGGTTTCCGTCACGGGCCAAAATCACTGATTAACCATGAAACATTGGTGGTGGTGATGGTTTCCAGTCACCCATATACCCGTCAGTACGATCTGGATTTACTTGCCGAATTGCACCGTGACCAGCAGGCCATGCGCGTGGTGGCGATCTCTGCGATCCGTAGCCCGGAAGTGACAGCGGGGCCGCATATCCTGTTACCGGCGGCCCGAGAGTTTCTCGATATCGAACAGGCGTTCTGTTTCCTGATGTACGCACAAATTTTCGCGCTGACCGCATCCATCAAAGCAGGCATTCCCCCTGATACGCCTTCCGCCAGTAGCACAGTAAACCGCGTTGTGAAAGGTGTGGTTATTCATCCCTGGAAACATTGAGAGGTTGATCTCATGAGTATTATCTCGACCAAATATCTGCTTCAGGCTGCGTATGCCAGAGGCTACGCCGTGCCAGCGTTTAATATCCACAATGCAGAAACTATTCAGGCAATCCTGGAAGTTTGTAAAGAGATGCCATCGCCGGTGATCCTCGCAGGCACCCCTGGCACTTTCAAACACATCGCTTTTGAAGAGATCTACGCCCTGTGTGAAGCCTACTCGAAAAACTACGGTATGCCGCTGGCGTTACACCTCGATCACCATGAATCACTGGAAGATATCCGGCGAAAAGTTTACGCCGGCGTGCGTAGCGCAATGATTGACGGTAGCCACTTGCCATTTTTCGAGAATGTTAAGTTAGTCAAATCGGTGGTGGATTTTTGCCACCGTTACGATTGCAGCGTGGAAGCAGAATTAGGTCGTCTGGGCGGTGTGGAAGACGATATGGCTGTTGACGAAGAAAATGCGTTTTTCACCGATCCACAGGAAGCGAGCCGCTTTGTCGAGCTAACGGGTGTAGATAGCCTTGCCGTTGCGATTGGCACTGCACACGGTCTCTACACTAAACGCCCCAAAATTGATTTCCAGCGGCTGGCTGAAATTCGCGCACAAGTTGCTATTCCACTGGTGTTGCATGGCGCAAGCGATGTGCCGGATGACGATGTCAGACGTGCCATTGCGCTTGGTGTCTGTAAAGTGAACGTTGCCACTGAGTTAAAAATCGCTTTCGCCGCTGCGGTGAAAAAATGGTTCGTCGATAACCCGGAAGGCAACGATCCGCGTGATTACCTGCGTGTCGGGATGGATGCGATGAAAGCGGTGGTACGCAGTAAAATTGCCGTTTGCGGGTCGGCTAATCAATGAATTCCCAAAGGTCAATCATCTTATGATCTTGGTCGTCGATTGGGGCGTCGATAGGGTCGTTGATATAGTAGTGACATTGCCAAATTCAATTCACAACCCACTCTTGTTTTCAGCCATTGTATTGCATATTAAGGCGGGTTTTGGGGGATATGTGCATGATCATGACAGTGCGACACATACCCCACAATGAACATTAGTGAGTCAAATCAACCTGCTGATTATCAATTAGCCGTATTTGACCTAACCTTGCCGCCATCAAAATGACGGCTTTTTGACTTTGTTCTGTTAACGGTTTCAGATTTTCGGCATCACAGATAAATAGCTCATCTGGTATAAAACCTTCTTCACGTAATCGAACAGAGGCCCATTCGATCAACTGTTCAGGCTCCCGTTCGCCATTCTTCAACTTTTCTGCCATACATTGCATCACCTTATTCAGTAAAGGCGCAATTTTTTTCTCTTTAGCAGAGAGAAGGTGATTACGTGAACTCAGCGCCAATCCATTTTTATCACGGGCGATAGGCACAGAGACCAGCGTCATATCGTAAGCCATATCTGCGATCATGTGGCGGATGATGTGTAATTGCTGGAAATCTTTCTCGCCAAAATAAACCAGATCAGGCTGGATCAGGTTAAACAATTTGCTGACGACGGTAGTGACAC
Organism: Xenorhabdus poinarii G6; assembly: GCF_000968175.1. Taxonomy (NCBI): domain Bacteria; kingdom Pseudomonadati; phylum Pseudomonadota; class Gammaproteobacteria; order Enterobacterales; family Morganellaceae; genus Xenorhabdus; species Xenorhabdus poinarii. The sequence goes on from NZ_FO704551.1 coordinate 615,624, forward strand.
CTCGAAAATGCCCTGGTCGGCTGGCACCTTCAAGTATCTGGGAATACGCGGGGACATCGACAAAAGTGTGGTTAGCACCGAAGCCATTCGGATACATTTCGTTGGCATTGGGTGCAAAGACCAGCTCGACATTGCGACGGCTCAGTTTTTCATAATCTTCCTGCAAGGTGCGGGGATAGTTGACCAGATCGTCTTCTCGATCAAACTGCATCGGATTGACGAAAATACTGACAATAACAACGTCGGCCTGGGCTTTGGCGGTATCAACTAATGTCATATGACCATCATGCAAATTTCCCATTGTGGGAACGAAAGCAATACGCTTGCCTTCTTGATGCCAACGACGGATTTCCCGGCGTAGCATGGGGATCGTTTCTATAATCAGCATTGCTGTACTCCTTTAAATAGCCGTCATGCTGGAGAATGATGACTTAAATGAATGAGCCTGGTCGGGATAGATACCACTTTCTACCTGTTCGATATAAAGGCGGATAGCATCCCTGACATTGCCCGTTTCTTTGAGGAAGTTTTTGGCAAATTTGGGTGGTTTTGCGGTGATACCCAACGCATCGTGCATAACCAGAATCTGGGCGTCAGTCCCATTGCCGGCACCAATGCCAATGACGGGGATCGTGGTCAGTTCTTCTGTAATCTGGCATGCCAGTTCGGCAGGCACACACTCTAACAACAGCATTTGCATACCCGCATCTTTTAGGGCGAGAGTATCGGCCATCAATTGATTTGCTGATGATTCATCGCGACCCTGCACTTTATAGCCACCAAGGAGATTGACGGATTGCGGCATTAAGCCCAAATGGATGCAAACAGGAACAGAGCGCTCAGTCAACCTTTTCACGGTATCATACAGCCAGTCTCCACCCTCAATTTTGACCATATTGGCACCGGCACGCATCAGTTTGGCTGCGTTCTCACAAGCCTGCTCTGGTGTGGCATAACTCATGAACGGCATATCTGCGATTAAGAAAGAATCCGGGGCGCCGGCGCGAACGCAACGAGTGTGGTAAATGATATCTTCCATTGTGACCGGTAAGGTTGAATCAAATCCCTGTACCGTCATACCCAATGAATCGCCAATCAGCATGACATTGATGCCTTCTTCGGCGAAAAGGTGAGCGAAACTGGCGTCGTAGGCGGTGAGTGTTGCGAATTTGCGTTTTTCTTTTTTTAACTGACGGAGGTCAGACAGGGTTGTTGGTTTCATTATTATCTCCTGAATCGTTATCCCTTTTATTTTTCAAGTCACTGTTTGGTTGGCTGCAATTTGAAATTTAATTGGGTATAAGCCTATCCCATTGAATGTTTCCAGTATATTCAACAGAACAGGCCCTGATTATCCAGAAATAGACCACGATTGTCTGAGATTGTGGATGAGCGTCAAAGAAACTACACCCAAAACGTCAAGCCATTTTCTGGAACATGTTTTAACCGTTCGGCTAATGTTTCCCCATCAGGAAATATCAGATCCGGCGCAATTTCAGCAAGTGGATAAAGCATAAATTCACGCTGTTTTAACCCGTAATGGGGAACGGTCAACCGTGCGGAATTGATGATCTGATCACCAAATAGCATAATATCCAAATCGAGAGTTCTTGGCCCCCAACGCTCACCGTTGCGAACACGCCCCTGCGCCAGTTCGATCGCCTGAGTGTGATCAAGCAATATGTCTGGTGACAATTGCGTCTCCAATGCAACAGCAAGGTTAAGATAATCCGGTTGATCCTGCGATCCCATGGGTTTGGTTCGATAAAAAGCGGATCGAGTCACCAAAGTGGTGTCAGGGATCTTTTTCAGTGCAGCAAGTGCATTATTGACTTGCTGCAAAGGCGTGGCCAGATTACTGCCAATGGCAAGATAGACCAAAGTCATATTAATCGTTATTCCTATTGTGATTAACGGGTCTACGACGGGAGCGTATTCTGCGGCGAATGGGTTTGTTGCCCAGTTTTGATATCATTCCACGTTGTTGTGGCGGTGTTGATTGTTGGAACTCCCCCCACCATTGCACCAAGTCTTTCAGTTCATGGCGTAGCTCAACATCAGCACGTAATTCCAGTAAATCATACGCAGCTCGGAACTTTGGATGTTCCATCAATTTATTGGCCTGTTTTCCCTGACGATGTGGCAGACGAAGTTGAAGCGACCAGATATCACGCATGGTGGTGGTATGGCGTTTTGGGATCGCAATGGAACGACACTGTTCGTTAAGGATATCATCGGTTGCTAACGAAAAGGCCTGGTTATACGGTAATCCACCTTCCTGAGCCAGTTTTTCGGCGTGTTCAAGCAGCGGATACCATAGCATAGCTGCAAATAAGAAAGCGGGATTCACCTTCTTGTCATTTTGCAAACGAAGATCCGTATTTTTCAGTACCTGTATCAGCAATTTTTCCATGGGAGCATCACCACCCTGGGTGAAACCACGTTGAATAATCGGAAATAATGGCTGGAACAGATGATATTCGCGCAGCAGTTTATAGGTCTGATAGCCCTGACCTGACTGTAGCAGTTTCAGGGATTCTTCAAACAAGCGTGCCGGTGGAATATCTTTTAGCAGGAAGGCAAGACGCGGAATTGGTTCCGCCGTGTTAGGTTCGATGGTCATGTCCAGTTTACTGGCGAAGCGGACAGCCCGTAACATACGGACAGGATCTTCCCGATAACGGGTTTCAGGTTCCCCTATCAGGCGAATGATGCCCGCGTTCAGATCGGCTAGGCCACCAACGTAATCCCGCAGCGAAAAATCTTCAATGCCGTAATAGAGGCTATTGATTGTGAAATCGCGACGAACTGCATCTTCTGCCACTGAACCGAAAATATTATCGCGCAGCAACATCCCGCTTTGGGCTTTATGCGACTGATTCCGGTCGTTGGTTTCAATGTGATCATGTGGCCCACGGAAGGTGGCAACTTCAATCACATCAGGGCCAAACATAATATGGGCGAGGCGAAAACGGCGCCCGATGAGACGGCAGTTACGGAACAATTTACGGACTTGTTCAGGTGTGGCATTCGTTGCTATATCAAAATCTTTGGGTTTTTTGTGCAGCAATAGATCCCGAACCCCGCCACCAACGAGATAAGCTTCAAAGCCTGATTTATTCAGGCGATACAGCACCTTCAGCGCATTATCGCTAATGTCCTTACGTGAAATAGGGTGTTGCGCTCGCGGGATCACCGTGATAGGGGCGTCCGAAGGCTTTTCCTTTGCGGGCTTTTTCTTCATATTGTCGTTTGCGGCATGTGATGAAGATGAATAACTCCCTCTGCGGTGTTTGCGCAGAGAACTGCTCTTTATTTGAGCAGAATGGTCAGATACGGTGACTGGCCTTTCACTGACTGCCTGAGTGTCGCGTTTTGTCTTGTTATCGCGGGTTAGCAAATTACGGCAGAAAGTTGCTACTCGGTTAAAAATGGTACACCTCGATAGTCACTAATCAATTAAAACAGAAAATAGCCGCCAATCATAACTTACTGAACATTTTTTGAGAATGCTTACAGTACCAATAGAAAGACTTTATTTAACTCAGCCTATCGGTTGTACTTTTGGCGGAACCGCGGATATCGTCCAACCAACAATAGCCTGCTGTAACAGTTGATCGGTGGTGAGATCCTGCCAGCCCGCAATAGCCGGTTGATTCAAAAATGATAACGCATCAATAATCAATGGCCTTGGATCATCCAATGGGATCGGTTGGGCATGATTTTGCTTAGACAGTTTATTTCCCTCGTGATTGAGTACGAGAGGTAAATGAACATAATCTGGTGTTGCAAAATTCAAATGCTGATACAGCGATAGCTGTCGAACCGTCGGTTCAATTAAATCAGCGCCTCTGACAATTTCGGTGACACCTTGATAGTTATCATCAATAACAACGACAAGATTATAGGCGAATAAACCATCTTTGCGATAAATAATGAAGTCTTCTTCAGCCATTTCAGTAGGGACGGTAATATTTCCCTGCAATTTATCGTAAAAATGATAAACCGGATGGTGTTGTTTTAGACGAACAGCGGCTTGGTGATCAGGCCGATGTAAATGCCGACAATGGCCATGATAGAATCCTCCAATTTGTTGAATATATTGGCGGGTACAGGTGCAACAATAGCTATCCCCTTGCTGTTTTAATTGATTGAGAATGGCACGGTAAGCGTCATGGCGCTGAGATTGATAGAGTACTTCGCCATCCCAATAAAGCCCGTAATGTTCAAGGGCGGTCAATATTCGGTCAGCGGCGCCGGGAATTTCCCGCGGGGGATCAATGTCATCAATCCGCATCAGCCATTTTCCATCACAGGCACGCGCTTGCAGATAACTGCCCAGTGCTGTCACCAAAGAACCAAAATGGAGATCGCCAGAAGGGGATGGCGCGAAACGCCCGACATATAACGGGGCATGGTCAGATTGCGTCATAGCAGATTCAATATATAGGGAGTACGGCGTCATATAGCGCCGTACTTAACCCTATTCGTTAGCCAGCCATTTGTTTTTCACGAATTTCGGCCAACGTTTTACAGTCAATACATAAATCGGCTGTTGGGCGGGCTTCTAAACGGCGGATACCGATTTCAATCCCACAGGATTCACAATAGCCGAAGTCCTCTTCTTCAACTTTTTTCAGTGTTTTTTCGATCTTTTTGATCAACTTACGCTCACGGTCCCGATTGCGTAATTCAAGACTGAATTCTTCTTCTTGTGCCGCACGGTCAACTGGATCAGGGAAGTTTGCTGCCTCATCTTGCATATGAGATACAGTACGGTCTACTTCATCCCTGAGTTGATTGCGCCATGCTTCCAGAATCAGCTTGAAATGCTCTAACTGGGCATCGTTCATGTATTCTTCGCCTGGCTTTTCCTGGTAAGGCTCAACCCCAGCGATGGCGAGAATGCTCAAGGACGAGGTTTTACGTTTTTGCCCTTCTTGCATAATGCTTCTCCTTACACACGCACTATCAAACGAACCCCCCAACAGTAGGGGGAAAAAAATAGGCCGCTATAAATAGCAGATGACTGCGAGGTTGGCAATTGTTCCTGCCATTAGTTTTGCAATGGTGTGAAGGCAGGCATGTTTACTGCCTAAATATCTCGCAAAACTTGTCTCGTTATCAGGATCTGTTCACAAATTATCCTATTGATACAAAAGGTAATTTGTCACATAGCACCATCCTGTTTTCTGTCATGCTGGCCTTATAACAAATGACTTCGACCCCGGATTGAACTGCTTGTTCCAACAGAAAAGCATAATCACGGTCAATATGTTTTGCTGCCGCAACCTGATTGATGCCAGAATGTAAAACAGCAAATAACAAGACAGCACGTTGCCCTTGTTGTGCTATCAATGATAGCTCACGTAAATGTTTTTGCCCCCTAATTGTGACGGCATCGGGAAAATACCCATATTGTTCCTGCAACAATGTCACTGACTTGACCTCAATATAGCAATTAACTTGTTGTTTTGACTGTAACAATAAGTCTATGCGGCTTTTCTCTTTTCCATAGCGAATTTCACGACTCACCTGCTCATATCCAGATAATTCCGAAATGCTGTTTTGTGTGATCGCTTGATAGGTTAATTCATTGGCTCTGAGTGTATTAACACAAATCCAGTGGCCATCTTGGGTCTGTGTCAGCTCCCAACTGTTCGGGTACTTGCGTTTGGGATTATCTGATGTGGAATACCACACGGTATCACCCGGTGTGGCACATCCTGTCATGGCACCGGTATTGGCGCAGTGTATCGTGAGCGTTTCTCCTGCTGGTGTGAGGACATCCGCTAAAAAGCGCTTATAGCGGCGGATTAAGGTAGCGGGTTTCAGAGGGGGTGAAAATTCCATAAACGTTCCTTTATGAGCCGTGATCGAACACGTTCAGAAAACGAAAATATTCTGCCATTGACAGATTCAATGACCTGAAATTCGATGAAATGAAATCAAAGATGCTAATGCTACAATGGCATTCATTGAAAGTTAATCCATTAGGGTGATCCTGTGTCATTACCAATTTATGACGTCGTAGAATCCGTGATCGCTGCCTTGCAAACGTCGAAACACGTGTTATTACATGCGCCAACGGGGGCGGGAAAATCAACGGGGTTGCCGTTGTCAATTTTACATCAGGCACAATTCACGGGGCGCATTATCATGTTGGAGCCGCGGCGCATTGCGGCTCGCAGTGTGGCTGAACGATTGGCTGAACAACTCAATGAACCTGTTGGTATGACGGTTGGCTACCGGATGCGATCGGAGAGCAAAGTCAGCGCTTCTACCCGCCTTGAAGTCGTGACGGAAGGAGTTTTGACGCGAATACTTCAACACGATCCGGAATTAAATGGCATTGATCTCGTGATCCTTGATGAATTCCATGAACGCAGCTTACAGGCCGATCTTGCTCTGGCTCTGTTATTGGATGTACAGGCCGGGTTACGTGATGACCTGCGGATTTTGGTGATGTCTGCGACATTGGATAATCAGCGTCTCTCTTCATTATTACCCGATGCCCCTGTGATTGTGTCAGAAGGGCGCAGCTATCCGGTAACGAGGTCATACCATCCTCTTCCACCACATCAGCCTTTTGAACAATCCGTGGCCTCGGCGGTGTTGAGATTATTGCAGCAGGAACCGGGATCGTTATTGCTGTTTTTACCCGGCGTCGGTGAAATTCAGCGGGTGTTGTCGCAATTGGAAGGCAAAGTTAATGACGATACGCTGTTGTGCCCGTTGTACGGCGCTTTGTCGTTATCTGAGCAACGCCAGGCAATTGCGCCAGCACCAGCGGGTCTGCGTAAGGTCGTGTTGGCGACGAATATTGCAGAAACCAGTTTGACGATTGACGGTATTCGTCTGGTCGTAGACAGTGGACTGGCGCGTATCAGTCGGTTTGAACCGAAGAGTGGCCTGACCCGCTTGATGACGCAGCGTATCAGCCAGGCATCAATGGTTCAGCGAGCCGGACGTGCCGGCCGCCTGGAGGCGGGTGTGTGTTGGCATTTATTCAGTCAGGAGCAGGCAGAAAGGGCGAGCGAACACAGTGAACCGGAGATTTTGCATTCAGATCTCAGTAGTTTGTTGCTCTCGTTATTACAGTGGGGATGTCGTGACAGCCGCCAACTGAATTGGTTGGATAATCCCCCAACGTCAGCATTAACGGTCGCAGAATCCCTGCTATTGCGACTGGGAGCATTGGATGATCATCGGCAATTGACTTCCCGTGGCTGGCAAATGGCAGAATTGGGCAGTGAACCGCGGTTGGCGGCGATACTGTGTTCAGGTAAGGAATTGTGTTCAGGTAAAGCATCGCCTGCGGGTAAAGATCATGAAGATAAAGACCGCGATGATGCCGCGCTGATAACAGCAGCGAAGCTGGTCGCCATTCTGGAAGAACCCCCGCGTCGTGGACAGCCGGATCTTCTCCATTGGATGATGACGAATCCGCGTCATTGGCAACAACGAACGCATCAGCTTGTCAGGCGTCTTGCCGGCAGACGGGTAAATCAACGTAATAGACGACACCTTGAAAACCTATCTGAAAATATCAGGTTAGATCTTGTGCCTGAACTATTAGTACAGGGGTTTTCCGATAGGATTGCTAAACAGCGTGATAATCTTGGGCGTTTTCAGTTAGCGAATGGTTTGGGCGTGGCGCTGGAGCGTGAAGAGGCGCTTTCGGGAGAGGCTTGGCTGGTTATTCCTTCACTCCATTTTCTCTCATTAGCGCCAGGGAATACGTCCCCTGATGCTCGTGTTTTGCTTGCTTGCCCGCTAGAGATTGAACAAATCAAAAAACAACATCCACGGTTGTTTACTGAGCATACAAGTGTAGAGTGGGATAATCATAAGGGTTCATTACGGGCATGGCGGCGTTGGCAATGTGGTCGGCTGATTGTCAAAGCACAGCCTTTGGCAAAACCGTCGGCAGCGGAATTACAGGAAGCTTTACTGAATTGGGTCAGGCAGGAAGGTTTATCGACATTAAATTGGTCACAAGACGCGTTGCAGTTGCGTATTCGTTTGCAAAGGGCAACAGAATGGCTACCGGAAGAGGAATGGCCTGTAGTGGATGACGAAGCGTTGTTGGATTCCCTTGAACAGTGGTTGACGCCAGCCTTGGAAGGTGTTGATGATTTGAAAGGGTTACGCCAGATTGAATTGTCATCCTGTTTAATGGGTTTGCTGAACTGGCAGCAGCGGCAGATACTGGATAATGAATTGCCGACTAATTACACTGTGCCAACGGGTAGCAAGATTGCTATTCAGTATTTTAACGATAAGCTCCCGGTGCTGTCTGTCAAGATGCAGGAAATGTACGGAGAGCAGCAAAATCCGACATTAGCAAAAGGGCGGATTCCGGTTGCGATTGAGTTGTTATCCCCTGCCCATCGACCATTACAGATCACGCAAGATCTCACCGCGTTTTGGCGGGGAGCTTATCGTGAGGTACAAAAAGAGATGAAAGGGCGTTACCCCAAACATTTATGGCCGGATGATCCGGCTAATACCGCACCGACGAGGCGCGTGAAGAAATATCTGTCTTTGTGAAGTGAGTTACCTGTATTGAACAAATCGGTATTTAACAAAGAATTGGAGAATTCGGTATGTCTGATGATGATCGTCAGCCAATCGGACGCAAGGGTAAAAAATCAGGACTTCGTCGTGGATGGGCGTCTAAAAAACGCGATCGGCGGGATCACTATGATGATGAAAATGATGATTTTGACGACGATGAGGATGAAGTCATGACTGACAAAAGGAAGAACACCCACAAGTCTGAGGCCCGGCAGTCTAAGAAAGGTCGTCGCCGGTTTTTGTGGTTGCTACTGAAAATCGTGATTGTATTGGCCGTGCTGACGGTCATATATGGTTTCTATCTGGATAATAAAATTCGCCAGCGTATCGACGGTAAAGTCTGGGATTTACCCGCGGCGGTGTATGGTCGGGTGGTCAGCCTTGAGCCGGGAATGAATTACAGCAAAGACGAAATGATCCGTTTGCTGGAAGGTATGCAGTATCGAAAAGTAACGAAAATCATGCGACCAGGTGAATTTGTGGTCAAGGGGAATCGTATTCAAATGTTACGACGCCCGTTTGATTTCCCTGACGGTAAAGAAGGGCAAATTCAGGCGCGATTGACGTTTGATAATAATCATCTTACCGACATTGAAAACATGGAAAACCAGCGTCAGTTTGGTTTTTTCCGTCTTGATCCGAAATTAATCACGATGATGCAATCACCGAATGGTGAACAGCGTTTATTTGTCCCGCGTGATGGTTTTCCCGATTTGTTGATTCAGACGTTGCTGGAAACGGAAGACCGCTATTTCTATGAACATGATGGGATCAGGCCGCTTTCTATTTTCCGCGCTGTATTGGCTAATTTGACAGCCGGTCGCACGGTGCAGGGAGGAAGTACCCTGACGCAGCAGTTAGTGAAAAACTTGTTTCTTTCCAATGAACGTACCTTGAGCCGGAAAGCGAATGAAGCACTGATGGCCGTGCTAATGGACGCCCGTTATAGCAAGGATCGCATTCTTGAACTGTATTTGAATGAAGTGTATTTGGGGCAAAGTGGTGACGAGCAGATCCGGGGTTTCCCGCTGGCAAGTTTGTACTATTTTGGCCGTCCAATTGATGAATTGAGTCTGGATCAGCAGGCATTACTGGTGGGAATGGTCAAAGGGGCTTCTTTGTATAACCCATGGCGCAATCCTAAAATCGCACTGGAGAGACGTAATGTCGTTTTGAAAATCCTTCAGAATCGCAAAATCATCGATCAGGAACTGTATGATCTGCTGAGTGCCCGCCCACTGGGCGTCAAACCGAAAAGCGAATCGATCACACCGCAACCGGCCTTTATGCAGTTGGTACGTCAGGAATTGCAGGAAAAATTGGGCGATAAGGTTAATGATCTGTCAGGTGTGAAAATTTTCACCACGTTAGATCCGGTTTCGCAGGATGCCGCGGAAAAAGCCGTGGAAGAGGGGGTTGCCGCATTACGGGTATCGCGTCATGTCCCTGATCTGGAAGGTGCGATAGTCATCGTTGACCGTATTAGTGGTGAAATTCGTGCGATGGTGGGCGGGGCGCAACCCCAATACGCTGGATTTAACCGGGCATTGAATGCCCGGCGTTTGATTGGTTCTCTTGCTAAGCCAGCCACTTATCTGACGGCACTGAGTCAGCCGGATAAATACCGTTTTAATACCTGGCTGGCAGATGAACCTATCTCCATTCCTCAGGCAGGGGGTAAGCCCTGGGAGCCGAGGAACTTTAGTCGTACTTTCAGTGGGCGTGTCATGCTGATTGATGCGTTAGCGCGTTCGATGAATGTACCGACGGTCAATCTGGGGTTGGATGTTGGGTTAGATCACATTGCCAATACCTTGGTTGCGCTTGGTATTCCCGCGAAAGAAATTCAGCAAGTGCCGTCCATGTTGTTAGGTGCGATGAACCTGACCCCAATGGAGATGGCACAAGAGTTTCAGACGATTGGCAGCGGTGGTAATCGGGCAAAACTTTCCGCATTGCGCTCTATTCTTGCCGAAGATGGTACGGTTGTTTACCAGAGCTACCCACAGGCGGAACGCACAGTCCCACCACAGGCTGCTTACCTGACATTGTACGGTATGCAGCAGGTTGTGGAGAGAGGCACCGGGCGGGCGCTGGCCGGAAAATATGGCCAATATCATCTGGCCGGTAAAACAGGAACGACCAATGATCTGCGCGACAGTTGGTTTACTGGCATTGATGGTAAGGAAGTCGTGGTTGTTTGGACTGGACGTGATGACAACGGCCCAACTAAGTTAACCGGGGCGACAGGAGCGTTGAAAATCTATCAACGTTATCTGGAAAATGGGACGCCATTGGCACTGAATAATTCTCCACCGGAAGGCATTGTCGACATGTCAGTCAATGAGGATGGTAGTTTTAACTGTGACGGCGGGGGTATCAGGGTATTGCCAGTTTGGACTGATGCTCCACAAAGCTTGTGTCAGCAATCGGTATCACAGCCCATCGAGGAAGGTAAAGAAGAAGCGCCCGATTGGTTGCGTGAGATGTTTGGCCAGTCATCGCCGCAGTAACAATCGCAGCTATCATTAGCGATAAAATAGGATGCCCTATCCAAAATCATGGATAGGGCGTTTAAATCCTGCAACGTACTCACTCCCCAAACACTTAAAAAGATAACGGCTAAGATCGTGAACGAGCTTAGGGTCAGAAACAATATACGATTGTTGAGGATTTTCAGCCGCCGGGTCAACCCACTGATTAAAAAGGAATCAATAACAAGGGGGGAAAATAACAAAGAAAAATAGCAAATAAAGTTTGCTATATCAGCAGAGATATGAGTTAATAGCGTCATCGGTTTGGAAGTGCAGACCTATTTATGACAAGCAAGTTTAAAGCAGTTCACCATTTAGCGTTATCCATGATATACCTTCATTGCGAATTCCTTCTAATTAGTTCCCATAAGTAAGTACATTAAAAACAAACCTCATCCCGCCTTATGGCAACGTAAAAAATTTAAAGGAACTCCTATGTCCAATACAATGACTGGTTTAGTAAAATGGTTTAATAACGATAAAGGCTTCGGTTTTATCTCTCCAAAAGATGGCAGCAAAGATGTGTTCGTTCACTATTCTGCAATCCAAAGTAATGATTTCAAAAGCTTAGACGAAGGCCAGGAAGTTTCATTTACCATCGAAAAAGGTATGAAAGGTCCAGCTGCTGCAAATGTGGTAGTGCTCTAAGGCGACATCTATTTCAGATGTCCATGCTGTAAAGGCTCGCAGTATCGGAGATATCTCTTTGATGTATCAAAAAGTAATCCATACGGAGCAAGATGCATTTTTTGTAAATCGGTTATGTTGCCTGTTTAACTAGGCGTATCATCCGATAATGAAACCTCGCAAACGCGGGGTTTTTTATTGCCTGAAAATCAATAAGGCAAATAAGCGGTCACCATTCGGGTGATACCCGCGTTGGGAAAAAATTTCTCAGACACCACAGGATTGTCGCGCCTGAGAAAGTCCAACTTTTATTTCAGTTTTGCAAAACAGCGTGCTGCTGCATCAACCGTGCGTTGAATATCTTCATCTGAGTGAGCAATGGACATAAATCCTGCTTCAAATGCAGAAGGTGCTAGGTAAATACCTTCATCCAGCATTAAGTGGAAGAATTGCTTGAAGCGTTCTACATCACATTGCATGACATCCTGATAGCAGGTAACACGTTCTGCATCGGTAAAGAAAATACCGAACATGCCACCAACGTAGTTAACCACCAACGGAATGCCTGCTTTTGCCGCGGCATTTTTTAACCCCGTTGCCAGATTATGCGTCAGTTCATTTAAACGCGTATGAACACCTGCTTGGGCAACTTCTTTCAAACAAGCCAGCCCGGCAGCCATAGCAATGGGATTACCAGAAAGCGTTCCTGCCTGATAAACCGGGCCGGTTGGTGCCAGTTTTTCCATAATGTCAAGACGGCCACCAAAAGCACCGACAGGCATACCGCCACCAATGATTTTACCGAGAGAGGTGAGATCGGGTTTAACATTGTAATACGCTTGTGCCCCACCTAGTGCGACTCGAAATCCCGTCATTACCTCATCAATAATGAGCAAAGCGCCAAATTCATCACATAACTTACGCAAACCCGGCAGAAATTCCGGCTGTGGCAGAATGCAGTTCATGTTACCCGCGACAGGTTCGACAATAATACAGGCGATCTCCGCCGGGTATTTTTCGAAAGCCTCACGGACGGAATTCAGATCATTGTAGATGCAGGTCAGTGTGTGTTTTGCAAAATCGGCAGGCACGCCAGGCGAGTTTGGCTGACCCATCGTCAGGGCACCCGAACCGGCTTTTACCAGCAAACAATCAGCATGGCCGTGGTAGCAACCTTCGAATTTAATAATTTTGTCACGTTGAGTATAACCGCGAGCCAGACGAATGGCGCTCATTGTGGCTTCTGTACCTGAATTCACCATCCGAACACTATCCATGGAAGGCATCAGCTCGGTAACCCGTTTTGCCATCTCGACTTCGGCCGCGGTGGGTGCACCAAAGCTCAAACCACGTTCAGCAGCTTCAATAACGGCATTGCGGATCGCCGAGTGATTATGCCCAAGTATCATTGGTCCCCATGAGCCGACATAATCGATATAAACATTGTCATCAACATCATAAAGGTAGGCACCGTCGGCACGTTGAATAAAAATCGGTGTACCACCAACACCATTAAAAGCACGTACAGGTGAATTGACACCACCGGGGATCACCTGTTTTGCCTGAGAATAAAGCGTTTCGGACTGACTCATTGATAAAAGCTCCTGAAAGATAACGGTATATACCCCCATTTTCCAAGCAGTGGCTTGAAATCCATTGGGCATAGAGACGAGAATGCCATTCTAAAGTACCCTGATAGGGAAGCCAAATTCTCAAATGGAGAAAGGGGGGAATGGTGTGTTGTCACATTCGTGTGGCAAAACTTGAACGAATTAGTCAGGTATTAGATAATCGCGGCTAACTGATCAGAAAGCACAAAGAAGACTTTCCGAGAATTATGACCGGAAAACCGGACTGGAGTAAAAATATGAGCGATGATGCTGCACTGCCTTTGCAGTTTACTGATGCCGCAGCCAATAAAGTCAAAATACTGGTTGCTGATGAAGATAACCCGAACTTACGTCTGCGGGTCTATATTACCGGTGGCGGTTGTAGCGGCTTCCAGTATGGTTTCACTTTTGATGACCAAATTAACGAAGGTGATTTGACGATCCAAAAACAAGGGGTTGAGCTGGTGATTGATCCAATGAGTCTGCAATATCTGGTAGGCGGTTGCGTAGATTACACGGAAGGATTGGAAGGCTCGCGTTTTATTGTGACCAACCCGAATGCAAAAACCACCTGTGGTTGTGGTTCTTCTTTCAGTATCTGATTGAAAGATGAACTGTTGTCATGATGTGGCAAAAAATGGCCTCCTGGTTAGGAGGCTAATGCTAATAAACAAGGAGGAGTATTAATGTATTTTATTAATACAACAGAGCGTGATTTTTTAATGATGGGGATAGTGAATGAGATTATGGATAACGACAATATCATCACCTGAATTCGCATAAGCATGATGACAATCCGCATGGAAACGCAGGGATTCCCCGCTTGAGATTTTATGCCAGGTGTCATTAAGACGAAGATCTAACACGCCACTCAGTACGATAATATGCTCTATCACCCCGGATTCATGCGGGGAAGATTCACTTGAAGCCCCCGGTATCAATTCTATTTTAAACAAATCAATAAAGAGTTCATCATCAAAAGGGATGAGCGGGGTGACACGCATGCCTGAATTATTTTGTTCAAAGACGGGTAATGCATTAAATTGGTGCAATATTGGCTGCGGTTGCGGAGTAGCGCCTTCTAAAAAGGTTGAGAAAGCAATATTAAAGCCCGTTGCAATTTTCCATAGCGTCGATATTGTTGGGCTTGATTGCGCCCGTTCAATTTGCCCAAGCATGGCCTTACTGACGCCGGTCAGTTTAGCCGCTTGACTGAGGCTTAATCCTCGAGAAGCTCTTAATGATTTAAATTTTTCAGCAATTTTCGGTGTGATATCACTCATTGGTGTCTTCTCAAAAAATGAATGCGTGGTTGAACGTTATAACGGACGATGATATTCTCATTAATCGTCCGTTATAACGTCCGATAGGTGATGCCCTATGTCTAATCTGTCATTTGTGCGGGGTTTTTCACCCGCAACATTTATTACAGGATTTGTTGCCGTTTTAGTTGCTTATGCTAGTTCAGTTGCGGTCATTCTCCAAGCAGCGACGGCGATCGGCGTTGAATCATCACAAATCGGTGCCTGGCTGAGTATGCTTGGTCTGGGAATGGGGATCACAACGATTGCGTTGTCACGCTATTATCGCACCCCCATTTTAACCGCCTGGTCAACACCGGGCATTGCATTACTGGCAACGAATGTCTCGAATATGTCTGTTAATGAAGCTGTCGGTATTTTTATTTTCTCTTCAGCATTAATGTTGATATGCGGTATTACCGGATTCTTTGCCAGATTGATGAACGCTATTCCGCACACCATTGCCGCGGCGATGCTGGCCGGGATATTACTTCGTTTCGGTTTAGATGCGTTCGCAATGCTACAAGTCAACTTTTGGCTATGTGGTGCCATGCTATTTGTTTACCTCATTGCCCGTCGTTTTTTTCCGTTATATGCAATCATCTCGACATTTGCAGCTGGATTGATTATCTGTATTTTCAACGGTGACTTAAATTGGGTCAGTGAAAATGAGATGTTTTCCAAACCGGAATTCGTGACGCCGCAATTTAGCGTAACCACACTCATTGGTGTTGGAATTCCGTTTTTTATCGTCACGATGGCTTCGCAAAATGCACCGGGGATTGCCATACCGCAAGCGGCAGGATACCCTCCCCGCACATCAACATTACTCATCTGGACATCCTTGGTGGCCATGATTCTGGCTCCTTTGGGGGGATTCAGTATCTGTATTGCGGCAATTTCGGCTGCTATTTGCATGGGAAGTGATGTTCACCCAGATCCGAAGAAACGGTACATGGCTGCCGTCACTGCTGGTTTTTTCTATTTGTTGGCAGGAATTTTTGGTGGCGCCATTTTCTCTTTGTTCAGCGCTTTTCCAACCTCATTGATAAAGATTTTGGCTGGATTGGCACTGCTTGGCACTTTTACTAATAGCCTGAACCAAGCGATTAAGGATGAATCGGCCAGAGATGCGGCGATTATCTGTTTCCTGATCACGGCCTCTGGAGCTAATTTATTGGGTATCAGTTCCGCATTTTGGGGATTACTCGGCGGAATGATTGCTCATAGCGTATTGAAAAAACGGCTGGGGTAGACGGCAAGGCAAGTGTTCCGCTGTGCTGGCGACACACATCCAAGTGCCCTGGAGACGTAATGCCCCAAGCTTTGTTCCCTGATACTCTACATCGATAGCCAGACGACCTCGGCGAGGTGCTACAGGGATAGGATCTGGTATATTGCGTTGCAAATAACAAATGTGCGGCACGTGCTGAGTTTAATGAGATGGTCTCCCCCACTCTGTTGAGTCAATTGACAGTGTGTTTTTCTTTTAGAAGAGGGCATCATCATAAACAGCACAACACTTATCAGTATTGACTTGGGTAAACATTCCTTGCACTAAACTCCCTGAGTTTCTGGCAGTGACACCCAATGCCACTGTTGTGATGGAAGCCTGTGCCAGTGCGCATTTCATGGCGCGTAAAATCGCGGCATTAGGCCATAAAACTCAACTGATTTAACCTCAGTTTGTCCGTCCTTTCGTCAAGAGCAACAAAAACGATTTCATTGATGCTGAAGCGATTTGCGAAGCGGCTTCACGACCTGCTATGCGTTTTGTTCAGCCACGTACGGAAAGCCCGCAGACCATGCGGGCATGACATCGTGTCCGAGAATCCCTGGTCAGAAATAAAGTGAAAACCACCAACCAGATGCAGGCTTTCTTACTGGAATTTGGTCTCAGCATGCCAAAAGGCATTGCTGTGATAAGACAGCTGTCTGAGGTTATCGCTGAAAATGATGTGCCCTCTTATCTGGTACAGCGGTTCCAACGCCTGCACGCCCATCCGTCTATCAGCCCCATCACAGCTAGTGTACTGGCATCATGGTTAGGGGATGGGAAACAATATAGCCACAGCCGGGAATTTGCCGTTTCCACGGGAGGAGTATTCAATCAGTAAGGGAATTCAGGTATACCCCTGCGTTGTTGAACAAATAGAGAAAATAACGATTAACGCTCTGGTGTTGCGAAGACTGATTATTGATGATATGAACGGCTAGTCGGCCCGATAAAAACCTAGACTTTAAAATGAATTAGAGAAGCCGTGAGTTTTTTCAGGATTACCGGGTGCGGAACTCATTGTGGCGCGGGTACTTTCCTTATATAGACGTCAGATAGATTTAGGCAGGCCCACGTGCGTCAAAATCAGGGTTGCAAAAACGAGGAATGTAATGAACGCATCCCAACCATGTAACTCTCGGTACTATGCTGAAATTGAGAGGTAAGGTATGGATCCTCTCAGATTTCCGGTCTTATAGTGCCTAAATGAGAAGCCTGTTGCTCTCTGATAACTGGAGGATCCACTCGTGAAATATACTCCTGTTGGCGTCGATACCGCAAAGTATCTGATGCAAATTCATTTCGTTGATAAATATACCGGTGAAATCATGGATAAACAGCTACGACGACGGGATTTTTTAACTTTTTTCAGCAACCGGGATCCTTGTCTGATTGGTATGGGAGCGTGTGGTGGTGCCCACTATTGGGCACGGGAGCTGAAAAAGTTAGGGTATGAGGTTCATTTGCTCCAGGCCAAATTTGTTAAAGCTTTTCGTATAAGTAACAAGAACGATGTCATGGATGCTCGGGCAATCTGGATGGCCGTTCAGCAACCGGGTAAACCCGTCGCTATCAAAAATGAAGAACAACAAACCATCGATAAAACTGAAATCATGACTCAATGTCGTGCCGTCGCCGCTATTGTCTCCCAGCGCTTGCGGACAGCGACCATGATGACTGATGCTGACAATCTGCCAGCGGGTATTGAGCGGTCATGGGGATGACTGGCAATGTTAAAAATTTGCCCCGGCATCAGTTTGATGTCGTTACTTTGCCCGCTGCCGATCTGCATCTGATTTTTTTTAAATCAGAAGATAACGCTTTCTTCACGTATGGTTATAATACGTGTAGCATGTAGGCACAGAAAAATAAGTGAGCGGGATTATAATTTTCATAGTCAACCTGACAGAATATTCAATTTCCATGTCAGCGTTTTGCATATATGACAAAATTATTAAAGGTGAGTGAAAATGGAAAAAAACATAGAGTCATTAATGATTGAACATGGTTTTACTTCAAAGGATATTAGCTTGATAAAAGCTGCCTCAGAACGCTCCGGTTATGAAATCATGCAAGAAATATGTATTTTGAAAAGAAAATTTCATGGTGTTGTTTTTGTTTTTTTT
The DNA here is from genome assembly GCF_000968175.1 of Xenorhabdus poinarii G6. Classification (NCBI taxonomy): domain Bacteria; kingdom Pseudomonadati; phylum Pseudomonadota; class Gammaproteobacteria; order Enterobacterales; family Morganellaceae; genus Xenorhabdus; species Xenorhabdus poinarii. Next base: position 633,678 of record NZ_FO704551.1, read on the forward strand.
ATTGCTCTTTCTTTTTTTATTTGCATGCTATTACTCGCTCATGATATCGATGATTATATTAATACTGCGCTTACATTTTTTATTTCAATGCCAATGGTGTTATATTTTTCATCTGTAAGACTAACATATAAATCCTTTATGTTTATAAAAAAGTATAAAGGATAGATTAAATCATTACTTGTTGTAGTTTGGATTATTGTATATATCATAGGCCGATTTTATCGTAAGACCATCGGCCGTTATTTCGAAGCCTAGTGCGTATCCACTCATAAGTTTGTAACCATATACATAATCTTCATTAATGTGATGAAATAATCGCCATGCATCAGGTTTTAAGGTACGCGATAATAATGCATGAGCAGACAGTGATAAATCTACTCCTGCATAAACTAGGCTTCCTGTTGTTTTACTAGAGCCCAAATATTCAAAGGTATTTTCATATCCTAATCTGACCAATCCTTTGTAGTTTGGATCATCTTTAATTAGAGCCATAGTATTCTCTTGAATGGCACCAAAACCATGAACTACTAATCCTGCTCCTGCCACATAACCAACAGGTATTCCAAATACAGTAATAGTTGCTCCTGCTATCAGACCTATTCCTGCAACTATTTGTGATAAACCTACGACTATGCCAACTCCTTTTAACACATAATCAATATTATCCATTCCCCGATTATTTGTCTCAATGAGGGCATATTGTTGATAAAGTTTATATCTGCACAAATGCTCTTGATATTCTAAGTACTTTATTTCCTTTCCCATCATTTGAAGAATGGATTTTCTTTCTTCAGAATTGTCTGAACTAAATATATGACGTTCATATAAATCAGATAAATAATTTAACTCGTCAATATATTTTTTTCTTGATACATTACTGTTAATGAATATTGATGTAGAGAGTGCCAATTGCCGCATTCTTGTTTTTTTATGCAATGCTTGTGTTCTAAAGTAAGATTCTCTACCAGAGCGACCGTATAAACCATACATTTTAGTAAATCCTATCTTCCCAGAAGCTATATCCACTAGTTCCCGCTAATCGATGTTGCCATGTAATACTTTTATATTTCAATGAAATTATTTCTTGAGGTTGAGAATCATTATGTGTTAATGAATTAGGACAAATAATATCAATATTACTTATTGTTGCACCTGCTATTTTTATTGTGAAATAATGAGATAATCCGCCATTTTCATCTGTTCTGTATATATCAAGAGTACAGTCCAATTCTTCATTATTTGATATTGCGACGCCTAATAATGGAGTTGATTTATCTATTGTTTTTTTTATAGTTATAGGAAGATGGTTTACATTCTGATCTCTAGATAGTGAATGGTTTAGTTCATACACATATATTTGATCTTCTCGTCCAATTTGATAGATATTTCCTATAGAGTCTTTTGATGAGCATCCAGAAGATATCAAACCTTGTTTTTTACCATTTACTGTTAAGTAAATTATATTTGCCATTTTAAAAATCCTTATATTATTTTAAGTTAAAATATAACACAATTTTTTATTGTCAATGGATATTAAAAATAAAGAGCATTTCAAATTGTAATAATAACAAACCTAAATTTTAAAAATTTTATTTCAATAATATATATATTTTCTAAATTATGTCAGTATAAACTATATACCCTATTTATAATAATGAGAGTATCAGTAGTTATTTTTCCTTATTCCGCGTATCAAATGAGGAAAGAAATACTCATCTCATTTTGAAAATCTATTGAGATAGTTGTACCAGCAATTATCATTTAATGGATTGAGATTGCAGAAATCCGACCTGCCAGTGATCGGTAACCGTTCCCGTCTGGGGCAGGGTCACCGTGATCTCACTATATTCCCGTGTTTTCCGGATTTTTCTCTCTTGGACAATAAAAGGCTCAATATGCAGGGCGGCAGGTGTAAAACCGTAATGTCTACACACCTTCGGCTGTGGTGACGGGCGCTTCCTGCGGGATATCAACCGCGCCCTGATAAATCCCCTGATTAGGCGTGAATTGAATGATAGTGGTCGGCGGCACGGGGCGCAGGGTATGCGGCCAGATACGATCCAGCATTTCATGAGTGATCTGCGGAAATTCATCTTCAACAGTGTAGAGCACATTGGAGGTCAGTAATGAAAATCCTTTCATCAGGCGCTGAATGTCCGGATCATAGGGATTGTCCAGAAATGCTGCCAGATGCGGATGTTCCTTCGCAGCTAACTTCATTTTTTCGCGCAGCCAGGCCAGTTCTTGCAGGTACAGAGATGCTTTCCAATTTTTCATTCTGCTCTTTCCTTGCTCAGATATTCAACTGAATAATCTATCGGCATTTAATTCAAAATATTTATGGATAATAAGGAAATCAGAATTAAATTAGCCATTACATAGAGTTTAACATTAATTAAATTAATGAATTTGATTTTTGTCTGACATAACAAAATTTTTTTAAAACGGGGCAAATACCCCTTTGAGGCTGTCCGGCCAAATGTTCAGCCACGTACGGAAAGCCTGCAGACCATGCGGGCGAATTCAGGTATACCCCTGCGTTGTTGAACAAAAAGAGAAAATAACGATTAACGCTCTGGTGTTGCGAAGACTGATTATTGATGATATGAACGGTCAATCGGCCTGATGAAAAACCTAATCGGAAAAATGGTTCACTAAAAAGGCGCAGGTCAGCGGATTACATCGAGGCCCACAGTATTAGCTGTAACAAGGCTGATGTTATGAACTCCCGCTCCTCACGGAGTAAGATGGGAATTCATCAATAAAATCCAGCCAGCTTTGGGAGGGGATTATGCCTAATCTCATCATCGGTCTTGATATTGCTAAAAATATTTTTCAGGTTTATGGGACAGACCACCGTGGTGCCACCACGATTAAACGGAAGTTACGTCGAAACAGTGTGTTGAAGTTTTTTACGACTCTAGAGCATGCACTCATTGGGATTGAAGCCTGCCATAGTGCACATTATTGGGCACGGGAACTGACAAAGCTGGGGCACACGGTTCATTTGTTGCCAACCCAATACATTAAACCTTTTGTTGTTGGCGGAAAAAATGATGCTAATGATGCTGCTGCGATCTGTATGGCGGTAACAAGACGGGATATTCACTGTGTCCCCATAAAGAGTGCTGAGCAGCAATCATTGCAGTCATTGCACCGAATGCGGGAAGGCGCTATTCAGGAAAGAACCGCTAAATCAAATCAGATCCGCAGTCTGTTTTCAGAAGAAGGTGTTATCTTTCCGACTGGGCTGTCTTCGCTAAAAAAAGGTCTCCTTGAGTTTATTGAGGACGGTGAGTCAGCGATAACCCCTATCCTGAGAAAACTGGGCATGATGTATCTTGAACAATTATCCTGTTTACAGGCGTGGATCGGTGAGCTTAACGAAATGATTGACAGGTATTTCAAAGAGAACGAGGTCTGTCAACGGTTAGCCACCATTCCCGGTATTGGGCCGGTGATCGCCACGGCCATTGTCAGCCGCGTTGGCGATCCTGGTCTGTTTAAAAATGGTCGACACTTTGCTGCCTGGCTGGGGTTAACCCCCAAACAATATTCCAGTGGTGGAAAAACCAGACTCGCGGGAATAACGAAACGGGGTGATGGTTATATACGAAAGCTGTTGGTTCAGGGAGACAAGGCAGTGATTTACCATATAAATCGAAGGCATGATAACTATGGTGAGTGGATAAAAAAGCTGATGCAGCGTCGTCCGGTTAATATTGTGGCTATCGCGCTGACAAATAAGATCGCCAGAATATCGTGGGTGATATTAACGGGTGAAGAAAAATTCAGGGTGACGTCATAATCACAGAATAATGAAATCTTTTTTTAGCTTTATTGATCTTGCTAATTGCGCGGGAAAAATGAGATGGGATATCGGTCAAACCGACACCGGCAAAACCTGATACATCCGACGACCAAGAATGAATAAAGGTCTTAAGGCCGATAAGGAGCAGGTGGGCACATATCCATCATGGCTCAGCAGAAAATAACCTGCAAACACAGAAGCCGAATGTACGAACGCAGTTATGACCGCCACCCAACGAACTTGTCTTGCAAACGGGATGCGTTCATATAGGAGGCCATAGATTTTATTATGATAAACATGAATAGAAATCAATTGAATCACTCAATGTGAACGTTCTATCTAAATAATTTTTTACTTTTTATAGAAAAAATGATGATGTATATAACAATTATCACTATTCCAATAGTGTTTAAAATAAACCAACCTCTAGATTGACTCATCACTATCCCTATAGATAGTGATGCAATCATATTAGATAAATAAACGATTAATGAATTTATTCCCTGTAATTTATACTTATACTCACTTTTTGTGAATTTATTCAGTAAAAACGTCCCGCCATTAAACATAAATGCCCATCCAAGCCCAACGAAAAACAAAGAAAATAGAAAACCATTAATACTACCGATAGAAATGGCCACGAACATTCCAATGATAAAAAACGAAGCGCCAAATAATATTATCTTTGTTGTTTTTAGTTTATCAACAAAAAATGGTAGTATTAATGCTGGTGCATACATAGCAACGAAATGCCACTGTAAAACATATGCGCTATCCTCTATGTTGAAATTTTCCTGAGACATAGCTAAAGGTGTTGCGTTCATTAGCAATGTCATTAAAGAAAAACCAATAGCACAACTCATCGTACTTAAAAAGAACAGATTCGACTTTAATAACTGAGTCAAATTTTGAGCTTTATAACCAGTATGATAAATACGATTCTTTTCTTCTTTTTTGGTTTCAACCTGAAAATCAACATATGATTGAATAACAATCACAACAATACTTACTATGGTCGTTAATATAAAAGTGCCTAAAAAAGTATAGCCAGGGATCAAGAATGCTCCCTTCATCGCGATAAAAGGACCTAATATTCCGCCAAAAACGCCACCACCAATAATAATTGAAATTGATTTTTTCTTATTTAACTCGTCGTCAAATATCTCAGCAGCAGCAAATCTATAGTATTGATTAAATACAGTTGAACAACCCAAGATGAATGTGCTGCATAAAAATAGAATAAATGACTGGTAAATGATGGCGAAACAGGCGAATAAACTACCAACAATGCCTACAATACTCCCCATGATAAAGGCCATTTTTCGCCCATATCTTTCCATTAACATTGATGCATAATAAATCATGATGGCGGAGCCACAAACGGTTGTTGTTATTGGTAATGTAGATAAATAATTTAAAGGAGATAATTTATTTCCTACTAGTGTTGATGTTAAAGTTAATAAAGAAATAATTGAACCAGTAAGGCCTTGACAAATAAAAAGAAGTATTAAGTTAAGATAGCTTTTTTTCATTTTTATCTCATTTAGTCTTTAACTAGAACAGTGGATAAAATATCTATTAATAGGTTTGTTTTATTTCCGGTTTTTTCTATGATGAAAATGCCCTCAAAAAGACATCAGCATCATTGAGCGATTGTCATCGTCGTTCTATTTTATTTGGCATCATTTAACTGCTGGCAAAGTTGTTCTGCTGCCAGAATAATTCTCGGCCCCGCGCGGCTGAACCAGTCATCATTCAGGGCGATAATGTGAATGTTCATGTGTGGCCGCCAAAAATCGGCGACCCTCTGTTTTTGCGCCTCTGTTCCGCCGATGATCAGGATTTCTGGTTTTCGGGTAAGGACTTGTTCACGATTAACTTGCGGCCACGGCACGGGGCTATCCGCAAAAATGTTTTTACCACCACAGACGGAAACAATTTCGCTTTGGATCGTGTGGCTGGAGGAGGTAAAAATTGGATTCATGCCAAATTGCAAGAACACCGGTTTAGGCGTTACATGGGCATAATGTTGTTTTAATTGTTTGAATTTATTCCGAATATTTTCCGCTGATTGTCTGGCTGTATCGGGATGTCGGTTATAGACCGCAAGCTGTTCCAGCTCGGTTGCAACATCATCGATTTTTTGGATATCAGAATAAAAAATCGGGATACCTAACGCCGCAAGTTGTGCCAGAGGGCGCTGAGGATTACCGCCACGCCATGCCAGAATGAGATCAGGCTTGAGGGCGATGATGCGTTCAACATTAATGCCTTGCCAGTCAGCGACTTGTTCCAGCTTTTTCGCTGCGGCGGGATAATCGGAATAAGCACTGACTGCAACAAGCTGGTCACCTAACCCCGCCGCATATGCCAGTTCTGTCGTCGAGGGAGCAAGACTAATCACACGGGTCGCTGCCGCATAAAGTGGAGCATTGAAAACAGATAAAAGGAATGAAAAAACCCACCAAACGGATTGAGAGGGGATGATTTTCAAAAACAATTGCATTATCGATGCTCCACTTGACAGGGTGATGGCTTTAAAGGGTGATTGACGGTTTGCTGAGTTCAATCAGCATGGCATTGACCATCCGTGTCGATTCACGCGCCGCGACCACCAAAAATTCATCAAAACTGAGGTGAGATGCTTGATCTGCCACATCAGAAATAGCCCGAACGACAACAAAGGGGATGTGATATTGATGGCAAACATGACCAATGGCTGCGGCTTCCATTTCAACCGCCGCCACTGTCGGGAAAGTGGCCCGAATGCGAGCCAATGGTTCTGAACCATTGATAAAGGCATCACCGCTGCAAACCAGGCCGCGAACCGCATTCAGATTGAGGGATTGTATACATTTTTCGGCCAGAGCGATCAATTTCTCATCAGCAATAAATGCTGGCGGACATTGCGCCATTTGTCCCGCTTCATAACCAAAAGCGGTCAGATCGGCATCATGGTAGCGAACTTCTTCGGAAACCACGATATCCCCTACGTTCAGCTTAGGATCAAGCCCACCGGCTGAGCCAGTGTTAATCACGATATCTGGCTGACAATGTTCAATTAACAAGGTCGTTCCCAGCGCAGAGGAAACCTTACCAATACCGGATTTCAACAAGGCGATATCGACGCCATTCAGCTTACCGGTATAGATTTCACACCCACCTCGTGACAACGTTTGCAGACCTTCGATTTGGTCACGCAGCAACGTGACTTCTTGTTCCATTGCACCTATTACACCTACTTTCATTGTGTCATACTCGCTTATTATTAATGGATTAAGGCTGATTTAATCGGGAAGTGTATCATTGAATAATCATTTACCGGAGATTCCAATTCTAAATAATCGTTTCATTTGATATGGGGGATTAATGTCTAAAATTGATTTTAAGCAGAAGCTGAATTACCAACGTAAATTCAGTCAATCGTCTATTCATCACGATGATGAAGTGCAGGTAAACCGTCAGTTTGAAAGTGATCGCGGGCGGATCATCAACTCTGCCGCTATTCGGCGGTTGCAGCAGAAAACACAGGTATTTCCGCTGGAACGCAATGCCGCTGTACGTAGTCGGTTGACGCATTCACTCGAAGTGCAGCAAATCGGGCGTTATATTTCAAAAACGATCCTTGCGGAGCTGACCAGGCAGGATTTATTGAAGACGTATGGATTAAGTGATCGCTTAATGGCTTTTGAAAGCCTGGTTGAAATGGCTTGCCTGATGCACGATATCGGCAATCCGCCATTCGGGCATTTCGGGGAGGCAGCGATTAAAGATTGGTTTTCCCGTCAGCTAGATCCTGACTATTTACCGGATACGGATATTCGGCCAGATAATTGTAAGGTCGCGGTACTGCGGCTGACAGGGGAAGAAAAAAAGGATGTATTCCGTCGGCAATTACGTAAAGATTTGTGTCAGTTTGAAGGTAACGCACAAGCCATTCGTCTGGCACATAACCTACTGCGCCTGAATCTCACGTATGCCCAGATTGGTTGTATATTGAAATACACCTGCCCGGCTTACCGACTGGAAGAACCCCCAGCGGAATTCAGTTACCTGATGAAGAAAAAAGGCTATTACTGGTCAGAAGACAGTTTTGTCCGTGAGCTGAGAAAAAAATTGCAGATGGGGGATTTTTGTCGCTTCCCGCTGACATACATTATGGAAGCAGCAGATGATATTTCCTATTGTATTGCCGATTTGGACGATGCAGTTGAGAAAGACATGTTTAATGTCGAGCAGTTGGTGGGCTACCTGACAAAAGAGTGGGAAGAAAATGGTGGGCACCGAAAAGGCGATTTGTTTGAAGCGACAGTGACACAAGCCTATAAGAAAACAGCGAATAATGAAGCCGGTCGTAATCTTCACGAACAATTTTTCATGTATTTGCGGGTTTTTATCACCGGAAAATTGGTGCCTTATACCGCCAGACTGTTTATTAAACACCTGCCGGCAATTTATGCGGGAACATTTAATCATGCGCTGTTAGAAGGGGACGGTGATGAACATCGTTTATTGAAAACCTTGAAAAATGTCACGCGTAAACAAGTGTTTAATCATCCAGAAGTGGAAGAGCTGGAATTACAGGGATATCGGATTATTACGGGATTACTGGATTTTTATAGCCCTTTATTGGCATTGTCCCGGCAGGATTTCATGGCACTGGATCAGAATAATTTCCACAAAGAATACTTTATTGAAACGCGCCTGCTGCACAAACTTTCGACCAAACACCGGTTTGCTTATCGCCAGGCCGTGGAGGGCATTGTGGCCACTGATGAAACTGAAAAAGCGATGATCGAATTTTATTATCGGGCACGTCTCATTCAGGATTATATCAGTGGCATGACCGACCATTACGCTTATGAAGAATATCGCAAGTTTATGGTCACCAAGTAACGGGTTCAGTCAGTTGGCATGGGGGGCTGACGTTGAGAACATCAGAAACGGCTGCCATGACGTGATTGATTTCGTCGATGAATTCCAGCAGTTCGGGTTCCAGATCCACCAGAGCGACACCTTGTTGCAGTTGCTTTTCCACACATTCGCAAATTGCTTTCAGTTGAGGGACACCGGTATAGCAGCAACTTCCGTGCAATTGGTGGACATGTCGCTGAAAGTGTTTGCGATTAACTTCCCCATCGGTGGCTAAGGCTTGTTCAATTATCGTCTGCATATCAGGCAACGATTGCACCAGCATTGCCAACAGTTCTCTGGCCAATGATACTTTGCCGTTGCTTTGCTTTAATGCCATATCCCAATCAATGGATTGTGTTTTTTTCTGCAGACAGTATTGATCCAACAACCTTTTTAGGTGATTTTCATCCAGTGGTTTAGAAAGAAAGTTAATAAACGGTGGATGTTGAGCGGCATCACAGGGAAAGGCGGTCACTGACACAATCGGCGTCTTTTTATGTTGAGGTAATTGATGGATCTGTTTGGCAGTTTGAATACCATCCATATCCGCCATCTGAATATCCATTAAAATCAGATCCAGCGCCTGTTTTTCTGCCATCGTTAATGCTTCAGTGCCACTGCGGCACAACAACGTATTTTCAACGAGTTCATGCAGTAATGTACCAATCAATTTCAGATTAGCGGGGTTATCGTCTACCGCCATGACCGTCATGGGTAAGCGTGATGATGTCGAGGACGTGGGTTGAGACGTCGGGAATGCACTGAATAAATATTCCTCTTTTTCCAGCCAGATATCAAAATAAAATACCGTCCCTTTAGCGACTTCACTGGTAAAGTCAATTTCTCCTTTCATTTCATTGACCAGGCGCTTGGTGATGCTCAATCCCAGCCCGGTGCCCCCGTAATGGCGGGTAATGCTCGCATCTGCCTGATTGAAAGCCTGGAACAAAATCGGGCGGTATTCCGGTTTGATACCAATGCCGGTATCCGTCACGCTAAAATGAATCTGGACAAGATGGTGTTGTTGCTGACGTAAACGGATATCCAGCGTGACACAGCCTTTGTCCGTAAATTTAATGGCGTTGCCAATGAGATTTGTCAGTATTTGCTGTAAGCGGATCGGATCACCTATCATCAGATTGGGTAATCCATCATCAATATGATGATACAAAGGCAGATTTTTCGCACTGGCCGCAGGCGTCAGCAATTCAATCACTTCATTGACGGTATCGCGTAGTAAAAAAGGCACCTGATCCAAAACCAGTTTATTGGATTCCAGCCGTGAAAAATCCAGAATATCATTGATGATTTTCAGTAGGTTATTTGCTGATCGATCAATAACATACAGGTACTCCATCTGTTGTGATGTAATGGATGTTTTTAACATCTGACGGGTAAAGCCAATGACGCCATTGAGCGGCGTGCGGAGTTCATGGGACATATTCGCCAGAAATTCCGTTTTGATCTTGACCGCCTCTTGTGCTCGCTTTTTGGCGATGGTCAGTTCAACATTCTGGATTTCGAGCTGTTCCATCGTAATTTGCAGATCAGACGTGGCTTGATCGATATGCAACTGCATCTCATTTTTATATTTGGACAGCGATTCTGCCATGGTATTAATCCCGTTCTGGAGAGCGGCTAATTCTCCCGGCATTGCGCTAGTAATTCGACAGTGCAATTGCCCTTGCCGGATTTGGTTAACCGCTTTTACCATACTATCCAGCGGCTCGGTAACTTTGCGTACCAGAACGTAGGCAAACAGAGCCGTTCCGCCAAGACAGAGGATCAGCAGAACAATCGATGTGGCAATCTCTTTATATTGTTGCAGTTGCGCAGCCCGTAGATCCAAATCAATGACAATATAGCCGATGGGTTCACTGTTATTGGTGGTATTGTGCCACTTATGGGAAGAGGTGGTTTCTGAAATAATCGGCATTTTCAGGATGATGCTATTACTGTCCTCTTCCTCAGTCAGATGGGTTGGAATCGGGGCATTCGGGCTGAGGCGTAGCTGATTGACATCATATTTATTATTCGAAATTTCAAATAGCTTATTGTGCTTATCAAAAATGGCAATAACCATGACAATGTCAGAATTACGGCGATGAAGGCTATTTATCAATGAATTGACCCGTTGGCGATTATCCAGATTAATGCCAACCTCGCTGGCAATGGACAACGGTTCAATAATACTCATTCCACTGCGGACTATCAGGTTCTTCAACACGTAATAGCGGTATGAGATAAATGATATACTTACAAGCGTTCCGACCAGTAAAACAGGAACCAATATCAGGCTCATCATACGGGTGCGTAAGCTATATTTGGTCATAGGCGTCCATTGTGGGAAAATCAGAACTCAATTTTTCAAAGTCAGTTAGAATCATGGTGCAATTTTACTCCCCAAATCGTCGTTCCGTAAACCGAGGCATTATTTCCATTACCGCAGATAACCTTGATGCACAAGGGCAAGGCATTGCTCGTCATCAGGGTAAAACGATCTTTATTCCAGGATTACTGCCAGGCGAGCAGGCACAGATCCAACTGACAGAGGAAAAACGCCAATTTGCTAAGGGCAAAGTCGTTAAAAGGCTGTCAGACAGCTCACATCGCGTAGCACCTCGCTGTCCGCATTTTAACGTATGTGGTGGATGCCAGCAGCAACATGTTATGGCTGAACTGCAAGCTAACACGAAGGCCAGTGTCCTGGAACACCTGATTCAACGGGAAACCGGTGTCAGGATCAGCGCACAGCCTATTATTCACAGTCCAGAATATGGCTATCGGCGTAGGGCGAGGCTGGGTCTGCAATACCACACCAAGCAACGTACATTATTGATGGGATTTCGTCAGAGCCAGACCAACGATGTGGTGAATATTCAACACTGCCCTGTGTTGCGCCCGGAGCTGGAGCAATTATTACCGCCGTTGTCCCAGTGTCTGAGTCGCCTGAATGCGGCGAAACGATTGGGGCATGTGGAGTTGGTGTTGGCGGATAATGGCCCGCTTATCGTATTGCGCCATCTTGATCCGCTTAAACCTGAAGATAAAGAAACGCTGCGTACTTTTTCAGAGCAGTACCATGTGGCGATTTATTTGCAGGGTGAGGAAAAAGCCCTTCATCCATTGCGAGCAGAGCAACCCGCCCCGTGGTATCAGGTGGGGGGGCTGAAATTGGTGTTCAGTCCACAAGATTTTATTCAGGTCAATGATACCGTTAACCAGCAAATGGTGGCACAGGCGTTAGCCTGGTTGGATTTACAACCGACAGACCGGGTATTGGATTTGTTCTGTGGTATGGGGAACTTTACGTTACCCATTGCGACGAAAGTTCAGGCTGTCGTGGGTGTCGAAGGGGTTGCTGCGCTGGTGGCGAATGGGCAATATAATGCCCAGCTCAATGCACTCAGTAATGTCGATTTTTTTCATGAGAATCTGGAATCAGATATTCATCAGCAGCCCTGGGCCGCACAAGGTTTCAATAAAGTGCTGCTAGATCCCGCCCGCGCTGGCGCGGCGGGTGTTATGGCTCATATTGTAAAATTAGCCCCCAAAAAAGTGGTTTACGTTTCCTGTAACCCCACGACACTGGCGCGGGACAGTAAGGTCTTGTTGGCGGCGGGTTATCGTCTGGTCAGTGTGCGGATGTTGGATATGTTTCCGCACACCGGCCATCTGGAATCCATGGCTCTGTTCAGTCGTGAGCCGAGGGCTATCGAGTAGGGAGAAATTATGGTTGCGGTAAGAAGTGCGCATCTCACACCGGCAGGTGAATTTGCTGTCGATAAATGGATTGCGAGTTTAAACATCACTAACCCAAAAACCCGTGAGAAACTGGTTAAAACCTGGCGATATTGTCACGAAAAAGTCCAAAATCACCCGGATGCAGGCCGGTTGTTATGGCGTGGTGTGGAAATGGTGGAGATTCTGTCTACATTAAGCATGGATAGTGACAGTATGCGCGCTGCACTGCTTTTTCCTCTCCTGAATGCCAGGTTACTCGACAGTGAAACCGTAACAGAAACCTTTGGCAAAGCGATCACGGATTTGGGGAATGGGGTGTTGGAAATGGACGCCATTCGTCAACTGAAAGCGACTCACACGGACGCGACTTGTTCAGTTCAGGTGGATAATGTTCGCCGGATGCTGCTGGCAATGGTGGAGGATTTTCGCTGTGTGATTATCAAACTGGCAGAACGCATCGCCCACTTGCGCGAAGTGAAAGATGCCAGTGAAGATGAGCGGGTACTGGCAGCCAAAGAGTGCTCTAATATCTATGCGCCTCTTGCCAATCGTCTGGGCATTGGGCAGCTAAAATGGGAGCTGGAGGATTTTTGTTTCCGTTATTTGCATCCCGATGAGTATAAGAAAATTGCCAAATTGCTGCATGAGCGCCGGATTGATCGTGAACAATATATCGAAACCTTTGTAACGACCCTGCGCAATAGCATGCTGCAAGAAGGGATCAATGCTGAAATTTATGGGCGTCCCAAACATATCTACAGCATCTGGCGTAAAATGCAGAAAAAATCCCTGTCCTTTGATGAATTGTTTGACGTGCGGGCTGTACGGATTGTTGTTGAACGTTTGCAGGATTGCTACGCTGCATTGGGGATCGTTCATACTCACTATCGCCATTTGCCAGATGAGTTTGACGACTATGTTGCCAATCCGAAGCCTAATGGTTATCAATCCATTCATACCGTTGTTCTGGGGCCACATGGTAAAACACTGGAAATCCAGATCCGTACTCGTCAGATGCATGATGATGCCGAACTTGGCGTCGCCGCACATTGGAAATATAAAGAAGGCACTGCGGCAGGTGGCGGTAAATCCAGCAGTTATGAAAGCCGTATTGCATGGCTGCGGAAATTGATCGCATGGCAGGAAGAAATGGCGGATACCGGCGAGATGCTGGACGAAGTGCGTAGCCAGGTATTCGATGATCGCGTTTATGTCTTTACGCCAAAAGGGGATGTCATTGATTTGCCGATTGGTTCTACCCCGTTGGACTTTGCTTATCACATTCACAGTGATGTCGGTCATCGTTGTATTGGTGCCAAAATTGGCGGCCGAATCGTCCCCTTCAGCTATCAGCTTCAGATGGGGGATCAAATTGAAATCATTACCCAGAAACAACCTAACCCAAGCCGTGACTGGCTGAATCCTAATCTTGGTTATGTGACGACTAGCCGTGGGCGCGCGAAAATCCATAATTGGTTTCGTAAGCAAGATCGTGATAAGAATATCCTTGCGGGTCGCCAAATGCTGGAGAATGAGCTGACACATTTAGGTATCACGCTCAAAGAAGCAGAAAAAGAACTGATCGCCCGCTATAACGTTCATTCGTTGGAAGAAGTGCTGGCGGGGATTGGTGTCGGTGATATCCGCATTCACCAGCTAACGAATTTCCTGCAAAATAAATTCAACAAAACCACCGCAGAAGAAGAGGATCGCGAGGCGCTTCGCAATCTGGAGAACAAGGCCTATACACCGCGCAATATCAGCAGGGATAATGGCCGCGTTGTTGTCGAAGGGGTCGGCAACTTAATGCATCACATTGCCCGTTGTTGCCAGCCTATTCCCGGTGATGAGATCATTGGATTCATTACACGTGGGCGAGGGATCTCCATCCACCGGGCGGATTGTGATCAACTGGCGGAACTCGAGGCCAGTTCACCCGAGCGGATCGTGGATGCAGTATGGGGAGAGAGTTATTCGAGCGGTTATTCACTTGTGGTGCGGGTGCTCGCTAACGATCGCAGTGGATTATTGCGTGATATCACCACCATCCTGGCCAATGAAAAAGTCAATGTGTTGGGTGTCAGCAGCCGCAGTGATGTTAAGCAACAGCTCGCAACCATCGATATGGATATTGAGATTTACAACCTGCAAGTGCTTGGGCGGGTATTGGCGAAACTCAATCAGTTACCGGATGTGATTGAAGCCAGACGTCTGCACGGTCATTGAGTTAAGGCATGGATAAGATGAAACCTATTTCGATTGAACGATTGAAGGGGATAATGGCGCAGTTGCGCCATCCCCAGAACGGCTGCCCTTGGGACAAAGCACAAACCTCCGCGACGATTGCACCTTATACGCTGGAAGAAACCTATGAAGTTCTTGATGCGATTGAACGCAATGATACCAATGCCTTGAAAGAAGAATTGGGCGATTTGCTGTTTCATATCGTGTTTTATGCCCAGATGGCGCAAGAACAGCAACAATTTGATTTTGATGATATTTGTGAAACAGTGTGCGACAAGCTGGAACGCCGCCATCCCCATATCTTCAATCAACAAGCCGGTATCAGCAACGAAGAAGCAATAGCAAGCTGGGAACAGCGTAAGGCCGCAGAAAGGGCTGAGAAAGATCAACATTCGGTGCTGGATGATATTCCTGCCAGTCTGCCGGCGCTGATGAAAGCGTATAAAATCCAGAAGCGCTGTGCTTCGGTAGGCTTTGATTGGGATACATTGGGCCCGGTGCTGGACAAAGTTTACGAAGAAATTGATGAAGTGATGGATGAAGCAAAGCAAGCTGTGGTTGATAACGAACGGCTGGAAGAAGAGATCGGTGATTTGCTGTTTTCGGTGGTGAATCTATCCCGTCATTTGGGGCATAAACCGGAAGTGGCATTACAGAAAGCCTGTCAGAAATTCGAAAATCGTTTTCGGCACGTCGAAAAATTGATTCAAGACAAAGGATTATCATTGGAAACTGCAACACTGGACGACATGGAAGCAATGTGGCAACGGGTGAAAAATCAGAAAGCGTAGGGCAATCATCTGAAAAAAGATGAAAATCGTGAAAAGGATACCGAGTTATGGCCGAATAACCGGAATCAGATGAAAAAATTTTGCGTAAATAACTTGATGAATTTAAAGCGAAATTAGTGTTATTGTTTCGCTGTGTAACTGATTATCTGACACTTTACCCTGTTTAGATGGTTTGTAGCGAAATTAAGGTTAGGGTATACTGCTTTCCCGTCCTGTTATATTCATCATCCTTTTAAACCTAAACTTTCAGGTTCAGCATGAAAACTAATTATATTTTTGTGACCGGCGGGGTCGTATCCTCTCTGGGTAAAGGCATTGCCGCAGCCTCTTTGGCGGCTATACTCGAAGCCCGTGGACTCAATGTTACCATTATGAAACTGGACCCGTATATTAACGTCGATCCAGGCACAATGAGCCCAACCCAACACGGGGAAGTTTTCGTTACCGAAGACGGCGCTGAAACTGATCTCGATTTAGGTCATTACGAACGTTTCATCCGAACCAAAATGACACGTCGCAATAATTTCACGACAGGTCGTGTCTATTCTGAAGTCCTGCGCAAAGAACGCCGTGGCGATTATTTAGGCGCCACCATTCAGGTCATTCCTCATATCACCAATGAAATCAAAGATCGTATTATCCGTGGTGCAGAAGGCCACGATGTTGTCTTGGTGGAAATCGGTGGCACCGTCGGTGATATCGAATCCCTGCCATTCCTCGAAGCTATTCGTCAGATGGCGGTGGAAGTAGGCCGTGAAAACACCCTGTTTATGCACTTGACTTTAGTGCCTTATATGGCTGCTGCGGGTGAAGTGAAAACGAAGCCGACCCAGCATTCGGTGAAAGAATTACTGTCCATTGGGATTCAGCCAGATGTGTTAATTTGCCGTTCAGACCGCGCGATCCCTGCCAATGAACGAGCAAAAATTGCGCTTTTCTGTAATGTGCCAGAGAAAGCGGTTATCTCCTTAAAAGATGTTGATTCCATTTATAAAATCCCAGGCCTCTTGAAATCTCAGGGCTTAGATGATTATATTTGTAAACGATTCAGCCTCGAATGCCCTGAAGCGGATCTGTCCGAATGGGAACAGGTCATTTATGAAGAAGCGAATCCATCCGGTGAAGTTACCATTGGGATGGTGGGTAAGTATGTTGAATTGCCAGATGCTTATAAATCAGTGATTGAAGCACTCAAACATGGTGGGCTGAAAAGTCGCCTGACGGTCAATATCAAGCTGATTGATTCGCAAGATGTTGAAACTCGTGGTGTTGATGTACTGAAAGATCTGGACGCAATTTTGGTTCCCGGTGGTTTTGGTGGCCGTGGTATCGAAGGCAAAATCATGACAGCACGTTATGCCCGTGAGAACAAGATCCCCTATTTGGGAATCTGTCTGGGCATGCAGGTTGCCCTGATTGAATTTGCTCGCAATGTTGCGGGTATGGCAGGGGCTAACTCGACTGAATTTGCACCTGAGTGTCAGTTACCGGTTGTTGGTCTGATCACCGAATGGCGTGATGAGGACGGCAACTTAGAAGTCCGTAGCGAAGAGAGCGATCTCGGCGGAACGATGCGCGTTGGTGGTCAGTTGTGCCATTTAACGGAAAATAGTCTGGTACGTAATCTTTATGGCCAGAGTGACATTGTTGAGCGTCACCGTCATCGTTATGAAGTGAATAATTTATTGTTGAAACGTATTGAAGAGGCCGGTTTGCGCGTTGCGGGTCGTTCAATCGATAATAAGCTGGTGGAAATCATTGAGAACCCTGCACACCCATGGTTTGTCGCGTGTCAGTTCCACCCGGAATTCACTTCAACGCCTCGTGATGGTCATCCGTTATTTGCCGGCTTTGTTGAAGCCGCAAGCAAATATCAGAAAGGCCAGTTGAAATAAGATATGGGGCAATAGGTTGGGATTAAGCCGAGCGTTTTAAGGTCGTCACTTTTTCAATCTGTTGCCCGGAACTTAACTTGTACTGAGGAAAACCGAATGTCCAAAATCGTTAAAGTGCTTGGCCGTGAAATCATTGACTCCCGTGGTAACCCAACTGTCGAAGCAGAGGTACACCTGGAAGGGGGTTTTGTTGGTCTGGCTGCTGCGCCATCAGGTGCATCAACCGGTTCGCGCGAAGCGCTGGAACTGCGTGATGGTGATAAGTCTCGCTTCATGGGTAAAGGTGTTCTGAAAGCAATTGCTGCGGTCAATGGCCCGATTGCACAGGCTCTGGTTGGTCAGGATGCGAAAGATCAGACTAACATCGATAAGATCATGATCGAATTGGATGGTACTGAAAATAAATCTAACTTCGGTGCTAATGCGATTTTGGCTGTTTCTCTTGCAAACGCCAAAGCTGCCGCGGCAGCGAAAGGCATGCCACTATATGAGCACATTGCTGAGTTGAACGGTACGCCGAGTAAATTCTCCATGCCTCTGCCAATGATGAACATCATCAACGGCGGTGAACATGCAGACAATAACGTCGATATCCAGGAATTCATGATCCAGCCAGTGGGTGCTAGCACACTGAAAGAAGCGGTACGTATGGGTTCCGAAGTATTCCACAATCTGGCCAAGGTGCTGAAAGCAAAAGGCATGAACACTGCGGTGGGTGATGAAGGTGGTTATGCACCAAACCTGGAATCCAACGCCGCAGCGCTGGCTGCAATCAAAGAAGCCGTTGAGAAAGCAGGTTACGTACTGGGTAAAGATATTACTCTGGCGATGGATTGTGCTGCTTCCGAATTTTATAACGAAGAAACTGGCCACTATGAACTGAAAGGCGAGGGTAAGACTTTCACCTCTCAGGAATTCACCCACTATTTGGAAGGCTTGACTAAAGAATATCCTATCGTTTCCATCGAAGATGGTCTGAACGAATCGGATTGGGAAGGCTTTGCTTACCAGACGAAAGTGATGGGTGACAAAATCCAGTTGGTTGGCGACGATCTGTTTGTTACCAATACCAAGATCCTGAAAGAAGGGATCGAAAAAGGAATTGCAAACTCCATTCTGATTAAATTCAACCAGATTGGTTCTTTGACTGAAACCCTGGCCGCAATCAAGATGGCAAAAGAGGCCGGTTATACTGCGGTTATCTCTCATCGTTCTGGTGAAACGGAAGATGCAACGATTGCTGACCTGGCGGTGGGTACGGCAGCTGGTCAAATTAAAACTGGCTCTATGAGCCGTTCTGATCGTGTTGCTAAATATAACCAGCTGATTCGTATTGAAGAAGCACTGGGTAATCGTGCACCTTTCAACGGCCTGAAAGAAGTGAAAGGTCAGGCATAATCGCCGACAGCGTTCTCTGACTTTTTCGCTAAAAAGTGAAGAGAAAAGCAAAGAGTAGAAAGCCACCCGTTAACCGGTGGCTTTTTACCAGATCAACAAAATATCCCTTTTTAATAACGGAATATTTTGTTGATCCCACTCACTGATGCGATGAATGAGAAGAGGATTTTCGAAAAAATAGGGTAAATATTCTTTATGTTTTCACCGAGGGAAGAAGGCTTTTTTATTTTTTAACAAAATAAAATTTTATTTCTTAGGGTGGCTACCCATTCTATGACAGGGTAAAAATGTGATGTGACAACAGAAATTATGGTTCTTTTTTCGTCTATTAATTGATAAATCAACAAATCCCGCGTGGCAGATCTCAAAATTATACAACTCGTATTTTCTTCCTCGTTGATACTACTTATTATTTTACATGTAATGTAATTCTTTAACATTCATTGTTGCAATGATTCATAACTTATTATTTTTACATTACGGAACTATGTTTCATTGTCTTACGGAG
This sequence comes from Xenorhabdus poinarii G6, assembly GCF_000968175.1. Taxonomy (NCBI): domain Bacteria; kingdom Pseudomonadati; phylum Pseudomonadota; class Gammaproteobacteria; order Enterobacterales; family Morganellaceae; genus Xenorhabdus; species Xenorhabdus poinarii. The sequence continues at coordinate 652,983 of NZ_FO704551.1, forward strand.
TCTTCATGGACGCTTCTGAATCTTTAACACCAGCGGTTGGGCCTACACCATTAAATAAGAGAGGCCTAATTATTCTCGCGCTGGATATCATCTTGCTTATCGTATTGCTTAAGTTTTTGCCTTATGGGGAAAAAGCAAACGCAGGTTTAGCACTGATGGCATTTGTTGGTGTGCTATGGCTAACGGAAGCCGTTCACGTCACTATCACGGCACTGTGTGTGCCTATTCTGGCCGTTGGGATGGGATTGATGAATACCGGTGACGCATTGAAATCGTTTGCAAACCCGATAATCTTCCTGTTCTTCGGTGGATTTGCATTGGCAACAGCCCTGCATATCCAGGGGCTGGACAGATTAATCGCTAACCGTTTGTTGATGATTGCTCGCGGGCGTTTATCGGTGGCGGTATTGCTGATATTTGGGATTACTGCACTACTGTCTATGTGGATCAGTAATACAGCAACTGCGGCAATGATGTTACCCCTCATCCTGGGTATTTTGGCGAATTTGGATGTACGTTCTGAACGTAATACTTTCGTATTTGTACTGTTAGGCGTCGCATACAGTGCCAGTATTGGTGGTTTGGGAACGTTGGTCGGCAGTCCTCCAAATGCCATCGCTGCGGCACAACTGGGTATGGATTTCTTCACCTGGATGAAATACGGTGTGCCAATGGTCATTATTCTATTGCCAGTGATGGTTGGGATCATGTACATCATGCTGCGCCCGAACCTGAAACACAAATTTGATCTGGAATTAGAACAGTTGGAGTGGAATGGTAAACGTTTGATTGCCATGACCATTTTCCTGTTAACCGTGGTATGTTGGATTTTCAGTTCATTTATCAGTAGTGCGCTTGGTGGTGTCAAAGATTTGGATACGATTATTGCGGTGAGCGCAGCTATCCTGATTGGTATCACGGGGGTGTCAACCTGGTCACAGATTCAAAATAACACGGAATGGGGTGTGTTGATGCTGTTCGGTGGAGGTCTGACACTGAGTGCCGTCCTGAAAAATTCGGGTGCGAGTGAAGTGATGGCGAATGGCATGGCGGCAACTTTTGGGACAAGCCCTTGGTTTGTGATCATCATTGCAATTGCTGCGTTTATTATTTTCCTGACAGAATTCACCAGCAACACGGCCAGCGCCGCGTTATTGGTGCCTATTTTTGCCACGGTTGCCGAAGCACTAGGAATGCCCGTCATGGTCTTAACCATGATCATTGGTATCGGTGCATCCTGTGCATTTATGCTACCTGTTGCCACCCCCCCTAACGCGATTGTGTATGGTTCTGGCTATATCAAGCAAATAGAGATGGTTAAAGTCGGTATCGTGCTGAACCTGGCGTGTATTGTGATTATTTCTGTGGTTGCCTGGTTCTTCTGGATCTAATCTTTTCGGCTGTTTAACATTTAAATCAGTGATGAACAAAATCGCCACCTTACCGGGTGGCGATTTTATTGGCAAAGAACGCGTTAGTCTGCTTTGGTACTGATATAGATATTCTTCACTTCAGTGTAAGCATCCAATATCATCTTGTGCGTTTCACGTCCAAGTCCTGATTTCTTATACCCCCCGAAAGGCGCATGAGCAGGCAGATCGTGATAGGTATTAATCCACATACGTCCCGTTTTGATTGCTTTCGCTACACGCAAGGCGCGGTTAATGTCCTGCGTCCATACGGCACCGGCCAGGCCATATTCGGAATCATTGGCCATTTCGATGACCTCTTCTTCATGGCTGAATGGAATAACACACAGTACCGGGCCAAAGATTTCTTCCTGCGCAACCCGCATGTCATTGGTTACATTGATAATAATTGTTGGATGGATAAAGAAACCATCATCATATCCTGCGCCTGTCATGCGTTTTCCGCCTGTCAGAACGGTTGCTCCCTCCTGTTTTGCAAGATCGATATAACCTAAAATCGTTTTCATCTGTTCTTCACTTACCTGGCTGCCCATTTCTGTCTCTGCCAACATGGGATCACCCACTTTGACTGATTCAAAGACGGTTTTCAGTGATTTCAGGAATTCATCGTGAATATCTTTATGCAGGAACAGGCGGGCACCGGATTCACAGGCTTGCCCCTGATTCAGTAAAATAGCGTTGGCCGCGTATTTGACGGCCTTTTTCATATTGGCATCGGGGAAGACAATATTGGCAGATTTACCCCCCAATTCCAGCGTTGCGGGAATAAGCCTTTTCGCTGCGGCGGCGGCAACGTTATAACCGACGTCTGTTGATCCGGTAAAGGCAACCTTACCAATGCCTTCATGGTCGAGGATGGCTTGACCGACAACAGAACCACGTCCCGTCACAATATTGATAACACCCGCAGGTAAAACTTGATTCATGATCCGCCCTAATTCAAGGAGCGTAATGGGGGTCAGACTTGCAGGATTGATTACAATGGTATTACCGGCGGCAAGGGCGGGGGCGATCTTCCAGGCCGCCATCAATAGCGGAAAATTCCATGGAATAATTTGTCCAACCACACCAATCGGCTCTCTGATCACTAAGCTTAAGGTGTCGTCATCAATGACATCACAGGCATCGGAATGAGCACGGATAGCGCCGGCAAAATAGCGGAAATGATCAACAGAGAAAGGAATATCAAAATGACGGCACAGAGCCTGAGTTTTGCCGGCATCTAGTGTTTCAAGGACGATAAAGCGTTCAGCTTCAGCCTCCAGCAGATCGGCAATTTTTAATAGCAGCGATTGTCTTTCTGCGGGGGAGGTTTTACGCCAGGCTGGCAGGGCGTTTTGCGCTGCGTTAACGGCCAGTTTCACATCCTCGGCATTACCGGCGGCATATTCTGTTAACCGTTCACCGGTTGCGGGATTGTAGCTTTGCATCGTACTTTTTGAAACACTATCCACCCACTTTCCATTAATCAGCATCTTATACGATTTAGTGGGTAACAATTCTTCGGCAATATCATGTAGTTTTTTCATTATATTCTCCGGGTACGTTGGTTTAGGTATACTAGAAAAAATAGGTTGAAGTAACTATAGGATTAATTCCTAATTTTTGGATAAGGTATAATGACAGTTGAGATCCCGCGGCCATTTTAAAATGCCATGATATTGATAGTTGTCTGTTTTTTTATGTATTTATTCTTAATAAAAACAAGATATTATGAATATGGATGCGGAATATCGGATGGAAATAATGAAAGCAGCTTTAATGAAACATAGAGGGATCACCTTCTCGTTTTTAATATAAATTATTTTTTGTGTCCTGTATATTAAAAATTTAAACGATTATCACGATAAAGTGATACATTAATAATGAATTATTGTGATATATCCCCCATTTTTCTCCCGGTTATTCATCATTTTGAGAGATAAATTCACTTATGTATCACTGTATTAATCTGTGTCTGATCGCTTTGTTAATATCTATGATTTTTATTTTTATTTTCTAATCAGGTATGGAAAATAAATAACGTGATGTATATCATGTCTGATATATTTAATCTATGGATAACTTCAGGTATATACCTATAATAGGTGAGCTATTATGTGGAATAAATAGACACTTAATGAGTTTATTTTTTTGTATCTGATGTTTGAATTTGCCGTTATTATGTGGTTATTTCCAGCAAAAAGATCAATAAATTGGTGCGAAATGTCGGATGTATACATCAATAATTAAGTGACGACCCTGCATGATGCCGTAATATAATTTTCTATTAAAACAATTTATCTGTTCTACTTCTGCTATTATTGCTTTATCGGTGATAGGCGGGGTTGGTTATGAGAAGATTGTTAGTGATTTGTTTGTTGGGATGTGTATTGGCGGGATGTGATAATCAACCCAAAATTGATGGAACAAATGAAATTGCTTTAAAAACATCCATTGAAAAGATCAGAGAGACATTGCCAGAAGATAAAAAATTACAATTTGATGATTCATTGAATGTCGTGATGACTAACAGTATCAACTTTGATGATTTGTTTAAGGATAACAGAGAGGGAAATATCAAATATGGCGATATACAAAAGTTTGAACAGCGATTTTATCAATCCTTGCATGGAAAAACGGCTGATCAGGTAATTGAAGAAGCCGAAAAAATTAAAGCTGCCAACATGCGTAAGAAATGAGTGTATGACATCTTCACTGATGCTGATATTGCTTCATATGCTTTAAACAAGGTGCCCTGATTGAGGGGCATTTTTTGGGGTACAATTTTGTGGGTCACAATAATGTCAGTCTTTCTCCACATTGCCGACAAACATAACAACTTTTTCCTCTGAGAACTTTATTGTGTTGTCTTATCGTCAGTTCATGGTGCTGACAGCGACAATAATAGATAAATATCTTACTGCGAACAGAATGCACAGAGAATTGATGAGTTCGATTGGCGGGGACTTTAAATAGGGTTTCCATAATAAAGCGCCACTCTTTGCCGTGTGGTTCTACCTTGCCAAATTGATGATAGGCTAATAGGTGAGCTAGTTCATGCGGGATAACTTCATTAATGAAAGCGAGCTGATTTTCGATCAACAAAATAGGATTGAGGCGGATTTCCCAGTCTTGTAGCCGGGCACTGCCTGCAATTGTCCCACGTTGTTGATAGGTTATGTGGGGTTCTGGAAAGCTTTGCTGCCAAAAATGACTCGCCTGCGTTAATTTCTGTCGCGTGGTGCGCATCACGGCGTGCTGTAAGAAAAGGGGAATGTTAACAAATTTCATTATAGCTGAATACGGTAATTTAAATATCTATTTGATTTTTAATATCTAATTAAATATATACCCAATAAAATTTAATGTGCATGGTGTCAATGATCGTGAGTCTTACTCACCCTCGACGAGTGATGAAAAAACCCGCAATGTTTGCGGGCTTCATCGATGAACTGAAAATTATTTCAATCCTGCCGCAGTGCGCAGAATTTCAGCTTTATCTGTTGCTTCCCAAGGGAATTGTTCACGACCAAAATGGCCATAGGCCGCAGTTTCGCGATAGATGGGGTGTAACAGATCCAACATTTTAATCAGGCCATAAGGGCGCAGATCAAAAAATTCACGAACTAATTGAATCAGTGTTGAAGTTGAAACTTTCTCTGTACCAAAGGTTTCCACCATGATAGAGGTGGGTTCAGCAACACCGATAGCGTAAGATACTTGGATTTCACAACGATCAGCCAGACCTGCGGCAACGATGTTTTTGGCAACGTAACGTGCTGCATAGGCTGCTGAACGGTCAACTTTGGAGGGATCTTTACCGGAGAATGCGCCGCCACCGTGACGAGCCATACCACCATAGGTATCGACAATGATCTTACGACCTGTCAAACCACAGTCACCCATTGGGCCACCGATCACGAAACGACCTGTTGGATTGATGAAGTATTTGGTCGTCGAAGTCAGCCATTCCGTCGGCAGCACCGGCTGGATAATCTCATCCATCACCGCTTCTTGCAGCGCTTTTTGAGTGATATCTTCAGAATGCTGGGTTGAAAGGACAACGGCATCAATACCGACAATCTTACCGTTATCGTATTGGAAGGTGACCTGACTTTTTGCATCCGGGCGCAACCACGGCAGCGTGCCGTTTTTACGAACTTCAGCCTGACGCTCAACCAAACGGTGTGCATAGGTGATAGGGGCTGGCATGAGGACATCAGTTTCATTAGTCGCATAACCAAACATCAAGCCCTGATCGCCTGCACCTTGTTCCAGAGGATCGGCACGGTCAACACCTTGATTGATATCTGGAGATTGTTTACCAATGGCACTGATAACGGCGCATGAGTTGGCATCAAATCCCATATCGGAGCTGGTATAGCCGATTTCGCGTACAGTGCGACGTGTAATTTCTTCAATATCAACCCAGGCACTGGTCGTGATTTCGCCACCAACCATCACCATACCGGTTTTAACGTAAGTTTCACAGGCAACTCTGGCCTTGGGATCCTGCGCTAAAATGGCATCAAGAACAGCATCGGAAATTTGGTCGGCAATTTTGTCCGGGTGTCCTTCTGAAACTGACTCAGAAGTGAAAAGATGTGTAGTCATTATATTTGGTTACCTTAAATATAATTTTGGGTTAAGGGTGGATGTTTTACCATCTAGACGGCCATTTTAAGTTACTCTTTTCAAGGTTACCAGTTTTTTTAAGCTTAAATCTCTATCATTGTGTGTTATTTTCGTTTTCCTCGCTAAAAAATAGGGGAATTCCGTCCCATTGAAATAAATTTCATTTTGCAATTTTGCCGAATTACAGGTATAAACTGCGCGACTCGCTAAGTCGATTTTTGTAGTTTGAGTGACAGATGTTTGCAGGAGCGTATGTGTATCCTGCTTCTCGATTGAGAAACGGCTTGCTGTAAGTAGGCCATGTGGGGAGAATGGGCGTGATGAACCATTATCTGCTGATTATTAACGGCCAACAGCCACATTATGTCATTGATGTATTCACATCGTGTTCCTGCCTTTTCAATTTCAATATGAATTCAATTCGATGTTGCCGATCACCCGCGTATAAACAGGTCATATTGCGTTAACATCATCGCGTCATACAGTAAAGATAGTGTTTAGTTTTTCTAAACATTCCTATAATCCTAAGAGCATGCTGTTCCCTGACATTTTTTAATGCGCAAGATATGCTCGGTCAAAGAGTGTCTTGGGTTATTGACTTACAGGTGAAGGCAAACCTCAACTCCATAAAGGAGACTGCCATGAATGATAATATCGCCCGTAAACTGCGACAGACTTATAATATCGCATACTGGGGCGGCAGCTATTACTATGTCAATGATCTGGGAAATGTCAGTGTTTGCCCAAACCCTGATTTACCGGACGCGCAAATTGCCCTCGCCGATCTGGTGAAGCGAGTTCAGCAAGAAGAACAGAAATTGCGTTTGCCGGCACTGTTTTGTTTTCCTCAGATTTTGCAACATCGCTTGCGTTCGATAAATGCAGCGTTTAAGCGTGCGCGTGAATCTTATGGCTATCAAGGGGATTACTTCCTCGTTTATCCGATTAAGGTTAATCAGCATCGCCGTGTTATTGAGACATTAGCAAACGCGGATGAACCGATCGGATTAGAAGCCGGTTCCAAAGCCGAGTTAATGGCAGTATTGGCTCATGCAGGCATGACAGGTACGGTGATTGTTTGTAATGGTTATAAAGATCGGGAATATATTCGTCTGGCACTGATCGGTGAAAAGTTGGGACACAAAGTGTACCTGGTCATCGAAAAGATGTCTGAAATGGCTATGGTGCTGGAAGAGGCTGAGCGCCTCAATGTGATACCGCGTCTTGGTGTACGGGCTCGTCTGGCCTCACAAGGGGCAGGGAAATGGCAATCCAGTGGCGGGGAAAAATCCAAATTTGGTTTGGCGGCGGCGCAGGTATTGCAATTGATTGAGACGTTGCGTGCAGCAGGGCGGTTGGAGAGTTTGCAATTACTGCATTTCCATCTGGGGTCTCAATTGGCGAATATCCGCGACGTGGCAACCGGAGTACAGGAAGCGGCCCGTTTTTATGTCGAGCTTTCTAAACTGGGTGTCAATATTCAATGTTTTGATGTTGGTGGTGGTTTAGGGGTCGATTATGAAGGAACACGCTCTCAGTCAGATTGTTCGGTGAATTATGGTCTGAATGAATACGCGAATAATGTTATTTGGGGGATTGGCGATGCATGTGAAGAGCACGGACTGCCTCATCCTACGGTGATTACGGAATCCGGCCGTGCATTGACAGCCCATCACACTGTTTTAGTTTCTAATGTCATTGGGGTGGAACGCAATGAATTCACCGAAACAACGCCCCCCGCAGAAGAGGCGACTCGTCCCTTGACCAGCCTGTGGAATACCTGGCAGGAGATGCAATCTGATGGTAACCGTCGTTCCCTGCGTGAGTGGTTGCATGATAGCCAGTTTGATCTGCATGATGTGCATACCCAGTATGCCCACGGAATGTTGGATCTGTCAGAGCGTGCATGGGCAGAAGAGCTGTACTTAAATATCTGTCGTCATATCCAGCAGGATCTTGATCCAAGCAATCGTGCTCATCGTCCGATCATTGATGAATTGCAAGAGCGTATGGCAGATAAATTCTACGTGAATTTTTCGTTATTCCAGTCAATGCCGGATGCGTGGGGGATTGATCAGTTGTTCCCGGTGTTGCCGATTGAAGGGCTGGATAAGCCATTAGATCGCCGTGCCGTTCTATTAGATATCACCTGTGACTCTGATGGGACGATTGATCATTATGTTGATGGTGATGGTGTGGCGACAACCATGCCAATGCCGGCTTATGATCCGGAAAAACCGCCATTGATTGGTTTCTTTATGGTTGGAGCCTATCAGGAAATTCTGGGTAACATGCATAACTTGTTTGGTGATACCGCCGCGATTGATGTTTATGTGGACGAAAATGGTGAAGTGACTTATCAGCAGAGTGAAGAGGGCGATTCTGTCGCGACGATGCTGCAATATGTCAAACTGGAACCGCAGGTACTGTTAACCCGTTTCCGTGATCAAGTGAAATCGACAGATCTGGATGAAAATTTACAGGCACAATTCCTGCAAGAGTTTGAAAATGGTCTGTATGGGTATACCTATTTAGAAGATGAATCATTCTGATTAATCATTGAATATTGGTAATAAGCCAGTATAGGACTTTTGAGGATATATCATGAGTATTAGCTCGTTAGGAAACCAAATTGATAATTCGTTGGTTTCAAATGCTTTCGGCTTTCTGCGTTTTCCATTGCATTTTCAGCCTGCTTCCAGTGATGCGGAATGGGTGATTACGGGAGTGCCCTTTGATATGGCGACATCAGGGCGTGCAGGTAGCCGTCACGGGCCTGCAGCGATTCGTCAGGTATCGACGAATCTGGCGTGGGAAAGCTGCCGGTGGCCGTGGAACTTTAGCTTGCGTAAGCACCTGAATGTGGTCGATTGCGGCGATCTGGTTTTTAACTTCGGTGATGCGCAGGATATGAGTGATAAGTTGCAGGCCCATGCGGAAAACGTGTTAGCCGCAGGCAAGCGCATGCTGTCTTTTGGCGGTGACCATTTTGTTACCTTGCCATTGTTGCGTGCCCATGCAAAATATTTTGGCAAAATGGCTCTGATCCATTTTGATGCGCATACGGATACGTATCCCAACGGCAGCAAATTCGATCATGGTACGATGTTTTATCATGCGCCGAACGAAGGATTGATTGATCCTCATCATTCAATACAAATTGGTATCCGTACTGAACACGATAAGGATCATGGTTTCACGGTACTGGATGCTGCGCAAGTCAATGATCGCGGTGTTGATGAGATGGTAGACCAGATCAAAACGGTGGTTGGTGATCTGCCGATTTATCTGACCTTTGATATTGATTGTCTTGATCCGGCATTTGCTCCGGGCACGGGTACCCCCGTGATTGGTGGATTAACGTCAGATCGCGCATTGAAAATCGTGCGGGGTTTGCAGCCACTGAATATCGTCGGCATGGATGTCGTGGAAGTCGCGCCGGCTTATGATCAATCCGAGATTACGGCTCTGGCTGCCGCGACGATTGGATTGGAGTTACTGTATTTACAGGCGTCCAAGAAGAATATATCTTTTCAGCATCATGCTATCTGATCGCACAACGAGTTTGTTGCAAAAAAATGATATTGTGATGAAAACCAATCACTTATCTTCATTTTTTGTGGACTAATATGATGTCTAATGGATTTAAGTGAAAACACTTTGCGACGGCGATCATTCTCTGGTACTTACGATGGTATGGCTCAACACCGATGAGCTATGCCAATGTTAGTGATATGTTGGCCAAATGAGGGATTTACACACTTAGCTTTTGCTGACCAGATGGCACATTAACTTTATAAATATCACGATAGTAGTTTTAAGACGTTGAGTATACACTTGGTGACCAAGCTGCTGGGGCAATGGACAGAAAGTGCTTTAGCTCACTGATGATAGTTTCTATAGGTAGACTGCTTCGCTGTGCAGTGTCACACCCTAGGCGGGGCATAATATGTTGTATTCCATCATAGTGCCAGCAGCAATCTTTCGTTTCGCTTGCTCGTAACGCTTGTGCAAAAATGGATAGATCACGACGCGGTCGTGGCGCAGAGGAGGATAATTCTACCCACCCTTCATAGCGTTGTTGGATAACGATATCGTTTTGAGTGACAATAGCAATGGTTGATAATAGCGTGCGGTTATGGAAACTAATAGGAGAAAATCCTAAGTAACGTTGTGAGACAGGTGTATCGCTATAAATAGGTAACCGGAATATAGCAAGATCGATCTCTGGATACTGTTCAACTATTACGTCCTGATGATTAAGTAATGCTTCTGTTTCACTGTGTTGCTGTTCAGCATCACGCCAAAGTGTTTCCTGAATCACTGAAGCATCCAGGAGGTCACGCAATGCTGGTAACATTGTTTTGAAGAGAGCTGCAATACGCAAACTTTCATTGGGCAATGTTCTTATAATATTCGATGTTTGTACCGCAATTGTATTCAGTGCAAATGCAAGTCGGCGTGCTCTTGGATTATAACCACAAGAGAAATCACCAAACCGTGCAATATCAATGAGAAGTTGCTTATGATCTTGTGCGTGTTTAGGTGAGAGCAGTGAATAGACAGATGCCAGCCCGTCTAGATCAAAATGGTCGGTTGTCACGAATAGCGATAACACGGCTGGCGAGAAGTCGGAGCTCAAATCCTTTGAGTTTGGCAGCAACATTATCGTCTATTTGCACGTAGCAATTACCGTCATAAAGGGGAAGAAAGTTTATCATCGGATACCTCCTGTTAGGCTAGATTCAATAATGGAGTATTAATGAGGGGGCTTCTTCTGTTGAAGTCACTCCATGTTCATCATGCGATCGATAGTGCGGGTTGTCATTGCGAATGACTGCCGGTTATTGATCATGGCTATCGTAGCCCATCTGAGGATTCCGAATGCATGTGAAGTCTTAAACAGGTCGATTTCACTCACTAGAATCATATTAGCCCCGTGCAATGAGTTCTTGTTGATAGTGTTCAGTACACTCAAGCAACACGTATACGGCGAACGATAAATGCTGCGAATACCGGTGCTAGTGCAAAGATGGCAAATAACCATGCAGAGGCACTTTGAGTTCCTGCCAATCCACCCGGGTCCGTAAACCCGGCAAGATTTGCAACGATACCTGCGAGTGCTGAACCAATGGCTGTCGCAAACAGTTGCACTGTTGTAATCGAGGTTGAGGCAAGGTCTTCCTGACCAGCAGGAGCGCTGGTAAATACTTGAGTAAGTAGGTGTGGCCAAGTAGCACCAATACCTGCGCCTACTGCGACAAGGGCAATGCACATCAATATAAAGCTAAAAGTCGGGTTGAATAGGTATTGTGATGGCATGATGATTGCCAATGTAATAAGTGCAAGCACAACTAGAATTGGACCCCGCCGTACAAGCCACTGTACAGTTTGCGGTCTGCGTCCGGAACTGAATAATGAGCCCACCGTCCACCCTGCAGCCATTAGAGCAGTGGCATAGCCTGCAATTAACGGACGATAGCCATGGATAGTTTGTAGAAAATACGGTACGAATATTTCTGTCGTCATACCGATTACAAGCAAAGCCATACAGGCATAGATTGCGCCAAGAGGAGCCCCTATATCGTAAGCACCAGTCGGCAGTAATTTAATTTTCGATTCACGATCAAAACGGGCAATCAATACGACAATGGCAATGCCAACTACGACACCAAAGATATTTGCAAAAATATCTTTAGACAGACTTGCGAACGATATAATAAGTACGGATACACCAAGTAACAGGATTTTGCCAATTGCGGCCCTTTCCGTCTGTGTATTCGATGTTTGATAGGCAGACAACTGGATGAGTACAATCATTGCAAGTACAGCTGCAACTGGCAAAAGTGCCATGAAAGCGAAACGCCATGTGTCCGCGTGTGCAAAGATGCCTCCGATTGCAGGTCCACAGAGTGTTGCGATACCCCACATACCTGAAACCATTGCCATCGCTCGGGGCCACAACCGTTCATCGAATACAATACGGATGAGTGCGTAGCTGAGTGCAAACAGAATGCCACCGCCGAAACCTTGCGTAAATCGCCCAATAAGCATCCACATCATGTCTTTTGCACTTGCGCATATGAATGTTCCACAACAGAATATGACGAGAGCGATAAGATAAGCAGCACGTGGCCCAAAACGACTTAGAATGTTTTTAGATAATGGCGCGCCAATAATTGACGCGACCATGAACAGCGTGGTGTTCCATGCATAGTATTCAAGCCCACCAATATCTCGTACAACGGATGGCAGTATAGTTGTTGCAATATAGATATTGATAGCATGTAACGCAACTCCTCCTGCAAGCGCAATTGAAAGTAAACCATTACGTCCGGAAAGTAGTTCCCCCCAGGAGGGAGTATTGTTAGAATCCATGGAATTACCTCGCCTGTTTATCGATTAATTAATAGTTATTCATCCAGAGAGAAATGTTGAGAGATGAGATATGGATTGCTCTCAAGCATTTCGATTTCTGGTGAATAGATTTCTATAACAAGACCATCAGGATCTTCAAAGTAGAAAGCCGTGCGTACACGATCCAACCCTAAATGATAACCCGGGGCAGGACCGTTGCCTTTCACAACCTTAATGCTACTATCTGCCTCAACTATTTTTGCTATTGATTTGACCCCTTCGGGATCTGTACGCACGCCAAAATGGTAGCCAGGCGGGTAGATAACGGTATCGGCCTGTTCAATAAAAAAGTCGAATCCGTTCAACTCCATAACCGCTTTCTTTGGACCCAAATTATAGCAATAGGAAGCGCCTAAAATTCGATGATAGAAATTGACAGATTTATTAAGATCTCGTGCAAGAATATTGATATGGTTCACTCGCAGTTCGCTTGATTTTCCCTCTTCAGGTTTGTTGCGTAAACGCCGCCACATCTTGATACAAGCTGTAAATGTAGCAAAGCCTGCAAGCCAGTCTTGTACGACATCCGTCGATTCACTTACAGATTTCATCTCAAGTGCAAGGGGATAGTAGAATGCGCTTTGACTGCATTCGTTCCATACCGTAGATACTTCATCATTGACACCATCCTGATCGATACCTATTTGAGCAACAGCGATTAGCCCAATTTCAGTTAGTCTTTTATTGTTTATAACACTTGATGTACCACGTGAAAGCACGAATATCCCATCAGGGGCGGTATTATCCGTTTTAGCTATATTCAATCGGTATCCAGCTGCGGTGCATTGTTCGGATAACGTGTGAACGATCTGTTCCGCGTCTGCGGGATTGATATCAAGACTGATTATTTCGAAAACAAGCATAGTTAGACCTCGTTAACAAGGCGTTGACCAATGAGCAGGGTATAACGACCAATTAATTGCTCTCTGATAGATAAACCATTTTCATTCATCACACGGGCTATCCATTGTGTTGGATGTAGTTCACCGTGATTGGTGTTAACCATCATGTGGAGTGAGAAGTCAGCAGATAGTGCAGGGGTGACACGATTTTCATCCAATGTCATTGTAAGGATCAATAATGTTCCCCCAGGATTCACAAGATTTGATGCACAACGAATGATTTCTTGTACTTCCTTTTCATTAAAGTAATGGAGGCAATCGTTCAACATAACTATGTCAGCCGCCTCTCCCTCAAAGTTGAGAGAATTAAGTAGGTTTTTCTCACAAAACCTGAGTCGTTCACTTAGGCCGTATGTTTCAATAGTTTTCTGTGCAGCTTTGCGGGTAGTCGGCAGATCCCATATCTGACCTGTCAGTTGTGGATGGTGGCGTAATGCTTCTGCGAGGTATGTACCATGCCCACCTGCAAGATCGATAGACGTATTGGCATTTTTGAATACGTTAAGGTTACTGACGACATCACGCATGGGTTGACTTAGACGTACCATTGCATCATTAAAGGCATCTTGGGCACGTTCATTACGTTTGAAAAGGTTTTCTTGTTGAAAGTTGAGCGGCGTTTCGCTACGTAAAATTTCTCCCATTCTAGGCCAGTTATCCCACTGCAAATATTGATGTTCAATGATTGCACCTATGTAGTCGGAACTAGTACTTGTCAAATATCGAGTAGTCAATTCAGTATTCAAAAACTCGTTGCCATCCTTCTTTAAAAGCCCAAGCGCAACAAGTGCATTTAACAGAATAAATACTTTACTTTCTACCATGCCGAAATTTTGGGCCATCTTTGATGGTGCGCATTTTTTCTGTGTTAAATCAAATAGCTTTTCAGCAATGGCATAGTGCAAGACTGCAGATTGGCGATATTGATCAGACAATTTAACTAAGTCGCTAGCTGAAGTCAGTGTAAGGTTATCGTTTTCTGACTTATAAATAGTCTCATTTACCAGTTCTAACATTGAAATCCCTCGCTTAATAATATTTTTTTGAGAAGTTGACACGTCTTGCGTTACCATTAATGGGACTTTTTTTGAAAATTAGCTCATTGCAAAGGTGTCATCTTCCGATATGTTGATACACTATTACAGTTATAATGTGCTCGGATCACCGCCCTGATTATTCTCAACGCGATTCTACAAGCCGAAAACCCATTGCGTAAATGTCACGCTGGTATCGGCCATGGCGACGAGCACAGCGCGCTAAGTCACCAAAACGCGTGAAGCTACCGCCTCGGGCTATTCGATAGCTTCCCTGAATATTTATTAGATCATCGTGAATTACATCTCCTCCCGGATAGGGATAGTAATCTTCGGCAACATACTCCTCGACATTGCCAGCGAGATCGTCGATTCCAAACTTACTACGACCAAGAGGATATATACCTACGGGAGTCGTCGATAATGGTCCGACTTCGGCCGTATTAGCTGCGTAAGGATTGAATTCGTTACCCCACGGATACTCGGATCTGGTGCCTCCAGATGCTGCGTATTCCCATTCAGCCTCTTCAGGTAACCGAAAATGCCGTCCAGTGGTGTTGCTCAACCAATCTGCATATGCTTCTGCTGCTTCTGGAGAAACAGACCAGACTGGATGGTTTGCCCGTTCATTTGGATAGACGCCGAAAGTCCAGGATGTCGGAAGCCATGGTGCATTAGTTTGCTCAAGAAACAACCTATACTCGAAATTCGTGACGGGATAACGCATCATCCGAAATGCCTTAATTTCCACGTGGTAGCATGGGCATTCCTTAGTTATCCACTTCTCAATTACGCCAACATGTTCCCATTTAGCAACGATCTGCGGAACTCGTTCTAATGTGGTACCGAGCCAAACATTGGCGGCGGGTACATCACACATTTCAGGATCAAGCGGGCGAATACGTTGATCGCCAGAAAAGTTTAGTAAAGTACCTGCCGTGTAACGGCGCTCAAATGGTATTGATGGATTTTGAATGATGTCTATCCATTCAGTGGGTTTAAGTTGTAACAGATCACTCTGTGCCGAAAATACCGTTGCAGGCATGCGTCCAACGAACAAATCTTCAGGTAGAGCCATTGCTGCCCGATCACTGAGATTGTTAGGGTTGTCGGTGAGCATCAGTTTCATGGAGATATCCTCGTCTCAGTAGGGGCTGATTTACTAACCGTCATCACTAGATAGTTCAGATCAGTCGTTGGACGTGGTACTCGATGCACACTGACAAGAGTGAAATTCTCAATACTCAACAGCTCGGTAAGCTCAGATTCTGTGAACTCACGATAAAGCCGTTGCGCTTTATTTACATATAGCTTCCCTGGCCTTTTTGATTCAAATACTGATATGGTAAAGAATCCTGTCGGACGTAAAAGCGAGTGGATCCGCCTGAGGTAGACAACGTATTCGTCAGGGTGTTGGTGATGTAGACAGCCATTATCGAGTACACCATCAAAAAGCGCCTTACCATCGAGTTCAATTACTGGCACCGCGCGAAATTGAACTTGATTGCCCCAGTTCTGTATTAGTTGTGGCCATTCGGGAAGTTCGATGAGGTCAACGGCTGTGACACGATGGCCTTGCGAAAGCAAGAATTGAGTGTCACGTCCACGCCCTGCACCAACATCCAGTACATCAGAAGGGCGAGCAAGATGAGTATGCAAGATAGTGCTTGCGTGTTGCATTGCTGTTTCTTCTGTCCAGACGTCTAGTTTTTCACTATAACTCGCCAGAAAATCTGAACGTAATACTTTTTCATAATCTTGTGGTAGTGTGTTCAGAGTATCAACAGGAGATATTATCCTTTTATTATCAATATAATGCATTTTAGTCTTACTATTCATATGTGCTCCAGCGGGATATGGTAGACATTGCCGTCATATGAACTTGCAATAAACATATGTGACATTGAGTTATAACTGAGGGATGATATCCCTGAGGTTGTTATTCGTTCATTGATCACCCAGTGGGCATCTATATGATCGTAAATAGCAACACGGCCGTTATAGCTACCAGTCGCTATATAGCGGCCGTTAACTCCTGCCGAAACACATTTGATCGAATGAGTGTGTGGTGTTGCGATTACATTTACATGATAATTTGGCGACCAGATCCGCAATTTCAGATCGCGGCTAACAGAAGCAAAATAGCCTTCACCGAGACCTATACAGCCATTTGCAATCTTCTCATGTGCGTGCTTGAGTGTGTATAATTGTTCAAGTGTTGATAAGCGATACCAAGTCGCTGATGCATCTGCCGCAATGGAGAAAATTAAATCACCAGAAGTAGCGATATCTTTGACGGCGTTACCATGTAGTGGCAAATCAGTGACGTGCGTTACGAGTGAACCTTCAATGCGTAGAACGATACCTTCACCTGTGTATGTGCCTATAACCGCATGATCTATCCCATTGAGCTTGAAAGACACACCGCAGTTTAATGGGGAACGGTGTTGGTACAACTCACGACCCGTACACGCATCGAATACTTTTCCGAGTTGACCACCTGTCAAGATAATGTCGCCTACGGGGGTGAGAAAGTTACATAGACTGCCTATTCGTATATATTCATGTTGGTTTACCCACACAATGCCAGCATCACCAATTGCCCATTGTTGATCATCGACTAACACAACTGTATTTATACCATTTGTCGGTGCTAATTCGGACAAATCCCAGTTACCTGTTTTCCAGTTGTATAGGCGATAACTTGCCTGGAAAGTTGCAAATACGATATGATCATCACCTGCAAAGGAGCATGAACGTGGCCATACCTCAGGGGGGAGTGAAGCACTGACTAACTCTTCTAACCGGCCACATGGATCAACATCCCACAGCCGCATTGTGCGATCGTATGACAGAGATACTAGAAGCCCTTTGTCGTGGTCTAACACGAGGCGTTTCACACCTGCATTATGTGCTCTGAACGTGATCTGCGTGCCATCAGTACTGATTGAAATTATCTCTCCTTCGTCATTGCCAGCAAAAATATGTCCGTTTGCAGCAATGGCTATTGTGTCGGTTTCGATGCCATTTAGATTGATGTCAGCAATAAGACTATTTTTTTCAAGTGACCAGCGTTTGATCGTTCCGTCATCACTTGATGAAACGAGTTCGTCGACATGATGCATCCATGCAACTGAGATGACGTCGGCTGAATGGCCTTTAAATATATGCAAAAGTTTGCCACTGAAATCATATACTCGGACATTTTGGTCACGTGAGGCGGTTGCGATCAGCGGTTTATTCGGATGGAATACACTCATTTCTACATCGTCGTTATGATCGGCAAATATAGCAACCAATCGCAGATCAGGTATAGTCCAGAGCCGAGCGCTATAATCTGATGATGATGTAACTGCGTAATTTCCATCAGGTGAGAATCCCCCCTGATTCGCCAAGTGATCATGCATCGCCCGAGCTATCGGGCGATTAGTTTTTGCATCCCACAGGATGACTTGGTTATCATAACCAGCCGTTAATACATATTTATCTCGGTATGCAGAAACTCCGCTAATCGGTGCCTGATGAGTGATCATTGGGAGTCCTCCCCGAGGTTTATGGTATGATGGTGTTTGTTAATTTTCGTTCGTAAATAGCTTTGATTCGTGTTATTAACGAACACACCTGTTGGTAATACACTCTTAATCCGGATTCCATTTCTTTTTAGTTGGGAAACTTTGTCTGGATTGTTAGTGACAAGTGTTATCTCGGAAATACCAAGTGCTTGTAGCATTTCAGCGGCTACGCGGAAGTTTCTCATGTCTTCAGGAAAATTGATCGCTTGGTTAGCTGCGAACGTGTCAAGCCCCTGTGAAATCTGTAAGTGATATGCATCCAGCTTGTTATACAACCCGATACCTCGCCCTTCCTGACGAAGATAAAGTAGGATGCCACCAAGTTTACCAAGCATAGTAATTGCTTCGTCTAATTGTTCTCCGCAATCACAACGTTCTGAGCCGAATACATCACCTGTCAGGCACTCAGAATGCACCCGAACATGCGGTGATTTGCTAAGGGGTTCAAAGACGATTGCAAGATGTTCTCCAATGTCGCAAAGGCCGGAAAACGTTACCATCTCGGCTTCAAATTTCAGTTTACTGGTACGAACATGTATAGGAATTTTGACGCGGGTACGAACAAATGCGCTTACTATTTTGGGGGGTGTTCTAGCTTCATTCATTCTGTGTTTCTCACTGTTAGTAGTTAGTATTTTGTTTAGTCACATAAGTTGGCTACTCGCCCATCGTAGAAAACTGCTTCGCAAAAGCTAGCTAGTGCAATAACAGAAACAAAACATTCCAAACTTTTAACCGAAGCAAAAATTACAGTTGTGTCAAAATTAGAGATATATAAAGCAAAACTATTCATATCATATTCATTGGGTTCAGTACGATACTATGCCGAACTAACATGGTTATGGTTAGCTTAACTTATAAGTCCATCATTCCATGAATAAATGGATAATTGGATAAATTGGTTTAATTGTGCAATCTATATCACAAATATTTAGATTTAAAATTGTTATTATATAAAAATAGATAATTACATTGCCCACACTTTCTTAAGTGTGGGCAATGTGTGTGTAATCCTTTTCCTATTCTTACTTCAATTGAGTGACATGGGCAGTTCCACAGAGATGATTCATTCACTTATCCCTGAGTAAAATCATTGGATCTGGTTATTTTCAACCCACTCCATTAACCCAGTAAATATGTCAATACTTGTTGTCGTGGCATCAGGACAAAGTGGCCATGAAATGGCGAACCGGCTTGATATTCCTCAGATAATGTTTGCAGCAATGAGATCGTAATCGTGTGGTCACGACAATCAATTGAGGTAATTTCTGCAGCATGAAAATCAAAGAAGCACTTTACATGGGGATAAAGTGCCTTAAATAAACTCTCCTTGAGAGAGAAGGCAAGGGTGAATGCTTGTGTGAAAGGCAAAGGACATGCTGTTAATAATGCCGCCTCATTGGGATTAATAATACTGCGGGAAACGCTTTCAATCGTCTCTGCTTTGATCTCTTGTTCAATATCTACGCCGATCATCCGGTATTTATCACGAGTCGCTGCAAATACGATGGCACAGTTGGCTGTATGGGAGATAGAGCCAAGAATATTGTCAGGCCAGACGGGAGAACGATCCGGGGCATTGGTGACCTGAAAACCAGGATAACCGAGGTGGTTTAACGCTTGTTGCGTACAGTAACGGGCTGCCAGATATTCCGCTCGCCGCTTATTGACAGCACTATGTAGCTTCAGTGGGTAGGTAATCCCACATTCATCAAATAATGTATCCCGATAGTAGTCTTGATCAAAATATGTCTGTATGACTTGAATATTGGGATGTTCGAATAAGAGGCCTGTTTGTATTTTATGGAAAAAACCATCTGTTATGACAGTCGGTTGGACAGAGGTAAAAGTCATTTTTTTCATTATCGGATTTTTTGTTGGTTCTGATTATTAAGAAATGGATCATACGAAAATAGCTGTGACCTGATTTTGACATATTTTATTTTTAATTCACTAATGCGGTGACTCTTTTTATACTCTTGCGCGTTATCTATTTAAAAAAGAGGTCAACGTGGAAATATTAGTAACAGGTGGAATGGGGTATATCGGCAGCCATACGTGTGTTCAACTGCTTGAAGCCGGGGTGACACCGATCATCATCGATAATCTGTGCAATGCCAATCGTGAAGTACTGGCACGTATTGCAGCATTGACAGGTGTGCAGCCTCTGTTTTATGAAGGGGATATTCGTGATGAATCCTTCCTTGATACTCTTTTTGCCCGTCATCAGATTCAATCGGTGATCCACTTTGCGGGTTTGAAAGCGGTTGGGGAGTCTGTCGCTAAGCCTATTGAATATTATGATAATAATGTTAATGGAACGCTGGTGTTGGTGCGTAGTATGCAGAAAGCAGGTGTAAAAAGCATTATTTTTAGCTCATCGGCAACAGTGTATGGTGATCCTGATGTCGTGCCGATAACTGAACAATCTACAGTAGGCAAGACGACTAACCCGTATGGCACCAGTAAATATATGGTGGAACGCTGCCTGACTGATCTTTATCATGCAGACAATAATTGGTCTGTGGTGTTGTTGCGTTACTTCAATCCCGTTGGTGCTCATCCTGCGGGGATGATGGGGGAAGATCCACAGGGAATTCCTAACAATTTAATGCCTTATATTGCCCAGGTTGCTGTCGGTCGTCGGGAAAAATTGTCTGTGTATGGCAATGACTATGCGACATTTGATGGTACAGGTGTGCGTGATTATATCCATGTTATGGATTTAGCCGATGGGCATATGGCTGCATTGAATGTTGTTAGTAAAAAATCGGGGCTGCATATCTACAATTTAGGCACTGGAAAAGGCACCAGCGTGCTGGAAATGGTTGCCGCTTTCAGTCAGGCCTGTGGTAAGCCTATTCCTTATGAAATTTGCCCACGTCGCCCAGGAGATATTGCGGAATGTTGGTCAAGCCCGGAGAAAGCGCAACGGGAATTGGGCTGGAAAGCGAATCGGACTATTGTCGAGATGGCGGCGGATGCCTGGCGTTGGCAATCTCAAAACCCGAACGGCTATCAAGGAAACTAACCAAAATGCTTGTGGAGTGAGATTGATGAAAAATCACTCCACAAAGCGTGTCTTTTATTATTTTGAAGTGACAGACTTATTCGCCGCTGCAAGCTTCCGTGCCACTTGGCAGGCTTCGCGCTCACTGGGTTCACGTTCTTTAATGATCTTTGCTGTTTCATCGATGACGGGGAGAGGGAAACCCATATCGTCATAGGCGCTAAAGCCAATCAAACGGTAACTGCTTAATGAGCTATTGACGGGGATACGAAACGCTTTCTTTTCCCCGGGCGCTAATGATTCAAATGAATACACAACCAGTACGTTGGGTTCACATTGAGCATTCAGAGGCAACACGGCCAGATAACCGCCTGCTACAGGCTGATCGCCTTTATTTTGCAGTGTTCCACCCACAAAAAATTTACCACTGGCGCCCAGACCCATGTGGAATAATAAATGGGCTTCCCCTTTCGCCCATAACGTCGGGGTAAACATACTGCCTGCCATGAGTATGGTACTGTATATGTAACCGCGCCATTTCATCTTCATACTCCTCTTTATCATAGATCTGTCGGTGACTATAAATTAATACAAGAATCAATATCACCGTATTTTGTCACCCTTTTGAAGACGTTCAAATCTAATCTGGCAATATAGTTGATGAGATAATGGCTACATAACGGCCCGTCTGAAATATCCAGATTGGTTTGCGGATTAAAAGTATTGATATAGTCCAATGAGTCATATCCCAGGATTTCAGGTGGAAGATGGGGGATGACATCATCGACATAATTAAACACCGCAAAATGCCTGAAGTTTTGGGTCAGGTGTTTGGAAAACTCGCTGTTTCCTGGTCTTGGGCAGGCAAATAAGCAGGCTGAGTGATTGGGAGCTAGAGGCCCCATCTCATACATAAGATAAGACGCTATTGCTGCCCCCAGGCTATGGCCGACTATCGTGAAGGGATTATTTGCCCCGATAAGTTGAGTTATCGCTTCCGCTAATTTCAGATGATCATCATGGTGTGATTTTGGTTCGACAACCGTTAGTTTCATTGAATCATAAATACTAAAGAATCCCTGGCTGACTGTCACCTTAGGCGAATGACGCCAAGGTGATGCAAACGCAATCACCCCATCATGGATATCTTCCAGCAAAATGGCGGGATCGGTTCCACGTATGGCAATGACATATGTTCCTGGTGATGCCCTTTTTTCCGCGACATACCCATAACAGACATGATTGGGGAATGCGATTTTGGGGGTGACAGAGAAAGAGAGATCATCCGCTGAGATATAGGCGATAATTTTCCAACCATCTTCTTTAATGCGGGGATCGGCCGGGGGCGTTGGATTATTGTCATACTGTTCGTTCATTTTTGCGGCATATAATACCAATGCGGCAAAATTGGCGGCTTCTTTGTAGCTATACATCGCTGCCCCTTTGGTTTGTGATTGGCTGGTGAGGTTTCTGCTTTATGTGAGCTTATTTTGCGTGATTTAAGTGTATGCCATTTTATCGAGTATACCGGGTTAAAAAAGAGGACATAGCGGATTGAATGACAAGAAATAACGTGTTGGTGATCTATTTTATTTATCAATATCGAATTAGTTAATGCACTTTGGTTATATGTAGTTTTGATTTGTTCTTTCAATTTGATTGCTATACAGCGTTATTCTTTGCCTATCTGAAAGTTTTATTTGCAAATTTTAACCATGATCAAGAGGCAAAGATGACCGCACCACGTTCGGTTCTTGAACTTATCGGGAATACGCCGCTACTGGAACTTACCCATTTGGATACCGGCCTCTGCCAGTTGTTTATTAAATTGGAAAATCAAAATCCGGGGGGTTCGATTAAAGATCGTGTGGCACTCTCAATGATTGAGCAGGCAGAAAACCAGGGGTTATTAAAGCCGGGAGGCATCATTATTGAAGCTACGGCAGGTAACACCGGGATAGGGCTGGCATTGGTTGCCGCCATGAAGGGCTATAAACTGATTTTAGTTGTACCTGATAAAATGAGCCGGGAAAAGATTTATCATCTGCGGGCATTAGGTGCAGATGTGCGCCTGACCCGTTCTGATGTTGGCAAAGGGCATCCAGAGTATTATCAGGATTATGCCCTGCGTTTGGCGAAAGAAATAAGCGGTGCTTATTATATTGACCAATTCAATAACCCGGCGAATTCCTTTGCGCATGTCGCGACGACGGGACCAGAAATTTGGCGGCAGATGGAACAGCATGTTGATGCGGTCGTGGTGGGTG
The DNA here is from genome assembly GCF_000968175.1 of Xenorhabdus poinarii G6. Lineage (NCBI taxonomy): Bacteria > Pseudomonadati > Pseudomonadota > Gammaproteobacteria > Enterobacterales > Morganellaceae > Xenorhabdus > Xenorhabdus poinarii. The sequence continues at coordinate 676,232 of NZ_FO704551.1, forward strand.
TCGGCTCGGGGGGTACCCTGGGGGGGTTAAGCCAGTATTTTAAAGCTGTTTCTCCGCATACGGAATTTGTTCTCGCTGATCCTCAAGGATCTATTCTTGCCGACTATGTTGAACATGGTCACTATGATGACGCTGGCAGTTGGTTTGTGGAAGGGATTGGCGAAGATTTTGTCCCACCACTGGGTGATTTTTCTCAGGTTCATTATGCTTATCGTGTTTCGGATGCAGAAGCGTTTGCCAGCGCACGGGAATTGTTGCTAACAGAAGGCATTCTGGCGGGTTCTTCGTCAGGGACATTGCTGGCGGCGGCATTACGCTATTGCCGTGCACAGAAAACACCAAAGCGCGTGGTGACACTCGCTTGTGATAGCGGTAATAAATATTTATCAAAGATGTTTAATGATTACTGGCTATTAGAGCAGGGATTGCGTTCAAAACCACAAGAAAATGATTTGAGCGATTACATTACTTATCGTTATCGGGATGGTGCAACAGTGTCCGTTTCTCCGCAAGATACGTTGCAGATCGCTTATGGCCGTATGCGTCTGTATGACATTTCACAGTTGCCTGTGATTGAGAACGATCAAGTCGTCGGTGTCATTGATGAGTGGGATCTGATGCACACGATTCAGGCTGATTCACGTAATTTTTCTTTACCTGTGACTGAAGCGATGAGCAGTCAGGTTCATACTCTGAATAAAAAAGCATCACTGGAACAGTTGGTGACCACGTTTGATGCCGGCCATGTGGCTTTGATTGTTGATGATGGCAATCACTTTCTGGGTCTGGTTACCCGTACCGATGTGCTGAATGCATGGCGTCAACAACTTAATTGATCTCTTTCAGGAATAAATGAATGACTAAGTTTGATAATACTAAGTTTAATAAGACGAAATTTGACACACAAAGCGTTCACGCAGGTTACGTGCCTGATCACACCGGCGCTGTTATGCCGGCAATTTATGCCACGTCGACTTATGCCCAACTTGCGCCGGGTCAGCATACTGGGTATGAGTATTCCCGCAGTGGTAACCCGACACGGGATGCGTTGGAGCGTGCGATTGCTGAATTGGAGAATGGGACGCGTGGTTATGCTTTTGGCTCTGGACTGGCTGCCAGTTCGACGATTCTGGAGTTACTGGATAAAGACAGCCATATTATTGCAGTCGATGATCTCTATGGTGGAACTTACCGGTTGTTGGAGAAAGTGCGTCGCCGGACGGCAGGCCTGAGAGTGACCTATATTGAGGCAGGGGATACGGCGGCACTGGAAGCGGCAATTCAGCCCGACACTAAAATGATTTGGGTAGAAACACCCACCAATCCATTGCTAAAATTGGCTGATTTAGCCGCGATTGCCCAGATTGCCCAGCGCCATAATATCATCAGTGTTGCAGATAATACGTTTGCTTCTCCTTACAGCCAGCGGCCACTTGATCTGGGTTTTGATATTGTTGTGCACTCTGCGACCAAGTATCTGAATGGTCATTCTGATGTTGTTGCGGGCCTTGCGGTGGTGGGAAATAATGCAGAGTTGGCGGAACAGGTTGCCTTTTTGCAAAATTCTATTGGTGGCATTCTTGACCCGTTCAGCAGTTTCCTGGTTTTGCGTGGTATTCGGACATTGGCGCTGCGTATGGAGCGCCATATTGCCAACGCAGAGAAGATTGCACATTGGCTTGAACAGCAGCCACACGTTGAGAAAATATATTATCCTGGCCTGGTTTCTCATCCTCAGCATGAGCTGGCAAAACGTCAGATGCAAGGCTTTGGTGGCATGATCTCCATTGTCTTGAAAGGCGATGAAGATTATACGTACCGCGTCATTAAGGCACTGCGATTGTTCACATTAGCAGAAAGTTTAGGGGGTGTGGAAAGTTTGATTGGTCAGCCATTTAACATGACCCATGCTTCCATTCCATTGGAAAGACGTCTTGCGGCAGGAATTATTCCGCAGCTAATCCGGATATCTGTTGGTATTGAAAATGCTGAGGATTTGATAGCGGATTTGTCTCAGGCACTTGAAAGTGCCAGTTTGCCGCAAAAATAAAGTCGTAAAAACGGAAATAATGAAAAAGTGATGCCAAACGATAGACTTCGTTTGGCATTTTTTATCAAAAATGGGTATCTATAATAATAGGCTTCAAGTCGCGATATCGGATATCGTTAGATATCGCTGAGAGAGGATAAGATTATGGCGATTCTAGATATACTCACAATTCCGGATGAAAGGCTGAGACAGAAATGTGTTGATGTCACCGATTTTGATAAAGTCCAAACACTGATTGATGACATGCTGGAAACGATGTATGCCACTGATAATGGCATTGGGTTGGCTGCCCCACAAGTCGGTAGGAAGGAGGCCGTTTTGATCATGGATCTTTCTCCAGAACGAAATCAACCGATGGTTTTAGTTAATCCTGACATTGTTGAGAAAGCGCGCCGTGTGGTGAGTCAGGAAGGCTGTTTATCGATTCCGGGCTATTATGCTGATGTTGAACGGTTTGAAAAAGTGAAAGTAGAGGCGTTTGATCGGTATGGTAAGCCTGTTACGGTGGAAAGCGAAGATTTTCTGTCAATTGTAATGCAGCACGAAATTGATCATTTGCAGGGGATTATTTTTATTGATTATTTATCCCCACTGAAAAGGCAAATGGCACTGAAAAAAGTGAAAAAGTATCTCAGTAATAGGGCAAACTAACGATTTAATTTGCTTCATTAATAAGGTGACTCTTTGTCAGCCACCTTATGCTGGCGCTATGGAAAGAAATGGCGAGCGAGCAGTGGCGCTGTAAAGTTTTTCTTCAAATAAAATCCTCTGGGCAATGTCATGATTGGCTGACCGTATTCCCCTATCGCTTCTGTTAATGCCCGGCTATTTGCCGCTTTGGGGCGTAATTGCAGTACTTCACCATGACGAGCCGTGATGCTCTCGACTTTTCCTAGCACAATAAGATCCATAAGCTCTTCCCAATCGCGCCGTAACAAGTCTTCCTCAATCGTATTTGGACTCCAAAGTAGCGGGGAGCCTACGCGACGTTCGGAAAGAGGAATGATTCTTTCGCCTTCAACGGGTATCCACAGAACGCGGGATAACTTGCGTCTGACATGACAGTCTTCCCATGTAATGCCACTGTTGCCGGTTAAGGGAGCCACACAGACAAAGGTGGTTTCTAATGGAAAGCCGTTGCTGTCCACCGGAATTGTTTTCAGCTCGATACCAATATGGGCAAAATCTTGTTCGGGTTTGCTGCCCGCACTCGCACCTAAATAATATTCAAGCAACATACCAACCCAACCTTTGTCACGTTTTAAATTGGGGGGAATCGAAAGTTTGGCCTGTGCAGCAAGTTCCCCCATTGATAAGCCGGCCAGAGCATAAGCGCGATCGAAGAGTTGTTGTTCGTTTTCAGGTGGTATCGGGGGTGTAAAGTACATGTTATGGCGTCTATTTTTTATTGGTCAAAAAATGTTCTTTTGAACTGTGGAGAATCATTATTAAATTATCATTAGTTGGATCATTTTGATAATAGCATGATATAAAAGATTTTTTTATTTGTGTTTTCGGCATTAAAAATAGGCTTATTATGATTGTTCACCTACTCCCAATGATAATAAACAGGATCTTACACCATGTTATCCACAGATTTATGGGATAAGTGATAAAAAGTGAGATCACTGGTTTGATTTACAGCCCTGATAAAGGGGGTTTTCTACAATAATTGCTTATTTTTGCTTAACTAAGAGGCATAACCTGTGGATAATTTCATCACTGGTTGATATTTGCTCAGTGTGATAAAAACGAAAGATTTTTATGACTGAGAGGCATGATAAAAATGGGGGTTAAATGAATTAAAGTGATGAAAAATAATGATTATTTATTTTCGCTTATCACGAGTGTAAATGTATGTAATAAAAGTATACCCGTTTTACCCCTCACTTTTTCACATACATATCCACAGAAAAAGTGAATAAAATAATTGCGCTCAGACAATAAATGTTTATAACTTTAGCTTTTTCTGTGAATTATCCTTTTGAAGGTGTAAATCACGTCAATATTGTCACCAACGATTCAGCGTTGGTTGCTATATCGGCCGGATAAGGTCTTTCTGAGTGACTGATGAGGAGTTATAAGCATAGTCATGGTGTTTTGCCAGTAAGTTATCTTACTGGCCGTTTTCTTTATTTTTTAAACGCCTTCGGTGATGTATTGTACGATAATATCGCCCATTTCATCAGTACTGACCGCGGTATCATGCCCCGCGAGATCGGCAGTACGATAACCGTGTTCCAAAGCGCGGTTTATCGCCTGTTCAATCGCATCTGCGGCATCAGGCTGTCTAAGGCTATAACGTAGTAACAACGCCGTAGATAATATCTGGGCAATGGGATTGGCGATGTTTTTACCCGCGATGTCGGGGGCTGAACCGCCAGCAGGTTCATATAAGCCAAAACCGTTTTCATTCAGGCTGGCAGAAGGCAACATCCCCATTGAACCGGTGATCATGGCACATTCATCGGATAAAATATCACCAAAAATATTGGAGCATAATAAAACGTCAAATTGCGCCGGATCTTTTATCAGTTGCATGGTGGCGTTATCGATATACATGTGCTCAATTTCAACGTCTGGGTAGTATTGGGCGACATGACCAACAATTTCACGCCATAAGACTGAGCTTTGCAAAACATTCGCTTTATCAATTGAAGTCACTTTGTGGCGGCGTTTGCGTGCTGATTCGAACGCAATATGTGCGATCCGTTCGATTTCGAAACGATGATAGATCTCAGTATCGAAAGCACGTTCATATTTCCCCTCGCCTTCACGCCCCTTGGGTTGGCCAAAATAAATGCCGCCAGTCAGTTCACGGACGCACAACATATCAAAGCCTCTGGCCGCGATATCATGGCGAAGAGGGCAAAAAGATTCTAAGCCTGCATATAAGCGCGCTGGGCGTAAGTTGCTAAATAATTTGAAATGTTTTCGTAAAGGCAATAATGCCCCCCGTTCTGGCTGTTCTGCCGGAGGGCGCTGTTCCCATTTTGGGCCACCGACAGAGCCAAATAAGATCGCGTCCGCTTTTTCACAACCGCTTATTGTTTCTTGTGGCAGCGGTGTGCCGTGACGATCAATCGCGATGCCACCCACATCATATTCACTCGTTGTGATGCGGATATTGAAACGATGACGAATCGCATCTAACACTTTGTAGGCTTGTTTCATCACCTCGGGGCCAATGCCATCACCGGGCAAAACCGCGATATGGTAGTGCATGGTTTCTTGGTTGCTTGACGTCGTGTCATTTGACAGGGATTGACTGGAAGACATTATTTTACAGTTTCCTTCGTGTTGTTTGAATGATCGTTTGGGATACTGCTTTGGGAGATGCGTTGCTTCTCTTTTTCCACTTGCTCTGCCTGCCAGATATTATTCAGGGCGTGGATCATGGCTTTGGCAGACGATTCAATGACGTCAGTTTCCAATCCCATGCCATGAAAACGGCGGCCAAAACACGCGACGATAATATCGACCTGACCCAGTGCATCTTTACCATGCCCCTTGCCGGATAATTGGTAGGAAATTAATTCCAGGGGATAACCCGTGATGCGATTGATGGCCTGATAGATTGCATCAACCGTCCCATTACCTGTAGAAGCGACAGATTTGAGTTCATCTCCACAGGCCAGACGCACCGTTGCCGTGGGCACCAGATTGGTGCCGGATTGAATACTGAAATAGTCCAGACGGTAGTGTTCATGGTCTTGCTGTTGTTGATTGATGAAAACCAGGGCTTCCAGATCGTAATCAAACACCTGGCCTTTTTTGTCCGCTAATTTCAAGAATGCCTGATATAACGCATCCAAATCGTAATCACTCTCTTGATACCCCATTTCTGACATGCGATGTTTCACTGCGGCACGGCCAGAACGTGAAGTCAGGTTCAACTGAGTCTCTTTCAGGCCGATAGATTCTGGTGTCATGATCTCGTAAGTTTCGCGATTTTTCAGGATGCCATCCTGATGGATACCTGATGAGTGAGCGAATGCGTTACTGCCAACAACGGCTTTGTGGGCGGGGATCGGGGTATTGCAAATCTGGCTGACTAATTGGCTGGTACGGTAAATTTCTTTATGATTGATATTCGTATGCACTCCCAACATTTGCTGGCGTGTTTTGATCGTCATAATGACTTCTTCCAGCGAACAATTACCTGCTCGTTCGCCCAATCCATTGATCGTACCTTCTATCTGACGTGCACCGGCCTGCACTGCCGTAATGGAGTTAGCGACAGACATGCCTAAATCGTCGTGGCAGTGGACTGAAATAATCGCTTTATCAATATTGGGAACGCGATCAAACAGTGTGCGGATAATGCCACCAAACTGATAAGGCGTGGTGTAACCAACCGTGTCTGGAATGTTGACTGTGGTTGCACCTGCTTTGATAGCTTGTTCAACAATGCGGCACAGATTATCGATATCTGTACGACCGGCATCTTCGCAAGAAAACTCAACGTCATCGGTGTAGTTACGTGCCCGTTTGATGGAACGAACCGCCATGGCAACAACATCATCAAATGTTCTTTTTAATTTATGTTCAACATGTAGATTTGACGTCGCCAGTACCATATGCAGGCGGAAAGCTTCGGCCACTTTCAGGGCTTCAGCGGCGACATCAATATCATTATCGACACAGCGGGATAAGGCACAGATACGGCTATTTTTGATTTCACGGGCAATAACTTGAACGGATTCAAAATCTCCCGGCGAAGAAACGGGAAAACCGGCTTCAATAATATCAACCCCCAGCCTTTCCAGTGCATAAGCGATTTGCAGTTTCTCTTTTACACTCAGGCTGGCCTGTAATGCCTGCTCACCATCACGTAATGTCGTATCAAAGATAATAACTTGCTGGCTCATGTTTTGCTCCTGTCAAATGGACTTATTGGGTGATTCGGTTAGATGATCATGTTTTATTTTGAGCGCCGCGCAGGTAAAAAAAACCCGCGTTGTGCGCGGGTTTTTTTTCTGATGAAGGTTAACTTAACGCCATTTTTCATCCACCAAAATACCGCGCACATTAAAGGCGATAAGTAGTAGATCGAGTAGAAGAAAAGCGTGATTCATGTAAGCTAACCTTTAGGAGTTTGTTAACTGATTTTTAACTTTCGATGTATTTATTGATACTTTATCTAAAAAATAATGTCAAGCAATATAAGTCTAATTTTTGAGTGAATCATGCTCGCGGTTGATCTTTTATTGAACGGCTATTGGATTTGGTGACTATTTTTTACATTTTTAGCGATGTTTTTATCTATTTTTCATCGCTATATATGGAGTAAAATCCGGCTCTGATGGAGAATAAATGTGATATCTGTTATTTTATACAGTGAATAAGCGGTGACATTTTATTTGACTGTTTTCATACGGATGAATACTGACAGGGTCTAATTAACCAAGGATAGACGAATGTTAACCACTGTGTTTTTAGGTTAAGAAATCATAACCATATAGAATATTAATAAATTGTGTCTCAATATATTGGAAGAGATAATTTCTATTTAACGTATCTAATCATTTTCTGATAGCGCGATGGATAGCGATTTCTGATCTGTTGTGGGAATACAGTCATCATTATTATGAGTTGTTTCTACTCTTCATTTTGTCATTATTGGCTAGTCGTTTGTGATGTCAGTCGTTAGTGTAAGTTGAGTTATTTCTATTCATAGATAACGCATTAATATTCATGCTTATAACAATATTACGGTTACGTAAATAAGAAAGCATTGGTTATGCATATTTGATTTTTGTACAAGGATGAATCTCAATTGATTTACTAACAAATTGGGGTGATTGATCTTATTAATTGATAATGTTGTTTATGGTGTCTAAAGGGTAAATCTGAAAACGACCAATATCCATTATTGAATGAGATCACTGCTATAAGTCGAGTGGAGTGAATTAATGACTGAATACAACTCAGAAACTACAGGAAAAAAAGAATCATGTGATGTTCAATTGCGGAGTGTAGATCTCAATTTGCTTACTGTCTTTGATACGGTAATGCAAATGCAGAATATTACACGCGCAGCTCAGGCGCTGGGAATGTCACAGCCCGCTGTCAGTAATGCGGTAGCCCGTTTGAAGACGATGTTTGATGACGAATTATTTGTCCGTTATGGTCGGGGTATTCAGCCAACAGCGAGAGCAAAACAGCTTTTTGGTCCACTCAGACAGGCACTTCAAATTGTCCATAATGAGTTGCCCGGCGTTGGGTTTGATCCCAATAATAGTACAAGAATATTTAATCTTTCTATTTGCAGTCCTCTTGATATTCGCTTAGCAGCTAAAATTGTTGGGCAAATAAAAAAATATGCGTCTAATATCGATGTGGTCATTAAAACACAAATTAGTGATGATATTGAAAATCAATTAAAATATCAGGAAATAGAATTTGTCATCAGTTATTCACAATTAGAATGTCCTGGTTTTCATAATTATTCTTTGTTTAATGATGAATTGGTGCTGGCTGTTTCCAGGCATCACCCTAGAATTGGTCAGCAAATTACGCAACAGCAATTGCAGGAAGAAAGACATGCGATTGTGGCATTGGATAATGCGGATTCATTCAGTAAGCCTTACTATGAAAACAACCAGTTATTGCGTTCCGTTTCTTATCAGGGAACGGATTTAAATAGTGTTCTTAATATTGTCTCGCAGACTTATTTAGTTGCCATTGTGCCAAAATGGATGGTTGAACACTATTCTGAACAGTTAAATATTTATTCAGTACCGCTGCCTCATGGGCAGATTTCTCGCCCTTGTTATTTGATATGGCATGCTTCAACCGATCGGGATAAAGGCCACCAGTGGATGAAGTCACTGTTAAGCCATCTTGGTGAACAAGAATAAATTGTGTTAACGCAGCCAACGTATATGAAATGAGAGCTTGTCCCTCTGGGGATTTATCCAATAATGAGGGGAAGCTCTTGGCTCATTTTTCAGCCAAAAAAAGGGGGATTATAAGCCACTTACGCTAGACGATCCTGACCAGATGTCTAATCGCGGAATGTATCTCTGTTTTTTCAATACTCACTCAATCCCGCATATATTTTCCCATCCAGCAAACGAAGATAACAAAAATACGCTTCCCCCTTTTACTCGGAATAGGTAGACTGCGCAAAAATAGCTAACAACTGTAAGCTGAAAAGTAGGCCATGCCCTTACTCAAGACGCTGAATGAAATCTTTATACAGGAATATATTGTGATAACAGATTCTCTGCATTCCTATCACTTGGTTAACCGATTACAGCAACAAGCCAACGCATATCCGGAAAAAATTGCATTTCGACAATGGTCGCCATCAGAACAACTGGCAATGACTTGGCGGCAGGTGGAATGCACAACAAAATCCGTGGCAAGAGCATTACTGTCATTGGGAATTGAGGTGCAGGGAAAGGTGGGTATTTTTGCGCAGAATAGTCTGGCATGGTCACTAGCTGATTTAGCGATTCTTCAGCTTCGTGCTGTGACCGTGCCACTGTATGCGACCAATACCAGTGAACAGGCGGCATTTATTCTCAATGACGCAGGCGCACAGGTGCTATTTGTTGGCGGGCAGGCGCAATATGACATTGCCATGACGCTGATTGAACTGTGTCCTGGGCTTACGCATCTTATTGTGATGGATGAGTCGGTGGATTTGAAGGGATGTCCGCAGGCATTGTATTTATCCGCCTTCATTGCTCATGATTATTCACATTATCAAGTTGAGCTTGATCGCCGTATTGCCGGTCAAAATTTAAATGATCTCTTCACGCTAATCTACACCTCGGGCACAACCGGAGAGCCGAAGGGGGTGATGCTGGATTACGGCAATATTGCGTCACAGCTTTATCTGCATGATCAGAGATTAACGTTGACTCATCAGGATGTATCACTCTGCTTCTTGCCATTGTCGCATATTTTTGAGCGGGCGTGGAGTTATTATGTCATGCACACTGGCGCCCTGAATGTCTATTTGACTGACACCAATCTGGTGCGTGAAGCCATGTGTGAGGTGCGGCCGACGGTGATGTGCTCCGTTCCCCGGTTTTATGAGAAAGTTCACGGAGCGATCCTGGAAAAAGTGTCCCGTGCCCCTTTTTGGCGCCGGATCATATTTAATTGGGCATTGAAGCGGGGGGAAAGCCGCTGGATGCATCAGTTGCAAAATAAAAAAGGTTGCCCATTCACACGCTGTAGTTATCAATTGGCTGACAAATGGGTATTGAGCAAACTGCGTCATCTTTTGGGGGGACGAGTGCGTTTCCTGCCCGTGGCGGGAGCACGCCTTGACGATAACATTACCCGTTTTTTCCTGTCCATTGGTCTGAATATCAAATATGGCTACGGCATGACTGAGACTTGCGCGACAGTTTCTTGCTGGAAAGAAAACCATTATCTGTTGGGTTCCATTGGTACGCCATTGCCGCATGTTGATGTTCGTATCAGTACAGAAGGGGAGATCCAGGTACGTGGCGCTATCGTCATGAAAGGTTATTTCAATCGCCCGGAAGACACGGTTCATGCGTTTACTGAAGATGGTTGGTTGCGGACAGGGGATGCAGGTGGACTGGACGATGATGGTAATCTGTTTATTACTGAACGCCTGAAAGACTTGATGAAAACCTCAACAGGAAAATACATTGCACCGCAGATGATTGAAGGGGTGTTAGGTCAGGATCGTTTCATTGAACATATTGCTGTTATTGCCGATGCCCGCCAATTTGTTTCTGCACTGATTGTTCCCTGTTATGAGGCGTTGGAAGAGTACGCGAGATCCATCAATCTCCATTATCGGGATCGGCTTGAATTACTGCGCAACCACCAAGTGGTTGAGTTGTTTGAACGGCGCTTGCAAGAAATGCAGAAAAATATTGTGAAATTCCATCAGGTCAAACGGTTTATTCTGTTACCCGAAGCCTTTTCGATGGAAAAGGGAGAATTAACGCCGACATTAAAATTACGTCGTAAAATTATTTCTCAACGTTATCAAGATGAGATTGAGTCCATGTATCGGGATTAAAAATAGGCCAATCGGCGACTATCCATCAAACAAATGTTTGCAATATGTGAATTGTTGTTTGCTAACGTTGGGGTCTAACGTTATGTTAGTTAGCTCAATGTTATCGAATTAATGCGTTATTGAAATTGCATTAAACACCGTTGTATTAAAGGCAATCGTATTCAACATCATTCACTTTATACGAATAAAAATGGCGTTAATTAAGAGAGCGATTTCCGTTATCTGATTAAATTCCTCACTATTAACTTGCAAACAAAACCTGGAGGCAAACTCGATGGAGATGTTGTCAGGCGCCGAAATGGTCGTTAAGTCACTCATCGATCAAGGCGTAGAACATGTGTTCGGTTACCCGGGCGGTGCGGTATTGGATATCTATGATGCCCTGCATACGGTCGGTGGCATCGAACATATTTTAGTTCGCCATGAACAAGGTGCTGTTCATATGGCGGATGGATATGCACGTTGTACCGGAAATGTCGGGGTTGTGTTGGTGACATCGGGACCAGGGGCAACGAATGCGATCACGGGAATTGCAACAGCTTACATGGATTCAATTCCCATGGTCGTGTTATCGGGTCAGGTTGCCAGCTCCCTGATCGGTAATGATGCTTTTCAGGAGTGTGATATGGTGGGAATTTCCCGTCCCATCGTAAAACACAGTTTTCTGGTCAAAAAAGCAGAAGATATCCCAACGACCATTAAAAAAGCGTTTTATCTGGCGGCCAGTGGCCGACCTGGGCCGGTTGTTATCGACTTTCCCAAAGATACCGTTAATCCTGCATTGAAATTTCCGTATCTGTATCCTGAAAAAATTAACATGCGTTCTTACAACCCCACGGTTCAGGGACACCGGAAACAAATTAAGCGTGCGCTGAAAACCCTGGTGGCAGCGAAAAAGCCTGTGCTTTATGTCGGGGGAGGCGTGATCACATCAGCCTGTACAGCAGAACTGGTGAAGCTGGCTGAATATTTTCGCATTCCGGTCGCCAGTTCGTTGATGGGATTGGGAGCATTTCCGGCGACTCACCAGCAAAGTCTGGGGATGTTGGGAATGCATGGCACTTTCGAAGCGAATAAAACCATGCACAATTCCGATGTGATTTTTGCAGTGGGCGTCCGTTTTGACGATCGAACAACCAATAATCTGGCTAAATATTGCCCGGAAGCGACGGTACTGCATATTGATATCGATCCCACCTCAATCTCAAAAACGGTGGCAGCTGATATCCCCATTGTCGGTGATGCCAAGCAGGTACTTGGTCAGATGCTGGAACTCTTGGATTCGATGGAAAATACCCAGGATCCTGATGCACTGAAAGATTGGTGGCTGTCCATTGAACAGTGGCGCAGCCGCAAATGCCTTGATTATGACCACACGACAGTGAAAATCAAACCACAAGCGGTGATTGAAACGCTTTATCGTCTAACGAAGGGCACTGCCTATGTCGCATCAGACGTTGGTCAGCATCAAATGTTTGCCGCGCTGTACTATCCATTTGATAAACCAAGGCATTGGATTAATTCTGGTGGATTAGGCACGATGGGTTTTGGCTTGCCTGCCGCGCTTGGCGTGAAACTGGCAAAACCGGATGCGACGGTGGTGTGCGTGACTGGGGATGGTAGTATCCAGATGAATATTCAAGAACTGTCTACCGCTTTGCAATATGGTTTACCTGTTTTGGTTCTGAACTTAAACAACCGTTTCCTGGGCATGGTAAAACAGTGGCAGGACATGATCTATGCAGGTCGTCATTCCCAATCTTATATGGAATCCTTGCCTGATTTCGTCAAATTGGCGGAGTCTTATGGTCATATTGGTATTGCCATCCAGACTTACGATGAGCTGGAGACGAAACTGGCCCAAGCGTTGTATGAGGTCACTGAAAATGAACGTTTGGTTTTCGTGGATGTTACCGTTGACGAAACAGAACATGTTTATCCAATGCAAATCCGTGGCGGGGCAATGGATGAAATGTGGTTAAGCAAAACAGAGAGGACCTGATGATGCGCCGGATTTTGTCTGTATTACTGGAAAACGAATCGGGTGCATTATCCCGTGTGATCGGTTTGTTTTCTCAGCGAGGTTTTAACATCGAAACCCTGACGGTCGCTCCGACGGAAGACCCGACATTGTCACGCATGACTATTCAAACCAACGGTGATGCTAAGGTATTGGAACAAATAGAAAAGCAATTGCATAAGTTGGTGGATGTCTTGCGGGTCAATGAATTAACGGCCGGGGCACATGTTGAACGTGAGATCATGTTGGTTAAATTACATGCCAGTGGCGATGGCCGGGAAGAGATTAAGCGCAGCACGGATATTTTTCGTGGCCAGATCGTTGATGTGACGTCAACACTCTATACTGTTCAATTGGTGGGAACGAGCAAAAAACTGGACGCTTTTCTTGATTCCGTCAGAGAAACGGCGGAGATAGTGGAAGTGGCGCGTTCGGGAATCGTGGGTATTTCTCGCGGAGATAAAATTATGCGATGAAAAATCGCTATCTGCGGGTTAATATACAGATATTTATAGAGCCCTGCTATAGAGTAGGGCTTTTTCATAAAATTACTAAGGGGTTAATGTGAAACTGGATGAGATCGCCCGCTTAGCAGGGGTTTCACGTACTACGGCCAGTTATGTTATTAATGGTAAAGCCAAACAATATCGGGTCAGCGATAAAACAGTAGAAAAAGTGATGGCAGTGGTCAGGGAACATAATTACCACCCTAATGCTGTTGCGGCTGGTCTTCGGGCGGGCCGCACCCGTTCAATTGGTTTAGTCATACCCGATTTGGAAAATACGAGTTACACGCGTATTGCGAATTATCTTGAGCGTCAGGCACGGCAGCGTGGCTACCAGCTCCTGATCGCGTGTTCTGAAGATCAGCCTGATAATGAAATGCGCTGTGTTCAGCATCTTTTGCAACGTCAGGTTGACGCAATCATTGTTTCTACGGCGTTGCCGCCTGAACATCCTTTCTATCAGCGTTGGGCCAATCGCTCATTACCCATCATTGCGCTTGACCGTGCTTTGGACAGTGAACACTTTGTCAGTGTCGTCGGCGACGATCTCGAAGATGCGAAGATGCTGGCACAGGAGTTGCGGCAGTTTCCCGCTGAATCAGTCCTTTATTTGGGCGCATTGCCTGAATTATCCGTCAGTTTCCTGCGAGAACAAGGTTTTCGTGAAGGCTGGAAACCAGATCCACGCACCGTCAATTACCTTTATGCCAATAGCTATGAGCGTGACGCGGCGGCCGAGGCCTTTGCCGCATGGCTGGAAACCAACCCGGTTCCTCAGGCGTTATATACCACGTCCTTCGCGTTACTTCAGGGGGTCATGGATACGCTTCTTAAGCGTAATGGTCGCTTACCAAGCCAATGGGTGATCGCCACCTTTGGCGATCATGAATTGCTGGATTTCCTGGAATGTCCGGTATTGTCTGTGGCACAGCGCCATCGTGATGTTGCTGAGCGTGCTCTTGAGCTGGTATTAGCCAGTTTGAATGAAAAACAGCACCCGACGCCCGGAATAACCAGAATGCGTCGTCATTTGTGTCGTCGTGGCAAATTGAGTCGAAAAGGCTAATTGAGTACCCTCATGAAAGATGAGGGTGCTGTTTGCTTTCTGAAAATTATCACAATGTGCGTTTTAAAATGATTTTGAGATTATTCTGACAAAAATTCTTCTGAACAGTTTTTTGTGACCTTTAAAATCGATAATTAACTCGTTGAATTGACAAAATGAATCATGTAGTTCCAGAACATCATTGTTATTCTGTGTGACTTCTTTTCTGAGGGTAATACCTTTATTCAGTTGATATATCATCATCTTATATTTTCAGATAAATATAATATTTCAGTATGTTATTATTTTTTGTGCTATTGTAACTAAGATGTGTGGTTATTATTGATAGATTCAACCTGATTAACAGTCAGGCAACAAGGTGCGATGAATTACATAAATTAATTTAAATGGTAATTTTTTGTACTAAAAGGATTTCTTAACGGACCGTTTTTTTATCTTATTAAATTATTCAAAATTATCATGATGTTACCTGTTATTTTTATCACCAAAAATGAAAAAACCTTCTTTTTCTGTTCCCAATCTTTCTGTAAATCTAGCTAAAGCACACCGGCTCTGGCTTGACAAGGTTTTCATACCATCCGTAAACTCTTTATTGTGGTGATTTGTGGGATAATGTGGAGATTTGAGCCATCAAGGGGTAACCTGAGTATGTTTCGTGGAGCAACACTGGTTAATCTCGATAGTAAAGGGCGGCTCACTGTACCAGCCCGATATAGAGAAATGCTGAATGAAGAATCAACAGGTCAAATGGTGTGTACCATTGATCTCCATCAGCCGTGCTTGTTGCTTTATACATTACCCGAATGGGAAATCATCGAAGAAAAATTATCTCGCTTATCCAGCATGAATCCAGCCGAGCGTCGCGTTCAACGTTTGTTATTGGGACACGCCAGTGAATGTCAAATGGACAGTGCAGGGCGTCTTTTATTAGCTAATACACTGCGTCAGCACGCAGGGCTAACAAAAGAGGTCATGCTGGTTGGGCAATTTAATAAATTTGAATTGTGGGATGAGCAAGTTTGGTATCAGCAGATACAGAATGATATTGCGGCTGAACATTCCTTACAAGAACCTTTATCAGCAAGGCTACAGGACTTATCACTATAAACATGGCAAATAGTCATTTTAAGCATACCAGTGTACTACTGGATGAAGCGGTCAATGGACTGAATATCCAAGAAGATGGAATTTATATCGATGGCACATTTGGACGCGGGGGACACTCTCGCCTGATTTTGTCGAAACTCGGGGTCAATGGGCGTTTAATGGCAATCGATCGTGACCCACACGCGATTGAAGCGTCAAAGGCGATTGCTGACAAACGTTTTTCTATCACACATGGGCCATTTTCTGAATTGGCAACTTATGTCGAGCGTGCGGGACTGGTTGGCAAAATTAATGGGGTATTGCTGGATTTAGGGGTTTCGTCACCACAGTTGGATGATCCTGAACGGGGTTTTTCATTTATGCGTGATGGGCCGTTGGATATGCGTATGGACCCCACTCGCGGGCAATCTGCCGCCGCGTGGTTGATGAAGGCTGAAGCCGATGATATTGCGTGGGTGTTGAAAACATTTGGTGAAGAACGTTTCGCCAAGCGCATTGCGAGAGCCATCGTGACGCGTAATCAGGAACAGCCGATGACGCGAACCAGGGAGCTGGCAGAGTTAATTGCTCAGGCAAGCCCGATTAAGGAAAAACATAAGCATCCGGCAACCCGCAGTTTTCAGGCTATCAGAATTTACATTAATAGTGAACTGGAAGAGATCGAACGTGCATTGGATGGCATCTTGCGTGTTCTGGCACCGCAGGGGCGATTATCGGTCATCAGTTTCCATTCATTGGAAGATCGCATCGTGAAACGCTTTATCCGGCAACATAGCCAGGGGCCACAGGTTCCGGCCGGTTTACCGCTCACCGAAACGCAGTTAAAAACGTTGGGAGGTCGAAGTCTGAAATCCGTTGGCAAAATGAAGCCAGCAGAGGATGAAATCGCGATTAACCCAAGAGCACGAAGCTCGGTTTTACGTTTTGCGGAAAAGGTGAGTGAATAATGGCGGGTGAACGTCATGGGTTGGTTGGTGTGATTGGCCGGGATTTAATTTCCCATGCCAAACTCCCGCTGATTTTGCTGGTGGCCATTGTCGTTTCCGCCATCAGCGTTGTGACGATCGTCCATAAAACCCGTTTATTAACGGCGAAAAAAGATAGTCAGACGCTGATGCTGAATGTTCTGGATATTGAATGGCGTAATTTGCTCCTTGAAGAAAACGTACTGGGTGATCACAGTCGGGTTGAAAATCATGCGGTTACCCAATTGCATATGCAACACGTAGATCCAGGTAAAGAAAATATAGTGATAACTGAATGACTCCAGTTGACAACCAAAAGGTAGGCGATGAAAGCTGCACGCTCTTTAAAGTCGAAAAAGCGAGAAGATAAAACAAGTTTTGTAAGCTGGCGCTTTGCTCTTCTGTGTAGCGGCATCGGCGTGGCTTTAATTGGGCTTTTGATTCGTGTTGCCTATTTGCAGATCTTCAGTTCTGAGCGTTTGATCAAAGAAGGGGATTTGCGTTCCCTGCGAGTCCAGTCTATCCCTACCGCCCGTGGCATGATCAATGATCGCAATGGGCGTCCATTGGCGGTGAGTGTGCCTGTCAAAGCGGTCTGGGCCGATCCGAAAGAAGTGCTTGAACATGGCGGGGTGACAAATGATGTGCGTTGGCAAACGTTGGCCGATGCACTTAATGTCCCGCTTGAACAATTAAAAAATAAAATCAATCAGTATCCCAAAGGGCGCTTTGTGTATCTGGCTCGCCAGGTGACAACCTCTAACAGCGATTACATCGAGTCATTGAAGTTGCCGGGTATCAGGTTGCGTGGAGAAACCCGTCGTTATTATCCGACAGGGGCGATTACTGCGCAGCTCATTGGCGTTACGAATATTGATGGTTCAGGCATTGACGGGGCTGAGAAGAGTTTTAATAGCTGGCTGAGCGGAATGCCCGGCAGCCAAACTGTGCGTAAAGACCGGGCAGGGCGGGTCGTTGAATATATCTCATCGACAGATAGTAAAGCCGGTCACGATTTGGTGCTGAGTATCGATGAGCGTCTTCAGACGCTGGTATATCGTGAACTGGCGAAAGCGGTTGAGTTAAATAAAGCCGAATCGGGGACAGCGGTATTGGTTGATGTGAATACCGGTGAAATTCTGGCGATGGCAAACAGCCCATCATTCAACCCGAATAACTTTACGATGTTGTCGAAAGAAGCGATGCGTAACCGGGCTATCACCGATATTTTCGAACCGGGTTCGACAGTCAAACCGCTGGTGGTGATGAGTGCGTTGAATCTTGGCATTGTCAAAGAAAATTCGGTGTTGGATACCAGACCATACCGGTTGACCTATGGTTCGAGAGGGCATGAGATCAAAGATGTTGCTCCGCGTGCTGAGTTAACAGTGACCGGGATTTTACAGAAGTCGAGTAACGTTGGTGTTTCTAAGCTGGCGTTATCGATGCCTGCCTCAGAGCTGGTGGATGTTTATGGCCGCTTTGGGATGGGGAAACCGACGAATGTGGGATTGGTCGGAGAAAGTAGTGGCTTATTTCCAACAAATAAACAACGGTGGTCGGATCTTGACAGGGCCACCTTTTCTTTCGGCTACGGGCTCATGGTCACACCATTACAGTTGGCGCGAGTCTATGCAACGATCGGCAGCCTGGGGATTTATCGCCCGCTGTCAATTACCCGAGTTGATCCTCCCGTCCAGGGCACCCGAGTCTTTCCTGAAGCGATTATGCGGACAGTCGTGCATATGATGGAGAGTGTCGCATTACCGGGCGGAGGCGGAGTACGGGCTGCGATCAAAGGCTATCGTATTGCCATCAAAACAGGGACGGCAAAAAAAGTGGGGCCGGATGGTAAATACGTCAATAAATATATTTCTTATACCGCAGGGGTTGCACCTGCGAGTAAACCCCGATTTTCACTGGTTGTCATCATCAATGATCCACAAGCAGGTAAATATTATGGTGGTGCAGTTTCAGCGCCTGTCTTTGGCGCAATCATGAGTGGGGTTTTACGAACCATGAATGTGGAACCCGATGCATTGCCTGTCGGTGATAAAAACGAATTCATAATCAGTAAAGAGGATAAAAGTGGCAGATCGTAATTTACGCGATTTATTGGCTCCATGGGGTGTTGAGGCACCGGAGCTTCCGCTGCGCGAAATGACATTGGATAGCCGCAAAGCGGCTGCCGGAGATCTGTTTGTTGCCGTTCAAGGGCACCAGACAGATGGTCGACAATATATTCCTCAAGCCATCGCTCAGGGTGTTGCTGCGGTGATTGCCGAAGCGAAGGGAAAAGCGGATAGCGGGACGATGCAGAAAATGCATGGTGTGCCTGTTATCTATCTGGACGATTTAAATCGTAAATTGTCAATGTTAGCCGGTGAGTTTTATCAACATCCTGGTCACCAGCTGAAATTGGTCGGCGTGACGGGAACCAACGGAAAAACGACAACCACCCAATTGTTGGCGCAATGGAGTCAAGGGCTTGGGGAAACCAGTGCCGTGATGGGAACGGTGGGAAATGGTTTCTTGGGTAGGGTGGTGCCGAGCGAAAATACCACGGGCTCAGCGGTTGATATTCAGCTTTATTTACAACAGCTGGTGAACCAAAACGCGACGTTTGCTGCGATGGAAGTCTCTTCTCATGGCTTGATTCAGGGCAGAACGTCTGCCCTGCCATTTCAGGCCGCTATTTTTACTAATTTAAGCCGGGATCACCTTGATTATCATGGTGACATGGCAAATTACGAAGAGGCTAAATGGTTACTGTTCAGCCGCCATCATGTGAAACAGAAAATCATCAATGCGGATGATGCCGTTGGGCAAAAATGGTTGGCTCGCTTACCGGATGCGGTGGCGGTCACGATGGAAAATAACTTGCCGGAAAATTGGCCGGGGCGCTGGTTATCAGCCAGTGAAATTCATTATCATGACAAAGGCGCCTCCATTACGTTTACTTCCAGTTGGGGCGGAGGAACGCTCCATAGCCCGCTGATGGGCGCGTTCAATGTCAGCAACTTACTTTTGGTGCTGGCAACGTTGTTGTCTCTGGATTACCCGCTGGACACCTTGTTGGCGACGGCCGCTTGCCTGGAACCTGTTTGCGGACGTATGGAAGTTTTTTCTGCCCCGGGTCGTCCGACGGTTGTTGTTGATTATGCCCATACGCCTGATGCGCTGGAAAAAGCGTTAGCTGCGGCACGCCTGCACTGTCAGGGGCAACTCTGGTGTGTCTTTGGTTGTGGGGGTGATCGCGATAAAGGTAAGCGTCCATTGATGGGGGGCGTTGCAGAACAAGGTGCTGATCGGGTGATTGTCACTGACGATAATCCCCGCAGCGAAGAGCCTCAGGCTATTGTGGCTGACATCTTGCAAGGATTCATCGATCCAGGACAAGCCGTAGCCATTCACGGGCGGGTTGAAGCCGTCACAACGGCGATTATACAGGCCAGCGCCGAAGATGTTGTTCTGGTTGCAGGTAAAGGCCATGAAGATTACCAACTGATTGGTCATCGCCGTCTGGATTATTCTGATCGTCTGACTGTGGCGCGTTTACTGGGGGTAATGGCATGATCCCCCTGACTCTCCAGCAATTGGCTCAATTAACGGGTGGCACCTTATATCGCGTGACTGAACAACAGGCTGAAACCTTGCTGATTCATGTTGTGGAAACGGATAGCCGTCAGATCACACAGGGCAGTTTGTTCATTGCCCTACAAGGGGAAAAGTTTGACGCTCATCACTTTGCGGCTGAGGTAGTACAGAAGGGCGTTCATGCTTTATTAGTCAATCGTCGCCTTGATATTGACTGCCCTCAACTTGTCGTCGAAGACACGCGTCTGGCGATGGGAAAATTAGCGGGTTGGGTTCGTCAGCAAAGTCGAGCACGAATTGTGGCCTTGACGGGCTCGTCGGGCAAAACATCGGTAAAAGAGATGACTGCGGCGATCCTCCGTCAATGTGGCAATACACTTTATACCGCAGGTAACTTCAATAATGATATTGGCGTACCATTGACGCTGTTTCGGTTGACGGATGAGCACCAGTTTGCGGTTATTGAACTGGGCGCCAACCATATTGGTGAAATTGCCTATACCACGGCGATGACGCGTCCTGAAAGTGCATTAGTTAATAATCTTTTTTCTGCCCATTTGGAAGGATTTGGCTCTTTAGCCGGGGTGGCGAAGGCAAAAGGTGAAATCTTTGCCGGTCTTGCGCCGACCGGCACCGCCATTATCAATTTGGATAGCCATGATTGGGATCATTGGCAGCACAGTATCAGTGATCAACAAACGGTATGGCGTTTTTCTGCCTCATCAGCGGCAGGCGCTGATTTTTACGCAACCGCGATTGTCGAACAACCACTGGCAACCCATTTTTGCCTCCATAGTCCCATCGGAAATGTTGCACTGACATTACCCTTGCCAGGGAAACACAATATTGCCAACGCATTAGCTGCCAGTGCGCTTGCTATGTCAGTTGGTGCTTCACTGGATGATATTCGTACTGGATTATCAACATTGAAAGCGGTGGCCGGACGTTTATTCCCTATCCTTCTGACCGAGGGAAAAGTGATTCTGGATGACACTTATAACGCGAACCCTGGCTCCATGATGGCGGCGGCGAATGTATTATCGCAGATGCCCGGTTATCGGGTCATGGTGGTGGGGGATATGGGTGAGTTAGGCGAACAGGCGATTGAGTGTCACCGTGAGGTGGGTGAAGCCGTGGCTGCCACGCATATTCATCAGGTACTCAGTGTGGGAACGCTCAGTGCGCATATTAGTGACGCGAGTGGTCGGGGACAGCATTTCATCAATAAGACTGAATTAATGACCGCGCTGCTTCCTTTACTGGAACAACACGAAATGATTTCCATTTTAATTAAAGGTTCACGTAGCGCCGCAATGGAAGAGGTTGTGAACGGACTGAAGGAGAACTTCCAATGTTAGTTTGGCTAGCCGAATATTTGGTTAAGCATTATCACACCGGTTTTAACGTCTTCTCTTATTTGACGTTCAGAGCCATCGTCGGTTTGCTCACTGCATTACTTATTGCATTGTGGATGGGGCCAACGTTGATTGCTTATCTGCAAAAATTGCAAATAGGTCAAGTTGTGCGTGATAACGGCCCTGAGTCTCACTTGAGCAAACGGGGAACACCGACCATGGGGGGATTGCTGATTCTGTTTTCTATCACTCTCTCGGTGCTGTTATGGGCTCGTTTGAATAACCCTTACGTCTGGTGTGTTTTGGTGGTTTTAGTCGGTTATGGCGTTGTGGGATTTGTTGACGATTACCGTAAAGTGGTGCGTAAGGACACGAAGGGATTGATTGCCCGTTGGAAATATTTCTGGCAGTCCGTTATCGCATTAGGTGTGGCGTTTGCGATGTACAGCATCGGCAAAGATACACCGGCGACACAATTAGTCGTGCCGTTCTTCAAAGATGTCATGCCGCAACTGGGTTTGCTTTACATTCTGCTGACTTATTTTGTGATTGTAGGCACCAGTAACGCGGTGAACCTGACGGATGGATTGGATGGCCTTGCCATTATGCCAACCGTCTTAGTTGCGGCCGGTTTCGCTTTGGTAGCATGGGCAACGGGTAACATCAAGTTTGCTCACTACCTGCATATTCCTTATCTGTTCCATACGGGAGAGCTGGTGATTGTCTGTACCGCCATTGTTGGGGCAGGGCTCGGTTTCCTGTGGTTCAACACGTACCCTGCGCAAGTATTTATGGGCGATGTTGGCTCACTGGCGCTGGGAGGGGCATTGGGAACCATTGCCGTATTGTTACGTCAGGAATTCCTGCTGGTGATTATGGGAGGCGTCTTCGTGGTGGAAACACTGTCGGTTATTTTGCAGGTTGGATCATTCAAACTGCGTGGACAGCGTATTTTCCGTATGGCACCGATCCATCATCACTATGAATTGAAAGGCTGGCCAGAGCCACGCGTCATTGTTCGCTTCTGGATTATTTCTCTGATACTGGTATTGATTGGTTTGGCAACGCTGAAGGTACGTTAATCATGGCTGAGCGACTTATGACTGAATACAGAGATAAAAAAGTCGTCATTGTTGGATTGGGAATGACCGGGCTGTCCTGCGTTGATTTTTTTATGACCCGTGGTGTGATCCCGCGTGTAATGGATACCCGTATCATACCGCCGGGCAGCGATAAGCTGCCCGATGAAGTTGAGTGCCACACGGGGGGATTGAATACACCGTGGTTAATGGCGGCTGACTTAATCGTTGCCAGTCCTGGTGTTGCGCTGGCAACGCCCGAATTGCAGGCGGCGGCTGAGGCTGGCGTTGAAATTGTCGGAGACATTGAACTGTTTTGCCGTGAAGCCACTGCCCCGATTGTGGCTATTACGGGATCAAATGGTAAAAGCACCGTGACCACTTTGGTGGGTGAAATGGCAAAAGCGGCGGGATGGCAGGTCGGTGTCGGTGGCAACATTGGGGTCCCCGCCCTGGAACTACTGAAACAGCCTTACCAGCTCTATGTGCTGGAACTGTCCAGTTTCCAATTGGAAACAACGTATAGCTTAAAAGCCGCCGCCGCAACGGTACTGAATGTGACAGAAGACCACATGGTTCGTTATCCCGAAGGATTGTCACAATATCGTGCAGCGAAGTTGCGCATTTATCATCAGGCAAAAATCTGCGTAGTCAATGAACAGGATGCGCTGACACTGCCAGAAACCGGAAAAGACAGTCGTTGTATCAGTTTTGGTGTGGATAGTGGTGATTATCGGCTTGGCAGTGAACATCAACAACTGATGGTTAATCAACATCCAGTGCTGGCGATAGGCGATATGCGGTTGAGCGGACAACATAACTACATGAATAGCCTGGCTGCATTGGCGTTGGCGGATGCGGTTGATATTCCTCGTGCGGCCAGTCTTCAGGCCTTACGTACCTGCACCGGATTAGCACACCGTTTTCAAACGGTTCATATTAGAAAGGGGGTTCGTTGGATCAATGACTCCAAAGCAACTAACGTTGGCAGTACGCAGGCAGCGCTCAGCGGATTGAAACTGGAAGGAACACTCTACCTTTTAGTGGGTGGCGATGGAAAAGCCGCAGATTTTAGCCCCCTGAAACCCTATCTTTCGGGGGATAACATTCGTCTTTACTGTTTTGGTCGTGATGGGCAGCAATTGGCAACATTGCGTCCTGACATTTCAACACTAACAGAAACGATGGAACAGGCGATGAGAGACATTGCCAATAAGCTGGTTTCTGGCGATATGGTATTACTGTCACCGGCGTGTGCGAGTTTCGATCAGTTCAACGGTTTTGAACAGCGTGGTCATGAATTTGCTCGCTTGGCAGAGGAGTTAGGCTGATGACACTTCCAGGCCTCGGTAAATTTAAAACGTGGTTGGCGGGCAATGTGGACGCTGACGCCACCAATACCGTGATGTATGATCGCACCCTGGTCTGGATGGTATTAGGGTTGATAGTCACTGGCTTTGTGATGGTAACGTCGGCATCCATTCCCGCCGGTGATTTTTTGGTGAAAGATCCCTTTTTCTTTGCCCGACGGGATGCGATTTACTTGTCACTGTGTTTTCTTTTATCCCTGATTACATTGCGTATCCCGATGGATGTTTGGTTACGTTATAGCAACTTTATGTTATTAGGGACAATCATCCTGTTGGTTGCGGTGTTGTTTGTCGGGAGTTCAGTCAATGGGGCGTCACGTTGGGTGGCGATTGGTCCACTGCGTATTCAACCCGCTGAATTGTCGAAACTTTCATTTTTTTGTTATCTCTCCAGCTATTTGGTGAGAAAAGTCGAGGAAGTCAGGAACAACTTCTGGGGATTTTGTAAACCGATGGGGGTCATGATTGCGTTGGCAATTCTGTTGTTGGCCCAACCCGATTTGGGAACCGTGGTTGTATTATTTGTCACCACATTGACACTGCTGTTTCTCGCGGGAGCTAAATTGTGGCAGTTTCTTGCCATTATTAGCAGTGGGCTATTTTCTGTAGGTGTCCTGATTGTGACAGAGCCCTACCGTATGCGCAGGGTGACCTCTTTTTTAGATCCGTGGAAAGATGCTTTTGGCGACGGCTATCAATTAACTAATTCTTTAATGGCATTTGGTCGCGGCACACTCTTTGGCCAGGGGCTGGGGCATTCGGTGCAGAAACTGGAGTATCTACCTGAATCCCATACCGATTTTATTTTCGCCATCATTGCTGAAGAATTAGGTTATTTCGGTGTGGTTTTAGTGTTAGCAATGGTATTCTTCGTCGCTTTCCGTGCAATGATGATTGGTCGGCGGGCATTGCAGCTTGATCAACGGTTTTCCGGTTTTCTGGCCTGTGCTATCGGCATATGGTTCAGTTTTCAGACATTCATTAACGTTG
Organism: Xenorhabdus poinarii G6; assembly: GCF_000968175.1. Taxonomy (NCBI): domain Bacteria; kingdom Pseudomonadati; phylum Pseudomonadota; class Gammaproteobacteria; order Enterobacterales; family Morganellaceae; genus Xenorhabdus; species Xenorhabdus poinarii. Next base: position 701,356 of record NZ_FO704551.1, read on the forward strand.
GCGCGGCGGCAGGGATATTGCCGACGAAGGGGTTAACATTGCCTTTAGTCAGTTACGGGGGGTCGAGTCTGATTGTGATGTCAACGGCCGTCGTATTGTTATTGCGAATTGATTATGAAATACGTCTGGCAAATGCTCAGGCGTTCGTGAGGAGCCCGAAATGAGTGGCAAGAACCGGCGTTTAATGGTGATGGCTGGTGGTACGGGCGGTCATGTGTTTCCAGGGCTGGCCGTTGCTCACTATTTAAAAGAGCAAGGTTGGGATATTCGCTGGTTGGGGACGGCGGATCGCATGGAAGCTGACTTGGTGCCGAAACACGGTATTGATATCGAATTTATTCAGATTTCAGGCTTGCGGGGCAAAGGAATAAAAGCGTTGCTTGTTGCCCCCCTGCGAATTTTTAAAGCGATTTGGCAGGCGAAAGCCATCATGCGCCGTTATCAACCCGATGTGGTACTGGGCATGGGCGGCTATGTCTCCGGGCCGGGGGGGATCGCCGCCCGGCTGTGCGGTATTCCGGTTGTACTGCATGAACAAAATGGCATTGCAGGGTTAACGAATCGTTGGTTAGCCAAAATCGCTAAAACGGTTTTACAAGCTTTTCCGGGGGCATTTCCTGGTGCGCCGGTTGTTGGCAATCCCGTGAGAGAAGATGTACTGGCATTACCAACACCCACGCAGCGTTTGGCCGGGCGTGAGGGTGCTGTTCGGGTACTGGTTGTTGGTGGGAGTCAGGGCGCCAGAATACTGAATCAAACTATGCCAGACGTTGCTGCTTGTTTGGGTGATAGCATTACTTTGTGGCATCAGGCTGGCAAGGGGGCTCAAGAAGAAACGCAGAAAAAATATGCAAGCTCAGTCAAGTCTGAATTCAAAGTGACTGAATTTATTGACGACATGGCTCAAGCCTATGCATGGGCTGATATTGTCGTATGCCGTTCTGGCGCACTGACAGTCAGTGAGATTGCCGCCGCCGGCTTACCTGCGATTTTTGTGCCTTTTCAGCATAAAGATCGCCAGCAATATTGGAATGCTTTGCCTTTGGAAAAAGCAGGCGCCGCAAAGATAATTGGGCAACCTGAATTCACGGTTGATGCGGTTGTCGCGTTGCTGACTCAGTGGCAACGTCCACAATTGCTGGAAATGGCAGAAAAAGCCCGCTCAGTCGCTATTATCAATGCAACTGAGCGGGTCGCAGCAGCGTTGAACGAGGCTGTAGAGAATCATTGAGGCCGTTCCAAGTAGAACGGTGATGTAAACATAACAAGTGAAGATTAAAACGTGAATACACAACAGTTGGCGAAATTAAGAGCTTCAGTGCCTGAAATGAGAAAAGTCAGGCATATCCACTTTGTTGGCATTGGGGGTGCTGGCATGGGTGGTATCGCCGAAGTGTTGGCTAATGAAGGTTATCAGATAAGTGGTTCTGATTTGGCTCCAAATCCTGTCACACAACAACTGATTGCACTGGGTGCAACGATTTATTTTAATCACCGTCCGGAAAACGTGCGGGATGCCAGTGTCGTCGTCGTCTCTACGGCGATATCAGAAGAAAATCCAGAAATTATCGCTGCGCGTGAAGCCCGAATCCCGGTCATCCGTCGGGCGGAGATGCTGGCAGAGCTGATGCGTTACCGCCACGGTATTGCGATTGCAGGAACGCATGGCAAAACCACGACAACGGCAATGATTGCCGGTATCTATGCACAAGCCGGTCTTGATCCTACGTTTGTGAATGGCGGGCTCGTTAAAGCGGCGGGTACACATGCCCGTTTGGGAAGCAGCCGCTATTTGATTGCAGAAGCAGATGAAAGCGATGCGTCATTCTTGCATTTACAGCCCATGATGGCGGTTGTCACCAATATCGAAGCTGATCATATGGATACGTATCAGGGTGATTTTGAAAACCTGAAGCAAACGTTCGTTAATTTCCTGCATAACCTGCCATTTTATGGTCGTGCGGTGATGTGTATTGATGATCCGGTTGTGAAAGAGCTGCTCCCTCAAATTGGGCGTTATATGACAACTTACGGTTTCAGTGAGGAAGCTGACGTTCATATCGCCCATTATGAGCAAAAAGGCGCTCAAGGGTTTTTCACTATCAGCCGGGCTAATTTGCCGGATTTACATGTGGTATTGAATGCTCCCGGTCGCCACAATGCGCTGAATGCAACCGCCGCCGTTGCTGTCGCGACAGAAGAAGGCATTGATGACACCGCTATCCTGGCATCCCTGGCCGAGTTTCAGGGAACGGGACGCCGCTTTGATTTTCTGGGGGAATTTCCTCTCAGGCATGTCAATGGCAAAGAAGGTTGTGCGATGCTGGTCGATGATTATGGTCACCATCCCACGGAAGTTGACGCCACGATCAAAGCGGCACGAGCTGGGTGGGCAGATAAACGCATTGTGATGGTATTCCAGCCGCATCGTTATACAAGAACACGTGATTTATATGATGATTTTGCCAATGTGTTGAGTCAGGTTGATGTGCTATTGATGTTGGATGTGTATGCCGCAGGTGAAACACCGATCCCGGGGGCGGATAGCCGTTCTTTATGTCGCACTATCCGTAGCCGTGGAAAACTGGAGCCGATTTTTGTTCCCGATCCTGATCAAATTTCACACATTCTATCGCAGGTGATAGAAAACAATGACTTAGTCTTAGTACAAGGTGCCGGTAATATCGGTAAAATAGCGCGCAATTTGGCTGAAACCAAATTACAGCCATCTTTTAATGAGGGAGATCATCATGGTTGATAAAGTTGCGGTTCTATTTGGTGGAACGTCTGCTGAACGTGAAGTTTCATTGCAATCAGGACGCGCTGTTTTGGCAGGGCTGAAAGAAGCGGGTATTAATGCGCATTCAGTCGATACAAAAGACTTCGATGTGACTAAACTCAAAGAAGCCGGGTTTAATAAAGTCTTTATCGCACTGCATGGCCGTGGTGGTGAGGATGGTACGTTGCAAGCTTTGCTGGAATTTTTGCAGCTCCCTTATACCGGCAGTGGGGTGATGGCATCAGCCTTGTCAATGGACAAATTGCGCACAAAACAGCTATGGCAGGGAGCAAAACTGCCTGTTTCACCTTATGTCGTCATTAATTCTCAAAAATTTGAACAAGTTAATGATTTTCAACTCAAAGAATATGTTCAAGAATTAGGTTTGCCATTAATGGTTAAACCTAATCTGGAAGGTTCCAGTGTCGGGATGAGTAAAGTGAGTGATTATTCCGAATTACGCGGTGCATTAGCGCTGGCACTGAAATACGACACTGACGTGCTGATTGAAAAATGGTTGTTTGGCCCTGAATACACCGTGGGGTTCTTGGGGGACGAGGCACTTCCTGCCATTCGTATTCAAGTTCCAGACGTCTTTTACGATTACGAGGCAAAATATATTTCTGACCAGACGCAATATTTTTGTCCGAGCGGTCTGAGTGAAGAAAAAGAGCAAGAGTTATTAGCTATCGCATCTAAGGCGTATAAGGCGGTGGGATGTCGTGGATGGGGGCGAGTTGATATTATGGATGATGGTCATGGGAACTTCTATTTGCTGGAAGTTAACACCTCTCCCGGCATGACTAGCCATAGTCTGGTGCCTATTGCTGCGCGTCAAGCTGGGATCAATTTTTCCCAACTCGTCGTGAGAATTTTGGAGTTGGCTGATTAATATGTCGCAGGCAGCCCGGAATACCCGGGAGCGGGAAAATGAATCTCAGCGGTTTCGTCCTAGCAATGGTTACTATCTGGTCGGGGTTATCTTCTTCCTGATGGTCGTGGGCACTATCACCTGGGGAGGTTGGATAACCCTGGATTGGATGAAAGATGCTAGCAGAGTTCCGCTCTCGAAGTTGGTATTGACTGGTGAGCGCCATTACACCACAGATGCTGATATCAGGCAGGCTATTTTGTCGCTGGGTGCGCCCAGAACATTTATGACTCAGGATGTCAATGTCATTCAGGCAAGTATTAAACGTCTGCCCTGGATTCGGCAAGTTACTGTGCGTAAACAATGGCCTGATGAACTGAAAATACATCTGGTAGAATACGTGCCTTATGCGCGTTGGAACGACGCCCAACAAATGTTAGATGCTGAAGGTCGATTATTCCGCCTTCCGACGGAACGCAGAGCCAACAAGCAATATCCAATGTTGACCGGGCCAGAAGGCAAAGAAAAAGACGTCTTGAATGAATACCATACAATGACGGCTTTTCTTGAAAAACACCAGATAAAACTGAAAGCAGTGATCATGACAGCACGTAATTCCTGGCAGCTGATATTAGATAACAATATCCGTTTAGAGCTAGGAAATCGAGATAAAATGGAGCGAATGAAACGTTTTATTGAAGTTTATCCTGTGTTGCTACAAAACACGGAGAAACGCATCGCCTATATTGACTTACGCTATAACAGCGGTGCTGCGGTAGGTTGGGCTCCTTTATTAACTGATAAGCCGGTTTCAATGAACGGGCAAGAAAACAAACAGTGACGGGTAATAATACAGAGACAGGCAGAATAACGATGATCAAATCAACGGACAGAAAATTAGTAGTTGGCCTTGAAATCGGTACAGCAAAGGTATCTGCCCTGGTTGGTGAAATTCTGCCCGATGGTATGGTTAATATTATCGGAGTAGGAAATTGCCCATCCCGCGGCATGGATAAAGGCGGCGTCAACGATCTTGAGTCGGTCGTCAAATGTGTACAGCGTGCCATTGATCAGGCTGAATTGATGGCAGATTGCCAAATTTCTTCAGTCTATTTGGCGCTTTCTGGCAAGCATATCAGTTGCCAGAACGAAATTGGCATGGTGCCGGTCTCGGAAGAAGAAGTGACACAAGATGATGTGGACAGTGTTGTCCATACCGCTAAATCCGTTCGTGTTCGTGATGAACACCGTATTTTGCATGTGATCCCACAGGAATACGCGATTGACTACCAGGAAGGAATCAAAAACCCGGTAGGGCTGTCTGGTGTGCGTATGCAAGCCAAAGTCCATTTGATTACCTGCCATAATGACATGGCGAAAAATATTGTCAAAGCGGTTGAACGTTGTGGATTAAAAGTTGATCAGCTTATTTTTGCAGGGCTGGCAGCAAGTTATGCCGTGTTAACGGAAGATGAACGAGAGTTGGGGGTATGCGTCGTTGATATCGGTGGCGGTACGATGGATGTCGCGGTATACACTGGCGGTGCATTGCGCCATACCAAAGTGATTCCTTATGCCGGCAATGTGGTGACCAGTGATATTGCCTATGCATTTGGTACTCCCCCAAGTGATGCTGAAACCATCAAGGTTCGTCATGGCTGCGCATTGGGTTCGATCGTCAGTAAAGATGAGAGTGTAGAAGTCCCAAGTGTGGGCGGACGTCCTCCTCGTAGCCTGCAACGTCAAACATTGGCTGAAGTGATCGAACCCCGTTATACCGAACTGCTGAATTTAGTGAATGATGAGATTTTACGATTGCAGGAGCAATTGCGGCAGCAGGGAGTCAAGCACCACTTGGCAGCAGGGATTGTCCTGACAGGTGGAGGGGCCCAGATTGATGGTCTGGCCGAATGTGCTCAGCGGGTATTTCATACCCAGGTTCGCATTGGCCGGCCTTTAAATATCACCGGGCTGACAGATTATGTACAGGCGCCTTGCTATTCAACAGCGGTTGGGCTTCTGCATTATGGCAAAGAGTCTCACCTTGGCGGTGATTCAGATGCCGATAAAAGAACGTCAGTGAGTAGCTGGTTTCAGAAAGTCAGCAACTGGCTGAAGAAAGAATTTTGATTTTTTATACAGAGGCTACGGCAATGTCGTGCGCCTCGATATAAAGGCACAAAACGGAGAGAAATTATGTTTGAACCACTGGAATTAACCAATGACGCGGTGATAAAAGTCATCGGCGTCGGCGGCGGCGGCGGTAATGCTGTGGAGCACATGGTACGTGAGCGTATTGAAGGCGTAGACTTCTTTGCGGTTAACACGGATGCCCAAGCGTTGCGTAAGACGGCGGTTGGTCAGACTATCCAGATTGGCAACGGGATTACGAAAGGATTAGGCGCCGGGGCAAACCCAGAAGTTGGTCGTACTGCCGCGGAAGAAGACCGTGAATCGCTACGTACCGCACTGGAAGGTGCTGATATGGTGTTCATTGCCGCCGGTATGGGGGGAGGAACGGGAACAGGTGCCGCACCGGTTGTAGCTGAAATTGCCAAAGAACTTGGCATCTTAACTGTTGCTGTCGTGACTAAGCCCTTTAATTTCGAAGGCAAAAAGCGGATGGCCTTCGCGGAGCAAGGGATCACTGAACTGTCCAAACATGTGGACTCATTGATCACCATTCCAAATGACAAATTATTGAAAGTCCTGGGACGGGGTATTTCCTTGTTGGATGCATTTGGTGCAGCCAATGATGTCCTGAAAGGCGCGGTTCAGGGTATTGCCGAGCTGATTACCCGCCCCGGCCTGATGAACGTGGACTTTGCTGACGTTCGTACCGTGATGTCGGAAATGGGGTACGCCATGATGGGATCAGGTATTGCACAGGGCGAAGATCGTGCGGAAGAAGCAGCCGAAATGGCTATCTCCAGCCCATTGCTGGAAGATATTGATCTTTCTGGTGCGCGCGGCGTTCTGGTTAACATCACCGCCGGTTTTGATCTGCGTCTGGATGAATTTGAAACGGTGGGTAATACCATCCGTGCATTTGCGTCTGACAATGCAACGGTTGTGATCGGTACATCGCTGGATCCTGATATGAATGATGAGCTGCGTGTTACCGTTGTGGCAACCGGTATTGGCATGGATAAACGTCCAGAAATTACCTTGGTCACCAATAACAAAGCTTCTCAGGCAAATACAATGGAACACCGTTACCAGCAGATGTCTGGCGGAATCTCTTCACTGCCTGATGAAAATAAAACGGTAGCAAAAGTCGTCAATGACCAAAATGCACATACAAACAAAGAGCCGGATTATCTGGATATTCCTGCATTTTTGCGTAAGCAGGCCGATTAATCGCTAAAAATTGGTTTCTCCGCTTTTTGTGCTAAACTACCCTGCCAGTCATTCGTTATAGTGATTGGTAGGATAAGTAACATTGCGAGATATAAACGATGATCAAACAAAGGACATTAAAACGTATTGTTCAGGCGACCGGCGTCGGTTTGCACACCGGTAAAAAAGTCACGCTGATAATGCGTCCAGCACCGGCTAATACCGGGGTCATCTATCGTCGTACTGACTTGAATCCTCCGGTTGATTTTCCGGCAGATGCCAAATCTGTGCGTGATACAATGCTCTGTACTTGTTTGGTGAATGAACATAATGTGCGCATTTCAACAGTTGAACATTTGAATGCAGCGCTGGCAGGCTTAGGCATTGACAATATTGTTATTGAAGTCGATGCACCAGAAATCCCGATTATGGATGGCAGTGCCAGCCCGTTTGTTTTTTTGCTATTGGATGCGGGTATTGAAGAGCTGAATGTGGCGAAGAAATTCGTGCGAATGAAAGAAAGCGTTCGTGTCGAAGACGGTGATAAATGGGCTGAATTGGCACCTTATCATGGCTTCAGCCTGGATTTTACCATTGACTTTCAGCATCCAGCGATTGATACCAGTTCACAACGTTATTGCCTTGATTTTTCGGCAGATTCATTTGTTCGCCAGATTAGTCGTGCGCGTACTTTTGGATTTATGCGCGATATTGAGTATTTGCAGTCCCAGGGATTGTGCCTGGGTGGCAGCTTTGATTGTGCCATTGTGGTTGATGATTACCGCGTACTCAATGACGATGGTTTGCGTTTTGAAGACGAGTTCGTCCGCCATAAAATGTTGGATGCCATCGGTGATCTGTTCATGTGTGGCTATAATATTATTGGCGCCTTTACGGCGTTCAAATCTGGTCACGCGCTAAACAACAAACTGCTGCAAGCCGTTTTAGCGCAAGAACATGCCTGGGAATTTGTCACATTTGAAGATGAAGCTGAAATGCCATTAGCTTTCCGCGCCCCATCTTTAGTGATGGCATAACAGGATGCTAGCAGATGACTAACGCGTGTATGGATAAAGCGTGCTGAGAGTAGTCTATGATGCATCAATGGGTTATGTTATCTGTTACGCTCCTTTCGCTGATGTTTTTCATCCGGCGCTAGCGCTTCTTTTGGGCTGTACTGGTACCCTCTCCGGCCAGTGCAGCCAATCGTTCTAACCGCCTTTTCAATTTTTCAGGGCTGTTTTCAGCTAATATCATTAGTGTTTTTGCACTTTCATGAGTTAAGCGACGTGTTGGTCGTTCCTGATTATCGTTATTGAATGCTTTTGTTGATGATTTTGAGCACCCTTGTTCATTATTATCACACTTAACCATTAATGATGGATTAATCCTAATGTCGATTGAGGATAAAGATGGTAGAATTCCGCTCCTCAATGTAGACAGTAGAGTAGGAATTTCATAACGAAGCCGAGTCATCCAACTGGCATTTCCTGCTTCCAGTACCAGAATTTGTTTGCGATAATTAGCGACCCTGCACCATGGGTGCAATTGCGCAGGAAGCAAACTGAGAACGGTACGGTTGAGTTTCAATAATGCGATGGCATGTTGCTGAATGACTTGAAGTGGGCTTTTTCCGGCAACGGCCGTGTCTTCAAACAGCGTATCCAGTGATTGTGGGCGGCTATCTCGCATAATAGAAGCAGTTCCAGTATTTATTAATGAAGGATTAATGAGTATTCTAAATCTTTGGCGACAATTTGGTAGGCGTTATTTCTGGTCTCACCTTTTACTGGGCATGGTTGCTACAGGAATTGGTGTTCCTACGGTTTTCGATGGCGTGGCAGAAAGCCTGCCTCATACAAACACGTCTTCTAGCCAGGGAAGCCGACATCAAGCCCTTTTCTCTTTTGAACACTTATTCCAATTACACTTACTTCAATTAAACGGTGTTCAGCGGCAACCCGCTAATTATTTAAATTACTGGCAACAACATGCCGTTCGTAACGTGATCCGTCAACTTTCTTTTGTTTTTTCGGTGACAGAACCCGTCAGGTGCGAAGCCACAAAAGAAAGTCATCAGAACGCTTCCCCATCCATGCAACAACTGATGCTGGATACGTTGCATGCGATGCTGATACAAGCACCAACGCTATCCGAGAAGGTGATCTCAACGGTTGCGATGGTAACGTCTGTACTTCCTGCTTCTCATACGCCAGCGCTTTGGGTTGCTCAAACCCAGGGAATCAGAGCCGGGCCAATGCCGGGTCATCTCTCTTTGCGTTAATACGGCGGTCTTATTTCATGCTAAAGCTTAATAAGACCGTGTTTAAGAAATGACTGGCTACAAATAGCCCTCTCTGAGAAGTACTAATTATGTTGACTAAATTACTGACAAAAATTTTTGGTAGTCGTAATGACCGGACCTTGCGTCGTTTGCACAAAGTGGTTGATATCATCAACCGCATGGAGCCGGATTTTGAAAAACTGTCCGATGAAGCCCTGAAAGCAAAAACGGCTGAATTCCGTACCCGCTTACAACAAGGTGAATCACTGGAAAAAATGATGCCAGAAGCCTTTGCCACGGTGCGCGAAGCCAGTAAGCGTGTATTTGGTATGCGTCATTTTGATGTGCAGTTGCTGGGTGGGATGGTATTGAATGAACGTTGCATAGCGGAGATGCGCACCGGTGAAGGTAAGACGCTGACAGCAACATTACCCGCTTATCTTAACGCCCTGGGCGGAAAAGGTGTTCACATTGTTACCGTGAACGATTATCTGGCACAACGTGATGCTGAAAATAACCGCCCATTGTTTGAATTCCTTGGTCTGAGTGTCGGCGTTAACTTGCCGAACATGCCCGCCCCGGCAAAACGTGAAGCCTATGCAGCGGATATTACTTACGGAACCAACAATGAGTTTGGTTTTGATTACCTGCGTGACAATATGGCATTCAGTCCAGAAGAGCGGGTTCAACGTAAATTGCACTATGCATTGGTGGATGAGGTTGACTCGATTCTGATCGATGAAGCACGGACTCCGTTGATTATTTCAGGGCCCACGGAAGACAGCTCTGAGCTGTATATCAAAGTGGACAAACTGATCCCGAAACTGGTACGCCAGGAAAAAGAAGATTCAGATACCTTCCAGGGAGAAGGGCATTTTTCTGTTGATGAAAAAGCCCGTCAAGTTCACCTGACAGAGCGTGGCTTGATACTGATTGAAGAGTTACTGGTGGGTGCCAAATTAATGGATGAAGGTGAATCCTTGTATTCACCGACTAATATCATGTTAATGCACCATGTGACGGCTGCTTTGCGTGCTCATGTCCTGTTTACCCGTGATGTTGATTACATTGTGAAAGACGGTGAAGTTATCATCGTGGATGAACATACGGGGCGTACTATGCATGGACGCCGTTGGTCAGATGGCTTGCATCAAGCTGTGGAAGCGAAAGAAAGTGTCGAAATCCAGAATGAAAATCAGACGCTGGCTTCAATCACATTCCAGAACTATTTCCGTTTATACGAGAAATTGGCAGGGATGACAGGCACCGCCGATACGGAAGCTTTTGAATTCAGTTCTATTTATAAACTGGATACCATTGTTGTGCCAACCAATCGCCCGATGATCCGTCAGGATTTATCCGATCTGGTCTACATGACGGAAGCAGAGAAAATTGAGGCAATCATTGAAGATATCAGGGATCGGACAAGTCGCGGCCAGCCTATTTTGGTAGGAACAATTTCGATTGAGAAATCGGAACTGATTTCTAATGCATTAACGCAAGCTGGCATTGAACATAACGTCTTGAACGCGAAATTCCATGCTATGGAAGCTGACATTATTGCTCAAGCGGGTCAGGCTAGCACGGTAACTATTGCAACCAATATGGCAGGACGTGGTACAGATATCATGTTGGGGGGAAGCTGGCAGTCAGAGGTGGCTAAATTAGAAGAGCCTACCGAAGCACAGATTGAAAAAATCAAAGCAGAATGGCAAGTGCGCCATGATGCTGTACTGGCCGCCGGCGGTTTACATATTATCGGTACAGAACGCCATGAATCACGTCGTATTGATAATCAGTTACGTGGCCGTTCGGGACGTCAGGGTGATGTGGGTTCTTCACGCTTCTATCTCTCAATGGAAGATTCCCTGATGCGGATTTTTGCTTCTGATCGGGTAACGGGGATGATGCGTAAACTTGGGATGCAGCCGGGTGAAGCGATTGAACATCCGTGGGTGACTAAAGCGATTGCTAATGCTCAGCGTAAAGTTGAAAGCCGCAACTTCGATATCCGTAAGCAATTGCTGGAATATGATGATGTGGCTAATGATCAGCGCCGTGCCATTTATGCTCAGCGTAACGATTTACTTGATGTAGGTGATGTCAGTGAAACCATCACCAGTATCCGCGAAGATGTCTTCAAGACAACGATTGATGCTTACATTCTACCACAATCACTGGAAGAAATGTGGGATGTAGAAGGTTTGCAGGAACGTTTAATCAACGATTTTGATTTGGATATGCCAATTAAAGAGTGGCTGGACAAAGAGCCTGAATTACACGAAGAAACATTGCGTGAACGTATTCTTGAAAAAGCCATCGAAGTTTATCAGCAGAAAGAAGAGGTCGTCAGTGCAGAAATGATGCGTAACTTTGAAAAAGGCATCATGTTGCAAACGTTGGACACATTGTGGAAAGAACATTTGGCTGCAATGGATTACCTGCGTAAGGGGATTCACCTGCGCGGTTATGCGCAGAAAGATCCAAAACAAGAATACAAACGCGAATCCTTTGCCATGTTTTCTAACATGCTGGAATCACTGAAATATGAAGTGATTAGTACCTTGAGCAAAGTTCAAGTCAGAATGCCAGAAGAAGTGGAAGCACTTGAACAACAGCGCCGCGAAGAAGCTGAGCGTCTGGCAAAGCAACAACACCTAAGCCACGAAACTGAGCAAGGTGCGTTGATGTCAAAAGCTGAGGCTCAAATGGCAACTGGCGATCGTAAAGTCGGCCGCAATGATGCTTGCCCATGCGGTTCTGGCAAAAAATATAAACATTGTCATGGTCGCTTATAAGTTAAGCTAATTAACAAAAACCCTCAAATTTTCCTCTGCAAGAACGCGCTTCAATGAAGCCTACTGCGAGGACGGTTTGAGGGTTTTGTCATACTGAAAACGGTTATACTTGTCTCTTTTCATACTAAAGAGACGCTGTGGGTTCTTTTTCCATCCTATAAGACTAATTGCTGCATATTACCCACATTTTCAATAAATTGATCATCGTGGGAAATCAATACCATCGCTCCTGTGTAATCATGGAGTGCTTTTTGAAGCAGTTCACGTGACTCAATATCCAAATGATTATCTGGTTCATCCAATAACAATAGCGCAGGTGCAAATGGCCCACAAAACAGGCAAGCCAGTGCGACTTTCAATTGTTCTCCGCCACTCAGATACCCCACTGGCTTTAAGGCTTCATCACCCCGAATACGCAATTGAGCTAATCGGGTACGATAACGATCTTCTGTCCAGCCTGGCGACTGCAATTGGAAGTTATGGAGTGCAGATTGGTTGTTATCAAGGAAAGAAAAATGTTGATCCATCAAGCGGTGGGACGATGTTATCTGGCAAGTACCGTGTTTAGGCGTGAGAGACCCCACCATGACTTTGAGTAAAGTCGATTTTCCGCTACCGTTTTTACCGGTGATCGCGAAACGATCACTATTATTGATTGTCAGGTTGATAGGAGAGGCTGAACCAAAAGGTAAAACAACGTCCTGTAAATGAAGCAATGGCGCGGTGGCGGCTTGTGGTGTTGCGACAACAATGGACAGAGGATCGATAATTTCTAATTTTTTTCTGGCATCGGTAGCCAGTGAAGTCCTTCGTTGTATTCGCTCTTCATGGTGCTTTGCCTGTCTTGATAACGTGGCTTCGGAACGACCTAATGCATAATCAAGCATGAGCTTACTTTGATTAGCCTTTTCTCTCCACTGCTTATTCTGGCTGAGCTTTTGACTGTTTTTTTCGCATTCTTTTTGTTTGTCGCGTAAGGCCTCTTGTCGATTTTTTCTGGTCTGATCCACTTCGCGTTGGATGCCTAGCCGGAGTTGCTCCTTACTTTCCAGCCAGGTTTCCCACCCGCCAATACTGCGGGATAAACCTGACCCACTGAGTTCATAAACGACCGAGGCATGTTGTAATAACTGGGTATCATGAGTCACCAGCAATACCCCCCCATTGAACGTGCTTAGCCATCGAGCCAGCCAAAGGCGGCCTTGTCGATCAAGATGATTGTTTGGTTCATCCAGGATCATAAAGCCGGCGCCTTGCCGTTTTAGCATCAACAGTCTGATTCGGGTTTGTTCCCCACCACTTAAGGAACAAAAAGGTTGATTTAATACGCTTAGGCTGAGTTCACCTTCTGCCAGTAAGGATTCAGTGTGAAATTGCCAATCCCAATTACCTGCCATGACATCAAAATCGGCTTCATCCCCTTGTCCTGCCAGTACACGTTCATTGGCTGCCATGATTTTAGATAGCCCCAATATCTCCGCGACATTACCGGCAAAAGGGGTTAAACCTTGTGATAAATAACCCACATCACAAAAATGTTTTACGCTGCCTTCTGTGGGGCGAATCTGTTGTGCCAGTATTGATGCCAGCCAAGATTTACCAACACCATTTCGTCCAATCAATGCATGTTGTTCTGCGTTTATAAACATATCAATACCCGAAAACAAGGGCATTGATTCACCAGGAAATTGATAGGTCATTTTCCTTGCTTCGATCAATGATTGGATGTCATTTTGCATAAACTGTGTTCCCTTAATCTTAAAAATAGTCGTTTCAATCTATTGATAGGTTAATTGCTGACACTGTTTGCAGTTTGTTTTTACATGATATGTTCTATATAGCGCAGTCATTGGTTATAGAAGGCAAAACCATTTTAACTCGAATAAAATACAAGTTTGCGATTTAAACTAATGTTAATGTATTCTGCAAGAGATAGTCACTTTGATTTAATAATAGACAGTAAGAAAAACGATGATGGAAAAGAAACATCTGCACATTGCCGCAGGTATTATTAAAAATAGTCATAATGAAATTTTTATCACTCAGCGTCGTGCTGATTCACATATGGGCGGCTTCTGGGAGTTTCCCGGCGGAAAACTTGAACAAGGAGAAACGTCTGAACAAGCATTGATTAGAGAATTAAAAGAAGAGGTTGGGATCACCGTCATCCATTGTGAATTAATTGATACCATCACGCATGATTTTCCTGATAGGCGTATTACGCTTGACTTTTTTTTGGTCGATGAATGGGAAAATGCGCCATTTGGTAAAGAAGGACAATCTTCCCGTTGGGTTTTACAAGCAGAATTAATTGCGAACGAATTTCCGCCAGCGAATCGCAATATTGTGGATTATCTCATCCAAAATGCGTCTTGTTAAAGGATATCCCCGAAGGATTGCCAGTTGTATAGCGGCGCTGAAAGACATGGCGCCGTGATAACATACATTACGTGATATTTATGATGTTACTTGTTTTATTCAGGTCCTTCGCTCCAGTTATCATTTTCTGAGCTGTCGCCTTGACTGGATATTTTCTTCTCTTCACTGGCCCATTCACCTAAGTCAATTAATTGGCAACGTTTACTACAAAATGGGCGGTGAGGACTAATTTCTCCCCATATTACGGTGTTGCCACATGTCGGACATTCGACAGTCAATACTTCAGGCATTTTTACTTTCTCCGGCTTAATTTGAAGGCCATACTTTCCATGCTTTATGTTGCAGTTTTATGGGTTAAATTGGCGTCCTTGTTGTCATGCTGCAACCTGAAATTTATTGAGCCTATGTTAACAGCAGGCCAGTTCAAATGACAAATGAGCCGGAACAACGCCTTGTTCACTATCCATTGGCAGAAAGCGGATAGCGTAACGTGTCTTATAGCCAGAGATTTGTGGGTAAACTAATGTATCTGGCACAATATCTAATTTTAGTCTCAGTAAATCGGCATCATCTGCATTCCCCTGATAAAAGCCGTTGTGACTGCTCTTGACAGTGAACGTTGCAGAATGACGAATGAGTTCCAGAATGCTTTCCAAAGCGTGTTTTAATGGACGGAGGCTGTCCAACCAGGTGCTGACGGATTTATCTCTGGTCGATTGTGGTAAATGTAGCCACAGGTGTAATGTTGGCAAGTCAAAGCTGCAACACCCACCAGGAATACTGAGTCGTTGACGTACCATGCTAATAATGCGATCTTCCTTAATCAGTCGGCTCATTCTGGGAGCTTGGCTCAAGGCAATACTGCGTTCTTTCAGTTGTGTTGATAAACGATGGATCATCGCTGTATCGGCATTTGGAGCACCGAGCCACTGTTTTAATTTTGCCTGCTGACGATCCAGTTCTTTCAACAGTTCAGAACGGACTTCACCGCGTTCCAAAATCTCAATTAATTCGGCAATCGTCCGGAAAAACGCGAGGCTACTCGCTTGGGAATCCAGATGACGTTGTTTTTCCAATTGTTGTAGTGAAGATTCAATCCTCAACCATGAACGCATTTTTTCATTGAGTGGATGTTCAAAAATAATAGTAGAGATTGCATCACTCATTATGGTTTTCCTGTCTGACTGATTTTGTTTGTTGTAAATATTGTTGATGTAATTCGACCACACGAGCGGTCAGAGCTTGTTTGCTGTTGTTGTGGTTAACAATAACATCATCTGCCTGTTCCAGCCTGTCCTGACGGCTGGCCTGGGCGGTCAGAATATTTTTGACTTGCTCACGGCTGACGCCATCACGAGCCATTGTCCGGTTAATCTGTACTTCAACAGGGACATCAACAACTAAAATACGATCGGCCAAATGCATTAAATGATTTTCAATTAACAGCGGAACGACCCAAATGACATAGGGGGTAGTCACCTGAGTTAATTGGCGTTGTGTTTCTCTTTGTATCAGCGGGTGTAAAAGTGCATTGAGCCATTGTTTCTCTTCAGGAGCAGTAAACACTTTTTGGCGCAATATTGCGCGATTTAAGTTTCCATCAGGCAGGAGGATATCGGCCCCAAAGTGTTCCGTGATTGCTTGCAATGCAGCAGTACCGGGTGCAACAACCTCTCTGGCGATAATATCTGCATCAACAATCGGGACACCAAGGGATGAAAAGATATCAGAGATAGTCGTTTTACCGCTACCAATTCCACCTGTAAGTGCAACAATATAAGTCATTCTATCCCTTTAAATAATTCTGATAGCATCATTAAATTGTAACTCAAGGGAAGAAAATGGGCTATAAACAAACACGTATAATTCCTGCGCTGGCTATTGGGAAAAATAACGAAATATGTAAATATCTTGTTATGTTAATATGGTACCTAATTGAAAAATAGGCAAATACATCGCCAGTAATAGTAGACCAATGATCAATGCCATTATCAGCATTAGCAAAGGTTCTAATAATTGAACCAAACTATCAGCAAGATCGATTGATTTTTTTTGATACCATTCGGCAAGATTCAATAAAAATAACTCTAACTCTCCTGATTCTTCACCGATTGTGACAAATTGTTGGCATAAAGAAGGAAAATGTGGCGTTTGTTTTAATGCATCGCTGATTGAAATGCCTTGTTGAATTTGTTTATGTAAGTTTTTCACGCCAGCAATAAAAAGTGGGTGTTGGGTTGCACTAAGAGCACATTCAAGCCCTGCCATGAGTGTTAATCCTGCTTTTTGTGTCATGAATAGGATATGGAATATTTGATTAGTTTGTTGATAAATAGTGAGTTGCCTAAAAATAGGCAGCTTTATAAAAAGCATTTTTTCTTTTGCTTTAAATATTGGGAAACGATGTCGTAACCAGAGATAACTCATTAATAATATCAATGTCATTATCACCAATAGGATGCCATACTTAATCAATACATCAGAGCCTGATAGAACCCATTGTGTTAATAGAGGTAAGTTGGCATTTAATGACAAATAGACTTGTCGAAATTCAGGCAAAACAAAAATTAGCATCAGAACAATAACCAGTAAGCTGACAAAAGCAACAACTAATGGATAGTGATATGCTTTTTGAATTTTCTTCCTCAACGTATGTTGCTGTTCTAATCGATTCATGATGAGTTGGCAACAATTTTCAAGCTGACCGGTTTGTTCCCCTACCGCGATAATTTGGCAGAATAAGGGCGGAAATAATTTGGGA
The DNA here is from genome assembly GCF_000968175.1 of Xenorhabdus poinarii G6. NCBI lineage: Bacteria > Pseudomonadati > Pseudomonadota > Gammaproteobacteria > Enterobacterales > Morganellaceae > Xenorhabdus > Xenorhabdus poinarii. The sequence continues at coordinate 718,567 of NZ_FO704551.1, forward strand.
TAATGTTCGAGTGTTGTTGAGAATGATTCGCCTTGACGAATTTTCTGGATCATATCTGCCAATACACATCGCCAGAGAGCATGTTTACACTCTTGCAATAAAATACTTAATCCTTTGAGTAGAGGAATACCCGATGCCAGTAATGTACTGAGTTGGTGAATAAAGTGCAGGCGATAGGCAATTTCCTTTTCACTATAATAAATGATTTTTTTACATTTAATGACATAGGGTTGAAGATCGAGATGGCTGAGGTATTGGAATACACTTTTTTTGCTATATCCAATGCTCTCTCCTTTTATGGTGTTGCCTTTTTTATTCACTGCCTGCCATTGGTAAATATATTCTATTTTCATACGGTTTCATGGCCTGTAATTTGATAAATCTCTTCAAGGGTCGTTATTCCATTTTCCACTAATGTCAGCCCCGCTGAAAAAAGCGTTGATTCCTGTTGTGAGACAAGTGAACGTGAAAAATTGCCCTCAGCGTGTTCTGACAAGACTTGTTGGAGTTCGGGGGTTATTTCGAGAAATTCATAGATGGCAGTTCTGCCATAATAGCCGGAAAAGCAGTGATCACACCCAATTGCTTTCCACTTTTTTATAGCGGTTGATTGTTTTATAGAGGTGAATTGTTTTATAGCGTTTGTTTTTGCAGAAATCGTTTCTTCTGATGAGTTAATCTGTCTGGTTTGGGTGGATACGGCACTATTCTCTGGTGTATCAGTAAAATCAGAATGAGCCATACCGGGGATCAGTGTGGGGATGCTCTCTTGTTGTCGGCAATGGGGGCAAAGTTTACGCACTAATCGTTGTGCGATAATCAATTTCACACATGAGGCGGTGGTATAGCCAGAAATTCCTAGATTTTGCAGACGGGATAGCGTATCAATCGTGGAATTGGTATGCAATGTTGATAAAACCAGATGGCCTGTTTGTGCCGCTTTCATGGATATCTCGGCGGTTTCATTATCACGGATCTCACCAACCATCATGATATCGGGATCTTGCCGTAATAAGGCTCTAAGGATTTTAGCAAAATTGAGACCAATCTTATTATTAACAGGCGTTTGATTGACGCCGTTTAAAGGAATCTCAACAGGATCTTCGACACTACAGATATTCTTTTTGGACTGATTTAAATATTGCAGGCAGCTATACAAGGTGACGGTTTTGCCACTACCTGTTGGGCCTGTTACTAAAATCATCCCTTGTGGTAAATGGAGTTTCTGTTTTAAACGTTGTAGTTGTGGTTCAGGCAGACCCAATTGTTCCAACGATAATTGATGTATGGTATTTAAAATACGCAGTACTATTTTTTCACCATGTAAAGTAGGTAATGTTGATATCCGTATCGCATAACGATTTTTGTTATCATGCCAGTCAAACTGTCCATCTTGCGGCTGGCGTTTTTCAGCGATATTAAGTTTTGCCATGATCTTTAAGCGAGCAGGAATACCCGCATTCATTTGAGGAGGTGGTGTCTGCATAGTATGCAACGCTCCATCAACTCGGATACGTATTTGATAGCCTCGCTGAGAAGGTTCAAAATGAATATCTGAAGCTCTTTTTTGTATCGAAGTTAATATCATTTGGTTAATAAGTTGAATAACCGGTGTGTCTATTTCTTCATCATTGAGATCGTTTTTAGGTATTACACCTTGATGAGCATCAAAATTATCAATATGGTACAATTCCTTTTCATTATTTTCTGAGCAGTAATTCGCTATAGAAATTGATGTGTTTTCTTGCATCAGCATAGATTCTATTTTTGCTTGCGGCCAAATGTCTATATTCACAATTAAACCTGAAATAAATTTCAGGGCAGCGATAAAATCCTCATTTGGTGATTGACTACAGGCAATTGTAATTGTATCGAAGTCTTTTTTGATAAAAATTGCGTTATGTTGTTGGCACAACGCTTTTATTTCTTTTTCCAGCAAAGTATGATCCGTCTTTATCATTATTTCTATTCCTTTAATTTCGTTGTCATTTGATGCGTTTTTTTCTTGTATCTTGTTAAGCCCTATTTGGCATAAAAGGTATGGTTTAAAATTTCAAGGTTTCCTGACATTTTTGTTTTAAAGATTCATGTTTAGACTCACAAATTGTTTTCCATTGAGTCTGGCCACTCTTAAGATCTTGAATGGGTTTTAGCGTGACATGAAGTTCACTGAGATTTTGTTGGCCCAATACCGTTATTTCCCCCTCTTTGACCGCAATCGTGTTGATATAACGGCTATTGTGACCTGATGGAATAGCAGATTGACCAGAGTGGCAGTTTTTATAATTTTCAGCTTCAAAGCGACACAGTTCTACACCAGACTTATAAGGAATAATTGCTTGTAGCATATCGGTCAATGCTGCTTTTTGGATATATCCCTGATAACTGGGAATCGCAATTGCACCAAGAATAGAGACAATTGCCATAACAACCATCACTTCAATTAATGTGAATCCTTGTTGTTTCATTTTTTCTCCTTCGTGTGATTGACGTTGTGATGTTTGAACAATTTTCTCTGTTCAATCGCAATAGGTATCGATGCCGATAAGCATGAAGAAAAAGGAGAAAAAGAAAATATCATTAATCTTATTTATGAAGTTAACTCGAGAAAATAACTTCACGTTACATTTCTTTGCAAAAATTTTTTGAATCTGCTCGTAAATAAAAAAACATCAGGCATATTGGTTGATTAGAGGTGCTAATATACTAATCTGTTACCCATTTATGGGCTGTAACCCGTTGGGCGAAGATGGGTAATATTGAGTGATTCTGGAAAAGCACGATTAACGATAAAGGGGATAATAGAATGTGGCTGTGTGAAGGGTGGATTGATGATGCGAGTGCGAAAAAGGTGATTTCTCCTTATTGTGATTTTCGTCCAGAAGGGGAGATACCCTCATTATTGGTCATTCATAACATCAGTTTACCACCTGGAAAGTTTGGCGGCCCTTATATTCATCAACTATTTATGGGAACACTGGATCCGAAAGATGATCCTTCTTTTGATGAGATTAAACATTTACGTGTTTCAGCGCACTGCTTAATCCGACGTGATGGAGAGATTGTGCAATACGTTCCTTTCAATAAAAGGGCTTGGCATGCTGGCATTTCCTGTTACTGTGGCCGTGATAAGTGCAATGATTTTTCGATAGGCATCGAACTGGAAGGTACCGATTATGAGGAATTTACTGAAATTCAGTACATCAAGTTAGCTGAAGTGACTAAGCTGTTGATTGATAAGTACCCTGATATTCGTAACAATATTACAGGACACAGCGATATCGCACCGGGAAGAAAAACTGATCCCGGCCCTTATTTTTATTGGGAACATTATCGTCAATTATTAAAGGAGTGAGTTGAATGACACTCTTTATCCTATTGTTAATACTGGCATGGGAACGTGTTTTTAAGATGGGAGATCACTGGCAGCTGGAGCGCTGTTTAGTCCCGTTATTTGTCAGAATACGATCACATGCTCTATGGAGTAGTTTGGGCATGACCTTTTTGGTCGCCTTATTAACCTGGAAGTTGATTGATATTTCTCGTTCTGTTGCTTTTGGTATTCCTGCCATTGTGCTGAGCATCATAATCAGTCTGCTCTGTATTGGTGCAGGTGCTTTACGTCATGATTACCGTGGGTATCTTCAGGCTGTGCGTCAAGATGATTTTGAACAGCAAAATGAGTATCTTGCCCATCTGACGATGATCCAGGGGACACTGTCTGATACCACAAAAGATGAACGATTGCATGAAATACAGAATGCACTCATTTGGATAAATTTTCGTTATTACCTTGCCCCTATTTTTTGGTTGACCGTATTGGGTCACTTTGGGCCGGCTGTTTTGATGGGATATGGTTGCCTCAGAGCTTATCAAGGTTGGTTGGCACAGCATGCGACGGCAGTGCAGAGAGCACAGTCAGGTGTTGATGGCATATTGCATTGGCTAGATTGGCTCCCTGCGCGTTTGGCGGGTATTGCCTATGCTTTATTGGGGCATGGTGAAAAGGCCTTACCTGCCTGGATCGCATCGCTGACTGATTTGCGGTCATCGCAATATAAGGTCGTCAGTCAATTAGCACAATTTGCGTTAAGTAAAGAATCCCATCTTGATCCTGTAGCCGCGCCGGTTGCTGCTGTCACGTTAGCAAAAAAGGCAACTTTTACTATTGTGATTATTGTTGCATTGTTGACGATCTACGGAGCATTGGTTTAACAATGGAAAGATCGGGGGCGGGTGGGAGTCATTATCTGTATCTGTCCCCAATCTTTTAAATCAGGTATTCGCTTTTTTGTTACCGTGATATGGCTCAAAATTTATTAGGTATACCTGTTATTTTAGTTTATACATTATTATGCAGGATAACTTTGGGTTTCTATTATTATCAAGCAATGTATTTGCTTTTGTTTTTTCATTATCATGTTGTTTTATATATTGATTAATGCCATCCATATAAGGTGCAATCCTTTTTATGTATAAATAATTCTTATTTTTTGCTTGGGTTAATTGCGTATTTATTCGTTTTATGGCGTCAATAACGACGAATTGTGTTTATCTGTTGTGTTTAAAAAATATTAACTCCCTCTAAGATTTCTCACCTTAACATCCCTCTTGGTTATAATTTTCTAATAAAATTTAAAAAAAATTGTTAAGATTTGCAGATTTTTATGATTTACCCCAAGGTCTTTATAGACAGCTAGTGAATACTTTGTTACTTTAAGACCCTGTATTCTAAATTGGTATTACCAATTGACTTTGGCCCGTTAGCTAGGGTTTAGTTACTAGTGTTTAGTCACTGAGTCTTAGTTGGATTGGGCATAGCCCAAAGCAACATTTACTTATTGAATGGCTTACTGCAGATATGGCCTATAGCAAGATTCGCCAACCAAAGTTATCCGATGTGATTGAGCAGCGTCTTGAACAGCTCATTCTAGAAGGCTCGCTGCGTCCGGGAGAAAAGCTGCTGCCTGAGCGCGAGCTGGCAAAACAGTTTGAAGTATCACGTCCTTCATTGCGTGAAGCCATTCAAAAATTAGAAGCCAAAGGCTTTCTTTTCCGTCGTCAAGGGGGAGGAACTTTCGTGCAGAACAATCTGTGGCAAAGTTTCAGTGACCCGCTTGCCCAACTTATTGCAGAGAATCAAGAATCCCAGTTCGATCTCCTTGAAGCACGTCATGCTTTAGAGGGCATTGCTGCTTATTATGCTGCTCTTAGGGGAACTGATGAAGATTTCAAACGCATTGAGCAAAGCCATCTTGCGATTCAAGAAGCACAACGAAGTGGTGATGTGAATGTGGAATCTGAGGCGGTTCTGCAATATCAGCTTGTTGTCACCGAAGCCGCTCATAATGTGGTATTGCTGCATTTATTGCGTTGCATGATCCCGATGTTAGAACAAAATATCAGGCGCAATTTTGAAGTTATATATACCCGTAAAGAGATGTTAGCTGCCGTTAGTGATCATAGAGCTGAGATATTTCGATCTATCATGGCGAGAGAACCCGAAAAAGCCCGTGAGGCTTCTCATCGCCATTTGGCCTTTATTGAAGAAGTGTTATTGGATCTGACTCGTGAACAGACTCGTCGTGAACGTTCATTGAGGCGGCTTCAGCAACATCAGGAATAAGAGCCTGTCCATTGGGACGTCATAGACAAATCAAATTCCCGAATGGGGTGGGTTCTAAACTTGACTGTACAAATCCTGACTGCCGCGTTTGTACGGTTTTTTGACTCTTTTATCCAAGAGTTTTAGCGGCATATAGCAGGGCCTATCTTCCGGTCATAACAGGCTGTTTCGTCAAAGAGTATGACCAGAAGATAGGCTCCAACAACCATTAGAAATAGATAAACAGATAAGGAATACACCATGTCAGATATTTTGAAAAATGACGTGGATCCGATCGAAACTCGCGATTGGTTACAGGCGATCGAATCGGTCATCCGTGAAGAAGGTGTTGAGCGTGCTCAGTTCCTGATTGATCAGGTTTTGAGCGAAGCTCGTAAAGGTGGCGTTAACGTTGCTGCTGGTGCAGCAAGTCGTAATTACATCAACACTATTCCTGTTGAGGATGAACCAGCTTACCCTGGTAACCAGAATTTGGAGCGCCGTATTCGCTCTGCTATTCGCTGGAATGCGGTGATGTCCGTTCTGCGTGCATCCAAAAAAGATTTGGAACTGGGTGGGCATATGGCCTCATTTCAGTCTTCCGCTACTATTTATGACGTGTGTTTTAACCATTTCTTCCGGGCGCGTAACGACAATGACGGTGGTGACTTAGTCTACTTCCAGGGGCATATTTCTCCGGGCATTTATGCGCGTGCTTTCCTTGAAGGCCGTCTGACTGAAGAGCAGATGAACAACTTCCGCCAGGAAATCGGCGGTAATGGTTTGTCTTCTTACCCGCATCCGAAACTGATGCCTGACTTCTGGCAGTTCCCAACTGTTTCCATGGGTTTGGGACCAATTACTGCGATTTATCAGGCTAAGTTCCTGAAATATCTGGATTATCGTGGTCTAAAAGATACCTCTAAACAAACCGTTTATGCTTTCTTGGGTGACGGTGAGATGGATGAACCAGAATCCAAAGGTGCGATCACTATCGCTACCCGTGAAAAACTGGATAACCTGGTATTCGTTATCAACTGTAACTTGCAGCGTCTGGATGGCCCTGTCACCGGTAACGGTAAAATCGTTAACGAGCTGGAAGGTATCTTCGAAGGCGCTGGCTGGCAGGTACTGAAAGTTCTGTGGGGTGAACGTTGGGATGCACTTCTGCGCAAGGATACCAGTGGTAAATTAGTTCAATTGATGAACGAAACCCTGGATGGCGACTATCAGACATTCAAGTCCAAAAATGGCGCTTATGTTCGTGAACACTTCTTCGGTCGTTACCCAGAAACGGCAGCATTGGTCAAAGACATGACTGATGATGAAATTTGGGCACTGAACCGTGGTGGTCACGATCCGAAGAAAGTTTATGCGGCACTGAAAAAAGCGCAGGATACTCAGGGTAAACCAACTGTAATCCTGGCTCAGAGCATCAAAGGTTATGGTATGGGTGATACCGCTGAAGGTAAAAACATTGCTCATCAGGTCAAGAAAATGAACATGGAAGGCGTTCGCCAGTTCCGTGATCGTTTCAGTGTGCCTGTCACTGATGATCAGATTGAAAACCTGCCTTACGTCACTTTCGATAAAGATTCTGAAGAATCCAAATACCTGCATGAGCGTCGTAATGCGCTGGGTGGTTATCTGCCAAGCCGTCGTGTTAACTTTGACGAAAAACTGGAAATCCCGGCTCTGGAAGATTTCAGTTCTCTGTTAGAAGCGCAGTCGAAAGAAATTTCTACCACTATCGCTTTTGTTCGTGCACTGAACATCATGCTGAAGAACAAGTCGATCAAAGATCGTCTGGTTCCAATCATTGCTGACGAAGCACGTACTTTCGGTATGGAAGGTCTGTTCCGTCAAATCGGTATCTACAGCCCGAATGGTCAGCAGTATACCCCGCAAGACCGTGAGCAGGTTGCATACTATAAAGAAGACGCTAAAGGTCAGATCCTACAGGAAGGTATCAACGAACTGGGTGCGGCTTCATCTTGGCTGGCGGCTGCAACGTCTTACAGCACCAACAACCTGCCAATGATCCCATTCTACATCTACTACTCTATGTTCGGATTCCAGCGTATCGGTGATCTGTGCTGGGCAGCAGGTGACCAACAAGCTCGTGGCTTCCTGGTTGGCGGTACTTCTGGCCGTACGACGCTGAATGGTGAAGGTTTGCAGCACGAAGATGGCCATAGCCATATTCAGTCTCTGACTATCCCTAACTGTATCTCTTATGATCCCGCATTTGCTTATGAAGTTGCGGTTATCATGCATGATGGTCTGGAGCGTATGTATGGTGAGAAACAAGAGAACATCTACTATTACATCACCACACTGAACGAAAACTACTACATGCCAGCCATGCCTGAAGGTGCAGAAGAAGGTATCCGTAAAGGTATCTACAAGCTGGAAAGCCTGGAAGGTGCGAAGGGTAAAGTTCAGCTACTGGGCTCTGGTTCTATCTTGCGTCATGTACGTGAAGCAGCCAATATCCTTTCTGCTGAATACGGCATCGGTTCCGATGTCTACAGCGTAACGTCCTTCACTGAACTGGCTCGTGATGGTCAGGATTGTGAGCGTTGGAACATGCTGCATCCATCTGAAGAACCTCGTGTTCCTTATATTACTCAGATCATGAACGAAGCGCCAGCTGTGGCATCGACTGACTACATGAAACTGTTTGCAGAACAAGTACGTAACTTCGTACCTGCAAACAACTATCGTGTATTGGGTACTGACGGTTTCGGTCGTTCTGACAGCCGTGAAAACCTGCGTGACCATTTTGAAGTTGATGCTTCTTATGTGGTTGTTGCAGCGCTGGGTGAACTGGCTAAACGTGGCGAAGTTGATGTGAAAGTCGTTGAAGACGCCATCAAAAAATATAACATCAACCCAGAAAAAGCCAACCCACGCCTGGCATAAGAGGTAAAGATTAATGTCTATCGAAATTAACGTACCTGATATTGGTGCAGATGAAGTTGAAGTGACCGAAATCATGGTAAAAGTGGGTGACACAGTTGAAGCTGAACAGTCACTGATCACGGTTGAAGGTGATAAAGCGTCTATGGAAGTCCCGTCTCCACAGGCGGGAGTAGTGAAAGAAATCAAAGTTACGGTTGGCGATAAAGTTGAAACCGGTAAACTGATTATGATTTTTGAATCCGCAAATGGTGCAGCAGAAGCTGCCCCAGTTCAGCAAGCAGCGGCAGCACCAGTCGCGGCAACCGTCGCTGAAAGCAAAGAAGTGAATGTACCGGATATCGGTGGCGATGAAGTTGAAGTGACTGAAATAATGGTAAAAGTTGGTGATACCGTCACTGAGGAACAATCACTGATTACCGTTGAAGGTGACAAGGCTTCTATGGAAGTCCCTGCGCCATTCGCCGGTACGGTGAAAGAGATCAAAATTGCGACGGGTGACAAAGTTCAAACCGGCTCTCTGATCATGGTATTCGAAGTTGCAGGTTCTGGTGCAGCCCCCGTGGTTGCGTCAGCGGCAGCACCAGTCGCAGCGCCTGCGGTATCTGCTGCAAAAGAAGTGAACGTACCGGATATCGGTGGTGACGAAGTTGAAGTCACCGAAATCATGGTAAAAGTGGGTGATACCATCACTGAAGAGCAGTCTCTGATCACTGTTGAAGGTGATAAGGCTTCTATGGAAGTGCCGGCGCCATTCGCCGGTACGGTGAAAGAGATCAAGATTGCGACGGGTGACAAAGTTAAAACCGGCTCTCTGATCATGGTATTCGAGGTCGCGGGTGCAGCACCTGTGGCACCTGTGGCACCTGCGGTAGCGCCTGCTTCTGCGGCTGAACCTGCGAAAGCAGCGCCAGCACCAGCAGTTAGCAAGCCAGCAGAAGGTAAAAACGAATTTGCAGAAAATGACGCTTATATCCATGCCACTCCGGTCATCCGTCGTCTGGCTCGTGAATTTGGCGTCAATCTGGCGAAAGTAAAAGGAACTGGCCGTAAGGGTCGTATCCTGCGTGAGGACGTTCAGGCTTACGTGAAAGATGCGATTAAACGTGCAGAAGCGGCACCTGCTGCTGCGGGTGGTGGCCTACCGGGTATGTTGCCTTGGCCGAAAGTTGATTTCAGCAAATTTGGTGAAATCGAAGAAGTTGAAATGAGCCGCATCCAGAAAATTTCTGGTGCTAACCTCAGCCGTAACTGGGTCATGATCCCTCACGTTAACCTGTTCGATGAAGCGGATATCACTGAAGTTGAAGAATTCCGTAAGCAACAGAATAAAGAAGCTGAGAAAAAGCAGCTGGGTGTGAAAATCACTCCGTTGGTATTCGTCATGAAAGCCGCTGCGAAAGCACTGGAAGCAATGCCTCGCTTTAACAGCTCAATTTCTGAAGATGGCCAGAAACTGATCCTGAAAAAGTATGTCAACATCGGTATCGCGGTAGATACACCTAACGGTCTGGTTGTTCCTGTTTTCAAAGATGTTAACAAGAAAGGCATCATTGAACTGTCCAGAGAATTGGCTGAAGTCTCCAAGAAAGCACGTGCTGGTAAGCTGACCGCTTCCGATATGCAGGGCGGTTGCTTCACTATCTCTAGCTTGGGTGGTATCGGTACGACCGGTTTTGCACCAATTGTAAATGCACCAGAAGTGGCAATCATGGGGCTGTCTCGTTCTTCCATGAAACCAGTTTGGAATGGCAAGGAATTCGTTCCTCGTCTGATTCTGCCTATGTCTCTGTCTTTCGACCACCGTGTGATCGATGGAGCAGATGGTGCACGTTTCATCACTTATATTAATCAATTGATGAGCGACATCCGCCGTCTGGCGATGTAATGCACAGGCCGGTAAATATGCCGGCCTAATAATTACTGTCGTGACAGATATTTTCGCCTCGTATCTGGTAGGTTGGGATTTCTGTCACGTTAACGCGCTTTTCAGGTTATTTACAATTCTGTAAACTTGCTCGCGGTGTGTACGTCCCGGTGGAATATGTTTTTTTTTCGTCTGACCCGCCGGACAAACAATTAAGAGGTCATGATGAGTACTGAAATTAAAGCCCAGGTAGTGGTGCTTGGAGCAGGCCCGGCAGGGTATTCTGCTGCTTTCCGTTGTGCAGACTTAGGATTGGATACTGTTCTGGTTGAGCGCTACTCTACTTTGGGTGGTGTTTGCTTGAATGTGGGGTGTATCCCGTCTAAGGCACTGCTTCATGTTGCAAAAGTGATTGAAGAAGCAAAAGCATTGGCACAGCATGGTATCGTGTTTGGCGAACCACAAACTGATATCGATAAGATCCGCCTGTGGAAAGAAAAAGTGATTTCCCAGCTGACAGGGGGTCTGGGCGGCATGGCTAAAGGCCGTAAAGTTAATGTTGTTAATGGCTTTGGTAAGTTCACAGGTGCTAATACTCTGGTTGTTGAAGGTGAGAGCGGCACAACAACGATTAATTTTGATAATGCCATTATCGCAGCGGGTTCACGTCCAATTCAATTGCCATTCATTCCACATGATGATCCTCGCGTATGGGATTCTACCGATGCTTTGGAACTGAAAACGGTTCCGGGACGCCTGTTGGTCATGGGCGGTGGTATTATCGGTCTGGAAATGGGCACGGTTTACCACGCCCTGGGTTCTCAGATCGACGTGGTAGAAATGTTCGATCAGGTGATTCCTGCTGCGGACAAAGACATTGTTAAAGTATTCACTAAACGCGTCAGCAAGAAATTTAATTTGATGCTGGAAACGAAAGTGACTGCGGTAGAAGCGAAAGAAGATGGCATCTATGTAACAATGGAAGGCAAGAAAGCACCGGCAGAGCCACAGCGCTATGATGCCGTTCTGGTGGCTATCGGTCGTGTACCAAACGGTAAGCTACTTGATGCGGGTCAGGCAGGTGTTGAAGTTGATGAGCGTGGCTTTATCCATGTCGATAAACAAATGCGCACTAACGTACCTCACATTTTTGCTATCGGTGATATCGTTGGTCAGCCAATGCTGGCACACAAAGGTGTTCACGAAGGACACGTTGCTGCTGAAGTTATTTCTGGTAAGAAACATTATTTCGATCCAAAAGTGATTCCATCTATCGCTTACACTGAACCAGAAGTCGCATGGGTTGGTTTAACTGAGAAAGAAGCGAAAGAGAAAGGCATCAGCTACGAAACGGCAACGTTCCCATGGGCAGCATCTGGCCGTGCCATCGCATCAGATTGTTCAGATGGTATGACCAAGCTGATTTTCGATAAAGAAACTAACCGTATTATCGGTGGTGCTATTGTTGGTACTAACGGCGGTGAGCTGCTGGGTGAAATTGGTCTGGCTATCGAAATGGGCTGTGATGCAGAAGATCTTGCTCTGACTGTTCATGCTCACCCAACACTGTATGAATCCATCGGTATGGCTGCGGAAATGTACGAAGGCAGCATCACTGATTTGCCAAACCCTAAAGCGAAGAAAAAGAAATAATTCTTTACCATTGCAGTAGGTTAGCAAAGATATTAAACGGCTTTCAAATAGGAAGCCGTTTTTATTTTTTTCTAAACGTTGGGTGAATGTCCTCTCAGTCAGGTGTTCGCTGCTACAAATTCTCCAACAAGTTTTCGGGAGATACATTCGATTAATTCGTTACCGTTAATTGTCATTACTAACAGTGGTGAGGATTTATCAATAGGTTTAGTCAAACTGGCAGGATTCCCAATAATGCATGAATAAAACAAGATGCAATAGTATTGTTTATCTATTTTAAAGTGAAAAAATATACCAATGAAATTTTGATTAGCCTCTATTATTAAACAAAATCAGATAAATATCTCATTGATATTTCAGCTAATATAAAAGCTCCTCAAATTATTTTTCTCGTGGCTACAGTTCTTAGTCGCATCCATTTACACGGAATGATGGGATAAATATTATCTTTAACTTATATTTCATGATGTTAATTTATCCCACTTATCCCACTTATCCCACTTATCCCGAAATGCAGTTATAATATGTCTAACCACACTTTCTCTTTACGGTTCATGGTGTCTATTGGCCACATCAAAGCGTTATAACGAGAGACTTGCAGTACTACAAAAATAGCTTATGGTTAAATGCAATAATGGCATGGATATATTTTAATAACATAAAAGGTATTTAAAATGAAAAAATGGTTAGTAGTTGCGGCTTCAGTGCTTGCTCTTTCGGGTTGTAAGGTGGATGTTGAAACAAAAGTAAATACGGATGATTTGACTTCAGTTGATCATAAAGTTGTTAAAGGAGATATTAATGTTGAAGTGTCATCCTGTACCCACTATGAAGACTCACGTCAGGACTCAAAAGATTTAATCAAGTTAAAACAGAAAATACCCACCATTTTTACCAATGCTGAGTATGTCGAATGTTATAGAAAAAATTTTGATTCATATGCTCATTTCACTATTCCTGTCGCGGTGGGTGTGTTACCGGACGATGGTCAATTAGGTGATAAAGCGGATATTTTCATCCTTTCCCATCAAAAAACCTATGCGGGGGCAGTGATCCCAAAAGATGTGCTGGATAAAATCAAAAAGGCACAAAAAGATATGATGGGAAAACTGAATATCAGGATGAGTATTATTCTTGAGAGGGGAAATAAACCTGTACCAACGCTGATTAGCCTTGGGACTTATATGACAAGTGCAAAAAATAAAGATTACCCGCTTGTGGCTGATGGGATCAATCTGGCTAAGGAAATGAAATTCAGACTTTCGGATGTCTCTAACTCAGCCTTGTCTAATGGTGAATTTGTTCCTTTCCTTGTTACATCTGATTATTTCGATTTCCTCCGGAAAGATAAAAAATAGCCTGTTCTTGCCTTGATCCAAAACGACAATGATCTCCATACTTAGGCCGCAAAATGAACTGACCCCAGAAAGTTGGACATTTTAGTTAAACGGCGTGTAAGGCCTGGTTTCGATATGCTATCGGAGTTAGGCCTTTTAATTTCACCTTGATCCGTTTTGTATTGTAATATTCAATGTATTCTTCTATTTTTTCAATCAGTTCATCCGCACTTTTAAAGTGCTGCTGGTGATACATTTCTGTTTTGAGTAAGGCAAAAAAGTTTTCTGCCATCGCATTATCCAAACAGTTCCCTTTCCTCGACATACTTTGTTTAATATCTTTATCAGCAAGTTGCTTTTGATAAGCCTTATGCCGATATTGCCAACCTTGATCACTGTGAATGAGTGGCTTAGCGTGAGCATCTAGCCCATCTAATGCCTCTTTTAGCATCTCTGTCACTAAAGGCAGACTCGCCTTTTTCGCCACGTTGTAAGCGATAACCTCTTGATTAAATAAGTCAATAATAGGTGATAGATAGACTTTTTGTTCATTCACTTTAAATTCTGTCACATCCGTTACCCATTTCTCATTAGGTTTTGTCGCGCGAAAATCTCTTGCCAACCAATTCGGTGCTGTTTTTCCAACTTCCCCACGATAAGAACGATATTTCTTCGGCCTTACCGTGGATTTTAGGTTTAATTGCCTCATTAATCGTTGTACTGTTTTATGATTGATTTTAAAGCCATTTTTTCTCAATGCTAAATGAATGCGGCGATAACCATAACGACCTTTATGCTCATGATAGATAGTTTTAATCATCTCTATTTCTTGTTCATAAGCACGCGTTTTTTTAAGCGCCTGGCATTGATAGTAAAACACGCTTCTTGCAAGATTAATGGCACAAAGTAAGTGCTTTAATGGATATTTCTTTTTAAGAGCTAAAACAATTAACGCTTTTTCTTTGCTCGTGGGCGTTTCTTCTGTTCCAGCTCTGCTAACTTTTTTAGGACCGCATTTTCTGCACGCAAATAAGCTAATTCTTCTTTAAGTTCCTTAACTGTCATTTCGTCATCAGATTTCGGCGGGGTTTTAGATCGGGATTTCATTGGGGGTCTTCCTCGCTGAGGACTTTCGAGTCCTTTGATACCGGTTTCATTATACTTATCAAGCCAGACTGATAAGGTACCTGGAGTCGTTAAATTGAGAACTGCACTAGTGTGAGTGAGGGACCAATCATGTGTCCACATTAATTTTAAAGCCTGGAGTTTTGTGACAGCACAAAGAGAGTGAGACGTTGGCAAAAAGGCGTTATCGCCATGAATGGCAACAACTTGAGCCCAGTATCGAATTTGTCGAGAAGAGATTGAATATTCCGCTGATAGCTTATCCGATGTGTTACCTGCCAGACATCGTTTAGCAATAATGATTTTTAGCTCACGACTATATTTAGACATAAAAAACCCCCCAGTAATTAGTTGTCCAACTATTGGGGGTCACTTCAAAACGCGGCTTTTTCATGTCTTCAGTATGAAGGATAAATCATGCCTCTGTGAGAAACCTTCGCGCAGTTATTTGAATTTGATACCCATCAAGCCGACAACACCTTTGATCATTTCCTCTGTCCAATTGTCGAACAAAGTCATCAAAAAGTGGAGGGGCTGAATCGACACTGGCAGGTGTTGAACTTTGCTCCATGATTAAGCCGGGGCAAAGGCCACTACTGAAATCTTTACTCCATGGGAACAATTTTATTCTTTAGCCGCATTGTCTGAGGAAGTCCGTTTCCTCCATTTTTTGCGGTTCGCTCTCAGTTTGTGACAGAACCTGATGAAAGTGCTAACAGTTGGTATTCTAACTGGTTAATTTAGATCCGTTTGCCCAAGGCATACACATAATCTTGCACCTTAACCCCGCTTTTGCAACAACCCCATTCAGTCCCCCTTTTTTAGGGACCGTAATTTCTCTTAATATCTATATTATCAATCAAAATGCATAATATAGGAGCTCGAAAATTATGGAAAATTTAATCATCACTGCTGCTGTAAATGGCGGAATAACTCCCAGAAGTAAGAATCCCGCAGTCCCACATACCCCAAAAGAAATTGCTGATGATGTCGTGCAATGTAGTTTGGCTGGTGCCAGTGTCGCCCATATCCACGCTCGTGATGAAGCTGGTAAGCCAAGCTATGATAGTAAAGTTTGGCGGGAAATTATTGAGCGTGTTCGCGAGCGTTCCAATATTATTCTCAACCTGAGCACGTCCGGTCTAAACCTTCCGCAAGGTTTTCCAGAAGAAGAAGCATGGAATCACCTTCAGTACGGCCCAGAAATAGCCTCATTTAATTGCGGTTCTGTTAACCATGGCGATAAACCATTTATCAATAGCCCCGCACTTGCCAGAAAACTGGCGCTTGCCATCAAACAACACAATGTTACACCAGAGATCGAAGTTTATCATTCAGGTGTGATCAACGAAGCAATTACCCTTCAAAAACAAGGCTACCTTGGCTCCAAACTGATGTTTGCATTTGCTATGGGGATTCATGGTGGGGTTAGCCCGACCTGCAAAGATCTACTACATTTAGTCGATTGTCTCCCAGAAAACAGTATTTGGTCTGCTATTGGCATCGGTCAGGCACAGCTCCCACTAAATACCTATTCAATTTTGCTTGGTGGTCACGTCCGCACTGGACTTGAAGACAATATTTATTACCGCAAGGGTGAGCTTGCATCCAGCAATGCCCAGCTTGTTGATCGTATCGTCAGGCTATCTCACGAATTAGGCCGGGAAGTGGCCACTGCCGATGAGGCGAGAAAAATTTTAGGGTTAAGCCAAACTTCCAAGCCAGAAACAACCGCCGCCACGGTCATGTAATTTCAGTCAGTAAAAGGAATTAAATAACGTGTTAAAAATCAAAGCTATTTCAGACACTAGCATGTATTCAGTCGTGAAGAAAGGTGCTGAACTTAGCACAGAAAACCCCGTGGTTATTTTGTTACATGGACGCCGCCAAACTGTAGATGATATGTCTAATCTTATCCAAAAACTGAATCTGGATGATGTGACCTATTTACTACCTTGTGCACCGGACACAACATGGTATCCACATGGGTTCACCCGTGACATTGAAGAGAATCAACCCTTTCTGAACAATGGCCTCGATTATATCAACGATGTACTTCAGGACTTGCTTTCACAAGGAGTGAGCAGTCAAAACATCTGGCTAATTGGCTTTTCGCAGGGCGCTTGTATGGCCGCCGAATTTTTGAGGCAATCGTTATATCAGGTTGGTGGTGCAATCATGTTCACCGGAGGTCTATTCGGGCCGAATTGCCCAAAAGCAGCATCTCAAAAAAATGTATTTAATGAAATGAAAGTGTTTCTAACGGGTAGTAACAACGATACTTGGGTCTCTGCTGAACGTGTGACACAAACGGCCGAATATTTTGATCAGTTGGGTGCGAAAGTGCATCTACAGATTTTTACCGAACGAGACCACTACATTTCTAAGTCTGAAATTGAGACAGCCAGAGAGTTAATCTCATCCAGCTTTGCTATGAATCATGGGGAGGTCGCATATGCATAACGCATATATTTGTGATTTCGTAAGAACTCCCATTGGTCGCTATGGAGGCTCACTTGCTTCGATTCGCGCTGACGACCTGGCCGCAGTCCCACTGAAGGCTCTTAAAGAGCGTCACCCAAATGTGGATTGGCGTAAGGTCGATGATGTGATTTTAGGGTGTGCTAATCAGGCTGGAGAAGATAACAGAAACATCGCCAGAATGAGTTTGCTATTAGCTGGATTTGATAAAGAGGTACCAGGTTCAACGGTAAATCGGTTATGTGCATCTGGGATGGAAGCAGTTTCTAGCGCTGCTCGCGCCATTAAAGCTGGCGAAGCCAATCTGATCATTGCCGGTGGTGTTGAGTCTATGTCACGGGCACCATATGTACTTGGGAAAACTGATTCACCTTTTGCTCGTAATGCTGAATTCTACGATACCACGATGGGCTGGAGGTTTGTTAACGCAAAACTGAATGAAATGTACGGCACCTGCTCTATGCCTGAAACCGCTGAAAACCTTGCGGTCAAATTCCACATTACCCGCACAGAACAGGATGCGTTTTCGCTTTTGAGCCAGCAAAAATATAGCGATGCTAAAGAGCGAGGGTTCTTCAAAAATGAAATTGTACCTGTCGAAGTCAAACGCAAACGTCAGAGTAGCTTAGTTGTTGATACAGATGAACATCCCAGAGTCTCGAGTTTAGATACCTTGGCTAATCTCAAGCCGATTGTTCATCCAAATGGTTCTGTCAGTGCTGGCAATTCATCAGGCATTAACGACGGAGCGGCTGCATTATTGATAGCTTCAGAACAGTCACTGTCAAATTACAAACTGGTACCAAAAGCTAGGATAGTGGCAACAGCCTGTGCCGGAGTAGAGCCAAATATTATGGGCTTCGGCCCAGTGCCAGCTATTAAAAAGGTACTAGAATTAACACAACTGTCGTTAGATCAAATGGACGTGATCGAGATAAATGAGGCATTTGCATCTCAGGTACTCTCTGTCGTTAAAAGCCTTGGCATTGAGGGAAACGACCCGCGTCTGAATCAGAATGGCGGCGCAATTGCGCTTGGTCATCCACTTGGTATGAGTGGCGCGAGAGTGGTTGGCACGGCGGTTAATCAGCTCGAACAACAACGCGGACGTTATGCGCTTTGTAGTTTGTGCATCGGTGTCGGGCAAGGAATGGCCATGATCATTGAGCGAGTTTAAGAAGATTAGTCGCTCTGGAGTGGCTTTGGGTTGATATCACCGGCTGATGTCACTTACAAAAACTATTTTAGTAAACAAATCCTGGGGTTACATCACCGTGGTATCAATATCAAATTCAAACAATGCAGTTCAACAAGGGTTAACCAAACGCTTACGCCGTTTGCGGACGACTTCACTGATGAGAGAATTAGTCCGGGAAAATGAGGTTCAATTAAGTGATTTAATTTACCCAATATTCATCGAAGAAAACATCTCAAGCGAGGTGCCCATTACCGCTTTACCTGGTTTAGTCAGAATACCGGAAACACAGCTTGCTTCTGAAATAAAAGAGCTTTATGCGTTAGGGATCCGATACGTGATGCCATTTGGCATTAGTCATCACAAAGACGAAATAGGTAGTGATACATGGAACAGCAACGGTTTGCTTAGTCGTATGATCTCCACTATCAAATCTACGTGTCAGCAAATGATGGTGATACCCGATATCTGTTTTTGCGAGTATACAACGCACGGGCATTGCGGTGTATTGACCAATCACGACGTAGATAACGATCAGACTGTGACAAACTTAGTCAAACAGTGCATCAATGCAGCACGCGCTGGGGCCGATATGCTAGCGCCCTCTGCCATGATGGACGGCCAGATCATGGCTATTCGCCAAGGGTTGGATGAAGCTGGGTTTTCTCGTGTCGCCATACTCGCCCATAGCGCGAAATTTGCCTCTTCCTTTTACGGGCCATTCAGACATGCTGTTGAGTGCGATCTTAAAGGAGATAGACGAACTTATCAGCTCGATTATGCCAATTCCAGACAAGCGCTAAGCGAAGCATTGCTCGATGAGCAAGAAGGGGCTGACATCTTAATGATCAAACCCGGTACGCCTTACTTGGATATCTTGAGCAGTTTGCGCCGCAAAACACTGCTTCCTCTGGCGGCATATCAAGTCAGCGGAGAGTATGCTGCTATCAAGTGCGCCGCTCAAATGGGCATTTTAAACGAACAAGAAACAGTCTTAGAAACACTGACAGGTTTAAAAAGAGCGGGAGCTGATCTCATCGTAACCTATTTTGCGAAACAGTTTGCAATCTGGAATCAATGTGATTCATACACCCTAGAGCATATAAAGGCTTAAAAATGGGATTGAAGAACTATACCCTGTGCATTCTGATCATGGCTATATGGGGCCTTAATTTTTCCGTCGTTAAACTGGGACTAAGTACGCTTGATCCAATGTTGCTGACCGGGCTGAGATTTACATTAGCGGCTGTTCCAGCCGTTTTATTTGTGAAAAAGCCTGATGTACATTGGTTTTATCTGGCTGCCTATGGTTTAACTTTTTCGGTTGGGGTGTGGGGACTTTCAACATGGGCGATAGGTGCGGGTTTATCACCAGGCATGGCCGCTTTGTTAATTCAGACGAATGTTATTTTCGGCTTGGTGCTTGGTTGGCTCCTACTCAAAGAATCGGTGAGCACCAACCGTTTCATCGGTTCATTAATCGCTTTACTTGGATTGGCCTTGAGCCTGACAGTTTCCGATGGTTCTGTCACTATGGAAGGCGTGTTACTTATTCTGGTTGCCGCGTTGTGTTGGTCGGTTTCCGGCGTTTTGCTTAAAAAATCAAAAACAAAACAAGTTTTTGCCTTCAGCGTGTGGTCTATGCTCTTTGCTCCCATTCCACTTTTTTTCATTTCCTACATTCAGGTTGGGACAAACGGCTTTACTGCCTTAATAGAAAATATAACCATACTCGATATATTCTCAATTTTATACCAAGCTTATTGCACAACGCTGTTCGGTTATTGGATCTGGAATAGGTTGGTTGTGTCTTACCATTTATCTCATGTGGCTCCTTTTACTTTACTTGTACCAATTTTTGCCATTTTAGGTTCAAATATTTTGTTTCACGAGGCCATATCTTCACAAAAAGTGTTAAGCTGTGCTCTGATCGCAGTTGGTTTATTAATTGGTAGTTTTCCTGCTACTAAATTCAAAGTGTTAGCACAGTATCTTAAATTGATGTAATCCAACGAGTTTAAAAAGGAAGGTTAGTATTTTTAATCATCGACAAATGTGTGTTCATACCGCACATGAGCTTATGAATATAGTGTGGAATGATAAGGCACCTGAGTTCGTAAAAGATGTTATGACCTCCACAACTACGATTGAAAGCCCAATTCAACTGTCTGTAGGATCTGATTCATTTTGCAATACTTTAAAAGTGTGGCAGCGTGCATTTCCAACGTTATTGTATAAAGAAGGTAGCATTACAACTCATGATAACGAAATTGTTGTCGAATGGACCGTAAAAGGAAAACACCTAGGTGAATTCTTGGGTATTTCTGCAACGGGTAAAGATCTGGTTTACCAAGGGAGTTCACGGTTTACTTTTATGCATAATAAAATCAGCTATTACTCATCTGTCGTTGACATCCAGAGCATATTAGGTCAATTAATGGAGAGCTCTTTAGCTCAATGCGAAAATCTAAAGCTGCGAAGCCCTTTAGAGGATCTGTATGATGTCATTCAACAATTGCTCTCGCCCTTTTTAACAAGGCGTCAGGTAGAGTGTCTTTCGTTGTCGACATTAAGTTTGTCAGTAAAAGAAGTAGCCACCATTTTAAAAATCAAAGATAGTTCAGTTCAAACCCATCTGAAACGAGCTTTCGAATTGCTTAACATCAGCAATAAAAAAATGTTCATGACTTATATTTGTGATAATAACACAATAGAGGTATTAATTAGAATGGGGGTATATCTGAAGCAAAAAATCTAGGTTCAATACGTTTTTTCAGCCAAATTTTGGCTTTATTGCAGTACTACACCGGTTGTCTTTTGATAGGTCTTGTCGCGAAGTTGACGAAGAAAGCTAACATGTTGATGATGTTCACTGAGCGAAATACCATTCCTCCTGAACCGTTGGGTTATAAAATATGCGCCACAACTTCGAAGCCATATTTAGAAATAAAAGCGTCGAGTGTTTATCTTATGGCAATACATAAAAGTTAAAGGTTGGTTGACTATTCTCGAGCTGTGGACATGTACGGAGTTATTATTGATTTTTATTTAAGTGAAACCCGTGATGAGCCGGCGGCACAAACGTTTTTCAATAAAGTCATCAACCGACACGGCTTACCCGAAAGGTAAAACGCCTTATGAGACTCTTGTTGAAAAAATGAAAGCTTAAAATGATCTGTCAGTCGAAGTCAGGGATCTCACACCTAAAGGCTCTTTTTTCGCCCTGCTATATAGATTTTTTCATTTCAGATCTGTCCAGAATAAGTTTCTTCCTGTAATCCTGTTTGTTCTATTCACATTCTCTGCCGTCCTCCTCCCTGAAAACGGCATTGATAGGCATTAGTGCTGGGAATGATATACAACGGCCAATTGGCCAGCGACCTCGGCGGTATTCACTAACACGGCTGAATTCGCCGTGGCTGATCGCCCGTAAGTGGCCTGTTCTACCGCTTTCATAATAAATTTCGTCACTAGACTACCTGTCACCCCTTCAGTGGCAGCTTTCTTGATAGCATTCTGGATCGCTGCCTGAACATCGTCGCTGTCAATCGCATCCTCCGGCTTGGTAGGTGTAGCCACAATCATGGCAGCGCTGCCCGGCAATGCATGATTAATATCAATTGCACGGGCTACTTCCGCCAAACTATCCAGGCGCTGCGGACTACGATAGCCACTGCTGCGGCAATAGAAGGCAGGGAAATCATCAGTCTGGTACGTTACCACTGGTACGCATTGGGTTTCCAGAAACTCCAGCGTGCGCCCGATATCGAGAATATTTTTAGCGCCGGCACAAACCACAGTGACTCTGCTGCGAGTAAATTGTATTAGATCTGAAGAGATATCCATGCTGTATTCTCCGCCTCGGTGAACGCCGCCGATGCCGGCCGAGGAAAAGAAGTCAATTCCGGCCAGTTCGGCCAGCATCAAAGACGATGCCACTGTAGTGGCGCCCATGCCTTTTTGCGCAAGCACAAAAGGCAGGTTATTGCTTGAAACTTTTGTGATAGACGACGTAGTGGCAAAGCGTTCAATCTGTTCTTGGTTCATCCCAATAAAAATCTCTCCGTCACAGATACCGATGGTTGCTGGCACTGCACCGCTGCGGCGGACTGCCGCCTCTACCGCTAAAGCGGTTTCCATGTTTGCGGGATAGTTCAGCCCGTGAGTAATCACGTTCGATTCCAACGCGACTACCGCGTGGTTGTCCGCCAGGGCGGATTTCACTTCAGGATGAATAACTAAAGGTAGTTGGTTAACTAGCATTATGACTCACTTATCATGTCAACAGAGGGAAATAGCGCCGTTTTAAGTTGAGCGATGCTTTCAGGCTGCAGAAGCTGGTAATGACCTACTTTCAATTGGATTACGCGCGGTGGGTTAGCCCGTAGCGCTGGCGAATTTTCAAGATAGGAATAGTGGTCGCCAGCTGCTTTAATCACGGTAATCGGTGCCTGGACATGGCGCAGTTGTAATTCTTCAAAGTTGTAGCCAAAGGTGTAAGTTTGTTTGACGATTTTAACGATACGTTCAACTAACTCAGTCTGTAACTGTGGGAAACGTCGGCAAATAAAACCAATAAAATCGCTTTCACTACTACACTCATCTAGGCAGCGCTCAAGCAGAGGCCCCTCAACTTGACGGGCGAAAACGGAAAACAAAATTGCTACAAACACTGGATTAGTGAAGCTAACTTGTTGGTCGTACTCCTGCTCGCGGTCAAACTGCGTTTTCGGTGAACCTGGAGCGATCAGATATAGAGAGGCGACTTGCTGGCCTGCTGCCTCCAACTGGTAGGCAGCTTCAAACGCTACACGCGCGCCAAAGGAGTAGCCCCACAATGTATAAGGCCCCTGCGGCTGTAACTTCCGAATCTGCGCGATATCTGCCGCCGCCATCTGCTGAATGGACGACAGTGGTACTTCCCCTTCATTGATCCCCAGCGCTTGCACGCCATAAAACGCATGATCTTGGCTCAGGCTCTCTCCTAGCGCTTTAAGACTGAGCGGGTAACCCCCAAGACCTGGCCAGCAGAAAATTGCTGGCGCCGATTGACGATTAAAAGGTACCAGACGCGACATCTGCTGTGTCTTAGAATTATTGCGATCTATCCATTCGGCCAACGCTATAATTCTCGGCGCCTGAAATAGAATTTGCATTGGTAATTTGATATTGAGTGCTTTGTTTACCTGGTTGATGAACATCACCGCTGTTAGCGAATTCCCACCGCTCTCAAAGAAATCATCGTCGACCGAGACTGTGTCCCACTTCATGACCCGGCACCAGATATCGGCCAATTTCTGTTGTAATTCGTTCTGCGCTGCAATGAAAGGTTTTTCACTATTTAACTGACTTGCATACTGGCGATTAAGCAACTGTTGGTCAACTTTGCCATTAGCCATCAGCGGAAGATTTTCCATCACGAGTACTCGGTTCGGGATCATATAGTGCGGTAACTGGGCAGCTAAATCGGCCTTCAGCATCTCGCTTGGGCCTTGCATATGCACCCGGTCTTCATCCATACCATCATGAGTTAACTGAGAATGGCTCAGCGGGCCGCCTATGCAGAAATAGCAGCTATGCAACTGCCTGCCGTGGCGGGCTAGGAGTGCCCGCATAGCATTCGCGGCAGGCAACTCGTTTCCACTCTTTGAACTGTAACCAGCCGACATCATGCCTAATCCCAGCGGATTAGCTTGCAGACGATGCAGAGTACGTCCAAGAGTGACGTAATGCATCGGAACATTATCATGGTTATTCACCATCATGATACCAAATCGCGCGCGCTGGTATACCTGTTGGTTAATGGCGATAACATGCTGACAGGCTAAAACCTCTTCGTCTAGAAAATGTAGCGCACCCTGACGATATTCGTACATCCCCGCAGACATGTCGGTTACCCCCCCCGCATGAACCTGCACAAAAAACTCAGGTTCATCGGTCTTCACCTCCGTATTCGCGGGCTGGATGCGGTAATCGCCAAGATAATAGTCGCTTGATGCGCCGTCGTACCACTGGGGCAAAACACCAGGCTCGGCGTTGGCGACAACCTGCAGGCCATATTCTGGCAGCAGTTCGTCAAACAATCCCAGCATATGGCCCGCTTCCATTTCCAGAACCTCTTGAATATTGTTCTGATAAATAGGCTCAATAGCTGAGCGTTTGCCGATAAAGTGTATCGTTATGCTTGCCATCGACTTCTCCGGCAGTTCGCATACCTGATAAAGTCGATGATATACCGGATGGTAATAATAAATTCCCGCTGGCCAACCAAACATTTTATGCAACTCAAGATACATCTGAGCTGCGTAAAGAGCCCCGGGTGACGCGTAAGCATATTTAGGCAATAGGCGGTTTGCACTTGTAAACTGGCCAAAGTTACGCAGCAACGAGCCAAAGGCTTCCGTCGACAGTGTAAGGAGCGTTCTTACCTGCTCTGTGCGTTGGTGTCGACCCAGGATCGATAACAGTTGTGATTCGGTAACCGGCGTCGAGCCTTCAAAGAAACGATAACTTTTACGACTGAAAGCGCGATAGCGTTGAGCCGGTGTAGCTTCCTTACCTGACAGTTCAATCACAGGAAAGGGCAGGCACTGTTCCTCACTGCGACACCCCATGTTGGATAACTGAGCCTTTACCTGCTGCTTACTCGTTTTGGACTGGTGATGCTCGCTATGGATCCCTTGATCCATCAACGCTGCGTTCTGCTCATCCAACTCAATACAGGCAATCAGGTTCTGATAGTGCGTGCGTTCATCTTCATTCACCACGATTGCCGCTCTTTTCACCCAGCGATGACGTTCTATTGCCAGACGAATTTCATCCAGTTCAATACGATAGCCACGCAGCTTAATCTGATTATCGACGCGGCCGACAAAGTGATAACAGCCGGCATTATCGCGGTACACGACATCGCCTGTACGATATAAGCGTGAATGCTTGGGCTCGGTTGTAAAACGGTTATCTAGGAACCTTTCAGCTGTCAGGTCGGGGCGCTGTAAATAGCCATCGGCAACCTGTACGCCAGATATATACAGTTCGCCTTTTTCCCCTTCCGCGATCGGCTGCTGATATGGATCAAGTACATAAAACCGTGTGTCGTCTACTGGATAGCCTATTGGTACGGCATCCGGCAACTGTTCCAGCGTGTCCCATTTTACCTCATACACCGAAGAGTTGATGGTGCATTCTGTTGGTCCATACAGGTTGATTAGATGGGTATTCGGTAGGCATTGAAATAATTGCCGCGCAAGATTACGCGTTAATATTTCACCGCCGCAAAAGACATGAGTTAACGCTTGGCAGTCCTGTAATAGTGGTTGATCGACCAATGCCTGCAACAGGGTTGGTACACATTGAAGACAGGTGATCTGCTCATGCAGCAACGTTTCCGCCATCAGGTCTGGATCGCTATAGCACCCTTTCGGTGCGATTACTAACGTAACGCCCATCGCCGGCGCCAGGATTTCCCACTGTGCGGCGTCAAAACTCATCGGCGTTTTCTGCAAAATACGGCTGTGTGTGCCAAAAGCAAAGCGTCTGCTGAGGTAGCACATTTGGTAGGATATATTCTGGTAGTTGACCATCACGCCTTTGGGTTTACCCGAACTGCCGGATGTGTAAATTACATAAGCCAGCCTCTCTCTATCCTTGGCTTCCATGAAGTTAAACGACTCAGGCAAGTGGAATAGATAAGGAATATCATTTTCGGTTATAATAGTAACGTCATGTTCGACTAGCGCTTGCAGTTTTTCTTTAAGGTGATGTTGACAAAAAATAACGTCGACCCTCGAATCCGCAATCATGTAGCGCAGCCGCTCTTCCGGATATTCAGGCGCCAGCGGCAAATAGGCATAGCCGGTGGCCAAAATTCCCCAAGCGGCGGTAACTAAGCTTACGGAAGGCTCACAGAATAAACCGATGCAAACTGTGTTCTCATTAACACTCTGCTGTAAACGGGAATAAATACTGAATATATGCTGGAAAAAATCTTGATAATTTAGTTCGCTGTCAGCATCCCTCACCGCAATGGATTCAGGATGAAGGCTACGTTTTTGAGATAATTGTTCAAATAGTCCCACAAAATTATTCATAATAATGCTATAAATGCCCTAGATTTATAAGGATACTGTTAGTGTTATTTTAACTATCAGTAATTTAATTAAGTAATAAGATTAGTGAGTTATATTATTATTTATCACTGTCATTACTTTATTCATCCTTGTAAACTTTCGGAATTCATCCTATTTAAGAGTTAATAATTGTCAGTCAATATATGAGTGCTGAAGTTTTTTCATGCAAAATCTTTGGCTAAAAAGCCATAAATAACCATACCTTTTGGCGCTGTTTATCTATCATATTAAATGCTAATATGACGACTTTATTCCCCACTAACTTGTAGGCTGAATAAACAATGTTTCCAGAAATAAAAAGATCTTTTAACTGGTGCTACGGAGACCTCTTAATAGACACCAATTAACTACATCGGAAAATGAACTAACGATAATGTCGGGCTTGGCCGCCGCTAATATCGTGCGATGTTGAATACCGTAATCTACAGCTATTACCTGACAGCCAACTTGGTGTGCCATCAATATATCGTGCGTAGTGTCTCCGACCATGACCGACTCTTCAGCCACAGCCTGGTAGTGGGCTAGTATGTTATTCCCCGATTCCGGCGCTGGTTTTTTATCCTTCACCTGATCGGCGCATACAACTACATCAAACAGCCCAGCAATGCCCGATGCGATTAATAAAGCATTAGCGCTGCGTGCGAACTTATTGGTTGTAACCGCCAGCTGAAAGCCAGACTGTTTCAGTTGAAACAATCCTGCGGCAACCCCGGGAAATAACAGTTCGGCCGCCATAGGTAAAATTAGCGTCTGAAATTGCCGTTGATACTCCTCCACGCAGTCTGTTACCCTTTGCCCGTCCTCAGCTTGCGACAAAAGTTGCGCAAACGCCCGTTCTAATGGCAACCCAATCGTTTCTCGAATTTGTTCATCGTGCGCTGGTTCCGGCAATTTTAACTGCTGAAAAGTGGCGCGAAAGGCTGAAATAATCGCTTTCGCCGTATCAAACAAAGTACCGTCAAGGTCAAACATAATGACTCGGAGATGGGGTTTCATCAATCCTATTTCTCTGAAGGTTAATAATTTGGGATTTTAATTAAGCAGTCTTTTTTATTCTCTATTTCTGGACGATAAACCTGCTCCTGCCAATCACCAGCAGGAACCGGTTCCATCGAGATGGAAACCACGCTGGATTCGCACGACAATGCGTGCGTGACGGCTAGTGTAATTTCTTCTGCTAGACGGTTCTTAACTGTTTTCGACAATGCTGCGGGAAAATGCTGAATTTTTACATGCGGCATAAATATCTCCTGTCGCTGGTTAATTTATCTGTGAAGGGTGCCAAAATAACGATCGCCAAAATCGCCTATTCCTGGTTTCATAAACGCCTGTTCCGTCATTCCTTGCTCAATGGAAGAGGTCACCAGTTTAATTGTCGGGAAATGGGACAATAGACGTTCAATGCCAGCCGGCGATGTCAGTACATTGATAACATATATATTTTCCAACGCTACGTCTTGCTTCAGCAATGTTTCGATTGCCATAAGCAAAGAACCACCGGTGGCAAGCATAGGCTCAAATAATAAGACCGCGCGTTCGGCAATATCATCGGGAAAATGGGAGTAGAAATATTTAGGCTGTTTACTGTACGGATCGCGCTGAATAAGTATTTTACCTATCGGCTGGCCAGCAAACATTCTACGGTACTCGCCCTCAAAACTTTCCCCGGCACGGATAACTGATACACCGCAAACACCGCGGACTAATCTAAGTCCAGCATAGGTTTCGCCAATCGGCGTAAGTACATCCTGAGTTTCATACGGTAATAAATTGGCAGTATACACCAATAACTGACGAACTAACTGATCAGCATAATAGGTAAAACAAGCATTATCCGCTTGGTTGTTACGTATTTTAGTATGTAAAGACGTCAGATATTTACTCGGTGGTAATAAGTTTATGTTGGCAATATTCATTTTTTGGAATTTAATAAATTTATGGGGAATAAATCACAGCCTACTATACCTTATAGGGCTAGTAGCTAACTTATAATTATTTAAATAAAATATTGAAACTTTAATATATCTAAGTGAAATATTATTCAATAAGATTGAATTCCTTTAACATGTCTAAAACTCTTATCGATACCGTAGAGCAACGGTGACGATCCGCGTATGCGAACTAGGAAATTTCTTCAATTTCGGCGCGTGCTTTTAGATCGCTAGTAAAATTAGCGGTAAAAAAGTGTATTTTTACAACGATACCTTTAGGTTTTTCATCGGCCTGTCCTTAAAATTCCCCCATGGAAATAACACTGTCATTAATTAAATCGACAGAAAGTTCTTCTTTTATTTCTCTTTTCAACGCAGCTTCGCCACTTTCTCTGTTTTCCCTCTTCCCTCCTGGAATATAATATATAGGCTTTTCATATGATCGTACCACAAGAGTTTATTTATTTTTTATATAAATCCAGCCTAATTTATCAATATATTTATTATTTACTTGATCAACCTTTTAATCTAGATTAGGAGCATCTTCAAACGATGGTGGTAACTCAGGCGTAGAGGTGAACTGATGCGCGGCAGCGCGATATAAGGTACACCGCGTGCGCAACCACAGCGTCTTCATCATATAAACCAATTTGGGATTATGCTCTTCCTCTTCCTCCACAGCGCGTGTGGTAATTAGCTGCCATTCGCGTTCCCATACAGGGTTGCGGAGGTCGTCATAATGTTCAGCATAGGCACGCTGAAGAGACTGCAATTTCTCAGGATGCGCTAAATTACCGGTAGCAAACAGCATACACTGCATCCCAACCCAATAGCAGCATAGTATGTTATGCGACTCCTGCTCCGGTAGATGCTTGGCGATTTGTTCCATCGCCAGTAGTGAAGTTAGCAGGTGAAGCACTTGGAAATTCCCTGGTGCAGCCAGATAGATAAGAGTCACCGTCTGATAAAGCTGCAGCCATGTCTGTTCTGTGTTTTGTTGCGTCAGCCACGACGGCTTGCGATAAATTTCTTTATGTCCTTGATGCAATACACAAGCAATGCGATATTGAAGCCCAGAACGCTGAAGTTCAGGATGAATATGGGCCATAACTTCCTCGGTCGGCGTATCAATTACCGCACTCTGCCAGGCGAGCATCTCTTTCACGTTCTGATGCCAACTCTGCGCCAAACGTAAAATAGAATCAAAAGTGGTGATCTCATTAAGAGACGGATCATCTTGGGAGCGTTGTGAATAGCAGGGAACATATGAATAGGCCATATACGCCAGCCCTTCGACGCTCATCTCTTTATGATCGGCCAATAACGCCCACCCGAGGTGAATAGTGCCATGTGTCAATGAACCGACCCAACCGTCAATCAGGTCCGGTAAGTAACGGGCTAACACTTGTTCACGGCCATATTGATCTATTTGTTGTCGGAAAAAGTCGCAATAGGCGCTGAAGCTGCTGCGCTTACCCAGCAGACTACGCCAGTTGCTAGCATTCACTTGATGTAAAGCCTTTCTGGGCGGCTCTAATCCCATGCCGTAAGGAGTCATCGCTGCGTAGCGCTGGTAGTAGAAAGCAATTTGTTTATCTGGCACGCCCAGCCCAGCTAAGGCAATAACTGCATGTTTTACATGGTTAGTCAAATGCCCATTGAACTCGATATCGTACTGCTTATCCGCTAACAATTCATTTATCATTATAATGTTTCTCGAATGTAGATATGATGATTCCTATAGTTATCAGTGCTACGCCCAGTAATTGGATCAGATGGCTGCGGCCACCTTGACTCAGTAAGTCAAACATAACAGCGGAAAACATCTGACCGCCAATAATTAACACCGACGTATTAAGCGCTCCCATTCTGGGAAATACATAGCTACTGGTTGCCACAAAAAACGCACCGCACGCTCCGCCGAACCATGCATAAGTAGGGATATGTAACCAATCAAATTGGCTCAACTGTTGCCAGTAAAATACAGCCACTATTAGAGTCAAAAAGAAAAAGCCTACAGTATGGTTCCATAGTGATGTTCGGAAAGCGCCGATGGCGGTACTCAATTGGCCATTTATCACCCTAGCGGAGCTAATAACCATGCCGTTTAATAATGCAATAAAGATAAGAATGTCCAAGCTATATAACCCTAGAGACTATAGATGATAAGAGAGCAGCCAGAAATAATCAGAATAAAAATATAAATATCACTGCGTGACAATTTGCGCTTTGGAGAACCGAATAAACCGAAGTGATCTGAAATAAAACTAAATAATAATTGTCCGACTAAGCCAAGAGAAATTGTGCTGGATATAGGTATTCCACCGTTAATTACCATGTTAGCTAAAATAACTACCAAGGCTCCGGGTATGCCACCAAAATACATCCATATGGGAGGCTTTTTAAATTTATTCGCGAGTTTTTTCGGTGCTTTCTTGACGAATAATTGAATAAGCAATAAAGAACATAATACACCAGTACCGTGTGCTACCCATGAAGCGACGACAGGGGAAGTTTTTTCAGACAGTGCGCTATTAGCTTGAAACATTAAGGTAAGAAAGAAACCGCTGAGGATAGCGATTAATATATTCTTTATATTACTAATCAAAATTATGGACCTATAAATTAAATAATAAAAGCTAACTAATTTACTTTACTATCACTGTAAGGAACAACATAAATTTGTTTAAAACTACGTCTTTTGATCTTCACAGAAACTTACTCTTTTGATTCAAGGATGTCAACAAGATATTAAAGTGATTTTTGACTGATAACAGGATGTAACGGTTAGTAGTACGATAATCCTCTTAAAGAAAATATTGTTATCCTTTGGCGCTTTTATCGATATTTGATTCCTGTGGTAAATTGGGAAGAGATTATATAGCTTTTGTAATATTAATTTATATTCGTTATCAATCGGTTTATCCCTATGTATATGAGGAACACTTTATTTTTAATATTATTAAACATTTTATTCCGGTTTATCCCCATATGTATGGGGAACAGTCTTCCTGTTATCAAAATGTCTGAGTAACCTTCGGTTTATCCCCATACATATGGGGAACAGCATAGCACGATAATACTCAATCAGTGTTTGTTCGGTTTATCCCCATACATATGGGGAACAGAGCCGCCGCGCGTTTGCGTTCAGCCCGCCGCCCGGTTTATCCCCATACATATGGGGAACAGGAAACCGTCCTGAAAAAAATAGCGATAACGGACGGTTTATCCCCATACATATGGGGAACAGTGTCCGGAACAGGTAGTGCCTTACAAGGAGCACGGTTTATCCCCATACATATGGGGAACAGGAAGTAAAAAACCACTCATAGCTGTCTTCACTCGGTTTATCCCCATACATATGGGGAACAGACTAATTATATCTTTATGTTTTTTAATAACTTTTTTGATGGAAAAAATTCTACCACGTTTTTTACTTAAAAATACCATTTTTTCAAAAATAAAAAGATATGTTTTTCAATAGGTTAAAAAATACAAAACGGACGCCTTTCCAATCTACCGAAATTCCCGGCACGAAACATTTTTAATCCTTTTAATACACTCTTTATGTGCCTTTACCTAGCATTTTATCAACGTTCAATGTTGATTTTATGTGAATGAATTAACATGCCATTCAAATTTTGGTATGCTATGTGCCCGAAGCTAGGCATAATTTTCATATTATGCGAGCAAAATCCTCTGACCTGGCACCCCTGATGATTGTTTTTGGATGACTGTTTTCAATGATCGTTACCGGGTGCAGACAGCCGGGTATATAAAATGACAATGAGAGCGAGGAGAAAGTCGTGCTAGAAGAATACCGTAAGCACGTAGCCGAGCGTGCAGCTCAAGGCATCGTCCCTAAGCCGTTAGACGCCACTCAAGCAGCGGCGCTGGTCGAATTACTGAAGAACCCACCTAAAGGTGAAGAAGATTTCCTGGTCGATCTACTGACTAATCGTGTTCCCCCTGGTGTCGATGAAGCCGCTTATGTTAAAGCCGGTTTTCTTGCTGCCCTTGCCAAGGGCGAAACCGTCTCCCCTTTAGTGACACAGGAAAAAGCCATTGAATTATTGGGAACCATGCAAGGTGGATATAACATCCACGCTTTAATTGATGCCCTTGATGATGAAAAACTCGCTCCGATTGCGGCAAAAGCACTTTCTCACACATTGCTGATGTTCGACAGCTTCTATGATGTAGAAGAAAAAGCGAAAGCGGGTAATGCCTATGCCAAACAGATTCTGCAATCATGGGCAGATGCAGACTGGTTCCTTGAACGTCCTGAATTAGCAGAAAAAATTACCGTTACAGTCTTTAAGGTCACCGGTGAAACAAATACCGATGATCTTTCTCCCGCGCCTGATGCGTGGTCACGTCCAGATATTCCTCTCCATGCTTTAGCCATGCTCAAAAATGCCCGTGAAGGTATTGAACCCGATCAGGCTGGTGTCGTCGGCCCAATTCAACAAATCGAAGCCTTGAGCAAGAAAGGTTATCCATTAGCTTACGTTGGTGATGTCGTCGGTACTGGCTCATCCCGTAAATCAGCAACTAATTCTGTATTGTGGTTCATGGGAGAAGATATTCCGTTTGTGCCGAACAAACGTGGTGCCGGCGTCGTACTGGGCGGTAAAATTGCCCCCATTTTCTTTAATACAATGGAAGATGCTGGTGCTCTACCAATTGAAGTGGATGTTGCCAAATTGGAGATGGGGGATGTGATTGATATCTACCCCTATAAAGGTGAAATTCGTCATCACGAAACGAACGAATTGCTGGCAACATTTGCACTGAAAACAGGTGTACTCATTGATGAAGTACGTGCCGGCGGCCGTATTCCATTGATTATCGGTCGTGGCCTGACGGGCAAAGCGCGTGAATCATTGGGTCTGCCACACAGTGAGGTATTCCGTCAGGCAAAAGCGGTTGCGGAAAGTGATCGGGGTTTCTCGTTGGCACAGAAAATGGTTGGCCGTGCCTGTGGCAAAGCGGGTATACGACCGGGAGAATATTGTGAACCTAAGATGACTTCGGTTGGTTCTCAGGATACGACCGGGCCAATGACGCGGGATGAATTGAAAGATCTGGCGTGTCTGGGCTTCTCTGCGGATCTGGTGATGCAGTCATTTTGTCATACCGCCGCTTATCCAAAACCTGTCGATGTGACGACCCATCACACATTGCCTGATTTCATTATGAACCGGGGCGGGGTATCTCTGCGGCCGGGTGATGGCATTATCCATTCCTGGTTGAACCGGATGTTGTTGCCGGATACGGTGGGAACAGGCGGAGATTCCCATACTCGTTTCCCGATTGGTATCTCTTTCCCGGCGGGATCGGGGCTGGTGGCCTTTGCTGCTGCAACAGGCGTCATGCCACTGGATATGCCAGAGTCCATACTAGTTCGTTTTAAAGGAAATATGCAGCCGGGTATCACTCTGCGTGATTTGGTTCATGCCATCCCTTATTATGCGATCCAGCAAGGCTTATTGACGGTTGAGAAAAAGGGTAAGAAAAATATCTTCTCGGGCCGGATCCTTGAGATTGAAGGTTTGCCAGAACTCAAAGTTGAGCAGGCATTTGAACTGGCGGATGCATCTGCGGAACGTTCTGCGGCAGGTTGTACAATTAAGCTGGATAAAGCACCCATCATTGAATATTTGCAATCAAACATCGTCTTGCTGAAGTGGATGATTGCGGAAGGTTATGGTGATCGCCGGACATTGGAGCGCCGTATTATTGGCATGGAAAACTGGCTGAAAGATCCTCAGTTACTGGAAGCGGATGTAGATGCCGAATATGCGGCTGTGATTGAAATTGATTTGGCTGATATTAAAGAGCCTATTTTGTGCGCGCCTAACGACCCCGATGATGCACGCTTGTTATCTGAAGTTGCCAACAGCAAAATTGATGAAGTTTTCATCGGATCCTGCATGACGAATATTGGTCATTTCCGTGCGGCAGGTAAGTTGTTGGATCAGCATAAAGGCCAGCTGCCGACTCGCTTGTGGGTTGCTCCTCCAACTAAGATGGATGCGGCGCAATTAACGGAAGAAGGCTATTACAGTGTCTTTGGTAAAAGTGGTGCTCGCATTGAGATCCCTGGTTGCTCATTGTGCATGGGGAATCAGGCGCGTGTAGCGGATGGAGCAACCGTGGTATCCACGTCGACCCGTAACTTCCCTAACCGTCTTGGCGCAGGCGCAAATGTTTACCTGGCATCTGCGGAATTGGCCGCAGTAGCTTCCGTGTTGGGACGGTTACCAACGCCAGAAGAGTATTTGCAGTTCATGGATAAGGTCGATGAAACCGCAACAGATACTTATCGCTACCTCAATTTTGATCAATTGAGCCAATACACGGAAAAAGCAGATGATGTGATCTTCCAAACTACCGTATAAGAAAGTATATTGCCATGCATAGGGAGGCAAATGCCTCCCTTTTTCGTGTCCCGCGTTTTGTCTCTCTTGCTTCATGGTATTTGTTTTATAGCATTTGTCTTATCACAATTTTTCAATGGCTTTTGTATTAGTTTGTGGGGTATTTCAGCGGTGAAAGCAGCAATGTTTAAAACCCAAAGGGATCATTTGGGATATGTAAAAATGGGGGTATGTGATGGAATATGAATTTATGCAAGATATTACCGGTCAGGTAACAACATCCTTTTCCATGGATCATGAGGCTATTGGTCATTGGTTAAACGAAGAAGTGAAAGAGGATTTGAGTATATTGGATAAAATCACGCTGGCTTTACAAGAGATTAAAGGGAGTGAACGTCAGTGGCAGCTATCGGGTCATGAATATACGCTATTGATGGACGAAAATGAGATCATGATCAGGGCGAATCAACTCCAGTTTGATACCGAGGTGATGGAAGAAGGCATGAGCTACTATGATAACGAAAGTTTAGCTTTTTGTGGTACAGACGATTTTATTGATATGTTGGCTAATTATAAAGAGTTTATTTCGCAAAAACATAAAACGTAAGCATTAATGTTCAATCAATGAGGGCTTTCTGCCATAATCTACATTCCATCACGTTTTTGTGTTGTCGCAGTGGTTTTCTATTCAACAATAAGGTGGGCTTTGTATGAAAGAGATCAATCTGTCAAACGAGATTGATAAAGCGGCGAACTGGTTTACCAACAATCAGGATCTACTGATTCAGTATGCAGTTAATATTGTCTCTGCCATTTTGATTCTTATCGTTGGCTTAGTTGTTGCTAAGTTGGTGAATAAAGCCGTTAAGCGTGTTATGTCATTGCGTGGCATTGATGCGACCATTTCTGATTTTTTATCTGCCATTATTCGCTATGCCATCATCGCGTTTACGATTATTGCCGTTCTTGGTAAGTTGGGCGTTCAGACGGCCTCTGTTATTGCCGTCATTGGTGCTGCAGGCTTGGCGGTTGGTCTGGCATTACAAGGATCACTGTCTAATTTTGCCGCCGGGGTTCTATTGGTGGTTTTCCGCCCGTTGCGCACGGGGGAATATGTCAATATTGGTGCGGTGGAAGGCACGGTGGTACAAGTGCAGATTTTCTCGACAACGTTGCGTACCGCGGATGATCGCATCATCGTTATCCCCAACGGTAAGATTATTGCGGACAATATTATCAATACCAGTCGTGAACCTAACCGCCGTACCCAAATTATGGTTGGGGTTGCCTATAACGCGGATATTGATGAAGTGAAAAAAGTGTTGGGAGACGTGATTAAAGAAGATAAACGCATTCAACATGAAAAAGGCGTCACTATTCGGTTGCACGAAATGGCCCCTTCATCATTGAACTTTATTGTTCGTGTGTGGACAACTAACGGTGATGCCTGGAATGTCTATTGGGACTTGATGGAAAATTTTAAACGTGCTTTGGATAAGCACAATATCAACATTCCATTCCCGCAAATGGATGTTTATCTGCATCAGCAAAATATGGCTTTACAGGCAAAAATAGACGAATAATGAAAATATCGTGGTGTGAGAATGTCTCTTTCTCACACCAAATCATGACGATTTTTGTTGGTGGTGCGTTGTGGGATGGCGTTGAGGGATAAATGCAATAAGAGCAGGGTTTTTTATCTGATGGCAATACATCCCTATAGATAGTGTGCTAATGTTTCTG
Organism: Xenorhabdus poinarii G6; assembly: GCF_000968175.1. Lineage (NCBI taxonomy): Bacteria > Pseudomonadati > Pseudomonadota > Gammaproteobacteria > Enterobacterales > Morganellaceae > Xenorhabdus > Xenorhabdus poinarii. Next base: position 754,938 of record NZ_FO704551.1, read on the forward strand.
AAAGCACCTGACTGATGTACATTAAGTGGTATTGAGGAGGTTTTGTGAAACTTAAGTCACTGGTATTGGCCGCGATGATGGCGCTGGGAAGCCTGCCTTATATGTCTGTATCTGCTGCGGGTTCGTTATCTGTGCCACATATTGCTACTTCGGGTAACGCGGTCGTTAAAGCCGCACCGGATATGGCAACTTTAATGATCCACGTGAGTGAAACCGAGAAGAGCGCGGCAGAAGCAAAGAAAACCATCGATGCTCGTGTCGCGAAATATTTTGATTTTCTGAAAAATAACGGTATCGAAAAGAAAGATATTGATGCGGCGAATTTGCGCACTCAGCCAACATATCGTTATGAACAAAAAACCGGAAAATCAATGATTACGGGTTATATGGCATCACGTTCAGTTGAAGTGAAAGTGCATAAGTTAGATCAATTAGATACCTTATTGGATGGTGCTCTGAAAGCAGGGTTGAACGAAATTAACGCTGTTCAGTTTAGTGTCGATAATCCGCAACGTTACCGTGATGAAGCCAGACAAAAAGCGATAGAAAATGCGATTCAACAAGCAACGGCCTTGGCAAAAGGGTTCAACGGTAAATTAGGCCCTGTATATAGCATTAATTATCGGGCGCCTGAAGCTGTGGCTATGCCAATGAGCCGTCTGAAATACCAGTCAGCTCTGATGGCAGCGCCAAATTCTGAATCAGCACGTGAAACCTATGCACCACAGAACATTGAGTTTTCTGATCACGTTGATGCTATTTTTGAATTACAGCGCTAGTCAGTTTTATCTTCTTGACGTAACATCTGGCGTCCAAGTTTTAACAGGGCGTCAGTGACTTTTCTCATCGTTCCACTTTCTGGCGCAAAACGATGCCAGTAAAGCATACGGCGTTGGTAAAGACCCGGCGTCAGATCGATTAATTCACCGTCTTTCAATTCCTTGTCAACTTGCAAATGTGGGATCATACAACAGGTTGAGCCCTGTTTTGCCAATTGTACAAATGCTTCGGAAGAATTCACAATGTGGCAGGGCACGCTGCCCGGCGATAAATCAAAATTCTGCTGTAAAAATGCTTGATGCATATCATCCAAATGGTCGAATGCAACAGCCGGGGCTTTCAGTAGCGCTGAACGCGTAACGCCATTCGGGAAAAAACGGTTTGCGAACCCTGGAGAGGCAACAAACAGATAATCCAGAGCGCCTAACTTATCGACCAGGCAGCTTGGCAGAGGTTGAGATTGGATACTAATCGCCCCGACAACTTCGCCACGCCGCAAACGTTCCTGAGTCCGGGTTTCATCTTCCACCTGAATATTGAGCCGAATAGGTAAATCGGACAAGACAGGATGGAGAGCGGGTAAAAGCCATGTAGCCAGACTGTCCGCATTAACCGCAAGGGAAAGCAATAACGGGGTTTCATGACTGTTCTCATCGCCGAGCCATTGTGCCTCCAGCATTTCTACCTGATGTAATAGCGCAAGCAGCCTTTGCCCTTGTTCTGTCGGGTGGGGAGGAACAGTGCGTACCAAAAGCGGTTGACCAAACATATTTTCTAATTGTTTGATTCTTTGGGATACGGCTGATTGGGTGATACAAAGTTTTTGCGCTGCTCGTTCGAAACCACGTTCTCTGATCACTGCATCTAATGCTTGCAATGATCGATAGTCAGGACGTTTCATTGAAAATAAGATCCTCCATGTTTGCTCTTTTTATCTGACATCGCTCAATACATAGGAAAGCCAAACGGTTTGACATCAATCACAAAACCTCTGTGATGCAAGAACCTCAAAGCCATGATGTGGACTCAAGAGCACTATGCCATATAGCACTATGCCATATTTTTTCATGAGACGAGCCAATATTGTTTATACTGGTCGTCAAATTTTTTCTTGTAACTGATGATAGGCTGTGATCGATATGACTCAGGATGAACTGAAAAAAGCAGTAGGTTGGTCGGCGTTGGAATATGTTAAACCCGACACCATTGTCGGTGTTGGAACTGGTTCTACGGCCGCGCATTTTATCGATGCGTTAGGAACGATTAAAAATACCATTAAGGGGGCTGTATCTAGTTCAGAGGCATCGACTGAGAAACTTAAAAGTCTTGGCATTCCGGTGTTTGACTGTAATGAGGTTGACATTTTGGATATTTATGTCGATGGCGCTGATGAAATTAATGGTCAAATGCAGATGATCAAAGGCGGTGGCGCCGCATTAACCAGAGAAAAAATCATTGCGGCGGTTGCGAAGACATTTATTTGTATTGTTGATTCGTCTAAGCAAGTCGATGTACTAGGCAAATTCCCGCTGCCCGTTGAAGTTATCCCGATGGCTCGCGCTTATGTTGCCCGTGAGTTGGTGAAATTGGGGGGGACGCCGGTTTATCGTGAAAACGTCGTGACAGACAATGGTAACGATATTCTGGATGTTCATAACCTCTCTATTGTTGATCCGATTGAGTTAGAGAATCAAATCAATGGCATCGCTGGCGTGGTAACGGTGGGGCTTTTTGCTAATCGGGGCGCTAACGTGGTGTTGGTCGGTACCGCAAATGGCGTTAAGACGCTCACTGAATAATCACAGATTGGGGGCAGAATATCCTGCCCTCAAAATATTTTTATATTTTTTCAAAAAATAAATTTAGTGATATATATTGATTTTTTGTCTAAATTTTATTCAAAATCCTGTCTTTTTTCTGTAACCAATCATTTTATTTTGCATAACAACTTATTTACTGTTACTTATTCTGTAATATACGCAATCGATTGTATTGCCGTTGCTGTTTTTTTTGTTATTTTGGTGGAATCGATAGGCGTTACAAAAGTTAATACAACTAGGGCGGGCAAATGGTTAAGGTATCTTTAGAGAAGGATAAGATTAAATTTCTGCTACTGGAGGGCGTTCATCAAAACACAGTAGACAGTTTAAAAGCAGCAGGGTACAGCAATATTGAGTATCACAAAGGGGCATTAGATCCTGAAGCGTTGAAAGAAGCGATTCGTGATGCCCGATTTGTGGGAATTCGTTCCCGTACTCAGTTGACGGAAGACATTTTTGCAGCCGCAGAAAAACTGGTTGCAGTCGGATGTTTTTGTATTGGTACTAATCAGGTTGACCTGAAAGCCGCAACAAAACGTGGTATTCCTGTATTTAATGCGCCTTTTTCCAATACACGTTCAGTCGCTGAAATGGTCTTGGGGGAGTTGTTACTGCTATTACGTCGCATTCCTGAGGCGAATGCAAAAGCACATAATGGAATATGGGATAAGCAGGCACACGGCTGCTATGAGGCACGTGGAAAAAAATTAGGCATTATCGGTTATGGTCATATCGGCACACAGCTTGGTATTTTAGCTGAAAATATTGGCTTGAATGTCTATTTCTATGATATTGAAAATAAATTGCCACTGGGTAATGCACAGCAAGTTCGTCATTTATCTGAATTATTGAATATGAGTGATGTGATAAGCCTGCATGTTCCTGAAACGGCTTCCACCAAGAATATGATTGGGTCGGCAGAATTAGAGTTAATGAAGCCAGGTTCAATTTTGATCAACGCATCACGCGGTACGGTCGTCGATATTCCGGCACTCAGCGAAGCGCTGGAAGCAGGGCATCTCTCTGGGGCAGCGATTGATGTTTTTCCTCACGAACCCGCGACAAACAGTGACCCCTTCATCTCACCATTAAGCGCGTTTGATAACGTCCTGTTGACACCACATATTGGCGGTTCAACACAAGAAGCACAGCAAAATATTGGTTATGAAGTGTCAGGTAAACTGGTTAAATACTCTGACAATGGCTCTACGTTGTCAGCCGTCAATTTCCCGGAAGTCTCACTGCCTATTCATGCCAAGGATACGAATCGGTTGCTGCATATCCATGAAAACCGTCCAGGCATATTAACCAGTATTAACCAAGTGTTCACTGAGCAAGAAATCAATATTGATGCTCAGTACTTACGGACTGACAGTAATATTGGTTATGTGGTGATTGATATTACGACACAAAATTCCGCTCAGGCCGAACTGGTCTTGCAAAAACTGAAAGCATTGCCAGGGACTATTCGCGCCCGTTTGCTTTACTGAGATCTGATGATTGGCTGAGATAGGATGGTGTGTTAACCAGCGCAATCATTGATGACAGCAAGAGTGATTAAACATAAGGGGCTACTCAAAACGTGAGAGCCCCTGTTAATCAAGAAGAAGCCCCATCCCATCGCCATACTTTTTCTGGCGTCATGATTTCTGGCAGAGGGATATCCCAACTTGCACTGGGGAGTTTCTCAACTAATTGAACATCATGGGCCAGTCCGATAGGATAAAAATTTTGTTGTTGCCATTTGGCGAGCGTTCTATCGTAGAAACCGCCACCCATTCCCAAACGTTGCCCGGTACAATCAAACGCGACCAGCGGAATAAACATCACATCCAGTTCAGACACCGGTAAAACCTGCCGGACATCTAATTGGGGTTCGTCTATATTTAGGCGATTCCGAATAAGAGGGGTATCGGGACCATAATGGAGAAATAGCAGGTGATACCGGCTAAAAGGATGCAAGATCGGCAAGTAAACCTGTTTGTTTTGTTGCCAAAGTTGTTGGATCAGCGGCCGTGTATCTAATTCTCCATCAAATGAGAGATAGAGCGCAATGTTGGTCGCCGGTTTGATCTTGGGGTGAGCCAGAACCTGTTTAACGGCTTGTTGGGCAAACTGTGATTGTTGTTCAGGAGACAGGCTTTGACGTCGTTGTCGGATTTTTTTTCTAATGGATGTGCGTAAAGAATAAAAAGGATCTGATTGCATGATACCTGCCTGTTGATCAATGCAGAAAAGGCTACAAAACAGATAAAATTGGGGGGTTCTCCAAGATGCCGTTGCAGGCGGTAACCCTTGAACCCTTGGTTCAAGGTGAACGCGGGGTCGTTTCTATTAGGCTTCTTGGTCTAGCCAAGCATGCTCACAAGAAACAGAGCACCACATTCTATAAAAATGAAATATCGGCTCAGGGGACAAACCTGCTCACGAACACCTCAGAGAAATTTTTTGTTGCTTAGCTACTTGAATAGGATCTAAGCAACGTTATAGGGCCTATTGTATTGAACTCAACGTAGAAAGCAACTGCTTATATTAATCTATCATCATTACTGCTTGATTTATCAACAAAAATGGGTTGATAAGTCGTATTATCAGGTAATTTTACCCTGTTCTAACAGTGCTTTTTCAATGGTCTGCTGGAGCATTTTTATTTTTTGCTCCATATTGTAGGCATAATCACGAGTTTTCATCTTTTCCTGTGCCAACTCGTGACAGATATTCAGTGCTACAATAAAAACCAGTTGTTCAGTGTTAGTGACTCTGGTGCGTTCTTTGAGGTTATGCAAACGCTGATCAAGTTCCTCAGCAGCAGCTTGTAATGCTTCAATCTGCTCTGGTGGACAATTGACACGTAATGACCGCCCAAAAATCTGAATATCTACTGGTTGTGCAGACATGACACCTTCCTGATTTATTACTGTGCCGAATACCTTGATTTTGACATATCAGCCTTATCTTTCAAATTGCACGGCGCGACAATTTGAAATTTATTGGGCACAAAGTCTATATTGATGTAAAAACAAGGCCGACACGAATCATTACCGTACAATACCAAAAAGCCCCCTTTTTCCCTTTATCTTTCACAGCGCTGCTTTTGGACAATATTCACTCACCCCTGCCAGTGAACGATAGATATAAAGCCATCTATGTCTCCGGAATGGATGTTTTTGCCATCATGCTGCAACTTGAAATCTATTGGGGATATATCGGTATGTGCTGTTCTGGTATAGCGACTCCCCTTGATGGTAGCATAGCACGAACTTATATCGCCAACGATGATCAATATATATGTCTATACAAAACTCATTACCTAATTATCAGTCATTTGATGAAATTTTGCATCAACAGTCCATTGCACTTACCGCGGCAGAAATGCACGGATTAATCTGTGGATTACTTTGTGGTGGGGATCATCATGGTAGCTGGCAAACATTGGTGCATGATCTGACCAATGACGGTCTGGCATTTTCTCAGGTTTTAGCGATGCCACTGAGGGCGTTGTATGAAACAACGTTTGAATCTCTGGATGACAGTAGTTTCTCTTTTCATCTATTAATGCCGGATGAAGACGCAAGCGTTTTTGAATGTGCAGATGCGTTGGCGGGATGGGTGAACCACTTTCTGCTAGGGTTAGGCGTAGCGACCCCGAAATTGACAGAAAAATCAGAAGTACAGGAAATTATCACTGATTTTCGGAACATCGGTATGTTGGGCTATGACGAAAGTGAAGATCAGGAAGCGTTATCTCAAGCTCTTGAAGAAGTATTAGAATATGTTCGGGTTGCGGTGCAGCTCTGTTATATCGCATTAGCAAAACCGAAAACCGCAGATAATGTAGAAAATAAAAAGCCAACGTTGCATTGATTGGCGGCATTCATCCAAACAGCGGCTTGAACAACTCATCATGGATTTGCAGGAGAGGGTATGACTAAACAAGAATATTTATCTCGTCGTCAGGCATTATTAGCAAAAATGGCACCGGCAAGTGCGGCCATTATTTTTTCTGCTCCGCCTGCGACACGGAATTCAGATAGTGAATATTCCTACCGTCAGCAGAGTGATTTTCTTTATCTGACCGGGTTTAATGAGCCGGAATCCGTTCTGATACTGATTAAAAGCAATGAAACGCACAATCATAGCGTGTTATTTAATCGGGTTCGTGATTTAACCGCAGAAATCTGGTTTGGTCGTCGTCTTGGTCAAGAAGCGGCACTGGAACAATTGGGGGTGGATCGCGCTCTGCCATTTGATGACATCAATGAACAACTGTATCTGTTGTTAAATGGTTTAGAAGTGCTGTATCACGCTCAAGGCGAATTTGAGTACGCGGATAACATCGTATTTCATGCCCTGGATAAATTACGCAAAAACAACCGCCGTAATTTCAGCGCGCCGGCGGTCATGGCCGATTGGCGTCCGTGGCTGCATGAAATGCGTCTGTTTAAATCAAAAACAGAATTGGAAATCATGCACAAGGCCGGTGAGATCAGCGCTAAGGCACATCTCAGAGCGATGCAGGCTTGCCGTCCTGATATGTTTGAATATCAGCTTGAGGCCGAGATTCACTACGAATTTTGTCGTCATGGTGCTCGTTATCCGGCCTATAACACGATCATCGGTGCAGGAGAAAACGCCTGTATTTTGCATTACACCGAAAATGATCGTCGCATGAAAGACGGTGACTTGGTGTTGATCGATGCAGGATGTGAGTATCTGGGATATGCCGGCGACATTACGCGGACATTTCCCGTCAATGGAAAATTTACACGCCCTCAACGTGAACTCTATGACATTGTGCTGGAAGCCATCGAGCTTGCCCTTGAGTTGTACAAACCGGGTGCCCGCATCAGCGAAGTTACGGGGCATGTTGTGCGTGTCATGGTAAAGGGGCTCGTCAAATTGGGCATTATGCATGGTGAAGTCGAACAGTTGATCGAAACCAATGCTTATCGTCAGTTTTTCATGCATGGTTTGAGTCACTGGCTGGGATTAGATGTGCATGATGTGGGTCATTACGGCGTTGATCGTGATCGCATTCTGGAACCCGGTATGGTGCTGACTGTCGAGCCGGGGCTTTATATTGCCCCGGATGCTGATGTCCCGTTGGAATACCGGGGGATCGGTATCCGCATTGAAGATGACATTGTGATCACGGAAACAGGGAATGACAACCTGACCGAGCTTGTCGTGAAAGATCCGGATGAGATAGAAGCGCTGATGGCTCAGGCAAAGTCCAATGAAGGTTATTAGCTCTGTTAAAGTTAAAGTAATCAGGAAGTGATAATGAACGTGATTATTGTGGGCGGAGGAATGACGGGAGCAACATTGGCTCTGGCCATTGCTTCGTTGAGTCGGGGGCAATTGCAGGTCTCCTTAATTGAAGCAGCAGAACCGAGCCAGGCACACCCCGGTTTTGATGCAAGGGCGATTGCTTTGGCTTATGGAACGTGTCAACGCTTGGATCAGATCGGTATCTGGCCCGCTCTGCAACATTGCGTTACGCCAATAACTCACGTTCATGTCAGCGACCGTGGTCATAGCGGTTTCGTTAATCTTCGCGCTGAAAATTATGCGATACCGGCATTAGGCAATGTGATTGAACTGCATGATGCTGGAAACCATCTTTTTGATTTATTAAAACAATCGCCCAATATTAAACTCTACTGTCCGGTTAAAGTGAGTTCCGTTGAGCGTTTGGAAAGTGCAGTAGTGGTGACGCTGGATAATGGCGAAAAACTGACAGGAGAACTGCTGGTGGCTGCGGATGGGAGCCATTCGGCAATCGCTCAGGCGTGCAATATACCCTACCAGCGATACGCCTATGGTCAGACAGCCATTATTGCCAATGTGCTGACGTCTGAACATCCTCAAGGAAGGGCCTTCGAGCGTTTTACTCAACATGGCCCATTGGCGCTGTTACCTATGTCGGAAGGGCGCAGCTCACTGGTATGGTGTCACCCCCAGGAAAAACAATCAGAAATCAAAAACTGGAGCCAAAACGAATTTCTTCAACATCTGCAAACAGCGTTTGGCTGGCGTTTGGGGAAAATGTTGGAAACCGGCTGCTGGCACAGCTACCCATTGGCTCTATCAATAGCCAGCAGGCAGGTGAGCCATCGTCTGGCTCTGGTCGGCAATGCTTCCCAAACCTTGCATCCAATCGCCGGGCAGGGCTTCAACTTAGGAATGCGTGATGTGATGGCTTTGGCGCAGATCCTTTCAGCCGCTGCAGATGCAGGGCAAGATATTGGCGCTTATCAGGTTCTGGCACAATATCAACAACAACGCCAGGCAGATCGTGAAACCACCATTGGTATCACCGATGGATTAGTTCGGTTATTCGCCAATGATGACTTGCCGTTAAAAATGGGGCGTCATCTTGGCTTGATAACGATGGAAATATTCCCCCCAATGCGGGATTGCTTTGCCCGTCAGACATTGGGCTGGGTTGCTCAGTCATCGTTGGCAGATTAATGCTATTGGCAGATTAAGAGGAAAAAAGAATGCAATCATTTGATGTGGTCATCGCAGGAGGCGGAATGGTTGGCCTTGCGTTGGCCTGTGGTTTGCAAGGTAGTGGTTTGCGCATCGCGATTGTAGAAGCACACCCACCGACACAGCGATTGGATACCAATGATGAATATGCGTTGCGTGTTTCAGCCATTAATGCAGCCAGCGAACGATTGTTGACCCGTATCGGTGTCTGGCAGGACATCCTGATGATACGAGCCAGATCTTATCAGGGAATGGAAGTTTGGGATCAGGATAATGTTGGGCGCATTCAGTTTAATGCAGCGGACAATGGCCTGACACACTTGGGGCATATCATCGAAAACGCTGTGATTCGGAAAGCGCTTTGGCAACGCGCAGAAAGCTTACCTGATGTCATGATTTTTACGCCAGCCTCTCTTCAGCATGTTGCCTGGGGAGAAAACGAGGCCTTCATCACTTTATCTGACGGAAATATGCTGACTTCACGTTTGGTTGTTGGTGCTGATGGCGCTCATTCCTGGTTGCGTCAACATGCTGATATTCCGCTGACTTTTTGGGATTATGAACACCATGCGCTGGTCGCGACAATTCGTACTGAGATACCGCATGGCAACATTGCGCGTCAGGTTTTTCATGGTGATGGCATACTGGCTTTCCTGCCCCTGTCCGATCCTCACCTTTGTTCGATTGTTTGGTCATTGCCGGCTGATGCTGCACAGCAGCGCAAGTCGATGGAAGCAAAAGGGTTTAATCGACAACTGGGTGCGACATTTGATATGCGTCTTGGTCAATGTGAATTGATCAGTGACAGACAAACTATTCCCTTGATGGGGCGTTACGCCCGTCATTTTGCTGCACATCGATTAGCATTATTGGGGGATGCGGCTCACACTATCCATCCCTTAGCTGGTCAGGGGGTTAATCTTGGCTTCATGGATGTGGCTGAGCTGATAAGTGAATTGATTCGTTTGCATCAGGAAGGAAAAGACATCGGTCAATATCTCTATTTGGGGCGTTATGAACGTCGTCGCAAACACAGTGCTGCGATCATGCTCGCAGGTATGCAAAGTTTCCGCCAGCTATTTGAGGGCACTCACCCGGCTAAAAAGTTGTTGCGGGGTATTGGATTAACACTGGCTGATCACTTACCGGGAATGAAGCCACTGTTGCTTCGCCACGCGATGGGACTCAATGACCTTCCTGACTGGCTGATTTCTCAGCGCTCTTCGGTTGAAAAAATCTAATTTAGCCCATTATTTAGAATTAGTTTTTCTCATATTAGGTTAAAGTATGTTGGATAGTTTTACTTCATGCTTTCGCCTTTTTTTAATCAAAAAATATTTTCTTTTGACATTTTTTAAACTTTTCTATTGCATTGTTGTAATAAATTAGACAAAAATTCCGTGTGGTGATAGGCGCTTTTTCGGTTTCTGGCTATTATGCCGCTAATTTATTTTATGGTTCATTTCTTGTTTCAGTGATAACGTCTGCTCCCAAGGTATCGTTTGCGTGATTAACCGCTTCTTTGCTTCCTGATCCAACCTCTGCCGGTTAATGCGCCGTATATTTTTCATGTCAAGAATGGAAAGAGGGAAATAATGTCAAAACACACCCCACTATACGATCAACATCTGGCATGCGGGGCTCGCATGGTCGATTTTCACGGCTGGATGATGCCTCTGCATTATGGTTCACAAATTGACGAGCATCATACAGTGCGTACTGATGCTGGTATGTTCGACGTTTCCCACATGACAATTGTGGATCTACAGGGGACAGGTTGTCGTGATTTTCTCCGCTATCTTCTGGCCAATGACATTGCCAAACTGACCGAGCCGGGCAAGGCACTTTATACCGGCATGTTAAATGCTTCTGGTGGCGTCATTGATGACCTGATTGTCTACTTCTTCACCGAACACGCTTATCGCATGGTTGTTAACTCGGCGACTCGTGAGAAAGACTTAGCATGGATTAACCAACACGCTGAAAAATATGACGTTCAGATTACAGTGCGTGATGATTTGGCGCTGATTGCCGTTCAGGGACCCAATGCACACGCTAAAGTCCAATCGCTGCTCAGTGATGAACAGAAGCAAACAATCATTGGCATGAAACCTTTCTTTGGTGTGCAGGCCGGCAATTTATTTATTGCAACGACAGGTTATACCGGTGAAGCCGGTTATGAAATTGCATTACCTAAAGAACACGCGGCCGATTTTTGGCAACAGTTGTTGGCCGCAGGCGTGAAACCGGCTGGCTTGGGTGCGCGTGATACATTGCGTCTTGAAGCCGGTATGAATCTTTATGGTCAGGAAATGGATGAAACTATTTCACCACTGGCCGCGAATATGGCATGGACCATTGCCTGGAAACCGGAAGATCGCCAGTTCATTGGCCGTGAGATTTTGGAGCAGCAACGTGAGAGCGGCACTGAACAATTGGTTGGATTGGTGATGCGTGAGAAAGGCGTGTTACGTGGTGGATTAGCGGTCAGTTTCACGGATGGTTCCGGTGAACTGCGTGCCGGTGTGATTACCAGTGGAACATTTTCCCCAACCTTAGGGTTTAGCATAGCGCTTGCACGTGTACCGCAAGGTATTGGTGAACACGCAGTTGTCCAGATCCGCAATCGTGAAGTTCCCGTTCAGGTTGTCAAACCGGGTTTTGTGCGGATGGGTAAACCACTGGTAGCGTAATTTTTGTTTTTAATGATCTGATTATTATTATGTTTTGTTCAATAAACAAAAAATAAGGAGATGGCAACGATGAGTCATGTACCAACAGAATTAAAATATACAGAATCACATGAATGGGTTCGCTCGGAAGGAAATGGAGAGTACTCTGTCGGTATTACCGAACATGCCCAGAAATTATTGGGGGATATGGTTTTTGTTGATTTACCTGAAATAGATACAGAGGTCAATCAGGGTGATGATTGTGCCGTGGTAGAGTCAGTGAAAGCGGCCTCTGATATTTATGCGCCATTGAGCGGTAAGATTATCGCGGTTAACCCTGAACTGGAAGGATCTCCCGAATTAGTGAATAGCGAACCTTACAACGAAGGTTGGTTATTCCGCCTCAAAATCACTGATGAGAGTGAGTTAGTGAGTTTACTTGATGCTAAAAGTTATCAATCACTTTTAGCAGAAGAAGATGAGTGATTTTATTTGAACGCCCCATATTACCTTGTCAATGGGGCGTTTTTTTGTGCCGTTTTTTATAGCTGATAGATTTCAAGTGACAGAGCACAATAGGGTGACTTGAAAGATAAAGGCATAGCTCGTTTCAGGAAATTATCATCAATGACTCAGACATTAATCCAACTTGAAAATCAAGGTGAATTCATTCGTCGCCACATTGGTTCTTCTGCTGAACAGCAAACCGAAATGTTGGCGATAGTAAATGCAAACTCTCTTGATGATCTGACCCATAAAATCGTTCCCCGTGATATCGCATTATCCGCGCCGCCGGCAGTTGGTGAGGGTGCGACAGAACAACAGGCATTGGCTGAATTGAAAGCGATAGCGGGTCAGAACCAGTGCTATCAATCATATATCGGTATGGGATACGCGCCCGCAATACTGCCTCCTGTCATTTTACGTAATTTGCTGGAAAATCCTGGCTGGTATACCGCATACACACCTTACCAACCGGAGGTTTCTCAAGGCCGGTTAGAAGCGTTATTGAATTTCCAGCAAGTCACTATTGATTTGACGGGATTAGATATTGCCTCTGCTTCACTATTGGATGAAGCGACAGCCGCTGCGGAAGCAATGGCGATGGCAAAACGGATCAGCAAGCTGAAAGGGGCAGAACGCTTCTTTGTGGCCGATGACATTCATCCACAGACATTGGATGTTATCCGTACCCGCGCTGAAACATTCGGATTTGAAGTCATTGTTGATAAAGCAGAAAAAGTACTGGAACTGGAAGGGATCTTTGGTGTTCTGTTGCAACAAGTCGGCACAACGGGCGCCGTTCACGATTACAGTGACCTGATAACGCAACTGAAAGCGCGTAAAATCATCGTCAGTGTTGCCGCGGACTTTATGGCTCTGGTGATGTTGACTGCACCAGGTAAACAAGGTGCCGATATTGTTTTGGGTTCTGCTCAACGTTTTGGTGTACCGATGGGATATGGCGGCCCGCACGCTGCTTTCTTTGCGTGTCGTGATGAATTTAAGCGCTCCATGCCAGGTCGCATTATCGGTGTTTCTCGTGACGCCGCGGGTAACAATGCATTGCGTATGGCGATGCAAACACGCGAGCAGCATATCCGCCGGGAAAAAGCGAACTCCAATATCTGTACCTCTCAAGCCTTATTGGCGAACATTGCCGGAATGTACGCGGTTTACCACGGCTCAGAAGGTTTGAAACGCATTGCTCACCGTATTCATCGGCTGACGGATATTCTGGCTGCCGGTTTACAAAAAGCGGGTGTCAAGCTACGGCATAAAACATGGTTTGATACATTAACGATTGATGTGTCAGATAAGGCTCAAGTACTGGCAAGAGCGGAAAAAGCACGGATTAACCTGCGTACCGATATTCTTGGTGCCGTTGGCGTCTCATTGAGTGAGAAAACCCGCCGTGATGATTTGATCACCCTGTTTCAAGTCATCACAGGTTCTGATTCAGGGCTGGATATTGATGCACTTGATCGAGAAATTGTGGCAGGCAGTCCATCTATTCCTGTTTCCATGCGACGTCATGACGAAATCTTGACGCACGATAACTTCCGTCGTTATCACAGCGAAACTGACATGATGCGGTACATGCACAGTCTGGAACGCAAAGATCTGGCACTGAATCAAGCCATGATCCCGCTCGGTTCCTGTACCATGAAACTGAATGCTGTCGCGGAACTGATGCCAATTACCTGGCCTGAATTTACTGATATGCATCCTTTCTGTCCGCCAGAACAGGCACAGGGGTTCCACCAGTTGATCAGCCAGCTTTCCCATTGGCTGGTATTGCTGACCGGCTATGACACATTCTGTATGCAACCCAACTCTGGCGCACAGGGAGAATATGCTGGCCTGCTGGCTATTCGTCGCTATTACGCTAGCCGTGGCGAGCAACATCGCCATATTTGCCTGATCCCAAGTTCAGCTCACGGCACTAACCCCGCCTCTGCGCATATGGCCGGCATGACGGTTGTGGTCGTGAACTGTGATAAAGAAGGCAACATTGATTTGGCTGATTTGCGTGAAAAAGCGCAAAAACACAGTCACAATCTTGCTTGTATTATGGTGACCTATCCATCAACTCACGGTGTATATGAAGAAACTATCCGTGAAATTTGCGATATCATCCACCAACATGGGGGGCAGGTTTATCTTGATGGTGCGAACATGAATGCACAAGTGGGAATTACGACCCCAGGCTTTATTGGTGCAGATATCTCACACTTGAACCTGCATAAAACCTTCTGCATCCCACACGGCGGCGGTGGCCCAGGTATGGGGCCGATTGGCATGAAAAAACACCTAGCCCCATTTGTACCGGGTCATTCGGTTGTCGAAATGGACGGTGTGACAACATTAGGCGCAGTATCCGCCGCGCCATTCGGTAGTGCCTCTATCCTGCCGATTAGCTGGATGTATATCCGCATGATGGGCGCTAACGGGTTGAAGCAGGCCAGTCAGGTTGCGATCCTGAATGCGAACTACATTGCAGCTCGCCTGAAAGGGGCTTATGACATCCTCTATACCGGACGTGATGGCTACGTTGCTCATGAATGCATTCTGGACATTCGTCCTTTGAAAGAAGCGTTCGGTATTAGTGAGATGGATATTGCCAAGCGACTGATTGACTATGGTTTCCATGCGCCAACGATGTCATTCCCTGTTGCGGGCACGTTGATGGTGGAGCCGACAGAATCAGAAAGCAAAGTGGAGATCGACCGTTTCATCGATGCAATGCTGGCAATTCGGGAGGAGATCAGCAAGGTAGCTCGTGGAGAATGGCCTTTGGAAGATAACCCATTAGTCAATGCACCGCACGTCCAAACTGAACTAATTTCTGATTGGGATCATGCATACAGCCGTGAAATTGCCGTATTTCCAACCGTAGAAACCAAAGTCAATAAATACTGGCCGGCGGTTAAACGTCTTGATGATGTTTACGGTGATCGCAATTTACATTGCTCGTGTGCACCCATTGATGATTATCGTTAATAATTAATAAGTTAACGAGATTCAAATTAAGCCGTGTCGGGAAATACTCCGACACGGCTTTTTATATTGCTTATACGGGCGCGGATAAGTCGTTCGGTAGCATATGTCGATACGCTTAAAGCTGTCAGTCACTATGCAGGCTGAATCTGACAGCTTGATTTTGAGGATTAAAGTGAACGTTATTTTAACCAGCCTTTCTCTTTCGCTGCTTCCAATTGTGGCAGGAGATATTCCCATAATTCAGGATAGCTTTCGGAAACAAAATGGAGTAGTTGATAAACTTGCTCAAAGCGAATGTTATTTTCAACCCAACTCTGCCCTTGGTTATACAGGTTCATAAATACTGGCATAACTCTATCGAGTGTTTTGGCAAACTTCGCTTCAGGGGTGATGGCATTTTCATATTCGTGCCAAAGTGCCAGAAAATAATCTCGTTGAGCTTCCGGTAATAAACCAAAAATACGGTTGGCGGCGTTCACTTCCTCTTTGTAAATTGCTTCACGTGCAGCCAGATCGAACGCGATAACATCACCTGCATCGATTTCAACGATGTCATGGATCAGCGCCATTTGCACAACGCGGCTGATATCCACTTCTCCGGCATAAGGCGCAAAACCAAGCACAGCAAGCGCAAAATGCCAACTATGCTCAGCCGAATTTTCATGGCGCGCATTATTCAATAATTTCGTTTTGCGATGAACATATTTTAGCTTATCCAGCTCCATGATAAACGCAATAACATCAGTAAAAGGGCCAAAATTAACGGGATGTAAAGATAATGACATTTCAAAACCTCAGTAATTATTTTTCTTCGTCTAGTGAATAAGGCAATGCCTGAATAGTCAGCATACTATTTTCATCCTCACGGATACGGAATACACTCTCTAATTCCATATCATTATTCATAACTACTTGAACCCATATTGAGCCATCGACTAATTTGACTGCTGCCAGCACTGAGCCTGTTCGCCGCCATTTGTCACCTAATTGCCATTCCAAATCATCGCCAGCGACGGGCAGAGAGGATGCACTGCCCGCCAGCCAATACATGGCTCGTTTGTTTGCACCACGATATTTAGCACGCGCCACCATTTCCTGACCGGTATAACAGCCCTTCTTAAAGCTGATACTGTTTTCGATTGCCTGGAGATTCGTGGCCTGTGGAATAAATTGTGCGCTGCTGGCTGCATCAATCACAGGAATGCCTGCTTCAATTTCCAGCGCCAGCCATTGCTGACTGTTATTCAATTGTGACTGGTACTCTTCAACGAATGTTTGGGTTAATGTCGCTGCCGTTGTTTTATCCGTCATTAACAGGAAACGTTCGGCGGGAAGAGCGAAATGGAGAAGCGTTGTGGTGCCGTGCTGAATAACAGAGGATTCGGTATCAGGCAGCGTTGGAAAATGTGTTGCCAGCGCCGCCCGGCTTCCTTTACCCGCGACACCGAGCAAAACGCTTTCTTCATCGTTTACGAACGTCACTTTGGAGAATACGGCATATTTTTTTAATTCAGTTAATTGCGTTTCCAGTAATGATCGCCGTTCAATATAGGCAAAGCCTTCGCCTCGCTGGAACAACCGCAGATTGCTCCACATTTTGCCTTTCGCATCACAATGTGCCGTTAACACATGCTGATTATCATTCAGGGCGGTAAGATCTGCCGTCACCTGACCTTGTAAATACTTTTCGGTGTCAGATCCAATCACTGTCACAATCCCCCAATCATCAAGGGAAATTAACGTCAGTGGGAGTGTTGCAGAAGGGGATGGATATTGTGCAGAAAATGGAATTTGATAAGCCATAGTAGCTCCTGCCAGTAAACTGTCTGAGAAGTAACAGTTATGGTAAAAGAGAAGTTGTTTAATGCAAAGGGATTCTTCTGGTTATTTACGGGGGATGAAATTATCGTCAATCCATTGCGATAGGCTTCGCAACTTATCACGATATCGAATGATTTCATCCGGTCAGGTGATGAAAAACAGGCTATTATCGTTGATAATCTTGTGTGGCGATGAAATTTTGCAGCCGTGATCATATTTGAAACGGTAGGTAACTTGTTAATCTCTTACGATCTGACTGTCACAATTTCATTCTGCTCTGATCTCATCAATCTTAACAAGGATTGCTGGTGCAATGGCAAGAATGACAATGATAAAGAGGCTTTTTAAACATGGATATTGATAATAGAGCACGTATTCGCTGGGCATGTCGTCGTGGAATGCGTGAACTGGATATTTCTATTATGCCATTTTTTGAATATGAATATGACTCATTGAGTGATGACGACAAACGGATTTTTGTGCGTTTGCTAGCGTGTCCAGATCCTGATCTTTTCAATTGGCTCATGAATCATGGACGGCCTGAAAACGATGAGCTTTATCATATGGTGAAATTGATCCAAAGCAGAAACCAAGCCCGTGGTCCTGTGGAACAATAAACTGGGAGAATCTCGCCATACTCGCTGGTTTTCCAGCGGATTACATGGCGCAGTTGCCATCGCTGCTTTATTGGCGCCCTGGCCGATTAACGGTGTTTATTTCTGGCTTCCATTGTTTGCCATCATCAGCAGCAGTTGGATGCGAAGTCAGAAAAATATCCGGCAATGTCAGGGCAGGCTGGTACTCTTCAAAGGCAACAAAGTGCATTGGCAAAAAGCCGCGTGGCGCATCACTGAACCACCGTGGTTTCATCGCTATGGAATGGTCATTATGCTCCATACTTTGAGCCGGGCAGAAGAGCGCCAGGCTTCGACCCGATTATGGGTGGCATCCGATAGCATGTCGCCTTCGGCATGGCGTCATTTGAATCAACTGATGCGCCAATATACTGATAACGAAAACGGCAGTTAAAACAGGGCGTCCATTTCAGCCAATATCTGTATGCACCATTCGTTTAAGCGCTCGTCTGTTTGTTCGAATTGGTTTACATCGTCCAGCGCTAACCCGACAAACTGTTTGCCATCTTCGGATAACGGTTTTGGGCTGGTAAATTCATAACCTTCTGTTGGCCAGAAACCAATAAACTGTGCACCTGTCGGTAACAGATGGTGATACAGCATGCCTAATGCATCCAGAAACCACTCACTGTAATCGATTTGATCGCCCATTCCATACATGGCAACGATTTTTCCGGCCAGATCCAATGAAGGGAGCTGATCCCAAATAGCCAGCCAGTCTTCCTGTAGCTCCCCGAAATCCCAGGTTGGGATACCCAGGATCAGGACAGTGTAGTCTTCCATCAATTGGGGATTACAATCCTTGACATTATGTAAGTCGATCAGATCTTCACCGAGTATATCGCGTATTTTTTCTGCTACCATTTCTGTATAGCATGTACTGGAACCGTAAAAGAGACCAATTTTCATCATTATTTATCAGGGAATTTCGAATATCAGGGGGGTATTGTAACAGAATAATTGCTTTTTCAGGCATAATAGCCGATCGGAAGGCACAGATAGGCAGATTAAGAAGGAGGGCTTGTGCCAAGAGAACACAACTTGCCAGACAACCATTCAGCGGATACTCATGCCGCGTCTAACCCCCTGATAGAGCAATTTCTCGATACCATCTGGTTGGAAAAAAATCTGGCCGAAAATACATTGGCGTCTTATCGTCTTGATTTACAGGCTTTAAATAATTGGCTGGTGCATTATGGTCATGATTTATACTCAGTACAGTCAATAGAGCTACAATCATTTTTGGCTGAACGCGTTGATGGCGGTTATAAGGCGAGTAGCTCGGCCAGGTTGTTGAGTGCCATGCGCAGGTTGTTTCAATATCTTTATCGTGAAAGAATGCGTGGAGATGATCCAACGGCTTTACTATCTGCCCCTAAATTACCGAAACGTTTGCCCAAAGATTTAAGCGAAAAACAGGTTGAAGATTTGCTTAACACCCCTTCGGTTGAGCAACCGATTGAACTGAGGGATAAAGCGATGCTGGAAGTACTTTATGCTTGTGGATTGCGGGTTTCAGAACTGGTTGGCCTGACTTTATCTGATGTGAGTTTACGTCAAGGAATGGTCAGGATTATCGGTAAGGGAAATAAGGAAAGATTAGTTCCTCTGGGAGAAGAGGCTGTTTATTGGCTGGAAAAATATCTAGAACATGGTCGCCTGTGGTTATTGAATGGCGCTGTGTCTGATGTATTTTTTCCCAGTAGGCGAGGGACACAGATGACGCGCCAGACATTCTGGCATCGGATTAAACACTATGCTGTATTGGCCGGGATTGATACTGAACGTTTGTCTCCCCACGTTTTACGGCATGCGTTTGCAACACATCTACTTAATCATGGCGCTGACTTACGTGTTGTGCAAATGTTACTGGGCCATAGTGATCTTTCCACTACTCAGATTTACACACATGTAGCGACTGAACGTCTTAAAGCGCTGCATCAACAACACCATCCTCGTGGGTAGCTGCGAAATAAGATGAGAATAAAAGGAAAAAATAATGAAGAAAATTGTGTTTTGCCTTTCATTGCTGTTGACCGCTGTTGCTAGCAATGCCTTTGCTGGTGAGAGCGAGATCAATCACTCATTATCTAAAATGGGGATTAAAGCAGAAAGTATCACGCCATCACCGATTCGAGATATGAGTGCCGTTTTAACCGAGAATGGTATGTTTTACCTATCTAATGATGGTAAGTATCTGTTAAAAGGCTCACTTTATGATCTCAGCGGTGAGATACCGCACAACGTTAGCAATCAAATTTTGATTAAAAAACTGGCCGCGTTCAAAGATCAGATGATCACTTATCAGGCGCCAAAAGAAAAATATGTTGTGACTGTTTTTACCGATATCTCCTGTGGCTATTGCCACAAATTGCATGAAAACATGCAGGAATATAACAAACTGGGTATTACTGTTCGTTACTTAGCATTTCCTCGTCATGGTGTGCACAGTCAATCGGGCAAGGATATGCAATCCGTTTGGTGTAGTGCGACACCGAATAAATCATTGAATGCTGCTTTTAAAGGTGACACTATCTCGCCAATCAAGAGCTGCAAAATTGATATTGAAAACCACGTTCGGTTAGGTTTGCAGTTTGGGGTACAAGGTACGCCTGCGATAATCATGAATGATGGCAGTATGCTCCCTGGTTACTTGTCACCGGAAGATTTACTGGCAATGTTGCAGAAACATGCAGAATAATTCAGATCGATAATGTTGCCTATTAAGTGAAAAGAAAAACCAGTGAATAGACAAATACAACTCCGCCGTCGGCCGACGGCGGATTTTAGCCATCTTCCCGACACCATCCATCCGTTATTGCGCCGTTTATATGCTATGCGAGGCATACGTCAAGCTGATGAACTGGAACGTAGTGTAAAAGGGCTACTTAATTATCAAACGCTTAATGGTATCGATCGGGCGGTAGCGCTGCTGGTCACTGCATTACATGAACACTGGCACATTGTGATTGTCGGGGATTTTGATGCAGATGGGGCAACCAGTACTGCACTGAGCATTCGCGCTTTACAGGCAATGGGCTACTGCCACCTTGATTATCTTGTTCCAAACCGTTTTGAAGATGGTTATGGATTAAGCGTTCAGGTGGTTGATGATGTTATCAAAAAAAACGCCGATTTGATTATCACCGTGGATAATGGGATCTCGTCCCATGATGGTGTTGCAATGGCACATCAGCATGGGATCAAGGTGATCGTGACTGATCACCATTTACCGGGGGCAACACTGCCCGCCGCGGACGCCATTATCAATCCTAATTTAGTCGACTGCGCTTTTCCTTCTAAGGCGCTGGCAGGCGTTGGCGTCGCATTCTATCTGATGTCAGCGCTCAGAGCAGAATTGCGTAACTTAGCTTGGTTTGAACAACAAGGCATTCCATTACCCAATTTGGCGGAACTCTTGGATTTAGTGGCATTAGGGACGGTGGCAGATGTCGTTCCCCTCGATACCAATAACCGCATTCTGGTTCATCAAGGGTTAAACCGTATTCGGGCAGGACGTTGCTGTGCGGGAATACGGGCGTTGCTCGAAGTTTCCAAACGAGAATCGACGAAATTAGTCGCCAGTGATTTGGGGTTTGCACTGGGGCCACGATTAAACGCGGCCGGACGCCTGGATGATATGTCAGTTGGCGTGGCGTTATTGTTGACCGATGATATCGTACAAGCTCGTCAGATTGCTTGTGAGCTGGATAGTCTGAACCAGACTCGTCGGGAAATCGAGCAGGGTATGCAGCAGGAAGCCTTGCAAATTTGCGATAAAATCGAACGAATTCATACTCAGCTACCTTACGGACTGGCGATTTACCACCCTGAATGGCATCAGGGCGTTGTCGGCATTCTGGCATCACGTATTAAAGAGCGTTTTCATCGGCCGGTCATTGCTTTTGCACCGGCCGGGGACGGAACTTTAAAAGGTTCGGGGCGTTCCGTAAATGGATTGCATATGCGTGATGCACTTGAGCGGCTGGATACCTTGTATCCGGGGCTAATGCTGAAATTTGGTGGCCATGCGATGGCCGCAGGGCTGTCGATCGAACAAGACAAATTTGACGTATTTCAGCAGCATTTTTCTACGTTGGTGGCAGATTGGCTGGATATCGCCCAATTAGAAGGTGTTGTCTGGAGTGACGGTGAATTAGCGTTAGGGGAACTATCGCTGGACGTAGCCGACATTCTGCGTGATGGCGGTCCGTGGGGGCAGGCATTTGCCGAGCCGGTTTTTGACGGCAAATTCAAGCTATTGCAACAGCGCATCGTTGGTGAAAATCACCTGAAAGTCATCCTTGAACCCGTAAACGGTGGACCGATGTTAGATGGTATTGCCTTTAACATTGATGTCAGCCGCTGGCCAGATAACAGTGTCAAAACGGTAGAACTGGCCTATAAACTGGATATTAATGAATTTCGTGGTAACCGTGATGTCCAGCTTTTGATCCAGCATATTTGGTCTTATTGAATCAGGCCACATACGCGATAAATTTTACTAAATCAGTTTTTCCTCATCACTTTTACCCTTTATTTTTCAAGTTGCAGGCAATAACAGGGCGGCAATTTGAAAGATGAAGGGTATAAACCCTGTGATAGATCCGCTACAATACGCGGTTCGAAAATATTCATGCGACCATCGTTTATCCATAATACACAACGTATAAGACACAAAATATGTTTGAAATTAATCCGGTAAAAAATCACATTCAGGACCTGTCTGAGCGGACAGCAGTTCTGAGGGGGTATCTTTGACTATGATGCCAAGAAAGAACGTTTAGAAGAAGTTAATGCTGAACTCGAACAGCCTGGTGTCTGGAATGAACCGGAACGGGCTCAGGCGTTGGGTAAAGAACGTTCATCCCTTGAAATCATCGTAGAAACCATCGATCAGCTCGCTCAGGGATTGGAAGATGTTAACGGCCTGCTGGAATTGGCTGTTGAAGCGGATGATGAAGAAACTTTCAATGAAGCCGTTGCTGAATTGGCGCAGCTAGAAGAAAAACTGGGACAACTTGAATTTCGTCGCATGTTTTCCGGCGAATATGATAGCGCAAACTGCTACCTGGATCTTCAGGCGGGATCTGGCGGTACAGAAGCACAGGATTGGGCCAGCATGTTGATGCGCATGTATTTGCGTTGGGCGGAATCGAAGGGCTTCAAGACAGAAATCATTGAAGAGTCTGATGGTGAAGTGGCGGGTTTGAAATCTGCAACCATCAAAATCATTGGTGAATATGCTTACGGTTGGCTGCGGACAGAAACCGGTGTTCATCGCTTGGTTCGTAAAAGCCCCTTTGATTCAGGTGGTCGTCGTCATACCTCATTCAGCTCAGCTTTTATTTACCCAGAAGTGGATGATGATATTGATATCGAAATCAATCCGGCGGATCTCCGTATTGACGTATATCGTGCCTCTGGTGCTGGTGGTCAGCACGTTAACAAAACCGAATCGGCGGTACGTATTACCCACGTACCGACAGGGGTTGTAACCCAATGTCAGACAGACCGTTCTCAGCATAAAAACAAAGACCAGGCGATGAAACAGTTGAAAGCGAAACTGTACGAACTGGAAATGCAGAAGAAGAATGCAGATAAACAAGCTATGGAAGAGAACAAATCGGACATCGGTTGGGGTAGTCAGATCCGCTCTTACGTTTTGGATGATTCCCGTATTAAAGATTTGCGTACAGGGGTAGAAACCCGTAATACGCAATCGGTGCTGGATGGGGATTTGGACAAATTCATTGAAGCAAGCTTAAAAGCTGGCCTATGAGGAACTAAAATGTCGCAACAACAGCAGGGAGCTGAACAGGCTCCTGATTTAAATAATGAACTGAAAACCCGCCGTGAAAAATTGGCTACCTTGCGTAGTAATGGCATTGCTTTCCCAAACGATTTTCGTCGCGAAAACATTTCCGAAGATTTGCATGCTCAATATGATGACAAGACGAAGGAAGAGCTGGAAGCGCTGAACATCGAAGTGACGGTTGCTGGTCGCATGATGACTCGCCGTATCATGGGTAAAGCCTCTTTTGCAACTCTGCAAGACATGGGTGGCCGCATTCAGATCTACGTATCCCGTGATGATCTGCCGGAAGGTATTTATAACACTCAGTTCAAGAAATGGGATTTGGGTGACATTTTAGGTGCACGCGGTAAG
The DNA here is from genome assembly GCF_000968175.1 of Xenorhabdus poinarii G6. Taxonomy (NCBI): domain Bacteria; kingdom Pseudomonadati; phylum Pseudomonadota; class Gammaproteobacteria; order Enterobacterales; family Morganellaceae; genus Xenorhabdus; species Xenorhabdus poinarii. Next base: position 778,834 of record NZ_FO704551.1, read on the forward strand.
TTGTTCAAAACACAAACGGGTGAACTTTCCATTCACTGTACTGAGCTGCGTTTGCTGACGAAAGCACTGCGTCCACTGCCAGATAAATTCCACGGTCTGGCCGATCAAGAAACCCGTTATCGCCAGCGTTATTTGGATCTGATCGCAAATGAAGACTCCCGTAAGACATTCCAGATCCGTTCCAAGGTGATGTCTGCGCTGCGTAATTTCATGATCAAAAAAGATTTCATGGAAGTTGAAACGCCAATGATGCAGGCCATTCCCGGTGGTGCGAGTGCGCGTCCATTCATCACGCACCACAATGCGCTGGATATCGATATGTACCTGCGTATCGCCCCGGAACTGTACTTGAAACGTTTGGTTGTTGGGGGCTTCGAACGTGTTTTTGAAATCAACCGCAACTTCCGTAACGAAGGTGTTTCTCCGCGCCACAACCCAGAGTTCACTATGATGGAACTCTACATGGCTTACGCGGACTACCAAGATCTGATCGTACTGACCGAAGAACTATTCCGTACGTTGACACAAGACGTCCTTGGGACAACACAAGTTCAGTACGGTGAACAAACGTTTGATTTTGGTAAACCTTTTGCCAAAATGACCATGAAAGAAGCGATCTGTAAATATCGTCCAGAAACCAACATGGCCGATCTGGATGATATGGATAAGGCGGTTGTTATCGCGGAATCTTTGGGTATTGACGTTGAAAAAGGTTGGGGCTTAGGCCGTGTTCAGTGTGAAATCTTTGAAGAAACGGCTGAAAGCCACCTGATTCAGCCCACCTTCATTACAGAATATCCGGCAGAAGTTTCTCCGCTGGCACGTCGTAACAATGACAACCCATTCATTACTGATCGTTTTGAATTCTTCATTGGTGGTCGTGAAATTGGTAATGGTTTCTCGGAGCTGAACGACGCGGAAGATCAGGCAGAACGTTTTGCGGAGCAAGTTCGCCAGAAAGACGAAGGCGATGACGAAGCGATGTTTTACGATGAAGACTATGTTACTGCGTTGGAACATGGTTTGCCACCAACAGCAGGATTGGGGATCGGTATTGACCGGATGGTGATGTTGTTCACTAATAGCCATACGATTCGTGACGTTATTCTATTCCCGGCAATGCGCCCGAATAAATAATCATTTTGCTAAATGCCCAACCCGGTTAACCGGATTGGGCGTTTTTTTACCCTTATCAAAAAACCAAAACAACAGGTTGAAATATAACCAGATATTAATCACTTATCCCTTGCTGAGATGCAATAAGAAGTATATATTTAACGTCGTCATTTCGTTGATGCGAGTGTAGTTCAATGGTAGAACGAGAGCTTCCCAAGCTCTATACGAGGGTTCGATTCCCTTCACTCGCTCCAATCAAACATCTTCCGCAGTCAATAAAAGTCTACTAATCTCAATAAAATCAAAGATATTATTAATATTTCATTCACTCTAGGTCTAGTGTCGTCTTTCTAAATCCATGCAATTTGTTGTATAGTTTTTTGTATAGAATTTCCTATGTATTTCCTTCTATACAATATTGGTGGGTTATGAAGCTGACAGATTTAGTGATCAAGCGAGCTAAAGCAAAGGAAAAAGCCTATACGTTGGCGGATGGCAATGGATTATCTTTGTTAATTGATTCTAATGGTTCGAAAGGCTGGCGATATCGCTATCAATTTGCGGGTAAAACGAAAATGATTTCGTTCGGTGTTTATCCAGTAGTAACACTTACCGAGGCCAGAACCAAACGTGATGAAGCAAGGAAGCTAGTTGCTAACGGAATCAATCCTAGTGACGCAAGAAAAGCAGAAAAGATATCCGCAGCAAACCTGATAGAAAATACATTCGAAAATATAGCCCGTGAGTGGTATCAGAAGCGTGTTGATAGGTGGTCTTCTTCTTATGCAGAAGAAATGATGGAATCCTTTGAAAAAGATGTTTTCCCCTATATCGGCAGTAGGCCAATTGCCGAGATTAAACCTATGGAATTAATGTCGGTCTTATCTCGGATAAATGATCGGGGGGCAACAGAGAAATTAAGAAAAATACGTCAGCGCTGCGGAGAAGTATGGAAATATGCAATTATTACTGGCAGAGCTGAATTTAATCCCGCACCTGATTTAGCGTCTGCATTCGTCACGCCTAAAAAAACACACTATGCGTTTTTAATGGCTAATGAGCTGACAGAATTCTTTAAGGCTTTAAACGCTTATACTGGTAGCTTTATGGTGAAAATGGGAAACAAAGCCCTCTCTTTCAGTTGGTTCTCAAGGCGTTGATGCTCAGTTGGACTACGTCGTTAAAGGCATCATTCCAGCGCATCCCTGTGCAGCATTTACGGGGCGAGCGGGTCATACAAGAGCTTTCTGGCGGGAGCGTGGGGCTGCCATATTGCCACGGGTAAGGCATGGGCTGGGAAATCGTTAATGGTCAACCCGTTGAACATATGTATAGCTAAATCAATATAATTAGGCATGCTCCACATGTTCCATAAACAACTCATCAATTGAACATCTTTCACGTCTTCTTATCGCTTTTACTTCGGCCCATTTGTGTTCGATGGGATTCAAATCCGGACTGTAAGCAGGTAACCACTCCAATTGGCATCCGTGGTCTGCTATCGCTTTTATCGTGTCATTTCGTTTATGGAATGAGGCATTATCCATGACAATTACTGTCCGGCTTGGGAGCTTTGGCAATAAATCTTGGGTCATCCAGGCATGAAAAACATCCGCATTAATGCTCTCTGCAAACAAGCTTAAGGTGATGAAGGTCTTTTTGATGATGGCGCCAATGGCATTAATGCGACTTTTAGCGTGCCAGTCGTGTGTGCCGAAACACCGCAGCCCTTTCGCCGAATAACCGTGTGTGCGTGGCATAGACTGCGCAAAACCGCTTTCATCCAGATAAACAATCGATTTGCCCGCGTGTTCATAGTGGCGGATACGCTCGACAAACGCCTGACGAGCCTGTGCGTCAGCTTTGGGGTGTTTTAGCCTTTTTTTTGACGGTGATATTCAGCCGTTTCAAGGCGTAATGGATAGCTGATTGTGAGACGCCCAGCCGTTTTGCCCTTTCCCATTGATAGTCATCGGGGTCATTTCGGACATCGGCGATAAGTGCCTCGTCACTAATTTTAGTGGGCGGTTTATCACGCGTCATACAGGGCGCTATTTTGTGACTCCACCGAAACAAGGTGCGGATAGAAACCTCAAAGTGGTTGCTTGTTTGCTCGAATGTCAATGAATGTTTGTCTTTGTATGCCCGTACTCTTTTTCGGAAATCCAGACTGTAACCCATCTCAATTCTGCCTTGTTATTGGAAGTCACAGACATTATGACATAGTATTATGATTCTGCTATATCTGATCAATACCCCCGTATTTCCGGCTTCGCCTGCCGAAGTGCATGAGCTGGTGATTGCAGCCCAACAGGTTGAAGCCGAAACGAGCCAACCGGTACGCCTGATTATTTTGGATACTCTCGCCCGTTGTTTTGGGGGTGTTGATTATCGCCTGCACCAAGATGAAAGATGCCGAAGAGCCGGAAACACAAGCCTATGACCTGCGTGTGGTTGAACTCTTTACCGATAAAGACGGTGAAAATATTACATCACTGGCTTTGATTGACAGGCCACGCGATCCGGTTAAAGAGGAAGAAATCAGTCTTGTCGCCAATAAAACCGATAACCATACGGCGTTGTGGCAGTTCGTACGGTCGCGCACTGCCCTGAAAGAACATTGCTCCATTGCTCTTGTACGTGATGACTTAAAGGCGATGGGAATGAATGTGAAGAATTTTAGCCGCTGGTTAGCCAAGTTAGAGCATGACGGACTCATTACCCGGAACGGGCAGGAACTCACCATTGTTAACCAGAGCAACGGAGGTTAAAAAGTAAGGAGAAAAATGAGGAAGTGTAAGGCGTTAACTTCTTTTCTGGCAGGTGTTTTTTTAGCTCTCCGTGTTACCGCGTTAATTTATTAGCCCGGTAACACGGAGAAGGCAAGCGTAGCGCGTCAGTAGTTTGAATATATCTCATTAAGTAAATTACTCAATTACCATAGAGTTATGATTGTTATCTTACGCTTTGTGCGTATAAATATCTTGACGCACAATATTCCAAACAAAGTTCTCGCGATTTATTGGTGTGTAACCCATCTTTTCATATAGCCAAGGGGCTGTTGAAGTTACAAGCATAATACGTCGTAATTTATTTAGAGCGGGATGGGAATGGCAGCATTCCATTAACCAACGCCCCAGTTTTTGTTTTTGATACTTTTCTAACACATAGACATCACAAAGATAACCAAAAGTAGAAAAGTCAGTAACTATACGAGCAAATCCAATTTGCTCGTTCTGATCAAAAAGCCCAAAATTGAGGCTATTGGCAATAGCTTGGCGAACTGTGTCAATATCAATCCCTTCAGACCAAGAAGAGCGAGTTAGATATTGATGAATTGCTATGACATTCAACTCAGTGTTATCTGTTGTTATTCTATATTGTTGATTTTGCCATCTTAAAATTTGAACCATAATATGCCTCTGCATGAAGATTTAGTTGATTTTTAGATAATTATCACTTTTCCTTTTCAAAAAAGAAAACAGCACAAAAAAATACCAATTAAAGACATTATTATACAGATCATCCAAATATTTTGAGGGTTATTAACATCAATCCTCAAAAAATAACCTGCTATAGAATTCCCTGTAACACTACCGATCAAACCAGTAATACCAAGAACACCAAATGCAGAACCAAGCCATTTAGTTGAAATATTACTACTCGTTACAGCATCAATGGTCGGTTCGATAGCCATTTCACTCAGAGTAAAAAAGGCAATTAAGATAATAAAAATTTCTAATTCTGTCGTTATTCCTATAAATAAAAAAGTTACAGAGAAAGCGAAAGAACCAAAACACATAGATAACCAAGGAGAAAACCATTTATTTAGCCAAGCATAGACTAACACTTGTAATAAAATTACTATCACTGCATTGATAATAAACAAAGCCGAAACAGACAATGCCCTCCCAATAATATGAAGCAAATAGAGGGAATGTACTTTGTAATTGAGTATAGATAAAATTAGGGGCTGTCCTAGATAACTAATATAATCTAGGATAGTTCTATGAGAAAAAGTCGACTCAGTCAGTATAAACAAGGACGGTTGTTAGAACTGTTTATTGCAGGCTCTACAGCACGCACAGCGGCTGAACTTGTGGGTGTCCATCGGATATATGGTCGCATACTACTTTCATCGCCTTAGGGTTCTTATCGCGGAGTATGTAGAGCAGCATTCTATGTTTGATGGCAAAGTTGAATTGGATGAAAGTTATTTTGGTGGACGGCATAAAGGACAGTGGGGTCGCAAGGTTTACACGAAGGCGATACCCTAGGGCAACCGCATGAATGTTCAAATATCATCCAAACCGGAAAACCCTGCTTGTAATACCTGCTCCAAAAAGCCGATTTTCATCCAGGCTCGTTTACGTTTCATTCTGATACTTAATTTAGTCGTTTCTTTTTTTAACATATTTAACGCGACCCGTCTCAATATCGCGATGTTTTCCGCTGCATTTTTACGGTAAATTTTGCAGTCATCTTCCCGAAAGGAGACATCCAGTATCCAGTGAAGATTATTTTCGATCTGCCAGTGGCTACGTATGGCCTGAGCAAACTGTTCTTCTGTTAACTCTGCAGAACTGATGGCGTAACGGTATTCCAGGCTGGCGGATTTTCCTTTTTCTTGCCGGTATCCGACTGTCACGCCAACTGTTTTTAATTCAGGCCATTCCGGGAAATGGGCGACTAATGAACTCGCATCCATGACATGACTTTGCCTAATTTCAATACGTCCATGCCCCTGTTCTATGTGTACTTTTTCTCTTGTCAATGACCCGGAGAGTTGTCCCGCCAGTGCCTCCCTGACTACACGGTGGAGATTTTTCTGATTGTCTTTCACACTCAGCAAATAATCAGCGCCCGCCTCAATAATGTCCCGGGCTATCTGGGTTTGACATCCCATTGCATCAATGGAAATGAGGGCGCCTTTCAGTTCCAATAACTTAATCAGTTCAGGGATGGCAGTGATCTCATTTGACTTACTTTGTGTTCTGACCTGACCAATGACGAGTTGGTTTGCAGCGGCGTAAGCACTCACCATGTGGAGAGTTGAATAACGATCTTCACGATGATAAGAGCCACGCAATACTTTACCGTCGATCGCCACTAATTCCCCTTTGGTGAGTTGGTGAACAGAACGCATCCAGTTGATAAAACAGAGATTAAATTGTTCTGGTTTGATGCGAGAAAGGACCCGGGCAATGGTGTCATCAACAGGAACGCCTTCTTTGAACATACCTTGTTTAAGAAACCAGTCATGATGGCCTTCAGTATATTCCTGAATATCACTCCAGCCCTCCGCCCCCGCAATAATCGCGCAAAGGGTGGCAAACAAAATGTCAAATAAAGGATAGGCCACTTTGGCCGTCTGGCGTGGGTCTTTGATATCGGAGAAATGGTCAGTGAAACTGTCAAGGTACATGGTATTGACTCTCAAAAGAGAGTATAAGATCACAGCTATTTACTCGAATCAACTTAATTTACCGTTGGCTAAAAAACATTCGCGATCTTGCCCTGGGCGATACCCGATGCAAAATCGAAAACTTTATTGCCCATCATCGAGTCAAAAGTTTACCCTGATAGCATTGTCTATACCGACAATTTTGCTAGTTATGATGTCCTTGATGTGAGTGATTTTAAGCATTATCGGATCAATCACAATACCGAGTTTGTTGACCAGAAAAATCACCAAAATCATATTAATGGTCTTGAGAACTTCTGGAATCAGGCTAAGCGCCATCTACGCAAATTTAACGGTATTCCTAAGGCTCATTTTGACCTCTATCTGAAGGAATGTGAGTGGCGATTTAACACACTTGGAGCAAAGAAACAGTTAGCTATTTTAAAACAAATAGTTAAAGAAAGTATTTAGCTATTATCTAGGACAGCTCCAATTTTAATATGAAGCCCTGAGTGTGAAATGGCAGCTAAATTTGACCATTTTTAAACCTCAAGGCTTTTTTGCTTTGTAGAGCAAAGACGAGGTTGCGGCAGATCACTCACTGGTGAAAGTGGTTAGCTGCTGACCTTGTTTTGATTATGATTGAGCAGGATCACAAATTGAAAATATAACAAAAGAAAAATGAGATTTGTGAGGCTGCTTAGCACAAAGTAAGTTGTATAAAAATTTGTATATAATCAGAAATAGAATAAATATTTTTGTTTTATATCAGTGTGTTGAATAAAATTTTCTAAGCCCTTCACGCGCGGTCAATAAAAGTCCACTAATCTCAATAAAATCAAAGAAAAACTGCTTTCTATTGGCACTTTTCCACTTATTTCTTTGGCACAGTTAGGTTAAAGGGGGAGGATTGTCCCATTTAACCTTTTCATCCACTCAAGATATAAAAAGTGAGATTTCTCACCTTGTGGCATAAAACTCAAAAGTTACCGGATTCACCAAACGAGGAATTCCACACTTATATCCATATAAGATGAGCTTCCGTAGACTTTATTCTGATTGCAGTCGGCATTTCCACAAGTAGCGCTCTTGACTATATTTGGACACCCTGTAATCACTGTATACCAATCCAAGCCACTTACATCGTATCCACGCTCAAATCTCAAAGCGCAATTCATGGAACCACCAGAAACCGACCATTCCACCCACTTAGGCCTAAGTGTGCAAGCGCTAAATAAATTATCGTTGTCTTGTAAGTGAGTACTTTGCTGATTGCCAGGTTTAATTCTAATCTGATCTGTGCCACTATCATACATACAGTCGGTGCTTCGTTTGACTATCACAAGATCATTTACAGAAGAAGGGTGATTTGTAAATTCCATATTATAGTCAGCAGAAAGAACCTGTTGTTTTTCTATATTAGTGTTTTTTTCAACTGCGAAAGCAAGGGATGCTAAAAAATAAGGTAATATGACTAAAATGGCGTTAGGTAATATTTTCATATCATTCTCCTTTTAATGATATTATTCAAAATAACAATTCGTATTACTTTACCGTAAATGGAGCACTGAAATGATAATTTCCAATATTATATAGGTTATTTACCGACCAGCTGTAGTATAAGCAAATTTCCTTAATGACCATCACTTAAAATTCATCAGACAATTGAGTCTGTTTAATAATTTGACTCGTAACTTTTGGTAGGTTCATCAGACTAAAACTTGACTGATTAGGAATGAGCGAAAAATTTCGCTGATATTTAACGTCTTAGGCACCTATATCTTTCACTGCCTCATTTTGAAACGGAAGCATACCTGAATCATGTAGGAAGCAATTAAAATCAATATGTTACAAGTATTTGGATTTCTCTTTTACTATGTTGAGTTTTATCAATTATCTGATAAATTTATTAATTCCTTGTCTGTTATTTTATGCCATCCTGCTATCAAAATATGCCATTCAGATTAAATTCAAAATGCATTCTCCTGTATTGATTAAATAAGGGAATAAACATGCAAGATAAAAAATTGAGGCACCGGTATTAGACGATAACAACCTTGTGATCGCCACAACACTAAGAATATGTCAAAGATTCAATCAAAGAAGTCAAAGATTAAAAATGTATCATGTCGGGAATTCGGTAGATTGGAAGGGCGTACGTTTTGTATTTTCTAACCAATTGAAAAACATATCTTTTTATTTTTGAAAAAATAGTATTTTTAAGTAAAAAACGTGGTAGAATTTTTTACATAAAAAAAGTTTTTAGAAAACATAAAGATATAATTAGTGTGTTCCCCATATGCATGGGGATAAACCGAATGGCAGCTTCTTGTCTGGGAACCCATTCAGGTGTTCCCCATATGCATGGGGATAAACCGTTTGGGAAAAAGCCCCTATATCTATAGCTGGAGTGTTCCCCATATGCATGGGGATAAACCGAATTGAAATTCCATGTTGTCCAGAATGCGGTCGTGTTCCCCATATGCATGGGGATAAACCAGGTGCGCGATATTCGTGACCAGTTATCTATTCGTGTTCCCCATATGCATGGGGATAAACCGAACTCCCGGCAGGCACTGAAATCGCTGATCGCGTGTTCCCCATATGCATGGGGATAAACCGAGGAAGAAGAGGAAAGCAAAAAAGGGAAAAAAGTGTTCCCCATATGCATGGGGATAAACCGGCTGACGCCATCTTGCCATGATCGTGACTACCGTGTTCCCCATATGCATGGGGATAAACCGTCGTTTTATGTGCATTCCATCCCCATATGTAAGTGTTCCCCATATGCATGGGGATAAACCGGCTCCATGCTTTTAATTTGGAGGCCGTTTATTGTGTTCCCCATATGCATGGGGATAAACCGCGCTTTTTGCAATCGCTAATGAGTCCACCGCAGTGTTCCCCATATGCATGGGGATAAACCGCTTGGAATAGGAGAGCAACTCAGCGCAAATAAGTGTTCCCCATATGCATGGGGATAAACCGCATTTTTCGTTTACCCATATCGAACTGGGTTCGTGTTCCCCATATGCATGGGGATAAACCGTGTTCCGATGTCTGAGGTGCCTGGTGTTCGTCGTGTTCCCCATATGCATGGGGATAAACCGACATTCTTTACCTCTTTTATCGTTGATATTCCGTGTTCCCCATATGCATGGGGATAAACCGCTGATATGTCCGTTTTTGTCAAAATGCACTAAGTGTTCCCCATATGCATGGGGATAAACCGTGTGAGAGGCTTTACAAATACGCAAAACCCCTGTGTTCCCCATATGCATGGGGATAAACCGTTCGTGTGCGTGCAATAAATGCGTCTGAAATTGTGTTCCCCATATGCATGGGGATAAACCGAGGGCTCAAATGGTATGAGTCGCACCGTGAGTGTGTTCCCCATATGCATGGGGATAAACCGTTCGTGTGCGTGCAATAAATGCGTCTGAAATTGTGTTCCCCATATGCATGGGGATAAACTGCGGTACACCGCATGGCGATATCTAAATACATGCGTGTTCCGAACCCTCTGCCTACAAAGCTAACCACAGCCGCGCTTACAATATCGCTGAGGCGGGTGGTTTAGTCACAGGCATCCAAGACGCTTTTGTTCCGCGTGACAAATTGGAGCGCCTGACCAATACCAAAACGTTTGGCGCAGCTTACGTGCTGTCAGGTTACACATCCCCTCAGCTTGGGATGACCAATTGGCAAGGCGGTTTGGTCAACCTTGCGAACTGGGTTATCGGCCACAAGAAGCACGGTGCTCGCAATAGTCTTATTGCGTGGATGCCTGCAAAAGAAGCTGTTTCACCGACTGATGCTCAGGCCAAACTTCTTTCACATGTGAAAGTTTCCGTAGAGTCAGCACTGTCAGGTTTAGGTGCGGATTTCACACTGCTCTATGACAAAGATGGTGAGCTAACTTACCAATTTTACAAAAGCGATTGGGGTTGCCCTATGTGGGTGAATGGACAAAGCAAGCTCTCTGACATGTGCTCTGTCGAAGTCAAGATCATTAAGCCTCGTTCCGGCACCGCGCCTGAATTTTTATCTGAAGCTCAAGGCGCTGTGTATGCGTTCACCTCCGGTCATGAGACTCAATACAACTTCGTCAATGTCAGTAATGGAAAGGCAAGCCGCGCACCTCAACAGGCTATCTATGCAGCACTTAGTAAGCATCTTCCGGATTGGGCCTACCTTTACCTCTCCCCTAAGTCTGTCGAGCTGGAGAACGGCGACAAGGTTGCATTCCCTTACCTTCTGGAACAGGATAAAGCCGAGCTTTTTGTCTACCCAGAAGCCTAATGTTCAAGCAAAAAAGCGGCCAAAAGGCCCTTTTTTATCCCTCGCCTCCACCGCTCGTCGGCGATCCTGTTTGAGGGACTATGCTGCTGATAGCCTCTTTTCGTTTCGCATCAATATCTATTCCTTCTAAACGCTCTAACTCTCTTTCCTGTGCGTTCTTTCGCATCCCATTAATATTAAAATTATTTCCAGAGTCTGTCAGTGAATTGAGATTTATTGAATTAGGATCTGGAAACTTGCCATGCTGTTGCAAAATCCCAAGCCACTCATCCAAATTAATTTTGCTCCAATCAATCTCAGCAATTTTATCCAGTGGAATATCTTCACATTGAGGTTTTTTCGGATCGCCAAAGTTTTGACCCAGTTAAGGACGAACTTGCTCCTGAATAATGCGAGAAAGCGGAGAGTTGAAACAGCAATAGGCCTTTCTCTTTTCAATGCAAGCACTCAGAACCTATACGAACTTACATAGGTGCAATTTTTGAGCGCTCTTTTAGCGTTCATGGTGACTCTTCTTCTTCGCATTTATAAATCATCTGAATCATCATCATTGAGATCACATAGATGGTATAAATTGTCATAGCGGTACTCCGCCACGTCATTGCCATCTTGTCCAGTACAACTCATATCCTGCGCCATGAACTGTGCTGTAAGTTGTGATGAAATCATCATTCAAATAATAAACCATGACCTTTTATATTGCCGGACATAAGTCAAATTAATGGAAAATAATGTCGTTGCTAACCCTTTATCCATGCTTGGCGCTACGGGCTGGAGATGATGAGATGATAAATATAACGCTCGGCTCACAAAAGCCGAGCGTTATATTAAGGGGGTTAATGAAGAGAGAATAGCGGGCTTAATTAAGATAAAGCGTCAACGCCATACCGGGTTTCATGTCTTTAACTTTGACGTTCTCATTCCAATTTCTGAGATCATTAAGGTTGACATCATGGTATTTAGCGATGCTGGAAAAGGAATCACCTTTTTGGACATGATAGGTGATTGGGCCATCGTTATTGATTTTCAGTACTTGACCAATTTTGAGCCGATCAGCCGTTTTTAACCCATTCAATCTCTGCAAGTTTCGGTGAGTGGTATTGAAGTGCTTCGCAATCGTGGACAAAGTATCTCCGGCACGAACGATATAGTGGTTTCTTTGCTGCAACTGGCGGGTAGTTTGGGCGACCTCTCGTTGGATGTCTTTCAGGACATTCTTGTTTGCCAACGACATTTTAAATTGGTTGATGTTCTTTCTTGGCAGCATGATGTAATGCGGTCCGTGAGGAGAGGTCATCCCCCGTTTATACCCTGGGTTATATGCCTTGATCGATGTCAACGATAGTCCGGATAGCTCAGCCGCTTGTGACAACATGATTTGCTGCCCGACTTCCACCTTAGCCAGTGCTTGTTGGCTGTTAGGTTCAGGAAGTGCAAAGCCAAATTTGTCGTTATGGCGAATAATATCACTCAATGCCAGTATCTTGGGGACATAATGCATGGTTTCCCGTGGCAGTGACAATGACCAGAAATCTGTCGGTTTTCCTTGAGCTTGATTTTCTCTGATTGCACGCCTGACCCGACCTTCACCACTGTTGTAGGCGGCTATGGTCAAAAGCCAATCACCATTAAATTGTGTATTGAGAGATTGCAGCATATCAAGCGCTCCCGTTGTTGATGCAGCAACATCACGACGGGCATCGAACCATTTATCTTGCGTCAAGCCATAATGACGACCTGTACTTGGGATAATCTGCCATAGTCCCGCCGCCTTGGCGTAAGAGGTGGCATGCGGGTTAAAAGCGCTCTCTACGACAGGCAACAATACCAGCTCCATTGGCATATGCCGAGCATCAATCTGCTCGACGATCCAATAGATGTACGGCCCTGCGCGCAATATCACATTTTGGAGATATTTCTTATGTTTCAAATAATAACTTTGCTGTTCGCTTATCCTGTTATTGTCAGGAACTTCCATCTTCAACTCATCGCGAATATGTCCCCACAAATCTTGTCGGGCCGTTGGGCTTGCCTTCCAGTTTGCAGGATCTTCTGATCCCGCAATACTCTCTGTTCTCTGATTCGTTGAAGACATCTTCTGTGCTTGTTGCTGGGAAGGAACCTTTGGTTGCAGGCTCGATTGACACCCAGCAAGAAGCACAGAGGCGAATAAGATTGCTTTTGTCTTCATATTTACGTTTTGATGCTTGTCTAAAAGGTGAGCAATAATACTGACCTATGACTGAGAAGACAACCCAATAAAATTAAAATCTGTCTTTATAAGTCCTTAGCTGCTGAAAAACAGAAGAAAGTGCTCTTGAATTAGGTTTGATACCAATATTTTTTTGTAAATCAATATTGTGACAATTTAAAAAGATATTGATTTTTTTCTCTGTTTGTAAAATTGTGGGGACTGTTGACTGATTGTTTTTACGCAGGTTAAGTGTTTCTTGATAATAATCGTCAATAATCGGGTTATTAGGTAATACTGTTTTGGCAAATTTCATATTTGCGACAGTATATTCGTGGGCGCAGCAGATCACGGTCTCATCGGGTAATGATAAGATTTTACCAAGCGAGGAAAACATCTGTTCGGCTGTACCTTCAAACAGACGTCCACAACCGCCAGAAAATAGCGTATCGCCACAAAAGAGATAGGGTGCCTGATAGAAGGCAATATGACCAAGTGTATGCCCTGGTAGCCCGATGACACGGAAAGAAAAACATCCTATCTCAACAGTGTTATGCTCGTAGACAATGTGGGTTGCCCCTTTGTGTTGTGTTTCTTCAGGACCATATACGGGTAATTCCGGGTATTGTTTGCGTAGTCCGGGAACGCCGCCAACGTGATCATTATGGTGGTGTGTCAGCAGAATTGCTGCCGGAATAAGCTGATTGGCTGCTAGAATATCAATGACAGGCTGTGATTCAGCGGGATCGACAATGACACACTGTTTTTTTTCATCGCAGAGTAACCAGATGTAATTATCTGAAAGGGCAGGGAGCCTGATAAGCTTCATGATACGCCTCATTTGCATAGTGGATTTATCGTCGGTTGAAAGAGAGATGACATGCGATCAGCACGTTCAGTCAAGCAAATAACGCCTCCTGACTCTTGGGCTGAGTTGCCTTGGGGAGAATATTACCGCGCCGCTTTGGAACATCAATTAGCACCCTGGTGGCCAAAAATATTTGGTTTTCATTTAGTCAAAGTCGGCAACTTGAGTACCGAAATTGATACCCGCCCTTGTTTAGTCAGCCATCAAGTCAATATTGGCTTGCAAGGAAAAAATCTGGATGTCATTACTGATCCTCATTATCTCCCGTTTGCCAGTAAATCGGTTGATGCTTGTTTGCTGGCGCATATACTGACTTATAGTATGACCCCCCATTGGCTATTAAGGGAAGTCGATAGGATTATGATCGATGATGGTTGGTTAGTCATCAGTGGTTTTAACCCGATAAGTCTATTAGGTGTCAAGAAAATAACCGCCCAAATTGGTTGTCGGCAGCCTTGTCAGGCTCAGATGTTTTCAATACGGCGCCAGTTAGATTGGCTGCGTCTTCTGAATTATGAAGTGATGCATCACGCGAATTTTCATGTTTTGCCGTGGCAGAAAAGCGAAAAGCGTTTTCTGCCGTCTGATCGGTCAATGTTTGGTTGTCTAAATGTGATTATTGCCCGCAAGCGGACAATACCGTTGACATTGAATCCCAGGCGAGCAACATTGTTGAAACCGAAATTCAGTAATGCGTTAGGCGCAGCGAAAAAGATCCATCGGCGCTTTTAATGAATGGATTAATTTTTGTTTTCAGCTTTGTTTGCAATATAGCCAGTATCCACCTGAGTAGGGGTATTGGCGGCTGTACGAGCCAGCTCATCACATAACTCATTTTCTCGATGCCCGGCATGACCTTTGACCCAACGCCAATCAATCTCGTGACGTGAGATGGCGTTATCGAGCCGCTGCCAAAGATCAACATTGATAACTGGGGATTTGTCCGCCTTTTTCCAGCCGCGTTTCTTCCAGTTATGTATCCATTGAGTGATCCCCTGGCGTACATACTGGCTGTCTGTCGTCAAAATCACACGACAAGGACGTTTAAGTGTTTCAAGACCTATGATGGCGGCCATTAATTCCATACGGTTATTGGTGGTATGAAAATACCCCTCACTCAGCGTCTTTTCTGTTTGTTGATAGCGCAGTAAAACGCCATATCCGCCGGGGCCGGGATTGCCGAGACAAGAACCATCGGTGAAAATTTCTATCTGTTTGTTCATCTTTGATAGACTCTTCCTATATCATCTTTCATCAAAACACTAAGTCTGACACAAAAAAACACTATGAACACTGCAATTACCCGACAAATCGTCCTCGATACCGAAACCACCGGTATGAACAAGTTAGGTGTTCACTACGAGGGTCATAACATCATTGAGATTGGGGCTGTGGAGGTGATTAATCGCCGTCTGACAGGGCGCCATTTTCATCTTTATATTAAGCCGGAACGCATGGTTGATCCGGAAGCGTTTGAAGTTCACGGTATCAGTGATGAATTTTTGCAGGATAAACCGATATTTGCTGACATCGCTGATGAATTCATTGCGTTTATTCGTGGTGCTGAGTTGATTATTCACAACGCAGCGTTTGATATCGGCTTTATGGATTATGAGTTCAGCAAACTGAACCGGGATATTCCACCAACGGCTGATTTTTGTACGATTACCGATAGTTTGATGCTGGCGAGGGCGCTGTTCCCCGGCAAACGTAACAATCTTGATGCGTTGTGTGACCGTTATCATATTGATAACTCAAAACGTACTCTCCACGGCGCATTACTCGATGCCGAGATCCTGGCTGAAGTTTATCTGGCAATGACCGGTGGCCAGACATCCTTGGCTTTTTCAATGGAAGGGGAAACATCAGGCAGTGACCAGGTTGCAGAAATCAAGAAAATTACTCGTCCCCAGACCGGACTGAAAATTGTTTATGCGTCTGATGAAGAGTTAACGCAGCATGAATCTCGTTTAGATCTGGTGGAAAAGAAAGGAGGGAGCTGTCTTTGGCGTTCAAAAGCTGGACAGTCACATGAATAAAATCAGCACAAAATGGGCAAAATGCGTAGTTAAGGTGAAAAAACAGGCAGATGAACCATTTTGTGATAAAAAGCGATTGACGGATTTTACGGTAGCCCGTATTATCCACCCCGTTCTCAACCAGAACGCCATGCGGTGCGGTAGTTCAGTTGGTTAGAATACCGGCCTGTCACGCCGGGGGTCGCGGGTTCGAGTCCCGTCCGCACCGCCAGAATTTAGAAGCCCTGAGTTTTAACTCAGGGCTTTTTCTTTTTTGCTATATCTTCCAACAAAAAGCCGACAACACGCCACTGAGAGACTGAAAAGTGGCGTGGTGACGTTTAGCCAGTTATTTCCGATGAGTGGTTGTCACGTTAATCATAGCCTTAGGCACTGCATTCCTTTTTCCGTTCTTTCCCTAAATAGCGTTGGTTAATTAGCCAATAGACGAAGCTTGCCAATAATAATGAGTTAACGGCCGGTACTCCCCAATGGACACCTAAGCCAACCACACTGCCGATAATGCTGGCAATTATAGCGGCCCAGCCGATGGTGGGTGTGGTATGTGGAAGTTCG
Source organism: Xenorhabdus poinarii G6 (assembly GCF_000968175.1). Taxonomy (NCBI): domain Bacteria; kingdom Pseudomonadati; phylum Pseudomonadota; class Gammaproteobacteria; order Enterobacterales; family Morganellaceae; genus Xenorhabdus; species Xenorhabdus poinarii. Next base: position 795,309 of record NZ_FO704551.1, read on the forward strand.
CCTTGTGCCTTGCTCTCATCCAACGCCTGGCGATGGGAACGCAGGATATAATAATCAACCAGCATTACCCCGAGAATGGGTGGGAAAACAACACCCAGGACTGTCAAAAAATCCACAAACCGTTCCAGAATACCCAAAATAGAAAGCAGCGTGCCGAGTATTCCAATGACAATGGCTGTTGGGGGATAGCGAAGTTTTTTACCTGTGATGCCCTCTACGGCGTTGATAATACCTAAAGAGGAAGAATACAGGTTCAAATCGTTAACCCGCAATGTGGAGAAAACGACGACCAGCAGACCTGCGCCTCCTGCGACTTGTGACATAATAGTGACCACATCCGATGTATGCAGGGTTTTTGCAATCAGGATCGCCAGGCCATTAATGACAAACTCTCCGGCGATCATCGTCAGCAGGGTAATGCCAAACACATGCGTGCCGGATTTCGTGTAGCGGGTCAGATCTGGTGTCATCAAGCTGGCCACAATCGCCCCCCCCACAACAATCGTGATACCTGCGCTGATAGACAAGGTTTCACCAAAATGAGGTAACTTAATGATTTCACTGAGTGGTTGATCTGCATGGACAGATAAGACGCTCGTGGAGATATAGGCGACCAGCAGGATAAACAAGGGAACTGCGATTCTGGCGGTAAATTGCAACGCTTTAAAGCCAAAGGCGACCAATGTTGTCAATACTATGCCAGACAGTGCCGCCGCCCAACCAAATCCAAGTTTATTGCCGGTGGCAAAATTAAGGGAATGGGCGAAAATGGCGTTTTGAATACCAAACCAACCTAATAAGCTGACAGCAATAACGAGGCCAATACATATTGATCCTATGCGGCCAAAACCACACCAGCGAGCCAATAAACTGCCGGATAAGCCTTCCCGCATTCCCGCCAGACCAAGGCCGAATGTGACAATGCCAAAGATCAGGCTACCGATAAAAATAGCGATAAAGGCGTCGAACAGATCCATCGCGCCCCCGAGCACTGCGCCAAGCATAAATTGATCTAATGCCGTTAACATCCCCATATGAACAATAGCGACGCTGAATAATGATACACGCTGTGTTTGTGGCACGCGTGTCAGTGGGCAGTGTTTAATTTTTAGTACGACCATCTTCTTTTTAACTTCTTTAGATAAATAATACGCCTTTTTTAATTAGGCGTTCCGGTATATAGCTGTCTAATTGTAATTGTCGGCAAAACTCTTCAAATTGCTGGATTGAATGGACATCCGCTTTTTGATAGATGTTGTAAACTCTATTTTCTATCGTCTTGCGGCTAACATTGTATATCTGAGCAATTTCTTTATTTGAGCGTCGTTGCAGCATCAAGAAGATGATATCTAACTCACTTTGCGTAAATAACCCCGTCGTTGCTTCTGTCGTGATGACACTGGGCTTGTGGTGGTTAATGTATTTTAAAGGAGAAAAGCTATTCAGTGGCTTGGCATTCCAAACGATTCCGATGCACTTTTTTTCCGCGTTATACACGGGGAATTTTTCACTAATGAATGGCGTCAGACAATCTTTTCCGTACCAATAATGAGTTTCTATAATGGAGACGCTATCTTTTGACTCCTCGGTTCTCCGATCATGCTCTTTAAGATCGTGTGAAAACTGATCGTCAGACCAGTCCGTTGGAAATTCACAGTCTAATTTACCTTCAACTTCAAAGTGCTTTGGTGTGTTGGTATAAAGGTAAGCTGCTTTATTCATATAGATATGTCTGGAACACAAATCCTTAATTCCCCAGGGTTCACGGAGGTGCTCCGTCATGGCGATTATCCCCTTAAAATAGGGTTCATTATTTTTATAGGATAAACTCATCGCTGTCTCATAAAATAGATGCTTGTTAACTTATCTTCCTGCCTTTAGTGGTGCGATTGCGAATAAACGCTGACATGCATTGTGTAAACGATCGTATGCTTTACCCTCTCTTGCTTTGTGAGGGGGAATAAATGTACTTTGAGATGAGATGGATATATCTTCATCAATGATGGTCTCCTGGCTGCATGGGGAAATAAAAAATATGAACATAAGTAATATTTTCTATATTTAATTCTGTTATTTTGCGATTTATTATCTGTTTTGTGAGTTTTTATTGGAATATATATTATTAAGTGAATATTTTCCATAAAAAATAATTTTGTTAAGTAATTAAATGATTCAATCATAAATGTTTTTGCTATCACTTTTTCTGTTTTATGGCAAGAGTGTTTTTCACCCTTTATTGTATTTATAAAAAGTGTTTAATCTGGAAGGTCATGTAAATTAGTGAGTTATTTTTCTGGGCGTTAGTATGTATAAGAAACAAAAAATGGAACACCTGAGAAAAAATTTGCAGTACTTGCTGAATTCCAGGGGAGAAACAAGAGTATCACTTTGTGATCAAACCGGGCTTAACCGTACAACCCTCTATAATATCTTAGATGGCAGGGTGCAACGCGTTCACTTTTCCACTATACAGAAAGTCTCTCATTTCTTTGGTGTATCTTATGGCGAAATAGAAGCAACGGACATCGCAGAAAAAGAGCGCCTGGATAGGGTTGTCGCTTATGAAGGCAACATGAATCCAAGTGCTGTTCCGATATTTATGCAATCTGAATGCATTATTCCAGCCTTTTTTGACAGTAAGATAGGTGCTCTTATGATGGAGAGACAACTGACTTATTATTTTGGTACAGGCGCTAATATTGTCGCCGTTTTACTTGAGAATGATTTTTCAGAACAATATGATGCCGGTGATTTATTAATCATCAAAAGGGGGCATTACCAGAATAACAATCCAAAATTATATTTTGATCCAACACAGCAGCAGTTTCATATCAACGTATTGCATGATGAAAATGGGGATCACTTGAGGGTGATTGGCGATATTATCGAAGCGCGGTTTGGGTATGGGAAGAAAATATAAGCTATTTTCTATCGATTCAGTAGGCTAGCGTTAGCCAAGCCCGTTGATATGGTTTTGTCGATTTGATTGAGGTCACCTGACTTGGGCTTACTACTGGGATTAGCAAAATCCGCCGTAAACCCTCTTTACGGCGGGGAGCAGTCACAGAGCAGATATAGTATGATTAAGTGAATATTTCATTTTATATCAGTTAATTATCTTAATTTCGCCGGTTTTTTGTTGCTATTTCGATCAATTTCAACAGATTAATTCACCATTAAAATCAACATTTGTGTTTTTATTTGTTGATTTTAATATTTGTCTGGTGTATTAATTGCCCTGTCAAAACATAAGGTAAAATTTATAATTTGCTTGAGTAGCCGATGAGGGAGGCAAGTCTCCCTTTATAAAGATAAAGGCAAATTATTTTCATTATTTTTAATAATAATTTCACTCGCCCACACCAGGGTAATCATAGTCTGTTTTTTAAGCTTGTGGTTGTGATAGCCAGTCTCTTAATCGGCAGTATTGGGTTAGGAGGCTGGTACTATCATCTTACCGCCGTTCTCTTGTAAAGACGGCGCTCGCCTTTTTTCGCCATTTCAGTTGTCAGATGATGCGTTGTTAAGATTCCTAAGGCTTCAATCGCTTGTGGGACGGTATCGTGCTGTTTAATCATCCCATTGGCGGCTTCCTTTTAACATTATCGGTAAATTCTGGGGCGTTCTTCGTTTTCTAATACGATCTGAATTAACGTCATGTTATTCCTTTACCAACGTGCCGGGATTGATTAACGCACAATTGTGTGCGAGACGTAAAAAAGGGATGCCGAATTTCTAGAAATTTATTTAAATAAACGAAAAGTGATTTGGTTAAGTGAATTTAAGCCAGATTATTTTGCTTGTGATTTAATAATTTTATTTTAAATGTTATTAAATTCACATAATCACAACGATTGGTATTTACTCCGCTTGTTATTTTTAGCAAAATTCACCGTCTTTTAATACGCTTAGAATAGTATAGTTGCATATATTGCAAAGGAAAAAACAACGTTATGAGAATGAAAGCCCTTGTTGCAGTGGCCATTTCTGCTGTAATTTTGACAGGTTGTAAGAATATGGATCAGGGAATGCTGGTCAGCTCTGGAATGCAATTATTCAAAGCGGCGACGCTAAATGATGCTGATGTTAAACAGTTATCTGAACAATCATGTAAGAATATGGATGCACAAAATAAAGTTGCACCAGCTTCCAGCCAATACGCGAAGCGTCTGAAAAAAATCGCCAAAGCATTAGGGAGCGAAGTTAACGGTACGCAAGTTAACTATAAAGTTTATCTGACTAATGATGTGAACGCATGGGCTATGGCTAACGGTTGTGTGCGTGTATACAGCGGCCTGATGGACATGATGAATGACAATGAAGTCGAAGGCGTCCTGGGTCATGAAATGGGTCACGTTGCGCTGGGTCACACCCGTAAAGCCATTCAGGTTGCTTATGCGACCGTTGCTGCACGTACCGCAGTGGCATCAGCCGGTGGTGTAGCCGCACAGCTAAGCGATTCTCAGCTGGCAGCGATGGGTGAAAAACTGATCCATTCGCAGTTCTCTCAGCATCAGGAAAGTGAGGCTGATGATTTCTCTTATGATTTGTTGAAAAAACGCAATATCAATACTGGCGGTTTAGTGACCAGTTTCGAGAAGCTGGCAAAAGTGGGTAGTGGTGAAAGCAGTATGTTCGATTCACACCCACCTTCACAAGAGCGAGCTCAACATCTTCGTGAGCGTATCGCAGCAGACAAAAAATAATCTGTTCTGTACCGATTGGAGCGGTGTTACTGGCACCGCTTTTTTGCATTTTCAGACACGATCCCCGATTGAACTTCTTTTCTCTGCCAATCCTCTTCCTTACCGACGTTCTCAGTAGGACGCGTCAGCGATAGGCAAAAATGTGTTGCATGGCGGCGATCAGGTGTTGGTTTTCCCACACACTGCGCACGGCCAGGCGATAATAACGTTCGTCTAAATGCTATAATAACGGTTTTAGGTTTGTATAAAAAAAATGCAAACAAGCCCTTTTGGTGTTATTGTTGTGTTCAATAAATAGGTATCTGATAATCAGTAGTCTATCAACCCAAAAGGACGAAAAAATGGCTGTCATCACAATGAACACACATAACGCGATTAAATCTCTGAAAGAATCGGGTATGGATGAAGCCCAAGCTGAGAAAATTGTAGAAATCATTGCAGATTTGCAGAATGTGAGTGTGGCTACAAAAGAGGATTTAAAACAAACTGAAAATAATCTAAAAGCTGATCTGGTAGCCATTAAAAATGATTTGGATTGGCTGAAAAAATTGATCGTCACTATAGGGATTGCAGTCGTTATTGCAGCCATTAAATATATTTTTATCGGTTGATTCATATATGGGGTATATTGCCTCATTTTTAGACGAAAGATATGATGCGTCTAATTAAAAATGCCATCCCCCGTCAACAAATGATTGACATATATCTGCAAGCAATTTCTATCGTGACAGCCATCATATAGCACGCCATTAAAAAAGCACAAAAATATCAAATTAACGCTTTAACTTATTGATGTTAATCATATTCATATGGAAGTCATTATTCGATTTTTTATTAGGCTAGGGGAAACTCTAGCCACTGACAAGATAGTGTGAAAAACAAATGATTCAGCCCATTCCCTTTGCCAACATGCATCTCCACAATGGTGAGGAAAAAACCTGGTTTGATGGTGCGATCATTTAGGATGGTTTGGTGATCGGAAGCTACCTGCATGGTTTGTTTGATCAAGATGCGTTTGCCCGCCCGTCTGTGTGAACATCTGGATATCAGGCAGATTTATCACATCATCAATGAATATAAATCATGTCTTATCACAAATTGATGAAGAAAAATTAAGCTAAAATAGCGCATGATGTCATGATGTCTGGCGAGATAACACGTTACACAATGAGGTCATACCATGATTTTGGTCACCGGGGGAGCTCGTAGCGGCAAAAGTCGCTATGCCGAACGTTTGCTGGCTAAACAGTGTGAACAGGTGCTCTATATTGCGACGGCACAGGCCACTGATGAGGAGATGGCCGCTCGAATTGAGCGCCACAAACAAACGCGTCCCGCGCATTGGCGGACTTGGGAAGGTCATCAGGATTTAGGCGCGGTGATCCGCCGGTATCGTCAAGAGCAAGAGGGGGTGATACTTGAATGTGTGACCACATTCATTGCCAACTTATTGTTTGACTTAGCGGAAGGGGTTTCCGCCGATGAACTGGATTTTGCATCATTGGAGGTGTTCATCCAGCATCAGCTTGATGACGTCATTGAGGCCAGCTTGGTGTGTCCAAAACCCGTGTATTTGGTGAGCAATGAATTGGGAATGGGTGTCATCCCTGAAAATCGATTGGCGCGCCATTTTGTTGATATTGCCGGGCGTGCTAACCAAAAATTGGCACAGGCAGCGAAAGAAGTTTGGTTGATGGTTTCAGGCATTGGAGTAAAGATTAAGTGAAACCACGTCTTTTTTGGGCCACATTACAATTTATGACACGGCTGCCGATCCCGGAAAAATGGGCAGACGGTGTCGATTTTCGTCAATATTGGCGGGGCGTTCCTTATTTTCCACTGATTGGCATGATGATTGGCGCTTTGGCGGGGCTGGTGTCACTGTCTGTCAGTCTGTCGGGGGGAGGAATGTATACCGGCGCGATGGGTTATGTGCTGGTTTTGGCTTTTTTGACCGGTGGGCTACATCTGGACGGGCTGGCAGATACGTGTGATGGGATTTTTTCCTCCCGTCAGCGCGAAAAGAAGCTGGCGATCATGCGTGATAGCCGGCTCGGCACGTATGGTGGTATCGCGTTAATTTTCTGTATTGTCAGCAAACTCTTCGCTGTTGTTGAATTATCCTATCATTCTCCCCTTTACTTGCTTGCGTTGTTGACGTGTGCCCCGATTGTCGGGCGAACAGCCGTCGTCCTTTTAATGTATGAGCAACGTTATGCCCGTGACAGCGAAGGTATGGGAAGCAGCTATATCGGGCGCATGACGCCGTCGACAACCATGCTGACGTTATTGGTGGGCATTGTATTAGTGCTCACCCTGGGAAACTGGAATGCACTGTCGGCCATGATGATGTCATTGTTTGTCGTCTATGGGCTGGCGTTTTATTTCAGTTATCATCTTGGCGGGCAAACCGGCGATACTTTGGGGGCGGCTATCGAAGTGGGAGAAGTGGTGTTTTTGTTAACGATGATTTGGAAATAGAGAACCCGGCAGCTGCTGGCCAGATGAACAGAGACAACGATTTATGAAACGACAATTTATGCAACCGTCATCGATTACGTTACCCGCATTAATCGATGCGATTCGGCCCTTGGATCAGGGCAAGATGGAAAAAGCGGCGCAGCATATTGACAGCCTGCTCAAACCATTGGGGAGTCTGGGGCGTCTTGAAACCTTGGCAATACAATTAGCTGGCATGTCAGGGCTTTCAAGTCTGCAAAATCTGCAAAAAGAGATCATTGTCATGTGTGCCGATCATGGCGTGTATGACGAAGGTGTTGCCATTTCACCTAAAAAAACGACACTCATACAGGCTCGCAATATGCTGAACGGGTTAACCGGGGTGTGTGCGCTGGCAAAAAACAGTGGGACGCATGTTTTGCCCGTGGATATTGGCATTGATTGTGATCCTATTGAACACATGTTGTCCCTTAAACTGGCTCGTGGGTGCGGCAACATTGCCCGCGGTGCTGCGATGGATGGCGAACACGCTGAAATCTTGTTGCTGGCGAGTGCTCAATTGGTGCAACAGCGTATTGCGGCAGGCATATCCGTCGTTGGTATCGGGGAGGTAGGGGTAGCCAATACTACAGCGGCGGCGGCGGTTATCACGCTTCTGACCGGGTGTGATCCCGATGATGTGGTCGGATTGGGCGCGAATCTGCCTATTGAACAATTGCAACATAAACAGTCGATTGTACGGCAGGCCATTGCTATTAATCAGCCGGAGAACACCGATGCTATGGATGTGTTGGCAAAAGTGGGCGGATTCGAACTGGTCGGCATGACTGGCGTGATCCTGGGGGCAGCCGCGGCGGGGGTGCCTGTTGTACTTGATGGTTTCTTGTCTTATGCCGCTGCATTGGCCGCGTGTCAGATATCCCCTGTTGCGCGGGATTATTGTATTCCGTCCCATATGTCGGCAGAAAAAGGGGCGGCGCTGGCATTACAGCATCTCAATTTGCAGCCCTATCTGCATTTAGATTTGCGTCTTGGGGAAGGCAGCGGCGCCGCCCTTGCGATGTCCCTGATTGACGCCGCCGGTGCCATGTTTTGTCATATGGGGAAGTTGGCCGATTACGGTATTTATTTCCCTGGTTCACCATCAAAGCGCTAATCTTATTTTTTGTTATCTGTTTTTAAATATTTTCCTCAGTTCATCTTTGATCACTTTGCCATTGGCATTCCGGGGTAAGGTTAAAAAGGTATACCCTTTTGGCCGTTTATATCGTGCGACTAGCGTACAAATGTAATCATTTAAGGCGTGTTCCGTGACTGAGGCACCTTCATCGAGTTCAATAAAGGCATAAGGAACTTCACCCCAATAGGGATCGGGCTTTGCAATGATGGCGACAGCCAACACACCGGGGTAACTGGAGAGGACATTCTCAAGCTCAAGGCTGGAAATATTCTCACCCCCAGAAATAATGATATCTTTTTTTCTGTCAATGATTCTGATATAGCCATCAGGATCGACGACGGCAAGATCCCCGGTGTAAAACCATTCGTTGGTGATCGCCGGTATGAGGTGGCGTACAGGATCATAGGCCGCCACGATATTACCGCGAATCGCAATTTCACCAACGGTTTTGCCATCAAAAGGCACTTCTTGCTGGTTATTTTCATCCATCACGCTAACTTGTCCCTGTAAATTGGACACAATACCCTGACGCATCTTCTTCAAAATTCTTTCGGATTTTGGCAGTGCTTGCCATTCAGGCTTATTTTCGCAAATCACGACCGGCCCATACGTTTCCGTCAGTCCATAAACTTGGGTGATATGAATACCCACCTCATCCATCAGTGAAAACGCCATTTCAGTCGGCGGTGCGCCAGCTATAAGACCATAAACGCACCCGCCAAAATGTTTCCCCTGTTTCTGCGCGGCCTTACCTACCGCATGATGAACAATCGGTGCGCCACAATAGTGAGTGACGTTATATTCCTGCATCAGTTGGATGGCGTCTTCGGCATCAAATTTCTTGATGCAGACATGTGTACCGGCTCGCGCGGCAATCGCCCACGGGAAACACCAGCCATTACAGTGAAACATAGGCAGCAGCCATAAGAAGGTAGGTTGTTTGGGCATGTCCCAATCCAGAATATTGGAGATCGCATTTAAAAATGCGCCACGGTGAGAATAAACGATCAGTTTAGGTTGTCCGCTTGTCCCTGACGTCGAATTGATCGTTATCGCTTCTTGTTCGTCAATGGGGATAAATGATAGCGTTTTTGTGGCATATTCGCTGATTAGAGATTCATAAGGTATTAATTCATCTTCGGCAGAGGGGTGGGGGTTCGTTGAATGATGCTCATCGACAATAATGATTTTGACGGGATGGGTAAAAGAAACATGATTTAATAGTGAAAGATAACTGCTATCAATAAATAATATTTTGGGGCTGAGCTTTTCAAAAATAAAATTTAATGTCGCAGCATCTGTTCGGGTACTCAAAGCATTGAGAATGCCCCCCGCCAACGGGACGGCAAAGTGTAATTCGAGTAATTCGTGAGTATTGGCTAAAAGCGCTGAAACTACACTTCCTTTAGTCACCCCCATTTGCTGGAGTGAGACCGCAACTCTTTCACAGCGATCGGCATATTGGCGCCAGGTCCAACGCTGTTTTCCATCAATAATGGCGATATCATTGGCATTGCTTAATACCGCCCGTTTGAGAAACAAAATGGGTGATAAAGCCGTACCGGTATATTCATTCAAAAATGAATTATCGAGAATCATATTCTTCACCTCATGTTATTTTGTTGTTTAAGAACAGCGTTATTTCTCTAAGTAAAATAATCGCTGATAGGAAAATAAGCAATGTCAGGTCTATTTCAGCGAGGCTGTTTTGGTATAGCGATAATTTTATATTTTTTAACGCAAAGATTTTATTAATGGCCCTTGAAAAGATAACAAATTGAAAATAAATTAAAACATTTTTTTAACGTCATAAAAAATGCCATCCACAAATACAAAAGGAAAAGCCATGTTTAATTTAGCGGGAAAAATTGCTTTTATTTCAGGCGGAACGAAAGGTATTGGCAAAGGTATCGCCCACGTATTTAAGCAGGCAGGTGCGGTAACCATTATTGCAGGTACTGATAAAACGAGCGGGGAACAGGTAGCCAAAGCGTTGGATGTTGATTTTATCTCTTTGGATGTGACGGATCAGCAGGCATGTCAAAACGCGGTGGATAAGATTGCCGAAAAGTATGGCAGGCTCGATATTCTTTGTTCTAATGCCGGTATTTTTCCACAGCATTATCTCAAGGAAATGCGCGCAGAAGACTGGGATTTAGTGCATAGCGTGAATCTGAAAGGAACATTTTTTCTGGTGCAGGCTGCGCTGAATGTGATGGAAAAACAGCATTATGGCCGTGTCATTCTCACCTCATCCATCACTGGAGAGATAACCGGTATGCCCGGCTACAGCCACTATGGTGCCAGTAAAGCAGGGCAACTGGGATTTATGCGCAGTGCCGCTTTGGAATACGCCGGGCAGGGGATTACCATTAACGCCGTTATGCCGGGCATGATCATGACCGAAGGCTTAACGGCATTTGGTGATGAGTTCCTCAGTCATATCAAAAAGAGTACGCCAATGCGCACCTTAGGGACACCTGAAGATATTGGCTATGCCGCGTGTTTTTTGGCGTCCGATGAAGCGAAATATATTACCGGGCAAACCCTCGTTGTCGATGGTGGACAGGTTCTGCCGGAAGTTCAGGACAGCTGATTGTTTTTAAAGGCTGCTTTTGCAAAGATTGTCTCTATGTTGTAGAAAAAGGTAAGATGCCTACCCAATAAACACAGGAAGGAGCATTTGCCCCCTTCCTGATTTTTTTATTGTCTGAATCAGGTAAAAAAATATGATGTCATTGAATGATAAGCGTAACCCGCTTCCACTGCCGAATGGGCACCAGAAAGTGCTATTACATTCATGTTGTGCACCCTGTTCTGGGGAAGTGATGGAAGCTATGTTAGCTTCAGGCATTGATTTTACAATATTCTTCTATAACCCGAATATTCATCCACTGAAAGAATACGAATTGCGAAAAGATGAAAATATTCGTTTTGCAGAGCAGATGGGAATTCCTTTTATTGATGCCGATTACGATCGTGATAATTGGTTTGAACGTGCGAAAGGGATGGAAAATGAACCTGAACGCGGCATTCGTTGCACCATGTGTTTTGATATGCGTTTTGAACGAACCGCGTTATATGCGCATGAACACGGTTTTCCGGTCATAACCAGTTCACTGGGGATTTCTCGCTGGAAAAATATGCAGCAGATCAATGAATGTGGTGTTCGCGCCGCTTCTCGCTATCCTGATTTAATGTACTGGGAATATAACTGGCGTAAGGGCGGCGGATCTGCCCGCATGATCGAAATCAGCAAACGTGAAGAGTTCTATCAGCAGGAATACTGTGGTTGTATTTATTCTCTCCGGGATACCAACCGCCATCGTCTGGCGACGGGGCGTGAACGAATTCAATTAGGTAAAATCTTTTACAGTGCAGAGAGTAAAAAGAAAGCCAGTGAATCGCATTAATGTGTATTGATGCGATTGCCAACTTTGCAGTCTGCGCGCATTCACCCCGGTCACATCGATAACGATGTGACCGGGGGTCATTCATCAAGCCGTCTTTGTGAAATGAATCATTCATCTTTGCCGTATCTGGCTCGGTTCGGCGTACAACCAAAGCGTCGGCGATAGCTTTGAGTGAAATAAGATTGACTGGAAAAACCCGATTCCAATGAAATATCGGCAATACTCATTTCACTATTCAGTAATAATTGATGAGCGTAAAGGAGACGTTGTTCACTGATCCAGGCTTTGGGTGAAGTGCCATAGACGCTGTTAAACAGCTCTTTAAAGGACGTCAGCCCCATACCAAATTCACGGGCAAAATGGTTTAACCGCCATTCTTTGAGATAATGTGCCTCCATAAATATTTGCAGGCGTTCCACCTGACGGTTGCTTAATTTCCGCAGAACAGACATTAACAATGATCCCTGTTTACCCAAGGAAAGCAGCAATAATAACTCTTCGACCCTTAATTGAATCAATGCCGGCGGATAATCGTGTGCCAGTAAGTTGGCTAACCCCCGAATGCTTTCTGCCAGCAAGGGAAATTGATTAAACGGGATCAGCCGGTGAGCAGGAAACTCCTGCCGTTCTATCTGGCTTAATAACGGCCCAAAACGCGTTAAAAAACGGCGTAAAAACTCCATATGCAAGGGCAACCATAATACCTGACAACCTGCAGTATTGGTTTTGGCGGCATAACTTCCCGGGTGGGTAAACAGGATCTCATTGGATGTCATGTGATAAGTGTTGATACCATCTTTCCATACCATTTCCCCGTCGAGTAAAATATATAGCCCTCTTTGTTTATGTTCCAGGATATTGAAATCCGGCATGATTAATTGGAACGTAAAAATATTTTTTTCATTTAAGCCCATCGTCCTTTTCATTTTATACGCCTAATTTTCCCTATCATGAGTCATTGTTTTTTTGATGAGTGCATGTTGTATTTGTTTTATTAATTAATGAGTGAGGAAAAAACCCCGCTATGATCCCTGGGTTACCTTGATAACACCGATTTTCAGTTAAAAAAGTATTGAAAGTTCATGCATGACATCAATTAAATCACGGTTGTATTATATCGATAAATAGAGCGTAGTGTTAGGACTAAATGAATTTTTTTGTTTTGATATCGGGTTTATTATCAATTTTTTTGATTGAAAATAATGTATCTTTTAAATGGCTTGTGAATATTAAAACTGTTTATAAATATTGATGTGTCATGCTTGAAATATTTTTCATTAATATTTTGATTTTTTAGATTATTTATTTTTTCAAAAAAACGTTAATGAACGGTTTTGAATCGATATGATTTAATGGGGCGCATTGATATATGATGATTGAAGGATCACTGAGAAAAGGTCCACGAATACATTCTGATATTGAAATGAAAAGTTAACAAAAAAAGATTAAATAATCGGGTAATCGCACACTCGGTTTTAAATACGTTCAGCAGGGCTTCATTGGATAGAAAATTGTTAATGTTTTGTGTGTTTTTTTTAAGGTTGTGGGCTTATCAGATTTGTGTATCTCAAAATAGAAAACTCAATTTATCCTGCAGGGTTTTATGGTATTCATCAATATGAGATAATCCAATGCCAATTCAGAGAATTACACCAAAATGGATGATGTATCCGTGTAACAACGCGATAAATGCCTCTGTTATAGCGTGGTAGATTGTTTTTTATACTTGTACAATGGTCGATCGTGTTCACAGCCCGTTTTCTATTACCTGCTAGGGCGTAGATTTATTTGCTGATGAAATATAAGGAAAACTACAAAAACGAGAAAAATATGCAAAAGTATCGTTTTTCAGATCATGCTTTTTTATACGGCATATGGCTCCTTTGGAGTATTGCGCTGGGGCTCTATCTCTATGGCTCCCCGCTGAGTTGTGCCATAACAGCAATTTTATCTTTTTTAGCCTTAGTGTTTTACTTTACGAATATGAACTTGAGAATCAATGCTATGTTTGGAAAAAAAACAGTAGAAGTACCGGCTGCCAGCCCGGTGATACCCACTATCGGTGTGAAACCTGAAGAGAAAAAACTCCCTGAAGCTGAAATTCGTCCCAATACCATTGTGGCGAAAAATTCAGTCTTCAAGGGGGATATAGAAATGGAAGGGGATATTCAGATCTGGGGTAAAGTCATCGGCAATATTCGCGTCAAAGGCGGAGCTATTCGTATTATGCATGCCGGTAAAGTGGAAGGTGAACTTAATGCCCCTGAAATTATTATCGATGGTCACGTTGAAGGGACATGCTGTGCAGAAACATTAGATATTCTTGAGCATGGCGAATTACGGGGCATTAGCCGTAGCGCGAGTATGTCAATTCGACGTGGCGGGTTGTTTGTTGGCCAGTCTGAACAGGTTGAGAATAAGAAAAAATCAGAAGGCGAGCGGATTGTTTCTATCAGAGAAAGAGACAATCAGGGCGAAAAATCAAAGGCAAAAAATAGCATTTGATCATCGTTTATAAAATAAAACGGCCGGAAAATCCCCCTATTTTCCGGCCGTTTTATATTGCTGCTGACATGCAGATTTTGTTCAATGATGAAGGTATGCCGGAGTGCTATTGTCTGGATATGACCAGCACGACGCGGCCGATAAATTGGATATCACTGATGGCACAATCGAAAGTAACGTCATTATCACTAACCCGAATCTTACTGATTGGGATTTTGGCGATCTTTTTGATACTGTGCATGCCCTCAATATCCACCAGCCATAAGCCATCTTGAATACTATCCTCCTGCGTATCCAGCAGATACCACGAAGTATGATCATCAATAATCAGTGGATTCTGGAGTCCATTTGGGATCAATTCACTGTCTAAAATCACCGGGCTGGCTTCATTGAGCTTACCGCCGGCTAATTTTACGCGTGGGATGGATGGGGCAATAATATCTTCCAATCGTTCCGTTTTTTTGCCGTTTTCTCCCTCTGGATACATGTCTCCCTGACCCGTGCTTAACCACAAGAGTGAAGCGCCCGTTTCGAGATTACACTGGATGATCCAATCCGCTGGAAAGCTATCACGAAGGTAGCGGTTTGCCATCGTGCTTTTGGAAACGCCTAAATGGTCACTGAGGGCCTGACGTGATTTGAATCCATAGGCGCGGACAAGACGTTCAATAGCAGGTCTTCCCCCACTATCGGCTCCCATTTTGATCTCAATATTGGTATTTTTCATTGACAGTACAGATAAGAGATATTAGTATCCCACAAAAGATCTCGTTATGAGATCTTTTGTGGACCCAGATTGGTTAGGCTGAAAACCATTGAGAGATATTGCATCATGAACGCCCAGATTTCAATCTTTATGCCTGATATTGACCTCTTTCAGTAATCTCTGAGGGAAGAACACGTTGAAATGGGGCGGGCTATTGAAAAGAGCCTGATACGGTTGGGGGATCGTTTGGTGAGAAAATGTTGAGGGAAAACATGGCGAATACGGAGAAAGAAAAGTTTGCCCAGATGAACCTCGGTCAACGGCTGGAAGGATTGAACCACCTGTCGAGGATTAGAGCGACGTACTGGGGTGACAATGAAAAGGAGTTGAACCGTTTTTTGGCTGATATGCGTGATAAAAGGGATCACTATTATGAAGAGAATAGACGAGCATTATCCGCCATTTTCTATTTAGCCAATATTCCCCGTTCTCGCCACGATAGTGAACTCAATCATTTTACTCAGGAGGAAAAACAGGCGCTGATTAAGGCGATGAACCATATCAAAGTCGTGGTCAGTCAATTTCCGAAGTTCCTGACACTGTCTAATTAACGACCCTGATTTCATTAATGGCAGTGTGCTAAACACGTTATCACTTTGAATAAATGGCATGAGTACGCCAGGCTGTTGCTTATCCTGAATGGGGTGAACCTGATGAATAATCACATTATCACTGATCAACCAAAGCGTGATTATCTGATCGCTCAAAGTCAGCAAATAGCGAGGTTTCAGTCCATTATCCCGCAAGGTAGTTCGATGGCTGAGCGTCTGTTATGGTCAGTCAATGCAGAAGATCATCAATGGCGTCACCAATATATAGGACAACTGCCGGATTTTTTGGCGAAATATTTCAGCCGTCGTTATATCGATATCTTTAACCGTTCGGGTCGTCGTGATGCAAATGCTTTCCTCAGAAAAACGGTAGGACAGAATGTCATGCCGAGATTGCAGTTGGTAAAAGAACGGTATCAATTTACTCATTGTGTTTCTGGTATGACCCCTTTTCCTTTTATTGAGCCGTTGGAAAAGATGGTGACTTATGGTCGCAAGCAACTCTTGAAACTTGCTCACGACATTGCTGTTTTCATTTCTGGTCACTATGAGCATTACTCTTTACTTTTTGCCAAAAAGTACGCGCCCATTTTCGTTGATGAGACCGCCGTTGATGAGACAGAGGCGTCATGTTCCCGTGTGGCCAGATTGTACGGTTACTGGCAAAACTCACCTTGCAATGTGGTATTCAGCCGCCTTATTGGCAGCGCTTTAATTGTGGACGCAAAATGCCATCGGTCGATCAACTCTGTTCCGGTATGTTGCGCATGATGTCTGATCGTTGGTGGTATTTTCGTCTAAAGCGTTTGCGTGATATTCAGTCTGAACATATGGCTATTGCCGTTGGACAGGTACAGCAAGCTGCTTCTCCTTATGTCTCACGTCAGGCATTACGGGAATGGCTGGAACAAAAACAGCGTAATCGTGAATTTTTCAAACAATTTGATTTAGAAAATGAACAAGGGGAACGTATTTCACTGGCGGAGACGGTTGTGCATAGCAACGCGAATCCGGCGATCCGACGTTGCGAATTAATGGTCAGAATGCGCGGTTTCGAAGAGATTGCCAATAAAATGGACTGTGTCGGGGAGTTTTATACCATCACGGCGCCGGCGAAATACCATGCTGTCCAGCACAAGGGCGGATTTATCAAATCCTGGAGTGGTGCTACACCACGTGATACTCAACGTTATTTATGTGGCGTTTGGGCGAAAGCACGAGCGGCGTTTGCCAGAGCAGAGATTAATCTATTTGGTTTCCGTGTGGTAGAACCCCATCATGATGGTACACCGCATTGGCATATGGTGTTATTTATGTTACCGGCGCATTTGTTGCAAGTCAGAAAGATCCTTGAGCATTACGCTTGCCAAGAAGAACAGGCAGAGTTGCAAAGCGATGGCGCAAAAAAAGCACGTTTCGATTATCGGGTGCTGGACCCAAAAAAAGGCAGTGCCACAGGTTACATGGCGAAGTACATTTCCAAAAATATTGATGGTTATGCGTTAGAAGAAGAAAAAGACCATGAAACCGGCGGATCTTTGCGTGATATGGCAAAGTCAGTAACGGCATGGGCAAGTCGTTGGCGTATTCGCCAATTCCAGCAAATTGGGGGAGCGCCAGTGTCGGTTTGGCGCGAATTACGTCGTCTTAGAGCAGTGCGTTTATCTGATACTAAGATAAATGCTGTTTTACAGGCGGCAGATGCGGGGAATTGGGCTGCATATACTCAAGCCCAAGGGGGGCCGTGGGTTGCGCGTCGTGATTTAGTCATTCGCCTATCTTATCAACGTATCCCTTTTGGCAGCGCTTATGGTGAAGATGTTCACTCTATTCAGGGGGTGACTTCGCCATTTTTATCTCACGCAGAATTTATTTGTACACGTATTCATCAATGGTCAATCGTACCAAAATCAGAACCGACAACCAGGGCAAAAGTGACTTCCGTCTCAGGAACAAAAAGGATCGCTTATCAAAGTGGCAAAAAATTCTCACCTTGGAGTTCTGTCAATAACTGTACGAATGAACAGATAAATGTGACATTCGGTCCGCGGAATGGCTGTAGTGGATAAAATCATCGAGTTGGTAAATATTTCTGCAAAAACAACAAATAATAGTGATTAACTATCAAATTTAATCACTAGAAAAGGTAAAAATGACTTTAATTTTAGTTTTATTATGTGTACTGTATATACATACAGCTTATTATATGGAGGCGAATAAATCAGTGGAATCTCTTATGGAATCATTGGTAGCGCAACGTATCAATTTCATTGCTCGAATGGCAACAAGTTGTGAATGCAATCATGCAGAAGATAAAGAGCTGGCACTGGTTTGGATAGCGGAGCTATCTGCACCTTATGAGAACAAGTTTAACAGTTACCAAAGTAAACTGGAAAACAGCCCGTTAGGTCATAGGGTGCCCGGTAACAAAATGTTAAGGGATTCGGTTTCAACAGAAGAAGAATAGATTTGGCGGAGGAAAAGAATGCGAGGAAATACTTTTCGATCAACGAGCTAATGTTTCTGCATCGATCATATCTTCACTGGAAAGCGCAGTCTCTTCCAATGGGTAGCAGGGTCAATCATTATAAGTAAGATAAAATCAGACAAAGGCCGGAAATCATTTCCGGCCTTTGTACTTTGTGATGACGGAGACGAACTTATAGACAGTTTCAACAGGGTGCTTTATGAGTGTGGCCTCCCTGACAATCTCACTTGATTGAGGTGTTTCCCTGATTATTTGATCATAACGCTTCGATTGACTGACGATGTTCTGTAAAGAGAAGGAGAGTACATGCAAGTTATCGCACAACAAAATGAAACCGTTGACGCTATTTGTTGGCGTCATTACGGCCGCACATTGGGCATGACTGAGCGGGTGTTGCAGGCCAATCCCGGCTTGGCAGATCTGGGCGTAGTATTGCCTCATGGAACGAACGTTGAGATGCCTGAATTTATGCCCGCCGCCAGTAAACCCATTATCCAGCTGTGGGATTAAGGCCGGTATTTTTTATCGCCCACTCAGTGCGGGAAATCATGAAGAAAATGCCTTTAATGGTGGCTTTATTCATTGGCGGAAGCCTGGGCTGGTGGGGACATCGAGCCTTGTCTCTCAGTGAAGTGGCGAACCTGAAACAGCAACAGGCGGCACAACTTGTTGCCATCAATCAAAAAGCACGTTCAGAAACGTTGGCCGCGATTGAGCAAATGAAAGAGGCGCAAGAGCGGGCTGCACAATTGGATGAATATTATTCAGGAAAATTAGCCCATGTTACCGAAGAAAACACCGCTCTGCGTGTTGACATTGCTGCTGGTCATCGGCGGGTGCAAATCGCCGCCGCCAACCTTGCTACCTGTCAGCTCAGCCAAAACCGAGATCCCCGCGCCCGCCGCATGGGCAATGGAACCCAAGTCGAACTCACTGCAAAAGCTGGACGCGCTATTTACGATATCCGAGCCGGAATGATCAGCGACCAGGCGAAATTAGACTATTTACAACAGTATATCCGTGATGTTGTTCGGCAGTGTAAGCTTGAGTGATTGCACTGATTGCCGAGTCTTGCGGTGTCGTTTCGTCTTATTCAAGCAATCCTTAAAAAGCCTTCTTTGGTTCCAGAGAAGGCTTTTTGTTTTTATTAAACTTATTGATTTTAAATGAATTTTTATCTGGTTTTGTGTGATGTTTCCCACAAGCCCGGTTTAATGTTCTGCCTGCTTTTTCATGGCATTCTTACGCTATGAACACACAACTCACTGAACTGATGCGCTTATTGCGCAACCTGATCCGAACAGGCGTGATTACCCAAGTGGATACCACCAGGGGAATGTGCCGGGTCGCGACAGGTAACCTTGAAACCAACTGGCTGCACTGGTTGACATCCAGAGCGGGAAACGCCCGCACATGGTGGGCACCCAGTGTCGGTGAGCAGGTTTTATTACTGTCCATAGGCGGAGAGCTGACCACCGCCTTTGTATTGCCGGCGATTTTTTCCGATGAGTTTCCGGCGCCATCAATATCACCGGAGGCAACACATATCCAGTTTCCAGATGGTGCTGTGATGGAGTATGAACCGCAATCTGGCGCATTGACTGTGACGGGTATCAAAACCGCGACAATCATGGCATCGGATGCAGTCCATATTACTGCGCCGGACATCACCTGTGTTGCCAGCACCCGCATTACGCTAGATACACCGGAAGTCATCTGTACGCAGCTGATGAGCACAGGCAATTTAATTGTGCGCAACGGCGGCAAAATGACGGGCAATATTGAACATACCGGAGGCACATTCAGTTCCAACGGTGTGGTCGTGGACTCCCATAAACACACCGGCATCAGGTCAGGCGGTGACACATCAGGAGGCCCGGTATGATGTACCTGGGAATGAATCGGCAGACGGGCCGAGCGTTGACCGATTTGGCGCACGTCCGGCAATCCGTCAGCGATATTTTATTAACCCCTGTGGGGAGTCGTATTGCACGTCGTACTTACGGCTCTTTGCTGCCAGAACTGATCGACTGGCCTCAAAATCCAGCACTCAGGCTTCAAGTTATGGCCGCCAGCTATACCGCAATCAGCCGTTGGGAGCCTCGAGTGACGTTGACATCCATCACGATGGAAACCGGACAGGACGGCAAAATGGTGGTGGATATTACCGGTACTTATCATCAATCCGCCAAGGAATTTTCACTTTCTATTCCGGTGAACCATTCCCGGTGAGGCTATTCCTGAGAGGTAAGGTATGCCAACAATCGATTTAAGCCAGTTGCCACCACCGGATGTGGTTGAGCCACTGGATTACGAACAACTACTGGAAGAGCGTAAAAAAGGGTTGATATCACTCTACCCGGACGATCAGCAAGAGGCTATTGCTCGTACATTGCAACTGGAATCTGAACCTTTGGTTAAGTTGCTGGAAGAGAATGTTTATCGCGAGTTGCTTTTGCGTCAACGCGTTAACGAAGCGGCCCGGGCGGTGATGGTGGCCTATTCGACAGGCAGTGATTTGGATCAATTGGGTGCGAACAACAACGTATCCCGCATGGTTCTGCGCCCTGCGGATAACGCGAGTGTACCCCCGACGCCGGCGGTGATGGAATCCGATAATGATTACCGTGTTCGTATTCCACAAGCCTTTGAAGGTTTGAGCGTTGCAGGCCCGGTTGGTGCATATGAATACCATGCACGCAGTGCCGATGGTCGTGTGGCGGATGCATCGGCAATGAGTCCGTCGCCAGCTAACGTCACCGTGACCATTATGTCGCGGGAGGACAAGGGCATCGCGTCCCAGGCACTGCTGGAAATAGTCGAAAAAGCGCTAAACGACGAAAACGTGCGTCCCGTGGCTGATCGCCTGAAAGTCCAGTCGGCCAACATTGTGGAATATGAAATTGATGCGGTGCTCTACATCTTCCCGACACCAGAATCAGAACCTATCCGCAAGGCGGCAGAACAGAAGCTGAAACATTATGTTGAAGCTCAGCATCGTCTGGGGCGTGACATTCGGTTGTCGGCAATTTATGCCGCATTGCATGTCGAGGGTGTCCAGCGTGTGGAACTGAAAGCGCCGTTGAAAGACGTGGTTTTGGATAAAACCCAGGCATCTTACTGCATCAAAACCACCCTGACACTGGGAGGTTCGGATGAATGATCGCCTTCTGCCAATGGGCTCGACCCCGTTGGAACTTGCCGCGGCCAAAGCCTGCGCAGAGTTACAGAAAGTCAACGTGCCGCTACGTGAACTGTGGAATCCAGACACCTGTCCGGCATTACTGTTGCCTTATCTGGCATGGGCATGGTCAGTCGATCGTTGGGACGAAAACTGGGGTGAGAGTACCAAGAGGGAGGTGATCAAAAACTCATTGTTCCTGCACAAACACAAAGGAACGATTGGTGCGATCCGGCGGGTTGTTGAGCCTTTGGGTTACCTCATCCGTGTAAAAGAGTGGTGGCAGACCAACGATGCACCGGGCACTTTCCGATTAGATATTGGGGTACTGGATAGCGGTATCACCCATGAAATGTTCGAAGAGCTGGAGAAACTGATTTTTGATGCCAAGCCAGTCAGCCGACATTTGATTGGATTGGACATCAATCTGGATACACGCGGTGACTATTACTACTCAGCGGCGACTTACAGTGGTGACGAACTGACCGTTTACCCTTATTTCCCGGAACAAGTAACCGTATCTGGCTTAGACGTTGTGGGTGCGGGCGTACATATTATTGATGACATGAGGATTAGAGCATGAGTAGCAAATATTTTGCGCTACTGACGCAGTTAGGCGCAGATAAGTTGGCAAATGCGGCGGCACTGGGGACTAAAATTGAAATTACCCATATGGCCGTCGGTGATGGGGGTGGCAAATTGCCGACGCCGGATACCCAACAAACCAAACTGATTAATGAAAAACGTCGTGCAGCGATTAATACGCTGAGCATCGATCCCAAAAACACCAACCAAATCATTGCTGAACAGGTGATCCCTGAAAATGAAGGTGGCTGGTGGATACGTGAAATCGGCTTGTTCGACAAAGACGGTATTCTGATTGCGGTGGCTAACTGCGCAGAAACCTACAAACCGCAATTGCAGGAAGGTTCTGGCCGTACTCAGACCATCCGTATGATCCTGATTGTCAGTAGTGCGGATTCGGTGACATTAAAAGTTGATCCATCTGTCGTTCTCGCCACCCGTGAATATGTGGATGACACGATTCAGAAACATGCCAACAGTCGCCATCACCCTGACGCGACGCTGAAAGAGAAGGGATTTGTCATCCTGAGCAGCGTGGTGGACAGCAGCAGTGAAACGCAGGCGGCAACACCCAAAGCAGTAAAAGCGGCGTATGACTTTGCGAATGCGGCGAATAATAATGCCAATGGTCGTGTACCGGTAGGACGTCAGGTGAATGGCAAGGCACTGAATGCGGATATTTTACTGAACGCAGGTGATGTTGGGGCGTATAACAAGGAAGAATCCAATCAGCGTTTTCAGCTAAAGGGGAATTACCTGACCGCCGGTTACAGCTACTCAAAGAACGAAAGTGACGGACGCTATCAACCCAAAGGAAACTATGCGCCTGCTGGCAATTATGCACTGAAAGGGGAAAGCTACACCAGAGGCGAATCAGACGGGCGGTATCAGTCACGTGGTAACTACCAGACTGCTGGAAATTATCAGCCAGCGGGGAATTATGCGGTCAGAGGGGAGTGTTATACCCGAGGGGAGAGTGATGGGAGATATCAGAGAGCAGGAACAAATGTCAGTTTAGTTAGTATCTGGAAAGGATCTGAAATTAAGGGGGAAACAACCGTCAACGTGTCCAGAGATATAAGAGGGCTGGCGGTATATGCAAGGTTAAATGATAGCGGAACTAATAAATTAATAGGTGGAGGGGTATGTCCACAAACTATGAGCGAATGGTATCAAATCGGTTTTAACAATGAATACACTATGCTAAAACCGATGTCAGCTTCCCAGGTCAGAATTGTGTCTGGATGGGGGGTTATTGAGTTACTTGTCTCTGTATAGAAATTTTTGTTTTGCATGCCATACGGATACATAGTTTGCTATCATATGCCCATACACTAAAGACCCCGCAGGGTATAAACTATGCAATTCGATACAATAGTACATGATGTAATTAACATCGGCTCTTCTAATAAAGAGGAGCCGATGTTGCATATCGCTTTTGGCGTTGATGAAAAGTTTTTAAGGCCTGCAGGAGTAGTTATTTCTTCTATATTAAAAACAAACAGTAATAAAAAACTGAAATTCCATATATTTATTAATGAAATTAGTGATGATAGTATTGAAAGATTAAAAAATATAGATGCAAATATAACTATTCATATATTTAATGATTCACGGTTTAAGGGGTTACAGGAAAAAGAAAATTTACCTATATCAATGTATTATAGGATTATCGTCCCCTATATTCTTCACAGTGTAACTGATAAGGTTCTGTATCTTGATGCTGATCTATTATGTGTTGGTAAATTAGATGAATTAATGAATCACAAATTTAAAAATAATGAGATATCGTGCGTTGTTAACCATAAATCCTTAGATGTTGATAATGTTAATTATATTGGAATAAAAGATAAAACACATTACTTCAATTCTGGCGTTATGCTTATTAATACTATCGCATGGGTAGAAAATGATATCTTCAAAGAGTTTTCAACTCTAATAAAAATAAGAGATTTTAAGTATCCTGATCAGGATGTATTAAATATAATCCTGGAAGGAAAGGTTAAATATTTAAATCAGATTTATAATAATTTCATGGAGGATGTAAACGTTGGTGATGAAACAGTGTTTATTCATTTCACAGGCACACCGAAGCCATGGCAGCTATGGTACGAGAAAAGTGATATATATGATGTATTTTATAGTGATTCTCCATGGCATGATGTTCCTTACGATATACCAAGAACAGCGAGACAAATGAGAATCTATGCCAAAAAATTAAGTAAGCAGGGCAAACTGTTATCTGGATATATTTGGAAGCTCAAATATCTAATTTATAAAATAACTGAGAAATAGTGGACGAATGCAGGAAGGAGATGTTGGTGCGTATAATAAAGAAGAGTCCAATCAGCCATCTTTAGCTGATGGGTCGCTATGCGTCTGCGGGATACAGTTACGGCAAAGAGGAGTCGGATAACCATTTTCAGCCAAAGGGCAATTATCAGTCTGCCGGAAATTACGCACTGAGAGGGGAAAGCTACACCAAATTGGAATCAGATTCCCGGTATCAGTCAAAAGGGAATTACCAAAACGCAGGGAATTATCAGCCAGCGGGAAATTATGCGGTCAGAAGGGAGAGTGATAACAGATATGATGTGAAGAGCACTGCAAATCTTTCTGCTTATAAGGGGTGGGAATGTAGGGATACAGGGATAATTTATCAATGGGTATCTGTTATATGCAAGAGGGCTTAATGTCGATATGAACATATTGGGTACGAGGCATAGGAGCTGGAACTTTATAGATATTTAAATAATTTTATGAAGTTAAAATAATACAATAACCTTATTTCGTACAATTCTAATCCATCAGGGAAATCACCATTTCTTTTTATTATTATGCTATCTTTTTCTAGGAATATTTTTCTTTTTAGATCTAATTCTTTGAATTTTTTCACAAAAACATCATCTTTAGAATCCACGTGACAGGATTTGAATATAATAGAATCAATACCATTCTCGTTAAGAAAAGACATAAGTCTTAATCTACGCCTATTCCATTTTTCAATTGCATCTTCTTCATTTTTGTAATGAATAAAATTAATTCTGATACCAGACAGAAATGCAACAGGGAACTTGTCAGCGTTGGAAAAGTCACTAATTTTTAACTCAATATTCAAATATTCTTCTAAATTAGAAATGATTTTTAAAAAATCATCCGGAGGGATAGTCAATCCAATAAATGGTGTGTTGTATGGGCGATTCAGATTCTTATATAGCCTGATCCCCCAGCAATTGTCGGATACTATTGCTATTTTTTTATTTCGCAGAAACATCCTATCAAGTAAATCACTGAGCCATGATCCTTTTCTGGCCCATTTATGTAATTTGTATTTTATATAAGATTGCATAATAATCGTTCTCAAATTTACCATCATTGTGGATAAGGTTAGATGATTATGAATCCATAGTAACACCAGATAAAGACTGCCGCCACGACACCTCATCAACCATCGCATCATTGGTGGGTTGGGAAAATTGTGAGTGGGGATGGGTGGCGAACATTGCGGCATTGGTGGGGGTTGTGTGGAATGGTTATATCACCGATAGCCTGTCAATGTAGTCAGCGAACCATGGCATCATTTCACGGCGCTTATCAAGATATTGTGCATGGTTGTATATGCCACGGATACTGTTCCGGCCAGTATGTGATAATTGGTACTCAATTAAGAGCTTATCCCAATAGGATTATATGCCTGATAATTAAACTACAAGCCGAATGAAGTATGGCTTCATAATTTCAACCCATTTTTCCCAACGAACCAAATCATTACTGAACAGGTGATCCCTGAAAATGAAGGTGGCTGGTGGATCCGTGAAATCGGCTTGTTCGACAAAGACGGTATTTTGATTGCGGTAGGTAACTGCGCAGAAACCTACAAACCACAATTGCAGGAAGGTACCGGCCGTACCCAAACCATCCGCATGATCCTGATTGTCAGCAGTACGGATTCGGTAACATTGAAAGTTGATCCGTCTGTCATTCTGGCTACCCGTGAATATTTGGATGACGCTATTCAGAAACATGCCAACAGCCGCCATCACCCTGACGCGACGCTGAAAGAGAAGGGATTTGTCATCCTGAGCAGCGCGGTGGACAGCAGCAGTGAAACGCAGGCGGCAACACCCAAAGCAGTAAAAGCGGTGTATGACTTTGCGAATGCGGCGAATAATAATGCGAATGGTCGTGTACCGGCAGGACGTCAGGTGAATGGCAAGGAACTGAATACGGATATTTCACTGAACGCAGGTGATGTTGGGGCGTATAACAAGGAAGAATCCAATCAACGTTTTCAGCTAAAAGAGGGAATTACCTGACCGCCGGTTACAGCTACTCAAAGAACGAAAGTGACGGGCGTAATCAACCCAAAGGCAACTATGCGCCAGCTGGCAATTACGCCATCCGTGGGGAAAGTTATACCAGAGGCGAATCAGACGGACGATATCAGTCACGTGGTAACTACCAACCCGCGGGGAATTATCAGCCAGCAGGGAATTATGCGGTCAGAGGAGAGTGCTATACCAGAGGGGAGAGTGATAGTCGGTATTTGCAACGTGATGCAGGTACTCGGAGAACACAAGAGACGGTTGTTTGGACAGGATGGGTTCAAGATAGAGGAACGATGAATTGCACTGAAAGTATAGCTGGTTGTTTAGTCTATATTAGAACCAAAAATGGACAGTATTTACCTCTTGAAGTTCCTGTAGCCAGTCGAGTATTTTCGACCCAATGGCCGGGAAATTGGTGGGGAAGAATTGAATTTATACCACCTTCGACATTAAGATGGCAGGATGGGGCGCAAATAATGGATCAAGTAGTATTATCAAAATAGAAAATATAATAGTGAAATATAGCGGTGAAAAAGTACGCCGCTATGTTTTAACCTATTTATTATTTATAGCCAATTCAAATTCTTTAATAAATAAATTATAGTTCATGGTTTCTTTTGACCACTCAATAGCATTTTTACTTAATTGGTTATAATCACTAATAACGAGTTGGACAGTTACAGCACATTTTGCAGGATTAATTAACTTAGGGGAGGTCATGCAATCATTGATAGGATCGTAGATATCATGTGGGAAATTAACGGTAAGTCCTGTCATTTGATAATATTCATCCACTGAAATATCAGGGATGATACCGATACCGCATATTTTATTTTTTATCGCTTCAGGTTGTCCATTCGAAAGCGGGAATATTACAGGAACTCCATTTGATATGGCTTCAATACATGATAATCCAAACGCCTCAGCAACTGGCGTACTGATGTAGATATCAACAATTGAGTAAAATGTGGCCATATCAGATTGATAGCCAATGAATTCTACGTTTTCCTCTATCCCTAATTTTATCGCCAAGTTACGCAGATCTTCTTTTTGCTCACCTTCTCCAGCAATAATTAATTTAGCTTTTATACCTTTTTTTAATAATTCATTGAGTGCAAGAATAGCAATACCTATTCCTTTTAGTCCTATTAATCTAGATGCTGTTCCTAGTATAATGGTTTGTTTGTTTGTTATACTTTTATTACGTATCGAAGATTTACAAGGAAGCCTGTTTATCACTGTTTGTATTTCTATTTTAGGATTGAATTTAAGCTCCATGACTCGTTTTGATGCATGGGAAACTGCAATAGCAGAATCTAACATATTGAAAAATTTTAACGTTTTATTATTGACCCTATATTGCCAAGAGCTACCATGATCGTAATAAATAAAATCAGTATTTTTAGGTTTTCTTGATAGCCTAGGAACAAAATCCCAAATAATAGTTTTATCTGCTTTCGCTTTTTCTATTTTCTTTGTTAGCGCTATTTTTCTCAGGAAAGTAGGATATTTTATTGAAGTTGATCCAATTATATTAGCATAATTAATCTCAAAGTCCTGCAGTTCGGAGATCAGGTTTTCGTTCAAAACGTTACTTGTACATAAAATCTCATTTTCAAAAGAACTATTTTTCAAGTATTCAAGAAAAAGCCGTTCTGCCAGGGCAAGATCGCGAATGTTTTTTAGCCAACGGTAAATTAAGTTGATTCGAGTAAATAGCTGTGATCTTATACTCTCTTTTGAGAGTCAATACCATGTACCTTGACAGTTTCACTGACCATTTCTCCGATATCAAAGACCCACGCCAGACGGCCAAAGTGGCCTATCCTTTATTTGACATTTTGTTTGCCACCCTTTGCGCGATTATTGCGGGGGCGGAGGGCTGGAGTGATATTCAGGAATATACTGAAGGCCATCATGACTGGTTTCTTAAACAAGGTATGTTCAAAGAAGGCGTTCCTGTTGATGACACCATTGCCCGGGTCCTTTCTCGCATCAAACCAGAACAATTTAATCTCTGTTTTATCAACTGGATGCGTTCTGTTCACCAACTCACCAAAGGGGAATTAGTGGCGATCGACGGTAAAGTATTGCGTGGCTCTTATCATCGTGAAGATCGTTATTCAACTCTCCACATGGTGAGTGCTTACGCCGCTGCAAACCAACTCGTCATTGGTCAGGTCAGAACACAAAGTAAGTCAAATGAGATCACTGCCATCCCTGAACTGATTAAGTTATTGGAACTGAAAGGCGCCCTCATTTCCATTGATGCAATGGGATGTCAAACCCAGATAGCCCGGGACATTATTGAGGCGGGCGCTGATTATTTGCTGAGTGTGAAAGACAATCAGAAAAATCTCCACCGTGTAGTCAGGGAGGCACTGGCGGGACAACTCTCCGGGTCATTGACAAGAGAAAAAGTACACATAGAACAGGGGCATGGACGTATTGAAATTAGGCAAAGTCATGTCATGGATGCGAGTTCATTAGTCGCCCATTTCCCGGAATGGCCTGAATTAAAAACAGTTGGCGTGACAGTCGGATACCGGCAAGAAAAAGGAAAATCCGCCAGCCTGGAATACCGTTACGCCATCAGTTCTGCAGAGTTAACAGAAGAACAGTTTGCTCAGGCCATACGTAGCCACTGGCAGATCGAAAATAATCTTCACTGGATACTGGATGTCTCCTTTCGGGAAGATGACTGCAAAATTTACCGTAAAAATGCAGCGGAAAACATCGCGATATTGAGACGGGTCGCGTTAAATATGTTAAAAAAAGAAACGACTAAATTAAGTATCAGAATGAAACGTAAACGAGCCTGGATGAAAATCGGCTTTTTGGAGCAGGTATTACAAGCAGGGTTTTCCGGTTTGGATGATATTTGAACATTCATGCGGTTGCCCTAGCCGTTCTGCACCACCAAATCCTTGTAGGTTAATTAAATGTAATAGTTTCAACTAAATCCCCTTATTAGGTTTTATACAGTTAACTCAGCTTCGAATAAAAACACACTAAAGCTGTAGCTCATACTAATTAACTTTTCCTAATATGTGATCGGAATTTTCTTAATCTGTGAGGTGTGCATGCAGTTACATAATTTACTGTTATTAAATGGGATTATCACTGAATGGGATTAGTGAGAGGTGCAAACATTGCGGCATTGGTGGGGTGGGGGGGATATAGTCAGAAATCATTGCAGCATTTCTCGGCGTTATTCTAAATATTGGGCGTGATTGTTATGCTGTTTCGGTCAGTATGTGCTAATTGGTACTCAATTAAGCGTCTATCTCAATAGGATTATATGTCGGACAATTAAACTACAAGCCACATGAAGCATGGCTTCATAGTTTCAACCCGTTTTCCCCAACGAACCAGATTTAGTCAAACAGCCATCCAGGGCCAATGTGTTCCAGTCGATAGCCCCAATTTTTTCACTGACGAGTAAGTCATTGTCGGCAATTTATGCCGCACTGCATGTAGAGGAGTATCCAGCGTGTGGAACTGAAAGCCCCGTTGAAAGATGTGGTTCTGGATAAAATCCAGACCATCCGCATGATCCTGATTGTCAGCAGTGCGGATTCGGTGACATTAAAAGTTGATCCATTTGTCATTCTGGCTACACGTGAATATTTGGATGACGCTATTCAGAAACATGCCAACAGCTGCCATCACCCAAAGCAGTAAAAGCGGCGTATGATTTTGCGAATGCGGCGAATCATAATGCGAATGGTCGTGTACCGGCAGGGCGTCAGGTGAATGGCAAGGCACTGAACACTCATACATACACAATACTCAATTATAATACTGGTCGGGGGTACGATGTTGGGGGGAAACTCAAACTCAGGATGGGAAACCCGAACATTGTCTAATTCCGGGGGACATAACCATACTATTGGGATTGGGGCGCATAGCCATAGTTTTACCGCCATTACAGGAAATATGGGTAGTGGTTCGTTGGTATCAGTAGTAAACGCTTATATCATGCTGATGGGATGGTATCGTACTGTATGATAACAGCCCTCCGGCTCAGCCGGAGGATATCTGTTAATCAAGAACAGCGTGTTTATCTGATGGTAACGCGCTGTGCATTACTTTTTTATTGCTAAAATTGATAATACTATCTTGGTCTTCACATTTCTGCTCAGATATAAAGTCGCATACGTGATTTTCAATACTTGGCTCTTTTATGCCTGTCCATTGGGAAAATAATGACATGAAGTGCAATGCGCTTCTTTTATTGTTGTAATTTTCCCTAGTGGTATCGTTATAAGAGAGCACAAAGAACGGAACTTCATAGTTTTGCTGGTATTTATCGCCATGAGTTAGGTTGATATCATTTGTTGATTTATATTTATTGAATGACAAACCATGATCTGAAAAATATATCATGCTCCATTTGTCGTTCTTTGATTTAAGAGCATTATATATCTTTGCAAGTAGCGCATCTGTATTTTTGATGCTCTGAATATAGCAGGATAAGGGTTTATTTTTGTAAAAGCGATCATATTCACCATTGGTTCTATCACAGGATGGCGGATGGCTACCCATGATATGAACTACAATAAGTTTATTTTTCTTACTATTGCTGTTAATAGCTTCTTCAATTTTAGGAAGGAGCAACTGATCAGAAAGAGTTTTGTCATCATAATCGAATTTTTTCAGAAAATAAGGGTATGATGAGCTTTTACCTATAATGGCAACAGGCGTATCATGAAATCCGATAGAACCCTGATTGGATAACCAGTAAGTTTCGAATCCAGCCTTTCTTGATAATGCAATGATATTATTGGCTATTTTATTATTCATTGCTATTGAATTAGTCAGGGATAACTGAGTTGAACTTGCTGCAGAAATATAGTTAGTGAAAAATTTTCCATTCACTGAACTGGTGAATGGTGTGTTATTGATTGGAAAGCCATAATTA
This sequence comes from Xenorhabdus poinarii G6, assembly GCF_000968175.1. Taxonomy (NCBI): domain Bacteria; kingdom Pseudomonadati; phylum Pseudomonadota; class Gammaproteobacteria; order Enterobacterales; family Morganellaceae; genus Xenorhabdus; species Xenorhabdus poinarii. Next base: position 826,396 of record NZ_FO704551.1, read on the forward strand.
TGGAAGAAGTCTCTCCGGGCGCTTTCACCTATTACTAAGACATAGGTATTATATCTAGAATCTACGAGAGGAGTTGAAAAAGTATCTTTCTCTTTCGAGAGTGATTCATATCTCTGTATCTCTTTTCTAGTATCATTAATGGATTCAATAATCTCATTAAAGAATCGTAATTCACGTATTTCAAAAGATGTAATGGTAATATCCTTACCGGAAAAGTATGCTTTTGCGGGAGCATAGGCAGTAGTTAATATAAATACAAATAATGCAGATATTTTGACCGGCCGTGGCGTACTGATAGTAAATTTCGATGCAATATATCCGGTTGCAAGAATAATAAGAGAAATAACTAAATACCGGAAAGGAAGGTTAAATAAAAATTCCTTCGCTTCGGTTTTGTTTGTATAAAATAATGACAGTATAGTATTAAAATTAGGTGAGCCATAGATAGAAGATATCGGGAAATATATTGCAGAACAAATAGATAAGAACAAAATAACCGCTTTATAAAAAAACGTATACGGATTAATCAAGACTAGAATGCATAGGGTAGATACAGCATAAACCGGTTTAAAAGCAAAGCTAAAAGAGTGATGAATGATAGATACTAATGCCAATAATATCAGTACATTATACTTTTTGCCATTCTGAATTTTATCAATAATTTTATTTATCACGGCCATCTCTTTATATTTTGTGATCAAGTTTTAGATATTTATTATTCGGAGTTGAAGAATAGAGTATATCTTTAACCTCGGACATTTGCATGGTGTTAAATCCACGGCATCCTGTCAATACAGCCAGCACACATTGCGTCATTAGTGGGGTTACTACAGGGATTCTTTGAGTTTAAGAAGCCCAAAATGGCTGCACCGATTATTTCGAGTCGGTTACCTAACACATTGATTCTTCTGAGGTCATCACTTTGGTAATAGCTCTTTGATGATAGGTATCATTTAATGGTATTGAATAAGTGCAATATTAAAATTAAACGCAATATTTAGTGTAGAACTTTCTTACTTTGGGCTTTACGTGAGGGGAAGTATTAAATCCGTTCAGTATTCTATCAAACACATCATTACGGCAGGGCTCTGATACTCTGATATCACCAGCAATGACTTGACTTGTCACTGTATCAACTCCCAGTATCTCAGCTTTTTTATAAAGAATATAACTATCATGCTTTACAAAAGGATGATCGCCAACACTTAAAATACAGGTGTTGTCATATTCAATATCGGGGTAAATAGTGGTTAAATTAACAGCAAGAAAACATTCTTTGATAAGTTGAGGGTAAAGCACGGGATCACTACAAATAAAGAACAAATGTTCCTTCGCACCCGTAAGTAACATTATGGTTCCCTTTTTAACAGGTGCAAAGTTAATTGTCATACTAATCCACTAATAACCCGATCCAGTTCGTTTTGTTCTCGCATTCTGTTTGCAAGTTGTATCGCAACTTCATTCGATTTTCCAAGGGCAAGGAAAACGTTTCTTGGGTCGATCGGGTATGAACCACCGTGAGGATCGATCCACTCAGGGCAATGCAAGTGTGTGTAGTCCCTTATCTGCCATTTTGTCATGTGACCGTATTCTGAATAAACGCCATTCAGAACAGCAAGCTCAGCATCTGTTAATTCGTCATATTCATCGCGCTCAACTGATGGTAGCTTTGTCTCTAGTTCATAATCGCTAGCGCCAGCAATCCACCTTCCCCAGCCCTCATCTGAACCTTGGCTAGAGCCATTCATTAAATCGAGTGAATATGAAAGTACGGGCCCGTGAGGCATAGAGACCATACGGTCACCACTGATTGGCTCCCCATATTTCCTCATATGCTCCCTGTCAGATAGATACATGAGCTTCATGAGTTTCAGGTATGCCATGCGCCCGCCACCTTTTGATAGCAGGTACGCAGCCATTTGGGCTACTTTTATTTCGCAAAACATAGAAACCTCCAATGAATCCGTGTTATCAAATTGATAACTCTCAAGGAGGAGTATATCTTAAGGCGTGAATATTCTCTATTATTTCTGTCTTTTTTGAGACATCTCACACCTGATTTTCTTTATAAAATACACATAGTAAATTGATTTTCAAGATAAAAATAAATATATTGCAAATGTCATTTTTTTGTGATTCTCGAAGAGGTGCGTACAAAAGAGTGAGCTAGAAATAAAGGGTTAAGTCGTTTTGTCCCCGATATCCTGTCAATATAGTCAGCGAACCATTACATCATTTCACGGCGCTTATCAAGATACTGTGCGTGGTTGTATAGCCACGGATACTGTTACGGTCAATATGTGCTAACTGACGCTCAATTAAGAGTCTATAGCCACCATCACCCAAAGCAGTAAAAGCGGCGCATGACTTTGCGAATATGGCGAATCATAATGCGAATGGTCGTGTACCGGTAGGGCGTCAGGTGAATGGCAAGGCACTGAATGCGGATATTTCACTGAACGCAGGTGATGTTGGGACGTATAACAAGGAAGAATCCAATCAGCGTTTTCAGCTGAAGGGGAATTACTTGACCGCCGGTTACAGCTACTCAAAGAACGAAAGTGACGGTCGTTATCAACCCAAAGGCAACTATGCGCCAGCTGGCAATTACGCCATCCGTGGGGAAAGTTATACCAGAGGCGAATCAGATGGGCGGTATCAGTCACGTGGTAACACCAGCCTGCTGGAAATTATCAGCCAGCGGGGAATTATGCGGTCAGAGGGGAGTGTTATACCAGAACGGAGAGTGATAATCGGTATTTAGTATTTGAAAATAAATACCCCAGAACAATTTTAACCGGTGTTCGATTGGATGATGGAGAACGGGCAAATTTAGGTGTAGATTACAGGGGAAAAGTGATGTGGGTTCGTAGTACAGAAAATTTGGGAGCGTCACAAACCATAATCCCAGCAGATGGATATGTTGTTACAGTCACTTTGGGTAGCAGGGATCAATACAACTAACATTGGGTGATGGTAGACGTACAGTGCGTGTCGTATATACGAGGACAAATACCCATTTAGGAGGTATAGATATTTGGGATTGAATTTCTATTTTAGTAATAAAAAATATTTTCCCAGTAGGCAGAGAAAAAAACCTACTGGGGGGTCTTAGAATGGAAATATTTTTTTTACAGATTCAATGATAATTGAATCAATATCATTATTTTCGTGCAATCGTCCCTTCGGTACTAATATTTGAATAGCCTCATTATATCCAGGTCCCCATAATGTATTATTCGATTTAATATCCTGATAAATTGCAATTAATGGTTTTTTATAAGCGGCGGCTATATGAACAATGGATGTATCAGGTGATATTATAAGATCGGATTGAGAGATAAGAGACATGGTATGATATAATGATTCGAATGGGCTTCTATAAACCCCTTCAAACATAGTCATATCAATGAGTTTTTCATGGCCAAGAAAAATTATATTTATATCATTATAAGTATCGTTCAATATATTTACAATTTTATTTAATTGATGTATTGAAAGGCATCTATCTTTATTTCCTGCAAATGTATTTATGATTATGTTTCTTTTTCTTAATGGTAAATTTAATTCATCAAGGTATTCTTTTATATTTAAATCTATTTCATTTGGATAGTGTAAGTCATAGCTAACATCATCATTTATCCTTATATTTAAGGAGTTCATGATTAGCTTATATGTTAATTTTATGTGATTTTCATTGTAATCAAAATTGATTTTTTTATCATAATGGTTTAGCCATTTATTTTTATTAAATCCAATCACATATTTTACATTTAACTGTTTAAAAAATATTAGTCTATGAATTGGAGTATTAAAAAGAGATGGATCAATGATTAAATCATACTTGTTGTTTCTGAGTTTTTCTATAGTTTTAGCAGGTACATTATGCCGAAAGTTTTGCATAAATGACGTTGTATCAATAGGTGTGGCAATGAATATATTTCTGACGTAGGGGTTGTGTTTTAATACTATGCTATTAGTTTCTGTTGCTAAAAAATCGACTATGTATCCAGCTTTGTTTAACTCCTTTAGTAAGATGGTATCAACTACCATATCGCCTATCTTATCTTCATTGCGTAATAATAAAATTGTTTTTATTGAATTAATATTGAAGTCACTATTTTTATTTTTATCCCATAGTAATTTTGCAATAAATAATCGGGTATAATATCTTATATCTTTCATTAGATAGTTTCGCTTACGATTCCAAGATCTTAATAGTGCGAATTTTTTATTTTGGTTGTGCATAATTTATTTTCCAACTAGTTGCTTGTGATATATAATCAATTATTAATTGCTTATATGATAATAGCATCGTATTTTGCTTTTTACTATATTATTATCATATAAGGTAACTTTGTTACCATCTTTGGGGATATGGAAGTATAGTTACCCGCAGGGCAAGATCGCGAATGTTTTTTAGCCAACGGTAAATTAAGTTGATTCGAGTAAATAGCTGTGATCTTATACTCTCTTTTGAGAGTCAATACCATGTACCTTGACAGTTTCACTGACCATTTCTCCGATATCGAAGACCCACGTCAGACGGCCAAAGTGGCCTATCCTTTATTTGACATTTTGTTTGCCACCCTTTGCGCGATTATTGCGGGGGCGGAGGGCTGGAGTGATATTCAGGAATATACTGAAGGCCATCATGACTGGTTTCTTAAACAAGGTATGTTCAAAGAAGGCGTTCCTGTTGATGACACCATTGCCCGGGTCCTTTCTCGCATCAAACCAGAACAATTTAATCTCTGTTTTATCAACTGGATGCGTTCTGTTCACCAACTCACCAAAGGGGAATTAGTGGCGATCGACGGTAAAGTATTGCGTGGCTCTTATCATCGTGAAGATCGTTATTCAACTCTCCACATGGTGAGTGCTTACGCCGCTGCAAACCAACTCGTCATTGGTCAGGTCAGAACACAAAGTAAGTCAAATGAGATCACTGCCATCCCTGAAACTGATTAAGTTATTGGAACTGAAAGGCGCCCTCATTTCCATTGATGCAATGGGATGTCAAACCCAGATAGTCCGGGACATTATTGAGGCGGGCGCTGATTATTTGCTGAGTGTGAAAGACAATCAGAAAAATCTCCACCGTGTAGTCAGGGAGGCACTGGCGGGACAACTCTCCGGGTCATTGACAAGAGAAAAAGTACACATAGAACAGGGGCATGGACGTATTGAAATTAGGCAAAGTCATGTCATGGATGCGAGTTCATTAGTCGCCCATTTCCCGGAATGGCCTGAATTAAAAACAGTTGGCGTGACAGTCGGATACCGGCAAGAAAAAGGAAAATCCGCCAGCCTGGAATACCGTTACGCCATCAGTTCAGCAGAGTTAACAGAAGAACAGTTTGCTCAGGCCATACGTAGCCACTGGCAGATCGAAAATAATCTTCACTGGATACTGGATGTCTCCTTTCGGGAAGATGACTGCAAAATTTACCGTAAAAATGCAGCGGAAAACATCGCGATATTGAGACGGGTCGCGTTAAATATGTTAAAAAAAGAAACGACTAAATTAAGTATCAGAATGAAACGTAAACGAGCCTGGATGAAAATCGGCTTTTTGGAGCAGGTATTACAAGCAGGGTTTTCCGGTTTGGATGATATTTGAACATTCATGCGGTTGCCCTATAGTTACCCGCTCCATTCCTCCAATCACGCTTGGGTTTGGGTTGTCGTCTATGATGGCAGTAGCTTACTTTCACACCTCTTTACAATCCCCTCACTTTTCTTTCAGGTAGTCGTAGCGGTCGATATCTCATCAATGTAGTCAGCGAACCATTGCATCATTTCACGGCACTTATCAAGATATTGTGCATGGTTGTATATGCCGCGGATGCTGTTTCGGCCAGCGTCTGCGTTAATTAATTGGTTTTTTCTTATCTTTTTTGTCAGCGAAAGCAAAATATGAAATAGAAGGTTTTTTTACAATCTATAGATCTCTACAATCCGGCTAAGATCCCATCCTCTATATACTGAAAACAGATGATAAATGCCAAAAATAGGTTATTTTCACCTATGAAAAAATAACAAAAAGTTAAAATCACACTGAATAATACCGATAAGAATAAACGTTGAACTGCTTTGGGGTTGATAAATAATCAACGTGAGGATGTTATTTGATAAGACAGGGTGCGCTAACTAAACTCTCTCTTTTCCCCCAACACAAGCCAAAATGAAGAAAATTCCATTTCAATACATTGATTATTAATAAAAATATAAAACCACCTTTGTACCTTCTGCCACACATCCCCAAGCAAATGATTTCCCCTGACTAATCCGTCAATATATCGGCACACCTTAACAGGAGAACCGCTAATATGGCACAAGATTATCATCACGGCGTCCGTGTACAGGAAATCAATGAAGGTACGCGCACCATCACTACTGTTAGCACGGCTATCGTAGGTATGGTTGGTACTGCTCCTGACGCAGACGAAAAAACATTTCCATTAAACACTCCAGTTCTGATCACTGACGTTATGAGCGCCAGTGGTAAGGCCGGGAAAAAAGGGACGCTGTCCGCATCACTGAAAGCAATCGCAGCTCAGGCTCAGCCGGTGACGGTTGTTGTCCGTGTGGCTGAGGGCGAATTGGAAGAAGAAACCATTTCTAACCTCATCGGTGGTGTCACCAATGAAGGTAAGAAAACCGGTATGCAGGCACTGCTAGCAGCGCAAAGCCAACTCGGTGTTAAGCCGCGTATTTTGGCTATTCCCGGTCTGGATTCAAAGCCTGTCGCTGTTGAACTGGCAAGCATTGCTCAGAAACTGAAAGCAATGGCTTATGTCAGCGCTTATGGCTGCAAAAACATTTCTGAAGTGATCAAGTATCGTGACAACTTCAATCAGCGTGAGCTGATGCTGATTTGGCCGGATTTCCTGAGTTGGGATACCGTGACCAGTAGCGAAGATATCGCTTTTGCAACTGCTCGTGCTCTGGGTCTGCGCGCTAAGATCGACGAAGAGACAGGTTGGCACAAAACGCTGTCCAACGTGGGCGTCAATGGTGTGACGGGTCTGTCTGCCGATGTGTTCTGGGATCTGCAAGATACCGCGACTGACGCTGATCTGCTGAACAAAAGTGGTGTCACTACATTGATCCGCAAAAATGGTTTCCGTTTCTGGGGTTCACGCACTTGTGCTGATGATCCACTGTTCCAGTTTGAAAGCTACACCCGTACCGCTCAGGTTTTGGCTGACACCATGGCGGAATCACATATGTGGGCTATCGATAAGCCGCTGACGCCATCACTGGTGCGCGACATTATCGAAGGGATCAATGCTAAGTTTCGCGAACTGAAAGCCGGTGGTTACATCATTGATGGTCGTTGCTGGTATGACGACAAGTCTAATGATAAGGACACCCTGAAAGCCGGCAAACTGACCATCGATTATGACTATACACCTGTACCACCACTGGAAAACATGATGTTACGCCAGCGCATTACAGATAGTTATCTGATGGATTTCGCGAAAAGTATCAATCAATAAGGGGCTAACTGATGGCATTACCTCGCAAACTTAAGTACCTGAATTTGTTCAATGATGGCAACAATTATCAGGGGATCGTGGAAGAACTGACGCTTCCTAAGTTAAGCCGCAAATTGGAAGCTTATCGTGGTGCGGGCATGAACGGCAGTGCCATGGTGGATATGGGGCTGGATGAAGGTGCATTGGATGCTGAATTCACGCTGGGCGGTGTCGAGGCTCAACTGTACAAACAGTGGGGTATCGCACAAGCGGATGGCGTTATGTTGCGCTTTGCCGGCTCTTTCGTGCGCGAAGACACTGGCGATGTGGTTGCCGTTGAAGTTGTGATGCGTGGCCGCTTCCAGGAGTTCGATCACGGTACTTATAAACAAGGTGATAACACTCAAACCAAAATCACGGCCAAAAACACTTATTTCAAACTGACATGGGATGGCGAAGAACTGATTGAAATCGACACCATCAATATGGTTGAGAAAGTGGGGGGCTTCGATCGTCTGGCGCAGCATCGCCGCGCTATCGGTCTTTTTTAATCGCTTTTTTTAGTCATTTGCTTTTTTAAAACTTATTTCCTGTCTCATGAGAGAAAAAAACATCGCGGTTGAGACAGGTTTTTCATCGGATAAACAAGGTTGAACCATGACAGAAACACTGAACACGCAAAATGACGATCTGCGCACTATTGAACTGGAAGCACCATTGACGCGGGCTAACGGCGAAATCACAGAAGTGGTGGTACGCAAACCGAATAGTGGCGCATTGCGCGGTGCACGTTTACAGGCACTGCTGGAAATGGATGTGGATTCTATGCTGCTTGTCCTGCCGCGTGTGACCACGCCTGCATTGACCAAAAATGACCTGATAATGATGTCACCTGGTGATCTGATTAATCTCAGTGTGGAGGTGGTCAATTTTTTGTTGCCGAAGTCGGTCAAGTCCGATTCCCAGAACGATTAACGGTTGATGAATTGGTGGCCGATATCGCCACCGTTTTTCACTGGTCACCGACAGTAACTGATGAAATGTTATTGTCGGAATTATTGGACTGGCGGCATCGAGCCATTTTAAGAAGTGGTGCAGAAAATGAGTAATATACAGTCGCAGCTAGATAAGGTACTGAGTACCGTTAGTAAACTGACTAATTCCCTTAAATCTTTTCAACAGCATCAAAAGAAGCTGGTAGGTTCGGTTGATAAACTTCATAACCAGTGCAAAAAATTCAATAAAACCGTTGAGAGTTTAAGGCCGATTGTGAGTTATGCGCAGGAAACTGCGCATATACGCACCGATCTGAAAGCTTATAATCAATCAATTAAACAATCTTTCTCTGCGCGGCAAAATACATCAAAAGTAATGCAGGTGAGTGCCGCTAGTCAATCAACCCATCTTGTTAAAACAACTCGGATTACCAAACAGGAAAATTCATCCAGTAAACAAAATGAATTTAATCTTGGCATCACAGGGAACATGACTAACAATTTTTCATTGTTAGATAAATTGGTGATTAATATCAATCCTAAGATAACGATCTTATTTGGCATTCTGAATAAAATTAATGCAGTTTTGCAATTAACGACGGGTTCAGTCAAAGTCGTATTTCAGATGCTGGTTGGTCATATCCAAATTTTCAGTAGTATAGGCATAAAAGCGTTTGCATCTCTAAGGGGCAGTTTAAATATATTTTCACAACTAGGTGTTCAGGCATTTGTTGAATTAAGGGCGAATCTAAGCTTCTTTTCTCAATTAGGGATTCAGGTGTTTGCTGCATTAAGCGCTGGTCTAAACTTTTTTGCCCAACTGGGCGTGCTGGCATTTGTTGAGTTAAGAACCAGTTTGAACTTTTTTGCACAAATAGGCATTCAGGCAATAGACAAATTAAAATCCACCCTGGACGCATTTGTCCAGTTGGGTGTGCAGGCTTTGAATAAGCTAACATCCCCTCTGGATACCTTTGCTCGGTTGGGTACGGAGGTGGTGGACAAATTAAAATCCACCCTGGATGCATTTGTGCAGTTGGGGGTTCAAGCGCTGAATAAGCTGACGTCCCCTCTGGATACCTTTGCCCGGTTGGGTACGGAGGTGGTGGACAAATTAAAATCCACCCTGGATGCATTTGTGCAGTTGGGGGTTCAAGCGCTGAATAAGCTGACGTCCCCTTTGGATACCTTTGCCCGGTTGGGTACGGAGGTGGTGGACAAATTAAAATCCACCCTGGATGCATTTGTGCAGTTGGGTGTGCAGGCGCTGAATAAGTTAACATCCCCTTTGGAGGTCTTTGCCCGGTTGGGTACGGAGGCGGTGGACAAATTAAAATCCACCCTGGATGCATTTGTGCAGTTGGGTGTTAAGGCGCTGAATAAACTCACTGCGCCTTTGGATGTCTTTACGAAAATTGGCGCTCAGGCCTTAGAAGATTTAAGAGCCAATATAAATAAATTTGCGAAAATAGGTATTCAGGCACTGGAAAATTTAAACATGGGTTTGAAGGCATTCGCGCAGTTAGGCACTAAAGCGTTAGAAGTACTCAGCGCGGCCATGGAATTTTTTGGTAAAACCGGAGGTCAGGTTTTTGGCTCAATGAATAAAGGGGCTGATTTATTATCCAGTAAAGGAGGTAAAGATACATTTGGAAACCAAAGAAAGGGTTTAAGCATATTAGGGAATATTGGCCAAAAAGTTTTTGGTGTGTTGGGTCGTGGAATTAATATTCTGGCCAGTGTTGGTGTAAAAAGTTTATCTTTTTTAAGCAGTGCTTTTAGTGTATTAGGTCGGGCAATGATATTTGTTGGCCGGGCTATGATGGCAAATCCAATTCTTGCCATTATGGGTATTATCGCAATGGCTGCTGTGTATATCTGGCAGAATTGGGAATCATTAGGGCCAAAATTTACTGCTTTGTGGGAAAATGTTAAAAATATCTTTAGTCATGCATGGGAAGGAATTAAAAACCTTGCCAGTACGGCATGGGAAGGTCTTAAAAATTATTTCATGAGTGGCGGCTTAATCGGTGTTATATCCCAAAACTGGGAGATGATTAAACAAAGTGCCTCAGAAGTCTGGGAAATGATTAAAACGACCATCAGTGGTGCCTGGGAATCTGTTAAACAGAATACCGCTGAAATTTGGGAGAGTGTTAAAAAATCTGTTTCAGACCGATGGGATGAAATTGTTAATGATGTTGAAGCGATTCCAGAAAAATTAAAAGCGGCTGGATCAGCCATGATCGACAGTTTATTAACGGGGATCCAAGAAAAATGGACAGCGTTAAAAAATAATATTTCCGCTATTACTGACCTTTTCACATCGTGGTGGTCAGGTAATGATAAAAAAGAAGTTGTTATAAAAACATCATCGGAAATCACCAAAAGCGCAACCAGTGAAAAAACGAAGCAGATTGGGCTATACGATACAGGCGGTGTTATTTCAGCTGGAGAATTTGGCATTGTCGGTGAGCGTGGTCCTGAAATGGTGAGTGGCTCGGCAAATATTATCAGTCGGAAAAATACGGCGAAATATGCTGCTCTGGGGGTTGCTGTCAGTGCAATGTCTTTACCTGTTGCGGCACAAGATGTACCACTGCATCCGCAAAGTTTACCTATTCACACCTATGAGGCGGTTCAAGCTAAGAGGGAACGCAGCTTACCACCACAATATGGTAGCGCGCCGCAATATAACATTTATGTCTACGGTGCCCAAGGGCAATCCGCTCAGGATATTGCTCGTGTGGTCAGACAGGAACTGGAACAACGAGAACGTATGCACCAGGCGCGTATGCGTAGCTCACTTTCTGACAGAGGAGATGATTTCTCATGATGGCTGCACTTGGTTTATTTGTTTTTATGTTGAAAACAACGCCATATCAGACTTTTCAGTATAAACAGAGTTGGCGACATGCTTTCAACAGCCGTGTGGGCGCGCGGCCTGCATGGCAATTTATTGGTTCGGATAACGATACGATCACGCTATCAGGTGAGCTTTACCCTGAACTGACGGGCGGATCGCTTTCCCTGACAGTACTGACATTCATGGCGGACAGTGGCAAAGCGTGGTCTTTTATTGATGGTCGGGGGATGATTTATGGCATGTTCGTGATCGAAAGCATTGATGAGACAAAGACGGAATTTATGTCAGGTGGTGCTGCCCGAAAAATCAGTTTTACGCTGACCTTGCGGCGGGTTGATAACAATCTGTTTGAAATGTTAGGAGATTTGCAGACGCAACTTTCTGATATTAAAAACGATTTGCCTAATTGGTCGAAGAAACTTTCTGATTTCAAAGAGGAGGTTGTTGATAGCGTCAAAGGAGTATTTTCATGAGCGATTTTGAAAAATGGCTACCGAGCACGGATTGGATTCCCCAATTTGACTTGGTGACTGGAAAAAACAGTCAACCCACTTTTAGTTTGGAAATCAATAATACGGATATCAGTGGAAAGATCCAAGCACGGTTGATGTCGTTAACGCTGACGGATAATCGTGGTCTGGAATCAGACCAACTTGATATTGAATTGAATGATGCAGATGGCATGCTGAAATTACCTCTCAGAGGCGATATTCTCACATTGGGACTGGGGTGGCATGGCCACTCCTTAACGCCAAAGGGAACGTTTGTTGTTGATGAAATCGAGCACACTGGCGCGCCCGATCGGTTGACGATTCGTGCTCGAAGTGCGGATTTTCGTGGTGATCTGAATGTGAAACGCGAGATCTCCTACCATAAACAGACGCTAGAAAACATTGTGAGTACGGTTGCTGCGAGAAATAAATTGCAATTTAAAATCAGTGATGAACTGAAAAATATCACTATGCACATCGATCAGACGAATGAATCTGATGTGAGCTTCCTGACTCGTATCGCAAAGCAGGAAGGGGCAGTGGTGTCTGTCAAAAATGGTGAGTTGTTGTTTATTCGGCAAGGACAAAATAAAACGGCGAGTGGTCAGGCTATTCAACGGGTGACGATCACGCGTGAATCAGGGGATAGCCATCGGTTTTCCCTGTCTGATCGTGAAGCTTATACGGGGGTTGTTGCTCAGTGGCAGGATACGCGCACCGCGACTAAACAGACAGTTAAATTGAGTCGGGTTGAATCAAAGAGCGGAGAAGCTGAAATTGTCGTTGAATATCACAGTGGCGAAAAAAAATCCTTAGGCAAGGATGTTCCTCAAAAAAGTTCGCGTTCTTCTCCGAATCCAAACGTGAAAGCGCCAGCCACGAAAAAAACGTTTTTACTCTTTAAAAAGGAAAAAGATCAAAAAAATGAGCCGGCTCGTGGTGTGAACCTGGCTAAGCCGGTAAAGACCGATTACCTTGAAAAAGGGCAAAAGGAACGTGAACGAAAAAACGACCATAACGGACATATTGATATCAAGGGAAGCCTGTCTGCTAAAGAACACAAGGAGACCACGACTGAATCTCACCAAACGACAACGGCACAGCAAGAATCTGGCCATTACCTGGCAGGATCGCAGGAGAATGTTCTGACGCTTTCCCGCATTTATGCTAACAAGGAAAATGCGGAACGTGCCGCCAAAGCTGCCTGGGAAACAATACAGCGAGGGGCTGCACAATTCTCGATCACCCTGGCGAAAGGACGTGCTGACATTTATCCTGAAACACCCATTCAGTTAAAGGGGTTTAAACCGGAGATTGATGGAACGAATTGGACGATAGTTAAAGTGACGCATAACCTGAATGACAGTGGTTTCACGACATCACTGGATCTTGAAATTAAAATTGATGATATCGAAATCAAAACTAATGCGGGTTAGACCAAAATGGAGAGCTAAAATAAATGCTTGATCTCAATATGAGATCTTTGGTATATTGTTCACCAGACGAGATGGTGTTATTTTAAGAAAGGTGAACAATATGATTAAGTGTCCTCTGTGTGGTCAGTCAGCGCATACGCGTAGTAGTTTTGAGCATTCAAGCCAAACAAAGGAGCGCTATAACCAATGTCAGAATATCAATTGCGGCGCAACGTTCGTCAGCCATGAAACCTTTGTCCGTTTCATTTCAAAGCCGGGTGAAGTCCAGAATGTTACGCCTCATCCAAAGGCAAAAAGCAAGAGACAACTTCGCCAGAAAGCGGCTGCGGCACAATAAATAACGAAAAACAGTGCGCCGGTTTTTGCCACCGTTATGGTGGCTTTTTTGTGGGTGTGACATTGAATGGAGTTCTCTTATCGAGAACTTTATTGACGCCTACTTGTCAATAAAGTAAGCGTCAACAGCATTTAATGAGGTTATTTATGGGTCAGCGTTTCTTCCTGCAAAATCCGTTGCATTTCATCTTTGATGTGTAGTTTTTCTTTTTTCAGGCGTACAACTTTATCGCTATAACCGGCTCCGTTTGGGCCTTCAAGCTGAGCGATTTCGTGGTCGAGCCGACTATGTTTTTCAAACAGGGATTGGAAACGGGGGTGAGATGCTTTCAGGTTGGATACTAAATCACGATATTCTGGGAACATGAAACCTCCTATACGAAATTTACTACCACACTTAATGAGTGTAGCAGTTCATTGTAATGTCAGATTTGAGAGATATCACATAAAAAATAACTGGTAATACCTGTTTTTAATACGGTTAATTAATAAAATTGAATATTTATTGTCAGTAGTTTTCTTTAATCTTATTCAATGATGATAAAAATCAGTACGTTGTCAAAAAAACATAATTTACCTCAGTGTTTTTATTGTTAATATTCAGTCTCCTTTTAAACTTATTCCGAGGTGATATATGAAAAAATATTTATTTCCTTTAGCCGCGTTAATGGTATCGACATCGGTTTTTGCAGATAAAAAAATTGAAGATATAGCCCCTTATCCTGAGGCACCTGCGGATATGGCGCTTAACGTTATTACGTTGCCTCAACAAAAAGATGAAAACAACTACCTGGTTGAATTGATGATTGGCAAGGACATGAAAGTGGATTGTAACCACCACTGGTTTGGCGGTGATTTGCAGACAAAAACGCTGGAAGGGTGGGGATATGACTATCATGTACTAGAGAATATCAGTGGCCCGGCCTCAACAAAAATGGCCTGTCCGGGACAACAGGAAACAGTCCGTTTTGTTCAGGTTCAATTAGGGAAAGAAGCGCTGGTTCGCTATAACAGTAAATTACCGATTGTGGTCTATACACCAACATCGATGACCGTCAAATACCGTATTTGGCAGGCGTCGGATGAGGTAAAGGAAGCTGTCGTTCAATAATTGATTGATTAAGCCAATCAACAACCTGAGTTTTTGTATTAAGCTCAGGTTGTTCTATTTAATCCCGTCAATGGTCAATTTTTATATGTGATCTTAACAAACAAATAAATATAATTAATAGTGCGTTACTGGCATATGCCAGTAACGCACTAACTTAAAATAACAGTATTTCTATTTATTTAATGCAGCTTAAGTTGATCATTCTCGTTATAAACGAAAGTTATATTACCATCTGGTGACGAAGGAAATGTCATTTTTACAATAGGTATTATTTTACCTGTAGATTGATAAAAATCTTTTTGATCATGTTGAGCATCTTTTAATCCATCATTTTGATAGAAAAAAGCTTCTATAGGGAGTTTATTTGGAATATTTTGATCCCAAACAGCTATAGCTAATTCGTTATTTAATGGTAACTTAATAAGTGAACTAACTTTGAGACCTTCCATAAATATTTTTGCACTATTGTCACCTGTCACATCGAAACCGCATTGAACACTACGATTGCTATTATTAACATTCACATAATTATAAACCCATTGTTCTGCTGTCGTAATATTCTGTTGTTGACATGATCCCAAATCTGGATATCCCGTAGGCGAACCACATCCTTTATTATTTCTAGCGTCTGTACCCCCATCAATAGGAAAGTAACAAAGGATTGCAGGATTTATTTTTTCAGAATCATCAATGAGTTTAATATAAGGAGTGAAAATATAACCGTTGTGGTGATTAACTTCTAATTCAGCTATTCTAATATCAGATCTCAGATAAGAAAATGAAACGCTTCCTTTTCTTTCAGAAGTTGGGCTTGGATTCCATGAATGATAAGCATTGGATGCAACAGTTCCTCTGATTAATATTCCAGAACACAAAAATATTGGAAGCCCATCATCCCCACAGGATACTTGATTATCAAAATATCTTTTGGTTAATTCTTGTGCAATGTTATCTCCAGTATTTGAATGAGCGTTATTGATAAAAAATAACAGGCACACCATAATTTTAAGTGTAAAACTTATTTTTTTTATAAATATGTTCATAATTTATTTTTATCCTAAAAATTATAAAGTTTGTTTTAATATTCTGGAAAAGTCGTATCTGACGCCTGGGTTCATACTTCCTACTGCATAGTCAATCAACACCGTTGAACCTCGGTTTTCGTTTACCCAATCTTCTGGAAGTTTTACACCCATTTGTTGTGGGTCATCTACAGGTTTATAATTGGATTGTGTTTGAGACTTTCCAATCGCCCTTATGTCTACCGAATCAGGTGGCGACATGCCATCATATTTAATCATTACGTGAATAGTGCCATCTCCCCGATAAAAAAGTTTTGGTGCAGGTAAATTAAGTCTTTGCTTTTCAATTTCTAAAAAGAAAGTTTTTGATTCTCCAAAATAAACAGGATTGTTTTGGTCAGTAACTTTAAACCAAATTTGTATTGTACTACCAATACCGTCAAGAAAATTCATTCGAGGAATATAAAATGTCAAGGGGCTAATTTTATTTACTTGTTGAGGATCTGTTGAATATTGAGGTAAATATGAGTCTTTTGGACCTTGCCATAAAACCTGGACAGTTTGACCTATTCGCATATTATTATATATAGGGACAATTATTTCTAATTGTTCTAATCTATAATAATCATCTTTTGTTAATAGAGTGCCTTTATTACCGGTAGCTTGAGGAACACTAACAGTTTCATGATGAGTTTCATGATGAGTTTCAGATTGTTTATCAGAATTAATTGTAGTCATTTCCGCTGTTTCAGATGTGTTTTCACTACCTGATAATAAGTTTGTTACAGTGTAATACCCGTTATAAGTAGTATTTTCTGAAAAATTTTCTATAGAAAAAAGGACGGAAGTATAAGTGTCTTGGTTTTTAATAATTACTTTAGGGGATGAAGTGATAATATTACCACTAGAAGTATCTTTTAAATAACCCACAATCTTAATATTACCGCCTTCACCGATGTAATTCGGAATTAACATTAGTATATATGAAGCTTCTTGATCTTTTTGAGCTTGTATATCGATCTTTCCATCTACTGCTTGTGGGTATGACGGAGATTTTAATGAATTATTGTTTGTCGTTGTCATCATAATTCCTATTTATATTAAATGAAGTTAAATTTGTTTAAACTATAAGACTGTCCTAGATAAATAAAATCATCCAGGGCAGACAGCCCTTAAACTATTATTAATAGTCTTTGAGTGTTCAATTAACAGTTCGAATAATCAAAATCCTTTTCACCCTTCTCCAGGTAAAACTGTATCTATGTATGCTTGCCATTTTTTACTAAACTACCCAGAATTTTCAGTTCCTATGTAATAATCAATATATAGAATGGTTGCGCCACCTCCCTCTGTAATTTATCTGCAGTTAATTTTAGATTTTGTCCACCAATAAAAACTGATTTATCCGAAAATTGTGTACCATCCTCTGTTGATATTACTATACTTTGTGTTGGTGCTGGTGAATTTTGTTGAGTTTCCATAGTTAAATATCCTCGTTATTATTATTGATATATTGACTTATGATATAAAGGCATTGATATTAAAGATCAATCCATAAAAATTATTAATCATCTAATAAAAATAAGAATTATGAAAATTGGTTTGAATTTGCTTTGAAGCATATGTTGCTGTATTGTTTCAATTTTATTAATTTTGTAAGTTCCTCTTTTAAAGAGATAAAAGGTTATTTAAAAATATTAGGCACAGGAGTCCTAAATATTGTTGAAAGAAAAAATACACTTTTTATCGGTAATTTAGTCGATAAAAATAGTACGCTGCTGTGTTCCTGTGAACGCTAACTCACTCTGCGGCAATAGGTGCGGTAGAGCTTGTGATAAAGCACTCCAGAAGCCGTTCTTGTTTGTACTTACTGAGTCTACTTTTTCTCATAGAACTATCCTAAATGACCTTAGCTATCTAGGACAGCCTATTGATATTAATGATATTCACCTCTTCTTCATCTTCTGTCCGCAGTGCCTTGCCAGTTTTAAAAAATACTAACTACACTTTTTGGGGATGATTTTGCATTTATGCAAATATTATTGAGGAATTGTAGAATGTTTAAAAAATTATTGGCAGAGCTTTTTGGTACGTTTTGGTTGGTCTTCGGTGGTTGTGGTAGCGCTGTTTTAGCCGCGGCATTTCCACAACTGGGGATTGGTTTTTTGGGGGTATCTCTGGCTTTTGGTTTAACGGTGGTCACGATGGCTTATGCGGTGGGGCATATTTCAGGCGGGCATTTTAATCCGGCGGTCACATTGGGGTTATTTGTGGGCGGTCGTGTCCCTGCTAAAGATGTCATTCCATATATCATTGCCCAAGTGATCGGTGGCATTGCGGCAGCCGCCGTGCTTTATCTTATTGCCAGTGGCCACAGTGGGTTTGATGCAACGACAAGTGGTTTCGCTTCTAATGGTTATGGTGAACATTCTCCCGGTGGTTTTTCATTACAAGCGGCCATCATCATTGAAATAGTCTTAACGGCATTTTTTCTGATTGTCATTCTTGGGGCAACAGATAAAAATGCGCCGGCAGGCTTTGCCCCCTTGGCTATCGGTTTAGCGCTGGCACTTATTCATTTAATTAGCATTCCGGTAACCAATACCTCAGTTAACCCGGCAAGAAGTACCGCCGTTGCTCTTTTTCAGGGCACCTGGGCTTTGGATCAGCTTTGGTTATTCTGGTTGATGCCATTGATAGGCGGGGGTATCGGTGGGTTAATTTATCGCTCGCTATTACAGAAAAAAGATTCATCCATTAACTGACATTCTCTTCATGTTAAAAAGCCATGCCGCGGCATGGCTTTTTTCCTGCAATAAATTATATCTAATAATTAAATGGTATAGCTTTGTGAAATAATATTAATCTCACGACGTGGTATTGATGTGTTTTTTAAATGCGATCAAAAAAACTGAATGATTTTTTTAAAAAAATTAATTTTCATATGGAATTATCGTGGTGTATGTTTGTATGCAGGGATTATATTGTTATATAACACGTGTAATAAAATAAAATGATAAGGCTTTAATATATTTATATTTGGGTTTGGTTGTATATTATGAATTCCTTCGTTAGTTTTTTTGAGATCTTTATTCTTTATATGTTCAAGAGCATGTGAGCTAATACTTGATATATTCAATAAATTTCAGTTTGTGGTAGGTCAGTAAAGGAATTAACGCTCAGGAAAATAGTTTATTTGGTAACTAAATGGAGTTATGTCAATCCGCTAGGTAACAAGCTGAAAGAGAACGGATATATATGGCAATATTCATTTATTGCCAATGGCATTAATTAGCTTCGATGTAAAAGTAATAAATTAGGAATAAATTATGGAACGTTTTGACGTAGAAAAAGTCTCTAACAAAATTCTCAATGAATTATTGCAATACCGGCGTCGTTTCCCTGAATCTGAACATTCGCTTCAATATGAAGAGGAAAAGGTTTCAGCGGTTCAACTGCCGCGTATTCATGCCTTTGTGCAACAAGGGAAACCCGTTGAATGTATTTTACCTGCCTTTCCGACAAAATCGCCAAATCCAAGAAAAGTATTGGGCAAAATGCCAGATATGGCAGAAAAATTATCACTGATCTTTTTAAACTCTCTTTGTCAACGTATTCAGCTTTATTATCCCCCGGGCGCAAATATTGTTATTTGTTCTGATGGCCATGTCTTTAGTGATCTGATTCATGTCGATGATGAAACCATTACCCATTATCAATTGGAAATTGAAAAACTGTTACAGGAGCTGGGGGCAACGCATCTTTCCGTTTTTAATCTGGGTAACGTTGAATCACTGACGCAATATACCAGTGATTACGATCAACTGCGTGAATTATTGGTCAGCCGTTATGCGTCTTCCATTGAAGCGATTAAGGAAACGCTCAAAGAAAGCGAAGAGGGAGTGCAATTATATCGGGCGATTACTCGTTTCCTGTATGAAGATAGCTTATTACCGGAATACACCGGTTCAAAAAATGCGTTACAAAAAGATGCTCGTCAGCGCGCGGTCGGGGTTATCCAGCGTAGTTGGGCGTGGGGAAATTTGCTGGCAGAGCAGTTTCCATTAGCGATCCGTCTTTCTATTCATCCACAGGCGGTGGACAGTATCAAAATCGGTATTCATATGATGCCGACCAGAGATGATTGGTTGACGCCGTGGCACGGTGTGGCCGCTAACGTTAATGGTCAGTTTGTATTGATGAAAAGTGATGAAGTGAAAAAGATGAATGGAAAACTAATCGAAATTCGGGGCGTGCCAAGTCATTACTTAATTGAAAAACGCGTTGAAGACCCATTAGCGGAAGAGACACGGTCTGTAGACAACCCGCAAACAGAATTTCAGGCAACGACAATACAAGCAGAATAACGAAATCAATACTGCATTTTTGAGGGAAGAAATCATGAATAAAGATGAACTTGATTGCCATATTGAGTTGGTTAAGCCTTTCGGGGTATTGATTACCCCTCGTTACCCTGATCAGGCGATTACCTCGCTGTCAGTCGATGCGTTACGCGAATTGGCGCGAACCCATCTGTTAGTGGTATTACGTGGCTTTAGTTCGGGTTTTACGGATAAAGCGATCTTGACGGAATATGCTCGCCGTTGGGGAGACATCATGATGTGGCCATTCGGTGCTGTATTGGATGTCATGGAACAGCCGGATCCCACTGATCATGTGCTGGACAGTGGTCACTTACCGTTACATTGGGATGGCATGTACAAAGAGACAATCCCTGAATTTCAAATATTCCACTGTGTTGCGGCACCAGAAGCGGCACAAGGAGGGCGTACTACGTTTGTCAATACAGAACAACTGATTGCGGATGCCAGTGATGAAGAGCGCAATACATGGAAAAATACCCTGATTACCTATCACACAAGTCGGGTGACACATTATGGCGGCGAAGTTGTCTCACCGCTGGTTTGCCTCCATCCAGGCGGTAAAAAGTGGGTCATGCGTTATAACGAGCCGATGGGGAAAGAAGAGGTGAAGTATGCTGATCACCACGCTTTGAACATCGCAGGGATCTCACGGGAAGAGCAACACGCCTTTGAGGGAGCGCTGTATCACCGATTGTATGATCCGCGTTATCTCTACGCCCATCAATGGCAATCTGGTGACATTGCAATTTGTGATAACTTCACTTTATTGCATGGACGTGAAGCGTTTATTTCCCGCGCACCTCGTCATATTCAGCGGGTTCATATTCATGGTGTACCGGTGTGTCAGAATCACCATTTTCGCCCGATTTTCGTTCCGGATTCAGTGTAAATCGCCTTTGCAATATCGATTTTAATGGGTTTAAAGGAGTGTAATGGATGTCTCGTATTGTTTTGGCTGCGATTGCAACCCCAGGTCATGTGTTGCCAATGCTGACGATTGCCGAGCACTTAATCGGGCAGGGGCATGATGTCACCCTGTTCAGTGGTGCTTTGTTTCGGTCGCAAACGGAAGCGTTAGGTGCAACGTTTATTCCTTTTGATAAGTCATTGGATATTGATTACCGTTTTCTGGAAAAATCGGTACCCGAACGGGGAGAACTCCCACCGGGAAATGCTCAGATGGCCTTATCGTTAAGACGGTTTTTTGCAGCGCCTATTCCCGGATTATCAAGGCAATTAATGCAAGTGATTGAAGAGAAGCAAGCGGATCTGCTGATTATCGATAATACCTTTTATGCAGCGCTGCCATTATTGCAGAAACCCGTTGAAGAACGTATTCCTGTTATTGCTATTGGTGTGACGCCGCTGCCCTGGTCATCAAAGGATGCCATATTCTGGGGGCCTCGGATCCCACCTGAATTATTGCCTGCTGATTTAACACGTGAGCAATTAGTGGATGACGCGACGCTGCAATTAATCGAACAGGTCAGAGAGGCGTTCAATCAGTCACTTGCGGCGGTGGGGGGGCAACCACTGACCGGCGACCACAATGATGTTTTGATGAGTGGTGTTGAACGCTATTTGCAACTGGCAACACCAGCATTTGAATTTCCCCGTGATGATTTACCTGAAACCGTGTCGTTTATCGGTTCATTGCCAGTGAAGGTGGAAGAGGATAAAACGCAAATCAGTTGGCCGGATGAGCGCTTGCCATTGATCCTGGTGACACAGGGAACACTGGCGAATGTTGATTTTAGCCAATTGATATTGCCGGCATTGCGTGCATTGGCCGATTTACCCGTTCGGGTATTGGCGATTACCGGCGGCCGCGCGATTGATGTTCTGGGCGATGTAATCCCGGAAAACGCCCGTGTCGTCGAATATCTCAATTTTGAACACTGGCTTCCTCGCGCCGCCATTTTTATGACAAATGGGGGTTATGGTTCACTGAATTCGGCCATTCGTCATGGCGTACCTTTGGTGGTCGCGGGCACCGGAGATGGTAAACTGGAAGCTGTCGCTCGTGTTATCTGGTCGCGGTGTGGTATCAGCCTGCAAACGGATACACCGAATGAACAGCAATTATGTCAGGCGGTGACAAGGTTATTATCTTCTCCGGCATGGCAGCAGCAGTCACATATCGTGAAGGCGGATTACGATGCGCACAATGCGTTGGCTTCAATCACGCGTCATGTGAATGAATTGGTAAGAAAGCAATAAAGCGAGCAGATGATGAAAATAAAACGCGGCATGTTGGTGCCGCATTATTTTGCTCAAAAGACGTGCATTAAGTGAATAGGAAACCGTTATCAGATGGGATATCAGGCTTTTTCACGGACGCCTTCAACCGAAATAATCAGCTCGACTTCCTGAGATTTTGGCCCTAAATCGCTTTTAATCTTAAAATCTTTCAATTTGATTTTTCCATTGGCCTCAAAACCGGCTCGATATCCCCCCCAGGGATCTTTACCTTCCCCCATCAATTTTGCCTCTAACGTGATGGATTGGGTGACACCGTTTAATGTAAGATCACCGGTGATGGTATACTTTTCGCCTGTTTTTTTGACTTCGGTTGAAGTGAATTTAGCCTCTGGATATTGTGTTGTATTCAAAAAATCGGCGCTGCGTAGGTGCTTGTCACGTTCAGCATGGTTGGTGTCAATACTGTTTGTTTTAATCGTGACCTGAACGTTATCTTTGCTGGTATCCTGGGCATCGAAGGTGAAGTCACCCTCAAATTTATTGAAGCTTCCGTAAAGCCAACTCATTCCCAAATGCTGGATACGAAATTCAATAAAGGCGTGTTGACCAGCGGTATCGATTTTATAGTTAGCGGCTATGGCTGAGCTCGTCCCCATCAATAAAATGCTGGTGGTCAGGCTGATGATGGATTTCTTAAGCCACTTTTTTTTAAAGTTAGTCTTTTCAGAAACGTTTTGTCCGAACAGCGTTTTTTCAAACATAAATTGATTCTCCAGAAATTATTTTATATCAGGGTTGAAACCAAACATTCTTTTCAGGGTGCTATCACGGTCGATAAAATGGTGTTTTAATGCGGCAAGGCCATGCAACAGAGAGAACACCACGGCAAGCCAGGCAAGGTAAAGATGGATAACGCCGGCTGTATCCGCTTGAACCCCTTGTCCGGTTAAGATTGCGGGAACGTCAAACCAACCAAAAACCTGGATGGGATCCCCCTCCGCAGTGGAAATCAGGTAGCCGCTGGCTAAGATGCCGAATAAAACGAAATACAGTGTGAAATGCGCCAGTTTTGCGCTGATACGTGTCAATTGGCTGTAATTCGCCAGGGGTTTTGGGGGTGGGGAAATAAACCGCCATAGCAGACGGATCACCATGACGATAAAAATGCATACGCCGAGGCTCTTATGCAGCGCCGGTGCACGATGATACCAGGTATCATAATAGCTTAATGTCACCATCCATAACCCAAGCGCAAACATCCCGTAAACGGCAAGGGCAACGACCCAATGCAGTAAAATAGCAATATGACCAAAGCGTGTGGGTGTATTTTTTAATAGCATACTGTTTCCTTCCGGCAGCCCGAATGTCATCGACGTTAATGAAGAAGTCAGGGATAGTATAGTAGTTAAAAATTCAGTTTTATTTTTATCAATCTCAAACAAATATTTTGTTTAAGAGTGTCAAATTTTATCAATAATAAAGTGGCATGGTGATGTTTTGGACAGAATAAAGCCTGTCAGACGTTTCGTTATATTCTTTGTGGTTCTTTTTTATAACTGATAATTGCGGATTTATTTTTTATGAGCTGAATGAATTTTGTATTTTTAATTTTAAGGGGTGTTTGTATTTTTTCAGGTGAATTAATTAACCATCGTGAATAAAATCATTGGTGATTATCTCATATTGATATGTTCCTGTTTTACGGCTTGCTTTTTTATTTTTTATTATGGAATACTTGGCTGTCTTTTATGTTGTTATATTGTTTATTGCTATCGTGTTTACCACGAGAACATGGATCATTTATCCATTGATCCCCCATTCATTGAATCATGACAGAGAAAAATACGATGTACACATTGTGGATAGCCAATAAAAATTATTCTTCCTGGTCATTGCGTCCGTGGATTTTGCTCAAGGCGCTGGATATTCCTTTTAACGAACAGCAGTGTTATTTTGAGAATAACAAAAGTAGTTATGAAAAATTCAAAGCTTTTTCGCCTACCGGGCTGGTTCCTTGCCTGATTGATGGAAAAACAACCGTTTGGGATTCGTTGGCTATTGTGGAATATCTGGCTGAAGAATATGCACAAGTCTGGCCGTCAGAGAAAACAGCGAGAGCATGGGCGAGGAGTGCGGCGGCGGAAATGCACGCGGGTTTTATGACATTGCGTCAGACTTGTCCAATGAACTGTGCTGTGCGGAAGGAATTGGATGAAATGACACCGGCATTGCAGCATGATATTGCGCGAATCGATGCCCTTTGGACAGAAGGATTAACTCAGTTTGGTGGTGAATGGTTGGCGGGTGATAAATTCACGGCGGTTGATGCGTTTTATGCTCCGGTGGTTTTCCGAGCTCAAACCTATGGGTTGAAATTTTCTGCGCTGAGTCAGGGGTGGATTGATCGTATGTTAAAACATCCTGCGATGGTGGAATGGCTGGCATCTGCAATAACAGAACCTGAGATCGTCCATGAGTGACATTATTTCGAGTTTCGAGATCCCGCACTGATACTTGGCAGTGGTTAAACGTTGACCGGGTAAAAAAAGAAGCTCCGTGTTGGGACGGAGCTGAATGGGTAAAAGTAGCTGGGAAAATGTAGTACATGTGAAGAGTAACGCAATGACATTAAATAGGGGTTAAACAAAAGCGTGATTGTGTAAAAAAATTTCCGGTGGAGAGGCGTCAGTTAATCCAGAGCATAAGGGCTAATGCAGGGCGACCTGAACGTTATTGGGAAACGGCCTTTTTAATGACGTCCAATGAAGCCGGATTTTCAATCAGTGCGATGTCACTCGGTTCGCGTCCTTCACAAATTGCCTGCATCGTTCGACGCAACATTTTTCCTGAACGGGTTTTGGGCAATTGGCTGACAAAATAGATCCGTGCCGGCCGTCCAACACTGCCGATTTTTTTATCCACCAATGCCATGAGTGCTGTTTCCAATGCCGCGAAATGGTCAGCATTTTGGATTTCCCGTCCTGCTTTGAGCACCGCAAACGCAATGGCGGCCTGCCCCTTAATCTCATCTTTAACACCAATGACAGCAACCTCTGCCACATCTTCATGGCTGGTTATGCACTCTTCGATTTCTCGGGTACCCAGGCGGTGGCCGGAAACGTTAATGACATCGTCTGAGCGCCCCAAAATAAAATAGTAACCGTCGCTGTCGCGGAGTCCCCAGTCAAATGTCGAATAGACCAGTTGGTCAGTGTGTTTCCAGTAAGTGTTGATAAAACGGGGATCATCGCCATAAATCGTCTGGATACAGCCTGGAGGTAATGGGCCTTTAATCACCAGCATGCCTTTTTCATTCGCGCCGCATTCCTGTCCGGTTATTTCGTTGATCAGTTTGACGTTAAAACCATACATAGGAAACCCGGTACTACCAAAACGACCTGGCCGGTTATCCAAACGCCGTGCGATTGCCATAATTGGCCAGCCTGTTTCCGTTTGCCAGTAATTATCAATCACCGGGACATGAATGGCTTCCGTGATCCAACGGGCGGTATGCTCATCAAGCGGCTCTCCCGCTAAATAGAGCGTTTCGAGCGATGAAATATCATATTGGGCGATGCAATCTGTCGGGTATTTTTTCAGGACGCGAATTGCGGTAGGGGCTGAAAACATCCTGGTCACCCGGTATTTTTCGACAATCTGCCACCAAATGCCAGCATCCGGGCGTATCGGAAGCCCTTCATACATCACCGTTGCCATGCCAGCAATCAGTGGCGCATAAACAATATAAGAGTGTCCGACCACCCAACCAATATCCGACGTACAAAAGAAAACGCTGCCCGCTTTACCACCAAAAATCACGTCCATTGATGTTGCCAGCGCCACAGCATAACCACCGACATCACGCTGAACGCCTTTCGGGGTGCCGGTCGTCCCGGAGGTATAAAGCACACAGGAGGTTTCATTGGATTCCAGCCATGTCACGGGCACTTTCGCATTAAGATACTTTTGCCGTAATGTGGCAAAATTCACATCTCTGCCATCTACCCAATGAATGTCAGACAGCCCGCGATCGACCATCAATACATGGCGTGGCGTGTGCTTAGCCAGTGCAATGGCTTCATCCAGCAAAGGTTTATAGGGGATAATTCTACCACCCCGTGAACCCGCATCCGCAGAAACGACTAAAACGGGTTCGGCATTATCTAACCGGGTGGCGAGACTGTGGGAAGCGAAACCGCCGAAGACCACGGAATGAATTGCACCAATACGGGCACAGGCCAGTAAAATAAACAGCGCTTCGGCCACCATCGGCATATAAATCACCACGCGATCGCCTTTTTTCACGCCGAGAGACAACAAAATAGCGGCCGCACTATTCACTTCCTGATGTAATTGTCGATAAGTGAAAACTTGTTCGCGATGGGTTTCAGTCGAAATGGTAATGAGTGCTTTCGCGTCAGGTTGACTTTCCAGCCAGCGATCCAGGGCGTTATAACAGAGATTGGTTTTTCCGCCACAAAACCAACGGGCAAACGGGGGATGGCTATAATCCAACGCGTGTTCAAAAGGTTGCTGCCAGTATATTCGTTTGGACTGTTCGGCCCAAAAAGCATTGGGATCGTCAATCGAATGCTGATAGAAATGTTGGAATGACATAATCTCTCCTGGCACATGTCAGTGCAGGGCGGCGCCGAGAGCCAGCGCCGCCGATCACCATGTCTGTTATCTCCCAAGTTGCAATTTTATGAGGCTGAGGTCACCGTGCCGAGGCAACTTGAAATTAATGGGGTATATAGATTATATAACATACAAATCGAGATACTTGTTGACGGGAATATTTCGCAGTGACATGAGATCAAGCGATTCCGCTAAGATCTTTTGTTGTTGCTCTGCCGGAAAGCGACGCGCCAGATTGATCCTGAATTTTTCTTCTAATAACGGGATACCCTCTCCACGGCGGCGAGCGTGCCCAATCGGAAACTCGACTTTCACTTCATCCAGTTGCGTGCCATCGGTAAAAGTCAGCGTCAATGCATTGGCAATGGAACGTTTTTCGGGATCATGATAATCCCGGCTAAAGTCAGGGTCTTCGACGCAAACGATTTTTTCCCGTAAGGCGTCAATGCGTGGATCGGCGGCGATCTCATCCTCATAATCCGCCGCCGTCAGGCGACCAAAAATCAACGGGATAGCAACCATATATTGAATGCAGTGATCCCGGTCGGCAGGGTTATTCAATGCGCCCTGTTTATCAATGATTCTGATACAGGCTTCATGTGTACGAATAGTGATTTTGGCAATATCGTCAATGTGTCTGCCCTGTTCTTTCAGTTGTTGATGCAGATGCATAGCGGCCTCGACGGCGGTTTGTGAATGGAATTCGGCCGGGAAAGAAATTTTGAACAGCACATTTTCCATGACATACGATCCATAGGGGCGCTGGAAGCGGAAGGGTTGCCCGTTGAACAGGACGTCATAAAATCCCCAGGTTTTGGCCGTCAATGCCGAGGGATACCCCATTTCCCCTTTTTGTGCCATCAATGCCAGACGCACCGCTCGGGAAGTGGCGTCGCCTGCGGCCCAGGATTTGCGCGAGCCAGTGTTGGGTGCATGACGATAGGTTCTTAAGGATTGACCATCAACCCAGGCTAATGAAACCGCACTTAATATTTCTTCACGATTTAGCCCTAACATGTGGGCAACCACCGCGGTGGAAGCCACTTTGACCAGAACAACATGATCCAATCCGACTTTATTGAAAGCATTTTCCAGTGCCAGACAGCCTTGAATTTCATGTGCCTTAATCATGGCGGTCAAGACATCCCACATGGTTAACGGTTTTTCCCCGCGGGCAACGGCCTTTCTTGACAGCCAGTCGGCGGTAGCCAGTATGCCGCCAAGATTATCGGAAGGATGCCCCCATTCTGCCGCCAGCCAGGTATCGTTGAAGTCGAGCCAGCGGATCATGGTGCCAATGTTGAACGCAGCCTGAACAGGATCGAGCTGGAATTGGGTACCCGGCACGCGGGCGCCATTGGGTACGGTTGTTCCCGGCACGATCGGTCCCAGCAGTTTTGTACAGGCGGGATATTCCAGTGCTTCCAGGCCACAACCCAAAGTATCTATCAGGCAGTGGTGAGCGGTGGCATAAGCAATCGGGGAGGTGATGGTGTAATCCATCACATAATCCACAATATCCACAATCACATGATCATATTCAGGGCGGTGGTTAACAACAGAGGTAGACATAATCAATCCTTAAGCTGTTTTTTGTATTTGTTTTATGTAACGAGTTTTATGTAACGTGTTTTATGTGTTAATCCGGTGACGTGTTAATCCGGTGACCACTCAGCGGGGTGATTAACGCTGCTCGATCGGGATAAATGCCTGGTTTTCCGGGCCGGTATAATGCGCTGATGGCCGGATAATTTTGTTATCCGTGCGTTGTTCAATGATGTGAGCGGACCACCCAGACGTTCGGGCAATGACAAACAGCGGTGTGAACATGGCGGTAGGAATGCCCATCATGTGATAGGACACCGCAGAAAACCAATCGAGGTTCGGGAACATTTTCTTGTTATCCCACATGACAGATTCAACCCGATCGGCAATCTCATACATCCGGGTTGCCCCGGCTTCCAGGGAAAGTTGCCGGGCAATGTTTTTAATCACTTCATGACGGGGATCGGAAACGGTGTAAACCGGATGGCCGAAACCGATGATGACTTCCTTTCTTTCCAAACGGGCAAGAATATCGGCTTCCGCCTCTGCGGGCGAGTCATAGCGTTGCTGGATGTCGAATGAAACCTCATTGGCTCCACCGTGCTTTGGCCCGCGCAGGGCACCAATCCCGCCGATAATGGCGGAGTAAATATCCGATCCCGTGCCGGCAATGACTCGGCTGGTAAAGGTCGATGCGTTAAATTCATGTTCGGCGTACAGGATCAGCGACGTGTGCATGGCGTTTTCCCATGATACACACGGCTTCTGATCGTGCAGAAGATGCAGGAAGTGCCCGCCAATGGAATCATCGTCCGTTTCAACATGAATGCGGCGGCCATGATGGCTGTAGTGATACCAGTAAAGCAGAATTGAGTTAAGAGAGGCGAGTAAGCGATCTGCAATATCGCGGGCGCCGGCGAGGTTGTGATCTTCTTTTTCCGGCAACGTACAGCCCAGGACAGACACGCCGGTGCGCATAACATCCATCGGATGTGCCGCCGCCGGCAGTGTTTCCAATGCGGCTTTCACGCTATTGGGTAGGCCTCGCAAAGACTTCAATTTGTTCTTGTAGCCAGTTAATTCTGCGCGGGAAGGCAGTTTACCGTGAATGAGGAGATAAGCGATCTCTTCAAACTGACAATGAGCGGCTAAATCGAGGATATTATAGCCACGATAATGTAAATCACGGCCATTTTTGCCGACAGTACACAGCGCTGTGTTGCCTGCGGTAACCCCCGACAAAGCAACGGATTTTTTGGCGCTGGATGGCGTTGATTCAAATTCAGGGACTCCCGTTGTTCTATTCTCTTTACTCATGTATATCACCTCTGCTGTTTTTTTGGGGAAAACAGGGCATCCAGTTTTCGCTCAAAATCGTAGTAGTTGATGCTTTCATAAAGTTCATGACGGGTTTGCATCATATTGATGACGTTCTTTTGTGTACCTTCCCGACGCAGAGCGGTATAGACCTGTTCGGCAGCTTTATTCATCGCCCGGAATGCGGAGAGGGGATACAGGGCGATGGCAACGTTGACACGCTTTAATTCTTCAAGGGTAAAAAGCGGTGTTGCGCCGAATTCGGTAATATTCGCTAAAATCGGAACCTGTGTTCTGGAGGCAAATGCCTGATACATCTGTAACTCGGTGATGGCTTCTGGAAATAGCATATCTGCGCCGGCTTCAATATAGGCAGTAGCTCTGTCCAGCGTCGCATCCAATCCTTCGACTGCCAGGGCATCCGTGCGAGCCATAATGACAAAATTGTCATCGGTGCGGGCATCAACGGCGGCCTTAATCCGGTCGACCATCTCCTGTTTGGACACAATTTCTTTATTGGGACGATGGCCGCAACGTTTAGCCCCAACCTGATCTTCAATATGCATCCCCGCAGCGCCTGCTTTAATAATAGAACGAAGGGTGCGAGCTACATTAAAGGCTGAAGCGCCAAATCCAATATCGGCGTCAACAAGCAGTGGTAAGTCACAGACATCAGTGATGCGACGGATATCAACCAACACATCATCCAAGGTAGAAATGCCCAAATCGGGTAATCCGAGTGAACTGGCCGCAACGCCTCCCCCGGAAAGGTAAATGGCCTTATAGCCTGCCCGTTTTGCCAGCAATGCATGATTTGCGTTGATGGTTCCAACGACTTGTAACGGTGATTCGGCTTCTATTGCTTGACGAAAAGCCAAACCTGCGGAAGAAAACGCCATACGTCACCCCGTTGTTATTAAAATGAAATATTTTTGTTTGTAGTGATTATTCAGGCAAGGTTTGTGCCAAAAATTAAAAAATGGGGGGTGGAATAGAAATGATTCACATAATTGATTGTTATTAAATATTTATTTTGGTTATCTGGTTGTTTTGAAATCACTGTTTAGTGATTGACTATACTCTGTATGCATGTTTCATGGTGAATTCATTATGTTTCATTTATGTTTTGTTGATGTTTCAAATTTTGCCGATGAAACGGCAAGCTCAGTGGATATCCGATAAACGTATGACAAAAGCGACGGGAGGAAAGATGGCATCAGGGCACGCGGGGGAACGTGATAATAATAGGCCGGTGATCTGGACGGTTTCGGTTTCCAGGCTGTTTGATCTTTTTCGTGATATCACGCCGGAATTTGATCATCAGGTTGATATCACACCGATTCAGTTGGGGTTTGAGCAGGCGGTTCAGCATATTCGTAAGCGGCTGGAAACAGAGCGCTGTGATGCCGTCATTTGTGCCGGATCGAATGGCGCCTATTTAAAAAGTCGATTATCGGTGCCGGTGATTCTGGCTAAAGCCAGCGGATTTGATTTTATGCAGGCATTGGCGCGCGCCCGGCAGATCAGTTCCCGAATCGGGGTCATTACGTATCAGAATACGTTGCCGGCACTGGAAGCGTTTCAGCAACGTTTTCATTTGCGCATTGCGCAACGCAGTTATGTGACAGAGGAAGATGCCAGAGCGCAGGTGAATGCCCTGAAAGCGCTGGGCATCAAAGTGATTGTAGGGGCAGGGTTGATTACGGATCTTGCTTATGAAGCCGGGCTGGTGGGGGTTTTTGTCTATTCTGCGGATTCTATTCGGCAGGCATTTCACGATGCATTAGAGATGGCACGCATGACCAAACTCAGTCAGGCAGTGGTTTCACCTTATCCTGCCGAAGATAAGCTGCGCACACGTCACACCATCAGAGATATCAGAGGCCATTCGGTGGCGGTAGAACATGTCCGCAATACGATTATGTTGTATTCCCGTTCGACGGCCACGGTGTTGATCCAGGGGGAAAGTGGTACGGGAAAAGAGCTGGTGGCGCAGGCGATTCATCATGAATATACATTGCGTTATAGGCAGTTGGCGGGCAAACATCCACGGCCATTTGTTGCGGTTAACTGTGGTGCGATTGCTGAATCTTTGCTGGAGGCTGAACTGTTTGGCTATGAGGAAGGCGCTTTTACAGGATCACAACGTGGTGGACGTGCCGGTTTATTTGAAATTGCGCACAGAGGGACATTATTTCTGGATGAAATTGGTGAAATGCCATTACTTTTGCAAACCCGGTTATTAAGAGTCTTGGAAGAAAAATCCGTTGTCAGAGTGGGTGGATATCGCCCGATTGCAGTGGATGTTCGGATTATTTGTGCCACACATTGTGATTTGGATACCTGGGTCAGGGAAGGGCGTTTTCGGGCTGATTTGTTCTACCGTTTGAGTGTTCTGCGGATCAATGTACCGGCATTGCGGGAAAGGGGAAATGACATTGGTTTGTTGGCAATCGAATATTTACAACGGGCTTTCGCTGCGCTGAATTCACCCGTTTCAGCGGTAAGAATGCAGGAGCTGGCTGAATGTTATGGCGTGTTGCAAGACTATCATTGGCCGGGAAATGTCCGTGAACTACGTAACTTGATGGAACGGATCGCACTGTATTTAAGTGCGCATCCTGAACAGGGTTTGACACCGGCATTAATTTTATCGCTTTCACCTGAGCGTCAGATCGAAATGGCTGCGATAGAGAATTATCGGCAAACCGCGCAGAAGAAGTCGCTTCCTCCTATTAATACGATATTTTCAGCGCATAATATCGATCAACATGATATTACAGTACATGATATTGTGGCGCGTTTTTCGGGCAATCGACGTGCCGCAGCGGAATATTTGGGAATTAGCCGGACAACGTTATGGCGGAGGTTAAAACAAGAGAAAAAAGAAGGAGCAAGCACAGATAAACCGATTAAGAACGCTTAGTGCCTTATTTTCACGACTGTTTTTAGCATATCAAAGAAGGTACTCTGCCTTTATTGTTGAGGTGCGTCTTAAAATGTATAACCAATTAATGTGTTATTTCTTTTTACAATAAACATAATGATTGAAATAATTTCAATTTAGTATTATCTAGTATATGTATTATTTTTCGTCTGACAAAGATGAATGTTTGTTTGTCTATCAAACCAAGTCAGATTCATTGATATATCAATTCATTAAATTGATTCATTGATGTTGTGAAAAATAATCTGTGTAATAACAGAGGGTAAGAAAGATGAAAAGATACATCGCTATCGCATTATGTTCGTCTTATTTTCTATTTACGCCTATTCAGGTCAGTGCCCTTATTTGTAGTCCTTTTCAAACAGATGCAGAGTATTTTGCTTGTATAGGCAAATGCGTCCAGGACAATTGGTGGGCACCTGCATGGTTGTGTGCCTGACAATTATCGTGGATAACTGAGGTTATGTTGGCGGCTTCGATGATACGCACATCAACATGAGGCCGCCTCATGACGCCGATTTCTATTGGGCACTATTATTTGCCATTCTGAGCGCCAAAGATACCGACTCGATGGGATGCCGCCGTGCGGTTGGTTTTATCGAGCTCACGGCGCATTGTTTTGCCATCAATGGCGACGATAGCCCCGTCAATGCCTTTTACTTGGGGCGGCCGTGAAACTCATTACCGATAGCAGCAGCACGATTCCCACGACGCTAGCCATGACATAACTCATTTCTTCGGGGCGTCCAATGAAAACATAACTGGCAATACCCGTCACCATGACGACTAACAAAGAACGCAAACTCATAATATAAGAAGCCGCGACACCATATATTTCAGGATAAACGCCCATGGAGCGAGCAAATAGCGTCGGATAACAGATAGCAAACCCAAAACAGAACAAACTCATGAGCACCGTGATAGCCCAGGGCGTATTGGCGATAAGAAGCGATAGAATACTGGTAATGGCTAAAAACATCCCAATTTTTTCAGCCCGTTGCTCCCCGCCAAACAGGGCGATCATTCGGGTAGAAAATAGGCTTGGCAGCGAGAATGATGCCACGATAATAAAGAAGTGCATCACAAATGCTGATAACGACAGGGAAAACGTTTCACGGTACAGGAAAGCACTTGATGCAATGAACACCATATAAGCGGCGAATAACAGTGAAGGTATCAGCGAAAGCCGCATAAAACGAAAACTCATCGTCAATTGAACATAGTTCCTGGCGATACCTTTGATATCCAACGGCGTTTTTTCTTTCTTCGTTTCAGGTAAGAAAAGCAGTTCGAGCAGTAATACCGCAGCAGTAATCGTCGCAACGACGGCGTAATTACCACGCCAACCCCAATGTTCGTTGATCCACCCGCCGGCAAGCGGAGCCAGGGACATAAAAATTGAGATACACGCGTTGACTAAGCCGATCATACTGTACATAGTTGCGCCTTGATAACGATCCGCAATAATGGCATACACAACGACAACAGGGGTACAAGCGCCCAGCCCTTGTACAAAACGGGACAACATCAAGAGTTCGATCGAATTCGCATAGGTGCAGCCCAGCGCCCCCAACAGCATGACGCAACCACCAAACAACATGATCTTACGTCGTCCAAACGACTCGGATAGCGGGCCATAAAGCAACGCACCAAATACAAATCCTAGAAAGTTATAAGTGATGGTGCGTTGTATATCCCCTTCAGCGACCCCAAAGCTGGCTGCTATATCAGGAAAACTGGGAATAGACATATCAACTTCAATGCACCCAGCCAGCAGTGAAGCAACAAGTACAAAAGGTAAAGATATCCCTCTTTCTGTTAACATATCCATACTCCAACAGAAGAATAACCCAAACGTCAATATTCCCATTTACGTTATGACTTTTATGGTGATATGTAAATTTTATTAAGATATAAATCATCATTTTATTTAAATGATATGAGTTATATCGCGTAAACGGCTTTATCGTGGTAATACACAGTCAGGTGATTTATGACAGGGTTGTCACACGGGTTCAAGAAGGGAGACTGACTATTGAGTGCACGACAGGAAATCGGTGGATAGACGTTGATTGCAATGGTAAGACGATATCCCCATTGCGCCTTGGGAAAACACAAAAAGAAAAAACCCGCTATCTGGTTGAGAGATAACGGGTTCTTATATGGTGCCGGCTACCGGAGTCGAACTGGTGACCTACTGATTACAAGTCAGTTGCTCTACCAACTGAGCTAAGCCGGCGAAATTTGGCGGAAGGATAGAGATTCGAACTCTAGGATGGTTTCCCATCGGCGGTTTTCAAGACCGCTGCCTTCGACCGCTCGGCCATCCTTCCATGGCGCGAGATTATGCCTATATCTTTTGGGTGTGTCTAGCCCCGGAAGAGAAAAAATTGTATTTTTTTACTGTTTGCCTAATATTCGATCTGCAATGCGCTTTCCATTTGTGAGACTGCTCGTATTCAGTTCAATAAATCGGCTTATTAACCGACGGATTGATGTAGAATTAATCAAAATATCTCCATACAAAAGGCAATCATTCAAAGAATGTATAAACAACCCCCTATCAAGCCATCCGCGATTCTGCGTTTTTACGTGTTATTTGTTATTTTGCTTTTTACGTCTCTCTTTTTATTCGGGTATAACTATTTTGATATTTGGTTGATGGAGAAAAAATATGCTATCAGTAGCGTAGCCGCGAAGATGAGATTGCAGATTAAAGATTATCGTTACCATGCAAATCATATCTTCAAATTGTCAAATACTCTGCCAGACTCCCCTCAGGAGAAAACACCCTTGTTTAAGTCGCGTCCCGATGTTTATTGGTTAGAAGATCGTCATCAGTCCGTTGATGCCATTATTTTTGGTCAATATAACAACCCGACGATTCAACTCGCTCAGCGTTTATCGAGTTATCTGGATATCCTCTGGGGATCCCATAATGAATATTTGTCGATGTATTATCTCAATGGAAGAGAAAATAACCTGCTGTTGATAACCACGCATTCGGTTATAAAACCCGGAATCCGATTTCAGGATAGTTATCTTATCAAGAACCCTGGCAGCAGGCGTATTGATATGTTGGATCAATCCATCACATTAGATGAAAAAGAGAGCATTTCATTCATCAATGTATTACGCGATGAAAATATTTATTTTTATACCTATAAAGCGGCATTTAATGCAGCCGGGCAAGTCACCACGGTTATTGCATTTGATTTACCCATTAATAACCTCTTACCGGTTGATATGTCACCCGCAAATTTCCGTTTGCAGGCAAATAATGTCATCAACGAATATGAATATGAGGAACCAAAGAAGCTTGAGAAGTTAGAGGTTTCATTGAATGGTTTTTGGCTGGAATTTTCTCAGCCGCTTAATATTATGCCGTATACATTGATTTATCAAGTTCCGTTGAAGGTATTAATTGTAGATTTATTGTTCAGAAATGTCTGGCTTCTACTGTCAATATTACTTTTTTTCCTGTTTTCGTTGAGTGGGTTAGTTTATATCCGCAGGCGATATATTGCGCCAAATGCCGCGATGAGCCTGGAGTTGCAAATTAAGGAGGCGTTGAATCGTGATATTATCTCCAATATTTCTGTTGGTGTGATAGTGTATGATTTCGCCGCAAATGAGTTAGTGACAAGTAATAAAGCCGCCAAAAAACTCATGCCTTATCTGGAGTTGAATAAAGTGAGGGCGATGGCGCAACAACATCATGGCCTAATTCAAACCGCCATTAATGAAGCGATTTATGATGTAAAAATGTATAGCAATAGTTTATTACCTGACACCTGTCTCTTCTTATTACAAGATAAAGATCAGGAAATTATGGCGAATAAACGATTGCAATTGGCTCATCGGGAATATGATAAAAATCTTCAGATCAGGCAGGTTATCCTGTCAAATATTCATCATGAAATAAAAGATCCCATGAGTTGTGTCAACGAGATTGCGACTCAACTGAAGCAATTATCATCAGATGACAATGAACAAGACCTCCTGGATAAATTATTGGTAAAATCGGCATATATTGCTGAATGGATTGAAGATGTTGCATTGCTCAATGCGTTAGAATCGGGGAATTGGCAGCCGGAAAACGACGTGTTTTCGCTGTCATCACGATTGGAAGATATTCTGCAAGCCTTTTTACCGACATTCAATCTCAAAGGGTTGATGGTTTATTATCACTTTAATATTCCGCCTGAAACTTTATTTATGGGGGATGGTGTCGCAGTAAGTAAAATCGTTTCATTATTATTTAATTATGCTATCACCACGACCAGTTATGGCAAAATATCCTTGATTGTTAATCGTTCAGGTCAATATGACAACCATATTAAAATTGAGTTAGTGGATAGTGGTGCCGGTTTAAGTGAACGGGATTTGATGAGTTTGAACTTCCCCTTTTTGAACCCATTAGCAGAAGATAAATATTCGACTCATTCCGGTATGGCTTTTTATTTATGTAATCAGTTGTGCAAAAAAATGGGCGGTAGCCTTGATATTAAAAGTAAGTTGGGGTTGGGAACGCATTATGTCATCAACTTACTTTTGCCCCAATATGATGATGAAAATGGCAAAGTACCTCAGATTTTGGCCGGGGTTAAAATTTTAATGGATATTAATAACCCTGAGATTAAAAAAATCATCCATACTTACCTTAATCATTATGGTGCAGAGTACGTTAATAAAAGAAAAGAGAACATCACAGAACGATACGATATTATCCTCACAGATAAACCGCACACAGAGGAAAGGCCCACACTGTTACTCGTGGGCAGTTTAACCGGGTTTAAGCAGTTAGCACCTGGCGTCGTGCAGTGTAATTACAATTTTGTCGATGACTTTCTCAATGCTATTTCGTTTCTGATTGAAGAAAATGCCAGTTTGGATGAAGAACCCAAAGAAACATCTAAAATTGCTGAACCAGCATGTGATCTTGCTAAAAATATTGACTCACTTGATAGTCATATCTACCACCTTCTAAAAAGTGATCAGATTCAATTAGCTAACAGTGAGTACAGAAAATTATTTATAGAGACAATACCTATGGATATGACTAAACTGTATTCTCATATAGAACAACATGATTGGATATCACTTTCGCAAACGGTACACCGCCTTAAGGGTGCGTTTGCTATGCTAGATTTAAAGTTTCTCAGGTCATCATGTGAGGCGTTGGAAAAACACATAGCAGACAATAATGAAGTAGAAATTAAAAAGAGCATCAGCCTCATTGATTCCTTTGTCACAAAGCTGCTGCAGCAAGGTAACCAACAATATGAAGAACCTTAACGTCATTATCGCCGATGACCATCCCATTGTTTTGTTTGGCATCCGTAAGTCACTTGAACAAATCGAGTGGATTAATGTGGTCGGCGAATTTGAAAATTCAACTACACTCATTAATAGTTTGCCGCATATAGAAGCCGATGTTTTGATAACCGATTTGTCAATGCCAGGGGATAAATATGGTGATGGCATCACGCTAATAAAATATATTAAACGCCATTATCCTGAGCTTTCAGTTATTGTCCTGACCATGAACAATAATCCGGCTATTTTAAGCGCGATATTGGAGCTGGATATTGAGGGCATCGTTTTAAAGCAAGGCGCCCCAACCGATTTACCTAAAGCACTTTCTGCGTTGCAGAAGGGGAAACAATTTACCCCTGAAAGTGTTTCTAAGTTACTGGAAAAGGTAAATGCGAATGGCTATGGGGATAAGCGTTTATCGCCTAAAGAGAGTGAAGTTTTGCGTTTATTTGCCGAAGGTTTTCTTGTTACCGATATCGCTAAAAAACTCAATCGTAGTATTAAGACGATAAGCAGTCAGAAAAAATCAGCCATGCTAAAACTGGGTGTAGATAACGATATTGCATTACTTAATTATTTATCTTCTGTCACCATTGACAAAAATAGGGCTAAATAACCAAATCGTGATCTTTTTGAATGTAGAATCGGTAATGATGAAGAGTCATGATGGTTACCGATTCTACATTATTTAGCCCCCTAATTCTTCTGGTTTAAATATCACTGTATTTCATTAATGTTTCTTTTAACATAGCCAGTGATACTGGTTTTGACAGGCAGTCATTCATTCCTGCATCGACACAACGTTGCTTTCCTTTTGCTAAGGCATTAGCAGTGACGCCGATAATTGATTTAGGATAGCCTTTATTTCTCAGGTATTGAGTCAGTTCGTATCCATCCATATTTGGCATGTTGACATCCGTCAGAATAATATCTACAGGATTGTTTTTCAGGTATTCAATGGCATCAAGACCATCATTGGCCATGGATGCACTAAACCCTAACGAACTTAATTGATCAACCAGCAGATTTTGATTAATAGGATGGTCATCCACGACTAACACTTTAATCTTGTTCAGGCGATGATCTGTCTGTATGGTTTTCGCGGAAATCGGTAAGGTTAATGCCGGAATTGCAGGCAATTCGGGGTGCTCTGTGAAAAGATTGTCCAGCATTGTGTCCAATTTACTTAATTCATACGTATTATATAACCAATAGTTTTTCCGAATTTGTGCTGGTGGGTCAATGTGTTTTTCGGATATGACGATAAAGCCACGTACAGACATATTGCGTTTTTTTTCTTGATCACTAATGAATATTTCAGTGCCATCTGTTTTTTTTCCGTCATAAAGCATGACGTGGAAATGATGCTGTGTGAGAAAATTGAGTAAATAGTTTTCCAGAAAACGGTTGTGAATATCCAATAAAATGCTATTTTTCTCCCGTTGATTGGGGAGTGGTTTGGTATGATATTTTGCACTGTATAAAGGGATACGAATGGAAAAGATACTGCCAATATGTTTTTGTGAAATAAATTCAATATCACCATCCATCAGGTTAATTAATTTTTCGCAAATGGCCAATCCCAATCCTGTACCGTGTGAAGTATTTTCTTTATTCCCGCTAATTTGAAAAAATGGCTCAAATAATTGCAGTTGTAATTTATCTTCGATGCCAATGCCGGTATCTTTGATGCTGAGATACAGGTAACCATGTCGGGTTGTCATTTCAATGATGACACAGCCAGTGGCTGTAAATTTAATGGCATTATTCAGTAAATTAGCGATGATTTGTTGTAGTCTTACCGGGTCATTAAGCACACTGTCGGGAACATCAGGGTCAATATAGCAATAGAGTCCCAACCCTTTTTTTGTCGTCAGGGGAAGATAGTTTGCAATGACGTGAGAGACTATCTCTCTGCAATTGAAATCTTTCGGTTCAATTTTTAATTGATTAGATTCAATTTTAGAAAAATCGAGAATATCACTGATAATTTTGAGTAACAAGGATGATGAATTATTCATTGTTGCCAGTAATCGTGCTGATTCCGGCAATAATGAATGGGATTGCATCAGTTCCAGATTGCCAATGATGCCATAGAGCGGGGTTCTTAACTCATGGCTGACAGTGGCAAGAAACATCGATTTTGCCTGATTGGCTTGTTCTGCCGCTGAAGCCATTTCTTGCAAGGATTTCTCCATTTTTACCCGGCTACTGACATCGATCAGGACACAAATGGCCACTTCTTCGTTGCGATATCGTGAATGGACAAAACTAATTTGCAGGTGATTATTGTTGTTGGTGACGACATCAATATAGCTGCTGGTTTTATCGCAGATGATATCAATAATGCGTTTTTGATCGTCGTGGGTCAGCATCCGGGTATAATTATGTGCCAGCTCATTACTCAGGATATTAGCACCATCACTGACTCTTAAAATGCTGATCCCTACTGGCGCAGAGGCGACAATTTTATGATTGAATTGTTCATTTTCTTCAAGCCGGATCGCATTTTCCTGAGCTGGCGAAAACATTTTTCGCTCAAATAGCCAAATAAAAAAGAAGATTAAGATCGTAGAAATAATATTTAATACGATACTGTGCATGATGCTGGTTTTAAGTTCATCATAAATCGATTTTAATGGAAATGAATAGGCAATATATAATGATGAAGGGGCTAAACGCCGTATTAATACCAAAGAGGTAATATTTTCATCATAACCGAAATAAGGTGATTTGATATCGGTAAAGGGTGATCTGATATTATTTTTTGCCGGGCGAACCAGTACGGGTTGGTTTCTTTCACTGAGTAACATGACCTGGGTGGCCTGATATTTTTTGTATAGAAAGTTTTCTAGTGAGATCGTTGTTTCGACGCCGACGATGCCGATCATTTTTCCATCAACATACACTGGGGTAACCGCGTAAAGCGTGCCGGTGTCGATTTTTGTATTGGGTAAGATCCAAAAGAGGGTTTGCTCTTTCCCTTGTGCTTTCATCTTAATTAACTTGTTGGTGTGTTCATAGATGAGCTTTTTGAGTTTGTCTGGTTCATTCATGTTGTTATCAGTGAATAGATTCACCAGGCACATACTTGAGGTGTCAACGAAAAAAATCTGGCTCATTGTGCGCGTACTGGCAAAAATCGTTTTCCAAAATAAAAGTTGTGTACTCACTGAGGTTAAATAATCATGTTTTTTTTGGCGTAAAAGTTGACAATTGGAATTCGTTATTAAAGGAACATAGGCGGTTATTGCGGTTATTGCGGTTATTGCGGTTTGATCGGTTGGCGAAACAATAATCTCTTTTACATTCTTTTTTGATAAAAAGTTTTCCGTCATAGATTGAACATCACGCAGGGTGCTGGTGATGTATCGTATATGAGCAAACGCCATGTCGTAGTTACTATTATATTCTTGACGAATGTCCGATTTGGCAGCATTAAAAATATTTGATAAATAAAAACTGGTTAATAAGATACCGAGTGCCCACAACATCAATCCAAGCACCCGGAAAAGGAAGCGAGATATCTTTAGTGACGTTCGAAAAGAGGATAAATATCTCAAGAGATCGCCTGATGAAAAATATGATTAATAATAATTGATTACAGCATATACCAGTGTTGCAGGGAATACAAAGTCGCATTTAACCGTTGTGAATGCTTCGCTAAAATACGCAGTAAAAAGCAGGCATTAAATGCCTGCTTTGTGGGACAGCGATACAGCCGGATTATAATAAGATAAATGAATTTACTTAATTGATGGGATCATTATTTTCTTCATCAGAAGAAATCGCTGTATTATTCTCCTCATCTTCGTCATCAGGCTCAGCGATGCGTTGTAAGCCGACAACTTTCTCGTCTTCTGCGGTACGGATCAGCGTGACGCCTTGTGTATTACGACCAACAACACTGACCTCAGACACTCGGGTTCTCACCAGAGTCCCGGCATCCGTGATCATCATGATTTGATCGGTTGGCTCTACCTGGATTGCACCGATCACGTTGCCGTTACGTTCGCTGACTTTAATGGAGATAACCCCCTGAGTCGCACGGGATTTGGTCGGGTATTCGCCTTCGGCTGTGCGTTTACCATAACCATTTTCGGTCACGGTCAGGATTTCACCTTCCCCGCGAGGAATGATCAGTGAAACAACTTTATCCCCTGCACTGAGTTTGATACCACGAACCCCCGTAGCAGTACGACCCATTGCACGTACACCTTTTACGCGGACAGTGCCATCTTCCAGTGTCTCTTCCTCTTCTTCAAGGAAACGGACAACCTTGCCCTTTGCCGAGAACAGCATGACTTCATTGCTACCGTCTGTCAGGTCAACACCAATTAACTCATCACCTTCATTCAGGTTGACGGCAATGATACCGGCACTGCGTGGACGACTGAATTCGCTGAGTTTGGTTTTCTTAACAACACCACTGGCTGTTGCCATGAAGATATTTAACCCTTCTTCATATTCACGCACCGGTAAGATGGCGGTAATGCGTTCATTCTGATCCAATGGCAGCAGGTTAACTATCGGACGGCCGCGAGCACCCCGACTTGCTTCCGGCAATTGATATACTTTCATCCAGTACATTTTGCCTTTATTTGAGAAGCAGAGAATGGTGTCGTGGGTATTGGCAACCAGCAGACGTTCAATAAAATCTTCTTCTTTGGTACGTGCGGCTGATTTACCCTTGCCACCACGACGCTGGGCTTCGTAATCGGACAGGGGTTGATATTTGACGTATCCCTGATGGGACAGGGTGACCACAACGTCTTCCTGATTAATCAGATCTTCTAGGTTGATGTCGGCTGAATTTTCAGTCAGTTCAGTCCGGCGGGCATCATTATATTGCGCTTTGATAGCCAGCAGTTCTTCACGAATGACTTCCATTAAGCGATCTGAATTTTCTAAAATGAACAGGAGTTCAGCAATCGCTTTCAGCAGATCACGATATTCATCCAGCAGCTTTTCATGTTCAAGACCGGTCAGTTTTTGCAGACGCAGATCTAAAATAGCCTGGGCTTGCTGTTCGGTCAGGTAATATTTACCGTCCCGGATGCCGTACTCTGGCTCCAGCCATTCAGGACGAGCTGCATCATCACCGGCCTGTGCCAGCATCGTGGCAACATTACCCAACTCCCACGCTTGGGAAACCAGGCTGGCTTTTGCTTCAGCCGGCGTGGACGCACGGCGGATCAGTTCGATAACCGGATCGATGTTGACGAGCGCAACAGCCAGTGCTTCCAGGATATGAGCACGATCACGCGCTTTACGGAGTTCAAAAATTGTCCGGCGTGTAACGACTTCGCGGCGATGAGAAACAAAAGCAGAAAGAATATCTTTCAGGTTGAGCAACTTTGGTTGTCCTTGATGCAGGGCAACCATGTTGATACCAAATGAAACTTGTAATTGAGTCAGTGAATACAGGTTATTCAGAACCACTTCACCCACCGCATCACGTTTTACTTCGATAACGATGCGCATGCCATCTTTATCGGATTCGTCACGCAGTCCACTGATCCCCTCAATGCGTTTATCTTTGACCAGTTCCGCGATTTTTTCGATCAGTCGGGCTTTATTGACCTGATAAGGAATTTCGTTAACAACAATGGTTTCACGACCATTTTTCTCATCAGTTTCAATGTTTGCGCGGGCGCGGATATAAATTTTACCACGACCTGTACGGTAGGCTTCCTGAATGCCACGACGACCGTTGATAATCGCAGCGGTAGGGAAATCAGGGCCGGGGATATATTCCATCAAGCCTTCAATACTGATGTTTTCATCATCAATATAAGCCAGGCAACCGTTGATCACCTCAGACAAGTTATGAGGTGGGATGTTAGTTGCCATCCCCACTGCAATCCCGGATGAACCATTGACCAGCAAATTAGGGATACGGGTTGGCATGACTTCGGGAATTTGCTCTGTACCATCATAATTGGGTACAAAATCGACCGTTTCTTTTTCTAAATCCGCCAGCAACTCATGGGCAATTTTGGCCATGCGAACTTCGGTGTAACGCATCGCTGCCGCAGAATCGCCATCCACCGACCCGAAGTTTCCCTGACCGTCAACCAGCATATAGCGCATGGAGAATGGTTGTGCCAGACGAACAATCGTGTCATAAACAGCGCTGTCACCATGTGGATGATATTTACCGATAACATCCCCAACAACGCGGGCTGATTTTTTATAAGGTTTATTCCAATCATTTCCCAATACATTCATCGCGAAAAGTACGCGGCGGTGTACTGGCTTCAGTCCGTCGCGAACATCTGGCAGTGCACGTCCAACAATAACGGACATCGCATAATCCAGATATGAGCTTTTCAGCTCTTCTTCGATATTGACCGGTGTGATTTCTCTCGCAATGTCGCTCATGGAGCCACTGTCCCTCATACTACGAATTCAAAGGCTTAGAATTATACCACAAATTGACAGTTTTATAAAAACCTGATGCGGGTAATTCAAGTTTAAGGCATGTATAATTGTTTTCTATCACACATCCTCATAATACGGTTACATTTTCTGTGAATCAGTTTGCTGTGAACCAGTTTGCTGTGAAACAGTTACCAGGAGCACTATTACTGATGAACGTCAAAACGCCCGATTCACACATTCCATCTCATGCCAATGTGGATCAACAGGAAATCGAAAAATTTGAAGCCGTTGCTTCTCGTTGGTGGGATCTTGACGGTGAATTCAAACCGTTACACCGTATCAACCCACTGC
Organism: Xenorhabdus poinarii G6; assembly: GCF_000968175.1. Lineage (NCBI taxonomy): Bacteria > Pseudomonadati > Pseudomonadota > Gammaproteobacteria > Enterobacterales > Morganellaceae > Xenorhabdus > Xenorhabdus poinarii. The sequence continues at coordinate 871,225 of NZ_FO704551.1, forward strand.
GCCTGAATTATATTTTACAACGGGCTGATGGCCTTTTTGGGAAAAAGGTACTGGATGTTGGATGTGGCGGTGGCATCCTGTCAGAAAGCATGGCGCGTGAAGGTGCGGAAGTGACGGGGCTGGATATGGGGTTTGAACCTCTGCAAGTCGCCCGTTTGCATGCGCTGGAATCCGGTGTTTCGGTGTCTTATGTTCAGGAAACGGTGGAAAACCACGCAGCGCAGTACCAACGTACTTATGATGTGGTCACTTGCCTGGAAATGCTTGAGCATGTCCCCGATCCAGAGTCCGTAGTTCGGGCCTGTGCCAAATTAGTCAAACCGGGTGGTCATGTTTTCTTTTCAACCATTAACCGGAACAGAAAAGCCTGGTTGATGGCGGTTGTCGGTGCCGAATATATTTTAAAAATGGTGCCAAAAGGCACGCATGATGCAAAAAAATTCATTCGTCCTTCCGAAATGATTAGCTGGATCGATAAGACGACGTTGAAAGAGCAGCATATTATTGGTTTACATTACAATCTGTTAACAGATAAGTTTCGCCTTGGGCGTAATGTTGATGTGAATTATATGTTACATACTCAATCCGTCTAATGATGTCAATTATTTGTTAAAAGATTAAGAAAGCGGCAATTAGATCTTATTTTTAAGATTTTATTTTTCCTGTTCCGCCGATAGCTTTATGAAAGTAACACCAAGTAACTACGCAGGTTATCGGCGCTTTACCAAAATTAATCCTCAAGTTATCCACAAAACTTCTCGATTTTGTACACTTGATAAAACCCGAAATTAACATTATCTTGTTATTACCGTTTTAATCACCCCCTATATATTGTGTTTCTTGTCATCTTGTCGTAGCGACTAATCGCAACGAAGAGTCACAGCAGCAGTTGCAATGGACGTAGCGAAACAGTAACAAAACAGTAGTGAATTGTCGCTAAACCCCGACTGGCCCTCAGCCATTCTGGGTGCATCGTGCTGTCAAGAGGTCAAGCAAAACAGTGTCAAGTAAAACAATATAGATAGGTGGGATACGAAAAGAGAGAAGGTGTATTTCCCATGAACCAGAGTCTGCTAGTTACCAAACGTGATGGACATAAAGAACAAATTGATCTTGATAAAATTCACCGGGTTGTGGCCTGGGCTGCCGAAGGTCTGAAAAATGTCTCAGTGTCACAAGTAGAGCTGCGTTCCCAGATCCAATTTTACGATGGCATCAAAACCTCCGATATCCATGAAACCATGATCAAAGCAGCGGCTGACCTCATCTCCGGTGATGCGCCTGATTATCAGTATCTGGCGGCCCGTCTGGCGATTTTCCATCTGCGTAAAAAAGCCTATGGTCAGTTTGAGCCACCGGCATTGTATGACCATGTTGTAAAAATGGTTGAGCTGGGTAAATACGATAAACATTTGCTGGAAGATTATACTCAGGAAGAATTCGAGCAAATGAATGGTTTTATTGATCATTTGCGTGATATGGATTTCTCCTATGCTGCGGTCAAACAGTTGGAAGGGAAGTACTTAGTACAAAATCGTGTGACGGGGGAGATTTACGAAAGTGCTCAGTTCCTCTACATGCTGGTTGCTGCGTGCTTATTTGCCTCTTATCCAAAAGAAACACGTCTGGACTATATCCGTCGTTTCTATGATGCGATCTCCACCTTTAAAATTTCGCTGCCAACGCCAATCATGGCGGGGGTTCGTACCCCCACGCGTCAATTCAGCTCCTGTGTACTGATTGAGTGTGGTGATAGCCTGGATTCAATTAATGCAACATCCAGTGCCATTGTTAAATATGTGTCTCAGCGTGCCGGTATTGGGGTGAATGCGGGTCGTATCCGTGCATTGGGTAGCCCAATCCGTGGTGGTGAAGCGTTCCACACCGGGTGTATCCCATTCTACAAACATTTTCAGACGGCGGTGAAATCGTGTTCTCAGGGCGGCGTCCGTGGTGGTGCGGCCACACTGTTCTACCCATTGTGGCATCTGGAAGTAGAAAGCCTGCTGGTACTGAAAAACAACCGTGGTGTTGAAGGCAACCGCGTTCGTCACATGGATTACGGTGTACAGGTTAACAAACTGATGTATGAGCGTCTGATTAAAGGAGAAGAGATTTCGCTGTTCAGTCCGTCTGATGTTCCTGGGCTGTACGACGCATTCTTTGCGGATCAGGCGGAATTTGAACGTCTGTATACTCAGTATGAAAATGACAGCAATCTCCGTAAGCAGCGCATTAAAGCGGTGGAGCTGTTCTCTCTGATGATGCAAGAACGTGCTTCTACTGGCCGTATTTATATTCAGAATGTTGACCACTGCAATACTCACAGCCCGTTTGATCCGGCGGTTGCACCTGTTCGTCAATCGAACTTGTGTCTGGAAATTGCCTTGCCAACGAAGCCCTTGAACGATATTAACGATGAAAATGGCGAAATTGCACTGTGTACACTGTCCGCCTTTAATTTAGGCGCTATTGACAATCTGGCTGAACTGGAAGAGCTGGCGCAGTTGGCCGTTCGCGCCCTGGACGCTTTGCTGGATTATCAAGATTACCCCATTATTGCGGCGAAACAAGGCTCGATGGGGCGGCGAACGCTGGGCATCGGCGTGATTAACTTCGCTTATTATCTGGCGAAACATGGCGTACGTTATTCTGATGGCAGCGCGAATAACCTGACTCACAAAACGTTTGAAGCTATTCAGTATTATCTGTTAAAAGCCTCAAATGCATTGGCAAAAGAGAAAGGTGCTTGCCCGTGGTTTAACGAAACGACGTATGCACAAGGGATTTTGCCGATTGATACGTATAAAAAGACACTGGATTCACTGACCAGTGAGCCTTTGCATATGGATTGGGAAGCACTGCGTAGTGATATTACGCAATACGGTCTGCGCAACTCAACATTGTCAGCCTTGATGCCATCAGAGACTTCTTCGCAAATCTCCAATGCAACCAACGGCATTGAACCCCCGCGTGGTTATATCAGTGTGAAAGCCTCCAAGGACGGTATCCTGCGCCAAGTTGTCCCCGATTACGATCTTCTAAAAGGGGCTTACGAACTGTTGTGGCAAATGCCGAGCAATGATGGCTACTTACAACTGGTTGGCATCATGCAGAAATTTATCGATCAGTCGATTTCTGCCAATACTAACTATGATCCGGCCCGTTTCCCTAACGGAAAGGTTCCAATGAACCAATTGCTGAAAGATTTACTGCTTGCTTACAAATATGGTGTGAAAACATTGTATTACCACAATACTCGTGATGGAGCAGAAGATGTTCAGGGTGATCTGGAGGAAGTTGTTGAGTCAGCTGATTCAGATTGTGAAGGCGGCGCGTGTAAGATTTAATTTGAGGAAGCTATGTCCTATACCACTTTTTCACAAGTAAAAAATGATCAGCTACAAGAACCAATGTTTTTCGGTCAGTCTGTTAATGTGGCGCGTTTTGATCAGCAGAAATATCCGATTTTCGAGAAGTTGATTGAAAAACAACTCTCTTTCTTCTGGCGTCCAGAAGAAGTCGATGTTTCCCGTGATCGGATTGACTATAACGCACTGCCAGATCATGAAAAACATATTTTCATCAGCAACCTGAAATACCAGACGTTGTTGGATTCCATTCAGGGTCGTAGCCCGAATGTGGCTTTTTTGCCGTTGATTTCCATTCCAGAACTGGAAACCTGGGTTGAAACGTGGTCGTTTTCAGAAACGATTCACTCGCGTTCTTATACGCACATTATCCGCAATATCGTCAACGATCCTGCTATCGTATTTGATGATATCGTGGAAAACGAACAGATTCTCAAACGCGCCCAAGATATTTCCGCGTATTACGATGATCTGATCAAAATGACCAACTATTATCATATGTTGGGTGAAGGAACATACCATGTTGCCGATGAAACGATCACCATTAGTCTGCGTGAACTGAAAAAGCAACTGTACTTGTGTTTGATGAGTGTGAATGCTTTGGAAGCTATCCGTTTTTATGTCAGTTTTGCATGTTCATTTGCGTTTGCTGAACGTGAACTGATGGAAGGCAATGCCAAAATCATCAAATTGATTGCCCGTGATGAAGCCCTGCATTTAACAGGCACGCAGCACATGTTGAATTTGTTGCGCTCTGGTCAGGATGATCCTGAAATGGCAGACATTGCCAAAGAGTGTGAACAAGAGTGCTACGAACTGTTTGTACAGGCTGCAGAACAGGAAAAAGAGTGGGCTGATTATCTGTTTAAAGATGGCTCCATGATCGGCCTGAACAAAGATATTTTGTGTCAGTATGTCGAATATATCACCAATATTCGTATGCAGGCCGTTGGCTTGAAGTTACCGTTTGAAGCTCGTTCTAATCCGATCCCGTGGATTAATGCGTGGCTGGTTTCTGACAATGTTCAAGTGGCTCCACAGGAAGTCGAAGTCAGCTCTTACCTGGTTGGTCAGATTGATTCGGAAGTCAATACTGAGGATCTCAGCGGTTTCGAACTCTGATATGGCTGATTACAAAATCACCCTGCCATCACGGCAGGGGTTATATGTTCATTATTCCTCTGGCTTCCACGGTAATCTGTTGGAAGCGTTGGAACACGGGAAAGTTCAGCTTGAATACCAATGTCGACAAGGGTATTGCGGCTCTTGCCGTGTGCGTTTGCTGAAAGGGAAAGTCGGGTATCCTTGTAAACCATTAGCCTTTGTTAATGAAGGGGAAATTTTGCCTTGTAGCTGTTATCCATTGACAGATATTGAAATTGAGCCATAATTTTTTTGATTGGGTGTGTTGTTCTAAAATTTGAATACTTTTCTTCATTAAACTAAAAAAAGACACTTGTTTGACAAGCGTCTTTTTTTATCTAACCACGATGTATATTACCCAAATATACCCACTGATTTATTATTACTATTGTGTCTCAAAATATGCTTGAGGAAGTGGCTTGATATTGGCTGCCCTCTTTTTCGTGGAAAGAGTAATATGATGCAGGCTTACATAAAATGCGTTGCTGACAACCGGATAACAACGTCATGTACGTTTGAGAGGAAAGATTTTACAGATTTCATGATGATTTCCTTCGAGGGTTATAAATTGTGATTTACTTCACGAAAATCTAAATTCTGAAGAGGATTTTATGCTCAAAACAAAAAGAGTCAAGGAATTTATTAAAATATTTTTTTAAAATTAAAAAAAATTTGCATTAAAAATTAACTTGTTGAAATTTAATGTTTTTATTAGGTGTGATTTGCGTTGTAGTTTTATTATTCTGTTGCTACTGTCAGTTTTTATGGTGGTTTTTTCATCTGGCCTTGATCTGTTAGGCGTTTTTTAAACGAAAATGATGTTCATATTCAATCTAATCGTAGAAAAAATGAGCGCAAAAAAACGTGGTTGCTTCCCTCCCAACCAGGCGAGGGATGACGGTATTTTTTGCTAAATCTCTGATGGTCCATTTTGCAATACAACACGATAGTCATCGATATTTTCGAAAATTTTTTCACTCTTATCCCAATAAGGATTATAAGAAGGAACGGAAATAAACCCGGCATCTTGCATTGATTTTATTTGTTTCTGCAATCTTAGCCAGATTATCTGTTGCTTCATTAAAAGAGATTATTCAATATCAGCATCAATAACCTGATAGAAAGCATTATTGGTATCAGCAATTGTCCATATACCGAGAATAACATGATATCCTGAGCGCTCAGGAACATCACAGGTTAAACTAACATGTAGGGTTGGCTGTTTTCCGCCATCAGAACGTTCACAGAAGGGGGTGAGATCAAACTGATCTCGCGTCAGAGGCTTGTTGGCATCCCAGTCCGGTTTAGTGATAAAGAATTGCCATGAATCTGTACTATGACGGGCTGTGAGTGTCCATTTAAATTCAGTGCTGCCTTTATTGACGGTAACATGATGCCAGCGGTCTGCACTTTGTTCATTGAGCTGTTTAAATTGACCCACGCCACCACTGGCAATTTGTCCATCGGGTGGACCACCCAGAGGGAAACCTTTGGGGCCTTCAACTGATTGTGGTTCATACATAACTGGCCCACAATTCTTATTAGTCCCTTTTTGACATAAAATGGCTCTGCTTGGTGGTGTATCTATATATCCGTGCCGTAAAGTGGGTTCTGCAAGGCTAGAAAAGGGGATCGCAATAAGAGCTGTCAATTTCACTAAAAGTAATGACTTTTTAATGTTCATAATAAATTTCCTATTTTTTCTATACTTAACTGAAAAATAAGTGAACGGGATTTTTTTGTGATGTTAATTAAATGAGTAAATTGACTTCTTATAGAAATGGGTAGAAACATTTATAGCAAAATGGGTTGATTATTAAATGATTAAATTATGATAGAGGTCTGTCAGAAAGATATTATTGAGAGGTGTGATGGTTGTTTTTATGCGATGAAAGGTAATAAGAAAAAACCTCCCAAAATTGAGGGAGGCTAAGAACGAAATAACAAGAAAATGAGGGCGTGCTAAGAAAATAAAAATTTTAGTGCACATCAATTAAAATAGCCCCAAATGGGAGAATATGCAATCACATCCACTACCGCATGTAGTTAACCGTCACTCGATATTGAGCTACGGGCAGTATGCTGATTTTCCTGTTTCGGTATTCTTTGCATGCTAAGTACAAAAGATGGCAAAAGCCTCTATAGGGGGGTAAAAAAGTACCTTGCCAGGGAGTGCTTCTTTTCAGCGTAAACAGGTTTATCAGGGCAATTATAGTGCTCGTCCCAGATATTGTTCAGGTATCAGCCGCTAATTTAGCAAGTCCATTTTGCATGGTTTGTAATAATGAAACGAAGTCATGACTGAAATTTATTTACAAAATACACGATTACGATAGGATTAACTCATTGAGTTCTATCTGATTAAACATCATCGAGAACTAAGTGCTGCATTTTAATTGCTGCATATACATTATGCTGTAGATATTACATTGAATCATATTATTAGAGGTAGTCATGACATCCAGTTCAAACACTGAACTTCTTTTTTCTTATGGAACACTCCAACTGGAATCAGTACAGCAGGCAAATTTCGGCCGCCTACTGGAGGGACAACCTGCCGCAATGGTTGGCTGGCGTAAGGATATGCTCGAAATCACTGACCCAGAAGTCTTGGCAGAAAGTGGAGAACGGTTTCATCCGATTGTTCGCCAGAGTGGGGACAATAACGACAGAGTTGAAGGAACGGTGTTTTATGTTTCATCAGATGAACTCCTCAAAGCAGATGCTTATGAAGTGTCAGAGTATCACCGTATTAGCGTGAATCTGATATCAGGCGATGTGGCGTGGGTTTATGTCGCAAAAGTGTGAAATGTAAAAAGTTCTGGTCGATTTGAGATAACATGGATGATTCAAAAATTTCTTCATGGTTAAGATCAAACGGTTGTACGTAACGCAAGTCGGTGTTACTTAGAATATCAACTAGATAAGCCTCTTATGCCGGGAAAATATTCTCAACTACCGATATCCAGGCAGTTAAAGGCACGGAACCCATCTGGGTCATGACTCCAAAGGGTTGTAATGATGTTTTTCAATATATGCGTCAATGAATCTTTCATGCCCTAGTTAAAAATACGGATGGTAATTGTAATGGAGATAAAGACGTTTCCCTCAAAACTGGCCGTAGTTTACCTGGTCACGCTGAGTCAAAAAAGTCAGACGCCGAGGCTTTTATTCGCGACGGTTACTTTGTTGGCGCTTGATAGAATGCAACCGCCTGAAATGACGCGCGCCATATCGCAAACCATTAATGATGAGTTCAGGGTGTATTTCAAACGTGTGGTGATGACAAAAGAGGTCGCAGTCCAGTGGTACTTATCCCTGCGAAAAGGAGAAGCCCTGACGCCTGTACCTGCTAATGCAGCATCACAGTCAACTGAAGATAATAAACCCATTGCCCTGTCCCCGTTATTTGATGAAAGAACGTGGCCAAACATCAGTATGCCCGTCGGTGAAGGACTATTTTCTCATCCCTCCGCCCTGAATCACCCGGCGCCCTTCATGGGAAATCAACGTGGTCGTATCCATCGTAAGTTCACCACCTTTGAGGCACCGGAAATATTTCTGCTGGACAACGTGCAGTGAAATTTGTTGAGCGGCAAATACACGTGGATTTGCGCGAGTATCAGGAGTACCTCGGGGGTGCCCCGCCTTTGTGAGCCCCGAGCCTCTGCTCAGGTATATTAACAGCTTCATGGTGCCGGATCAGGATGGTAAAACCGAGCGAGTTGTTTATCGCTTCGTTCCCAGAGCGGGCAGACCGTTAAGGGTGTTGAGATCACCACGTTTGACATGGACACCAATCTGCTGACCGATTTCCAGACACATGTTTTGAAGGAAGATGGTTTGCTCGATCTGGAAAAAGGGAAGTAGAAGGCGCTTTTGATTCGATTTCTGCTCAGATGGAGTCAGAAGCTGAGGACTGGAAATGCATCAAGAAGCTGTGCCTGTCAGGATTGGGGTTATTGCACTGGCAGAACCGCCAGGGTTGTGCTTGTGTGGAGAAATTTTAGACGTTTCATCATTATCATGATTAATATACTTAATTTTATGCTTATATTTGGTGTTTTGAATGGAAATAAAAAATGAAAAATAGAACAAAAAATAAAAAAGTAGTTGATGCAACCGAGTTATCACTTGATGAATGGTTACAATTAATTAAAGAAAACGATAAAAAACAATGTTATTTAATAAATGACTGTTGTTTTCCAACGGATAAGATGCTAAATGAGTATATGAGTAATATTAGCGAAAAGAATGATGATGAGGTTAGATATTTGATTTCAAAGTTTTTGATATCTGGTGGGAGATATTATTCAGATGATTCTATTTTGCAGTTTTTTAATACATTCTCTCAGGAAAGAAAACAAGAGCTTTTAAGTCGTTTTACTTTTTATCAACGATTAACATCAATTAAAGATTGGCACAACGTATGGCCCTCGATCACTTGGGTGTTAGATTTATTACCTCATTTCCCTTATGATGCGCTGAATGCAATCAGGTCCTATTTTCAGGCTCATTGTCAATTTATGACAGATCAACGCCTTGATGGTTGCAGTGATGCCATGAGGCTTATTGAAGCAAAATACATCAAACATCAATTGCCCGTCAAGCAGGTTTTATTGGATATCACTTCACGTGATTTCGAGTTATTAACGGCATATCTTTATAAAAAGAAAGGGTATTCTGTAAAAATAACACCGCGAAGCAGAGATGGTGGCTATGATGTTCTTGCGGAGCAAAAAAATGAACGGCAATATGAAAAATTATATATTGAATGTAAACGATATACTGAAAATGTAGGAGTTAAAATTACGCGTAATGTTCTTGGATTATTAAGTATTGAAAATGCAACAAAAGGTGTTGTTGTTGCAACTTCATATTTTACTAAAAGCGCCAGAAATGAGGCTCAGAAATCTAACCGATTGGAACTAATAAATATAGAAGAATTTGATAAAGATATGAGAAAACATGTGGGAGTTCATTGGATAAGGAAAATACAAGAGTATGTGTCTGAAGTAAGGAAAGAACTAACTGATAGGGAAAGATGAATTTTATACTACTAGTACTACAGCCGTAATTGTTCTGTAAGCCGATGATTTCCCCGGCGACGATAATGACATTGTTGTGCCCGGTATTGATGCCGTCGTCGCCAGTCTGACCAATGTAAAACCTGTTCGATTGTTTCTCCCGCTTTTTCCATCAGCTTTGACAACAGCTTACGCAATTCCGCTACACTGAGCGGAACCTGGCCTGCCGGTGTTTTTTTTCTCCTCTACCCGCAGAACCGCCAGGACTGCATGGGCCAGTAACGACAAGGTAATATGCCGGTGCCAACTCTGCCATCGCCGCACTTCGTAGTGATCCAGTCCACATTTCCCTTTGATTTCCTTAAAGCCACTTTCGATTTCCCAGCGACAACCCGCCACCTGAACCAGCGTATTAAGATCCGCCTGTTCTCGCAAGGCATACACCACATAGTAAGCCCGTTCCTGTCTACTATCCCGGCTGCGGCGAACCAACAGATAATGACCATAACGCCGCTCCTCTTCACTGAGCTGTAAACGCCATAATGGCACAACAGCCCAGTCATACTCTCGCTCACCTTTTGTTCCCGTTCCCGCTGAGCGTGTTTTCCAGTCAGTGGCAGTCAACGTATCGGCAATCCGTTCAGCACGGAGATATTTGGGTCCTTGCCACCATAAAGGGGTATTACAGGGAATGGCTAACACGAAGGGCGGGTGTCGGGACGCCAGCCAGACCCTCAGACGACGGTCACGGCCATACACTTCATCCGCGGTCACCCAGCGACAGGGCACGCCAGCATCCCATGTCCGTTCCAGCATCTGCCGGGCTAACTGGGGTTTCGTTGCAAACGTGACACTGGCCGGGATACCCGCAGCTTCACAGCGGGCACGGTCATCGATCCACTGGCGAGGCAGGTATAAGGCCCGGTCAATAAAAGCATGACCGCCGTGGCCGGCGTAACACAGAAATACGCCTATCTGGCTGTTTTCTACTCGTCCAGCGGTCCCACTATACTGACGCTGTACCCCGGCAGAATGGGTCCCTTTTTTGATAAAACCGGTTTCATCAAGGATGAGAACCCCCTGTTCATCGCCCAAATGTTCAGTGACATAATCCCGCAGGATATCGCGGGCCATCTCGACATCCCAATCAGCGCGTTCCAGCAAATATTGAATGCCATCGGGGGAACTTTCCCCTAGCCATTCAGCCAGTTGCCAGCTATTTTTACGTTCAACATCACTGAGCAATCCCCGAAGATAGGCGAGGCTGCGTTGTCGTGGGCCGGTAGAGTGAAATAAGGGAGCCAGACGGGCATGTAATGCCTGTAGCGCCTGTTCCCAGATTTTGGCAGGGGATGGCATGTGACACCACCTTTGATTTAAGGAAGAAGAACCCCATCATGGCACAATATGGATTACGGCTGTAGTACTAGTTGCGGGCTTTTCAATGGTATTAATTGGCTGACTGTGAAGCATTGAGTAGATTTTCTCTGCTTCGTAGCGAGGCAGAACGGGTTCAGGCATGGGGTAATTAAATATTGTTTTTCTCGTTCTCCGCTTTGTTCGTCTTGCCCAGTACCCTCATGAGTAGTAGATGGTGCGGTCAGTCCCTCTTCAACATATAGGGCTGCTGCGGTATCAAGTGCATAAACGCTATATGTTGCCATTTCTATATCTTCTAATGTGTCCCACTCTCGATCAGATCTCTTAGAAGCAATTAATGTACAATGTTTAGCTTCACCGAATCTTTCTTCAAATTCAGCGCGCAACGCTTCTTTACCCCACATTTCGCGTATATCATCAAGCAACGTATAGCGGGCAATAATCCCTTCTTTAAACCAAGCAGTAAGATGTTTTGGTTCAACTTTAAAAGGGGGGTCGGTTGCGTTGATTGCCGCTAATCCTGCGGTTATAGAAGGGTTTTCAAACGAGTATATTAGAGGTTTTGGTTTTGGCTCTTTCATCACGTCCGCCTTATAACGTTACGCCTTAACAATGGAGGTGATGAGGCAGGCGGCAAGGCTTACCGCTTTTCTCCCCGTCGGGATAACCTCATCGATTATCATTGTGCTATAGCTGGTGGCTTTTGTCCAAATTCTGATAGTTCTGAAATGGAACAATTAAACATTATCAACAAGTTAAGGTGGCCAACCCTTTGATAATTTCGTCAACCTCAAATGGGGGAAGCCGGGCAACGGGGTTACAAGCTGTACTGCTCATGCAAGCTGCATATTTACAGCTTGGTTCAGCGCTGTGCATGAGGTAACTTATTGAATTAACTTAATTCCGTCGAAACGCCGGAATCACGTCAATATCCTTGCAGTGCTCGATATTTAAGCAATGTGTGAATTCACACACTGAGGCCGTATAACTTATGACTTCAAAGTCTAATCCTTTGATATTCTCAGCAATCCCCAACGGGGGAAGCTGGACGAGAGCCAAGCTCCTTAAAGAGGAGCAGTTAACTTACTATAACTCCCCGTAGACCAAATCTGGTCTACGGTTAACATGCTGATTTACCTCATGAAGAAAAAAAACCGTTCATCTTATGCCCAGACTGCATATTTGCAGTGTGCCTATTAGTCCACCGGCTTGTTTCGATTCCGTACAGCACACGGAATTACACCTAACAAATTGATTATTCTTAACTTACCCCATTGGGGTAAGTTGGAAATTCGCACTTATCTAAACTCTGCGTTTCGGGGTATTTGCCCCTGTAGACTAAGTCCTAAAAAGGGCTTTGTACTGCCCGTAATACCTTGAGTTCGTACCCTGTGGGCTGTGGCTATATGGTTCTGGTCTGATACCTCGCAACGTTACGATATTACAAAAAATGGAGAACTACATATTGTCTAAGTCCCTATGATATAGGGCTCGTGTTCTGAACAACTCCAATGCATTGGCGAGCTTTATGGCTTCATTCCCCATGGTAACTATCCCCCTAACTGTAAGGGTTAGCTGAAAAAAATAATTCTCACGTACTACATAGAATCCATACATTTCTAAGTAATTTTGGTATTCAGTTAACATTGGAGTGGTAAAACGTTCTCTACCTGTCGAATTACCAATTTCATCGAAACCAATAACAAACCTAGTTTCACAATCAGGCCCAAAATCGCTAACAAATTGAAAAAAAGAACTTTTAAATTCAGATATTCGACCATTTAAAAACGCTAAATCATCTTTAGATAACATGTAACGCACCTTTAATGTTTAGTTTAATTACACCTTAGTTAGAGTATAGCAGGTTTTAATGGTGCTGCAACAGACATCTAGGGATATGCTTAAGAAGTTACAAAAATTGCGAGTTTTGACCCTAAGGCAAGATTCTGCCTTAGGGTATGGTGAATATATTATTGATTATGTCCTATGAGATATAGCGATCGGTTGCTGGTCTTATTTTTTTGCCATCATCCTCAACATAGCTATCGTAAATATAAATACGACTATCAGCGAATATAAAGTAAGAATTTTGTTGACCCCTAATTGATACCGCCATTACGAAACCTCGATAATCCTTACGACTCCAAGAGTCACTTTGCCCCGGTGAAAGCCTATACCAATCAGTGCTTATAGCGTTACCTCTAGTCTGATTTTCTGATGCATTTTCGCCCGGAGGTAGTCTATCTAAAACGATATTTTCATCACTTTCCCAAGCATTAATACTAACTGAAACAGTATTACTTGAACGATTCTCTATCCGCATAATATCCCCTATATTTTTAATACATGAAAAATAGGCTCAGTGGATTTATTAAAAATACGGCTCTGATTATGGTTGAGTACTCAATACTCACAATAATAATAAAGATAAATGGCGTATCACATTTAACTACCGATATTCCGGTAGTTCGCTAAATGCCACCAGCTCACAGGGTACAAACGCAGATATGACGGGCAACAGAAAGCCTTTTTTAGGGTTTAGCTCACATGGTGGCGTAAAACTTTTACGTGATCTAATAACTCATTGATAAGTATTAAATACGGTAAAATGGCGAGTTTATATAAGCGCAAATTTTCAACCTCCTCAGTTTGAGGAAGTTAAGATCAATCAATTTGTTGGGTGTAATTCCGTAGACTTCATCCCGATTTGCGCCAATGGCGTTTACCGAGAATATCAAGGGGCTAGGTTTATGTACGAAATCAAGCACACAGCAAATATGCAGTCTGGTCATAAGATGACGTAAATTTGCATCATGAGATAAATCAGCATGTTAACTTCATTCCTTTGAGAGTAATCATAGTGAACTGTTTGATTCCCCAAAATGGGGGAATCAAAGGATAAATATTGAACGGTTAGCCGTAGCTCAGTTTTGAGTTATGGTGAAGAACAACTGGTTAAGGGGCTTGGCTCTCGTCCAGCTTCCTCAAATTGAGGTTTCCGACAATATCAATGAGTTAGAGTTAATTCCGATGAATAGATATAACCTGCTGATAAATAGCCAGAGTGTGAATTCACATTCTGCTCAATAGCTAACCGATGTGCATATTTGCGCATTGCTTGTTAAACGTTGTAGCTCTTCCCCGGTCATCTTCGGCTTTCAAATCCCAACCTCCTTTAGATGCTATTTCAGAAAAAACCTCCCCTAAAATTCATACAACCGCGAAGCAATGTAGGTTTATTGTGGAATTGCTTAAATCTCACGGACTGGATGACAGCGACTTTAAGGGAAGTGTCGAAGAGTTAAGGCGAAAAATAGCCAATAAAGTTCCCAAAATTAACGGCCTTGATATCGATAATAAAACGCTCATTGACTGGTTAAAGAAAGCCAAGGTGCGATAACGGAGTTTTTCAAAACTCCACGGAATTTTCCAAAACTCCGCCGAATCTCCTTCGTAAAATTTTAACCTTCCTCCCGTACTGTCTAACAGCAACCGAGGAAGGCTATTATTTATGCAACACACTTTTATCAAATTACCCGAAATATGGCGCCGTACTGGTCTGGGTAAATCGACCATCTACAAATACATTTCAGAAGGGAAGTTCCCCAAGCAGATAAAGACGGGTTCCCGTGCCTCCGCATTCATCGAAAGTGAAGTTGATGCGTGGATTAACCAGCGTGAAGTGACCCCCAATAGTTGGACAACTAATTACTGGGGGTTTTTTATGTCTAAATATAGTCGTGAACTAAAAATCATTATTGCTAAACGATGTCTGGCAGGTAACACATCGGATAAGCTATCAGCGGAATATTCAATCTCTTCTCGACAAATTCGATACTGGGCTCAAGTTGTTGCCATTCATGGCGATAACGCCTTTTTGCCAACGTCTCACTCTCTTTGTACTGTCACAAAACTCCAAGCTTTAAAATTAATGTGGACACATGATTGGTCCCTCACTCACACTAGTGCAGTTCTCAATTTAACGACTCCAGGTACCTTATCAGTCTGGCTTGATAAGTATAATGAAACCGGTATCAAAGGACTCGAAAGTCCTCAGCGAGGAAGACCCCCAATGAAATCCCGACCTAAAACCCCGCCGAAATCTGGTGACGAAATGACAGTTGAGGAACTTAAAGAAGAATTAGCTTATTTGCAGGCAGAAAATGCGGTCCTAAAAAAGTTAGCAGAGCTGGAACAGAAGAAACGCCCACGAGCAAAGAAAAAGCGTTAATTGTTTTAGCTCTTAAAAAGAAATATCCATTAAAGCACTTACTTTGTGCCATTAATCTTGCAAGAAGCGTGTTTTACTATCAATGCCAAGCGCTTAAAAAAACGCGTGCTTATGAACAAGAAATAGAGATGATTAAAACTATCTATCATGAGCATAAAGGTCGTTATGGTTATCGCCGCATTCATTTAGCATTGAGAAAAAATGGCTTTAAAATCAATCATAAAACAGTACAACGATTAATGAGGCAATTAAACCTAAAATCCACGGTAAGGCCGAAGAAATATCGTTCTTATCGTGGGGAAGTTGGAAAAACAGCACCGAATTGGTTGGCAAGAGATTTTCGCGCGACAAAACCTAATGAGAAATGGGTAACGGATGTGACAGAATTTAAAGTGAATGAACAAAAAGTCTATCTGTCACCTATTATTGACTTATTTAATCAAGAGGTTATCGCTTACAACGTGGCGAAAAAGGCGAGTCTGCCTTTAGTGACAGAGATGCTAAAAGAGGCATTAGATGGGCTAGATGCTCACGCTAAGCCACTCATTCACAGTGATCAAGGTTGGCAATATCGGCATAAGGCTTATCAAAAGCAACTTGCTGATAAAGATATTAAACAAAGTATGTCGAGGAAAGGGAACTGTTTGGATAATGCGATGGCAGAAAACTTTTTTGCCTTACTCAAAACAGAAATGTATCACCAGCAGCACTTTAAAAGTGCGGATGAACTGATCGAAAAAATAGAAGAATACATTGAATATTACAATACAAAACGGATCAAGGTGAAATTAAAAGGCCTAACTCCGATAGCATATCGAAACCAGGCCTTACACGCCGTTTAACTAAAATGTCCAACTTTCTGGGGTCAGTTCACAATCCGGCTTATTTCTTTTTCCTTGCGCTTCTATTTGTCGAGTAGGGTTTTTACCCATCCGTAGATAGTGCGGTATGCCGGTTCTTTCACTCGTTGGCCAGTATTATAATTCATGCGGTGAAATTGCCCGTACACTGGTGTCCCCTGTGGATTTTCTTTTATCAAATCGTGATAGCGAGAATCCACAGCAGTAGCCAGCGCTGTTTTAGTTATGTTCTTACTTGTGTCATGGATAATTTCGTGTGCCCAGCTTAGGCATTGAGCCTTGAGTGGTGCGTAGTACGCCTCATGTTTCGCTTTTGCTGCCTTGCTGCGAACCTCTTTGATTCCCAGATTTTCAAATTCATTCATAATATCGCTGTCATATTGCTCTTGCGCCAAGACTGCAAAGACGAGGTTAGACGCGGCTAGATGGCAAGAGGTGTTATCAGACTCCTCGGTCAGCCCCCATCCCCATATAGCACATGCACTGACCAGTAAGTCATTCTTACTGCTGTTTGTCAGCATTTCGGCTATAGAATAGTTCCAAACATCGCTGCCGGGCTGACATAGTTTTTTTACGGTTATGGCAGGATAATCAATCACATCCCATACACTTAACCCGAACAGTGCCGCTTCGCGTTCAGCATCGGTTAGTTTGGCGACTTGTTCAACACACCAATAAGCCGGGGAATAGGGATATAAGCCGTTCTCTATCCCATGATTGATAGTGTAATGGTTGAGCGCTGCGTGTACATGCTCAAGGGTAAAGAGATCATCCGACACAATCACTTCCCACGATGCGTAATCCTTTAACGCTTCCAGCTACTGTCAAATCACCCATTGCTGCACCTTTTACATATAGCCCCCACCAGTCCATCATAACCCTGCGTTGTTCTAAGTAGGTGGCTCTGTTATACGCTGCCCGGACGGAATTCTTTTCTCCGTGAGCCAGTACCGCTTCTATCGCATCGGGCATAAAGCCCTGCTCATTTAGTGCTGTACTGATAATTGAGCGGATGCCATGAGCGGTAAGTATATCTTGATACCCCATGCGCTTTAGCGCCATATTTGCCGTCTGGCTGCTCATGTGGATATTGGGGGTAGATCTATGAGGAAAGACAAATTCTCTATGCCCACTAATAGGCTTCATAACTGCAAGAATATCTAAAGCTGGTTGGCATAATGGCACTGTGTGAGGGCGATCCATTTTCATTGTTTCCGCTGGCACATTCCAGACTCTGTTATCAAAGTCTATTTCAGACCAACGGGCTTTTACCGCTTCCCCTGGGCGCATAGCGGTTAATAATTGCCACTCAATCACTAAACGTGTTTGCCGTTCTACTCTTGCAACGGAAAGTGCTTGCATTAATCCGGGGAGTTCTTCGGGGCGAATAGTAGGGTTATGTTTTTTCTTTGGCTTGGGAAATGCTTTGCTGACAGTGGTAAAAGGGTTAGCATCAATAACACCTAAATTCATGGCATAGTCGATGATCTCTACCGTTCGTTGAGTCAGCCGTTTAATCGTTTCCAGATTGCCCCTTGCTTCGATAGGCTTGAGTACTTCCACCAGCATAGGCGCTTTAAGACTTGATATCGGCATTTCGCCGAGTTTGGGGAAAATATCTTTCTCCAGTGAGCGCCAGATATCTTTGGCGTAATCCTCGCTGACAGTGGTTTTCTTCACTTCGAACCAGCGTGAAGCAATATTCTTTAAGGTGTTGCTGTTCTCTTCCTGTATTGCCGCTGCTTGCTGTTTACGCCAATCGACAGGATCAATATCTTTAGCCAGCATTGCCTTTGCTTCGTCTTTGAGTCGGCGAGCATCTGCCAGCTTAACAGAGGGGTATTCACCAAATGCAATCATCGTGCGCTTGTGGGTGAATGGTTTGTAGTATCGGAAATACCAAAGCTTAATACCTGATGCTTTAACGAGGAGTTCTAAATTATCCCCGTCACGGTAGATCGTATCTTTGGGTTTCCCCGTTTTGCTATCAAGTTTGGCTTTAGCATTGGATACCGTTGTAGGGGAAAGCGGCGTTATCTTTTTAGGCATCGGGCACCTCTAACCGTAGTAGTAAGTGTTCTAGGGAGCTGTAGTAAGCATTTATTGGTGTAGTTGGGCTGTTACTACTAACTTTTTACCTCTTTAACCTTGTGCTGTGTCCCCCTGTGGTTTAGTGTCCCTGTTGATATTTTTGTTTTAAATCAAGCTATTAATCATAATTTTCAAATTTTGGGACATCTTCCAGATCATGGCTGGGACAGGGGTGTCCCTATGCTTTTTGTTTATACATCATATAGTTAAGTGTTTTGGGACTGTGGGACATCATTTTTTGCGAAAAACTTAACTATATATATAAGTTTCTCTTGGACACTCGGACATTTACGTTTTAGTAGTAAGTATTTTTGTAGTGTAGCCGATTTACTACTAAACATACTACTAAAACTATCGAGTTATAACGATACTAAACGAATACTAACGGGCAATAAAAAAGCCCTAACTCTTTATGATTTAGGGCTTTTTCTTGGGTTTTCGGTGTATTCCGATGATTTCCGAATACAAAATTGGTGGAGCTGGCGGGAGTTGAACCCGCGATATAACTAATATAACTATATGTTTATTAATGTAATGTGTGGCATTATCTGTATTATACGTGCATTTCACGTGCACTTTGATGTCCCAGTGCTGTCCTACTGAATTCAGCTTCCATTTTGGGAACTGATCTGGCGCTCGGTATTCCCGCTATAAGCTTCCAGGTACGTACCATAATGTCGGAACAACATTTCAGGTCCTTTATGTCCCATTTGCGAAGCGAGCCAGAACAAATTTGCACCTTGGCTAATGTGCTTAGTGGCAAATGTGTGTCTTGTCTGATAGGGATTGCGATAACGAATGCCAGCTTTTTTTAGCGTTGGAACCCAAGCTTTCTTGCGAATAGCATCAGCCCCAGCCCACGGCTCGTTAGTCTTGGGATCTTCGAATATTTCCCTGTCTTTCAAAAAAGTAAAGGCTTTTTGATTGGCTAAAGCGAGTATCGCTTGATCATTCAATTCAACCTTTCGCTTTCCTGCTTTGGTTTTCGTTCCTTTAATGACACCAACGACACTGGCAGCGGTAATATGCGCTGTTTTCCCTATGAAATCGATATCTGACCAACGTAATGCGCACAATTCAGAACTACGAAGCCCTGTATTAATAGCGAACCGAAAGAGATTTTCCCATTGCTTATTTCCTGCTGAGGAAAGCAAGGCTGTCACTTCATTGGGTGACAAAGGATCAATAATGTATTCCTTGTCTTCTTCTGTGCGCTCTGTTTGGTACCGAGATGCTGTTACTAAACTTACTGGATTGACACTAACCAACCCGTCTGTAACGGCTTCATCAACGGCACTACGTAAAAAAGACAGCTGATTTCTAATGGTTTTTAAAACGGTTGTTTGCTTTTGAATCCAATTTTTTAATATTGCAGGCGTTAGATCTACAATAGGCATTTTATGTAAATCAGATAAAGCATTTTTGCATTTTTTATACCCACCGATTGTTGATGGGGATAAATTTCTATTAACGCAAATTTTTAAATATTCATCTAAATAATCAACAACTGTTCGAGATTTGTCCGCATTACCAAAAATAGAAAGTTTATTTGAATTCGGGAAATACTTTGCGTAAGCAAAAATTCCTTTTTCGATATTATTCTGAATTTCCCCTAGTAGCCGATCGGCGTATTTAATATTTTTGTTATTTACCTCCAGTCGCGAGAGGGGTTCTCGACATAAAACCCCCCTATAAGTAAATGTTATAACCAGAGTACTGCCTGTCTTGTGTTGGCGAATGGTTACCCCCCGAGGGAGGATAAATTCATTTTGTTTCTTCTGGCCCATTTAGACACCTCAACTAAATCAATCCAACGTTCTTTTGCTCCATTAACCTTTAGCACATGAACCCCCTCTATCCAAAATTGACGTTGTAACCGTTTGTTAATGGCCTCTACACTTTCTCCGGTGTATTGGCAGTATGCCGAAATAGGTATGCAATCCAAGTTAATCATCAATAACCGTTCTCCAAAATCACCCTCGCCACCCCCGCAGGTGTTGCCTTTTCATCCCACACTGCATCGAAAATAATGTTATTCAGATCAGTTGTTGCCATCGCTTTCGACCTCTCCTTTTGAGCACCAGTTTAAAGCCTGCTCTACAAAGTGCCTGATATGCTGCCCGTGGTAGTCTTCATCAATATGAAACAGGATTGCTGCAACATACTCACGAATATTTGCGATTGCCTCTTTTAAGGCTTGATTTTCATTCTGTTCTTTTTTTAATGCCTCGGCTGCGTAGAACAAAACATGAAGTGGCAATTTATCCATATCCTCATCAGACAGAGCCTCATTTAAATCAGCGACAACGGCTTTTCGCATATCAGCCCAATCATTAGAGCCATCGGTAACAGCAACGGTAAGGCTATCTGGATTGTCGTGAATATTAACCAGAACAACGGGATTTTTAATTTTGCTCATGACTATTTCTCCTTTGCTACGGGGCGGGGATATCATCCATATAGCACCAGTGGGTAACTTCATTGTTTTCGTGTTCTTCCCATTGCTCTTTATTAGTGTCCCACCAATCGTAACCTGTGCCAGTGACAGGCTGGTTATATCCACCAATATATGTGTAATAAACCAGGCATAGAGGGGGAAAACCCCCGTCTTTTTCAGGCATTCTGTCCTGAATATTTACCCAAGGTATTTCTTTAGTCACGATTTACCTCCACGCTGATAATTTTATGAGCACGCAGCATGTGATTCGCCTTACCTGTAATCACAGTTCTTCTGAAAAATACACCGGAAGAAGAGGCTCGAACTGGCGTGGCTAATAGAGTGGCATCAACACAACGGTTATGCTTGCGACGCTCTGTGATGAAGCTGGCAATGATAATGACCGCAGTACTGCCCCTGTTCTGGTATTCTATTTTCATAACTTTAACTCCCTTAATTTTTGCTCGGCCAGCTCGAAGGCGTCTTTATAAAGAGGCAACGCAATAAAAATAGGGTTGCCGTAAATCCTGTTTGTGAAAGGACTAAACCGGAATCGACAGGGGGCTTCCATGCCTGAGGGTTCTATAAGTACCGCTCCCTCGCGAAACATCAAATAGGGGTAAGCCAGATACTCAAGGCGAAAGTGAGGTATCACATTCTGTTTTTCTGTTGGAATGCATTTATCCAAGTCAGGGAAATTCCCATTGATTATTTCCAGGCGAGTGAAGCCAAAAGCTGTATTGTTACCGTCGATATGAACCGCTCTTGGCTCTCCTTCTAACTGAATTTCTATGAAGTGGGCTTTTTCTGGAATATCACCACAGAACCGAATGATGATATCGAGGTCAGCTGCATCGCTGTCATCAAAGAAAGTACCGCTATCCTCGTTAAGCTCCATACGCACCAGTACGTGTCCGTTAGTCGCCTCAATATGCTTCCGGGTAATATGAACCCCGGATAATTGAGGGCGCGTTTCTGCATTCTTGCCTTTAGCCACGCAAACTAAGGCAGCACGTAACAAATCGGTATCAATAATCATGACTTCACCTCCGCTTTTGGGCACTTGTCCAAGTTGGCAATCGTGTTTTCATTGAACTCCTCCGGCATAACAGAGAAGAGGGTGTGGTTGGTTGATGTCAGTCGATCATCCGTGAATGCCGCCTGTGATTTTTCGATAGCATCTATCGCGTCATTTGCGTCCATAGCAATTCGCAGCGTGTGACGATGTCCACACGGGTAATCACCTAAGTAGGTCACAATGTATTTTGTCTGTTCCATTTTCATTACCTCACTTCTTGCCAAATAGTTTTTTGAGATCAACCCCGTGGACAGCAAGCCATGCTTCAGCAGGCCATGATTTCACATGCCCATATCTGGGATCGGGGACTTCTGCCGGTGCGATGTTGTTTTCACGACACCATTTACGGAGTGGGGCGTACTGGTATTTTTTTTCTGTGGCGTTCTGTACCGAGGTAATAGTCGAGTGTTTGGTGCTTTCACCTAGACGCTCCTCCAGTTCTCGGCACTTACGGGTGACAGCACCGAGCTTGCCGAGTGCCTGAGCTTCACGTTTGCGGCTGATTTGTGATTTGGTGCGACGGGCTTCATCACGTTCTTGAGTAATGACGAGCTTTTCTTTTTCGGTTGTCAGCAATGCTTCCAGGGCTTCAATATAATTACCGGGTAAGGCGGGGGTTGCTGGCTTTTTCTGGTGAAAGTAAGCGGACTCCATCTTTTCAAAGAAAGACCATGCCTCGTCGGTATCAACGATTTTCGACATACGAGCAGCGCCTTTTTCAGTCCATAGAATCTGTTGGCTTGTATGTTTACTAACCAACCCGATGTTATCGGGTACCTTCTTAAACTGACGTAATTCATTCCCTTCGAGCTTGAAATAATGGACGCCATCAATAAACCGTGACTTGTTGTTCAAAAGATTGTCTTGAATATTTTTTGCACTGGCACCATACCCCGCCGCTAATGTTTCTGTAGTAACAACTCGAACACCTTGCCATTCGATCACTGGCAGATTGTTTGAATCGATAGTGACTAATTCGTTTTTCTTGCTCATTACCATCCCTCACGGATTGTTATTTTTGATAACCGAACACAACGCAAGTTGTTCTTAATACATTCCTGTTCTTGCTTCTTGTCTTGAGATAATGAAAGCGCGTTACCCCATTTTTCAGCAGCACGACGGAATAAACCTTTCAGCTCTAAACTCTGAGCTAATTCTTTTGCCTGCTCATATGCCGTCATGATTAAATTCCTATTTGCCGGAGCTTTTGTTTAAATTTATTTGTCTCAGTGTGATTTTTGATGTGTTTTTTCAATACCTCCGCTGTTCGTTTATTTATTTCATTAATCTGGCGTTTTTCTTTTTGACTCACTATTGCTTTGCTATAGCGATGATGTAATGAATATCTTTTTTGGTTATGTTCCTGACGATGTTCCGCCCACAATTGATTTGTGAGATTAGTGGCTACACGCCCGGC
This sequence comes from Xenorhabdus poinarii G6, assembly GCF_000968175.1. Taxonomy (NCBI): domain Bacteria; kingdom Pseudomonadati; phylum Pseudomonadota; class Gammaproteobacteria; order Enterobacterales; family Morganellaceae; genus Xenorhabdus; species Xenorhabdus poinarii. Next base: position 894,260 of record NZ_FO704551.1, read on the forward strand.
TTTTTCCCAATATTCGGCTGCGAGGTCGTACTTTTCTTCTTTTTCTTTCTGAATGGCTGTATTAGCAAGCTCTGAATAAGTTCTATTTGTCATTTTCTATTTCCTTAATTTATGGTGAGTGAATCCCCAGCGATGGCGCTGTAATTAAATTTGTTTTGTTGTTTTTATTTCTGCAATAATTGAGAAATCTTTCTACCTAGTAATATTAATTCTTCTTGGTCTTTCCTGTGTTTTTCTATTGCTTTTATATATTCCTTTCGGGTTCTAATTAATTCTTTCTCTCGTTTAACACTGGTGTGTAATTCTTCCAGCACCTGAGCGTGTCGCTCTATAAACTCGGGGATCATCTCACCAACATGATATATAGTCGAACCATCTTCATGATTAATAACTTTAGTATGATTGGTTTGTTTGCCTTCTTGATTGAATTGTTCTTGCGCACGAACATAGGCCAGTTTATTCAGCGCACCTTTCTCGCTCAGATACGCTTTATTAGCACCGTGAACGACATAGACCTCACGTAATTCAATTTTGATATCGCGGTTGGTGGCGGTCTCGATGGGTTTAAGCTTTGTCATGATTCTCTCCTTATGGTTTTATTGTTTCTTTCTCTTATTTCACTCACTGCATTTAAATTGTTTTCGTATTCAGCTTCGATAATAAGAGGCAGCACAGAAAACAATCGGGATAATCTATCAAGGTCAGTCATTGCCTCATCTTGGGAGTATTCTTCACTACTAACAGCCGCGCTAGCTAAATTAGCAATAGATTTCATTCCACTTGTTATCGAATAAATGACTTCATGGCTCGATGAGAATAAAAACTGTAAATCGCTATCACTCATCTTTTCTAATCGTTCATTGTTGACACGGATATGACGGAATATATTATTCATGAGTACTCAACCCCTCGCACTTGTGCTACTTGCTTACCAATTTCAAATATTGCGACCAATGCAACACTAAGTAGCTGTGTGCCGGTCAGCGTTTTATCCGTATCAATTAATAAAGAAACATATGTTCTTAGATTTTCTATTTCACTCGCAACGCCTTCCAGTTTATCGAATGCCTGATTATCTGACATAACATATTCTTCATTTATATCCCTTAATCGCTGAGCTAAATTACATGCCTGACGATGTACACCGCGACACATTAAATGGGTATCCGGTTCTGCTTCATTATGAGTTGCAGTTACTACAGGAAATATTGAGGCTTCGATTTCCTCTGCAATTTCGACGGCTTCTTCTAATTTTCTTAACATATTCCACCCTGAAATTTTATTTTTAATTTATCTTTAAATCACACAGACTACGGTATTGATATCTGGATAACCGTTGCACTGCGCGTAACATTACACGAACGTCTTCATCAATGTCTTCGACAGCAGTTAATAACGGAACCAATATAGCCTGTATTTCTTCGTTAATTTCTAACGCGTCATCTAAAAAAAACTCGTCAGTGGTTGGTATTTTTACTTTCATATTGTTTTATTTCCTGCTGGATGCGTTGATATATTTCCTCACGGTGTACAGAAATACCTTCGGGTGCTTTAACTCCAATTTTAACTTGATTACCGTTGATGCCTAATATAACCACTTCGATATCATCACTTATCATGATTTTTTCTTGTGGTCGGCGAGTTATAATTAACATTTTTGCCTCCTTGATCAAATTATGCTGATTTACTTTTTTATTTTACCTTTCGGATAGTGGTAGTCTTGTAAATTCCTGTAACAAATAAATAAGGAATTTATTTGTGTCTAACATTTCCGTTCTATACCATGAAACTAAAGATCACATAGAGAAAGTTCGAAGCATCCCAAAAGTTGGCAGTATCGATCGTATCAATCTGGATATGACGATTAACCGTACTTGCCTCTTATTGTCTCTGGATGTTGTTTTATCTGAATACCGTAAAAAATTTGGCACTATCTTTAATCCTCTGAATGGGCGAGATGCTTTAACGCATCTCATTGTAAATAAATACCACTGGACTATATCCGAGGTTAAAACATTAACTCTTAAAGACGCTTTATTAGCCATTTCAGAGGAGCTTCGATTTGATAATCTTCCCACTAAACTCCAAGGTTTTTTAGAATCTATTAAATTTCGACAATACCGTTCCTGCTTTGATGATCTTCTTGATGAAGAGTGGGATCCAGATTTGGGGAAACTATTGTTAATTCAGCTTGATTAATTGCATCATTTAATTGTTTTTTGATTTTATCGCGCGCCGTGTCCAGTGTATTAAGTTCATTGTTAAGAGTGTATACAACCCGGCGCGCATCTAATTTCTTTTCCATCCACTGATAAACTTCTTCAACTGTGTTTCCATTTGCGATAATTACAGGTTCTTTATTTTGCATTTTTTATTTCCTCTCAGAATTAATATTGTTTATCTCAGTTACGATTAATGATCTGACCAGCCCACGTTGTGATATATTCACCAGCCAGTATTGATTTTGCATGGTGATAATTTTCAGCAACACATTTGATTTTTATCGGGCGTGTTTGTTTCATGTTAGAACGCTCTATTGCCGCAAAGATAAAGATTTTCATGGTTCATTTATCCTCAGGTATTAATGACGCTTCTTTAGCTTTGGCACTTAGCAGTTCAATAATTTGTTTAGCTATATCATTCGCTTTACTGCTTTCCATATTTTCCAAGACCATTACTGCTTCTAACACAGTGTGTAAGTCGGTGTAGTCTTCCTTGGTTGTTATATTATCAAACATTATGTACTCCATTCTTAATAACCTGAGCCTGATAGCTCATTAATTTCTTAATTTTAGGTTGCAATTATTGAATAATTTTTTGATAAATATTGACTGCTATGTGTTGCCCCTTTTCCATGTCGTTTTACCTTACGTACAAGATACATCACGTACCAAATTCAATCAATACGAATTGTACCGAAAAATTAATAAGATAATCATTAATATATGATTTTAAAGGAAATTAATTTAACTCTTAATCATATATTGTGATTTATGTCACTAAATTACATAGAATTGGATACAAAAAAAGCCCTCAATTGAGGGCTTGGTTAATGAAGTGTTAAGGTGAATGGTTGGTATATTACATTCTGTAATAGTTTACAATAGTTTTTATTATTGTCGGCTTACTTTTATGCCACGTTTTGCCATCATTTCGGCGAAAATTGCATCAAAGTGCGCAGACCTGACTTTTAATTCGCGTAAGAATTTATCAGCTTCTTCTGATGGCAGGTTGTCAAATAGGTCTACTACTTCCTTTTGTTTTTTGGTTAGCCTTGGCTCAGATTCGACATCTATAGAGATTGGGAGATGATCGTTGATATTAGATACCGTGCCGTCTGAATTCAGAATAACGCGCTTAATTCCTATAAAATCTAGTATTGCCGCTATTTCCTTTAGTGACGGTTCTCGCCTCCCGTTTAGCCAATGACCCACCGCACCTCGCGTTAGACCGAGATGTTCAGCTAATTTATCGTACGTAATGCCCAAGACCTTCATTTGGTCTTTAGCCATATCAAACCAGTTCATGTTCATACTTGAATTATACAAACTGTATCAGCTTTATCAATAAACATATTGTATCTTTTTGTTGCCTTGCTTGGTACATTATGTATTATTTAGAGAGGAGGGACAAAATGAACAAGATAAAAGAACTCAGATCTGATTTAGGAATTACCCGAAAAATGCTGGCTGAACATGTAGGTTGTACGCCTAGCGCAATAGGGCATTACGAGAATGGAAGACGAACCCCTGACATCACTGTATGTAGAACGATCGTTTCAGCTTTTGGCGTGTTAGGTGCTGAATTCACACTTGATGATATTTTTCCGCCTTTTAAAGGGAAGAAAGGGCGTGTTTCCTGATTACACCACGGTGACCATGCCATCGCATTTTTACCCTGACGATGGCAAATGGATACAGGAAACGTTAGCGAAACTGCGGACGAGTACCAGAGCGAGGATCACCGCAAAATATTCAGAGGTGTATCAGGCGGTATGGGATAACGAACCCGTGTCATATCGCAAAGACAATGCCGCCCGACGCGCAGCCAATATCCGACTCAGGGAATTTGTGACGAAGTATCAGCGAGCGGCGCAGGGGTATACAGAAAAACCAAAAGTGGTCGGTAGTTGATTAAACATGAAAACGGGCGTTGTCAGAAGGTTCACCAGTGTATCAGTTTACGAGTACTTCGATAGGGAAGAGAACCAGGGGGGTAAGGGGGGATTGGAGAGTTCAGAAAGGTAAAGCACAGCCAAGTAAGAACTCATTACTTAAATAGATCTCAGTAGGGAATACATAAGTTAGATAAGTGCACTTAATAGGGAAAATCGCCGTACTACCTGAGTGATACAAAATAACCATTGAGGAAATAAAAATGAGTACAGAACTGAAAGAAAAATTAATCACCTTGCTGGAGGAGCAATTCTTTACTGCGTCTGACATGCAGAAATTTGAAACGGTACTCACTGCAAAGATCCGCGAGCAAGGGTGGTTTTTGCAAAAGAACTTCGCGGTAACCGGGTTGAGTGATGGACGTAATGGGCGAGTGGATTACATGGTGACTACACGAACTGGTGAGAAATGCGCTATCGAGGCTGATAACCGATCACCCCGTAAGCGTTCATTGCTGAAATTGAGTGAGCTACCGGCTGGCATATCTGGTTTTGTGCTGCTCAAAGATGGCAAGCAGCCCCTGCGATATAGCGTGAACGGGGTCGATGTGATCCGTGCCACTCAATTCAGGTACTAGGAAAAGGGCTTGTCCTCTGGCAGAGAAAAATAATCAAGTGAGGGTATCAATGTTAAATCAGAATGGAAATGTAAGAGGGAGCAAGAAACCGAACAGCAACACTTTGGTAGGTAGAACTGATTCGGCTCTTGCAATCGGTAATACAGATGCGGTTACCGAGACAAAGTATCGCACGGAAACTCAGGAAAATAAACAGGGGGCGGAAAGATGCTAACGATCACCCCTAATTTCGCACAGGAACGCGCCCTGAACATGCTGCGTCAGAACTGGAAGCAGCACCGCACTTTCATGGTGTACAGCCCAACGGGATCGGGTAAAACCGGGCTGGCGGCGTTCATCACTGACGGTTATGTTTCCCGTGAAATGCGTGTGATGTTCTGCGTACCGTATACGATCCTCGTAGACCAGACAGCAGCACGATTTATTGAATATGGCCTGCCCGCCGATGAAATCAGTTACGTCTGGCGTGATCACCCAAATTATGACCCAACACGCCTGATTCAAATTGCGTCAGCCGATACCATTATCCGCCGTGAGTTTCCCGACAATATCGATTTATTGATTATCGACGAGGCGCACTTACGCCGTAAGCGAATACTGGAGATTATCCGTGACAGTGACATTCCGGTGATCGGGTTATCGGGCACACCCTTTGCTCCGTTCCTCGGACACTACTACGAAAAATTGATTAAGCCGACCACCATAAAAGAGCTGATTAATCGCGGTGATTTGAGTCGGTATGAATTCTATGCCCCCACCAAGCCTGATTTGTCCGGCGTGAAATCCAGTAGCAACGCTGAATACGGCAGCGATTACAAAGAAGATGAGATTGCCGAAATCATGTGTGGGGCTGATTTGGTTGGCGATATCGTCAGTAGCTGGCTCAGGCTGGGCGAAAATCTGCCGACAATCTGTTTCTGTGTCAATGTTAGCCACGCTAATTTTATTACGGTCGAATTTAATCGCGCCGGGGTGAATGCGGAGGTGATGACAGCCAGCACTCCACACGATGAGCGCGAGCTGATTATCCATCGCTTTGAGCAGGGCGCAACAAAAATCATTGTCAATGTGGGAGTGTTGGTTGCTGGGTTCGATAGTGATGTCCGGTGCATCATTTACGCCCGCCCTACCAAATCTGAAATTCGTTGGCTCCAGACAATCGGCCGGGGTTTACGCATTGCCCAAGGCAAGGATAGGTGCATTATTCTCGATCACTCCGGCACGGTTCACCGCCTCGGCTACCCCGACGATATCGAATATGACGAGCTGCCCCACAAGAATGACGGCATGAAAACCCAGTTCAGCTACCGGGAGCAAGAGAAGCGCGAAAAATTACCGAAAGAATGCCCGTCCTGCCACTACATGAAGCCCGCGGGTGTTTACGTCTGCCCGAAGTGTGGCTTTAAGCCCTTGGCGGGTGAAGATATTGATGTGGATACCAGCCGCAGCATTAAAAAGCTCGACAAGAAAGCCCGTGTCTATACACAGGCGGAGAAACAAAATTTCTACTCTCAGTTGAAGTATTACCAGAACCAGCGCGCTTCACAAGGGAAAATCCTCAGTGACGGTTGGATCTCGAATACGTTTAAAGACAAGTTCGGCGTCTGGCCTCGCGGCTTGCATGACACCCCGCAGGAACTGACCCCCGAAGTGAATAACTTTATCAAGCACAAGCAAATTGTCTGGGCGAAATCCCGCAAGAAAGCAGAGCAATCCCCGCATCAGGGAGACATGCTATGAACAGAATAAAAACCGCCGATGCCGTGATAGGCCGCTGGCCTGAAATTTTTGCCTATTACAAATTACCCCCGGTGACAGGGAAAAATCATTTTAAAGGGAAGTGCCCGATATGCGGACGGAAGGGGAAATTCCGTATTGATGACCGGGACGGACGCGGCACATTCATTTGCACCTGCAATGCAGGCGATGGCTGGCGGCTGCTCATGCTGACACAGGGCAAAGATTACAAAACGCTGGCCGATGAGATTGATCAGCTGCTCGGTATCCGGTCTGACAAACGCAGTGTGGTGAAAAAAGAGACGAATGTCACCGACTTTAGACACCGGGTCACCGCCTGTTATGCCAATTTATCCGGGCTGAGAGGTACGCAAGGGGAGTCCTATCTGCGCAACCGGGGTATTCATGTGCTGCCTGCCGACAACGTGAAGTATTGCACTGATCAGCCAGTCCGAAACGGGGTGCTGCAAGCGATATGGGCGATTGCCACTGATTCAAAGGGGCAGGCGTGTTACCTGCACCGGACCTATTTAGACGGGGATCGGAAAGCCTCGTTAGAAGTGGTCAAGAAAATGAATTCACTGCAAGACGATAGCTATCTGACACATGCTCAGTCAGTGGCTATCCGCCTGTTCCCGGTGGATTCCACGCTGGGTATTGCAGAAGGAATTGAAACAGCACTGTCCTGTAAACAGATTTACGGCGTGAACACATGGTCAACGATGAATGCCGGACACATGGCGAAATTTATCGCCCCCCGTGGAGTTAAGCATCTAATTATCTTTGCAGATAACGACTGGAGCGCTACAGGTGAAGCGGCTGCATATGTATGTGCCAATAAAAATTTACTGGCTAACAACGATATTGAAAAGGTGAGCGTCAGACACCCCGACCTGGGGGATTTTAACGACTTGCTCCAGCAGGGTTGTCAGGCCAGAGAAAGATTATTCATGAAAAAACAGCGGGAGACAGCGCAATGATGGACAACGCAGCACACAAAACCCTTTTTACTATTCCTGAACGCAGTTACAGCACCGCAGTGGCAACAGTAAAACCGTTACCCGTTCAGCGCAAAATCACCGGTAACAAACAGGTAGATGCGTATTTGTGGGTGCTGGAGGTGATCCGAACCAATGAACCCGCGCACCTTGAGGCAGCGGAATCTGCCCTGAAGAAACTGAAAATCACCCCGAAAGAGGCGCAGAAAAAATATTCTGACTACCTGATGAAGTCGGGCGCTCATGCGTTTCAGGTGGCATTTGGCACGATGAGCATGGATAACCCGCAGGGCTATATTAACAGGGCGAAGGCGCAAATCAGTGAGGCGGCGAAAGTCAGGGGGATTTTTGGCAGCTATGAGCAAGCCCTTGAAGATTGTGAAGCCGAGCGACTGATAAAATCTTCGCACCATTATATCAGCGATCCGTGTTTTGGCTGGACAGAAGAAGAAAAGCAACGAGGGGCAATCAGTGGTTCACGCGTATTTGAAGTGGATGATTTACGTAGGGAGAGAGGGTGTGGATTTACTGACGTTTTGCCAGAGCCACACACGCTGTCTGATGTCGTTCGTGAATTGCAATATTGGGATTGGCTCTATCATGTCCGCGATAGCGCAGCGAAGGAACTGGGCTGGAAATATGGCTATCCTCAACATGATGATGCCGTTTACGACAGGGAAAATTACCTCGAAAAACAGTTAACCCTTATTCAAGCTGTCAATCGTCAGGAAGCGATAGATGTCTGCAAGTGGATATTGGACGAGGAGCGATTTGATGACCGTTCAGAACTGACCGACCGAATTATTCTGAATCTGGTGGGAGAGTGTGCGAATGCGTGATATTCAATTGGTAATGGAACGCTGGGGAGCGTGGGCGGCGGATAATCGGGAGGATGTTTATTGGTCATCTATTGCGGCGGGATTCAAGGGACTGATACCCAACAAAATCAAATCACGCCCGCAATGTTGTGATGACGATGGCGTTATTATCGCTGGCTGCATGGCAACCCTGAATAAAAAGAACAGTGAGGATCACAATTTGCTATTCGATTATTACGTATTCGGTAAAACGTTTATGCAATTGGCACGCGATCACCATTGTTCTGACACTCATATTGGGAAAAGGCTACAAAAAGCGGAGGGGGTTATTGAGGGCATGTTGATGATGCTAGATGTTCCATTGGAAATGGACAAATATATCCAGCTAGAGCCAGAAAATGTTAGTCCACAGCAATTATGCAGTAATTTCTAAAAAAACTTTACGATCGTAAAAATGCTGCTATTGTGATAAGAGTGATAGCAATGTCACGGAACTTATCGAATTCTCAGACCTCGCCTCGGCGGGGTTTTTTGCTTTCTGGCAGTCACCAATTTTGTATTTAACCATTTCGAGCAACACCTCGAATTGGTATAGAGAGCTATCATGAACGATGAATTCGATGGTTTTATCCAACTACCCAATATTTTCAGGTAGTTCAAAATCCCGTCAGAGTCCGGGATGTTTAGACGAATATTCTAGGCTGCGCTCCGGCGTGGCCTTTTTCATATTTGCCACCGCAATCACTCTCAGTACCTCCGTATCCACGCATTGCGGCTGGCAACCTATTAACTCATGTGAGGTGAATGATGAGAAAAGAGATAAAGGACAAAAATGGTCACGCAATAGGTGACCATGGGAAAGAGTTCATTAACTCTATGTTGAAAATGAAATCTGGGGTGATTTATGTGAAAGAAACTATCATTCCAAAGTCTTTACTTTGTTTAGTATCTTGATAACGGAAGATTTCTCTAATTCAACAATTTCAGGCATATCATCGAATTGATGACTATTAAAATCTAAACTTTTAACAAAGTTAATTATCGTATTTTTATCTAATATTCCAGTGGTCAGCATTGCAGAAATCGAAGCTAAAATTAACTCGCTGCGTATTACCATATGCTTTGAATTGTCGTTGAGTATATGAACAGCAGTCTGAAGATTGGTTATGTCATTTTTAAGGCTATTAATTAACTCTTCGTTCATTGCATTTCCTTGATTGAAGTTTGATCGAATTCATAACATACCTTAAGTATCAACTCATTACTTTTAACCAACTCACAGGGGCGACTATCTCACCCCACGGACGCCCATTGTTCTGATGGGGTGGAATATGCGCATGATTGAAAAAGACACGGAGTTTTGGGCGTATGCCTGGGACTGGCTAATGATAAATGCCCCACTCATTGCTGGAATGCTGCTGGCGGCGGTGACCGCATTTACGCGTGAGAAACGAGACGGTGCAGGCTGGATGGCGTCATTGGCAGAGGCGGCGATTTGTTCGTTTATCAGTATCGGGATTATTACCGCGCTGGAATATGCCAATCTGCCGCTCAGTCTGGCGCAGTTTTTTGGTGTGTTTATCGGATTTTTAGGCACCAAAAAAATTGGGGCGATTATCGAATCGGTATTTATTTTTCTCAAAAACAAATTTGGGGTGAACCGATGAGCAGAGGTATACGTAATTACAACCCGGGCAACATTCGCCACGGTGATAAATGGCTGGGGTTGAGAGAAACCCAAACAGATGAATCATTTTGCCAGTTTGTATCACCAGAATATGGCATACGGGCGATGCTGAAAATTCTGCGTAATTACGAACGCAAATATGGCGATAATACTATCCGTCAGTTTATTTCCCGTTGGGCCCCAAAAATAGAAAACGACACTGAGGCATATATTCATTATGTGAGCCAGGCGGTGGGTGTGACCAGTGATGCTGTGATAGATGTCAACCATCAACCCACCATGACAGCACTGATTCAGGCCATGATACGGATGGAAAACGGTCAACAGCCGTATTCTGATTATGTTTTCACGCGGGCATTTGAGTTGCTATGAAACTGAAATTACTGTCGGCGATTGTTGGTATTGGGCTGATAGGAACGGTCGTCCATTCCATCTACTCAGTGTATGCAGAGAACGGGCGACTCCTCGGTGATAATGAATCACTAAAACAACAAAGCGCCTCACTGCAACAACAAAACCAGCGCCAGCAACTCATCACCGATAACGCCTATCAGTCCATCAGGTTATTCAATGACATCTCACGAATTAATAACGAAAACCGAACTCGGTCAGCCGTGGATTCTGAGCAGAGAAAAACGGCCATCAAAACCGTGGTTGCCAATCATGATTGCGCCAATCGCATTGTGCCTGATGGGGCTGTTATCCGCTTGCAGCAGCACGCGAACCGAATACGTTCCGCTGCCACCGATACCCATTCCGGCACCTCTGCTCGCTGACTGCCTGCCTCCAGTCATACCCGATGCCATGACATGGCGTGACAGTTTGTTACTGAATGAACAGTTACTGACGGTGATTGAACAGTGCAATCTGGATAAACAGGCAATACGGGCAATAGAGGGAAGAAGACTGCCACCGCAGGAATGATTCTGGGGTTGCAGGAGCCATCCTGTCTCCTGCTTGATTGTTATTATGCACAGAAACTAACTGGATGCACAGAAACTAACTGGTTGATCCGGATTCGCCGCAAAACAGGTAGCTATACACCCTGCATATACTATGGGTGACCAAATAAAAGGTAAGCAGAGATTAGCATAAGTCTGCATCGAAGCAAAAAGAGTCGAGCCTGCTACTAGGCAAAGAAGAAGATATTTTTTCATTTTACTCACCATATATCATTAACTACATCAACGAACGATAACCCTAGTAACCCTATCTCTACTCAAAAACAAGCGAATAATTCTTAACAATCTATTAACATTTGAAACTAAACAGAATATTTCTTTACCCATTCCCCTGAGTGGTTAAAGGAATACCCATGCCATCACCCCGTTCCTGCCGCGTACCCAACGCACACGGGCTGGTGGCATTTTTATTTTCACCGCGCACTCACCGCGCATATCAATAAAAAACGCAGAACCTTACAGAAAGTCGAACCTGAGAAATCCGTTAATGGGTATTTCTGCGGGCGGCTTTCTACGTGAGCAGGTTCGATTTTCTATAAGGAAAATACCCTATGAGTAACATCATTCCATTTGAGTATGACGGTCACCCTATTCGCTTTAATGAAGAGGGGTGGATCAATGCTACAGACGTAGCGGCTAAGTTTGGTAAAGAGCCGACAGCATGGCTTCGTCAAGTTGATGTTCTTGAATATATGGCGGCTTTAAGTAAGAAGCTGTTTGGTAATTCTGGTTTTCTGACAGAAATTAGTAAAATCAAAAGGTTAGACACATCTTCCGCAGCATCAAGAACAAAGGTTCTTAAGTTTGTTAAAAAAACAGGCTTAGTGAATACAAAAACAGGCCCACAGGGTGGAACTTGGCTTCACCCAAAATTAGCAGTCCGCTTTGCCCGTTGGTTGTCTGTTGAATTTGAAATCTGGTGTGATGAGCAGATTGATGCTTTGATTCGAGGTACTCAACCCGCATTCACCGATCAGCGCATTAACGCCATCTTTCTTCTTGATAAGCCTGTCACATGGGAAAAGCAGTTTCAGCAACCTTTCTATCAGGCGCTCAGTCGTATGTCAGGATTACCCTATTACGGTCATGTTGGGGGTACGCCATCCTTGTTTGGCATGATTACATCCAAGTGGGTATATCAGGTTGTGCTGCCTGATTCAGTTTACGCAGAGGCTAAAGAAGCGGCTAAAGGCAGCGGTGACAAAATTCACCAGTACCTGAAACCAGAAGCCCGGAAACTGGTACAAGAGCAACTGAAAGCGGTCACTATATTGGCTAATGGCTGCGTGGATTATAAAGACTTTGAAGCACGTTGCGTTCAGTCATTCGGAAAGTCAGGTGAGCAAGGTCTGCTGATATTACCGGTAGAGCGGGAATTCAGTTATTCCGCCTTAAGGCATTAGTTTTATTCGCGCCGGGTAATCACATAACAGGAATACAGGAGAACCGAACATGGCACAGCGTACAGAAATAGCCACACACAACATCACCATTGGTATCAAATATGACACTGAAACATTGAACCGGCTCGAATCACAACTGGAGCATATAGCAGAGCTAATGGAACGGATTCAGGGTTCGGTGCAGCCCACTGAGATAAACAACGACAACCCTATCCGCCAGATAGTCCGTGATGAACTACGCCAGTTTGTTGCCCGCGAGAGTGGGCGTGGCGGATTGTTTTCTACGTGGTGATGCCATGCCAGCCCGCATACCGAGAGCCTGCCGCAAGACCGGCTGCCCTAAAACAACCACTGACCGCAGCGGCTACTGCCCTGATCATCTGCATACCGGCTGGCAGAACCATCAGCAGGGAAAAAGCCGGTATGCACGCGGCTATGGCAGTCCGTGGGACAAACTACGAACCACCATCAAACACCGAGATAAACAACTGTGCCAGCAATGTTTGCGTCAGGGACGAGCGACGACAGGCACGACGGTAGACCACATCATACCCAAGGCGCATGGCGGTACGGATGCGCTATCGAACTTGGAATTATTGTGCTGGCCTTGCCATAAACGTAAGACGGCGACGGAGCGATTACGATGAGCAATTGGGGAAGCAGGAAATGCGTAGTGACCGTGATAGTCACCTAGGGGTAGGGGTGGTCAAATCCCTACCACCCTCGCCCCCAAGGACCGCCGCCTTAAGTCAATTTTTATCCCCGCGAAAAATGAAATTTAAATCGGGCAATATTTCATCATATTTTCATCTTTTTCTGAATGGAGGTTCTGAGTATGGCTGGAACGGCGGGCAAATCAGGTCGTCGCCCCAAGCCGACGGCACGAAAAGAACTGGCCGGCAATCCGGGTAAGCGCAAGCTGAATCGCGATGAGCCGAGCTTTACACCACTGACTGGCGTATCCCCACCTGACTGGTTTGTGGACAGTGGTATGTCCCTCGCGGTGGTGATGTGGGAGTTAACCAGCAACGAATTGTGTTCACAGGGGTTACTGTGTGTCACTGACCTGGCTGTATTGGAGCGATGGTGCGTGGCCTATCAGTTTTGGCGGCAGTTGGTCATCGATATCAAGCGCGATGGCACCCGATTAACCGGCGCAACAGGGGGGCCAGTGAAAAATCCGGATCTGACAGCGAAAAAAGAGCAGGAATCTGAGATGGACAGAACGGGCGCCATGTTGGGGTTAGATCCGAGCAGTCGCCAGCGCCTGATAGGGGCAGCAGGACAGGCTAAGACGGATAACCCGTTTATGAGGATGATTTCATCATGAGCCGTAAATCGTACCTGAATGTCAATGCGGCCAACCAATATGCCCGGGATGTAGTGAGAGGCAAGATTGAGGCCGGACGCTATGTCAAAGAGGCGTGCCAGCGCCATCTGGATGACTTAGCGAAGGAAAAGGGCAAGGCCTTTAAGTACCGCTTTGATAAGGACTTGGCAGAACGCGCCGCCAAGTTCATTCAGCTACTGCCCCACACCAAGGGTGAGTGGGCATTTAAGCGCATGCCGATCACACTGGAACCGTGGCAGTTGTTTATAGTCTGTTCGGCGTTTGGCTGGGTACACAAGGGCAGCCGGTTACGCCGCTTTCGTGAGGTCTACACGGAGATCCCCCGTAAAAATGGTAAGTCTGCCATTTCGGCGGGGGTGGCGCTGTATTGCTTTACCTGTGATGACGAGTTTGGGGCGGAGGTCTATTCCGGCGCAACCACGGAGAAGCAGGCGTGGGAAGTGTTCCGACCCGCCCGGCTAATGTGTAAACGCACCCCGATGCTGACCGAGGCGTTTGGCATTGAAGTGAATGCCTCCAACCTGAACCGCCCGGCAGACGGAGCGCGGTTCGAGCCGTTGATTGGCAGCCCCGGTGATGGACAATCCCCCAGTTGTGCCATTGTCGATGAATATCATGAGCATGATACCGACGATCTCTATACGACGATGTTGACGGGCATGGGTGCGCGGCGGCAGCCGCTGATGTGGGCGATCACCACCGCCGGTTACAACATTGAAGGTCCCTGTTATGACAAGCGCCGCGAAACCATCGAGATGCTGTCTGGCAACGTGCCCAATGATGAGCTGTTCGGGGTGATCTACACCGTGGATGACGGCGATGACTGGACGTCCCCGGAGGTGTTACGCAAAGCTAATCCCAATATGGGCGTCTCGGTCTATGCTGATTTTTTGCTGAGCCAACAACAACGCGCCCTGAATAACCCGCGTTTAGCCAGCGTATTCAAGACCAAACACCTGAATATCTGGGTATCAGCGCGGGAGGCTTATTTCAATATGGTGAGCTGGAAACAGTGCGAAGACACCTCGCTGACGCTGGGGCAATTCGAGGGCCAGCCCTGCATTCTGGCCTTTGACCTCGCCCGCAAGCTGGACATGAACAGCATGGCGCGGTTGTTTGTCCGTGAAATTGACGGCAAGCGTCATTACTACAGTGTGACACCGCGTTTCTGGGTACCGTATGACACTGTGTACAGTGTCGAGCAAAATGAGAACCGACGCAGTGCCGAACGTTTTCAGAAATGGGTGGAAATGGGGCTGCTAACGGTCACCGCCGGTGCCGAGGTGGACTATCGTTATATTCTTGAAGAAGCGAAAGCCGCCTGTCACCTGAATCCGGTCAGCGAAGCGCCGATTGACCCCTTCGGGGCGACCGGCTTATCGCATGAGCTGGCAGACGAAGGTATCAATCCGATCATTATTACCCAAAACTTCACCAACATGAGTGACCCGATGAAGGAATTGGAGGCGGCCATCCAGTCCGGGCGCTTTCATCATGACGGTAACCCGATTATGTCCTGGTGTATCGCCAATGTGGTGGGGAAAACAATGGGCGGCAATGATGACATTGTACGCCCTATCAAGGAACAAAAGGACAGCAAAATTGACGGTGCGGTCGCGCTGATTATGGCAATGGGACGAGCCATTCTGCATGACGAACCGGACTTTCTTTCCAACCTCGACCCGGATGATCTTTTAATGCTATGAGAAATTTACTGATTGATATCACTGCGCTGACGGGGGTCGGGGCGGTGCTGGCGGGCTGTTACCTGAAATACGGGCTGGCGAATACCCTGATTATCGGCGGGGTGTTGTTGATAGCCTATGCGTTAGCGGTGACCCGCAGGAGGCCACATGCTGCTTGATGCCTTATTTCGCAGTGAACCACTGGAAAATCCCCATACCCCGCTGACCGCAGAGGCGGCAGAGAACGACGGCCTGTTCCGTGGCGATGTCTATGTCAGCCCGGAAACGTCCATGAAACTGGCGGCGGTCTATGCCTGTATTTATGTGCTGGCCTCGTCAGTGGCACAGATGCCCCTGCATGTGATGCGCAAGACCGGGCAGACGGTAGAGATGGCACGGGAACATCCGGCGTTTTACCTGACCCATGATGAGCCGAACGACTGGCAAACCAGCTACAAATGGCGCGAACTGAAACAGCGCCATATCCTCGGTTGGGGCAATGGCTATACGTGGGTGAAACGCAACCGAAAAGGCGAAGTGATTGCACTGGACTCCTGCATGCCGTGGGAAACCACCCTGCTAAACACGGGCGGACGCTATACCTACGGGGTCTATAACGACGAGGGTAATTTCGCCATTAGCCCCGATGACATGATCCACATCCGCGCGTTAGGTAATAATCAGAAAATGGGTTTAAGTCCTATCCTGCAACACGCGGAAACTATCGGCATGGGGATGAGCGGGCAGAAATATACCAGCGCTTTTTTTGGTGGCAACGCCCGTCCGGCTGGCATTGTGTCCGTAAAAGGAGAGATTAGTGATAAGGGCTGGGAACGACTCAAACTGATGTGGCGAAAAGCCGCCGCTTCCCTGCGCAGCGAAGAAAATAAAACCATGCTGCTGCCCGCTGAATTGGATTACAAAGCGCTGACCGTATCGCCGGTGGACGCACAGTTGATTGACATGATGAAACTCAATCGCTCCATGATTGCAGGCATATTTAACGTTCCCGCTCACATGATTAACGATTTGGAAAAAGCGACTTTTTCCAATATCAGCAATCAGGCTATCCAGTTTGTGCGCCATACCGTCATGCCGTGGGTGGTGAACTGGGAGCAGGAGCTGAACCGTCGCCTGTTCACCCGGCAGGAACGGCTGGCGGGATTCTATGTCCGTTTCAATCTGGCCGGATTACTGCGTGGTACGCCGCAGGAACGGGCGCAGTTCTACCATTTTGCCATTACCGATGGCTGGATGAGCCGCAATGAGGCCCGTGCCTTTGAAGACATGAACCCGGTGGACGGGCTGGACGAGATGCTGGTCAGTGTCAATGCCGCCAATCCTGTTAACGGCAATCAACCCAACCAACCTGAACACGAGGATAAACCCGATGAGTAACAGAGAAATGCGCTGTTACAGCGGTGAGGTGCGTGCTGAACAACTGGAAAACCAGCCGACGCGAATTGTTGGTTACGGTTCGGTGTTCAACAGCCGCTCTGAGCCGCTGTGGGGATTCAGAGAAATTATTAAACCCGGCGCGTTTGACGAGGTACTGAATGATGATATTCGGGGGCTGTTTAACCATGATCCTAATTTTATTTTAGGACGCAGTACATCAGGAACATTAACGGTCTCGGTGGATGAGCGGGGCTTGCAGTACGACATCGCCGCGCCTGACACACAGACCATTCGTGATCTGGTGCTGGCCCCCATGCAGCGTGGTGATATTAACCAAAGTTCGTTTGCCTTTCGGGTCGCCCGTGACGGTGAACGCTGGTACGAGGATGAGGAAGGAATAGTTATCCGTGAAATCCACAAATTGTCACGGCTGTATGATGTCAGTCCGGTAACGTACCCCGCCTATCAGGAAGCGGATTCGGCGGTTCGATCCCTGAATGCCTGGAAAGAAGCTCGAAGTGGCGGTGAGCTGCAAAAAGCAATCAATCAAAAATTAGCGCGTGAGCGCATTTTAAATTTACTCAATGCATAAGGTAATACTATGGCTATGAAGCTTCATGAATTAAAGCAAAAACGTAACACCATCGCCGCCCAAATGCGTACCCTGCATGACAAAATCGGGGATAACGCGTGGACAGACGAGCAGCGCACCGAATGGAATAAAGCGAAAACCGAACTGGACAGCATTGACGCCCAAATCCAGCGTGAGGAGGAATTACGCCATTTAGACCAGCAACTGGTGGACAATGCAGAACCGGAGCAGCGTCAACAACCGGGCAACCCGGAAGCCGAGCAAGCAGAGCGCCGCGCCGCCGCATTTGATCGGTTCTTGCGCCACGGTCTGGGGGAAATGACGACGGAAGAGCGTCAGGCACTGCGGGAGCTACGCGCACAGGGTACTACGCCGGATGAGAAAGGCGGCTATACCGTCCCCACGCAGATGCTCAATAAAGTCGTGGAACAAATGAAAGCCTATGGCGGCATTGCCAGTGTGGCGCAAATCCTCAGTACCTCCACGGGCCAAACCATCGAATGGGCCACCGCAGACGGCACGGCGGAAGAGGGGGAATTGCTGGGGGAAAACACGGCGGCCAACGAAGAAGACACCGCATTCGGTACGGAGTTGTTAGGGGCGAAAAAATTGTCGTCCAAAATCATCCGGGTATCCAATGAGCTTCTACAGGATTCCGGCATTGACATGGAGTCCTATCTGGCTAAACGCATTGCCGAACGCCTCGGGCGCGGTGAGGCTAAGTATTTGGTGAAAGGTACCGGCAAGGGTAGCCCGCAGCAACCAAAGGGGCTGGAAGCGTCGGTCACGAACACGGTAGATGCGGCGGCCAAGTTTAGCTGGAAAGACATGAATGCCCTGAAACACGCCCTTGACCCGGCGTACCGCAATATCGGCACTTTCCGCTGGGCATTCAATGACAGCACGCTGAAAATCATCACCGAGATGGAAGACGCCCAAAGCCGTCCGTTGTGGTTGCCTGAGATTGCGGGAGTGGTACCCTCTACCGTGCTGGGCGTCCCGTATGTCATTGATCAGGCCATTGCCGACATGGGGGCAGGCAACAAATTCATCTATTGCGGCGACTTTAACCGCTTCATTGTGCGCCGCGTGACCTACATGACACTAAAACGTCTGGTCGAACGTTACGCAGAATACGATCAGGTTGCCTTTCTGGCGTTCCATCGTTTCGACTGCATTCTGGAAGACACCTCCGCCATCAAGGCACTGGTCGGCAAGGGCGGTAGCGTCGGTTAATGTTACCAGAGGGGATACCTGCCGCTTAATTGCGGTTTTTTTGTGCCTGCGATCTGAGAGGGGTCGCAGGTGACAGGAGGAGATGTGCCATTTCCCACATCAGAACAACTTAAGCAGCAATGCCGCATCGACAGTGATAACAATGCTGAAGACGCTTTGTTGGAAACCTACGCCCGTGCCGCCATTCACCGGGCAGAAAACTACCTGAACCGCCGTCTGTATGAAGAGGCGGTGCCGGATAATGATCCTGACGGGTTGTTAGTTACCGACGACGTCACGCTGGCGATTATGCTGACGGTCGGCTACTGGTATGAAAACCGGGAAGCGCAGACCATCCCGGCAGGGTTTAAGGCGCTACTTGAGCCTTATCGTTTTATCCCGCTATAGGAGAGCACACATGAAAGCAGGTGCATTACGCCATCGTATCACGATTCAGGGTATTCGCAGCCAGCGAACCCCCTCTGGCGGCGTCACCAAAGAGCACTACACGGTAGCCACCGTCTGGGCAGAGGCGAAATTTATCAGCGGCCGCGAACTGGTCGCCTCTAACGCGGTTTTATCGGAGAGCATTGTGCGCTTCTGGGTACGTTACCGCGCTGATATTGATACCACAATGGGTATCGTTTTCCGGGGCAAAACCTACACCATTCAGGCGGTGATGCCCGACAATAAACTCACGTTACTGGAGTTATTGTGTCAGGAGGGGGTTAAATCATGACGATCGTAGATTTTTCGGCACTCAAAGACCTGTCGCGGGATTTAGCGCTGCTCAGCAAGGCCGAAAACAACAAAGTTTTGCGGCGGGGCACTTACGCCGGGGCAAAAATCCTGCGTGACGAGACTCGCCATCGCGCCCCCAAGCGTACCGGCAAGCTCAAACGGAACATTATGGCCGCTAACCGTAAAAAACAGCGGGACGGCACGGTATCCGCGGGGGTATACGTGCGCGGTTCGAACAAATCGGGCACGAACAGCGATACCCGGATGAAGAAAAATGACCCGCGCAATGCCTATTACTGGCGCTTTCTGGAAAAAGGCACGTCCAAAATGGCGGCGAAACCGTTTATCGACCCCGCATTTGACGCAAAAGCGGATGAAGCGGCCGAGGCAGCCTTTCAGGTGGCACTGAACGCGATTGATGAGGTACTGGCGAAATGACCGATGGCGATTTATTCAAATTGTTAGATCCGGTGTTGCCCGGTCAGGTTTTCCCCTATCTCATTCCGCAAACTGAACGCAAACGGGTATCCGCGTGGTGTGTGTTCTCGACATACAGTCTTTACACCGATGTACTCAGTGGACAGTCCGTGAAAATGACGCGCATTCAGTTTGACGCCTACGCGCCGACGTTAGAGCACGCCGAGACCATTTGCAGCGACGCGTTTAATGCCGTCAAAGCACAACACCAACCATTTGAGGTGGAGCGTGAAAACAGCTTCGAACATGATACTGAGCTGTATCGCGCCACCGTTGAATTCAAAATTTATTCCTAATCCCTGTGGGAGATTATCACATGCCAAAATATGAAAAAACGCTGGGGACATCCCTGTCAGTGTCCGCCGAGTCTACCACCGACGATACCAGTTCGGCCATTAAATGGATCGCCATTGACACCTCCGTGAAAGAGATTAACTACACCGGGGGGCAGAAATCGGACATCGAGGTCACTACCCTCGGCTCGCGAGAGCAGGAGATGATTAACGGACTGGCCGCCCCGGCTGAAATTACGATTTCCGGGCACTGGACAGCTGAAGAAGAGGGGCAGGACATTCTGCGACTGGCCTACAGTACGGATAACGCCTATGCGTTCCGTATTCAGTTCCCGAGCGGCAACGGGTATACGTTTGTGGCAGAGGTCAGGCAGGAATCATGGAGTGCGGCCGCGAATGGCATTGTCAGCGCCTCATTCACCCTGCGCATGAAAGGTCGTCCAACGCCATTAGCCAAAAAAACCACTTCACTGCAAAAGGGGCAATAAATGAATCTTCGTCAACTGGCACTGAATCCTAAACTGGGATTTCGAAACAAAACCGTGACGGTAACCGAATGGGATAATGCGACGGCGATATTGCGTGAGCCGTCCGCCGCCGCGTGGATTGCATGGAATGAAATTATTCATCCCGACGACAAATCCGACACACCCCTGCCCACCGCAGAGAAAACCTTGCGCAATACCCGCGCTGATGTGGTGTTGTTCATTGATGTGCTGTGTGATGAACAGGGCGAGCCGGTATTTACCGCCGAGGATACTGACGCGGTGATCGCCATTTACGGCCCCGTCCATTCCCGGTTACTGCATCAGGCGCTGAATTTGGTCGTTACCGGTGATGAGGCTGAAAAAAAGTACAATCCCCATTGACCGGATTCATGCTGACACTGGCGTTACGGCTCGGTAAAACGCTGTCGGCGTTGCAGCGGGAGTTATCCGCCAGTGAACTGATGCTATGGATGGCGTATGACCGTGAAAATCCCCTCAGCGACCGGCGCGGGGACATTCAGGCGGCTTATATAAACTTTATATCCAACGGGGTGCTATATGTACTTATGTTGTTATTAATAAATTGAAAAACAAAGTAATTTCATTTTTTCATGTTTTGGCGTTTTTTTCCCTGTTTTGGTTGTTGCAGTACTCTGCGTATTGCAATGTGTATTGCAAATTGAAGAAGAGATAATGAATGGCAGTTAACAAACTCAACGATAAAAAACTCAAATCATTACAGGGTAAGCCTGTAGACAAGCAGCAAATCATTGCAGATGGTAACGGCTTGTCTATCAGACTTAGCAAGACAGGTGCGATTAGCTTTGTTTTTTTCTATCGTCTTCATGGAAGAGAAAGTGCGCCTATATGGCTAACACTGGGTAAGTACCCGGACCTAAGTTTAAAGGCAGCAAGGGAACAAAGGGATAAATGTCGGACATGGTTAGCCGAAGGGAAAGACCCCCGAATACAAATAAAGATAATAAAAGAAGATACGCTAAAACCAGTAACCGTAAAAGATGCGATAGAATATTGGATTAATAACTACGCTATTAATAAAAGAAAAAGAGTAATTCAGTTAAGACAATCCTTTTGTAAACATATTTATCCGGAAATAGGCGACATCCCATTACATGAGTGCTCTTTGACCATGTGGATTGAATGCTTTGATAAAATTAAAAAGAATGCACCTGTTCTGGCTGGCAAACTTTTGGAGGTATCTCAACAGGCATTGAAATTTTGCCGAGTCAGAAAATATGCAATCAGTCATGAGATTGATGATTTAACAGTTGAGGATGTCGGTAAGAGACGCAATAAAAGAGATAGGGTGTTAACAAATGATGAATTACGTGATTTATGGTTTTGGGTGAATAAAGAATATGATAATCACTTTATTTCGCATGAATATAGAATTATTTTAAGGATTTTAATTGTTTTTGGTTGCAGGATGTCAGAAATATTATTATCAACATGGGAAGAATGGGACTTAGTTAATAATATCTGGAGAGTACCGCCAGAGCATAGTAAAAATGGCAAGGAAATAATTAGACCAATACCAAATGGCTTTAAAAATTGGTTAACTTTATTACACAAATCAACAAAAAATAGAAGTCATGTTATTGGAACTGAAATTAAACAGGTGAGAGCTAGCTCATGCATTGGAAAAATATGGAAAAGATTAAACCATAAAGAAAACTGGACAGCACACGATATGCGGAGAGTGCTTGCTACAAATCTAAGTGATAACGGTTTTGAGCATAATGTGGTTGAACAGTTATTAGGTCACTCATTAAAAGGGGTAGCCGGAATATACAACCGAAGTAAATATATTGAACAAAAAAGAAATGCCCTAAATTGGTGGGTGGATTACTTGGATTCATTGATTGAAAAAGAGGAAATAAAAAATGATACACATATTCACCCGTGAAGAGCTGGAAGGTTTAGATGGCATCGATCGATTAATCAGAGAAGAAGAATGTGAGTGGTTAACGTCATTGACTCGGCAACATAGAAAACGCCTTGAAAAAAAAGGGATGTTTCCACGGAAAATCGTTATTGGCCCACAAAAAAAGGTCTATCGATTATCTGAAATTCAGGCATGGATAAAAGGTACTTGGAAGTCTGAATAATATTAAGGTCTTATAATTAATCCCTTTCCCCGCTCGCGGGGTTTTTTATTTTGGAGAATATAAAAATATGGCAATGAAATTTACTTCACCGACAGCACAAGAACGCCAATCAATTTTAAATGAATACGGTGAAAAATATGATCGCAGAATCAGGGAAAAAGAATGCGGGCACCTTTCTAGTTTATCGCGTTCTCGTCGCTGGGTATTAGAGGAGGAAGGCAAATTCCCGAAGCGCGTTCCGTTGGGGCGTAATTCTGTTTCATGGCTTTTAAGCGATGTTCTATGGTGGGTACGCAACCCGCCAACAGTAGAGAACGTGAATAACCCATACAGCCGAAAATCAAATTAATTAAGACAGGGTAAAACTATGACATCGAAAAATATGACCTTAATCGGTCAGGGACTCGCTCACTCTGAAAATAGAATGAATGATATTTCAATTATCCGTAAAGCGGTTATTTCAGGTGACTGGTCATCGATTAACAAAGGTATTTGTACACTCACCGATCTGGGCTTACGTCATAACGGTCAGGGGTTAGTTTGGCTAAATTCTGGCGTGTCGGTACATGAGGCAGAGTGTGATACAGGGCTGACAGGAAAGGATAAGCAATCTTATGAATATCATTCAGAGGTGCGCACAGTCAACCAATTGAAAAGCAATGATTATTATGGTTTTGTCCAGCTAAAGGATATTGATAGCTACGCCCTGAATATCATTGCTTCAATCAGTTCTGAATATCACACCCGTAAAAATGGTGTGCCTTTAGCGACGTTCGCGTTACTGATTGACCAGACTCAGCGGAAACAGGCCGTAGATAACTGGGTTTTATACCGCAACCCAAAACAGCCAGACAAGTACACCATTCTCAATAAGCAGCACCATCATGAATTGGCGAAATGCTATCAGGCTAAAGGCTGGAAATGTGAGCCGTTGGAATATCTGAGCAGGTTAATTCGTAATGATGCTGAGTTCAGCAGGCTTATGCGTCGATTGGGTTATATCAAGGTTCGTACCCGTCAAATTACAGGGAAAATAAATGATGTCTGGGTTTATAGGAATAATGAAAAAGGCATCAGAGAGGTGCGCACAAAAGAAATAAGTAAAATCAATAGGTTTACTCCTTTTGTCCAGTATGCAAAACGACCAGTCAGAACATTTGAGCGCATTGCTGTAGATGGTCAGTGGCTCTATGTCTATGCCGATCACATTCGCTTTCTGACGAAAAAACGCCACCGTGTCGAGGGCACTCGGGTTCAGGGTTATACGGCTCAGGGCATAGAACTGCGAGAGGTGGTGTGATGGTTGTTATTAACTATAGGGATCCCTTGAGTTTAAGGAGTCCTAAAAATCCCCTTTGCTCAATAAAGGGTATTACCGACCAAGTGAATGATTCCTTACTGGCTGGCTTCGTGGTCACTGAATCCATGACCTCGACAAAGCATTTTGCTCAGTACCATTCAACCCAATTTATGGCTCAGTCATCGGCGGAAAATTTCGCCGATGGGGATACGAATATTTTCGGACACCTTAGTAACTCATTGATTTCTTCGCTGACCGTCAATCTGATCATCGAAAATATCAGCATGCAAAACCCAATATCCGATTATCGGACTTTGTGCGTAACTATTAGTTACTCACAAAATTTGCAGTCATCATTTAGTGGAGCGCAAAAAGAAAAGGATAGCACGGCGAATGCTACCCTTTGGCGTAAAGCACATTTGCTTTACTTTGAATTACAAGAAATTAAGAGGCTACCCACAAATTGTGGGTTGGTTAGTAACCGAGCTGATTGTAACTCATCTTTTGAAGGTATTGGGATTTCCTCAATACCCTATATCTTCCCATCCGCGGCAACCATGGAGATTTCCACCACAGTTGATTTGAACTCAGTGAATAACTTTCACTTGGTTGGTTACTGCTTAACTCATAACCTAGTTAACAATTTTTACTTGGTTGGTTATTGCTCAGATGATGCTTTGGCTTTGCGCTTCTGGAGTTCTTCCTGCGCGACATTGATAAGGAGTCTTATTTCTTCATTGGCTTTTGTGCCTATTTCCTCGATACGCACAAGGGCATCAAGGGAGGAAAGTAGAGGATCTTTGCTATTACCCTCATTTTGGCGGCGGGCTATTTCTCCACGCATTGCAGTAACAATAAATCCGGCATTACTTTCATTGTCTTGTTTTACTGCGTCCATTCCTTCCATTACATCGTGGGGCACACGAACGGTAGTCAACTGTGACTTTGCGTTTTTGTTTGGCGTTGGCATTAATGAAACTCCTTACAATTGGTGTGTTTCATTATACACGAAAAAGAAATACAAAAAAGTCTTGACGTGTGTTTCTTATGAAAATAAGATGAAACACACCTTGAGCATCCAAGGTATACAAACAGTGAAGCCCAGCAGTGCACGAACACTAACTGGGCCTCTAACCAACAACGTAAAGGAGTCTTACGCTATGGCTATCCCACAGCATACCCAAACTCGCCTTAAATTTACATTCCTAATTGCATCAGGCACTCAGCGGCTGGTGGATATTCACCCCATGCACCTTATCACTGTACTGGCGGATAACGAAGGTGAAGCCCGTCTACTGGCTGGCATTTCCTCACTGATATTTGTCTCTCGTCAAGCATGGGATATCGGTATCGATACACCTTTCAACGATGGTGGCATGTCTACCGTTCAGGGGGTGGCCTCATGAGCCAGCCTATCACTATTCATCAAGCCGCTGAAAAAGCGCAGCAGCTCGAATTTATTAGTCAGCTTATTGAGTCATACCCTCATCAAATACAGGACAGTGAAATAGCGGTTATTTCTTCTCTGATGGCGAAGTTATCCGGTGATATTGCTGTATTTCTGATTGAAGTAATTGCGGGTGAGGAAGCTATTGATAACACTTCCAACTATAGAGATATATCTACCGTTCAGGGGGTGAGCCATGCGCAACCCTGAACCCCATGATTATTACACCCATAAGAACGGGGAAACTGTCGAAGTACTGTCAGTCGCCTTTAACCGAGTGACGTTTGTCCGTGAAGGTTATATCACCCCGTGCATCATGCCAGTCAGCCGTTTCACTAAAGAATACACCTACGCAGGGAGAGCTTGATTATGTCTGATATCTATAACCATTTAGTACGCAACAACTTTAGCGCCATGAGTACAGAAGAACTGAAAGATCTGCGCAAGCATTCAGATGGCGCACATAGCGCAGTGATGGCGGCCATGTCTGCAATGGGCGAACTGGCTTTCTGGTCTGCCGATAATGAAAACTATGACAATCGTCAGGCAAGGGAGGATTTACGCCGCGTGGGTGAAGCCCTGATGTACCTGCCCCGAATTGCCGAAGCGCTGAATGACACCGCTCAGCATGCGGATTTTGAAATTCATCACCGCGAGAGGTTCCCCAAATGGTAACGCAGATTGATATCAGGTCGGTGAAAACGGCAGCAAAAGATCAGTGGCATGGTGTGTTATCGGCCTGTGGTGTGAATGTTCCTGAAAAGGGTAAGCATGGTGCTTGCCCTATCTGCGGCGGTACTGACCGTTTTCACTTTATCGACGACCACGGGAACGGGGACTGGCATTGTCGCCAGTGCGATATTCCGAATCATGGCGATGGCTTTGATTTACTGATGAGAGCCAGAGGGATAACGTTAATCGAAACAGTAAAAGCCGTTTCTGATGCGCTGGCGCTACCTCTGCCAGAACCCAAGCCGGCCAGAAAGGAGGCTTCTAAATCAAAGGTTCAACCGATCACCGAGAAAGTGAATAAGCTGGTGGCTCAATCCACTGCCGGACAATCCGATTATCTGACGAAAAAGGGGCTGCAATGCCCCGATCAGCGATTACTGAAAGACGGTACCTTGTTGCTGGTCATTCAGACACTGGACGGCACAATCACCGGTGCTCAAATCATCAAGCCGAATGGTGAAAAGCGCCTTGTCTCTGGTACGCAGAAAAAGGGGAGTTTTATCCCCTTATCGGCAATCCCCGAAACGCCGGACACGATCATCATTACTGAGGGTTATGCCACCGCTTTAACCGTTAGCCAGTTGCATGAGGGGTTAGTACTGGCCGCGATTGATGAAGGTAATTTATCGACGGTTGCCGGGCTGGTCAGAGAGCGGTGGCCAGCCGTAAAAATCATTCTTGCAGCGGATAATGACTGGCATGAGAAAGGCGAACGGGACAACAACGGCAAGCCGAAGAAAAATGTCGGCAAGATAGCCGCAGAGAAGACAGCAAAAGCGATCAACGGTTGGGTAGCTATACCCCCGACAGAGCATAAAGCTGATTGGGACGATTACCGACAGCAGCACGGCATTGAGGCAGCAAGGCAGGCATTCAGTGAAGGGGTGTATCCGGTGGGGGTGAAAAATATGTCAGCGTCAGTAGTCATTAATTTAGATGAACGCCGGGAGAAAGAGCGTGATCCGTTAAAAGCCTTTATCGATGTGCGTAAGAACGGGATTTATTACGTTACGCCAAAGGTGGATAAAGAGAGTGGTGAAATTATCAACCATGAGCAATGGCTCAGTGATGCCATGCAAGTGGTCGGGCGCGGTCGTGATGATATCGAGTTTTATCTTATTATTCAGTGGAAAGAAAACGGTACAACTTATACCGAGGCAGTGAAGACAGGTGATATTGGTGATCGTGAAGGTTGGCGGCAACTGAAAGCGGCAGGGTTGAATATTACGAGCAAGCCCTCTTTGCGCAATATTTTATCAGACTGGTTGCAGCGTTGTGCTAAGAAGACTGATTGGCATATCACTCACTCAACAGGATGGCAGCATGGGGCTTACATCTTCCCAACAGGCGAAGTGATTGGCAATCCAGAAAAGTCAGTTATTTTCTGTGGAAGAACGTCATCAATACGAGGCTATACCGTGGCGGGAACGCCGGAAAGCTGGCGCGATTCTGTAGCAAAATTAGCCAAAGGCAATCCCTTTATGATGCTGTCCATTGCCTCCGCACTAGCATCACCGGTTATCGGCTTGCTGCGTGATGATGGTTTTGGTGTTCACTTCTACGATCAGAGCACCGCAGGGAAAACCACTGCGCAAAGTGTGGGATGTAGTGTTTTCGGTGAACCCTCCGCCATGCGTTTAACGTGGTTTGCGACCACATTAGGGCTGATTAACGAAGCTGCCGCCCACAATAATAACTTGTTACCCCTTGATGAAGTCGGACAAGGTTCATCGGTTAAAGATGTGGCGAATGCGTCTTATGCCCTGTTCAATGGCAAGGGAAAGCTACAGGGGGCGAGAAACGGCGGGAACCGTGACATTCTTCAGTTTAAAACGATTGCTATCAGTACAGGAGAGATTGATCTTGATACCTTTGTCAGAAGTGAAGGTAAGCGTATGAAAGCAGGACAGCTTGTCCGGTTGCTGAATATTCCATTCAGTAGCCCAACTGTCTTACATGGTTATCAGGATGCCAGAGAACACGCTAAGGCAATCGAAAAAGCGATTACTGACAATCACGGGGCTATTGGTCGGGTATGGTGTGAATATCTGACTCAGAACCAAAAAGCGACCAGAGCGACCATTGAGGAAACCAAAATCCGTTGGAATGGATTGATCCCCAAAGGCGCTGGGGCGCAACTTCCCCGTGTAGCAGAACGGTTCGCCATCTTAGAGGGTGCGCTCATTGCAGCAACACACCTCACCGGGTGGACGGAACAAGAAAGCCGGGACGCAATTCAGCACTGTTTCAATGCGTGGGTGGCTGAATTTGGTACTGCCAATAAAGAACACCAGCAGATACGGGAACAAACAGAGGCATTTTTAGACCGCTTCGGATTAAATCGGTATGCGCCAGAGCCGTACACCTATGATCATGCCACGATTTCTAACCTTGCAGGCTACCGAAAAGATACCAGCGATATTCCCAACAATGGCGGTCTTATCCATTTTTACACTTTCCCGGATGTGTTCGAGACTGAGGTATCAGAAGGCTTTGAACCGAAGATGTTTGCACGAGTTTTAGCAGAATCAGGGATGTTGAAAAAGGCCGCCAATGGTGGTTTTAAGGTGCAAGGCATGAAACACAACGGCTCACCCCGTAAGTATTATGTGGTGATGTATTCAGCTGATGAGATGGAAGAATAAATTCTCTATACGCGTAAAAGTTACCGACAACACCGACAAATCGACAATGGTTATATAAATGTTTTATAAATCAATGTAATAAAATGTTAAATGTTTGTCGGTACGTTGTCGGTTTGTCGTTTTCATTGTCGAACTTAAAAACAAAGCTCCTGCCAGAAGAAAAACTTTCTTTTTTTGGCAGGACAAAAAGAGGCAGGTACACATGAGGGAGCTTATTCGTGGCGTTGTCGAAAACCGACAATGAAAGACAATATATATCTCATTGAAATATAGTAAAAATATTATTATTTATGAGATTTTGAAAAACTGAGCGACAATTAACCGACAACGATTTAACATCATATCTAGTTGAATATAAAGAATAATATCTCAAATTGTCGATTTGTCGGTGTTGTCGGTAACTTTTCACTATATATACAAAAAATAGGAGAAGGTGTCATTATGACTATTCTAAAGACAGAACATTTTAAAGCAGTTGATGATATTGAATATTTCATGAAGACAGACGGCTTAAGCCGCGATGAGGCTGTGGATCTCTTGAAATTACTTGAATTACGGAAGATAAATAATAACTTGGAATACCTCGCTTCCTGTGTTGAACGAGCGCCTTGGAACTTTGAAGAGTAAATTTTTGTAAATATTCCGTTCTCATGTTTCCGCAAGTTTAGACCTCCTATTTTGAGGTCTTTTTATTATATTTTTCATGGATATATTAAGAAATGGCACTCAGACGTGAGCCGCCAAAAGGCCGTTTAGTTAAGCTGCGAGAAGTAGCCTGCGAGACGCAGAAAAAGATTATTCGGCCTGCCCCTTTCAGCGCTGGTTTCACGTCTTAACATTCATTGTTACGGAAACCATGTCATGAAAAAGCTACTCGAATTACGCCAGCAAAAGGCCACTCTTACCGAACAAATGCGCACCCTGCTCACCAAAGCCGAAGGTGAAAAGCGTTCCCTGACCGAAGATGAAGCGAAACAGTTTGACGAACTGCGCAGCCAGTCCGACACGCTGAATACGGAAATCGCCCGTTATGAGGCACTGTCTGATGAAGAACGCAGTCAGGTCAAGAATCAGCCTGCCAGTGAAACACTCAGCAATGACGAACTGCGCCACTATATTCTGACCGGCGAAATCCGTACCCTGTCTACAGCTGTTTCCTCAGAGGGCGGCTATACCGTTATCCCGGAACTGAATAAACAAATCATGCAGCAATTGACTGATGAGTCGGTCATGCGCCGGATTTGTACCATTAAGACCACCCGCAGCAACGAATATAAGCAGCTTGTTTCGGTTGGTGGCGCAGCAGTGGCACACGGCGAAGAAGGTAAGGCACGCGGTGAGACTGGCACGCCGAAGATGGAAGAAGTGAGCATCAAGCTATTTCCCATCTACGCCTATCCTAAAACCACCCAAGAGATTATCGATTTTAGCGATGTCGATATCTTAGGCTGGCTGACGTCAGAAATTGCCGATACCTTCGTCGATACCGAAGAAACCGACCTTGTGAGCGGTGACGGCAGCAAAAAAGCGAAAGGCTTTCTGTCTTATCCCCGTGATACCCAAGCCGACAAAGTACGCACATTTGGCACATTACAGAAGCTGGACGCTGCCACGCTTTCCGCCGATAGCCTGATTGACCTGAAATTCTTACTCAAAAATAAATACCGTAAAAATGCGGTGTGGGTGATGAACTCCACGACCGCCGCTCAGGTGCAAAAGCTGAAAAACGGCAATGGCGATTATATCTGGCGTGAGCGTTTACAGGCGGGTGATCCGGATATGCTGCTGGGCTTGCCTGTCCACTACCTCGAATTTATGCCAGAAGGTGTGATCGGTCTGGGTGACTTCAAGCGCGGCTATTTCATCGTTGACCATGAGACAGGCACCCGTACCCGCCCTGACAATATTACCGAACCGGGCTTCTATAAGGTACATACCGATAAATATCTGGGCGGCGGTCTGGTGGACTCCAACGCCATCAAGGTGCTGGAAGTGAAAGCAGCCAGTAAATAAGCGAGAGGGGCGAAAAGCCCCTTTTCAGTCTTGGAGTCCATAAGATGAATAACGATTTTGAAATCCGCACCGCCTCACTGTCTGCCAGTGATCAAAAACTGACCGGCTATGTGATTAAGTGGAACAGCCGATCCCAAATCCTATGGGATGAATTTGTTGAACAATTTGCCCCGAATGCCTTTCGTGCCAGCTTGACGGCAAAGACTGATGTTCGGGCATTGTATGAACATGATCATATGAACCTGTTAGGCCGCACCACCTCCGGCACATTGCAACTTAGCGAAGATACTACCGGATTACGCTTCGAACTAACCCCGCCTGATACGCAATTAGGGCGCGATGTGTTAACGCTGGTTGAACGGGGTGATATACAAGGCATGTCCTTTGGTTTTCGTGCAATTAAAGATCAATGGGATACAGGGCAAACACCCTATGTCAGAACCGTCTTAGAGGCCGAATTACGGGAAATCACCATCACCAGCTTACTCGCCTATCCTGAAAGTGGGGTAGAGATTGCCAGGCGTTCACTGAATGCCGCTAAGCCCCGTGATGCCGATTTGCGTCATTACTGGCTGCAACTGTCCGAGGTGTAACTATGTGGCCGTTTAAGCGTAAAGCCCCTGAAACCCGCAGTATGAGCATTGATGAGTTTCTTTCTCTGGCAGGCATCTCTAACACCAAATCGGGTGAACATGTTTCCCCATCTACGGCAGAGGGCTTACCGGCGGTGATGAATGCCGTTACCGTCATTAGCGAAGCGGTGGCCTCTATGCCTTGCTACCTCTATCGGGTTGCGCACCAGAACGGTAAAGAATCCCGCGAATGGTTGAGCGATCACCCGGTGGATTACTTGCTGAATGAATGCCCGAATGATTGTCAGACGCCGTATCAATTCAAGCGAACGCTGATGCGTCATTGTCTACTGAATGGCAATGCATATGCGGTGATTGTCTGGGGTCGGGATGGTCAACCGCAATCCCTGCACCCTTACCCGCCATCGGCAGTTGTCCCGCAGCGGCTATCCGATCACCGGTTCGCCTACACTCTCACTGAGCCTTATAGCGGCAAGGTCAAAACTTATCTACAGGAAGAAATTCTGCATTTGCGCTATGCCACCGAAGATGGTTTTCTTGGGCGCTCACCGGTCACGGTTTGCCGTGAAACTCTGGGTTTGGGGCTGGCACAACAACGCCACGGTGCCAGCATCATGAAAGAGGGCATGATGGCGGCAGGGGTGATTAAATCCGCTGAATGGTTAGATGGCATCAAAGGCAATAAGGCACTGGAAGCCCTCGAACGTTACAAAGGTGCGCGTAATGCCGGGAAAACACCGATCCTTGAAGGTGGGATGGAATACCAGCAGTTAGGCATGAGTAACCAAGATGCGGAGTGGCTGGCTTCCCGCCGTTTTACCATTGACGATATCGCCCGTATGTTCAACGTCAGCCCGATCTTTCTGCAAGAGTATTCGAACAGCACCTACAGTAACTTTAGCGAAGCGTCCCGCGCCTTTTTGACGATCACGATGCGCCCGTGGCTTGCCAACTTTGAACAACAAATCAAGGCGGCCTTGCTGATGGCTTCACCGAAACGAGGTATTCGTTATCAGGTGGAATTTGACACTGCCGATTTGTTGCGAGCTAACCCGAAAGAACGTTTCCAGAGCTACGAGACGGCGATTAAATCCGGCGTCATGTCCCCGAATGAAGCCCGTGAACGCGAGGGATTATCGCCCCGTGAGGGCGGTGATGAATTTAGTCAGGCATGGAAGCAAGAGGTCAGTATTAAAAAAACTGAGGTGAAAGATGATTAACCCTCTCATAACATTGGATGAAATCAAGCAGCATTGCCGGATAGATGAAAACGATACGCTTGAGGATGCACTCCTTAAGGGCTATGCCGACGCTGCGTTAGAAGTCTGCCAGCAACATATTGGCAAACGCTTCGATAAGGGTCTGGCCTTTACCCCGGCAATGAAAGTCGGCTGCTTACTTTATATCGGTTTACTGTATGAGAACCGGGCAATGGCGGCAGATAAGGAACTGAAAGAAATCCCGTTCACCATTAAATCATTGTGGTCTGTCTATCGTGATGTAGGAGTGTACTAATGCCGTGGCAACCGTTGAAACGTTGTACCTATCCGGGATGCAAACAGCGGGTCAAGTCGGGTCGGTGTGATGAGCACAGACGAGAGATCAGCCGACAACAGGATAAGCAACGAGGCTCACGCCGTGAACGTGGCTATACCCCTGCATGGGATAAATACCGTTTGCAATTCCTTAAGGCTAACCCGTTATGTGTGCATTGCTTAAAGCAGAACAGCTACACACCCGCAACTATTGTTGATCACATTATCCCGATTAATGGCGGTAGTGATGTGCTGTTCTGGCCTGCCTCCAATCATCAAGCCCTATGCCATCGCTGCCATAACACGAAGACGTTTACTCAAGACCCGATAACCAAGCAGAAGCGCAAGCGCGGTGAGTATCGTGAGCAGGAAGCAGAAGCAACAAGGCGCAATGACTGGATGTACCAGCATGAATAAAACAGAGACCGAACAACTCGTTAAAGGGCTATTGAAGCACAGTGAACCCTATCGACCAGAGAAGCAGATTGCGCCTGAGAAGCCCACAGTGAAGCGTAAGACACAACGTGATAAGGAGCTAAGGGTATGTTTCAGGGGTCGGCAGAGAGGCTTACAAGGAGGGTGGGGGCATCAAAAATGACAAATGCCCTGCCTCATGGCACCGCCGCCCCCTCAAATTTTTACGCACGGCACTTTTTTCAATAGCAGTAACTTCATAGGAATCAGAATATTATGGCAAGAGCACCCAAACCCCCGGTTTATTTGAACGACATCGCCGCCGAGCAATGGAAATCAAAAGCCAAAATTCTCAATGAACGGGAAGATCTCAGCCCGGCGGACTGGAATAACTTAGAACTGTATTGCGTCAACTATGCGATTTACCGTAAAGCCGTTGAAGACATTGAAGTGCGCGGGTTCGCGGTGGAAGGTTCACGCGGCGCAGCGACCAGCAATCCGTCACTGAAAGCGAAAGCGGATGCCGAAAAAATCATGATAAAAATGTCGTCGTTGCTCGGTTTTGATCCCGTATCCCGGCGCCGGAATCCGATAGAAAGTGACGAACCTGATGATTTAGACGTACTGATAGCCTGAGTCATACCACGATGAACGCATGGGAACAGTACGCTTTTGCTATCGAAAACGGCACCATTCCGGCCTGTCAGCGGGTAAAACAGGCCGTGAAACGCTATTATAGCGACCTGCATAACCCGCTTTATACGTTCGATAGCGAAGTTGTCGAGCGTTTTATCGGCTTTTCCCGTCTCTGCCCGCACGTCAAAGGCCACTTACGTGGTCAACCCATCATGCTTGAACCGTGGCAGCAGTTTGCCTTTGCTAACCTGTTCGGCTTCAAAGTCAAAGCGACCGGACGCCGAAAATACCGCAGCGCGTATATTCAGGTGCCGCGAAAAAATGCCAAATCCACGGTAGCAGCAATACTGGCGAACTGGTTCTTGGTGATGGAACAAGGCCAGCAGGATATTTACACCGCTGCCGTGAGCCGGGATCAGGCGCGGATTGTCTTTGATGATGCCCGCCAGATGTGCCTGTTATCCAAGCCCCTGAAAAAACGGGTCGCTATCCAGCAACATAAAGTTACCTACCCAAAGAGCAACAGCCTGTTAAAGCCACTGGCTGCCAAAGCCGCCACGATTGAGGGTACAAATCCTAGTCTGGCCATTGTCGATGAGTACCATTTACACCCTGATAACGCCGTGTACTCTGCGCTTGAATTGGGGATGGGTGCCCGTCCCGAAGGACTCCTGTTCGCCATTACCACCGCAGGCAGTAACGTGATATCGGCCTGTAAACAGCACTATGATTATTGTTGTCAGATACTGGATGGCGAAGAACAGAACGAATCGTTATTCGCCCTGATTTACGAACTGGACGATGAGAGCGAGATTGATGATGAAGCACTTTGGATCAAGGCCAATCCCAATCTGGATGTCTCGGTAGACAGTGCCGCCCTGCATGACACTCTCCAGAAAGCGCGCGGCATTCCCTCACAATGGACAGAGATGTTAACCAAACGCTTTAATATCTGGTGCCAGGGCGAAACCCCGTGGATGGGTGAAGGCGCATGGAAAGCCTGCCAGCAAGATTATGATGAAAATGACCTCAAAGGACTGGAGTGCTACGCCGGACTGGATTTGTCTTCAACAGGCGATATCACCAGTATCTGTTACACCTTCCCGGTGGATAACGAACTGTTATTACTGACTCGCCATTATCTACCCGAAGCGCAGTTACAAAACCCCGCTAATAAAAATCGGGCGGTGTATCGCCAATGGGTACAATCGGGCTGGATACGCACTACCGCAGGCGACTGCATCGATTACGACCGTATCCGCGATGATATTCTTAAAGACAGCCAGCAGTTTGATATCAAGCTGGTCGGTTTTGATACATGGAACGCCACGCATCTACGCACTCAGCTACAGGGCGCAGGGCTGGATGTGGAGCCGTTCCCGCAAACTTATATGCGCTTTAGCCCGGTTGCCAAGTCTGCCGAAGTGTTCGTGAATCGCAAGGTCATTCGACACAACGGCGATCCGGTACTCGCATGGGCAATGTCCAATGTGGTGATGGAAACGGACGCGAATGCCAATATCAAACCGAATAAGAAGAAATCCGCGAATAAAATCGACCCGGCAATTGCGTTTCTGATGAGTTTTGGCACATGGCAAGCAGAACATGAAGACTTTGCATTCAGTCTCAGTGATGAACAGAGGCAACGACTGGCTGGCTTTGACGGGATTTAGCTAAGTCATTGATTTTAGTTATTTCTGTCACTGTGCAGGAGATTAATGAAATCAAGGGGTTAGCTAACTATGGTGGAAATCACCATGGTTGCCGCAAGGTGTGATATCCCATCTTGGGTATAGAGGAAATCTCAATACCTTTTGCTTTTGTACATGCGGGATTTTCCCGTATGTCACTTAGGTGATAACTAATTGATATTTAATCAGAAGAAAATCTGGCGTTTGGTCATAATGTAACTAACCCTCTTAAAGAGGGTTAGTTTGTGCCGACGAAATGCGTCGAGACCTCTTTATAGGATTGGGACGTTAAACTTACTGACCTCTTTTTGTTATCAGCAAACATATCTATGTGACAAAAGTCTCTTTAATCAAGATCAATAATAACGAACAAGGTAATGCGTATGTACAATAACCTATTATTTCATTATATAGGTTATGGGTATGAGAAATCGTCAACAAGCGCAGTTAATTGCAGAGCAGCTACTAAAAGAAGATATTATTATATTAGATACAGAGACAACAGGATTAAAGAACGATGATGAAATTATTGAAATAAGTATTATAAACGCTGAGGGTGATATTTTACTGAATACACTTATTAAGCCACAAAAAAAGATCCCCCTTGATGCAATCAAAATACACGGAATCACGAATGAAGATGTTCAACATGAACCTATGTGGAGTGATATCTATAAAAAATACAGAGAAATAGTTAAAGGAAAAACAGTCATTATTTATAACAAATCCTATGACACAAAAATAATTAGACAAACATGCAAAAAATACGAATTACCTACACCAAGAATAAAGTCAGAATGTGCAATGTTGTTATATGCAGAATATTATGGGGAAATAAATAAAAGAACAGGTGATTACAAATGGCATAAACTCACCGACGCAATTCATGATAACAAATTAGAAGTTTCTGGTGAGGCACATAGAGCACTTACAGATGCTCGAATGACATTGGAATTAATGAAACGCATGGCCTATGGAGATCGCGATACCCCCATCCCTTTATTACGCTCAATATACCCACCTATTAATCCTTATTATGAAAAATATAAACGTGAAAAAAAGGAGGAAGAACGACGCTTACATGAACGTAAAGAACAATTGAAAAAAGAAGAAGAAGCTAGAGAGTTTTCAAAGTACGTTAGTGTAGTACTTATTTTTTTATTTTTACTGTTTGTAATTTGGCTTTTTGCTTGAAATCACATAAGGTCAGAGCTGCTATCGTACTGACCTGTCCACTTCCGACAAATGACATCATTTCACTAAGTTCCTCCTCATAAAGCTATTGTGTATTGCACTGTGTATTGCTTCAAGCAAATAAATCACAAGAAAAATTCATTAAAATCATTATAAATCAGTGAAGTATATAAAACTTGCAATATACAGGCGGCACAAATCGCGTCAGCGGTTTATCAGTCGCAGGGGGCGAAAATCGGCCTGAACGACGCGCTGCTTAAATGGGGCAACACCAACGAAGAAACGGCGGACGACCTCGAAAATTTCTTTACCAATCTTGCATAGGTGGCACTGTGGCAAAACTGCGTGAATTAATCATTAAAATTTCGGCCAATTCCAGCTCGTATCAGGCGGAAATTGCCCGCGCCGCCCGTTTGGGTGAAAACTACCATCGGGTGATGGAAAACGGCAACCGGAGCGCGGCCGCAGCCGCACGGGGCAGTAGCGCCGCCCTGCGTGACCTGAATAACCAGCTGGCTTCGGTTAAAGCCTCGGCGGTAGGGCTGACAGGGGCATTCGCCGGCATTTTTGCGACCAGCAAGTTAGTGGAAACGGCCGATAAATGGACGAACCTAAATTCCCGATTAAAACTGGCGACGGCATCCAGCATCGACCTCGCCAATAGTCAGCGATTGCTGATGGAGATGAGCCAGAAAACCGGTACGTTATTCGAAGCCAACTCCACCGTCTTTGCCCGTGCAGCGGCCCCGATGCGGGCACTGAAATACGCCTCGCAAGATATCGTTAATATGACTGAAACACTGGCAACAGGGCTAAAAATCTCTGGTGCGAATGCCTCAGAATCCAGTTCAGTACTAATTCAGTTTTCACAAGCGATGTCCTCCGGTGTTCTACGTGGTGAAGAATTTAACGCCATGGCGGAGAATGGGGGGCGGTTGATCCAGGCACTAGCCGATGGGCTGGGCGTTGCCAGAACTCAACTTAAGGGCATGGCGGATAATGGTTTATTAACGATGGATAAAGTTATCCCCGCTTTATTGAGTCAATTAGGGAAATTGCAGGATGAATACCGTTCGATGGGGGCGACTATTGAAAAATCAATGTCGCGTGTTCAAAACGCTTTTATGCAGTGGGTTGGTGACGCGAATAAAGCAACGGGTACAACCCGTGTGCTTGCCGGGACACTGGATGACCTGTCTAAAAATATTAACGATGTCGCTCTTGCAGGTATGGCAGCCGTCGGGGTGTTTGGTGCTCGCGCACTCGGTCAGCGAACGCTGGCAATTTACGACTCAACTTCGGCGTTAATCCAAAACACAAAAGCGGAGATAAATAACGCCAATCAGGCCTACCACAATTCTCGTATCCAAGTGGAAAATGCGAGAGCGACTGAGCGGCAGACTCAGCGCAATGTACTGGCGGCGCGTTCGAGTTTGCTGCGAACCACCAACGATCAACAATTTGCCGCTGCCCAACTAAGATTAAATCGCGCGATAGAAGCACAAGCAAGAGCCCATACCGCTGTTACACAAAGTATCGCGGCCAGAACGGCGGCTCAAAAGCGGCTTAATGCGGTCACCTCGCTCGGAAGAAGAGCGGGTGGCGCACTGCTCGGTGCTGTTGGCGGAATACCCGGTGCGTTGATAATGGCAGCCGGTGCGGCTTATCTTCTGTATCAGAACCAAAAGCAGGCCAAGGAGGAAGCACGAGAGCATGCGAAAGAAGCCGCCAAAATCAAGGAAGAATTGAGCAAGATGGACCCCATTCAGCTCAGGGACACCAAAAAACAACTAAAAGAAGATTTGGCGGTTGCGAGAGAGGATTTGGAAAGATTCCAAAAGGAGATGGTTAGAAACCAAATGAGCCTGAACTTCTTTATGAAAGATAAGAGTCAAGGCAAACAGGTAGACGAAAAAATCACTGAATTCAGCACCAAGCTTTCAGAAAGTCGTTCGGCGTATGAAGCAACACTGAAAATAGTCGATGAAATCAACTCCGCTCTCAGTAGGTTAGGCGATCAACAGACAATTAATAGTGAGAAAGAAAAGAAAATCACGCTTGCTATCAATGAAATGCGCAAAACCGGCAATGTGACGCTGGCGTTGCAAAATCAAAAACTGGAACTCACTGTTAGCTTGTTGGAGCGAATTAAAAACTTAGGCATTGATGTTTCGGGGATTCACATTCCCGTACCGGAGGTGAAATTTGAACCGAACGACAAAATAAAGTCGCTCCTGAAAGATCAGGAGAGAGAGATTGATCTTTCCAAAAGAAAAGGGATGGATAAGGTCAAACGTGAGGCGTATTACAAAGCGGTCGATGGGGGACTCAACCCGAATGACAAGCAACAAAAGTCCTACGTGGATCAGGTTATCAATAACGCTGCTCAGATATATCAAAATATCGAAGCCATACGTAAACAGGACGAAGCAGCCAGGGAAGCCCGAAGTGCCTCAGAAAGCGCCGCTCGGAAAGCAGCCAAAACCGCAGAAGACTACACTAATAAAGTGGCTGAACTTAATACGCAATTGGCAACCGAGGCGATTCGACACAAGGAAGGGAACGCAGCGGCGGAACTATTCGCAGCTTCAATGTCCACCGGTAAAAATTTCACAAAAGAGCAAAATGCTGAAATCGGCAAACTCAATAAAACACTGGCAGAAGCTAAACAGAAATACCAAGACCTGCAAGACGCTATTTCAAATGATCCATTTCGTAACACCGCCGAGAGTGCCAAGAAAGCCCGCGAGCAGTTAGAGCGTCAATTGAAAAATAAGGATGTCTCGCCAGAGGCCTATGAGCGCCGTCAGGGCGATATCTGGAAAGACGAGGTCAGGGGTAACGCGGATGCCAGACAGCAATACGCTGTTTCTGCCAAAGATGATTTACGGGGTGACGTAGACCCGATACAGGATCTGGAGAACCAACTAGAACGCAAAAAAGCGTTGTACGACGCTTACGCGGAAACGCAAATCATCAGTGAACAGCGCAAAAATGAATTAATCACTGCTGCCGAAACGGAAAATAACACGCGGCGCATTGAGGTGGCAAAACAGTTATTCGCGAGTCAGGGAGAGTTACAGTCTCTTGCGGTAACGATGTTGGATACTGTCAGCGAACGTATGGGCAACATGATTACCGGGATGCTTACCGGGACAAAATCGCTCAAAGAGGGTGTTTCTGAAATGTTCGCATCAATGGCGCAGAGCGTTGTTCAGAGTTTGATGAAAATCGCGGCGAATAAGGCGTTTGAAATGCTGGCGGGTTCATTCAGTGGCGGCGGCGCTGGAGGATTGTTCGGTGGGGTCACCTCAATGTTGGCCAAAAATGCCAAAGGCGGGGTGTATACCTCGGCAAACCTGAGCCAGTACAGCGGGCAGATTGTCAGCAGCCCCACCCTGTTTGCGTTTGCCAAAGGGGCTGGGTTGATGGGCGAGGCGGGACCTGAGGCGATCATGCCGCTAACCCGCAGCGCTGACGGTTCGCTCGGAGTCAGGGCGATTGCTCCAGCAGGTTTTGACGGGGGACAGACAAATATCACGGTTCACATTACGGAGGGGAAAACGGAAAGCTCGTCAAGCGGTAACAGCGAGGAGTTTGGACGTCGTTTTGCGCAGGCGGTTGCTCAGGTTTACTACACCGAACGAGACCGGGATTTACGTCAGGGCGGCGCAATCAACAGAGCGATACGGAGTCGGTAATGGAAATATTTACATGGCACCCGCGGGTTAACGCCAGTTCAACCGTCGATTTTGCTATCCGAAAAGCCAAATTTGGTGACGGTTATGAACAGGTCAGCGGGGCGGGGATTAACCCCAAATCAACGAGATGGAGTGTGGATTTTGTCGGCGATGCAAAATACATCGCTGAAATCATCGCGTTTTTGGATCGGCACGCGGGGCATCGGCCTTTTATCTGGACGCCGCCACTCACGAATCAGGGGCTGTTTCGGTGTGAAAACTACAAATATCAAGCCATTGACTACAAAACCTGCGCACTCGCGACTGAGTTTATTGAGGCGCACGCGCCATAGAGGAGCCTATGTTTACAGCTGATGTACAAAAACTGAACGCCGGGAGTATCGTTCGGCTCTACGAGATTGACGGAACAAAATTCGGTGCGGATATACTCCGTTTTCACGCATATAACATGCCGGTAACGCCCGATGAGATTGATGCCGCCGAGAAAAATGGCAGTCAGCCGCAGCCCAAATCGATCTGGTGGCAAGGGGTAGAGTATCAACCGTGGCCTGTTCAGATACAGGAACTGGAGATGTCCACGGATGGACAGGCGGCGCACCCGAAATTATCCGTCGCCAATATTGATGGCACAGTCACAGCGCTGTGTCTGCAATTCGATGATATGGTACAGGCGCGGGTGATTATTCACGACACATTTATGCATTATCTGGATGCGCGTAATTTTTCTGAGGGCAACCCGACCGCTGATCTACAACAAGAACGCCTCACGATGTTCTATGTAAACCGGAAAATATCGGAAACAGATACGGTTATCATTTTTGAACTGGCCAGTCCGGCGTCACTGGATGGTCTGACTATTCCTACCCGGCAAATTCACGGCGTATGCACATGGTGTGCGCGGGGTTGGTATCGGACAGGTAAGGGGTGTGACTACGCGGGTGGGCGGTATTTTGATATTGATAACAATCCAACAGATGACCCGAGCAAAGATCGCTGCCCTGGTACTGTGATTGCCTGTAAATTGCGTCACGGTGAGGATAATGAATTGCCGTTTGGTGGGTTCCCGGCCTCGTCTCTTATCAGGAGGTGACGGACCTCTGGATATTAAAAGAGCCAAAGGTTAATATTTGTTGATGTATTGAATATTATGAGGGCGTATTTAATGGGAGCTGATGATAAGACCATTGATCCTTTATTTAATGATGCTGTTGAGTATGCAATAACCAAGGAATATACATCTACTGACGAGATAAAAGAGCATCTTGGTATAGGTTATAATAGAGCAGCCTTGCTGTTAGAACAAATGGAGGAAATGGGAATAATTGCATGGGAGTACGATAGTGAAACTTCCCGATATAAAGTAATTACCCCATTAGCACAGAAAATAACGAAACAAGAAAAAAAAGAACCGACCACTAGGGTAGCTAATACCAAGCGAAACGACTCTAAGATATTAGGGTATGGAGGTTTTGAATGGCTTATGGCAGGTATCGGCTTTTTTGTTATTATGTTTGCTTTCATTTCTTGCTCTAGTCGATCACTAACATCTGAGGTAAATTATTGCTCAGATGACGGAGTTGCATATTCTTACGCTAAAAAATTGATATCATCTCATTTAAAAGCCCCATCAACTGCTAAATTTGCCAGTTACTATGATGTTAAATCACATAAACTCGCAGAGTGTAAGTTTAATTTTATTGGGTATGTTGATGCTCAAAATAGTTTTAGTGCAATGATAAGAACAAAATTCAATGTAGTAGTACGTTACGATCCTGATACTGATAAGTATTATTTAGAAAATTTAGATATGTAATTTATCTACTGCTTATCCAATAACCCACCTTCGAAGTGAATCATTACATTGATCGCTTTATCTGGTGGGTTTTCTATTTTTAGGTGTTCACATGCGCCCACATATTATTCAATCTATCCTAGAACACGCGCAGGCCGAGTATCCCAATGAATGTTGTGGTGTGATCGCACAGAAAAGCCGTGTAGAAAAATACTTCCCCTGTCGCAACCTTTCCAATAACCCAACCGAACAATTTCAGTTAGCCCCCGATGATTATTTGGCTGCCTCAATATGGGGCACAATTACCGGCATTGTTCACAGTCACCCGGACGCGACCACGCAGCCGAGTGATCTGGACGAGGCACAATGTGATTTCACGGAATTACCGTGGCATATCGTGAGTTGGCCGGAAGGGGATTTCAGAACAATCTACCCACGCGAAGACTTGCCTTTGGTGGGTCGTCCGTTTGTATTAGGAATTTACGATTGCTACGGCCTGATTATGAGTTACTACCGCCAACAATACAGTATTGAGCTTCAGGATTATCGGGTCGATTATCCGTGGTGGGAACGGGGCGAGAACCGCTATATAGAGAATGTCGAAAACGCGGGTTTTAGTGAAATAACCGGCGCTCCTCAAGCGGGTGATGTGGTGCTTATGCAGGTACAGGCCGATGTGCCTAATCATGCCGGAATTTTATTAGAGGGAAATTTATTGCTGCATCATCTGTACGGCCAGCTGAGCCAGAAAGTACCGTATGGTGGATATTGGAAAGACCGCACCATTAAGGTTGTGAGATACGGTGGAAATAACTCTTGTTATAGCGATAATGATTAGGTGTAATAAATCTTAATTATTCTGAAAATCTAAACAATGCTAAATCAAGGAAACGCAATATGAAAAAAATTGGCCTGATTGGATCTGTGATATTTGCTTCATTCGTTTTAATGGGGTGCGCGAGTAAAGGATTTTTAGAGTTTTTAGGTGGCTCATTAGAAGGGGAGGAGCGACAATACTCGCTCACCAAAGAAGAAAGAATAAAACTCGCGAAAGAGAGGGTGCTTAACGGCCTTAAAGACTCTGAATCAGCCATTTTCAAAGATGTTCATTTTTCAAAAGATGATAGATTTGTTTGCATGATGGTTAACGCTAAAAATTCTTTTGGTGGCTATACGGGTTTTGAGGGAATTATAGTCTCACCCACCAGTCAATTTTTATTAGGCCGAAATGATAAGTTGTACGATTTCAATGCCATTTGGAATCAAACGTGCTTATAAGCATTAAAATATATTAACATTTTTGCATTATAACCCGCTTCGGCGGGTTTTTTATTTATGAGGTCATTATGGCTTATATCGATCCCCCGCTTCGTACCATTCGCCTGCATGGCGTCCTCGCCACCAAATTTGGCGCGACATTTGAATATGCCGCCAGAGATGCCCCGCATGCCATCAGAGCCTCATGCAAACTGATTGCCGGTTTTGAGGAATTCATGATCAATGCGCATAAACAGGGCATTGTTTTTTCCGTCATTGTCGGCGGCCGGAGTTATGACAAAGACGAACTGGACATGACCAAAGGGTCGCGCGATATCCATATTATGCCGGTGATCTCAGGCAGTAAACGCGCGGGACTGTTTCAGACCATGTTAGGCGTGGCCATGATCGGTGCTGCGATGTGGTTAGGCCCCGCAGGTTGGGCGGCGTTCGGTGCGGGTGGTTTTGCTGGTGGGGCACTGGCATTGGGTGGCGCTGCGATGGTGCTGGGGGGCGTCTCACAAATG
The DNA here is from genome assembly GCF_000968175.1 of Xenorhabdus poinarii G6. Taxonomy (NCBI): domain Bacteria; kingdom Pseudomonadati; phylum Pseudomonadota; class Gammaproteobacteria; order Enterobacterales; family Morganellaceae; genus Xenorhabdus; species Xenorhabdus poinarii. The sequence continues at coordinate 938,463 of NZ_FO704551.1, forward strand.
CTGGCACCTCAGCCCCCTGGATTAGGGATGCGTGAATCCCCGGAGAATAAACCCAGCTACGCATTCGGTGGCGCGGTCAATACTACCGCGCAGGGCAATCCGGTGGCACTCCTCTACGGCACTCGCGAGATCGGCGGTGCCATTATTTCAGCCGGGGTTTACACCGAAGACCAGTATCAGACCGACCAAATTGAGAAGCAACGGAAGTACAATTTTAAAGACATGATGCAGGGTAAACCGTATGACGACTGGAAAACGGAGGAGAATCAGCGCAAAGACCGGGAGCAACGCCAGGAAGAAGAAAAAAATGGTCAAAATGCACATAACAATGCACCTAACATAGCAGGTGCAAAAGGTGGTGGTGGGGGGCATACCCCGACAGAGATGCCCGATAATATCCAATCTACGGCCGTCGCGCGGGTATTGCTGGCGTTAGGCGAGGGGGAGGTTGTTAACGACCTGACCGCCCGCAATATCTATCTGGACGGCACACCATTACAGAACGATGACGGCACCATGAATTTTGAGGGGGTGAAATGGGAATTTAGACCCGGCACCCAACATCAGCGTTATATTCCCGGCATGGCGGCGGCTGAGAATGAAATTCGGATCGGAACTGAAATAAAAACCACTCAACCGTGGGTCAAATACATCGCTAATACGAAATTATCGGCCGTTCGTATCCGTCTCGGCTGGCCGGTTCTGCGTGCGCAAAAATCCAATGGAGATACGGTCGGTTGTCGCGTCGATTATGTGATTGAGTTATCGACGGATGGCGGGAGTTATCAGGCGATTTATGATACCTGTATCGACGCCAAAACAACCACACTGTATGAACGTTCCTATCGCATTAATCTGCCTGAGGCAAAAACCGGCTGGACGGTTCGGGTTGTCAGAAAAACTGCAGACAGCACCAGTGAGCGGGTGGTTGATAAAATGAATATCATGGCGTTTACCGAAATTATTGACGCCAAATTTCGATACCCAAATACCGCTCTGTTATACATTGAATTTGATGCCCGGTTATTCAATGGCAATGTCCCGCTGATTTCATGTCGCCTCAAGGGGCGTATTATTCGTGTGCCGTCCAACTATGATCCGGTTAATCGCACCTATTCCGGTATCTGGGATGGTACGTTTAAATGGGCGCACAGCTATAATCCGGCGTGGGTGCTGTACGATATCCTCCTGAATGAGATGAGTGGATTGGGTGACAAAATCGACACAACCCAAATCGATGAAACTGAGCTATATCGCGTAGCGCAATATTGCGATCAACTCGTCCCGGATGGCCGGGGTGGGACAGAGCCACGGTTTACCTGCGATGTTTACATTCAGTCACGCGAAGAGGCACACAAAGTGTTGACTGATATCGGCGCGATATTTCGCGGCTCGGTTTATTGGGGCGGTAACCAGTTTGTTGCGCTGGCGGACATGCCGGACGATATCGCCTATATTTTTACGCAGGCCAGCGTTATCAACGGGGAATTTGTCTACAGCAGTGGCGCTGAACGCAGCCGGAGCACTGTTGCAATGGTGAGCTGGTCAAACCCTGATAACCATTATAAAGATGAAGTTGAGGTCGTTTCGGACGATGCATTGATCCGGCGTTACGGTATCAATCAAATTGACATTACCGCGATAGGTTGTACCCGTCAGAGTGAAGCGCAGCGCCGGGGAAAATGGGCTATCCTGACCAACTCGCGTGACACGATGGTCTCATTTCAGGTAGGTCTGGACGGTCAAATTCCCCTGCCCGGACAGATTATCGGTGTTGCACACAAAAACCGCGCCGGGCGTGTGATTGGCGGGCGCATTCAGTCAGTAGATGGCCGCAATATCACGCTGGACAGAAAACCTGATGCCACCGCCGGCGACAGACTACTTGTCAACCTGCCCTCGGGCGCATCGCAGGGCAGAACCATTCAGGCCGTTCATGACAACATCGTTACGGTCACGACTGCGTACAGTGAGACGCCTGTCGCAGAGGCGGGGTGGGCGGTTGATGCGCATGATTTAGTGATCCAACAATACCGTGTCGTCGGCATCAAAGATAACAATGATGGTACGTTTGAAATTAACGGGCTTTATCACGACCCCGACAAATTCGCCCGTATCGACACGGGCGCCCGAATTGACGAGCGGCCTATTTCGGTTATCCCGGCGAGCGTCCAGCCACCCCCGTCCTCGGTGAGTATTCAGGGGTTTTCGTTCGTTCAGCAGGGGATATCCACGACGACAGTACAAATCTCATGGACAGCGGCGGACGGTGCGGTTGCCTACGTGGGTGAGTGGCGTCGGGACGGGGGTAACTGGGTGACTATCCCCCGCGCGTCAGCCTCGGAATTTGAGATACCAAATGCCTATTCTGGCCGATATCAGGCACGTATTAAGGCGATCAATTCATTTGATATACCGAGTTTGTTCGCCTCGTCGGAGGAGGTCACTATCAAAGGCAAAGAGGGCAATCCTCCAACCCCACTGGCATTCAGAACCACCCCGATTATTTTCGGTATCCAGATCGATTGGGGATTTGCGCCACAAACTGATGACACGCTGAAAACAGAAATCCAGTACAGCCCGACCCACGACGGCGAGGGGTTAATGTTGTTAGCCGACATTCCCTACCCACAACGCACGCACACTATGCAGGGACTGGCGGCCGGGGTTGCATTCTATTTCCGGGCGCGGCTGGTGGATAAATCCGGCAATCAATCCCCATGGACAGAGTTTGTGCGCGGAGAATCGTCCAGTGATGTGAGCTGGATAACGCAGGTGGTGGGCGATCAGTTCCTCACCACGGAGGCGGGGCAACGATTACAGGAGCAGCTGGACTATCAGGCCGAGGCATCGCTTATCAACGCGAGTGCCATTCATCAGGTCGGCAACGAACTACTGACGCGGGACGGTGAAAACAAGGCAGAAATAAAAAGGATTGACCGGGTTTTTGCCAATAAAACTGAGGCGTGGGCGCAATCCATCAAAGAGGTGAAATCCAGCGTCGGGGAAAACCGGTCGTCTATTTTGGAAAATCAGAAAACCATTAACAAACTGGACTCCTCATTGGCCGAGAGTGAACAGCGGGTGCAGGCACAATTCAAACATCAATCGGCTCTCATTGAGACCAAAGCCACTACGGTTTTTGACCATAAGGGCGGCTCTGCGACGCACACCATCAGGGCGGGCATTATAGACGCCAACGGGAATTATCACGATGCCGGGATGGCTATCAGTGCGGAAACGAAGAACGGCAAAGTCGAGACGCATTTCGCGGTCAGGGCTAACCAGTTTATGGTGCTAAACCCGAGCAATGGGAAGATGGAAACCGTGTTTGTCATTAAAAACGGACAGGTGTTTTTTCGTGAGGGTTTTATTGATTTAGCCACGATTCAGAATTTATTGGTTGGGATGGATATTAAGTCCACTAACTATATTCCCAATCAGCGGGGTTTTAGATTTGACGCCCAAACTGGATTTCTGGAGATTAATGGTGGGGGGCATGGGTATCGCACTCAATTCAAAGATACTGGCATGTACGTCTTTAACAGTAACGGTGTAGCCATCATTGAGTTGGGGGTATTTTTATGAGTAGTTACGGGCTAAAGATCACTAACCAGGAGGATGGGAGTAGTTTTGTTTTTAATGAGCAAACATCCCCCGCCTGCCTGATATGGACTGACTATGTATCCAAAGGTACACCGGGGGTTCATACCAGTCCGACTGACTGGCGATATTTTCAATGGGATTGTCAAGTAAAAATTCCGGCTGGCTATCGGGCACATGTCTACCCGGGCAATTTCACCACGTTTAACCAAGACCGCTCAGGAAATGGATTCAGGTTGACGGGTTTTTATGAAAAGGCGCAGTTTTCCCAGAATGGAGAATCTGTTTCGGTCGATGGGCTACTTTTAGAGAATTTTTTTGATAACTGGCTCACGGAACTAATAAAAGTTATCGCGTACCCGGCAACATCGGGCGGTACGGCAGGATTAAAAATACTGAACAACAGCAATTTTAATACCAGTGTCCCCCCGGCCGGTTTTGGTTATGTTTCCCATAAAGCCCGCGTGTATATTCAAGGCCGCTTTGATCCCGCTTCAATCGACCCCCGGCTCAATTATGGCAACTGCCTGATGTTTTTTTATAACGAAGACCCGGAGTGTATGCTGGTTCATCAAAACGGACATTACGTCAGTTGCAACAGGTATAACGAAGACGGTCGGGATGGATGGTACAGGGTTGTCATCTTTTCTAATATAGGCATCCGGGAGCGACTGGAGCGCGGAGGGTATGGACTCAGGCTCAGAAATAATGATGGGGTTATCACATTTAACTCCGGCGTCGGGGTGCTCACTAAACCGGTCGGTTTAGATGTCAGCAACAGAAAACTGGGCGATATCATTCCCACGGCGGGGATAAAATATCCGATGCTAGTTCCGGCATGGATAGGTCACCATTTATGGATGGAGGGAGATACTGCGTACAGCCGAGATTTATCACTGACCAGTAATGGTGCGGGAGGCTTATTTGTTGGCTCAGGGAAGAGATCGTACTGGAAAGCAAGCCAGTGGGGAACGACCAATTATACAACAAAACAGTCTATTCTCATCTTAGACGCCGCCAGTTATTTCAATTTCTAATTTCTCAGGAACTCACCCATGTACTACTCACAAGGCACAGTCTCGACCGTGTCCGGCTCGGTTATTGTCCGTGGCACGGGAACACAATTTAAATCCAATATTAACGGCGTTGCGCCGGGGCAGATTATTTTAATCCAGTCCGGCAATAATAACCTGTTACACATGATACGGGCGGTTAATTCCGATACCGAATTGACACTGGCCGATAATGTCACGGTCACCCTGAATAACGCGACCTATCAGATTCAAACCACCATACCGGATTCGGTCGGTGATGCTGCCCGGCATATGGTGGCCATTAACAGTTACGTCATTCAGTTTCTGCAAAATATGGATAAATGGCTGACGCAGGATGCGACGGTCAATGTGACGTTACCGAATGGGCAGACCGTATCCCTGCAATCGATACGGGAGATGATCCGTGCCAATATCCCCAGTGCCTCATTCACCACCCCCGGTATTGTTAAACTCAGTAGCGTACTGGACAGCAACAGCGAACTGATAGCCGCAACATCGCTGGCCGTAAAACAGGCGCATCAGGCCGGATATAGTGCGAACCAGAATGCGAATAACCGATTAGAGAAATGGAGGAACGGCACGGACATTCATAATAAATCTGAGTTTGTGAAAAACCGAGGTTTAATAGAAATTCGTTGTGTTGATATAATCGCCAATCATTAGATAGCTGGAGTGAGATATGGCGAAAATCGGCTATATTCGCGTGTCAACACATGACCAAAATTGCGATTTGCAACGGAATGCATTGGTGAATGCAAATTGTGAACAGATTTTTGAGGACAAAATGAGCGGTAAAACCGCAGTCAGGCCGGGACTTAAACGGGCATTGAGGCATCTGAAGGCCGGCGACACGTTGGTCGTCTGGAAATTGGACAGACTCGGGCGTAGCGTGAAAAATCTGATAACGCTGATATCGGAACTGCACGAACGCGGCGCGCATTTCCGGTCACTGACCGACAGCATCGATACCAGTACAGCAATGGGGCGATTTTTCTTTCATGTCATGAGTGCGCTGGCTGAAATGGAACGCGAGCTGATTGTGGAGCGCACCAATGCTGGCCTAGCTGCGGCACGACAACAGGGGCGTATTGGCGGTCGTCCAGTGGTGTTTACCGAGGAAAATCGACAACAAGCGGTTAGGTTACTGAATAAAGGGCACAGCCGAAAACAGTTATCGATTATTTACAACGTATCACTCTCGACAATCTATAAATATTTGCCGGTGGATGCAGTGAAAAATGATGGTGTATTTTGATGGATTGGGGGAATTGTGAGTGGGTGTTACCAGTTTTGATTTTCCCGATTTCAAATCGGAAAATTCGAAAAGCCCTCGTGAGGAGGGCTGGAGTTAGTGGACCGTAATTCTCAGAACTGGTGAATAAAAGGTATTATTAAATCACTTCAACAACTCGCTGATTTTTGAGTGACCCCTAAAAGGGATATTTGCTTATACTAAATCGGATAGGTAAATCACCTCTACGATAGAGTAGCTATCATTTCAACACCCTATTATCGGTGAAACAATAACGAATCAAAATATTAACAAGATATTTTGAATTATGTCATCAGAAGGGGGCGATATGAAAGTTTTATTGAGTGTCATTATGATGATCTTATTTTTAATCATGCAGCCAGCCAAAGCTGGACTCGATTATGTTATAAGATTTGAAAATCAAAAATCATCACCTAAGGATACTAATGTACTGCCTTTTAAACCAGTTGAATCAATGAATTATAATTTTTCTAGAATAAATGATGCGTGCATAAAGAATCCTGGCCCATTAAACTTCACACTTGATAAAGAACCATTCACTATGACTATTCAGGATATTAACTCCGGAGCATGTGTAGGGAAACAGAAAAAAATAATTTGGGTCGTGAGCACGAAAAATTTTTCTGCTGCCAGTCTAGACCCTGATGCTTGCTTGGTGCAATGGAGTGTCACGCTTTATTGGCCCATTCCTAATTGGAATACGGCAGTTACAAGCACTTGTGGTAGCAACAATGATTTTATTATAAAGGCAATGTGCCCTAGTAAGAATTGCTATAATTATTGTTCAGATCTGAATGACTGTCACATGGAGAATATAGAATATGTCAGCGGTTCTGTAAATGGTAATATAATTATAACGTTTGAGGAGAAACCTCGAATATGATTATTTGCTTTCTTAAAAAAGGAACATAATTTATTTAATTCAATTGATTACCAATGGAGGAAATAAGATAAATCAATATATTACGCCAAAGAGGGGAATTATCCTCTTTGACTCTTTGATACCCCTTATTTCCTGCATGGTGCAGGCTTTCGCTTCAAACGTAGACGATAACTACAGGAATTCCTAGAGTTTCAGGAGTCCCGTTGTCGAGGAAAATCTCACAGGTAATGACAAGGGGTTGTCGATCAATAAAAATAATAAAATCAATAAGTTTATTCCTTTTGTCCAGCTCATAAATCAACCATAGAGATGCTCTCTATAGTTGGAATATTGAAAGTTACGGAAGAGATGTCTCGGGTGGTCAAAGTGACCACCTCGGAAAAATCAAAGGGTTAGCCTGCCGAGAAAAAGAATTTGACAGTGAATTTTCGAATGAATTATTGATGAACGTTCTTCAATACAAGGTTCGAGGAGGGTGGTTTAAGGGGGAATAGAACCCAAAACAACATGTGTTTTTGTTACGCTTTTTTACAAATAGAAACACATTAGTGATAAATAAAAACACCTCAGAAGAGAATCTGAGGTGCCTTAAATTTAAGTTCACGTGCATTTCACGTGCACTTTTAAGTCCCTTTACTGTCATGACAGTGACCTACCAACTTTGCTAACTTACTGTTTTTAAAGTTGTTGTCCTTGCACTGTCCAACCTAATTTGGTGGAGCTGGCGGGAGTTGAACCCGCGTCCGAAATTCCTACATCCTCGGTACTACATGCTTAGTCTGGTCTTTACATTCGCTTGCCAGCTGCGGACAGACACGCCACTAACAAACTAGCCTGATTGGATTTAACGCTTCAACCCCAGGCAAGGCATCCACGCGATCTCTTTTAGGTTTGACCTCTCTTGATCCCCGTCCTAAGAGCGGAGGCTAGGGAGAGAGGGCTCTGCGCAGGTTATTAAGCTGCCAGTGCGTAGTTTTCGTCGTTTGCGACTATTGTTTTGCGGCTTTTTACGAGGCCAACCGCCCCTCGGCATGCACCTTGGGTTTCGCGAATCCCGTCGAATCCAGAATCAGCCCCAAGCGTGTTAAAAGCAAGTATATCAGAATATTGAATAAGAATGCCAGTGATTAACGCCCGGAATTCTTCATAATTCTTGCTTTGTCTAATTTCCACTCACGTTCTTTAATATCTGAACGTTTATCGTGCGCTTTTTTACCTTTTGCAACGCCAATTTTAATTTTGCACCAAGCATTTTTCCAATACATGGACAGGGCAACTATGGTATAGCCTTCTCGGTTGATTCGACCATACAGTGAATCAAGTTCACGTTTATTAAGTAGTAGTTTGCGTGACCGTGTCGGATCACAAACTACGTGGGAAGAAGCAACATTCAATGGCGTAATGGTGGCACCAAAAAGATAAGCATCACCATCTTTGAGTAAAACATAACTCTCACTGATGTTAGCCTTGCCAGCGCGCAGTGATTTGACTTCCCAACCTTGTAGGGATAAGCCTGCTTCGAATTCTTCTTCAATGAAATATTCGTGACGGGCTCGCTTATTCATGGCAATTGTTGCCGAACCGGGTTTGTGTGCTTTTTTCTTTGTCATAATGCGTTGTATTATACTGTATGCGTTAGTGAAAGAAATCTCTTCTGCATGATATTTAGCGATAAATGTCATCAGGTTTTTATTTAACCACATTTAAGTGATACTATTTAGCGCAGTTATGTTTTACAGGAAATGATATGCCACAGATTAGTCGCTCTGCGCTAGTGCCTTACAGCGTGGAACAAATGTATAAATTGGTCAATGATGTCACGTCTTATCCAGATTTTTTACCGGGATGTGTGAGGAGCCGTGTAATAAGTAGTAGTTGTAATGAAATGACGGCTTCCGTTGAAGTTTCTAAGGCGGGAATCAGTAAGACATTTGTAACGCGTAATACGTTATTTGATAATGAAAGTATTAGGATGCAACTTGTTGATGGGCCTTTCCGCAAATTAATGGGGGGATGGCATTTTACGCCACTAAGTGAAGAGGCTTGCAAGGTTGAGTTGCATCTCGATTTTGAATTTACCAATAAGTTAATTGAACTTGCTTTTGGTAAGGTGTTTAAAGAGCTGGCGGGTAATATGGTTCAGGCGTTCACTCAGCGCGCTCGTGAGGTTTATCGTGTCTGAAATCAATATCGAAGTCGTGTATGCGCTGCCTGAACGGCAATATCTGCGTAATGTGAAAGTACCGCAAGGAGCAACGGTTGAACAGGCTATTGTCGCCTCTGGTCTTTTGACATTACGTAATGATATTGATTTGACCAAGAACAAAGTCGGCATCTATAGTCGTCCTGCCAAATTGACTGATAGGCTGGAAGAGGGGGATCGTGTTGAAATTTATCGCCCTCTGATTGCCGATCCAAAAGAAATGCGCCGTAAGCGAGCTGAGCGTGCTAAAAATAATGCGCAATAATATCTATTTATTCGCCAGATTACCTACTGGCGAATAAATAATAGACTCATCTTATTGATTCTCTGGCAGTGATTTTTCATTCTTGATATCAGTTAGCACACCGTTGCTGTCAAAAGTCAGTATCAGTGTTTCCTGTGTTACTTTTCCATGCCCCGGTGCTTGACGGAATACGTAATACCAAGTTTGGCTTCCAAAAGGATCGGTCAGCATTGGTGTTCCCAAAGTGAAAGAGACTTGCTGCTGAGTCATTCCCTTATGGATTTTTGATACTGAAGCCGGCGTAAGGTAGTTTCCTTGATTAATATCAGGGCGATAAACAATTCGCTCAAACATGGAGCAACCCGCTGTCAGCATAACAAGTGACACAGTAGCGGCAGTCAATAATTTACAGCGCATAGTAATTACATTCCTTTAGGCGTTAAGCTGTCGATAATAATAAACATTGAAGAGATTGAAAACCTCTACGCATTTACCTATGACTGCAATTATACAAGAAAGTTATATTAATTTATGCTGCTAACAGCTCTTTTGCATTGGCGAGTGTATTTTTTGTGACTTCACTTCCTGCCAGAAGCCGCGCCAGTTCTTGGAGACGTGCTTTTTTATCCAACAGTTGCATCTGGGTTTCTGTTTCTTCACCATCTGTTTGCTTGCTGACATAAAAATGCTGATGCCCACAGCCTGCAACTTGAGGTAAGTGAGTGACACACATCACTTGAGTCGATTCCCCCAATTCACGTAGCAGTCGCCCAACGATTGCTGCTGTTGACCCACTGATACCGACATCAACTTCATCGAAAATGAGTGCGGGGGTTTCCATTTTTTTCGCTGTAATGACTTGAATCGCCAGCGCAATACGGGAAAGCTCTCCTCCTGATGCCACTTTCGCCAGCCCCTGGTGAGGTTGACCGGGGTTGGTTGTGACATTGAATTCGACTTTGCTGGCACCATCGATATTTAAATATTCCGGCTCAAAGGTAATATCGACGGTAAAGCGGCCATGAGGCATAGAAAGCTGGTGCATACTGTTTGTTATCAACTGACTGAGTTCTACCGCATATTTTTGGCGAACATGGTGTAATTTTTCTGCCACTGTCAGTGCCTGTTGATAGTGGCGACTGACAAGCTCACTCAGATGAGCACAATCATCTTCCTGTTGGGATAACTGATGTTGTTCTTCCAATAATTGTTGGTGTAATGCGGGTAACTCTTCTGGTGCCACATGGTGTTTACGCGCCATGTTAATTTGCAGGGAGATTTTCTGTTCCAGCTCGAACAGACGATTAGGGTCTAATTCCAGGTGGTCGCTGTAATGACGCAGCTCGTCACTCACTTCATTGATTTGGATCGCAGCTTCTTCCAGCATATTAAGCAGGCCGCTGAGTTTGTGATCCATACTGGAAAGTTCTGTCAGTTCACTGCGCGCATAGCTGAGAAGGCGAAGAATGTTCTGATCATCATTATCACTTAATAGTTGGAGAATATTTTGGCTGATGGATAAAAATTGCCCGCAGTTTGCTAACCGTTTGTATTCGCTATCCTGTTCTTGGTAATCACCCGGTTGTGGTGACAGTTCGTTCAGCTCTTTCAGGTGATATTCCAGTAATTGCTGGCGTGAGCGACGCTCAAGAGCTTGTTGCTGGAATTGAGAGAGAGCCTGACAACTTTGGCGCCATTGTTGATAAGCCTGTTTCATTTCATGCTGCAGTTCAACGTCACCCGTATAAATATCCAGCAGGCGTCTTTGATGGCGGTTTTCTAGCAACAATTGATGGGCATGTTGCCCGTGAATTTGAATCAGGTGTGAACCCAATTCGCGTAATTGAGAAAGAGGGACAGCAGTGCCATTGATAAAACCGCGAGAACGCCCATCAGCGGTAATGGTACGACGTAACAGGCACTCATTGCCGTCGTCAAAGCTGCCATCAAGCTGGTGGTCTACAAGCCATTTACGGGCAGAAGGCGCATCGGCCAGCGAAAAACGGGCGCAAAGATCGGTACGTGGAGCACCCGGACGAACCATATTGGCTTCGCCGCGATTGCCAAGGCATAAACCTAACGCATCAATTGCTATAGATTTACCCGCGCCGGTTTCACCGGTGATGGCTGTCATGCCTGAGCGAAAATCAATTTCAAGTTCGCGAACGATAGCAAAGTTATTGATGGTCAATTGAGTCAGCATCATGCCCCTCCTTTTTTCACTGTATACAAAACACGTTACGGTATGTAAAACATGCCACTGCAAATAAAAACATGTCTGTGCTTCCATACAGTATAAACTGGTTTTTTATACAGTAAATAGGGGGCCGCGTTTTTTAGAACATTTTTTTCGACCACCCCAATTTGGTGCTCAGTGTATTGAAATAGTTATAATCCTTAGGGTGAATTAAGTGCAGATTATAACTGCTGCGTTTAATGATGACTTCTTCACCGTCTTGGATTGGCAGGACGATCTGGCTATCACAACTGACTTCGTAATCACTGCTATTTTGAGCAAACTTCAGGCGAATACTGCTTTCGCTGCTGATAACAAGAGGCCGTGCAGAGAGTGTATGCGGAAACATAGGAACCAGCACAATAGCATTCAAGTTTGGTGTTAATATCGGCCCGCCAGCGGACAGCGAATAGGCGGTGGAACCGGTGGGGGTTGCTATGATTAGCCCGTCTGAACGTTGAGAAAAGGCGAAGCGTTCATCAATATAGACTTCAAACTCGATCATATGGGCAACTTTACCGGGATGCAGTACGACTTCATTCAATGCCGTGCTGCGTCGGGATTTATGGCCTGTTTTGGTCACTTGAGCCTCAAGCAGAAAACGTTTTTCATCTCGATATTCGCCATCGAGAACGTCGGAAAGCTGCTGTAAGGCATTATCGGGATCTAAATCTGTCAGGAAGCCTAAATTGCCACGGTTAATGCCAATGACTTTGATGTCATAACGTGATAAGACTCTGGCCGCACCGAGCATATTCCCATCGCCCCCGACGACAATGACCAGATCGGCCATTTTACCGATTTCTGTCAGTCCTCCTGTCTGGGCATTTTTTAAACCCATATCTTTAGCAACTTGCCCGTCCACAATGACACCATAGCCTTTAGACACCAACCAATGGTACAGCATTTCATGGGTGGCCAGGGCCTCAGGATGCCGTGGACGACCAACAATACCGATGCATTTGAATTCATTATTCATTGCTGTTATTTCCTTCAGCATAGGGTTTTGTTCTCACAATATAATGTGTTCCCTTGAATCCTGCGTTTTGATCCCCATAATAAGCGGGAATGGCGAAGATAATACAAGATACGCGGAGATATTCATGAGTAGTAAAGACCAAAAAGTACCTGACGAGCAAGTCTCAGAAGATACAGAAAATGTATTAGATCAACAAATGAATGAAGAACAGGCAGACGCACCAGAGACTGACAGCACTGTTGACCCGCGTGTTGCTGAGTTGGAAGAACAGTTGAAACAGGCTCAAGTTAACGAGCGTGATGCAATGCTACGTGCGCGTGCTGAAGTGGAAAACATTCGTCGTCGTACAGAACAGGATGTCGAAAAGGCACATAAGTTTGCGTTGGAAAAATTTGCCAATGAGCTTCTGCCAGTGATTGACAACCTGGAACGCGCGTTAGAGGCGGCTGATCGGACGAATGAAACATTGTTGCCAATGGTTGAAGGTATTGAACTGACGCTGAAATCTTTTATCGATGCAGTGGGTAAGTTCGGTGTTGAAGTTGTCAGTGACACCCATGTCCCCTTTAATCCGGAAGTCCATCAGGCGATGACCATGATGGAATCGGATCAGCATGAACCGAATCAGGTAATGTTGGTCATGCAGAAAGGTTATACCTTGAATGGTCGTTTATTGCGTCCTGCAATGGTAGCTGTTTCTAAATAAAATGACGGTATTTCGTCGTCATGCCGCCTCTTAGCAGGCGGCATTTTTGTTGCCAGCGTTCGTAACCCAATTATTGGGGTAATTGAGGTGTCCAATCTATCGGCGATAGCCCTTGATTTTCTAATAGGCCGTTGGCTTGTGAAAAATGTTGACAGCCTAAAAATCCACGATGGGCAGATAAAGGGGAAGGATGCGGTGCTTTTAATACATGGTGGCGCTGAGTATCAATAAAACGCCCTTTTTTCTGGGCATGAGATCCCCACAACAAGAAAATAACGCCGCTGCGATGTTCGTTGATTGCGGTGATCACTTTGTCAGTGAATGTTTCCCATCCTAAATGAGCATGAGAATGTGCGTTACCGCGTTCAACGGTAAGCACGGTATTGAGTAGCAATACCCCCTGCTTTGTCCAACTGATCAGACACCCGTGATTAGGACGAGTAAATCCAGTCATGTCTGATTCCAGCTCTTTATAGATATTGACGAGGGAAGGTGGCGCAGGGATACCTGGCTGGACAGAAAAAGCTAACCCATGAGCTTGATTCGGCCCATGATAGGGATCCTGTCCTAAAATCACCACTTTGACGTCAGCCAATTCGGTATAGCGGAATGCATTGAAAACATCTTGCTGAGGTGGATAAATGGTTTTTCCAGCCTGACGTTCATTGGCAATATAATTCAATGTATCAATGAAATAAGGCTGTTTCTTTTCATTGCCGATGACATCGTGCCATGTGAGAGGTGCGGACATAGCCAATCCCTTTCTAGATGATTATCAGATGGCGCTAAGCTTACCGATTCCCTTGGCATAGGGAAACCCTTTGAACCTAATCGGTGCTGAATTCCTGGAATGAACCGCTGAATTTATAATTTATGTTGAAAAACACAAAAATAATTTTATTTTGTTTTTTCATAAAAAATGATTAAAAACATATGGTTATGATTGAAAGGTTAATAACCTTATAAAATTCGTTGATTTGTATCAAAGAACTTTATCATTTAGGCTGATATACAAGAAATCAAGAATGGTGGTTGATGAAATGATGGTTTGGTTAAATAACCAAGATGATGTTGGAGGTATCAATGATTACTGGGATTCAAATTACCCAATCTGACAACGCTGAATTGATGAATTCTTTCTGGCTGTTGGATGATGAAAAAAATGAAGTGCGTTGTATCTGTACCAAAGCAGATTACGATGAAGGTCAGATTGTTGCTAAAGCGGAATTGGGGCAATTTGAATATCGTGAAATTCCGTTAGAAGTCAAACCGACTGTGCGTGTAGAAGGCGGGCAGCATCTCAATGTGAATGTCCTGCGGCGTGAAACATTGGAAGATGCGGTAAAACATCCAGAAAAATACCCTCAGCTGACGATTCGTGTTTCTGGTTATGCCGTGCGTTTTAACTCACTGACCCCGGAACAGCAGCGTGATGTGATTGCGCGTACGTTTACAGAAAGTCTGTAACGTTTATATCACGCTATCAGGCAAAAAATCTAAAGGGAGAATCAAGACTCCCTTTTTTATTGGCACATATTAAGCGTGCATAATTCCTTATATTATTTATGGAATTTAATTTTGTTAATTAACAATTAAATTTGTTTTGAATTTGTTATCAGCTCTGTCGATAGATCATTTAGGTTTTTTATTAACGCTAAATCTAAATAATCTGTAGGAGAATGGTATGACCTTATTAGTTAGCCGTGACGTTTCCCGCGAATTAGGGATCTATTCATTACAAGGACATTCCCCGCAATCCCAAACTTCCTCTCCGCCTCCACCAGACAACATGGATCGTCGTTCTTCCTCGAATATTTCACTGTCAGAAAACACTAAACAGGCACATGTACTCTATCAATTGCTGCTAAATAATTTAACTACCTGTACGACGGCCGCCCCTGGATTAGCAGCCAATGACATTGCGGGAAAAAATGCGCAATTAATCGATTATGCCCTGACGCTGGTTACCCGTGATGTTTATCGGGAGAGAAGTTTAGGGATTGGTGAGTATGAGCGCCTGTCTGATGAGGATTTATCGAGAGTGGGGATTGATCCTAAGACATTGAATGACTATTCAACGGGATTTCAGGCCGGCGTATACCAAAATAAAGGGTTATATATTGTTTCCTTCACGGGATCGAATGAATTAAAAGATTTCATGGTCAGTATTCGCCAGTGGTTTGGTTACAATGAAAAACAATATGAGCAAGCGATTGAATTGGCAGATAAGGCATTGAACGTGTTTGGAGAAAATATCATTTTCACCGGGCATTCATTGGGGGGAGGATTGGCAACTGTCGCGGCATTGACCACGGGTAAACCCGCCATTATTTACAATTCTGCTGGGGTTTCAAATTCAACATTGGAAAATATGGGCGTATCACCGGCAGTGGCGCGTGAATTGGCAGACAGCGGCCTGATACGCCATTATTCCGTCCAACACGATTGGCTGGATAATTTGCAAAAGGCATTGCCAGTCGAACAACCAATGGGACACAAAATAGAGCTTGATTATGAATATAAGGTAGACAGTATATGGGATACCGTTTTGCTTAATCGATATGGCTTACATAGTTTTAAGGCGCATTTTCTGGAAGCGGTTCTTGAATTAATGACGGAACAAAAACCCTGGTTGAACAATGCTGACACTCTGTTGGCATCAACAACCATCCGGTAGGACACGCTGGTCAGGGGCGAAGTCATTGTATGACTTCGCCGATAGGGTGAGATTAATCGTTGCTGGATTCCGCTAATTCTGCTCTAGGTTTGCCAGAAGGTGTGCGGCGTTTGCCGATATTTTTACTGTCACGATGACGAACTTTTACATGCTTTTTCTTGGTTTCTTCTGTTTTCTTCTTTTCTTTGCGTTTTGCCAGCACTTTTTTGGATGGCTTATAGTTTTTTTTCTCACTTGGTGCTTTGGTTTGTGGGCGGAGTTCATCAACAACGCGTACTTTCAAAGGCTCATTGAGATAACGGCTGATTTTTCCCAGGAGAGGCGTATCGTGTGCTTCAACCAGAGCAATGGCGGTTCCCTTACGGCCAGCGCGGGCAGTACGGCCAATCCGGTGCAAGTAAACATCTGCGGTACGGGGTAAATCGAAGTTAAAAACATGGCTGATATTGTCGATATCTAATCCACGGGAAGCCACATCGGTTGCGACCAGCACGTTGACTTTTCCATCATTCAGACGTTTCACGGCCTCGGTACGTTTGGCTTGTACCATTTCACCTTCAAGGAAACACGCCTGGATGCCTGCGCCGCTCAGCCAATCGACAACTTCACGTACCCGCTCCCGTTTGCGTACGAAAACAATGGATTTGGTCACATCAGGTTGCTGGAGGAGATGAGTCAGCAAAGCGGTTTTGTGCTCTAACGTATCAGCCCGATAATAAAATTGCTGGATTTTCTTACGTTCGCGGCGAGAAGGTTCAGCATCAATTTCGACGGGATCTGTCAGCAGACGCTTGGCAAAATCACGAATGGCGTCGCCTTCCAGTGTGGCTGAAAACAATAATGTTTGTTTGCGCCAGCGAGTTTCACCTGCAATCGTTTCAACATCATTGGCGAATCCCATATCCAGCATACGATCAGCTTCATCAAGGATCAGCGTTTCAACCGCGCGGCAATCAAAATTCTCTTCTTTGATGTATTGCAACAGACGCCCTGTAGTTGCGACAACAATATCCTGATTTTCGCTGAAGACTTCCGCGTGATTCATATAGGCAACACCACCGGTGATGGTAGCAATGTCCAAGTGTGTGTGTGCCGCAAATTGTTTTGCTTGTTCGGCAACCTGCATCGCCAGTTCACGGGTTGGGGTTAAAATCAGGATACGTGGGGGCCCCGATTTTTTGCGAGGAAAATCCAGTAAATGCTGTAGTACCGGCAGTAAGTAAGCGGCGGTTTTACCCGTACCGGTGGGGGCGGAGCCCAGGACATCACGTCCATCCATAGCAGCAGGAATAGCCGCCTCTTGAATTGCTGTCGGGCGTTCATAGCCTTTTTCAGTCAGCGCATCAAGCAGGGCTTCGTCAAGTTCGAATTCGGAAAAGTTTGTCGCAGTCATTAATATACCTCAGTTTGGGCCGCCGATTATAAACAGGTTAAGCATATTCTTCATCCTATAAAAGCATCCGATGAGTCGGTTGCTTTTATCCTCCGGCCATAAGATTTATGCTATGACAAATTCTAATTGCAGTAGATAGCGTCATGGCATTGATACAGAAACCCGCTTTTCGCCGCGGAGGTTTTACATTTAAACAATTTTTTGTCGGGCATGATAAATGTGCGATGAAGGTCGGGACGGATGGTGTGTTGTTGGGCGCCTGGGCGTCAGTATATAACAGGAAAAGATGTTTGGATATTGGTAGTGGCAGCGGTTTGATTGCGTTGATGCTGGCTCAGCGTACTCAAAACGATACCATAATTGATGCGGTGGAGCTGGATGCTTTGGCCGCCGCGCAGGCGATTGATAACGTACAGCAATCACCGTGGTCTTCTCGTATTACCGTCTATCAGCAGGATATTCATGATTTTGTGCGACACATTCAGTCAGCCCGGAATGGATCACCGGTAACTCACGTTCAATACGATTTGATTGTCAGTAATCCGCCCTATTTTGAACCAGCTATTGCTTGTCGGAACGAAGCCCGTAATCAGGCACGCTATACGGCATCATTGTCACATCAAGGATTACTGGCGTGTGTACAAGCGCTGATTGCACCGACCGGTTTATTCTGTCTGGTACTGCCTTATGATATTGGTGAACAATTTGCAAAAATGGCCGCAGATTTGGGATGGTTTACCCATTTCCGGGTGAATGTACGGGATAGGAAGGATAAACCATTGCATCGCGTATTGTTGGGATTATCCTTACAAGAACAAGACATTCAGGAAAGTGAATTAACGATTCGTTCTTCAGGGGGAACCTATTCCGCTGAGTTTCGTCAGTTAATAACAGATTTTTATCTTTATTATTGATAATGTTAGCATGATTGAGATGATATGCTGGCTTATCTGGCGTAATAAAATAAAAATTTTCTTTTTCTCAGACTGAAATCACGTACCCTGCGAAATTGAGGCTATGATTTGTATTAGGTGTTCAATAGATCATCTATCTCGCGTGCTTACTTCAGATTATCTATCGCAAATGACGTACTGTAATAGCCGCGTTGAACACGTTTTATGAAAAATTTGATGAAGTCACATCAAAAGCCAGTGGAAGAGCAATACGTAAATGACAGGTGTTTGTCATACAAAATGACACTTAAAGTTGAACTTCACAGAGAGTTGATACTCAAAGTCATGCTTGTTCGGGAAATCAGAACATCATATAGGTTTATTTTTAGTATAAATGTGGAGTTTTACCTCAGGAGAGTGAACCTCGGATGAGCGAGCAGTTAACGGATCAAATGCTGATTGAACAGGTCCAGAAAGGTGACCAAAAAGCATTTAATTTGCTGGTGATGAGATATCAGCACAAAGTAGCGAGCCTGATTGCCCGTTACGTACCTCAAGGCGATGTTCCTGATGTTGCACAAGAGGTTTTTATTAAGACTTATCGAGCGCTTCCTTCTTTTCGGGGGGAAAGTGCTTTCTATACATGGTTGTACCGTATTGCGGTTAACACGGCAAAGAATTATTTGGTTGCTCAGGGACGTCGTCCGCCCTCTAATGATCTGGATGCGAATGACGCGGAAAATTATGATACATCAAACTCATTAAAAGAAATTTCGAACCCTGAGAATTTAATGTTGTCTGAAGAATTAAAGGATGTAGTTTTCCGCACAATTGAATCGCTTCCAGACGATTTGAGGATAGCGATTACATTAAGAGAGTTGGATGGGTTGAGCTATGAAGAGATAGCCGACATCATGGAATGCCCTGTAGGCACTGTGCGTTCACGAATCTTTCGGGCAAGGGAAGCAATTGATAATAAAGTTCAACCGCTCATTCAACAGTAGGGCTAATCCAACAAGAGGATTAACCCAACAGTCGGAAGTGGGATAAAACAATATTTAAGGGTACTTTGGCATGCAAAGAGAGAAACTTTCCGCATTAATGGATGGAGAAGCTCTTGATAGTGAAGTCGTTCATTTGGTCTCTGAAGATGCGAACATGCAGAAACAGTGGGAAAGGTATCATCTTGTTCGTGATGTGCTGCGTGGTGATGTGGGGAATGTATTACATTTAGATATTGCGAGTAAAGTCGCGTTGGCGCTTGAAAAAGAACCCGTTCATATTCATCCAGCGGCTGTTCTGGTGTCTCAGCCCAAACCTGAAACATGGGCAACGCTGCCATTCTGGAACAAAATTCGCACCTGGAAAAGTCAAATTGCACAAGTGGGTGTGGCGGCTTGTGTCACGCTGAGCGTGGTCGTCGGGGTTCAACAATATAATGGCGATAACGGCGCGGAAACAGAAAATCAATTTGACGCACCGGCTTTTAATACATTGCCAGTGATGGGTGCCACGTCAACAGTAGGCTTAGCGACCCCTGCCGAAGAAGAAACATTCGGTAGCGATTTGGGGATGCGAGTGCGGGAAAGTAATAAACGCATTGATGCCATGTTGCAGCAATATGAACTTGATCGTCGTATTCACTTTGGAAGAAATCAGGGTGTTATGCAGGATAATCAGTCTATTGAGGCACAGCCATCACAACAGTCAGCGCATTAGTTCACGGCAACAATAATGAAACGTACTTGGGTTTTCGTTTTTTTATTGGCAGGTAGTCTGATAAATCCACTGAAAGCCTCAGCGCAACAAAGCCGTGCTGAGGCTTTGTTGCAGAATATGAGTAAGGCAGTACAGACACTGGATTATGAGCTTGGCTTCATCAATCTGGAGCAGCGTTTTCTCGTTCCCTTGCGTTACCGCCATGCGATGATTAACGGACAGGCTATTGCCCAAATCATCCAAATGGATGGTTCACGCAGGGAAATTATCCAACGTGGTGACCAAATCAGTTATTACGAGTCTGGATTGGATTCATTCAGTATCCGTGGTACGCATATTATTGACTATCTTCCACCGATTATTTTTGCCGATTTTGCACAATTACAGAAGTTTTATCGTTTCATTGATGCAGGAAGTACACACGTTGGTGACCATCCGGTAAGTTTTGTCCGCATCATAGCGAAAGATGAGTCCCGTTATAACTATAACCTTTTGATTGATGAAAAAAATCACTTGCCTTTATTGATCGATCTATTGGATCAGGATAATGCAACCGTCATTGAGCAGTTCCGTGTCGTGTCATCAACGGTGAATAGCCATATTAAAGCTGAACTCAGTGTGATCAATGGATTGACATTACCGCCAATGTTACTCATTCCCCCGTCTGATAAGGTGCAGTTTAATTGGCGGGTAAGCAAAATGCCTGATGGCTTTAAGGAAATTTCTCGCTACAGCCGGAAGCTATCAAAGACAGAATGGTTGCAATCCATCATGTATAGTGATGGATTGTTTAATTTTTCTGTCAATGTCATGAATGCAGATAAAAAAGGGGTTGATAAACAACGCTTTCGGCAAGGCAGGAGAACCGTTTATACTTTGGCCAGAGGTAAAAATAGCATTACCGTCATTGGCGAGTTGCCTTTCGCTACAGCTGAACACATTGCAGCCAGCGTGACGTTTACGGGAGAAAACTGATGGTTAAAGAGTGGGCAACGGTTGTCCATTGGCACAAAGGCCGTGCATTATTACGTTATGGTTCATCTTCAGGTTGCGGCCGTTGTCAGGCCAAAGCAACCTGTGGTTCTTACTTACTGGAAAAAATCGGGCCAGAAAGCATTCATCAGTTGGAACTAGCGATCCCTCAACCCCTGCAACCCGGCCAGAAGGTTGAAGTTGGCATCCCGGAAAGCAGCCTGTTACGTTCAGCAATGTTGGTTTATTTAACGCCGCTATTGGGGCTGTTTTTGGGCGCCGGGATTTTTCAATCCTGGACGATGGATCAAGTATGGATCTGTTTAGGTGGGGTTGGTGGTGGATTGGCGGGTTTCTTCCTGGCTCGCAAAATTGCGGCGTATTGGGATAATCGGCAAGCATACCAACCTGTCGTGTTACAAATTGGTTTACCGCCTGATACGGTAAAGGTTCTACAGCAAGAATAATCTGCTTTACCATACGGGATTTAACTTTATTTATCATACCGAAAATCACGGGGTCATATTGAAAACCACAGCATGACTAGGTTTTCATGGGATTGGCATGTAGAATACGGCTCCTCAAGGCCAGTGGCCGAACCAATAAATTTTCGCTTTATGTCCATCAGTGTGTCCATAGGCGAGTGATTCAGAAATATTAAGGCAAAAAAGATTAAATAATGAAGCAAATACGAAATTTCTCCATTATCGCCCACATTGACCACGGTAAGTCCACGCTATCTGACCGGATTATTCAAATCTGTGGCGGGCTGTCTGATCGCGAAATGGCAGCGCAAGTACTGGATTCAATGGATCTTGAACGTGAACGTGGGATCACGATCAAGGCACAAAGTGTCACGCTTGATTACAAAGCCCATGACGGGCAAGTTTACCAATTAAACTTTATCGATACACCAGGGCATGTTGACTTCTCTTATGAAGTTTCTCGTTCACTGGCGGCTTGTGAAGGTGCGCTCTTGGTTGTTGATGCCGGGCAAGGGGTTGAAGCGCAAACGTTGGCTAACTGCTATACCGCCATCGAAATGGATCTGGAAGTTGTGCCTGTTCTGAACAAAATTGACCTGCCGGCAGCAGAACCAGAGCGTGTTGCGGAAGAAATCGAAGATATTGTCGGTATTGATGCCACCGATGCTGTTCGTTGTTCGGCAAAAACAGGTCTCGGTGTACAGGACGTGATTGAACGTTTGGTCAAAGAGATACCGTCGCCGGAAGGTGATCCAGATGCACCGTTACAGGCGCTGATTATCGACTCATGGTTTGACAATTACCTTGGCGTTGTTTCGCTTGTCCGCATCAAAAACGGGACATTGCGCAAAGGTGATAAAATCAAGGTCATGAGTACCGGGCAGGTATATAACGCTGACCGTCTGGGTATTTTTACCCCAAAACGTATTGATCGTGATGTCTTGAATTGTGGTGAAGTGGGCTGGCTGGTTTGTGCTATCAAAGACATTTTGGGTGCGCCGGTTGGGGATACCCTGACAACGGCTCGTCAACCAGCGGAAAACGCCCTTCCTGGCTTTAAAAAGGTTAAACCTCAGGTTTATGCCGGGCTGTTCCCGATCAGTTCTGATGATTATGAAGCGTTCCGCGATGCACTGGGCAAATTGAGCTTAAATGATGCTTCATTATTCTACGAACCAGAAAGCTCCACCGCCCTGGGTTTCGGTTTCCGCTGTGGTTTCCTCGGATTGCTGCATATGGAAATCATTCAGGAACGTTTGGAACGTGAATATGATCTCGATTTGATCACCACGGCGCCAACCGTTGTTTATGAAGTTGAAACAACCAGTGGTGAGATTATCTATGTGGATAGTCCATCTAAGTTGCCGGCATTAAACAATATTAACGAACTTCGTGAGCCGATTGCAGAATGTCATATGTTGTTGCCGAAAGAATATCTTGGCAACGTCATTACACTTTGCGTGGAAAAACGAGGTGTACAGACTAATATGGTTTACCATGGCAATCAGGTTGCATTGACTTATGAAATCCCAATGGCGGAAGTTGTTTTGGATTTCTTTGACCGCCTGAAATCTACATCCCGTGGTTATGCCTCTCTGGATTATAATTTTATCCGCTTCCAGAATTCAGACATGGTTCGTGTGGATGTTTTAATTAATGGTGAACGCGTCGATGCGCTGGCATTGATTACTCACCGTGACAATTCGCAGTATCGTGGACGTGAGCTGGTGGAGAAAATGAAAGAGTTAATTCCACGTCAGCAATTTGACATTGCTATTCAGGCGGCCATAGGCACTCACGTTATCGCGCGTTCTACCGTTAAACAGTTACGTAAAAACGTATTGGCGAAGTGTTATGGCGGTGACGTCAGCCGTAAGAAAAAGCTATTGCAGAAACAGAAAGAAGGTAAGAAACGCATGAAGCAGGTCGGAAATGTTGAATTGCCGCAGGAAGCCTTCTTAGCGATTCTGCATGTTGGCAAAGATAACTAACCAGGTTGTAAGGAGTTTAAATGGCTAACACGTTTGCCTTGATATTAACGTTAGCAACGTTAATCACGGGTATCCTCTGGTGTATGGAGCGATTTAAGTTCGCTCCTGAACGTAAAAAGAAGCGTGCTCATCTTCAAGAGCAGGCGGCAGGCGCAGAAGCTCAGGAAGCTTTGGCTAAAAAACTTAACAAACCTTCATGGTTTGAGACACTTGCATCTGTTTTTCCAGTGTTAGCCATTGTGTTGGTTCTGCGCTCTTTTGTTTATGAACCTTTTCAGATCCCTTCTGGCTCGATGATGCCAACATTATTGATCGGGGATTTTATACTGGTTGAGAAATTTGCCTATGGTTTAAAAGACCCGATTACGCAAACAACCTTGATTAAAACCGGTGAACCTAAGCGTGGTGATATTGCTGTTTTCAAATATCCGAAAAACCCAAGCATCGATTTTGTCAAACGAATTATTGGCCTGCCTGGGGATAAGATCGTTTACGATTCCAATAAAAAAGAGCTTCAAGTTTATCCTGGTTGTGGTTGGAATGCAGAATGTAAGGGCGATTTACCGGTGACGTATCAGAATGCATTTCCAAGTGAATGGACAATGGAAGAAGAATTGACATCCACCGGTATTCGTATCAGTGGCACTTATCAAATTCCTGTTGACGTGCCATTAAAGTCGAATGCTTTCCGTCAGGACGAAAGGATCGAAAATTTAGGTGGTGTGTCACACCATATTTTGTCCATTCCTTTCATATCGCGTATGCCAAGTTTCCTACAAACTCCTTTGCCCATTGGGACTTGGGTTGTTCCTGAGGGGCACTATTTTGCGATGGGTGATAATCGTGATAACAGTGATGATAGCCGTTCCTGGGGATTTGTACCGGAGAAAAACCTGGTCGGTCGTGCAACGGCCATCTGGATGAGCTTCGAAAAACAGGAAGGTCAGTGGCCCACGGGGGTACGTTTGAGTCGAATTGGTGGAATCCACTAATATTTATATATTAGCGCAGCATTAATTTATCTCTCAGTGTAGAATATTCTTTCAAACGAGATGACTGGCTTTCCAGGATAGTGAATGTCTTTGGAAGCCAGTGCAAACGCAACAGTTTTGTCAGGCTGACCGTGAATCGATATGGGTCATCAAGGTGAATATTGATGAACAGGTCGAGCCTCACAGGTCTGTTGCGTGTGCTTTTATTTGATGAATTCTAACTGAATTGGTAGCACATGAACCCCATAATAACGAATCGGTTACAAAATAAGCTAGGATATACCTTTAAACAGAACGATTTGTTGCTTCAAGCATTGACTCACCGCAGTGCCAACAGTAAGCATAATGAACGTCTGGAATTTCTTGGCGACTCAATTCTGAGTTTTGTCATTGCCAATGCGCTTTATCATCGTTTTCCCCGAGTTGACGAAGGGGATATGAGTCGTATGCGGGCAACATTGGTACGTGGTAATACCCTGGCGGAGCTGGCCAGAGAGTTTGACTTAGGTGAATGCCTGCGTCTGGGGCCGGGGGAGTTAAAAAGCGGGGGGCATCGTCGCGAATCCATTTTGGCGGATAGCATTGAAGCCTTAATCGGCGCCATTTTTCTTGATAGTGATATTCAGACGACCGAAAAGATTATCCTGAATTGGTATGAAATGCGCTTGAATGAAATTAGCCCGGGCGATAAGCAAAAAGATCCTAAAACGCGTTTACAGGAATATTTGCAAGGGCGTCATTTGCCATTGCCTACATATCTGGTTGTTCAGGTTCGTGGAGAAGCACACGATCAGGAATTTACAATTCACTGTCAGGTCAGTGGATTTGAACAACCTGTCAGAGGAGTCGGTTCCAGTCGCCGCAAGGCAGAACAGGCGGCGGCGGAACAAGCATTAAAACAACTGGAGCTTGAATGAGCGAAGAAAAAAACTATTGTGGATTCGTTGCAATAGTCGGTCGACCTAACGTCGGTAAATCAACTTTACTGAATCAGTTATTGGGTCAAAAAGTATCTATCACTTCCCGTAAACCCCAAACGACGCGGCATCGCATTATGGGGATTGATACGGAAGGTGCTTATCAAATTATCTATGTTGATACCCCGGGTCTTCATATTGAAGAAAAACGAGCGATCAACCGGTTAATGAACCGTGCGGCGAGCAGCTCTATTGGTGATGTCGAACTGGTTATTTTTGTTGTGGAAGGTACGCATTGGACACCTGATGATGAAATGGTGTTGAATAAATTGCGTGACTTACGTTGCCCTGTCTTACTGGCGATTAATAAAGTGGACAATGTGACAGATAAAACCCTGCTGCTGCCACATATTGGTTTTCTGAGCCAGCAGATGAATTTTATCGATGTTGTGCCGATTAGCGCGGAAAAAGGCATGAATATTGATGCGATTGCCAAAATAGCGCGCAGCCATATGCCACAGGCAGAACATCATTTTCCGGCAGATTACATTACTGATCGCTCACAGCGTTTTATGGCATCAGAAATCATCCGTGAAAAACTGATGCGTTTCCTGGGTGATGAACTGCCATATTCCGTTACCGTGGAAATTGAACAATTTGCTACTAATGAACGTGGTGGTTACACGATCCACGGTTTGATCCTGGTAGAACGTGATGGCCAGAAGAAAATGGTCATTGGTAATAAGGGCAGCAAAATCAAGACGATTGGTATAGAAGCTCGTCAAGATATGGAAAAGCTGTTTGATATGAAAGTCCACCTGGAATTATGGGTCAAGGTAAAAGCCGGTTGGGCTGATGATGAACGAGCGCTGCGTAGCCTCGGTTACATCGACGACTTATAAGGCTAATAAGTGGACGGCTGGCAGAGAGCCTTTGTACTTCACGGACGCCCTTACAGTGAAACCAGTTTGCTACTGGATGTCTTTACTGAAAATGAAGGGCGTGTCCGCGTATTAGCGAAAGGGGCACGCGGCCGTCGCTCCAGTTTAAAAGGTTGCCTGCAACCTTTCACCCCTCTGCTCATTCGCTGGAGTGGCAGAGGGGACGTTAAGACACTAAGAGAGGCAGAGCCTATCTCATTGGCACTTCCCTTAACGGGCAGTGTGCTCTACAGCGGTTTATATGTGAATGAGCTTTTGTCCAGAGTCCTTGAGCAAGGCACTGCCTATCCCACCCTTTTTTTTGATTATCTCCAATGCCTACAAATTCTTGCTGCGAGTGAATATACGCCGGAGTATGCATTGCGTCGTTTTGAATTAGCGTTACTGACCAATATAGGATACGGCGTAGATTATCTTCATTGCGCAGGAAGTGGTGAACCTGTCGCCGATACAATGCATTACCGCTATCGTGAAGAAAAAGGGTTTATCGCCAGTTTAGTGGTGGATCACTACAGTTTTACGGGGTATGAACTCAAGGCGCTGGCGACTGGCGAATTTCCTGATCATGTGACGTTGAAAGCGGCAAAGCGTTTTACCCGTATTGCGTTAAAGCCATATCTGGGGGGGAAACCGTTAAAAAGCCGTGAACTATTTCGTCAATTTACCCGTCAAAAAACGGATAATCCCAACAAAGAAAAATGAAAACTGAAGTAAGCTGCCTTTTGATGATGAAAGGGGTAGACTTTACAAAATCTTATGTTATTGCAGGAGCTAAAGATGGCTGAGGTATTGTTAGGTATCAACATTGATCACATTGCAACCTTACGTAATGCCCGTGGGACACACTATCCTGATCCCGTTCAGGCTGCATTTGTTGCAGAACAGGCGGGGGCTGATGGTATCACGATTCACCTGCGTGAAGATCGCCGCCATATTACGGACAGAGATGTTCAATTATTAGCAAAAACAATTCAAACCCGCATGAATCTTGAAATGGCGGTAACCGATGAAATGGTGGCCATTGCTTGTCAAGTCAAACCCATTTTTTGTTGCTTAGTGCCTGAAAAGCGTCAAGAGGTGACAACCGAAGGGGGGCTGGATGTGTTTGGTCAAAAAGAGCACATCGCTGCGGCGGTTAAAACTTTATCAGAAGCGGGGATTTTGGTGTCTTTATTTATTGATGCCAATGAGCAACAAATTGATGCCGCTGTTGAAGTCGGAGCGCCATTTATTGAGATCCATACGGGGGCGTATGCCGATGCCGGAGATGAGATCCAGCAGGAAAAAGAGTTTCAGCGTATCAAAGAAGCCGTCATTTACGCGGCAGCTAAAGGACTTAAAGTGAATGCTGGTCATGGTTTAACCTACCATAATGTACAACGTATTGCTGCCTTACCTGAAATTTATGAGTTGAATATCGGCCATGCCATCATTGGCCGTGCTGTATTCAGTGGCTTATCTGCGGCAGTAGCGGATATGAAAACGTTATTGCGGGAAGCACGTCGTTAATGGCCATTGTTGGATTAGGCACCGATATTGTTGAAATCTCCCGTATTGAAGACATTGTCAGGCGTTCAGGTGAACGTCTGGCAAGGCGTGTTCTGAGTGATGGGGAATGGCAACAATACCAACAACACAATCAGCCTGTCCGTTTTTTAGCCAAGCGCTTTGCTGTCAAGGAAGCGGCAGCTAAAGCGCTTGGGACAGGGATCCGTAATGGGCTGGCGTTTAATCAGTTTGAAGTGATGAATGATCCACTGGGAAAACCCATGTTGCAACTTCATGGTGAAGCTGAAGTACTGGCTCACAAACTGAAGGTAAAAACCCTGCATGTCACACTGGCAGATGAACGTCGTTATGCTTGTGCGACGGTGATATTGGAAAGCTAAGTTCAGATCTTATCAGCATGATGTAGCAGCACAAACTTATCCCATAGCTGCTCATCCGTTTCCTGATGATTGGGATCAAGAATAATGGTATTCGTGATCGGGCAGACAGACTGGCAGGTTGGTTTTTCGTAATGCCCGATACACTCAGTACAGCGTTCAGGTTCAATTTCGTAGATCTCAGCACCCATTGTGATGGCCTGATTAGGGCATTCGGGTTCACACATATCACAATTGATGCAACGTTTGGTAATTAATAGTGCCATTTCAATCTCTTACATAAATTTTAAAGCAAAATCAGTTAATTAAAGATGATTCCAATCTACCACTTTTACTTGTATACTGACTTTTTAAACAGTATTTATTACCTTAATAAACCCTAAACAGCAACACAAAACCGCAACACAAAGCTATTTTTGGGGTCTGAAATAATGTAATGTGTAACACTATTACCTCATTTATCTGATATTGCGGAGTTTACAATGGAAAGTACAGTAACACAAATGCATAACCTTACTGAAAACGATGCATATTTAAGCGCTTTGGCGAGTTGGGAGACATGTAAGCCGCCTTACTCTGGCTCACACATGAGGATTTGTGTTACGGCTGCAAAAACCATTTTAAAATATCTGGGTAAGCCACGTCGATCGAAGTATGAAAAAGAAAACTATTTGAGGATAGATTTTAGCAAGGCCGGGAAAGTTACTATCTATGCTGAATACCCAAAGAGTATGGATTTAAAAGGCAGGAAACTTGGAGAGTGGCCGGAGTTAACACTGCACATTGCTAGGGAGAAGGCTCACGAGC
The DNA here is from genome assembly GCF_000968175.1 of Xenorhabdus poinarii G6. Classification (NCBI taxonomy): domain Bacteria; kingdom Pseudomonadati; phylum Pseudomonadota; class Gammaproteobacteria; order Enterobacterales; family Morganellaceae; genus Xenorhabdus; species Xenorhabdus poinarii. The sequence continues at coordinate 967,318 of NZ_FO704551.1, forward strand.
AGGCTAAAGAAGGTTTAACAGCGGTGTCAGTACACCAAGCATTGGATGCCTATATCGCAGGGTTACAAGCTAAAGTCCAAAGGTTGAAACTCAGCGAGCATAGCTTCTACACTTATAACTGTAGAATAAAGCAATTACGTGAAGCTTTTAGGAATCGAGAGATATTTAGCGATATCACCTATCAACGCTTGATTGAGGTTATTGATCTATGGATTGAAACAAAATCTAACAATCAGGCATTTGAGCTTTTTGCTGAATTACGTAGATTTTGGAAATTCGCAGCGCCTTTGCATTGTGGGGGTAAAAACATAGCTGCCAGCCTCCCTGATGATTATATATCTTCCCGCGTACAGCGCCCTACTCCTACCCGTCTATTTACTGATATCGAATCTATTGCTCAACTATGGCTTAATGTCGCAGGTTGTACATCCATTCATCAAAAAAATGCAATCCGTTTTATGATCTTAACCGGTGTTAGACCCATAAATGTAACCAATTTACGTTGGGACTATATCAATGAAATCACGAGTGAAATTGTTTACCCGGCGGGTTTAACGGGTATGCGTGGGGCGATGAAAACCCAAAAAGAGTTTAGGTTACCTATCACACCGATGCTAAAGGTTATCATTGATGAGCAAAAAGCGTGGCGTGAATCGGTGGCCGGATGTAATCGGGACTATGTATTTTTACAGCCAAGAGACATAACTGAGTCGTTCTCAAAACGATCGCTGGATAAGTTAATAAAAACCTACAGCCCCGATAATGCATTGAAAGGTATTGTTCATGAGGGGACAGTAAAAGGAAAGTCAGGAGCGTTTAATACCATGTGCCGTAAATTTCTTAAAAGTAATGTTATCGCCCAGATGCGAGCACGGGGTTACTCGCGTTCAGATACTAGGGAAATTAGTCAGTTGTGCATGCACCACTCTGACAGTCGCTCCGATCCTATGGGCGAGCATTACGATTTTTCAGATGAAATATTACAAGAAGAAATCGCGTTAAAACGTTTGGCATTTGAAGCACATGAAAATAGTATCATGGCGCAGGCTGCTTTATTGCGTCGAAAATCCTAGTACACAGCACGGCATTTTTCTCTGAATGCTATGACGTTTTTATATTCATAACGCACGACTTTATTTGTGTACCGTATCGGCGCTAATATTTTTTTGTGCCGATGTTTATTATTCCAATCTGCTAATGTTTTGGGGGTAATACCTCCTAGTAATTTACAGACTTCTTCCGGGGTTAATAAATCATCTTCTTTGTATTGCGTGCTCATATTCACTTCCTCTTCATTGCTTCCAGTAGAATGTCCTGAACTTCCCTCTTAGAATTACGTCGTTCCATGACCATTTCGTCCATGGTGTTAGCAGCGATAATGTGGTGGATGAAGACCGGACGGTGATAACCGGCTTGTGCCTGTCGGGTAGGGCCGATACGTTCAATGATTTGCTGGTACTGTTCCAGATCCCACCAGTGAGAGAAAAACACCAGAATATTGCCGCCGTCCTGTAGGTTTAAACCGTGTCCGGCGCTGGCAGGGTGGGCGAACATCACGGGGATCTTTCCGGAGTTCCAGTCGCGCAGGGTTTGCGGATCAGAGTCGAGATGCCGACCGCGCGGGAACGCTGTCAATAACCGCTCTAAATCATGTTTCCAGTGATAGGCGACCAGTACCGGCATTCCGCCGGCTTCATTAATAATACTGTCGAGAGCCTGCAACTTGGCGTCGTGCAGCTCCTGCCAAGTGCCGTTCTCGTCGGTATAGAGTGCACCACTGGCAATTTGCAGACATTTGACGGTCTTGGCCGCTGCGTTCAGCGCTTCCACGCCGATACTATCCAGCTCAACGAACATTTCTTTTTCCATCGCCTGATATTGCTGGCGAACTTTGGACGGTAGGTCAACGCGGATAACGTTATGGACAGGCTCTTCAATGTCGAACCAGTCCGCCGCGTCTAGTGCGATAGCTACGTCATTGAGCGCCGTTTGTATTTGCTCCTGGGCAAACGGCCACGGCTCTAGTTTCACCCATTGTTGCCCCGGAAAACGAATGCTGTTAAACCAGCGCGAAGTAAAGGCGCTGTACGTCCGGCCGAGCCGTTCGCCCTGGTCGACAAACCACGCTTGCCCCCATAAATCAACCAGCCCATTTGGGGAGGGTGTGCCGGTGAGATTGACCCAGCGGCGTACATGGCGATGTGCGACCTTCGCCAACGCGGCGGCGCGCTTGCCGCCTTTGCGTAACCGGAATGATTTTAGCCGCGTGCTCTCATCGGCGATGACGGTAGCGAACGGCCATTTATCGCCTAGCGTTTCGACCAACCAGACGAGGTTGTCATAGTTGGTGGTGAATACACTGGCATTGGTGTTTTTCAATGCGGCGGTGCGCTCCCCCACGCTGCCTACAATTGGTTGTGTTTCGATGTTGCGCAGATGGTTCCATTTATCAGCCTCATCCGGCCACGTGGAGCGAGCCACACGCAACGGCGCTAAAACTAGCGTTGGTTGGGTTTCCATACCCACCATGTACAAATCTTCGAGCGCAGTTAATGTTGCTACAGTTTTGCCCATACCCATTCCCGCCCACACGTTGCAGCGGGAGATATCCAGTTCGTGATTGATAATCAGGTTTTGGTAGGGGCGAGGCGTGAATGCTTTCATCTCGCATCCTCTATATAAACTGGAACGACAATAAGTTTTTTATCACTATTATTAACCAGTAATTCAGCCTCCGATTTATCGAAAAATACTGCTTTCAATGTTTGGTATTTGTCATCTTTAAAATTGCAAACACCAACATCATCACAGACCGCGTAAAATACAGTTTTCATATAGAATCTCATTCTGCATTTCTCCGTGTAAAATTATCGTACCTATCGGATATGAATTCCAACGCTGATAATGTAATGAACATCGGTAATAGGACGCCCCACAGCACACTAACAACCATGCTTTCGAATAGGTGCGGTTTTTCGTTAGACGTAGTGTAACGTGACCATATCGCCAGACCTATAAATACTAATATACAGCTAACGCTGTAGGCCGATAATATGTAATTTACCGTGCTATCTGTCATTATTAATTGGCTCCCGTATTTTATAAATGGAGTTTCGAGTTTTTATATATCCATCGGTTTTGTAGGTTTCGGCATTAATTACCAGAGACGTTATTATTTCGACCCCGTCTTCGAATCGTTTACTGCTGTCATTAAATACTCTGCCGTATGCTATGGCCATACCATCCCAACTCTTGGCAAGATCCGTTAATTCTAACTCTGCGGTGTATTCAATTGGTTTATTACGTAGCGGGTTATTAATAAACGCTGCTAACGATGGCTCTTCTTTATATCCATTGTTCATAAATGTTTTCCTTATTTAATTTTCTTAACTGGAAATTCGCAACCGATCATTTGATGAAATACCCACGGAGCAAATCGACCTAAACCTATTCCACCCCATTCGCTGACATCCCAAACCTGTAACTAAACCCATCGCCATAAATAAAAACGACGTAGATTTATCATTACTATTTTCTCCAATTAGGATTATTTACCCATCGTAGCAACCACACGGCATATCGTGGTCAAGATCATCTATACCGTAGCCATCAGGATTTTGTAAGAATTTGCCCCAATTCCAACGTCGGCCTAACCCTTTTATTTGTTTCAGGTCGGCGGACTTTTCCATTAGCAACGCTTTCTCCACCAATTCAGGGTGGTCTTGCTGGAGGCGTAACAGCTCCGGTTTTTTCGTGTAGGGGCAGCACCAGCAAGAGCTTTTGCCCGGTCTGGGTAACCCCGCGCGTTGAATAGCCGCTATGCACGCGTCTCTGTCCCACCCCCAATCATACAGCGGGTACTCATACTGAAACTTCTTGGACAGAACGGCGTCATTAGCCAGACTGCGACGGGCATTGAGCACCCGTTGTTCTTCGTCAAAATCATAACCGACCAGCATAATGACCTGTTCACCCCGTGCCCACGTAGCTCCGCACAGAGGGTGGTTGTTCCATTCTTTTTCCTGCGGTTCGAGCTTAAATTTTTGACTGCAATTTTTAAAACCGTAGGCGACGGCGGGTAGCATATTTCGTTCGCGATAATAGGTATATAAATCTTTTTCTTCATACACCCACTCTGCTTTAGTTCGACCGTGACGGAATACTTTTTTACAAACGGTAATTTGTGGCCCGCCATTTGCCATTAACCAATTATTTATTACGGGGAGATACGCATAGGTGTGAGGTTTTTCGCAACCGGTATCAGCGAATGTTATTAAATCCGGCATTAGACCTATTTCTGACAACCCAATTAATAACGCGACTGAATTAGTCCCCCCCCCATATGACATAGCGATCATAGAGGTATTTTCCCCATCTGCATTAAAATTCGTTTCCCAATCCATGCCATCACAGGCACGGCCATTGAATTACCTATTGCCCGGTAGCGGTGACCATCGGGGCAATCCGCCGACGCTCTACCCTGCCACGGGATTAAGGTGTGATTATCGGGAAACCCCTGTAGCCGTTCACACTCGACGGGCGTTAAACGGCGCACTGCACCGCGTGTTGTTATCAGATCAGCGGCGCTTTTATCATCCCGTGAGCGCAACGTTGACGAAATATCATCCGCCCGATAATCCCCGAACGAAACCAACCGGTAAATGTTTAACTCTCCGTGACTACCGATAACAGCGCGGCCTCCAGCATGGGCGGTAGTTGTTTCCCTCGCCGTTCTGCCCGGCGGAGTATTCCTGCACAGGCTGTCTGGCTCAAAAAGTACCGTGGCGGGGCAGAAGTCTGTTCGAGCACTTGCGACAACAAACACACGGCGGCGTCGTTGGGCCACTCCGAAATATTGAGCGTCGAGAATTCGCCAGGCGATGGCTCTTTGGGGGCCAGACACATAACCCGCGTTCGTCCACCGTTTCCCTGACGGCTGCAAAGGCTCATCTTCGCCGGCAAGCCCTGCAAGAAAGCAACCAAAGGCGTTATCGCTGGACAACACGCCGGGAACGTTTTCCCAGACGATAATGGCGGGCGGTTTTCCGTTTGCTGCCCTGACTGAATCAATGACATTAGCCAACTCCACGAATGATAGTGTTAATTGTCCCCGCTCATCGCCCAGCCCATTGCGCAAACCCGCAATGCTGAACGCCTGACAGGGTGTCCCGCCGACCAAAATATCCGGTGCATTAGCCTGATTTTCGGCAATCAGGACGGGAATTCGGGTCATATCCCCCAGATTGCGGACATACGGCCAGTGATAGCGCAGTACCTCACCGGGGAATTTCTCAATTTCACTGAACCACGCCGGGGACAGCCCCAGCGGTTCCCATGCCACACTGACCGCCTCAATGCCGGAACAAACCGAGCCGAATTGCATCATTGAGGGTCTCCTGGTTTATAAAATGTCATCCAGTGAGTGTATCCTTGTTTGCCAGATATATGACCGATAACAGGCTGAATATCTATCAGTGCCAATATTTCACTGGTTTTAATTTGCGTTTCATTCCATTTAAAAATCAGCGTCCCCGTTGGACGTAGTACCCTGAATGCCTCCCTAAATCCCCGTGATAAATCATCGCGCCATGTTGTTTTATCCAATGCGCCGTATTTCTTGCGCTGCCAGCCATTTTTACCCGCACGAATTAAATGCGGCGGGTCAAATACCACTAAATTAAACGACTCGTTTTCGAATGGCAGGTTTCTAAAATCGGCTATTAAATCGGGATTAATATTTAACTCCCTGCCATCACATAAAATATGTTGCTCTCTGCGGATGTCACAAAATAAAACATCAGAGTTAGATTTATCGAAATAGAACATTCGTGAACCACAACACATATCGAGAATAGGTTTAGTCACGATATTATTCCTTTACTCTCACTGGCATTACAATGAAATCAGGGTTTCCATACTTTTCTTTAATTTCTTTTGTAAATTTAAAACGACAAACGCTAGCCATTCCTGTTGGCTCAAGCTGTACCGCAAATTCTTTTTCAGGAAAAATTTTACTTAGTAAGTTGAGATACCTAACATGGATGTAGGGAATCGCATTAGATTTTTTAGACGATAGTGTTGCATCGGTATGTCTGGATATGTTCGGGTACTCATATTGAACAACATCTACATTGTTTCTCCCGATAAACTCATTTTCGGTATCACGGTGCCATGCTGCGGGGAAGTTATTACTAAAGTTTAATTCGGTATTTATAGCTTCTTTGGGTATTTTATTTGTTCGAAATATCACAAAAATATCAGTATCTTCTTGATATTTTTCTCCATGTTCTAGCCTCAGAATAGCACGTCCATCTGTTGCCTCTATGTGTTTAGACGTGATGTGTATACCTTGGCAGTACGTGCGAATGTCTTTCTTATCGGTTAATGCCAATACCGAACGTAATAAATGTGTTTTAATAATCATGATAATATTCCCGTTAAAAATTTGCTATCCAAAACAACAACCGTTTGCCCCAGTGCTCTGAGCCGTTCGTGCTCCCGTAATTGGTCGCGGCGGGGCTTTTCGCCCGGCGCTTTGCACTCGACAAACACCACACGGCCATTAGGTAAAACAACAATACGGTCGGGTACGCCACGGCGACCAGGGGAAACAAACTTATAAGCGATGCCCCCTGCTTTTTTTACTTCATTGACTAAATGTTTTTCGATCACGTCCTCGCGTATTTTCATTATTTCTTTCCAATTGTTTTAAACAAAAATCCGAACGGTTTTCTGCCCATTCAATATTCAAAGAGTTGCGTGAATGGCGGGCGGCTTTATTCCAGACTTTCGACGCCCGCCGATAATCGCCCTCGCGTTCAATTTGCGCAGCCTCGCGCGCAGTCCGAAAATATAACGGGCTGCCTCGGTATTTAAATGACATAGGAGTATCTCAGTGACGAGGGCAATTACAGCTTTCAGAAAAAGCTAGGGTTAGTGGCGATGGGTCATCGGGGTGTGAAATATGGTCAGGGTGATAGACTTTTTTACGGTACATAACAGAAAAGTCGTCACCCTGTTTTTCTGACATTAATAAAATCCCAGTTACTGTACGACTTTGGTATGAACGTCCATCACGGGTAGTAGTAGTTATGGTAAAACAACATCTTTCACCAACATTAACTACTTTCGGGTAACCGTAATAGCCATTGCATTCTTTACAACGTTTCATAATTATCAATCCTTCTTATATCTATACGCTTCAAACCCGCTAGCGTTCAACGGCAAATCTAGCGCCCATTTGGGGTTGGTGGCGAGTAGCGTGCTGAGATGTTCAGGGGAGTATTCCGCTGTGTCTGGCGCTTCGCTGATAATTTCATCATGCACCGTCAGCACAATATCGTAGCCTGCGTTTTCAATCAGTGGCATGTTCCCTGCCAGTACATCACGGGCGGCGGCTTGAGTGACATTTTCTACCAATTTCCCGCCGTAGGTTTTGAGCCGTTGCCATTTACGGCTGTAGGGGTTGGTGCCCATGTAACTGATCTGCCCGTCATCCAGACGGGGTGAGGGGTAGCAGACTGCACGCCCGGACGGTAAAACCACACGGAGCCACGCCCCATCACGGCGGACTCGCAGCTTACGGCAGGGGATAGTGACGTTGGGTGAACTAATAGCCCGTTTTACCATCTCTTCCAGCTCATACCAGAACGGCACGGTTGCCGTATGGGCATTGCGCCACATGCGCTTAAGCGAATCGCAGGTAATAAAAACCCGTTCGCTCAGTCCGTGGGTTTGTTTCTGTTCAACTGCTTTTTTGTACCAGCTCATGGCGTCCCGCTGGACGGAGGCGGGTATGTTGGGTAACGCCGCTGCGGCGAGTGCGTCCAGATCCATATTGTAGGTCAACGCGAACGTCAAAAAAGCAGAAACACCGCCGCCATAACCCAACCCGAGTTCCATGACCTTACCGATCTGACGCTGATCTTTTGTCACCTCGTCAGGCTGGATGTTGAACGCACGGGCATAGGCCAGTTTGTAGAGGTCTGCACCGATACCCTTATCGAATTCACTGAATGCGGTGATTTTCCAGTGTTCCCCTGCCAGCCATGCCAGCATGCGCCCTTCGATGTTGGACAGGTCAGACACCACCAATTTTTTACCCGCCGGCGCGATGATAACGCCACGGACTGCCGAGCTGGTTAACTCCATGATATTATCGAATAACAGATCCGCACAGTCCGTTTTCAGCGCCTCGATACCCGTATCAATCGTGGCCTGATTTAGAGTAGCCCTGGGGAGATTTTGCGGTTGGAATAGGCGTCCTGCCCAACGCCCGGTACGTGACGCCCCGCAAAACTGGAGCGTACCGCGCAGGCGTCCATCTGCGCTAATGCCGTTCATCAGCGCCCGGTACTTGCTGGTACTGGTAGTACTGGCCTGTAGGCGGATGGTCAGCAATTCCCGCAATGCAACGGGAATATCAGGATCGGCAATCCGGCGTTCCAAGGTGCTTTTTTGCATATCAGGCAGTTCAACACCGAATGCGGCGGTAATATGCCGTAGCATGGCGTCACGCTGGGTGGCCGCCTGTACATCACCGTCGGTCAGTTTCTGCGTGCGCTTTGCCAGCCGTTTTTGTTCCTGTTCCACGGCATCGATGGCGGCCGTTGCAAGCTCAATATCCATGCAAACACCGCGATCATTGATTTGTTGGTCACGGTGCCAGAGCGCTAACTCATTGCCCTGGTAATTCCATTTGGGCAGGCGTTTATGTACCTCGCGCATGGCCTCAATATCCAACCCGGCGTACGCGACAAATCTCTGCCACTCTTCGGGATGGGTTTTACTGGTAGCACGGCGAATGGCGACGTTTTTAGGTCTGGGTTTACAGAATAACTGGATCAACGACTTGCCCTCCTTGTCTTTCGCTTTGTCCGCCGGAATGCCCAATACCTCACACAATGCACCCAGTGCCCCCGGTAAACCGTGAGCTAATGCCCGCACCATCGTGTCACGCCAGCGGCCAATATCTGCGTGCAGTGTCGGCATGTAATGGCGCAGAACGGTACGGTCAAAGTGGCTGTTATGAGCGAATAGAATAACGCGTGGATCATGTAGCATTTGATGCAATTCGGCGGGCATGGGTGTTCCGCTGGTCACATCCCATACCTGAACAGGGTTATTGTTAACCGCCCATGCAAATAACATAATTTCGGCATGTTCGGCGTAGGCGTGAGTGCCGTTTTTAATCGGCGTCTCACAGTAGGTTTCGAGGTCGATCCATAGTATTTTATTCATTGCCCGCGTCCGTTGGCAGCCCAATTAATGTATTAAGTGCTTCACGGCGAACGGCGGGAACTGGTGCGGCTTTCGCCGCGCTTTTAGGCAATAATTCGGCAGCCTCCGGCCATTCTTCCAATAACCGTTTTACGGAGCGAACTTTTAATAACGCGGCTTCTACATTATGTGTAATAGTTTCGCGTTGAATTTCTAATTCTTTGTACCGTTTTTCGAGGGCATAGAATTCATTCACCAGCGGATTATCGGCTAATAATGTGGTTCCCTTTGGTGTTATTTTGAATATGCAATCCCGATTATCGAAACGTGCACGTGCGCCGTTAAAATAGGCAACAACACGACTGCCCGCTAAGTTAATTGCTATATAATATGTGTCACGAACAGGCATATCATTTTCACGCAATGCTTCGGGAATTTTAGCCGCCAACGTTTTTATTTCGGATAAAACATTTTGGATGCCCTGTTCCATGTTTTCGCCACCGATGGCTTCAATTCGTATTTTCTCAGCCCAATTCGCGCGGTCTTTATATAATTGTTCGTCTTTCTCGAAAATACCCGCTTTAATCAGTGCGTTTTTAACAATTTCGCTTTTTATATCTTTGGTTAATATTTTCTGTGTCATGGTTTTTTATCCTGATAAATACCCCGCACGAAGCGGGGCATAAAATATATTTAATTAAAAACGTCGGCTTCTGCGTCAGCACCTTCGCTGATATCGTCAAAATCATCGACTGAGGCGACGCCACCACCTGCGAACGCGTCACCGTCTCGGACGAACTGAACCCCTGAGAGCGACGCCGAAATCCCTTTACCGTTATTTTCATACGCAAAAATACTGATAGTGGCATTAACATAGCAGCCGGAATACGGTTTACCGTCCTGAGCCGTAAGTGGCGAACGGTCGCGATCAATAACCAGTGGCCGCGATTTGTTACTGGCGGAAATATACATATTACCCGCGTAACCGTCGTAATCCGGTTTATCATCGCCATCACGGAAATTAAATCGCATGTTGTTTCCGCGAATGCTTTTAATAATTCCCTCGGCCTTAGCCCCCCATTTTTCCGTAGCCACTTTGAGGATGGCGGATTCAATTTCGGCATTTAAATCTTTGCGCTCTTTTGGAATTAGGAACGTGGAACGGAATTTAAAATCGCCTTGCCCATTAACCTGAGTTGCTTCAAATAAATCAGGGAATGCCAGACGCACTTGTTTTAAACTAATTTTCATTTTGTTATCTCTTTAGAGGTTATTACGAGAACATATCGTCAGATATGTCGTCAAAATCGTTGATAGGATTAATGTCCAGTGCTGGACGCGGATCGGATTCCGGGACAACGGTAGGTTTACCGTCAGGCCGGGTAATCAGGGACTCTAACTTAGCCCATTTTTTCGGGTACTCTTTTTTGAGCACTTTTTCCGCTTGGGTAGGGCTGATTACTTTCTTGATGTAGATTTGGTCTTGCTTGAGCTTGAGCGTTTTCAACATCACTTCGGCGTCTGTCTCAACACTCCATGATCGGTTACCCTGTTTACCCTCGACTAATTTAAATCCGGGGATAGGGTGCCCGGCATTGAGTTCATCACTGACACGGCCCCGCACCGCCTTGCACCAGCTTTCGATAAAATCAACTTGCTCGTATTTGGCTGCGAGGGTTTGGTTGTCATATTTAGGGATTTGTTCCTTCGCTATCTGAGGCTCTAACGGTTGTGTCAGGTCGTCAAAATCCTCCACAATAGTGCTCCAGATGTGAGCGGCCAGTGCGGGGCAATCCGCCTTGGCTTTACAAAACCGGCACTGTTTTTCGCCCGGTGTGAACGTGTCTTGTGGTAATGTGTCCACCCCTTCACACCGTGCAATCCCAAATATCGTAATGACCGATGCCGCCGCGTCTTTGGCTCGTTCCCCGAACTGGCGCAATTCATCTACACCCAGCACCCATTCTGATACGTGATTTAATCGGGGCTGGTGAATGAACAGCCGTACCGTTTCAAACTCGTACAACATATCAAACTGGTCGAGAGCGCCTAGCGCGTACAACATCAGTTGCTCGTTTTTCTCGGCATCGACCCGCACGCCGCGACCGTATTTCAGGTCATGAATTTGCAGTTCACCGCCGTTAATGATGATGGCATCAGCAGTGCCAAACGAGTTTTCGACGCCAATCACCTCGGAAAAATCAACGCGCTGTTCGATCAATAGCTCGTTACCCTGAGCCAGCCCCCACACCGTCTCTACATATTGCCCCACCGCCTCAACCATTTCGTCATTGACCCGTGGTGTATTGGGTTTGAGTAGGATGTACTGGCCCAAATAATCGGCGGTATTTTGACCCATCGTGTAGGGTTGACCGAGAAACGTAGGGTTCTGGCGATTGTTCAGCACAGTTTCAGCCAGGGCATGGGCTGCGGTGCCCTCAATCGCGAACGGCGATTCAGTGTTAGGCTGACCCATTTCCATTGCGAGGCTACCGTGGCAACGTAACCAGCGATGCGCCGATGAGGGCGAGAGTTTTGCATGTACCTCCGGCATGACTATTCCTCCAGCGCAGCTTCGGCCTGTGCCAGAACCTCCGGCAGTTTTTCCTGTGGGATGTCGCCCAGTTTTTTAACCCCAAATTTAGCGACGATGTCCACAGCCTCGCGGCGGTAACCGTTTTTCGCCAACCGTAGCAGTGCCTGTTGTGCCTGATTGAATATCGCCCCATAATCAAGCTCTGGCTCTGGCTCTGGCTCTGGCTCTGGTTCAGAGGCCCGTGTACCCTGATTGAGTAAATCCAATGCGAATTCACGACGCTCCGTGATACCGGGGATATTATCCCAGTTTTCCAACATTTCCAGGCACAAATCCAAGGATTGCGCTTTGGTCAGCGCTTTGAGTTCGAGCACGCCTTGTAGTGCGCAATCTAGTGCATCCGCTTGGCCGTTACGTTCTGATTCGCCAACACCTTCGATAACAGCACGAGCCTGAGCCAGTTTATCGGCGGTAAGGTTATAGGCATCATTCTTGAACAAAACAGCAAGGGCGACGACGGTTTCCAAGTCCAGTGTTTCAATATCAACAGGTGTTTTATCTACTGCTGCTTTTTTCTTCGCAGGTTTTGCCGTTTTGTTGGGCTGTTCAACGTGTTCTACAGCAAGTTGAATATAGGGTTCATCCTTAAGAGTATTTTCTTTCTCTGGGGCGGCGGACTGGGTGACTACGTTATTTGCCAACGCCGAAAGAAGTTGCTGGATTAAAGAATTGTTCTGGGTATACAGTGCGTTTTGTTGCTCCAGAAGGGTCTTTTGTTGCGCTAACAGCTCATTATTTTTATTCAAAGAAGTTTCTAAGCTCATTTTCCTGGCCTTTTATTTATTATACGTACAGTGTAATCGGGAATCGGGTGGTGGGGTTGCGCTTAAGTTCGTCGCATTTTCGTAGCCAGCGCAGGCGACGAACCGCGTTGCTTATCGGGTATCTATCTACAGGAATTACTTTCGGTTTCACGGTATTAACTCCTTTTATGCATATAAAAAACCCCCGCGTTAGCGAGGCTGTTAATTAACTCACCATAGGCCACTCATTGAATGACCTACAGTCAATCAACCACACTCTCGCAGTGGTCGCGCTCATGCCTTTGAGACCGTAGTCAGGGGTATCTCCGCGAATCCCTCACCTCTAACCGGTAGTTGATTGGCGGTCAACTTGGAGCACCGGCACGCCTTCTTCCTCATTAACCCTCACCAGCGCGTGTTGCAGTTCGTACCTGCATCTGGCTACCCGCAACTTTGGGTATTCGGGGCTGCGTCACTACCGCAGCATTAACGTACACGTTCGCGGTCTATCCGCGTTGTTAAACCATGATTCATTCCTCCTATTGTCAATAAATACACCTAACACTGTCCGCCGCTTGCCTGAGATGCCATATACCCCGTGAGGTCCGGAGATGTCAGGGAACTGAGTTGCGCAGATCTCTCTGCTCAGCATTAGATGTGATTCCAAATTGTTAAAGAGCAACTGTGATACGAAACTGTATTTTTAATTCGTTATCGTATTTATATACCGTGTTGTATAAGAGGTCAATACGAAAACACATAATTTTTCCAAAAATAAAGGCCACAAATATGTGGCCTTGTTTAACTATTTGATTTTACAGCTAAGAATGCCATAACGAGCTTTTAGCTATTCCGGCTACGTATTGCATTCGAACTATTTTGGCATGGTGAAGGCGTACGGGGGCGTGGTCTTCGTTGATAGACAATAGGTGGTAATAGTTTTCACGTTCAAACAAAAATGTTTTAACCATCACCTCATCCGTATCGGTGACAACCAATACCTCATCCCCCGGCGAGTACGAATGGTTCGGCTCTATAATCACAAATTCACCCTCTTTTACTCTGGGGATCATAGCGTTGCCTATACATTTTAGTGCGTAGGCGTCTTGGTCATGCGTCGGCCATCTAATGTATCCATCCGTACTATCAACATCATTCCAGTAACTGGTGTCACCCAGTTGAGCGTTCCCTCTCACTGGAATGTCATTGAAATGGTACGTATGTAGCTCCCCCTGTTCATCCATAGCTATTTTAGAGGGGGCGGATTGGAGATCACACTCGACCAGATCAATTGGGGATACCCTAAAAAAATCAGCGATAGTTTTTAGGGTGGCGTATTTCGGGTCTTTCACTTCCCCTGTCAACATTCTATGAAGTGTTGGTTGATGCATTTTCAATCGTTTAGATAGCTCTGTTACGCTGGCTATCCCGTGGGTATCCATCAAATACCTGATATTTTTAGTTAAAACTCCAAAGTCTGACATCATTTTCTAGACCCTCGTTTGCGCGATTTTTAATCAATTATGCAGTTACGCATATATTAGAGTTTTTTTCGATACATTCCAGTATTGATATATAATTCGTTTACGTATAGTTTAGGCTCGTCCAATAAATAGGAGCGCGATGATGTACGAATTTCACCCACAAGAATTGATTAAAAAAATTATAGATGCCGGATTTACTCAAGCCCAGCTAGCCTCACACACCGGGGTTAGCCAGCCGTCGTTAAGCCGAATTTTGACAGGTGTCAGTCCTAACCCCCGTTTATCTACCGCTAGAGCTATCGAGCGTTTTTATACTGAATTTGTAGCCAAAAAATAACAGGACACACCCATATGTCAGAACAAAAACAATGGGGAGCGACACAAGACGAGTGGTTCCATCTCGATCTGATTCGGGGCCTTACAGATAGAATGCTACCTGTTGTATGTAACCCCGGTGCGACAGTCTCCCCTGATTCATCACTGAAAAGCATTGGTAAGACACCTAGCCGTTACAATCGTTCAAGACATGTAGTCGGCATCCCTAAATGGACGGAAAAGATCGCGACCGATTCCGAAATTACTACGTGGGCTAACGAGCCGGATTACGGAATTTGTATGCTCACAGGTCGGGGACAGTTAGGGCTGGATTGCGATAGCGATGATGAAAATGTACAGGTCCAAATCCAGGCACTGTTGATCAATGTGTTCGGCGAACTACCCCCGCGCCGTTACCGCGATAACTCCAACAAATGCCTGTACCTGCTGGCCGTTGAGGGCGACTACCGTAAACGCATCCATCGTCTGGAGGGTGAGCTAGGTATCATTGAGCTGCTGGCCGATGGTCAGCAATTTGTCGCGGCAGGCACCCATCCCAGTGGCGCACGTATCCAATGGGATGGCGGTTTGCCTGGTGAGCCTCTTGCAGTCACGCCTGATCAATTAGAAATGCTGTGGTCTGCCCTGACTGAACACCTGCCCGTTGTCGGTTCCACTGAGGCGAATACCTCTGGCGCCGCGTTGCGTGACCGTAGCCTGTCTACCCCCAACGCGACTGACGAAACCGCCGATTATCTGGACGCGAACGGGCATACGTTGGCATTGGGTAAAAACGGGGAGCGTTATATCACATGCCCGTTTGCAGATGGACACAGCATTGATAGTGGCCCCACCAGTACGGCGTATTTTCCGGCAGGTACGGGCGGATTCGAACAGGGCCATTTCAAATGCCAGCACGGTTCGTGCGCACATCGTAACGACGGCGATTTTCGTATCGCTATCGGGTTCGGCAAAGATGATTTTGAGGATTTAACCTCTACTGAGGTGTCCGAACCTGCGCCATTACCTGCGTTCAAACGCGATAAATGGGGTCAAATTGAGGCAACGATAGAAAACACGTTCAAAGCGGTGATGCGGCCTGATTTTGTTGGTATAGAAATTCGTTTTGATCAGTTCCGTGATGAGATCATGTTTACGCCAACGGGTACGGTTCAGTGGCAGGCATTCAATGACGCTGAATACTCGCGCCTGCGCATCACATTGGAAAATCGCGGGTTTAAACCGGTCGGGCGTGAATTGGTTCGCGATGTGGTGATGCTGGTGGCGGATGAACAACCGTTCGACTCTGCTATCGAGTGGCTCAACAGTTTGGAATGGGATGGCGTGCCGCGTATTGAGCGTTTTTATCATACCCATTTTGGTACTGAGGATACCCCGTATACCCGTGCTGTATCTATGTATACATGGACGGCGCTAGCGGGGCGTGTTCTCGATCCTGGTTGCAAAGCCGATATTGTGCCTATTCTAGTCGGAGAGCAAGGCTGCGGTAAATCGTCCGGTGTGGCCGCACTCTCGCCTGACCCCGCGTTTCATACCGAAGTCAGCTTTGCCGAAAAAGATGACGATTTGGCGCGCAAGATGCGCGGGCGTCTGGTTGCGGAAATCAGCGAATTACGCGGGCTGAACACCAAAGAGCAAGAAAGTATCAAGGCTCTTGTCACCCGTACCCATGAGAACTGGGTGCCTAAGTACCGTGAATTCGCGGTTCAGTTCCCCCGACGGTTATTGTTCTTCGGTACGACCAATAAAAACGAGTTCTTAGGGGATGAAACCGGCGAACGGCGGTGGGCACCTGTTGAAGTAACTAAAATCAAGCTTCAAGCGATTAAAGATGACCTCTTGCTTCTATGGGCAGAAGCGGCGGTCGTGTACAAGCAACGCGGTATCGAGTTCAGAGAAGTTGAAAAGTTGGCTGTGGCTGTGCACGGGCAGTACCAAATCAAAGACGCATGGCTGGAAATAGTAGAAAACTGGTTGGAAGAACCTGATTTGATGATAGGTGAAAAACCTCGTTCGCGCTCGTTTCTGCGAGCCAGCGACGTGTTGCGCGAGGCATTGAATTTTGAGCCATCACGGATCACCAAGCGCGAGGAGATTCGGATCAGTAACGTTTTGCGAAACTGCGGCTTTAAACGTGTTCAGCGACGTATTGAAGGAAAAGTCAGTAAAGTTTGGGAACTGGCGTAACCAATGTAACCAATGTAACCAGCATAGCCCTATAAGTTTAAAAGCTATCTGTAACCACCTGTAACCACCTGTAACCAGTAGGTGGTTACGCTTTAAGCCAAGAGATAGCAAGGCTTGAAGCCAATGTAACCAATGTAACCACCTAGCTATAACTACCCCATTATATATATAAGGGGCCTAGAGGAAAGGTTAAGAAACAGAGGTTACACATGGATACAGATGGTTACACCTATAAGGATCAATACCTTAGCGTGGTGCACTTCGCGATTTGCTTTTCGCGAGCACCACACGGACACGTAGGCGCGACGGCTTCCGGTGAAAAATTTTCAGGATACACGAAACTACAGGGCAAAATTCTATGCGAGATATTCAAAAGGTTTTAGTACGGTGGGGCGGTTGGTCAACCAGCGAATCGACTCGTGTCGGCTGGTCGCCTGTCGCTGCGGGTTTTAGCGGTCTGGTCTCTGCCAGTGGCGACAACCGGCCGACATGCAGTGACGAAGATGGGTTGATCGTCGATCTCTGCGTAGCACGGTTACAGGCAACGGGGAGAAGCGAAGAACTGGAATACATCAAGCAACATTACCAGCTAGGGCGCTCCAAGCGGGAGATTGCACGCCGGTTCGAGACGAATGAAAAAGAGGTTAGGCACCGGATACAACACGGGGAGAGTTTTATTGCCGGCTGTCTAGATATGCTTGGTATTCAATTAGATATGGATTTATCGGTCAAAAATCAGCCAGTCAGATGCTAAACGTTAGTGCGGGCCGCAAAAAGTGTGCTATTGTGCTAAAAATGGTTTTTTATATCCAGTGAAAAGGCGCTCGAAGTTGAGCGCCTTTCTTTTTGCCCAAAAATTGAAAATTGGGGAAAACAGAGCCTAGACACCGAGATTTGACTGAACCCCAATAGTGGTGATTTGTTAGCAAAATGTTATATCAAAAAAACCGACCATTATGGGCGAGAAGACTGGCGTTTTTGAGGCGTAGGCGCCGTTTTTTGCCTGAGTTGAAAATCGAGGGTTCACCTAATGACCATTATGTTAAATACGACCGTTTTTTAACAAATGATCTATGCCATTGGAGGATCGCCCACAAACTTTAAAATCTCACTGACACGGGGGTGTATTGAGACGCAAACCGGGGTGGGCGATCCGCCAATGGCGTGATACAGGATGCCGGACGCCTACATGATAACGTTCCGGGGGGTGATGCGGGAATTACCTGTTCCAGCCGACCACAGCACCCACATAGGCAGGACCTCAATTGAACCTCTGAAATTATGCGGGCTAGTCCTGCTACAGGTAACGCACAGCGTATCTACACCGTATCTACACCGCCCTCGATTCTGAGGGCTTTTTCATATCAACACACCTAATGGTCACTCCGTCAGTGGGGTGGAAATATGCGTATGGACAAATACTCAAGCCCCACTGCCTACGGATGGGGCGCATTCACAGCTATGCTTGGTGCCCTGTCATTGAACGATTGGGCGATTGTCGTCGGCATTATCTGCACGGTAGGCACATTCGCCGTGAACTGGTACTACAAACACCGGGAGTTTAAACGCAATGGCAAAACGTCAGACTAAATTAACGGCGGCTGTCATTGGGTTAGTGCTCTCAGGTGCGAGTGCCACGGCTATTCTCGCTCAGTTTCTGGATGAGAAAGAGGGGCAGCGGCTATCAGCCTATCAGGATGCGGGGGGAGTCTGGACTATTTGCCGTGGCGTGACTCGAATAGATGGCGTTCCCGTTAGGCGGGGAATGACACTGACAGCCGCACAATGCAGCGACCTCAACGCCAGAGAGGCCGAACGCGCCATTGCATGGGTAAAACGCAATATACAGGTGCCGCTGACAGAGGCGCAAATCGCAGGCATTGCCAGTTTTTGCCCGTACAACATTGGCCCCGGTAAATGTTTTTCCTCCACGTTCTATAAAAAATTGAACGCCGGAGATAAACGCGGGGCATGTGCTGAGATTCAACGCTGGATATTTGACGGTGGCCGTGACTGCCGACAGACCCGAGGGCAGGCTAATGGCTGTTATGGTCAGGTGGAACGACGTGCTCAGGAGGCAGAGTTAACGTGTTGGGGGTTGGATGACTAAATATTCACTGGCGGCCATGATGTTTTTGTGTGCATTCATTCTGGCAATCGGTAGCCGAGATGGTTGGGGTTGGTTTTTGTTTATCGGGGCATTGTTGCTATGAAATTCACATTACCCCATTACATGGCCATTATTCTGATTATTGTTACAGTCGCCTCTGTATTTGAGACATATTATCACGGTGTTAAACGCGCTGAGCTGCAAGAGGTTAATGAGCGCCAGAAAACCGAAATCCAGCAATTAACCGACCGTATCACCTACCAGAACACGCACATCACAATGTTGCATGAACTGGACACCAAACACACGCAGGAACTCGCCCATGCCAAATCTGAAATTAACAATTTGCGGGCTGATGTTGCCGCTGGCCGTCGCAAGCTGC
The DNA here is from genome assembly GCF_000968175.1 of Xenorhabdus poinarii G6. NCBI lineage: Bacteria > Pseudomonadati > Pseudomonadota > Gammaproteobacteria > Enterobacterales > Morganellaceae > Xenorhabdus > Xenorhabdus poinarii. Next base: position 986,375 of record NZ_FO704551.1, read on the forward strand.
GCATCAAAGCTAACTGCCCCGTGTCTGAACCCCCTGCCTCCAGCAGCGTGGTCGATGCAACCACCGTCGAACTCTCTGGAGCAACTGGATCAACTGTTCTCGATATCCGAGAAAACATCATCAACGACCTCGCAAAATTAAAATATTTGCAGGATTACATAAAAACGGAGTGTTCTCTATGAGTATGACATTAGGACAAAAATTGGTAGGTATTAGTTTTAACCCAGGCGGTAATATTCTGGTTGATGCGGTAAAACAAAAATCCGCTGAACTAATTGATTTGGTACATGACAGTATGGATAGTGCAACGACTGACGAATCGTTGATGATTCACAACGAGGCGCTACGACGCATTATGGACGCCCAGATGTGGGCGGTAAAATCGATCACGTGGAAAGACTAACATAATAATAAACAGAACCCCAGAGCAAATGATACTGGGGTTGCAGGAGTGTGTTAATACTGAATGCCAGTAGCCCCTAAGTTCTAGGGGCTAAATATTAGATAACTGAAAGTGATAGCTTTTTACCTATAGCGGCAACTGCCCGGCTAATCGTATCAATTTTAGTTGCATGGCGCGGTGCGAGTATTCTTTGGATTTCAGGGGGGCGGATACCGGTTAAACGTGATAACTCAGCCTTATTAATGTTAGCTTTTAGCAACTCATTATTAAGTAAGATTTTAGCGTACACGCTATCAGGTAAGTATACCCACTGCTCATCCTCTTGAATCTCAGAATTAGGCAGAGGAAAGTTTTTATCCATATCAAAGTATATTTCGACACAGGAAAGTAAAACATCCTCGGCCATTTCCATTGCTTCAGGCATATCTGTACCACAAGTGATGGCTTCAGGGATATCCCTAAATGTGACTGTATATCCGTTATCTTCTTTAACAAATTCCGCAGGATAGTACATATTGGCCTCTCTAACTTATTTATTGATGCAGTGACAGCCCCCTATTGTCGGGGGCTGGAATTTACTTCAAACCTAACTGTTTCTTTATTCCCTCAACCAAGCCCGTTGTTAACTCCTGACTGGGATGTCTGGGAAGATGGCTTATTTTGCCTTTGTAGTAGAGTTTCAAATGTTTTTTACCATTTTCAGTTTCTACCCCGTGGGCTTTTAGCCACTTTAAAAACTCGCTTTGTTTCACTGCATCTCCATTTCGTTAACATGAGATAATTATATGCAAAAATGCTAATAGCAGCAAGTGTAAATTTGCATTTTTGCATATATTTTTATTTTCGCGGAGTCAATAACATGACCACAAAACAGAAAATGACCACAAAACAAAAAATGTTTTGCCGAGAATATCTGGTCGATCTGAATGCAACGCAGGCGGCGATCAGGGCAGGGTACAGCCCGAACCGCGCGAGTGAGATTGGTTACCAGTTAATGCAGAAATCCTATGTTGTCGCACTGATTGATGAGCTGAAAGTGGCGCGTAACACGCAATTGGGGATTGATGCGAACTATGTGCTGATGCGCCTCGTTGAAATTGACCAGATGGATGTTGCGGATATTTTGAATAACGATCTGAGTATTAAACCGTTATCCGACTGGCCGGAATCGTGGCGCAGATATTTGAGCGGATTCAATTTGGCTGAGATGTTCGAGGGACGGGGAGATGAGCGGGATATGGTTGGCATTCTCAAAAAGATCAAATGGCCGGATAAGGTCAAGAATCTGGAGTTGCTGGGTAAGCATGTCTCTGTTCAGGCGTTCCGCGAGAACGTTAAAAACGAACTCACGGGAGCTAATGATGGCCCGATTGAGGTAGCCAGCTTAACGCCAGAACAGGCGGCAGATGCCTACAAGAAAATGATGGGGTGATCGAATGCCTGTTCCGTTTCCGTTTGATTTTCGTAACCCCGATTACAACGAGGTCTTTGAATGGCGAATGGAACGGTTACAACGTATTCGCCAAAATCCATCGTTGTTACCCACGATGCGGGCATTTTATCGGGATAGTCCGGGGCAATTTATTATCGACTGGGGAATGACCGTAGACCCGCGTAATGTGGAACGTGGTTTACCCGCCCGCATTCCCTTTATCCTGTTTCCCCGTCAGGAGGAATGGATTGAATGGTTTATGGAATGCTGGCGCACTCAGGAGCCGGGCATTACTGAAAAAACACGAGACATGGGCATTAGCTGGCTGACCATTGCGACGGCCAGCTCAATTTGTCTGTTTAATCGGGGTGTTGCGGCTGGATTCGGCTCCCGTAAAGAAGAATACGTCGATAAGCTAGGCTCGCCGAAGTCGCTGTTTGTTAAGGCGCGGAGTTTTATCAGCTTGTTGCCCGCTGAATTTCGCGGCACGTGGGACGTGCGCAAACATGCGCCTCATATGCGCATTTTGTTTCCTGATACTGACTCAGTGATGACCGGCGAGGCGGGCGACGGTATCGGGCGAGGCGACCGTGCGTCTTTTTATTTCGTGGATGAATCGGCGTTTCTTGAACGCCCTGAGCTGGTGGATGCGTCGCTGTCAGCCACAACCAACTGTCGGCAGGATGTTTCGACGCCGAACGGTATGGCGAATTCATTCGCCCAACGGCGGCACGGTGGGCGTATTTCAGTTTTTACGTTTCATTGGCGTGACGACCCGCGTAAAGATGATGCGTGGTACGCCAAACAGGTAGAGAAACTTGATCCGGTCACGCTAGCGCAAGAAGTTGATATCAACTATCAAGCGTCAGTTGAGGGGATTTTGATCCCGTCTGAATGGGTACAGGCCGCAGTTGATGCACATATCGAATTAGGCATTCAACCTACAGGCATTCGCATGGGCTCAATGGACGTGGCCGACGAGGGCAAGGACAAAAACGCCTTTTCATGGCGGCATGGCTTCCTGCTGGACGGTATTGAGGAATGGTCGGGTAAAGGCTCAGATATCTACGGATCGGTTGAAAAGGTCTTCGGATGGTGTAGTACACACAACTTAGGTTCGTTCAGGTTCGATAGTGACGGTCTGGGGGCGGGCGTACGGGGTGATGCCCGTATTATCAACGATCAACGCACGACTCTTCGGTTGAATACCATCACCGCGACGCCATTTCGCGGCAGTGGCGCAGTGTTTGACCCGGAAGGGGAAGCGGTGCCGGGCGATGCGTTCAGCGCGGCGCGATTGAACAAGGACTTTTTCGCCAACGCTAAAGCCCAAGCGTGGTGGTCACTGCGTACCCGATTCCAGAAAACGTACCGTGCAGTCAAAGAGGGTCATTCCTATGATCCGGACGAGTTGATATCAATATCCGGCGAGATGCCATTAAAAGACAAACTCATCATTGAGCTATCCCAGCCCACCTATTCGGTGAATGGCGTCGGGAAAATTATTGTGGATAAAAAGCCGTCCGGCACGAAATCGCCCAACCTAGCGGACTCAGTAATGATTCTGTACGCCCCGATGGACATCTCGCTGGAAATTTGGGAATTATTAGGACGAGGTAGTTAATGGCGAAAAATCGCAAAATACCCACGGCCGACAGTTACGAGAACATGATGGCCCGTGTTGGGATGAACACACCTAACCAACACTCAGCGTCTACCTATCGCCCGAACTGGACGAGCCGCAACCGAATGCTGGTTGAATATGCCTACCGTTCGTCATGGATAGTTGGCGCTGCGGTGGATTCGGTGGCCGACGATATGACGCGCAAGGGGTTTAGCATCACGTCTGAGATAGACCCCAAGGCACGCGGCGTACTGGAATCGTTGTTTGACGAGCTGGAACTATGGGAAAACCTGAACAACATTATCAAATGGTCACGGCTCTACGGCGGGGCAGTAGGGTTAATTCTGATTGAGGGGCAGGCACCATTTACCCCGCTACGACCTGAAACCATTGGTAAAGGCAAATTCAGGGGATTGCTCCCGCTCGACCGCTGGCAGGTGGAACCTGATTTAAACCGCCGTATCAAAGAGATTGGCAAGGATTTGGGTAAACCCGAATTCTACAACATCACCAACACCGGGCGAGGCATTCCCGCGTGGAAAATTCATCACAGCCGGTTGATTAGGTTCGACGGGGTTACGTTGCCATACCAACAGGCACAGACCGAAAATGAGTGGGGCATGTCAGTAGTTGAGCGCATTTATGATCGTCTCACGGCATTCGACAGTGCCACAACTGGCGCGGCGCAGTTGGTCTATAAGGCTCATCTGAGAACGTATGGTATCGACAAACTACGTGAAATCATTGCGATGGGCGGTGTTCGATTGGATGCGTTGCTCAAACATATGGATATGATCCGGCAGTTCCAGAGTAACGAGGGCATGACACTGACGGATAAAAACGATGTGTTTGAAACTCATCAATATTCATTCAGCGGTCTGGATAACGTACTGGCACAGTTTGCTGAACAGATATCGGGGGCGGTCGGTATTCCGTTGGTACGGCTGTTCGGGCAATCTCCGCAGGGTTTTTCGACGGGCGACGCTGATTTGGCTAACTATTACGACAATATCGGCACGCAACAAGAACGGAGGCTACGCCAACCTATCCGCAGGTTATTGGACGTGATGCACCGTTCTGAGTTTGAGCAACCATTACCAGACGATTTTACATTTGAGTTTAATCCGTTGTGGCAAATGTCTGACCTAGACCGCTCTACCATTGCCGTGAATACCGTCAACGCGCTAAACGGTGCGCTGGACAGCGGCATGATGAACCTCAAGGCCGCAATGACCGATCTGCGCGAAACGGCAGACGTTACTGGCATTGGTGGCTCAATAACAGATGAGGATATCAACAATGCGGATGACGGTTCGCCGCCACTCAGTGAATTAGGCGCTTACAGCCGAATACAGCCGAATACAGCCGAATTTGCAGAATCAAACACTAACCTTAATGGTGCACAAATCTCCAGCATGGTTGAAATTGTCTCTTCCGTTGCAGCAGGTGAGTTACCCAGAGACACCGGAATACAAATGCTGGTCACGTCCTATCACATGGACAGCACAGAGGCTGAGAGAATAATGGGGAGTGTAGGTGATGGCTTCACGGCGAAATCGACAGAAGGCGGCAGTGGTGACGACCCGCAAACAGTCCCGACAGGCGGAAAACCGATATCAAACCAGTCTACGAAAGATAGCGCAGGCGGTCGGAAACATCGTCAAGGAGTCTTACGATGGTTCAAATGATTCCGTCACTGAGATATTAGCCGCACTAGACAGCTACAGCGAGTTGATCACGCCGTGGGCGCAGCGGGTCGCCCATAATTTCGCGCTGGATATCAACCGGCAGGATGAAAAAATCTGGCGTCAACATAGTCAACAGATTAGCCGGGAGCTGCGTCACTTGGTAGACAAGGCTCCCATCGGGCAGGTGATGCGCTCCATTGTTGAAGAACAAATCCAATACATCAAATCACTGCCCATTGAAGCGGCGGATCGGGTGTATGACATTCATAACCGGGCAATAGAAGCGGTGGTTACGGGCGGCAGGGCAGAGCCATTCGCGAAAGAAATTGCGGCTTCGGGTGAAGTAGCCGTGTCCAGAGCCAAACTGATCGCCCGTACCGAGGCAGGACGGGCACAGACAGCACTGACGCAGGCGCGGGCACAATCCGTCGGTTCAACAGGGTATATCTGGCGTACCGCAGACGATGGCGATGTACGGCATTCGCATCAAAAAATGGAAGGGCAATTTGTCGAGTGGGACAAACCGCCGGCACTGGATGGCCTGATAGGACACGCCGGCACTCTGCCTAACTGTCGTTGTTACTGCGAAGTCGTCATACCGGAGGATTAATATGAGCGATTTTGAATTTTATAGCTGGATAACTCCTGTACTTGGAGGCTTCTGGTTCATGCTACACGGCACATGGATCGATTTTCTGTACGGGCTCTCGTGTTGGGGTATTTCTGCGGCTTGGATGTGGTGGAGGATACGTTGAAATATTTCTTTACTACGCGACTGGGTAACACCCGTTACCAACTGGCCGACGGTTCCCTATTGTGTAAAGACGTACCCATAGCCAGAACGGGTACACAGCTTTATGCCGATTTTGAACTGCCAACCCTCGAGCCGGATACCGACGGTGAAATTGTAGTTGAACGCTCCCCCGACGAGGTTTTTAGCGAAGCTACCTTAGCATCTTTTGAGGGAATGACTGTCACGATAAAACATCCCGAAGATACGGACGGCAACATCATTTTTGTTGACCCGGATAACTGGCGGGATTTGGCTCACGGGCATGTTCAAAACGTTCGGCGCGGAGAGGGGAAACAATCCGATCTGATGTTAGCCGACCTGATCATCAAAGACACGGACGCGATAGCAGCAATAGATGAGGGCTTTGATGAGGTGTCGTGCGGTTACGATGCGGAATATCGGCAAACTGCCAAAGGTAAAGCCGAACAATACCAAATTACAGGTAATCATGTGGCGCTGGTTCAAGATGCTCGCGCCGGTTCACGTTGTTCAATTGGAGATAGCATGTCTACTAAAACTCAAACATGGTTCAAACGTCTGAGACAGGCGATTAAAACCAAAGACTCGGCGGCGATGGAAGCGGCGCTGAACAATGCGCCTGAGTCCATCACTGGTGACGAGGGCACGGGCGAGGTGCCTAAAGCCATCAACATTAATATCAGCCCCCAACAACCGCTTCCTAAAGAAGACCCGGAGATGAAAACTGGCGATGAGCAAATCCCTGAATGGGCTAAGGCGTTGATCGCCCGACTGGACGCTCTGGAAGGTAAATCAGGAACAGGCGATAACGGCGACGAAACTGACCCCAAAGAGCCGGAGCAGACTGGGGATGATGGTGACGAAAAAGACGAGAAGGAAGAACAGGTAACGGGCGACGCAGCCTATAAAGCCGAGCTAATCATACCCGGCATTAAACTGGACGCAGCCAAACCAACCGCGTTTAAACGTCAGGTGTTGGTCAGTGCAGATCAGGCAATGGTACGCACCATTGTAGGCGATGCAGAAATCAAAAAACTGCCTAAGCATATTGTTGATATGGCATTTAATGCGGTGGCTGAGCTGGCGAAAAATCGCAATACCCAAGTGACGGGCGATTCAGCTCGTAACAAATCCTCAGGTAACAGCATTGCCGACCTGAACAAACAGAACGCCGAATTTTGGGCAAACAGGAGTAAATAACATTATGACCGTTTATTTAAAACGTATGCCGGTGGGCATTGCGGGGACTATCTCACGCCTACAGGATATGACCGTTGAGCCGGTAGTACTGAAATCGGCGAACCTGTTCCCCGCGTATGGATTGGTGGGTAAATACGACGATGGCGGCTATTTCGTGCCATTGGTAGAGGGCGATACGGTAGACCAGATCCAGGGGATTTATGTCCGCCCATATCCCACAACTAGTATGCCGGACAAGGCGTATATTATCGGCACCGACAACAATTACACAGGCGATAATCTGAAACGCGGGTACATGACCGTGAAATTGGATGGCAATGCGTCCAGCATCAAAAAAGGCACGCCAGTCTATGTGCGGGTAGGTAAACCCACCAAAAACAGTCCGTTAGGCAGTTTCTTGAATGTGGCGGTAGAGGGTGAAACGGTGGTACTGCCCAATGCTCAGTTCACTGGCGCGGGTGACGCCGACGGCAATGCTGAAATTTCTTACAAAATTTAACGGGAATAGAATAGATGCTTACATTTGATCAACGCACCATTGATAGCAGCGGTACGTTTCTGGTGGGTGAACTGGAGAGATTAGACCAGACCATCAATTTACCGTTGGTGCAATATACGCATAGTCGCGATATCCAATACCGCGAGGACGTGACTATAGCAGACGAAATGGCGACATGGACAAACACGCAATTTGCGGCTGCGGGTTCTGCCAACCCGAACGGTAAAAACTGGATCAGTGGGAACGCTACGGCATTGGCAGGTGTCAGCGTGAACATTGAACGTGAGGGACATCCGTTAACGCTGTGGGGCATGGAACTGGGCTGGACGGTTATAGAGCTGAATGCTGCGCAACAGGTCGGACGTCCTATCGATTCCCAAAAACACGACGGCATGATGCTGAAATGGAACATGGACATCGACGAACAGGTGTACATGGGCGACGAGGGGTTAGGGCTACAGGGGCTGTTGAACCAAAAACGCGCGGGGCTAGGTAACGCGCGTAAACCGTGGGCGCAGTCCACACCCGACGAAATCCGGGATAGCATTAACCAGATATTGAGTGATGCGTGGGCACGCTCCGGCTATACGATGGTGCCGACCGATTTGTTGATTCCGCCTGAGCAATTCGCGCTACTCTCCTCCATTATTGTATCTTCGGCGGGTAACCAATCATTGTTAACGTACCTGAAAAACAACACCATCGCGTATCACCAGAATGGTATTCCGTTGGATATTCGCGCGGTGAAATGGGCGAAGGGCGCTGGCGTGGCAGGTAAAGACCGCGCGATAGCGTACACCAATGATAAAAAATTCGTCCGGTTCCCGATGGTGCCGTTGCAGAGCATTCCGATCCAGTATCGCAGTCTGTACCAGATGGTGACGTACTACGGCAAATTGGGCGCGGTTGAACTGGTCTATCGTGAAACACTGAACTATATGGACGGTATCTAAATGAAAATCAGGGTACATACCGAATTTCGATTCACTCACGATAACGGCGAATCGGAAAATTTTACTGTCGGTGTTCATGATGTTTCATCGGCGATCGCTCAACATTGGTTCGTACAGGCTCATGCGGAAACCATCGACGCGGCAGACGAGCCTGTGCCAGCAGATTATGATGCTGAGCTGGTTGCGCTCCGTTCCGTAATCGACGATCTGACCAACCAGTTGACGGAGCGTGACAAACAGGTTGCTGTTTTAACTCAGCAATTGGAAGAGCGCGATACCCGAATTGCTGAATTGATGCTGGGCGATTCGCAATCCGCGCCTAACGGGGGTAAAAATGGGGGTAACAAAAAATAGGCAACTCCCCACTGTAGATCAGTTCCGCACCGATTTTCCTCAGTTCTCCAATATTCAAAAATTCCCCGATGCACAAATCAGGTTCCGGTTAAATCTGGCAGATAAACAGTTAGATGAAAACCGGCTGGGGGACATGTTTGTCTATCTGGCGGAGCTGATGGTTGCCCATTACATGGCACTGTGGGCGACGGACAGTCGGTCAATGGCGGGAGGGGGCACGGGGGGAGCCAATAGTGGTGTGGTGTCGTCAAAATCGGTGGATAAGGTGAGCGTCAGTTATGACACTGGCACAACCCTGAACCCGAACGCCGGGTTTTGGAACAACACCCGCTATGGCTCAGAGTTCTACGAACAGTTGTTGACATTCGGCGCGGGGGGTATCCAGCTATGAAAAGTGGCCTGAAAATCCGTGTTGACAAAGCCAATGACATTTTGGAGGCGCTGAAAACCATCGGCAATCGGGATGTGTTGGTGGGCGTTCCTGCTGAGAATAGCGACAGGGATGATGTACCGTTCGGTAATGCCGGCATTGGTTATATCAATGAATTTGGCTCACCTGCCCAAAACATCCCGTCTCGCCCGCACCTTCGACCCGGCATATGTTCGGTGGAAGACAAAACTACGGAGCAACTGAAAATTGCGGCGGAAGCGGTGCTGGAAGGTAAGCAGGATAAGGCCGAAAAAGCCCTGAACAAAGCCGGTCAGATTGCAGTTCGAGGCGTTCAGCGTTACATGACTACCCATGATTTTGAACCTCTGGCAGATCCCACTGTTGCCGCCCGTGCCAAACGAGGGCGTAAGGGTGTGAAACCGCTTATTGATACCGGTGATTATCGCCGATCAATCACTTATGTAGTTCGAAATAAGGGGGGCTAATGGACTTACTTGATGTGACTGACATTTTGTCTGACCCGGATTTCTGTGATACCTCACTGACCGTAAAACGCCGAGCTATACGGGTAGATGATGATGGATTCGCGACGACAGTCGATACCGTAACGCCGTTTTCTGGTGTAGTGACGGTTGACCGCTCCGTTGAGGCCCAACTTCGTATGTCTGGTCAGACGGTGACGGGCACAATTCTGGTCATTACTACGGAACGATTGATAGCCGGTGAAACCGGGCGGGCGGGTGACATTGTGGCCTACCAGAACCGTGAGTATCTGGTGAAATCGGTTGACCCGTACACCGCATACGGTGCGGGTTTTGTCCAGGCGCATTGTGAATTACGTCCCTTTGACGGGGGGCCGTCATGAATACCTCAGAACAGGCGGGCTGGTTAACACCCAATAGTGAACCGGTCTACGATGAGGCGTTAGAGCGGTTACTCAGTCAATGGCTGAGAGGCGTATCGGGATTACCTAACGGTATGGTGCGCCCACGCTGGACGCCTGTACAGGCAGCACAGCCGCCTGCGGATGCCGATTGGTGCGGTTTTGGCGTGGTGGAAATTCCAGCGGACGATAACCCGGCCTATGCCAACCAAACTGATCAGTCAGGCGAACTCTGGCGACACGAGGAGTTCGAGTGCTCCGCCTCGTTCTATGGGCCTCGCAGTCAATGGTACGCCTCACGATTTCGGGATGGTTTGGGACTCAGCCAGAACAATGCCGAACTTAATCAGTTGGGACTGTCAGTTGTCAAACACTCTCGGATCACATCTTTTCCTGAACTCATCAATAACCAATGGGTACGCCGCTATGACATCACAGTCACGTTGCGGCGAAAAGCGGTGCGCCACTACGGCATCAAATCACTGACGGACGTATCCATTAAATTTTTTGGAGATTAATCCCTATGCAGGGTTTACCTATTTCTAGCATCGTTAATGTCAAGATCAACATGGCACCGCGTGCGGCATCGTCCAGAAATTTTGGCTCATTGCTGATAGTCGGTGCCAGTAACGTGATCAACACGCACGAACGGCTGCGTTATTACATGGATATCGAGGGTGTTGGTGCCGATTTTGGCATGGACACACCAGAGTATCAGGCAGCGGCATTGTACTACTCACAGTCACCCCAACCGGTTGATTTATATATCGGGCGCTGGGCAAAAGAGCCAGTATCAGCCGCACTGCGCGGTGCTGTGCTGACCAAGCCCGAACAGGCCATGAACCGATTTACAACGGTTACCAATGGTACGTTCAAACTGGTTATTGATGGCAAAGAAACCACCCTTACGGGCATTGATTTTAGCAAAGAAACCAATTTGAACGGTGTGGCTGAACGGGTGGCCGAAAAGTTGAAAAATGCGACTGTATTGTGGGATAGCATTTCCGCCCGTTTCACTGTTTCACTGCAAACGTCAGGGAAACTGGGTTATATCACCCGCGCAGAAAGTGGCACGTATATCGGCGATACCCTGAAACTGGATGAATCATCCGGTGCGACAGTTATCGACCCGACTGAACCCGAAACGATAGCGGAGGCCGTGTCAACGTTGGGTTCGATGTCAGGCGCGTGGTACGGGCTGGTCATCGCTGATAATACCCTGTCCGACAGTGACGTGCTGAGTGTTGCTCGTTATATCGAATCAGCGTCAGTTTCCCGTATTTACGGCCATACGGTCACCAAAACGGATGTACTCGACCCTGATGTAGACACGGATATTGGTTCTCAGCTAAAAGGCGCGTTTCTTGGTCGGACACTGTGGCAATACGCCGCACAACCGTATGCGATCGCCTCATTGTTCGGTCGCATGTTCACGGTCAATTTCCAGGGCAACCGCACTACCATTACCCTGAAATTTAAACAGGAACCGGCTATCAGTGCTGAGTTACTGACGGCAACCCAAGCCAGTGCGTTGAGAGCTAAATCGGGCAACGTCTTTGTGCATTACAACAACGACACCGCCATTATTCAGGAGGGCGTGATGGCAAATGGCACATTTATCGACGAGCGCCACGGGCTGGACTGGCTACAGAACTATGTCCAGACCAACCTTTATAACCTGCTGTATACCTCAACGACCAAAATGCCGCAGACCGATGAGGGCGTGACTCAGTTACTGGCGAATGTTGAACAGTCATTGGCTCAGGGCGTCACCAATGGCTTGATTGCCCCGGGTGTTTGGGGTGGGGATTCATTCGGGGCGCTGAATCGGGGCGATATGCTGACCAAGGGGTTCTATACCTACGCAGCACCCATCGCCGAGCAGGTACAGGCTGAGCGCGAGAAACGCAAAGCGCCGGTAATTCAGTGTGCTATAAAACTGGCCGGTGCGGTGCATTTCGCCGATGTCATTATTAACGTAAACAGGTGATGAGATGGCTACCTATTCATTTATGGACGTGTCCGCCACGATAACCGGCGTCGGCGGGCATGTGGATTTGGCTAATGGCGCGGCAACCGCAGAAGAGGGCATTACCACGGCAATGGCTGACGCTAAAAACACCATGACAGTGGGCGCCGATGGCGAGGTGATGCACTCATTGAGCGCGGGCAAAAACGGCACGATTACCGTGACGTTACTGAAAACGTCCTCCGCCAATGCCAAATTAATGCTGATGTATAACGCCCAGCAATTCTCCTCGGCAACATGGGGGAACAATCTCATTTTGATCCGTAACCGGGTCTCCGGGGATACGATAGCTGCGCGTTCAGTGGCGTTCCAGAAAATACCGGATATCGCTAACGCCAAATTGGGGAATACGGTCAGCTGGGTATTCGACTGCGGCAAAATCGACACAGTATTAGGCACATTTTAACAGGGGCATAGCATGGAATTTGAAATCAGCGGTAAAAAATACCGCGCGGGCAAACTAAACGCCTTTCAGCAACAGGATTTAGCGGTCGCATTGCTGCCCGTGGTTCCGGCGTTAAAACCTATTTGGGACAACCTCAAACCCAATGGGGTGGACGAAAACGGTAAACCCACATTTTCGATGGGTGATATGGTGGATTTTATCGCACCTCTGGCTGAGGCCATTCGTTCGCTGGGGAAAGAGTCGCGGTATGAAATTAACGACATTTGCCTGTCGGTGGTCAGCCGTGAATCCGGTGGCGTCTGGACAGGCATCTACAGCGGGCAGCAATTGATGTTTGATGATATCAATGGCCTGGATTTACTGAAAATCGCCGGGCATGTGATTAAAGGTTCGCTTAGTAATTTTTTTCCCGGTCTGCCAGAGAGCGACGAGCCATCCCCGGCCAGCCCAACCTGGATTTAGAAACCCTCCCTGACGGGCGTTCTTTTCTATTGCGTCCGGCTCATGAATTTCAGTTCGATTACGTTTCATTAAAAAATGGTGATATCGATCTGGCCGATATCGCCTTGATGAATGACTATCTGGATGTGAACGCCGAAAACGAAGCCTTGATAGCACGGTGGAAAGATGAGCAATAATGCAGAAACCATTCGCGACTTTTTAATCTCACTCGGCTTTGAGGTCGATGGTGCGGGCGAGAAAAAATTTAGCGCAATAATCGCCGGCGTCACCGGTAATGTACTGAAATTAGGCGCTGCCGTGGAAAGTGCCGCGGCTTCCGTCGTCGGATTTACCGCGATAGTGGCTAATGGACTGGATAAACTGTACTGGCAGGCACAACGCACCGGCGGGGCGGCGGAGCAGATTAAATCACTGGGCTATGCGGTCAGTCAGGCGGGCGGCAGCGTCGAGGGGCTGAATTCGTCGCTGGAGAATGTCGCCAAATTCCTGCGCAATAATCCCGGCGGCGAGGGGTTTTTGCGTAATATGGGTATTCAGACCCGTGATGCTAACGGGCAGCTTCGGGATACCGCTTCACTCGTTGCGCTGGTGGGCGAGCGGCTGTCAGCGTTACCACATTACCGCGCCAATCAGTATGCGAGCATCCTCGGTATTGATGAAAACACCCTGATGGCGATGCGTCGCGGGATTGGCGGGTATGCCGCAGATTATCAGATGATAATCAAAGCGCTGGGTTACAACCCTGCAATGGCTGCTAAACAAGCCAACGCTTTTATGGCTGAGTTTGCCCGGCTCAGGCTGGTTACGGGTTCAGCCAAAGACAAGATCGGCGGGGAGTTGGCGCGGGTTTTAACGCCGAGCGTAGAGAAACTCACCAATTTGATACTGAAACACTGGCCGACCATTGAAAAGATCATTATGTCCGTAGTGAAAGCCATTATGACGATGTCCGAAATACTCGGTCAGGTGGTCTTCCGCGGGGCTAAGGGCATTCAGGATTTAATTAGCTGGTGGAGGCAATTGGATGAGGGAAGTCAGAATCTAATTAAGGTCTTCGGCCTTGTTGCAGCGGCATGGATGGCACTTAATTCGAAATTTTTATTCTCTCCTATTGGTGCACTCACCACGTTAATGGCGGCTATGTTTCTGCTCTACGACGACTATATGACGTGGAAAGAGGGCGGGAAGTCCTTGATTGATTGGGGTAAGTGGGAACCGGAGATTAAAAAAGTCAAAGCGGAGATAAAAGAGCTTACTAAAAATTTCAAGGGATTAGCAAAAGAGATAACAGATTTGTTAAACATTGACCTCAAAAACTGGTCATTTTCCTTTGAACTGGAAAACCTGTCGAAAAACTTAGGTGATTTTAGCAAAATGCTGTCACATTTGGTCTCCGCATTGAATCATCTAAATGATGGGGAATTTGCGTTAGCATGGGATGAACTCCAACAAGCGTGGAACGGTAACGAGAAGAACAAAAAGGATGCGCTCCCAGCAGTCAGCGCCGCCGCGGAACGCCACCGTGAGGCATTTTTAGATGGGTATTTTTACCTAAATAATAAATTGAATGAATTTCTAGGGTTAGCCCCATACATACCCGCTAAAGATAAACCGGCGACTGAAAAAGGTAAACCACTCCTAGATTCAATGGCAGGCTATTTTAACATGTTGGAGAAGAAGCTGGGCTTAGATCCCGGCATACTGCATGGTGTGGCGATGACCGAATCGTCAGGCAATCCTAATGCGATCGGCCCAACAACTAAGTACGGCACCGCAAAGGGGATGTTCCAGTTTATTGATTCTACCGCTAAAAGTTACGGCTTAATGGGCAATGATGTTTTCGACCCGCATAAATCGACAGACGCGGCGGCCAAGATGCTGAGCAGTTTGTTGAAAACACACAACGGCAACCTTGACAAAGCATTGGCGTCATATAACTGGGGTATTGGAAACGTACAAAAGTACGGCATGGGTAATTTACCTACCGAGACTCGTAATTATATCCATCGTGTTAAAAATAATATGGGTACGTCAGCTAAAAACAGCAACTTCAACTTTGATCCACGAATGTTTGATAACGCTACTGCGAATATCAATAATATGCTGAGTCATACCGGTTATACGCCCAAACGGTTGGAATTATTAGCCAATGTCCCAAATCAAACGACGATTGCACCTAACTACAACATCAATGTGAATGGCGTTGATTCCCCACGTGAGGCCGCAGTGCTAACCGGGGAGGCAGTTCAACGCGCTAACGCAATATTAGTGCGCAGCCTACAAACAAAGGTGAGTTGATGGATATTTTATCAATGCTATTTTCTCAGAATACGAGAAAAATACAGATGATAGTGCCGAGCGTGGTGATTTCCGAAAAACACATGGATGCGACAGAAATCACCGAGCACCCGGTACAACGGGGCGCAGCTATCAGTGACCATGCATATGACAGACCCTCCGAGGTCACAATGGAACTGGGTTTTGCTGGTGGGGGGTCGTTGATTGATATGTTTGATCTGGGAACAGGGGCATCATTAGGGAAAAGTCCCAAGGAGGTTTATCAACAATTGCTGGCACTGAAAGCCTCAAAGAAACCGTTCGATGTCACTACAGGGAAGCGGATGTATAAAAATATGCTGATCCGTGCGATAGAGGTGACAACGGATAAAACCTCTGAAAACGTTCTAATGGTCACCCTGACTCTACGTGAGGTGATTATCGTGGAAACTCAAACAGCCCCGGTTACCGCACCACCTGAGAGGATGAAATACCCATTGGATACCTCTGGAGTTGCCGATAAAGGCACAAAAACACCGATAGTTCCAAAGGAAAATAAAAGTATCTTGGTTCAAACTAAAGAAGGGGGTGAGAACTTCTTTGGTGATATCTTGGGGAGGATACTCCGATGAACATAGTTGAGATCCCGTTACGCGCTGAAAACCAGCAATTCGATATTCAGTTAGGCGGTATCAATTACCGAATGCAGTTACAGTGGCGAGATTGCGCTGGATGGATTCTAGATATTATGCATCCCAATAGCGAGCCAATTGTTACAGGGATTCCATTGGTTTTTGGGGTGGATATTTTAGAGCAGCATAGCTATCTGAGTTTTAACGGCTCACTGGTTTTTTATTATGATGATCCAAAAAATGAGACAGGAAAGGAAGAGTTAGGTAAAAACAACAGGCTATACTTTTTTTCATTATAATTATTGTGATGGCTTGGATTTGACGATGCTAAATTCTAAGGGATAATTTGATGAAAAAACAAAATGTTTTCTTAATCATGCTATTGGCTATCTTTTTGTATTTTGGGGCTTTTAATACGAAAGATGATACCTATCAAAAAATAATGGATGCCGCGCCAGCTAGAGAACAGCAATTTATCGGTATTGTTGATGGATTTGTCAAAGAAACTAAAAGCGCAAATAACGATATGCAAATTGCTGCTCTAAAAACAAAGCGAGTATCGACTATTTGCCATTTTTTTAGAGGAAACCTGAAAGTTAGTGGCTGGTCTGGTAAGGTCATTGATTTAAATTCAAACAATGACGGTAAGGGCGTGATTGTGATTTCTCTTACAAAGGACATACGTATTAGGACATGGAATAACGCATTTTCCGATTCAGGTGACGATACTTTAATTAATCAAGGTACCGTATTATTTGAAAAGGCGCTTTCTCTGAAGAAAGGACAGCTAGTGTCTTTTTCTGGGTCTTTTATCCCTGATAGAGACGAATGTGTAAGAGAAGTTTCGGTGACCCAAAATGGAAGCATGGAAGACCCTGAGTTTCTATTTAGATTTAGCGACATAAGCTCATTAGCTAGTCATTAAAGCCCCAAAGGGGCTTTATTTTTTATCCCTTTCAAGTTTTACCGCATTTTCGGCGGCGAGCCGTGCAATTTCTTCTAATATTTCTCGTTCAACTTTAGGATCTATCTTTGATCTGAACCGCATTGTCTTTTTGTCATTGGAGTTATCAGTAGATAGTTTGATATATCCATTTACCTTATCAATACCATCTTGAAGCATCATGACGATCTCGGTGTTCATAGAACGCCCGTTTTTTTCTGCAATTTTTGTTATTTCATCCCTCATGCCAGCGGGCATACGGACGTTAAATCTATCCATTTCTTGGCTTGGGTATTTCTTAGTCATAGTGTACCTCAAATTATAATAAATTAATCATAGCACCAACTTGACATCTTTATAAATGATGCTAAATTGGTTTTAGAACCAAATTGGTTCTATCGCTAAGTTGGTTTTATTCAGGAGACATTACATGAGTGATGAGCTACACAGTCAAAACAAAAGCTGTCCGTTCAGTTTGAGATTACCAGAATCAATGAAGAAAGAGCTGGAACAAAAAGCGGAAATGGATTTTATCTCTTTGAATTCAGCGATTGTAATGAGATTGGCGAGATGTTTGAGAGAAGAAAGATCGAATCCAGCACAATAAAAGCGAAACCTCGAAGGCTGCAACCAACGAGGCTTCTAAAACGTTAACAAACCAACAAGGAAATAACGCTATGAGTATTTTAGCACCTGCAACACAAACTGTCACCATGTCAAGCCGTGAGATCGCGGAGCTGACAGGCAAGCGCCATGCTGATGTCATCCGGGATGTATGGGTAATGTTGGAACAGCTATACCAACTCAATAAAGATGTCGCAAATTTGCGTCATGATAAAAATCAACAAGTTATCTTGATTGAAGGTGTCACCGCCGTTATTGACAATCGAGGGTATGTATCTGAGTTCTTACTCGACCGCCGTCATACCGAAATCTTAGTCACGGGATATGATGTTGTCCGTCGTGCCGCAGTTATTGACCGCTTATTTGTATTGGAGCAGGAAAGGCGCAATACCCCATCACGGTTACCTAATGTAAAAGAACTTGCGCTCATGGTAATTCAGGCCGAAGAAGATAAAGAACGCTTGCTACTCGAAAATAAAGGTCTTGAAGACCAGGTTTCAGAAATGAAACCAGACGTAGCAGCATATGAACGCATCGCCAAGAAAGCGAACGGCAGTATGTGTATTACTGACGCAGCAAAACATCTTCAAATAAAACCGAAAGAGCTTTTTAACAGGCTGTCTTCAATGAAGTGGATCTACCGCCGTGCGGGTAATAAGAACTGGATTGGTTATCAGGACAAACTACAGCAGGGTGTGCTGGAGCACAAAATAAGGTCATTTACCGATAGCGAAGGTGAGGAACAAACCCGCGAGCAGGTTCTGGTAACAGCGAAAGGCATTGCGAAATTAGCTAAGATATTAGAGGTAGAAGAGGTTGAAGTGGCGTAAACGTCGAGTCTAGTAACATATATAACTAATTTAACAGTGGTTTTTAGTATTAACAATAAGCAATTACTCTTTATTAGGGTGCCAATAGTTTAATATTCGAGGCGGTTCGCAGTTTAAAATAAACTGCCTTTACAAAAAGTTACAATCACGTAATAAATAGAGTCACGTTAAACGTCGAAGCCCCCCGAACTAGTCACAATAGTCTGGAGGGCTTCTGGTAAAACAGTCTACAGCCTAGTGTGAGGGATATAGACAATGTCTATTATATCAGTTAATGAAACTTGTAACGCAAATACAGTTAAAACAGATGTTCAAATTTATGAAGACGCTCAAAGTAGCGCCTCTTCAAACGAGATGAATGGTAAAGTTTTAGTTGATGCCGAAGCCTATTGGCGGTTACGCAAAGATCTACTTGCTACTCAAAAAATTATAGACGAGTTGCTTAACAGGATGCGTTTTATCCATGGTGGCAGCAGCATAGCTGAACACGATTACCCTATACATGAAGTGCTATTGCGTTAAAAATAAGTTCCCCGCGCACGCGGGGATGAACCGCTCATCTAAATATTCATTGATAGCGCGTTTAAAAGTTCCCCGCGCACGCGGGGATGAACCGATTCAACTAGTTACACGCATTTATAATGCAAACACACTCAACCCGCTTCGGCGGGTTTTTCTTTTATATGGAGTCACTATGTCAAAACAATGGCTTCGTGAATGCAGCCTGATTGTCGCAGACGAACACGGTGCGGGTATCGACCTATCTGAACTGAAAATAAAGTTCAATATTACCCGACCGTCATTCGCATACCCTGCGACCGGCATTTTCAAAGTCTATAACCTCAACGCTGAAACCAGTGCGAAGCTCCGACAGCATGAATATAAAATTGTGCGGTTCTGCGCGGGTTATCAGGGTAATGCGGGACAGATATTTTCTGGTCAGATTCAGTACACCTATACCGGGCGTGACAGCCCGACAGATACCTATGTTGTGATACAGGCGCAGGACGGTGATCAGACGTACAACGATGCAGTGATCAATGCCACGATATCGGCGGGTTACACACAAGAGGATGTTGACCGGTTACTGATGCGGGATATTGAGAAATACGGAGTAGTCGCCGGACTCCGGCCGGAATTCCAAAAGACCGTGGCTCCACGAGGCAAGGTTCTGTTCGGGATGCACCGCGACGAACTCAGCATACTGGCAAAACAAAATAATGCCGAATGGCGCTATGAAGACGGGCAGTGCCATATTATTCCCAAACGGACCTACCTGACAGAGGCGGTGGTACTGACCTATAAAACCGGGTTAATTGGAATGCCGGAGCAGACCATCGGCGGCGGGATCAATGTTAAATGTCTCATCAACCCCAAAATCAGACCGGGGACATTAATCCGGTTGGATAACGACTCGATTAATATGGCGGGGTTATCCACGGGTGGCATTGCGAAGGGCGACAGCAATGCGGGGTCACGGGAACTGCCGGCACCCATTGATGCAGACGGCGATTATATCGTTATCAACGTTAACTATTTCGGTGATACCCGCGAGACCCTGTACTACATGGAATTGATTTGTGTGGCGAAGAGCGACCAGACATTAATGAATCAATCAGCACTATCGACAGATATGAGGCAACTATGATCACTCACCATGAACGAATTAACCAGCCCGAAACGCCGTTTTTAGCCATGCAGTCGGCGATCAGTGCCGGGTTATATGTGGCACTCCCCTGTATTATTCAGTCATTTAATGCCAGTGCGGTGACCGTGACCGCGCAGCCTGCGATACGCTGGTCAGTCACTAACAGTGAAGGTAAGACTGAATCCGTTGCATTACCGTTGCTGGTGGATGTACCAGTGATTTTCCCTCGTGGCGGCGGTGTCACATTGACATTTCCCGTTAAATCAGGGGACGAGTGTCTGGTGATTTTCGCTGACCGTTGCATCGATTACTGGTGGCAGAACGGTGGTATACAGGAGCCGGTAGACCCGCGTCAGCACAATTTATCGGATGGGTTCGCGATTGTGGGGCCTCAGTCTCAGGCGCGGAAAATCAGCAACATCAGTACCTATTCTGCCCAACTGCGCACGGATGACGGCGCGGCATTTATTGAACTGACACCGGGTAGCCACAATATTACGCTCATTACCCCTGGCAAACTGACCGCCACGGCTGACAATGGAACGGAAATCACCTCCCCTGAAATCGTGCTCAACGGCAATGTCACCATTAATGGCCCGGTGACAGTGAAAAATGATGTCACCGCAGGCGGTATCAGTCTGATGAAACACCGACACGGTGGTGTACGAACAGGTGACGGCACGACAGGAGGGCCACGATGATGCGATACCGACGAGAGGACAGCGACGGCGATTACAGTTTCGGGCAGGGTGATAGCACCTTTCTGACCAACTCACCCGACGCAGTCGCACTGGCCATTAAAACGCGGCTCAACTTATGGCGCGGGGATTGGTTCTTGGACACGGCAGAGGGAACACCCTATCGCGAGGCGGTACTGGAAAAAAACTATTCCAGTGCGATGGCAATTCGCGAGCATATTCTGGGTACGGAGGGCGTGACTGAAATTACCTCACTTGATGCTAAGCGTGATCCCGACACCCGAAAGATCACTTTCACCGCCACTATCAACACCCGCTACGGCAAAACCACGGTAACCAGCGAACGGTAAATTATGCTTAATATAGAAACGTTAGGGCTTGCGGCCAAAATCACCGCGAGCGGCATTACTGCGCCTGATTATCCAACGATACTGGAACGCCTCACCGGATATTTTCGCCGGATTTACGGCGAGGAAGCGTATCTGGCGCCAGACAGTAAAGACGGGCAGATGATTGCCATCTATGCACTGGCACTTCACGACGCCAATAATGCCCTGATTGCTACTTATAACTCATTCAGTCCGTCAACAGCGACGGGTTCGGCATTATCGAATAATGTTGCCATCAACGGTATGTCACGGCATAAAACAACGAAATCCACCAGTGACGTAGAAATCATCGGTCAGGTTGGTACGGCCATCAAAAACGGCACGGTGCGTGATATTCAGGGGTATTCGTGGAGCTTGCCTGATGTCGTCACGATTGGTACTCACGGCACGGTAACCGTGACCGCCACCTGCCAAACGAGCGGATCTATTACTGCGGCACCCGGTGATATTTCCGAAATAGGCACCCCGACGCGCGGCTGGCAATCTGTCAGAAACTACTCGGCGGCTACACCGGGGCGGGCGGTAGAAACCGATGCTGCGTTGCGGATACGCCAGCAAAAATCGGTCGCGCTGCCATCGCGAACGGTGCTGGATGGTGTGCAGGGTGCAATCAGCCTGATACCGGGAGTATCACGTCTGAGGGGATTTGAAAACGATACGAATCAAACTGATAGCTACGGTATACCGCCACACGCTATCGCGATGATTGTGGATGGCGGCGATGCAAAAACTATCGCACAGACTATCGCACTGAAAAAAGGGGCGGGCGGGGGGACGTACGGGGATACCGTTGTCAACGTGGCGGATTGTTACCAGATTGTGCATCCAATACATTTTTCGCGTCCGGTTGATGTCGTGGTTTTTATTGAAATTCGCCTTACTCCGTTTGATGGGTATACCACACTGGTGGGGGATCGGATCAGGGAGGCAATTGTGGCGTATATCGATTCAATCCGTATTGGTGACAGTGTTTACCTGACCAAATTATATCTGCCCGCAAATTTACCGGGGGATGCAGAAGGAAAAACCTACGATATCACAGATATCAAAATCGGTCGTTCGGTTAACTCGGTAGCCACTGCCAACCTGAAAACCAAATTTAATGAGGCGGTGACCTGCCGACCTGAAAATATAAAACTGGTGGTGACATGAGAGACTATCTAAAACTGGTCACCCCGCAACATCGCACCGCCCCGAAATTCGTTTACCACATTGACCTGATAACCCGCTCACTCTCAGATATTGCCGAAACAGTGCATCAACTAAACGAGGCGTTCTCGCTGGATCATGCCGTTGGTGTACAACTGGATGCGGTGGGTGAATGGATTGGTCTATCGCGCTACGTGAAAACACCGATTGTGGGTGTTTATTTCTCGCTCGATACCGAAACGCTGGGGTTCGATCAGGGAAGCTGGAAACGACGGTACGACAGTGATAGCGGATTTACCGAACTAGACGATGAAACCTACCGTACATTGCTGCGCGTGAAAATTGAAGCCAATCACTGGGACGGCTCGAGTGAAATGCTGGAGCGCATCTACCAGCGGATATTACCCGATAGAAATGCCCGAATATTTTTTGTCGATAATCAAGATATGTCTATGGACGTATTTTTGACCGGCAGCGAGATACCGGAGGTCATTAAGGCCGTTATTCGACAGGGCTATCTGAACATCAAACCGCAGTCCGTACAGGTTAATAATTACATTAACTCCAGTACGGGCGCGTTATTTGGTTTTGACATTAATAATGAATACGTCGCGGGTTTTGATACCAGCGGCTGGGCTGTAAAACTGTGAGGATATTATGGCAAAAAATGAATTTCTCCCGTTCGGCATCGCTGACGGGGCGAATGTACTAACAAACGAGGAGTACGGCAAACTGGCCGCACGGACTAACGGATTTAGTTCTGGCGTGGCGAAATCTCAGGAGTTGAATAAAGTTTGGCGGCAAGCATCCGTGATTGCCAGCGTAGTGGCGCAATTTATTTCAGAGACAAATGACCAGGATGTGCTGGATGATGGCAACACAACGGCGTTGAGAAATGGATTATTGAGTGCATTACGGGCAACGGCCCGCACCAGCCTCCCCAACGCCTCAACTACCACCCCCGGCATTGTTAAACTCAGTAGCGGAATAAACAGCGACAGTGAACTGACCGCGGCTACATCACTGGCCGTAAAAATCGCGCATGAGGCCGGATATTGGGCAAACAAAAATGCGGATAACCGATTAGAGAAACGGAGGAACGGCGGGGATATCCCAAATAAATCTGAATTTGTGAAAAACCTTGGTTTAACGGATACGGTTTATCGGACTGTCGGCAACGGGCGCAATCAAATACCGGACATGTCATTTTTTGAATCGCAATTAACTGAGTCTGGCTATCAAAAATTACCTAGCGGCGTGATTATTCAATGGGGGCGGGCATATGGAACGACATCGGTATCAGGCGCTAGTTATGGTGATTGGTATCAGACACAGACGATGTTTGAATTCCCTGTTCATTTTCCCAATAAATGTGTTTCATTAACAAACTCTGTTTTAAGTGGCGGCACGTCTGAGCGGTGGATTGTCATTGCCAGCACAATAATCGTTGACCGAAAACTAGCGGAGTTGTTAATTCAATCGCTATATAAACCCAGCAAACCACCTGTCGTGACATATATCGCAATAGGATATTGATATGAAAAATTATTTATTTAGTCGCTCTACGCGCAGTTTTTACCCAGTCGCATTGTTAGCAGACTATCAGGCGGCAGGGACACTGCCCGATGATGTTATCCCTGTCGCTGATGAGGTATTTTCTGAATTCAGTCAATCCGTTGCGGGTAAACGCCGGGGTGTAAACGCTAATGGTATGCCGTGCTGGGTTGACATCCCACCACCACCCCCTCCGACGCCTGAGCAGTTACAGCAACAGGCGGAATATCAAAAACGGCAATTACTGAGAACGGCCGCAGAGAATATTGACATCTGTCAGGATGCGGTTGATTTAGGCATGGCAACGAATACCGAGAAATCCGCACTAACCACCTGGCGTAAATATCGCGTGCTGCTCAGTCGGGTCGATTGTGCAACCGCCCCCGATATCCAATGGCCGGAGCAACCGAAATAAAAATAGGGGCTGATGCCCCCTGATAATCATTCTGGCGCCGTCGGCCAGTCAATATCGGGTGCTGACGAACAGTCCACGCGGTTCAGTAGCACGCAGTATCGTTTCCATTCAGTGAGACTGTCCCGCTCTTTGTTCGTGGCCATATCGAGTTCGACAGCATATTGCAGCGGGGCGATTGAGTTTGATGCTAGTGACATTCGGTGTTGTTTTTCTCGTTCCGACTGTCGGACTAATCGTGCAATATCAATCACAAACCGCCCTGATTGGACATCAAAAATTTTATCAGATAAATCGATATCATCATCGACCTCCACTACCAGATAGTTGTCCAAATTCTCAGGTACAGGCGTGATCTGGTAATCCACAAACCCATTTTTATCGATATAAATGTTCATGAACGATCGACCCCTCGCAATATATAAATCCCCGTGATTGCCCGACCGGGCGTGATAATCCAGTCCGTTAATGTTTTCCCATCCAGATCAACAAAAAACGTGGTTGCGCCACCCCGAAACAAAAACGTCGAACGGGTTCTCGACGGGACGAATGCAACGGACGAAAATTCATTGATGCCAGCATGCCGGATAGCCACCAGATGCCCCGCAATCTCTCGGGGTAATACGAGCGGCCGATCCGAACTGTGAGTGCCCGTCCATATCTCATCAATCGTACACCCCAGTGTGGAGTAGGCTGATTCATCCAGTTTTCGGCTCAGTTCTGTTTTGGTGGCAAAATTTCTGTTCGTTTCATCTACGGATAGAACACCTAAATTTACCCTGGCAGCGGCTGGATTCGTTGCTCCTGTTCCGCCGTTGGCAACAGGAACACCGCCAACCTCTAAATTGCCGTCAGGGTGTATTTGCCAGATAATCGAATCATCCCCTCCTCTGCGCAAACTCCAATAGCCCGTTCCTGATAACAGAACATAGCGACTCCGGTTACCGTTATAGATTTTTGTATCATTAGCAGAATGAATAATGCGGTCATTAGCAGGGTAGGCACCAATATTATTCAGAAATACCGATTTATTCAGAATATCTGCCCCGTTCGACGATTTGGACAGGGCGTTTCCTGCCAGCTCAACCGTTTTCGATAAACCAAGGTTTAATGGAAATTCGTTGTGTTGATATAATCGCCAATCATTAGATAGCTGGAGTGAGATATGGCGAAAATGGGTTACATCAGGGTGTCAACAAATGACCAAAATTGCGATTTACAGCGGAATGCATTGGTGAATGCAAATTGTGAACGGATTTTTGAGGACAAAATGAGCGGGAAAACAGCCAGCAGGCCGGGACTACAACAGGCGTTGGCACATTTAAAATCGGGCGATACCCTGGTCGTCTGGAAATTGGATCGGCTGGGACGTAGCGTGAAAAATCTGATAACTCTGATATCGGAACTGCACGAACGCGGCGCGCATTTCCGGTCACTGACGGACAGCATCGATACCAGTACAGCAATGGGGCGATTTTTCTTTCATGTCATGAGCGCGTTGGCCGAAATGGAACGCGAGTTGATTGTTGAACGTACCAATGCTGGCCTGGCGGCGGCACGGGCACAGGGGCGGATAGGTGGTCGTCCGGTGGTGTTTACCGAAGAAAATCGACAACAAGCGGTCCGATTGCTGAACAACGGGCATACCCGGAAACAATTATCGATTATTTACAATGTATCACTCTCGACAATTTATAAATATTTGCCGGTGGATGCAGTGAAAAATGATGGTGTATTTTGAGGGATTGGGGGGAATTGTGAGTGGGGATGGGTGGCAAACATTGCGGCATTGGTGGGGCGGGGGATGGGTTAATTTGATGGGTTTTGTGTTACTCGACCCGATTCTATTAATTTAGTGTCCCAGAACCGCACAACGCAAACTATAACACATGATTTTAATTTATTGATTTTTATGGATTATATTTCATAGTTCACACATATCACAATTGATGCAACGTTTGGTAATTAATAGTGCCATTTCAATCTCTTACATAAAACAAGTCTTTTGCTTGAAGACTGAATTGTCTTCCTGTTTATTGATTTGCCATTGTATCTAAACGTGAAGTCTATCAGATCGTGGGCTGAGCAGGCAGAAAAATGGCCTGGCATCTCCTTTCTGGATGGTGCTGATGATGGCAGCAATGATCCGCGCGTGGATATTTGTTGGCTGAGCTGCAACTTGCCGCGCATTGGCTATAATAAGCGGAATTTTTATCAGTAAGAGAATGTGCAGTGACAGAAATACAGACAGTGACAGAACATGACAGCGATGAATATTGGATGCGCCGGGCAATGGATTTGGCCATGCAGGCACAAGCAAAAGGCGAGATCCCGGTTGGTGCCGTGTTAGTCGCAGATAATAAGGTCATTGCTGAAGGTTTTAACCATCCCATCACCGACCGCGATCCTACCGCCCATGCCGAGATCATGGCATTGCGGCGGGGAGGAATGCAAATGCAGAATTATCGTCTGCTGAATACAACATTGTATGTCACTTTAGAGCCTTGTGTCATGTGCGCAGGCGCGATGGTACACAGTCGGATACAGCGGCTGGTTTATGGCGCCAGTGATATGAAAACGGGCGCGGCGGGATCATTGATTGATATATTGCGTCACCCGGGAATGAATCATCACATTGAAATTACTGCGGGTGTGTTGGCAGAAGAGTGCTCCGCGATGTTGAGTGCTTTTTTCAAACAACGAAGAGAGCAGCATAAAGCGTTGAAAAAACAGAAAGCGCAACAACAGGCAATGCCATCGTCTGAGTGAGTTTAGCGGGCAGCAGACAGCGCCGGTGTATTATTCTCCGGTGTTGGTTTGCGTCTGGCTTTTGCACTCAGATAGCCCTCTAAGCTTGAATAATGGCGTTTAATATTTTCAACGTACAGATAGGCCTCATAGCCACGGGCGTAGCCATATGCTGTCTTGGGGTAGTACTTTTTATCACTGAGCAGGAGAAGGCGTTTTTTAACATCGGCCCAACGATTTGGATTCCCTTTTTGTGCCGCGGTTAATTTTCGGGCATCAAGGAGGTGGCCATACCCGATATTGTAGGCGGCCAGAGCAAACCAAATACGCTCATCGTCCGGGATCGTTTTTGGCATACGTTCTATCAGGTAGTGCAAATAAGCCACTCCACCTCTTACGCTCTCTTCCGGATCTAACCGATCATGAATCCCTGCCCATTTTGCTGTCGGGCGAGTGAGCATCATCAAACCACGTACACCGGTGGGTGACGTCGCCAATGGGTCCCAATGAGATTCTTGCCATGCGATGGCGGCCACTAAACGCCAATCAAGTGAACCTGCATATTTCTGAAAAAGGGGTTGATAGGTTGGTAGACTGTTATTGATGGCACGTAACAGCGAAAGCGTGTCGAGATAATTGAATGAACCCACATGGCTGAAATACTTTTCTTGCAACTGTCCCATCGTCTTTTTTTGCGCCAGCATATTGAAGAAGTCGAGCATAGCGGAGTAGAGACTATCATCGCTATTACGTTTTAAATACCAGGTCAGAGGACTCTCTTCATTGATATCAAACGCAATGGCCAGATTGGGGTAAATGCGCTGTTGCAGGGCTAGCGTGATGGAATCACTGATTGTATAGTCAATTTTCCCTTCAGAGAGCTGTTCAAGCAATTGTTGCGTGTTTTCTTGCGATGTTTCTTCCCAGGTTAACTCAGGGTAAGACTTTGCCTTCCATTTTTTTAATTCGCTGACGTGAGCGGAGCCGGCGGTGACGATAAATTTTCCTTTTAGATCACTGAATGTGCGTGGGCGTGGGGTTCCTTTGCGATAAACCAATTGTTGTTCAACTAAAGCGTAGGTAGGGCCAGTACGTGTTTGATCTAACCGCGCTTGATTGTAGATAAGTCCGGCGGCCAAGAAATCCGCTTTATCATTTTCCAAATCGTCAAAAAGTTGGTTAATGTTGGAACGGAAGTTGATGACCAGTTTAACCCCCAGATAATCAGCGAACCGCTTGGCGAGTTCATAGTCGAATCCGGTGAGTTCATTTTGACTGTTGAGAGCGATTAGCGGGGAGCTGATCGTACTAACTCGTAATTCACCCCGCGCCAGAATTTTGTTGATTTGCTCCTGCTGTTTAGTGGACCAATTAATATTGAGACTCATAATGGCCGCAGACAAAAGCGCGATAATGACGATAACAAAATAATTTATTTTTAATTTATTCAAATAGTCATCTCTTTCCAGAACGGGTGGGTACAGTATGAAATGCAAAATGATAGCATGGCTAAATTTCCAGTAATCGAGAATTTTGCGCAACAAAATAAGGATATGCAACCCCATTAAACCCGTTTTCGCTTTTTAATGAGTGTATTGTCAGGGGATAAAATAGCCACGCAAACGGTTTCGTCGGAAAGAACATTCCTCTATAATGCTTGCAGTTCCCCCTGAGGTATCAGTCAGGCTTTGCTTCTAAGATGAGAGAACCTATTATTATGGAAATCCTGCGTGGCGCACCCGCTTTATCAGCATTTCGTATCACCAAGCTCCTTTCTCAGTGTCAAGATTGCTTTCTCCCAGTCACCGGAATTTATGCAGAATATGTCCATTTTGCTGAGGTGAACGCACCAATCACAGCCGATGAGCGAGAGAAATTAAATCAGTTATTAAAATATGGCCCTTCTCTGGCGGAACGTGAGCCCCAAGGACAACGAATATTAGTGACACCGCGTCCAGGAACGATCTCTCCCTGGTC
The DNA here is from genome assembly GCF_000968175.1 of Xenorhabdus poinarii G6. NCBI lineage: Bacteria > Pseudomonadati > Pseudomonadota > Gammaproteobacteria > Enterobacterales > Morganellaceae > Xenorhabdus > Xenorhabdus poinarii. The sequence continues at coordinate 1,015,352 of NZ_FO704551.1, forward strand.
AACGAAAGCGACAGATATTGCTCACAATTGTGGTCTGCATCAGATTGTCCGGTTAGAACGGGGTATTGCTTATTATATTCAAACGCCTGGCATGGATACCGGGCAATGGCAGGCATTGTCAGCATTATTGCATGATCGCATGATGGAGAGTGTGTTCACTCAGTTTGAGCAGACCGAAGCGCTGTTTTTTCACCAACAACCTGCGCCGTTGAAACAGATTGATATCTTGCAATCAGGACGGGCAGCACTGGAAGCCGCCAATATCGAATTGGGATTAGCACTGGCGGCAGATGAAATTGATTATCTGATGGAGGCTTTTCAAACGTTGGAACGTAATCCAACCGATGTTGAACTCTATATGTTTGCTCAGGCGAATTCTGAACATTGTCGCCACAAAATTTTCAATGCAGATTGGGTTATTGATGGGCAGGCTCAACCTCACTCTCTGTTCAAGATGATCAAAAATACCTTTGAACAGACGCCAGATTATGTCCTTTCTGCTTATAAAGATAATGCGGCTGTGATGGAAGGCTCGCAGGCCGGGCGTTTTTACCCTGACGCGGCTACGGGTGTTTATGACTTTCATCAAGAGCCAGCCCATATTTTGATGAAAGTTGAAACTCACAACCATCCCACGGCGATCTCGCCCTGGCCTGGCGCTGCGACGGGGTCAGGTGGTGAAATTCGGGATGAAGGCGCCACTGGGCGAGGTGCTAAACCCAAAGCGGGATTGGTCGGTTTTTCAGTGTCAAACTTGAGAATTCCAGGGTTTGAGCAGCCGTGGGAAGAAGATTTTGGTAAACCTGATCGGATTGTCAGTGCGTTGGATATTATGCTGGAAGGTCCGTTAGGCGGCGCGGCGTTTAATAATGAATTTGGGCGTCCGGCCTTGCTTGGGTATTTCAGAACCTATGAAGAAAAAGTGTCCTCCCATAATGGCACAGAGCTGCGTGGCTATCACAAACCTATTATGCTGGCAGGCGGGATCGGCAATATCTGTGAAGAGCATGTGCAAAAAGGGGATATTCCGGTCGGTGCACAATTAATTGTGTTGGGCGGGCCAAGTATGAACATCGGTTTAGGCGGCGGTGCGGCATCTTCGATGACATCCGGCCAATCTGATGCTGACCTGGATTTTGCTTCGGTGCAGCGTGATAACGCAGAGATGGAGCGTCGTTGCCAGGAAGTGATTGATCGTTGCTGGCAATTAGGTGATAAAAACCCAATTCTATTTATCCATGACGTAGGAGCCGGGGGATTGTCAAATGCCATGCCTGAGTTAGTCAGTGATGGGGGGCGGGGCGGCCGTTTTGAATTACGCAAGATTCTTAATGATGAACCGGGAATGACGCCATTGCAGCTATGGTGTAATGAATCTCAGGAACGTTATGTTCTGGCAGTAGCACCGGAGCAACTGGCCTTATTTGAAGAAATATGTTGCCGCGAACGCGCACCCTATGCGGTGATTGGCGAAGCAACAGCAGAACGACACTTACAACTGCATGACAGCCACTTCGATAACCAGCCCATCGATATGCCACTGGATGTGTTGCTGGGTAAGACACCAAAAATGCTGAAAAATGTGCAGACCTTGCAAGCTCAAGGGCAAAGCCTGGATCGCAAGGGCATTGATCTCGCTGAAGCCGTAAAACGTGTCTTGCATCTGCCAGCCGTAGCGGAAAAAACCTTCCTGATTACGATTGGTGATCGTTCCATCACTGGCATGGTTGCCCGTGATCAAATGGTTGGCCCTTGGCAAATTCCGGTTGCCGATTGTGCGGTGACGACTGCCAGCTTAGACAGCTACTATGGTGAAGCGATGTCAATGGGGGAACGAGCCCCCATTGCATTATTGGATTTTGCCGCATCAGCGCGTATGGCTGTGGGTGAAGCACTGACTAATATCGCTTCAGCCTACGTACAGGATTTGAAACGGGTGAAATTATCCGCCAACTGGATGTCAGCTGCGGGTCATGCGGGTGAAGATGCGGGGTTGTATGCCGCCGTGAAAGCGGTAGGAGAAGAGCTGTGTCCGGCATTAGGGTTGACGATCCCGGTTGGTAAAGATTCGATGTCAATGAAAACACGCTGGAACCAAAATGGGGAAATGCGTGAAATCACATCACCACTTTCATTGGTCATCAGTGCGTTTGCACGCGTAGAAGATGTGCGTCGTACTGTGACACCTGAATTGTCCATTGAAGATGATAATGTCTTGCTGCTCATTGATTTGGGGCAAGGGCACAATGCGCTGGGTGGAACGGCATTGGCGCAAGTGTATCGTCAACTTGGCGACAAAACGGCAGATGTTCGCAGCGCAGAGCAACTGGCCGGTTTCTTTCATGCTATCCAGCTGCTGGTTTCGCAACAAAAATTGCTGGCTTACCATGACCGTTCGGACGGTGGGTTGCTGGTGACATTAGCTGAAATGGCTTTTGCAGGTCACTGTGGATTGCGTGTTGATATCAGCGCATTTGATGAAGATATTTTGGCTGCCTTATTTAATGAAGAATTAGGTGCCGTCATTCAGATCCGTGAGACGGACAGGGAACAGATTGAAAATCTGTTGGCGGAGTATGGCTTGGCTGAATGTGTTCACTTGCTGGGGAAAGCGCAGGCCGGCGATGAGGTTGTCATCACCAGCAACCACATGGAAGTTTATCGCCAGACTCGCAGCACATTGCGTTTATGGTGGGCAGAAACAACATGGCAAATGCAGCGTTTGCGTGATAACCCCGAGTGTGCTGATCAAGAGCATCAGGCAAAACAGGATGTGAACGATCCCGGCCTGAACGTAAAATTATCTTTTGATCCCGCAGAAGATATTGCTGCTTGTTATATTGCGAAACAAGTACGTCCGCGCGTTGCGGTTTTGCGCGAGCAGGGGGTGAACTCTCATGTTGAAATGGCCGCTGCATTCCACCGGGCTGGCTTTGAGGCGGTGGATGTGCACATGAGTGACTTATTGGATGGACGTATGACGTTAGATCAATTCCAGACACTGGTTGCGTGTGGTGGCTTCTCCTATGGTGATGTGCTTGGCGCGGGTGAAGGTTGGGCGAAATCGATTCTGTTTAACTCACGGGTCCGAGATAATTTTGCGAGTTTCTTCGCAAGGCCGGATACCCTGGCGCTCGGCGTGTGTAATGGCTGCCAAATGATGTCTAATTTGCATACATTAATCCCCGGTACAGAACACTGGCCGCGTTTTGTTCGCAACCGTTCAGAACGTTATGAAGCGCGCTTTAGTCTAGTGGAGGTGGCTGACAGTCCTTCGCTGTGGCTGAAAGGTATGGCAGGTTCTCGCTTGCCGATAGCCGTGGCTCATGGTGAAGGGCAGGTTGAGTTCAGAGACAATCAGAGCCTGATCGAACTTGAAAAACACCAGCAAGTCGCATTACGGTTTGTGGATAATTACGGTGCAGTGACAGAAAAATATCCGGCAAACCCAAATGGCTCGGTGAACGGAATTTCTTCGGTAACCAGCCTCGACGGGAGAGTCACCGTGATGATGCCTCATCCTGAAAGGGTATTCCGTACTGTCAGTAACTCCTGGCATCCTAAAGAATGGGGAGAAGATAGCCCGTGGATGCGTATTTTCCGTAATGCACGTCAACAGTTAGGCTAATCGTTTTGGCCATGTCTCTAAATCGAGACAATCACACTTTTAGGTGTCGCCAATAAGAGACATTTATTTTGTTGATATTATTATGAAAATAATTTTTATGCATTAACTGTCATGAATGGGCGACACTGACACTGGCCGAAGATGAAAAAATCGGGGTAAAAAAATGCAATGAATTCGTCTTATTATTTATTTTTAATGAAATCAAAGCATTAAAAATGATTTTACAAATTGGCACGTAATGTGCATAATAAAAGATAGTTGCTCATTCAACTTCTTATGTCGGCCCGCAATTAGGTGGAAACATGCCACATAAACCTCGAATGATGCCGAAGTCAGGTGCCTACCGTCCAATTTAATGATACTCGCCTTCAGGCTTTATCAAACACCGGACGACACGTGGAGTGAGGCACCACCTACATGCCGTCAGAACAGCATGAAGGCTCTCACTGGCGGGATAGTGAAAAGTAACTATCCCGCCGTCATTATTGCAGATTATTCCTGCCCATCGTGTTTACGTATTCATCCGCATCACTTTCCATTATCTGTGGCTTTCGACTATTATTTTCGACTACGTTTAAATGAGTGAAAAAATCACTGTAGTAAAAATCACATTAGTATTGATAATCTGGCCGATTTGCCCTGGCTTATGCCGGTTAGCATCAATGTAAACAGGTTATAGGATGAGTTCTTTGAAAAGATGGCGTTTATTTCCACGCTCATTGCGCCAATTAGTGTTAATGGCTTTCTGGTTGGTGCTATTGCCGCTGTTAGTTCTGGCTTATCAGGCTTACCAAAGCCTTGATCAGCTCAGTACCAAGGCGGCTGAAATTAATCGTTCAACGTTGACGGATGCCCATCGTAGTGAAGCGATGATTGGCATCGTCCTTGAAATGGAACGGAGTTACCGTCAATACTGTGTATTAGGGGATGATCGGCTGAAAAAGCTTTATCAACGCCAATACCGGCAATATATCAATATGCTGGGTAGTCAGATGGCGATGCTGTCAGACAATACGGAATATACGAAAAAATTTGATGCATTATTATCGGGACTGAAAACAATTTCTTGTCGTAATGGCGAGCCAGAACCAACATCCTCTAACCTGCTCAAAGCATTTTCCGAAACGAACAGTTTTTTGGTGCAGAAAACGCGAAATATTATTTATGGTCGTGGCGAACAACTGCAAAAGAGTATTGCTGATAAAGGGCAACTTTTTGGTTGGCAAAGTCTGATCTTATTCCTGTTAAGCATCCTTTTGATAACGTTGTTTACGCGTATGATTATCGGACCGGTGAAAGGCATTGAACGAATGATTAATCGACTGGGAGAAGGGCAGTCGTTGGAAAATCAGATTGACGCCTTTAAAGGCCCCCTGGAGTTGCGATCACTGGCTCAGCGCATTATTTGGCTGAGCGAGCGTTTATCCTGGCTTGAATCTCAACGCCATGAGTTTTTACGTCATATCTCTCATGAACTGAAAACACCGTTGGCAAGTATGCGTGAAGGCACGGAGCTGTTGGCTGACGAAATTGCAGGATCGCTGACGGCGGATCAAAAAGAAGTCGTCAGTATCCTGGATAGTAGTAGTAAGCATTTACAGCGGCTTATTGAGCAATTACTTGAATATAACCGCAGATTAGCAGATGGTCCTGCTGAGCACCAGATTGTTTCCCTAAAAGAACTGGTGGATGGGGTGGTATTGTCACATCAACTGCCTGCCCGTATAAAAAATATTTGTACAGAAATTCAATTGGATAGGGATTATTGTTGGGCAGAGCCCAGTTTACTGACGCGAGTGATTGATAATCTCTATTCCAATGCAGTGCACTATGGGGCTGAATCCGGTAACATCTGGATCGTGAGCCGACAAGTGGGTAAAAAACTTCAGATTGATATCGCCAATACAGGAACACCGATTCCTGAAGCAGAAAAAAGTATGCTTTTCGAGCCATTTTATCAGGGAACACGGCAACGAAAAGGCGCGGTAAAAGGAAGTGGCCTGGGTTTAAGCATTGCGCAAGATTGCATTAAACAGATGCAAGGCGAGCTTCACCTGATAGAATCTGAATTTGCTGATGTATGTTTTCGAATTGAACTGCCATTAACTGCAAAGAATGTTAACGAATATGTATAACAGATTGACGGATTACTTTATGACGGAGACGGAACAGCAAAATACGGTGACTATGCTAATGAAGAAACAAGTAGCTGTGATACAGCCTATTCTGGCGCGTGCTTTAACCTTGCGTGTGCGTGTCATGTTGCTATTGCTCGTTCCTTATCTATTGGCAGGTTGTGTCAATACCAGCGAAACAGATAAATCATCAATGATTGCCGCTATCTTACCGGAACAACATGTCACGGATTATCGTCTGAGAGAGTGTGAATTACTCTGGGACATCACGAAACCTGCGGCGATGGAGAACTCACTTTACTGGTTGAGAGCTATCGATTGTACGGATCGGTTGCCTGCGTCACAGGCACGTGAGACGGCAAACCGTTTCGTGCCGGTGACGCCGACTGATTGGCCTAATGCATTCAAACAAAGTATTTTAATGGGCAGAGCGGCTTCTGGATTGGCTGAGCGTAAGCGGGTGATAGAAAACTTTAATCGCTATAGTGCACAACTTCCTGTCGCTTTGCGTCCATTATTCCAATTGTGGCGTGAGCAGCAATATCTGAAAATCAGCCTCGCTGAAGAAAGGGTTAAATTTCAGCGTTTCCAACAAGACAGTGAGAATAAAATTGATCATTTGAAAGCGTTGCGGGACCGTTTAGAACTGAAACTGCGCGAAATGTCCCGCAAGCTGGAAAATCTGACTGATATTGAACGCCAACTTTCCTCCCGCAAACAAGAACAAAATGGCGCTGTCACTTCAGATGACACCGGGCAGATGAATGGCGAGCTTCCCCAAGATAGCTTAGACATTTCACCGAATATGGCCACGCCATCCAATCATCAAGCCGCGTTGAAAGACAAATTGGCAACAAACTTGAATACACAAGCGGAAGCCAATTCCTCAGAAGAAAAAGGAGTCGAACAATAATGACTGTGCGCAATCCCGCTCATCTTCTTTTAGTTGATGACGATCCTGGCCTGCTAAAATTATTGGGAATGCGTTTAACCAGTGAAGGCTTTCGTGTCACAACCGCAGAGAGTGGGCATGAAGCATTGCGCCTGTTGACGAAAGAAAAAGCGGATTTAGTGATCAGCGACTTACGCATGGATGAGATGGATGGTCTGGCACTGTTTGCGGAGATCCAGAAACAGCATCCCGGAATGCCGGTTATTATTCTGACGGCACATGGTTCTATTCCCGATGCGGTGGCGGCAACGCAGCAAGGTGTCTTTAGTTTCCTGACGAAGCCGGTTGATCGTGATGCACTTTATAGCGCGATTGATGATGCTCTGGCGCTGTCAACCCCCGCCATCGACGGGCAATGGAGCGAGAAGATCGTCACCCGCAGCCCCCTGATGTTACGTCTGCTGGAACAAACCAAAATGGTGGCGCAGTCTGACGTGAGTATTTTGATTAATGGGCAAAGCGGAACGGGTAAAGAAGTTCTGGCGCAGGCCATTCATCGTGCCAGCCCGCGAGCAAAAAAACCGTTTATTGCCATTAACTGTGGGGCTTTACCTGAGCAGTTGCTTGAATCTGAATTATTTGGTCATGCCAAAGGGGCATTTACGGGGGCAGTCAGTAGCCGGGAAGGGCTGTTTTTAGCGGCACAGGGCGGCACCTTGTTCCTTGATGAGATCGGTGATATGCCGATGGCATTGCAGGTTAAACTCTTGAGGGTGTTGCAAGAACGCAAAGTTCGTCCTTTAGGGAGTAATCGAAATATCGACATTGATGTTAGAATTATTTCTGCGACTCACCGTGATCTGCCCAAAGCCATGCAACGTCATGAATTCCGGGAAGATCTCTATTACCGGTTAAACGTTGTTAACTTGAAAATTCCTTCCTTGAACGAACGTTCAGAAGATATTCCTCTATTGGCTAATCACCTGTTACGTGAATCTGCTAAGCGCCATAAACCTTTTGTTCGGAGTTTCTCTACCAATGCCATGAAATGTTTGATGGCAGCAAGTTGGCCGGGTAATGTTCGTCAGTTGGTCAATGTGATTGAGCAGTGTGTGGCATTGACAATGACACCTGTCATTAGTGATGCCTTAGTGTCTCAGGCATTGGAGGGCGAAAATACCGTATTGCCGACCTTTGTCGAAGCCCGTGGGCAATTCGAACTGAATTATCTGCGCAAATTGCTGCAAATCACCAAAGGAAATGTCACCCATGCGGCTCGCATGGCAGGGCGTAACCGAACGGAGTTTTATAAATTGCTGGCACGTCACGAATTAGATGCCAACGATTTTAAAGCGTAATTTTTCTATTATCCCAGAAATTTTTACACTGAATAAAATGATATCCCCTTATCAGTTGCAAATTGCAACCTGAAAGAGACAGGGTATCGAGATGAATTGCTTTTCTGTTTGAAGCTCAGTAAAAGCAGCGAGATGATTTATGGCCCAGGAGAGCCGCATTCTATGAGTCGTACTCTTAATATCGCTCTTGCCCAGTTAAATTGGCTGGTAGGAGACATTGAAGGCAACAGCGAGCGTATGTTGCAGACAGTCCAGGAACAACAGGCAAAAGGTGCTGACCTGGTGATGTTTTCTGAGCTGGCACTGTCTGGCTATTTTCCTGAAGATTTGTTGTTCCGCTCTGATTTTCATCAGCGTTGCCGTGAACAATTGGCGCGTTTGCAAGCCGCCAGTTCTCAGGTGGGGATTTTGGTTGGGCATCCCTGGCAACAGGATGGCAAATGTTATAATGCGCTTTCCCTGTTTTGGAAAGGGGAAGTGGTGGCGCGTTATTTCAAACAGTTACTGCCAAATTATGGGGTTTTTGATGAAGAGCGTTATTTCAAAGCGGGTGAGCAAAGCTGTGTGATCCCCTTTAAAGGGTATCAGCTTGGTCTATTGATTTGTGAAGATTTATGGTTTGACGCCCCGGTTGATGCGTTGAAACAGGCGGGGGCAGAAATTATTTTGTCGATTAATGCTTCTCCTTATAACCGTGAAAAACCGAATATTCGCGGCACATTAATCACCACCCACTGTCAGCGTACGCAATTGCCGATTATCTATCTCAATCAGGTCGGTGGACAAGATCAGCTTATTTTTGATGGTTGTTCTAAAGTCTTTGATGCCAATGGTGAAATCACCCATCGTATGGCCGCATTTGAGGAACAGGTTGAACAATGCCGTTTCAATGATAGGCACATTGAACCGATGGCAAATCCGGCGCTTCACTTACCTCCATTGGCGCAAATTTATAAGGCGTTAGTCCTTTCTGTACGAGATTATGTTCAAAAGAACGGTTTTAAAGGTGCTTTGCTCGGTTTATCGGGAGGCATTGACTCCGGGTTGACATTGGCGATTGCCGTGGATGCATTGGGGAAAGATCATGTTCAGGCGGTAATGATGCCATTTCGTTATACTTCAGAAATGAGTATTCATGATGCCAGAGAGCAGGCTGAGTTATTGGGTGTTGAATTTGACGTTGTTTCTATCGAACCCATGTTTGATGCGTTTATGGCACAGTTGGCACCGATGTTTGCGGGAACAGGAAAAGATACCACTGAAGAAAATTTGCAGGCACGTTGTCGCGCAGTGATTTTGATGGCGATATCCAACAAACGCCGCCGTTTGGTATTGACGACCAGTAACAAAAGTGAATCTGCCGTTGGGTACTCAACGCTGTATGGTGATATGGCGGGGGGCTTTAATGCGTTGAAAGATGTACCTAAAACGATGGTATTTGCATTGTCTAAATACCGGAATACCGTTTCCCCGGCGATTCCTCAGCGTGTGATTGATCGTCCACCATCCGCAGAACTGGCGCCAGATCAACTGGATCAAGATAGCCTTCCTCCGTATGACATATTGGATGCTATCCTTGAAGAATATGTTGAAAAAGACAAATCAGTCGCTGATTTAGTCTCTGAAGGTTTTGATGAAGCAATCGTTCGCAAGGTAATTCGGTTGGTTGACACGAATGAATATAAACGTTGTCAGGCACCGATTGGTCCCCGCATTACACAACGTGATTTTGGAAAAGACAGGCGTTACCCGATTACTTCTGGTTTCGGGCGTAAAAATTGGTAATAACAGGAAAACTTCATGAAAAAGATTGATGCCATTATCAAACCTTTCAAGCTGGATGATGTACGTGAAGCGCTGGCTGAAGTCGGTATCACTGGTATGACCGTGACAGAAGTAAAAGGGTTTGGACGTCAGAAAGGGCATACTGAATTGTATCGCGGCGCAGAATATATGGTAGATTTTCTGCCAAAAGTGAAAATAGAGATTGTTGTACCGGATGATATTGTTGATACCTGCGTTGAGACAATCATGCAGATTGCCCAAACCGGAAAAATCGGTGATGGCAAAATCTTTGTTTTCGATGTTGCTCGTGTTGTACGTATTCGTACCGGCGAACAGGACGAAGAAGCCATTTAACAAAACGACGTAAAGTCAGCCAGTGGTAACGGTCACATGACCCGCCCATCATCATCTTGATGAGAGATAGCACGAGCGGATATCTGAGTTGCAACCGTTATCACTTTTTTCATGGCGCGAGTTATACCGCGACGTATTGTATGCTCATGAAGCCGTGTTAAATGACTTTATGTGGGCCAAAGCATTCATAATGAAGATGGTGTTCATCAATCCCCATGAGCAGCAATTGGCTGGCGATATGTTGCATGAATGCGACAGGCCCACAGAAATAAAAGGCCATCCCTTCTACCATGATGGCTTCTTTCACGAGCGAAAGATCCATCAACCCTGCATGGTGATAATGTGTGCCTTTTTGATCTGTTTCCCGGGGTTCACGATACCAAACTTGTGAATACAGATTAGGCATGGATTCAGCAATGACATTCACTTTCCCTGCGAAGGCATGATAACCGCCATGCTCTGTGGCATGGAACCAATTGATCGGGGCGGTATGATGCTGGTTATACAGGGATTGCAGCATACTCATCATCGGCGTCAAACCCACGCCGGCAGAAATGAGTGTCACGGGCGTTTCAGCCTGTACCTCAAGGAAAAAATCACCACGAGGTGCGGCTAGCAGGACGATATCCCCTTCCTGTACATGATCATGCATATGGTTTGACACCTTGCCCTGAGGTTCACGTTTAATGGCAATTTGATAACTGCTGCCATTGGGCGCAGCGGTCAGTGAATATTGGCGGATTTCACGGTTTGCGAATGCCGGGTTTTCTATATAGATCCCCAAATATTGTCCCGGCTTATAATCCATGACTTTGCCACCATCGACAGGAACAAACTCAAAACTCGTGATAAGTTCGCTTTGTGGCTGTTTTCGGCTGACCCGGAATGGACGCAAATCACGCCAGCCCCCTTCCGATGATGCGCCACTTTGATAAATTTCCTCTTCCCGCTGGATAAATACATTCGCCAAGACGTTGTAGGCTTTTCCCCAGGCGTTCAGCACGTCTTCACCAGGATGAAACATCTCATCAAGGGTCGCCAGAAGATGTGTCCCAACAAGGTGGTAGTGCGCCGGTTTAATGTTGAGGCTGGCGTGCTTATGCGCAATTTTTTCGACGGCAGGTAATAGCGCTGATAGATTATCGATGTTGGCTGCATAAGCACAAAGCGCATTGAAAAGCGCTTCACGTTGATCCCCCTTGATCTGATGGCTCATATTAAAAATATCTTTTAATTCAGGATGATGTTTGAACATACGTTCGTAAAAATGGGCAGTCAGTTTAGGCCCGGTAGAAACAATTAATGGGATAGTGGATTTTATTGTTGTGATAACGTGGCTATCTAGCATGGGGATCTCCTGAACTTTTCGCAAATGGCGCTGAGGTCTATAAGTTGCATTTTAAATACAACTTATAGGGTTTGGGAATAGCTCGCGACGAGAAAAGAAAATAATATTGATTTAAATGGAAAAAATGGAATTAATATCCAGATGAATTTAGACAAAGATCACAAATATCATTGATAAATAGGACATCATCAGCTCAATCGTTATCTGGACAGCGTCTAACCGGCGATTTCCTTGCAATGCAAACGATTGCGTAATTTGTTTTGTCAAGACTATCTCATTTGATAAAAAGAGTTTACACTGTGTGCCATTCTGGCCCTCAGGGGTATTTTTTCAAAGATGTAGCTGAGTCAGGAGAACCAAATGTTAAAGCGTGAAATGAATATTGCGAATTACGATCCCGAACTGTGGCAAGCGATGGAACAGGAGGTTTGTCGCCAAGAAGAACACATTGAATTGATTGCTTCTGAGAACTACACCAGCCCAAGAGTGATGCAAGCTCAAGGATCTCAGCTGACCAACAAGTATGCGGAAGGCTATCCGGGCAAACGTTACTACGGCGGTTGTGAACATGTCGATGTTGTTGAACAACTTGCGATTGACCGCGCAAAAGCGCTGTTTGGTGCTGATTATGCTAACGTCCAGCCACATTCTGGTTCTCAGGCAAATGCGGCGGTGTACATGACATTGTTGCAACCCGGCGATACCGTTTTAGGGATGAATCTGGCGCATGGCGGTCACCTGACTCACGGCTCTCCTGTTAACTTTTCCGGTAAACTGTATAACATCGTTCCTTATGGCATTGATGACGCTGGCAAAATCGATTACGACGATATTCGTTCCCAGGCACAAAAACATCAACCTAAAATGATCATCGGTGGCTTCTCAGCTTATTCTGGTGTTGTCGATTGGGCGAAGATGCGTGAAATTGCCGATGAAATCGGCGCTTACCTGTTCGTTGATATGGCTCATGTAGCAGGTCTGGTGGCTGCCGGTGTTTATCCAAACCCCGTTCCGCATGCACACGTTGTCACAACCACCACGCACAAAACGCTGGCTGGCCCACGTGGTGGCTTGATTTTGGCGAAAGGCGGTGACGAAGAACTCTATAAGAAACTGAATTCCTCCGTTTTCCCAGGCTCTCAGGGTGGCCCATTGATGCATGTTATTGCGGGTAAGGCCGTGGCATTGAAAGAAGCTATGGAACCTGAATTCAAAGCTTATCAACATCAAGTCGCCAAGAATGCGAAAGAGATGGTAGACGTCTTCCTGCAACGTGGTTACAAAGTGGTTTCTGGCGCAACCGAAAACCATCTATTCCTGCTGGATCTGGTGGATAAAAACATGACGGGCAAAGAGGCTGATGCAGCATTAGGGCGTGCCAATATCACGGTGAATAAAAACAGCGTGCCTAACGATCCGCGCAGCCCATTCGTTACTTCGGGTATCCGTATCGGGACACCTGCCATTACCCGTCGCGGCTTCAAGGAAGCGGAAACCCGTGAACTGGCGGGCTGGATATGTGATGTACTGGATAACATCAATGATGAAGCCATTATTGAAGGCGTTAAGCAAAAAGTCTTGGATATCTGCGCAAAATATCCGGTTTACGCATAATTAAAAATAAGTCGTAGTTAGCTATAAACCCGACTCATAACGTCAGTTTTGAGCGGGTTTTTTGTATTTAAGAAGGGAAGGGTTTGGATGGTTATTCCGTCAACATCTTGGCTAGGGTTAAGTTATTTCACCTACTATTTTTCTTTTGGCATATTTTTGCCTTTTTGGTCTGTCTGGCTAAAAGGTGAAGGTATTGACACCTCGATGATTGGGATCATGTTAGGTATTGGTATGATTGCCCGTTTTGTCGGTAGCCTGGTTATCTCTTCTGCGGTCGAAGATCCTGCCAATCTGATAAAAGCACTGCGTATCCTTGCCTTGTTAGCCATGTTTTTTGCGGTGGCTTTTGCATTGGGCAGCCATTGGGTCTGGCTTGCCTTTGTCATGGTCAGTTTCAACGTATTTTTTTCACCCCTGATTCCTTTATCAGATGCTTTGGCAGGCACATGGCAAAAACAATTTACACTGGATTATGGCAAAGTCAGAGTTTGGGGATCGGTTGCATTTATTATTAGTTCTTCTTTAACTGGCATATTAATGTCTGCCGATGGTCTGAATCTCTCAATCAGTAGTTTAAATCTGGGCTGGCATGTCTCGTTTGATAGTTTAAATCGTTGGATTAGCAGCAAATTATTCGGGACACACCAGATCATTCTCGCGTTCTTGATATGCAGCGTCACGGTGATGCTATTGGGAATGATGCTGAAACCTTCAATTATGCCGGTAGGGAAAATGAAGGTGGCAAATACGAATACGATTTCTTTTAAAAAACTGCTAGCTGAAAAAGCAGTATGGAAGTTTTTAATCTGTGTGACGTTATTACAGGCAGCTCATGCAGGTTACTACAGTTTTAGTTCTATTTATTGGGCGCAGGCCGGTTACTCTTCATCAACGATTGGTTATCTTTGGTCGTTAGGGGTTGTGGCGGAAGTGGTTATCTTTACTTTCAGCAAACCGTTGTTCCGTCGTTGGTCTGCCCGTAATTTGCTGTTGTTATCCGGTGTTTGTGGTGTTATCCGTTGGGGATTAATGGGAACATCAACTGAACTTTCGGTTTTGATCATGATTCAAATCCTGCATTGTGGCACGTTTACTGTCTGCCATTTGGCTGCGATGCGTTTTATTGGGGCCAGAAAAGAAAACGAGATCATCCGGTTGCAGTCTGTTTACTCTGCGTTATCGATGGGAGGCGGTATTGCTGTTATGAGTATGATAGCAGGTTGCCTGTATGAGCATATAGGCAGAGGCATATTTTGGATGATGGCGCTGATTGTGCTGCCTGCTCTGTTTTTGCGACCAAAAGTTGAAGCCCATGCGTCAAGCTAAAAATCTAAGGTAAATCACTTTCACGTTAATAAAATATTAACGTGAAAGTGAGGTTTCCGGATTTATTAAAGCACAACAGATACGGCGGATATTTAGCGTTTACGCAGTGCGCGAAGCCGCATCGTCAGGATGAACAGGGGTACGCCAATGAGGGTGAAGCTCAACCCGATAGGGAGAAAGACGCCTGCCGGTGCTGCTTTCGTCACGATATCCGCTGCAACGACGAGATTGCTGCCCACCAGAGCGGAAAGAAACAGTCGGGCGCGGCCTGTGGCCGATGAAACAAAGCTTGCCAAATGCGGCGCCAATATCCCTATAAAGCTCAATGGTCCTACTGCGGCGACAGACGCTGTGCTTAACAAGACAGCAAATACCATCAGCATCGGACGGGAATATTTGACAGGCTCCCCAAGGGACAAAGCCAGTTCATTTCCAAGCTCATAGCGGTTTAACGCGGGGCCAATGAGCAGAATACCGATAATACTCAATAAGAATAATGGGATGAATGATGCGATAACTGACCAGCTGGCCTGAAACAACGACCCTTCCATCCATCCGGCAAGATTCAGGGATAACTCTGTCGGAAGATAGAGGAGAAGAAAAGAGCTGACTGAACCGAGAACGGACGAGGTAGCAATCCCCATCAGTAAAATTGCCAAGCCACTAGCGCGATTATTGCCGACGAGTAAAGTCAAAAACAACGCAACAGTCAGTCCACCAGCCAGTGCCGCAAGGACGATCAGCATCTTAGGGGCGGCGGGAACGAACGCCAGCAAGATAATGATCATCGTCATAGAACCCTGACTTATGCCAAAAAGACCGGGATCGGCCAACGGATTACGAGCAATCGGCTGCAGAATAGCACCGGCAAGGGCTGCGCACCAACCAACCATCAGTCCCAATAAAATATGAGGTATTCGTACAACCCAGAGTGCATAAGACTGATGGTGTTCAAGAGAATGACCGAAAAGCATATGCAAGAATTCATATACGCCAACGTCCGTAACGCCAACGTTTAAAGAAATAACGATGAGTATGATCGTAATGGTAAATAGACATAACCCGACTTTTATATCGAGGGTGCGCATCTGTAATCCATTAGCGAAGCGTAATACTCTTTTTCCGTCTATTGCCTGATCAAACTTCATAACAATCTCGCCGATGTTGTGGAAAGGTAGCGTTTTCTGATGATCCAGATAAAAAATAATCCGCCCAGAAAATCCATCAGAACGCCGGTATGTATGACATAAGGCTGGAAGAGTGTTTGTGCACAAAGATTGGCGATCAGGCAGACACTTGCCCCCGTCAGAGCACAGGCTGGCAGCGATAGCATAAAGTTCTGACCAACCAAAGGTTTGACAATATGGGGCACAATCAGTCCGACGAAACCAATCGGACCACATATGGCAACAGCAGAACTGGATGCGACGATGGCGGCAATTAACGCAATGCGCGAAACAAGCGTTGCATTCACGCCAATCGAATGCGCTTTTTCGTAACCGATCAGAATGAGCGTCAGTGGACGTGCCAGTAATAAAAGGATGATTAAGGCCAGCAGACCGAACCACCAGAAATGGTGAAGTCTTGTCATATAGACATGATTGATAGCCCCTGCCAGCCAGCTCAAATATTCGGTTCGCACGGTAGGATGGGCAAGAAGAACCGCATTGCTTACCCCAAGATAAAGCATTGCTATTAATGTGCCAGCCAGTATCAGCAGCAAGTCGCGGGAAACAGAGTTAACACCTGCCAGGCGAGAGATTAAAAGAGATGACAAAAAGCCAAACAGCCCGCCGAAAAGGGCGGCTATGCCTTGTAATGTCAGGTCGAGCGAAAAAACAATGGCACCAGTGATAACAAACATTGTTGCACCGGCATTGATTCCTAATGTCGATGAAGAAGCCAGCGGGTTGCGGATCAGCCCCTGGAAAACAAGACCACTGCATGCCATCACTGCACCGACATAAACAGAAATCAACGCCCGTGGTAGTCGCTGGTATAAAATAACTGCTTGTTCATAGTCTTGTGGTTCAGACTGTGTTAAGGCAGCATAAATTTGCGAAAACGAGGCAATATTCATGCCGAAAGACAGACTAAAAAAAAAGATCAGCAGTAATACAAAAGGGGCAAATATAAAGAACAGACGGGGTTTCATCGTGATACTCCGGACCGATTTTCAGGATGGTTTATGCCCGGATAAGGCTGACAGATAAGGCTGCCGTTGTAACTGAAGATATCTGCGGGAATATCGAATACGCGCTGGATATTATCTACCGTGATCGTTTGACTGACCGCCCCCGCGGCAACAACGTTGCCGGTATTCAGCATCACAACATCATCGGCAAAAGTGGTTGTTAGATTTAAATCATGTAACACCACAACGATGGTTTTTCCGTGCTGGAGGGAGAGGTCACGGATCAGTTTTAGCACTGTGTATTGATATTTGATGTCTAAGTGGTTCACTGGCTCGTCCATAAGAATAATGTCAGTGTCCTGTGCCAGCACCATCGCCACCCAAGCCCGCTGGCGTTGCCCTCCTGAAAGGGCGCTGACCTGAGAGCTTGCCTTATCAGCCAGGCCGACGATGTCTAATACTTCACGAAACAGTTTGCGATCCCGTGCAGATGCGCCGCCGAAAAGAGAATGGCGTCCAGTCGCAGCCAGTTCGATTAACTCTCCCAGTGTCATGTAGTCCGGGCAGTGGCATTCCTGCGGCAGATAAGCGATTTTTCTGGCCAGCGCTTTGCGGCCTATCCCTGCAATCGGCTTACCCTCCAACAGAATTTCCCCGCTTTTCAGTGGGATGAAGCCCATGATGGACTTCAGCAGTGTCGACTTACCGCAGCCATTAGACCCGACGAGTGCGGTAATGCGCCCTTGAGCAAAGCCTACTGACAAATCATGCAATACGGTTTTATGGCCGTAAGTTGCGGTGATATTTTTTGCTGTAAGCACCAAAAGCTCCTTATATAAAATAAATTTCAGCGACATGGTTAGGGCTGAGGCAGAATACCAAAATCACCCTATCCATGACACAACAAAAAAATGGTGGCTGTAATCGAGAATCCGGCGAGCGTCAGGTGACGGTTTTGTCGATGGATGGACCATTCGCCGCTTCCTTAATGCGACATCGCCTGAAAATAGTCAGCCTCATTATTATTGTTTTTTACTGCTCACATGGCAACGTCCCAGACTTTAACTCTCTGGCGCGACTCAGCAATAACGTCATTGATTAATCTATCGATTTTACTACTGTCGTGATGATGTGCTGTGGTTATTAAGTGCGCAGTATCCCCCGAGGTTGCCAGGCAATACTTCTTCCAGACCGCGACCGATGGGCATGGAAAGACTACCGTAATAGAATTGTCATGACGCCACGCGTTTATCCCAGCGGCACGGAAACGCTTGACGGCATATTGTGCCATCTCCAGACAGCGTTTGACGCGGTGACGCCAATCGGCAAACGAGTGGCTGCGAATGGCCGCCCACATCATCAGTGGTGTCTGGCCATTACGTGAACCTGAGATAGTCTTGTCCTGAGCCGAAATGTAATCAATATCAACGGAAATACGTTCAACGTTTTTCCGTTTTGCAACAACAACGCCGCAAGGAATGGGTGAACCGATCATTTTGTGCCCGGAGACACAGATTGAATCGATACCATCGGCAAAGGTGAAGGGTTGCGGATTATCGACAAACGGCAAGATCATCCCACTTAAAGCGGCGTCGGCATGCAGATAGTAATGCTCGCGGGCGATACCTGCTTGCTGCATCCGCTGTTGAATGATTTTTATGTTATCCACCGCACCGCGCAATGTTGTGCCAATGTTAGCAAAGATGATTGGATGTGGTTCTTGATGAGCGATGATCTTCTGTAGCAGATCATGATCATCGATCTCACCAGTGGGTAAGGATTCCACTAAACAAGATTTGATACGCAGTAACTTGACGATTTTTGCCACCGAATAATGCGTATCTTTTGAATAATAAAGTGTTCCGTCCGGGAATAGCTCTCGCCCGAGATAGCAGCCGAACATATTACCTTCCGTTCCCCCGTTGGTGACATAACCCCAACTGTCTTCAAAAGGGATTTTGAACAGTTCAGCAAAGTATTGCATGACCTCTTTTTCGAACTCAAAGGAGTTTAACAGATAATTGCACTCCGCCCCCCAGTCACCGCAATTGTTGATAGAGAACTGCATGAATCGCTGTAAATAAGAGTAATCAAAGTCTGATGATTCAGGATAACCGATATTGAAATACTGGTTTTTAACACAGTGATACCAAAATGCATCGAGCCGATCCTTATCAGCAAGGGATAATGTCATCTTTATCTCCGATATTGTGATGCTCTTGCAGACCAAAGCTTTGGAATGATGAATTTTGAGGTAAGCGGTAATGCTCTCGGCCAAGAAGCTGATTGGCAATAATGCCATTACGATATGCGCCCAGCCCTAGGTCGGGAGAGCCAATACCATGTTGAAAAATCTCAGCGTTCTGAACAAATACAAGGCCTTTTCCTTTGTCAAGGCGTTGAGCGCTAAAGTCCGCTTTCACAATTAAATCGCCGTAATCGTCGGTTGCAAGTACCGTTTGCTTGAGTCCTTCTAACCATTTGGGGTTGGTGTGCTGATAACCTGTAGCAGCAACAATGGCGTCAGTTTCAATGAAGCTGACTTTATCGAGATGCTGATGACGAAATACGATCCGCAATGCCCCGGCGTCTCCGCTATTTTCCACTTGTTCAACTTCGCAGTTTGAAATAAGCGAAAGACCCGGATCACGACCGCCGATGGAGCGTTCATACAACATATCGAAGATATCTGCGATAGTTGAGAGGCTGATACCTTTATAAAGCCCCCCTTGACCCGATGTGATCTTGCGGCGTTTCTCTCTCGTTATATTGTGAAAATGGTTCATGTAGGCCGGCGTAAAACACTCCTGACCGAGTTTCGATGATTCCATAGGGTGAAAACCGGCAGATCGGGTGATCCACTGGATTGAAGCACCGTCTTCTATCATGGCAGGCGTCAACGCACTATAGAGTGCCAGCACGCATTCAGCTGCACTTTGCCCTGAACCAATGACTGTTATGCGTCGACATGCTGAGAGTTGTGCTCGTTTGTTTATGAAGTCTGCTGAATGAAAGATAGGCGCTTTGGTTTGGATTTTGGCCCACTCAGGCAGAAACGGGGCAGTTCCTATCCCGATAGCAAGGTGACGGCTATAGTACTGATGCGTCGATCGCGTATGGGTCTTACTTTCAATAATGAAACGCTCAGAGGCGGGATCATAAGCCACATCGATGACATTTTCACCAAACTGGCAGGAGGGAAGCTGTTGTGTCACCCAGTGGCAATAATGGTCATATTCCTGACGTGGGATCTGAAATTTTTCATAGTAATAGAATTTGTAAATACGGTCGTGCTTATGAAGATAATTCAGAAAACTCAGCGGATGTGTCGGGTCTGCCATTGTCACCAGATCTGCCAGAAATGGAACCTGCAACGTTGTACCCGGTAACAGAAGACCTTCATGCCAGCGAAACTCGGGCTTACGTTCGAGGAAAAGGCTGGTCAGATTAGCGTGTGACGAAAGCAGGGCCGCCAATCCCAGATTGAAGGGACCGATACCAATACCGATAAGGTCAATATTATTCATGTTAATAATCCGAATTGTTTTCAAAAGCGCAGAGATACGTTCAGTGATGTCAGGCCGTGATTAAAGTGTGTTTCTGCCACGCTAATATCCTTTTTAGATTGTTTTTCGAAAAACTGATAAATTTTTTTCATTAAGTTGCTGTGCAACTTCTGTTGCATTACGACAACGCAGCAATTGTGGTAACGAAATCCCGATCGCAAATTCCTCAGCGATGCGTGCCGAAATGGTTTTCAAATGCTGGGGGCGTAATCCCATGTTGATGAAGTCGCTGGAACCATCGAAATGGCTCTCTCGCGATTGGCCGAGCACGTCCAGATAGATTTCCAGCACCTTCTTTTTCATCCCGGTCTTTTCTCTCTCTAGTTCTTGCTCAGGGACAGCGTTGTGTCGAATAGACGGTGCTTCCTGCACAGATTCCATCAATAGGCTGCGTGCTTTAGGGCGGTCAGGTTTGCCATTGGGGGAGAGCGGTAATTCGGTGACCTGTAAGAACCGTGTTGGGACATGCGATGGTGGCAGACATTGGCTGGCATATTTGCGTAATTCTGCGCCTGACAAGGCATTTTCTTTTAGCGAGACATAAAGTACGCCGATGGACGTCTCACCATGTATTTCATCGCCATAATCCACCACGAGAATGTGCTGAACTGACGGGTGACGAACCAGTTCATTTTCGATGTCCGGTAACGAAATACGTACTCCGCGCACCTTGACGTAACCGTTGACACGACTATCAAAGACAATGATGCCATCGCGACGATAGTGTCCATGATCGCCGGTCCGGAATGCGCGGATGTCTTCTCCGTTCGTATCCTTGATGGTGACAAAATTGGTCTGGGTAAGCTTCCCGTTTTCCAGATAACCCAATGCGACATTGACGCCTGCCGTATGAATAAGGCCAGTCACACCCACCGGGCAGTGGTTACCACTCTCGTTCAACAGAAAATAGCTGTTAGCCGGTAAGGGTTTGCCATAAGGGATTTGGTTAACATCATCCTTGCCTATTTCGTGCCATATACTCCATATGGTCGTCTCTGTGGGTCCTCCTAACGAAATCAACCGCACTGAGGGTAGAAGTGTACGCAGGCTGCTAATCACAGCAGGTTTGATGTAATCGCCACCCTGCGCGATCAGCCGCAGGCTTTTCAATTCATCTCCTTGACGGCACGCGAGAAGCATTTCCAAGATAGCAGGCACAGAGCACCATAATGTTACTTTGTGCTTGGCAACCAACTGGTTCCAGCACAAGGCGTCTTTTTCTTCACCGACAGCGGGAAGAACCAGCGTTGCCCCTGCGGTCAGGCAGCCAAAAACATCGAAGACCGACATATCATGATGTAAAGGCGTTACAGAAATGAAGACATCCTGATGTGTTACAGACCATTCTTTGAGGGTATTCGTAATGACATTCGATGTTGATTTATTGGATAAAACAACGCACTTTGGTCTTCCGGTTGTCCCTGATGTGTAAAGGTAATAGGCGGGCGTTTCGCTTGATGAGAGGGCGTCAAGTGGAAGTGGGCATTCCGCCAGGGGTTCGGCAGACAAGAGGGTTTCAGGCGTTTCTGCCGGATGTTCAATACCTTCTCTTTGTGTCGTGACGACCAGGTTTGGGTGGCAATTTTCAAGGAGATAATGCCGTCGCTCGGCGGGGGAATCTGCGTCTATCGGCACCCAGATCACCCCGGTTAATGCGCAAGCTAGGGTCACCGCGGTGTGTTCAGGTCCACGGTGCAGGCAAAGGGCGACAACACTCCCCTCGGAAAGCCCTTTTTCCCTGAAAGCGCCCATTATTCGACGGACATTACGCCCCAGATCAGCGTAGCTGATCTGTCTGTCGCCACAGATAAGTGCCTTTTTGGTGTTTTTGTTGTCGAAGATATTGGCGGCTATCCGGCTGAGAAATTGCCCACAGTGAAAATCAGCTTCGATACCGTTCAATTGATAGTGGTCTGTATCGATAATATTCTGTACTGAAATTGAGAATACACCTGAAGCTACGATGGCCTGTATCGCCTTGCTTATAGCCCGTAAAATGTCTTGGATGAAAGCAGGGTCAATCGCAGCAGTCGCATAATCAATGTCAAAAATAAGTTCTTTGTTTGCATTGGTTGAAAAACGGATATCCATCGCGACTTGGGGTGTCTGAGTCAGTCCACAATGCAACCGCATACCACTGTCCTGACCTGATACCGGCCATGACAGCCCGTTGGTCATCACGACAGGTAAAACAGGGCCAGCACCCTTCTTTTCAACCAGCATGCGGGTAATGTCTATACCTGAAAATGCAAGATGTTCAATCCCTTCCATCACATCATTTTGTAGAGTACGGGCCCGCTCAGAAAGATTACTCTGCTCAGCATCCCAGTTGACCACAATAAAACTTGAACGATTGCACAAAGCATCCGATATCTGCGGTGCTACAGGAATGCCGACAGATAGATTTCGCTCTTCACTCCAATGGGACAGAACCTCAAGCACCAGTGCCATAATAGTCGAATTCTTAAACAGCATTTGCTGAGTGCCGGCTTTTGACACGGCGGCATAATCTTCCCGGGGTACAATCAAACTTTGTCGTGCATAGCGGGACGTGCCTATTTGTGCCAATGGTTTTATCCACGGGAGTCGTGGTGCACCGCTGACGGCTTCAAGTTTTGCTTTCCAATATGTTTCGTCTATCTTGCGTTTGTCAGAGATATCGTCCTCACTCAAGGAGATATCTGTATCCGCCATAAGTGATACCTTGCCCTCGAAAAGCGCTATCATCAGGGCGGCTATCGAACGCCCATCAAGGATCAGAGCATCGAAACGTACAAACGCGATCAAATCATCTTCTTCTGGTTGATTCTTGGGTAAACAAAAGAGTGTTATGTTCCACGGAGAACAGTCCAAATTGAAAAGTGCATGTGCAAATTCTTCACGGTGGTTTTCTACATGATGTAGAGCCGCTTCCCGTGACATCGCGCTCAGGTCGACTTGCTGTAAATGTAAATTGATATCTGTTTCTGCACTCACATATTGAACGAGTCGCTTGGTATTGATTCGGGTGCGCAAACTTTCATGACGCTGAACCATATTTTCTAGGTTATTTCGCAGCTGCGCCAATTCCATACTTCCGCGGTACTCACGAAACTCTTGCATCGCGACGCCACCAAGCGACAATTCTGCCCGCCGCCCAAGCAGATACGCCAGTTGAAGGGGAGTTAATGGTTTTTCCGTGCTGTTTCTCTTTTCCATGTTGTTATTAAGATCAATTTTTGCAGTAACATCAGCGGGTTTTATCTTAGCGATTGATGATAAGGCGGCTACATCATTGGGTGAAGAAGGTATGGCTTCATCGAATCGTTGTGGATGCGTGGCGATTTCACGGACAAAATTGACAAAACTGTCGAACATTGAGGTTATCCATGCTTCTGGCAGTTTATCCAGACGAATATCCCAATTGATGAGAATGCCACCATCGGCAGCAGCCACTTGGGCATCAAGGGCAACTTGTGGGCCTTGTGAGATAACCCAGTTCATAGCACCAAATGCCTGTTTGACGCGATCCGAGAGAAGCTCTTCTCCCGGTATATCCAGTGCGGCGGTGAAGACCACAGGAGTCAATTGCGTTTCACCATAATGCCGGGAAAGATCCCGCATCAGATTCACACCCGGATATGCTGAGTGAGCGAGCAAATCTGTCAGTTGCTCACCAAGCCGTTGACTAAGGTCAGCAGGGCTTTCAGCGCCATTGATATCAACGCTGAGGATAAGCACATTAGAGAAATCACCGATAATTCTTTCTACATTATCCACATGGGGAGAACGCCAGAACATGGGCACATTGAGACGAAAGCGCTTATCCCCGGTATGCCTTCCAAGAATAATGGAAAAAAGCCCCAACATCAGACTCGACATGGTTATCTGGTGTATCCGGGCAAGTCTTTTCAACGCCTGACGCTCATCTGGCTGAAGCCACGCTGCCAGACGATGGCTGCGAACCTGATCGGGCAGGGTTTTGTGAATAGGCAGCGTGGGAGCTGGTGGAATATGCGGAATACGCGAACGCCACCAGATTCTATCCCTTTCACGGGCCGCTTTTAGTGAGGGATCGGTGCGTACTTGGTCGCACCATGCGAAATACGAGGCTATTACTGGCGCTGACTGGTCTGGATTATCATAAAATATCGCCAGATCCTCCATCAATACCCGGAAACTTGAAGGATCGATAGCGATCATATCCGTATCAACATGCAGGCGAAATTTTCCGCCATCTAGCAGACTGAGTGAGAACCGGGCTGCCTGGCCAGAAGAAAGATCAAGTTTCTGATGAGCCCACTTCGTGCGTTTAACAAGAAGTAATTTTTCTACTTCTGGTGCTGATAATCCCCGAAAATCCTCGATCTCCAGCAATGATGACTCACAAAATGGCGCCACAGACTGAAGCCCCTCCGCATCGACACAGAGTCTGAGCATAGGATGTAGAGAACAAACGCGTCTCAGAGCCTGTTTAAATCGACTCTCTTCAATATCATCGCCGTCGAACTCAGCATAAAGATGCGCGGCAACGCCTCCCAGAGCGGCCTGAACATGACGCCCGACCCAGTAAGCTGCCTGCATTGACGTTAATTCTCTCATAGTTTATTCACGTAGTTGAAAAATACGGTTAATAGGTACAAGTATAAAAATAGGTTGAATGTGAACAGCCTCTGGCGAGTAAGATCCTTTTATTGCTTCGACTTAGCCCATTCTCCCACCGCTCTAAGCGTATGTTCCGCGCTGGCAAACGTAGGGGTAAAAACTTCACTCGCGTTAAGAAAAACAATCCGTTTTTCGCGAGCGGGTTTCATATAGTGCGCCCATCCAGGTACAACCCGATCAAGCGCGGAGCGAATAGCGTTCTCATCGTGTTCCTTGCTGCCCCAACTGTTGAGTACGACCAGAACGTCCGGGTTCAGTTCGCCTAATTTATCTGCACTCAACTGTAAAAGCAGTTGGGATGAATTGGCAGAAAGGCCGCTTTGTGTCGAGAGATTCAGACGGGTGAAACCAAGATCTTCCAATGCCTGAGTGAAACCGGTGGCTTCGCCAACGACATTGATCTGATCGTTGACCAGGATCGGCAGATAAGTCTGATTAGTCGGATTTTCCGGCAACAATGTGCGCGTTGCGGCAACGCGTTGCATATACATATCCCGCCGTTTTTGAAAGTTCTGCTCACGTCCGGTAAGTTGAGCCAGATTTTTTTCAATATTGAAATGGTGAGATTTGCCAGAAAGGAAATTTTGCAGATAGACAGGCGCGATCGTTGAAAGTTGTTTTACCTTGTCGATATCAAATTCTGTTCCGATAATGAGGTCGGGTTTAAGCGCGTAAAGTTTTTCCAAATCAATCTCAAACCCAGTACCGATGCCTTGGGGTTTTGTGTGCCCTTCCCCCAGTACAGTATCGACGAAATCTGTACCAAGTTGATAGATCCCCTCTTTCGTGCGACCGTAACTGCCGACGGGTTGAATGCCCAGCTCCATTAAAGGTAGACCGATAGCTGGCTCGCTCATCACCACAATACGCTGTGGCTCCTCAGGTATGACGATATCTCGCCCCAGGGTATCCGTGACCTGCCGTGATGCGGCAAAGGCAGATGTTCCCAGCAAGCACATGAATATTACAGTAATAGCAGATCGCATAATGTTTTCTCTTTCAGAACGGATCAGAGTATATGAGTCAGTCAGATAACACTGACCGGCTCACGTTAATCATAGTTGGTTCATTGTCTCATAGACATCACACAGCAACTTCAGCAAGGGGGAGGCTTGTGGCCTCAGGTGTTGTGAAGAATGAGAAAACTTTATCTATTGCTTCACAGAGGCGTTGAACATGTTCTTCAGGGTAACGCGCCTCGCGGTAAGTTATTACCAGCCGCATTATTCTTTCTCCATCAATGACATCCTCCATGATTTCGAATTGAAGACCGAACATGGATTCCTTTTTATCGGGATCGATTTGCCGATAGCGTATATCGTTACCAAACGGGGTGTTAAGTACACCGTTTAGTGCATTATTGGCATGAATCTGAATATAAACGTCGAAGATTAAACCTTCATCAGGTGCCATCCCCAACGATTGTTGAATAAGATCGAGCGGTACATCTGCATACGGCATTGAATTATTGATGGTATCTCTGGTGTCTTCGATCAATGCGGCGACGGATTTCTCCGGATAGAATTGCAGCCGGTGAGCAACCATGGTGGTAAAATAGCCAACTGTTTCATAAGTTTCGGGTTCGGTTCGACCCGATGCAGACGTTCCGATCACGATATCCTTCAGATTGCCGAGCTTATGCAACGAAAGCGCAATTGCAGCGTAGACGATACTGAACAGGGAGGCGTTATTTTGCCGGGCAAAGGAATAAAGACGATGAGTGACTCCAGCTTTAGGTTTGTACTCGATCCAGCTGGCTTTTGATGAACTTTCATGCGCGGCAATAGTCGTTTTTGGGTTGTCAGATAAGGCGAGTTCTAACCCGCGGGTTGCATCACGCAACATGTTAGTCCAGTAATCGAGATGTTTTTGATTAAAGCCGTTCGCTTGCTGTTGCCGGGCAAATTGATGGAATGACAATACTGGTTTTTTCCAGATAGGCGCCATACCTGAAGAACGCGATAAATAAGCTTGGGAGAGTTCATCCATCAGCACATTCAGCGACCATTCATCAATAACCATATGATGAACCAGAAACGACAATATTTGACGTCCGGTTTCAGGATTGTGGAGTAGTCGTATTCTGATTGGCAATTCACGGGAAAGATCGAACTTATAAGCCGCTTCGTCATCAAGGTGTACACCCTGGCTTTCGTGACTGGACCAGAACCACTTATAATCACTCATGTCTGACATAGCGACAACCTGCTGACAAATCTCATCATTTTGAACATAGAACAAGGTACGCAGACTTGAGTGACGTTCTATAAGATCAGCAAAAGCGTGTTCAAGGATTGTTTCATCAACCTCATCAATAAAATCCAGAGCGAATGGCAGGTTGAAGATAGTGCTAAACTCATAGGCGCTATAGGCATTCCAAAGAGAGGTTTGTGCAAGTGCCAAAGGTGCCGTCAAATGATCGTTCTGTGCCGAAGACACGGCGTCTTTATTCTGATGTGTTCTGATTGCACGGGATGCCAACGCGGCCGCTGAAGGATGGCTGAAGAAATCACCGAAGTGCACTTCCAGCCCGTGCGTGCCAAGTAATTTGCCGATAATACGCGTTGCCAACAGAGAATGACCACCACAATCAAAAAAATCGTCCTCCAGTGCCATATCTGTCATCGCCAAAGCTTCACGGAATTCTGACAAGATTATTGTTGCTATTTCATCAGTGTCAACGGAGATCGCTTTGCTGGAGGCATCATGCGTAGCATGTACAGCAGTGCCAGAGAGTAGTTTTGTGGCTAAACCCGTCATGGCATTTTCGGTGCTTTTAAGAAAGGACACAAAACGACTCATCAAGAACTCGCCAGCATGGCTGGAAACCGACTGGCCTGTTGTTAATATAAGATCAATTTCCTCTGTACCTTCATACGCCATTGCCAGCTCAAAATCGGGTCGCATTTCATAGGTTGGTAACAGGATTGACTGACTCAGTAAGTTCTGTTGTTCCACCAAATCGTTCGGGCGAGATAACAACCGCACATATACCGAGGATTCAGCACGCTTTGTTACAGAAGCACCGGCGAGAAAATTATCTTGGTCTGGTGGTGCCTGAAGTTTATCCATGATGGACTTGATAATTTGTGTTTCCGCCATATCGCACTCGATAGCAAGGTGACGGAACCCGTCCGGCTGTAACAGACACAGTGTGATCTGTTCTTGGCCGCCGAGCAGTGCAATAAACTGGGCAAATCTGGCTGAAATAATAGCGGGCACACAGTGAGATAATCTGTCGCGAGGAAGGGATGTTTCCAGTTCATTAATGTTAAGCCCTGTTTTCCAACGCAGTGCGAGCCGATTTTTACTCAGATAGGTTGCCTCACCAAAAGAGGTGTGAATGGTGGCGTTTTCATCATTGCGACAGCATAGCCAAGACACAAGAGAAGTTGCCTTTCCGTCGAAAGGTAATAAGGAAACGCGTTTTAGGGGGAGATGTTTTACGAAGTGCCCGGCATAAGCGCGGATCAGCATGTCGAGTATTTCGTTTTCATGACAAGTTTGTGCCAGTATCTCGTGCAAGATAAGAGATAAAATAACTTTATCATTTTTTTGTATTATCAATACATTAAAGGGGGAATGTTGTTCAGGAACCCAGGTTGATGCTTGTACAGTTAGCATTTTCTTGATCATGTCTGAGTGTGAACTGGCATGGAAAAACTCAAGGCACGACTGCCAGCTCGCTACCCGGGTTTTATACAATTCACCATCATCATTTAATTCATAACGTACGTTCAAGTCCGGTATTGCCTCAATAACAGATTGGATGGCACGCACCATCATTGAAATATTCACATCATCATGAAGTTGCCAGGCTGAGAGCTGTTTGAGTACGCGATCAGGATTCTGTTGCTGTAGTAACCAGATATGTTCTTCATAACGGGATACGGCTATGGGCGATAACTTTCCTGAATCAATATTCAACATAAAAATTCCCATTTTATCAAACTAATTAGTTGTTTTTTTAAGGGTATTAATACGAACCAACAGCCATTAAATACTTCATGGGAAACCCGATGCTACCCGCAGAATATGTGCTGTCGTGGCCCTGTATTTGAAGAAAACTAACAAATATATAATTGACAAATCAGAAGGCTAACATAATATTAACTGCCTGTGAATGATAATGATAATGAGAATGAGAATGATCCCGAAAAAGACAGTAACCCCTTTTACGATAAAGGCAGGAAATCAGATTTTTTCACGCAGAAAAATGTTACTTAACAGTGCAATTTTGCTTTCTTTATCGTCCCTGGGAGGGCAAGCGATTGCCTCTGATCAAACAGAGAAAAATGAAACGAGGAAAGATGATGCCGATATCATCACTGTAACGGGTGAAAAAACGGCAAGAACACTACAAAGAACGCCAAGTTCAGTCTCTGTTATCTCCGGGCAGGAAATACGCAATAAGCCTGAAGCGACAACCATCGGTGATATTTTACAGGGGACACCCAATGTGCTTTATACCAGTACGACAGGGGCGCCGAGTATTCGCGGTATTGAGACAAATGGGCCGCTTGTAGGAGGAAATACTTTTCTTTCTAAACCGATACCGCGGGCAACTATCAGTGTTGATGGTCGTTATATGAGCTCGGCGGAATTCAGTTTGGGGAGAGGGCCTATTTGGGACGTGAATTCAATAGAAGTATTCCGAGGCCCACAAACGACAACTCAGGGGGCAAACAGCATTGCCGGGGCAATTATTGTTAAGACGAACGATCCCACCTTTACGCCCGAATTCGACGGGCAGGTTTTGTATGGAAGCCACCAAAAGAAACAAACGTCCTTTACTGTCAATGGGCCATTGACTGAAAGTCTCGCAGTACGCCTCGCCGTGGATTACAGCGATAGAAATACGTTTGTCAAATACACCAACCCCGAATTCCATGATCATGATATGAACAAAGGCTTCGAAAATCTGGATGCCCGAGTGAAAGCGCTTTGGCAACCACTGGATAGTCCTTGGTTGGCCAAACTAACCTACTTCCATACGGCAGCAAAAAACGCTGACACGGAGTCTGCCACATTGCCTTACCATAAATTGAAGAGTTCGATTCTCGGTATCAACAGATCCAAGACCCGCAGTGATGTCGGTATCTTCGATCTTCAATATGAGTTTGAAAACGATATCGTGCTCTCCAACCAGCTTCAATATGCTGAATCGAAGTACCGTTACACTTTTACGAAGATGATCCCAGGTATCGCAAACCGTGATTCGAATAATGTTACCAACGAAACGCATTTGAACTTCGGTGATGAATATTCAATCTGGAGTGGCGTGACAGGGCTTTATTATTCGCGTGATAAGGCCAGGAATGTGCTTAATAATACGTTGGGCAAGGCAGATGCCGATTTGACTAACACGAGTGTTGGTCTTTTCTCGGAGGCCACTAGACGTTTTGCGGGAAAATGGGCGCTGACGGGTGGTTTGCGCTATCAATATGACCAGGTCAAGCATGAAGGGGTGACCAGCTATGTACCTGGCATCCATCATGAATATAGCAAAGGATTCCATGCTGTCCTGCCGAAAGTTTCTCTTGCTTACGATATGACTGACGATGTTACTGTCGGTACTTTGGTAAGCAAAGGCTATGCGCCGGGCGGTACCGGGGTGAATTTCTCCGGGCATTCCTATTATACCTTCGCGCCAGAGAAGGCTTGGAATTATGAGTTATTTGCCCGTGGTAAAGCGCTCGACAACCGATTACTGGTAACCGGTAATATTTTTTATACAGATTATAAGGGATTCCAGAGTTCTGTACAGGATTACACGAGAGACAGGCCTAACGGTTCGATTCTTGTCAACGCCGACAAGGCGGTCACTTATGGGCTTGAACTGGGGGCAGATTATCGGGTATTGGACAACCTTAGCCTAAGCGGTGGGCTTGGATTACTTCATACTGAAATCAAAAAATTCGCCGATTATCGAGGCAACACGTTTGAGGGAAAACGATTCGCCAAGGCACCCGGCTATATGTTTAACGTCGGTGCTGACTGGAACATCACCGAACAATTTCGTCTGAGTGGCGCTCTTCGTTATGTGGATAATTACTTCTCCGATGACGAGAACGATCCCGAATTGCGAGTCAGTTCCTATTTAGTCTCCAATCTTCGTTTCTCATATAATCCGACCAACAACTTGGAACTCTTTGTTTACGGAAATAACATTTTTGACAAACGTGTGCCAACAAATAAATCTCATGATCGCAAGGCCGGGATTGCAGGAAATATGCTGGAGCCACGTGAAGTGGGTATTGGCGCGAAAGTGAGTTTCTAAAAATCAGCATTGACCGCGCTGATCTGTCGATTGAGTAAGGTTAGCGCACCCCGTTGTGGAAAATGACTTGATTATCTTAGCCTGATGATTGCTATCATCAGGCTTTTTATAATGACGTGTTTACTCAGTTTAGTTGATAGTCAAAGAGAATAAACGATGGGGGAGGCACAGGGGCGATTAATCGGCCGCACCTCCTGCTTCCATCTCATTACATGTGGGACTTATTATCTGAATTCACGACCTACCAATTTTGATGAATAATTTATTGGCCTGAATTTGTCACGATAGGTTCTATTAATAGCAGCTTGGTTAATTCTTTGGACGAAGGCTTACTTTCTTCTCCTTTCGGCACCACAAAAAACTCACCTTGCTTTATTATTACATGATCATCTTTAAAATCGATGCGAAGTTCACCCTCAATAACCATGAATACCTTGTCTTCATCTTTATGGGTGTGCCATATAAAATCACCGTCTGCGAGTAATATAATTATCTTATATTCGTTTGTTTGAGTGATTACCTTCGGTGACCATACTTCTTTGATTAAATCAAATTCTTGTTTTAAATTTTTTACTTTTCTCAATGCAGTCATCTGGTTCATGTTATATACCTTTCCTTTAGTGAGTTTTTGATTTGAGTTTTTAATGCTTACCAATTATCTAGAATTATAGTCTTCGAAATCCATTGGAGATAGACATATGGGTTATCAGGCACCGAGAGTGGCACCGCCATCAATAACAATATCCTGTAACGTCACATGACTTGCTTGTTCGGAGGCTAAAAACAGAATGACGCTGGCTATTTCGTCAGGGTGTGCGATTTTCCCGAGTGGAATGCCCAGTTTAAATTGTTCGGTAACGCCATGAATCAAACGCTGGTGCGCGATATTATCATCGAACATCCCTTCCAGCATTGGGGTTAACGTGGAACCTGGCGAAACAATGTTACATCGTATCCCAAAAGGAGCCAGTTCAAGCCCCACACTCAGGCACAGGCTACGCATTGCGGCTTTAGAAGCGCAGTAAACGGCCATATTAACGCGTGGTACGTGGGCGGCGTTGGAGGCGATCGAAACGATATTACCACTGCGTTGACGCTGGAAATGTGGAATTAATATCTTAAACAGATTGAATGCTGCACCCGCATTCACGTTGATTGAGCTTTCCCAATCTTCACGGCTTAACGTTTCTGCTGAACCAAGGCGTAAAATTCCGGCGCCGTTAACCAGTATATCCAGTCCGTTTTCCTGTAGCAGTGGCGGGCAGATTTTTTGTACCGCACAATCGTCACTGACATCCAGAATGCGCGTCTCAAACGGCATTGAATCAGGGAACTTTAGATCGAATCCAAAAACCTTAGCGCCTGCCTCGTGAAAGCGGAGCGCTGTACGGTAACCGATACCGCTGCCGGCTCCTGTCACCCAGACGGTTTTTCCCTTGAAGTTGCTCATTTTGCCTCCAAATTGCCGTTCAGTAATGTGAGCCAATTGCGCAATGTGGGTTGTTTCATCAACGAGGTAAAATCAAGATCGTACCCTTCCTGTCGGCGCTTTGAGACGAAAGACATCATGCGTAGCGAGTCTAAGCCATAATCAAGCAAGTTTTCATCATCATCAATGTCGTGTACGTCTTCGTCCAGGGTAGACTGTAGCAGGGTAAGCAACCGTTCTCGATCCCATTGACTTTCTGCTGCGGAAGAATCGAGTGCTGACAGCACCATACCGGAGCTCAACACTTGTCCGGAACAGCCGGCAGTATAGCGTAGCGCCATCATATGCTCCTCGCGGCTGAAGTCTGCCAGCGCATCGCTTATCATAAAAGCCTGTATATCGCGCATAAAGGCGTCAGTGGCAGTGGTTAGGCAGCCGATGTGGGCATACACGCCGCAGATCATCAGTTGATCACGCTTACGCTCTTTCAGCTGAGTCTCCAAATCAGAGCGCTGAAATGCGCTGTAGCGCCACTTCACCAGCACAGTATCCTGTTGTTCGGGGGACAGTGCTGCCACGATTTTTTGCTGTTCTGGATAGCGGTTCAGCCCCGGTCCCCACATATCATTCAGTAACGCTCGTTCGACGTCACTCTGTTGGTCCGGCTGAGCGGTATAAAACACTGGAATGCCGAGTTCATGGCAACGGGCGCGCAGAATAACAATGTTGTCGATAATCTGCTGAACCATCTTGCTTTCTTTTCCCCAGAAGTTGAGGAAATATTCCTGCATATCGTGAATCAGCAGAGCAGCACGCTGCGGCTCTAACTTCCATTCCACTTTATTTGCAGGTAAGGTGGCTTCGTCGGGCAGGGTATAGTCCTGAAGTTTAGGAATGCTCATGGTGTATTCCTCAATTTTTTAAGGCGGCGTTGGCAAGTGTACGTAACGCCTGTTTATTGATTTTTCCTACCGGAGTGAGCGGCAGCTTAGGCAGATTTTCGAAACGATCGGGAATCTTGTAGTCGGCGATGCCTTGTTCGCGTAACCAGCGACGGAGCACAGCTGGTTTTACAGTTTCATGCTCGCGGGTCACGACATAGGCGCAAGTTTTCTCACCCATCAGAGAATCAGGAATCGCAACCAATGCGGCGTATACCACCGCTGGATGGCGCAGTAGAAGATGTTCAACCTCTTCAGCCGCAATTTTTTCGCCGCCACGATTTATTTGATCTTTTTCACGTCCGACGACTTTGAGGTATCCGTCGGGAAGCTGAATGACGACGTCACCAGAGCAATAAAACCCATCGCTGTCGAACACGGTTTGGTTATGTTCTGGGCTGCGGTAATAACCCCGAAAAGTGTATGGACCTCTGGTCATTAACAATCCTGGCTCTCCGAGTGGCACCGGGAGACCTTCTTGGTTGGCGACCCATACCTCATCATCCTCGCTGATAGGGCGGCCCTGAGTTGTGAAGGTATGTGTATCGTTATCATCGAGTCGGGTGTAGTTCACCAAACCTTCCGCCATCCCAAATACCTGTTGGAGCTGGCAACCCAGTTCCTTTGGAATGCGTCTGGCCAGTGCTTCTCCCAGAGGTGCACCGCCAACCAGCATGACCTCCAGACTGGAGAGTTCGTTGATGTGACCGATGAGATTGGCATACTCCAGCCAGATACTGACCGCTGGCGGCACCAGGGCAACAAGATTGATCTGATGATGTGCGATAGCAGGAAAACATCCATCTGGACTAGGATCGGGAACGAGGACAACCTGACCACCCGCATAGAATACGCCCAAAGCGCCTGGTGAGCTCATCGGATAGTTATGTGCAGCCGGCAGTGCACAGAGGTACCGGGTTTTACTGCTTACGTTGCAGATCGGATTGCTGGCGCGGATGCTGTAATAGTAGTCGTTGTGGGTCCGTGGAATCAGCTTGGGTGTGCCAGTGCTGCCGCCGGAAAGCTGGAAAAATGCGACCTCATCTGCCGGTGTTGGTGTTGGCGTGAAGTTTCCCGGCTCTTCCGATATCAGGCGTGAAAGCGAATGGTCTGAGTCTGAATTAGTATGGTGAAGCACCACGATATTCAGTTCTGGACACTGATCTATTAGAAGATCAATAAGAGCATCATCATGAAACTGGCGATGTTGGCGATCGGCAATGAGTATGCTTGGCATAATTTGGCGTGCATACGCGATTAATTCGCTGCTTTGGTGGCTATAAAGCGCGTTGACAGGTGCGACACCTAGACGCAGTAAGGCAAAAAAGACGATATAAAACTCAGCCTCATTGCCGAGATGAACCAGCGCAGTTTGTCCCTGACGTACGCCGCGTCGGTGTAGAGAGGCAGCTAATCGGTTGACTGCCTCATTCAGTTCCCGGTAGCTCCAGCTCCGCTCCCCACAAAATAGTGCTGTGGTATCGTTCTCGCGGTGAATGTCAAGAATTTCACTCAATGGACGATCAATCCAGTATCCTTTCAGGCGATAGCGTTCAGCCAGATCCTGAGGCCAACGGTTGAATTCAATCATAATGTCTGCTCCTGTTGCATCGCAAAACCAAGTGCGCTCAGCATGGTGTTAAATTTGGTATGGGTTTCCATCCATTCGTTTTCCGGCACAGAGTCCGGAACGATGCCGGCACCGGCGAATAGCTCAATCTGATGAGGCCGCACTTTACCGCAGCGGATCGCGACGACCCATTCTCCGTCTCCGCGGGCGTCGCACCAGCCGACGATACCGCCAAACCAGCCGCGATCGAAGGGTTCCAGCGCACCGATCAGATTGCGAGATGAGGTATAAGGGGCACCGCATAATGCAGGCGTGGGATGAAGTAGGCAGGCAAGCGATAGAGCACTATTGCGATCATCAGCCAATATCCCCTGAATCTCAGTAGCGAGATGCCAGAGTGCGGGTGTGCTGAGTAGCGAAGGTTCAGGGATCGTCAGAGACCGGCAAAGATCCGTCAGTTGGCGACGGATAACCTCCGTGACCACCCGATGTTCATGGCGATCCTTCCCGGAGGCCAATAGCTTTTCTTTGGCATTTCGGTCACTGGCAGTATTGTCGCCTCGCCGCACTGAGCCTGCCAGGGGACAGGAGCGCAGGACATTACCCTCTTTACGTAGCAGCAGTTCAGGGCTAGCACCAATCAGCGTGCCATCTGCCAGCGGTAAGTGAAAGTTGTAGCTCTCTGGATTCTGTCTGCTGAGCTGCAACCACAGATTCAGCGCACTAAGCGGGGGGATGCTTTCAATCTGTAGCAGACGTGACAGCACAACTTTATCGAGTTCGCCAATGCGTAGAGGATTCAGCGCGCTCTCCACCATGGCACAAAACGCATCGTGATCTGGAATGAAGTGAGCTTGACCCTCCACCTGCACCGGGGAGTCGGAGAGGTTAAAAGCATGGCGATCGAACCAGTAGCAGGTCTGTGGAATAAACAGCGAACAGGGTTGGCGTTTATCAAACGGAATAGCGCCTACGATAATAGGATTTTCTACTCCGGCTTGCTGAGTCTGACGAAGCAGCTGCTGTACGCTCTGCTGGAATTCGCTTTCGACATGATGTCCGGATGAAGCCGGATGTGTCAAGGTGGCGAGGCATCCCCGGGCGAGCAGGCTTTTGTGAGGTGACAGAAAGATGAAGTCATCCTCTTGCAAAGTGAGTGGCAGAAGATCGTTGACGATACCAGACAAAATCAGGTCCCTCTTGTTAGTGTAGTGGTCAGGGGAGGAGAAAAATACTGACGGTAAAGTGAGAGCAAGCCGCCAGTGGTGCCGGATGCCCGGTGTTACCTGTTATAGCTGACTGTGGGGAAGATGCTGCGGCAGGAGACAGAGAAACCCGCTTCTTTTCCACAGCAGGGGACGACAGAATGGGGCTGTTGACATTAAATTGCACGAATGTGCCTTTCAAGTTGGAAGACGCATCTCTCAACTCATTGCGTGTAACGTAGTGAAAGGGGTGGACTACGACTTCATCGTTGCGGTTAGATGAGCCTAAGTAGTTGGTGAAGGCATCACCAGTGTAAATCAATGCGTCGGATACGGAGGTTGCTCTTTGAAGCACCATCTGGTCACGCGTAACGACGAAAATTGTCTGCCGTATTTTGAAAAATGGAATCGCTGTTTTGGTGCCGGGTGTACGACTCTTTGCTACGATTCCTTTCATTAATACCATTACGCTTTTCAGCTCCGCGGTTATCACTCTCATGATGTCAGTCCCTCGCTAGCTGTATACGCCCTGTCAGATAACGTGGGTATTGAAAACAGTACCACCTGAACCCCAAATCCTGTGCATCTAGTGATGATTTTCACCACAAGTTTTTTTCTTATCTTAAACATAATCAAACACCGTCTGATTTGCCTTATAAAAATAATTTAATCATTATCAATGAATTTGTGCTGCTTACAGGCGGCGCTGGAAACAAAATGTTCGTCATGAAGAGGTATCAGCTCTTGAGGAAGAAAGCACGGTTACAATATTACAAATAGAAATGATTATCAATATGATTGGCGTTATTGGTCTTGATGATTTTCTTGTAAAAACGGTTCTGTCGCATTGCTTCCCCCACATATAAAACCTATCATCCTTTGGGCAGCCATCGCCGCCGTGTCGATACTCGGGTCGTGATGAATGCTGTCTTTTTTGTGTGGCGAACCGAATGCCCTCAATGCCACCGGGATTTATTCTTCAAGTAGTGCCCACCCGTAGAAGCTATAATTTTTCGCCTGGCATAAAATTTAATAGATATATTATTAGTGCTAGTCGCCCATTTGCAAAAGATAATAGGGCCATGTTGCGGATATTAGCAAAATCCGCCGTAAACCCTCGCCCAGTGCGGGCGGGGATATAAAGCGAAAAGCCCGAAGGGCTTTAACGATCAGTCAGGCGTTGACTGGCTCTGAACGTAGGCGCTGAGCGTTTCAATCGTCGCCCCGCCGGCACGACAAACGAAGTACGATCTTGACCAGAGCAGCCCTGTTTTACTTTGCATTCGCAATTGTGAGTTTTGCTGCCGAAGAACGAAACGCCTCATGTCATTGACCCATCATCGGTCTGTCAAAGAGATGACGTCGGGACTTTGTTGTGAAAATCAGATGGACAACCAGCTTACTGACACGGTGCCTCTTTCGGAGAAATCCCGCCTGTTCCTCATGCTGATGACTCAATTGAAATATCCGCTTAACCGGTTAAAATAAATTAACGATATCAATGAGCGCTGATGATGTTAAGAGCGACAAAAGTACGTATATACCCCACACCGGAGCAGGCAGAATTTCTTCATGCCCAGTTCGGTGCGGTCCGTTTCGCGTACAATAAAGCGCTGCACCTCAAAAAGCACGCTGACAGACACGACGGGGTAAGTTTAAGTCCGCGCAAAGATCTTAAACCGCTTCTGGCTGTCGCGAAAAAGTCCCGAAAATACGGGTGGTTGAAAGAGTATGATTCCATTGCGTTGCAACAAGCAATCATCAATCTTGATGTTGCTTTCTCCAACTTCTTCAATCCAAAACTGAAAGCACGTTTCCCTGCATTTAAAAGCAAACACGGTAAACAATCGAGCTATCACTGCGTTGGGGTGAAAGTGCTGGATAATGCGGTTAAAATTCCCAAAATGACCCCGATAGATGCCTGTATTCACCGGGAACTCACAGGAAAAGTAAAAAGCATCACCCTGTCCAGAACGGCGACCGGTAAATACTATGCCGCCATACTCTGTGATGATGAAGCTGAAGTGCCCGCGAAGCCTTCGTTGATCACCACCGTCACGGGTCTGGATATGGGCTTATCCCATTACGCAATAAAATCGGACGGTGATAAGGTTGCCAACCCGCGCCACCTCATCAACGCCAGCCGGAATTTACGGCGTAAACAGAAAGCATTATCGCGTAAGAAAAAAGGCAGTGCGAATCGTCGTAAAGCGCGTATACAGCTTGCCGGTGTACACGAACGGGTCGCCAATGCCCGTGCTGATTTTCAACACAAACTCTCTCGAGCAATCGTTGACGAAAGCCAAGCGGTGATTGTAGAGACGCTGAAATCGGCAAATATGATGAAAAACCACCACCTTGCCCGTGTAATAGGCGACGCGGGCTGGCGTGGATTTATCTCAAAACTGGAATACAAAGCCGCAGAAAAAGGCGTACACCTGGTAAGACTGGATCAATGGTTCGCCAGTTCGAAAACCTGTCATTGTTGTGGTTACAAAATGTCAGAGATGCCACTGAATAAGCGCATCTGGAAATGCCCGGAATGCAGAGTTGAACACGACCGCGATATCAATGCGGCAATCAACATCCGGCAGAAGGGCGTACAGGAATTACAGGCGGCGGGACTCGTCGTCTCAGCCCATGGAGGCCCGTGTAAATCCGTCACACAGACGGTTGCGGCCTGAGAAGTGGGAAGCCTCGCTGTTTACGGCGGGGAGCAGTCACAACGTGTCAGCAAATAAGAAAAAAGGGCACCCATTGGGTGCCCTGAAAATAACCTTGCTCAAATGATATTGACGAAGAATTAACGTTTCAATGCTTCTGTTAATTCTTCACGCATTTCAGACAAAATATCTTTAACAATGCGAGGGCTACCCGCAACAATATTGCCGGAGTTGATATAGTTATGACCGCCAACAAAATCAGTGATGATACAGCCTGATTCGCGTACCAACAGTTCGCCGCCCATGAAATCCCAGGGTTTCAGGCCAATTTCGAAGAAACCATCTACACGTCCGGCCGCAACATAGGCCATATCCAGTGCGGCTGAACCGGTGCGACGGAAATCTGCGCAGCGATCAAATAATTTACCCAGTACCTTCATGTAAGGGGTAGCGTGCTGTTTGGCTTTGTATGGGAAACCGGTTGCCAGGATAGTGCCATCCAGATCACGGGCATTAGTACCACGCAGACGGTAGCCATTCAATTGAGCGCCTTGACCACGGGTTGCAGTAAACAGCTCATTGCGCATTGGATCGTAAACGACAGAAACCTCTGTACGTCCTTTAATACGCAAGGCAATAGAAACAGAAAAATGGGGAAGACGTTTAATAAAGTTAGAAGTGCCATCCAGTGGATCGATAACCCATTGGAAATCGTTTTCTTCGCCTAAGTGCTCACCACTTTCTTCAGTGATAATCGTATGCTTAGGGTAAGATTTACGGATGATGTCAATGATCAGGTTTTCTGCTTCACGATCAACATTGGTGACGAAATCGTTACTGCCTTTTTGACTTGCTTCAACAGCATCGGGAGTTTCATAACTTTTGGCAATGTAGTTGCCGGCTTTACGCGCTGCGCGTATAGCGATATTTAGCATCGGATGCATGGGGTATCTTCCACCAGGATTTTAAAGAACGGGAGTTAAATCGGCGCGCAGTATAGCAGTAGTTCGTCAAAATGACTAATGCTGTGTTAAGATACCCGGCTCTTATACTGAATTTAAAAGCCGTCATGTTAGAGAATATCCGCATTATTCTGGTTGAAACCTCCCACACGGGCAACAT
The DNA here is from genome assembly GCF_000968175.1 of Xenorhabdus poinarii G6. NCBI lineage: Bacteria > Pseudomonadati > Pseudomonadota > Gammaproteobacteria > Enterobacterales > Morganellaceae > Xenorhabdus > Xenorhabdus poinarii. The sequence goes on from NZ_FO704551.1 coordinate 1,055,346, forward strand.
GGGATCAACCGCCAGAGCTATGAAAAACATGGGTTTAACCAATCTGTATCTGGTCAACCCACTGGTTCAACCTGATTCTCATGCTATCGCCCTTTCAGCCGGAGCCAGTGATGTTATCGGCAATGCCAAGATCGTGAATACGTTGGATGACGCCCTGGCTGGATGCGAATTGGTCATTGGCACCAGTGCCCGTTCCCGAACCCTTTCTTGGCCTATGGTTGATCCACGTGAATGTGGTGAACGTGGGGTCAGCGCTGCCAACCACGCACCGGTAGCCATTGTCTTTGGCCGTGAACGTGTCGGGTTGACTAACGAAGAGTTGCAGAAGTGTCATTACCATCTTTATATTCCAACCAACCCGGAGTACGGTTCGTTGAACTTAGCGATGGCTGTTCAATTGGTTAGCTATGAAATTCGGATGGCGCATCTTGCGGCTCAGACGCAACCGGAACCCGCAACGGCTTCAGAGCATGAAGCCGCGTATCCGCCTGTTGAAGATATGGAGCGTTTTTATCAACATCTTGAGCAGGTATTGAAAGAATCCGGCTTTATCCGCAAAGCGCATCCGGGTCAGATAATGAATAAATTAAGACGTCTTTACACCCGTGCGCGGCCAGAAACCCAGGAGCTGAATATCCTGCGAGGGATACTGACTTCGATGGAAAAGTGGTCGAAGAAATAAGCAGAAAGTGCGCACAACGGCCGCGGAAACAGTGACTGAAAATAGCGCAGAAAGCCGGTAAAAAAGGTGAAAGGCAGCCAACAAGCCAACAAATAGCAGCCTGGTAATCGACAAATAATAGTTGAGTGAATTACTCGGTTAAATAGTTGACTAAAACAGTCAGGAATGCCACAATTTCATCCATATTTTACCACGGAGTTTTTGTTATGAGACTGACATCAAAAGGACGTTATGCAGTAACAGCCATGTTAGACGTGGCATTGCATTCACAAGAAGGGCCGGTACCATTAGCCGACATTTCTGAACGTCAGGGGATTTCCCTTTCTTATCTCGAGCAGTTGTTTTCCCGTCTGCGTAAAAATGGTCTGGTTTCTAGCGTCCGTGGTCCAGGTGGCGGTTATTTATTGGGCAGAAGTACCAGTGAAATTTTCGTTGCCGAAGTGATTTCTGCTGTTGATGAGTCCGTTGATGCGACTCGTTGTCAGGGGCGGGAAGGTTGTCAAGCTGGCGATCGATGTTTGACTCATACCTTGTGGCGTGATCTCAGTGATCGTATCACCAGTTTCCTGAGTAGCATCAGTTTAGAAGAATTAGTGAACAACCAAGAAGTATTAGATGTTGCTGATCGTCAAAACAGCGATAAGCGTCGTACCCCTAATGGCAGACATCAAGAGACGATTAACATAAATCTACGTGCGTAACCTTGTGGCAAGGGCTTGTGTTGATTGTGTAATGAAAGTATAAAAAATGTCTTACGGAGCATGTGAGCAATGAAATTACCCATTTATTTGGACTATTCAGCAACAACACCCGTTGATCGTCGTGTTGCTGAAAAGATGATGAATTATCTGACTATTGACGGGGTTTTCGGTAACCCGGCTTCTCGTTCACACCGTTTTGGTTGGCAAGCTGAAGAAGCGGTTGATATCGCACGTAATCAAATTGCTGATTTGATTGGCGCCGATCCGCGGGAAATCGTGTTCACTTCGGGGGCGACAGAATCAGATAACCTCGCCATTAAAGGTGCTGCCAAATTTTATCAGAAGAAAGGCAAGCACATCATCACCAGCAAAACGGAACACAAAGCGGTTTTAGATACTTGCCGTCAGTTGGAACGTGAAGGATTTGAGATCACGTATCTGGCGCCGATGACCAACGGTGTGATTGATCTGAAAGCGCTGGAAGCGGCCATGCGTGAAGATACCATCTTAGTGTCTATCATGCATGTTAACAACGAAATCGGTGTTGTGCAGGACATTATGACCATCGGTGAAATGTGCCGTAGCCGTGGCATCATTTTCCATGTCGATGCAACCCAAAGTGTTGGTAAAGTGCCTGTTGACCTCAGCAAGCTGAAAGTCGATCTGATGTCTTTTTCTGCCCATAAGCTTTATGGCCCGATGGGCATTGGTGGGCTGTATGTTCGCCGTAAACCTCGTGTGCGTATTGAAGCACAGCAGCATGGCGGTGGCCATGAGCGCGGTATGCGTTCGGGGACATTACCTGTTCACCAGATTGTTGGTATGGGTGAAGCTTACCGTATTGCGAAAGAAGAACTGGAATCAGAAGCAGAACGCCTGCGTGCTCTGCGCCTGCGTTTGTGGAACGGTATCAAAGATATCGAAGAAGTTTATCTGAATGGCGATTTGGAACAGGGCGCGCCACACATTCTGAATGTCAGCTTCAATTATGTTGAAGGTGAATCATTGATGATGTCATTGAAAGATCTGGCAGTTTCTTCCGGCTCTGCCTGTACTTCGGCAAGCCTGGAGCCTTCTTATGTCCTGCGTGCACTGGGCATGAATGATGAACTGGCACACAGCTCTATTCGTTTTTCTTTGGGGCGTTTTACCACAGAAGAAGAAATAGACTATGCAATCAAATTGATTCACAGCTCCATTGGTCACCTGCGTGATCTTTCTCCATTGTGGGAAATGTTCAAGCAGGGTGTGGATATTAGCGCCATCGAATGGTCTCATCATTAATCAGACGGTTTCAGGAGTAACGATATGGCTTACAGCGACAAAGTAATTGATCACTATGAAAACCCACGTAATGTTGGTTCGTTCGACAGCGAAGATCCTTCCGTGGGGAGTGGCATGGTTGGTGCACCCGCTTGTGGTGACGTCATGCGATTGCAAATCAAAGTCAACGATGAGGGCATCATCGAAGACGCCCGTTTCAAAACCTATGGTTGCGGCTCTGCCATTGCCTCCAGTTCATTAGTCACTGAATGGATGAAAGGTAAATCATTGGCGCAAGCAGAATCCATTAAAAACACTCAGATTGCTGAGGAGTTAGAATTGCCACCCGTGAAAATCCATTGTTCTATTTTGGCAGAAGATGCGATTAAAGCGGCGATTGCTGACTACAAGAACAAGCGACAAGCCAAATAACACGGTTCGTCAAGAAAATGTTCGTAAGAAGAAAATAATTCTGGTGGATATTGCTGCAATATCCACCTTTACTGGTTTTTAAGTGAGGTGTTGTATGTCAATTTCCCTGACAGAAAGCGCAGCTCAACGTATTTTGGCCTTTCTTGACAATCGAGGAAAAGGTGTCGGGTTGCGTTTGGGTGTGAGAACATCCGGCTGCTCTGGTATGGCATATATTGTTGAATTTGCTGATACAATTAACGAAGAAGATCAAGTCTTTGAAGATAAGGGCGTGAAAGTAATTGTTGATGGTAAAAGCATCCTTTACCTTGATGGTACAGAGTTGGATTTTGTTAAAGAAGGTCTGAACGAGGGCTTTAAGTTCAACAACCCTAATGTTTCCAGCGAATGCGGTTGTGGGGAAAGTTTCCACGTTTAACCCCATTTTTTGGCCTCGCATTTTGCGAAACTAAGAGTAACTTATGGACTATTTTACTTTATTTGGGCTGCCTGCACGTTATGCGATTAATCGTGAACAGTTGGTGACCCGTTATCAGGAATTACAGCGCCAGTTTCATCCTGATCGTTTTGCCAACCAACCAGAACGTGAAAAAACGCTGGCACTTCAACAAGCCGCTATGATTAATGACGGTTATCAGACGCTAAAACATCCTTTGAAACGCGCAGAATACATGCTGTCTCAGCAGGGGTTCGATTTATCCAACGAACAGCACACGATGCAGGATACGGCGTTCCTGATGCAGCAACTGGAATTACGTGAAGAGCTTGATGCGATTGAACATCACGTGTCACCAGAAATGGCATTGAACGGCTTTTCATCTCGCTTAAATAAAATGATTAAAACACGCAGTGAGCAGATGGAACAGCAACTCAATGCGGCCGAATGGTCAATTGCAGCCGATACAGTCCGTAAATTACGTTTTCTGGATAAATTGCAACAGCAGGTTGAACAACTGGAAGAGCGGTTGCTGGATGATTGTTAACGGGCTTTGTAACTGACTGCTTAGCTAAATCGTATTGTTTAAAATAAATTTTAGCGGGTATAGATTTATAGGGGCACACATGGCTTTATTTCAAATCAGCGAACCGGGTTTATCTGCCGCCCCGCATCAGCGTCGACTGGCTGCGGGGATTGATCTTGGTACCACTCACTCTCTGGTTGCGACGGTGCGTAGCGGTCAGACGGAAACATTGGCAGACAGTGATAACCGTCACTTGTTGCCGTCTGTTGTACAATATCGTCAAGAAGGTATTCAAATTGGCTGGCAGGCACGCCAGAATGCGGCATCTGATCCGGTCAATACGATCAGTTCAGTCAAGCGTATGATGGGACGCTCTTTGGCTGATATTCAACAACGTTATCCCAGTCTGCCCTATCAGCTCCAGGCCAGTGAAAATGGTTTGCCATTAATCAATACCGTGACGGGATTAGTAGACCCTATTCAGGTTTCTTCTGAAATATTGAAATCGTTGGCCCAACGGGCAGAAGAAACCTTGGATGGTAAACTGGATGGTGTTGTGATCACGGTTCCGGCTTATTTTGATGACGCACAACGTCAGGGGACGAAAGAGGCGGCTCGTTTGGCCGGTCTGCATGTTTTGCGTCTCTTGAATGAACCCACGGCGGCGGCTATTGCTTATGGCCTTGATTCGGGGCAGGAAGGCGTGATTGCCGTTTACGATCTGGGAGGAGGGACCTTCGATGTCTCCATTCTCCGTCTGAGTCGGGGCGTGTTTGAAGTCTTGGCCACCGGAGGTGATACAGCGCTCGGTGGTGATGATTTTGATTTGCTATTGGCAAATTGGATACGTGAGCAGGCCGGGATTAGCGACGACACCCACGAATTGCAGCGTCAGTTGCTGGATATTGCTATCCAAACCAAAATTGCGTTGAGTGAAGCGGATAAGGTGGACATCAGCGTTGCTGATTGGCAAGGCAGTATCAGTCGCGCTGAATTTAATGCATTGATCACTTCTTTGGTTAAACGCACCTTGCTTTCCTGCCGCCGGGCACTGAAAGATGCTGGCGTGACCGCCGATGACGTTTTACAGGTCATCATGGTTGGCGGTTCAACGCGGGTGCCGCTGGTGCGCAACATGGTGGGTGAATTCTTTGGGCGGGAACCGCTGACAGCTATCGATCCAGATAAAGTGGTTGCTGTTGGTGCTGCCATTCAGGCAGATATTCTGGTGGGCAACAAACCCGACAGCGAAATGCTGCTACTTGATGTTATCCCGTTGTCACTGGGTTTGGAGACAATGGGGGGGCTAGTCGAAAAAGTCATTCCACGTAATACCACGATCCCGGTGGCAAGAGCGCAGGAATTCACCACGTTCAAAGATGGTCAGAACGCGATGAGCATTCATGTCGTGCAAGGCGAGCGGGAATTGGTCAATGATTGCCGTTCACTGGCCCGTTTCACTCTGCGCGGCATTCCGCCATTACCAGCCGGAGGAGCACATATTCGCGTGACGTTCCAGGTTGATGCAGATGGTTTATTGAGTGTCAGTGCCCTGGAAAAATCCACCGGTGTTGCAGCGTCCATTCAAGTGAAGCCTTCTTATGGGTTGTCAGATGACGAAATCGCCCGGATGCTCAAAGACTCCATGACAAATGCGCAGGAAGATATCGGGGCACGTAAGTTAGCGGAACAGAAAGTCGAGGCGGCCAGGGTATTGGAAAGTTTAACCCGCGCATTGGAAAAAGATGCGGATTTACTGAGTCAAGAAGAGCAAACAGCGATTGATGCTGCCGCCCACGTATTAATTGAACGTGTTCAGGGAACCTCCCCTGAGGCGATTGAAAGTGCAATTAAACACTTGGACAAACAAACTCAGGAATTTGCAGCACGCCGTATGGACACATCAATCCGCCGGGCTTTGGCGGGTCATTCTGTGGATGAAATTTAATTATGCCTAAAATTGTATTTTTACCTCATACCGAACTTTGCCCTGAAGGCGCAGTACTGGACGCGAAGGAAGGCGAATCAATTCTGGATGTCGCATTACGTCACGGTATTGAAATTGAACATGCCTGTGAAAAGTCCTGCGCCTGTACCACTTGCCACTGTATTGTCAGAGAAGGTTTTGACTCAATGGCAGAAAGTACTGAACTGGAAGATGACATGTTGGATAAAGCATGGGGGCTGGAGCCAGAGAGTCGATTGAGCTGTCAGGCTAAAGTTGCTGATGAGGATTTAGTCGTTGAAATCCCTAAATACACCATTAACCATGCGCGTGAACACTGACAGGAGAAAGGAAAATGAAATGGTCTGACAGCCGTGAGATTGGCGAAGCCTTGTATGATAAATTTTCTAATTTAGATCCTGAAACCGTGCGTTTCACCGACATGCATGCATGGATTTGTGAGCTGGATGATTTTGATGATGATCCACAAAAATCCAATGAAAAAATATTAGAAGCTATTTTGCTGGTATGGCTGGACGAATATGAGTGATGTAAGCAAAAATGGGACATGCTCCCTGATTCTTGCTCAATAACTTGGCATCGTTTGCATTTAATGGAAAACTGGCAATCGCCAGTTTTTTTATATCAAATAACCCTTACTGTGTAGCAGCGAACGATGTGACACAGTGAACAAATGAAATAAGAAGTGAGGAAAAATGACAAAGCAAATCATGTCCATAACACTGTCTTATCAGCCAGCTAACCCTTGCTGGGGTGAAAAAGCACTCATGAGTTCAGGTGAACAGGGGATCACCATCCACCTGAAGAGCAATGGAAAGCTGGAAGCAATTCAACGTGCTGGACGTAAAATCGAAGGACAAGGCATTCGCAATATTGCTTTAGTAGGTGAGGATTGGGATCTGGAAAAAAGTTGGGCATTCTGGTTGGGATTCCGTTCGCCCAAAGGATTGCGTACCATTGAATGGCCACAACTACCGGCTGCGGAAAAACAAGAGCTGGAAAGAAGGATAAAATACATTGATTGGGTACGTGATACCATCAACCTTCCAGCCGAAGATTTGGGGCCGGAACAGCTTGCCCAAAGAGCGATTGATTTACTGAGTGGAATAGCCGGTGATGCCATCAGTTATCGTATGATCAAAGGCGATGAATTGCGTGAACAGGGATATGCAGGCGTGTACACTGTGGGCCGTGGCTCTTCTCGTGATCCCGTCTTTCTGGCCTTGGATTTCAATCCGACCAAAGGGGCAAAAGCACCCGTATTTGCTTGCCTGGTCGGTAAAGGTATTACGTTTGATTCCGGGGGATATAGCCTCAAACCTTCCCAAGCAATGGACTCCATGAAAGCCGATATGGGGGGGGCTGCAATACTAACGGGCGCGCTGGCGCTGGCCATCAGCCGTGGACTGAAACAGCGAGTGAAACTGTTCCTGAGTATCGCCGATAACATGGTGAGTGGTCATGCTTTCAAATTGGGGGATATCATCCGTTACCGTAACGGCAAAACAGTAGAAGTAATGAATACCGATGCGGAAGGGCGTCTGGTATTAGCTGATGGTTTGATTGATGCCAGTGCGGAAAAACCACAACTGATCATTGATGCCGCTACCTTGACGGGCGCCGCGAAAATTGCGGTAGGAAACGATTACCATTCTGTACTGAGCTTTGATGATCAATTAGTCTCTGATTTACTGGCTGCGGCAGGTAAAGAAAATGAATTGTTTTGGCGCTTACCGCTGGCAGAATTTCATCGGGGTCAATTGCCATCCAACTTTGCTGATCTGAGTAACATCACCTCACCCGCCCATTCGGCAGGTGCAAGTACAGCCGCCGCGTTCTTGTCTCACTTTGTCGAAAATTACCAAAAAGGGTGGATACATATCGATTGTTCCGCGACTTACCGTAAATCGGCGGTTGAACAGTGGGCAGTGGGTGCAATGGGGTATGGTGTACGAACCATTGCCAATTTTTTACTGGCAAAAGCAAAATAATAAGTACACCTCTTCTCTGATAGCGCCTCGGATGGGGCGCTATCTCATTCAAACTAACACAGTTTGGAGATAGGCATGAGCGTATTAAATGGATCGATTACTCGCGAAATCAAGGTTTCTGGTGGAAGCCTTATCACCCTAAGTCAACCAGAAGAAGCACCGATTCAACTGATTGAATCACTCATTGATTTATTCAAACAGCATAAATCTGTCCGACAAGCTTTTTTGGTCATGGCTCAAGACAAGCGTGTAGATGAAAAACCCAATTTATTAATTGGTCTGGAACTCAGTGTGGTACTGGCAGACAGTGAAGTGAATGACTTGATTCAGGCCGCTGGTGAGCGGGCTTACGATTATCTCGATGAAGGTGAATCCGTTGATTTTTGCTTGCTTGATGAAAAAGAAGGCGGGATCAGCCATTATTTGATTCAGCATACTCAACCTTTTTATCAGCGAAAATTAGGGAGTTGGTTGCGTGAGACGATTCCTGTGGTTAATCAATAGCCATTGAACTAAGACCGTTAATCTCTGGCAGGTCGCATCAGTTCATGCTTCTATTAAGAGGGCTTATTACGCCTTGCTACTCAAGCTGTTGTGCAAGTGATCGCCTATTATAAATGATTATCTATCCGGTAAATTGATAAGGGTTATGGTTATGTATCAACGACAATTGTGGCAATGGGTGAGAAGGAGAAGGCGATATCTGGTCGTGATGTTTACTATGTTATTTTCACTCTTCGTGCTAGCGGGTTGCGATCAATCCGAACCGCCTGAAAAAGATAAACAACATGCATCATTATCTCAGCATCGTCACCCTCAAGAAGTCAAAACACCGTCTGAAGGATCGACAAATAAAACGGCTGAATCTAAACCAATGGTCGACACTAAGGCGGCAGAAAAACGCTATGCTGATAAGGATGTCACTATTCTGGATGCTTCCGAGCTGCAATTGGACGGTGCCAGCGCAATGGTGGTGACGTTCTCCGCGCCACTCGATCCTAACCAGGATTTTTCACAAAAAATGCATCTTGTTGATGTGAAATCGGGCAAATTGGATGGGGCATGGGAGCTTTCCAATGACCAGGTGTCACTAAGACTGCGCCATTTACTTCCTTCCCGTAAATTACGCTTGACGGTTGATGAAGGTATAAAAGGCAGCAATAAACGTCAATTGATGACGGGTTATCAGAAAGACATTGAGACAGCGCCTATCACGCCGACAGTGGGGTTTGCCAGCAAAGGCTTTTTGTTACCAAGTCAAGCAACAGAAGGTCTGCCTATTCTGGCTCTCAATGTGGATCGCGTCGATGTCAATTTTTTCCGGATCAAAGACGAAGCATTACCCGCCTTTTTTGCTGATTGGCAATACAGCAGTAACATGGATAATTGGGATTCCAAACAATTATTGCAAAACGCTGAGTTAATCTATACCGGGCGTTTTGATCTCAACCCTGCCGCCAATACCCGCGAAAAAATCTTGTTTCCGCTCAATAATATCAACGAGTTGCAAAAAGATGGCGTTTATCTGGCCGTGATGCAGCAAGCAGGAAAATATCCTGACAGTAATCCGATTACCTTGTTCACATTGAGTGATATTGGCGTCTCTCTGCACAGTTATTTGAACAGGATCGATGTTTTTACCCAATCACTGAAACAAGGCACGAGTCTGAAGGGTGTTGAGCTGCGTCTATTGAATGCCAAAGGGCAGACGGTGGCGAAAGCAACGACGGACAACGATGGACATGCTTTGCTTGAAAAATTACGTGAAAAAGATCGCGAAGCAACATTATTGCTGGCCACCCAAAATGGGCATACCAGCATCCTCGATTTGAAGTCACCGGCATTGGATCTTTCTGAATTTGATATTGGTGGGGCGCAAGGATATAGCAAACAGTTTTTCGTCTTTGGCCCCCGAGACCTTTATCGACCAGGAGAAACCTTGATCGTTAATGGCTTACTGCGTGATGCTGATGGTCATCCGCTTAAATCACAACCGGTCAAAGTGGATATCCTGAAAGCGGATAATCAGGTTGTTCGCAGTTTTGTCTGGCAGGCAGAAAACGGCTTATACCAATATCGTTATGCGATCCCGCGTGACGCTGAGACGGGAATGTGGTCACTACGATTTGATCTCGGTGATAAAACGCCAAGATATTACAAATTTAATGTCGAAGATTTTATGCCTGAACGCATGGCACTTGAAATTAAAGGCAACGCGGGTCAGCAGCCTGTCTTGAGCGATAAAAATGTTGAATTTGCCATAACCGGTCGGTACTTGTATGGTGCGCCTGCGGCGGCCAATCGTTTACAAGGGCTGTTATTCCTGCGTCCTGCCCGTCATGCTGTAGCAACCTTAGCGGGCTATGAATTTGGCTCTGTACAAGAAAAAGATTTAACGCGGACCCTGGATGAATTTGACCTGACTTTAGACAGTGCAGGAAAAGCCCATCTTTCGGTGAACAGTGATACCTGGAAATCCGTCGCCTCTCCGGTAGACGTGATTGTGCAGGCAAGTCTATTGGAATCAGGCGGGCGCCCGGTCACACGCCGCGCCGAACAAGCGGTCTGGCCGGCGGAAAAATTGGTTGGTATACGCCCGCTTTTCAATAAAAAGGTGATTTATAATTACAGCACCGGTCGCGATGAAAACCGCTATAACGTAGACGAAAATTCACTGGCAGAATTTGACATCGTGTATGCCGATGCCAGCGGTAAAAAATATGCTGCGTCAGATTTAAGTGCACGTCTAATATATGAACGCCGTGATTACTATTGGCGTTGGTCTGACAGTACAGGCTGGGATTCAAATTATAACCAGAAAGATTTGGTGATGGCTGATGAATCTATCCGGCTGGCAGAAAATGGGACAGCGAAAATCAGTTTCCCTGTCGATTGGGGCTCTTATCGCATTGAAGTGGTGAACCCACAAAATCAACTCGTCACCAGCCTGAATTTCTGGGCGGGTTATGCATGGCAGGATAATACCGGGGGGACAGGTGCATTACGTCCGGATCAGGTTAAATTATCACTGGATAAACCGGCCTATAAACCGGGCGAGAAAATGAATGTGCATTTGGTTGCACCACAAGCAGGCAAAGGGTATTTGTTGGTGGAATCCAGTGATGGCCCATTGTGGTGGCAAAAAATAGACGTGCCAGAAAAAGGCTTAGATGTTGCACTCCCCATTAATCAGGCGTGGGCTCGTCATGATTTGTATCTGACTGCGGTTGTCGTGCGTCCGGGGGATAAATCGCGTCAGGCAACGCCTAAGCGGGCAATCGGCGTATTACATATTCCGTTGCTGGATAAAGCGCGTAAACTGAATCTGGCCTTAAACGCCCCGGATAAGATGCGCCCAAATCAGGATCTCACCGTCAAAATTAAAGTCACGCCACAACAAGGACAGCAACTTCCTCAACAGGTTAATGTGCTGCTCTCCGCAGTCGATTCAGGGGTATTAAGCATTACTGACTTTAAAACGCCGGACCCTTATGACGCTTTCTTTGGACGTAAACGTTATAGCGTTGATCAGTATGATGTATATGGTCATCTGATTGAAGCCGAAGGTCGTCAGGCAAAACTGCGTTTCGGGGGGGATGGGAGCGACAGCGCTTTGGAACGAGGTGGCAAAAAGCCATTGACGGAAGTGAAAATCATCGCGGAGCAAGCGAAGCCGATAACGCTGAATACGGATGGGGAGGGGGAAATTACCCTGCCTATTCCTGATTTTAATGGCGAGCTAAGACTCATGGCTCAGGCATGGAGTGATGATGAATACGGTCATAATGAACGTAAAATCATTGTTGCCGCACCGGTGATTACGCAGATGTCATTGCCCCGTTTTATGGCAGGTGGTGATCAGTCTCAATTATCGTTGGATATCACTAACGCCACCGAACAGCCGCAAACGGTGACCTTGAAGTTTGCCGCCGAAGGATTGGTTAAATTACCGGGGATTGCCAGCAAGAAACTCACATTGGAAAAAGGAAAACGGACCACGCTCCAAATTCCGGTCAAAGCCGATCATGGCTTTGGGCAAGGTGAAATTTTCCTGACGATTGACGGTTTGCACCTGCCGGGTGAAAAACTGACTCAGTATAAAAATAGTTGGCGGATTGGTATTCGCTCTGCCTATCCGGCTAAAACGACGCAATTTGCGGATGTGATCCATCCGGGGCAACATTGGCAATTACCGTCCACGGCGCTTTCAGATCTGGCGCCAAAAACGGTAGAGGGACAATTATTACTGACCAGCAGTCCCCCATTGCAAATCGCACGTTATATCCGTGAATTGTATGCTTATCCTTATGGTTGCCTGGAACAGACCATCAGCGGACTTTATCCGTCACTCTATTCCAACGAAGCGGAATTGAAAAAGCTTGGTATCACGACCCAAAGTGATGCCAAACGCAGAGATGCCATTGACGCCGGGATCTCCCATCTGTTGAGTATGCAGCGCTATGATGGCAGCTTTTCGTTATGGGATCGGACTGGCGACGAGGAATTCTGGCTGACGGCGTATGCGACGGATTTTCTGTTCCGTGCCACTCAGCAAGGTTACTATGTTCCCGTAGATGCGTTGAAAGCAGCGAATAACCGGTTACTGCGTTACCTACAGGATAGAACCCTTATCAGTGATCGCTACACGGGTTCACACCCGGCAATCCAATTTTCTGTACAGGCATATGCTGGTCTGGTGCTGGCTAACCAACAAAAAGCGCCGTTGAGTGGATTGAGACAGCTTTATGAACGTCGGATGCAGGCTGAAAGCGGTTTGTCTCTGGTTCAATTGGGGATCGCCCTGAATCTGATGGGGGATAGTCGCCGGGGTAATGAAGCTGTGCATTTGGGAATAAATAAACCTCGTACACCGGGTTATGGATTGGGTGATTATGGCAGTCTCATCCGTGATGATGCATTGATTGTTGCGCTGTTAACAGAACACAATATGTTGCAAAAAGATCGCGTGTTGCAAAAAGATCACGTGTTGCAAAAAGATCGCGACGAAAAATTGCTTAATTTATCCAATGAGTTGATCGGTCGCCGTTACTTCTCAACACAGGAAAGTAGCGCACTCTATCTGGCCGGTCGTTATTTTATTGGTGTCACTGAACAACCGTGGAAAGCAACCATTAACCCGCACATGCCGCCTCTGGATCGTGATAGCGCACTGACAGCGATATTAACGGAAAGTCAGCTTGCCAAAGGGGTAGAGATGAGTAACCAGGGTAAGAGCACCTTGTATTCGCGGGTGAATATTGTCGGCTATCCACTGGAGACGCCTAAACCTTATTCAAACGTTTTAACCATCAAGCGTACTTACTTTGACTTAAAAGGCCAGCCGACTCACATTGAGCAGATGAAAAGTGGTGAGATGGTTGTTGTTAAGCTGGATGTCAGCGCAACCCAACCTGTGCCAGATGCATTGATCGTAGACTTACTGCCAGCGGGTTTGGAGATCGAAAACCAGAATCTGGCGGCCAGTAGCGTCAGCCTGAATGAAAGTGCGGCCAATCTGCAAGACTTTATCGAAAAAATGCAAGGGGCGGATATTCGTCATATTGAATATCGTGATGATCGTTTTGTTGCTGCCGTGGCCGTGCCATCTTATGAATCAGCGACATTATTGTATCTGGCCCGTGCTGTAACACCCGGCATTTATCATGTGCCGGCACCACAGGTGGAATCCATGTATGTTCCTGAATGGCGTGCGGTGGGTGAAACGCCCTCAACCCTGGAGGTTGTCCGTTAATCATCCACCGCTGTCTTATTGCAAACAAGGTGTTATCCCTCGCCCGGTGTGGGCGGGGGAGCTAAGACGGCAGGGAATAGGTTTTTGAATACGGGGCTTAATGAGAATCGTTTCTGCGCGCAGATATCGGCTTATTGTGATCATGACGCTGGCTATTTTGCTGCTTTTCCCTGCTGCAATGTGGCTGGCAGATAAAATTTGGCCGTTACCCATACATAATGTCAACATGGCGCGTGTCGTCGTGGGTGCTGATGGCTCACCGTTATGGCGCTTTGCAGATAGTGAGGGGATCTGGCGTTATCCCGTGACGTTGGATCGCGTTTCTCCCGAGTATCTTCAGGCATTGCTGACTTATGAAGACCGCTGGTTTTATCAACATCCCGGTATCAACCCGATCGCGCTTGTACGGGCTGCCTGGCAAGATCTTCGCGCCGGGAAAATTGTCTCAGGGGGCAGTACTATTTCCATGCAGGTTGCCCGACTGATTGATCCACATTCACGCACGTTTACCGGTAAATTCAAACAAATTTGGCGCACACTGCAACTGGAATGGCACTATTCAAAAGATGAAATTTTGACGATGTACCTGAATCGTGCGCCATTTGGCGGCACATTACAGGGCGTTGGGGCGGCCAGTTGGGCTTATTTAGGGAAATCCCCCGCTGAACTCTCATCTGGAGAAGCCGCATTACTGGCTGTTTTGCCACAAGCCCCTAGCCGATTACGGCCGGATCGCTACCCGGAGCGGGCACAAGCAGCGCGTGATAAGGTCTTGCAGCGATTGGTGCAATATCATGTCTGGTCAGAGGAAAAAGTTGCGGATATCAAAGAGGAAAATATCTGGCTGGCGTCACGACAGGCACCTCATCTTGCGCCATTATTGGCCCGACGTATGGCGAATGAATATCAACAGGAAGTGATCCAAACGACGATCGATACCCGTCTGCAACGTCAATTAGAAGATATGGTACGCAATTGGAAATATCAGCTGGCGGATAAAACATCCATTGGGGTGTTAGTGGTGGATCATACCGACATGGCTGTTAAAGCCTATATTGGTTCCGCCGATTTTCAGGATGATAGCCGTTTTGGGCATGTGGATATGATCCGAGCGTGGCGCTCACCCGGTTCGACACTGAAGCCCTTTTTATATGCGATGGCATTAGATGATGGACTTATTCATGGTGAGTCTTTATTACAGGATGTTCCCCGTCGCTTTCATGATTATCGGCCGGGTAATTTTGATACCGGATTCAATGGGCCGGTCAGTGCCAGTGAGGCATTAATCAGATCGCTGAATTTACCCGCCGTACAGCTCCTTGAAGCCTACGGTTCTAAACGGTTTACCGCTAATTTACGCAATATCGGCATGAAACTGCGCTTTCCATTGGGCAGTGAACCGAATTTATCCCTGATTTTAGGGGGAACCGCGACACGTATGGATGAATTGATCTCTGCTTACAGTGCCTTTGCCCGTCAGGGAAAAGCCTCCCCATTGCGTTTTACCCCGCAACAGAAAATACGTGACAGACAATTGTTCTCTGCCGGAGCGGCGTGGATTGTCAGAAGGATCATGGCAGGGGAAGGGCGTCCTCAACCCGATGACACGTTGCCCGCCAGTGTCCCACTGGCATGGAAAACAGGGACCAGCTATGGCTATCGAGATGCATGGGCTATTGGCTTAAATGCACGTTATACCATTGGCGTTTGGGTTGGCAGACCGGATGGGACGCCGGTCATTGGTCAGTTCGGGTATGCCACCGCGATACCCATTATGAATCAAATCAATGGATTATTAATGGCGGAGTTGCGTCATCGTTCAATGCACACACCGACCGATCCCCGGCCGGCCAGTGTAACTCAAGCCAGCATTTGCTGGCCGAGCGGCACTCTCCTGCCCCAAGATAGCAAAAACTGTCGGCAGCGTCGTCTGAGCTGGATTTTGGATAATACGATCCCGCCGACCCTCTCTGCTGTAGCACAGGAAGGTATTTCAGGGATCAACGAGCGGATATGGCTGGATAACAAGGGGTTGCGGGTTGCGCCTGATTGCCCTGATGCTCATCCTGAAACCATCAGTTTGTGGCCGATTACGCTGGAAGCATGGTTACCCGTTCAAGAGCGTCGGGCGAATCGGCTTCCCCCCATTAATCAACAATGTCCACCCATGAAGACGGATGAAGCACCACTCTTAATCATTGGGGTGCGTGAAGGGGAAATGATGAAACGTATTCCTGGTAAAAAGGATTTGGCTTTGCGGATCACAACACAAGGCGGGCGTGGTCAGCAATGGTGGTTTTTGAATGGGGAGCAAGTTGCCATGACAGAAAATAGCCAACCCTGGACGATAACGTTATCACAATCAGGTCAATATCAACTCACGGTTTTGGATTTAAGTGGTCAGGTCAGTTCAATCAATTTTGAGTTGGGATGATCCGAAGCCTGTTTTTCTCACAAACTATCTCACAAACTTCGTCCTCACAAACTTCGTCATAAAAAACAGTTAATTACGGCGCTGTTGCCTTTTTTTGTTATTTTATTCATGTTTAATAGTAAAATTTTATTGTTTTACGATAATTTTTGCTTATAATTTCATTTATTCTTGACAGTGGATGATAAGCATAATGCATACTTCAAAACTCACACGAATAACCACCGTTAGCCTGTTGATGTCAAAATTATCGTTGCTGATTATTTTTGCCGTCATGGTCATCAATGTGCTTAGCTGGCTGAAACCGAAATTTATTTTAGAAGAATATGGATTGGAATTAGCACTGACTGGCCGGGCATTGTCACATTTTGATATCGAAGTGTTTAGTACGTGGAAATTAATTGGCGGAATATTAATATCGACTATTCCACTATTATCTTTGGCGGGAAGTTTTTGGGCCTTTTATCGATTGTTTGGTAATTATAAAAAAGGTGATTATTTTTCCAGAATAACGGTTAAATATTTAGAATATGCGGGGTGGGGTGTTATTTTATGGAGTCTTTTAGATATTTTTTGTGAGCCACTATTAATGCTATGGCTGACTCTATCTGCGCCAGTCGGTGAACGTCTTATTTCATTGAGTTTCACTTCCAGTCATTTTGTTGCGATTTTTATTGCCGTCTGCATGGCAATTATCTCGCGTATTCTTTATCAAGCATGTGATATCTATGAAGAAAACCAAAGCATTTTATAGGAGATACCGTGGCAATTCTTATTAATCTTGACGTGGTTATGGCTAAACGTAAGGTTAAATCTAAGGACTTAGCGCTCGCCATTGGTATTACGGAACAGAATCTTTCTTTATTGAAAACAGGAAAAATTAAGGGGATTCGATTTTCTACCCTGAATGCTATTTGTCAATATTTAGACTGCCAACCTGGGGATATATTGGCGTTTGAAGAAGACTGAACGATCATTTCACGATGATACCGCTAAATTGAATAATTCATTAAAGGTTAACAATGAGGAAATAAGATGAAATATTTTTCATATGTTTTATTGTTAGGTATGTTTTATCTTCCTGCCGCGTCTGCTGATACATCAGAGACGGCAGTTAAACACGAACAGAAAGCTGCCCAACAGGGAGCATTGAAAAAATGTACAGAGTTATTGGCCACCGGACGTAAATATACGATTAGCATCGTGAGTACGCTGGATAAAACGACCGAAGGGGAAAATAATCGACTCACAGGGGAGCTTTCCGTCTCTGATGAAACGAATAAACCCTTAAACAAGGAGATGTCCGAAGCCGTTAAACCTTTTGTTCAATGCGTCACTGAGACCGTTTTATAATTGATACTCAGCCAAAAAAAGCCACTTCAATGATCTTAGTCAGCATGCCTATTTGGGATTCATTCGCCTAAATAGGCATTATTTTATAGAATCAGTCGTGCAAGAGAATAAACCTATCATGCAGCGAGTTTTCCTAATGCAAAGGCTAAATAGGGATAAATCCGTTTAACTTGCCGGATGTAACGAAGCGAAAATGTGATTTATGCTAAAAAATGATAATTTTCGCTAATAAAGCTTTAATAAAATGTTGTGTTTTTATAGGCAAGCAGAAAGTCTCCTCCTATAATCAACGCCTATTTTTATTCCTGTCAGAGACAGGGTGGTGTTGTCCCTTGAGCTTAACTTTGTTCGGGGCATAAAATTAAAATGAATGAACGCTGAAAGTGCCAAAGAGGTTATCCCATGACAATTGAACGTACTTTTTCCATTATTAAACCTAATGCAGTGAAGAAAGATGTTATCGGCTCTATCTATGCCCGTTTTGAAAGCGCAGGGTTTAAAATTATCGCGGCTAAAATGCTGCATTTAACCCGTGAGCAGGCAGAAGGCTTTTATGCGGAACACAAAGGCCGTCCTTTCTTTGATGGCCTGGTCGAGTTTATGACATCTGGCCCAATTATGGTGCAAGTGCTGGAAGGTGAAAATGCCGTTCAACGTCACCGTGATCTGATGGGCGCGACAAATCCAGATAATGCCTTGGCAGGGACGCTGCGTGCAGATTATGCCGACAGCTTTACTGAAAATGCGGTACACGGTTCAGACTCCGTTGGATCTGCAAACCGCGAAATTGCGTATTTTTTCAGTGATGATGAAATTTTCCCCCGCTTTTGAACGTCGTGAGTGAAAAATCGTAAATTCCCGCATCTTGTAAGCAGGGAAACCGGGAAAACGACGTAGCATCTAAGTAGCATATAAACGGCAAACTTTGTACAATGATGCGCCCCACTGATTTGATTCAGCGGGGTGCTTATTATTTTATTTCAATGTTCATTTTATATAGCGCGAATTCTATTTTGCTAAAAAATAATGTTCCTTGAACTGGCCGTCACCGCATGAAAACTTAGTGCTGATATTCAATCAGCACAGAGCCGAAAGTGTAATAACGAGGCGATGTAACAATGTCCCAACTTAACGAAACCGTATCACCTTCAACCTCCGCTGTATCAGTCATGCCCGAAAAGAAAAACGGTAAAATCAATTTGCTCGACCTTAACCGTAAAGAAATGCGTCAATTCTTTATCGAGATGGGAGAAAAACCGTTTCGTGCCGATCAGGTCATGAAGTGGATTTATCACTATTGCTATGACGATTTTGAGCAGATGACCGATATTAACAAAGTGCTTCGGGCAAAATTGCAGCAAGTGGCTGAAATCAGAGCACCGGAAGTGGCAGAAGAGCAACGCTCTGCCGATGGCACAATCAAATGGGCAATTACTGTTGGTGATCAGCAGGTTGAAACGGTTTATATCCCGGAAGATGATCGCGCGACACTGTGCGTTTCATCTCAGGTGGGATGCGCTTTAGAGTGTAAATTTTGTTCTACCGCTCAGCAGGGCTTTAATCGCAACCTGCGAGTGTCTGAAATTATTGGTCAGGTCTGGCGTGCCGCCAAGATTATTGGATCACTGAAATCCAGTGGTCGTCGCCCCATCACCAATGTGGTGATGATGGGAATGGGAGAGCCCTTACTCAATCTGAACAACGTTGTGCCGGCAATGGAAATCATGATGGATGACTTCGGCTTTGGCCTGTCAAAACGTCGGGTCACGTTGTCAACGTCCGGGGTCGTTCCGGCACTGGATAAACTGGGGGATATGATTGATGTCGCCCTGGCAATCTCCTTGCATGCGCCTACTGACGATATTCGAGACGAAATCGTCCCCATTAACCGTAAATACAATATTGAAACGTTCCTGGCCGGTGTCCGTCGTTACCTGACAAAATCCAATGCGAATCAGGGACGTGTTACGGTGGAATATGTCATGCTTGATCATGTTAATGATAGCGTTGAACAAGCCCATCAATTGGCCGAATGTCTGAAAGATACGCCTAGCAAAATCAACTTGATCCCCTGGAATCCGTTCCCTGGTGCACCTTATGGCCGTAGTTCAAACAGCCGAATCGATCGTTTTTCCAAGGTGCTGATGGAATATGGTTTCACAACCATCGTGCGTAAAACACGGGGCGATGATATTGATGCCGCCTGCGGTCAGCTTGCCGGTGACGTGATTGACAGAACAAAACGGACATTGAAAAAACGCTTGGCAGGTGAACCAATTCAGGTAAAAACAGTCTAATTGCTTTATCTAATGCCGATTAATGGTTAAAGATCTGGTGAAGTTTAACATATCTTTATAAATGGAGATGGTATGATACGGAAATCAACAATGTGGTCTATAGTTTGTTTTGGCCTGCTGACGGGATGTGTGGCGCAATCCACCCATCGCGCGCGTCAGGCTGTTGCGGTAGATACACGATTGCAGCTAGGGATGGCTTATTTGGCGGAGCGAAATTTATTGGCGGCCAAATACCATTTACAAAAAGTCTTGCTGGCGGAGCCTCATCATTCTGAGGCTCATCTGGGCATGGCGTTGCTTGAACAATATGCAGGTCAGCCGGAAACGGCCGGTCAGCATTATAGAATGGCCATGCAGGATGCGGCTGGAAGTGATACTGTAATCCATCACTACCATCTTTTTCTTTGTGAACAAAAACAGTATGAAAAAGCGGAGCAATTGATCTCAGAAAACATGCCAGGCAGAACACGCCGTTATCGTTGTGATAAATGATTTTATGCGTTCAACGCAGTAATGAAATGATTTCACGATGCAAATTAAGTGATTTATTTAATTTGTGTCAATTCTTTAAACCCAGAACAGTACCAGTATCCTTAGCTAATAATGAAGACTGAAACTTACCCAGAAGAAGCGAATCTGACAACCGGTCAGATTTTGCGTCAGGCTCGTGAAAAAAATGAACTGTCTCAGCAAACTGTGGCAGATCGCTTGTGTCTTAAACTGTCCACTGTTCGTGATATTGAAGAAGATAATATCCCGTCAAATATCTCTCCGACCTTTTTGCGTGGCTATATCCGCGCGTATGCAAAATTAGTTCAAGTGCCTGAGTCAGATATTTTGAGCATTTTGGACAAACAGATGCCATCCAAAGCCACCATCAAAACGTCGCCTATGCAAAGTTTTTCTGCGGGGAAAAAACGTAAGAAGCGTGATGGTTGGTTGATGAAGATAACATGGGCGATTATCCTCCTATTGTTGGGAATGACCGTTCTATGGTGGTGGCAGAACTATAAAGCTCAGCAAGTCACCTTGTCTGATCAATCCAGTGTTGAGACGAATACGCTACCCGCAACCTCAGAAAAAGACGATGCAGCGCCAGTCCCGGCCATTGCCGGGGATAACGTCAAAGACAATCAACCTGTGGCTGCGGCTCAACAAGACAGTCTTCCCCAAAGCAGTGCCGCTCAGGGGGGATCACCGGCGGAAGCCAATAGCCCCGCCGTAAACAGCCAGGCTCCGGCCTCTTCTGCGGTGCAAACAGAACCGCTTAATCCTTCGCTAACAACCCCACCGGCTCAGCCTGCCACAAAGACAGCATCAGAAACAGAGAAGAGTGCCAATGCCGGGGCGGGTAACGCGGTTGTGAGTTCATCATCGGTTGACGTCAATAATACGGATGCAGTGAGCCATAATGAATTGGTTGTGAATTTCAACGGTGAATGCTGGATAACCATCAAGAATGCGGCAGGCAAAGCGTTGTTCTCTGGCATCAAGCATAAAGGTGATCGCCTGAAATTTTCGGGTCATTCGCTTTATGCATTGACGATTGGCGCACCGGCTGAAGTTAACATTCAGTTCCAGGGAAAACCGGTAGACCTGAGTGCATTTATGAAGAAAAAAGGCGCGGCCAGACTGAAATTGCAATAAGCTCCTTAAATTCAGGCGGATCTTGAATAAGAATTCATGTTCGCCTGTGTGTATTATTGATCATAGCGTGTATTATTCACCACCGCATAGTTGTAATTTTTATAAACAAAATACAGGGATGTAGGGGAGTAATGTAGAAATGCATAATGAATCACCGATAAAAAGACGTAAATCTACACGTATTTATGTCGGTAATGTACCCGTAGGGGATGGCGCACCCATTGCGGTGCAATCAATGACTAACACACGAACAACCGATGTTGACGCGACAGTTAACCAAATTAGAGCGCTGGCGCGTGTCGGTGTTGATATCGTTCGTGTTTCTGTGCCAACCATGGATGCAGCCGAAGCGTTTAGGTCCATCAAACAGCAGGTCAATGTTCCTCTGGTGGCCGATATTCATTTCGATTACCGCATTGCATTGAAAGTCGCGGAATATGGCGTTGACTGTCTGCGCATTAACCCTGGCAATATCGGTAACGAAGAGCGCATTCGTCAGGTTGTCGATTGTGCCCGCCACAATAACATTCCCATTCGCATTGGGGTTAACGGCGGATCGCTGGAAAAAGATCTACAGGAAAAATACGGTGAACCGACCCCTGAAGCCCTGGTTGAATCGGCCATGCGTCATGTGGATATTCTTGACCGCCTTAATTTCGACCAGTTCAAGGTCAGTGTCAAGGCGTCTGATGTCTTTCTGGCGGTAGGTGCATACCGTTTATTGGCACAAAAAATTGACCAACCGTTGCATCTTGGCATTACAGAAGCAGGGGGGGCTCGCGCGGGTGCGGTGAAATCCTCAATTGGTCTTGGCATTTTGTTGTCAGAAGGTATTGGTGACACGCTGCGTATCTCGTTGGCCGCTGATCCAGTGGAAGAAGTCAAAGTCGGTTTTGATATTCTGAAAGCACTGCGCATTCGTTCGCGGGGTATTAATTTCATTGCCTGCCCAACCTGTTCACGTCAAGAATTTGACGTTATCGGTACGGTGAATGCGCTTGAACAGCGCCTTGAAGATTTAATTACACCGATGGATGTGTCTATTATCGGCTGTGTCGTGAATGGCCCCGGCGAAGCAGAAGTGTCAACACTCGGTGTAACCGGTGCGAAAACAAAAAGCGGCTTTTATGAAGATGGTGTTCGCCAGAAAGAGCGCCTCAGCAATAAGGATTTGATTGATCAGCTTGAAGCAAAAATCCGGGCGAAAGCCGCTATCCTGGATGCTAACAACCGAATCAGTGTCAATCAGCTTGAAGGGTAATAAGACGCTTAGTGCTGGTGCATGATACCCTGTGCCAGCGCTGCCTGTTATTTTAGCCTTTTCTCTATCTACCCAATAGATTTCGGATTTCAGCTAACTTGAGCTTCGCAAGTATTCGCTTTTATAATCGACAGCATTATATAAATATGAATAAGAGATAAAACGTGACAAAAAATATTCCAGCTATTCGTGGCATGAACGACTACCTTCCTGCTGAAACAGCCATCTGGCAACGAGTTGAATCGACGTTGAAACGTGTGCTGTCAGGTTATGGTTTTAGTGAAATTCGAACTCCGATTGTAGAGCAGACCCCGTTATTCAAACGTGCTATTGGGGAAGTGACCGATGTTGTCGAAAAAGAGATGTATACCTTTGATGACCGCAATGGTGAAAGCCTGACCCTGCGCCCGGAAAATACGGCAGGATGTGTTCGTGCCGGCATTCAGCATGGTCTGCTGTACAATCAGGAACAACGCTTATGGTACATCGGGCCGATGTTCCGTTACGAGCGTCCACAAAAAGGGCGCTACCGCCAATTCCATCAGTTAGGGGCGGAAGTGTTTGGCTTACAAGGGCCAGATATCGATGCGGAACTGATTTTAATGACCGCGCGCTGGTGGCGTGAATTGGGTATTGCTGATCACGTGACGCTTGAACTGAACTCCATTGGCTCACTGGCAGCGCGTGCAGATTATCGTGAAGCACTGGTCGCGTTCCTTGAACAGCACAAAGCAGTACTGGATGAAGATTGTCTGCGCCGCATGTATACCAACCCACTGCGGGTACTGGATTCGAAAAACCCTGAAATTCAGCAACTTCTTAATGATGCACCGGTGTTGTCTGACTATCTTGATAGCGAGTCAAAAGCGCACTTTGATGGACTATGCCGGATACTTGACAGTGCCGGTCTCACATACCGCATTAATCCGCGTCTGGTTCGTGGTCTTGATTACTACAATCGTACTGTTTTTGAATGGGTCACATCGGCATTGGGTGCGCAGGGAACGGTTTGTGCTGGAGGGCGTTACGATGGCCTGGTTGAGCAACTAGGGGGTAAGTCAACTCCGGCAGTGGGTTTTGCCATGGGGATGGAACGTATGGTGCTGTTGGTGCAGGAAATCAATCCTGATTTTGTTGCTGATCTGACTTCTGCTGATGTTTACCTCTCTTCCTTTGGTGAAGGCAGCCAGCAAGCTGCGCTGATATTGGCAGAAAAAATTCGTGATCAATTGCCGGCATTACGTCTGATGACTAACCATGGTGGCGGTAACTTTAAGAAACAGTTAACGCGGGCGGGTAAACACGGCGCTAAAATTGCCCTGATCCTGGGGGAAGATGAAATTCAAGCCGGCAATATCGCCGTCAAAGATTTACGTAATGGTCAACAAGAAACATTGCCACAACAAGCGGTCGCAGCGCGTTTGAGCGAGCTGTTAGGCTAAGGAGAGACTCTGGTGCAAGTCTATACCACTGAAAATGAACAAATTGATGTAATAAAGCGTTTTTTCTCTACCAACGGCAAATACCTTGCTGTTGGTTTAGTGTTGGGCGTTGGTGCTTTGATTGGGTGGCGTTACTGGCAGACTCATCAAACCAATCGCTTACATGAAACCGCGGCGGCATTTGAAAAATTGAACAAATCATTGGTGCCGGGGTCGAAAGAAAGCGTTGTTGCCGTCGAAAAGTTCGCGCATGAAACGAATAATGTTTACGGTGTTATGGCCGAACTGGCACTGGCAAAACAGGCTACTACCCAGAATAATCTGGCTCAGGCAGAGAAAAATCTGCTGTCAGCGTCCGGTAAAGCCGAAGATGACAATATGCAGGCATTGACCCGTCTCCGCCTGGCAAGAGTTCAGTTAGCCGAAGATAAAATGGATGCGGCATTGAAAACGCTGGAACCGGTCAAAGGCAAAGGCTGGCAGATGATGGTTGAAGATATCCGTGGGGATATTCTGGCCAAACAAGGCAATACCGCCGCTGCACGGGCAGCCTATTCTATGGGGCTTGGTGCTGATGGCCCCCAGGCAATAAAAGAGATTATGAAAATCAAACTTAATAATTTGTCCAACTAAGGGAGTTAACTTCATCATGCAACTGCGAAAAACACTCTTGGTTGGGTTGGTTGCTTCTGTCCTGTTGGCGGGTTGCTCAAGCGAACAGGATACCGTAACCCTATCACCGTTGCCGAAGGTTGAAAATCAATTCACCCCTCGTACCGTTTGGGATAAATCTGTTGGTAGTGGTACAGGGCAGTACTACTCTCACTTATCACCTGCTTGGCAGGGTTCAACCGTTTACGTTGCTGATCGTAACGGTGTGATTAAAGCCCTGGATATCGACAGCGGCAAAGAGTTATGGGCAACCGATCTGTCAGAAAAAGCCAGTTTGCTGTCCTCGCGTTTGCCCGCCCTGCTTTCTGGTGGTTTGACAGTGTCCGGTGATCGTCTGTATGTGGGCACCGAAAAAGCAAAAGTTATCGCATTAGATACAACGACGGGCAAAATTGAATGGGAGACCACGGTTGCGGGCGAAGCATTGTCCCGTCCTGTCGTGAGTGATGGCCTGGTCTTGATTCATACGGGTAACGGTATGTTGCAAGCCCTGAGCGAAACTGAGGGTAAAATTGCCTGGTCAGTTAACATGGATACACCTGCATTATCCGTTCGTGGTGAATCTGCGCCGGCCGTGGCTTATGGCGCAGCAGTGATTGGTGGTGATAATGGTCGGGTCAGTACTGTTTTACTGTCGCAGGGGCAGTTAATCTGGCAACAGCGTATTTCTCAGGTCACGGGCGTCACCGAAATAGATCGCCTGAATGACGTTGATATGACCCCGGTCATTTCTGACAATGTTATTTATGCCATTGCTTATAACGGTAACTTAGTGGCAATGGATATGCGTTCGGGTCAGATTATCTGGAAACGTGAACTGGGATCGGTGAACGATATGGTTGTCACTGACAACCATATTTTCATTGTTGATCAGGATGACCGTATCTTGTCCTTGCGCAAAAATGATGGCGTGACATTATGGGCGCAAAAGGATCTCTTGCACCGAAACCTGACCGCACCAGAAATGTATAATGGCTATCTGGTGGTTGGTGATAGCGAAGGTTACCTGCATTGGTTGAATATGGATGATGGTAAATTTGTGGCGCAGAATAAGGTTGATCGCTCTGGCCTGTTGAGTCGTCCGGTTGTTGCTGGCGATAAATTGATGGTACAAGCGAAAAACGGCACCGTTTACCTGTATACTCGCTGATTCCAGAATGTGTGTTAACACATGTGTGCTAGCGGTCATAGCACATCATGTCAGAACACGTAATTATACGGCTCCTGAGCAGTAACAGGAGCCGTTTCGTCTTTTTAGTATCTTTGTATCTTGTGGATGTGGACTGTATTAGAAGAACACGGTCAGCAGGATATTGATTAAAATAGAGTCATGAGGCATCAAAAATGATACCTGTCGTTGCGCTGGTTGGGCGTCCCAATGTTGGAAAATCCACCTTATTTAACCGATTAACCCGAACCAGAGATGCGCTGGTAGCGGATTTCCCTGGCTTAACCCGTGATCGTAAGTATGGACGGGCAGAGGTTGAAGGGCAGGAGTTCATCATCATTGATACGGGTGGTATCGATGGTACGGAAGAAGGCGTAGAAACCCATATGGCTACGCAATCTCTGATGGCAATAGAACAGGCTGATATTGTGCTCTTTATGGTTGACGCCAGAGCAGGGCTAATGCCGGCTGACCATGCGATTGCCAAGCATCTACGTAGCCGTGAAAAATCCACGTTTCTGGTGGCGAATAAAACAGATGGTATTGATATTGACACCTCGATAGCTGAATTTTATTCGTTGGGGCTGGGGGATATTTATTCGATTGCCGCTTCCCACGGTCGTGGTGTGACCCAACTGATTGAACGTGCTTTGCTGCCGTTTTCTGATAAAGAAGAGACGGTCGAGGTCGAATTAACCGAAGAAGAAGCTAATGCCGCGTATTGGGCGGAAATTGAGCAAGCTGAGCTGGCGGATCTGGCTGAGCAAGAAGAAGAGGAAGAGGTGTTCGATCCGACCACCTTGCCGCTGAAACTTGCGATTGTTGGCCGCCCTAATGTGGGTAAATCCACATTAACCAACCGTATTCTAGGTGAAGAACGTGTTGTTGTTTTTGATATGCCAGGGACAACCCGTGACAGCATTTATATTCCGATGGAGCGTGATGGTCGTGAGTATATTTTGATTGATACCGCGGGCGTGCGTAAGCGTGGAAAAGTCACCGAGACGGTTGAAAAGTTCTCGGTGATTAAAACGCTTCAGGCGATCGAAGATGCCAATGTTGTACTGTTGGTCGTGGATGCTCGTGAAGGCATTTCCGATCAAGATCTCTCGCTGCTTGGTTTTATTCTCAACAGTGGTCGTTCTCTGGTTATCGCCGTCAACAAATGGGATGGCATGAACCAGGAGGACAAAGATCGCGTCAAAGACATGCTTGATTTGCGACTGGGCTTTGTTGATTTCGCCCGTGTTCATTTTATTTCTGCACTTCATGGCAGCGGTGTTGGTAATTTATTCGAGTCAATTCTGGAGGCTTACGAAAGCGCAACTCGTCGCGTTAACACTTCGCTATTGACCCGTATCATGCATATGGCGGAAGATGATCATCAACCCCCGATGATCCGTGGTCGCCGCGTGAAAATGAAATATGCACATGCGGGGGGATATAACCCGCCGATAGTGGTGATTCATGGTAATCAGGTGACAGATTTACCCGATTCCTATAAGCGTTATTTGATGAATTATTTCCGCCGCTCGTTGAAAGTGATGGGTACACCGATTCGCATCCAATTCAAAGAAGGGGCTAACCCTTATGCAAACAAGAAAAATACATTAACGACCACTCAGCTTCGTAAACGTAAGCGTTTAATGGAACATCTGAAAAAACGTTAATTATTTGAAAACCTTGATACAAATAAAGGGCTGTTTTCAGCCCCTTATTATTGAGTGAGTTGTTATGTTTTTCTGAAAAATAGTTATTATCAAAAGGAATATATAAAAAGACGTTCAAATGTCACCTTAATCAGTTTAACATTGTCAATCATATCGACTGATTTATTCTGTTTTTTATTGTATTAATTTGGCGGTTTTTCTTCTTGGCTATCTTGAAAAAGTCGATAAATCGGTAAGTAATCCTATTTCTTCGTCCAGTCTTTTTTCGTGTTTTCAGCGACTAAGATTTTTTCCTCGATTGATTTATTCATTAGCTTATTGACGTGATCTAACGTATTTAAAACACAGGCTTTGTCATTAACATCACAGTCTTGTGCAATACATTTCAGTAAATAAGGTGGGATTATATTCTGTTTGTTTACATTATTATTATTCATCATAATGCCCTGTTTGGTCTGTTGTTGTGTTGGTCAATATTTAATCCAACGAAGATGGTAACGGAATTAACCTGGTTAGTCACGACCCAAAATGTAAATTTTTAGGATGCGACATCAGGGGAAAGAACCGTTCATTTTAGCAATATAAAATGACGATTTATTGACTATTCGGGATCGGGAGAAAAGAGTAATTCGGTTCAGATGGCAAAGATCAATAACGGAAATGAAAGATATTAAGACCCTCCCTGGTCTTTCATTTTCAGGGAGAAATATCTGTCTTTAGCACAGGGTGCCAACTTGATTCCATGAATGAGTGACAATATCTGACACTTTTTGACCAAATAAGATATGTGCATTTTCAACTGTTAACCGTGCGAAATCATTAAAATTGGCTTTCTGGGATAAACGTTTGTCCAATAATGTACGGTACCAGATCCTGCCGGCCTGCTCCCATGAATACCCCCCCAACGCGGTTGCTAATAAATAGAATGCCTTATTGGGAATACCGGAATATTTATGAACCCCGCCATTATCATCTCTGACAGATAAATCTTGATATTGATCCATATGACCAACCTGATTATCTCGGGTGTTTGCTGTTCCGGGGTTTTTCAGTGAACGTAAGGCAATATTCGGGTCATTATCAGGGTTAAGTGCCGGGCCAAAGATGCCTTTGCCTATCAACCAATCCGATTCGTTGGCTTTTTGGTGATGAGCATACTGTTTCACCATAATACCAAATACATCAGAGATAGATTCATTTAGTGCACCGGATTGATAAGCATAATCAAGGTTTGCTTCATACTCGGTCACGCCGTGAGTCAGTTCATGGGCAGTAATATCAACGCATGAAGTAAGACGATTAAAATAGGGTGGATAACCATCACCAAAAATAATTTGATTATTATCCCAAAACGCATTCATATAATTTTTCTGATAATGCACCGTTGCAACTAACTTAAGACCGTTGTTATCAATTGAATCACGACCAAAAATTTCCTTATAAAACGTATAGACTTGACCAAGATAAAGATAAGCCTCATTCGCTGATATATCGTCTTTTTCGGCCATGCCTTCAGATAAAATGAGTTTCCCACCGGGATATTGATCATGATATTCAGCACTATAAATAGTCCGATTTAGTTCATGATCATGACCGGGTTGATATGCATTTTCCAGTGTATCAATTGCAGCAGGGCTATTCATTAAGTTATAAACATGATTTAATGTTTTTAATATATACGCTTTATCATTCTGATCACAAATTTTAATAACGTATTCTAATAGATAGGGAGGAATGATACCTGATTTATTTAATTTACCTTGATAGTTAAACATAATAATACCCTTTTATTGTATTTGGATGGTGTATTCATTTTTTTTCAAATCCTGATTTAATATTATCTGTAATTCATAGAGGAGTCATTAGGGTAAGTATTGATTTGTTATGGCAGGGTATTAATCATGAAAAATAATAAATTCATTAAAATAAGACGTAAAACAGGAATAAAAGAGTGGATCTTATATTCCTGTTTTCAGTTATCATACCCAATCTTTTTTTATTAGAAATGAAGTAGATAACTCAGATTCAGGCGAGCTAGGCTCTGGGGAATAACCATATTCCCAACGCACTAATGGGGGCATGGACATTAAGATCGATTCTGTTCTTCCTCCACTTTGCAAACCAAAGAGCGTTCCCCGATCCCAAACAAGATTGAATTCAACATAGCGGCTTCGGCGATATAGCTGAAATGCTCTTTCTCGATCACCCCAGGTTATCCCCTTCCTTCGTTCGACAATCGGTGAATAGGCCAATAAGAATCCATTTCCGACCGCCTGCGTGAAATTAAAACAGGTGTCAAAATCCGGTGTATTCAAATCATCAAAAAATAAACCGCCAATACCACGAGGCTCATCACGATGCTTGATAAAAAAATAATCATCACACCATTTTTTATATTTTGGATAGATATCATCACCAAACGGCTGGCATAAATTCTTGGCAACGGTGTGCCAATGAATTGCATCTTCTGTAAAACCATAATAAGGCGTGAGATCAAAACCACCACCAAACCACCACACAGGGGGTTCTCCCTCTTTTTCGGCAATAAAGAAACGCACATTGGCGTGGCTGGTCGGGACATAAGGATTCAGTGGATGAATGACAAGGGAAACGCCCATTGCCTGATAACTGCGTCCCGCCAGTTCTGGACGATGGGCGGTGGCGGAAGCCGGCATTGCAGCCCCGGTGATGTGCGAGAAGTTCACCCCGGCTTTTTCAAAAACTTGACCTTCTGTCAGTATACGGCTTCGCCCGCCGCCACCTTCTTCCCGCTGCCAGCACTCTTCCATAAACGTGGCCCGGCCATCAAGTTGTTCCAGTTGCGTACAGAGGTGATCGTGCAATGAGAGGAAAAAATTCTTCACTTTCTCTATATTAGGTATATTCATAATTAAAGTATAACCATTTGATATTGTTTAAATAATTATTGTTTATAACGAGATTAACTTTTGTTTGTTTATACAATTGTTTATACATTGAACGCTGAACAAACCTATAAACAAAACATAAGATAAGAACAATGTGGAAGAAAAGAAAGAAGTAAGAGTGAATTTGTGATCAACAAAACGAGGTCAGTACGTTGAGCGTTCTGACTTTACGAGACAGGTTGCTACGAATTTCGGCGGGAGTTTTATTGAATGTTTGTAGTGACGGCTAACCCATTGTGCCACCTCATCAAAGCCAATAACACAGCGAGTAATTAGACGAGGTGACTATTTCCCTGATGTTTTCCGGTATTAGAATAATTATTTTGCTGATTTATCGCGAACTTTGCGCTCTATAAGATTACCGTTCATATCAAAATAACGGCTAGGCCAGATTTCAGATGGATGAATATTGAGATAATTAGCAACGATCCATTCCCCTTTAGGCCAAGGGCGTGATAACACATTTGCTAATGTAGAAGAACTGAGTCCCGCTTCACGGGAGACTGCGGCAAGCGTTGTACCACGCTTACGTAATGCTGCAATAATATCAGCTTGATGCCAGTCATTTCTAACGTTGTTCATTTCTGCTACCCCTTCCATTAATTGAGAAAATTGATGGTGGTGATTCAAGGCAGGGTTCGCGGACCGGGTAACTATGACCGGCAAGGCCGAAGCCTTCCCTGCCTGAACCACCATTGAAAGGGTGATAGCAGGCGCACTGGTAGAAACTTCCTACCAGTGTATAGTTACACAAGGCCGCGACGCCTTGACCATTGGATTTTGCCAATGGCGGGATTACTTTAATGAATTGGTTTATCAAATTCAATAAGCGAATCAGTAAAACCGCTTAACTTTTTGCGTTAAATTTCATTAAACGCCTTAGCGCTGTTGCGGTTCTTCACTTAAGCTAAATGAAAACTCTTCATGCTCACTCTGCCACGTACCAAAGCTCATCAGGAACGCAATATGATATAGGTCAGTACATTATACGTTCTGACCTAATGAAAGGAATTCACGGTGGATTTCATCGGAAGCTATCAATGTAAAAAAAGCAACACTCCGGCTTATATGGACAGGAAAGCGACTAATTTTTAATAAGTGATGAATGATGATAGCTCTTTATATCACCATGATTTTTATAGACAACATTTAAATTTTAGTTTGTGTTACGGTTCCATTAGTTATAAATGTTACATCGAATACACCATCAACAACACATACCCTCATTTTAGGCACATATTTATTGACATGTTCTTGTTCTAAATGAATATCTAAAAGACGCTGATTTTCCCATATTTCTATAGTAATAAAATTATCACCATCAATAAATGATTCATAGCGATGGCAACCCTTTTCTAAAGGGGCATAATCAAATTGCAGTATATTTGCTATGTTACGTAATTCGTCTTCTTTACCAGATAAAATCTTTGCTTTTACAATTGCAACAATCATTCTATTTTTCCATATAATTAAAAGTGTAGTGTCATGATAAGTGTTTGTTTTTAAAATATTCATTTTAAGGTTATAGTAAACCAGTTTTTATGACAACTATTTACGATAAATATAAAAATAAATAAATCAATGTGTTAACTAAACCCCATCAAAGTTATTTAATCGTTGTTGCTGCCCCTCACTTAAGCTAAACGCAAACTCTTCATGCTCGCTCTGCCATGTGCCAAAACTCATCAGGAACGCAATAGCAGGGTCGATTTTATTCGCTGATTTTCTCTTGTTAGGTTTGATATTGGCGTTCGCATCGGTTTCCATCACCACATTGGACATCGCCCATGCGAGAACCGGATCGTCGTTGTGACGAATGACCTTGCGATTCACGAATACCTCAGCCGATTTAGCCACCGGACTAAAGCGCAGATAGGTTTGCGGGAATGGCTCAACATCCAGTCCGGCGCCCTGAAGTTGAGTTCTTAGGTGCGTGGCGTTCCATGTATCGAAACCGACCAGCTTGATATCAAACTGTTGGCTGTCCTTGAGAATGTCATCACGGATACGGTCATAATCAATGCAGTCGCCTGTTGTGGTGCGTATCCAGCCTGCTTGCACCCATTGGCGATAAATAGCCCGGTTCTTGTTGGCCGGGTTCTGTAACTGCGCTTCTGGTAAATAATGGCGGGTCAGGAGTAACAGTTCATTCTCCACGGGGAAGGTGTAGCAAACACTGGTGATATCCCCCGTTGAAGACAAATCCAGTCCGGCGTAGCACTCCAGCCCCTTGAGGTCGTTTTCATCATAATTAATTTGGCAGGCTTGCCAAGCCCCTTCGCCCATCCACGGCGTTTCACTCTGACACCAGATATTAAAGCGTTTGGTTAGCATTTCCGTCCATTGGGAAGGAATGCCTCGCGCTTTCTGGATGGTGTCATGCAGGGCGGCGCTATCCACTGAGATATTCAGATTGGGATTAGCCTTAATCCAAAGTGCCTTGTCATCAATCTCGTTTTCGTCGTCCAGCTCGTAGATCAGGGCAAACAGGGATTCATTTTGTTCTTCGCCGCCCAGTATCTGACAGCAATAATCATAGTGCTGCTTACAGGCCGAAATAACATTACTGCCCGCCGTAGTAATGGCAAACAGGAGTCCTTCGGGGCGTGCGCCCATCCCCAATTCAAGGGCAGAATACACGGCGTTATCGGGGTGCAAGTGGTATTCATCAACAATAGCGAGGCTGGGATTGGTGCCCTCAATGGTCGAGGCTTTGGCGGCCAGTGGCTTTAACAGGCTGTTGCTCTTCGTGTAAGTCACTTTATGTTGCTGGATGGCTACCCGCTTTTTCAGGGGCTTAGATAACAGGCTCATCTGGCGGGCATCATCAAACACAATACGCGCCTGATCCCGGCTGACAGCGGCGGTGTAAATATCCTGCTGTCCCGGTTCCATCACCAGAAACCAGTTCGCCAGTATTGCGGCCACGGTGGACTTCGCATTTTTGCGCGGCACCTGAATATAAGCACTGCGGTATTTTCTACGCCCCGTCGCTTTTACTTTGAAGCCGAACAGGTTAGCAAAGGCGAATTGTTGCCACGGTTCAAGCACAATGGGCTGACCGCGCAAGTGGCCTTTGACGTGGGGACAGAGGCGGGAGAACGCAATAAAACGCTCTACCACCTCAGTATCAAACGTGTAAATCGGGTTGTTCAGGTCGTTATAGTAGCGTTTCACGGCCTGTTTCAGGCGCTTACAGGCCGGAATTGTGCCATTTTCGACATCAAGAGCGTACTGATCCCATGCGTTCACTGTGACCTCACTCAGGCAATCAGCACATCTAGATCATCAGGTTCATCGCTTTCTATCGGATTTCGGCGGCGGGATACGGGATCAAAGCCCAATAAGGACGACATTTTTATCATGATTTTTTCCGCGTCCGCCTTGGCTTTCAGTGACGGGTTACTGGTCGCCGCGCCGCGTGAACCTTCCACCGCGAACCCGCGTAATTCAATGTCGGCCACGGCTTTACGGTAGATCGCATAGTTAACGCAATACAGTTCTAAATTGTTCCAGTCTGCCGGGCTGAGGTCGTCACGCTCATTTAACAGTTTCGCTTTCGATTTCCATTGCTCGGCGGCGATGTCGTTTAAGTAAACCGGGGGTTTGGGTGCCCTTGCCATAATAGTTTGATTCCTATGAAGTTACTGCTATTGAAAAAAGTGCCGTGCGTAAAAATTTGAGGGGGCGGCGGTGCCATGAGGCAGGGCATTTGTCATGTTTGACTCCCCTACCCCCTCTGAGTGCTTCTCTAACGATTTCGAAAGCATTCCCTTAGCTCCTATCACGCTGTATTGTACGCTTCACTGTGGGCTTCTCAGGCGCAATCTGCTTCTCTGGTCGATAGGGTTCACTGTGCTTCAATAGCTCTTTAACGAGTTGTTCGGTCTCTGTTTTATTCATGCTGGTACATCCAGTCATTGCGCCTTGTTGCTTCTGCTTCCTGCTCACGATAAGCACCATGCTTGCGCTTCTGCTTGGTTATCGGGTCTTGGGTAAACGTCTTGCTGTTATGGCAACGATGACATACTGATTGATGATTGAAGTCAGGCCAGAACAGTACATCACTGTCACCGTCTATCGGGATAATGTGGTCAACAATGGTTGCCGGGGTGTAGGTGTTGGCTTTCAGGCAAATCACACATAAGGGATTAGCCTTAAGGTACATCAAGCGATATTTACCCCATTGATTGCTATAACCGCGTTGGGTTCGGGTGCCTCGCTGCTTATCCTGTACACGCCGGGCTTCCCGTTTGTGTTCATCGCAACGACCCGATTTTACCCGTTGTTTGCAGCCGGGATAAGTACAGCGTTTCAAAGGTTGCCAAGGCATTAGTAGACTCCGATATCACGATAGACAGACCACAGGGACTTGATGGTAAACGGCACTTCTTTAAGCTCAAGATCGGTTGCCATCTCCCGGTTTTCATACAACAAGCCAATATAAAGCAGGCAGCCCACCTTGATGGCAGGCGTGAAAGTCAAGCCATTATCAAAGCGCTTGCCGATATGTTGCTGGCACACTTCCAGTGCGGCATTGGCATAGCCCACCAATAACGCATCGTCGCGGGTGTCGCTTTCATCCACCCGGCAATGTTGCTTGATTTCACTTAAGGGGATATCGATTTTATCCATTGCGCACGCCTCCTTTGCAAAGCAGTTCTAGGCGGGTGTGTTTGGTATCGGGGATAACGACGGCAATCACAAGGGGTTTGCCTTGATAAACAATGCGATGGCCTGTGGTGATATCCGCACGGTAGCGCAACCAGATACGAATAGTCACTTCTGAAAATACCGCGCTCGATGCGACGAGTTCCCGCCCGCTGATCGTTCTCACCTCCGCCCAAACTTCGGCAACATCCACCCATTTGTTAATCACCGACCCCATAGGCGAACGGCTTGATTCGTTTTTCTGTATCGTTACCCGATGCTGCAATCTGCCTGCCCTCATGCCTTGTCCTCCGGTGGTTGCTTGATTTCGACGGTTTGCTTCCATGCCTGGCTAAATTCATCCCCCCCTTCACGCGGCGATAAGCCTTCACGTTCACGGGCTTCATTCGGTGACATCACCCCCGACTTAATCGCCGTCTCATAACTCTGGAAGCGTTCCCGTGGGTTAGCACGCAGTAAGTCGGCCGTATCAAACTCGACTTGGTAACGTATCCCCCGTTTCGGTGAGGCCATCAGTAAGGCCGATTTGATTTGTTGCTCAAAGTTGGCGAGCCACGGGCGCATAGTGATAGTCAGAAAGGCGCGTGAGGCTTCGCTAAAGTTGCTGTAGGTGCTGTTCGAGTACTCTTGCAGAAAGATCGGGCTGACGTTGAACATCCGGGCGATATCGTCAATGGTGAAGCGGCGGGAGGCCAGCCACTCCGCGTCTTGGTTACTCATCCCCAATTGCTGGTACTCCATCCCGCCCTCAAGAATAGGCGTTTTCCCTGCATTACGGGCACCCTTGTAACGTTTGAGGGCTTCCAGTGCCTTAGCGCCTTTCGTCCCATCCAGCCAGTCGGCGGATTTAATTACCCCCGCCGCCATCATACCTTCTTTCATAATGCTGGTTCCGTGGCGTTGTTGTGCCAGCCCCAAACCCAAGGTTTCGCGGCAGACAGTGACGGGTGAGCGGCCAAGAAAGCCGTCTTCAGTGGCATAGCGCAGGTGCAGGACTTCCTCCTGTAAATAGGTTTTTACCTTGCCGCTATAAGGTTCGGTGATGGTATAGGCGAACCGGTGATCGGATAATCGTTGTGGTACAACCGCTGACGGGGGGTAAGGGTGCAATGATTGTGGCTGACCATCCCGCCCCCAGATTATCACCGCATACGCATTACCATTTAACAGGCAATGACGCATCAGGGTTCGCTTGAACTGGTACGGGGTCTGGCAGTCATTCGGGTACTCATTAAGCAAGTAATCCACCGGGTGATCGCTCAACCATTCGCGGGACTCTTTACTGTTCTGGTGCGCAACCCGATAGAGGTAACAGGGCATGGAGGCAACGGCTTCACCAATGACCGTGACGGCATTCATCACGGCGGGTAAGCCCTCTGCCGTGGAGGGTGAAACATGCTCCCCCGATTTAGTGTTAGATACGCCCGCCAGAGAAAGAAACTCCTCCATCGTCATACTGCGGGTTTCAGGCGCTTTTCGCTTAAACGGCCACATGGTTACACCTCAGACAGTTGCAGCCAGTAATGACGCAAGTCAGTATCGCTGGTTTTAATAGTATTCAGCGAGCGCTTGGCAATCTCTACGCCACTCTCAGGGTAGGCGGGCAGGCTGGTGATAGTGATTTCCCGTAATTCAGCCTCCAAGACGGTTCTGACATACGGTTCCTGACCAATATCCCATTGATCCTTCAATGCCCTGAATCCAAAGGACATGCCTAAAATATCACCACGTTCGACCAGCGTTAGTACATCGCGGCCTAATTGGGTATCAGGCGGGGTTAACTCGAAGCGTAACCCGGTAGCATCTTCACTAAGCTGTAAGGTGCCGGACGCGGTGCGGCCTAACAGGTTCATGTGATCATGTTCATAAAGTGCCCTGACATCTGCGCCAGAAGTTAAGCTGGCACTAAACGCATTCGGGGCAAACTGTTCCACAAACTCATCCCACAAGAGATGTGAGCGGCTGTTCCACCGGATCGCGTAGCCGACCAGCTTTTTATCTGCCGCTGACAAGGAGGCGGTGCGGATTTCAAAATCGTTATTCATCTATGGACTCCAGGACTGAAAAGGGGCGCTGTGCCCCTCTCGCTTATTTACCGGCTTTCAGTTCCAGCACCTTGATTGCGTTGGAGTCCACTAAGCCCCCGCCCAGATACTTATCAGTGTGTACCTTATAAAATCCCGGCTCGGTGATATTGTCGGGACGGGTGCGGGTGCCTGTTTCGTGGTCAACGATGAAGTAACCGCGCTTGAAGTCACCCAGACCGATAACGTTATCCGGCATAAATTCGAGATAGTGAACAGGCAAGCCCAGCAGCATATCGGGATCACCGGCTTGCAAACGTTCCCGCCAGATATAATCCCCGTTGCCGTTTTTCAGTTTCTGTACTTTAGCGGCAGTGTTGGAGTTCATCACCCAGACGGCATTCTTGCGGTATTTGTTCCTGAGCAAAAACTTAAGGTCAATCAGGCTGTCAGCTTCAAGGGTGGCGACCTCCAGCTTTTGCAGGGTGCCGAAAACGCGCGTTTTGTCGGCTTGGGTATCACGGGGATAAGACAGGAAGCCTTTCGCCTTTTTGCTGCCGTCACCGCTGACAAGATCCGTTTCTTCGGTATCAACGAAGGTGTCGGCAATTTCTGAGGTCAGCCAGCCCAAGATATCGACGTCGCTAAAATCGATAATTTCTTGTGTTGTCTTGGGGTAAGCGTAAATCGGGAACAGCTTAATGCTGACTTCTTCCATCTTCGGCGTGGACGTTTCACCGCGTGCCTTGCCCTCTTCCCCGTGGGCTACCGCTGCGCCACCGACAGAAACCAACTGTTTGTATTCGTTGCTGCGTATGGTCTTGAGGGTACAGATCCGGCGCATGACCGATTCATCCGCCAGTTGCTGCATGATTTGTTTGTTTAGCTCAGGAATAACGGTATAGCCACCCTCGGACGGCACGCCCGTAGACAAGGTGCGGGTTTCTCCGGTCACAATATAGTGGCGCAGTTCGTCGTTGCTGAGTTTTTCACTGGTCGGCTGAGTCTTCGCCTGATGGCGTTCTTCATCTGACAAGGCTTCGTAGCGGGCGATTTCTGTATTCAGTGCGTCGGACTGGCTGCGCAGTTCGTCAAACTGTTTGGCTTCCTCTTCGGTCAATGAGCGTTTTTCAGTTTCGGCCTTGGTGAGCAGGGTGCGCATTTGTTCGGTGAGGGTTGCCTTTTGCTGGCGTAATTCAAGGAGTTTTTTCATGGTGTTTTGTGGTTGGTTATTCTGCTTAAGACACTATTTAACATCATGAAAAATGATAAAAAAGCCCCTGACATTCAGAGGATAAACTTGCGAAAACATGAGGACGGAATATTTACAAAAGTTTTCACTATAATTTATTTATATAGATGACTTCATATCCATCATTTGTTGGATATATAAAAGAATCGTCATCAGAGGATGGAAAGCCAAATGAAGCAGAAAATGCTCCATATGATATTGATGTAAAAGGAGAACTCTTCCAGATACGTCTATTTTTATTATCATATAAAACAATAAAATAGTCATCATCCATAATAAAGTATTTAAACATCGCGTATGGCGATATGGGTAATTTTTTATATACCATTGCGGTATATTGACCATGTTTATCCTTTACTTCAAACTCCTTATTCCAATTACCGAAAAATAAAGTTGATGGAAATAGCATCCATACTATAAAAATAGTAATGAACAATAAAACCAATAATGGTTTTTTAAAAAAATATTCACATTTTGTTTTCATAGGTAAATAATTCTATGTTGTGGTAATGGCTCCATCCATAAAATATCAGAGAAAACCATAAAATCACCACCTTCATTATGCTTTTTTTGCCATTGTCTAAAACTATCATTAACTACAGGAACATATCCATTGTATTTAATCCATAAGGCCATCCAGCTTCCAGTAGCATAAAGAGCG
Organism: Xenorhabdus poinarii G6; assembly: GCF_000968175.1. Taxonomy (NCBI): domain Bacteria; kingdom Pseudomonadati; phylum Pseudomonadota; class Gammaproteobacteria; order Enterobacterales; family Morganellaceae; genus Xenorhabdus; species Xenorhabdus poinarii. The sequence continues at coordinate 1,094,571 of NZ_FO704551.1, forward strand.
GCATAATCAACAGAGCTAATTTTGTCTAATATACCTTTTTTACTCCAAATCCCTAAAGGTTCTGTTGCACCAACAAAATCATAGGTATCTTTTAAATACATTCCAATCTGTTCGGTGACAAAAACATCTTTGTTGTTTGATTTATCCACATAACCCTTAACAGCCACCTTCATATTAGAATTACCCATAGCACCATACCAATCGTCAATCGTATCAAGTTTAGAACCAAATTGCCTAACGTTGACTGCTGAAAATGTGTCTATTTCTCGTATATCTTTTTCATATCCTAATACTTTCTTTTCACTTTTCTTTAATTGTTTTTTTAATTGGGTAATGCCTGCATTACTTGCCCAACCATTAATGAGTACAGACATAATCTCTTTAGGTTGTTTATATTTAATCGCCCATTCCATTTTTATAATGGAATCATTAAATCTTTCATCCGGTATATCTATTGCATCATCTGTAACATACTTGCTTTTTATTTCCTTAGTAAAGGCATAAGCAGGTTTAGTATTAAACCAATGACGCATTAATTTTGGTGCCATTTCCCATCCCATTTTTTCCATTGCATCCGGGATTTGGTTTAAATAAAAAATATCCATTTCAATTTCTGTATTTTTGCCGCCTTTAACGGTTTTAGTTTTAAAAATCGACATAATTAAATCCCTATTTTTGTTTGAAATAAATATTTAACTTCAAGGTTTTCTTCTTTTTTGGCATCAAACTGTTTTGTTATTCCAGATGTTTGACATATTCCCTCAATCAGTCCCTTGTCCGTTTCCACTCCATATGCGATATCTTGGCAAACATTTCCTTGATGTTTCAGTGTGAACTTATGGCTGAACAAAGCCTCTATTGTCGTTTCAAGTGGCTTAATTAATGACGAAAATCCAGACAAAAGCGGCCTTTCTTCTTCACGCCCCTGCAACTGCGATATCGCATAGCCTGTTGTCCCTGCCGCGCGATGCGTGAATGATATCGACTTATAATCAAGCTGTACCGTTTCATACGGGATCTGGTCATTGTCATCTATCGAATGCGGATAGTGACAGGAAAAATCAACAATGGTTGCGCCTGTCAGTTTGATCTCATAAAAAAATTCCAACTGTCCGGCAAGGTTTACGCGGTAACACTTAAAAAGGGCATCCAGCAGCTCGTTCTTGTCTATTGCTAACCCCAACAACGGGGAAGATTTATCAATGGGTTTGATAAAGCTGACCGGGAGATGATTGACGTTCTGATCGCGTGTCATCATATGGCTGAGGTGCAATACCTGTATTTCATCTTCCCGCCCGGCCTGATAGCGGTTACCGATAGATTTGGGGGTTGAACAGCCCGCCGAGATTAAGCCTTGTTTCTTGCCCTTTAACGACAAGTAAATGAGATATGACATTCCTGTCTCCTGTCATCTGATTTTCAATGGATGCTCATTACAGCATCAATTAAACAGGATATAACAGCAATACTTATCTATTCCAGCATGAATAAAAGATCACCAGCAAAATTGTGATTAATCTCTCTGCTTAAATAAAATCAGATAATTACCTAATTTAAATTTCAGATAGTACCCTAATAAAAAAACAAATTGATGCACTAAATTTATCTTCTTAGATTCATCCGGCTTTTATTTTCCTGCCAGAATATACCCCCCTGAAAATCTTTTTCACCCTCTCAGTTATGCACCCTCTGCACAATCCCCTGAAAGCCTTGCTACATCTGGGTTTGATGCAATTAATATGATATTCACTGACTGTATCATCTGTTCACCCATTTTCTAGATTAATGAAGAGAATGTAGAGTTGATGTATAGCTAAAAATAACTATACATCTATTATTTTCTTTTAAATACAACTAGATATTTGAAGTGGTGTATAGAATGCAGACCTAAAGCCAAAAGTTTTATACAGGTGATTTAAAATCTCGACACTCAGGCACAGAAGGTAGCCATTCTTCAGCCTCTTCCGATAATTCAACGTTATAAGAGTAACCTTTCTTGGTTCGCACTTTCCGATACTCTTTCCGGTATTCCAGCATAATCTTGGGGATGGATTCACCAAACTTAGTCAGTGTTAGCGGACGTTCAAAACCGTGCGCCTCCATAAAAGAAAGATAAGCATGATATAAATACAGTCTCGGTGCGCGTGGGCTGATATTCTTATTACCCATCTTCATTCCAGTTGTATCATTGACAGACACCAGATAACCGCAAAAGCGATACAACGGATCAGAATTGCTTTTCACTGTTAACGCTTCGTTCGAGTCGCGTTGCGCCTGTAGCAGTTTTTTAGCCTTATTCTGGTCGGCAAATTCGTTTAATAAATGACGAATAATCACCGGCAGTTCCCGACTGATTTTCTCCGGCAATTGTGGATCTTTCTCGGATTCTTTGACCGGAATATTAAACGGGAATATTACTCGTCTTCTGGCAATGCCGCCATTGCGCTCTGTAAAGCTCATGGGTTCGTTATTGGTGGCTAATACCACGGCTTTAATAACCGTTGAAAATTGCTTCTCGTATTTTCCGTCAATTTCAATCAGGTCGCCGCCGGTAATGGCCTTAATGCCTGCCCCTTCACCGACATATTTAACCTGATCGGGCAGCGTAATCAGACTTTTCCCGACAAACTGATAGCGTCCTCTTGCTTCATCCAGCGCTCTCATATTGCCACTGGCCGTATTGTGTTCTCCCGCTAATAAGGTCGCAATATACGTAAAGATGCTTTTACCGCTGCCGCCTTCGCCTGTCACTTCAATAAAGAGCTGCCAGTCATAACGGTTTGCCAGAATCATAAACAAGGCTGCTTTGATGCGATTCATCTTGTTTTCATTCTGACCTGCTGCATGGGATAACCAACGGTAAAAGTCAGGGGCATGATCCGGCAGGTTTTCACCAATAGCGGGCTGGGTAAACTTAATGCCATTATGGTTCATGAGCCAATGTTCAGGCTGATGGGGAATAAATTTCTGTGTCGATAGCTCATACACACCATTACTGAACCCAATTAAATCCTGCCGTTGTTCGCCGATGATTGGTACTTGTAATTTCATGGCATAAATAGCGTTATTGATCCCGTTTGGACTGTACGGGGTGTCGTGCTGGTCAAAGATTGCCACCATTGCGCGACGCAGCTCGTTATCCGATACGGTTTCCCATGTTGTGCCGTTATAGTGATAAACCATTTCGCTATCAGGATTAACAACTACTTTGCCGTAACTTTCAACCAATAATGCCCCGCGTTGACTGGCGGCCATTTGTGCCAGATTGTTATTGGCCTTTTTGGGCTTTGCTTCGTGGATCTGCGCTGCTTCTGCGTTCACTGCCTTTTTCTCCCCCACCTGATATAGCCCGTGACTGAATGCCTGCTTTGCTGCCTCAATGCCGTGACGCTGGCGATAGTCGTCCCAATCGGCCTTATACTCTGTCGGCGGTAGCGTTACCCAACCATTAATCGCTTTGGCGGTCTTCTCTGCCGCTATCTTGCCGACGTTCTTCTTGGGTTTGCCGTTTTTGTCCAGCTCTCCCGGTTCGTGCCAATCGTTATCGGCGGCAAGAATGATCTTCGCGTCTGGCCACAGTTCCCTAACCTGTTCGGCCACGTTAGGGAAGTTACCTTCATCCAGTGCCGCCAGTACCACACCCTCATGCAATTGACTGACCGTTAAAGCCGTTGCGTAACCCTCGGTAATGATGAACGTGTCCGGTGTGCCGGTTATCTCAGACACGGGGATAAAACTGCCCTTTTTCTGAGTGCCTGCAACAAGGCGTTTTTCACCGTTCGGCTTAATGGTTTGCGCACCGGTGATAGTGCCGTTCAGTGTCTGGGTGATCAGCAATAAAATCCCCTCTTTCAATAACCGTTGTTTGGGGCATTGCAGCCCCTTTTTCTCCAGATAGCCGGATTGCCCAAGCGTGGCTTGAGCCAAGAGCCTGTTCACTTTCTCGATTATTGAGGGAGTCTCTGATTTGGGAGCCTCTTTTCTGGCAGGCTTGGATTCCGGTAAGGGCAGAGCCAGTGCTCCCGAAACTAACTTAGCGGCTGCAAAGACTGTGATCCCTTTAACCCTTGCCACCAAATCCAGCCCGTCACCGTGATTGGGCTGGTCACACTGGCGACAATGCCAGTCGCCATTACCGTGATCGTCGATGAAGTGAAAGCGGTCAGTTCCCCCGCATATCGGACAAGCGCCATGCTTCCCCTTTGCCGGAACCTCAACACCACAGGCTGGCAACAGACTTTGCCAATGATTCATGGCGGATTTTTTCACGGTACGGATAACGTCTATTGGGCGGATTTCTTCATTGTTTTTACGGCTGTTATATCCATATGCAGATGATTGACTCATGGCTTATTCCTCATAAACAGCCGCTTGAAGCGCATGATAGACTTCCTGATTGATATCACAGGCCAACGCAATCAGGTTATTTAAATCGATGGAACATTCAGACTTGGCTTTTTCAAGAATGACGTAAAATAAGGAGGTCGCCAACCTTGTATTGTGCATGGCCTGATCCAGTGATATCGGCGCTCTGCACTCGTACACGCTGACGATTTCAGTATCAACGGTTTCATTATCTGGCATACAAGCACTGCGAATATTTTTGGCGGCTTTCTCCGCACCACGCAAGGTCTTGTATTTGTAGCGGACAGTTTCTTTTTTTATCTCGCCTGTATGGTGATTTGTCATGGTGACAATGATCTTAAACATGTCTTACCTCCTGAACGGAGATAAGGTGCACCGGGTGAATATCTACCAGCCGTTGATTGCTTGATGCTATTAGGCATATAAATTTAAGGCGAGTTTGGGTATGCTGTTGTACAGCCATAATCGTTACCTCAACTAACGGTTTGGTTAGATGCCTCGATAGTGTTCCACCACTACGGGGCATTGCTTTTTTATGGTGCTCATCTTTATAATGGTTCGCACCACTGTTTAATAAACTATCATAACGGTTCGAACCAATGCAAGATGAAAAAAGCAAAAAACCATATGAGCGAAATAACAGCACACGCCGGACAATTCGCTTTGAAGATGATCTGCTTGAGCAAATTGAAGGGGTAGCTGATAAAGGTAATTTCAGTTCATGGGTTAAAGATGCCTGCCGTGAAAAACTCCTGACTTTAGGAATAAAGCCTAAAATCTGAATCAACCAGTAATAGCTTCGGTTGTTAACTAACCCTCTTAAAGAGGGTTGTCTCTCAAATTGATGGCTAATTAACCTCAAATAATTTCTATAGCTAATATCTACCATCACATCCCTTTATGCCAAAAATCAGGCTATTTTTAGAGTGAGTTTGATCACTGCCAATTAAGGCAGTTAATTTTTCATGACGTTATTTTTTTAATTGGTAGGTTTGCGGCTATACGGATTATTTATATTTTCTACGATTGGCGGATTATGTACCCAGTGCAACAAATCACTGAGCAACCAAGCACAAGAATTGCGGCCTAATGGCTTACGGGCAGGGAAACGCCCTTCATTTTCCAGTTTCCATGCTGACGTTCTGGAAATAGAGGTAATGTGATGGCGTTCCTTTTCGCGGACAAGGCGCTCATAAGGTTCGCCATATTCGGAAAGGATAGAGCGGCGTTCTTCTGGTGTAGGAGAATTATACTGAATGGTCATGTTACCCTCACTGTTTAATTGTTTTTGTGAGGGTATTTTACTTAATGGAAATTATTACGAAAGTAAGCCACATTTGTTACGTTTATATCACAATGAACATGCTCACTATCAAACGCATTCATTCTCATTATTGAGCGGCTTTTAATATGACCACATTTTCATAATTACCCGCCAAAACATCCAGCCGCTCACACCACTTGTTTAAAGCGTCCAGCTTCTCTGGTAGGTATTGGCTCTTGTTATATATTGCCATGACGCCCGGTAAGATATGGCCTAAAAGCTGATCAACAATATGTGGAGCTACCTTCATATCATTTAATTTTGTGGAAAAAGTTCGTCTTAAATCATGCAGAGACCATTTGTCCAAATGACCTAATTTTTTCCATACCTTCGTTCCATACTCTGAGACTGTTTCAGTGCTCTTAAATTCTCCTAATAGGTAATCACTTTTATGATTTTGACAAACAAGATTCTCTAAGAACGGTTTCATACATTCAGGTATAGGTCGAATAATTCTTTCACCTGTCTTGCTGTTTTCTTTTGGGACAGTCCATAACATGGAATTAAAGTTCCATTCTGAATATTTCGACAATCTGATCTCTCGTGTCCGACAACCAAATACAACCAATATTTTCAATAAATTATTGTAATAAGGTAGGTAACTACCTGTATTTATGGATTCCCATAATTGACCAAGTTCATTATCTTCTAAATACCGCTGACCTTTATTCTGTTTTTTCCCAACATCCTGAATAGTTAAATCATCCAATACATGGCTAACTGCATACCTTCTTACCCGGCAAAATTTCAGAGCTTGTTTGCACAATTGAAGTATGCCACCAGAAGCCACCGGAGCGTCCTTTTTCATTCTATCAAAGCATTGCAGCCAATATATTATGTCACAGTCAGACAATGCCATTTCCCCAATATAGGGGTAAATATGTTTTTCTAATTGAAGAATGAGGGTGTCAATATTGACTCGGTTTTCTCTACCATAGTGCTCTATCCAATATTCGATAGCATCTTTTACTGTGACTGGTTTTAATGATTCTTGCATCGTTAAATTAAATTGGAGCTTTGGATCTTTACCGGACGCCAACCAGTTACGGCATTTGTCCCGTGTTTCACGAGCTTGTTTGAGGGGCATATCAGGATAGCGCCCAATGGTAAGACGGTTTAACTTTTTACCATCAAGTCGATAGGTAAAAACCCAGCTAATACCTCCTGCTTTAGATGCTTTGGCACTCAACCCAGCACCATCAGCAAAAAACTCAATATTATTCCTTTCTTTTCCATGCAAATTTTTAAGTTTTTTGTCACTGAGCTTGTTTAGTTCGGCAGCCATAATCATCCAAGATATTTATACAAATGTTTATACACAGTGTGCTGCAAGAGTGGGAAAACGTCAATAAGCACTGGAACAATGTACAGATAATAAAACAATTAATTATTTGATTTTAATGTAAAAATAAAAGTCATGGACAAACACCAAAACATGAAACTAATATATATTAGGTATATTCATTTTTGCTTTCATTGTGGTTAATGATGGGGATTGCAGTATACCTGTTAGTCTCAATCAGCGCATTTTTATATTGATGCCAAAATAAAAGCGGTGATCACTAATATTGATTAAATTAGCAGTGATCATTAATATTGATTTAATTGCTTGTTAAATAGGCTTACTCGCTATGGAAATTCGGATATTTCGGCAAGACGACTTTGAAGCCGTTATCACACTTTGGGAACGTTGTGATTTAATTAACTCTGGTGATGATCCAGAAGTAGATATTGAGCGTAAGCTCACCCATGACGCTGATTTATTTTTGGTTGCTGATGTGGCGGGGGAAGTGGTTGGAACCGTCATGGGGGGTTATGATGGGCACCGTGGTCATGCCTATTATTTGGGCGTTCATCCTGAATTCAGGGGCAGAGGCATCGCGAATGCGTTGATTTCACGCCTTGAAAAAAAATTGTTGGCAAGAGGTTGCCCAAATATTTTAATCATGGTTCCAGAAGAAAATGATGCAACAATTTGCATGTGTGAAAAGATGGAATACGATTATTTAGGTCAAGAAAATGTGATATTCATTAAGCGATTGATTATTGACTGAATATTGCGCTAAATAAAAAGATAAATAATGCAATGGCTAAATAGCAGGATGCTGTTTAGTCACCATATTGCTGATAGTCTGGCGGTGTTTGGCCTATTTCTCATAGCGTGGTATTTTGACAATAGGCTTTTTTAACGGTTCACGTTTTTTCTATATAATTATTTGTCTCCCGGAGAATATGTTGAAAACAGAGTGTGATAAAAATATAAATTGGCGGCCAATGAACAGATAATATCGACAGAGAAATATTAATGCTTGTTAAGTCTGGCAGGTGTTTTTTGAATAGCGGATTAACCTTTATCATAAGAAGGTTTGAAATATCATTTCAATGTGCCTGTTTACGGTGGTGTTATTCATAAATGAATTCTTTTTTGAAAATGGGGTCTGATAGACATTAAGTCGCCGTCTGACAGCTGCTAACAACGTTAAAGGTAAAATAGTGATGAATAAATTTTTTGCACCAAAGAAGATGATGCTCGCCAGTGGTTTAATCGGATGCTCATTGTTGTTAACTGCCTGTGCCGGTACATTAAGGGCATCATGGCCCGCTTTATCTGTTTCTCATTGGTTTGGCAGCACCTTACGTGTTTCTGATCAGGGGATGGGGGAGATCAATCAACAAACTGAGATGACTCAATCTGCAATCGAAAAGGGGGTGATGGGAAAATACCGTTTGCGTAGTGGCATGGAAATGCAAAATGGCAACGTGGTGAGTGTGATTCAGGGAATGGAACAGGGAGAAGTGAAACTGGAATTTCACGGTTTGGTCAATGGGAAAGTGAACCGTATTGATGTATTGGATGAGGGAGTCAACACAGTTTGGGGAACGAAAATAGGAATCCCTTTCTCTGATCTGTATGACAAGGCATTTGGAAAATGCCAGCTTTCCCATGATATGACGGAGCAATTTGCCGTTATTTGTGTGGCACCACAAAGTCAGCATGTCAGCTATGTTTTCACCGGAGCCTGGGATGGCCCTGAAGGATTAATGCCGGCTAATGATATTTTGAAGCACTGGAAAATAGCACGCATTATTTGGAAAGCCTGATGATGTGCGGTAAATGAATCAGCGAGTTACAGACAGTACCTATTCTGCATTCTCGTTGACACAGCGACAGGCACTTTCCATCTTCATCTTTTATCTTATCGCTTTTCATCATTTCTCATAAAAACTCGGTATATAAAACAGGGGTAAGTAAACTACCTTGTTATAAAGATTCTGGATACAGTAAAAGAAAGGGGTGTCAAACAGCGGGATAGGCAAGGTATTGGATGAAAAGAGTGGCAATCAAAAATAAATTCTTAGATGAAGTGGCTATCTTATTGCTTTTCGCCAATCTCAATGCTTATAGCAGCAGCGCTTTGGCTGCTGAACAGCGGGATACCGAAGGCCGTGAAGCTGTTATTGAGGGAAGGGCGTAAATCATGTCGGTATTCAGCAAACGTGTTTTGCCCGGTTTTGGATTGAGCCTGGGCTGTAGCCTGTTTTATGTCTGCCTTATCCTGCTGCTGCCGCTAAGCGCACTGGTTGTCCAGCTTTCCAGTATGACGTGGGCGCAATATTGGCAGGTGATTGTCAATCCGCAGGTTGTTGCCGCTTATCAAGTCACATTGCTGGCCGCCGCAGTGGCGAGTGTGTTTAACATGGTTTTTGGCATGTTACTGGCCTGGATATTAACGCGTTATCAATTTCCGGGGCGCAGTTTACTTGATGGCTTGATGGATCTGCCATTTGCCTTGCCGACTGCGGTGGCAGGCTTAACACTGGCGACGCTCTTTTCTGCTACAGGGTGGTATGGTGCCTGGCTTGGTCATGTGGGTATCAATGTTGCCAATACCTGGCTAGGCATTGCAGTTGCAATGGCATTTACCAGCCTGCCTTTTGTTGTTCGCACTGTTCAACCGGTTCTTGAGGAACTAGGGCCTGAATATGAGGAAGCCGCGCAGACATTGGGGGCAAGCCGTTGGCAAACTTTCCAACGGGTGATTTTACCCGAAGTTTCACCGGCATTGATTGCCGGTACAGTACTCTCGTTTACCCGTAGTTTGGGGGAATTCGGTGCGGTGATTTTCATTGCGGGCAATATTGCCTGGCAAACTGAAGTGGCCTCTTTGATGATTTTTATCCGCCTGCAAGAATTTGATTATCCGGCTGCCAGTGCAATCGCCTCTGTCATCCTTGCCGTGTCATTATTATTGTTGTTTAGCGTCAATATATTGCAAAGCCGCTTCGGTAAACGGATAGGGGGTCATTGATGACGGGATTTTCCGAACAAGCCGTTCCTGAATATACCGTGGCACAACGTGCTTCCATTCATTGGGGGAAAGGGTTACTGATCGGCACGGGCGTACTTTTTTCGGTTCTGTTGTTGATCATACCGATAGTCTGGATTTTCTTGACCGCTTTTGCCAACGGCATCGACCTGGTTGCTCAGAATCTTGTGGATTCGGATATGCTGCAAGCTATCTGGTTGACCGTGATGATTGCGCTTATTACTGTCCCCGTTAATTTGGTTTTTGGTGTTATGACGGCATGGCTGGTGACACGTTTCCAGTTTCCTGGTAGGCAACTCTTGTTGACATTGATTGATATTCCATTTGCGGTTTCACCCGTTGTGGCGGGTCTGCTTTACCTGCTGTTTTATGGTGATAAGGGTTGGCTGGGCAGCTGGTTAGGAAGTTATGACATTCAATTGATGTTTTCATGGCCCGGCATGGTCTTGGTGACGGTATTTGTGACATGCCCGTTTGTGGTACGTGAACTGGTGCCGGTGATGTTAAGCCAAGGCAATCAAGAAGATGAAGCCGCCATATTATTGGGGGCATCGGGTTGGAAGATGTTCTGGCAGGTGACATTACCCAATATTCGCTGGGCCTTGTTATATGGCGTTGTTTTGACCAATGCCAGGGCGATTGGCGAATTTGGTGCCGTGTCTGTGGTATCGGGGGCAATTCGCGGCGAAACCTATACGCTGCCTTTGCAGGTTGAGCTGTTGTATCAGGATTACAACACGGTCGGCGCATTTACGGCTGCGGCCTTATTGGCGGTGATGGCAATGATGACGCTGATTGTCAAAAGTGCATTGCAATGGCGTTTAAGCCGTCAGCAAGGGGAGGCCAGGAGCGAGAGATGAGTATTGAAATCAGTAAAATCAGTAAATCATTTGGTCGATCTCAGATACTGAATGAAATTTCACTGAATATTGAGTCCGGTGAAATGGTCGCGCTGCTTGGTCCATCGGGTTCAGGCAAAACAACATTGTTGAGGATTATCGCAGGGCTTGAGCAGCAGAGCCACGGTCAATTGCAATTTCACGGGCAGGATGTCAGCCGGTTACATGCCAAAGATCGTCGTGTCGGGTTTGTCTTTCAGCACTATGCGTTATTTCGTCATATGACAGTATTGGAGAATGTTGCTTTTGGCTTGTCGGTACTTCCCCGCAGGCAACGCCCCAATACTAAAACACAACATCACAAAGTCATGGCATTGCTGAACATGGTGCAGCTCGCGCATCTGGCCGATCGCTATCCGTCACAGCTTTCGGGTGGACAGAAACAGCGTGTGGCGTTGGCAAGGGCTTTGGCTGTTGAACCGCAAATCCTCTTATTGGATGAACCTTTTGGTGCATTGGATGCTCAGGTACGAATGGAATTACGCCGTTGGTTGCGTCAGTTACATGAAGAATTGAAATTCACCAGTGTATTTGTTACCCATGACCAAGAAGAAGCGATGGAAGTGGCTGATCGGGTCGTGGTCATGAATCAGGGGCGTATTGAACAAATGGGGACGCCTCAGCAAGTCTGGCATGAGCCGGAAAGCCGTTTTGTGCTGGAATTTATGGGGAATGTAAACAAACTGCATGGTGAAATTAAAGGGGCACAACTCTGGATTGGCGGCAAAATTTTTCCATTGAATATCACGCCATTGCATCAGGGAACCGTTGATGTCTTTTTCCGACCCTGGGATATGTTGTTGAGCGACAAGCAAACAACGCGTTGTCCTTTGCCGGTGCAAATTGTGGAAGTGAATCCCCGCGGCCATTTTTCTTTATTATCTGTTCAGCCACTAGGGTGGGGAGATGACTATTTATCAGTCATTTGGCCGGAGAATTCATCTATTCCGGTGAGGGGAAGCCAGTATTTTATGGGCGGCACAGATGCTCATTTGTATGCAGGCGACCTGCCATTAAATATTTTGCGGTTAGCTGAATCCGCTTAATTTGATTGTTTTTTATACTAAATATCTCCCTGCCTCGGTGGGGAGCAGGGATTTTTCGCTTAATATCTTGCTACAGTTTTTTTTATATGATTATCTGATTTTCCATTTTTATAGGAATCAGGTGATGCTGTGGCAAACTTGGAAGAATTGATAGGTCATACCCCTCTGGTACAATTACAACGCCTGACAGAAGGGGGGAATGCAGAAATTTGGGTGAAATTGGAAGGGAATAATCCTGCTGGCTCCGTCAAGGATAGAACGGCATTGTCGATGATCCAGCAAGCGGAATTACGTGGAGAAATTACCCCGGGTGATGTTCTGATTGAAGCGACGAGTGGCAATACCGGTATAGCCCTGGCGATGATTGCAGCGGTAAAAGGCTACCATCTAAAATTGTTGATGCCTGAAAATATGAGCCTTGAGAGGCAGGCCGCCATGCGCGCTTACGGGGCTGAATTAATGCTGGTCAGTAAAGCATTGGGCATGGAAGGTGCTCGGGATTTGGCGCAGGAAATGGCGAAAAAGGGCGAAGGTAAGGTTCTGGATCAATTTAACAATATCGATAATGCATTGGCACATTTTAATACGACTGGCCCGGAAATCTGGCAGCAAACGCAAGGAAGGGTGACGCACTTTGTTTCCTGTATGGGAACGACAGGCACGATTACGGGCGTGAGCCGCTATCTGAAATCTCAGTCAGACAACGTGAAAATTATAGGACTACAGCCGGCGGAAAATAGTCATATTCCCGGTATTCGACGTTGGTCTCCGGCCTATGTACCGGGTATTTATCAGAAAGAGTTGGTCGATCAGATCCTGGATATCAGCCAAACAGAAGCGGAAACGACAATGCGGTTATTGGCACAAAAAGAGGGTATTTTCTGTGGTGTCAGTTCGGGCGGGGCCGTTTCCGGTGCGTTACGTATCGCGGCTAAAAACCCGGGCTCAGTCATTGTGACGATTATCTGTGATCGCGGCGATCGCTATTTGTCTACCGGCGTATTTAATTAACCCGAAGCCTGGGTAAAAATTGAACTCAGTGCCTGTTCCAAACACAGAGCGTTAGACTAATAAAATACCATCTAAAAAGGAACAGGCTAAAGAGGGAAATGTTCCCTCAATAGTGAATGCTTGCTGTTATTTTTTGATCCGCATGATGACGGACTCGCCGACAATCACCGATCCACTGACTTTAGTTAACTCTTTAATTTCGTCCATGTTAGAAATAACAACGGGCGTTAAGGTTGATTTCGCTCTTTCTTCCAGGAAGGCCAGATCAAACTCTAAAACCAAATCGCCTTTTTGTACCCGCTGACCTTCTTCGGCAATGCGTTTAAAGCCTTCACCCTTGAGTTCAACGGTATCAATACCAAAATGGACGAATAACTCAATGCCACTATCTGATTCGATTGAGAAAGCATGGTTAGTCTCGAAGATTTTACCAATGGTGCCATCAACCGGTGCCACAATTTTGTTACCGGTTGGTTTAATGGCTATACCATCACCAACGATTTTTTCGGCAAAAACAACATCTGGAACATCTTCGATATTGACTATCTCACCTGACAATGGGGCGATAATTTCAATACTGCCGCTGTTTTTTTTATCGTCTGAAACCAGCGATTTTAATTTATCAAGCAGACCCATAAATCTTCTCCTAATTGTTTTAATGGGACCGTATTCTGGCTAATTGTTTAGCAGAGTGTTTTTTCTCTGGTAAAGGTGTCAACCAAATCCATCAATTCCTTTGCTGTTGGCTGCGTTAAGGCCTGCTCTGCCAATGCTTTTGCATCATCGTAAGTGGTATTACGGATGATTTTCTTAATGCGTGGAATCGATATCGCACTCATACTGAATTCATCCAAACCCATGCCTAAGAGCAACAGTGTGGCGCGTTCATCACCTGCCAGTTCGCCACACATGCCAGTCCATTTACCTTCTGCGTGTGAAGCATCAATCACCTGCTTGATTAAGTTCAACACGGCTGGCGACATTGGGTTATAAAGATGAGAAATCAGCTCATTACCACGGTCTACCGCAAGAGTATACTGAGTTAGATCGTTTGTCCCAATACTAAAAAAGTCAACTTCTTTCGCAAGATGATGAGCAATGGTAGCAGCCGCCGGCGTTTCTACCATGATGCCGACTTCAATCGATTCATCAAATGCTTTGTTTTCGTTACGTAGCTGCGCTTTGAGTAATGTGAGTTCGGCTTTTAGTTCCCGTATTTCTTCAACTGAAATGATCATTGGGAACATAACACGAAGTTTACCAAATGCAGAAGCTCTCAGGATAGCACGTAATTGAGAATGTAAGATCTCTTTACGATCAAGGCAAATACGGATTGCCCGCCAGCCGAGGAATGGGTTTTCTTCTTTCGGCAGATTCATGTAAGGCAGATCTTTATCGCCCCCAATGTCCATCGTCCGCACGATGACCGCCTGATTGCCAACGGCTTCCGCCACGGCTTTATAGGCTTCAAACTGCTCATTTTCCGTTGGCAGAGCATCGCGATCCATAAACAGGAATTCAGTCCGGTATAAACCGACACCTTCAGCGCCATTACGTTCCGCCCCGGTGATATCTCGTACTGTACCGATATTGGCGCAGACTTCGACTTGATGACCATCTAATGTAATGGCAGGTAAGTCTTTCAGTTTTGCCAGTTCAGTTTTTTCGGTCAGATACTCACTTTTTATGATCTTTAATTTTTCAATGTCGGCATCAGAGGGATCGATGTAGATGTGGTTATTGGCCGCATCCAGAATCAGATAATCGCCACTTTTGATCTGTTTGGTCGCGTTAGTCGTACCGACAATGGCCGGTAATTCCAAAGAACGGGCCATAATGGAGGTGTGAGAAGTCCGGCCGCCAAGATCGGTGATGAAACCTAATACTTTGTCCAGATTGAGTTGTGCCGTTTCCGATGGTGTCAGGTCATTGGCAACCAGAATCACTTCTTCTTCAATGGAGCCTAAGTCAATAATGGACATATTCAGAATATTTTTTAATAAGCGTTTGCCAATATCACGGACATCGGCGGCGCGTTCTTTCAAATACTCATCGTCCAGTTCTTCCAGTGCCTTGGCTTGATCTTCAATCACGGAATAAACGGCGGCATCTGCGGTGGCCAGATTTTTTTTAATCAGGGTGATGATTTCTTGCTCTAATTCTTCATCTTCCAGCAACATAATATGGCCTTCGAAGATTTCGGCCTTCTCGGAGCCTAAATTTTTTTCGGCTGTTTGTCTGATGATTTCTAACTGCGCGGAAGATTTGTCACGGCCTAGTTTAAAGCGGGAAATTTCTTGTTCGACTTGTTCAGGAATAATTTTTTTGTGATTGATAATGATGGGATCTTCTTTCAGTAATAGCGCTTTACCGAAAGCAATGCCTGGTGATACTAAGATGCCTGAAATCATATTATATGACCTTACTGCAGGTGATGACCTTTCATTAAGCCGAAGCTTGTTGAGGGTGGCTCGAAGCATCCCCGGATTTTCGTGCGCCGGGGATGAACCAAATGAAATATACCTTATTTTTCAAATGGCTGCTTTAGTAGCAGTGTAGTGAAATTTATGCGGTATAGATTGATTTGATTGAGCGGACAATTATTCTAATTCACCCATTAATTTAATTAAGTGTTCAACAGCTTGTTGCTCATCTTCGCCTTCAGCAGAAATCGTTACAACTGTACCTTGAGTCAATCCTAGCGTTTGCAGCTTGAACAGGCTTTTTGCGCTGGCCGACTTGCCTCCAGAGGTCAGAGTGATGTCAGAAGAAAAGCCTTTTGCTTCTTTGACAAATTGTGCAGCAGGACGAGTGTGGAGGCCGTTTGGTGCAGTAATGGTAACTTCTTGCTGGAACATAGTGTTTCCTCAATAACTTAAATATTCGTTGCTAAGCCAAGAAAATCCGTCAGTGAGTCTCGTTGAATTCGCTTCGCTCTGTACAACCGGTAAATTGATAATGAAATAAAGTGTCTTCCCTTCGCCTTTCAAGTGATTACGTTGTTGGTTACACAACTCAAAATGGATTGAGCCTATAATAATCATTATCAAAAAATTAACATATTCGATGCATTCATTGTTAACTTGGCGTTTATACATGTTATTCGAATGATAGCTCCATTGAATAACCTTTTGTTGACTTGGCTGCCGATTAATTTCGTGCATCAAAATAATTACTGGTTAAATACTAAAGCTACTTGAATAAATCATCTATGAAAGCTTTAAAGTTTGATCTGATGCACAAAAAAGCACCCTTAAGGTGCTTTTTGTCGATATCATGAAAAATATTGTCGTGTAATTTTTAATCGTTGTGTAAGTCAGCAAATAACGCAGTACTGAGGTAACGTTCGGCCGAAGAAGGTAAAATCACCACAATGTTTTTATCTTTATATTCATCTTCTTGCGCTATCTTAATGGCTGCCGCGACGGCAGCACCTGAAGAAATACCAGCAAGAATGCCTTCTTTTTCAGTTACTTCACGGGCTATTTGAATAGCTTCTTCATTACTGATCTTAAAGACGCGATCAATCAATGTTAAATCTAAGTTATCAGGAATGAACCCTGCGCCGATCCCCTGAATCTTATGCGGGCCTGGTTTAAGTTCTTCGCCGGCCAATTTTTGACTGATAACGGGTGAATCTTCGGGTTCTACTGCAACGATAGTGACGTGTTTACCCTGGGTATTTTTCAAATAACGGGCAACCCCCGTAATGGTGCCACCGGTTCCGACACCGGCAACGAAAACGTCGACTTGGCCGTCAGTATCTTCCCAAATTTCAGGGCCAGTGGTTTTTTCATGAATTTCTGGGTTGGCTGGGTTGCTGAATTGTTGCAGGACAATATAACGGTCGGGATCGCTGTCACGGATTTCATTGGCTTTCTCAATGGCACCTTTCATGCCTTTCGCGCCTTCGGTCAGCACTAAATTTGCTCCCAATATTTTCAGTAGCTTACGGCGTTCAAGGCTCATCGTTTCAGGCATAGTTAATGTCAGTTTATAACCACGGGCGGCTGCCACATAGGCAAGTGCAATCCCTGTATTCCCACTGGTTGGTTCGATGAGTTCTTTTCCTTTGGTCAGGATACCTCGCTTTTCAGCATCCCAAATCATATTGGCACCGATGCGGCATTTGACACTGAAGCTAGGGTTACGGGATTCTACTTTTGCCAGGAGATGACCATTTGCGAAATGTTTTAAACGTACTAGCGGAGTGTGACCAATAGTCAACGAATTATCTTCATAAATTTTACTCATTGTTCGATTGTCCCCTAAAATACCGTAAATATGGGTTAACCATACGCTAACATCTCATTTATGGAAATAAGGTTTCAGTCTATTCTTATTATATAAAAGAATATCTGGTGGCTATTTTATATTATTTGGATTATTTAAAATGAGTACGGTTTTTTCAGCCAAGCCCGTGACATATTGATCGGTTTATCACGGGCTTGACTGTTACTGCTCACAAAACGGTGGGTAAAAATCGTGAGCAGAAGATGAAATTAGTTTCATGACCGGTGATTTAAAGCGTGTTGGGCTCGGTAACGATCAACCCACATCGCTGTTGCCCCACAAACAGCAACGGGCATAATGAATAAATTCACGATAGGGATCATGGTCAGTACACTCACGGTTGCGCCAAATTGCAGGTTATCTATTTTGTCTTGGCGCAAGGTGTTACGCATGGTGACAAAGCTCACTTTGTGGTTATCAAACGGATAATCACAATATTGGATTGCCAGCATCCAGGCACTGAACAGAAACCAAAGGACAGGGGCGATGATTTGACCGATTCCCGGAATGAAGTAAAGCAGTAATAAGACAATGGCACGGGGAATATAATACAGAATTTTTACGATTTCACGTTTCAAAATACGGGGAATATCGTTGAGTAGGTCGATAACGCGGCTGTCTGGTGTCGGTACACCGGTCAGCTCGGCTTCCAGTTTTTCGGCCAGCAGTCCATTAAATGGTGCAGCAATAAAATTAGCGAGTGTGCTAAAGAGATAGGTAAAAACCAATAAGATAGAGATAACCGCTAGCGGCCAGATAAGATAGCTTAACCATTGCATCCAAGCTGGAATTTTATCGAGAGCCCATTGTATCCAGCCATCGAGTTTGTGATATAACCACCAAAATGAACCGCCGAGCAATAAAATGTTCGCCAATAAAGGTAATAACACGAATCTTTTAATACCAGGGCGGGTGATCAGTTGCCAGCCTTGTGCAATATAATGAAATCCATTTGAATATTTTGGTGGCTTTGTCGAATTCGTCATATTTTATTATTCTCTCCCGGATGATTGAGACGGTATGATATAGGCAGGGTTTTCTACTGACTAGTCGTTTTATGGGTAAAAAACACCCGAAAAAACAGCGGAAATATCTCTTTATGATAAGAAAAGTATGTGGGGACTTGCACTTGTCTTATTTGGCAAATACTCTTATCTAAAGAATATTCCGCCGTGGTGGCAATTAATTTAAACAACAGAGATAGCAACGATGCAGGATTTGCGTCTGATATTAATCGTTGTTGGTGCGATAGCCATAATAGCTTTGCTATTACATGGGTTGTGGACCAGCCGTAAAGAGCATTCATCACTCTTTCGTGATCGCCCCGTTAAACGTCGTAAACAGGGGCATCAGGAAGAATCAGGGGATAATGAAGGCAATGAACTGATTGATAATAAGCAACAATCGAATATTCAGGCGTCGGTAACCCGGCATTCTGAAGATCGTGCTGAGCCGGTTATTGAACGTCGTGCGTCTGAATCATCAGCAGTCATGCCTGATGATGGTTTAGATCCTTTACTTGCAAAACAGCAGTCTGAGGTATCCGCAGCTAAAGGAAAGCGTGTCGATGATCAACAGGAAGAGCCACAGCTTGGGTTATTCGATCCGGTTGAACCCGTCGAATCAAGAAAAACAGAGGGGGCAGCGTCTGGCTCTGGCGTTATAGCAGAGCAACCAATGCCAGCGGAAAGTGACGTACAGACTGATACGCATCGTACTCAAAAAGAGACCGTATTGGTATTGCATGTGGCCGCTCATCACGGGCAAGCGCTGAATGGTGAGGTCTTACTACAAAGTATTTTGCAGGCAGGCTTCCGGTTTGGTGAGATGAATATCTTCCATCGCCACTTGAACCCGTCAGGCAGCGGTGCGGTGTTGTTCAGTTTGGCGAACATGGTAAAACCCGGTTCATTTGATCCAGACCAAATGGTCGATTTCACGACACCAGGGATCTCCATGTTTATGCTTGTACCTTCATATGGTGATTCCCATCAGAATTTTAAACTGATGTTACAGACAGCGCAGCGTATTGCTGCTGATGTCGGGGGCGTCGTGTTGGATAGTGAACGCAAGATGCTGACACCACAGATGATCGAACACTATAAGATGCGTATTCGTGATACGCTTAACGTCAGTGAATAAATCCCTCCTTTAGTATCAGACCCCCGCCAGCCGGGGGTTTTTCATCTCTGGTAAGAAATCATGGAAAATATTACTCAAAAAATCAATGAATTAAGAACAACATTACGTCATCATGAATATTTGTATCATGTTATGGATGCGCCAGAGATCCCGGATGCCGAATATGATCGTTTGATGCGGGAATTAAAATTACTGGAAGAACAATATCCAGCGCTGGTTACCGCTGATTCGCCTACCCAACGCGTCGGCGCCGCACCATTGACTGCATTTGAGCAGGTGCGCCATGAGATCCCGATGCTCTCTCTGGATAATGTCTTTGATGAAGAGAGTTACCTCGCATTTGATAAGCGTGTTCGTGATCGTTTAAAAGACAGCCAGGATCTGGTGTTTTGTTGTGAACTGAAACTGGATGGTCTGGCAGTGAGCTTGCTGTATGAACATGGGGAATTGGTACAGGCCGCGACACGCGGAGATGGGACAACCGGCGAAAATATTACCGTCAATGTGCGTACCATTCACGCCATTCCTCTGCGTCTGAAAGGGGATAATATTCCAGCGCGTGTGGAAATTCGTGGCGAAGTTTTCATGAAGCAACATGGGTTTGAAAAACTCAATGAAGAAGCCCGCCGCACAGGAAATAAAGTTTTCGCAAATCCCCGCAATGCAGCGGCGGGTTCATTGCGTCAACTTGATCCTCGCATTACAGCCAAACGCCCACTCACCTTCTATTGTTATGGTGTCGGTATTTTGGAAGGCGGCGTATTACCTGCAAGTCATTATGAACGTCTGATGCAATTCAAGCGTTGGGGACTGCCTGTCAGTGACAAAGTGAAGCTATGTCAGGGAACTCAACAGGTGATGGCTTTTTATCACGACATTGAGCAGCAACGCTCGACATTGGGCTTTGATATTGACGGTGTTGTCGTCAAAGTTGATTCGCTCGAATGGCAAGAAAAATTAGGCTTTGTTGCCAGAGCACCACGGTGGGCGACGGCGTTCAAATTTCCGGCTCAAGAACAGATGACCATTGTCCGCGATGTTGAATTTCAGGTGGGACGTACCGGCGCGATTACGCCCGTTGCCCGTTTAGAACCCGTTTTGGTCGCAGGTGTTACAGTCAGTAATGCGACATTACACAATGCAGATGAAATTGCACGTTTGGGGTTACGCATTGGTGATACGGTGATTATTCGCCGCGCCGGTGATGTGATTCCACAGGTCGTGGGTGTGGTTCATGACCAGAGGCCAGCCGACACTCAGAACGTGATTTTTCCTGAGCACTGTCCGGTTTGTGGTTCAGAAATAGAACGTGTTGAGGGAGAAGCGGTTGCTCGTTGTACTGGCGGCTTGTTCTGCGGCGCGCAGCGTAAAGAAGCGCTGAAACATTTTGTTTCCCGCCGTGCCATGGATGTTGATGGGATGGGCGAAAAAATCATTGAACAGCTTGTGGATAAAGAATATGTCAAAACACCGGCGGATCTTTTTCGTCTTACCGCAGGAAAACTGACTGGCCTTGAGCGAATGGGGCCTAAATCGGCACAAAATATCATTAATGCCTTAGAAAAGGCGAAAAAAACAACATTTGCCCGCTTTATTTACGCGTTAGGCATTCGTGAAGTTGGTGAAGCAACTGCTGCGAATCTGGTTGCCCATTTTGGGACATTGGAAACATTACGTACCGCAGATATGGCGGCATTGATTGCAGTGCCAGATGTGGGCAGTGTGGTTGCCAGTCATGTCATGAATTTCTTTAGTGAGCCGCATAATCAGGTCGTGATTGATGATTTGGTCAATAATATGGGTATTCATTGGGCGTCGACTGAAAGCCAGCCGTTGGAGGAAGTAGACAGCCCATTCGCGGGCAAAACCGTGGTATTAACGGGATCATTGAGCCGTTTATCTCGCGATGAAGCAAAAGATAAGTTAAACGCTTTAGGGGCAAAAGTGACAGGAAGTGTGTCTAAAAAAACAGATTTCATTATCGCTGGCGAAGCAGCCGGATCTAAACTCGCTAAGGCTAATGAATTGGGCATTCCTGTGATTGATGAGGAAGAAATGCTTCGTTTGTTGGGTGAATAATATACGCTTTTGGTAACGGAGTTATTGCCTCGAAATGGTTATCACCTCGAAATAGTTATCAAAATGTGATCGAGTTGGCTAAAAGGTGATTTTTAGCCGCTCATATAGTAGATTATTGTGACAATAATCCTAATTTACTATTAGGTATCACATAAAATGCAGATATAAATTTGCATAGCATCCTATTTGGAGTTCTTTTTATGTCCCATATTTTACACTTTGCTCTCGCATTGATCGTGATTGGCGGTCTGGCGATTTTGGCGAGTAATAACCGCAAAGCGATTAAATCCCGTTATATAATCCAGTTACTGATTATCGAACTGTTTCTGGCCTGGTTCTTCCTGAACTCTAATGCCGGTTTGGGGATTGTGAAGGGGTTTGACAATGTATTCGTCCATTTATTGGCTTATGCAGCAGAAGGAACCAGCTTTGTTTTCGGTGGCATGATTGAAGCGAATTTAGCCTTTTTCTTCCTGAATGTATTATGTCCAATTATCTTCATCTCTGCTTTAATCGGTATTTTACAACACATCAAAGTGTTGCCCATTATCATCCGGGCAATAGGAACGGTGTTATCGAAAATTAACGGCATGGGTAAACTGGAATCTTTTAATGCAGTCAGTTCATTGATTCTGGGGCAATCAGAGAACTTCATTGCCTATAAAGATGTGTTAGGCAAAATGTCTGAGCGCCGGATGTATACGATGGCAGCAACGGCAATGTCTACCGTCTCTATGTCTATCGTCGGCGCTTACATGACGATGCTGGATGCAAAATATGTGGTTGCAGCGCTGGTTCTGAATATGTTCAGTACCTTTATCATTTTGTCACTCATCAATCCTTACTCCATTGAGAGTGAGGAAGAGATCCATATGAGCAACCTCCACGAGGGGCAAAGTTTTTTTGAAATGTTGGGCGAATATATTCTGGCTGGTTTCAAAGTTGCTTTGATTGTGTCTGCAATGCTGATCGGTTTTATTGCTTTGATAGCGGGTATCAACGCCATTTTTCATCTGGTATTTGGCGTTACTTTCCAGGAATGTCTGGGATACGTGTTCTATCCGCTGGCATGGATCATGGGTATTCCAAGTGATGAAGCACTGAAAGTGGGCAGTATTATGGCGACGAAATTAGTTTCCAACGAATTTGTGGCAATGCAGAGTTTGCAAGGCGTTGCGGCTGAATTGAGTGAGCGTTCGAAAGGTATGCTGTCTGTCTTTTTGGTCTCTTTCGCCAATTTCTCCTCCATCGGGATTATTGCTGGCGCTATTAAAGGCTTAAATGAAAAACAAGGTAATACTGTTGCGCGTTTTGGCTTGAAGCTGTTGTTTGGTTCAACGCTGGTCAGCTTTTTGTCCGCCGCCATTACAGGGCTGATTTTAGGCTTCTAATTTCGTACCCAATGAGAGTTAATCAGAATCATCGAAAGTGGCGTCTTGGTAGACGCCACTTTGTTATAGAGAGTCATGTTTGTTCATAGAGAATGATGTCTGACATGCTCCAGAGCACATAATGAGACCGAGACGATGAATAAGGAAAACCTGCTGGCGATAGCCAATACTGCCATGCCATTTGGTAAATATAAGGGAAGCGTGCTGATTGATTTGCCGGAAGAGTACTTACTTTGGTTTGCTCGTCAGGGGGCATTCCCTCAGGGAAAACTAGGAGAATTAATGGAAATGACCCTAGCGATAAAAATTGAAGGTCTGGATGCTCTGGTGAAACCGTTAAAAAAATCCGAATGAATCATCATCTATGTTTTTTATCATCTATGTTTTGCTACGCGTTATTGCCAAATCAGTGATATGAATCCCCTCATCATTTTCTGAATAGCATTAATATCTCAAGTATGCATGTGATATTAATTGATTGTATTGCAATACGTTAGATGAATGAAATGTTATTCATACGGAGGGTGACATGGGCTATTTTGCTGGAAAAGTTGCGATTGTGACGGGTGCAACAACAGGGGTGGGGGAAGGCATTGCAGAAGAATTATTTCATCGGGGAGCGACGGTTATTATTACGGGACGTCAATTTTCTCGTGCTCAACAGACAGCGAAGCGGATCGATCCCACCGGGCAATGTGTTATTCCAATGGAAACCGATATCAGGGATCATCTTTCCGTTAAGGCCTTGATTGATAACACAATGAAACAGTGTGGTGGTTTACATATGTTGGTCAATAATGCAGGTATTACCGGACCACATGGTATCAATATTTGTGATTATTCCATTGACGATTGGAATGATGTGATAAATACCGATCTCAGTGGAACATTTTTCGGTTTGAAATATGGCATTCCAGCGATAATTCAAAGTGGAGGCGGCGCCGTTGTCAACCTCTCTTCTTCCAACGGTATTGTGGGTATTCCTGGTATTGCGCCCTATACGACAGCCAAACATGGTGTACTTGGTCTGACGCGCTCAGTTGCATTGGAATTTGCAGATAAAGGGGTTCGTATCAATGCGGTTGGGCCGGGTTACGTTGATACCCCACATATGAAGACGCTCTCTACAGAAATCAGGGAATGGATGGCAAACAGCCACCCGATGAAGCGTATGGCGACCAGAGAAGAAGTAGCGAACACAGTGGCATTTTTATTATCAGATGAAAGCTCATTTACGACAGGCGTTTTTTACGCGATTGATGGGGGGTATACCGCGCAATAGCGTAAAATAAGAAAAATCCCTGAAAACAGCTGTCTTCAGGGATTTAGAATTTTGGTGGAGCTAAGCGGGATCGAACCGCTGACCTCTTGCATGCCATGCAAGCGCTCTCCCAGCTGAGCTATAGCCCCAAATCAAAATCCTGTGGAACGGGGCGAATCATATGAGACCGAAAGAATTCTGTCAATGGATTCATTAATATTCTCTGCATAAGCGCTGAAAAAACCATCATCAGACTGTTTTCAGGGCAAAAATAAAGGCACTGCAATACATTGAGTGCCTTATTATTTATATATTGTCTATTATTTATGCCGCAACATTGATGCCATATTGGTAGATAATCATTTATTGCGCTTCGCGCTGAGTAATATAAGCCAGAGCCTGATCAATACGAGATAATGAACGCGCCTGGTTAATGGCATGAATAGTAACATCAACACTCGGAGATTGCCCCGCACCTGTTACGGCAACACGCAGCGGCATTCCCACTTTCCCCATTCCCACCGCCAGTTCGTCAGCTGTAGCCTGAATAGCATGATGGATATTTTCAGGTGTCCATTCCGTTATTGCAGCCAGTTTTGCACGGGCAACTTCCAATGGCTGGCGAGCAACAGGGCGCAGATGTTTTTTCGCTGCATCGGCATCAAACTCAGCAAATTCTTCATAGAAGTAACGGCAAGATTCAGCCATCTCTTTCAGTGTCTTACAGCGCTCACCGAGTAATTTGATTAAATCAACGAGTTCTGGGCCAGTACGAGTATCTATACCTTGCTGTTCAATATGCCAGGCTAAATGAACGGCAACATTTTCTGCTGGCAGGGTATTGATGTAATGATGGTTCAGCCATTGCAGTTTTTCCGTGTTGAATGCGCTGGCGGATTTGCTGATGGCGGCAAGGCTAAATAATTCAGTCATTTCCCCAACGGTAAAAATTTCCTGATCGCCATGTGACCATCCCAGACGAACCAGATAGTTCAACAGCGCTTCTGGCAGATAACCATCATCGCGATATTGCATTACGCTGACAGCCCCGTGGCGTTTGGACAGTTTTTTACCATCGTCGCCGAGGATCATCGAAACATGGGCATATTCTGGCACAGGGGCGCCGAGCGCTTTCAGAATATTGATCTGACGTGGTGTATTGTTGATATGATCTTCACCACGAATAACATGGGTAATTTCCATATCCCAGTCATCAATGACAACACAGAAATTATAGGTTGGTGAACCGTCGGTACGGCGGATAATCAAATCATCCAGCTCTTGGTTGCTGAATTCAATCGGGCCACGAATACGGTCATTAAAAATGACGGAACCGTCTTGTGGATTGCGGAAACGCACAACATGTGGCTCAGCGTGGTTGTGCTGGCATTCACCATCACGGCATCGGCCATCGTAGCGAGGTTTCTCACCTTTTGCCATCTGAGTTTCACGCAATTGTTCCAGACGTTCTTTGGAGCAATAGCAACGGTAAGCCGTCCCTTGCTCCAGCATTTCATCAATGACTTGATTGTAACGGTCGAAACGTTTGGTCTGATAATAAGGGCCTTCATCCCAACTCAGATTTAACCAGTTCATACCGTCCATAATTGCGTCAATGGCTTCTTGAGTGGAACGCTCAAGGTCAGTGTCTTCAATACGGAGGACAAATTCACCGTTATTATGGCGACTGTATAACCAGGAATAAAGCGCAGTACGCGCACCACCAACATGAAGATAGCCAGTAGGACTGGGTGCAAAACGGGTTTTAATTTTACTCATCAGGAATTGCCTTAGTGACGTTTCTTTTTTAGAGAACGTTTTGGATGATCAAAGTAACAATAGTTGGCTTATTTTATCACTGCACTTCAATTCCTCAATGGCGTTAATGGTCGGTTATTGAGAAAAACTAAAATTAACTGACTAAATGATATCCTTGCGTGATTATAATTGTTTCATTCTGTTTAATTTTACAACGAACGATGGTTTTAATCATAAAAAGCGTTGACTCACCTCAAACTATCCCTATAATGCGACTCCATCACGACGGGGCGATTAGCTCAGTTGGTAGAGCATCTCCCTTACAAGGAGGGGGTCATCAGTTCGAATCTGGTATCGCCCACCATATTACTCGCCGTGATAAATGTAGTAACAATGCAGTAATAAAGTTTGGTTTTATGATTGGGCGATTAGCTCAGTTGGTAGAGCATCTCCCTTACAAGGAGGGGGTCATCAGTTCGAATCTGGTATCGCCCACCAATCATGGAACAGTGGTATTGAAGTCGTTATAGTCATCTTGAAGTGGGCGATTAGCTCAGTTGGTAGAGCATCTCCCTTACAAGGAGGGGGTCATCAGTTCGAATCTGGTATCGCCCACCACTTCATCAGGTTGTTTCGTCACAGTATCACATTGATATTTTGAATGGGTCGTTAGCTCAGTCGGTAGAGCAGTTGACTTTTAATCAATTGGTCGCAGGTTCGAATCCTGCACGACCCACCATTCAAATATCAAAATCAGCATTATCTAATTGGGGTCGTTAGCTCAGTCGGTAGAGCAGTTGACTTTTAATCAATTGGTCGCAGGTTCGAATCCTGCACGACCCACCATTTAGATATCGAAATAAGCATTACCTAATCGGGTCGTTAGCTCAGTCGGTAGAGCAGTTGACTTTTAATCAATTGGTCGCAGGTTCGAATCCTGCACGACCCACCATTTAGGTATGACGATATGAAGTGGGCGATTAGCTCAGTTGGTAGAGCATCTCCCTTACAAGGAGGGGGTCATCAGTTCGAATCTGGTATCGCCCACCACTTCATATAATCACTGCTTACATATCAATAATTTTTCCTTCCTTATTTAACATCATTCCCCTTTATTTCCTGATTAACCTTGTTTCTCCAGCCCTCTAGCCAGAATAAAATTTAAAACGAGATTTGCTGACGCAGCGAGCTAACAATCATTACTGTTTTTAGCGGTTATGTTTGAAGTTTTGGCAGAGGAGAAAGTCCGTAAGCTGCTCTGGCACGGTCACAACTTTCATTATAATCATCAGCTTCCCAGGCTTGAGGAAATTCTCTACAATGAAACACGAAAGTAGGCGCAACAAGCGCCACAGCTAATACAGGGATTATCTTGTAACTTAAATTGAGAAATTAACGTTTGGCTCATACCAGATGTCACTATCTGATGTTTAAGACATATACTTAGGTAAAATTACCTTATCCTCAAAAGCTCGCTTTCTAATGGAGAGCGGTCTATTTAAAAAGAGATTATGTTGCCAAATGTCATTTTTCTTCAAGATAAATTTATATTATTTGAATTTAATTTGAATTATTTAATCAATATCCCAATATCAATACATTGCTCTATAGAAAATAATTTCAATTGGTTATTATTTATTTGTCAAGGAAAAGATAGCAGGATAAATGTTTTCTAAATCGATGTTATTAACATCATCAGGATTATCTGTTCCAGTGTGGATAAAAACACACCAGTAAAATGCTGGTTAGTCTCTCTTCTCAAATAATATCATTACCTAATGTGAAGTTCAGGTAGTGCTCTAATAAAAACCACATTAATGCACTAAATCTATTTTCTTAGGTTCGTTCGGTTTTTTTTCCAATTTCAAAATGAAAAATGCTTTCAGATTTTGTCTTGGTAATATACCGAGCTTTTTTAATTTCAGAGAATCTGTTTTTATCATCGTTGCAAGGCCTTCATGTTGTATCTCTACGCGTTCGGTAAACACATGAGAATTTATTTTCGATTAAGGACATCAAAGGTTATCTCAGCCAGAAACTGGTGGACGGTTTGACCCAAACCGATGTTACTTTCATCACGACAAAGCGCCATAAGATGAGAACGCACATGCTGGTTTATCTCTATAACATCGTGTTACTAAAAGCGTTTCACCATCAAGACAATGAATAAGCAATTAAAAATAATCTTTCAAGTAACGCATTCTCGCCACCGAAGTATAAAAGGATTAAAAATGTTTCGTGCCGGGAATTTCGGTAGATTGGAAGAGCGTACGTTTTGTATTTTTAAGTGAAAAACGTGGTAGAATTTTTTACATCAAAAAAGTTTTTAAAAAAACATAAAGATATAATTAGTGTGTTCCCCATATGCATGGGGATAAACCGGCTATTCAGCAAATGAAAACTATTCAAAAAAAGTGTTCCCCATATGCATGGGGATAAACCGTGGACGGTTACCCGTCGGGCGGTGCCGGTGCGGTGTTCCCCATATGCATGGGGATAAACCGCCAGCACGGGTGATAGTTGCAGTGGTCACAACGTGTTCCCCATATGCATGGGGATAAACCGTTAGAAGATGCGATTAATGCAATAAAAGAGGAGTGTTCCCCATATGCATGGGGATAAACCGGACGCTCATGAGCTGAGTAGTC
This sequence comes from Xenorhabdus poinarii G6, assembly GCF_000968175.1. NCBI lineage: Bacteria > Pseudomonadati > Pseudomonadota > Gammaproteobacteria > Enterobacterales > Morganellaceae > Xenorhabdus > Xenorhabdus poinarii. The sequence goes on from NZ_FO704551.1 coordinate 1,123,116, forward strand.
CGGCAGCTAAGTGTTCCCCATATGCATGGGGATAAACCGTACAAATGCATAGCGCGTTTTCGTGGGTCAACGTGTTCCCCATATGCATGGGGATAAACCGTTACCATAAAACCATATGAAGTATTGTCTATCCCTACTTTGTGGGGATAGACACCTCACATCTTGAAGTTGGGTTAGTATAGAGATAAAAATGAATATTAAAAAATAATAAACTATTGAGATCAAAAAAGGTTATCAAATGATAACTTTTTTTGATTAGTTTTTTATTTTTTTATGATTATGCTGGGGATCTGAGTTGAGATGATTATATGGTAGTCAATGTTAAAATTGTTTTTTATATTAAGTTTATTTTCAAAACTATTTCTGGAGTGAATTTTTTTTAATGTAATGTGATTAATTATAATATATTAATAATAATACGAGGTGATAAAATGGCAGCTATTACTAGCACGAAAATTTCACCACTGGCTAATAAATTAGAGGTGGGTCACAAAGTGACATTTTCAGTAAAATTAACATCGAATAAACCTATTGATAATAACAAGTATATAATAGTAGAAAATGGCTACATTCAAAATATAAAATTTGATAACTTAAAAGTCCCACTTGTCTATAAAAATGAAAGTGGGATGTTTACCGCAACTGCCGAATTTGGTTTTACGGTGCTTGCTAAAATAGGAGGAGTAGGGTCGAATGTGAATAATGATGATTCTATTTCATTTGCAATCAATACTGATGCGAAATCGGATGCGACTGTATTTCCAAACATGCCACATACGTACAATAGTAAAATTAAAGTTAATCCGGTAAGTAGCAATAAAATAGATATCACAATTAATAAAAATGCTGATTTAGTTATAGGTCAGAAAGTGAGTTTTTTTGTAGAATTAAACTCAGATAATCCTATTGTGCCAGCGGGTAATATAACCATAAAAAATATCAGTTCCAATATAAAGTTTGATCAAGATACGACTAAGCCTATTCCGCTTTATAGCCAAGTTGGTAATAAAGCATCTGCGCAGTTAAGTTTTACCGTACTTGATGGTGTGTTAGGTGGAACACCTGCACAAGATGGTGATGCTATTACATTTGTAATCCATACTGATGCGTCGACGTCTGAAGGTCATTTTGGTTCTGTTCTATTCAATGGTACAGCAAACGAAATTGATGTGGATTCACTGGCACTTTTTGTTGAGAATCCGTTTCTGCAAGTATTATCAGAAAGTGGTCAACAACATCCTACGGCAATATATACGTATTTAAAGAATAGAAATACACAGAAACCATTGGTGGGGACACCTATATTTATTACATCACAAAAGCGTAATCAAATAGAAGAATTTAAATTTAAGGATGGCGATAGGAACAATCCTATAATGCTTGAAGAAGAAGGTAATACTAAAGGATTGATTATCGCTTCTAAAGAAGATGGTTTAGTAAGGTTCTATCTCTATCCTCAAACAGCACGGATAAGTATTGTTAATTTATGGAGCTATATTATAAGTTATACAGCAGATATTAAACGTGAAGCTAAGCAAGTAATCTATGCAGTGAACTATATTAAGCCTACTTTTTTTAATTCTATAGGTATGCCTGATATTTCTGGCTATAGTACTGCTGGTATACGTGCAGATTCGATATTACCATATTTTATGGTATCCATTAGTGGCGATCCTAGAATATCAAAAGGTGATATGGTTTTATTTTTTGTTAATAAATTAAACTCTACGAAACCCCCTAAATTTACTGGCTATACGGAGTTGATTGGTGATCTTCAAACACAGTTAGATCGGTATAGTATGAAACTTCCTTATACGATTTTTGAACAGTTAGTACCGTCGGAATTTTCTTATGCTGTTGTTAAGCCGGATGAATTAGCTTTATACTCTGAAACATTGCCAGTAACTTATTTAGGGGGAGCACCATATGTACCTGAACAAGAAGCTAAGAGAAGCTATGAGCTTTGCATAGTTCACCCCAGTACTGGTGTTGATCCTGATGTTTTTATACCAGCTGATAATAACATTGTTTATGACAATATTAAGAAGTATCCTAATAATAAGTATGATGGATTATTTATTGAAATAGTACGTTTAAAATCTAACAATACTGATTCAAAATTAAATCCAGTTCCATTAAATATAAAAGATATTACTCTGAATATGTATATTAACTCAGATAATAAAAGTTTCACTAAATCTTATAATCAACAGATTGATTTGGCAGACATAAGTGGCCCTGGTAATAAAGACTCTATTTTCTTTCATATTCCATATGATGATATTGTTGGTGTTAAGTGGAGAGGGAATATTAGTTTTGATTATCAATTCTTTAAAGATGAGGTTATTCAATATAGTGTTGTTTGGAATGGATATATTGATACTGAATCACTTGGATCAAGTGGACGTGGCTTGTCGTAATAGAAAGAGAAAGCATGTGTGATTTAATTTCATAAGGTGGTAAAAATAGTATTTTTTTATAAATAATAACTAAAAAAATAAAGTCACTTACTCCTCATATCTCGAGGAGTAAGGGCGAATTTGGGTGTTAATTATATTTTTATTTTATATGTAATATCAAATGTTAAATTAACTTACTGTGGTAAGAAGATTTTTTCGATAGTATCGATAATTAAAAATATGAAGTTTATAAGAGGAATAAACATATGTCTAATATTATGACCTTTTCACTGCCAGAAACGGGAAATTTAATCATAGGGCAAGCTTTTTTATTTACAGTGACATTATCCTCTGATGAGGTTATAGATAGCAGTTCAACAATTTCATTTTTTAATAATAAAAACATTTCTATACCAATTGGAGATATTTCCGTAAATTTGGAAAGTGACAATAAAAAAGCCACGGCAACAGTAACACTTATCGTAAATAATTCGATAGCAGAAAATGAGGAGATTCATTTTAGTGTAAAAACATCATTGAGTGGTATTCAGCAAAAAAAATTGCAATATCTTGCAAAAGAAATTTATCCTGAATCATTGAGGTTGATCGTTGATAATGCTTTTTTATCAGTACCAATACCATATGATCATTCTCAAATAGGTACTGTATCAACTAAAGTACATACCGTTATCAAAGATAAAGATGGTAATCCATTATCAGGAATTCCGATCTTTATAAAGAGTAGAGAATTTAATCAGCTAAAAGAAGTATACATTTATACTAATGATGTAAGAAATAAAATAAATATTCAGAATCTTTCTCTTTATTCTGGTTTTTCTATAAATTCAGGTGATAAAGGCCAGGTGGAATTTTATATTTCTCCGATTAAATCATTGTCATTGGTTATCGACTTGTCTTCAATTATAAGGATTCCATCCGATTTTGCTGTTTCTCATAGTACTGTTTTCATTATTTTTGATGATAATAAATATAATCGACAAGGACCTGAAGTAGTTACTGCTATTGATGGTGATTTAACATCGAAAGGAGAAAGTAAATTTTGGCTAGATACAGCACCATGTACTGCTTATGATGTTGATGATTTTTTATTATTCAATGTTAATGGTGAATACAAGTATTACGTCAGAGGATTTGATGTAATTGAAGACAATCAATGCTTAATTAAATTACCTTATTTTATTCTTGAGAAAAATAAATTATCAAATCTTTCTTATATTGTAATGAAAGGAAGTGGAAATGTTATAGTTAAATCCTATCCTGTGGATGTTACTTACAGAGGAAGGACAAATAAACCATGGACAGATGTTGATAGAATATATGAACCCTGTAAGGTTTATACTAGCTTTAATGATGTTATAGAGCAGGATGGTGGTATAAACAATCAAAAAATATCTAACCATGCAAAAAACCCAGATGATGCTGGCTTGTTTGTTACAATAACAGGAACTAATGATAATAGTGATAATACTAAAGTAAAACTCGGATCAAAAGTTACTTTAAATTTATATATTAATTCTAGAAACAACACAGTCACACAACCTTTTAATGGTATAATGCCATATCATCCAGATAATAAAGATGGAAAAACAGCGGTATTGAAATTTAATATACCTTATAAATTATTAAATGGTCATTTTGCATTTCCTTTCCATGACGGGATGATATATTTTGATTATCAGGTTGGTGATGATAATGATAGGTGGGTAACGTATGGTGGTATTTGGTCTGGTCATATCGTTACAGATTAGAATCAATTCACTAGGCATGTATTTATTATTTAAATAACATTAAAAGTATGTTTGAAATGGTGATGTATGAATATAAAAAATAATATCGTTTTATCTAAGCCTGAATTCCCTCAAGGTGGTTCGAATAACGTCATTAATATCCTTGAGGTTAAAGCAATGAAAATTAAATATTTAGTAATGAAAGTGAATAAATATGATGGAGTTGAGCTATTAGATAGTATAGATGGTGAGCTTTATCTAAAGAATAATTCAAAGATTAAAATAAAAAGCATTACTTATTGTATAACGCCAGATGTTTTGGATAACGACTATGATTATTATTCTGTGATTTTTAATGTAAGTGATTTTCATACATATGGATTATACGAAGCAGTATATACAGTGACAAGTTCAAATAATAACAAACATACTTCACCAATTTCAGATGTTAATATTATAGAGGATGCTTCTATGAATACTTCAGATAATGAAATAACGTTTACTGATATTAAAAATCGCAAATTATATTTAAGTAGTATTTATCGTGAAAGAGGAATACGGGTTCGTGTAAACTTTAAAGGTTTTACGGCTGGGAATACTATCACTATTACATTAAAGATTTTAGATGAAGAAAATAGCCCAATAAATACTTTGAAATCTGATAAAATATTGCTCCAGGATCAGGTGAATCAAGGCTATGCTGATTATACAATAAGCACAGATGGGAGTGGGATGAATTTTGTAGAGGCTAAATCTATTTTGGCTAGTTTTTATAGTGCTGATGTTAATATAACATCCTCTTTATCTCAAATTTCTATTTATAACGATTTAGATAATGTTAATGTCAAAGTACAATTGACTCAAAATATTGGTACTAGTAGTGATTCTCCTGATATAAAACCGTTTTTAACAGCTGTAGTGTATGCAGGATTAAATAGCAATACAATTATTGCCCAAGTATCCAATGCTTACTTTAGTGATGGTTCTAATAGAACCTCATTGGGGAAAATAAATAACAATGGAGTGGGGTATCTGAATATTTATAGTAAAGATTTTGCTAAAAATAGTGTTCTAACTCTTAACTATCTAGATCCTGTTAATGCTTATAAAATTGATTTGAATTTTTCTGGCTGGTTATTATCCTCAAATGAAGAGATTAAATATACTTATAGCTCTTATGGTGTTGCAGATGGAACGTGCCAATGTTTCCTTTTTATTGAACCGCTAATAAATGGAATTGAGGCCATTAATGTGAAATTTGATGCACCAGATATAATGATTGATGATGTCGTTAAGAATTTTATATCAATAAATAATCCTGTTGCTAATAAATCTTTAAGTTATAAATTAACTTCAAATAAAGCATTTAGGTCTAATTTTTCTATTAATGCCAGTGGTAATGGTATTTCGATGGAACAAATTAATAATACTATCGTTTTTGTCGATCCGCTAACATTTGAGTAAAATAATATGGCTATTTCAATAAAATTGACTCCATCATATGAAGTATTTCAAGATAGATCGGCGGTTAATATTCATATATTAGCTTATAAATATTTGGAGTCATTACCTGGATTAGAGGTTGTTTTTGAATGTTCAGCCGGTAGCTTTGTTGTTAATGGTGAAGATACAGGTAAAAAAAGACTTTCTGGCAAGACTGACGGCACTGGAGAAACTTCTGTCTTGATTGTTGCTCCAATTACAGGTGGAAATGGTCAGATGACTGTTTCCCTTAGAGAGAATAATAAGCAGATTGGCATCTTACCTTACCATCTAATAACAGCAGACTATCAGCTTAACTTTAATGTTACTGGTGACTATGCAATGGCAGATGGTAAGCACAGTAATAAAGTTAATGCGATTTTGACAGGAATGGGAACCGGGCTTGATCTCAAAAACCGCCAGTTGGATTTAACTGTGACAGGCTCTGCTTCTTTTGAGCAAAATAAGGTAATCCAGACCACTTCTATCAATACTGATCCGTTAGGTAATGTGAGTTTTGAACTTTATGACGCAAATAATAGTGGTGAGACTGTCACCCTAGCAGGCCAATTGAGTGGTAATAAAATATCTCATAATACGGAACAAATTCATTTCCAGCCTAACCTGGATTGTGATGCCCATCCCCCTAGTGACGAAATCTATATTAGAACAATTTTTACTTATTCTATTAATAATAATCAATACCTTTTACGCCAGCGCCAATGCGATCATTTGGTCACTGTATATAAATTGCTTGCTGGCGGGAAACAGGGAGAGCAAACTTCGATCGGGCAAAAGTGGGTGAATTATTATGATTTAATGTTCCCATTTGTTATTGAGAATGAGCAATATGTTTTTGGTTTAGCCAAGGACTTTATTAATGCACCACAAAATACAGATAAATCATTTTGGATGATTGCAAAGTTGGATGAAAACGGACAGAAAGAAATAATAGATAGTGGATATTTTGATGTTAGTTATGATGTTGGGTTTGCATATAATATTGGAGGTAGGCAGTTTATCTTACTTCATGGCAAAGGGAATGGATGGCCTGTTATATGTTACGAAATTCTTACGAGAGGAAAAATGAATCGTAAACCGATATATCAACAAAACTGGGATAATTTTTACGGAGCTATATTCTTTTTTTCGATGGAAGGTAAGCAATATATATATCGTCACACAGAGGCTACTAAAAATATTTATACATTTGAGTTTAACAAAGATGGAACCATAGGGAATATTGCATATTCTGATACATGGGCATATTATTACTACCCTCAGTTCTCATATTTTATTAAAGGAAAGTATTATTACACTGGTCAGAGATTCTATGATAATTATTGGTTTATTTCTTACATATATAGTAAGGGTGTTCCTGAACATGTTAACGAACACACAGCTCCATGGGATACGAGTTATCAATATTTAATTCCATTTTCCATTGGTGAAAGTCAATATTTTTTGAGGCAAAACCAAAGTAAAGATCATTGGTATATTACAGAGACTCTTGCTGATACTAAAATGGGAGAGGATAGGGATTCTAGTACTAATCACTAAGTTTTATTAATATAATTTGAGAGCATAAAATCTATGGTCTCCTTAGTTCATATCATTAATACTCAGTCTTCGCAAAACCAGGATGGGTAACTGTCTAAATTAACGATACTGTCCCTGCTCAGGCAGGGAAATTACCATTATCGCGCGAACACGGTTTGTCGTGTTGTGATGGCTCAGGCTATCCGGGCCAATTTGTTCGCCAGCGCACAAGCCACCACGCAGGAATGTTTTCTTACCAGCTATGTCCTGATCCAGTCGGCCGACGATTTAGAAAGGCATCACTAGACTTCGATAGAAGAGAGAAGTGCTTTATATATTGATTTTACTAGGATTTGTTGGCTGCAGGAGACGTTGATAGCGGTTTGTTTGGCGCCCCCTGCAGGAATCGAACCTACAATTAGCCCTTAGGAGGGGCTCGTTATATCCATTTAACTAAGAGGGCAATGAAAAACGAGAGACAGTATATCTGTTTTTCTTGCCAGATATAAGAGACGACGAACTGTTTGCCTATATAATCACCGCTTTTTTGGATTACCCTTAATGATAAATTGGCAGTATATTTAACATACTTGGGAGTATTAACCAGTTTACAGTGTGATGGTTGATGTGGAAAAGTCATTATATGGAGAACTATATGAAGTATCGTCTGAGCGGGGTAGCTCTCACCGCAGTCTTACTTATAGGGTGTGCCAATTCATCGAACACGATGGAACAGAGACGCACCGATCCACTGGAAGGGTTTAACCGTGCGATGTTCAGCTTGAATTATGATGTTCTCGATCCTTATTTTTTGCGGCCGGTTGCTGTTGCCTGGCGTAATTATATACCGATGCCCGCGCGAAATGGCATTAGCAATTTTATGAGTAATCTGGGGGAACCCGCCAGCATGGTTAACAGTTTCTTGCGTGGTGATGTTCATGAAGGCGCAAAACATTTTAACCGTTTCTTTTTAAATACACTCTTAGGAATGGGTGGATTAATTGATGTTGCTTCTATGGCGAATCCTAAACTGGCAAAAGAAGACCCGATGCGTTTTGGCAGTACGTTAGGGTACTATAATGTCGGTTATGGCCCATATGTTGTTTTACCCGGTTACGGCAGTTTCACGCTGCGTGATGAGGGGGGAAATTTTGCCGATATGACTTATCCGGTGCTGAGTTATCTCACGGGGTGGATGTCGGTAGGTAAATGGGTGGTAGAAGGCATCGAAACCCGCGCGCGTTTACTGGATTCTGATGGTCTATTGAAGAATTCCTCCGATCCTTATTTGATGATGCGTGATGCTTACTTCCAACGTCACGATTTTATGGCTAATGGCGGTAAGCTGGAACCAGAAAAAAATCCGAATGCCGCAAGTATTCAAGATGAATTAGATTCTATAGATTAGTCAGGTATGCGAGAGCCAAAAAGGATAGCATTCGCTATCCTTTTTTAGCGCAATTTATGAGATGAGGTTAGAACGAATAGTTAAAGCTCACACCGTATAACCATGCGGTTCCCTTGGAATCGAACTCATAGGGTGCGGAGAATCCTTTTTGCTGAATCTCTTCTGGGAGAGCTTCACTCACATGCACTTTTTTACCACGCATATAGGAAACACCGACATCGACAGACGCATCTTTATTGAATGCGTAAGTGGTTCCTGCACTTAACCAGAAACGATCCTGATCAGGGATGGAGATAGAACGGTTTTTGGCAGGAACTGGGCTTTCATCGAAAGCAATACCGGTACGGAATGTCCAATTATCGTCATAGTAATAGGTTGTACCTAGCGAGATACGGTATGCATCACGGAAACCTTCGTGTTTATCAAATGCAGCTTTGCCTGTATCATTCCTGATTGCTTTTAATTCCTTGAACTGACTCCAGCCTGTGTACAAGAAGCTATAATGGATTGCCCATTGTGGTGCAACACGGTTATAACCGGAGAATTCCCACATATCAGGTAGATTCAGATCTAATTTGCCTTTGACGACGTTGCCGTTAGTACCCCCCTCGAAAAGTGTAGGTACATAGGGTAAATCATTGCTGTAATCACCACTCTTGAACTTAACGTTGACTTTTGAACGGTAAGTCAGGCTATAACGGTTATTTTCATCATATTGATACAGTAAGCCTGCATTCCAGCCATAGCCCCAATCTTTACCTTCTAATCTGGCCGCTTCAGCCGTTGCTGGAATTGATATTGGGTATTTTTTGCTCAGCATTTTAGTAATTATCGGGCCTATTTCACCGGCATGCCGAACAATCTTGGCATCGGCATACACCGCATTGACACCTAAGCCAAAGCTGAACTGATCGTTAAATTTGTAAGCACCGCTTAGATTCAGGTTCACCGTTTTCAGGTCAGTTTTACCGCCGAGCAAGCCAGCCGTATAGTTATTGCTGAAATTCGTGGCGAGACCAAAGTTGGACGTTGCGGAGGCGCCAACAAACCACTGATCATTGATTGGCGTAATAAAATGCAGGTTTGGGATCCAGGCATGTGGTGCAATATTTTTAGCGTAAGTGCTATTTTTGGTGAGAGGTGATTCCCCTGTGATATCAACATCGGGATTAACGTACACCACACCGCCAGAGAATGATGGTCGGTCAAATAAGGTCATGGCCGCGGGGTTACGACTTCCTACGGAAGCGTTGTCTGCAACGACCCCCGCCCCCGAAAATGCGCGACCTAATCCTGATGATGAATATTCATTCAATTGAAAACCGGCAGCACTAGCATTAGATGAAATCACTGCAACCGCCACTGCTAATGCTGAACGTGTAAATAGGTTTTTCTGGCTCATAACCAAAACCTCATTGTTTAATTATTATTAACATGCTACTCAAGTAGCTGAGAGCGCGGGATTGTAGAGTCGATTTGTTTTAATGACAAATCAGACCAGTGCACGAAGTATAGGCTCAATAATATAATATGTTGCAATAATGTTTTCTAAATATAACGAAAATGATTGCCAAATTGAGACTTGTGTAACAAAAAGTCGACAATATTTGTTATCCAAATGTGAACAAATTCTTATGGACGTGGTGAGATCAATAAATGGTGAAATAAATGGCCTCAGACAGCGTCAGCGCTGGTTATTGGCAAGTAAGAGGACGTAAAATGATGAGTCAGTTTTTATGGTTGGAGAAAAAAATGTCTGATGCGATTAACCGTTGTCGTGCCGAAGAAACGGCTGCCTGTTGTTGTGTTGACGTTGGCACAATCATTGATAATGAAGATTGTAGCGCTTCTTACCAGTGTGTTTTTGCCAGTGGACAGGATGCTGAATTAATGCTTAATGCTTTGATAAAAAAGGCAAAAGAAGTGGAGTCTGAACCATGTATTATACGCCATAGCATGAAAGCACTGGAGGGGAAAATACAGTTATCTGCCGATTTTACCTTTAGTTGTCAGGCTGAAGCACTCATTTTTCAGTTGAGCTTGCGTTAATTCTTCCTGAACAATCGTTTTCTCACTGTTTGAGACCACAAAATAGTGAGAAAACGCAGGTAAACCATGATAAATACCAACCCGTTATCTTCATTTTTGTCGCCTATTCTTCATCCATACAGTATAAATTATAACTAACTTAAAGTTGAGTTTGTTCTCATTTTTAGTTTATTCATGTTTGCTATTTCCCAACATTGCGTTAACAATGCTGATCAGGTCTGACCTCTTGTGAGGTGAGTCAATATTTTTAATCAATCAATTGATTTAGTTAATGATAATGATTAGGAGTTGCTATGGGTCGTTCTTCAACACAAGTCATCATGCCAAAGGAACGTGTCGCTATTGTCAGCGGATTGCGCATTCCTTTTGCGAAACAGGCAACTTTCTACCACGGTATTCCGGCTGTTGACTTGGGAAAAGCTGTCGTAAGTGAACTGGTTATTAGGAGCGGTTTGTCGCCAGAGAAGATCGACCAATTAGTGTTTGGGCAAGTGGTACAAATGCCAGAAGCGCCGAATATTGCCAGAGAAATTGTTTTAGGGGCTGGCTTAAGTGTCAATACGGATGCCTACAGTGTTTCTCGTGCCTGTGCGACCAGCTTTCAGGCCATTGCAAACGTGGCTGAAAGTATTATGGCGGGAACGATTAATGTGGGGATCGCGGGCGGAGCTGATTCCTCATCCGTTTTGCCTATCGGCGTGACCAAATCTTTAGCCCGCACGTTAGTTGATCTGAACAAAGCCAAAAATTTCTCCCAAAGATTAAAATTATTCAGCCGATTGAAATTGCGGGATTTACTGCCTGTCTCCCCGGCCGTTGCCGAGTATTCTACCGGATTGAGGATGGGGGATACCGCAGAACAGATGGCAAAAACCTATCATATCAGTCGTGAGGATCAGGATACGTTGGCACATCGCTCCCATGTCTTGGCGGCTAAAGCCTGGGAACGGGGTGTGTTCAAAGAAGAAGTGGTATCGGCCTATTTTCCGCCATACAGCAAAACGTTGGCAGAAGATAACAACATTAGAAAAAGTTCCACTCTGGCTTCTTATGCTAAGTTGCGTCCGGCCTTCGATCGTAAACATGGCTCAGTCACGGCGGCAAACAGTACCCCCCTGACGGATGGCGCGGCTGCCGTGATGCTAATGTGTGAATCGGTTGCGAAAGAACTGGGTATGATCCCTCTGGGGTATTTACGGAGTTACGCGTTTTCTGCAATTGATGTTTGGCAGGATATGTTACTGGGCCCCTCCTATGCAACGCCACTGGCTCTGGATCGTGCTGGTATCACACTGAATGAACTGACGCTTATCGACATGCATGAAGCGTTTGCCGCGCAAACATTGACGAATTTAAACATGTTTGCCAGTGAAAAGTTTGCCCGTGAAAAATTAGGGCGTACTCAGGCAATAGGTGAAGTGGATATGGATAAATTCAATGTATTAGGGGGATCAATTGCCTATGGACACCCATTCGCGGCAACTGGCGCCAGAATGGTGACTCAGACATTGAACGAGTTGCGTCGCCGCGGTGGTGGGTTGGGGTTAACGACAGCTTGTGCTGCGGGTGGTTTGGGGGCGGCAATGGTATTGGAGGTAGAATAATGGTTCAGACTGAAAAAGAAACGGTTATGCCAGCAATGCAACCAGAGCAATCGGCATTCAAGTTTTCTGTCCGGGAGGATAAGGTGGGGATCATCACCTTTGACGTGCCAGGCGAAAGAGTGAATACATTGAAAGCCGAATGTGTTGAACAGTTTTTGTTAATGTTCGAAAAAGCGCAACACGTTTCGGGTTTGAAAGGTTTGGTTATCCTGTCCGGTAAGCCTGATAGCTTCATTGCGGGTGCCGATATCAGCATGATCGCGGGCTGTCAGACTCAGGAAGACGCCACCGCATTGGCTGAAAAAGGCCAAAAACTCTTTGCGCAGATTGCTCATTATCCTTTACCGGTTGTCGCCGCCATTCATGGGGCATGTTTAGGTGGTGGGCTGGAATTGGCCTTGGCATGTCACGCGCGGATTTGCTCTTTGGATGAGAAAACACGTCTTGGTTTGCCGGAAGTTCAGCTTGGGTTGTTACCGGGTTCAGGCGGAACACAGAGATTGCCCCGTTTGATTGGTATCAGTGCGGCTTTGGATATGATATTGACCGGTCGTCAGCTTAAAGCGAAACAAGCACAGCGGCTAGGTGTTGTCGATGACACGGTTCCTGCCGATATCTTGCTGGATGTTGCCGTGCAATATGTGAAAAAAGGGGCGGTGAAACGTAAGCCATTAGCATGGTCACAGCGTTTGTTGGCAAGTCCACTGGGCAGACCGTTGTTATTCCCGATGGTTTATAAAAAAACGCGGGAAAAAACACGAGGTCATTATCCGGCAGCGGAGAAAATCATTAGTGTGATCCGGGCGGGATTGGAAAAAGGCGCAGAAAAAGGTTTTCAGCTTGAAGCCAAAGCATTTGGTGAGTTGGCCATGACACAGGAATCAGAAGCATTACGTAGTCTGTTTTTTGCGTCTACTGCGTTAAAAAATGAAACCGGTTCTTCAGCGCGACCCGCAGAGATTAAAAATGTGGGACTCCTGGGCGGCGGCTTGATGGGAGGGGGGATTGCCAATGTCACCATAACGCGGGGCAATCTGCCGGTTCGTATTAAAGATATTAATGAAAAAGGCATTAATCAGGCATTCAAATATACCTGGGATCGCCTTTCTAAGCGAGTGAAACAGCGTCGTTTGACATCAAGTGAGCGCACTCGTCAGATGTCTCTCCTGACAGGCACTCTCGATTACCGTGGTTTTCAGCAAGTGGATATTGTTGTCGAAGCGGTATTTGAAGATTTGGTTCTGAAACGCAAAATGGTTGCTGAAATTGAAGAAAATACGGGATCAGAAACGATTTTTGCCTCTAACACTTCTTCATTGCCCATTCACAAGATCGCGGAAATGGCGACTCGACCAGAAAAGGTGATCGGTCTTCACTATTTTAGCCCGGTAGATAAAATGCCGTTAGTGGAAGTGATCCCACACGAAGGAACGAGTGAAAAAACCATTGCAACCGCCGTGGCATTGGCTAAGAAACAGGGCAAAACCGCCATCGTTGTCGGGGATAAAGCCGGATTCTATGTCAACCGAATTTTGGCACCTTACATTAATGAAGCGAGCTATTGTTTAGTGGAAGGAGAGCCAATCGAACATATCGATAATGCTTTGGTGAATTTCGGTTTTCCTATTGGTCCCATCAATCTGCTGGATGAAGTCGGCATCGATGTGGGGACGAAAATCATCCCGATTCTGGTCGAGCAATTGGGGAATCGGTTTGCCGCACCAGCGATTTTGGATGCAATCTTGAAAGATGACCGGAAGGGTAAGAAAAATGGTCGTGGCTTCTATTCTTATAAAAGCAAACAGGCTTCATTCTGGCCCTTTGGGAAAAAATCGCAAAGAGAAGTCGATGCTTCGATCTACGCTTTATTAAAAATCAAACCGGCGGTAAAAATGTTGCCTGCTGACATTGCTCAACGTTGTGTGATGCTGATGTTGAATGAAGCTGTTCGCTGTCTGGATGAAGGCATTATTCGAAGCCCCCGTGATGGGGATATCGGTGCGGTATTTGGCATTGGATTCCCGCCGTTCCTGGGAGGGCCATTCCGTTATCTTGATAAACTGGGCAGTGAGAAAGTGGTCGAAATTTTACGACGTCTGGAGGCGCAATATGGGGAAAGGTTTTCTCCGTGTGAACGTTTAGTCCAGATGGCTGACCAGAAAAAGACATTTTACGCATAGTTTGATGTTTGATGAATTCGCCCGGCGCTTTTGATTTTGCGCCGGTTTTTTATCTCTACCCAATCAACGTCGGTTTGCATTATGCGAGCAATCCCCCCTGCTTATTCATGGTTGTTATTTCATGACAACTTAAGGCATCATACCGATAAGTAATAACTGAAACGTTTTTATACTCTTCGCACCTTAATTTGCCCGTCTTCCTGGCGGTATTCTCTTATTTTTGTCCCATGATTTTCTATTTTAGACCCGTATTTTTTATTTCATACCGTAGAATCAATGGGCGGTCGCAAGCAGCGTTGATGTGTGTGATGTTGAGATAACGTGGTCATTAGAACAAAGTAGTCATTAACTAAGCGGTGGATTATGTACGTTTTTATTATGCGTCACGGTGAGGCAGCTTTAGCGGCAAGTAGTGATGCAACCCGGGAGCTGACACCGAAAGGATGCCAGGAATCACAGCAGATGGCGGATTGGCTTTCGCAACAACGGCCTGGCATGGATTGTGTTTTGGTCAGTCCGTATATTCGCGCAATACAAACGTTAAAGGCGGTGCGAGAAAGTCTGATACTGCCTGACAATGCCGAAGTGCTGACTGAGTTAACACCATCAGGGGATAGCGCACTAGTTGCCAGTTATTTACACGTTTTATCAACACAGGGATACCAATCGGTATTGGTGGTTTCCCATTTACCTTTGGTCGGGTATTTGGTTTCTGAACTTTGTCCGGGGCAGGCTCCCCCGATGTTTGTTACCTCCGGTATTGCTTGTGTCGAATTAGATCAACAAACCGAAAAAGGGTGTCTGTTGTGGCAAACCTCTCCGGCACAGTTGGCAGCAAGGCGTTAACCAGACACCTCAATGTTATATAGCGGTAAGATTAGCGCTGCGCAGACTCATCCATCTCGACTAAAATGAGTAACGCAGCGTTTCCTCCCCACGCTTTGGGCGCTTGATGAAAAGCAATAATATCAGGATGTTGAGCCAGCCATAATGGAATTTGCTGCTTGAGAATGCGCTTACCGTGACCATGCATAACACAGGCACAATAGACATATTCGCGGCGGCAGGCAGCGATCAAAGCGCCAATTTCTTGCTTAGCCTGTAACTGAGTTAGCCCATGTAAGTCCAGAAAAAGCTCCGGGGTATAATCCCCACGCCGCAATTTCTTTAATTCATAATGATTGTCGCCTTCCCGGATGTAACGGGTAGGGCCTTCCATCTCCAGATTGGGCTGGAATTCATCGGAAAAATAGTAACTGGCATCAACCTGTTCTTGCATCAAACGTTCAGGGGCAAGCTGGGTGATTTTTTTTCTTTTTGGGGGATGAGAAACCGTATCTTGCTGAATACGACGCGTTCCCGTCACAGAGGTTCTAAATAGACTAATGTCTTCTGAGTTTAGTTGATGTTTTCTCTTCATTACTCGTTAATTTACTCACAGCGTTGCGTCAGTGTCTCTGATTTTTTGTGATTTTTCCTGGAAGCTATCAGTTTAACTAACAAGCTGTTCACAAAATGATTTGACAATTATGTTTGGTTATAAAATAAATGTATATACAACATAAGGTCTGATACAAACAAGAAAAATAACAGGATGATACAATGTCAATTGAACTAAGAGACACTGATGTCATATGGCGTAATGCCAGACTTGCTACCATGAACCCTGCCATTAAAACCCGCTTTCATAAAAGCATTGAAGGTAAAGATATTGATAATGAAAGTCTTTACAGCATAGTAGAACAACACGATCTTATCGTCAGGGATGAGAAAATCCTGGCGATTTTACCGACCAATCGCGTCCCCAAAAATCAGTGTAAGGTCATTGACGTACAGCAGCGCTTGATCACCCCGGGCTTAATCGATTGCCACACCCACTTAGTGTTTGGTGGCAATCGAGCCTCGGAATGGGAACAGCGTTTGAACGGTGTCTCTTATGAAGAAATTAGTGCAAAAGGCGGCGGCATTAATGCGACGGTCAATGCCACTCGTCATAGTTCCGCCCAACAATTGGAAACCGTCTCCCAAAAGCGGCTTAATGCCCTGATTGCTGAAGGGGTGACAACGATTGAGATAAAATCAGGTTATGGGTTGGATCGGGAAAATGAAGAAAAACAGTTAAATGTTGTCAACGCGTTGGCACAGAAAAATCCCATCGACATTAGCCCGACATTACTGTCGGCCCATGCTGTTCCTCCTGAATATCAACATGATCCTGATGCTTATATCGATTTAGTGTGTGATTCCATTCTGCCTGCTCTCTGGCAAAAGCAGTTATTCGATGCCGTCGATGTATTTTGTGAAACAGTGGGTTTTACACTGGATCAGACCAAACGTCTTTTTGATACCGCAAAACGTCTGAAAATCCCGGTCAAAGGGCATGTTGAACAACTGTCCAATTTGGGCGGAAGTGAACTGGTTGCTGAATATCAAGGTTTGTCCGTTGATCATATTGAATATTTGGATGAAAAGGGCATTGAAGCTATTCGCCGTAGTGGCACCGTGGCTGTATTGTTGCCCGGCGCCTTCTATTTTCTGCGAGAAACGCAACGTCCGCCCATTGCATTATTGCGCCAATACGGAGTCCCGATGGCGATTTCGACAGATTTTAATCCCGGCACCAGCCCGTTTGCCTCTTTGCGTCTGATCATGAATATGGCGTGCGTACAATTTGGTTTAACACCCGCAGAAGCCTGGCAGGGCGTCACCATTCATGCTGCCCGGGCATTAGGACGGGCTGAGAGTCATGGTCAGTTGGCGGCAGGTTTTATGGCGAATTTTGTTGTCTGGGATGCTCAGAACCCCGTTGATATCTTATATGAGTTAGGACATAACCCATTGGTTTATCGTGTTTATCAGGGGGAGATCATGCATCGAAATGACCTGGCCCTCCGTTCCGTTAGCAATCATGAAAGAGGGTGAGGGAAAGCATATGAATTTATGGCAGCCAACATCGGAAAATATTTGGCAAGGGCGTAACGATCTCGTTGAAGCGGATAATGCTTTACGGATATTCCAGACAATCAAACAACCCGCGAGTTTCTCCCCGGCAAAATTTCCTCATCATATTGCTTTATTGGGGTTTGAATGTGATGAAGGCGTCAAACTTAATCAGGGACGTCCGGGGGCGAAATTAGGCGCTGAATATTTGCGTCAAGCGCTGGCAAATCTGGCTAGCCATGACGGGCATGATAGGTTGGTGGATTTGGGGAATATTCGGGCAAATCCGGGTGAATTGTGTGAAGCACAGGCTGCGCTTAGTGAGGCGGTATTCGCCTGCCAGCAGCATAATATGAAAACATTGATTTTTGGGGGCGGACATGAAACCGCATTTGCGCATGGCATGGGGATCTATCGTGCGTTTCCGACGCAGCGGGTTGGTATCATTAATTTTGATGCGCATTTGGATCTGCGCAATGCACCGCAGCCGACATCAGGCACACCATTCCGGCAACTTGCCCATTATTGTCAACAGCATCAACGTCCCTTTAATTACAGTTGTGTTGGCGCCAGCCTGGCAGCGAATACGCAAGCGTTGTTAGATGAGGCGAATCATCTTGATGTCATGATTATCTGGGATATGCACTGTATTGCGTCGCTAGATAAGGTACAGCAGCAGTTACAAGATTTCATTAATCAGCTCGATGTCATTTATATGACTATTGATTTAGACGTCCTGCCAATTTGGCAAATGCCGGCCGTTTCTGCGCCCGCGGCGTTAGGTGTTCCGCTGGAACGTTTATTGCCATTAGTTCAACTAATCTGTCAGAGTAAAAAGTTGCAAGCCGTAGATTTAGTCGAGCTTAATCCTTTGTATGATATGCAGGGGATGGGGGGGAAAGTAGCGGCTCGCTTGGCATGGCAATTAGTGCACTGGTGGAATGGATAAGCCGATGGGGGGAGTCCGGGGAGCAAAATAGGTGAAAGTGAATAAAAAATGAAGGGGGGAGAGTGACAGACGATTTACCAGAGATACACACCAAACCCGTGCCTTTGTATGCGAAATTAAAGCAAGCGATTATCGAAAAGATCTACACGGGGGAGTGGAAACCGCATGATCGAGTGCCTTCTGAGGCGGAATTGGTCAAGCAGTTTAACTGTAGTCGTATGACAGCAAACAGGGCATTAAGGGAACTGACGGCAGAAGGTTTTCTATTCCGTTTGCAGGGGGTGGGATCGTTTGTTTCTGAGCCGAAAGGACAATCTGCTTTATTTGAAATTCACAGTATCGCAGATGAAATCGCTGCCCGTGCTAATCAGCATCGTTGCAAGGTGCTGAAACTGTCTGAAGTGAGTGCGAATATGACCCAAGCGGCGGAATTCAGTATTGCGGTAGGTGCACCGCTCTACCATTCCATCATCATACATTATGAAAATGATGTCCCGGTGCAAATTGAGGATCGCTATGTCAATGTTCAGGCAGCGCCCGCGTACCTGAAACAAGATTTCGGCCGGCAGACAGCGCACGATTATCTCTCTCAGGTAGCACCATTAACGGAGGGAGAACACGTTGTTGAGGCCATTGCCGGTGATGCCCGCTCTTGTCGATTATTGCAGATTGATGTGAATACCCCCTGTTTATTAATCAGCCGTCGCACGTGGTCGAAAAAATTTATTGTTTCCAGTGCCAGGTTATTGTTTCCCGGCCATCGGTATAAATTGAAAGGGCGTTTTAGTTCATAATTGCTTCTCTCATGGCAAAAACCTCTTTTTTCTTTTTAGACAGAAGGGGTTTTTTTATGATCTGTTGTAGCGTAAATGTAAAATCAATGTGATATAAAACACAGAACCGGCAAAAATATTTCCTTCTTTATCACGCCATGAATTACTGTTATTTTATTGATTTTTATCATAAATAATATTCACCGCCAAATTATCAACTTTACCTGTGTCACATTTTTGCCTATTGAATACACATGTATATACAACTATACAATGAACAAAATTCACCAAGACGAGATAGGAAAAAATCGTGACGATGCAAAACAATAAATTCAGCAACGTAACCATTCGCTCTCCCAAAGGGACGCAACTCACGGCAAAAAGTTGGCAGACCGAAGCACCCCTTCGTATGCTCATGAATAATCTTGATCCTGACGTGGCAGAAAACCCCTGCGAACTGGTTGTTTATGGTGGAATTGGTCGCGCAGCCAGAAACTGGGCGTGCTATGAGAAAATCGTGGAGACGCTGAAAAATCTGGAAAATGACGAAACGCTGCTGGTGCAATCAGGCAAGCCGGTCGGGGTGTTTAAGACACATGAAAACGCGCCGCGCGTCTTAATTGCCAATTCAAATTTAGTGCCACATTGGGCGACATGGGCGCATTTCAATGAACTGGATGCCAAAGGGCTGGCAATGTATGGTCAGATGACCGCGGGGAGTTGGATATACATCGGAAGCCAGGGCATTGTTCAGGGAACTTACGAAACGTTTGTCGAAGCGGGTCGCCAACATTACAACGGCAATTTAACCGGACGTTGGGTATTAACTGCGGGTTTAGGGGGGATGGGTGGCGCACAACCACTGGCCGCAACATTGGCGGGAGCGTCTTCGTTAACCATCGAATGCCAGCAAAGCCGCATTGATTTTCGTCTGCGCACCAAATATGTTGATGAACAGGCGGTTGATCTGGATGATGCGTTGGCTCGTCTTGAACGTTATACCCAAGAAGGTAAAGCCGTATCCATTGCATTGTGTGGTAATGCCGCCGAGATCTTACCTGAGTTGGTACGCCGTGGTGTGCGTCCTGATATGGTGACAGACCAAACCAGTGCCCATGATCCATTACATGGCTATTTGCCGGTAGGTTGGACGTGGGAAGAGTATTGCCGTCGTGCCGACATAGAACCTGACGAGGTGATCCGGGCGGCGAAAGCGTCAATGGCGGTTCATGTTGCAGCGATGCTGGCTTTCCAGCAACAGGGAATACCAACATTCGATTATGGTAATAACCTCCGCCAAATGGCGAAAGAATCCGGTATTGAAAATGCCTTTGATTTCCCCGGTTTTGTGCCTGCCTACATTCGCCCTCTGTTTTGTCGTGGCATTGGTCCTTTCCGTTGGGCGGCACTTTCCGGTGATCCTGAGGATATTTATAAAACTGATGCAAAAGTGAAAGCGTTGCTGCCGGATGACAGCCATTTACATCGCTGGCTGGATATGGCAAGAGAGCGAATTCACTTCCAGGGGTTACCTGCCCGTATTTGTTGGGTGGGGTTGGGTGCGCGGGCCAAATTAGGATTGGTATTCAATGAAATGGTGCGTAGCGGGGAGCTGTCTGCACCTATCGTCATTGGCCGTGACCATCTGGACTCCGGCTCGGTTGCCAGCCCTAATCGTGAAACAGAATCCATGTTAGATGGCTCTGACGCGGTTTCTGATTGGCCGTTGCTAAATGCCTTGTTGAATACCGCCAGCGGCGCGACCTGGGTTTCTCTGCATCATGGCGGTGGTGTTGGTATGGGATTCTCTCAACATTCTGGCATGGTCATTGTTTGTGACGGAACGGACGAAGCTGCTGAACGTATTGCCCGTGTATTACACAATGATCCGGCAACGGGAGTGATGCGCCATGCCGATGCGGGTTATGAAGAGGCTATCCAATGTGCGAAAGCGCAGGGGCTGCACCTGCCAATGTTAAATCTGCCCCTGACCGATGCAAAATAAGGAGCGTTGTTGAAATGAAAAATATCACTATTCGTCCAGGAAAAATGACGTTTGAAGAGTTACGCCATGTTTATCAGCATCCTGTTCACATTACTTTAGATGACCATTGTTTTTCAGCCATTGAAAACAGTGTGGCGTGTGTCAATCGTATCATCAGTGAAAACCGAACAGCGTATGGGATCAATACGGGGTTTGGTTTGTTAGCGAATACCCGTATTGCAGAACACGATTTGGCAGCATTGCAGCGGTCTATCGTGTTGTCACACGCGGCGGGCGTCGGTGAACCGTTGTCGGATGAGATTGTTCGCTTGATGATGGTGTTGAAGATCAATAGCCTCGCCCGGGGGTATTCCGGTATTCGTCTGGAGGTCATTCAGGGCCTGGTCGCTTTGGTCAATGCGGAAGTTTACCCCTATATTCCCGGCAAAGGGTCAGTGGGCGCTTCCGGTGATTTAGCGCCACTGGCCCATATGAGCCTGTTATTACTGGGGGAAGGTAAAGCCCGTTATCGTGGTGAATGGCTGCCCGCAAACGTTGCACTGGAAAAAGTGGGGCTCAAACCAATTTGTCTTGTGGCAAAAGAAGGATTGGCGCTACTTAACGGCACCCAAACTTCCACGGCTTTCGCTTTAAAAGGGCTGTTTGCTGCGGAAGCGTTATTGTCATCAGCCATTATTTGTGGTGCCTTATCGGTTGAAGCCGCGCTGGGTTCCCGTAAGCCATTTGATGCCCGTATTCATGATGCACGGGGTCAGAAAGGCCAAATTGATGTGGCTGCTCTTTACCGTTTGGTATTGGAAGAACAGAGTGATATTTCTGCCTCTCACCAACACTGCTCGAAAGTTCAGGACCCTTATTCCTTACGTTGCCAGCCACAAGTGATGGGCGCTTGTTTAACCCAAATCCGCCATGCTGCGAATGTCATTATGACAGAAGCTAATGCTGTCTCAGATAACCCGCTGGTATTTGCTGAGGAAGATGAAGTGATTTCTGGTGGTAACTTCCACGCTGAACCCATCGCGATGGCATCGGATAATCTGGCGATCGCTTTAGCGGAAATAGGTGCATTATCAGAACGCCGCATCGCTTTATTGATGGACAGTAATATGTCTCAGTTGCCCCCATTTTTAGTCGAAAATAGTGGGGTGAATTCTGGTTTCATGATTGCGCAGGTAACGGCGGCGGCGCTGGCAAGCGAAAATAAAGCATTGGCGCATCCTGCCAGTGTTGATAGTTTACCCACATCGGCCAATCAGGAAGATCATGTTTCAATGGCGCCGGCGGCGGGTCGCCGCTTATGGGAAATGGCAGATAATGTGCGTGGAATTTTAGCGATTGAATGGTTGACCGCATGTCAGGGCATGGATTTTCGCCAGGGTTTGAAGAGTAGCCCAATATTGGAGAAAGCCCGCCATATTCTCCGTGATAAAGTGGCGCACTACGATAAAGATCGCTTTTTTGCGCCAGATATTGATGACGCCATTCAATTGTTGGCTGAACAGCAACTCTCTGCATTATTGCCTGCCGGAAAGATTTTCGAACACTGAGTATAAACATGTCGTTTCAGACCGGATATTATCCGGTCTTATCGTTATTTATCTTTCCCAATCTAATAATAAAAGACACAAGGATAAATCATGCAAAACATCTCACAACTCAAACGCGGGTTAAGCGTGCGCCACATCCGATTTATGGCTCTGGGATCGGCAATTGGCACGGGGCTTTTCTATGGTTCGGCGGAGGCGATTAAAGCTGCAGGCCCTGCGGTATTGTTGGCTTATGCAATAGGTGGTGCTGCGGTTTTTATGGTCATGCGAGCATTGGGGGAAATGGCGGTGCATCGTGCGGCACCGGGATCTTTCTCTTATTATGCCACCCACTACTTAGGGCCATTGGCGGGTTTTTTAACCGGCTGGACTTATGTATTTGAAATGTTAGTCGTTTGTCTTGCCGATATCACGGCATTTGGCATTTATATGAAACTCTGGTTTCCCCATGTGGATCAGTGGATTTGGGTGCTCAGTATTGTCTTTTTCATTGGGGCAATAAACTTATGCAATGTCAAAGTGTTTGGTGAAATGGAATTTTGGCTTTCCATCATTAAAGTGGCGGCCATTATCGCTATGATTATGGGGGGTTTTGCCATCATGATGTATGGATTTGGTCAGGAAGCGGGGCATGTCACCGGCCTGTCGAATTTATGGGAACAGGGTGGATTTATGCCAAATGGCATAGCGGGCGTGATCGCCTCGTTCACGGTCGTGATGTTTGCTTTTGGCGGTATTGAAGTCATCGGTATCACGGCCAGTGAGGCTAAAAATCCAGAGAAATCCATCCCACGCGCCATCAATGCTGTTCCGTTCCGTATTCTGCTGTTTTATGTCCTTACCCTGTTTGTGTTGATGTGCATTTATCCGTGGAATCAAGTAGGGCAAAATGGCAGCCCATTTGTTCAGATATTCTCCAGTTTAGGCATTAATTCCGCCGCCAATATTTTGAATGTCATCGTCATCACCGCCGCAATTTCGGCAATCAACAGTGATATTTTTGGTGCGGGACGCATGATGTATGGCATGGCGCAAGAAAAACAGGCGCCGGCTTCTTTTACGCAGTTGACTAAAAACGGTGTACCGTGGGTTACGGTGGTGTCCATGTCAGGGATCTTGTTGGTCGGTGTGGTTTTAAATTATCTCCTGCCCGGAAAAGTGTTCGGCATTATTGCTTCCATCGCGACATTTGCCACCGTCTGGGTATGGCTGATGATTCTGTTGTCGCAATATATGATGCGCCGTAAGATGTCGCCAGAAGAAGCCAAACAACTTAAATTCCCGATACCTTTCTGGCCAATTGCACCGATCCTGACGATTGCTTTTATGGCCTTTGTTATTGCGGTTCTGGGTTATTTCCCCAATACCCGGATTGCATTATACGTAGGGATAGTTTGGATAGTATTACTGACGATGAGCTATTATGTCTGGGTGAAAAAATCAAATAATCGCTAGAGCCGCATTCTTTAATTAATGGCTTTATGGTGTATTTTCACCATAAAGCCATTTAGTACACCGCCTGTCATGCAGGGAGTAATTGTAAAATAGTGGGTATTGTGACCAGGGCAATAAGCAGAGAAATGATAATGGAAAAAGAAATCACTTCCTGTTTAAAGCCATATTTATTGGCAAAAACATAAACGCCCGCGCCGATAGGCTGTGCAGCCATGACAATCGCGGTAATTAGCCAAATATCATTGACCTGCTGCATACCGAATAGAAAATAAGCACAGATAAACGTAATCAATGGCTGTACCCCTAGTTTGAGTAACAGCATCGGTAGCGCTAATTTTAACGCTTCTCCGTTGATATGTTCTTTGACCTTCAGTCGAGATAACCCTAATCCCAAAGCAAACAGTGCGGTTGGACCTGCGGCATGGCCAAGAAATTCCGCAAATGTTTGTAAAAACCGTGGAACGGGAAGACCGAAACCAACAAAAATCAATCCCGCAATCACAGAGATAGTCAAGGGATTGCTGAATGTCGTCTTTAATGCCCCAATGAAGCTTTGGTGAATGGATATTTTTCCTGCCGATCGATGAGTCGAAAAAATATCGTAAGTAATGATAACCGCCATGATCGCAGGAATGTTATGCAAGATTGTCGCAATAGCCGCAGGTAGCGCCGCGGATTCACCATAAACTGCAATCAGTATTGGCACCCCCATATATCCCGTTGTACCGTAACATGCCCCCATGCTCAGTATCGAGGATTGCGGTAAACTAACCCCCATGACTTTTGCCAACAACATGCCCAAAACATACACAACACAAATACCCACAAGCGTAGCAGCAATAAACCCCCACTGTTGTAATTCACTGATATCGGCTCGCGCAATGGCAAGAAACAATAAGGCAGGGAGTGCAATATAGAGGACATAATCATTGATTAATTTATCGGAAAGCCCACTGTCAGGACGCAAACGCCCAAAACAATACCCAATAAATATAACCAGAAATATGGGTGCAACGATCATAAACATTTAAAGCCAACCTCATCGTCGTTTGAAATATGGCGTCCTATTCCCCCCAGAATTAACTGGAGGGAATAGGTTATTTTAAGAACTCTCTAGTATATTTTCCAACAGAAGATGTATATAAAACGTCTGTCGCATAGAACTGATCTAACTGATTTCTAATTTGCTCAAATTCTTTTTCTTTTCTTGAATAGATTTCAGTTAACATGTTATCAAATCTTGCTTTTACTTGCTGAACAAGATTAGGATCATTTGCAGCATCAAACAATCCTTCATCAGACATGATTTTTTGTAATGTTGCGTCATGTAATCCTATACTGTTCAAAAAATAAGGGATATCACGGGCAGCACCAAGGAATGAAGGAATGTTAGCTACGCCCATATTTTCTTGCTCAACAATATGTCCACTGACTGGTTTATACAAATCAGGGATGGATAAAAATGTACGTTCAGTTAATCGTGCGGCTTCCAATACAAGAGAACTATCAAGATATTTATCCTTAATAGAGATTGATTTCTCTTTGAAAATGAAATTTAGAATTTCAATTGCGGGCAATCCAGATCTATTCCCAGTACCAGCAAATCCCCCTTCAATTAAATTGAAGCCGTTATAAATAGAGACTAACGCATTTTGTAATCCCAAGCCTCTATCATTATGTGCATGCAGACAAAAGTTGGTTAAAGGGTAATCATGGCGTAGGTTAGCAGCCAGTATAGCCATTGCTTCAGGATAGATTGTGCCTAATGAATCATTAATTCGCACGACATTGATATCCATGCGTAGTGTGCGATCAATCTCTTTTATTATTTTTTCATAAGAGATTTCATCCACCCCTGAACTAAAATTGTTGAGCAAACTCACTCTAAAATTTGTAAAACCATAACTACGAAGCTCTTCAGTTGCTCTTTCAAATGTTTTTTCATCTGATTTATGTGAAACCATTCCAAAACTTATAGTTACATATTTTTTAAATTCATCAGGAAAATATTTAAATTGCTTCATAAGAGGTTCATGGCAATTTAATAACATGATAAACGAAAATTTAGCGTCAGAGGGGAGTTTATTTTTATGAACAAGTTGCTTTATAACAGAAGCTAAATCTGTTGGGTCTTTTGGACCTGATCCAAAAACGATATCTCTTATTCCTGTTTCAAATATAGTTGATATTAAGGGGATTTTTCTATCTGTTTGAACCGCAAAAGGACATCTTTCAGAGCCTTCTCTCAATGTCTCATCCAAAATACCATCAATATTAAAATTTGAGAATCGTGGTTTATGATTCTTAGGTAATGTTAATAGAGCCATATCGTAACCTCTTTTTAAATTTAATTTATTTTTATTAAAAGATATTCAGCTTCAAGATGTTGCTAAAATGTTTTTATTTTGTCAAATTAATAATTTATTTCTTATCATTGAATTTATCAATAATAGTGACAATAACGGTGTGATGAGGCAGGATATTAGCACTCATTGTTTTGATGAATGAAATATCACTCCAGGGTTGTTTGTGAGTATTTTGTTAGAAGTTTGATTTAATCAATGCACACCATTATGTCCTAATAATCACTTTTTTGAGCACTTTCTTTCGTGGATACTGACTCTTTTACGGTCACGCAAAATGCTTTCAACATCAAGAGCTATTCAACGCAGGAATATCGGGATTATCGCTATTGCCGGTAAAATTTTGCGAACCTCTTATAACTATGAAGAGAGATATTCATCCATATGATTATTGTCTTTCTGATCTTTGTGTGGATGGGTCACGCTTTGACATGATGTAGTGTGTGGTTTCAGATCCCCTGAACTTCAGCTGGCCCGAATACATTTTATCCATAGGCGTATGATTTCCCTTGAAGGCGCTTTTTCTGCATACCGTGTTTTGTAAATACAATTTCATCCTGAGACAATTCCTATGCTAAGAAAGCTGATTTGTGTTCGGGATCATGGCAAACTAGCGAGTCGATATATTCTTTTGTTGTTTGGAGGTGTTTTTTGGATAAGATTTTAGTCGATGAGGCGGATGCTGTTGCAGAGCTGCATACCATTTTAGATATGTTGCGTTGGTCTACCAGCCGTTTTAACGAGTCGAATATTTATTGTGGACATACCACCTGTCATCCGTGGGATGAAGCTTTACAGTTAGTTCTTCCTACGCTGCATTTGCCGCTGGATATTCCCGATTCTATGATGGCTTCACGTCTGACAGTCACAGAGCGTCAGCGCATTGTGGAACTTGTTTTGCGTCGTATTCATGACCGTGTTCCGGTTGCTTATTTAATCAATCGAGCCTGGTTCTGTGGTCATGAATTTTATGTCGATGAGCGGGTTTTGATTCCGCGTTCATTGGTCAGGGATGTGATTGAAAACCGCTTTGAAGGGCTTATCTCACGTCAGCCATCGACAATTTTAGATCTTTGTACGGGAAGCGGTTGTATTGCTATTGCCTGTGCCCATGCCTTCCCTGAAGCTGAAGTGGATGCCGTTGATATTTCGCCTGATGCGTTGGCCGTTGCAGAAATAAATATCGAGAATCATCGACTTTCCCACCGCGTCATCCCGATTCGCTCAGATCTATTTCATGATATGCCGCCAGTGAAATACGATATCATTGTGACGAATCCGCCTTATGTTGATGAGGAAGATATCAATGATTTACCTAGAGAATATCACCATGAACCTGAGTTAGCGATGGAAGCCGGTGTTGATGGCTTGAGGCTGGCTCTGCGTATTCTTGCCACCGCTCCCGATTTCCTGGCAGAAGAGGGAATACTGGTCTGTGAAGTAGGTAACAGTATGGTACACCTGATTGAGCAATACCCTGACGTACCATTCAAGTGGCTGACATTCGAACATGATTATGGTGACGGTGTTTTCGTGCTGACTCGCCAGCAGCTTGTTGAGTATCACGAATATTTCCAGCAATTCAAAGACTGATATTTTTTATTCATCCAATGGTTAAAACAGATATTTCATATCAAGGATATCTCTATCCAATAGGTTTATCGTCGTAGCGAGCAATATTGCTGCTCGAAAGATTAAGGATAAAAGGCCAATAAAATGACTGAAATAAGATAGGTTTTAATCGTTGGGTGAGTTATTGTTATTCGATCCCATGTTTAATACATAAATAATGATGGCAGGATAGGAATGGCAGGAAACAGTATTGGTCAGTTTTTTCGTGTCACCACATTTGGTGAATCTCATGGCATTGCACTGGGGTGCGTTGTTGATGGTGTCCCACCCGGTATTGCGATTAGCGAAGCCGACTTGCAAATTGATCTGGACAGACGTCGACCGGGAACCTCCCGTTACACGACTCAGCGTCGTGAACTCGATCAAGTCCGTATTCTTTCCGGTGTTTTTGATGGCGTAACAACCGGCACCAGTATGGGGCTGATCATTGAAAACACCGATCAGCGTTCACAAGATTACAGTGCGATTAAAGATGTTTTCCGCCCCGGCCATGCTGACTATACCTACGAACAAAAATATGGGCTGCGCGATTATCGTGGCGGCGGGCGTTCATCTGCCCGGGAAACCGCGATGCGTGTTGCCGCAGGTGCCATTGCTAAAAAATACCTATTCGAACAACACGGTATCCGTATTCGCGCCTGCCTGACCCAAATGGGCAATATTCATTGTGAACTGAAAGACTGGGCTATTGTTGAACAAAATCCTTTTTTCTGCCCGGATGAGAGTAAGTTAGCTGAACTTGATGAATTGCTGAGAGCATTGAAAAAAGAGGGTGATTCCATTGGGGCGAAAGTCAGTATTGTGGCTGAAAACGTCCCCGTAGGATTAGGGGAACCCGTGTTTGACCGCCTGGATGCAGATCTCGCCCATGCCCTGATGAGTATTAACGCTGTCAAAGGTGTCGAAATTGGTGACGGTTTTGCTGTTGTCAATTTACGCGGCAGCGAGAATCGCGATGAAATGACGGCGAAGGGATTTACCAGTAATCATGCGGGCGGCATTTTAGGCGGGATTAGCAGTAGCCAACCGATAGTTGCACATATTGCACTAAAACCAACATCCAGCATTATGGTGCCGGGCAAAACCATTAATCGCCAGGGCGAAGAAGTCGAAATGGTGACCCGTGGCCGACATGATCCCTGCGTGGGAATTCGGGCAGTGCCGATTGCCGAAGCAATGATGGCGATTGTGCTGATGGATCACTTACTACGTCAGCAGGCACAATGTGCCAATGTGACACCGCCGCTTCCACGTTGGTAGTTCAGGAAAAGGCGTCTGATAATAACGGCTGATGCCAAAAGGCATCATGATAATAGGCAAGTCGTGTTCTGGTGACATGTATCATGGAATGGACATTATTAGGATCAGAGATTTACGGTTTCCTCTTTTTGGTGGCGATGGTTGCAGGGTTTGTTGATTCCATTGCTGGGGGTGGTGGATTATTGACCATTCCGGCGTTAATGTCAGTGGGCATTTCCCCTGTCCAGGCATTGGCAACGAGTAAATTACAGGCGGTGGGGAGCTCGTTATCGGCCAGTCTGTATTTTATTCGCCGGGGCGTTATCGATTTACGTCTCCAGCGTTTTGCGATCGTGATGACGGTCATGGGTGCCATGATCGGTGCGTTGCTGGTGCAATTTATTTCCCCCGATTTTTTGCGCTATTTATTGCCTGTGCTGGTGATCATTATTGGCCTTTATTTTTTATTGATGCCGAATATCGGGGCAGAAGATCGGCAACGTCGTCTTGGCCCCATCGCATTTGGTTGTTTTATCGGTGCTGGCATCGGCTTTTACGATGGCATATTCGGGCCGGGTACCGGATCTTTTTTCGCACTCTCATATGTCATGCTGTGCGGCTACAATTTGGCCAAAGCAACGGCGCATGCCAAGGTATTGAACTTTGCATCTAACATCGGTGCGTTGGGGTTCTTTATTTTTGGCGGGCAGGTTTTATGGCTAGTGGGTTTTGTCATGCTGATAGGTCAGATAATTGGCGCGCGGATAGGCGCCAGTTTGGTGCTAAGCAAAGGGCAAAAGCTCATTCGTCCAATGTTGGTGACTATCTCTTTTTTGATGAGCATCAAACTGCTTTATGACCATCATGGCGATACGCTCCGCGCCTGGCTGGCATTTTATTTTTGATTTAGGATTTTGCATTAACACATGATTGCACATCATTATCAACAACTGATTGAAATTTTTGATAATTGCTTTAGTCACGATTATAACACCCGCTTGATAAAAGGTGATGATGAGCCGATTTATCTCCCCGCGGATGATACCGTGAGTTATCACCGAATCCTGTTTGCGCATGGCTTTTATGCCAGTGGAATGCACGAAATTTCTCATTGGTGCATTGCAGGGGAAGCGCGCCGGAAACAGGTCGATTTTGGTTACTGGTATTGCCCTGACGGGCGGGATAGCGAGACGCAGCGGAAATTTGAGGACGTGGAGATCAAACCGCAGTCACTAGAATGGTTATTCTGTGTCGCCGCGGGATTTCCCTTTAATGTCAGTTGTGACAACCTTAACGGGGATGTGGAGCCGGATCGCCTGGCTTTTCAGCGAAAAGTGCATGGGCAGGTTATGCAATACCTTGAAAATGGGATACCGACGCGAGCGGCACGCTTTATTCAAGGTCTGCAATCGTTTTACAATACGCCGCCATTAAAAGCAGAGCATTTTCCTTATCCGGAAGATCTCTTTGCTCATTGAACTGATTTTGAGGGAAAAATAATGCTCGCAGAGTTTGAAACACGTATTCTGGCGCAAATTGACGATATGGTTGAACATGCCAGTGATGACGAATTATTTGCTGGGGGATACCTCCGCGGGCATCTGACACTGGCGGTGGCTGAATTAGAACAAGAAGGCGCAAACACGGTGGAACAGCTTCACCAGCGCGTTGAAGAAAGTGTCCATAAAGCGATTAAAGCGGGAGAATTGGCGCCACCTGACCAGGTTTTGGTTTTGGCAACTTGGCAAAAACTGCTGGATAAGGTGAAAGCCTAATTTGTTGATATTAACATAATTTTATTGAGGGCTATTGATATAGCCCTTTGTTTTGGGTCATGCATTAAATCGTAAGATACAACACCGTCTTTTTGTTCAAGTGCGCTAAATTTGTTCTCTTTATCTGCTGAGTCAATGCCTTTCCATGTCCCGGGAAGATTGTCATCAGCCCATCATCGGATGCAGACAATATACTTTACGGTTTTTCAACCCTTATTGCTTTGCCGCGTCATTGTTTTTCTGTGTAACGGATTTGCCACGTAACTGTTTTCTGACCCAAAAGCGGTTTGGGTGTAAAGCCGCTAATGTTTCATCATCAAGCGGCAGGGCTTCTCCGAAAATTTGGCTGGCCAGTAATTCTGCCCCTAAAGGTGCGGAACACAACCCCCGTGAACCTAACGCACCAATCACAAATAAATTGGCATAACAAGGTGATTCTTCAATCATTTTATTGGCACGTATGTGTTGAGATAAATTGGCATATTTCTCCATAAGCTCACTGAAAACAGGAACGTTACCAATCATTGGCATGTGATCCCGGATGACACAACGTATGGCCTGACGGGATTTTTTTTCTGAGATATCAACTTGCTGTGGCCAGTCAACATCGGGAAAACATTTTAATAAACGCTCACGATTTTCGTGTTGTTCATCAGAAGAGTATTGCGTATCCAACTGATGACGCTGATAACTGGCGCCAATACAGTGATATTGATTACTAGGATTAACCGGTGTCATATAACCGTCGTAGCACAGCACACTGTTTAATTGACGCAGATTATTGGTTGTTGGAATATGGCTAACCTGGCCACGAACAGCCGTAACAGGGAGTTTTTCAGTTTGCTCAAATTGTGGTAAACAGTGGCCGTTAGCAATAATGACGACAGTATGATTTTTGTCTTGCCGGTTTCCTTGATATTGAACCTGTAACTGCCAGCCGTTTTCGTTTTGATTAAGCTGTGTCACTTGATGATGCAAATAAACTTGCATTCCACGTTGTTCAGCAAGTTTGATTGCTGCCTGGGTGAGTTGTGCCGGGCACAGCCACCCGCCTTGCGGATAGTGAATACCATCATAATTCACCTCTAACCCGCTGACCTGACTTAATTGAGTGCGATGCATACTCAGTGCGATTTCGTCTGGCCATGCTGTCCGTAACATTTTGCTTATTTTATTTGCACTTTTTTCATCATAAGCCACTTGGCTGACGCCACACCACTGGTGGTCAAACCTAACATGGGTGTCAGCGAGCAGATCATATTGACGGCGGGCAAAAGTAAATGCAGAGGTAAAGAAACGTTCTAATGGATCGCCGTTACCGTTCAGTAAAGGGTAAAGCGCGCCTTGTTGGTTACCTGATGCATTCTGTGCCGGTTGTGCGTCCTGACAATAGAGTGTGACTTTGGCACCCCGGCGTAATAGCGCAAGTGCTGTCAATGCACTGGCAATACCGCCGCCAATAATGGCAATATCATCAAGATGCGTGGCGGCTTTGCGGGCAAACCATGGTGTATGAGCGAAAGGGGAAGAACCACTGAGTGAAGATAAGGTACCCGTTAGCATCTCTCTTTTGCGCCCAAAGCCTTTTATTTTTGTGACCGTAAAGCCCGCTTGCTGTAATCCTCGGCGGACGAGACCAGCCGAGGTGAATGTGGCAAATGTCCCTTCAGGACGGCAAAATGTTGCCATTGCAGCGAACAACTGTTCACTCCACATTTGTGGGTTTTTGGCCGGTGCGAAACCGTCTAAAAACCAGGCATCCACTTTCCCTGTCAGGTTTGATCTTATCTTCGGTAAGAGATCATTGACATCGCCAAACCAAAGATCCAGCGTTATTGCGCCATTATCCAGAATTAACCGCTGGCAGCCCGCTAAAGGTAAGGGCCATTGTTGGCACAATTGTGCGGAAAACTCAGCAAGTTCAGGCCACCGCTGGTGGGCGGTTTTTAAGTCATCGGGTGTTAATGGGTATTTTTCAAAACTGATATAATGGAGTCGTTTTAATGTGGATTCAGGATTTTGTTGTCTAAAATGAGAAAAACTCCGCCATAATGTCAGAAAATTCAATCCGGTACCGAATCCAGTTTCGGCAATAACACACTCTGGCCGCGAATGGGTGTTAAAGCGTTGAGGAAAATGATTGCCTTGCAAAAAGACATATAAAGTTTCTGCTAAGCCATCTTGATTTGAAAAATAAACATCATCAAATTGCGCTGAAATGGGCGTGCCCTGTTCATTCCAGCTTAAGGTTGCGCTGCTGATAGTCTGGTGTGCCACGATAATGCCTGTACTGTTGATAACAATGATCGGGGATTTTAATGGTCTTCCTTGGATTGCACCACCCACTGTCGCCCCTTAGTGTGAAGCCCGATTCGATTTTTCGTGAGTTTTTGACCTGATCGGACTTGTTCAGCGTACAAGTGTACGCTAAAGTGCGGGGGAATAAATCCCGCAGGTAAACATATTTGATGAGGTAAGTAATGAAACGTGCAGTAATCACTGGTCTGGGTATTGTCTCTAGTATTGGTAATAACCAGAAAGAGGTGCTGGAATCGCTGAAAGAAGGTCGCTCCGGGATAACTTTCTCAGAAAAATTCAAAGAAATGGGGATGCGCAGCCATGTCTGGGGCAATGTAAAACTGGATACTTCTGGTTTGATTGACCGCAAGACGCTCCGTTTTATGAGTGATGCCTCTATTTATGCTTATCTGGCGATGGATGAAGCCATCAAAGATTCTGGCCTGTCCGATGAACAAGTGTCTGATTTTCGTACCGGATTGGTTGTCGGTTCCGGGGGCGGTTCTCCCTATAACCAGGTCGCGGGTTCAGATGGGATGCGTGCCCGTGGGTTGCGTGGTGTCGGGCCTTATATGGTGAC
This sequence comes from Xenorhabdus poinarii G6, assembly GCF_000968175.1. Classification (NCBI taxonomy): domain Bacteria; kingdom Pseudomonadati; phylum Pseudomonadota; class Gammaproteobacteria; order Enterobacterales; family Morganellaceae; genus Xenorhabdus; species Xenorhabdus poinarii. The sequence continues at coordinate 1,157,081 of NZ_FO704551.1, forward strand.
GCGTGCCATGGCTTCCGGTGTATCAGCTTGCTTGGCAACCCCCTTTAAAATCAAAGGCGTCAACTATTCCATCAGTTCAGCGTGTTCAACGTCTGCTCACTGTATCGGCCATGCCGTTGAATTAATCCAACTGGGTAAGCAAGATATTATTTTTGCCGGCGGTGGTGAAGAACTCAGCTGGGAAATGGCGTGTGAATTTGATGCTATGGGCGCACTGTCTACGAAATATAATGAAACACCAGAACTCGCTTCCCGTACCTATGATCAGAGCCGTGATGGTTTCGTGATCGCAGGCGGTGGTGGTATTGTTGTCGTTGAAGAACTCGAGCACGCATTGGCGCGTGGTGCGCACATTTATGCTGAAATTGTCGGGTATGGCGCAAATTCAGATGGTGCGGATATGGTTGCGCCTTCCGGGGAAGGGGCGGTGCGTTGCATGAAGATGGCGCTAGAAGGCGTTGAAGGTGGCGTCGATTATATCAATACCCACGGAACCTCGACGCCAATTGGCGATTTGAAAGAACTGGAAGCCATTAGAGCGGTTTTTGGTGACAATACACCGGCTATTTCCGCGACTAAAGCAATGACCGGGCATTCATTAGGTGCGGCGGGTGCACATGAAGCGATTTACAGTTTATTGATGCTGGAGCATGGTATTATTGCACCAAGCATTAATATTGATGCGCTGGATGAAAAAGCGCAGGGCATGAATATTATTACTGAACCCACCGAACGCGAGCTAAAAACAGTGATGTCTAATAGCTTCGGCTTCGGTGGTACAAATGCATCCCTGGTGATGCGCAAGTATTCAAACTGATCATTATCAAGCCAATCCATTGATGAAATGGATTGGCTTTTTACGAAGGCTAAGGTTTTATGTGTTGTTGTTGCGGCGTTTCTTCATGATGCGTAAAACGGGCGGGATAACGATCACCATAACCGCCAGAGCCAGCAAAATTTGAGCAATATTGCTACTCCATAGGATCGCAAAATTTCCATTACTGATGGATAATGCCCGCCGTAGATTTTGTTCCAACATTTCACCTAAGACGAATCCCAGGATCAATGGGGACATGGGAAAATTCATTTTTCGCAGTAGGTAACCAAAAACACCTAATCCCACCATCAGCATCAAATCAAACGTCGTGCTATGAACCGCGTAGACGCCGACCGCAGAAACGATAGCGATTGCAGGCACTAAAAACCAGGTTGGGATACTCAACATGCGGGTAAATACCCCAATCATCGGGATATTCATAATCAGTAATAACACATTGGCAATCAACAACGCCGCAATCAACCCCCAGACGATATCCGGTTGTTCGGTGAACATCGCAGGGCCAGGCGTAATGTTATAAAGCGTCAAAGCACCGAGCATGACCGCGGTTGTTCCTGAACCGGGAACACCGAGAGTCAGCATAGGGATAAATGAACCACATGCTGAGGCGTTGTTAGCCGCTTCGGGAGCGGCGACCCCCCGGATATCCCCTTTACCAAATGAATCACTGTTACCGCTGAGTCGTTTTTCGGTCATGTAAGTGATGGCGCTGGCGATTGTTGCTCCGGCACCAGGTAATATTCCCACGAAGAAACCAATCACGGAAGAACGTAACGTTGGCCCGACACACATGGCGGCTTCTTTTCGATTAAATAGCAAACGCCCTGTTTTTTTAATCGCTTTTTGGCCGGATGCCGTACTCTCCAGCATCAATAATATTTCACTGACGGAAAATAACCCGATGACAACAACGATAAATTGGATCCCATCGGAGAGATGCACGTTATCAAAAGTGAAACGATAAACACCGGTATTGGCATCGACGCCTACCGTTGCCAAACCTAAGCCAATTAAGGCTGCAAAGAGTGATTTTATGGGATTTTGGCTCATCATACTGCCGAGACAGGCGATCGCAAAAACCATCAATGCAAAATATTCCGCCGGCCCGAACGCTAAAGACCATCGTGCAAGCAGGGGGGCAAATAAAATAATGCCAGTGATAGCCAGAAGTGAGCCACAAAATGAACTGACGGCAGAAATCGACAGAGCCACGCCGGCTCGCCCCTGTTTTGCCATTGGGTGGCCGTCCAGGGCGGTCATGATAGCGGCTGCGTCCCCCGGCACATTCAGTAAGATAGAAGATATACGACCGCCATATTCGCAGCCAATGTAGACCGTTGCCAGTAAAATTAAGGCGGATTCGGCCGGCAATTTGAGGGCAAAAGCCAGTGGGAGTAAGATCGCAACCCCATTAATGGGACCAAGTCCGGGCAATAATCCCACCACCGTACCAATAAAACAGCCGATCAGAGCAATGAGCAAATTTTTGGGGACTAACGCCACTTCAAAGCCCTGGCTCAGATATAACCAAGTATCCATTGTTATCTCCTTAACTGAGCCAACTGCCAACCGGCAGAGTGACATCTAACAGACGATCAAAGGCAAAAAAGAGGGAGCCACTGAGAAAGACACCTGACATCATGGCGGCAAGGAGACTCGCGTTAAAGAGTCGCGCTACACTGAAAGTCAGTAATAGAGTTGCTAATGGAAAACCTAGCCACTCAAATAACCCTGCGTAAGCGGCTAACGTAGCAATCAATAACACCAGGCGACGTAACACGGGAGGTGTCGGCCAGTGCACGGAGTCCGGTTTTTTGAATAGCAACAGTAAAGCACAGAGTGCCATTAATGAAATAATCGTGATGGGGAAGGGGCGCGGGCCGAGGGGCTCATAGCTATATTCGCTATGAATTCCCCAGCCGACGACCAGTCCTATCCCACATAGCACAAGCCATACCGTAGCAAAGATACGATCACTCATGATGCCACCCGTTATTTTGCTAACCCAAAGGATTTAGCCATTTCATGGTACTGAACGGTTTGTTTTTTCACATAGTCATCCAGTTCTTTGCCCGTCATATCGAAATCAAATAACCCGCGTAATTCACGTTGTTGCTTAAATTCATCCGTTTGTTGGAGTTTCTTAAAGGTATCAACCCACCATTGATATTGTTCATCAGACACGTTGGGACCCATATAAAAGCCACGAATGACAGGCCAGACGAGGTTATAACCCTGTTCTTTAGCTGTTGGGATATTTGCCAGTGCACCGTCTAGGCGTTTATCAGCATAAATAGCGAGTATGCGGATCTTATTGCCATTGAGGTAAGGTAGCGTTTCACTCAGATCCCCGGAGACAACCTGGATATGGTTGCCTAATAGCGCAGTGATAGGTTCTCCCCCGCCTTCGAACGCGACATAACGCATTTTGCGAGGATTAACGCCCACCTCTTTTGCCAGTAAAGCGGTTTTCATCCAGTCTTGACTGCCGATGGACGCACCCGCACCGAACACGATGCTATCAGGTGCTTTTTTGAACGCGTTCATCAAATCGGTCAGTGTCTGGTAAGGGGAATCATGGCGCACCGCAATCATGCCATAGTCTGTACCGACACTGGCCAGCCAGCGCACATTATTGACGTTGTAGCGACCAAATTTGCCTTGAGCAAGATTCAATAAAGAGCCGCCGGAAAAGGCAACAATCGTGCCGGGTTCAGCAGGTCGTTGGGCAACGATGGCATTATAGGCAACTGCCCCGACACCGCCCGGCATAAAGGTGACCCGCATAGGGGCGTTGATGGCTTGAGTTTCTAATAGTGAAATTTGAACCAGTTTGCAGGTTAAATCAAATCCCCCTCCGGGTTTGGCAGGGGCAATACATTCGGTTCTGCCAGGGGCAGAGGTTGCAAAAGCGCAGGTCGCAATAAGCAGGTTTGCGGCAGTGAATAATATTTTGAAAGCGTTCATTTTGATTCCTCACGAGGCACCAGTAAAAGAGATGAATGACAAATTTCTGGTTTATGTCCACTTATAGGATTGAAACCTTTCAATTACCTTTCATTAACAATGAAAATTGTCCAGGTGTGACTTTACTCACTGAGTTTATTTGATTAAGCATCATTTCATGTTAATGAATGGTGAATGTTTTTTGCTTGATTGAGCGATTGAATTTCGGTGTGATATGCAGGGTTCCGTTGAGCGTTAACGTTATCGGCGGAGCAAGCCCGACGTTGAGCGTCAGTGGAGAATGGATGAAACCGATATCAAAGTTTACAGGACAATGGTGTGACCTCTACCGTGCTGTAGACTCAGACGGTAATACGGTTGAGTTTTGGCTGATAGATCATCGGGATAAAAAAGCGACATGGCGTTGCTTCAAAAAGGCGATGCGTCAGCATGGATAACCTGACGGGGTAACTTGTGATAAAAGTGGTGTCAATAAAGCGGCGTTGGACGAAATAAACAAGGAAAAACCGAAAAATAAGCCGATTAATAGCAGGCAGAATAAGTACCTGAATAACCTGATTGAATAGGATCATCGCAACGTCAAACGGCGAATACGTCCTATATTGGGATGCAAAAACGTGAGGGGGACTCAGGTCCTGTCAGCCGGGATTGAACGGGTCAGTATGTTGCGTAAAGGACAATACCCACAAGAACCGGAATACCCAATTTCACCCGCCGCTTTTTTCTATTAACTCATGGCATAAAAATCACTCAAGATGATTTTGCTCGCGATCTCTTTGTTAATGCAACAGAACTATCTGACACACGCGTGAAAAAATCAGAAATCCTGACTTTCTATCAGGCATCTGGAATATATTGTTTGATAGTCGTTCCTGTTAGTTGATCCTCTTCTGTAGCGGTAAGAAATGAGGCAAGTAGTCCAGGGAAACGGGTGTCTAGGTCTTCTCTGCGAAGAGATAGCAGATTTTCTCTACCTGAAGGTTTTTGCCAGATAACCCCACTATCACGGAGAACTCGCCAGTGATGAGTTAGCGTTGATTTGGATACACCATTAAGAACAGAGCCACAAGTATGTTCTCCTCCATCGGCCAGCACATGAACAACAGTCATTCGCATTGGGTTACCTAATGCTGTAAGTACATGTTCAAGCCGTATCTGATTACGATCTGGATGATGTTTTATCATTTTTATTTGCTCCTTTCTTAGTTCGAATATACACGAATTATCATATAAATAGTTTGAAAAGTATATACTCTCTGAACATACAGTAATAATAACAATTAAAGATAATTTCTATGATGTTAAATATTTGGCTTCATACATTATTAATGATTGATTATTAACATAATTTAAAATAAATATTTTAGATTTATTATAATACGAATCTAAAAAAGACAATGAGAGAAATGATCTAATACTTTTATATCTAAATTAAAAACCAGATTACTTTAAAAAATCGTTCTGGATTCGCTAAAAATAGGGAGCTTACCTGATGTTCCGGTAATACAACAAAACCTAAATGCGGAATAATATTATCTATCTATATGATAGATAATATCTTATTTATGATTATACTGTTCTGAAAAGAAGAATTATTAAAATAAGTCTTGCAATTGGTTAGATGAAATGTCTATATTCACCTTAATTGTACGTATATACACAAACAATAAAACAACCAAACAATTAAGAGGTTTTATGTCTAGGTATCAAGATGGCTATCAGTATCGGTTGGGAGCAAGTCTAACTTTACTCGCATTTGCTCAATTGATAATTTCTTTAGATATCAATATCGTATTTGTTGCACTTCCCGAAATAGGAAAAGGACTTGGTTTTTCTGGCCAGACGCTTCAATGGGTTGTCAGCGCTTATACAGTTTTTTGTGGTGGTTTCATGCTCTTTGGTGGTCGGGCAGCAGATTTACTCGGTCAGCGTCGAATGTTCATTGGTGCTTTGTGGCTCTATGCAGTTTCTTCTTTGATTGGAGGTATGGCCTGGCGTCCTGAAGTGATTATTGCCGCCCGGGCAGTTCAAGGGATAGGAGGGGCTTTCCTTTTCCCTGCCACTCTTTCTCTCATTAACCGATTATTCCGTGAAGGCCCTGAGCGAAACAGAGCGTTGGCAGTGTGGGGAGGTGCAGGCGCGAGTGGATTAACACTCGGTTCACTGGCCGGGGGGCTTCTAACAAATTATCTAGGCTGGTCTTCAGTATTTTATGTGAATGTTCTGTTAGCTGGTATAGCGATCATTGCCGCTTTCATCGTTATTCCTGCTGATCCAATCAGGCATGAGAAGCGCAGTTTTGATCTTCCTGGCGCATTAACTGTCACCGCTGCATCCACGCTTTTAGTCTTTTCGCTTGTACAAGGACCAGAATATGGTTGGGGAGCGCCTGTTATTAAGTACGCTCTGTTTTTGGCTCTGGTAAGTTTCATCATGTTCATCATCATCGAATCAAAATCCAGTGACCCGTTAATGCCGTTGCACCTTTTCCGTAATAAAAATTTGGTTGCAGGCGTTACCGTGACTTTCATTTATATGGGAACATTTGGCGCTTTACCCTATTTCGAAACAGTCCTGTTCCAGAATGTGATGCATTACAACGCACTTGAGACTGGTCTAGCATTTATTATTCCTTCCGTATCTATTTTTATAGGAACTCAGGCTGGAGCCCGGCTTGCGAACGCCATGGGAACGAGGAATGCCATTATTACTGGCTGTATTATTGGTATTGTTGGAACATTATTAATGCTGCCTGGAGCATCAGTCTCCTCTTCTTATAAATCTATTCTGATTGGTTTGGTTATTTCAGGCTTAGGGCAGGGAATTGTTTGGACAGCAATGTGGATCGCAGCTGCAACAGGTGTTGATCATAGTGAACAAGGAATTGCATCAGGTATGGCATCAACAACACTTAATGTTGGGAATGCCATTGGTTTAGCGATTCTAATTGCTCTGGCTACAAGTGTCACTCAGAGGGATATATCAGAAAGTGAAATTGTTTTTCTGGCGGCAAGTACATGGTATGCATTCCTATATGCCGCAATAGGTATGGTACTGGCGTTATTCATGGCAATGACCTTACCCAGAAGAAAGATGGCAACATCATATTGAAAAATAATATGACAATTCATCCGGTCGTGAGAGGCCGGAAAGGAAAGGAAATCGCCGGTGACAAAGTCAGTTCGTCTGTCAGATATGCGGATATACCGCGAACGCTGATATTAATGGAGTGCGTAATATTTTAGCGGCAGTGCCTGCGGTGCTTGCCTGTGTAGGAACAGTGCAGTCAGACCGTCTATTGAAACAGGAACCCACTGCAATGATTCAGGCTTCGGTCTGAACATAGTAGGGATCCTCACTCCTTAGAGGATGTCAAAAAAACCAGGATTATGATAGAAAAGTATGGGTATACCGCCTTCATTGATAATGATAACGAGAAGTGGGAGATACTTTTAAAATGCGCCTGTTATTGGTTGAAGATCATCCTGACTTATCACATTGGTTGCAAAAAGCACTGAATAACGCGGGATTTGTCGTTGACCTGGCTGAAGATGGTATTGTGGCAGATCAACTTTTGCAGACTGAACATTATACGTTATTGATTTTGGATATTGCGTTGCCCAGACTGGATGGCCTGTCTCTGCTATCACGCTTGCGTAAACGAGGGCAAAACTTACCCGTCTTGTTATTGACGGCCAAAACAGATGTTTCGGATCGGGTGAAGGGGTTAAATTCGGGGGCTGACGATTACCTGACCAAGCCGTTTGATTTTCAGGAGCTGGAAGCCCGTATTCGCGCCTTGTTGCGGCGTGGTACTGCGATAACGCAAGAGGGGCAGAAATTCGGGTCATTATCTTATGAAGATGAAGGGTATTTCGTCTTGAATAATGTCCCTTTGGCACTGACCCCCAGAGAATTATCGGTTTTAACCACGCTTTTTCATCGTCGAGGACGTCCGGTCTCTAAACAGCAATTATTTGAGCAGGTGTTTTCACTATCAGATGAGGCGAACCCACAAAGCATCGAATTGTATGTCCATCGATTGCGGAAGAAACTCCTCAACAGCGATGTAGAGATCAGAACATTACGCGGGTTAGGATATCGGCTGGAGCAACTGGCATCATGACGTACCTGAAAATACCACCGTCGTTATTCCACCAATTGTTGTTGTTCTTCGGGATTCCATTATTGTTACTGTACTGTGCTTCTGTTTATAGCCAATATGTCAGTGTAAAAAACGCAGCAATGTTGGCTTATGATAGAACACTACTGGCATCAGCAAGAACCGTCGCTGAACGTTTAACCGTCCGGGATCAGCGCTTGATTGTCGATGTGCCTTATGTTGTTTTAGACAATTTCGAACGAAATACGAATGATCGCTTGTACTATCAAGTGATATCGCCGGAAGGAAAAACGATTTCTGGCTATGATGACCTTCCCCCAATCCCGCAGGATATTCAGCGTTCACCTTTGTATACCGCATTGGCTTATTTTTATGATGCGGAATATCAGGGGCAACCTATACGTGTCGTTGGCTTGTATCAGCCCATCAATGAAGGCGGTATCATGGGAATGGCGCGGATATTAGTGGCTGAAACGGTGATTTCCCGCCAATATATGGCCTATCAATTATTGTTATCTTCGCTGATTAATCAGGGCGCCGTCGTATTACTGACATTGATCCTGGCTTATATTCTGCTCAAGCTATTGCTCAAACCCTTGCGAAAACTGTCAGGTGTGATGATTCGCCGCGCCGCGAATGATCTGACACCCTTGCCCAATATTTTACTATGGTCTGAAATTTCTCCGTTGCTTCAAGCGCTTAATCGATATATTGAAAGGCTGAAATTCATGGTCGGACGTCAAGAACGATTCAGTGCAGATGCTTCTCATCAATTGAGAACACCGTTAACGGTATTAAAAATGCAGGTTGCGGTCGCTCGCAGTGATCAAAATCAAGCACAGCGGGATAACATACTGGCGTCGATTGATAAGAGTCTGGATAACATGATCTTGCTGACCGATCGCTTACTGCGGCTTTCTCAGCTCAAGGCGCATGCACAAGAAGCCATCCCCGATTATCAGCCAGTCAATATCGTGGCGCTATTGCAACAGGCTTGTTTGTCCCGCTTACCGCAGGCAGAAAGTAAAGGTATTGACCTGGGCTATGAAGGCGAAAATGTATTGTGGATCAAAGGGGACCCGCTGTTATTAACGGAAATGTGCGCCAATTTATTGGACAATGCCATCAAATATACCCCGCCAATGGGGGTAGTGACTGCTAGAGTCAGCATCATGGCAGATAACAAACACGGCTGCCTGGAAATTGATGATTCAGGATCGGGTATCGATCAGGAAAATATTCATCAATCGTTGATGGCGTTTCATCGTTTAGATAATGCTGCCGGGCTGGAGGGGGCAGGATTGGGGCTGACTCTTGTTAAAGAAATCAGCCTGTATCATGGTGCGACGCTTCAGCTATTACCCAGTGAAATATTGGGGGGATTACGGGTGCGGATTATATTCAGGCTTTCTGCGCGTGAGCGGGGTACGTAATTGTTGAGCCAGAATAACGCCCACCAGCACAATACTTCCCCCGATAATGTGATAACTGTGCATCTTTTCATGGAGAACCAGAATCGCAATGACGGCCGTTAATACCGGTGCCAGGTTCATAAAAATAGACGTCATATTTGCGCCAATGCGAATGACGCCCTGTATCCATAAATAGGGGGCAATAACGGATGCCGGGATACCGGCAAATAGCACAAGGGAAATATTATCGTTTGTTAACTGAATATTGTCTGACATCATGAAATTGGGCAGCAGCAATAAAACCCCAAATCCAATTTGTACATAGAGTGAGTGCCAGTTAGCTAATGGAATAGCCCAACGTTTTGTTAAAACGCCATATAAAGCATAAGAGGCTGCGGCAATCAACATCATGACTTCACCGATCCCCATACCATGTTGCAATAGGGAAGCAGGTTCTCCTTTACTGACCAGCCAGGTGAGGCCGAACAAAGACAATACCGTGCCAAGAGTGATACCAACAGTCGGCGTGACCCGTAAAGCGAAGAGACTAATAATGACGGTCAGTAATGGAATGAGGGAAGTGAAAATGCCGATGATGGTTGCACTGACAGTATGAGCGGCGTAATACGCCAGGCTTTGATTAAGCACCATGCCCAGTGATCCCAGAATCAATAATTTCCACCAATAGTGAGCGATCCTTTTTCGTTGGCGCAGGACGGGTAATAAAACAAAAGGTGTTAAGACCAGAAAGGCAATGAACCAGCGATAGAAAGCAATGGCGGCGGGTTCAATCACAGTGGCTGCCGCTTTACTGACAACGGCATTGATTGACCAAATCAGGACAGCGATGAGGGGGAATAATAAATTCTTCATGGGATGGGATAATCTTGTCTGTGTATTGTGTGATGAGTTTAGCAGCGGCCGACTTGATTATATATCCCTTCATCACACTGCAGGCTGCATTTCTTCCCCCGCGCACCGTGAAAAAAAAGAAAGAAAAGAAAGTGCAGGATCATTCGTATCGGGCCAATCGCAGTTGATTGGGGAGAGGGGGATATAGGTTTTATGGGGATAAAGTGGCAGAATAGCAGATCACGCCTATTGAAGCCGTTGGATGAGAAAAGTGAAAATTTTGGTTGATGAAAATATGCCTTATGCTGAACAACTCTTTCAGCAATTGGGTGAAGTACAGGCAATTCCGGGACGTCCAGTGCCGGCCGGGGTTTTGGAAGATGCCGATGCCTTTATGGTTCGCTCTGTCACTAAAGTCAATGAATCCTTATTGCAGGGTAGTTCGGTAAAATTTGTGGGAACCGCCACCGCGGGAATGGATCATGTCGATCAGCCGTGGTTGATTCAGGCCGGGATTGGTTTTTCCGCCGCCCCCGGATGTAATGCCATCGCCGTCGTTGAGTATGTTTTTTCAGCGCTGATGCTATTGGCTGAACAAGATCAATTTCAGCTCAAGGATAAAACCGTCGGTATTGTTGGTGTTGGCAATGTTGGCGGGCGCCTGGCCGACCGTCTGGCGGCTTTAGGTGTGAAGACATTATTGTGCGATCCACCCCGCGCCGATCGGGGTGATGAAGGCGAATTTTGGCCTTTAGACAAATTGGTGAACGAAGCGGATATTCTGACTTTTCATACCCCACTGAATCCATCTGGCCCATACCAGACCTATCATTTAGCGGATGCAGAATTACTTGCTGCATTACCGGATAACCGTATTTTAATCAATGCCAGCCGAGGGGAAGTGGTTGATAATCAGGCATTACTCTCCATACTGCAAAAGGGGAAAAAATTACGTGTCGTGCTGGATGTTTGGGAGCCTGAGCCTAATCTTTCTTTACCTTTGTTGGCCTTAGTGGATATTGCTACCCCCCATATTGCGGGTTATACCCTGGAAGGCAAAGCACGGGGAACAACCCAGGTTTTTGAAGCCTATTGTGAATTTCTGGGGCAACCCCGTAAGACGGCGCTGGCTGATCTGTTGCCGACGCCCGATTTCAGTCAGGTGACGGTGCGGGGAGAGGTGACACAACGCGTTCTCAAGCGTTTGATACATTTAGTGTATGATGTGCGCCGTGATGATGCACCCTTACGTCAGGTTGCAGATCAAGAGGGCGCTTTTGATCAGTTACGTAAGCACTATCCGGAACGTCGGGAATGGTCTTCATTGACCGTGCAGTGTGACTCAGTCGAGAGCGCTCAATTACTGTCCAAAATTGGATTTAATGCAAAAGTGATTTAAGGCAGGCAGAATCCTGCTTGTCAACAAATAAGAGAAGTGGAGAAAACCAACATGTCAGAAGGCTGGAATATTGCGCTTTTGGGTGCAACAGGCGCAGTAGGTGAAGCGATATTGACGTTATTACAGGCACGTCAATTTCCGGTTGGTGAACTGCATCTTTTTGCCAGTGAACAAAGTATCGGAAAGATCCGACGTTTTAACGGAAAAAACCTGACTGTCCGTGACGCGGCAGAATTTGACTGGTCACAGGTACAACTGGCTTTTTTTGCTGCGACGATGGAAACAACCGCTCAGCATATTGAAAAAGCAACAGAAGCCGGTTGCTTAGTGATCGATTGCAGCGGCTTATTTGCGGCTGAGCCCGATGTGCCGTTGGTCGTTCCCGGTGTTAACCCATATGCATTGGCTGAATACCGTAACCGCAACATCATTGCGGTGGCAGATAGCGCCACCAGTCAGGTGTTGACGGCCATCAAACCCTTGATTGATGTCGCTGGCATCGCCCGTTTGCAGTTGACCAATATATTGCCCGTTTCCGTTCATGGCAAAGCCGCCATTGATGAACTGGCGGGGCAGAGTGCCCGTTTATTAAATGGCATTCCACCGGATGAAGGTCGTTTCAGCAAACAATTGGCGTTTAACTTACTGCCTTTATTGCCAGATGCCGATGGTATCGTGCGTGAAGAGCGTCGTATTGTCGATCAGATCCGCAGAGTATTGCAGGATGACGGATTGCCCATTTCAGTTAGTTGTGTCCAGTCCTCCGCTTTCTACGGCATTGCGCAGATGGTGAGCGTGGAAACATTACGACCGGTTGGTGTAGAAGAAGCACGCAGTGAATTTGAACGCTTTGAGGAAATTCAAGTTTCAGAAGACGGGGATTATCCGACTCAGGTCACTGATGCTTCAGGCAGTGATAATTTAAGCATAGGTTGTCTGCGTCATGATTACGGTATGCCGGACATGCTGCAATTTTGGTCGGTGGCCGATAACATCCGTTTTGGTGGCGCATTAATGGCGGTTGAAGTGGCAGAAAAACTGATGCAGGAGCAATTTTACTGATGTCTGATACAGCGCTGAGTCAGTCTGTGCCAGTAGCAAAGAAAGTAAAAATTGCCCTGGGGATTGAATATGACGGCAGTCGATATTATGGTTGGCAGCGTCAACAAGAAGTGAAAAGCGTACAGGCCTGTTTGGAAAAAGCGCTGTCTAACGTTGCAGATGCGCCAATTTCCGTTTTTTGTGCTGGGAGAACCGATGCCGGGGTACATGCCACCGGGCAGGTCGTCCATTTTGAGACTGCGGCACAACGTAAAGATGCGGCCTGGACAATGGGCGTGAATACCCATTTACCGCCGGATATTGCCGTTCGTTGGGTTAAAACCGTCGATGAGGCATTTCATGCTCGTTTCAGCGCAACAGCCCGCCGTTACCGCTATGTGATTTTCAATCATCGCTACCGTCCCGCCATATTGGCACAGGGGGTGACGCATTTTCATTATCCACTGGATGAGAGAAAAATGCATGAAGCCGCCCAGTGCTTGTTGGGCGAAAATGACTTTACTTCTTTTCGGGCGGTACAATGTCAGTCTAATTCACCGTGGCGTAATATGATGCATATTAACGTGAGTCGGCACGGGCATTATATTGTCGTGGACATTAAAGCGAATGCGTTTGTTCATCACATGGTGCGTAATATTGTGGGCAGTTTGCTGGAAATTGGCTGCGGAAATCAGGACATTGGCTGGATGGCGGAATTATTGGCACTGAAAGACAGGACAAAAGCGGCCGCTACCGCGAAGGCGGAAGGTTTATATTTAGTTGCTGTGGATTATCCTGCGTGTTTCGGTTTACCTGAACCTATGATGGGGCCTTTGTTTCTGGAAACTCATTTCGTTTCCGGTAAATAATTTCATCGGATACTTTCGAATAATGACAGGGATGTTTGATCATCACGAGGAATATTATGGAGTTTTTGACTCATTTTGTCGATTTTGCAAAATTCATCATCGATTTTATTTTACACATAGATGCTCATTTGAAGGAATTAGTGGCGAATTACGGTCATTGGGTATATGCCATCTTATTCCTGATTGTGTTTTGTGAGACTGGTTTGGTGGTGACCCCATTTTTGCCGGGCGACTCTTTGCTATTTGTCGCGGGGGCACTATCGGCATTAGACTCGAATGACCTTAATGTACACATTGTGGTGGCTTTAATCCTGACCGCCGCGATTATTGGTGACGCAGTAAACTATACCATTGGTCGCATTTTTGGTGAGAAACTGTTTACGCGCCCAAATTCAAAAATTTTTCGGCGGAGTTATTTAGAGAAAACCCACGCGTTTTATGAAAAACATGGTGGAAAAGCCATCATTTTGGCTCGGTTCGTGCCAATTATTAGAACGTTTGCTCCGTTCGTTGCAGGGATGGGGAAAATGTCTTACCGGCACTTTGCTGTTTATAATGTGATCGGTGCATTTATCTGGGTGCTATTATTCACGTATGCGGGTTATTTATTCGGTGATTTACCAATCATACAGAAGAATTTGAAATTATTGATTGTTGCGATCATCATTATTTCTATTCTGCCTGGGGTAATAGAGGTCTGGCGTCATCGCCGTGCTGCCGCCAAAAATGCAGCCGCTAATACAGCAGATAGATAAGTCGATAACCGAACAGGTTTGAGCAGTTTTTTATCCACACGGCAATAGCATTGTGGTTTAATGGCACATAAAACAAAAACTGGCAACAGCCAAATTCAGACGGAAAGGTTCATTAATGAGCTGGATTGAGAAGATTCTAAATAAAAGCAAAATTATGCAAACTCGTAAGGCAAACATACCTGAAGGAGTTTGGACAAAATGCGACAGTTGTGGTCAGGTACTTTATCGTGCTGAATTAGAGCGTAATCTTGAAGTGTGTCCAAAATGTGACCATCACATGCGCATTTTAGCCCGTAAGCGGTTGGATTCGTTTTTGGACGCCGGGACGGGCATCGAATTAGGAAGCGAACTGGAACCGAAAGATGTCCTGAAATTCCGCGATATCAAAAAATACAAAGACCGTCTGGCTGCCGCACAGAAGCAGACACAAGAAAAAGATGCGCTGATCGTCATGAAAGGTCTGCTATATGAAATGCCGGTTGTGGCAGGCGCGTTTGAGTTTAATTTTATGGGCGGTTCAATGGGATCGGTTGTGGGTGCCCGTTTTGTCCGTGCAGTTGAACAAGCGCTGGAAGATAACTGTCCATTCGTCTGTTTTGCCTCCAGTGGCGGGGCACGTATGCAGGAAGCCCTGATGTCACTGATGCAGATGGCAAAAACCAGTGCGGCGCTGGCAAAAATGCAGGCGCGTGGTTTGCCTTATATCTGTGTATTGACTAACCCAACAATGGGGGGGGTTACAGCCAGTATGGGAATGTTGGGGGATATCAATATTGCTGAACCTAAGGCATTGATTGGTTTCGCTGGCCCGCGCGTCATTGAGCAAACCGTGCGTGAAAAGTTACCGGAAGGCTTCCAACGCAGTGAGTTCTTAGTGGAAAAAGGGGCGATTGACATGATTGTTCCCCGCACCGAAATGCGTGATAAAATTGCCAGTCTGCTTGCCATGCTGACTCATAAACCGCATCCGGGCACAAACGCAGAGCCAGTTGAAGGCATTGTTGTTGAGCCTGCGGATGTTGATGCTGATATCAATATCAATCCTAATAAAGAAAATGTCTGATATTTTGCCAATTCCTCAAGCTACGTCGCCACTGACGACGTGGCTTTCCTATTTAGGAAACCTGCATACGAAAGCCATTGATATGGGGCTTGAACGTGTAGGCGAACTGGGTCGTCAGTTAAATTTACTGAATCCGGCGACCAAAGTTATCACCGTGTCAGGGACGAATGGTAAGGGAACCACTTGCCATACCCTGGAGTCTATTTTTCTGGCCGCAGGGCTGAAAGTCGGGGTGTACAGCTCGCCGCATTTGGTTCGTTATACCGAGAGAGTACGTATTCAGGGGAAAGAAGCCACGGAACACGATTTCTGCCGTGTCTTTGCAGCGATTGAGGCGCAACGTGGTGACATCTCATTAACCTATTTTGAATATGGCACATTGGCAGCCTTACAGCTTTTTAAAGAAGCCGCGCTGGATGTCGTGATCCTGGAAGTGGGGTTAGGGGGACGCCTGGATGCCACCAATATCGTTGATGCTGATATTGCCGCAATCACCAGTATTGCCCTGGATCATACGGATTGGTTAGGTGCAGATCGTGAACATATTGGCCGGGAAAAAGCGGGCATTTTCCGTCGTGGGCGTTTTGCCGTGGTCGGCGAGGATGATATGCCTCACTCGATTGCTGATGTTGCGGATGAACTGGGGGCAAAGCTCTTTCGTCGTGGTGTTCACTGGCATTTTACTCAGCATGAGAATAGTTGGGATTGGGTCAGTGGTGAGCAACAATTCCGGACGCTGCCAGTCCCTCACCTGCCATTAGCCAATGCCGCAACGGCGATGGGCGTGATCCACTGTTTATTGCAGCAGGATGACAAAATCAGCCGTTCTATTAACGAACAAGCCATCCATGCAGGGCTGAGAAATGCCCGACTCCCAGGACGTTTCCAAATTGTCAGGGAAAACCCGCTGATCATTTTGGATGTGGCTCATAATCCACATGCTGCGGCTTATCTGGTACAAAAATTGGCTGAACTGCCGCGTTCACCAGACAGTCATATTCGTGCTGTCGTTGGCATGTTGGGCGATAAAGACATTGCAGGAACACTGGCTTGTCTTTCCCGGCAGATTGATGAGTGGTATTGCGCATCATTGCATGAGCTGAGGGGCGCAGAAGCTGAAGTTCTGTCTGCGCATCTTATGCACGCCCGTACATTCCCCGATGTAGAAACGGCGTGGCAACAGGCAATAAAAGACGCATCGGTGCAGGATATCATCGTGGTTTGTGGCTCTTTCCACACGGTCGCGCATGTTATGGAGGCACTGGAGGGGAGTAAGGAAAATGGCCAGTAAATTTCAAAATCGCCTGGTTGGCACTATCGCGCTGGTTGCATTGAGTGTGATTGTGCTGCCGGTCATTTTTGATGGTGATAAGAAATATAATGAAAGTCAATTTGCTGCTATTCCTTTGATGCCAACAGCGGGCGATGAAGAGGAGGTGGATTCGATTCCATCATTAATCCAAAACATGCCGTCGACCCCCACGGAAGGGGCGGGGGAAGCAGTGAAGGAATTAGAAACGCAAGGGCCGGATGATTATGTGTTATCCGAATCCTTGTTTTCAGAATTAGAGCCGACAGTCGAACCTTCAGCCACGGAAGCCCCTAAGACAGCGGTAAAAGCGGAATTACCTTCTCAGCAAAAAGTGGAAACGCAGCCATTGCCTAAAGCTGAACCACCGACCAAAGCGGCAAGCCAGGCAGAAGCCAAATCGACATCAACAGCGCAGGCACCTCAGGCAAGTGCCTATGTTGTACAACTTGGTGCATTAAAAAATGCCGATAAAGTTGAAGAGATCGTGGCAAGGCTGCGTCTTTCTGGGCATCAGGTGTATACCGTTCCGGCTTCTCCGGTACAGGGGCAATTAACGCGGATCTATGTTGGGCCGAATGCATCAAAGCAGGCACTGACAGCCACCTTATCCGAATTAAAAGAAATGACCGGGTTACACGGGCAAATCAAAAACTACCAGCCATAATCAGATTGGCGCTTCACGTGATCACACCAGAAGCGCTATCATGGAGTTTAATAAGGGTTAAATATGGCAGGTGATTTTCCAGTGTGGAAACAGCAGTTAAAAATTGCCCCATCACCGCGAATACCGTTTGTTTCTTTGCCAAAAATTATTTTCATGAGCGTGATAAATCTACTACGCAAACGTTTTCGTTTTCTGTTAGAATGCGCCCGACCTGAATGTCGGGTGCCTGTTTTTGGATAAAAATATGGTCTGGATTGATTATACGATTATTGCCATCATTGGTTTCTCAGCATTGGTTAGTTTGATTCGTGGTTTTGTTCGTGAAGCGCTCTCCCTGATAACGTGGGGCGGTGCTTTCTTTGTTGCAAGTCACTTCTATACTTATCTGGCGGTATATTTTACCCGTCTTGAAGATGAGCTGGTGCGTAATGGAGCAGCGATTGCTATTTTATTCATTGCAACACTGATTGTTGGCGCGGTCGTGAACTATGTGATTGGTTCACTGGTTCAGCGAACAGGACTGTCGGGTACTGATCGGGTTTTGGGGGTCTGTTTTGGCGCCTTACGCGGTGTCTTGATTGTGTCAGCGCTTCTGTTTGTTGCAGACTCTTTCACACCACTACCCAAAAGTCAGGATTGGCAACAATCACAATTGATCCCACAATTCAGTCAAATCATCAGGTGGTTTTTTGACTACCTGCAAAGTGCGTCGAGTTTCCTGCCGGAGAGATAGATCTCTCCGCTTAGCTGATGAGGAAAGGCTATATGTGCGGTATTGTCGGTATCGTCGGTTTTACACCGGTTAACCAGTCGATTTATGATGCATTAACGGTGCTTCAGCACCGTGGACAGGATGCGGCAGGCATTGCAACTATTGATGGTAACAACGACTTTCGTTTACGTAAGGCTAATGGGTTAGTCAAAGATGTGTTTGAAACACGGCACATGTTACGTTTACAGGGAACGATAGGGATTGGGCATGTCCGTTATCCTACGGCGGGCAGTTCCAGTGCGTCAGAAGCACAACCCTTTTATGTCAATTCTCCTTTTGGTATCACGTTGGCACATAACGGCAATCTGACAAACGCACATGAATTGAAAAAAATGCTGTTTGAAAATGCCCGTCGCCATGTCAATACCACCTCAGATTCTGAGATCCTGCTGAATATTTTTGCCAATGAATTAACGCAATTTCCCCATTTTCCATTGTCGCCTGATGATATTTTCTCGGCAGTTGCAAAAATGCACAAAAAAATTCGGGGTGCTTATGCGTGTGTTGCCATGATCATTGGGCATGGATTGGTGGCTTTTCGTGACCCACATGGCATTCGTCCTTTGGTATTGGGAAAGAAAACACGGGAAGATGGCCGTAGTGAATACATGGTGGCCTCAGAAAGCGTGGCACTGGACACATTGGGGTTCGAATTCCTGCGGGATGTGGCTTCCGGTGAGGCTATTTATATTACTGAAAACGGGCAATTGTTTACCCGCCAGTGTGCAGAAAATCCGTCATTGACACCGTGTTTATTCGAATTTGTTTATTTCGCCCGCCCGGATTCTTTTATCGACAAAGTGTCAGTTTACAATGCCCGATTACGGATGGGGAAAGCATTGGGGGAGAAGATTGCCCGCGAGTGGGAAGATTTGCATATTGATGTGGTGATTCCCATACCGGAAACATCTTGTGACATCGCATTGGAAATCGCGCACATTTTGGATAAACCCTATCGTCAGGGATTTGTCAAAAACCGCTATGTCGGACGCACGTTTATCATGCCTGGTCAGCAGGAGCGGCGTAAATCGGTTCGTCGCAAACTAAACGCCAATCGTGCCGAATTCCGGGGTAAAAATGTTTTGCTGGTGGATGATTCCATTGTCCGTGGCACCACGTCTGAACAGATTGTTGAATTAGCGCGTGAAGCGGGTGCTAAGAAAGTTTACTTTGCCTCGGCTGCCCCGGAAGTTCGCTTCCCGAATGTTTATGGTATTGATATGCCGAATGCGAATGAACTCATTGCTCATGGCCGGGAAGTGGATGAAATTCGTCAGCTCATTGGTGCGGATGCGCTGATATACCAAAACCTCTCTGATCTGGTTCGGGTGGTACGGGAAGAAAACCCGGATATTGAGACATTCGAATGTTCCGTATTTGATGGCATCTATGTGACGAAAGATATTGACCAGACTTATCTCGATTATCTGGAAAACTTACGCAAAGATGATGCCATGAAAGTTCGTGGACAGAGCGAAATCGAGGGTCTGGAAATATATAATGAAGGATAATATTGTTATTATCATTCAGTTATCGCCAGAATCTCAGAGGAAAACATGAAAAAATTGATTGTCGGGCTGACCGGGGCAAGTGGTGCGATTTATGGTGTCAGATTACTGCAAGTTTTGCAGTCAGTAGAAGGCATTGAAACGCATTTGGTGATCAGTCAATCAGCGCGGCAAACATTGGCACTGGAAACGGACTCTACGCTGCGAGATGTCCAGGCGTTGGCGGATGTCGTGTATGATAATCGTGATATTGCTGCATCCATCTCCTCGGGGTCGTTTAAGACCTTGGGTATGGTGATTTTACCTTGTTCCATCAAGACCTTATCAGGTATCGTGCACAGTTACACGGAAGGTTTACTGACCCGTGCCGCAGATGTTGTTCTGAAAGAGAAGCGTAAATTGGTGTTGGGGGTGAGAGAAACCCCCTTGCATTTGGGACATCTCAGGCTAATGATGCAGGCTGCGGAAATTGGGGCGGTGATCATGCCTCCGGTTCCCGCATTTTATCATCGTCCTGAACACATTCAGGATATCATTGACCAAACGGTTAATCGTGTGCTGGATCAATTTGATATTGATTTGCCCGAAGATCTGTTTAACCGTTGGCAGGGCGCTAAATCCATTGAGGTATAGCTCCCGAAGAAAGAAAATGCTGTTGTGATCAATCACAACAGCATCGTGTTAATACCGTCAACCGAGCCGGATACCACGACATCTCATCAAGTGGGCGGAAAGCGCAATTTAACCAAGATTTTCTTTCGCCTTGATGGCATCTTGCAAGGCTTCTTCGAGTTGAAAATAACGAAAACCAAATCCGGCTTCTTCCAGTTTTTTCGGAATAGCCTGTTGACCCCCTAAAACTAATTCTGCCGCTTCTCCCATCATGATTTTTAAGACAAATTTAGGAATGCGTATAAACGCAGGGCGGTGCAATACTTTCGCCAGTGCCGCAGTGAACTGCTCATTATGCACCGGATAAGGGGATGTCATGTTAAAAGGACCGTGTAGCTCAGGTGATACCAATAGGTAATAGATACCATTGACGATGTCATCAATATGTATCCAAGGCATATACTGTTTGCCGTGACCGATTACTCCCCCTAACCCTAACCGAAACAGTGGCAGCATTTTTTTCAGTGCGCCCCCTTCTGGCGCCAGCACAATCCCGGTACGTAACACACAGACACGCGTTTTGTCACTTTGGGCCTGTAAAGCCAGTTGCTCCCAACGTTCACAAAGCTGATGGGCAAATTCATTATGCGGGGGATCATGTTCGGTAACGACGGATTGCCCCTGATCGCCATAATAGCCAACGGCTGAGCCGGAGATAAAGACGGATGGCGGAGATTCACTGGCTTTAATGAGCCTGCTTAATTGTTCAGTGAGTTGCCAGCGGCTTTGACAAAGTATCTCTTTTTGTTTTGGTGTCCATCGCTTATTGACAATCGGTTCACCGGCAAGATTGATAACCGCATCAAATCTGTTGAGATTTTGCTGGATATTCAGGGTTGTCCAACATTCAACGCGATCAGAAAACAGAGAATAGACCTTTTGTGGTGAACGACTCAAAATGGTGATGGAATGGGAAAGGGAGAGCAATTGGCAGACTAAACGATGGCCAATTAACCCTGTTCCTCCTGTGATGAAGATATGCATAGCCATCCCCCGTGAAATAGATAATCGTCGATTGACTATAACAAGAGATGGTTTCAGTAGCAGCGAGATATGCTGTTATCTGTTATCAGCATCAAGTTTTGTGGTGAAAAATGTTGTCATTAACTGAATTTTTCACATCTGTCTTAATTAGCCCTGTTTGTAGGCCGCTTTTGTCGCAGGACGCTGACCAATGTTATCCAACCATTTTTCTACCGCAGGATAATCCGGCAAATGGATTTGTTGCTGTTCATGGCATTTTGCCCATGGATAGGTGGCGATATCGGCGATACTGTACTCATCCCCGCCGAGATACGCGGTTTTTTCCAGTTGGGTATTGAGCACCCGATATAACCGTTTGGATTCTTCCACATAGCGTTTCATGGCATAAGGCACGACTTCGGGCGCGTAGAGATTGAAGTGATGGTTTTGACCAAGCATCGGACCAAAGCCAGCCACTTGCCAAAATAACCATTGCAACTGTTCAGTACGTTCACGTAAATCTTTGCTTAATAGCTGGCCTGTTTTATTGGCCAGATACAGTAAAATAGCGCCTGATTCGAAGAGAGAAACAGCCTCTCCTCCGTCGGCAGGTTGATGATCGACAATGGCCGGGATCTTGTTATTGGGTGAAATAGCCAGGAAATCAGGTTTGAACTGTTCTCCCGTGCTGATATTGATGGGATGGATCGTGTAAGGAAGCCCCGTCTCTTCGAGAAAGAGGGTTATTTTATAACCGTTTGGCGTTGGGGCATAGTATAGATCTATCATATTACCTCCCATGATAATCATTCATTGTCATTATTTGTTGTAATAACTCATTGAAAAATTTGGCCGCATTACATTAGCATTATTTGTCGGTAAAATGTGACGAATTTTTATATCAGTATGGATGGACTTATTTTCGTCAATTATGGTAACACTGATTGGTTGTCAACCGCCTTCATTACCAGGGCATCACAGCAAAAACGGGCATGTAACTCATTGAGAAAAGGTTTTTAGGATGATGCAAGAAAAATCAGCAAATAGGGAATGGATTGACATCGTCAATGAAGACAATCAAGTGATTGCGCAGTCAACTCGTCAGCAGATGAGAGCGCAGAACTTAAGGCATCGTGCAACTTATATTGTCGTGCATGATGGTATGGGAAAAATTCTGGTTCAGCGTCGTACAGACACAAAAGACATTTATCCAGGCAAATTGGATGCAACGGCGGGCGGCGTCGTGATGACAGGGGAAGTTTTACTGGATTCTGCTCGTCGGGAAGCCGAAGAGGAATTGGGGATTGCCGGTATTCCTTTTGCTGAGCATGGTCTTTTTTATTATGAAGAAGACCATTGCCGCATATGGGGCGGGTTGTTCAGTTGTGTGAGCCATGGTCCTTTTGCCTTGCAGGAAGAGGAAGTCAGCGCCGTTTATTGGCTAACGCCGGAAGAAATCACCGCTCGTTGTGATGAGTTTACTCAGGATTCGTTAAAAGCGTTATCCTTGTGGTTAGCACGTAATAAACAAACGGGACAGCCTTAATCGATTGATGGGGTAGGATTCCCTAATTGATTATCCACTCTCCTATCTTTAGCGCTTAGCCTCTTATCTGTTGCATCAGATATCCCCGCCGGAAGGCCGCCGGGAATATCTGGTGCAACAGAGAGTGTAAGGCACAGGTTAAGGCTCGTATAAACGGTGTCTCTCTGAGAGAACAGATGTCGGCAGAAGCCGGGATTTGAGACTCATCTGCTTTGATTTTTCATCGTATTGTTGATGTCTAGAGTAGAAACGGCTAATTGTAAACATATTTTTCGGATCATGAGTACTATTCACAAGCATATTTGTGAATAATTATTAAACGACAATAACTCATTTCGGTTAATTTCTATTACATACCTCGTTTTGTTTATTTTTTTATGCATGAATGGTGCATAAATTGAAAATAAGTGCATTTTTTAAATTGTGAAAAACATCATAAAGTAAATTTATTGTGATTTTATTGTATTGACTTTGTTAAAGCTCAAGGGGATTATGAGGTTAATTACTAATCAAAATGGATGAAGAAAATCGGATAGGTATGTCATTGACAATATCTCTAAATAAGGCATTGATTATTTAAATGGCGCTATTCATGCAAAATTAAATTCAATAATATATCAATTTACTTTTATTTTTTCGTTTTAATGAATTTAAGGAAAAACAAATGTCGAACACTATTCAACGCAATTGGTTTGATCAGTATATGGTGCCTTGCTTTTCACCAGCAAATTTTATCCCGGTTGTCGCTAAAGGTTCACGTGTCTGGGATCAGGATAGTAAAGAATATATTGATTTTGCGGGTGGAATTGCTGTTAATGCATTAGGTCATGCCAATGATGAATTAAAGAATGTGTTAAATTTTCAAATGGAAAACCTCTGGCATATTGGTAATGGCTATACAAATGAACCGGTTTTAAAATTAGCTAAATCGCTGGTTGAAAATACATTTGCTGATAAGGTTTTTTTCTGTAATTCCGGTGCGGAAGCAAATGAGGCCGCATTGAAAATTGCCAGAAAATATGCCCTCGATAAATATGGCAATCATAAGAACGAAATTATCTCGTTTGAGAATTCTTTTCACGGTAGAACATTATTTACTGTGACGGTGGGCGGGCAACCGAAATATTCCCAGGACTTTGCTCCCTTGCCGCAACAAGTAACTCACTTGCCCTTCAACGATATCGATGCGATTAAGGCTCATATATCAGAAAAAACCTGCGCTGTCATCGTTGAGCCGGTCATTGGCGAGGGTGGCGTGATCCCTGCTGACCCCGCATTTTTGCAAGCGCTGCGGGCGTTATGTGATCAGCATCAGGCACTACTGATTTTTGATGAAATTCAGACGGGGATGGGGCGGACCGGGTATCTGTATGCCTACGAAGAAACGGGGATCGAACCCGATATTTTGACCAGTGCTAAAGGGCTTGGCGGCGGCTTCCCGATTGGTGCCATGCTGGTTAAGCAGGCGATAGCCGAGGTTTTCCAGCCGGGAACGCATGGGTCAACGTTTGGCGGAAATCCACTGGCGGCGGCTGTTGCCGGTAAAGTGATCGAACTGGTGAATCAGCCAGCGTTTCTGGCGGGAGTGAAAGAACGTCATCATGAATTTATGAGACGGATGTCCGAGTTGAATCAACGTTATCAGGTATTCAGTGAATTGCGGGGAAAAGGGTTATTGCTGGGGGCTGAATTAGAGAAAAAATATCAGGGAAAAGCGAAAACGCTGGCCAATTTTGCGGCGGAAGAGGGATTGATTGCCTTGATCGCCGGTCCCAATGTGTTACGTTTTGCGCCCGCATTAAATATCGAGCCGCAGGATATCAACGACGGTTTCCTTCGCCTTGAAAACGCCCTCAAGCGATTTGTCCAGGAATAATCAAGCCAGTTTGAGGTGACTATCATGATGCTATTTAGATCCGTTCAATATGAAGATTTAGGGGATATCCTCAGTCTTTCGTCCCGTGCTGGTGTTGGCCTGACCACATTACCCAACAATCAGGAATATCTGGCAGCACGGATTTCACGCAGCATTGATTCATTCAACGATGTCAGAGGACGAGCACAACAAGGATTTTTATTTACCCTGGAAGACACGGAAGAGCATCGTGTGGTTGGCGTCAGTGCGCTGGAATTGGCTGTTGGGCTGGAGGAACCCTTTTACAATTTCCGCGTACTGAAATCAGTGAGAGCCTCCCGCGAATTGGGCGTTTACAACACATTTGAAACGTTGATTGTCGGGCAGGATTATACCGGATGCAGTGAATTGTGTACGTTGTTCCTTAGCCCTGATTATCAGGGGGGAGGAAATGGTGTGTTTCTTTCCCGAAGCCGGTTTATGTTTATCTCGGCATTCCGGCATCTGTTCCCAAAAACGATTTTCGCCGAAATGCGTGGGATTGTGAACAAACAGGGTGAATCCCCGTTTTGGAATGCGCTGGGACAACATTTTTTCAATGTTTCTTTTGAAAAAGCCGATTATTTAACCGGCATTGGCACCAAAAATTTTATTGCAGAACTGATGCCAACTTACCCGATCTATGTCCCTCTATTACCAGAAAATGCACGTCAGGTTATCGGCCAGGTGCATGAAGATACCGTACCTGCCCGCCTGATTTTAGAAAAAGAGGGGTTCGCGTATCACGATGCGGTCGATATTTTTGATGCCGGCGCCATCCTGGATGTGGAAATTGACCATGTCCGTACGGTTAAAGCCAGCCGGCTTGTCCATGCCAAAAAAATGGCAGATCTTCAGCGACCGAAGAGTGGCACACCTTATATTGTTGCAAATCTGAATTTTCGGGAGTTCAGAGCCTTACTCCTGAATGTCTCCCATTGTGTGGAGGGGGATGAGCTGTATCTTACCTGCGCAGAGCTGGACGCGCTTCATGTGCAGGATGGCGATCCAGTCCGCTTTGTTCCCCTTTTCTCTTAAGTGTTTTCACCATGAAATGTTTTCACCATGAAATATCTTCACCATTAAGGGTTTTCATCATGAATCATCAAGCAAATTATATTGGCGGTGAATGGACGGCAGGGCAAGGATTGACTGTCACCAAATATGCCCCTGTTGATCAACAGGTGCTATGGCAGGCAAATAGTGCATCAGCCAGTCAGGTGGACGAAGCTTGTCAGTCGGCTCGTCAGGCATTTCCAGCGTGGTCTGGACTGGCAGTTGAAAAACGTATTGCGATTATTCAAACCTTTGCTGAGCGATTAAAACAGGAACAAGAAAATATCGCGCGGGTGATCAGTGAAGAGACCAGTAAGCCGCTGTGGGAAACACGGACAGAAGTCCAGGCCATGATGGGTAAAATCGCCATTTCCATTGAAGCATGGGAACAGCGAACCGGGTATGCCGAAATGGCGATGCCTGATGGTAAGGCAATATTGCAGCACCGCCCTCATGGTGTCCTGGCTATTTTCGGCCCTTATAATTTTCCGGGGCATTTACCCAATGGGCACATTGTTCCTGCATTGATTGCTGGCAATACCTTGGTATTTAAGCCCAGTGAATTGACCCCGAAAACAGCCGAAAAAACCGTTGAGTTATGGATTGATGCCGGGTTGCCGTCAGGGGTTCTGAATCTGGTTCAAGGCGGTAAGGAGACGGGGGCTGCCCTGCTGGATAACCGTGACATTGATGGTGTGCTGTTTACCGGTAGTGCGGCAACCGGCTTTCATTTCCATCGTGTACTGGCCGGCCAGCCAGAAAAAATGCTGGCGTTGGAAATGGGGGGAAACAACGCCCTGATTGTGGATGATTATGATGATATTGAGGCGGCCGTTTATACCATTATCCAATCTGCTTTTATCTCCGCAGGACAGCGTTGTACCTGCGCTCGCCGATTGCTGGTGAAGCATGGGGAGAAGGGCGATGCGATCATTCAACGGTTGTTGGCTGTCGCCGGTCAGATTATCCCTGCCCGTTGGGATGCGGAACCACAGCCGTTTATCGGTGGTGTCATTTCTCTGGCGGCGGCGGAAAATTTGCTGGCAGCTCAGTCTAACTTACTGGCTCTAGGCGGCATGGCTTTACTCACGTTAACGCAACCCGATCCACAGTCCACGTTGATGACACCCGGCATCATTGATATGACCCAGGTCAGCAACATTCCTGATGAAGAATATTTTGGCCCTTTGCTGACGATAAGACGTTATGCCACGTTCGATGACGCGATTGCCATGGCGAATGACACCCGGTTTGGGCTGGCGTGTGGATTAATCTCGCCTGATAGCGCCCTATTCCAGCAATTATTGCAGCAAGCCAGGGCGGGGATTGTCAACTGGAATAAGCCATTGACGGGGGCATCCAGCAAAGCCCCATTTGGTGGAATTGGCGCTTCGGGCAATCATCGTCCCAGTGCTTATTATGCCGCAGATTATTGTGCCTGGCCGATGGCATCTCTGACAGCGGATAATCTGAGCCTGCCAGAAACATTGACGCCGGGGCTGAATTTCTTCCGATCTTAATTTCTTTTAATCGTAATTTATGACTAATAAACAGGGTATCAGGAGTGATTATGTCGGGAATTGAAGCAAATTTTGATGGACTGGTGGGCATGACTCACCATTATGCCGGGCTGTCCGTGGGTAATAAGGCGTCTATGATTCATCAGGGGCAAGAATCCAATCCCCGTAAAGCCGCTCTCCAGGGATTGATGAAAATGAAGGCATTGTCAGAGATGGGATTGGTGCAGGGTGTACTTCCTCCTCAGCCGCGTCCTGATCTCCCGGTATTGCGCCAGATAGGATTTACGGGCAGTGACGCACAGATACTCAAGCAAGCAGCACAATATTCCCCACTCTTGCTGTCTAAACTCAGTTCAGCTTCTGCCATGTGGACGGCAAATGCGGCAACGGTTTCGCCATCAGCAGATAGCGCGGATCGGCGTGTTCATTTTACGGTGGCAAACTTAAACCGGAAGTTGCATCGCTCACTGGAAAGCACGACAACGTCACGCACTCTGAAAGCGGTTTTTCCTGATCAAAAGTATTTTGTTCACCATGATCCTTTACCACAACACGCAGATTGGGGGGATGAAGGCGCCGCAAACCATAACCGTTTTTGTGGTGAATATGGCGAGGCGGGTGTACAGCTATTTGTCTATGGGCGTACAGCCTTACAGGAAGGGGTTACACCTGAGCGCTATCCTGCCCGACAAACACTGGAGGCAAGTCAGGCTATTGCCCGCCTGCATCAGCTTGACGAGGCCAGAACCGTCTTTGCTCAACAAAATCCCGTTGCCATTGATGGCGGTGTTTTTCATAACGATGTTATCGCTGTCAGCAATCGCAATGTGTTTTTCTATCACCAGCAGGCTTTCTTAAATCAGCCGTCAGTCTTGCATGAGTTAAGGGAAAAAATGGCCCGGCTTGGACACACTCTGACGGCAATTGAAGTTCCGGCTGAACAGGTCAGTATGCAGGATGTGGTCAGATCTTACCTGTTTAACAGCCAGTTACTGAGCCAGCCGGACGGCAAAATGATGTTGGTGTTGCCGGAAGAATGCCGTCAAAATCCCAATGTCTCGACCTACTTACAAGCATTGATTACACACGAGAATTCCCCCATCAATAAGCTCCACTTTTTTGACTTGCGGGAAAGTATGCGTAACGGCGGTGGGCCGGCCTGCTTACGGCTTCGGGTTGTTTTGAGTGAGCCAGAGCTGGCGGCGGTAAACCCGGCTACCCTGATGACCCCCACACTGTACCAACGTCTGACAGCATGGGTAGAGCGCCATTATCGGGATTCTTTGTATGCGGCTGATTTGGCTGATCCACAATTATTACACGAAGTCTATGCGGCCCTGGATGAGCTGACGCAGATCCTCAGGCTGGGTTCGATATACGAATTTCAACGCTAAGCGGGAGGGAAAATGGATTTGTTGACTTTATTACTCGAAAACAACCTTGAACATAACGTCTGTTTTCCGCCAACAATCAAAGCATCATGGTTGACGGAAGGTGTGTTACAGCTATTACCCGAAAAATCATCACTACAACAATCATCACTACTATCGTCTTCGCAAGAGCAAGCCGCCGACACACTGATTATCTCAGCCGGAATTCATGGTAATGAAACGGCACCGGTGGAAATTCTTCTCCAGCTACTGTCACAGTTGGCGCAGGGACACTTGCCATTGCAGCATAATCTTTTAGTGATATTCGGCAATCTACCGGCTCTGCGTGAAGGGCGACGATATCTTGATCATGATCTCAACCGTTTGTTTGGCGGTCGTTATCAACATTTTCCTGCAGGAAATGAAACACATCGTGCGATGGAACTGGCGTCTGTTGTCCGACAGTTTTTTAATGAACCCGTGGTTATGGCATCAACCAAACGCAGACACCTTGATCTTCACACGGCCATTCGGGGTTCCTGCCATGAGCAATTTGCGCTGTTGCCATACCAGCAGCGTGAATATGCGGCTGATTTTTTACAATGGCTGGAAGATAGCGATATTGATGCGCTGGTATTTCATAACACCGCCGGCGGGACATTCAGTCATTTTACCAGCGAACATTTCAATACAGACAGTTGTACATTGGAAATCGGTCAGGCGCTGCCTTTTGGACAAAACGAACTTGCAAGATTCACGAATATGACCGTCGCCTTGCGGGATTTAATTGCTGGTGTGTTTGCTATCAAACGAACAAAACCCACATGTGAACGCTATCGTGTGGTTGATGCCATTACTAAACAACACGACAGTTTTCGGCTCAATATCCCGGAAGAGACAAAAAATTTCACTGAATTGCCGGAGTGCTTTGAAATCGCACGCCAGCAAAATCAATCCGTAAAAATCACGTCACCTGCAAACGTTATCTTGTTTCCTAATGCCCGGGTGGCTATTGGGCTACGAGCAGGTTTGTTGTTGGCGAAATTCCCGTAATCCATTCATAAAAAGCAAGCCGTAGAGGTGATTGATGACGAAACCATTAAAAACACCTGTGGATTGTTTCACAGGTGCGCAGAAACTCCATCGTGGATTAAGTAAACGTCATATCCAGTTGATTGCCATTGGGGGTGCGATTGGGACGGGATTGTTTATGGGTACGGGAAAAACCATTGCCGTATCAGGGACTTCAATTATTCTGACCTATATTCTGATTGGCTTTTTTGCCTTTATGGTCATGAGAGCAATGGGCGAACTGTTGCTCTCCAAATTGGACTATCGGACGTTTGCCGATTTTGTCGCGGATTATCTCGGGGACAAAGCCAGCTATTTTCTGGGATGGACGTATTGGATGAGCTGGATTGTCAGTTGCATTGCCGATGTTGTAGTTTGTGGCGGCTATATCCAGTATTGGTTTCCCGATAGTTGGCTTTGGTTAACGGCGCTGTTTATTTTAGGTCTGATGGGCTTAAGTAACTTTTTTTCCGTGCGGTTATTTGGCGAAACGGAATTCTGGTTTGCCATGATTAAAGTGGTCGCCATCGTCGCCTTGATTCTCGTCGGGATTGGCATGGTTCTTGTGGGATGGACGTCACCCAATGGCGTGACGGCTTCTGTTCGTCATTTGACCGAGCCGGATGTATTCCTGCCAAATGGGGTATTCGGGTTTTTGGCGGGGTTTCAGATTGCCATTTTCTCTTTTACCGGCATTGAGTTGGTTGGCACTGTGACGGCGGAAACGAAAGAGCCAGAAAAAGTATTGCCGAAAGCGATTAATAGCATTCCGATTAGAGTCATTATTTTTTACGTGCTGTCCATTATGTGTATTATCGCTGTGACCTCATGGCCTCAGATTTCGTCGGAAGTGAGTCCATTTGTGACGTTATTCGCCTTGGCGGGGTTGCCGGCGGCCGCCGCGGTGATAAATTTTGTTGCCCTGACCTCGGCGATGTCTTCAGCAAACAGTGGCTTATACGCCTGCACCCGGATGCTGTATGGCTTGTCGACGGAAAAGCTGGCACATCGTAAATTTGCGCAGTTGTCGATAAAAAGCGCAGTGCCAATTTTCAGTTTGATATTTTCGGTTATTTGCATGGCAAGTGGTGTATTTCTGCTGTTTATCATCCCTGATGTAATGAAATTATTTACGATTGTGACGACAGTGGCCGCCATTATGGTGATTTACAGTTGGTGTATGATATTGCTTGCTTATCTGGCCTACCGCAAGAAACGCCCTGATCTGCATAAAAAATCTATCTATAAAATGCCGATGGGGATAACCATGACCTGGTGCACATTACTATTTTTTGCCTTTACGGTCGTGATCATGGTATTTGATTATGATACCCGCGTTGCCCTCTATGGCACGCCAGTGTGGTTTGTGATCCTGGAAGTCTTATGGCGAATGAAAAAACATCGGGAGCAACGGTCAGTTCGGGAGGAAAGGGTAAACTGAAGGTAAGGTGCCGATGACCTCACCCGGTGCTTGGATTGCCTGCATACTCAGCGTGGCAGATGCACTTGATAAGCGCTGAGTATTTTAGCTAAATAATTCCTGATAACAGAATTTAAGTCAAGGTATGCAATCCGCCTATCAAAGATGTCTAAAAATGACCATATTTTTGAACCATTGATACTGTTATATTGCGTTATGCGTTATGATAGTGATGTTTGTAAATAGTGGTAATAATCTACTTTAATGCTCTCTCTGCAATAGGATATTACCGGAGAAAGTTTATGGAGGTGTTCATAAGCGTCCTGATACGTAAAGATTTTTTTTTCATCAACACACCATATGATTTGTTCAATAATATCGCAAACAAGAATATCAGCGAGGTCACCGATTAACCGTTTAGGGAAAATAGTAGAAACGAGGTGATTATAATCTTCAAGAACGTGTGCCAATGAATAATAATAAGCTAATTCTTCAATCTCTTTGTTTGTGATATCAATGATGTTTTTTCTATCCGTAATCGGTACACCATTATTTTGATAGATACTATTACTATCGTAAATAGAGTGAATAAGCCCGGCAGCGATGACCTCTTTCCGGCATCCATGTTTCCTTAATAATCCTGCGGTTTGAATAAGATGAGCAGAATGGTGCCTGCCATAAATTTTACTTTTGTCAATTTCATAAGAAAGCGCAATCTGTGATAATAGATTCATAAATCACCGTATTTTATTTCATATAAATTAACAACGTCTTCCGGGTTTTTTGCTAATAGCTCATTAAAAAGAGGAATAAACCGTATAAAAATAGCAACAAGTATAACGATTAATGAATAATCCATTAATGCAATGGGATAGCCATAGTGTGTTATCAAAAATGGGGTGATCAGTAAACCGAGCGGGTTGCCAATAACAATACAGGCATTGTGCATGGACTGAACTTTGACACGGTTTTTCTCAGGAATGGCAATAGCACGGGAAGCTTCGATACAAACATTATTCATGATGATGACTGTACCCATTAAAAATGCCAAAATACACCAAATAACAACATGATGAACAAAAGATAATAATAAGAAACACCCCCCTAGAATGCTGAAAGAAAGTATGACACTCCGGGCTTTACCAATCATGAGTTCCGCTTTTTTCTGAAAATAGCAAGATGAAAAAATCGCGCCTGCCGCCGCACATCCTTCTATGGCACCAATGATGATAGGCTTACCTCCGTCCACGTTGACAACAAAATAGGGGATGATAAGAGAAGAAAAGGGCGTCAGCGACATATTGATAAGCAAAGAGGCCAATGCCCAATAGGGTTCAAAACGATATCTCATAAATATTTTTATTGTTTTTTTGATATTATCACTGACGGGATCTTTACCTGAGTAAATATAGCATCCTTTATTTTTCAAGGAGAAAAGGATAATGACCACAATAAAAGAGGCTCCTGTTATCACCCACATCATATTGATAATGCCGATGAATTGATATCCCGCTATTCCAAGCGCAATGCCAAATAAATTATTTGATGCCTGAATTAAAAAAGTCAGTCTGAAGGACGCCGCCATCATTTTATGATCGACAATTGATGGAATAAAAGCATTGACAACAGAGATGAAGAATGAATCAGTAAAGCCTACACCAATAGCAATTAAAATGTAGGAAAAAACAGTTATATTTATTGAGGATATCAATATCGCTGACAATGATATACTGATAAACAATGCTATCAATCCCATCAGTGTTTTCTTTTTTTCTTTTTTTTCAAATTTATGCGCGAGGAAAATCCCAAATGAACTTCTTGATACAAAATAAGAAAAAAGGAAATACGATGACAACCCTATGTTATCGTGACTCAAAAAATATAATGTAACGATAGAAATAAGAATCCGTGATGATAATGTATAAAGGGCTTCAGAATAACGGACTTTCAAGAAATCACTTGTCATTGATTGTTTATTCCTGACATCAATTTTTACGGGATAACGGGATAACGGGATAACGGGATAAATATTATTTTTTAATTTAAATTCCATATTATCACCTTGTCCTTTATTATCCCGTTTATCCCGCCAAACAATCAAAATATTTTTAATGTGTTACCATTCGATTACACGGTATTCCTTACGATCAACGCCAGTTCACACAAGGTTGGGTGAGAGAATAATGCCGCCAACGGAATTTCCCGATTTTGCTCACGCAGACGAGCCAGCAGTTGTATCGCTATCAGTGAATTCCCCCCCAACCCGAAGAAATGATCATGACGTCCCACCTGTTCCTGTTTCAACAATGCCTGCCAGATTTGAGCCAGTGCCGTTTCTATGTCACCGATGGGGGCTTCATAAGGAAGTGTAACAACCGCAGACAGGTCAGGTGTGGGCTGAGCCTGATACCTATCGGCAGGTTGAATGGGAATATCAACGATGGGCAGATGCGGCTCGGTTTCCAACGTGTTCACTAGACCTGTCAACGCGGTGATCATCGACGCGATCAAGCAATCCGGATCGATGCCCGACACGCTCTGAACCGCTAATCGGAAGCCTTTACCCAAATCATCTACGGCCAGATAAAGGGGATAGTTAGTTCTTTCCCATGCGCTAATCAATCGGATGCCTTCCCAGGTAATGAGGTTTACCTCTGGTTGGCTATGACGATAGTTGAGCAGGGCGGAAAAGAGCGGCAGAGGCGGAGTGACACCACTACAGCCTTGTGCCAGTGCCAGCGGTGCCAGCTCATGCTCTAACAACCGTGTCAACGTGTGGTAAGCCGCTTGCACGGTTGCCTGTACGCTATGCCCCGCAAGTTGAAGTCGTACAGGCAGGGTATTGATAAACAGACCCGGTGTCCGTTCAATATCGGCATTCCCCTGCATACGCCCCAGCAGAATTGTTCCGAAGACCACATCATCCCGCTGGCTGACTTTTGCCAGTACCTGCGCCCACGCGACATGAAACAGTACCCCGGGGCTAACACCTTGACGGCGCGCCTGAGTGCGGATAGATCGGGCCAGTGCGGGCTTCAGTAGTCTGGTGGTTTCTGTCACAGCTCGATCTCCACTGTAGACATCCAGTATCCCAAAAGGCGCCGTCGGTGCATCCACGTCGGCGAGCATCTGCCGGAAATAGTCCTCATGCTCCGATGCCGGCACCTTCAGAGACTGGGCGATAAAGTGACGGTAAGGCAGTGCAGGGGGCAAGTGCTCAGCCCGATGGTGCAGCAGAGCGTTGATTTCAGTGATGATAAGTTCCAGCGACAGATGATCATTGA
Organism: Xenorhabdus poinarii G6; assembly: GCF_000968175.1. Classification (NCBI taxonomy): domain Bacteria; kingdom Pseudomonadati; phylum Pseudomonadota; class Gammaproteobacteria; order Enterobacterales; family Morganellaceae; genus Xenorhabdus; species Xenorhabdus poinarii. Next base: position 1,191,452 of record NZ_FO704551.1, read on the forward strand.
GTATGTGATGGCAACATAGCGCCAGTAACCACTCCCCATCCTGTGGGTTATAGGTGATATCGGCGGCGATGAGCGGAGCCTGACTGATATCAAGACGGTGTCGGTACGGATCGATCTGCGCGAACCACTGAGACGGAATATCTTTGCTGCTATCAGGCTCAAAAGTGTTGATGCGCAGGGGGGCTTGCCGCCAGACAACTTGCACAGGTTGGGGTAGTGCCTGCCAACAGATGGCCGTTCGCAGAATATCGTGGCGGTCGATGACGTGTTGTAAAGCCGTCAGAAAGGCATCAAGACGTTCGCGGGTGTTGAAAGCCAGCTGGATGTGTAACAGATAAATATCCCCTTGTGTTTGCAACAGGTGATGGAACAGCATCCCTTCCTGCAATGGTGCGAGCGGGTAGATATCCTGAATATTCGCCATCCCATCGGGCAGGGTTGCAGCGATGGTATCAATCTCGCGTTGCGTCAGGGAAACCAGTGGCAACATATCAGGGGTGATGGCGCTACATCCCTCAGGGATAAGATTGGGGGGAGCGGTGAATGTGGTTGTATTATCCCCGACGGCTCGCATTGCTTTCGCCATTTCGGTAAGCACGGGGGTGGCAAATACAGTACGGATATCCAGTTGCCAATTTTGGCCGCGCAACCGTTCAATCAGGTTGACAACCATCAGCGAGTGACCACCAAGCTCGAAGAAATGGTCATAACGCCCCACTTTTTCCAGCCCTAATAACGCTTGCCAGATCTTGGCCAGTGCTATCTCCATCTCGCCGACGGGGGCGGCATAAGTGTGGGTGACAATTGCAGACTGATCCGGCATTGGCAATGCCTGGCGATCGAGCTTGCCATTGGGTGCTAATGGGAAAGCGTCGAGTGTGACAAAGGCGCTGGGCAGCATATAATCGGCAAGATGTTGTGCGAGCTGCTGGCGCAGTTCCGCGGGTATCAGTTTTGCATGCGGTTCGGCGAGCAGATAAGCCACAAGGCGCTTGTCACCCGGTATAGCCTGACGACTCAGACCTTCATGGGGAACGACGATAGCCTCACGCACACCGTGGCACTGTAACAACCGGGCTTCGATTTCGCCCAGTTCGATGCGGAAACCACGTATCTTGATCTGAAAATCATTACGACCCAGATAGTCGATATTGCCATCAGGTCGCCAGCGCCCCAGATCGCCGGTTTTATACATGCGGGCGTTAGGGTGATCGCTGAATGGATCGGCAACAAATTTCTGCGCTGTCAGTGCTGGCTGATTCGAATAACCACGGGCGACCCCCATCCCGCCGATATGGATTTCTCCGCTCACGCCAACAGGAACGGGTTGGTTGAAGGCATCCAAAATATAGATACGGGTATTGGCCAGCGGGCGACCAATGGGGATGGTGTTGGTGATATGCGGGCGTTGTTTATTCTCGATCCTCAGTGTCGTTGCGGTGACCGTGATCTCAGTCGGGCCATAGGCGTTGATCCAACGGCAGGATTGTGTCGCGGGGCACGATAGCCAGTCTGTTAAATAGCGCGGCTCGACTTTATCACCCCCAACGATGACCGTGTGCAGATAGGGGCTGAAACCACTTTGACCGGCTATCATCGCCTGCACCCAATGATGCCAGAAGGCGGTCGGGATATTGATGATCGTCATCTTTTGTTCCCGCAAAAAATCGACAAAAGTGTTATCCGGTACTTTGATATGGGGTGGACGCAGGATCAGTGTCGCGCCGGAGGCAAGGGTAGGGAAAATATCGGATACCGAAATATCAAACGCGACGGTCACGAATTGCAAAATCCGATCCCCTTGGCGGGGGTTACTGACCTGACGTTGAGCATGAATAAGACTCACGACATTATGGTGTTCCAGCATGACCCCTTTTGGGTGTCCGGTTGAACCGGAAGTGTAAATGATATAGGCCAAATGGTGTGGCTTAAGGCCGATTTGTCTGCTGTCAGGATTATGCACCGGCTGTTTCGCCACCTGTTGTTGATGAACGAGATCGTCCAACAACCAGACAGGCCGATCTTGGATGGATAAGCGAGTCTGTAAATGTTGCTGAGTCAGTAAGATGACAGGTTGGCTGTCCGACAATTGGTAGATCAGTCGTTCATCGGGATAGTCTGGATCGAGCGGGATATAACCGGCCCCGGCTTTTAAGATCCCGAACAAGCCGATGATCATGTCCAGACCCCGTTCAACACAAATCGCCACCCGATCATCAGGACGCACGCCAAACGCTATCAGATGGTGTGCCAGTTGATTAGCGTGACAGTTCAACGCGCGGTAACTCAGCGATTGACCTGCAAAGACCACGGCAGTGGCATCCGGCGTGCGTTGCACTTGCTGTTCAAAACATTCGTGGATGAACGCCGCTGGCGGGAAATCCGTCTGCCCGGTTTGGAAGGTGGGGGGATTGAAATCAACCAGCAACTGCTGACGCTCTGCAACGGATAACATCGGTAGATGGACAATGGCCTGCGTTTCATCGGTTGTCATGGCTGTCAGTACTTGAGTGAGATAGCCCACGATACGTTCAACCGTCGCCCGATCGAACAAATCCGAAGCATATTCTAGCTGACCACTGAGTGTATCTTCTGTTTCATGGAGGGATAGCGTCAGATCAAAGTGTGCGTTGTGGCGCAGTGGTTCAATGAATGTTACGGACAAACCGGGTAATTCCAGCGATTGAGTGGGGGTATTGTTCAGCGCCAGCATGGTCTGAAAGATCGGGCTGTAACTCAGGCTGCGGTCAGGTTGCAGCACTTCCACCAATTGCTCAAAAGGCAGATCTTGATGTGCATAGGCCGCCAGCGCCCGTTCACGAACGTGGGCGAGCAATTCTGCTACAGTGATACCATTGTCCAGTTCGATACGTAAGGGTAAGGTATTGACGAAAAAGCCGATTAATCCCTCCAGTTCACTGCGCGGGCGGTTAGACACCGGGGTGCCGATGACAATATCGTCCTGACCACTCAGGCGGGCAAGCACAATACTCCAGGCTGCCAGCAGGGACATAAATAACGTTGTGCCCTGACGCTGTCCCAGTGCTTTGAGGGCAATCAAGACGTCCGTTGCTAAGTGGACGGGCACATAGCTGCCTGAGTAACTCAACGCGGGTGGGCGTGGTCGGTCGGTGGGGAGCGCGAGCAGTGTTGGTGCGCCTTGAAGCTGCGCTTGCCAGAAATGCTGTTGTGCGGTGAGGTATTCTCCTTGTAGCCGTTTCTGTTGCCAGAGGGCATAGTCGGCATACTGAATCGGCAGGGAGGGCAGAGGAGGCTCCTGTTCTCCTAGTGCGGCGCGGTAGTATACGCTCAGTTCATGAAGCAACACCCCTACCGACCAGCCATCGGAAATCATGTGGTGTTGGGTGAGGAGAAACACATGTTCTTCGTCCGTCAGTTGCAGCAATTGACCCCGGATCAGCGGTTCATGAGTGAAATTAAACGGGGTGCGTATTTCGAATTCCCGTTGTTCGTCAAGGCGGATTGAGCGTGAAGTTTCGTCTAACCCGCGCAGATCCTGATAAGTCAGGGCAAAGCCGATATCCTCGGCGTCGATGTGCTGGCAGGGCTGTTCATGCACCAGAACAAAACGGGTGCGCAGGCTTTCATGCCGGGCGACGAGGCGATCAAGTGCGGCCGTAAACGCGGCATGATTGAGCTGTCCGCTGAGGCGCAGGGCGGCCGGAATATGGTAGGCCAGATTAGCAGCGGGATCGAGTCGGGCGAGAAACCACAGGCGCTGCTGAGCGAAAGAGAGCGGTAGTGGCTGGTGGCGATCGGCAGTGGGGATGATCGTTTGCGTGACCACGGGCGCGTCGGTGAGTACGTCAGCTAAATCGGCGAGGACAGGGTAGGTAAAGAGTTGAGATAAAGGCAGATCCAGCGCCAGCTTTTGCCGTATCCGCGCGGTAAGTTGAACTGCAAGTAGCGAATGGCCGCCAAGCTCAAAGAAATGGTCATGCCGCCCCACGTTTTCCAGCCCCAATAACGTCTGCCAGATCTCGGCCAGTGCCCTTTCCGTGTCATTGATCGGCGCTTCATAGCCGCGAGTGGCAATGGCAGACTGATCCGGCGCGGGCAATGCCTGGCGGTTGAGTTTGCCGTTCGGTGTCAGCGGGAAGGCATCCAGTGTCACAAAGGCGGCGGGCAGCATATAGTCAGGAAGATATTGTGCGAGCTGTCGGCGTAATTCCGCTGGTTTCAGTGTCTCATTCGGTTCAGCCAGCAGATAAGCCACCAGGTGTTTCTGGTTATCTTTATCTTCGCGAGCCAGTACCACGGCTTCGCGGACACCGTGGCATTGTCCGAGTTGAGCCTCAATTTCACTCAGTTCAATCCGAAAGCCGCGTAACTTGACCTGAAAATCGTTGCGACCGAGATATTCAATATTGCCGTCGGGCAACCAGCGTCCTAAGTCACCGGTTTTGTACATCCGGGCGTCGGGATCGCAGGAGAACGGATTAGTGAGAAAGCGTTCGGCGGTGAGTTCAGAATGGTTGAGATAGCCGCGGGCAACGCCGGCGCCGGCGATATAGATTTCCCCCATCACCCCAAGTGGGGCAGGCTGACCGTTGGTGTCGAGGACATAGACTTGGGTATTGGCGATGGGGCGTCCAATATGCGCAACAAAGCCTGTTGTCCGGTTCATTTGTGCCCAGGTTGAATAGGTCGTTGTCTCCGAAGGGCCGTACATATTATGCACATTTTGTACAAAAGAGTGGGCGAGCAATGGCTCAACCACATGGGGTTTCAACGCTTCACCCGCCAGATTGATGGTGTGGGCTGTCGCAGGGATTGTGTTGGTGTCGATCACATGGGCGATAGCTGATGGCACGGTATTGATCAGGCTGATTGCCTGTTTTGTGGTGGTCAGTGTAAGGATATTAGGCACAAGATGGACTGTGCCACCCGAAATGAGTGGCGCAAAACATTCGTACACGGCCAAGTCAAAATTCAGGGAGGTCGAGAAAAGCGAATGCGCCAATGCTTCAGAGCTGAAAGCCTGCTGTGTCCAGGTCAGGAAATTCACGGTATTGCGATGTTCAATTGCCACACCTTTCGGCTGTCCAGTCGAACCTGAGGTGTAGATCACATAGGCCAGGTGGCGTGATGTCAGGTGCTGTGCCTGCGCATCTGGATTTTCGCAGGATAGGCTTTCAGGGGATAGGGTGAGATTGTCGAGTATCACGGTGGGCACAGAACAGGTGAATTGTTCTATCAGCGTGATCAGCGCCGTTTGGGTCAGGATGACTTTCGGTGCCGCGTCGGCAAGCATATAGGCTAACCGTTCGCTGGGGTAAGCCGGATCGAGCGGCACGTAGGCGCCCCCGGCTTTCAGAATCCCGAATAAACCGACCACCATAGCCAGATGACGTTCGGTACAAATCGCCACCCGATCATCCGGGCGCACACCCAGTGTCATCAGATGATGAGCCAGACGATTGGCACAACGGTTCAGCATGTCATAACTCAGGGAGTGCTCTTCAAAGACAACGGCAATGGCATCCGGTGTGCGTTGTACCTGCGCTTCGAACAGTTGATGAATTAACGCATCCTGTGGGAAATCGGCTTGAGTGGCGTTGAAATCGACCAACAATTGTTGCCGTTCAGTCGCAGGCAGAATGGGGATGTGCAAGATCGGTTTTTGGGGAGCCGTATCTAATGCGTCAACCAGCCCCGTTAGCGCGGTCGTCATATAGGTGATCAAACGGGTCGGCTCGATGCCTGATACGGTCTGGACAACCAAATTGAAGCCTTCACCCCAATCATCCACGGATAAGGTGAGAGGATAGTTGGTTCTCTCCTGTACCGCCAACAGACGTATTCCTTCTGATATGGTACGGACTAAATCCGGTTGGCTATGGCGATAGTTGAGCAGAGCGCTGAAGAGCGGTAAGGGGGGGATCACTCCGCTACAGCGCTGTGCCAGTGCCAGTGGCGCTTGTTCGTGTTCCAGTAATCCCATTAGGCTGCGGTAAGCGGCTTGTACCGTTTCTTGTACGCTGTTCTCCGCAAGCCGGATTCGCACGGGCAGGGTGTTGATAAACAGCCCCAGAACTCGCTTGATGCCGATACTCTCTTGCATTCTTCCCAGCAAAACCGTGCCGAAAACCACATCATTCCGTCCGCTGGTGTGTGCCAGTACCAGTGCCCATGCGACATGAAACAGCACGCCGGGGCTGACTCCCTGCCGGCGGGCTTGCATTCGGATCGTGCTGGCCAGCGCGGTGTCAAGTGACTGAGTGGACTCGGTGATCTGTCTGTCCCCGCGGTGGACATCCAGTACGCCAAACGGTGCCGTGGGCGCATCAATATCGGCAAGGACTTCACGGAAGTACGTTTCATGGTGGGAAGCGGGTATACGCAGGGATTGGGCGACAAAATGGCGGTAAGGCAATGCCGGGGGCAAGTTATCAGAGCGCTTGTTTCTAACATGCGGGTTTTTGAGATGATCCGGTAACCGCGCGTTAATCTCATCAATGATCAGTTCCAGTGTCATATGGTCACTGACCAGATGGTGGAAACATAAGGCCAGCAGCCACTCCCCCTGATGTGCATGGTAGGCAATGTCGGCAGAGAAGAGTGGCGCCTGATTCACATCGAGGCGGCGCTGGTTCGGATCGGTGTGTGCCAATAATTGGGACGGAACGTCTTGTTCGTTGTCCGGTATCAAGGTGTTAACGCGCAGGGATGCCTGCCGCCAGACGACTTGCACGGGTTGTGATAATCCCCGCCAGCAAATGGCGGTACGCAGAATATCGTGGCGGTCAATCACCTGTTGTAAGGCGGTCAGAAAAGCATCAAGGCGTTCACGGGTGTCGAAAGCCAGCAGGTTGCGTAATAAATAAGTATCCCCCTGTGTTTGCAACAAATAATGGAACAGAATACCTTCCTGTAGTGGCGCGAGTGGGTAGATATCCTGAATATTGGCGACACCTCCGGGAATGGTAGCGGCAAGAGTATCAATCTCATTTTGCGTCAGGGTGACCAGAGTTAACATCTCCGGGGTAATGGCGACGCAGCCGTCAGGAATAAGATTGGGTGGCACGGTGAACGCGGTCGTCTGGTTCTGGCGAGTTTCACTCTGAACCCACCGCATCGCTTTCGCCATTTCGCCCAGCTCGGGGGTGGCGAATACCGTATGGATATTCAGCATCCAACCCAGATCGTGCAGCCTTTCAATCAGGCTGACCGCGATCAGTGAATGCCCGCCCAACTCGAAAAAGTGGTCGTGGCGGCCAATACGTGCTATTCCCAGCAAGGTTTGCCAGGTTTGCGCCAGCGTGATTTCTGCTTCTCCCACTGAGGCGGCGTAACTGCGCATAACGACGGCCGTCTGATCCGGTGTCGGCAGAGCCTGACGGTCGAGTTTGCCATTGGGGGTCAGCGGGAAAGCGTCGAGTGTGACGAACGCGCCGGGCAGCATATAGTCGGGAAGATACTGGGTGAGCTGTTGGCGTAATTCCGCTGGCACCAGTGTGCTATTCGGCTCAGCCAGCAGATAAGCCACCAGCTGTTTCTGGTTATCTTTATCTTCGCGAACCAGTACCACGGCTTCGCGGACGCCGTGGCATTGCCCGAGTTGAGCCTCAATTTCACTCAATTCAATCCGAAAACCGCGTAGTTTGACCTGAAAATCGTTGCGACCGAGATATTCAATCGTGCCATTAGGCAACCAGCGCCCCAGATCGCCGGTTTTGTACATCCGGGCGTCCGGATCGGAGGAGAATGGATTAGCAAGAAAGCGCTCGGCGGTAAGTTCGGGCCGGTTGAGGTAGCCGCGGGCAACGCTGACACCGGCTACATAGATTTCGCCGGTCATACCCATCGGGACAGGCTGACCGTTGGCATCCAGAAGATAGATTTGGGTATTGGCGATAGGGCGACCAATGGGTGGCGCATTGTCTTCCTGGCTATCACACCGGCCGAGGGTGGCGCAGATCGTCGTTTCCGTCGGTCCGTAAGCATTGATCATGTGTCGTCCCTGTGCCCAGCGTTTGGTCAGGGTCGGCGGACAAGCCTCACCGCCGACAAGTAAGGTCTGGAGCGTGTCGGGTAGAGAATCAACAGCGGCCAAAACTGTGGGTGGCAGAATGACGTGGGTAATGCGGTTGATTGCTAAGTAGCTGGAGAGCGCCGCACCAGGCAGGAGATGGGCACGTTTGGCAAGATAGAGGCGGGCGCCTACCCGCAAGGCCATACAGCATTCCCAAATACAGGCATCGAAACTGTTCGAAGCGAACTGCAAGATGCGGCTGTCTGGTGTGAGTGACAGTGTGTTTTGCTGCGTCGTGATCAAATTGCATAAGCCGCGATGTTCAATCATGACCCCCTTGGGTTGCCCGGTAGAGCCAGAGGTATAAATGACATAAGCCAGATGGCGAGCGGTCAGCCCCCGCGCTTGAATAGCCGGGTTTTCTTCCGACTGTTTATGCAACACGGAGTGGGTTCGGGTTTCCGACCATTTTTGGGTATCCACAATGACGGTAGCTATCACGGGCAGGTGACTGCCGAGTGTCTCCATGATGGCCGCCTGCGTGATCAGTGCAATGGGCGCTGAATCAGTGAGCATATACGTTAGCCGTTCGGTGGGGTAAGCCGGATCGAGTGGCACATAAGCTCCGCCGGCCTTTAGGATACCGAATAAACTGACCACCATATCCAGACCACGTTCAACACAAACGGCCACCCGATCATCCGGCCGGACACCCAATTCAATCAAATAATGAGCCAGACGATTGGCATGACGGTTCAGCGCATCATAACTCAGGGATTGATCTTCAAAGACGACGGCAATGGCATCGGGATGACGTTGTACCTGTGCTTCGAACTGTTGATGAATCAGTGTATTTTGTGGGAAATCGGCTTGAGTGGTATTGAAATCCACCAATATTTGTTGACGTTCAGCTTCGGGCAACAGGGGTAAATTGACGATTGGTGTATCCAGCGAGGTGAGGGCGGCATCGAGTAATACGGCAAGGCGGGATTGGAGAGCCACGATCTCTGCGGTGCTCAGGTAATCCGCGGAGTAATGGAATTCAATCGTGATGGGCGGATCGTTATCATCATCGTCATCGCCAAAATAGAGTTTGTGCTGCCTGACAGAGACTGACAGGGGATAGGGTGGCATACCCCGGTAGAGTGTAAAGAAGTTGATATGAGTCTCTTCATCTTCGACATGCAGATCAGCCTTAAAAGGTTCAAGTGATAATGAAATGTCAAATAATTCCGGGCGCCCCGTTTTCTGTTTGATGTGTGTTTGTCGATTGATTTCTGCAACCGGGCAGCGGTGGTGCTTATGGCTGCGACTGAACTCGGTAGCGGCTTTATGCATTACATCACGGAATGTGTCCGTTGGTGAAAGGGTTACGCCAATCGGGATCACGGACGCGAACATCCCGACCGTGCGTTTTTGTCGGGCATTTTTACGGTTGTGTACGGGCACGCCGATGACAATTTCATTCGCATCGGTTGTCCGCATGAAATAGCAAGCGAGAACCGCATACATGAAATGCAGGAGAGGTAGACCCTGGCCAGCTACGGTTTTTTTGATACGTTGAAAAAGAGCTTGGTCGATTGACCAAAAAACAGGTTTGGCTTGCCCCTGGCTTGCGCTCTTGTTGGCATGAGCAGGCGAAAGCAAGGGCGGTGGCAGGTTTTCATAACGTTTCAGCCAGAATTGCATATCGTTTGCGTAGTCTTGAGATGCCAGATAGGTGCGGTCATCCTCGATAAAATCCAGATAGGAGGGCGCAGCATCACGGTTCAGCGGTTCACCTTTTACCAAACGATTATAGCTATCGATAACATCGTTAAGGAGCAGGAACAGACCGGAACCATCATTGATCAAATGATGGCAGCAAAATTGCCAGTACCGACATGTCTGACTCACCCGTAACAATTCGGAACGCCACAGTGTCCCGTTTAGGTGGAACAGACGCACAAACATGGCATCAATATGTTGTTTGGCCCGGGCTTCAGCGTCTGAATATGGTGAAAAATCATGTATGACGACGGATGCTGGCAGGGTGTCAGTCACTGTTTGCAGGGACAATGTGTGCGTGTTGGTGAGCTGTAACCGCAGTGTATCATGGCGATAAACAATGGCTTCAAAGGCACGGGTGAACAACGCCTCATCCAATTTTCCTTCAATGCGGATAAAAAAGCCGATGTTGTAGTTAGGCGAATCGGGATGAATAGCCTGCTCGAACCAGATGGCCTGCTGGCGGGAGCTAAGGGGGTGTGCATTAAGGGAAGCATGGTGATGATCAACGGCTGAGGAGGTGTTTAAGGCATTATTTTGGCTGTGTGACATACTCATATCCTTTTTAATAGTTCAGATTTCAGCTGATCCATTTGTTAGAAAAGAAGATACTTAATTGTCTTTAATTAACCTGAAGTTAGGGCAAACAATGCTCTGGATATACAGAGGTAAACAAGTGTTTTCGACTAAATAATCATCATTAAACAAGTATTTTAGGTTAAATTAACTAAGTTGTTACGTAATGTCGATACTTTTTGTTGTTATAAGGAAAATTGTTGTTATAAGGAAAATGTGGTGTAAGCGTCGAGGTGAGGTGACAGCCTGATACTTTGCAACGAAAGGAGAACCAAATGAGAAGGGATGATGGAAAACGGAAGTGTCAAAGAAGAGAAGCCGCCATGCTAACAGCATGGCGGCATTTTATCTCGCCAGAAAGTTAGGCGTTTTCTTGCTGCGTTGCCTGAATTGCGGTGAGTGCAACGGTATACACGATATCGTCAACTAAAGCACCACGGGACAGGTCATTAACGGGTTTACGCATCCCTTGCAGCATTGGCCCAATGGAAACCAGATCCGCAGAGCGCTGTACCGCTTTATAAGTGGTGTTACCGGTGTTCAGATCAGGGAAGATGAACACGGTCGCCTGGCCTGCCACGGGTGAATTCGGCGCTTTGGATTTTGCGACATCAGCCATGATCGCGGCGTCGTACTGCAATGGGCCGTCGATGATCAGATCCGGGCGTTTTTCCTGTGCCAGACGCGTGGCTTCACGCACTTTCTCAACATCGCTGCCGGCACCAGAGTTACCGGTGGAGTAGGAGATCATCGCAACGCGAGGCTCGATACCAAACGCTTTGGCAGAATCAGCTGACTGAATGGCGATTTCAGACAGTTGTTCTGCGGTTGGATCGGGGTTGATGGCGCAGTCACCGTAAACCAACACTTGCTCTGGCAGTAACATAAAGAAGACAGAAGAAACCAGCGAGCTGTTCGGTGCGGTTTTAATTAACTGCAATGGCGGACGAATGGTGTTCGCAGTGGTGTGAACTGCACCGGAAACCAGACCGTCAACTTCGTTTTGCTCCAGCATCAGTGTGCCCAGCACAACGTTATCTTCCAGTTGTTCGCGGGCAACGACTTCAGTCATGCCTTTGTTTTTACGCAGTTCAACCAGACGTGGAACATAACGTTCACGTACTGTGGCCGGATTCACGATCTCAATGCCTGCGCCCAGTTCAACGCCCTGCGCGGCCGCCACACGGCGGATTTCTTCTGGATCACCCAACAGGATACATTCTGCAATACCACGCTCAGCACAGATCGCTGCGGCTTTAACGGTACGGGGTTCGTCACCTTCTGGCAGAACGATACGCTTACCGGCCTGGCGAGCCAGTTCAGTGAGCTGGTAGCGGAATGCCGGTGGAGACAAGCGATTTGGACGCACCGAGGTTGCCGCCAAAGAATCGATCCACTCGCTGCTGATGTGTTGTGCAACGTAGTTTTGTAATTTTTCAATACGTTCGTGGTCATCGACCGGCACTTCCAGGCTGAAACTTTGCAGGTTCAGGGAGGTCTGCCAGGTATTGGTTTTCACGGTGAAAACCGGCAGGCCAGTGTTGAATGCACGCTCACACAATTCACGGATAGACTCATCAATGGAGTAACCCCCGGTCAGCAAGACAGCACCAACTTCAATACCATTCATGGCCGCCAGACAAGCCGTGATCAGGACATCTGGACGGTCAGCGGACGTCACCAACAGCGAGCCTGGACGGAAATATTCCAGCATGTTAGGAATGCTTCGCGCACAGAACGTGACGGACTTAATACGACGGCTTTCGATAGCCCCTTTATTGATGATGTCGGCTTTCAGGTGTTTCGCCATATCAATCGCACGGGTTGCGATCAGATCGAAACTCCATGGAATACAGCCGAGAACAGGCAGAGGACTGTTTTTGAAGATGGTTTTCGGATCGATGTGGGCAACCGTTGCTTTGCTGGACTCGTCAAAAATTTCAGACAAATCCGGGCGGGTGCGGCCTTGATCATCAACGGGGGCATTCAGTTTGTTGACAATAACACCGATGATATTCTGGTTTTTAATGCCACCGTATTCAGCACGGATCAGTTCAATCCGCTCTTTTAACTGTTCTGGGCTGTTAGTCCCCAATGCAGTGACGAACACGATCTCTGCGTTCAGTGTCTTCGCAATTTCATAGTTCAGGGATTGAGCAAACGGATGTTTGCGAGTCGGCACCAGACCTTCAATCAGAACGACTTCGGCATCCTGAGTATTTTCGTGGTAACGTGCCACGATCTCTTCCATCAACACATCTTTTTTGTTGGTGGTCAGCAGTAATTCCACATGCGCCATAGCCAGCGGCTCGGCAGCATGGATGCTGGAGTGTGAACGAATAATGGATGTGGTTTGATCCTGAGAACCAGTATGGCGTGGTTGTGCGATAGGTTTGAAAACGCTTAAACGAACGCCTTTCTGCTCCATAGAGCGGATAACACCCAAACTGACACTGGTCAGGCCAACGCTGGTGCCAGTCGGGATTAACATAATTGTACGGGACACGGAAACCTCTTTAACGGTTGCTTGTCAGTCAATAAATGTGACTCTGTGTGATAGATTTAATGCTATATGAATAGACAAATATCAACCATGAGCTAACGCAATCTTGATTCAGGAACTAGGATGGAATGTGCTCATGGATACAGAACCGCCAGACATACTGGCGGTTCCTGAAAATGATATCGCTTAAGCTGTCAGGCGAGCTGAATCCTGAGCAATGACCAATTCTTCATTGGTTGGAATAACCAGAGCAGGACGGCTGTTATCGGTAGTGATAACGCCTGATTTGCCGAAACGGGCAGCCAGGTTACGTTCGTGATCATATTCAAAGCCTAACAGGGCGACTTTCTTCATGGTCAGCTCACGAACCAGAGCGGAGTTTTCACCGATACCACCGGTGAAGATAATTGCGTCCAGACGGCCTTCCATCAGTGCGCTGTAGGCGCCGATGTATTTAGCCAGGCGGTGGCAGTAAACATCCATCGCACGTTTTGCGTCCGCTTTGGTTGTGTAGTTATCTTCTACGTAACGGCAATCGCTGGTGACTTCGGTCAGACCCTGGAAGCCAGATTCTTTGGTCAGCAGGGTGTTAATTTGATCGATGGTCATGCCCATTGCGTCGTGCAGGTGGAATACGATAGCAGGATCGATGTCACCACTACGTGTTCCCATCACCAGACCTTCCAGTGGCGTCAGACCCATAGAGGTATCAACACACTGACCGTTAACAATGGCAGAAACAGAGCCTCCATTGCCCAAATGGCAGGTGATAACATTCAGTTCTTCAACCGGTTTGTCCAGCATTTTAGCGGCTTCGCGGGAAACATAGAAATGGCTGGTACCATGTGCGCCATAACGACGGATGCCATGTTCTTTATACAGGTTGTAAGGCAGTGCATACAGGTAAGCTTCTTCTGGCATCGTCTGGTGGAATGCGGTGTCAAAAACGGCAATGTTTTTCTCAACCAGATGAGGGAACGCTTTTTTCGCTTCTGCAATACCGATTAAGTGAGCCGGGTTGTGCAGTGGTGCAAATGGAATTGCCGCTTCAATGCCTTCAATCACTTCATCCGTAATGATCATGGAAGAGGTGAACTTCTCACCACCGTGTACAATACGGTGACCGATGGCTGAAATCTGGGCAGAAAGTTCAGGTTTTTCAGCCAGAATAGTATTAACGATGAAGTTCAGTGCTTCGCTGTGTGCGGCACCGGCGCCTAAAGCAGCTTCGTTTTTCGCACCATCCATTTTCCATTTGATACGCGCTTCAGGCAGGCCAAAGCATTCGGCTAAGCCAGAAAGATATTCTTCACCATTAGCAGGGTCGATGATAGCGAATTTCAGGGAGGAGCTACCGCAATTAAGAACCAGTACCAGCTTACTTGACATGGAAATACCTATTATCTTGTTGTGATCTAATCTTAAAATAAGAAAAATGTTAAAAAACGATATGATTTATTAACAATACGAATCCCATTGCTGCAAAAAAGGTCAAAACGCTTGTTTTGCTACTGCAACAACATAAAAGTCTGTGTAGGATACCGTTTGCTAGCAATAAAGACAAAATATACTTAATAGTATTAATACTACAAAAAAGATTTTATCTTTTGTAGGTATTTTTTAAAAACTATACCTTTAATTGATTGAGGTCATGATGAACACGACACCGCCTGTCAGACAAGGTTGGCTCAAGCGGATGCAGTTAGGACAGCAATATTTGAAAATCTGGCCACAGGTCAAGCAGCTTTCACCTGTTTTTCCTGAAAATCGGGTGATTAAGGCGACGCGCTTTGGTATTCGCTTTATGCCGCCCCTGGCCATTTTCACGTTAACCTGGCAAATCGCGTTGAATGCTCAATTGGGACCGGCGATGGCGACAGCCCTGTTTGCCTGTAGTTTACCGTTACAGGGGGTGTGGTGGTTGGGAAAACGCGCGGCAACACCCTTACCGGAACGGTTACTGAAATGGTTTTATGACATTCGGGAAAAATTTGCTCAGGCAGGGATTGCGATGGCACCGGTGGAAAATCCACCCACTTATTTTGCCCTGGCCGAATTGCTTAAGCGAGCCTTTAAGCAATTAGACAACTCGTTTCTGGATGATATTTAAACCACCGACAACTGACTCATTGGATAACGGCCGGGTCTGTCATTGAACTGTCCGGCGGCAGGTTGGCATTGCGGATCAGTCATTGTTTAAAAACATCATTGATAGGTGCCGAATTGACTAGCGAATTGTTGTGGGTATTGACCCTGCTATTGATAGCGATTGTGCTTTTCACGACCAATAAAGTCAGAATGGATGTAGTGGCTTTACTGGTACTGGTTGCATTTGTTCTGAGTGGCACACTGACGTTGAGTGAAGCGACTGTCGGTTTTAGTGATCCCAATGTGTTACTGATTGCTGCCCTGTTTGTGATTGGGGAAGGGTTGGTCAGGACAGGGGTGGCTTATCAGATGGGAGATGGGTTGGTTCGTGTCGCCGGTAACAGTGAAACGAAGATGTTAGTCTGGTTAATGTTATCGGTGGCGGGGTTGGGCGCTTTTATGAGTTCAACGGGCGTTGTGGCCATCTTTATTCCCGTCGTCTTGAGCGTGGCCGCCAGGATGAAAACCTCACCGGGCCGACTGATGATGCCGCTGGGGTTTGCCGGGTTAATCAGTGGCATGATGACGTTAGTGGCAACGCCCCCCAATATGATCGTCAATAGTGAACTGGTGCGTGAGGGGCTGCAGGGGTTTGATTTCTTCGCCATTACACCGATTGGCATTTTAGTCTTGCTGGTGGGTATTGCTTACATGTTAGTAGCGCGTCGCTGGCTGGGGGGGAAAAATCACCAGGTAGTGGATGAACGATATCATCGGACATTCCGCGACTTAATCCGCGACTATAAATTATCCGGCCGAGCTCGTCGTTTCGCTATCCGTCAGGGATCACCTTTGATTGGACAGACATTGGATGAATCGGGATTGCGTGCGCGTTATAGTGCCAATGTGATCGGGATTGAGCGTTGGCGTAAATTTCGTCGGGTCATGGTTGCTGCCACCGGCGATAGAGAATTTCAGGCGCAGGATGTCCTGCTGGTGGATATGTCGAACAGTGATGTTGATTTGCGGGAATTTTGCCGTGAGCAACAGTTAGATCCCATGATATTACGTGGCGAATATTTTTCCGGGCAATCCCGCAATGTGGGTATGGCTGAGGTTTCCGTGATCCCGGAATCTGACTTGCTGGGGCAATCATTACGTGGGATGAAATTTCGCACGCGTTATGGGCTTAATGTGGTGGGCATTCGTCGCGGAGGAAAAGCCCTGGAAGGGAAATTAGTGGATGAACCCTTGCTGCTGGGGGATACGTTGCTGATGATTGGCGACTGGCGCTTGATCCGGGCGTTGAAAACAAAAACGCCTGATTTTATTGTTCTGAATCTGCCAATTGAAGTGGAAAGTGCGGCTCCGGCGGCGTCACAAGCACCCCATGCTCTATTTTGTCTCGCCTTGATGGTGGCCATGATGCTGACCGATGAAATCCCTAATTTTATTGCTGCGTTAATTGCCTGCCTGTTAATGGGCAAATTCCGTTGTATTGATATGGAAAGCGCTTATCGAGCCATTCACTGGCCAAGTCTGATTTTGATTGTCGGCATGATGCCGTTTGCGCTGGCATTGCAAAAAACGGGCGGGATTGATCTGATTGTCCGGGGATTGATGGATATTGCAGGGAGTCGGGGGCCTCGGGTGATGTTGGTGTGCCTGTTTGTACTGTGTGCCGTCATTGGTTTGTTTATCTCCAATACCGCGACGGCGGTGTTAATGGCTCCGATTGCGATTGCCGCCGCGAAGGAAATGGCGGTTTCTCCCCTGCCTTTTGCCATGATTGTTGGTGTGGCGGCTTCCGCTGCGTTTATGACGCCCGTGTCATCCCCTGTTAATACTTTGGTGCTTGGGCCGGGTGGCTATCGCTTTGCCGATTTTCTAAAACTTGGCATCCCTTTTACCTTAATTGTGATGGGAATCAGTGTGGCTATTATCCCAATACTTTTCCCATTCTAATGTTTTTGTCAGGCAGCGCCCCGATGAGATGGCGCTGCTGGTGGGAATAATAAATTAACGCTGATGAACTATTGCAATTGCTTAATTAAAGTTATGTTAACGTGATGCTCATAGACTGATCTCATCGAGGGACAGGCTGAAACTCGGTACGAAGATTTCCATGAAGTAATCCATTTCTTCGCTGCGGCGTTCCGCTAGCGTCTTAACTAATCGGTTTTTGGCTTGATGAAACTCGGTATTGCCCGCTGAGATTTCTTCCAGACATTTCAAGTAAGCACACAGTGCATCAGCCTGTTTGATAAGACGGATCTCTTCTTCAGTCTGGTAATGTTCATCCAGCACAGAACGAAAATCTTCCTGTAGTTCAGTGGGTAACATATTGAGTAACTTTTGCTGGGCGATTTTCTCTATCTTCTTATATTCATGGGCAATTTGTGGATTGTAATACTTAATAGGTGTTGGCAAATCGCCGGTGATGATCTCGCTGGCATCGTGATACATTGCTAGCAAGGCGATCCGCTCGGCATTAATATTTCCATTGAATTTACGGTTTTTGATGATTGCCAGTGCGTGTGCAACAAAAGCAACCTGCAAACTGTGCTCTGATACATTTTCTGTGCGCACATTTCGCATAAGAGGCCAACGGTTAATTAATTTTAGGCGGGATAATTGGGCAAAAAAATGGCTCATAATTTTCTCTTATTGCGGAATGATAGGATTCATTGTGGGCGGAGTAGAAAGGGAAGTAAATCGATCGGAGATGAATTTTATTCAGTATATTTTCAACTAATAACCTATCCCATTCATTTATTCATATTTTCTGGGATAGGTTTTCCATCGGGATATTCTAGTTATTGGCGATAGTTACCGATAAAGCGGGCAAATTTTTCAATAGCCATTTGCAAGTCAGTGACATGCGGCAATGTGACAATGCGAACATGGTCAGGTTCTGGCCAGTTAAATGCCGTGCCTTGAACCAGCAACACTTTTTCCTGTAGTAAAAGATCGAAGACCATTTTTTGGTCGTTGTGGATATTGAAACGTTTGGTATCTATTTTCGGGAACATGTAGAGAGCCCCCATGGGTTTCACACAGGAGACGCCGGGGATTTGGTTAATCAGTTCCCATGCGCGATTACGCTGCTCATAAAGCCTGCCACCAGGGAGAATAAATTCACTGATACTCTGATAACCCCCTAATGCCGTTTGAATGGCGTGCTGCATCGGCACATTGGCGCAAAGGCGCATTGAGGCCAGCATTTCCAGCCCTTCAATATAATCTTTCGCCTGTTTTTTTGGGCCGTTCAGCACCATCCATCCCTGGCGGAAACCCGCAACTCGATACGTTTTGGACAAGCCATTAAAGGTCACGGTAAAGAGATCCGGCGCTAATGCTGCGATCGAGTGATGTTGGGCATCATCGTATAGTATCTTGTCATAAATCTCGTCAGCAAAGATAATCAGATTATGCTGGCGGGCAATGTCAACGATTTCCAGCAATAATTCCTTGCTGTATACCGCACCGGTTGGGTTATTCGGGTTAATAATTACGATGCCACGGGTACGTGGGGTAATTTTACGGCGGATATCCTCTAAATCAGGAAACCAGCCTTGTTGTTCATCGCACAGATAATGGACAGCTTGACCGCTAGAAAGTGAGACTGC
Organism: Xenorhabdus poinarii G6; assembly: GCF_000968175.1. Lineage (NCBI taxonomy): Bacteria > Pseudomonadati > Pseudomonadota > Gammaproteobacteria > Enterobacterales > Morganellaceae > Xenorhabdus > Xenorhabdus poinarii. The sequence continues at coordinate 1,210,011 of NZ_FO704551.1, forward strand.
CGCAGTCCAGAGAGGGTAGTCAGGTGCGGGCACCAACATTTCATCCCCGGTATTTAACAGTGCCTGCATAGATTGCACGATGAGTTCGGAAACACCGTTACCGATAAAGATATCTTCAACGGTAACGTCCAGCATATTTCTGGCCTGGTAATGCTGCATGATCGCTTTACGCGCAGAATACAACCCTTTTGAATCGGAATAGCCCTGAGCCGTTGGCAGGTTACGGATGACATCAACTAAGATTTCATCCGGTGCTTCAAATCCAAATGGCGCCGGATTGCCAATATTTAATTTCAGTACCTTATTACCTTCTTCTTCGAGTCTTTTTGCTTCTTTAAGGGTATTTCCCCGGATATCGTAGCAGACATTCTCTAATTTGCTGGATTTATTAATGGAAAACATAGGGTGCTTTGGCCTCTTGGCAAAATGGGATACTACCGGCATAAAAAGTATAGTGATCAATGTACTCTTCTCGGTCTGTATTTTGAAGAGAGTCTGATGTCTTTGGTTAAAACGGTTGCTTTAAGAATAAATGAATAAGCACGCCAACTAAAAAACCGACTTTGGTTGGTGTTTTGTTTTAATTTTGTTTGTTTTGTTGGTTTTAAATTTCGAGTAATGGCGTGTTTTTAGTTGACGGCTCAAGGGTGAGATGACATTTTGACGGCTGTTTTTCAGTTTGTGCCTCCGATAGTCTTTAATTTGTCAATAAAAGTAAGGAGGTTTGTATAATGTATTCTTATGATTTATCTTTGTTGGCCTAAAATTTATTTAGGTTTTTATCGCATGATATTTCGACAACTTTTCTGGGTTTTGACCCATAACATTTTCAGATCTATTTAATGAAATGTTTATTCATTAAAAATGCTAATAGTATCTGGTGATGTTAAGCATTGCTAATTCAGATTACGCTATTCTTTGAAGCAAGTCAGAAAAAGGATATTTGTGCTGGAAATTGGTGATTATGTGATGTAAATAGGGTTTTATCTTTAATTAACTTTGGGATTGCATAAATTTTGTTAAGAAAGGAGAAAATAAAACCCATGATGATCTGAATAGTGAAAAAAATGCAGTAAATCTTTGCCCTATTTAATAGAGTAGAGTAATGTCACAATCGGTATTATTTTATTTGATACTACTGAAGTAACAACACCAGGCTAGTTAATTGATTAAAGAACCATAGAATATAAGAAGACATTAGAATATGATCAATGCAAATCGTCAGATAATAAACCTCGATCTCGATCTGCTAAGAACTTTTGTTGCCGTTGCTGATTTAAATACGTTTGCAGCCGCCGCAGCAGCAGTTTCTAGAACGCAGTCAGCTGTGAGTCAGCAAATGCAGCGCCTGGAACAACTCGTGGGAAGAGAACTATTCGCTCGCCATGGGCGCAATAAGCTTCTGACTGAGCACGGGCTTCAACTTCTGGGTTATGCACGTCAAATTCTTCGTGCTAATGACGATGCAACAGCATCATTGACTTATAATGATGCAGACGGTGAATTAAGGGTGGGTGTATCAGATGACGCTGTTGATACATTGCTGCCTTTTTTATTAAACCGTATTGCTTCTGTCTATCCACGTGTGGCTGTTGATGTACGGATTAAGCGTGCTCAATTTATCGAAAGCATGCTGGATAACCATGAAATTGATTTGGCATTAACCACAGCAAAAATTAACCACCATCCTAAAACGCTTCTGCGTTCTTCGCCTGTTTTATGGCATTGTGCGCCAGATTTTCAATTACAGACGAACGAACCTGTCCCGTTGGTTGTGATGGATATGACTAACCCTTTCCGTCAGATCGCTCAGGAGACGCTGGAAATGGCCGGCATTCCGTGGCGTATTGCGTATGAAGCGGCTTCACTGTCTGCTGTTCGTGCGGCGGTGAATGCTGAAGTCGGTGTTACCGCTCGCCCTCTGGAAATGCATAATGCAGATCTGAGAATTTTAGGTGAAAGTGAAGGCTTACCTCGCCTGCCGGAAATCCAATTCTTCTTGTACCGTAATAGTCATGAGCAGAATGAAGCGGTTTTAACTGTTTTTGACGCAATAGAAAATAAAAAAACACCTTATGCCGTAACACCAATTGAATCCGATGAATCTGATGAAGTGGATGAATTTATTGATTCTATTGACGCGATTAAATCGACCGAAGATATTAATGATAATTCCGTTGAAGATATAGACAAATAAGTCCAATGTATTTTATAGGCTAATGTCTCCATTGTAATCATGGAGATATTAGCCTGTTGTTAATTATTGACGAATAATCCTTTCCACTTTTCATTTCCATTTCTGATATTTCCAACACGAAATATATCCTATTAAATTTTCTATATCTTTCTGAGCTTAGTTAAAAGAATGTTTATTTGTTAACAAGATTAATTTCTTCAGTTGATAAAATAACCCCTTTTTTCAGAAATAGTTTTCTTATTGCCCACCCTCAGTTCTTTTTAGAAACAACTCATTAAAAATTGAATGAATTTCGTTCAGGTGCTGAATGTTTTTCAGTAAAAATGTGCACTTGATCATAAAAATACCCCAAGTAGTACAGTGGAAAGACAGGTTTTTCCTGCGATAATGGTGTAGTAAAGTCGAGTTATCGGTTAGACTAGTTAAATCGGGACGGTGTTTTTTTATGCAACTGACTCGTTTTAGCGATATATCAGCACAATCTGTTAATCAACGGTTTGCTGTTTGTAAATAAATGTGTAAGTGTTTTTGCCGTTGTGGCAAATATTGTTGAGAGGAATAAAAACTGAGACGATTCACGCGAGGCAACATATTGATTAGCGCGGTTTCAGATTTGGTGATTATTCCTTCCTATGAATCGATGTGGTGCAACACTGCCGGTAAAAAGAGCAGAAACCTTGACGCCACTTTTTGATGAGTAAGCAACGAGTATGTCTACATCCACTGGAATTTTGGCCCATCACTGGGCATTTGCAGTTTTCTTCATCGGTGCTCTTGGCTTATGTGTACTCATGTTACTGGGTGGGTACTTCATGGGAGGCAGGGCGAAAGCCAGAGCAAAACACGTACCTTACGAATCAGGTATTGATTCTGTCGGCAGTGCTCGTCTGCGTCTGTCGGCGAAGTTTTATCTGGTTGCCATGTTCTTTGTGATCTTCGACGTTGAAGCCCTTTTCCTGTACGCCTGGGCCGTCTCAATCAAAGAGAGCGGCTGGTTGGGCTTTGCCGAAGCCAGCATTTTCATTTTGGTGTTATTGGCAGGCTTGGTTTATCTGGCACGCATTGGCGCGTTGGATTGGACACCTGCACGTTCAAAACGTCAGGTCAGTAAACCGAGTGCTGACACGTATACCAACAACAGTCATGTGCAGTCATAGCGAGGCATAAAGATGGATTATACGCTCACCCGCATCGATCCGAACGGTGAGAATGACCGTTATCCCCTGCAAAAACAGGAAACTGTCAGTGATCCCTTAGAACAGCACGTTCACCGTAGTGTCTATATGGGAAAATTGGAACATGCGCTGCATGATGTGGTGAACTGGGGAAGAAAAAACTCCTTGTGGCCTTATAACTTTGGGCTTTCTTGCTGTTATGTGGAAATGGTGACGTCATTTACCGCTGTTCACGATGTTGCTCGTTTTGGTGCAGAAGTATTACGGGCATCCCCCCGTCAGGCTGACTTTATGGTGGTTTCGGGAACCTGCTTTGTCAAAATGGCGCCCGTCATTCAACGTCTGTACGATCAAATGCTGGAACCGAAATGGGTGATTTCTATGGGCGCCTGCGCAAATTCCGGTGGTATGTACGATATTTACTCTGTCGTGCAGGGGGTTGATAAATTTATCCCCGTCGATGTTTATATCCCTGGCTGTCCTCCTCGCCCGGAGGCCTATATGCAGGCACTGCTGCTATTGCAGGAGTCCATAGGCAAAGAACGCCGCCCATTATCATGGGTGGTTGGCGATCAGGGGGTTTACCGCGCCAATATGCAATCAGAAAGAGAACGGAAGCGTGGTGAACGTATTGCAGTGAAAAACCTGCGGACGCCAGACGAAATTTAAGGCTTTTAGCCATATAGCGTAACCAGAGCAATGTGTTGCGATCACAAAAACCCTGATCAAGCGTTGTGGTGAAGAATGATGACAGATCAGATCGCGCAAGAAAGCGCACAGCCTGCCTGGGCAACACGAGATCATCTTGATGATCCGGTTGTCGGCGAGCTTTACCGTCAATTTGGCCCGGACGCCTTTACCATCCAGCCGACCCGTACCGGTATGCCCGTTGTTTGGGTCAGGCGGGAACAGTTACTGGAAGTAATCACGTTCCTGAGAAAACGACCCAAACCTTATGTGATGCTATTTGATTTACATGGTGTCGATGAGCGGCTGCGCGCTTATCGGGCAGGGTTGCCGGCGGCCGATTTTTCGGTGTTTTATCACCTGATTTCTATTGAGCGCAACCGAGACATTATGTTGAAAGTTGCCCTCACTGAATCTGACCTGAATATCCCGACAATCACGTCCATTTTCCCGAATGCCAATTGGTATGAACGTGAAACGTGGGAAATGTTTGGCATTATATTTAACGGCCATCCGAATTTGCGCCGCATCTTGATGCCACCGACATGGGAAGGGCACCCACTGCGCAAAGAATATGCTGCGCGTGCCACGGAATTTGATCCTTTCATGTTGACGAAGCAGAAAGAAGATCTGGAAATGGAAGCGCTGACTTTCAAACCCGAAGAATGGGGCATGAAGCGAAGCACTGACAACGAAGACTTCATGTTTCTCAACCTCGGCCCGAACCACCCTTCTGCTCATGGCGCATTCCGCATCATTCTGCAACTTGATGGCGAAGAAATCGTTGATTGCGTTCCCGATATTGGCTACCACCATCGTGGTGCGGAAAAAATGGGCGAACGCCAGTCGTGGCACAGCTATATCCCTTATACCGATCGTATTGAATATCTGGGGGGATGTGTTAACGAAATGCCTTATGTGCTGGCGGTTGAGAAGCTGGCCGGTATTGATGTCCCGGATCGTGTGAAAACAATTCGTGTCATGTTATCTGAGTTGTTTCGCATTAATAGCCATTTGCTTTATATCACCACCTTTATCCAGGACGTTGGTGCAATGACTCCCGTCTTTTTTGCCTTTACTGACCGGCAGAAAGTTTACGATGTTGTTGAGGCCATTACGGGATTCCGTATGCATCCGGCCTGGTTTCGCATCGGGGGGGTTGCACATGACCTGCCACGCGGTTGGGACAAACTACTGCGTGAATTGCTGGACTGGCTACCGAAGCGATTAAATTCTTATGTCAAAGCAGCCTTGAAAAACAGTGTCCTGAAAGGGCGTTCGGTGGGTGTGGCGGCCTACAATGCTAAACAGGCTTTGGACTGGGGCGTGACCGGTGCGGGGTTGCGTGCAACCGGCATGAGCTTTGACGTGCGTAAATGGCGTCCCTATTCCGGTTATGAAAATTTTGAATTTGAAGTCCCGACCGGCTACAACGGCGATTGCTACGACCGTGTGATGCTGAAAGTGGAAGAAATCCGTCAGAGTATGCGTATTCTTGAGCAGTGTCTTCACAATATGCCGGCAGGCCCATTCAAGGCTGATCACCCATTGACAACGCCGCCCCCGAGAGAACGGACGTTGCAGCACATCGAAACCATGATTAACCACTTCTTGCAAGTGTCATGGGGACCCGTCATGCCGGCCAATGAATCATTCCAGATGATTGAAGCGACTAAGGGAATTAACAGTTATTACCTGACCAGTGATGGCAGCACGATGAGCTATCGTACCCGCATCCGTACACCCAGTTTTGCTCACTTGCAGCAAATTCCGTCGGTGATCCGCGGTAGCCTGGTTTCTGACCTTATCGTCTATCTGGGCAGTATCGATTTTGTTATGTCTGATGTGGATCGCTAACGATGCAAAGTGAATTTAACGCAAACAAGCAGGCACGCCTGGATGTGGTTAACGTAACGGATGCTCAGACACCGGATAAGTTTGTCTTGAGCGCTGAAGAACGGGATGCCATTGAGCAGGAAAAACACCACTATGAAGATCCGCGTGCTGCGTCAATCGAAGCACTGAAAATTGTGCAAAAGCAGCGTGGCTGGGTTCCCGATGGTGCCATTTATGCCATTGCTGACGTCTTGAGTATTCCGGCCAGTGATGTGGAAGGGGTAGCAACGTTCTACAGCCAGATTTACCGACAACCAGTCGGTCGTCACATTATCCGTTACTGTGACAGCGTGGTATGCCATATCACAGGCTTTCAAGGTGTTCAGGCGGCGATAGAGTCTCACCTGAATATTCGTCCGGGGCAGACCACCGCAGATGGGCGTTTCACACTATTGCCAACCTGCTGTCTGGGTAACTGTGATAAGGGACCGACCATGATGATTGATGATGATACCCACAGTTACGTGAAACCTGAAGAAATACAAACATTACTGGAGCAGTATCCATGACAACGCATTCAGGAGTGAAAGACATTATCCGCACTGCGGAAACGCATCCCCTGACATGGCGGTTGCGTGATGATCGACAACCCGTCTGGTTGGATGAGTACTTAAGCCGAAATGGTTACAAGGGCGCCGAAAAAGCACTGAAGGGCATGGCGCCTGATGACATTACCACCCTGGTTAAAGAGGCTGGTCTAAAAGGGCGTGGGGGGGCCGGGTTTTCAACCGGCTTGAAATGGAGCCTGATGCCAAAAGACGAAAGCATGAATATCCGTTACTTACTGTGTAATGCGGATGAGATGGAACCGGGAACTTACAAAGACCGCTTGTTGATGGAGCAACTGCCTCATTTGTTAGTGGAAGGGATGTTGATCAGTGCTTTTGCGCTGAAGGCCTATCGTGGCTACATCTTCCTGCGTGGTGAATATATTGAAGCTGCGGTTCATTTACGCAGAGCAATTGAAGAAGCAAAAGCGGCGGGGCTACTTGGCAAGAATATTTTGGGCAGTGGTTTTGATTTTGAACTGTTTGTTCATACTGGTGCGGGTCGTTATATCTGTGGTGAAGAAACCGCACTGATAAATTCCCTTGAAGGGCGCCGGGCAAATCCACGATCAAAACCCCCCTTTCCGGCGACTTCTGGTGTATGGGGTAAACCAACGTGCGTCAACAACGTTGAAACGTTGTGCAACGTTCCGGCAATCCTCGAACATGGAAAAGCGTGGTATATCGGCTTGAGTGAAGGCAAAAGTCAAGATGCCGGTACGAAGCTGATGGGGTTTTCTGGCCGGGTAAAAAACCCGGGTGTTTGGGAACTCCCTTTTGGTACGACAGCCCGTGAAATTCTTGAAGATTATGCGGGTGGAATGCGTGATGGCCTGAAATTCAAAGCCTGGCAACCCGGCGGCGCCGGCACGGATTTCCTGACCGCCGACCATTTGGATCTGCCGATGGATTTTGCGCATATTGCCAAAGCGGGTAGTCGCTTGGGAACCGCACTGGCCATGGCGGTGGATCATGAAATTAATATGGTTTCCCTGACCCGCAATCTTGAAGAATTCTTCGCGCGTGAATCCTGTGGCTGGTGTACACCCTGTCGTGATGGCTTACCGTGGAGCGTCAAAATCCTCCGCGCGATTGAGGACGGTAAAGGCCAGACTGGTGATATCGAAACGTTAGAACAACTCTGCCGTTTCCTCGGCCCCGGTAAGACTTTTTGTGCTCATGCTCCCGGTGCTGTAGAGCCTTTGCAGAGTGCGATCAAATACTTCCGCGAAGAGTTTGAGGCAGGAATTGTGACTAAAGACTATGGCAATACCAGGCTGATTACGGGTATTCAACCAAATTTACTTAACCAGCGCTGGTAAGGCTTGTTTGCGTCCTGAGTTTGTGAACCGGTTTTGATAAATCGTTTGCAAAAACAGGGTGAAAGCAAAATTTTGATTAACGCCTGCCACGGCAGGCCATTGGGAAGCATGCTGACTATGGCAACGATACATGTAGACGGCAAAGAATATGACGTAAACGGGGCTGATAACCTGTTGCAAGCCTGCCTCTCACTGGGGCTTGATATACCTTATTTTTGCTGGCATCCGGCGCTGGGAAGCGTTGGCGCTTGCCGCCAGTGTGCGGTCAAGCAATATCAGAACGCAGAAGATACACGTGGTCGCCTGGTGATGTCTTGTATGACACCGGCGGCAGATGGCACGTATATCTCCATTGATGATGAAGAGGCCAAACAGTTCCGTGCGAGTGTCGTGGAATGGCTGATGACCAACCACCCTCACGATTGTCCGGTTTGTGAGGAGGGCGGAAACTGCCATTTGCAGGATATGACGGTAATGACCGGGCATTCATTCCGCAAATACCGTTTTACTAAACGTACTCATCAGAATCAGGCACTGGGTCCCTTTATTGCTCATGAAATGAACCGCTGTATCGCTTGTTACCGGTGTGTTCGCTACTACAAAGATTATGCGGATGGCACGGATTTTGGCGTTTATGGTGCGCATGACAACGTCTATTTTGGTCGCCCTGAAAGTGGCACATTAGAAAGTGAATTCGCCGGCAATCTGGTTGAAATCTGTCCGACCGGGGTGTTTACCGACAAAACACATTCAGAACGTTATAACCGTAAATGGGACATGCAGTTTGCCCCAAGTATCTGTCAGCAGTGTAGTATCGGTTGTAATACCAGCCCCGGCGAGCGTTACGGTGAATTGCGCCGCATCGAAAACCGTTACAACGGGACGATCAACCACTACTTTATGTGTGACCGTGGGCGGTTTGGGTATGGTTATGTTAACCGTGATGACCGTCCTCGCAAGCCACAACAATTACGCGGTGATCAGTGGATTTCACTGAATGCCGAGCAAGTGATGCAAGGGGGCGCCGATATTTTGCGGCAGGCGAAAAATACCATTGGTATCGGTTCACCGCGTGCCAGCATTGAAAGTAATTTTGCTTTGCGGGAATTGGTCGGTGCGCAAAACTTCTACAGTGGCATTTCAGCAGAAGAGCAACACCGCCTTGATATGATGTTGGAAATTCTCCAGCAAGGCGGCGTTTATACCCCCGCCTTGCGTGAAATTGAAGATTACGATGCGGTATTGATTTTAGGCGAAGATCTGACGCAAACCGCTGCCCGAATGGCATTATCTGTCCGTCAGGCAGTGAAAGGCAAAGCACGTGAAATGGCGGCAGCCCAAAAAGTGGCTGACTGGCAAATTGCGGCGATTATGAATATCGGCCAGCGTGCCAAGTATCCTCTGTTCTTAACCAGCGTCGATGAAACGCGTCTGGATGATATCGCCGCCTGGAGTTACCATGCTCCAGTTGATGATCAGGCACGGTTGGGCTTTGCGATTGCTCATACCCTAAATAGTATCGCACCTGCCGTCGATGATTTGCCGGATGAATTGAAATCGAAAGCCGAAATCATTGCACAAGCGCTGCGCGATGCAAAAAAACCATTGATTATCAGTGGGAGCAATCCGGGGAGTGATACGTTGATTCAGGCTGCGGCGAATATTGCCTGGGCATTGAAAGATAAGGGCGCCCATGTCGGCCTTTCTTATGTTGCTGCGTATGCCAATAGCCTGGGGCTGGCGATGATGGAAGCGCAGCCATTGGATGCGGCTTTGCAACGCATTGCCAAAGGAAATTCAGATACCGTTATTGTGGTGGAAAATGATCTTTATCGGCATGCGCCAGCTGATAAAATTGACCGCGCCTTAGATAACCTGAAAAACCTGATTGTTGTTGATCATCAACGCACGGCGATTATGGACAAGGCCAATTTGATTTTGTCAGCGTCCAGTTTTGCTGAAAGTGATGGGACGTTGGTCAATCAGGAAGGTCGTGCCCAACGCTATTTCCAAGTTTATGAACCGGCATTTTATGACAAATCCATCGTGATGTTAGAAAGCTGGCGTTGGATGCATTCGCTGTATACCACCTATACACAATGTCAGACTGACTGGACGCAACTTGATCATGTTATCAACGCGTGTGTCAAAGCCATGCCGCAATTTAAAGATATCGTGAATGCCGCACCTGATGCGACCTTCCGCATTCGTGGGCAAAAACTGGCTCGTTCACCTCACCGCTATAGCGGTCGTACCGCGATGCTGGCCGATGTCAGTGTCCATGAGCAACGCCAACCGCAGGATATTGACACAGCCTTTGCCTTCTCAATGGAAGGAAACAACAGTCCATATGCGCCACGTCAGCAAATACCGTTTGCATGGGCGCCGGGCTGGAACTCACCACAGGCGTGGAATAAATTCCAGGCAGAAGTCGGCGGCAAACTGCGTTTCGGTGATCCGGGGGTTCGTTTGATTGAAACGGTTGATGGCGGCTTAAACTATTTTGACGCTATTCCTGCTCCATTCACAGCACAGCAGGGGCAATGGCGTGTTGCGCCTTATTTCCATTTGTTCGGCAGTGATGAACTGTCGCAACGTTCTGAGGTAATACAAGAACGTATGCCTGAGCCGTATGTCATGATTAATCATCACGATGCGGAACATTTGAACGTGAAGGAAGGCGCGATGATGACCTTCGATTGTGAAGGGCAGCAATTGCGTTTGACCGTGCGTCTGAGTGGTAATCTGGCTCAAGGGCAGATTGGTTTGCCATTGGGCATGCCGGGCATTCCGCCGGTTTTGGCAGGTAAATCAGTCAATAACCTACGGGAGGTTGCATAATGGGTTGGTTGACTCCCGATGTGATTGACATTCTGATCGCTGTTCTGAAGTCGGCGGTCATTCTGCTGGTTGTGGTGATCTGCGGGGCATTTATGAGCTTCTTTGAACGCCGCATTCTTGGACTGTTTCAGAACCGTTACGGGCCAAACCGTGTGGGTTGGGGCGGTTCATTACAGCTTGTCGCAGACATGATCAAAATGTTCTTTAAAGAAGATTGGGCTCCCCGTTTTTCTGATCGCGCTATTTTCACGTTGGCGCCTGTCATTGCATTCTGTTCACTGCTTCTGGCATTTGCCATTGTCCCTGTAAGCCCGACCTGGATGGTGGCAGACCTGAACATCGGCATCTTATTCTTCATGATGATGGCGGGATTGGCGGTTTACGCGGTGCTGTTTGCTGGCTGGGCGAGTAACAACAAATATTCCCTGTTGGGCGCAATGCGCGCATCAGCACAGACACTGAGTTATGAAGTGTTTCTCGGTCTGTCCATGATGGGCGTTGTGGCGCAGGCCGATTCCTTTAACCTGGTGGATATTGTCAATTCACAGCAGCATGTGTGGAACATTATTCCCCAATTCTTTGGATTCCTGACGTTTGCCATTGCGGGGGTTGCCGTGTGTCACCGCCATCCTTTTGACCAGCCGGAAGCAGAGCAGGAATTGGCCGACGGCTATCACATAGAATATTCCGGTATGAAATTCGGTCTGTTTTTTGTGGGGGAATATATCGCGATTGTGACGATCTCCGCGTTAATCGTCACGCTGTTCTTTGGTGGCTGGAATGGGCCTCTCTTGCCGCCGTTCATCTGGTTTGCATTGAAAACGGCATTTTTCATGATGATGTTCATCTTAATCCGCGCTTCATTACCACGTCCTCGTTATGACCAGGTGATGTCGTTTGGCTGGAAAGTCTGTCTGCCGTTAACGTTACTGAATATGCTGGCGACTGCCGCCGTGATTTTATACAACGCGCAATAATAAAGGGGTGATTGAACCATGACATTGAAAGAGTTAGTGGTCGGTTTCGCCACCCAGGTACGCAGTATTTGGATGATAGGGCTTCATGCCTTCCATAAACGCGAAACAAAAATGTATCCGGAAGAGCCGGTTTATCTGCCGCCCCGTTACCGTGGGCGCATCGTTCTGACGCGTGATCCTGACGGTGAGGAGCGTTGTGTTGCGTGTAACTTGTGTGCCGCAGTCTGCCCGGTGGGATGTATCTCACTGCAAAAAGCGGAGCATAAAGATGGTCGTTGGTATCCTGAATTCTTCCGCGTTAATTTCTCGCGTTGTATTTTCTGTGGCCTGTGTGAAGAAGCCTGCCCAACGACCGCTATTCAGTTGACGCCCGATTTTGAACTGGGTGAATTCAAACGTCAGGATCTGGTGTACGAGAAAGAAGATTTGCTGATTTCGGGGCCGGGTAAATACCCTGATTATAACTTTTATCGTAAGACAGGTATGGCGATTGACGGCAAAGATAAGGGTGAAGCCGACAATGAAGCCAAGCCTATCGACGTTAAAAGCTTGTTGCCGTAAGGAGCGATATTCATGGAATTTACGTTTTATGTCGCCGGGCTGGTTGCCATCCTCGCCACACTCAGGGTCATCACTCACACTAATCCGGTACATGCGCTGTTGTATCTGATTATCTCCTTATTGGCACTGTCCGTCGTATTTTTTTCGATGGGGGCCTATTTTGCCGGTGCTTTGGAGATCATCGTTTATGCCGGTGCAATCATGGTGTTGTTCGTTTTCGTTGTGATGATGCTGAATTTAGGCAAATCGGTTGTTGAGCAGGAACGGCAGTGGTTACAGCCTCGAACCTGGATTGGCCCGTCACTCTTGTCGATTGTGCTGTTGGCTGTCTTGGCTTATGCCATCAGCACATTGTCAACGACATCGACGGGGATCAGTGGTGAAGTGGTCAGTGCGAAAGACGTGGGCATCAGTTTATTCGGTTCTTATGTACTCGCGGTTGAACTGGCCTCTTTACTGCTGTTGGCGGGATTGGTTGTGGCTTTCCACATTGGCCGTGAAAATCGACAAGGTGAAGTGATCAGCAATCGTGCGGAGGAACAATCATGATAGCGTTACACCACGGGCTTCTTCTGGCGGCTATTCTATTTACGTTGGGCTTCACCTGCCTGATTATCCGCCGCAATCTGTTATTCATGCTGATCGGGCTGGAAATTATGATCAATGCCTCAGCGTTGGCGTTTGTCGTTGCCGGCAGTTACTGGCTCCAGCCTGATGGTCAGGTAATGTATATTCTGGCCATTACTCTGGCAGCCGCCGAGGCGAGTATCGGTTTGGCACTGTTGCTACAGTTGCACCGTCGTCGCCAGAACCTGAATATTGATACAGTCAGTGAGATGCGCGGATGAACTTACTCTATTTAACAATTCTGTTGCCACTGCTGGGCTTTTTACTCTTGGCATTTTCCCGTGGCCGCTGGTCTGAAAATTGGTCAGCCACTATCGGGATTAGTGCTGTTGGTCTGGCAGCATTGGTCACATTCGGGGTAGCGATTGAATTCCTGGCTCAGAATGGAGCCGGGGGGCGGGTTTACAGCCAAACATTGTGGCACTGGATGGCGGTGGATAATTTTAGTATCCCGGTTAATCTGGTTCTGGACGGGCTGTCACTGACGATGCTGAGTGTTGTCACCGGCGTTGGTTTTCTGATCCACATTTATGCCTCCTGGTATATGCGGGGTGAAGAAGGATATTCCCGTTTCTTCGCCTACACCAACTTATTTATCGCCAGCATGGTGGTATTGGTACTGGCAGATAATATGCTGCTGATGTACCTCGGTTGGGAAGGTGTTGGTCTGTGCAGTTACCTGTTGATCGGTTTCTACTATAAGACGCCTGCCAATGGTGCCGCCGCCATGAAAGCCTTCATTGTGACCCGTGTCGGGGACGTATTCCTTGCCATCGGCATGTTTATCCTTTACGACCAGTTTGGGACGTTAAGTTTCCGTGAACTGGCGGTATTGGTGCCACAACATATTGAGGCAGGTTCGACGGCTATCACATGGGCAACCTTGATGATTCTGGGGGGCGCTGTCGGTAAATCAGCGCAGTTACCATTGCAAACCTGGCTGGCGGATGCGATGGCAGGCCCAACGCCGGTTTCTGCCCTGATCCATGCGGCGACGATGGTGACAGCCGGTGTTTATCTGATTGCCCGCAGCCATGTGTTGTTTCTGATGGCACCGGATATTTTGCATTTGGTCGGTATTATTGGTGCGGTGACCTTACTGTTAGCGGGTTTTGCGGCATTGGTACAGACCGATATCAAACGTGTGCTGGCTTATTCCACCATGAGCCAGATTGGTTACATGTTTCTGGCGCTCGGCGTACAAGCATGGGATGCCGCTATCTTCCACCTGATGACGCATGCGTTTTTCAAAGCATTATTATTCCTGGCTTCGGGTTCGGTGATTCTGGCCTGCCATCATGAGCAGAACATCTTCAAAATGGGCGGTCTGAGCAAGCGTATCCCATTTGTTTATCTCTGCTTCCTGGTCGGGGGGGCGGCGTTGTCGGCATTACCATTACTGACCGCGGGTTTCTACAGTAAAGATGAAATTCTGTGGGGCGCATTGGCAAATGGCCATATTAACCTGATGCTGGCAGGGTTGGTTGGTGCATTGATGACCTCACTGTATACCTTCCGCATGATCTTTATCGTGTTCCATGGGGAAGCTCAGACCAACGCGCATCCCGTCAAAGGGATTACCCATACTTTGCCATTGTTAGTCCTGCTGGTGCTGTCCACTGTTGTGGGGGCACAGATTGTGCCACCTCTGATGGGCGTTCTGCCTGAAAACACGACCGGGCATGATGGCAAAATGACACTGGAAATCGTTTCTGGTGTGGTTGCTGTGGCCGGTATCTTGCTGGCGGCAGCCCTGTATCTGGGTAAACGGAATGTCGTCAATGCGACGGCAAATAGCGCAGCGGGGCGTTTCTTTTCCACCTGGTGGTTTCATGCCTGGGGATTTGATGCGCTGTATGACTGGGTATTTGTGAAGCCATTCAAAGGCATCTCCCGTCTGTTGCAACATGATCCTTTGAATTCACTGATGAACATTCCAGCCATATTGTCGAGTTGGGGCAATAAGGGGCTTCGTTGGAGTGAGAACGGACAAGTCCGTTGGTACGCTACCTCTTTGGGGTTGGGGGCAGTGCTGGTTTTAGCGCTGCTGCTTTTGGTTTAATTAAGGGACACATTGCGCCATGCTACTACCTTGGCTAATTCTTCTGCCCTTCATCGGGGGTCTGCTGTGCTGGCAGGCAGAGCGCTTCGGCACTCGTATGCCGCGTTGGATAGCGCTTCTGGCAATGGGACTGACACTACTACTCTCTCTGCAACTGTGGTGGCAGGGAGGGTATACACTCACCAATCCACAAGGGGTTCCGCAGTGGCAATCGGAATTTCTGCTTCCGTGGATCCCCCGTTTTGGTATTAGCATCCATCTGGCATTGGATGGTTTATCCTTGCTGATGGTTGTGCTGACGGCATTACTGGGTTTAATGGCGATCCTCTGTTCGTGGAATGAAAATCAACCCTATCAGGGGTTCTTCCATCTGAACTTATTGTGGATATTGGGTGGGGTGATGGGGGTTTTCCTTGCCATTGACCTGTTCTTATTCTTCTTCTTCTGGGAAGTGATGCTGGTACCGATGTATTTCCTGATTGCACTGTGGGGACACAGAGGCTCGGAAGGTAAAACCCGTATCACGGCGGCAACGAAATTCTTCATCTATACCCAAGCCAGTGGGTTGGTGATGCTAATTTCGATTCTGGCACTGGCCTTCATTCATCATGATGCCACGGGGGAATGGACATTCAGCTATGAAAAACTGTTGCATACACCGATGTCATATTCCCTTCAATACTTGCTGATGCTCGGATTTTTCATTGCATTTGCCGTGAAAATGCCGGTCGTGCCGTTACACGGCTGGTTGCCTGATGCGCATAGTCAAGCGCCCACGGCAGGTTCCGTTGACCTTGCTGGTATTTTGCTGAAAACAGCAGCATATGGCTTGTTGCGTTTCAGTTTACCGCTGTTTCCGCAAGCGTCTGCGGCATTTGCGCCGATTGCCATGTGGCTGGGGGTCATTGGTATTTTTTACGGTGCGTGGATGGCATTCAGTCAGACGGATATCAAACGTCTGATTGCTTATACCAGTGTTTCCCACATGGGCTTTGTGCTGATTGCTATTTATACGGGGAGCCAATTGGCCTATCAGGGGGCAGTGATTCAGATGATTGCCCATGGTCTGTCAGCCGCCGGGTTGTTCATTCTGTGTGGTCAGTTATATGAACGTCTGCATACCAGAGATATGCGTCAAATGGGCGGATTGTGGGGAAGAATTCAACTTTTGCCTGCGATATCCCTCTTTTTCGCGGTAGCGACATTGGGGATGCCGGGAACCGGTAACTTTGTGGGTGAATTTATGATCCTGTTCGGCAGTTTCAGTCAATTTACCCTGATTACGACGGTTTCTGTGTTCGGTTTAGTTTTTGCCTCCGTTTATGCACTGTATTTGATGCAGCAGGCTTATTACGGTACGCCGAAAACGGATAAACCCTTACAGCGGATGGATGTGCGTGAAATTTCCATTTTGCTGCTGTTGGTCGTTTTGTTGGTGCTGCTGGGGGTTTACCCACAACCAATTCTTGATACGTCAGCCGCAGCGATGAGTCACATCCAGAATGGGTATTCAGCTTCACTTTTAACGACAAGGCCGTAATTCGTTATGACAATAACTACTGAACAATTGATTGCACTGTTGCCGCTATTGATCGTCGGATTGACGGTGGTGGTTGTGATGCTGTCCATTGCGTGGCGGCGCGATCATTTCACCCATGCTACCCTGACCGTGATTGGTCTAAACTTGGCGCTGTTTTCGCTCTATTTTGTGGGAGGGCAGGCATCAATGGATGTCACGCCATTGATCCATGTCGATCGCTTTGCCATGTTTTACACCGCCCTTGTGCTGATTGCGAGCCTTGCAACAACGACATTCGCCTACCCATGGTTGGGGGGGTATCCTGATAACAAAGAAGAATTTTATCTTTTGGTACTGATTGCGGCGGCAGGGGGAATTCTGCTCTCTTCTGCCAACCATATGGCATCACTGTTTATCGGCATTGAATTAATCACGCTGCCGCTGTTTGGTTTAGTGGGCTATGCGTATCGGCAAAAACGTTCGTTAGAAGCAGGCATCAAATATATGCTGTTGTCTGCGGCGGCATCTTCGTTCCTGCTCTTTGGCATTGCCTTGCTGTATGCCGAATCCGGTGATTTATCTTTTGCATCATTGGGTGAAAGCCTGAGTGACAGCAAGCTGCATGAACCGTTGGTTCTGGCCGGATTGGGCATGATGCTCGTGGGACTGGGCTTTAAACTTTCTCTTGTGCCTTTCCAACTGTGGACACCAGATGTTTATCAGGGGGCACCAGCGCCAGTATCAACTTTTTTGGCGACAGCAAGTAAGGTGGCTATCTTCGCAGTGGTTATGCGCTTATTCCTTGACGCCCCCGTTGCGGATAGTGCCACGCTGCGGATTGCGCTGACAGTGATCGCTATTGCCTCGATCCTGTTTGGTAATTTGCTGGCATTAACACAAAGCAATATTAAGCGTCTGCTAGGTTATTCATCCATTGCGCATTTGGGATATTTGCTGGTGGTGTTGATTGCCATCAAAGATCACACGTTGGCAGAAGAAACGGCAGGTATCTATCTGGTCGGTTATTTGCTTGCCAGCATTGGGGCGTTTGGTGTCGTCAGCCTGATGTCCAGCCCATACCGAGGGCCGGATGCGGATTCACTGTTCTCATATCGTGGGTTGTTCTGGCATAAACCGATTCTGTCGGCAGTCATGACGATCATGATGTTGTCATTAGCGGGCATTCCATTAACCTTTGGCTTTATCGGTAAATTCTACGTGATTGC
Source organism: Xenorhabdus poinarii G6 (assembly GCF_000968175.1). NCBI lineage: Bacteria > Pseudomonadati > Pseudomonadota > Gammaproteobacteria > Enterobacterales > Morganellaceae > Xenorhabdus > Xenorhabdus poinarii. The sequence goes on from NZ_FO704551.1 coordinate 1,227,649, forward strand.
AACTGGTGTTGAAGCAAGATTATGGTGGTTGACTGGTGCGGTTGTGGTGGGCAGTGCCATCGGCCTTTACTACTACTTGCGTGTGATGGTGAGTTTGTATTTACCGGCACCGAAGACACTGAACCGTGATACGCCCCGTAATTGGGCGTTTACGTCGGGGGGGATTGTCGTGCTGCTCTCTGCATTATTAGTCTTGCTTCTGGGGGTTTGGCCACAACCCTTGATTGATATTGTGCAACATGCGAAGCATGTTTTGTAAAACAATAACCCAAAACCCGATCATGGTTGATCGGGTTTTTTAAATATCAAAACGCAACTTGAATCGTTATGAACTGAAAAAATGGCGAAAGGGAGTTATACATCTTTTATATTTTCTGTTATTAAATTTCGCGGTGACGGTGATGTTTTTTGGCATCAATAATCCTTTTTTGCACAAATTCTTCTAACGGCATTGGGCGATTAAAGTAATATCCTTGCAAATAATCGATAGCATAGTTTTTTAACTGATTAACCTGTTGCTGATCCTCAACGCCTTCAGCCACAATAGCTAATTGCAATCGCTGGGCAAGGTCAATAATATTTTCCACAATATGTTTTGAAATAATATCGGTATTCATTTTGCTAACAAAGTTATGGCCTATTTTTACGAAGTTAACATTAAATTTTTGTAAATAACTATAATTAGAATAACCACTACCAAAGTCATCCAGGGCAATGAATACACCTAATTTGGTCAGTTTATTTAATAAATTAATGGTGTGCTCATCTGGCTCCAATAACTCCCGTTCGGTTACCTCCAGAATAAGCCTGATAGTTTCTTTTGGAAAAGATTGAATAAAATGCTGACAATCATCCACTAAATCAGCATTTCTATAATGTCTGGCACTGATATTAAAATTAACATGGAAAGGAACGGGTAATTGTCCGGCAAATGGCACGAAATAGTCACGTACCTGGGTCATTAAGCTATGCGTTAAGGGAATAATGAGATCGGATTTTTCAATTTGTGCAATAAATTGATTTGGTGTTAATAACCCTTGAGTCGGGTGTTGCCAACGGACAAGGATTTCACCGCCAATAATGTCATGATTTTTGCTACAAATGATGGGCTGTATGTAGGGAATAAATTGATTATTTTTAATGGATTTTTTTAGTCGATATTCTGGGAGAGTGATAGTTTTGGTGTACTGATAAAAAATCACCGCTGAGATGAGTGTCAGCAACGAGAGTAAAATAGAGATATACGCCAATTCCTCATTATTCTGGATATTATCTTGATAATTGGAAAATAATCTCCAGGATATCCATCCCGTACCGGCAGTGACGCTGATGAATAACATCACAAACATCCGATACAGAGATCGGGATCGTTTCAGACTCAGCCCCATCATTGCTCCTTTTTGATAAAGCTCATAACTTAACAGTAGACTTATTACCTAAATGCGCAAATCTTTACTAACTTTATGATGACAAAAGAGGTGGTTCTTGTTTTGAAAAAATAATCCTAGCTATACTACAGGAAGAATTTGGTGACGGGAAATAGCGATATGGCTATACAGCAAAAATGAGGCAAAAATTTTTATCCGGTATGCTGTAAAATCCCGTCTTTCAGAGGGGGTCAACGAATCAGTATGCCGCGTTTTGCATAGAATTGGTCAAAAATAGTGGTGGGCATGTTGACATTCACCTGGCTTACGCTGTTGTCACCGGACGGATTATGGAAGGTTATTTCTTCGGGAGTTGCCTGAGTCACAAGTACCAAATGCCCTCCTTTCTTTTCCGGGAACTGTGTTGGCCACCGGATACTGGGGTGAACAGAAGCAATATACAAACTGCGCTGAGTCAATAATTCATGTATTTTCCCTGCGCTCACACCAATCTCTATTTGCGAAGAAATGCCAAATTGTTCAGATAACATTGAAACAACAGGTGCATAAATCATTCCCTTTATATGTTCTCCCTCGACTTGATAAGCACCATACCCAATCGCCATTTTGGTCAGTGTCAACAAGGGATAAGTGATTCCTGTGCGAGCGGCAAGTATCATCTTAAGACAAGCCATCCCACAAATATGGTTTGCCCATGTTGCATATTCCTCGGGAGAGTTAGCACCGGACTGTTGCCACAACGGATCGTCAACAAGAAAAAACCGATGGTGAATAATGTCAGCAGCTAAATGGCATGACTCCCACTGCGAAAAATAGGGTACTTTCATCATTTCTCCATAATCATAAGTAAAATATAACGATTTATTCTCATAGTGAGTTCCTTGACAGGTAATTGAGTTTTGGTTTTGTTGTATCCGCGGAATGCCAGCCACCGCCTCGTTGTTTAATGTGGTACATTGCGGCATCCGCTTCAGACAGAAGCTGTTCTGCCGTGAGATCACCGTTAGATAATGCGATGCCGATACTGAGCGTAATACGCAGAGGTTGACCCGAGGGAAGGAGAATGGGGGTATCCATGGCATGGATGATGTTTTTTGCGATGCGTTCTGCATCTTCCAAATTGGCAGAAGGCAACAGAATGGCGAACTCATCTCCACCAAGCCGGGCAACGGTATCTGTTTTTCTTACCCTTCTTTTTAACGTCGCGGCGATGGTGACCAGCACGTGATCGCCAGCCGCATGACCATACACATCGTTGACATATTTCAGCCTGTTACCATCAATAAATAAAATCGCCGCACTTTGACGCATGAATTTATCATTCATAACAGTAGCAAGAACCCGTTCAAACGTTGCTCGATTGGGTAAACCTGTCAGGGAATCATGTTGTGCCTGCCAGGTTAAAAGGGCTTTTTCTGTTTGCAGGTGATATTGCCATTCTTCCAATTCTTCCAGCAGATGATTAAAAACCTGGCTCAATTCATGCAATTCAGCAATACGAGCCGAGGGGACACGTCGTGAAAATGCCCGCCGTTGCCGGACATCGTGGGCAACGGTCGTAATATTCTGCAACGCTCTGACGATGCCATCGTGCATACGCAGAGAAAGATAAAGGGAAATGACGGCACTGAACAGCAGACAGGCAAACAGCACCAATAGTGCCTGATAAATAAATTGGATGATGTGGTCGCTGTTGCCAATGAGCCAGACTGATCCGACTTTTTGTTGATGGTGATAAACCGGCAGAATCAAAGGTTCAGGAAAAAGCCAGCGATCAACCAATTTTTTAAAATTACGGGTACGGGGCGCTGGCGTAGCTTGCCAGCTTGCCAGTAGTTGCTGTTTGGCATCAAAAATTTTAGCTTCTGTAAATCCCTCATGAACTGCAATCATGGCTAATATTTCGTTTGCTGCGGTTTTATCCTGAAAAACCACCGCGGCTTGTGCGGTATGGGCAATGGTTGTCGAGATAAGCTTTAAGTTACTTTCGGCATATTTCTGCATAGCAAGTAATGCCAGTAAAGATAAGAATATGCCGACGACGGATAGCATAATAAACGTAATCAACAGATGAATGCGGTGAAAAGCCTGACGTAGGGTAGGGCGCGGTAGCACCCGTGAATAACGTTTTTTCATACGGACTATTCCACCTTGCGTGCCAGTTGCAGAACATTCGGATGTACACGCACGCCGCTGCGTGTCAGCACATCGAGGTTCAGGCTAAAGGTTGCCTGAGTACGGTTAATATTGAGACAAAATGCACTGCCTATTTCACAGTGAGAGTTATTTTCCGCAATGGTAAGCAATGGCTTATCATTTTTTTGCTTAATCACTTGGTGTTGAAGTACAACATTTTCTTTATCAGGTTGTAATGTGTCAGACTGAGCCATTGCTGCTGAATTACATATTACGGTGATTAAGCACAAGGTGATGAGTACCCGTAAAAATAATCGGAAAATACAAGGTTTAAAAACGCGATGCCTATAACGATGATGACTCCGTTCAATTATTTGCATAACGCGTTCCAGTATTTGTCTTTTATAGGGTGTAAATAATAATATTTAGTTTATCTCCACTGCTTTTCCAGTGATCTCTTTCTTGCCGTTGCTTGGTATTTTAAAATTTATAGGGAAAATAATAACGTCAAGGTTATAAAATTATTTACTAACAAAATGTGATAGTTTCAATTTAAATAAGCCACTTGTTATATTGAGGTATTTTCATTGATACCGATTATATGCCCATGATTATCATAAGTGATACTGGAAACCTTACTTTGTCTTAAGGTTTCCAATAATGCTTGTTCCAAAATAAAACTCTGCGCTATTTCAGCGTGAGTTAAGGCTGGCCGGTGACGACGACGTTCGATGCTAAATCGGTGTTGATTATATTTCGCCCAGCCAATAAGCAAAAGGGCATTAAATATCGCGATGGCAATATACAGGGCAATGGCATTCAGTTCTGAATTCAATGGGAAAGTCGATAATCTGGTATCATGATGTGAAAAAATCCATAATCCCAGCGTAAATAAATAGATAAAGCCGAGCCACGCCAATATTGTTAGCAAGCTATCAATCAAGCGCGGGATTCGCCTTTGTTCAGTCAAAATTAGGGGTTCTTTCATGATTCAATTCTCTCTATTCCTCTATCAGGACTTTCCCAGCGAGCACGTTTTTTCCGTACTCTGAGCATGACTTTGGGAAAAGATATCAGGGTGGTAAATAGGCTTAGCATCCAATAGACCATCGGATACCAAATGATCCAAAAAAGCGATGAAGCGATATGTTTTTCATAGCGTCGTTCAATAATCAGGCTGACAGTAAACTGGATCAGGCAGGTTACAGCCAGCACCAATCCCGTATAGCCGGGGGGAAATAGGGTATAGACACGAATATTTTCCGGTAATGTGATAAACATGCCGAGGAAAAATAACAGCGTGGAAAGCGCAAAAGTAAATGACCAAATAACCGAACAACAAAATTCAGCAAACAGTATCCACATGCGGCGATATTGCCACGACCATAACTTCCGTAGGTTTTTCAGGAACACTTCGGCACCACCTTGTGCCCAGCGTAACCGTTGCTTCCATAATCCCCTCAGCGTTTCAGGCATCAGGATCCAACAGAGGGCTCGGGGTTCGAAAAAGATAGACCAATGGCGTAACTGGAGTTTCCAGCTCACATCGATATCTTCGGTGATCATGTCATTACTCCAATACCCTACATCGGCAAGCGCCTTGCGGTTAAAGGCGGCAACCACACCGGAGACGGTAAACACCTGACCGTAAACCCGCTGAGTGCGTTTGATCAGACCAATAATGGAAGAGAACTCACCGACTTGAACACGCCCAACCAAAGTCGATCGCGTGCGAACGCGAGGATTACCTGTCACCGCACCAACGCGGGGATGATCAATCATGGGTTTGACCAGCCAAACCGCAGCATCAGGATCCAATAGGGCATCGCCGTCAATGCAGACCAAATAATCGCTTTTAGCGGCGGCGGCACCCGCTTGCAGCGCGGTGGCTTTTCCCTGATTCTGCTTTAAATGTATGACCCGTAACGCCGGATGGTGTTTTGCCATCGCATTGAGTTCATCTGCGGTACTGTCGGTTGAACCATCATTGATGGCGATGACTTCGATGTTGGAATAGCGCTGATTCAATGCGGCTAACAGGGTTTCGCGGACATTCGGCCCTTCGTTATAGCAAGGGATTAAAATTGAAATCAGCGGTTCACCCTCAAGCTGAGGGGCGGTTTTATCAGTAACTTTCCAGTGCCTTTCCCGATACAACCAGAAATAAATGCCGCCTGAGATCCAGATAGCTGACATAAACAATGGCCAGAAAAAGACAAAGTTCAGCATAACTTCACCGGTAAAGGTGACGGCGATACCAAGAGGAATGCTCAATACCAGGCAGAGCACCATAAACGCAAGAATACGATCAATCATTAAGTGGATACCATTCAGGCGAAAGAACAGGGCGCACCTCGTTCATTTCGGGTTGATTATTGAGAAAGTCATCAGGGTAATATCCGAAACTCTGTGCACCATTGCGCTGTAATTGACGCATCCATTCGGCTAACTGACTGCCGGGTATGGCCCTTTTATCCACCGGCTTGCGCCAATCTATCGATTGGAGTTCAAAAATCGTTTTATCCAGTGCCTGTGGTCGCTGTGCGACGGTCTTGACCAGACGGGATAACCACTGATTGCTTTTTGCCAGAGGCACATTTTCCATCAATGGCATAGCCATCGGAGCAACCCAATCATAGTGAGTAAGGAAATCATCCAGATTTTGGGCAAACCACGCTTCGCTGTCTGGTTCCAGAATGGGCAGAGCAAAAATATTACGTGCCGTTTTTATCTGGTAACCGCGTATTGACTTCACTTCCTGAGTTAATTCATTCGTGAAATTAGTCAGATACTGGCTTTTGAAACGTGTCCAGCGGGCGAATTGTTGCGGATCTTGTCGAATTTCTGCAATTGAGGCCGGCAATCCTGCCGCCTGATACGCTTTGATAGCCTCTGCGCCGGCGTCTTCAAAATCAGACATCACGGCATCATCGTGATACAAAATGCCTCGAAAAATGGCATGGGCTGCTAAGTCTTGATAAATCTCTTTGATTCTTTGCCGATTTTCCGCGTGATAGGGTGATAAGCGACGATATTGAGTCGGGTTGATAAACAGCCTGTGATGACTTTCGTCGTAGCTCATCACCCGTGGCAGTGAGGGATCCAGCTCAAATGCCAGAACGGGCATCCAGGCATAAACATCAATGTTTAGGCGGCTTTGCAGTTGCCAGGCAACACGGTTAAACAGATCGGCACGCATCGGCAGCCAGCGATTCGGAAAGTAGAGTTCTCGTATGTTGCCGTCACCTTTGGGATCAGAAAATGCTTGCAGGAAAACCGTATTAACACGGAGATCGGCAATGCGTTGTACCAGTTGGTCAAGGTTGCTGGCCTGTTGAGCCGGATCACGATCATATACATAATCCAGGTCAATATGGGCAATCCGTAAAATCGGTTTATTCTGCACCTGAATGACGAGTTCGGCGAACGATTCTAGCGAAGGGTTATGGGTAAGCAATATGCGGGGCACATTATCAAGATTGTTGACGTTCGCCAGCCCATTATCCAACGTTAATGCCATCTTGTAGCCGTAACGTTTGGCTATTTCCAGGGTAATACCGTTATCCATACCATAAGGCCACACCCAAACCTGAGGTTGCTTGCCGGTCGCCGCAATAATTTTTTGGGTGATAGTGGCAATATCTTTTTCCATCCGTTGGCGAAAGGCTTGCTCACTCTCATATTGGCCGGTGTTGGGATCGTAAATGCGAACGGCGGCGGCGGGTTCGGTATTGCCTTGTGGGTTAGCGATGGCGCCGTAATGATGTTGATAAGTATGCGAGCCAATTTCCACTAAACCGGATCGGGACATTTCGGCGATCTGTTCCCAGGTGGTGAAACGCTCCCGCGGGACTGGCAACCCCCCGAAATCAACGGGTTTTCCGGCGGGTGCATCAACCCAGAAACCAACGGGAGCCAGAATGGCAGGCCAGTTATAGGCTTTAAGCAATGGATATACGCGATGGTAAAAACTACTATAGCCGTCATCGAATGTCAGTAATACCGCTTTGGGTGGTAATGGTGTACCGCCCTGCCTGGCCGTGAGGATTTGATCGGCGGTAATCGGCTGATAACCATTCTCCCGCAACCAGGCAAATTGATCGTTCAGTGCACTGGTACGAACCGACATAAAACGTTGATCGGCACCCTCATCTTCAACATCATGATAAGCCAGCACGACAAAACCATTTTTAGGCCACGGTTGTTCGTTCATAGAAAGAGGACGTTGTGCGGGGGGAACGAACTCTGGTTTTTCGGCGTATGCCATCCTGTTGAGTTGCGGAATAAAGAGAAGGAAAGTACACAGACAGATCAGTACTGCCGATATGATCAATCGATGGCGAAATACATTGTGTGTCATAAAAAACCTTTAGAAGCGATAAATTAAATCAAAAGTAGCTTGCAGATTACTTTCCCGTTTACCGTCGTAAGGACGTTTATCCAGTGTAAGCCTGACACCGGCATCAATGACGTCATTCCATGTAATCCGCTGACCATAGCCCGCCATCGTGATCAGGCCACTGCCGTACCCTTGCTGCCAATATTGTCCAAGACCGGCGACGACCTGCTGACGCCAGACGGTTTGATAATGCCGATACATGATGTGGTCTGTTTCCAGTTCGGGCAGGAAGGTAAAGTCGCTTTTGGGATTGAAATAAGGCGTATTTTGCTGAGTGTTGTGAGATGCACTCAGTGTCAGTTTTGCATCAAGTTTGAGATACGCAGTGGCGTATAGACGTTGAAGACCGTCAAGACCATACTCAAAGCGATGATTACCCTCCGAGAAGAACAAGGGGGCAAAATTGGCAGTCCATTCACGGCTTTCGCTGTGTCGCCAGCGAGCATACATTTGTCCACCATTCGCGTGGATATTATTGCGCAAGGCGCGCAGAGGCGTTTTGCGTGCCAGGCGTTCAGCTGAGCCACCCAGACGCCATTGATCATTGAGATCATGCCATCCTTCAAGCCGCAGTCCCATTCTGCGGCCATAATGATGTGCAGAAATTTCCCCTTCCAGCCAAAAATCCCGCGATCGCCATTCCACACCGCCGCGCAAATGACGATCTATTCCCCGGCCTTCTGGAAACTGGCCGCGATGGTAACTTCCGCCAGCAAATAAACGCCAATTGGCGTTAAGCGGGGGGCTATAAAGTACTGACTCAATATCTGAACTACGTTCACCGCTTTTGGGATTGTCTGAATTAATGCCTTGATTGACGCTCATTCGCCACTCTGACATATGATGCACCTTGCGCAGCCGGTCAAAACGCTGAGCAAGCGTATCTTCTGGTACACGGGTAATCACATCATCGGCCAGCAAATCCATCTGCTGCCACTCTTGCAGATCACGGGCGGTATAACCTTGTTGAATTTCCAACATCAAATTACGGTGATCTAATCCTTCAATTTGTTTCAATTCATTTTCAGCCCGACGTGGCCAGCCGCGATCCAGCCAGATAGACGCCAAATCAATGCGTAATTTTTGATTGCCCGGCGCTGTGCGGGCTAAATGAGTAAAGCGTTTTTCTGCTTCGGCCAGATCTTCACGTAATCGTGCCGATTCAGCTAAAAGCTGTTGCCCCTGTAGCCAATCATTATTCGGAATCGGAATAGGGGAGCCGAAGACACTGAGCATATAAGGGCTGCGTTGCTCAATATTAGTAGCCAGCTGTTGCGCTTCAGTTTGATGCTCACTTTCTACATCTGCATAAAAAAGAATCACATTATCCCCGGGGGCAATATCGGGTTGTGATATTTTTTCGGCTGACAAGGTTTGTTGATTGGGATCGTTTACCAGGGGAAGGTGTGTGGATGCCTTGTTCAGCGCCTGCAGAATACTCCGCGCGTTCTCTGGCTGGCGCAGATTCAGATAAGCGGCTGCAACCCATTTTTGGGCATACGCAGGAACCGGCAGCCCCTTTTTTTGCTCGGCCTGCTGTTGTAAGAGACGATATTCAGTGATGACGTCCGGCATTCGATGACGGGCAAGAAGGGCACCAAGCCGATCAATACGTGCTCTTTGATAATCGTGTTGGGCAGCGGCGAGATTATGCCATTGACTGAGCATACGCTCGTAGCGTGCCAATGCTCTATCTGCAATGTCAAAGCGCTCTTTTTCGCTACGGCTAGAAACCATTGACAAACGGACTAACTCCGCAGTGGCATCCGTTTCCAGCTTGCGCAACTGTTCGTCGGTTAATTGTGTGGCGAGTTGTTGCCCTAAATGCCATGCCGCGCCACTGGCTCGATTGTTTTTCAGGCTAACCAGATAATCTTGCGTGACGTCTTTATTATCGGGAAACCGTTCATGTGCGATAGACAGCATTTGCAGGGCATCCCAGTGACGCGCCGCTGCCTGATCAACATAAGCCATCAGACGGTAATGGGTGGCGTTTGGCTGATAAGCCAGTAAATCTTTTGCTAAACGGCGAGCTTCCTTGTCTTGTTTGGCATCGGCGAGTGTCATGATAAGGCCGGCCTGAATATCATGTGATTGCTGATCCACGGTATTTTTTTTATCCAGCGCCAGCGCGGTACGCCACACCTGTATTGCTTGTGGCCATTGACGTTGATTACGATAGGCGCGCGCGACGGCCGAAATGCCCCTGGGGGGAAGATCCCTTGAACGATAGCGTTGCCAGAGAGAAATGACTTCATCATCATAGCCAGCCCAACTAGCAACTTGTAACCAATCAGCAATTTGTGAAGAAGAAAGACGATGTTGTTTTTCTTCCTGACGAATATATTCGAGCATGGGATGCGTATTGCCCTGTCTGGCCTGGTGAATTAACGCATCGTAATTTGCTTGCGTGGATTCTGTTGTCATTAAACAGCTTAGCGATATGAATAACGATAACAGCTTATATCGATATCGATGAGAGCTTACCGGACGGAAATAAAGATATGACACACTATCCCCTTTTTATACTGCTTATCGGTTTTACAAATAGTATAACCAGACGGATTTTGACTTAATTTAGATTAAGGTGATTTTTTTCGTTATACATTTTTGAAGCGGCAAGATAATACGTATTGTGTGAATTTATATCAATGAGAAAATATCTGAAAATAACCAAGGCTACGTTGTTCTTTTTTGTGACTATCATTTTTATCAATAATAAAACCAATGATTTTATTGTGTTGTGATGAATTTAGTTGTTTTAAATCAGGTGATTATATTGATTTTTGCTGGTTATTAAACCGGTTTGAAAAATTAACGATAGGATTATCAGAATGATCAATAAAAAATATTTTTTCTGAGTGTGAATGTTTTTCATCACTCTTTATTTCATGAAAATAATTATTTTCATATTAATAATATTTAAAAATAGATAGTATTTATAAATAATAGCATTTAAAAGTAATAGTGTTTTAAAGTAATGATATCGGAATATCGTGATGGAACGAGTTATAAATACGGATTTGTTTGTGCTGTTTGCAGCCAACCGCGGCTGTTGCCGGTTAAGATCCAGTACAGGAATGGCCGAAAATAGAAAATAAGGCAGCAGAGTTGCGTACCTTATTAAAGGATAAGGTGTTATGTGTCACTCATATCTAATGACTGGAGTAATGGCTAAAAATAATATAAAAAATAAAATAAATAATAAATAATAAATAACCTATAAGCAGCGAGTGCATATACCATAATAAGGGTATTTTGACATATGATTGTATTTTTAATGTTCGTATTGTCTTTATGATTGCAATCTAAGATACTGTCAAATAAATAGACGGATCGCATTTTACATTAAATTGTATACAGTTTGTTGTTGATAGTGGCATTTAAAAAATGTCAGCCTACCTTATATCAATAAAAAGGAAAAATTTAAAAATGGTATCTCTACCTCAAAAAATCACAGTCACAACAGATAATGGAACGGACTTATCTAATAATGTAACATTAATTGCTGATCAATATTTAAAATTATTAATTAATTTATCAGGAGGAACAAAAGATTTTACCAATACGGATACGATCACGCTGACACCAGACAGTGATTGGATGACCGTGGTTAAAGAAAATAAAGTCACAATTATGCCTCAACATGCTGTTGCTGAGTTTTTGGTTAAAGTGAATAGTGATAAACAGTTTTTCAATAAGTTACAATCTTTTACTGTCAGTACATCAAATGCCGGTTATTATTCCCGGCGTTTCAGTTTTAATCTCTCAGATATTATGCTGGATACGTTATCCCTAACAGCAGATAAGTTTCATATCGACGCGCCTGCTGGTGAAAATAATCCAGACCTGGAAAATACTCATCGAGTAACAATATCAACCACGGTAAAAAATAGCGCCGGTGTAGCAATCCAAAACCTAAGGGTGAATATATCAGCAAATAGCGTAGACAGTTTATCAAAAATTGGTTTAATGGATGCTGAAGGTATCCCATTACAACTTAATACCCGTGATCCATCATTGTATCAACAATTTACCTTGATCACAGATGCTGATGGAAATTTGAAATTTTATGTATTTCCTCAAAAAAACACGGATATTGTATTATCTTTTTATAGTTCAATAGAAGGTTTACCTATTGAGAAAAAATCTGAAAAAGCTTTATTTGTTTTAAATTCAGTAATTGCTGAATTTGAAGAGCATCTGATTGCTCCTGATATAGTAGAAATACAGGGTGATATTTTGAAACAACCAGAGGATCAAAAATATTTTAATGTAAAAATCCCCCCTTATAACGATGCAAAAGTTACTGATTATATCATATATATTATCAATGATAATATTTTAGAAGAATATTTTGTTGTTGAAGATTTGTCAAAATTAGATGACTATTCTTATCCGTTGCCATACTAAATATTTTCTACATCAAAGGAAAATGAATTTAGTTATATTATTGGAAGGGAAAATGCAAGTATTAAATATTCTGATGTTATTATTTTTAATTACCATGCTGCTAAAAATAATGTGCCAGACATTAATGAGGATAGGGTTTTTGATTTGCCTAAAGTGTATTCGAGTTATGGGATCGATCCAAGTAATATTGTAAATCCAAAAGATACAATTAATTACAATTTAATTAGCCAACATAAGTTTAATGGCGGCAGTACTCTTTTTGTGGAAGTTGAAGCCGATTCAGCAGATAATCAGAAAGTAAATCCTGGAGATACGGTTGGGATTAAGTTATTTATTCAATCCACTAATAGAGGTGACGTATCTTATACAGGTACAATTCAATTACCTAAGGCGACTACGGGGACAACATCAAAAGGACATCTCTCAATCCCGATTAATATAACCGGTGATATTGATTCAGGTGCCTCAGGGAGAGCGGCAGTGATTTATATTGAATATTATAAAGTGGGTGGTGATGATGATCAGTACAGTCAATATTGGCAAGGATATATTGACACGACGCTGCCTGGAGGGGGCGTTGAATAGTTAACTACAAAATCTTATTCATTTTTAATGCTACACCAAGCCCTTATTTACCTCCGCGAAACGAGGGTGAGTAAGGGGTTGAAGTACGATAAGTAGACATAATAAACCTGCATGTTGTTCTTACTGAGCCTTATCTTTCTCGTTTGGCGCGAAAATAGTGTCATTTAAAGGGCAATTCCTTGAACTAAGATAAGGAAATTGTTTTTACAGCCATTAAGATCAAGAACACCTTATATAATATCCCTTACTCTCTGGCTCTATTTTTAAAAGAAATTTTTGAACATTGTATGTCAAACTGCGCACTTAACCGCCGTTGGGCGGAACTTTTATTAGAAGCATTGACCCGCTACGGATTGCGTCATGTCTGTATTGCCCCTGGCTCCCGTTCGACCCCATTGACATTGGCAGCCGCAGAAAACCAGACGTTGATCTGTCATACCCATTTTGATGAGCGTGGCTTGGGGCACTTGGCTTTGGGGCTGGCAAAAGCGAGCCAGGAGCTGGTCGCGGTTATTGTGACATCTGGAACGGCGGTCGCCAATCTGTATCCCGCCCTGATTGAATCGGGATTGACGGGAGAACGATTGGTGTTTCTCACGGCTGACAGACCCCCTGAATTAATTGATTGTGGCGCGAATCAGGCAATCCGTCAGGTCGGTATTTTCGCTTCTCATCCCACGCAGGTTTTAGCCTTGCCGCCGCCCACGACCGATATTCCTGCCAGTTGGTTGGTGTCTTCCATCGATAATGCCATGGCAAACCTGCAACACGGTACTCTGCATATCAACTGCCCGTTTGCAGAACCTTTGTACGGTGATGAGATGGCGGCACATCAGGATTGGTTGCAAACGTTGGGAGAGTGGTGGCAGAGCGATGAACCGTGGTTGGTTCAGCCGGCAATGCATACGGTGGTTAAGGCCGTCGATTGGGATATCTGGCAGAAAAAACAGGGCATTGTGCTGGCAGGCAGAATGAGTCCTGAAGAGGGTAAATATGTTGCGCAATGGGCAAAAAGCATGGGCTGGCCGCTGATTGGTGATGTATTGTCTCAAACAGGGCAACCGTTACCACATGCCGAATTATGGTTGAATCATCCCCGCACTCAAGCGATTTTGGCGCAGGGGCAATTGGTGATCCAATTTGGTGCCAGTCTGACAGGAAAACAGGTATTGCAATGGCAGGCCAACTGTCAGCCTGAGCAGTATTGGATCGTGGCTCCTCTGTCCGGCAGGCTTGATCCTGCCAACCATCGAGGGCGCAAATTCACCTGTCGTGTGGCTGATTGGTTACAGGTTCATCCTGCCTGCCCGCAAGCACCTTGGGCTGATGAGTTAAATACGTGGTCAAGCCGCGTGTTTAACTGCGTCGAAGCAAAGCTGGCGGGGGAATTCAGTGAGGCTGCTGTTGCACATCAATTGCCTCAATTGTTACCTGAAGAAGGGCAGTTGTTTATCGGTAATAGTTTGATTGTGCGTCTGATTGATGCGCTGGGACAGTTACCTGCGGGTTATCCGGTTTACAGTAACCGGGGTGCCAGTGGTATTGATGGCTTGATCTCTACCGCGGCGGGTGTACAACGGGCAACCAATAAACCGACCCTGACAATTATCGGCGATATTTCCGCACTCTATGATCTGAATAGCTTAACGTTATTACGTTATCTCTCCAGTCCCATGTTATTGATTATCGTTAATAATAATGGCGGGCAAATTTTCTCTCTGTTGCCGACACCACAAGAAGAACGCCAACGTTTTTATTGTATGCCGCAAAATGTCAATTTTAAGCATGCCGCGGCGATGTTTGGTTTGCATTATGCCGCGCCACAAAATTGGTCGGAATTAAAACAGTGCGCTCAACATGTATGGCAGCATAAAGAAACCACTTTGCTTGAATTAAATGTTGCGGGCAGTGAAGGCGTGAAGTGTCTGCAAGCACTGATGAAACAGGTTGCTGCTCTGTGAAACGCAATTTTATGACCTCAGGTTCAGTCAACCTCAGTACGGTACCCTTAATGTGCCAGACGTTTCATCCCCATCAGCAAGGGATGTGGTTAGTTTGGTTACATGGATTATTGGGAAAAGGAGATGACTGGCTTCCGGTGGTGGAGGCTTGCAATCAATATCCGTCATTGGTGATTGATTTACCGGGGCACGGCCGTTCTGCGGATGTTGCGTTAACGAGAGGGTTTGCTGAGATAAGCCACTTGCTGAGTGCAACTTTATCTCAATATCACATTCATGATTATTGTTTGGTCGGCTACTCGCTGGGAGGACGAATTGCCATGTACCATGCAATTTATGGCCAATCGGAGGGGTTGCGTGGATTGCTGGTGGAGGGCGGAAACCCCGGTTTGTTTTCCCGGCAGGAGCGTGAGGCGAGATTGCAACATGATCAGTGTTGGGCGCAGCGTTTTCGTCAAGAACCGCTAGCGTCAGTTCTGGCTGATTGGTATCAACAGCCCGTGTTTGCCGATTTAACAGTAGCACAGCGTCAGCAATTGATTCAGCTGCGCAGCCAAAACAGCGGCGATCGCCTGGCTAATGTGCTGGAAAATGTTTCATTAGGCAGACAGCCCTGGTTGATCCCCGACTTGCAGCAAATTACCTTCCCTTTCTCCTACCTGTGTGGGGAACATGATCTTAAATTCCAGCGAATTGCGCAGCAATATCAGCTGCCATTAACGACCATCCCTCAGGCTGGACATAATGCTCACGATGGCAATCCTGCGGCTTTTTCCAGCGCAGTGAACCATTTTTTATCACTTTTTGGTTAAGGAAAGACAGTCATGCGCTACCCAAACGAAGAAAAATTGTATGCCCCGATCGAATGGCAAGATTGTTCGCAAGGATTTGAAGATATTCTCTACCATAAATCTCCCGATGGTATTGCCAAAATAACGATTAATCGTCCACAGGTACGTAATGCGTTTCGCCCTTTGACGGTTAAAGAGATGATTCAGGCGCTGGCTGATGCCCGTTACGACGAGACTATCGGGACGATTATTCTGACGGGAATGGGCGAAAAAGCCTTCTGTGCTGGTGGTGATCAAAAAATCCGTGGCGATTACGGTGGGTATAAAGATGACGGCGGGGTACATCATCTCAATGTATTGGATTTTCAGCGTCAGATCCGTACTTGTCCAAAACCGGTGGTTGCTATGGTGGCAGGCTATGCCATTGGCGGCGGGCATGTGTTGCATTTGATGTGTGATTTAACTATCGCAGCGGATAACGCGATTTTCGGCCAGACAGGTCCGAAAGTGGGATCTTTTGATGGTGGCTGGGGCGCTTCATATATGGCGCGGATTGTTGGTCAGAAAAAAGCGCGGGAAATTTGGTTTCTGTGCCGCCAATACCATGCTGAAGAGGCATTAAATATGGGGCTGGTGAATACGGTCGTTCCCTATGCCGAACTGGAAAAAGAAACGGTGCGCTGGTGTCGTGAAATGCTGGAAAACAGCCCGATGGCGTTGCGTTGTCTGAAAGCTGCATTAAACGCAGATTGTGATGGGCAGGCGGGTTTACAGGAGTTGGCGGGGAATGCCACCATGTTGTTCTACATGACCGAAGAAGGGCAGGAAGGACGCAATGCGTTCAATGAAAAGCGCCACCCTGATTTCCGTCAATTTAAGCGTAATCCGTAATGCGTAAAGCAACTTTATATTCATTCAGCCTGCCAATGGAAGCGGGTGTTATTTTGCGTTATCAGCGTCTGAAAACCCGTGATGGTTTTCTGGTTCATCTGCAAGAGGATGGCCAGAATGGTTGGGGGGAAATTTCCCCATTACCGGAATTCAGCCATGAAACGCTTGAGCAGGCTAAGGCATCGGCTGTGGAATGGCTACAATTATGGCGACAAGCGCGATGTTCACTCACTCAGCCAGAAGACAGTGCCTTGCCCTCTGTGGCGTTTGGGATCAGTTGTGCTCTGGCTGAATTGCAGGGAAAACTGCCGGAAACCGCCCATTATCGCAAAGCCTGCCTGTGCTCGGGCGATCCTGATGATGTCATCCTTCGTTTGGGAAGAATGGCGGGAAAGAAGATCGCAAAAGTGAAAGTCGGGCTGTATGAGGCGGTACGAGACGGCATGGTGGTTAATACCCTGCTTGAAGCTGTGCCTGATCTTCAACTGCGATTAGATGCCAATCGCAGTTGGACACCGACAAAAGCGGAGGGATTCGCCAAATACGTCAATCCGGCTTATCGGCAGAGAATTGCTTTCATCGAAGAACCCTGTAAAACACGGGCAGGATCTCTGGCATTTGCTCGTGAAACGGGGATTGCCATTGCATGGGATGAAAGTGTTCGTGACGCTGATTTTACGCTGGAAGCACAAGACGGTGTCGCTGCGATCATCATTAAGCCGACTTTGGTCGGGAGTATTGATCGTTGTCGTCAGCTCATTACCCGGGCGCATCAATTAGGGCTGGAGGCGGTGATAAGTTCCAGTATTGAAAGTAGCTTTGGTTTGACCCAATTGGCTCGTCTGGCGCAATGGCTCACACCTGACACGCTCCCGGGTCTGGATACGCTGGATCTGATACAATCACAGCTCATTCGTTGTTGGCCCGGAAGTGATATCCCCTGTGTCACGCTTGATAGCCTGCCGGTGGTATGGAGTGATGCATGTCCGTAACCGAGTGGGGTGATGATGAATGGCGCGCAGCAGAATGGACGCAGTGGCCGTGGCAGCATTGGGCCGCCGTCTCGCCTAAAAAAACGGCGCTTCAATTAGCGGATGAACCGTTAAATTGGCATCAACTTACACAAAGAATCAATACCATTGCTGACCATTTCTACCAACAGGGAGTCATGGAAAGTGATGGTGTGATCCTCAGAGGTAAAAATAGCGCCGAATTTCTGCTGTGTTACCTGGCTGTCTTACGTTGTGGTGCAAGGGCGTTACCGCTTAATCCTCAATTACCTGACCGACTACTGGCTGATCTATTACCTCATCTCAATATGGATTATGGGGTGGATTTTACGGACACCCCTTCGTCTGTTATGCCGGTTAAATCACTTGACCGGAAACCAACGCTTCCGGCAACACCGGCACACCACGTCGCGTGGAAGAATCGGCGCCCCGCCAGTCTGATCCTGACGTCTGGTTCTTCTGGCTTGCCGAAGGTGGTGGTACATTCCATTGGCGCCCATCTTGCCAGTGCTCAAGGCATTCTTTCCTGTATGGATTATCAGCCAGAGGATAGTTGGTTGCTTTCGTTACCGCTATTTCACGTTTCAGGTCAGGGTATCCTTTGGCGCTGGTTGCAAACAGGCGCGACATTGGTCGTGCGGCATTTACATCCACTGAATCTTGCACTGTCTGGCTGTACCCATGCGTCACTTGTGCCGACTCAACTGTGGCGTTTATTAGAACAAGCACATGAATATCCATTGACGTTAAAAGAAGTGCTGTTGGGAGGGGCGATGATACCAACGGCACTGACCCAACGGGCTGAAGCATTGGGTATCCGTTGTTGGTGTGGTTATGGGCTGACAGAAATGGCATCAACTGTGTGTGTAAAACGGGCTGACAACCTGCCGGGTGTAGGCACGCCGCTTCCCGGAAAACGCATTCGTTTAGTGGATGAAGAGATCCAGATACGTGCTGACAGTATGGCGAGTGGTTATTGGTTTGACGGAAAACTGAAGCCATTAACCGATCACGAAGGCTGGTTTTCGACGAAAGATCGCGGCGTATTTGAACAAGGCGAATTGCGGATCTTAGGGCGTCTCGACAACCAATTTTTTAGTGGGGGAGAAGGCATCCAGCCAGAAGATATTGAGCGAATGATTAACCAGCATCCTCAAGTTGAACAGAGTTTTGTCGTACCTGTTCCCGATGTTGAATTTGGCCATCGACCCGTTGCTGTGATTGAAACGCAATATCCTGAACTAGCCACCACTATGCTGGATTGGATTGCAGATAAAATCGCTACTTTCCAGCGGCCAATTGCCTGTTATTTATTACCTGACCTATTGAAAAAGGAGGGCATAAAGGTTTCTCGTCAGCGAGTTAAGCAGTGGGTAAGCGAAATCGCGCATCCGGGTAAATAGTCAATTGAATGAAAAATAATGCGATTTACTTATATTGATAAATCTAGACGTTTTATTGCTTTCATTGTCTATTTCACCCTCTTAATTCAAGTACAATGGCTGATTATGTCTCGGTATTGGTTAAATCAAAGGATAAGAGGATGAAAAGTTTTATTGCTATCAGTGTCGCTAGCTTGTTCTTCATAACGGGTTCTGCAAATGCGCTTTCCATCGATGGACAATGGGGAAAACATCATACCAGTACCTCTGTGGGCATCGGCGATAAATATCAGGGATTGTCTCTAACGGGCAACTGGACCCGGAGTGATCACAATGGCCAGGTCAGCAGTTTGGGTTTAGGCTTTGGTCTGCCAGTGTGGAAATTAGCGGCCACTGTAGGAGCAAAAGGGCTGTATTTGTCTCCTAAAGATGGGCGCGACGGAGCAGCATTGGCTGTCGGGGGCGGTCTAAGTTGGGCGGTGATACCGTCCTTGTCAGTGTACGGCGAAGTTTACGGTTCACCATCCGGTCTGACGTCTGGCATGGATTCTTATGCGGAGGCGACTGGGGGATTACGGTATAACCTGCTTGGGCCAGTCCACATAGATGGGGGTTATCGTGTTATTGATATCAAAGGAAGCAAAGGTTATCGGAGCCATAAAGTTTCCGATGGTTTTTATGCGGGGATTGGTGTGAGTTTCTAACGGCCGGGATACGATTATCCCCAAATCCGCGCCGAAACTGATGCGGATTTGGGGTGAAATAGTTCAAACAGAAACCTTATCCCACTTGTGGCAATATTCCTGTGACGATACCTATTTGGATGGCGATCACGGTAAGCCCGCACAGAAAAACAAAGACTAATGCGGGTTTACCCCCTTTGACTCGATATCCACCTGCCTTGTTTTCTTCACGACTACGCCAAACCAACAGGCAAGGCAGCAATAACGCGAGAATGGACAGGGCAACGGCGGCGAATGTCAGAGCCATAACAAAATTGGGGTAATACAGCGCACAAAGCAGGGGGGGCACAAACGTGATTAACCCTGTTTGTAAACGCCCTTTGGCATGGTTGCGGCGTTTAAGGAGATCAGCCAGATAATCAAATAGCCCTAAAGCAACACCGAGGAATGACGTCGCCAGAGCAAGATCGGCAAACAGATGAACAGCAAATGCGACCCTGGGAGAGGTAACAACTTCCTTGACTGCCAGCAATAACCCATTCAGTCCCGATTGTTGCGCAAGAATGCCAACAAATGTATTTGAAGAAATGGCGCCAAGCGTGACCAATTGCCACAGTATGTAAGCGAACAGAGGGATCGCACTACCGATGACGAAGATCTTTCTGAGTTTATGGGTATCGCCTCCCATATAGGCAACGATGCTTGGCACACTACCGTGAAATCCAAATGAAGTAAAAATCACCGGGATGGCAGAGAGTACTAACCCTTGTTCAATCGGCATGGAAATCAAGTTGATCTGATCAACATGAGGCATCATGACGCCGAGGACAATCACCAGAAAAATGATTTTGGCGGTAAACAACAGGCGATTAATGAAATCAACCGATTGGGTGCCTATGCAAACCACCCCACCCCCAATAACGGTAAAAAGACTGATCCCCACCGAGACAGAGATGGGTTTATTTAACCAGGAAGAGAGGGTCGTCGCCAGTAATTCTCCAGCACCACTAATATAAGCTGTTGTCAGGGCGTACATCAGGAACAGCATACTGAATCCAGTTAATAGTTGCCCACTAAACCCAAGGTAGCGTTTCGCAATGGAGCCTAATCCGGTATTAAACTTATTATGCTGATAAACTTCGACTAGCAGGAGGGCCGTATAACTCATCAATGCCCACAGGGCAACTAACATCGCCAATGTAGTTCCAAACCCCACACCGGCGGTTGCCAGTGGCATTGCCAGCATCCCTGCGCCAATCGTCGTTCCAGCGACGATAAAAATACTGCCAATAGTGCGATTTTTCACGCGATCCTCGTCTCTGAATGGGTTAAAAAAATTGTTATAAGATTGGCAGGTTAAAGGATCGATTTATCTCTGTCAAATCCATGTTACATGTGGTGTAAATTAATCATTACACATTTGCGAATGACGACAAAAAATAAAAATGTTCTCATCTTGTTGTGCGACGTCAATAGCATGTGTCTCCGCTATGAAAAAGAGCATCAAAACATGAAATCACCATTAATCATCATTAATTCATGCGTTATTCTGGTATTGGGATTGTTTTCCATTGATCTCTATAATCCGGCGTTACCTGCAATAAAATCCACACTTGCAATCACGGATCATCAAGCACAAAGTCTTGTCGTTTATTATCTGTTGGGTTTTGCTGGGTCTCAGCTATTTTATGGTCCACTTTCCGATAAGCATGGGCGTGTACCTGTCGTTTTGTTTTCCTTATTCTTCGCCGCGGTTGGTAATTATTTGACCTCTATGGCCGAGTCATTCCACACTCTGTCGTTATTCCGGCTTTTGACGGGTATTGGTGCTGGTGGATGTCCGGTGATTAGCAGAGCGATTCTCAGTGATACTTTCCATGATAAGGCGGAGTTATCTAAATCATTGGCTGTTTTTTCGATGGCATCACAAGTTTCACCGGCTTTTGCCCCTGTTATCGGTGGATATATTACACAGTATTTACCCTGGAAATTTAATTTTATCGCGCTCGCCATCCTGATGCTGATAGGCATATTTTTTGTGAAGATGACGTTGCCGGAAACATCGCCGATGCAATCCATCGGGCGTGGCAGAATAACCGGTTTTCGAATTCTGTTATCGGACATTAATTTTGTTATATACAGCGTTATCTCTGCCGTTTTGTTTGCCATAACTATTGGATATTTTACGGCGAGTCCTTTCGTATTTCAGACGCAATTTGATTTATCCGCATCACAGAATGGATATTTGTTTATGGTGTATTCTGCCGGCATTGTCATCGGATCATTGATAACCCGAAAATGGTTGTCACACGCTGCTCCCGAGAAAATACTTAGCGTCTCGCTTCCGTTATTACTGTTCTTTACCGTCGTTGCGCTTATGTCAATCTATGTTACACCGATATTATCAATTGCATTTATCGTTATATATGGTTTTACAGTGGGAGTGGGATGTGGGCTTTCTTCTCCGTTATTACTTGGGATCAGTTTATATGGGCATCCTGAACTATCTGGAACAGGTAGTGCTTTACAAGGCGCGTTAAAAATGACCGGGGCAGCTATCGTATTAGTGTTTTTCACTAGCGGGCATACAACAACGGCGGCAGGTTTAATGTGGGGACTTTTCATCCTGGCTCTGATTTGTTTTATTTTAATCACTTTTACTCAATATTGGTCATACAAAACGAATGGTGCTGAATGAGTTTGGTCACCTTTTGAGAGTTGATGTTTCGCTTCTTCAGACAACGCATTAGCCCCTTATTGCCTGATACGTTCTGCGAAACATCCAAAAGCGTTGCGGTCAATAGCCTCAATTTGATTTTTTTCTATTAATCAACCAGGTTGATATCCAAACAGTCTAATAGCCCTAAAGCGTCAAAACGTGTAAATGTGGCACCTGTAATATTGTTTTTATAGATGTCTATAAAATAATTTTGAGCTTCACTGAAATTAGTTTCTGACAAATTTGTGTTATTAAATAAACTCCTGGAAAAATCACTATAAGTGAAGTTTGACGAACTAAAGTCGCCCTCCCTAAAATCGACGCCTTGAACATGACATTCTATCAAGTCTAAATTTTTTAACATTAAACCGTAAAAAGAAGAATCATTCATTTTACACTTTTCAAATTTCAATTGAGATTCAAATGTAAATCTTGGAAAGCTTGCCGTTGTCCAATTTATTCCAATCATTTTACATTCATAGAATTCAACGCCATTAAATCTGGATTTGTCAATATCGATTAAGCTGAGGTTACAGTTTTCAAATTTACAATCTATCACTTTGCACTCTTTAAACACAGCGCTGCTAAAATTACAATTTTGAAATTCACAATTATAAAATGATATTTTTTCAAATTTCTTTTCAGGTTGTATTAAGTTGTTAAATATTTCCACGTGAATTTCTTCTTTCATAGCTAATTCTTTTTTTGTCATAGATTATTCCGATCATACCATTTTTAAAATGGACTTCCTTCTATTTTTCCTGCTTGGCTCAATGTTGCTGTGATGAATATCACTATCTCATAATGCTGATCCGCAACCCCCCAAAGGCATAAAGAAAATCAGTGTGCGTTTAAGTGTTCTCGAGATACAGCGGCTGATTGCCTGCCAGTCCCATGTTTCCCCTGAAATGGCGGTTCGTCTTTCGGTGGTTATTGGCCGTGCGCCACATGTGTGGCTGGGTATGCAGAATGCTTATGATATCTGGCATATTAAGCAGAATCTGGATACCTCCCGCTTACAGAAATTGTCTGTAGTATAACGGATTGTCACCCGCGATAATCATTCCATCGGTCTGCTACTCTAGCGACCAGAGAATACCTGCATTCGAAAATCAAATGTGGTGATGTGCTGCAAGCTGATTTTAAGAAAGTCCGTAATCCTCGTTTCCACCGCAAATACTTTGCCCTGCTGAATCTCGGTTTTGAATACTGGGAACCGGTTGGTGGCACGATTTCCCCGGAAGAAAAAGCGATTGTGCGCGGTTACGTACAATTTCTGGCTCACTTTGCTGGTAGCGAAGATGCCTTACAATCCGCTGCTGATGAATACCTTGCGGGCTTATCCAAAAACCGTGCCCATAACATTACGGCTACTAAATCCTTTGATGCCTTTAGACGTTGGATAACAGTCGAGTCCGGTCACTATGACACCTACGAAATGCCGGATGGCAGCCTGTACCGCGAACCCCGTTCAGTCAGCTTCGCCAAAATGGATGAACTGGAATTTCAGTCCCTCTATCAATCCACACTGAATGTGCTGTGGAATTTCATCTTATACCGCAACTTCCCGACCAAAGACGCAGCTGAAAATGCCGCTGCTCAGTTGTTTGATTTTGCGTGAATAAGAGGCAAGACCAATGACCAAAAATGAAAAACAGTGGCTGTCAGATGTGGCTTCGCAGGGCTGTATTGCCTGCCGGAATCTGGGGTTGGGGGCATCGCTGGCGGAAATTCATCATCGTGCGTGTTACCCGACAGACTTTCATGCCGCACCGAAAACATGGCAGGTAATCCACGGGACAGAAATTGAATTATTAGTACAGGTTAAAAGGGAAGTCGAAGAGGTACGGTTATGTCGAGTGTAAGTGTATCAAGCAATATGAAGTTAAGGGGAGCAAAATGATTTATCCGGTAACATGCGGAAAAGGTGAAGAGCATCTGAGATTGCGTACCCTTGAGAGCGTCTGGATACGGGGTCAGTTAAGTGTATGGGGAAATTGGTCTGCCATTCGTAAAGTACCACAGGCAGCAGGTATTTTTTCCTGCTTATTGGCAGATCCGGTGATAAGCAAAAAATCCTTACATATGGCGATGAAAAGAATGAAACAGGCGGGTTTGACAAAAGACGAACTTTTGCAGATTTTCGGCCGAATGAAAGACAAAAAATCAGTCAGCAGTTTATGGTTCTGCACAGACGCGGAAGGGCTGAAAATGGATGCAGTGATCGCTCGAGTAATGGAAAGTGATCCCGGATTACTGAATATCCTGAAAGAACATTATGTGTATAAAAAATCCTATTATTGTATTGCGCTTGAAATGCAAGAATGTCATCCAGATATTTCTCTATCAACCTGTCGACGTCGGGTTGAAAATTGGTTAAGAGTGGCCGAATTTATGCTATATCGCCCGATGTGTGATGAATTAGAAAGACACGATATGATGTTGATTAAAAAAGTTTGACTTTTTGAGTAATCGAGTTAACATTTTCGTATATGCTTCTTGATGCTATATCCGCAAGAAGCGAAAGACCGAAATTCAATAAGAACCTGCACTGCCTAGTGCGGGTTTTTTTATGCCTAAAATAAACATAAGACTTGCTGTTGTGATTGGTCAGAGTTACATGTGTGTTCACGCCGACTAACTGACCAAAAGGTTAGAATTATCATGCTAAAACATGAAGATATGACAACATCAGCCTCCTGTGTTCTGGAAATTGTACCTTTGTATGATTGGGCCTCTGTTTCCGATATATCTACCCTGACGGGGCTATCCGCGCCACGTTGCCAATTACTGTTAACTCAATTTTGTCTGGCTGGTCTGATGGAAAGCCGGGACAATGAGACGTTTTTCAAGCGTTGCCCTTGATGGGGCAATGCCTTAAGCGATGAGATACATAGCTGGTGTTATTGATCCACTAGCTTTTCACTCCGAGGTTTTCCAGGAGGCTAGTCAGCGTCGATGTATGGAATAATTTGTGAATTTAAGCCGTGCCACATTAATTAACGACGACTCTCTGAAATTTATCAAAACCCTGCCGGATAACTGTATAGACCTCATCGTCACTGACCCCTCGTATTTTCGCGTGAAAGATTGTAGCTGGGATAACCAGTGGGCAGATGTCACGGCGTACCTTGCGTGGCTGGATGAGCTGATGGCTGAGTTTTGGCGGGTACTGAAACCTAACGGCAGCCTGTATATGTTTTGTGGTTCGCGTTTGGCCTCTGATACCGAACTTCTGGTACGTGCACGGTTTAACGTATTGAAGCATATTATCTGGGCGAAACCCTCTGGCCCGTGGCGCAGGCAGAACAAAGAAAGCCTGAGAATGTATTTTCCGGCTACTGAACGAATTATTTTCGCAGAACATTATCAAGGGCCTTATCACCCGAAAGACGATGGTTATTTCAAACAATGTCAGAACTTAAAACAGTCGGTATTTAAACCGCTGATTGATTATTTTCGTGATGCGCGAAAAGCGTTAGGCGTCATGGCGAAAGATATTCACGCGGCAACCGGTAAGCAGATGGCCAGTCATTGGTTTAGCGACAGCCAATGGCAGTTACCCAATGAAGTGGATTATAAAAAGTTGCAGGCATTATTTGACCGTGTAGCGAAAGAAAAGCACCAGCGTGGGGAACTGAACAAGCCACATCATGAGCTGGTAGCATCACACCTGACCTTGTCACGGCAGTATGAGGAATTGCGGCAGGAATACGGCTTATTGCGCCGCCCGTTCTCAGTCACGGCAGCGGTGCCTTATACCGATGTCTGGCATTTTTCACCTGTTCAATATTATCCGGGCAAGCACCCCTGTGAAAAGCCCGCTGATCTGATGACGCATATTATCCAGTCCAGCAGCCGGGAGGGGGATGTAGTGGCGGATTTCTTTATGGGTTCAGGTGCGACATTGAAAGCGGCCTTGAAACTCAGTCGCCGTGTTCTGGGCGTTGAGCTGGAGGAAGAACGGTTTCAACAGACAGAGCAAGAGATTAATGATCAGTTGTCAACTCAGGGTTTACAACTCAAAAAATAATCAATGTCTTTCAAATTATATAACTCTCAATGGGTAAGATTTCATTGAGATAAAAATATGGCTTAAATAAAATTTATGGTTATTTAGCAGCGGAATGAGATTGCGTTTATTAATTCATCATTAAATGAGGTGTTTATGTCTGAAGTTAATAATCCAGAAAAGCAATGCCAAATTATTCCCTCACAATACAAGATTGATGCGATAACTGCGCCTGTCGGCACTTGTCCGTGGGCAATCGTTCAGGTGTATCTGGGAAATAAATTGCACCGCAGTGATTGGGATGCACCGGGTGAGCATATGCGCCTGACATCTCATGATCCAGTTTATATCGAAAAGAGCAATAAGCACGGTGAATGGTTTCCGTGGCAGCCCACACCCGATGACCTGATGGCATGTGACTGGCATTTGCTGAAATCTAGTTCAAAGCCACAGCCCACAGATTGTATGGTGAACTTTAATCTCGTAGTCGGTACGGGATCTTTTTCTAACCAAGATCAGATGTGGGGATATCTGGCTGATGCGGAATTTGAACCTGCTGGTGAGCATCTTGGCCCATTCGGTACGTTGACTAGTTTCCAGAATAAAACCGCTATCACAAAATTTGCATTGCTCGTCTGGGATGGGTTAAACCAGAAAATCTTTATCCGGGTCTCTTCGGATAATAATCAAGCTGGTTATCAGAAGCTGGTGGATTTATTTAAGCAGAATCTCACGATAACGGTGGATGGTACTCCTTATCAATTGGGTAGCAGTATCGACAGCCATTTATTTGGCAAGCACGATTACGAATTTATTGGCGAGTACGGTAACAACGATGCCAAAAAATTGGGTAGTCTGTTGCAACAACAAAATGCAGGAGATTCACTACCTTATTGTTTCAACTGGAAATAGCTCCCCCAGATCTACATTAGGCTGCTCTTCATTCGGTGTGGCCTTTTTTATCACCGCTTTCCGTTTTTCCTCCCTCATTTGAGGGAGGAAAATAAGAAGTGGCCATCAATTCACTCACTGAATTTGCCACCGCAATCACTCTAATCACATCCGTATCCACGCATTGCGGCTGGCACCCTATTAACTCAATTCACAGGGGCTGACATCACTCACTCCAAGGACACCCATTGTTCTGATGGGGTGGAAATATGAAGATGAAAGACAACCCTGACTTATGGCCCGACTTGATCGACGGGCTAAAGAACTCATGGCCGCAGATATCCGGCTCTATTTTGGCAATCCTGATTTGTTACGGCCGCCTGATTTATAGCAGAATCAACATAACCTGACATATTTAATATGCTCCGTAAACAACTCATCAACTGAACCTCTTTTTTGCCTCCTTATCGCTTTTGCTCCGCCCCATTTGTGTTCTATAGGGTTTAAATCCGGACTATAAGCGGGAAGCCATTCCAGTTGACATCTGCTGTCTGCTATCGCTTGTGTCGTGTCATTCCGTTTATGGAAAGGCGCATTATCCATCACTATCACTGCTCCGTGTGGAAGCGTTGGCAGCAAATCTTGCGTCATCCACGCATAAAAAACATCGGCATTAATATTCTCGGTAAATAAGCTTAAGGTGACGAAAGTATTTTCGAGAATGGCGCCAATGACGTTGATACGACCTTTTGCCTGCCAGTCATGCGTACCAAAACAGCGTAACCCTTTTTCCGAATATCCATGTTTACGTGGCATCGATTGAGCAAAACCACTTTCATCCAAATAAACAAGGGGTCTGCCAGTCTGTTCATAATCGCTGATGCGCTCGATAAATGCCTGACGAGCTTGAGGATCAGCGCGAGGGTGTTGGCGCGTTTTTTTCTGGGTGATCCGCAGCCGTTTCAAAGCGTAATGAATAGCCGATTGTGAGACACCTAAACGTTTTGCTCTTTCCCATTGATAGTCATCAGGAAAATTTTGGACATCCGCAATAAGTCCCTCATCAGGGATTTTCGTGGCGGGTTTATCGCGGGTCATGCAAGGTTCTATTTTATTACACCACCGGAACAAGGTACGCATGGAGATTTCAAAATGGGCACTCGTTTGTTCGAAAGTCAACGAATGCTTGTCTTTGTATGCCAGTACTCGCTTTCGAAAATCTAAGCTGTAGCTCATCTCATTTTATGCTTTGTCATCTTAGCTTTAGATATTATGTCATATTAATATGATTTAGCTATAACTACGCTGTTCGTGGGGAATGTTATACGAGAGGGGAGTCAGACGGGCGATATCAGTCACGTGGGAATTACCAGCCAGCGGGGAATTATGCGGTCAGGGGGGAATGTTATACAAAGGGGGAGAGTGATGGGCGGTATTTACAGCGTGATGCAGGTACTCGACGAACCCAAGAACAAGTAGTTTGGACGGGACGAGTTCAAGATAGAGGAACGATGAATTGTACTGAAAATATATCTGGCTGTTTAGTTTATGTTAGAACCACAAATGGACAGTATTTACCTCTTGAAGTCCCTGTAGCCAGACGAGTATTTTCGACCCAGTGGCCGGGAGGTTGGTGGGGAAGAATTGAATTTATCCCGCCATCAACTTTAGTATGGCAAGATGGCGGACAAATAATGGATCAAGTAGTATTATCAAAATAGAAAATATAAAGTTAAAGGGGCTGTCCTAGATAATGGTTAGATTTTACCTTTAACTATTTGTTTTAGAATAGCTAATTGCTGCTTTGCACTTGGTGTGTTAAATCGCCATTCACATTCCTTCAAATACAGCTCAAAATGCGCTTTCGGGATACCGTTAAATTTACGCATATGACGCTTTGCCTGATTCCAGAAATTCTCAATTCCATTGATGTGATTCTGGCGAGCTTTCTTATCAACAAACTGGGGGCTGTGGTTGATTCTGTAATGCTTAAAATCACTCACATCTAACACATCATAGCTCGCAAAATTATCCGTGTAGACGATACTATCAGGGCAAATTTTTGACTCGATTATCGGCAGTAATGTGCGAGATTTGGCATCAGGTATGACCTTCGTATAAACCTTACCACCCCGCTTTAACAGCCCGAAAACAGGGACTTTACCCGCAGCACCTCGACCTCGTTGACCTTTACGACGCCCCCCAAAATAACTTTCGTCTATTTCTATTTCCCCCTCAAACCAAGAATGCTTATCGACATGCTCGGCAATCAATATTCTGAGTCGATGAAAATAGTAGGCTGCGGTGTTCCTGTGAACACCCACTAACTCCGCTGCAATACGTGCCGTAGAGCCTGCAATAAACAGCTCAAGTAACCGTTCCTGTTTGTACTGGCTGAGTCTACTTTTTCTCATGCAACTATCCTAGATGATACTGGTTATCTAGGACAGCCCCAAGTTAAATTAATTTTGTGGTCGCTAAAATAAATGGCAGTGATTTATATTTTACCTGAGAAACATCCCATATTAAATTTTATATGGTCTTTTATTAATTATTGGTCATGAAATGAATTTTATTAATTCTATTAATTGTGTCACATGTCATTCTTATGATATAAGATATGAATAATATGATGAATGCTTAATTTATTCATCAAAAATCGCCAAAATAGACTCTTCCGTATTGATAAACCTAATAATTGATGTTTACAGGCGGAGACATACCTACCGCCTTCATATTATTTAGCAATGTACTTTGTTGATTAAATGAGGGGCATATATGAATACTCAAGATAATAAACGGGATAAGACGACGGAAAACGGTGATGTGCTTTCTGATACTTCAATCAGGGAAAAACAAACTGGCACACTAAATCAGGTCGAAAACAGTGTCAGTAATATCTTTGGCTTTGGCTATTCACATGCCAATTTCTTTAACAGCCATTTCGGAGCTTAATCCCATGACAAAAATATTTAAAGTTCCTTTCGCCGAGCAGGGTAACAGAGTTTCTATTCCTGATGAAGCCCCATCAGACGGCGCTGTCTCGTATGCTCAGGGTTATGGTGAGGCTTACGGACGTGACCAGAATGAAGATCCCACCGCAAGGGATATTGAACGTGAAAAAATGAACGGGATTTTTCACGATATTACGGGAGCAGTAGGCGAAATCCAGAACTTTGGTGCGGCTCAATGGTCTGTTGAAGCACCACCTTACCCTCTGCGTGGTTTGGTATACCATAAACAAAAATTCTGGCAATCACGCATTGAGAACAATAAGGAAGAGCCAAAAATAGGTAATGCCTGGGTAGAATTAAAAGCTGACATGACCGCTGATGATGTGGGAGCTTATAGCAAGCAGGAGTCGGATACCCGTTTTCAACGGAAAGGTAATTATGCTCCTGCAGGTGACTATGCCTTGAAAGGTGAAAGTTATACTAAACCGGAATCTGATGTTAAGTACCAGGCCAAAGGAAACTATCAACCAGCGGGTAACTATGCTCCTGCTGGGAACTACGCCCTAAAAGGTGAAAGCTATACTAAACCTGAATCTGATGCTAAGTATCAAGCCAAAGGAAACTACCAACCTACAGGAAATTATGCAATCAGAGGTGAGTGTTATACCAAACAGGAAAGTGACAGTCGATATGCCAATACAAACACATCAATTACTGGAGTTCGGCAAGGAGAACGGAAATCAGAGTATTTTGAGGGACTATATAAAGACTGGGAATCTCCATACGGAAGTGTTTTAACCGGTATTAAAACAGTCATGTGGAATGGCGGGCGAATGCAAGTGAGTATTATATATTACCGAGTTATGCAAATTTTTGTAAGAAACCAGTGGATAACTATAGGAAGAATATAACATGGTTACTAAATTAGGAAAGTTTACCCTATACACGCCTGTTAATCCAATACCCAATGGGGCATATTTAAAAGATGGAAATGGGTTGGACTGGTACGAATCACAAAATTTATTCTCTATGGATACGATGAAAATTGTTTATTACGAAGATGGAAAAATTGACTCTTATAGTAAAGATGTCTCTGCACTTTGGCCGATAAATGCTTATATATCAGAAATAAATCATGAAGACATTCCAGAAGATTTCTTTGTGTCCGATGGATGGATATTTGAAAATGGTAAAATATCCAAATATGATACTATCCGAAAAAACAACGAAATGGGTTAGTTATATAAAATAATTAAAGAAATTATCCTGATAAATCAGGATAAGGAAATTTTTATTTTTGTTAAATACCACCTCTGCGGAGGTGGTCAACAACAAAGTTTACCTTTGATTTTGACATTACTAATGTTTACTTTTTGAGTAAAGAAAAAGCCGCATCAATAATTTTATCTAACGAAATATTATTAACGTTTTCTGGGTCATACAGAGTGATACACATATCATTTAATGCAAGTGGCGACCAGTTTTCAGGTTTTGTTACAGCATAAAGTGCAATGGTTTTTTTCTTTAATGCAGCTGTTAAATGACAAATCCCACCATCACCAACGATAATTAAAGTCATCTCATTAAGTAATGATAAAAATGAATCTAACGAATCACAGATGACAATCTGACAATTTGCATTTATATGACAAATGAGGTCTTTAGCCAAATGAATATCGTCATGGAGTGCTGAAATAATAAATTTTGCAGCAGGGTATTTTTCTGTTATTTTATCAGCAATTAAAGAAAGTCTATTGTGTGTTATTAAGCTGCTCTCCCTGTTATTTGAAACTGAAAATAATATTAGTGGGTTTTCACTATTCGCTTTTATTAGTATCTTATGTATGGTTGGTATCTTATGTATGGATATAGTAGGAAATAAATCGGATGATAAATAGTTTTCATTGGGTGAGAATATTTTTAACACTTTCAACGCCTGATGATGACCTTTTACCATCTCTTGATTGGTGGGAAAGTTCACTAATTTAGAGTGCCAGCTTTTATCGGATACAACCGCATAACGTTTTTTTGCCCCCAATAACCATAAAAACAAGTTATTAAGTTTCATTGGGCTTGGTTTGGCTGAGATAGCTATATCGAATTTTTTGTTTCGGAAATTTATCGCTGTTTTAACAATAGA
This sequence comes from Xenorhabdus poinarii G6, assembly GCF_000968175.1. NCBI lineage: Bacteria > Pseudomonadati > Pseudomonadota > Gammaproteobacteria > Enterobacterales > Morganellaceae > Xenorhabdus > Xenorhabdus poinarii. The sequence goes on from NZ_FO704551.1 coordinate 1,260,004, forward strand.
AAAGTATTTGTTCCCGCTTGGTAAAACATTTATATCTATATTTGAACAGTAAAACAAATACTTTGCAAGGTCATAACTTCCATGCTCTATAAACAAACTAATTTTCGCATTGGGATATTTTTTCTGTATAAATTTAACCAATGGTTGAGTGAGAATTAGATCACCTAAGCCATTTCTTCTTAAGATCGCTATTTTCATATTGATTTATTTACCAGTGTATAATGATTGAAATATATACTCAATTAACTTGAAGATGCCTGAAAGGGTATGACTCATCTTGTTAATTTTTAATCCAGAGTTCCTTTTTTCTTTTCTTCCTTACCCAGAGTTCGTTGAATATTTTTTCTAATAAATTTCAAATAGAAACTATCGAAAAAACAGCTAGAAAAAAGGTGTTTCTCGTACCTTTGGTCAGCAACAAAACCCATCTAAAAGTTAGCACACTTTTGCCACTTCTTGTCGGCCATTTTACCATCATTTTACCATGAGCAATCTTCAGGCATAAAAAAACCAACCTTAACAGGTTGGTTTTTCTAGGGAAATTTGGTCGGCATGATAGGATTTGAACCTACGACCCCCGACACCCCATGACGGTGCGCTACCAGGCTGCGCTACATGCCGATGACTTGTTACATATTACCCTTTTTTATTTTCAAAGCAAGCCCCTAATTTAGTGAGTGCCTGATTTTTAAACGATTAATGTGCTAAAAATCGTTTCACTTCAGTGAAGACCTGTAATAATTGAGCAAGATTTGGCTTAGCGCCCTGAATTTCATTGCCGTCTAAATCATACAGGTGATATTCCCCATCTTTGGAAAGGTAGATGGTATTTTTAGCGGTTGTGATGATTAATGAACCATTCTCCCCAGTAATCAGCCACGGTTTTTCTCTTTGGGCATTAAAGAGATCCTCGCCTTGTGAGTAATCTTCTGGCGAATTAGTAACGTGTAATAAACGACGCATTAAAGTTGCCATGATATCTTGGTGGCTAGTCAGCTTATCGATAGTTTGTGCAGGGGTACCCGGCCAATGAATGATCAGGGGAACGTGGAGCTGTTCACGGTTGAATTTGTCATCAATAAGCCATTTGGTCCTGTTGTCTGATACTGCGTTACTTTGCTTGGCTGTGAGCACAATGATCGTTTTATCTAAAATCGCTTTATTTTTTAGGGTATCTAAAATATGGCGGATTTCAGTATCCAGCGCTTTTTTGTCAAATTTGCCAGAGGAAGGTGCAAAACCGTTAATATCCAGCAATGAAAACCAGGGAGCAGAACCATTGTGCAGATCCAGCCATTGGCGCCATTGTGTGACAGTTAAGCTATCGCTTTGCCTTTTTGCTTCTGGTAATGAGTAGTCGGTGAGTATGGCCTGGCGATAAAGCGGTGTCTGGAATCCATCTGAAGAGAAAAGACCAAATTGATATCCTTGATGTGTTAAAGCATCAATAAGCACAGAAGATTTTCTGGCGTTAAGGATACCGTCCAGATAACCTGATGAAATACCATAAAATAAGCCAAATAATGCTGCATTATCCCGTAAACCAGTGCTGAAATGGTGAGTAAACCGGATATTGTTCTGTGCAAAATGCGCCAGCGCTGGCATATCACGGATAATGTCCTGATTATCTAATCCATCCACAACAAGTAGCAGTAGGTTATAGTGACGATCAGTCTCCCGGTACGATAATTTATTCAGTGGATAATTCACACTTAATGCAGCTGGATCGCCTTGCTGGTTAATGCGACGCTGAAATTCCTGATGATTCAATAGACCATGTTTTTCAAGGAACTTACGGGCTGTCATGGGGTAAGAAATGGGCAAGTTTGAGCGCTGCATGGTAATTGGACGATAGAAATTGGCATCTGCCCAGATGTACATGAGGTGTGAAGCGATAAAGGCCGCCATAAATACGGTGGCCAGTGGTTTACCAAATCGTTGACGACTCAGGCTACGTAATTTTTGCCAGCTCCATGTGCCAAAAAGCATCTGTATCAGGAAAATCAGCGGGATACAGATGAACATGAATTGCCATTCTCGTGTTAATTCACCTTGCTCCGGGTTAGTGACTAAATCCCAAACCAATGAGTTTAGATGCAGCTGAAAGCGGGCATAGATGGAGGAATCGAATATCAGTAGTGTTAAACCAGCGGTTGCCAGAGCCGCTGAAAGAAACCTCATTAGCCGCTGCGACATGACAATAAATGTTAGCGGAAATAAAATAAGTAAGTAAATGGCAAAGACAATAAAACTGAAATGACCGAGCCAACTGACCAGCGCATAGATGCGTCCAAACAGTGTACCCGGCCAGTCAGATGCAAATAAATAGCGACTGCCCAGCACCAGACTGAACATAATATTGAACAGTGCGAACCAGTGCCCCCAACTGATCATCTGAGAAACTTTGTCGCGGTAATGCTGACGGCTAGTCACCATATCTTCTTTTTACGTCAAGATGTTGTAAGGTTAATGCGCTTTGTCTTCGTTGATTGAAGACTGTAACGCGTGTACAAACGAGTCTACAATATATTTGCGCTGTTCAGGGGCAATGCTCGTATTGATCAAATTCGTTACCATATTTCCCAGAACCATTAAAGTCAGGTCAGTTGGTGTATGGTTTTTCTCGAAAACATTGACTAATTCAGTCAATAAATGTTCAAATTTTTCATCGCTATAGCGAGATGACTGTGGCATAAATCAAATATCCTGCATGTACAAAGCCCTATATCTTACCGTATAGAGGGGTAATTTTCTGCTTTTTTATGACAAATTAATTTTCTGATGCCGGAATTGTTTTACCCACTTGAATAGACGGCCCCATTTTCATCTCTGATGTGTTAATTATTCAGCGAAGTATGTTTTTTGCCATTGAGCTTTTTGGTTGCAGCAGAGAGTGAACGATGTTTGAATACGCCGCTAACTGCAAGGTCTTATCCTCATTGGGGATACATGCCAGAGCCGCAAGAAGGAGTATAAATAATGAGTCTGGAAATTAGCCAGATCGCGTTACATCGGTTGATTAAACGTGATGAACAAACGTTGGAAGTGATTTTGCGTGATACTTTGCTGGATGCCAATCCAGTGGTTGAAGCGATGATGGCAGAGTTGCATCGTGTATATAGCGCGAAAAGCAAGGCTTACGGTTTGTTTAATGAGGAGAGTGAGCTGGCGGGAGCGCTGCGTCATCTGCGTAAAGGCGATGAGGATTTTCTCGGTTTTAGTCGGGCGGCAACCGTTCGTCTGAAAGATGAATTGGCGAAATACCCGTTCGCAGAAGGGGGAACGGTACTGTTTTGTCAATATCGATATCTTGCTGTGGAATATTTACTGATTGCGGTGCTAAATAGTTGCGATAGCATGTCTGTCAATGATGAACTGGATGTCAATACAACGCAGTACTTGGATATTCCTCATGCGGATATTGTTGCAAGAATCGATTTGACTGAATGGGAAACCAATCCCGGCTCCAGTCGTTATCTGACTTTCCTGAAAGGGCGGGTAGGACGTAAAGTTTCTGATTTTTTCATGGATTTTTTGGCTGCCAGCGAAGGCATGAATGCCAAAGTTCAAAATAAAGGTTTATTGCAGGCTGTGGACGATTATTGTGAATCGGTACAACTGGCAAAAAATGAACGTCAGGCTTATCGTCAGCAAGTTTATAGCTATTGTCATGATCAGTTACAGGCTGGCGAGGAAATTAAGCTGCACGCTTTATCTCAAGAGCTACCTCCGTTGGGAGAGCAAAATTTCCAGCAGTTTTCGCAGGCGCAGGGTTATGAATTGGAAGAAAGTTTTCCGGCCGATCGCGGAACATTACGCCAATTAACAAAATTTGCGGGCAGCGGAGGCGGGTTAACCATTAATTTTGATGCCAGTTTGATGGGAGAACGCATTTTTTGGGATCCGGCCACGGATACTTTGACGATTAAAGGCACGCCTCCGAATCTGCGTGATCAATTACAACGTCGGGGTAGTAACCACTAAGTTACTGACAGTGAAAAAATAAAGGGACAGAAATAAATAACGCCGCAAATGCGGCGTTATTTACTCGGCGTCCCGATAAAAGCTCGACTGTGGCTAATTAAGCACGCAGGAAATCGATGTGCGTCAGTTTAGGTTTAAACGGATGACGCTGTACTGCCTGCACTTTAACTGTAGTTTCTTTACCATCAACAACCAAAGTCAGAACTTCGTAGAATTCTGGTTTGCTTTCGTGATTGATAACTGCATCGTGATCCAGTTCGATAGAAACTGGTTCTTGGTTACCACCGTAGATGATCGCTGGAAACTTGTTAGCTTTACGCAGGCGGCGGCTCGCACCCTTACCCTGCTCTTTACGTACTTCTGCATTGATAGTTAACATTATTTTTTCTCTTGAAAAGAAGAAAATAAATCCTGCTACAGGCGACCCAGCAGCAGGTTCGATACTTGGCTTAACGTGATATATCACACTGAGCGGGCGGCATTCTAACGAAAAACCGATATGACAGCAAATATAAATATGTTTTTAGATTGTTAACAGGCAATTTGTCTGGCATTGTGCACCCACATTTTAGTACAAATCATCAGCTCGTCGGAACCGTCCTTGATAGTCAAAGATTTTTTCCCGAATCTGCCAAAATTGCCCTTTTTTACGTGCGACAACAAAATCAGGGTGGCGTAATAAAGGACATTGATTAGCAATATCTGCCGCTGTTTTCCAACGAAAAACAGTTCCGGGAGCACGCTGGTGCTGGCGAATAAATTGCAGTTCAAAGACTTTTTTCTGAGCGGGGGTAGATAAACGGAATAGCTCTGATACATCTGCACCATCTTCATCGTAATAAGTGATTTTCAGCCATTCTCCTTTGTTGTCCTGACCCGGGGTGAGTTGCATTCCGCCACAACGCAATACCAGCGCATCTTTCAGTTTCAACGCCGCTTTTAGCATATCGTCAGGATCGACCAGCACGGCTTCACAACGATGGCAGCGGCGGGCAGCAATATCATTTTCTACTCCACAATGGGGGCAGGATTTGAAGCGAAAACGAAAATCACACTGTTGACGTTTCCCCTTTTCGTCTTCTTCCCAACCCTGGCAGCGCCGGCCAAAATGTTCAATGAGTTCGCCATCGGCGGTGCATATGCCCCAAAAAGTATTGGCAAATTGGCAAAGGGGACAAAATACTTGTACCGGCTGGCTTTGTGGATTGGGTTTGCTGCTACCAACTTCTGGCGTATAAAGATCATGAGGATTGCCCGCATAATCCAGGATCAGGCAATCTTTTTTGTCAGGAAATAGGCGTAAGCCACGCCCAACAATTTGCTGATAGAGACTGACCGATTCTGTCGGCCGCAATATGGCGATTAAATCAACATGGGGGGCATCGAACCCGGTGGTGAGTACGGCAACATTGACCATATAACGGAGTCGCTGTGCCTTGAAGTCAGTAATTAGGCGATCCCGTTCTGGTGCGGGAGTCTTGGCACTGATTAGCGCGGTTTGATTTATTGGCAGTAATTGGAAAATTTCTTTGGCATGTTCGACCGTCGCAGCGAAAATCATCATACCTTTGCGATCTTTTGCATATTCAATAACTTGCCTAATGATATGGGGAGTAATGCGCTTTTGGCGTTTAATTTCCCGGTTTAATTCCGCCTCATTGAATATGCCTTGTTGGCTGGTACGCACCTGGCTGAAATCATATTGCATGACCGGCATATCCAGTCTTTCCGGCGAAACCAGAAAATGATGTTTGATCATATAACGCAATGGCAATTCATAAATACAATGACGAAAAAAACAGTGTTCATCGCCGCGGATCATGCCATGGTAATGATATTGATATATCCAGCCGGTGCTGAGGCGATAAGGGGTTGCCGTTAAACCTAAGATACGGATTTGGGGATTGTTTTGCCGGAGCTGCTGAATGATTTGTTGATATTGACTGTTTTCATCGTCGCTGATGCGATGGCATTCATCAATGATTAGCAGTGAAAAAGGGTGATTAAAGCAATCCAGATTACGCGCGATGGATTGAATGCTGCCAAAAACGACTTTTCCTTCACTGTGTTTTTGATTCAGTCCGGCGGAAAAAATATCGGCACTCAATCCATAAGCACAATATTTGCTGTGATTTTGCTCAACGAGTTCTTTAACGTGTGCCAGGATCAGCACACGGCCATGAGCTAATTTTGCCAGTTCAGCGATGACAAGGCTTTTACCCGCGCCGGTTGGTAAAACAATGACGGCAGGATCTTTGTGTTGGCGAAAATAGCGAAGGGTTGCGTCTACCGCTTCTTGTTGATAAGGACGTAAAGTAAAAGCCATTTTTATGTTATTGTCATAAATATCAGGTAAAAGATCATGGCTGTAGAGAATAGCATTTTTCATCCAGCCCGGCTGTCAGGAAATAACGTGTCTTTATTTTCTCAAGCATAAGTGCGCTATAACGCATAGCTTATTGTTGATATAGTAACTTCCGTGATGATTTTCCTATGAATTATCTGTTTGGTCTTGTATTCCAGTAATGGCCTTGACGTTGCGTGCAATATCAAGGATGTGTTCATATGTATTTATTTTTATCAGGTACAGCGATTCATGCGATTGGATAAATTTTTATCACAACAATTAGGTATTAGCCGCAACGATGTGGGACGTGAGTTGCGGGCAGGGCGAGTGACTGTCGATGAGGAAATCATTAGAGCAGGTGCCTATAAATTGAAGTCCGATCAGCAAGTTGCCTATGATGGCACGATATTGAAACAATTAAATGGTCCACGTTATTTCATGTTGAATAAACCGCAAGGTTATGTGTGTTCGACAGATGATCCGTCCAATCCCACGATTTTGTATTTTATTGATGAGCCGGTTGCCCATCAATTACATTCGGCAGGGCGTTTGGATATTGATACAACAGGGCTGGTTTTGTTGACTGATGATGGGCAATGGTCACATCGCATCACCTCGCCCAAACATCATTGTGAAAAAACGTATCTTGTGACATTGGAGCACCCCATTGCTGAGGATACTGAGCAAAAATTTCTGACGGGCGTGCAACTGAATGGGGAAAAAACCCTGACAAAACCCGCACTGCTGGAAATTATCGAGCCTCAGCGTGTTCGTCTGACGATCAGTGAAGGGCGTTATCATCAGGTAAAACGGATGTTTGCTGCCGTAGGAAATCATGTTGTCGCGCTTCATCGGGAGCGAATCGGGAAAATTTATCTTGATCCTGCATTGGCGTCAGGAGAATATCGAGCGCTGACTGAGTGTGAAATCAACAGCATACAAATGCCAACCCCTTAATTTTTTATCCTTCAACTGATTCAGGAGTCACTCAGTGCAACAAGAGCGTTCGTCCTATTTGGGATTAGTGTTGATCCTTGGTTTGCTTTCTATGTTAATGCCATTAGCAATTGATATGTATTTGCCAAGTATGCCCACCATTGCTCATGATTTTAGTGTCAACGATGGTCTGGTACAGATGACACTCAGTAGCTATATCTTGGGGTTTGCCATTGGTCAAATGATTTATGGGCCAATGTCGGATAGCTTAGGGCGTAAACCCGTGATTTTGGGCGGTGTTATTGTTTTTACTCTCTCTTCAGCGGCATGTGCCTTAGCACAAGATATTGATACCTTTATTTTTATGCGTTTCTTGCATGGTTTTTCTGCGGCGGCGGCGGGGGTTGTCATCAACGCGCTGATGCGTGATAAATTCACAAAAGAGGAGTTTTCCCGCAGCATGTCTTTTGTGACATTGGTGATGATCATTGCGCCTCTGTTAGCGCCCATGTTAGGTGGGATGATCATGTACTGGTTTAGCTGGCACGCTATTTTCTGGTTTATTGCCCTGGTTGCAGTTATCGCGATAGCCCTGGTGGCTCTCTTCATCAACGAAACGTTGCCTAAAGAGAAAAGGCAGCGGTTTCACTTACAAACGACGTTGAAGCAGTTTGTGATGTTGTTTCGGCAGCGCCAGGTACTGTGCTATATCTTAGCCAGTGGTTTTTCCTTTGCTGGCATGTTCTCTTTTCTGAGTGTTGGTTCGTTTGTTTATATCAGATTAAACGGAGTGCCTGAGCAGCATTTTGGTTACTATTTTGGATTGAATATTGTTTTTCTGTTCATCATGGCAACGATTAATAGCCAGTGTGTCCGCCGATTCGGGCCACTGAAAATGCTGCGTATTGGGTTAATCGTCCAGTTCATCATGGGATTATGGTTACTGTTTAGCACGTTGTTTGATCTCGGATTTATTTCTCTGGTGATGGGCGTCGCGCTTTATATCAGCGGAATTTCCATGATTACGTCGAATACGATGGCCGTTGTGCTGGATGATTATCCCCATATGGCCGGTACCGTCTCCTCATTGGCCGGCACAATCCGTTTTAGTATTGCAGCCTTAGTCGGCATTATTTTGTCTTTCTTGCCTGAAGAAAGTGCATGGCCGATGGTTGGCTCAATGGCACTGTGTGTGATATTCGCCATGTTACTGATTATCTATGCGCGTGATCGTTCACATAATGTAAATTGATGTTAATGGGCTGTCAGTAGTCGAAAATGATCATGATTAAAAAGTAACCACCTACATATCCTGAGTGAGTTTAAAGGCCATCTGTCAGTATAAGATGGCCTTTTGTTTATGATCAGATGCGATCTTTTTTCGTATTAAAATAATAAGATCTATTTATTTAAAAATGTCTTACTCAGTTAATGTCTGGATCATCATTCATTCAGTGCCGTTGACAGATATTGAAGTTTTTATGAGTTGATCAACAGAAAATTCCGAGTAATTGCCTGACAAGTCTCTAGGTTTATTAATTTTATCATCTCTCGCCAGCGTTGAATTGTTTGTTTTTTGTTAATTTCATATGACGATTTTCATGATGATGAACGATGAGAGGACTATCAATAGTTGATGTAATTTAACTTGTTGTAAATAAAAAGATTATATCGTTATTGTTCCTTGTCGGTGTTTGAAAAAACAGATTTTGTAAACAAATTTTGAACAAAAAGTTGCCGTTTTGCATAAAAATAAGTTGAATTATTTACTTAAACAGTATAAATATATAAGAAATGCGACTTCTGTCTCACTTTTTTTACGATAGAATGCGAAGGGAGCGGCAAAGCATAATTTTTATTTTAACTTTTTTTTTACTTTTTTTATTGGGAGGTTATTCGGTTTTGACGAATCGATAACCTACAGTTGGTGGTTAGCGTTATTAATGTTGTTTCTGATAGGAATAATACGTGGATAATATCCAGCTTTCGGTAGTACACAGACTGCCGCAAAGTTATCGGTGGTCATCTGGCTTCGTTGGTACAAAAGTTGAGATTTTACCAGCAGAAGAAGCAGATTTAGGAAATAGCCTGATGGGACTGAAATTATTAAACCATGAAGGTGAAAAAGCACGGGAGATTTTGCAGGTTATCAATCAGTCTATTGCTGATATGCAAATATTAAGTGCGGTGATTGAGTGGGAAGGGGAGCCATGTCTGTTTTTTGCCAGGGAAGATGAAAGCGCTGTGATATGTCGTTTAAAAACGTTAGGCGCTGCAATTGCAGAAAAGATAACTGCTCTTTATCCGTTATAATTTTATCTATTGTAAAAAACGCTTCTGATTCAGAAGCGTTTTTTAATGTCTGCAAGGTAAAATCGGAGTCATCAGGTGTGGTTAGCTCGAGGCTTTTGCGTTGACGGACAACACGCGTCTGGCACCGTAATAACGCTTACTCCAGTAAGTATCCGTCAATTTAGAGACGATAACCCCGTTACTGGTTGAAGCGTGGACAAACTGGTTATTGCCAATATAGATGCCGATATGACGCATATGACGCCCGGTTTTAAACAGGACTAAATCCCCCGCCTGTAATTTGGTGCGACTAACGGTCTGTCCAATATTTTGTTGGTCTATTGTGGAGCGAGGTAACGCGACACCAAACTGGTCATGAAAAGTACGCTGTACAAAAGCTGAACAATCAATGCCGCGTTTGGTATTTCCCCCGAGCCGGTAAGCAACGCCTTTCCAGTCCGCATACTGATTAAGTATTTTAGATTTAATATCCAAACTGTTAACCAACTTTTCGAACTCATCCTGAGAGGCCTGCAGTAGATAATGCTTTTGAGGATGGACGGTATGTATCTCAGTGTGTTTACTGCGCAGGTCATCAGGTGAACTACATCCGCTTAGTACGACCGCCGTCAGAATTGCGGGGATTAGCCGCATGATATATCTCAGTGTTGATTGAGATTTGAACATTGTCTTGATTTTCCCTTGCAGCTCTTAATGTGACCTATCACCATCATGAAAATGCTAAACGCTTTAAAGCGTAGTCAGAATATGGTGAATTAACAAATTTTCTGCCCATAAAGTATGTCAAGCGACATGTTTTACTAAAATTTTTACAAAACACACTATTTTGATAGACAAAGCATTGGAAGATTACTGAAATGATTAGTAAAAAGCGAGGGACAAAAAGAATTCTTTACAAAAAAATTAGATTAATAACTCAGTGGTTATAGAGACTTGTTGCTATTTTATTCTTCTTTGATAAATAAAATGCGATCTTGAGGAGATACCGATGATCTCCTCAACGTGATTATTTTAATGGTTGCGTTTGATATGTGGCAATTTTTTATCCAGCCATGTAACCATGATGTCACTTAATGGGGTTAGCAATACCCAGCTCATACTAATGAGTGTCAGAGACAGTGATCCTACAGCAACGTCGGTAAACCAGTGTGCCCCTGCCATAATGCGTGGAAGTGCAAAAAGAACCATAATCAATAGTGCAATGAAAAATGCCCCACGGGAGATATAACGTAGGATAAAGCTACTGAAAATTAAGAGCATCAATCCGTGATCGCCAGGGAAACTGTTTTTGGATGCATCTTTTGTATGCCAACTGGTCATTTCGTTTATACGATGAACATTTTCAAAGGTCAGCGTTGGGCTTGGACGGCTAACAGGGATTTGGTGACCTATTTGGTTAATGATAATCGCTGAGATGAGCATCACGAGACCAATCATGAAAAGTCGACGTTTACCGGCATAATCTTGTTGGCGAAATGCGCTGTAATACAGCAGCCCCATGGACAGAAGTGATATCGCATCAAATGCTCTGATGTTTGTGATGGCGACAAAGAGCGTAAATGTTGAATTTGGTAAGAGCTTTTCATTGAAAAAATAAAAAATAGCGGAATCAATGTGAAACCAAAAACCGTGATTTTGGGGCAAATACCATGAGAGAAACAGGGCAATACCAAGGATATTGAGAATAAGTATAGTAATTGGGCGACGACAAGTCATGGGATACCTATTTAACGCGTAAAATGAAATTTGGTAGATAAATAAACAGAAGAAGGGACTATAACAAAATTCATGGAAAAGCGTAATCACCATCGGATGCGATGGATAACGTGCAGTTATATCAGGATAATTGTATCGTTTGTCAATGAACTTTTGGATTGTAAATGTGCAACTAATCTAATGATATCGGAAAAATAGCTAAATCCCTATGGCAGTACCGATATTATATATTTGGTGCAATTATGATATCTGACTATTATTAAATAACTACAAATTGATTTTATCATATCTTAATTTAGCAGAATATTATATTAAATATTGGGTTTGTTTAATCAAAAACATAAAGAAAGTCTTTCATTTGCCGTTATAGAGATAGCAGAGCGTTACACCATTATCTGATTTTCAGATTAGCGCCGGCTGAAATTGAAAAAAGATAATACTACCTGTAGTGGAGGTTGAATGCTTATGTTACGAAAAATGACGACTTTTTTGTTTATGTCTTTATCTTACCCTGTCATGGTGAATTCTTCCTCAACTTCTTATTCTGGAACGATTTCTTTCTATGGCGCGATTATTGAGCCGCCATGCCAATTTAATTGGGATGAAAAGCATACTGAAATGCGCTGCTGGTATAGTGGTAAACCGTTACATAAAGAAAAAACAGTAGAATATCAAATAGATAAGCCTTCTTTATTCTCTATTCCAAAACATATCGGAAAAGAGGAAATAAAGTGGGTGGGCAAAAATAAAAAATTAGGGATTGTGACAATAACCTATCACTAAATGTTATATAAACGTGTTATTTTTGCTCGTTTATTTTATCCGAATAATATAAAAAATTTTAATTAGTTTATTTGTGATTCAGTTCAAGTAATCATGATAAATGATAGGTTGATTAATTAATCAATAAAGATGATGTCTTTATTTTTAAATTTAAAAATCGCTTTTGATATTTATCAATAAAAAGTGTCAATATCGTATTCTTTTTACGTAAAAAAGTTATTATGGAGGTGAAGGAATAAAAGGCAGCTGAGTTTGAGTTAATGGAAAAACGAAAGTGAGGTGACCATGCAAAATTATCTTAAGTTATTAATGGGTTGTTTGTTGGTTTCATGGCTTTCTTATGGATATGCCGACTCTAAAGGAGGCGTAATTCGGTTTTCAGGTGCTATTGTTGACCCAGGATGTCAGGTTGTTGTATCAAACACGCAAGCGAATATCTCTTGCTATCGATTAGGAAAAAATCTCACTGTTAAGCAGGTTATTTCAACTCACAAAAAGAAAGGTCATGTCATGCTTCCCGGTAACATAGGTGTTTCCAGCGTGAAGTGGACTGATAACCAGAAACGTGTGGCAATTGTTAATGTGGACTATTTTTAAGTTTAATCGGTGATGAGTTGCTCTGTTTGTATCGAGAGTGATGCTTGTCAAAAGAGCAACTCATATTTAATGCTAAAAAATTAATCGCAACGTCCCATATAGCGACGTTCTGCAATATGAATACGGATTTTTTCCCCTGAATTCAGATATTCAGGAACCTGAACAGTTAACCCTGTACTCATTTTGGCCGGTTTAGTGCGGGCACTTGCCGATGCTCCCTTGATACCAGGTGATGTTTCCTCAATGACCATATCAACCGTTTGCGGTAGTTCAAGCGCCAACACTTGACTATCCATTGTCAGAACCTGCATACCGGGCAAACCGTCTTCTGAAATAAATAATAACTCTTCTTCGATTTGATCCTTTTTGAAGTGATAAGGGGTGAAATCTTCATTATCCATAAAGATATACTCATCACCGTCAATGTAAGAAAAACTGACACTATGGCGTGTTAACGTAATGGTATCGAGAATATCATCACCTTTAAAACGTTCTTCCACTTTTTGACCTGTGCGAATATCAGTAAAACGCATCTTATACAGCGTACTGGCACCACGTGCGCTGGGTGACTGAATATCGATGTCTTTAACTAATAATAGTTTGCCATTGTAGCTGATTGCAGAGCCGCGTTTAATTTCATTGGCTTTAGCCATAGGGACCTTCCATAAAACAAGGAAATAGTGGAGTGAATATTTAAGTGGCGACAAAATTACTCGCACTTAGTCTGTTAGGCAAGAGATGATTGGCGACCCCAGTAAAAATACTGGGGTGCAGGGGAAAGTTAACGGTATGTTGGCAATAAATTAAATAGAGAGAGAAGATGAGTCGTCGCGCTTATCAGGCCAAACAAGATGATAAAAACTATCAAGAAATTACCGCCAGGTACACGATAGCTGGCTTGCGGATAACGACGACGGCTAACATGAGCCATCAATGCCGGAACGATCACCGCCCAGATAGTCGCGGCCAATCCCGCAAACCCAATGGCATACAGAAAACCGTTTGGAAATAATAAGGCAAGTAGGGTTGGTGGAATAAAGGTGATTAGGGCTGTTTTTAAGCGCCCGGATTTACTGTCATCAAATCCAAAAAAATCAGCCAGATAATCAAATAAACCGAGAGATACACCTAAAAATGAGCTGGATAAGGCCATATATGAGAAAATATTCAAGAGTTGATTAACTGTTTTACTGTTGGATACGTTATCCATTTGATTTAACAAAGCACCCACATTCCCGCCATCAGCCATGATCTGCTTGAAGGCTTCACGAAGAATATTTCCCTGAATGACATACTGCCACAAGATGTAGATAATCAGTGCTATCAAGGAACCATATAACAGACTACGAGCGACGGATTTCGTATCTTTGTTATAGTATTTGACTAACCCTGGGACATTGCCGTGATAACCAAATGATGTCAGCAAGTAAGGTATTGCCATTAACGCATAGGGTAAGTAATTGGTTTCAGAATTGGCGTAATCAAATAAAATAGCGGGTTTTACCTCAATAAACATGCCGCCAATAGACATGAAAAAGGTGATCACCATCCCGCCGATTAAAAGGGTACTTAGCCGATCAACGGCTTTCGTTGATAGCCAAACAATAAAAGCGACAATGAATGAGAAAATCAGGCCTGCCCCTGCTTGTGGCAACGGGATCATATTTTCGATATTGCGGAAAATAATCGATCCACCGGCTGAAATATAAGCATAATTTAGGATATACAAAACAAAAGTAATGGATAAGCCCGTCAGTGAACTCCAGCCTTTGCCAAGTAAATCTTTTGTCATGGTATGGAAACTAACGCCATGGGGATAATTCAGGTTAGCTTCCAATATCATCAGCCCGGAGAAATACATGCAGACCCAGGTATACACCAGCAAAATGATTGATCCTGTAAACCAGACGCCTGATGTTACAATCGGAATGGAAAACATGCCGGCACCGACAGCAGTACCGGCAATGATCATAGCACCGCCGAGTACGGAAGGGCGTTGCGAATTTTGCGTTACCTCAATGGCCATATAAATTCCCTGATGAGTAGTGTTATCTTGTACTAGCGCGACGATACATTAATGGTTTGCGAGTGTAAACACATAATAATGAGAAATAGCCAAATTACATTTGTCACCTTTTACATCCAAACGTGAGGCCGGTTATTTATGAAGTAAACAATCTGAAAAGATTTAGGCGCAATGATCGATCGGCCAGTAATTTTGACTGAAACGATTCAATTTTGATGTTATAAATACAAAGAGAAATTTTGATGTTACTTATGACTGTTTATTCAGGAGACATTGGGCGAGATGAGCCGTCGAGTTGCCACAATTACCTTAAACCCAGCTTATGACTTAGTTGGTTTATGCCCAGAGATTGTGAAAGGGAATGTTAACCGTGTACAGACGGCAGGGTTTCATGCTGCTGGCAAAGGCAATAATGTTGCGAAGGTACTGCGTGATTTAGGCATTGATGTTACGGTTAGCGGGTTTCTGGGACGAGAAAATCAGGAAGGGTTTCAGCAGTTTTTTAGCGAAAACCAGATGGTCAATCGTTTCCATTTAGTCTCAGGGCGAACGCGCGTTAATGTCAAACTGACCGAAAAACAGGGTGAAGTGACGGATTTTAATTTTTCGGGTTTTCATGTAACAGAAGAAGAGTGGAAACGATTTGTCAGTGACTCTCTCACTTGGTTGGGGCAGTTCGATATGGTGGTGGTCAGTGGCAGTTTACCTGAAGGAATTGCCGCAGAATCCTTTGCGAATTGGATGATGCAATTACGCCAGATTTGCCCTTGTATTATTTTCGACAGCAGCCGTGAAGCGCTGGTCGCGGGTCTGAAGGCATTACCTTGGCTGGTAAAACCCAATCATTATGAATTGGAAATTTGGGCGGGTAAGCCATTGCCAGATTTGGACAGTGTTGTGAATGCAGCCCATCAATTACGCAATAGAGGGATTGCCCATGTGGTTATTTCACTGGGTGAACAGGGCGCATTATGGGTCAATGCCTCTGGTGCTTGGTTGGCAAAACCGCCATATTGTGAAGTGGTGAGTACGGTAGGGGCAGGGGATTCCATGGTCGGTGGGTTGGTTTATGGCTTGTTGATGCGAGAATCCAGTGAACATACATTGCGTCTGGCAACCGCAGTTTCTGCACTTACGGTTAGCCAGCCGAATGTGGGGATTAAAAGTCGTACAGAACTGGCTGCAATGATGTCAAAGATCGCGTTAATTTCGATCAGATAATGCATTTTGTTGGGATTTCAGCCAGGCAATTTCTTGATCCCAAATATCTGGATTGATCGTTTCAAGCACTAAAGGAATACCATTGAAACGGTCATCTTTCATGATATAGCTGAACGGCGTTTTACCGATATTCCCTTCACCAAGGCTGTGATGTCTGTCAACACGGCTGGAAAATTCACTCTTGGCATCGTTCAGATGCATTGCTTTAAGATATTTGAAGCCCACAATGTCATCGAAAGCGTTGAAAGTTTCATCGCAATCTTTTTCTGTACGTAAATCATAACCCGCCGCGAAAGCATGGCAGGTATCAATGCAGACGCCGACACGGTTTTTGTCTTCAATCCCATCAATAATGGCGGCCAATTGTTCAAATTGAAAACCAAGATTAGTTCCTTGTCCGGCGGTATTTTCAATAACAGCGCTGACGCCCTGTGTTTTGTCGAGGACCCTATTAATGGATTCCGCAATACGGGCGAGGCATTTATCAATATCGATTTTGTTAAGGTGACTGCCTGGATGAAAATTCAGCAAACCGATACCCAACTGTTCACAGCGTTGCATCTCGTCAAGGAAGGCTCTTCGGGATTTTTCCAGGCTGTCAGCGTCGGGATGGCCAAGATTAATGAGATAACTGTCATGAGGAAGAATTTGTCGGCTGTCATAGCCATAACGTTTACAGTTCGCTTTGAACTTATCAATGACGTCTGTCGATAACGGAGGGGCATGCCATTGGCGCTGATTTTTTGTGAATAAGGCGAATGCCGTTGCGTTTAATTCATGGGCACGGATCACGGCCTGATCAACGCCGCCTGAGGCGCTCACATGGGCTCCAACAAATTTCATATCATTTTCTCCTGTGTTTTCGTCATTATGGCATTGTTCGCCTTGTTGATGAAATCTTGGCAGAAAAAGGCAATTTAATTTGGTATTAGCCATATATTCGTGCTGAATTAACCTAATAAATGTTGCATAGCTTGATTGATTATTAACCCGCCTGCGACCAGCCAAATAAACAAGATGAGCGCCAATAAAAGGGGTTTCACACCAGCTTGGCGAATGGCACTGACATGCGTAGTGATACCCAAAGCCGTCATAGCCATTGTCAGCATAATGGTATCAACGACAATGAGATGGTTAACAAGCGATTCGGGTAATAAATGAAAAGAGTTAACAGCCGTGGTGATAATAAAAAACAGGGCAAACCACGGAATAGTCACGGGGGATTTTTCTTGCCGGCTATTATTATTTTTCACTGTCATGTGATTAAAGTAAGCGGAAAGCAGTAATAAGAAGGGGGCTAATAGCATCACACGGATCATCTTACTGATCACCGCCGCATTTTCGGCGTCATTTCCCAGGGCATGTCCAATGGCAACGACTTGGGCGACTTCATGGACAGTCGAGCCAGAGAAGATGCCAAATGTCGCTTGTGAGACATTAATCCACTGATAATGGGCATTGAGTTGATACATCCACGGATAAATAAAGATCGCAAGTGTACCAAAAAGAACAACGGTAGAGACGGCTATAGTCACTTTGCTGGCGGGGGCTTTGATCACAGGTGCCGTGGCCATTACCGCAGCGGCTCCGCAAATACTACTTCCTGCACCAATCAGGATCACAGTTTGGTTATCCAATCGCAAAAAAGTTCGTCCAACCCACAATGCCATGAAAAATGTGGAAGAAAACATAATGACATCAATCAATATCCCGGTTACACCAACTTCGGTGATTTGTTGAAACGTCAGACGAAACCCGTAAAGAATGATACCGGCTCGTAGCAGATAGTGTTTGGCAAAATGAATACCGCTGTCACAGGTGAATTTTAAGGCGGGATACAGGGTATTTCCGATAATGATCCCCAATAGAATGGCAAGTGTCAAAACACCTAACCCCATATTGATCAACCAAGGGATTGTACCGATAGAGAGTACGAGTGCCGTCAGAACGGCGGTTAATATCATACCAGGCATAAATTTTAATGCCGTACGTGGGCGATTTTTGAAAAATGTTTCTGCTCGATTTTCGGACATCGTGGCTGCTCTATATGCTTATTCATTTTCAGAATAAGCATATAGCAGATTTCAAAATCAATAAAATTGATAATTTTTATATAAGTAACCATTAAAATGGGTTAATTAGGGTAGACTTTTGTTAAGTTGGATAATACTGACTAGAATCAAGACTACCTTTCCATTTTATTTTGCTTCCCGCGAGGCCATATGCGTATCACTCTGAGACAACTGGAGATTTTTGCAGAAGTGCTGAAAAGTGGTTCAACGACACAGGCTTCTCAGCAGTTAGCGTTATCACAATCTGCGGTGAGTGCTTCACTAACCGATCTTGAAGGACAGTTAGGAGTACAATTGTTTGATAGAGTAGGCAAGCGCTTAGTGACCAATGAACATGGGCGCTTGCTTTATCCTAAGGCATTGGCATTACTTGAACGGGCTGGTGAAGTGGAGCAGCTTTTCAAACTGGAATTGGGTGCATTACGGTTGGCAGCCAGTAGCACGATTGGCAATTATATATTGCCTGAAATGTTGGCGAGATATCGTCAGGATTACCCGGATACCCCACTGGAATTGAATATCAGCAATACCGGGGATGTTATCAAGGCGGTTGTGGAATTTCGGGTTGATTTGGGATTGATTGAGGGGCTATGCCATGATCCGGAAGTCATCACACAACCGTGGATGAAAGATGAGCTACTGATTTTTTCCTCGCCAGACAGCGCATTGCTGCAACGTGAACTGAGTATGGAGGATTTGATTAAGGCGCCTTGGATTTTGAGAGAAAAAGGCTCAGGAACAAGGGAAGTTTTGGATCATCTTTTGTTTTCACAGATGCCTCGGTTCAATATCGCAATGGAATTGGGTAATTCGGAAGCCATCAAACATGCCGTTCAGTATGGAATGGGGATTAGTTGTCTTTCACGGCGGGTGGTTCAAGAGCAACTGAAAAATGGCACATTATCTGAAATTGTTATTCCCGGTCTTCAACTCAATCGTACTTTGTACCTGATTTACCATCGTCAGAAACATATGTCCAATGCGTTACAGAAATTACTCAGTTACTGTCAATAATACGAGAACATAATTGCGTAGCTAATAATTGGCTATGGATTATGAAGGTATCTTATAACCACGAATCCCCACTATTCTGGAGACGAGGATTTGTTACAATTCCGCATTAAATTTTTTTAAAAATATAGGAATAGAATGTCTCGAGAAGAAAGTATGCCACGGGATCAGGCGCCAAAAAACCTGCGCCGTGAATTAAAAGCACGCCATATGGCCATGATTGCCATCGGTGGATCAATCGGCACGGGATTATTTGTTGCGTCTGGCGCCACAATTTCTCAGGCTGGTCCTGCGGGTGCCTTACTTTCCTATGCGCTAATTGGTTTAATGGTCTATTTCTTGATGACCAGTTTGGGCGAATTAGCCGCGTACATGCCAGTTTCGGGTTCATTTTCAACCTATGGCTCCAAATATGTTGATGAAGGTTTTGGCTTCGCATTAGGGTGGAACTACTGGTACAACTGGGCGGTGACAATTGCGGTTGACCTGGTCGCTGCGCAGTTGGTGATGGGATATTGGTTTAATGATGTGCCAGGTTGGGTATGGAGTGCGTTATTTCTAGGCCTGATTTTCTTGTTGAATTTCATTTCCGTCAAAGGATTTGGTGAAGCCGAATATTGGTTTTCCTTGATTAAAGTGACCACGATTATTGTGTTCATTGTTGTTGGTATTCTCATGATTACTGGCATCATGAAAGGCGCTGAAGGTGCAGGCTGGCATAATTGGGGGATTGGAGATGCCCCTTTCGCGGGAGGCTTTTCCGCCATGATTGGCGTGGCAATGATTGTCGGTTTCTCTTTTCAGGGAACAGAGCTGATCGGTATTACCGCTGGGGAATCTAAAGATCCGGCGAAAAATATCCCGCGTGCGGTACGTAAGATATTCTGGCGTATCTTATTGTTTTATGTCTTTGCTATCTTCATTATCAGCCTGATCATTCCTTATACTGATCCGAATTTGTTACGTAATGATGTGAAAGATATCAGTGTTAGTCCCTTCACGCTGGTCTTTGAAAATGCCGGATTATTGTCAGCGGCGGCGATCATGAATGCCGTAATCTTGACTGCGGTATTGTCGGCGGGAAATTCTGGTATGTATGCATCGACCCGAATGTTATTTACTCTGGCAAAAGAGGGTAAAGCGCCGAAGATTTTTAGTCATCTGTCTAAAGGTGGTGTTCCGCGTAATGCACTGTATGCAACGACGGTGGTCGCAGGACTGTGTTTTCTCAGCTCCATGTTTGGTAATCAAACCGTGTACTTGTGGTTATTGAACACGTCTGGTATGACCGGGTTTATTGCATGGCTAGGAATTGCAGTGAGTCATTACCGCTTCCGTAAAGGCTATGTTGCTCAAGGTCTCGATATGAATGCACTGCCATATCGCTCTGGTTTTTTCCCGGTCGGACCGATTTTTGCCTTTGTGTTATGTCTGATTATCACATTGGGGCAAAATTATCAGGCGCTGTTGCAAGATAGGATTGATTGGTATGGTGTGACAGCCACTTACATTGGTATTCCACTATTCCTGCTGATTTGGTTTGGTTACAAGCTGAAAAAGAAAACGCGGTTTGTTAAGTATAGTGAGATGACGTTTCCTGTCTTCAAAGATACCGATAAAGCGTAATTCGTTAATCACTATTCGTTAATTTCTGTTAATGCAATGATGTTTATTAATTAAAATACTGTTAATTTTATTTTGTAAAAACTGTCTGTTCTGTGATGGAATCGGCAGTTTTTGTTTTTCATGACATGAGGAAAAACATAACGAAGGCAAATTTTGGTTATACCGAATCAATCGCATTGATAAGTATTATTATTTGCTTTATTGTTAGCGACAAAATTGTTGTATGAGAAGAGGCTAACTAAAGTGAAGTTTGTATTTCGATCAGTTGTGAAAGGTATGAGTATCAGTCTGATGGCCGGTTCTGCCATGATGGCAAGTTTTGCATCTTGGGCTGAAACAGTCACTGATGTTGCTGGACGTACTGTTGAAGTACCAGAGAAAGTTAATCGTATCTTGTTGGGTGAAGGGCGTTTATTCCATTCTGTTGCCATATTGGAAGGCGATAAACCTCTGGCTCGTATTGCTGGTTGGCAAGGTGATTTCCGTAAACTTGACCCACAAACTTACGCTGTTTATAAAGCCAAATTTCCCGAAATCGATAATATCCCCCTAATTGGTAATACCAGCGCTGATAGTGTCAGTTCCGAAAAAGTGCTTACACTCAACCCTGACGTTGCGATTTTTGGCCTGTCTGGACATGGACCAGGAAAAAATAGTGAGTTAGTGAAGCAGTTGGAAAAAGCAGGTGTGCCTGTTGTTTTTGTTGATTTCCGCAATGATCCTCTGAAAAACACCTTACCTAGTATTCGTATGTTAGGCAAAATTTTGCATCGTGAAGAGCAGGCGAGTGCGTACGCTGATTTTTACGAAAAAAATCAAAAATTGGTCACTGATGTGACTTCTCGTCTATCAGATGCTGAGAAACCTTCCGTATTTATTGAACTGAGAGCGGGCTCCAGTGAAGATTGTTGTGGTACGGCGGGGAATGGCAATATGGGGAATTTCATCGACTTAGCGGGTGGTAAGAACATCGCCAAAGCAGTATTACCTGCGCCATTAGGTATGATGAATCTGGAAAAAGTGATTGCAGAAGACCCTTATATTTATATCGCAAGTGGTGCACAAGATCCTGGTGATAAAAGTGCAGGGATTAGCATGGGTGCCCAAACTTCGGCCGAGACTGCTCGTGCTGACCTGAAAACAATGACCGAACGTCATGGTATCAATCAATTAACTGCGGTGAAGGAAGGGCGTAGTCATGCTATCTGGCATCACTACTATAACTCTCCTTACAACGTTGTTGTTACTCAGGTTTTTGCTAAATGGTTCTACCCTGAAAAATTTGCTGATTTAGATCCGCAGCAAACATTGAAAGAACTCCACAATAAATTCTTGGCGATTGAGCCGCAGGGCACATATTGGGTCAGTGAAAAGTAAGTCGTAATAGGTAATAAAGAATGAGTGTCACTACCGAGCCTATGCCAATGGTGAAGCAACAATTCAGTGAGTGCGATGTAAAAGCACATTATCGTCATATCCTGTGTCGACGGATTGCATGGATATTATTTATCGCCTTGGTTATTGGCATTTCTGTTGTCTTGGATTTTACAATGGGACCATCAGGGTTATCACTGCAAACTCTCTGGCAGACACTGGTTTCACCAGAAAGTGTTAATGCAGCAACACGGGTAATTGTTTGGGATATCCGCTTACCCTATACCCTGATGGCGGTAGTGATTGGTTTGTCGCTTGGGTTGGCTGGTGCTGAAATGCAGACAATCCTGAATAACCCACTTGCGAGTCCATTTACTTTAGGCGTCTCTAATGCGGCTTCCTTTGGTGCAGCATTAGCCATTGTACTTGAAATTGGTATTCCAGGGGTCCCTGAACAGTGGCTTATTTCCGCAAATGCGTTTCTTTTTGCGTTATTGGCCGCGCTAATGCTGGATGGAATTACCCGCTGGACAAGAGTTGCAACCTCAGGCGTTGTATTGTTCGGCATAGCGATGGTATTTACCTTTGAGTCATTAGTTTCGATGATGCAATTTATTGCAACAGAAGATACCTTGCAGGGGTTAGTTTTTTGGACAATGGGCAGTCTGGGAAGAGCGACATGGGAAAAATTGGGGATTATGGTATTGGTTTTTTCCGTTATTTTGCCTATTTCAATGAGTAATTCCTGGAAGTTGACTGCATTGCGTTTGGGAGAAGATCGCGCGATCAGCTTTGGTATCAATATTAGTCGTCTTCGTTTGGGGACATTATTGCGTATCAGTATCCTGACCGCATTGGCGGTTGCATTTGTAGGTCCAATTGGTTTTATCGGATTAATCGCGCCTCATATTGCCAGAATAATGTTTGGTGAAGATCATCGTTTCTTCCTGCCTGCAAGTGCATTGATTGGTGCATTGGTTTTATCAATGGCCTCCATTGCCTCCAAAAATCTTATCCCAGGCATTATTATACCGGTAGGGATTGTCACCTCATTGATTGGTGTACCTTTCTTCTTGAGCATCGTGTTACGCCATAGAGGGAATGTATGAATCAGGGGCTAAAAATCAATGGGTTAACGACGGGATATCCGAAGCATCCTGTGATTGAAAATCTGGATGTCAATTTATTACCGCGTGGTCAGATTACCGTACTGTTGGGGCCGAATGGTTGTGGTAAATCGACACTTCTGCGTGCTCTGGCAGGATTAAATAAAGCGAGTGGTGAATTGCTGTTAGATGGGCAGGATTTGGTGAAAATGAATTTTGCCCAACGTGCTCAAAATGTGGTCTATTTACCTCAATCGTTGCCAGCAGGTGTACATCTTCACGTATTGGAATCGGTTATTGTTGCTCAACGCGCCTCGGGAGGCGTGAGTAATAACCGGTTCGAACAAGAAGTCATGGCGCTGTTACGTCAGCTAGGCATTGAACACTTGGCACTCAATTATCTGGATCAATTGTCCGGTGGACAGAAACAGTTAGTTGGATTGGCTCAATCATTAATTCGCCGTCCATCATTATTATTATTAGATGAACCATTAAGTGCGCTGGATTTAAATTACCAATACCATGTTATGGATTTAGTTGCGCGTGAAACACGTCGTCGTAATATGATTACGGTTGTGGTTGTGCACGATATTAATATCGCATTGCGTCATAGTGATCATGTATTAATGCTAAAGAAAGGTCAGTTAATTGCCGAAGGTGCACCTGAACAAGTGATCACACCGGACAGCTTAGCAGAAGTATATGGTATTAAAGGCCGAATTGAGCGTTGTTCTCAGGGGGTGCCGCAAGTATTAATTGATGGTTTAGTGACGGAATTGGCGAGTTAGAGTCATAATAAACGCTATCAGGCAATTTGCCAAGTGAGAGCATTTCCGATGGGAACTGGTTGTGGAAGTAATGTTCTTGATATAGCGGTAAGCTTCGCTTGGCGAATGGAATTTTATTAAAATAGGGTGTCAGGTATAAAGGGTGTCAGGTATAAAGGGTGTCAGGTATAAATAGTGCCTTGCATTCATTCGTCTGAAGTCATTTAGTTGTGATCTTGATTTGAATAGGTTATGAAAGCTGGGTCGTGTTATGCGGGAATATAATAGCCTCCTATTTTTTTGAATAAAGCAGAAAATCTCACCTTCAGTTTTTGGTTTGTAAAGATAATTTATAAAAATAAGAATTATTATATCGAGTTGATCGTATTTTAATAAATTGATCATCAAAACATCATTGAAAAACTTTTGCAAATGTGAAAAATTCTCAATTTCATTGTCGTGTTTATTAATCCTTAACTTTTGGTTGGTCGTTATGGCAAAAATAACAAATTGGCGGTATTGCGTTGGACTATATTTTGTTTCAGTTCCTTTTATCGTGAATGCAGAAAATACAGATACGATAGTTGTGACTGCATCGTCTGTATCAAAAGAGTCTGCTGTAGAGGCACCGGCAACAATTTCGATCATTACGAAGGAAGACATAGAAAAAAAACCGGTACAAAATCTTATTGATATTCTACGTGAAGTACCAGGAATTCAGTTCCATAACGAAGGTGATAACCGTAAAGGTATCAGTATTCGTGGCTTAGACACTAGCTATACACTTATTTTAGTTGACGGAAAAAGGATTAATTCACGTAATGCTGTTTTCCGTCATAACGATTACGATCTTAGCTGGATTCCCACTGTCGCTATTGAGCGTATTGAAATAATACGAGGCCCGATGTCGTCTTTATATGGTGCAGATGCGCTTGGCGGTGTTGTTAATATCATTACTAAGAAAAATGGTAATACATGGCATGGCACGATCAGTGCTGATACGATTATTCAAGAAGATCGTGACCATGGGGACACGTATAAAGGTGGTTTTTTTGTTTCGGGACCTCTGATTCAAGACAAACTTGATGTAAAGGTCTATGGCTCATTGAGTGATCGTAAAAAAGATAAAGGCGTCCAAACAGGTACCAAACCTCAGCCTGGATTTGAAGGTTTTACAGCTCGTGATGCGAACGTTGACTTCAGATGGACCCCGGACAAAAAACAAGAAGTTAACTTTTCTTACGGCGCTAATCGTCACGACCGTGATTCAGATTCCATAGGGGATACTCGATCAGAACGCCAGAATTATTCAATTAATCATCTTGGTCATTGGGAAAAAGCAACGACCGAATTACGTTTCTACGGTGAGGACATTGACCACTACGTATCTGAGAAGATCAAATCGGAAAGTAAGGTCGTTGATGGTAAAGTTATCATTCCACTGTTTGATAACGTGGATATACTTTCCATTGGTGGTGAGTATAAATATGATAAGTTAAAGGATAGCCAAAATCTCAAAAATGGTGGATCTGCCAATAAAAAACAGTTCGCTCTGTTTGCTGAAAATGAGTGGACTATCGCCGATAGCCTGATTTTTACGACTGGCTTACGTATGGATCACCATGAAGATTACGGTGATCATTACAGCCCAAGAGCTTATCTTGTTTATAACGCCGCTGAGAGTATTACTGTAAAAGGTGGTTGGTCTTCTGCGTTTAAAGCCCCTAGCTTGCTTGAACTCAGCTCTGATTGGCAAACTTACTCATGTCGTGGTGCATGTTCCATTGTTGGTACACCAGACCTAGATCCTGAAACGTCTCAGAATGTGGAGCTGGGGTTATACTACAAAGGGTATGACGGAATTTTTGAAGACATTTCCGGTAGTGTCACTGTTTACCAAAACGATGTGAAAGACATGATTAACATCAACCGTATAAGTAATCCTGACTTAGCGCCATCTTATTCTAATTTTGTTGGTTGGACGAAAGGACGTGATGGAAAAGTCATACCTGTCTTCAAATATTATAATGTGGATAAAGCGCGTATCCGTGGACTAGAAACCGAAATTAAAGTCCCATTTCTGGATAGACAGTTTGACCTTGATTTGAACTATACCTATACAGATGCAAGGGATAAAACCAACGGTACGGCATTATCTACGAAGCCATTTAATAACTTCAACACGACCTTAAATTGGTATCCTAACGAAGATACTTCGCTATATTTGTCCGCTAATTATCAAGGTAAATCTCGTGCCGTTTCTTCAAAAGACGTGCCAAGAGGCGGATATACCATGTGGAATCTTGGTGGTTCATACAAATTAACCAGCAATGTTAAGTTACGTGCTGGTGTTCTTAACTTGTTTGATAAAACAGTGAATCGAGCTGATTACGGTTACAATGAAGAAGGAAGAAGGTACTTCATTGCTGCTGATTACTCGTTTTGATTATCGGTATTGATTTCTTCAAGCCAGCTAAAGCAGACTTGTCAGGTTGTAGTATTAATTATGACTTTTAATTAATATTTCGTTTTATATTAAAATTAGTCATTAGACTTAACATTTAGACATCACTTAAAATCGTCCCGTTAACCATATTGTGATTGCGGGATGGTTTTTCTGCTATAACGATTCTTATCATTAAATAACAAATCGTTTTCTTCTGTGTGAAACACTTGCTGAAGGCCAGCCAACGGATGAGAAGGTCTTCGGTCTATACTAACGCAGTAAGCGCTTATTCCATAAGGCTCTGTAGTGTCGTAAAAAATAATAGATTTTTAGTGTCGTAGCGCTTGCTATTTATGGACTCGAAGTGCAAAATGCGTGCACTAAAAATAACTGATGCGTAAATATGCATCAGTTATTTTTTTGCGTTGAATTATTTTTTACGACACAAAGAGGCCGGATTTTGTTCCGGGCGAATACTGACCATAAGCAACGATCATTGAAATGGGGTTGCTGTACTGAGGAATGCAAATATGGAGCAATTATTCTCTTTCGCACTTGTGCCGATTGGCGCTCGTTGCTGCAATGATGACTACGGAGCACAGCGCTCTGTTAATCCACCCTCCCTTATTTCTTCTTTCTTTTCTGTTTATAGACAGATGCGAAGTTCGCCCAGTAACTATCGATTGAGTAGTTGTATCAGTACCCAGATCGAAGTTATGGGGGATTTCGCTCATGTCGCATAATTCAATCACTCTGGGCACCAACCAAATCAGTGCCAGCCAGCGCGTTCAATTGAGAAAAACGTTGACTCTGTTTCAGGTCGTCATGATGGGTCTTGCGTACATACAACCAATGACGATTTTTGATACTTTTGGTATTGTTTCTAAATTGACGGATGGGCATGTTGCGACCTCTTATGCCATTGCGTTGATCGCGATTTTATTTACCGCATTAAGTTATGGAAAGTTAGTTAAACGGTTTCCATCAGCAGGTTCTGCCTATACATACGTACAAAAATCAATGAATCCCCATCTTGGGTTTATGGTAGGTTGGTCATCTTTGTTAGATTATCTGCTTATGCCGATGATCAATATCCTGTTGGCAAAAATTTATCTACAAGCGATTTTCCCAAGTATTGATCCTTGGATCTTTGTCGTTGGCTTGGCCGTCTTGATGACAGTTTTCAACCTGAGTGGCATTAACGTTGTCGCAAACCTTAATAGCCTGATTGTGGTTGTGCAATTTGCTGTCCTGGTGGTATTTGTCGGCTTATTAGCTCACGGCGTCCATAACGGCATTGGTGCGGGGACTTTGTTCAGTATGCAACCGTTTACGTCGGAAGAAGCAAAATTGATTCCAATGATAACCGGAGCGACGATACTTTGTTTCTCTTTCCTTGGGTTTGATGGTATTAGTTCTTTGTCTGAAGAAACCCCTAATGCAGAAAAGGTGATTCCAAAAGCGATTTTCCTGACCGCATTGATTGGTGGGGCTATCTTCATTGCTGTGTCTTATTTCTTGCAGCTCTATTTCCCGGATATTTCTCGGTTTAAAAACCCGGACGAATCCCAACCAGAAATTATGTTGTATGTTGCAGGGGCATTTTTTCAAGCGATTATTTTAGTGTTCTCCTGCGTCACTGTCATGGCGTCTGGTATGGCCGCCCACGCAGGGGTATCTCGCCTGCTCTATGTTATGGGGCGTGATGGCGTATTGCCTGAAAAAATATTTGCTTATGTGCACCCTAAATGGCGTACGCCATCAATCAACATTATCATGGTTGGCATTATTGCCTTGTCAGCGTGTTGGTTAAATCTGGTGACCGCAACGGCATTAATTAATTTTGGTGCGTTGGTTGCATTTACATTTGTTAACTTATCAGTTATCGCTCAGTTCTATATTCGTGAACGTCGCAATAATACTTTGAAAGATACGTTAAACTTCTTGATCTTGCCACTTCTTGGTGCTGCGACAGTCGGTGTTTTGTGGACCAATCTGGAAGCACATTCGATGGAATTAGGTTTGATCTGGGGAGGGTTTGGTTTGCTCTATATGCTCTTACTGACCCGAAACTTCCGTCAACCAATGCCACAGTTTACTGAATCATAGTCAGAGAATCGTTCAGATTTCTGCCAGAAAGCAGTCAATTGAAATAAAAAATAAAACAGCACCTAAGGGTGCTGTTTTTATTTACAATAAAAAAAGAGTACAAAACAGACAGATCTTATTAAAAGACATCATATAATAGATGGAAAATTACCCATATCTGATTTCATTAAGAGTGCATTTTCCCGGCTCTCGACAAGGTAAGAAAATGATATGAATGATGTTAAAAATCCTCAGAATCAGCAACTCATCGCGACTCTTACGAATATTGTGGGATCGGCTAACCTCCTCACTGAACCCCGAAAAACGGAACGTTATCGTAAAGGTTTTCGCTCTGGACAAGGAAATGCACTTGCGGTTGTGTTTCCCGGTTCATTATTGGAGCAGTGGAAAGTATTTAAAGCTTGTGTTGAAGCCGACAAAATTATTTTAATGCAGGCGGCTAATACCGGGTTAACGGAAGGATCTACGCCGAGTGGTAATGATTATGACCGCGATATCATTATTATCAGTACCTTACGTATGGATAAAATTCAAATTCTTCAATCAACGAACCAAGTGATTGCATTCCCTGGTAGCACATTGTGGCATTTGGAAAGTGTATTAAAACCATTAGGGCGTGAACCACATTCAGTGATCGGATCATCCTGCATTGGCGCTTCTGTTATTGGCGGAATTTGTAATAATTCAGGGGGGTCTTTGGTTCAGCGGGGACCCGCTTATACTGAAATGGCACTTTATGGACGAGTCAATGAAAAAGGCGAGGCTGAGCTGATTAACCATTTGGGGATCTCACTCGGAGAGCAAGCTGAAGATATGTTGGTCTGTTTGGAGGAGCAACGTTATCGCATTGAAGATATTCAACAGAGCAATAACGTTGCTTCTGATCATGAGTATTCACAACGAGTCCGGGATGTTGATGCAGATACCCCGTCCCGGTTTAATGCTGATGAACACCGATTATTCGAAGCTTCAGGTTGTGCCGGTAAACTAGTTGTTTTTGCTGTTCGCCTTGATACCTTTCCGGCAGAGTCATCTTCACAGGTTTTTTATATCGGCACTGACCAACCTGATGTGTTGACCGAATTGCGACGTCATATTTTATCGAATTTTCAGCATTTGCCGGTTGCCGGGGAATACATGCATCGCGATATATTTGATATTGCAGAAAGATATGGAAAAGATACCTTTGTGATGATTGATAAACTCGGTACAGATAAAATGCCGATGTTTTTCACTCTGAAAGGGCGGTTGGATGCGATATTAAGCAAAATCCCATTTTTACCATCGTACCTGACAGATCATGTTATACAGGGATTAAGTCGCTTATTGCCCTCTCATTTACCGCCTCGTCTGAAAGAATATCGAAATCGCTTTGAACATCACTTAATGTTGAAAATGTCAGGTGAAGGGATAAAGGAGGCGAGTGAATGGCTGGAAAGTTACTTTAAACAGGCTGATGGCGAGTATTTTGTTTGTACTCCAGAAGAAGGAGGAAAGGCGTTCTTACATCGTTTTGCTGCCGCAGGCGCCGCGATCCGTTATCAGGCTGTTCATCGTAATGAAGTTGAGGATATTTTGGCATTGGATATCGCGCTGCGCCGTAATGATCGTGAATGGTTTGAAACTTTGCCGGCCGAAATCAATGATGCGTTGGTTCATCGGTTATATTACGGGCATTTTATGTGTCATGTATTCCATCAGGACTATATTGTTAAAAAAGGTACGGATGTGCATGCATTGAAAGCAAAAATGCTGGCGATTTTAAATCAGCGGGGAGCGGAGTATCCGGCCGAACACAATGTTGGTCACTTGTACAACGCTAAACCACAACTTAAGCGTTTTTATCAACAGACCGATCCGACGAATACGTTAAATCCGGGGATCGGTAAAACCTCCAAGCTGAAAAATTGGGGGGGAGAATGTGAGTGTCAGGTGACAGGGCATCAATCTGATTAACTTGCGTTTATGACCATTTAAAAGGAGAAAAAGACAAAACATGCGGGTTTGTCTTTTTCTTTTACACTACTTCGTTCTGTTATCGCTCGGAGGATAACACCCGAAATCTATTGGATATAGTGCTTGTCAGCAAGTTCTATCCAGCGATTTGAATGGCATAATCAAGCAGGGCTTTTAACTGGCGGCATTTTCCTTCATCAGACTGGTATTCAACAAAAAGCTTGTTGATCGTTGTAAGGTATTGACTGATATTTTCCTGTGTTAACGTATCCTGACGATGACGCAGCCAGCGTTGTTGCTCCTCATCATCCAGTGTTGCTGGATAATTTCTTGCACGATAGCGAAATAATAGTGACTTAATGCGTGTATCCTGAAATGTTAAATCCAAAGCAGGCAGATGTTGGGGCAGAGTTTCCCTGATAATGTCCATTGCCGCTTTGTCGGCAGTACTGAAAAATCCGCTATATAGTTTAGTATCGACATTATCAGATTCTGGAAACTCTTCTTGCTGAGAAAATAACTCAACGATCTTTTCTCTGATTTGTGGGTGATTGCGCAAAATAGCCAAATTTTGCGCACATTTTTTGCGATCAAGTCCCACTCGTTCAGCGTCTTGTGGCCGTAAGGTATTCTCTGGTGCAACGATTGGACATTTATTAATCTGAACCAGTTTAATTGGCACCGGGCTTTGCTCTGGCAGTAACTCATCCCGCCGAGTATACAGACGTTCGCGTAATTCGTTTACGCTGAGTTCCATAAGTGGTGAGATATCACCAGCCAGATCACAGGTGATAACCGCATTACGGTTAGTAGGATGCCAGGCTAATGGGGCAATCAGACTAATATTGCTGCGCAGTGTGCCAAACATGCCCGAGACATGAACCAGCGGTTTCATTTGTGGGATATCAATTTGGTTGCTGACTTTTTGTTTATTTCTTAATTGGAAAAAGTAATCAAACAGCTTAGGCTGAGCTTTTTTCACCAATTTTGCCATGGCGATAGTTGCATGAACATCGGACATCGCATCATGCGCGTGAGTATGCTCAACACCGTTGGCTTTTGTCAGATGTTCCAGTTTGAAACTGGGCAATCCATCCTCATTTTCAGGCCAGATAATGCCTTCTGGACGCAGGGCATAACAAGCCCGTAATACATCGAGCAAATCCCATCGGGAGTTGCCTTTTTGCCAGCTATAAGCATAAGGATCGTAAAAATTACGATAGAAGAGATGACGGCTGACCTCATCATCAAAACGAATATTATTATACCCAATAATACATGTGTTGGGTTTGCTGAATGCGTCGTGGATTTGCCGGGCGAATTCCGCTTCATTGACCCCTTTTTTCAATGCCAATTGAGGGGTAATGCCCGTGATCATGACGGCTTCAGGATCGGGCAGATAATCGTCAGCAGGAGCACAATACACCACCAAAGGTTCTTCAATGATATTGAAATTACTGTCGGTACGAACGCCTGCAAACTGTGCGGGACGATCCAGGGCCGGATGTTTACCAAAAGTTTCATAGTCATGAAAATAGAATGATTGTTGTTTGTTATCGGTAGACAAAGTTTTTCCCCGTCAGTTATTGGTATTTATTTTTTTGATTTTAATTGGTTTATCGATCAATTCTGATTGATTTTTGCACTGAGTGTTTATTTATGTCTTTTACTGTCTAGTTTTGTCCATGCGATGTTAAGTACAGAGTGAGTACAAGTTAATTTTTATTTTGAGTACAAAACAGTATGGCTTTTGGTGACACAAAATTACGTTCCATACATGGTAAACCATATCAGGGCAAACCTGAAATAACCGATATCGGCGGACTTAGTGTGCGAGTGTTCCCAAAAGGGGGGATTACGGCTAATTAATTAGCCGACGAGAAGTTACGGGCATTAGCTTAACCCCAAACTAAGGACTTTTGAGATGAAAATAAAGGCGAGCAAATACTCGTCAATTTCTGCCTCCTGTATAACTGCCAGTGATTTAATGGGTATTGAAATGAAAGCATTTTACCCGAAAATCGATAGCACTCCAGATCCAGATAAAGCGGTGCTGGCCGATAAAGGCAGTTTTGCAACAAAAGATTGCATTTTTAGACAAAATGGCGCATGTTATAAGTGCGCTTCCACAAGCGTATGCGTCTACACCGCATGTAATACAAATACCTGAGAGGTACGCAGATGGCTATTAGTATCCGTTTAGATGATGATTTCGTGAATGATGTAAAAATTCACGCTGAGGCTTCAAGTAGAAGTGTACCAAAGCAGATCGAACATTGGGCAAAAATAGGTCGCATCGCCGAAGATAACCCGGATTTGCCGTACGCCTTTATCCTTGATGTCTTACTGGCGAAAAGCGAAGTCGGGAATGGTAAGGTGTCGCGTTATGTCAGAAGGACAAAAAAGTCCCAAGATTGATGTTTATGAAACAAGACGTTTCTCTAAAGCGTTATCTAAATTACCTGAAAATCTTCTTGCAGTGGTGGAAGATGAGATAGAGAGAATCATTGACAACCCAGAAATTGGCGAGCAGAAGAAAGGAGATTTAAATTTTCTTCGTGTTCACAAATTTCAGTTAAATAACCAACTAACATTGCTTGGGTATCATTGGGTTGAAGAAAAGATAGAGCTATACCTGTTAAATTTTGGTTCTCATGAAAATTTTTATCAGGAACAAAAGCGGTACAGGAAAGATGACTTAAAGTTTATTAAATAGTACATAAGGCTGCTTAATGCGGCCTTTTTCATATTTGCCACCGCAATCACATCCAGGGGATGTTATGTCATACTCCAGCAGCAACTAGAAGAAAATGGCCGAACAAATCATTTCTGAGCTTTTTGCGAATGGTAGAAGTGGAACTCCGATGAAACAATTTGGTATCAACTGGAAATAAGCTGAGCGCTTAGAACGTAATGCTCCTCAAATAGTTATGGGGCATGACCCAGATGAAGATTGTTTACAACATCGCCCTTGAGTTTTAGGGACTAGGTGGCAAGTGGCGATACAAATCTACAGTGGTGATAGGGGGTTTTGCTCACTTGAGGCAAAAATGAGTGGGATTTTTGATGAAGAGAGATATCCTGCAGGTAGCTTATCAATAAATTGTCGAAACTAACTTGTCTATGCATTGCCTGAAATTGTATTGTGTAGTGAGTATAAGACATTATCGATCTGATTAAAAAGGGATAAACAATGGATAACACAAATAAACCAACATTCCACAATGTACTGGAGTTTGTGCGTATGTTTCGTCGTAAGAACAAGTTACAGCGCGAAATCGTAGACAATGAGAAAAAAATTCGGGATAACCAAAAACGTGTACTTCTGCTTGATAACCTGACTGATTACATAAAACCAGGCATGTCAATTGAAGATATTCAAGGAATTATTGCTCATATGCGCAGTGATTATGAAGAGCGCGTTGATGAATATATCATCAAAAATGCTGAGCTTTCCAAAGAGCGTCGTGAGTTATCTAAAAAACTTAAAGCAATGGATGGCGGTGTTAAGTAAGTCTTGTTTGTTCAACAAGGATCTTGCTTGAGAAAGAGTATTATCTCAATTTGAGCCGGCAATTAACCACGCCATTAGGGCGTGGTTGTTCTTGTTACTTCAATAAAAAGTCAATTCAGCGCCAGTGAGGTTTTAGTGCTGGATCAACTAGGGCATAAATTTGGTCGTAGGTTTGTTCATCTTCAGCCATCTGTGCCAATTGCTTTGCCACATCTTCTCGGCTTACCATGCCATGAATTTCTTCTTGATAACGTTTGCAATGTCCGGTGCCAGGCTGATCGGTCAGACCTCCGGGGCGGACGATGGTAAAATCCAGGGTGCTGGTTTGCAGGTAACTTTCAGCCAACGATTTATGTCTGACAGATTGGCCAAATAAGGATTTGGCGCGTGCGGACAATGTCTTCCAACTTTCCCCACACCCAATGGATGTCACTAATAACAGGCGAGAAATTTGAGCTTGTTCCAATGCATCAATAATGGCCATGTTCCCGTGGTGATCCGCATCGCCTCCGCCAATGGTCGAGAAAACGATGGGATTTTCTCCCGCCAGGGTAACCGCTTTTTCTATGCTTTTTTTATCACAGGCATCCCCTCGTATTACGTTAACGCCTAATTCGCTGAGTTCTATCGCTTGTTGTGTATGGCGGATCAACGCGGTGACAGGACGGTTTTGCTTTAGCGCAATAGTCACTAAATGGCGTCCTACGCCTTTTCCGGCACCAAAAATCAACCAAGGTTTCATCGTTGGGGGTTCTCCATAAAATTAATTATCTTCAATGATAACCGACTCAGTTTAATTGGAATTGGTGAGTGAATAACATGAAATTTATTCGTTTTTTGTGATAGCAGAGTAAAAAATGGCTCCCTATATTGGGAGCCATTTGGGTTTTCAATCAATTACAGTCTGTCATCATTCGTGTGACTGCGGTTTAAACATAGCTGAAATCGCAACGCTTGTTGCAGAATGACCACCGGCACCCCCTTTGCCTTTGAACGGATAGTCAGGACGTAGCCATTCGGTGATAACAACAGATTCCGACGCCAGATCGGGTGCGGGAGCCTTTGTCATTGGGGAATAAGCGTGACGATATTTTTCCAGGATAATCGAAGACTTAACCACTTTTGTCTCTTCCGTTTTAGCGTCTTCTGCCTTAGCACGTATTTCTGTGCTGACAGTAGGTTGTTCTTCATGATATTCCGGTTCAACAATCGGCGTCACAGTAATGGGTTCTGCTGTAAGCGGTGTCTCTTTAGCATTACACGAAACCAGGCTATGTGACTCTGTATCACTTAAAACTTCTAAAACTTCTGATTGTTGTTTTCTCTCATGGTTGATAGATGGCACGCTCTCCGATACCGCAACCTGAGACGGTGCTAATGCTGGCTCTACTGATACCACGCTGGAAACGTCATCAGTTTTAGCAAGATCATGATTGGTGGTAGCGTCTTGTTGCTCTACCAACTCAATATGAGGTGCTGTCGCCTCTGCGATTGATGGCTCCAGAACGACTTGTTCCTGGTGTACAGGGGCGGTTTTTTCTTCAACTGCCTTGTTCATGACATCCACAGGTGCCTGCGTTTCTGATTCTGTCACGGTCACGGGGGTAACTGGATAGCGAACCCACACTTTGCCCGACGCTAATTCCGGTGATACGACAGCCATTTCCAAAGGGACTGGAGATTGAGTCAGGTTGCGTTCATCACGATAGCGACGACGACGCTGACCGCTGACCCGAAGATGGCGTGGAGAACGGCGGGAACGACGAGGCATCGTGGTGTCTTGCTGCTCATTGTTCTGTGGCGCAGTAGCGTGTGAAGTAACATCCGGTGCAACCGTATCTTGTGGTATTTCAGATTGACGAGTTGCTTCAATCTTCGTCTCAATGACAGCGGCCACGGACACGTTTGTTTCTTTGTGACTGCTTTCTGATACCAATTCAGGTAGTGCGGCAGGTAGGGTTGCAACGGTGGTTTCTGGCTTCACTGCGTCAGTGATACGGATTTTCTGCTCAAGCTGGCGGCGCTGACGACGAGGCATGACAGGTTGACGTTCTTCAACCACTTCTTCGACGATATTGGGTTGATTTTCCGTTTGCTGAGTTTTCGCTTCCAGTTGTTGCTGACGTTTTTCTTCCTGGCGACGACGTTGACGCTCAACGCGTTGTTCACGGCGTTGTTGTTGCTGTGCTTCACGCGCTTCATTATCGATCACCGTGTTATCTTGAACAGGATTTTTCTGCTGGCTATGACGACCCTTGCGTTGTTCCTCACGCTCACGGTTATTGCGTGTTTCATTTTCGTTACGTTCACGACGCTGATTTTGACGGCGTGGGCCGCGACGTTCTGGATAACGACGGTTCTCATTGCCAGACGATTTTTTGTTCTTTTCTTGAGGTTGTGTTTCTTCCTCACTACTGAACATTTTTTTCAAGGCGCTGAAGAAACGGCTGAATAAACCTGGTTTTTCAGTTTGTTTCTGATTATTAACCGCGGCTTTTTTCTCTTTTGTTTTGGCTATTGCTGTTTCCGAGGCAGATGCTGTTGCTTCTGTAGATAGCTCAAACGTTGAAATAGCGGGTTGTTCTGGACGTTTGCGTTCATGCTGACCATCATCCTGAACCGTTGCCATCTCTACTTCATACAGTTTTGGCAGGTTATAACTCAGCGTTGAAATTTCTTCGCCTTTACGCACACGTAACACAGAGAAGTGTGGCGTTTCCATTTGATCGTTTGGAACAATGACCACACCAACACCGCCTTGACGATGCTCAATCTCACTGACTGCTTTGCGTTTTTCATTCAGTAAATAGGAAGCAATCTGCGTAGGAACAATGGCGTGAATCTGATGGGTGTTTTCTTTCAGTGCTTCTTCTTCGATTAAGCGCAGAATAGAGAGAGACAGTGATTCGTTATCTCGGATGGTGCCGGTGCCGCTACAACGGGGACAAACATGGTGACTGGATTCGCCAAGAGATGGGCTTAAACGCTGACGTGACATTTCGAGTAGGCCAAAACGGGATATCCGGCCAATTTGAATACGGGCACGATCCTGACGTACAGCATCACGCAACCGGTTTTCCACTTCACGTTGATGGCGCACCGGCGTCATGTCAATAAAATCGATAACAATAAGACCACCCAGATCACGTAGACGCAATTGACGGGCAATTTCATCTGCGGCCTCCAGGTTGGTGTTAAAGGCGGTTTCTTCAATATCACCACCACGGGTTGAACGGGATGAGTTGATATCAATCGCGGTTAACGCTTCCGTTGTATCGATGACGACGGAACCACCGGAAGGCAAACGAACTTCACGCTGGAAGGCGGATTCGATTTGAGATTCGATTTGATAATGGCTAAACAGAGGAACTTCGCCGTTATACAGTTTAATTTTGCTGGCAAAATCAGGACGCCCCAGAGCGGTGATGTGCTGACGTGCCAGGTCTAAAATTTTAGGATTATCAATTAAAATTTCCCCAATATCGGGACGCAGATAATCACGGAATGCGCGTACGATAACATTGCTTTCCTGATGGATCAGGAATGGGGAGGGGTGGCTGTCTGCCACTTTTTTGATTGCTTCCCAATGTTTCAGACGGAAGTTTAAATCGCCTTGTAAGGATTCAGCTGATTTGCCTACACCGGCAGTACGAACAATCAACCCCATACCTTCAGGAACTTCAAGGGAAGAAAGGGCTTCCTTTAATTCGATGCGATCATCTCCCTCAATGCGGCGAGAAATTCCGCCTGCTCTTGGGTTATTTGGCATCAGAACCAGATAGCTACCTGCCAAACTGATAAACGTTGTTAAGGCTGCACCTTTGTTGCCGCGTTCCTCTTTATCAACTTGAACGATGACTTCCTGACCTTCTTTAAGGATATCCTTAATGTTAGGACGACCGTGGGAATGATAATTACTTGGAAAATATTCGCGAGCAATTTCTTTAATGGGTAGGAAGCCATGACGTTCCGCACCATAATCAACAAAAGCGGCTTCTAGGCTAGGTTCAATTCGTGTAATTTTACCTTTATATATATTGGCCTTTTTTTGTTCGTGTCCTGGACCTTCAATATCCAAATCATAAAGACGTTGCCCATCAACAAGGGCAACACGCAACTCTTCCTGTTGGGTTGCGTTGATTAACATTCTTTTCATTCTAACTTACTCATTATTTTTTACATTGATTTAATATAGAGCGACGAGTAAAAAAAGCGCACGACCGGATATCGATGGCCTCGTGTCTTTTACAAATCCGTCAGCCTCACGGCTATCGTTTGTATAGAGGCGCCTATTTGTCGATGAGTCTGAATTTCATTTAAATACAGTACGCTTTATTGGGTACTATAATAAATAGAGACAGATTTTACCCAATCCCGTACGCTGCTGCTCGCCGCCCATAAATTGTTTGATTAAACACGACGTCTTATGCATTTGCTGCGTTTTTGTTCGTTCAAACAGATAACAAACAATTTCAATCTTGCCACTCATAGTTTAGTAAACTGTGGCCAGAAAGCATTATTCCATTGCTATTGGGGTGATAGCAAGGTGACTTTATCGCTTTGAAGGTTTTTTAATAGGAAACGATGATAAGTTGTTAACCTTTGCGTTGAATTCATCAATGAATGGACGTAAAGAATGGATGTTATTTAGGCATATTTAAAAATGAGTAGCGCTCTGTTTGTTGGATTATTAGAATCTTGCCCATGAAAACAAATAATCAGATTGTACAATTTGTCACGATTGATGACGATGAAGCGGGTCAGCGAATTGATAATTTTTTGCTGGCGCGTTTAAAAGGTGTCCCTAAGAGCATGATCTATCGGATCTTGCGTAAAGGTGAAGTTCGAGTCAACAAAGGGAGAATCAAACCTGAATATAAATTGACAGCCGGTGATGTCATCAGGATCCCGCCCATCCGAGTAGCAGAAAAGCAAGAAACACCGGTATCAGCCAAGTTAGATAAAGTGGCCGCGTTAGCGGGATGTATTTTGTATGAAGATGACCATATTTTAGTGATTAACAAACCTTCAGGGACGGCGGTGCATGGCGGCAGTGGCCTGAGTTTTGGTGTGATAGAGGGGCTACGCGCTTTGCGGCCTGAAGCCCGTTTCCTTGAATTGGTACACCGGCTCGATCGCGATACATCGGGTATTTTGTTAATTGCGAAAAAGCGTTCTGCATTGCGGGCATTGCATGAGCAATTACGTCTGAAACAGATGCAGAAAGACTATCTGGCACTCGTGCGTGGGCAGTGGCAATCTCATTGTAAAGTCGTTGAAGCGCCTTTACTGAAAAATATCCTGCAAAGCGGGGAAAGGGTGGTTAAAGTCAGTAAAGAAGGCAAGCCATCGGAAACACGTTTCAAAGTTGAAGAACGATATGCATTTGCCACATTGGTACGGGCCAGCCCGGTGACCGGGCGAACTCATCAAATCCGCGTGCATACCCTACATGCTGGTCATCCCATTGCGTTCGATGATCGTTATGGGGATCGGGTATTTGATGCACAGCTGGTTGAAACCGGGCTTAACCGACTGTTTTTGCACGCCAGTTCATTGAAATTTACCCACCCATCCACAGAGGAAACGCTGCGTTTCGAAGCCCCAATGGATGATAATTTGCGAAATTGTTTAAAAATCTTGCGAAATAAGCCCCATTAAGAACATGCCGTCAGTGGATTTATCCCCTGACGGATCAACATTTCTGTCAGCGTTATTAGGGGTAACCCGATGAGTGTATTCGGATCTTTGCCACTAAGCTTTTCAAATAATGTAATGCCTAAACCTTCACTCTTGAAACTACCCGCGCAATTGAAGGGCTTTTCTTTGTTTAAATAATGGATGATTTCTGTCTCGGTAAGATGTCTGAAATAGACATAAAATCGTTCACAACGTGTATCAACAATCTCTGTTTTGCTATTGAGTAAGGTAATGCCAGTATAAAAAGTGACACATTTTCCACTGGCTTTTTTTAATTGTAACAAAGCATTGTCAAAATTATGTGGCTTGCCTGTTATTTCATCACCTAAAACACAGACTTGATCTGATGCGATAATCAGGTGGCAAGGGTAGTTTGCCTGCAATGCCCGGGCTTTTTCCTGTGATAGCCGCATGACCAATTGTTCCGGCTTTTCATTTTCCAGAGGGCTTTCATCAATATTGGGGGCGGCACAGGTAAACGCTAACCCTAATTTTTCTAATAACAGTCGGCGATATACCGAAGTTGATGATAAAACAATCGGAAGCATCATTTTTCCATAAAATACGTAGAGAAATATTCGTAGACATTCTAAACTAAGTGCCGCTTAATAAGCGAATGTTTGGCGGAAAGGTGCAGATGTGTGGCCTTTTTCTTTGACTATATCTCATTACAAAGATAATATGCGCGCCTTATGCAGAAGCTAAAATTACCCCTGACCATTGATGCACTTCGAGCAGCTCAGAAAAGATTAGACTACCATGGTAGTTATTCCGCTGCGCAAGTTTCTCGTATTGCAAACGCTGTGGTCAGTGTGGATAGTGATGTAGATACCTCATTATCATTTGAAATTGATAATCAGCGTTTGGCAGTTGTAAAAGGACATTCCGATGTGAATGTCACACTTGCCTGTCAGCGTTGTGGCAGTAATTTCAGTCATCATGTTCACACAACATATTGTTTTAGCCCGGTCGTCAATGATGAGCGGGCTGAGGCATTACCGGAAGAGTATGAGCCAATAGAGGTTAATGAATTTGGCGAAATAGATTTGCTGGCAATGATTGAAGATGAAATAATTCTATCCCTGCCGGTAGTTCCGGTTCATGATTCTGAACACTGTGAAGTGTCCGACACGGACATGGTGTTTGGTGTACTGCCTCCTGAAGCAGAAAAACCAAATCCATTTGCCGTATTAGCCAGTTTAAAGAAAAGTACTTAAGGAGTAAGGTCAATGGCCGTACAACAGAATAAACCAACTCGTTCTAAGCGTGGTATGCGTCGTTCTCATGACGCACTGACTGCAACACTTGTCTCTGTAGACAAAACTTCTGGTGAAACTCACCTGCGTCATCACGTGACTGCTGATGGCTACTACCGTGGCCGCAAGGTAATCAACAAGTAATTTCAGCTAATCATTAGCAAGTTGATATCTTGGCTAATCTAACCTTAGCGTTAGATGCTATGGGCGGGGACTTTGGTCCTCGCGTTACGGTGCCTGCTGCATTGCAGGCACTGGCATCTAATCCGCAACTGAAACTATTGTTGGTCGGTAACCCCGAAACCATCTCCCCGTTGCTTGCAAATCAAAATGCCGAGCTGCTCAGTCGTTTACACGTTGTCCCTGCCGAACATGTCGTTTCTAACGATGCAAGGCCATCCCAAGCGATTCGTTCTAGTCACGGTACATCAATGCGTATAGCACTCAATTTAGTGAAGTCGGGAGAAGCACAAGCCTGTGTCAGTGCGGGAAATACGGGCGTTTTGATGGGGTTAGCAAAAGTCATGTTGAAATCCATTGAAGGGATTGAACGACCTGCATTAATGACCGTGATACCTAATCTCAAACAGCGGAAAACGATCGTATTGGATTTAGGCGCCAATATTAATTGTAATAGCCGTATGTTAGTTGAGTTTGCGATTATGGGAGCCGTGATGGCGGAGTATATTGTTGGTGTGGATAATCCACGCGTGGCATTACTCAATATCGGGGAAGAAGAATCCAAAGGGCTGGATAATATCCGCGAAGCTGCTATAACCTTGCGCAATGCCCCTGCAATTAACTACATTGGGTATGTGGAAGGAAATGAGTTACTGACAGGAAAAACAGATGTACTCGTCTGTGACGGCTTCGCAGGTAATGTTACGCTGAAGACGATGGAAGGTGCAATCAGAGTGATTTTATCGCTGGTGAAGTCACCGGGTAGTCAGCAGAAAAAATCATCTTGGCTGATGAAATTATTCAAGATGAAAATAGTTAAGAAATGGTTGCTAAAACAGGTAAGCAAACAATTTGGCCATCTTAATCCTGACCAGTATAACGGAGCAACGTTATTAGGTTTACGCGGCATTGTCATCAAAAGTCACGGTGCTGCCAACGAACATGCTTTTAAGGCTGCGATTAATCAAGCCATTCAGGCGATAGAAAAGCAGGTTCCTGACAGAATTGCTGCCCGACTGGATGCAGTGTTACCCAAGAGTGAATAAGCATAAATGTATACAAAAATCTTAGGTACGGGCAGTTATTTACCTGCTCAGGTGCGTACTAACGCAGATTTAGAAAAAATGGTCGACACGTCTGACGAGTGGATTGTCACGCGGACAGGCATTCGCGAACGTCGTATTGCTGCTGAAGATGAAAATGTTGCAATTCTGGGGTTCAAAGCGGCTGAAAAGGCCATTGAAATGGCCGGTATCGATAAGACAGACATTGACTTAATCGTTGTCGCAACAACAAGTTCAACACATGCTTTTCCAAGTGCGGCGTGTCAAATTCAGCAGTTGTTGGGGATTCCGGGTATTGCGGCGTTTGATGTTGCCGCGGCATGTGCTGGCTTTACTTACGCATTGAGCGTGGTCGATAAATTTATTAAAACTGGTGCGGCTAAACATGCATTGGTTATCGGTTCTGACATTATTTCACGGGTTGTTGATCCGCAAGATCGCAGTACCGTTATTCTTTTTGGCGATGCTGCAGGGGCAATGGTCGTCGGAGCGTCAGAAGAAGCCGGTATCCTATCCACACATCTTCATGCCGATGGTCGATATGGTGATTTACTGTCATTACCTCATCAAAGCCGGGTGAAATGTGATACGCCCGACTATGTGACGATGGCGGGTAATGAAGTCTTTAAAGTGGCTGTTCGTGAATTAGCGAATATTGTTGATGAAACATTAGAGGCCAACAATTTAGTCCATTCTCAGCTTGATTGGTTGGTGCCTCATCAGGCGAACTTACGTATTATTTCGGCAACAGCCAAAAAATTAGATATGACCATGGATAAAGTGGTCGTTACTTTGGATCGTCATGGCAATACCTCGGCAGCATCTGTTCCGACAGCATTCGATGAAGCGGTACGTGATGGGAGAATCCAACGCGGCCAACTGATTTTACTTGAAGCATTCGGCGGTGGCTTTACCTGGGGCTCAGCGCTAGTACGTTTTTAATTCAACAGGAAAATAGACATGTCTGATTTTGCAATGGTGTTTCCCGGTCAGGGTTCTCAATCTCTGGGTATGTTGGCAGATTTAGCCGCAGAATTTCCACAGGTTGAACAGACGTTCGCAGAGGCTTCTGCGGTTTTGGGATATGATTTATGGGCATTAGTTCAACACGGCCCAACAGAAGAACTGAACAAAACCTGGAAAACCCAACCGGCGTTGTTGGCAGCTTCCGTCGCAGTTTGGCGAGTATGGCAGGAAAAAGAGGGTAAAGCGCCTTCCATCATGGCGGGTCATAGTCTTGGTGAATATTCTGCGCTGGTCTGTGCTGGTGTGATTGAGTTCCAGCAAGCCATTAAACTGGTTGAATTGCGTGGAAAACTGATGCAGGAAGCCGTACCCGAAGGGCAAGGCGCAATGTATGCCATTATCGGTTTAGATAATGACTCTATTGTAAAGGCATGTGAAGAATCAGCACAGGGTCAAGTCGTTTCACCGGTTAATTTTAATTCACCGGGGCAAGTTGTTATCGCGGGTGAAAAAGAGGCAGTAGAACGGGCTGGCGCTGCATGTAAAGCCGCGGGCGCCAAACGAGCGTTACCGTTATCTGTCAGTGTGCCTTCACATTGCGCGCTGATGAAGCCTGCGGCTGAGCGATTGGCGGCTGCACTGCAAGACGTTGTGTTTAGCACGCCTCGATTCCCCGTAGTGAATAATGTTGATGTCAAAGTCGCAACATCTGCTGACGCGATTCGAGACGCTTTGGTTCGTCAGTTGTATAATCCTGTACGCTGGACAGAATCTGTTGAATATATTGCAGAGCAAGGCATCCAACAATTGTTGGAAATCGGGCCAGGTAAAGTGCTTACTGGGTTAACGAAACGTATTGTTGATACTTTAAGTGCTGTAGCAGTAAATGATGTATCATCACTCACAGTTGCTCTGAATAAATGACTGAGGAAAACATGAGCTTTGATGGAAAAATTGCATTGGTCACGGGCGCTAGCCGTGGTATAGGTCGCGCAATAGCAGAGTTATTAGCTGAACGTGGTGCATGTGTTGTTGGCACTGCAACCAGCGAGAAGGGTGCTGAAGCAATCAGTGTTTTTCTTGGTAACAAAGGAAAAGGTTTTGTACTGAATGTCACAAATTCAGAATCCATTGAGAATACACTCTCGAATATTCGTGCTGAATTTGGTGAAATAGACATTTTAGTGAATAATGCAGGCATCACTCGTGATAACTTGTTGATGCGCATGAAAGATGATGAGTGGCAAGATATTATTGACACGAATCTTTC
This sequence comes from Xenorhabdus poinarii G6, assembly GCF_000968175.1. Lineage (NCBI taxonomy): Bacteria > Pseudomonadati > Pseudomonadota > Gammaproteobacteria > Enterobacterales > Morganellaceae > Xenorhabdus > Xenorhabdus poinarii. The sequence goes on from NZ_FO704551.1 coordinate 1,304,344, forward strand.
TTCGATTTTTCGTCTGTCAAAAGCAGTAATGCGAGCTATGATGAAAAAACGTTATGGACGTATTATTTCCATTGGCTCTGTCGTTGGAACGATGGGAAATGCGGGACAGGCGAATTACACGGCAGCGAAAGCAGGAGTGATTGGTTTTAGTAAATCACTGGCTCGTGAAGTCGCTTCTCGTGGCATCACCGTCAACGTTGTTGCACCTGGTTTTATTGAAACCGATATGACCAGAGCGTTGACAGACGAACAACGTGCGGGTATTTCTGCTGCAATTCCTGCTAATCGTCTTGGTGATGCAAAAGAAATTGCCAGTGCTGTAGCGTTTCTTGCTTCTGACGAGGCCGCTTACATCACGGGTGAAACATTGCATGTCAATGGTGGCATGTACATGGTCTAAAAATGAGCGAACACTTTGTTTTTGATGTATTTTTTATACAAAAAAAACAGATTGTGGTTCGACCAGCCGGGATTTGGTTGCATCTTTTCCTGTATTTTATAAACTACGAAAACCATCGCAAAAGCGAGTTTTGATAGGAAATTAAATAGTATGAGCACTATCGACGAACGCGTTAAGAAAATCATCGTTGAACAACTGGGTGTTAAAGAGGAAGAAGTTGTGAACACAGCTTCATTTGTTGATGACTTGGGCGCTGATTCTCTTGACACAGTTGAACTGGTAATGGCTCTGGAAGAAGAGTTCGATATCGAGATCCCAGACGAAGAAGCTGAAAAAATCACTACAGTTCAGGCTGCTATTGACTACGTTGAAAACGCAGGTAAATAAGCACACATACCTAGGCGGTCGTTCGACCGCCTATGTTTTTCGTCCTAAATTTTTTCCCTCCCTGGAGGATAACCGTGTCTAAGCGTCGAGTAGTCGTGACCGGACTAGGCATGTTATCTCCTGTCGGCAATACAGTAGAATCTTCTTGGAATGCTGTTTGTGCCGGACAGAGTGGTATCGGCCTTATCGAACATTTTGACACCGCTAACCATGCAACCAAGTTTGCAGGCGTGGTGAAGAATTTTAATCATGAAGAGTTCAATATTTCGCGCAAAGAAGCACGAAAAATGGATCTTTTCATTCAATATGGTATTGCTGCGGGCAAACAAGCGATTGAAGATGCAGGAATCGAAGTAACAGAAGCCAATGCTAGCCGCTTTGGTGCTGCTATTGGTTCTGGTATTGGTGGCTTGGGCCTGATTGAAGAAAGTCACAGTACACTGTTATCGGTAGGTCCTCGTAGGGTTAGCCCATTCTTTGTACCTTCAACCATCATCAATATGGTGGCAGGTCATTTGAGTATTATGTACGGTTTGCGTGGCCCGAGCATTTCCATTGCGACTGCCTGTACTTCTGGCGTACATAATATTGGCCATGCAGCGCGCATCATTGCTTATAATGATGCCGACATTATGCTGGCAGGTGGTGCAGAAAAAGCAAGTACAGATCTTGGTGTCGCCGGATTTGGCGCTGCGCGTTCATTGTCAACCCGTAATGACGATCCTCAAGGTGCAAGCCGTCCTTGGGATAAAGCGCGTGATGGTTTTGTTCTGGGCGATGGTGCAGGAATTGTCGTTCTTGAAGAATATGAACACGCGAAAAGACGTGGTGCAAAAATCTATGCTGAAATTATTGGTTTTGGCATGAGTAGCGATGCTTACCATATGACATCACCGCCTGAAGACGGTGCGGGTGCTGCTTTAGCAATGCAGAATGCTTTGAATGATGCGGGAATTTCACCAGAACAGGTGGGTTATATCAACGCTCATGGCACGTCAACACCTGCTGGTGATTTGGCAGAAGCGAATGCGATTGAGTCTGTTTTTGGTCAGAATACTAAAGTATTAGTGAGTTCAACTAAATCCATGACCGGCCATTTATTGGGTGCTGCGGGAGCGGTTGAATCCATTTTCACGATTCTTTCTCTGCGTGATCAGATCGTTCCTCCAACGATTAACCTGGAGAATCAAGATGAGAACTGTCATTTGGATTTAGTTCCGGGTAAAGCGCGTAAAGTTGAAGGAATGGAGTATGCGTTGTGCAACTCTTTCGGCTTCGGTGGCACCAACGGGTCATTGATTTTCCGTAAGATCTAAAATCACCGTGTCTTTATCAGAAGCCTCAACACATGTTGAGGCTTTTTTTATACCTGTTTTTATGAGGGTGATTTTAGGAGGATTCGTTTTCGGTGAATTGTTTTTATATGGTTTTTTGCACTGCAAAGACACCTATACTATGATAACGCGCCTCACTGGCTGAGATATTCATGCTTTTTATCAAAAATAAGAAATTAAGATGACGTATTGGATTAATGGTAATCAGTGCGATTACTTACCTGTTAATGATCGTGCGGTACAATTTGGTGATGGCTGTTTTACGACCATCAGAGTTGAACAAGAGTTACCAGCCTTGCTGCCTTCGCACATAAAACGGTTACAGAAAGGTGTTGAAAAATTGTTTATGCCCGCACCGGATTGGTCTCAGCTTGAATCCCATATCAAACAGGCTGCAAGAGGCTGTGAGCGTGGTGTTTTGAAAGTGATTCTCTCCAGGGGCACTGGCGGCCGTGGTTATGGTATTGCCGACACGACAGGGCCGACCCAGATCCTGTCTTTAAGTCCATATCCAGAACACTATATTACTCAGCGTCAAGCCGGTATTTCATTGGTTCTTAGTCCCATTTCAGTGGGCATTAATCCTTATTTGGCGGGTATTAAACACTTAAACCGTTTGGAACAAGTTCTGATTAAACAGTTTATTGAACAATCCAAGGCAGATGAAGCATTGGTACTTGATAGTGATGGGCGGTTAGTTGAATGCTGTACGGCTAATATTTTCTGGCGAAAAGGGAAAAAGGTTTATACGCCAGCGCTAAACCAAAGTGGTGTTGAGGGTGTCATGAGGCAAAGGATCATCGAATTATTGGCCGAAAGTGATTATCACTTATCATGTGTCATGCGTTATCCGGAAGCTTTGGCACATGCAGATGAAGTGATTATCTGTAATTCTTTATTGCCGGTGATCCCGGTAAATCGAATTCAAGCACATAAAAATCAACTTGTGTGGAAATACCAATCAAGAGAGTTGCACGAATATTTATTACCTGGATGCTTAATCGCCTAGCGGTTGAGTCTTCATGAGTGAAGCACAACATTGACGTATGAATAGAAGTGGTGACCGAATGAAACTAAAAAAGCGCATTTTCATTCTGCCCGGATTAATGATTTTAATCGCACTGATCGTCTTTTTATCTTTCATAAAGAAGATAGAAAATTTCGCAGATCAAGATATTAAACTCAATCAAGAGGTTATCTTCACGGTGCCGGCGGGAAGCGGCCGCGCTGGTCTGGAGGCTTTACTGATCCAGCATAAGCTTATTGAAGATAATCAATTGTTGCCGTGGTTATTCCGATGGAAGCCGGAGTTGGCAAAATTTAAGGCGGGCACTTACCGTTTACAAAAAGGGATGTCTTTAAAATCGGTCTTGCAACTGTTTGCCAGTGGTAAAGAAACGCAGTTTTCCATTCGTTTTGTCGAAGGCAGTCGTCTTTCTGATTGGTCAAAAATAGTGCAGAACGCACCGCATTTAAAGCATGACATGGAGAGTAAAACGCCTCAAGAATTACGTCAGGCTTTAGGGATGAACGAGGGAGAGCCGCTGGAAGGGTGGTTTTATCCCGATACTTATCTATATACAGCCGGTACGAGTGATGTGGAATTACTCAAGCGCGCTTATAACAAAATGAAAACGGTTGTAGACCAGGAATGGGAAAACAGAGAAAAGGATTTGCCCTATAAGAATGCCTATGAAATGTTGATCATGGCTTCTATCATTGAGAAAGAGACCGCCATTGAATCTGAACGCACGAAAGTCGCTTCGGTATTCGTGAATCGTCTCCGGTTAAAAATGAGATTACAAACTGATCCAACGGTGATTTATGGATTGGGAGATAAATATACAGGGACGATTTTTCGCAGTAACCTCCATACCCTGACACCATACAATACCTATATGATTGATGGATTGCCACCAACGCCCATTGCTATGCCGGGTTTGGCTTCAATTAAAGCAGCAGCACATCCTGCTGTCACAAAGTACTTATATTTTGTCGCAAATGGTGATGGTGGCCATACATTCACGACGAATTTAGTAGAACATAATAAGGCGGTCAGTCTTTATCGCCAAAGGTTAAAGCAGAGTAAATGAACAGCAAATTTATTGTAATTGAAGGGCTTGAGGGTGCGGGGAAAACAACCGCAATCCAAACTGTGGTTGAAACTTTGAAGCAGTATGGTCTTTCTGATTTAACCCTGACCCGCGAACCGGGGGGAACGCCATTAGCGGAAAAACTACGTAGGCTGATTAAACAAGGCATTGAGGGCGAAGTGCTGACGGATAAAGCCGAAGTATTGATGTTATATGCTGCCAGAGTTCAATTGGTAGAAAATATTATCAAACCGGCTTTATCTCGGGGAACTTGGGTTATTGGTGATCGCCATGATCTCTCTTCCCAGGCCTATCAGGGAGGAGGCAGAGGCATTGATCAGCATTTGCTGGCATCATTACGCGAAGCTGCATTAGGTGATTTCCAGCCAGACTTAACCCTTTATCTTGATTTGCCGCCAGAAGTGGGGTTACAGCGGGCTCGTGAGAGGGGAGAATTGGATCGTATAGAAAAAGAATCCTTAGACTTCTTTGACCGAACCCGTACAAGGTATCTTGAACTTGTGGCAAAAGATAGCAGTATCAAAACCATTGATGCCACTCAGCCGCTGGAAAACGTGCAGGATAACATTCGTAGCACCTTACTTCATTGGTTAAAAGAACAGGAAACAGTGGCATGAATTGGTATCCGTGGCTCAATCACGCCTATCGTCAGTTAGTTGAATTCCATCAACAGGGACGTGGGCATCATACTATTTTGCTGCATGCGTATGCAGGAATGGGGGCGGATGCACTGTCGTATGGTTTGAGTCGCTGGTTAATGTGCCAGAATAAACAGGGGATTAAAAGCTGTGGCAAATGCCACGGCTGCCATTTAATGTTGGCGGAAACCCACTCTGACTGGCATGTCCTGACGGCTGAAAAGGGAAAAAATATCATTGGCGTGGATGCGGTGCGTCAGCTCAATGAGAAGCTCTATGAATATTCTCAGCAAGGCGGAGCGAAGATTGTTTGGATACCCTCTGCAGAATCTCTGACAGAGGCGGCGTCTAACGCTTTGTTGAAAACATTAGAAGAACCTCTTAAGAACACCTATTTTCTCTTGCAATGCCAGAGTCCTGTCAATTTGCTGGCAACATTGCGTAGCCGTTGTTTTTACTATTTTGTGCCAGTACCGGCAACTTCAATAGGGCTTCATTGGTTGCAAAATCAGCTTCCGGCGTGCTCTTCGCTGGAGGTACAAACCGCACTTAAGCTTTCTCAGGGCGCGCCATTAGCGGCGCAGAAGCTACTTCAGACTGAAAAATGGCAACAAAGAAATTCGCTTTGCCAGGCGATTGAACAAGCGTTGCATAAATGTGATACCCTGTCACTTTTACCCTTGTTAAATCGTGATGATGTCCAGCAATCACTGCATTGGCTGATTAGCTTATTATCCGATGCTGTGAAATGGCAGTGGCAGGCAGCAGATTACTGCGTTAACCAAGATCAGCAGGTTTTGATTCATTACCTTGCCTCTTCTCAATGTGCTGAAACGCTCTTACATGCAGTTGATGATTGGGTACACTGCCGTCACCAATTATTTTCTGTCATGGGCGTCAATCGGGAATTGTTGCTGACGGAACAATTACTCAATTGGGAAAGACAGTTTTGTCCTGCACAGTCACTTACTTAGATACGAGCATATTATGTTTTTAGTTGATTCGCATTGTCATCTCGATTGCCTTGATTATGAAACGTTACACAAAAGTGTCGATGATGTTGTGGCGAAAGCCGCAGAGCGGGATGTGAAATACATGTTGGCAGTGGCAACGACGTTGCCGGGTTTCCGTCAAATGAAGGACTTGATAGGGAAACGAGAAAACGTCGCCTATTCCTGTGGTATTCATCCATTGAATTTGGATGAAGGTTACGATTTCGCCGCGCTTGCCCAGCTGGCGGCAGATGAAGATGTTGTCGCTCTAGGGGAAACGGGGCTGGATTATTACTATCAGAAAGAAAATGCTGAACTGCAGAGAACGTCATTCCGTGAGCATATCCGTATTGGCCGTGAATTCAATAAGCCCGTGATTGTCCATACCCGTGAAGCAAGGGACGATACCTTGATGATATTACGGGAAGAAAAAGTACAAGAATGTGGTGGTGTGCTGCACTGTTTCACGGAGGATAAAGAAACCGCTAAGGCCTTGCTGGATTTAGGTTTTTATATCTCTTTTTCGGGCATTGTTACGTTCCGTAATGCTGAGCAGATCCGTGAAGCCGCAAGGTTTGTTCCACTTGATCGCATTCTGGTCGAAACTGATTCACCTTATCTGGCACCGGTTCCTCATCGCGGCAAGCAGAATCAACCGGCTTATGTACGTGATGTTGCTGAATATATGGCAACGTTGAAAGGTGTTAGTATTGATGAATTAGCCGCAGTGACAACGCGAAATTTCTGTGAATTATTTCATATCGATCTTAAAGAAAATTAAGATAGCTATTCACATTGTCTATTGTAAGTACCAGTATACGGGATTAGGGTTAACATCGGAATCCAATCTCTATCGTTAATCATTGTTAATCTTTTAGGATAAAAAGGAGAAGCAAGATGGCAGAAGAAACTATTTTCAGTAAAATCATTCGCCGTGAAATTCCGGCGGATATTATTTATCAGGATGATTTGGTCACCGCATTCCGCGATATTTCCCCTCAAGCACCAACACATATTTTGATCATACCTAATGTGCTGATCCCGACAGTTAATGATGTGACTGCGGATCATGAAATTGCGTTGGGACGTCTATTTACAGTTGCGGCGAAAATAGCAAAAGAAGAAGGTATTGAAGAAGATGGTTACCGGTTGATCATGAATTGTAACCGTCATTCAGGGCAGGAAGTCTTCCATATTCATATGCACCTGGTGGGTGGGCGTCCATTGGGACCGCTATTGGCATTATAATCAAACCTAATTGATGAGTATCGGTACAAGATAGCGATGTAACTGGAGTCAGTTAATGAAAAGCATTCTCTTTGTTATGTTATCAGCCATGTTACTGGCAAGTTGTGTTATGCCGGTAACACAGCAACCTGCTCCTGTTACACCGACGGAGCCAGAGAAAAAATCGGAGCCGCCGGCAGAGCCATCAGAAAAGGTTCCTCAACCACCTAAAATTAAATCTATTCAATGGGATAGTATTGTTCAGCCATTGGTTGAGCAGATGGTCAATGCGAATGGTTTGGAAGCGGGAAAACGATTGCTTGTTGATTCGGTCAAGAACAACACGAATGGCTTATTGCAAACTCTGAAAGCGACCGATGCGATTACGGATGCAATCAGCAGTAAACAGGTTTTTCAGGTTGTACCGAAATCCCAGATCAATGCCGCCCGACGGGCACTGGGATTATCATCGGAAGATAGCCTGGGGTTACGCAGCAAGTCTGTTGGGTTGGCGCGTTATTTAAATGCCGACTACGTTCTTTATTCCTTTGTTTCTAATCATCATGATCAGCGTAATTTAGAGATGCAGTTAATGTTGGTTAAAACGGGCGAAATCCTTTGGTCTGGTCGTGGTGACGTTAACTAACAACAATGTCTTATTAAGCATATTGTGTCAGTTATGGCCTGATATTCCCGCAGAATACTGGGAAATTAGGCCATTAACGGGTCTGACACAGGGAAGCTACTGTATTACGACGCGCCATAGGGATAGTGTGCATCAGATGGTTGGGCGTACCCAATCGTCATACAGTGAAATGCTTGGCGTGGATCGGCAGCGAGAAAATCGGATCTTGCAGCGGTTATCTGCCATTGGCATTGCACCTCAAGTTGTGGCTATGCACGAAACCTGGCTATTGCTTGAGTGGTTCACGGGCACCCAGACAGACGCTGATACATTGGGCCAACCGGTTTTGCAGCAGGCATTGGCTCAAATACTGGCTATGCTTCATCGCCATTCTCTGTTGGGCTACCCGCTTCAATTAAAAAAACAAATTGCACGCCACTGGCAGCAGCTTGACAGAAAACGGTTATCCCCTCGTTGGTTGCGCTTACACAAATTTTTTATGGCAACGAAAATGCCGGCCACTTTAAAGATGGCGCCAGCGCATATGGATGTGCATCCTGATAATCTGCTCATGACCGAAGAAGGGTTAAAATTGATTGATTGGGAATATGCTGCGGATGTCGATATTGGCTTTTCATTGGCTGTTCTGTTTCAGGGAAATCAATGGAATAAAACGCAGCAACAGACTTTTTTAGATTATTATTGTACCCAATCATCCGGTTATTCCGATATCCCATTATTGCAGCAACAAATTCAGCGATGGCAACCTTGGGTCAACTATATGATGTTGATGTGGTATGAAGTGCGCTGGCAGCAAACAAAAGAACCCCAATTTTTATTGCTGGCGCAGCCTTTGCGCCGGGCGTTTAAACTGTCATCGTGAATGAAACTGGCGTTGTGCGTTGGTGGAACAAATTCTCGATTAACGATAATGAATCACAGATGGCAACCAATTAAAGAGAAGTGAGGAATGCTATGGGGCCAGTAATGTTAGATGTTGTTGGCTATGAATTGGATAGCGAAGAACGTGAAATTCTACAGCATCCGTTAGTGGGCGGTTTAATTTTATTTACCCGCAATTTTCACGATACAAAGCAATTACGTGAATTAGTTCGCCAGATCCGCGCAGCTTCCCACCATCGTTTGGTGATTGCGGTTGATCAAGAGGGAGGACGTGTTCAGCGTTTTCACGAGGGCTTCACGCGTTTACCTGCGGCACAATCTTTTGCTTATATACATGACCTGCTGATGGGAGCCCATCTGGCAGAAGAATCTGGCTGGTTGATGGCATCAGAAATGATCGCAATGGATATTGATATCAGTTTTGCGCCCGTATTGGATTTAGGGCATAAGTGTACCGCAATTGGTGAACGCTCATTTCACGAAGAGCCTGAGCCTGCCATGGCTATGGCGGAAAAATTTATTAAGGGTATGCATTCTGCGGGCATGAGATCGACGGGGAAACATTTTCCGGGCCATGGGGCGGTAACCGCCGATTCCCATAAAGAAACACCAAGAGATGACCGCTCAATGGATGCCATTAGCTGTCATGATATGGTGATCTTTCGCGATTTCATTCAACGTAAGCTGCTGGATGCCATTATGCCTGCTCATGTGATTTATCCTCAGATAGATCATCGCCCTGCAAGTGGCTCACCCTATTGGCTAAAGTCTGTACTGCGTGAAAAATTGGGGTTTGAAGGCGTCATTTTTTCCGATGATCTGTCTATGGAAGGTGCGGCAGTGATGGGCAGTTATGCTGAACGTGCCAAGGCATCATTGGATGCTGGTTGTGACATGATTCTAGTATGTAACAATCGGACGGGGGCAGTCAGTGTGTTGGATAATCTTCCTATGATTGACTCACCGAAAGTCAAACGGTTATATCATCAAGGCAACCGATTGAGTTTGGAAGAATTGCAGAACACGGAACGTTGGCGGACAGCGAATCAAGCATTGCATCATTTGTGCGAAAAATGGTTAAGCTGTGGATAACCATAGAATGATATAGGTTCACATTAATCAAACAGGGATAGGATCGTTGTAGTTGGTGCTATCTTTGTTTCCCTATCCCTTTCCAATATTTCACTTCCGGTATTTTTTACGGGTTTGATCTCGCTCATCATGTATATTCACATAATGTTAACACTGTAAATAGTCATTACCGATAAATTAGATTTATATCTAATTAACTGAAAATTATCACGTAATTTTTGTGATTGATGTCTAATTAATCAAAAGGATTTAATTGAGGCTATTTTTGGTATGACCAACAGACCTGCCATGATATTCTGGAGATATTTTCAGTATGAAATTTGTTTAGCCTGGTGTTATTTAAGGTTTTTTACTCAGAGAAATGAGTTCAATGCCTTACATAACATTAGTTGTATTTTTCAGTGGGGTAGTCATGACAACGCCAAAGACAAGAATTGTCATCATTGGTGGGGGAGCTGGTGGTTTAGAGCTGGCAACGCGTTTGGGACATAAATTAGGGCGCAAGGAAAAAGCCGAAATTACTTTGGTGGATCGTAATAACAGTCACTTATGGAAACCATTATTGCATGAAGTCGCAACGGGTTCTCTTGATGATGGTGTTGATGCACTGAGTTATTTGGCTCATGCAAGCAACCATTATTTCAATTTCCAGCTAGGTACACTCACAGATATCAAGCGTGAAGAGAAGAAAATCACGCTGGCTGAAATTCGTGATGAAAGCAATGATTTATTGGTTCCAGAGCGTGAGTTGGCTTACGATATTCTTGTGATGGCACTGGGTAGCCAGTCTAATGATTTCGGTACGGCGGGTGTGAAGGAAAATTGTATTTTCCTTGATAATCCACAGCAGGCACATCGTTTCCATAATGAAATGTTAAACCTGTTCCTGAAATATTCTGCCAATCAATGTGCGGAAGAAAAAGTGAACATTGCGATTGTTGGTGGTGGTGCTACTGGTGTAGAACTTTCCGCTGAACTGTATAATGCGGTTAAGCAATTTAACAGTTATGGTTTTGAAGGCCTGAATTCAGATGCCTTGAATGTGACCTTGGTTGAAGCGGGAGAGCGTATCCTGCCAGCCCTGCCGACACGTATTTCCAGTGCGGCGCATCAGGAACTGACTAAACTGGGGGTTAGGGTCTTAACCCAGACGATGGTAATCAGTGCTGATGAACATGGGTTGAATACAAAAGATGGCGAGCAGATCAAAGCATCTCTGATGGTTTGGGCGGCGGGAATTAAAGCGCCTGCTTTTATGAAAGATATTGGTGGGTTGGAAACAAACCGTATCAATCAGTTAGTGGTGAAACCGACTTTGCAAACCACGTTGGATGATCGTATTTTTGCCATTGGGGATTGTGCATCATGTCCGAAAAAAGAGGGTGGTTTTGTTCCTCCTCGTGCCCAATCGGCTCATCAGATGGCCAGCCGTTGTTACGATAATATTTTGGCAATGTTGAGTGACAAACCATTGAAAGAGTACGTTTACAAGGATCATGGTTCATTAGTTTCACTCTCCAAGTTCAGTACTGTTGGTAGCCTGATGGGGAATTTGATGCGTGGTTCAATGATGGTTGAAGGCCGCATTGCTCGCATCGTTTATATCTCTTTGTATCGTATGCATCAGGTTGCTTTGCATGGATATATTAAAACAGGCTTGATGATGTTGGTTGGGGGAATTAACCGCGTCATTCGACCACGGCTGAAATTGCACTAACTGGATAAAAAATATCCAGGAAAAAATGGCTTGTCTTAACATCATGATTATGATGAGCCATTTTTTCTCTACAATATTAACGGTTACACGTATTATAATAATGCTTATCTGAACTTATCGACGATATTTATTACAATAGATTCGTTTTTTGTATTAATTACCGATTTTCTATGAAATAACTTATCGTTGTTATATCCGCTATTATAAATAATTGGTTTTGATTATATTGATATGTTATATGAAATACTTGCAATGAATTGGGTGACACATGCTGTTGTCATCAATCGATAATTGATCAGCAGATAGGGTTAATCGTTGTAATAAGATGAAATTAAGGTAGATAATTGTAGTGTCAAAATTTCCCATTATCTGTAGAATCCGATAGATTAGAAATCTTACCCATATATTATCACTGCCAATGGTGGCTGTATTTTTGCTTATTAATTTTTCAGCATAAAGGGATAGGAATTTTCTTAAAGAGTGAATTTGGCATTTTTTTGTTTTTATTTACATGGTTGTGAATATTTATCCAATCAGATTGGATGGGAAATGATGAATATATCAAGGTGCTATGTGGTTAAGCAAAATAAAAAATTGTACGTGATTGGTTCTATCATGGCGGTTGCTATCGTTGGGATAGTCGCAACGTTTTATTTTCAGTCTCCCCGCGCCACTGTTGCATACGTATTATCTTCGAGCCCAATCAGATCAACGGTTGTGGTTCGTCAATCCTATTGTCATATCGCGCTATTTCCTATCCCTGCTACAGTAAAAGATATCTCAGGACATCATTCAATTGAATATGGCTATCGTATTTTTACTCTTTTCGATTATTTGAAAGCCCAGAGAGAATATCCGGCTTTAACCCATTCAGCTTTAAACAATTGCATAGAATTTAACGTTAAGAAACCCCGCATTGTTGCCTATGACGTCAATTATGTAATTGGCAGGAAACCAGGAAAAATCAGGATAGGGTATAAACCTGATGAGATTATTCCTTTAAACGAGAAAGGCCAATTAATTTTGAAGTCATATTCACAACAATGATCTATTCCTTCAAACCTAAAAGCTGGCTTGAATTTACGGGATTTTGGGTCATGACGCTAAAGCGTTCATCTGATAATTTTATGTTTTTTATTCGCGGAATGTCAAAATGACGGTGACGATAGTAGTTATTTGTCGGCATTGTAGCCAAACTGAACCTGTACGTAAACACGGAACGGACAAAGCTGGATTTCCTCGTTATTATTGCAAAAACTGCCAAAAAACTTTCCAACTTTCATGGGGTCAGATCACCAAAGCAGGTAACGTTAAGACAGACGGCTTACGAAGATGTCGCACTCATTTGTGAACTGGATGAACAAGGGTCTTTTTGTGAAGAAATAGTGTTGTATACTTGGGCGAACTACCGGAAATCATATCAAGGGAGATAAGAATGTTACCTATAATTTATTTGTCGTTAAAAGGTAAGAAGTAAGGTTTAATTTCGGCGGTATGCTAACTCCCGAATCTATTGGAAACCGATATCAGGCAGACTGTTACGCAGATAGCCAGATCGTTTTTTAATGATGACTGAAAGCTTCACATGCTGGGTAGGAACAAGCCTGACGACATATCCCATTGCCTGTAATGTCCTGTCCCAGTAATAGGAGGTCGCACAGACCTTCCATAGCAACGACGGTTTCCGAAGGGAAATGATGCACGACATCAAGCAATTTATGTCGTGCGATTTTTCAGTTCGAGGCGACATAACTGTCTTCCATTCAGACACAGATTTGAAATACATTTTTGGCGAGGTCAATTCCAACCATTTTGATCGTTTTCATGAGATGTTCTCCTGAAATTCAGTGTATCGGAGAAAAGATAGCACTGTTTGCATCTGAAAAAGGGGTGTCCATCATATCACCTACTGAAGTAGATGGTTGTTTAGTTTATAATTTTAAAAAATAATACTTTTAAAGTACGTAAATATGTTATTTAAATTTGGTTGTAATTATCTCTAAGAGAGATATCTTTTTCCTAGATAGTATTTAATGGGATTAAATGTAACAATATTTTTATTTCATCTGTATTGACATTTATTTATTTAAATGTAGTCTGAATTTAAATCTCAATAAAAATAGTTATCCAAAGAACTAGTGTTATTTTTTCTGTAAAATAATTTCTAAATATAAATATTTCTAAATATAAATATCGTCATTCCTATTGTTTTCGGAGCAGAGGAAAATTTGCTGTTAATCACGCAGAATGTGGTTTTCAGTTAAGAATAAACTTTATAATTTGAAAGGATAATATAATGGCTAGTATGACAGCAGTTTCTGCTAATAATGGAACTATTATCAAAGGACAACCTTTCAGTGTGGTTGTTTCGATATCTGGTGAAGGTAGTATTCAGAGTACTGTGGAGGTCAATGCTACTCTCCCACCGGGTATAACACTAATAAAGAAATTCCCCGGCCAAGTTCATAAGCAAGTATTTTTCCAGCAACTGATATTCCAAGCTGACGAAAGTAGCAATGCTCACAAAATCACGTTTACCTCAAACTCACCGAGCAAAGCACATACGGATGTAACCTATAACCCTATCGATAATCCAGATCTGAATCCTGATACTTGCGCACTGAGAGGTGCAGCAGCTTATTTGTATGATCCTAAGTCTGTTACATTAACGGGTCAACCCCCAACAACTAACCCATTTGTTTCAGCATCAATTAACCCGATGTTAAAAAAGGGAGGGGGGGCAATCTCAAACTATGATATTCCGCTTCGTACAACGGCCCCATTGAGAATATTCACGGAGGACATGGTTGAGTTTCTTCCTTATGAGATTGATCAGGAAAACTCGTATTATTACTACCTGATACAAAAAACATCTCGCTCTGCGGTGAACCTAAAAATATACGCTACGCAGAATGTCCATGAGTTTGTTGAGCTTGATACGATCTTCAATGATGAAGAGTACAATCAAAAACAAACCATATTTATGACGACTATTCCGACAGATGTATCTGATAGCTTGGAGCCACCAAGCATTGAAGAAACGTTTTCATCTTCTACTTTAACAAGGCCAGATCAAGCGGATGAGTTTACGATCCTAATTTCGAGCTACGAGGGGGCCAAAATCGGCAATTTTATCATCGGGTTTACGACGGACGATAAAGAAGACATTTTTAAGACAGAACTCTTCGTTGGGCGGATAACAGGTGAAGAAGACGGATATTATAAATTTAAAGCCGCTTACAGCGACCTGTATTCGGGGGATAATCATCTTAGTTTTGTTACGCTTGACCAAACAGGTATGCCAGCAAGATCCAAGCTTAATTATATAAACTATGATAACGGTGGCATGAACGGTCCAAGTTCCTTTGATGGACATCGGACTTTGGTTGCTCCAGAAGTATATGACCAATTCAATCAATTTATTAGCAAACATAAGCCAATCAATATCTACAGTATCGGTACAAAAGGGCTTGAGGTGAGACTGTTATCCGATTCGACTAAACCGGATACAACAATAGCCGCAGGTGACAAAATCACTATTACAGCCTATATCTCACACTATGTCGATATCCACCCCGAAAAAGCACGTCCTTTACCGATTGCGGTGGTTGAAAATCAGTCTGTGAAATCGGCAGAAATAACAAATGGCTATTATAAGGCTACCATTCCGCCCGATAAACTGATGGGGTATGACGCAGCAGATGGTTATGATGTCGCAGTACTCACGATAGACTACAGTCGTCTTGCCCAGAACCAGAAATCGAAACTTTTCACCAGGAGCTTTGGCACAGTAGTACCAGGGGAAGGAGACTCGGCAGAGTAGCATTCTAACCAGAATAGGTGACTGCTCATAGCCACTGCTTTTTGGCAGTCACCTCCATACAGGTAATTGCTTGTAAAAGGTGATAGTATGCCTATAAAGAACACAATATTGAACGCCATCCTTGTTCCTCTTGTTTTACCACAAAGCCACAATGGTATTATTGATGAATCAGAACTAGCTCAAGATGAACTGGTCATCATAATAGAAAGGCCTGAAAAAGTTCGTCTTGGATATCAAATCATTGTTTATCTGACTCCACATATATTATCAATACCGTTTTTTATCACAGATGAAAATATCGAGAATCCAACGTATCAAATAACCATCCCTTTTTCTGTTATTCCTCTCGGAAGTTATGATATTTACTATACCATCACTGACCTGGTAGGGAATAAATCTAAATCTGAAAGTACCCATGTCATAATTAAAAAGTCAGATTCTCCACTACAACCTATTGAAGCAACACTAACAATAACCGGATATCAGGTAATCGGTGACGAATATGTAATACTTACAATCCAGATACATGACAAAAAGACATCTGAACAAATTAAAAACACAGCCATCTCTTATAAAATAGAGCAGGCTATAAACATAAAGAGTGTGTTAGAAATTGCTTCAGACCCCGAAACGAGACAATCAATGACTACAGATGAATATGGGCAGTTCAAAATAAACCTGAAAGGTAAAGTGGGAGGGCATTGTATTATAAAGGTTACAGCGAATAATCATGTCGGAAGCATAAAATATATCATGTGATAAAATTAAGGAGATATTAATAATGGCAACGAAAACACTTAAATTTATTGATGTAAAAAGTGGGTGGTATATTTCGTATTTTTTTATGACAGAAGCAGGCTATGGTTATACAGTGAAAATATACGATGAAGATACAAACGAAATTTATGCCGACTGGACAAAACCAGATGATGGAGATAGCGAGATAAATAAATATGATGGTAAATCATTTCAATACATGGGAAAAGATGGAAAACTTGTATGCATTGTTGATTGTCCTGAAAGTAGTCATCTTGATAACAGTTGGAGTGAAGGTTCGATACAACCCAGTTCGGGGACTCCGATACTAGGGAGAACTTATTGTGCGGCTTTTGAGGATTTTGGTGGTTCAATCGATTACAACGACTTTTTTGTTTGTTTGGTAGCATGGTCTCACGAAGGATAAACGCCCTATTTTGCAATCAGGTACTATGGAAATTATTACCGTGGGATTATACGGGATTATTCCCACGGTTTTCTGTTAGTTGCAGTGGCACTAATTTAATCACCACATTACTTTTATGCCGAGTTTGGCCTTCAGCTCGTAGCTGTCTGCAAAATTATTCAGATTGGTATTTGCTGACGCCTGGCTATAGACAAGGTATTTACCTTCATTCCAGCTATAGGAGCCGCCTGCACCGATTTCTCCCCAGAAACGCTCATTCCTGCCATGAAAGGAAACATCCGCCACATCCGTGGAATCACTTTGTCCCAGCAATTCTTGACTAAGGTTGAAAAGACCGTAGAGATTCGAGACTTTTCCTTTCTTACTCTGCGCATCGCGCCACTTTTGCCGGTAGTCTACTGTCGTACCAACGCGCAATGTCATATTCTGACTTCGGTCAAAATTAATTTGGCTGCCAAATTTATCCTCAAAATTCCTCATATTGATGGAAGAATAAGTGAGCTGTGCTTGTGGAGTGAGTGACCATGACGGGGTTAAATCAATCCGATGCCCTGATTCCAGACTTAATGTGTACCCAAGTGCAGATTTGTTTTCCCCCAGATGCTGATTAGCCGTTTTTGAGTAGAGGTCATTATCAAAATAGCTGAGCTGGGCTAGGCCATCCAGATAAAATCCATTGTTGCCATACCACGTACCGGTTCCCCCCACCGCGTAACCATTGGCACGAATATTCCCCTTACCATGCTCAGAGCTGACATCCGCATCAATATTCGAATATTGCAGGAAAACACCGCCAACGACTGCGCCCTGAGTATTTTCATAAAGAAGGTTATCGATACCGACTTGGGCGCGTCCCATCTTATAGGTAATATTGTCCGCACCAGAGGTGGTTACACGGGGTGACAGCTTGCCATAAGAGCCGATGATTTGTCCCCATACCCCAGTAGGTAACGGGCTTAGGTGATTTGCTTCGTGCTTGTTGGCAATGGTCGTGTTTAAGCCCGCCACGTCACTCAAACGGCTCTCATGTCCGGCAATTCGGTCATGTAAAGAGGTAGGCTTATTTAATGTCTGCAAAATACTGCCATAAGCCTCGTAAAGACTCACACCAGCATGGTAGAGCTGCGCCGGAGGATGATGTGGTTGAGTTGGTTTTGAATTTTTCAGCGACGAAATCAGATACCAATCCTTGCCATTTTTATCAAGACGGTAAGCATAAGCACCTATGACAATAACGGGATCGCCCTGATGGTGATAGTCACCGGCCAAATTGAATGAGGCATTCGATGTGCCTTTTACTTCCACAACCTTGATACCTTCTTTTGTGAGCGCCCCTTTTCCACCGGTATTTTTAATCTCAAGCTGTGTTGTGCCGGATGCGTTGCCTTTCACTACCAGTTTGTCAGTAGTGGAATTATCCCCTGCAAATACCGTCGATAAACTGATCGTACCGTGGTTGCCGGTATAGTCACCCGTGACAGTCAATGTCCGCCCGACCGCGTTATCATCTCTGCCAAATATCACCGTGCCGCTGTTATTTAACGCGGAAAACGTGGTATTAAACCCACCTAAATGCAGCGTACTTCCTTTCTCGTTGGTGAACGAAGACGCCGCACTGAAAGCACCTGCTGTACCTTGGTAAAGCGTCCCCTGCTGTACGGCTGTTGTTCCTGTATAAGTATTTACGCCAGTGAGGGTGAGTTTGTTTTTACCCTTTTTAACCAGATTGCCCTCACCGGTGATCTTGCCAGCAAATGCCATGTCATTTGAACGGTAAAAGGCGAGGGAACCGTTACGACCAATTTCAACATCGCCGATAATATCGCCTTCAGTGCCGCTATTCCCAATCTGGAGCGTACCGCGAGTCACTTTTGTACCGCCGGTGTATCCATTCTTAGCGGCTAAAATCAACGTACCCTCATCCCCTTTTTCAAGCATTGCTGTCCCTATCAGGGGAGATTTAATGGTGGCAAGCATACCCGCTGAGGATTTATTACCTGCACCCACACGGATTTTGGCGCTTCCCGTACTGTCAGTGGCTAATGTCAGCGGTTCACCGGTAATCACATACCCATCGGTTCTGAATTGCATCCCGTTGACCGTGACAGCCCCCCCGCTGTTATTGACCCGTACCGTACCGGCTTTTTTAGAGAAGATAGGGAATTGGTCAGTATTGCGCCAACTGGATTTCATGACCCCTGATTTCGATGTCCAGTTCTGATCACCATCCACCTGCCAGAGACCATCACCTCCGGCCCACCAGTTCAGGGTTAGTCCCCCCGTGTTAGTGAGATGGACTTGATTCGGGTGATGTGTATCGAGAGAGAGTGAACCGGAATTGTCACCCGTTATCGTCATCCCATTATTATTTAACTTGCGGTCATAATTGAAGATATCGTATTCACCTGCGGCGAAACCGCCCAGTTCCTTAACATTCAGTGTACCTGCCAGCGTCAGATCGCCATGAACCGTAAATAACCCGGATGCTTCCTCCGATCCAAGGGAGATATCTACGTTAGCATCCGGCTCAAGGATCAAGTCATTGTCAAATGTCAGGATATCGCCTTGTTGACCTGTCCCCGCAAGATGACCGCCAGCTTTAATCGTTGTTGTGCCCCCAATAGTGCCGGTGCCACTCACCGCACCCCCTTTTTTTACAGTGAGCTTCGACGTTTTGTCGCCAAGTTTTCCATTAATGGAAAACATGCCGCCTTCAACATTCGTTGTTCCTGTAAACGCGGAGGAATCTGCGCTTAGCGTTGTTGTGCCCGTTTCTGTCTTCTCAATCAGGCCATTACCGGAAATCGCACTCTCAAAAGTATTTAGGCCACTGAGATTAAAGGCCAGTATGCCATTGTTTAAAATACCGCCTTTGGCAAGATTTCCGCTTTTACCGCCGTTACCGAGTTGTAATGTGGCATCTTTATCTATTGTGGTTTTACCAGAGTAAGTGTTATTACTGGTTAAGGTTGCTGTTCCTCCCTTAACTTCCAGCGATCCGGTTCCGCTTATTTCACCATCCAGCGTCACCACACTGTCTTTTTTACCGGCAACAATGACTGCCCCATTATTGTCGATACCTGCGAGAGAGAGTTTGCCAATTTTAGCCCCATCACCAAATTGCAGTTTGCCTGTTGTCACGGTGATGGGTTTACCGGTTTTTATATTATTGGTCAGAATCAAATCGCCAGTTCCCCGATGGTAAACAGAACCATTTCCATCAATCTCGTTATCGAAAATTGTTGGAATAGTGCGGGAAAAAGCCAGTATTCCGTTATTGCCAATCGTGACTTTAGACTGATTATTAATGCTTCCCGTCGTCCCATTATTGCCAAGCTGTAAAGTGCCTGATTCAATATTTGTTTCACCGGTATAGGTATTTTTTCCTGTTAAAATAGTTGTGCCAATACCGGTCTGGTGAACATTCCCTGTTCCGCTAATGATATGGTTATAAGCTGTTTTATCACTTTGGTTGAAATAAAGAGTTCCATCATTATTTGTAATATCACTGGAAATACGTCCGCCATCGCCAAGATAAAATTCGCTTCCCGATAACAGCGTTACAGCCTCAATGCTCATATGATGGGTATAATTTTTTGTTTTCGTTCCATTGCCATCGATGGTAACAATGGAATCTTTTATTCCAGTTACATCGCCATCCAGAATAGCTTTTGGGCCAGACATAAAAAGTTTGGCGCTTCCAAGCGCTACCTTGCCAGTGATCGAACCGGAATTGTAAATACCATCGGAAATGGTGCCAGCATTATCTATAGCAAATTTATCCCCTTTTATTTCGCCACTATCTTGATTCGTGATGGTATCGACAACACCTTTATCGTCGATATAAATTCCATTTCGCTTTCCATATAGCAAGGACGCATTGGTAATTTGTTTGATTTTGGACGACCTGATGTGGGGATTAGCATCCAATAGAGCCATGCCTTTCCCAGTGACCTGAATGGCGTCCTGCTCAGCTGTAACCCCTTTACTCCCGGAGTGATTATAGAGCTTTTCGAGATATCCTCCATTCTGAATCAGAACGCCGTGATTGGGGCCAATCACTGTTCCATCATTATTGAAAATACCGACATTACTGCCAGCGTCGACAACAAACGTTGCTAAAGTAGAGAGGGAATTATTCTTCTGAGATTTCAGTGTTCCAAAATTATGAAGGAGCTTAAGTGTTGAAGTTATAGAAGATACCCCATTAATTTCGCCTCCTTTCTGATTTAGGATGGTATCTATTCGTCCATATTGACTATTATCATTTGAGTCACTCGCAGGTTGTATTTGTATTGCATTCAATGAGCCAGTGTCAGCGCTGGAATTAATTGAGCCATAATTATCTAGCATATTCATGTGGCCAGAAACCCATACGGTTCCGCTTGTTCCGTTTATGGTTCCGTGATTAAGCAATTTTCCGACAGAACCGCTATAAGTTACTGTGACTCCAGCGCTTCCCTGCAAAACTCCGTTATTCTTAATGCTATCAACGGAAATTACTTGTGCCTGATTATTGTTAGTGCCGATATTGACAGCACTGTATTTCAGACCGTAATGATCGAACTGATTTGCTTGCCCTATAGGGGCATCAATCGATGCATTGATAGTCAAATTTTCGCTCTGTGAGAGATTACAGGGGGCTGTCTCATTTTCGGAAATGGTGGTATTCGTATTCGAAGAGCCGCATGATGATTCCGCTATTGCATCAACAGTTATCCCTGAGAACAGTAAAGCCACCCTAACAGTTATTGGAAATACAGCATGTCTGTATATCTTCATAAGACGCCCCTTAAATAACCTGATTTCTATTTAAATAACTAAGTAGAGCTTACTAAATAATGATGCATAAATGCCATGCATAGCCTTCGTCAGTTCATTGTTATACATGGAATAATTAACACATAAAGCATAGCGTTATTTTGGAAATTTATTTAGAGTATTATTACTGTAGGATATATTTACCACAGCGTCGATAGTGGAGTGGTTTTTAGCGGCCATGAATTGAGATGAAAGGGCCCGGTACTTCAGTGCCACGCCTAAACAAATATATGTCACCAACTTGAATTCAGTCGGTGTCCATATATTTATTTAGTTATTAAGGGGCAACGGTGTCGAATCCTCGAGTGAAAAGTTGTGATTTCTGGTTCTGTGCAAGACGGCTATAGTCTATTGAAATCGAACCTTCAAAATCACCTTTTGCCGTGTCATAACCGAGAAGTTTATCGGCAGTGATGAGGTGCTTGTAATAACCATTATCTATTTCACTCTGTTGTACTATGTGATTTTCAGCTACCACAATCGGCAGAGGACGTACGGGTAATTTTGTATCGACGCAATATGAAATATAGGCTTTAATCGTGATTGAGTCACCTACGGTGATCTTATTTGGGTCACTCGGATCCGCTGGCAGCCAGACCTCAATTCCTTTTGTACCGATACTGTGGATATTTATTGACTGATATATGCCAACAAATAGGCCGAACTGGTTATATACTTCAGGCGCAGCCAGAGTCCGGTTTTTATCATTGGGGTCTGGGCTGTTATTACCACCGTTATCATAGTTTATATAATTAAGTTTGGATCTTTCCGACGTACCTGTTTGGTTAAGCGCAACATAACTGATATGGTTATCACCCGGATACAGGTCGCTGTAAGCAACTTTAAATTTATAATATCCGCTTTCTTCAACTGTTAGCCGCCCAACGAAGAGTTCTTTCTTTAAAATGTCTTTTTTATCGTCTGTTACAAATCCGATGATAAAATCGCCGATTTTGGCTCCCTTGTAGCTCGGGACTATGAAAGTAAAGTCATTCGTTTCATCTGGCCTTGTTAAAGTAGAAGACAAAAATGTTTCTTCAATGTTTGGTGGCTGAAGGTTGTCAGATTCGTTAGTCAGAATAGATGTAATAAAGATGACTTGTTTTTGATTGTATGTCTCATCATTGAATATTGTATCAAGATCAACGAAATTAGAGATGCCCTGAGTGGCATAAATTTTTAGATTCACCGCAGAGCGAGATGTTTTCTGTATCAGGTAGTAATAATACGAGTTTTCCTGATCAATCTCATAAGGAAGAAACTCAACCATGTCCTCCGTGAATATTCTCAGTGGGGCCGTTGTACGAAGCGGAATATCATAGTGTGAGATGGGGCCACCTTTTTTTAGCATCGGATTGATTGACGCTGAAACGAACGGATTAGGGTTAGTGGTAGTATTTGGTGGAGGGCCAGTTAAGGTAACCGCGTTTGGGTCGTACAAATAAGCGCTTGATCCTCTCAGTGTGCAAGTATCTGGATTTAGGTCTGGGTTGTCGATAGAGTGGTAGGTTCCCTCTGTGTGGGGGTTGCCCGTTGTATTTGCGGTAAACTTAATTGTCTGATCGCCACCGTTTTCATCGGCTTGAAATATCAGTTGCTGGGAATATATCCCTTTAACAACTGAGCTGGGGAATTCCTTGATTAGCGTCACTCCTGGTGGAGAATTAACATTGATCTTTGTCGTATTCTGAATATTTTTTTCATTGGTTATCGAAACAATAACACTGAATGGTTGTCCTTTGATGATATTACCGCTTGAGGGAACTATTGTGATTTGTCCAGCCATGATATTACTCCTTTCAAAACATGATGTTTATTGGGAATTTAAAATTAAATTTATGTTTAAAGAAACCACTAAACGATATATTTAATTAGTTGGCTTTATTGATTTGCAATAAATATTGCAATAAGGTTAGTGTTTATTGTGATTTTTTTGCTGTTCCACATTAGAATCGCAGATAGAATGAATAACTACAATGCCGGTAATAAAAAAACAATGAAATGCTAACGTTAACAATGAATGTGTTCTCTTACTCGTACATTGAAAGATGAATTATCAGTAAAGAAGACAATTCTCTCACATTCCGTATTGGCTCATCTTTTCTCCGAATCAATTGTTATAACGTTGTGTGTCATTTATTTTCGTTGTCCAGATGGGAGAGGGCGCGCTTTAATCACTCCGGCTGGCGGTATGGTAGTATGAGGACCGATGTGATAGTTATCTGAAATGAGGTCAATATTGAATGATACTGAAGACTAAACGATTGATCCTGCGACAGTGGAGGGATGAAGACTATCCTGTGTATGCAAAACTTAATGCCGATCCAAAAGTCATGCGTTATTTCCCATTTCTTTTATCTGCTGAACAGAGTTTTGAGCAAGCAAACAGGTTGAAAAATAACATTGCCGAAAGAGGATGGGGATTATGGGCGGTGGAGCTGAAAGAGAGCGAGGAATTTATCGGTTTCATTGGGTTGAACGCAGTTGATGCGGGAAGTGGAATCCCTAATGCCCCAATGATAGAGATTGGGTGGCGTCTTCTGTCTACCCACTGGGGAAAGGGGTATGCAACTGAGGGCGCAAAGAGAGCGCTCAAATTCGCTTTTGAAGAGCTGAAGGTGGCGGAAATCTATTCCTTTACGGCTTTGGTGAATAAACCATCGCAACGGGTCATGATTAAGGCTGGTATGCGTAATATTGGTGCAGATTTCGATCATCCTAAATTAACACCAAAAGATGCGCTATCGCGACATTGCCTTTATCGAATAAGGCGTGAGGAGTGGATGTATCATTCCGCTACGAAATAGGAATCACTGATCAGGCAACGGTAATATCACCCCATCGCTGTTTTGTCTTCATACTTGGATGATTTCGTGTTGGCATATCATATCAATATCGGGAGTCATACGAGAGTTAACCCAAATTCTGTTTAAGCCGTCATCGAAATATTGTCTTCTGAGTAGAAAATGTTCTGTGACGGCCTATTCCATTTTAAGGGGATAAACCTGAATGTCTTTAGCTCAGGTATCGCTTTTATGGTTAATCAAATTTGTGTTGATCAAAATTTTCTAATAATTGCTGAATAAAAGATAAACGGGTCGTCCGTTCGGTTAATTCAGTAATAAATTTCAACTTAGATGGCCCATCCAATCGGTAAATATTGGGTTGCGTTTGTAACAAGCTAATCAGATAGTTTGGATCGACTTTATTGTGATGGCTAAATTCAATGAATCCCCCTTTTTCATTGGCTTCAATCCGTTTGATACCAAATCGTTGAGCCATCAGACGGATGGACGCCGATTGTAATAATTGACGCCCTGCATCGGGCAGACTCCCGAATCGGTCAATCAGCTCCACTTTCAGTTCATCCAATTCGGCATTATCCTGAGCACTTGCGATACGTTTATAGAAAGACAAACGCATATTAACATCGGGAATATAATCATCAGGCAAAAGCACCGGCATACGCAATTCTATCTCAGTCTGTTGGTTGGTGAGATCTTCAAGCGAAAGTTCTCGCCCCTGCTTGAGTGCATCGACAGCGCTTTCCAATAACTCCATATAGAGAGTGAAGCCGATGCTGGCTATTTGTCCGCTTTGGTCTTCTCCCAGCAATTCACCCGCTCCCCTAATTTCCAAATCGTGAGTTGCCAGCGCGAAACCGGCACCCAGATCTTCGAGGGATGCAATGGCTTCCAGACGTTTTTGTGCATCGCTGGTCATGGCTTTTGGATGGGGTGTCAGTAAATAAGCATAAGCCTGATGATGGGATCGCCCGACACGGCCACGTAATTGATGCAATTGTGCTAAGCCAAAGTGATCTGCGCGTTCAATAATGATGGTATTAGCACTGGGAATATCAATACCTGTCTCAATAATCGTGGTACAAACCAGCACATTAAAACGTTGGTGATGGAAATCCGTCATAACGCGTTCTAAATCACGCTCACGCATTTGCCCATGCCCGACAACGATCCTGGCCTCGGGAACCAATTCTTCCAGGCGGGCTTTTGCTTTTTCAATGTTTTCAATATCGTTATACAAATAATAAACCTGACCACCACGTAAAATTTCACGCAGGATGGATTCACGTACCACAAGGCTATCATATTCACGCACAAACGTTTTGACCGCCAAACGGCGTGCCGGCGGCGTCGCGATAATGGAGAGATCGCGCATACCACTCATTGCCATATTGAGTGTTCGGGGGATCGGGGTGGCAGTCAGTGTCAGTACATCGACATCAGCCCGAATCGCTTTAATTCGTTCTTTATGGCGGACGCCGAAGCGATGTTCTTCATCGACGATCAATAAGCCGAGATCTTTCCAGCGCAAATCACTTTGCAGTAGTTTGTGAGTACCAATAATGATATCCACTTTTCCTTCTCCGGCCAGCTCAATGACCTGTTGCTGCTCTTTGGCACTACGAAAACGTGACATGACTTCAATATGTACAGGCCAGTTTGCAAAGCGATCGCGGAAATTATCATAATGCTGCTGCGCCAATAACGTTGTTGGCACAAGAACGGCAACTTGCTTATTGTTACTGATGGCCAGAAATGCCGCCCGCATGGCCACTTCTGTTTTTCCAAACCCGACATCGCCGCAGACCAGTCTGTCCATGGCAATAGGTTGGCACATATCATCAAGTACTGCATTGATCGTCTGTTCTTGATCAGGTGTTGTATCAAATGGAAAACTCTGACAGAACAGTTGGTATTGCTCATGATCGCGTTTGAATGCAAAACCGGGTTTAACAGCGCGTTGTGCGTAAACATCCAAGAGTTCGGCAGCAACATCACGCACTTTTTCAGCTGCTTTCTGGCGTGCTTTACTCCATGCTTCTCCACCGAGCTTGTGTAGCGGGGCGCTTTCTTCTGTTCCCCCGGCATAACGGCTGATGAGATGCAGGGAAGAGACGGGGACATACAGTTTATCGTCCCCGGCATAAGTCAGGATAAGATATTCTGCTTTGATGCCACCTGCTTCCAGCGTTGTCAATCCCTGATAACGTCCAACGCCATGCTCAAGGTGAACGACAGGTTGACCGTGGCGGAGTTCTGCGAGATTGCGAATTAACGTGTCGGCATTGATAGTGCGCCGATTATCCTGACGACGACGGCTGACGCGTTCGCCAAGCAGGTCACTTTCACCGATAAACGCGAGCTGGTTGTCGTCATCAATAAAGCCCTGATCCGCCGCACCAACCATCAAATAATGACCAGGGCTATCGGCATCGGCTAATTGTTTGATGGTTTTCGGATGGATGTTGATGCGTGAGAGTAATTCTTGTACTGATTCCCGACGTCCCTCACTTTCGACTGAAAACACAATCTTGCCACTGAATTGCGTGATGAAACGGGATAACTTATCCAGTGGCATTTTTTGCTGCGCAACGATCGATAAATCTGGCAGAGGTTGATAGGCGAGATTGGTATTTTTGGCTTTTTGAGGAAGGGTTTCATGATCAACTTCAATACGAGGCCAGTTTTTCAGTTCTGAAAAGAGTTGATTAACAGGTAACCAAAGCTGTTCAGGTGCGAGTAACGGCCGCATAGTATCCACTTTGCGGCTTTCAAAACGTTGTACCACATCCTGCCAGAAGCGCTCTGTCGCACTGACTAAACGTTGGGTAATCAGCAAGGTATTTTGGGGAAGATATTCAAAAATGCTAGGCAACGGTTGTTTAAAGAACAGTGGTTGCCAATATTCAATGCCAGCCGGGAGGATCTTTTTACTGACTTGCTGATAAATATGTTCTGAATCACGACGGACCTCGAACTGTTCACGCCACTGGCTGCGAAAGAGCTCAATGGCATCCTGATCAATGGGAAACTCATGAGCGGGCAATAAATTGATTTTTTCCACTTCGGCCAATGTTCGTTGAGTATCGACATCAAAGGTGCGCACGCTGTCTATTTCATCATCGAAAAAATCAATGCGATAAGGCTGTTCACTGCCCATCGGGAAAAGATCCAACAAAGCGCCGCGCGTGGCGAACTCACCATGTTCAAGGACTTGGTCAACATTGCGATAACCCGCTTGTTCTAATTCTGCCCGCAGTTTATCACGTGAAAGATGCTGTCCCTTGTGCATGACCAAAGCATGCCCTTTAAGATACTCGTGTGGGCAGACACGTTGCATTAAGGTATTAACGGGGAGAATGAATACCCCTTTCGTCATAAAGGGTAAGTGATAAAGTGTGGACAGGCGATTGGAAATGATTTCTTGGTGAGGCGAAAAGCTATCGTAAGGTAAAGTTTCCCAATCTGACATGAGGTTGATTGGCGCGGAGGTGAATTGTTGAATTTCATCACGCAATCGTAGGGCATTCTGCATATCTTTGGTCACCAGCAGTATTGGCCCTGAGTGACGTTCAATGATTTCGGCACATTCAACGGCACAAGCCGCACCCATCAAATGACCCAGATGGCGGCTATCACCGCGACGTTCAGGAAGTTGATAACGATATTTTGCTGACATAAGCGTTTGATGTGTTCTCTAAGATTCAGTCCATTCCCAACACATTTTTGACCCAGTAGCTTTACAATGAATACCCTGGCAGGTTGAGAGAAAGTAAAAAACACAGAACCAGGATACCGGTGGTTCCATAAGATACTGCTTTCTTCATTATCCCTGAACACTTTGCTTTGGCAACTGTTGCGTGACAGATTTTATGCCACCTTAGTCATCTGGGACAGAGAAGAGGCGCTTAATGGACTAAATTTGCAATCTCGGCTTCGTAAATCAAAAATCTTGCCTGTAATGCTTGCAGCTCTGCTGATTTCTCCTTTGGAATGCCTTTTTCCTTCTTTGTGCCGTTACCTGTCACTCTTCACTATT
Source organism: Xenorhabdus poinarii G6 (assembly GCF_000968175.1). NCBI lineage: Bacteria > Pseudomonadati > Pseudomonadota > Gammaproteobacteria > Enterobacterales > Morganellaceae > Xenorhabdus > Xenorhabdus poinarii. The sequence continues at coordinate 1,332,443 of NZ_FO704551.1, forward strand.
CTCAATGTTAAAGTGTGTGAAAAGCGTTCAACCTGAAAGGGTGGCAAGCAAAACCCGGTAAAACGGTGGTAGTATGTCGCCAGCAGTAAAGTCAACTAAGATAGGTTTTAGTTTCATAACCGGTATTGCATACATAGAGATAGAACATGGCATGTTTCATCGATCTATTATTTCTAAATAAACTTCTTTAATACGGCGGATGTTATGTTCCAATCTGTCTCATTATTTATCGGGTTGCGCTATATGCGCGGGCGAGCGGTCGATAAATTCGGCCGTTTTGTATCATGGCTGTCGGCGATCGGGATTACGCTTGGCGTGGCAGCTCTGATTACCGTCTTGTCAGTGATGAATGGTTTTGAACGTTCGTTGGAAAGTAGCATCTTAGGTTTTATGCCACAGGCTATCATTACATCGGAAAAAGGCGTTATTAACCCGGCTGAACATCCGAGTAGTCAGCTTGCAGGATTAACGGGTATTAACCGTATTACTGCTATCGTGCAGGGGGATGTGGTACTCCAGAGTTCTCATAATGTGGGAGTGGGTGTTATGTTGGGCATCAATCATGACGAATACTCGCCATTGGTAGAACATCTGGTTAATGTTGATCGCAGCCAGTTACAACCTGGACGTTATTTTATCATTTTAGGCGAGAAACTGGCGGCAAACCTGGGGGTTAAGCGGGGTGATCAGATCCGCGTTATTGTACCGAGTGCCAGCCAGTTGACACCGATGGGCCGAATTCCTAGCCAGCGTTTATTCACCGTTGCGGGAACATTTTTTGCCAATAGTGAAGTTGATGGCACAGAAATGCTAGTGAATCAACAGGATGCGGCCAGGCTGTTACGCTATCCCCTTGATCATATTACCGGTTGGCGTTTGTACCTTAGTGAACCACTCTCCGTTGATCAGTTGAGCCAACAGACGCTGCCTGACGGGCTGATATGGAAAGACTGGCGCGAACGTAAAGGGGAGTTTTTTCAGGCTGTTCGCATGGAAAAAAATATGATGGGGTTATTGTTGAGCCTGATTATCGCTGTAGCTGCGTTTAATATTATTACTTCGCTCTCTTTGCTGGTGATGGAAAAACAGGGTGAAATCGCCATTTTGCAGACCCAAGGGCTGACTCGCCGTCAGGTAATGGCAATCTTTATGATCCAAGGGGCGGGAGCCGGTATCATCGGTGCTTTACTGGGAACGGGGCTGGGGCTACTGCTTTCTAGTCAGTTAAATCATTTCATGCCAGTTGTCGGTTTGCTGGCTGAAGGTATTCAATTGCCTGTAGCAATTAATCCTCTGCAAGTGATGATGATTGCCGTCAGTGCCATGCTGATTTCCTTAATATCGACGTTATACCCTTCCTGGCGCGCGGCTGCCGTCCAACCTGCTGAGGCTTTACGCTATGAGTAATCATCCTTTATTACTGTGTCATCACCTGTATAAAAAATATCAGGAAGGAAAAGTGTCGACGGAGGTGTTAAAAGACGTCACTTTTTCCATGCAACAAGGGGAAATAATGGCCATCGTCGGGAGTTCAGGTTCTGGTAAAAGTACGCTTTTGCATTTGCTTGGCGGTTTGGATTCACCGACAACCGGTGAAGTTCTTTTCAGGGGACAATCACTTAACCAAATGTCCTCGTCTGCGCGGGCAGAATTACGTAATAGAGAAATTGGTTTTATTTATCAATTTCACCATTTATTACCTGACTTTACGGCGTTAGAAAATATTGCAATGCCACTTCTGATTGGTGGTCAAAAACGCCGTGCTCAACAAAAAGCGTTGGATATGCTGGCGGCGGTTGGTCTGGAAAATCGGGCTCATCATCGACCATCCGAACTGTCAGGCGGAGAACGGCAACGTGTTGCGATTGCCAGGGCGCTGGTAAACGAACCTGCATTAGTCCTGGCAGATGAACCCACGGGGAATCTTGATCAACGGAATGCAGACAGTGTGTTTCAACTTTTGCAAGAATTAAATCAACAACAAGGCACGGCATTTTTGGTGGTCACTCATGATCTGAAACTCGCCAGGCAACTGGCGCGTCAGGTAGAAATGCGGGACGGGTATTTACAGGATGAGTTAACCCTGACGGGGGAGATGTAATGGCAAATTTGCCGCTGGCATTATTGACGGCCTTGCGATTTAGCCGGGGTCGACGTCGTTCCGGTATGGTTTCCCTGATCTCGGTTATTTCGATGTTAGGTATTATGTTGGGGGTTGCCGTGCTGATTATTGGTCTGAGTGCCATGAATGGTTTTGAACGGGAACTGAAAAATCGGGTACTGTCTGTTGTGCCGCATGGGCAAATTTACGCGGTGGATCAACCTTTTCAAGACTGGCAAACCGCACTTAAGCGGGTAGAACAGACCCCGGGTATTGCGGGCGCTTCTCCTTATATTGAGTTTACTGGCCTGATGGAGCGAGGGGATAAACTCCGGGCGGTGCAGGTACGTGGTGTAGATTTGGATACGGAGGTACGTGTCAGTACTTTGCCTCAGTTTGTGCGTCATGGGGAATGGCAGACGTTCAGTGCGGGTAAAAATCAGGTCATTTTGGGGCAGGGGCTGGCTAATGCACTACACGTGAAACAAGGTGATTGGCTGACGGTGATGATCCCCAATAATGATGTCAGCCTGAAACTTTTGCAGCCCAAACGGGTTCGCTTACAAATTGCGGGCATTTTTCAGCTAAGTGGGATGCTGGATCACAGCCTGGCACTGGTTCCTTTGCCGGATGCCCAACATTATCTGGATTATGGTCATGCAATTACCGGTATTGCAATCAAAGCCGATGATGTTTTTGCGGCAGATAAACGCGTCTGGGAGGCGGGTAATGCGACGGGAAAATACGTCTATATCAGTACATGGATAAAAGATTATGGTTATATGTACAACGATATCCAGATGATACGGGGCATTATGTATTTAGCGATGGTGCTGGTGATTGGTGTTGCCTGCTTTAATATTATTTCAACGCTGATTATGGCGGTGAAAGATAAAAGCAGCGATATCGCCATATTACGTACCCTCGGCGCCAAAGATAGCCATATCAGAAGAATATTTTTATGGTATGGATTACTGACAGGCATGATAGGTAGCTTAGTTGGCGCAGTGGCCGGGGTGCTTATCTCATTAAATCTGACCGCGATGATTCAGGGATTAGAAAAACTGCTTGGACACCAATTCCTGTCCGGCGATATCTATTTTATCGATTTTCTGCCGTCAGAATTACATTTTATTGATGTTATTTACGTTCTGTTTACCGCACTGTTATTAAGCTTATTAGCAAGTTGGTATCCTGCTCGTCGGGCCAGTCAACTTGATCCGGCTCGGATTTTGAGCGGTCAGTAATCGGTTAAAGTATGTAGGTTAAAATATGAAAGCGTGTTTCAGCACGTTAACGTATAAAAACGTACAGCGTTGGCTTGTCCGTTTCAGGCGATGAAAGGTCAGCGATTGCATAGACAAAACTTTTAAAGAGATATTCGTTTGGCAAATAAAATAGAAAATCCTCGTGTGGTGGTGCTGACGGGAGCAGGGATTTCTGCTGAATCAGGTATTCGAACATTTCGTTCTTCCGATGGTCTTTGGGAAGAGCATCGGGTCGAAGATGTTGCGACGCCTGAAGGTTTTCTGCGTGACCCGGAAATGGTTCAGGCGTTTTACAATGCACGTCGGGAACAGCTCCAGCAACAGGAAATCCGGCCTAATGCGGCACATTATGCGCTGGCGGAACTCGAACGCCAGCTTGGTGAGCGTTTTTTGTTGGTGACTCAGAATATTGATGATTTGCATGAGCGGGCGGGAAGTCATCGTGTTTTGCATATGCACGGTGAATTGTTGAAAGTGCGGTGTTGTCAGTCCGGGCAGGTCATTGAATGGACAGCAAACCTCACGGTGGATGACCGTTGTCATTGTTGCCAATTCCCGGCGCCACTGCGGCCTCATGTTGTGTGGTTCGGCGAAATGCCATTGGGAATGGAGCAGATTTATGCGGCGTTAGCAGAGGCTGACATCTTTATTGCTATCGGCACCTCGGGTCACGTTTATCCCGCTGCCGGCTTTGTTCATGAAGCTAAATTGTCTGGCGCACATACTGTTGAGTTGAATCTTGAACCGAGTCAAGTCGAGAGTATATTTGATGAAAAGCATTATGGTTATGCCAGTAACATCGTGACTGAATACGTTCAATCCTTACTTCATCAGATGCAGGCCGATAAAAACTGATTTGACGCAATACTGACGCTATTCATCTTCTTCATAATCTATTCATATTATTTAGGGGGAGAAGATGAATAGATTATTAACGCGTTTTTTAAAATATATTGCATTCAATACCCAATCAAAACCATCCACTAAGACTATTCCCAGTAGTGAAGGTCAATGGGATCTCGCCAAAGCATTATATGAAGAACTGATCCAACTTGGTTTTAGCGATGTGACGCTCAATGAGCGGGGATGTGTGATGGCAACCTTGCCATCCAATGTCGCCACGCTGGTTCCGGTCATTGGTTTTATTGCACACCTCGATACTTCACCGGATTTTCCGGGTAAGCGGGTTAATCCTCAAATTGTGGAAAACTACCGTGGTGGTGATATTGCATTAGGGGTGGGAGATGACGTTTTGTCACCCGTCAGATTCCCGGTATTACATCGTTTATTAGGAAAAACCTTAATTACGACGGATGGAAAAACTTTGTTAGGTGCAGATGATAAAGCCGGGATCGCTGAAATTATGACCGCCATGGTGCGTTTGAAACAGAAAAATATCCCACATGGTGATATTCGGGTGGCATTTACGCCCGATAAAAACAGTGGCCGGGGCGTGCACTTTTTTGATATCGAGGCGTTTGGTGTCGAATGGGCTTATACCGTGGATGGGGGCGGTGTAGGCAACCTGGAACTTGAAAATTTCAATACGGCAGCCGCCACCATCAAAATTGGGGGGAACAGCGTTCATCCGGGCAGCGCTAAGGGCATCATGGTCAATGCATTGACAATAGCAATGAAAATTCATCACGCACTGCCTCCCGGAGAAACCCCTGAGCAGACGGAAGGTCATGACGGTTTTTATCATTTGCAAAGTATGAAAGGGCATGTTGAACGTGCCGAGATGCACTATATCATCCAGGACTTTGATCCCGTTCATTTCGAAAAACGCAAAAAAAATCTCCTTGCCATTGCGGAAAAGGTCGGAAAGGGGTTGCCTTCGGAATGTTACATTGAGGTTGCTATTGATGACACTTATTACAATATGTCTCCTGAAGTGCGGAAATATCCCCATGTGATTGCGATTGCCAAACAAGCGATACAGGATTGTCATCTTGAGCCTGTCATCCAGCCAATTCGTGGTAGCACGGATGGTGCTCAGTTATCTTATCGTGGCCTGCCTTGCCCGAATATTTTCACCGGGGGTTATAATTACCACAGTAAGCACGAGTTTATCTCATTGGAAGGCATGGAGCAGGCGGTCGATGTGATTATGCGGATTGCTGAACTGACGGTCAGTTACGGACATGATTGTTATGACGGAAAGGATGACCATGACTCACAGGGTTAAGGAGGTATGGATTGAGTCCGGTCGGGGACAGAACTCAATCCATGATGGGGGCATTATCTGTATCTAACCTTTTGGGGTTAGCACTGTGCCCCTTTGTTCAGATTAATCATTAAAATACCAATAACCGCTATTGATCAACGCGGTAAGCAGGCTGATAAACCGAACATCGTCGATTGCATCACCCAGCCGTTCAGCATTGATTTTGCTGTATTGGCAAAGCGCATCGGCGGCATCTCTATGCGCAGTATCCATCAATTCGCCATTGACAAAATAGTGGTCGCCAACACGTAATACCCGCAGTCCGCTTAAGCGATTTAACTCTTCACCTTGTTTTAGTAAATCATAAATCTCATCGCTCTCGTAAGGCGGTTCAGGTGGCGCCAGATCCAACTCATGACGGGATTGAGAGATAAATTCACCAAACCAATGTTGGAAAGTCTCGGGTTGTTCCAGTAGATCGCGCATCATTGAACGCAGCGTCTCCAGCTCGTTTGTCTGGATCTGCGCAGGGTTATCACGGAATGTCAGTTCAGGATCGCTGTAGCGATAGCTACCGAGTTCGTTTGCCAGAATATAATCAGCAAAACCACTGAACAATTCACGCGCGTTGGGCGCCCGGAAACCCACGGAATAGTTCAGTGAATCCTCAATCGCATAACCTTCATGTGGAAAACCGGGTGGAATATAGAGTATATCGCCCGGCAGCATTTCTTCATCAATAATGGCCTCAAAGGGTTCAACCTGTAATAAATCAGGATGCGGGCAATGTTGTTTCATGGGTATTTTTTCGCCGACACGCCAGTGTCTACGGCCTTTACCCTGAATGATAAAAACATCATATTGGTCAAGGTGGGGGCCAACACCGCCGCCGGGTACTGAGAACGAGATCATCAAGTCATCCATGCGCCAGTCAGACAACACGCGGAATGGCTTCATGAGAGCAGCAGAGGGAAGATGCCAGTGGTCAACGGCTTGTACAAGTAAAGACCAGTCTTTTCCGCCTAAATGGTCGTAGGTTTCAAATGGCCCGTGGGAAACCTCCCAACGCCCATTTTTCTGACTGACCAAACGGCTATCGATTTCATTTTCCATCGCCAATCCCGCCAGTTCATCGGGGGAAACGGGATCAATAAACTGATGGAAACCCTGTTTAATCAGCAATGGTCGTTTTTGCCAATGGTTTTGCAAAAACGCCTGCCAGTCCAGATTTAGCTGATAATCCATGGTGACATCCTGAAGTGAGAGGTGAGTTTCCCGCTATTATAAACGAATAGTCAGTGACGATATCAGATTTGGTTGGAATATTTTGAGGTGGAGCGCCTTGTCATACGCAAAACGTGCCGTACCGAACAGGGCGTCAAGATAAAGTCATCGACGTGGTAGAGGCTTGTTGTTAGAAATGTTAGTACGCCCCTTAGGGGTGAAATCAATGCCGCCTTCTATGAAGGCGGATTTTTACTAGGAATCCATTAAATTATTGTTCCTAATTCCCATAGCTTTTTTATCTTCCAATCCGCTAAATCCCAATATGAGTCATCATATTCACTATTATTTGGTATCACGACACATTTCATTGAAGCTGCTTTAACTGCGATCATGCCAGTTTTGGAATCTTCTATTCCGATACACTCCTCAGGTAATACATTCATTTTTTCGGCGGCATTAAGATAAACCAATGGGTGTGGTTTATTATATGGCATATCATCCGCTGAAGATATATATTCAAAATAATGATCGATACCACATTTCTCAATGATTTTTAATATTAATGATCGTGGTGAAGCAGAGGCAATGCCAATTTTAATATTTTTCACCACTAATAGATTTAAACATTCTACCACACCATCCATCAGTGGGTTTTCTGTCAGGATTAATTCAATTCCTTTTTTGAAAAAATCCTTTTCAATTTTAGATTTATCTAAATCATTTTTATGATAAAGCCTACACGCTTTATCGACCATCCCAGGTACTGGTACACCTATCATACTTAGCATTTCATCATAGGTGACTGGAACACCATAATGATTTAAAATTTGCATACCTGCTTTTTTCCATAATGGCTCAGAGTCTATTAGCACACCATCCATGTCAAAAATTACTGCTTTCATTCATCATCCTCTTTGTTTAGTTATATCATGTTACAATTATAAATGAGTCTTTAAAAGGCTAATGTAAATCAATAAAATAATCACCAGTCAGAATAATTTATTTTTAAATATTTTTTGAGACTCTTCCATTATTTTTTTACTGACTACTATTATCATCATTAACAACGTCCATGATAAAAACATTACGATAATAATCGCTTTATTTTATCTCTTTATATCATTTTCATCCGTCAATGACATCGATTAACAAGACATAATGACGGGTATGCATATGGCGTCCGAAAGTGGCAATCATTCCAGCTAACTCAAATTAACGTTTCGGAGTCATGAACCATGACGACGATGAGAAAGTTGGAGGATATATTGCTTTCAACATGATGAAATAGTGAGTTTTAATCTTATAGCGCTTTCGCTGAAATGGCAACAAAACGACTTAATCTTTCAGGTGATTGTTGTTTTGTAGCCGAAAGATGACTTGCACTCTCGCGCCACCCAGCGGGCTATCCTCAATATTTATGCTGCCTTGGTATTGTTCAACAATTTCAGAAGCTATCGACAAGCCTAGCCCCTGACCTGGTTGCAAGGTATCTACTCGCAAGCCCCGCTGAAAAATCATTTCGCGTTTGTCAGGGGGAACACCTAACCCATCATCATCAACAACAATAATGAGTGCGTTTTCTCCTGTCATGAGAGTGACGTTGACACGTGTCCGGCAATACTTACATGCATTTTCCAGAATGTTGCCCATCACTTCATAAAATTCATGTTCTTTTCCAAGCCATGTCACCTCGGAGGGAGATTCGAATGTAATGACAACACCTTTATGCTGGTAAACCTTTGTTAGCGCAGTGATGAGTTTATTCAGCAAGGTTGAGACCGGAACACGCTGCTTTAAGAGAAAACTATCGTCACTGCGGATATTGGCTCTGTGCAGAGAGTATTTAATTTGTTGCGATATTTGCTGGATTTGCTCAAGCATCATGGGTTCTGTTTGTTCAAGGGGCAGGTTTTGCGGGGGATGTAGAGAACGTAGCGTCGATTGCAGCACGGCTAAAGGCGTTTTCAGGCTGTGAGTCAAATCGGCGAGTGTGGTTTGATATTTTGCATGACGTTTGCGTTCATTGGACAGTAATTTGTTTAAATTGATGACCAGCGCGCTTAGTTCAGCGGGCGGGTTTTCATCCAGTTTTTCCCTTTCGCCATTTTCTAGCTCATTGATCTGTTTAGTTAATAAATTGATGGGCTTAAGGCTCCAGTTAGCAGCGAATAAGATGAAGGGAATCACCAAAAGTAAATTAGCAATTAAAACATAGCCAAACCACTTCCATACTTTTGCAGATTCTTGTCTATCTTGTGGAACGGTATCAATAATAACAATCACCATTTCAGGCAGTTTGTTCGTTGCCGGATAAATATTGACGGCCACTGAATAGGTTAATAATGTATTTTTGTTATTTTTATCATATTTATCATTTTTTGTTTTATACAAACAGTTATCTTTATTATTAACATTATCATTATTTTTCAGCTCGATGGTGTGGAAGCCATTTTTTTTCAACCAATTAGGGTTAATGGCATTTTCGATTTCGGAACCCCTATTTTCGCGCCAAAGCAGATTGCCCTTATTATCATAGATAAGGGCTAATGATCTGCAATTTATGGTATAGCTTTTGGGAACAATAATAGACAGTTCACTGTTTTCCCATTTTGCCAGCGAATGAAATAAATTACTTTGGCTACGGAGTATGTAATAGCTTGTTTTATCAAAACTCACTAAATATCCAACAATAGCCACCAGGCCATATGAGAACGTTAATGCCAGAATAACCGCGGCCGTTGCCAGAAGAAACCGATATCTTAGCGAAAGATATTTTTTAGAGAAGTTAAGCATCATGGGATTTCACATTGAGGAGATACCCCTGGCTACGAATAGTAACAATGACTTCTTCAGGCCATTCATTCAATATTTTTTTCCTCAACCGCCCCATCACGACATCAATGGTGTGATCTTTGGGGGGTTTATTTTTATATAATTCCCGTATTAACAATTTCTTACTGACAACCTTGCCATTATTGCGCATTAAGGTTTCCATAATTGTGAATTCAAAACTCGTCAACTTAACAATATGACTATTAATAGAAAATTCTTTTTTCGTGATGTTAATTAAAAAGGGAGCAATCTCAATGATCTGCGATGCAAATCCGCTCTGGCGTCGTAGCAAAGCCTGTATGCGGGCATGAAGTTCCGCCGGATTACACTCTTTAACCACATAATCATCTGCCCCGGCATTTAGCACGGTGACTTTCTTTTGCCAGCTATCACTCACAGTGACGACAAGAATAGGTATATTAATTTTCTTATTACGCCAACGTTGTATCATACTCAGTCCGTCTTCACCCGGAAGTGCCAGATCAAGGACAACAACGTCAGGAGGATAGTCTTTAAGATAAAGATCAGCTTTTTTGGTATTGGTGACGCCATCAACTGTATATCCCATATTGCCCAGTTGTGTAACAAGGTGATGGAGATATGTTTCTCTATCTTCAATGATCAGTACCCGCATAATAACTCCTTAAATACTAGCCAGTAAGGTTTATCAAATAAAATTAATATCTAGATAAGTCATTAATTATTTCGATAAGAACAAATAAAACATATATACCCAATAAACGTTGGCTCACATTGTGAGAATGAACGTGTGCCTTATTCCTCCTCGTTGTGCGAGGGGATAAATGCATCTTGAAGTACATGGGTATATCCTCATATAAAGCTAATTATAGTGATGATTTATATTTGTGCTGATACATTAATTCTATAGGCATTAAAAACAAATAGTTGATAAAAACAAATTCATATTTCATTTATCTTTTATATAAGTTTAACTGTTCAGTAAGTGCCGATTTTCGGCGCAGTGGAAAAAGAAATAAAGTGCTAAAAATAAGGGTAACTCTCTGTTTATAGATGTTATATTGTTAACTATGTCATTAGACAGCATAAATATAGCTAATCAACACGACAATTTGAAATATGAGAGCGGTATCCCGGATATGTTAGCGATTTTTTTCTTTATTAAATGCTTTTCTATCGATTTTTTTGTTTTACAGCAAAAAATCAACTTGGTCGTCGTTTAATGAGAGGCATGGAGTTAAGAGATGACGCATATTGGGCAGGAAAATATATGATGGGCGGGGATGAAGCCCGCCCATCGACGTTAATAAACAGCAAATTATTTTAACTGGTCAACCAGTTCTGTAGCATACCCAATGTAGTTTGCGGGTGTCATTGATTTAAGGCGTTCTTTTTCCGCTTCAGGCAGCTCAAGACCATCAATAAACGCTTTCATACCTTCGGCATCAACCCGTTTACCTCGTGTCAATTCTTTCAGTTTTTCATAGGGTTTTTCAATGCGATAACGGCGCATAACGGTTTGAATAGGCTCTGCTAATACTTCCCAGTTGTTATCCAGTTCATCCAGTAAATGCGGCTGATTGATTTCCAGTTTACTCAAGCCTTTCATTGTGGATTGATAAGCAATCAGTGCATACCCCAGGCCGACGCCCAGATTACGCAGTACCGTAGAATCTGTCAGGTCACGCTGCCAGCGAGAAACAGGCAGTTTGCTGGCAAGATGCCCAAGAACGGCATTTGCCAGACCCAGATTTCCTTCTGAGTTTTCAAAATCAATCGGATTGACTTTATGCGGCATCGTGGAAGAACCAATTTCGCCCGCAATGGTTTTCTGTTTGAAGTGGTTTAAGGCGATATAGCCCCAAATATCGCGATCAAAATCGATTAGGATAGTATTGAAACGAGCGACACAATCAAACAGTTCTGCGATGTAATCATGAGGTTCAATCTGAGTGGTGTATGGATTCCATTGAATACCTAGAGAGGTCACAAAGGATTCACTGAATTGGTGCCAGTCAATGTGTGGATAGGCTGACAAGTGCGCATTGTAGTTACCAACGGCACCATTGATCTTACCTAAAATTTCCATTTGTCCGAGTTGACGGAATTGACGTTCCATCCGATAAGCCACGTTAGCAAATTCTTTGCCGACAGTGGACGGTGTGGCGGGTTGACCATGGGTACGCGACAGCAGAGGCAGGTCGCGATAGTCATGTGCCATGCGTGTAATGGTATCAATCAGTTGACGCCATTGAGGGAGCAAAACATCTTCACGGGCTGTTTTCAGCATCAATGCATGTGACAGGTTATTGATATCTTCTGATGTGCAGGCAAAGTGAATAAATTCGGCAACCTGATGCAGGGCAGGAATATGCGCCACTTTTTCTTTCAGAAAATATTCAACAGCCTTAACATCATGATTGGTTGTGCGTTCAATTTCTTTGATACGCAGTGCATCCTGTTCATTGAAATTCGCAATAATTTCATCAAGGTAAGCGTTTGCGTCCGCGTCAAAAGCAGGAACTTCTTTAATTTCTGTTGTCGCGGCCAGTTTTTGCAGCCAACGTACTTCGACCTGCACCCGAAATTTTAGTAAGCCAAACTCACTAAAAATAGTGCGCAGTGCGCTGACTTTATCGCCGTAACGGCCATCAATTGGAGAAACAGCGGTCAGTGAGGATAATTCCATTGGTAGCAACTCCCGGATTTTATTTAACAATTTATGTTTAACAACGTTGGTTTAACCGTTTTGTAGCGGACCGTGTTTATCTAACAGTTCGCCAGAATTTCTTTAGCTTGTCGAATCAGGCGCTGGCGGGAAAACATGATTTGCAGACGGCTTCCACCCACTTGCTGCCATAAAACGGCACTGCGAATCCCCGCCAGTAACACTGATCTGACTTTTGCCTGAATGAGCGTATTACGTAATATTTCAGGTGACCCTGTAACTTGAATACGTGGCCCCAGCGGGCTGATAATATCAACGTAAATTCCTGCAAGAGCGTTAAGCATCCCCTCTGACATCGGTTCAAAGTAGGCTTGCTGACGCTCTAGCTGTCCTATACGATTTGCCAGCTCATTGGCGGCTGACGGATGCTTATTCAAACGGCGTTCTAAAGCCATCAGACTTAACATATATCGGGTAAGATCGGCAGAAACGCCGCTATGTGAACCGTTGAACATACCCAACATTGCTTCAAGGCCAATACGCAGGTTGCCGGCATTGTTGCCGAAAACATCCAGCGTAGAGGTTGGATTCATATTCAGGACACTGTTGATCATGATCTCAAAAGCATCCGTATCACATTGACCTTCATGGGCAAGTTTTTGTACGAGACGCCCAGCCTGGCAGGCACCTGCCAGAGCCAGTGTAATGTCGTAATAATTTTTAGCCACAACTACTCCTGTATACGTTGTTCGATCACACCACCACCGAGGCAGACCTCACCTTGATAGAACACGGCTGATTGGCCGGGGGTGACAGCGGCAACGGGGCTATCAAAACGAACTTCAATTTTATCTTCGCCTAACGGGACGACAGTGCAGGGGATATCATGCTGGCGGTAGCGGGTTTTTACAACGCAGCGCATGGCTGTTTTCAACGGCTGACGATCAACCCAATGCAATTGCTGTGCAACCAGGCCGATAGACATCAGACGAGGATGTTCATGCCCCTGGGCAACGATTAATATGTTGTTTTCAACATTTTTCTCGACCACATACCACGGTTCTTCATTGCCATTTTTTGTACCCCCTATCCCCAATCCTTTGCGCTGACCGAGGGTATGGTACATCAAACCAGTATGTTGGCCGATGGTTTGCCCATCCACGGTCATAATCGGGCCGGGTTGGGCAGGCAAATAACGCCCAAGGAAATCGCGGAACTTACGCTCGCCAATAAAACAAATCCCCGTTGAGTCTTTTTTCTTTGCTGTGACCAGACCAATTTCTTCGGCAATGCGGCGGACTTCAGGTTTTTCCAGTTCCCCGATGGGGAACAGACTTTTGGCAACCTGCTGGTGGCTTAAGGTATATAGAAAATAACTTTGATCTTTATTGCCATCCAGACCACGCAGTAATTGGCTAATACCGTCCACATCCTGACGACGGACATAATGCCCGGTTGCGATATAGTCGGCACCTAAATCTTCTGCGGCAAACTCCAGAAATGCTTTGAACTTGATTTCTTTATTGCAAAGAATATCCGGGTTTGGGGTTCTGCCTGCTTTGTATTCAGCAAGAAAATGTTCGAATACATTATCCCAATATTCGGCGGCAAAATTGATGGTATGCAATTCAATGCCCAGTTTGTCACAAACCGCCTGGGCATCGGCAAGATCGGTGGCCGCCGAGCAGTACTCTTCACTATCGTCTTCTTCCCAGTTTTTCATGAACAGGCCAGCTACCTGGTAGCCCTGCTGTTGCAGAAGGTAAGCAGAGACGGACGAATCAACACCGCCGGACATGCCGACAATGACTTTTTTCTGGCTGTTATCTGACATGGATATATCTCACTGCGGAAAAAAACAAACGCGATACTTTAGCACGTCGGCACTCAAGGTGCATCAAACGTATGGTGCTCTTTTTTATCCGATTCGCTTTATCCGGTTGTTGGCGATGATTATTGAGCAAAGGGTGAACTAAAATAGTGCAGTATCGGCTAAACAAAATTAATCTCTCTCCATTCTCCGGGAGGTAATGAGCCTAATTGCATTGTTCCCATACTGAAACGGATTAAACGCAATGTAGGATAACCTACATGTGCGGTCATTCTGCGGACTTGCCGATTCCGGCCTTCATGTAACGTGATTTTTAGCCAGCTGACCGGAATGTTTTTTCGTTCCCGTATAGGCGGTATGCGTTCCCAAAGCCATGCCGGTTCCTCTACTAATTCAGCGCCAGCTGGCAATGTTGGGCCATCGTTTAAGGTAACGCCGTGACGAAGTTTATGCAGGGCAGTTTCATCAGGGATGCCTTCGACCTGAACATAGTAAACTTTAGCTGTTTTTTTATTAGGTTGAGTTAATTGAGCCTGCAATTTTCCGTCGTTGGTCAGCACCAACAACCCTTCACTATCCCGATCCAGACGACCGGCGGCATAAACATCCGTAAATGGAATAAAATTTTTTAATGTTTCTCTTCCCATTTCATCGGTGAATTGGGGTAGAACCCCATAGGGTTTGTTAAAAATGAATACCCGTCGCGGACCTGTTTGTTTTTTTCTCGGCTTATTATTTTTTCTTTGGCTGAATCGGTTAAGTTGGTGTTTTTTAACAGAGATATTTGTCATCATCAATCATCGCTAGAAATTAGGGTGCGTATTATACCTGAAATCTGTGACCGTTGGCGTTTGCAGAATATTCAAGTAGTATTGACACGTCCCTTACAAAAAATTAACAAGGCACTGCGCTTATTTGAAAGGAGAGGTTAATGGAAAGCAAAGTAGTTGTTCCGGCGGAAGGTAAAAAAATTACGATTGATGCCAAAGGTAAATTAAATGTTCCGAATAACCCTGTAATCCCTTATATCGAAGGGGATGGCATCGGTGTTGATGTGACGCCGGTCATGCTGCAAGTTGTTGATGCTGCGGTTCAGAAAGCATATCGAGGAGAGCGTAAAATTTCCTGGATGGAAATCTACACAGGTGAAAAATCCACACAAGTTTATGGCAAAGACATCTGGTTGCCAGATGAGACACTGAATTTGATCCGTGAATACCGCGTTGCGATCAAAGGCCCTCTGACAACTCCTGTCGGTGGTGGTATTCGTTCATTGAACGTAGCACTGCGTCAGCAATTGGATCTGTACGTCTGCCTGCGTCCAGTACGCTATTATCAGGGGACGCCAAGCCCCGTTAAGCAACCAGAGCTGACTGATATGGTTATCTTCCGTGAAAATGCGGAAGATATTTATGCCGGGATTGAGTGGAAAGCGGGTTCTGCGGAAGCGGACAAGGTGATTAAATTCCTGCAAGATGAAATGGGGGTTAATAAGATCCGTTTCCCTCAACAGTGTGGTATCGGTATAAAACCTTGCTCAGAAGAGGGGACTAAACGTCTGGTACGTGCCGCGATTGAATATGCTATTGATAATGACCGTGAATCCGTCACCCTGGTTCATAAAGGCAATATCATGAAATTCACTGAAGGTGCTTTCAAAGACTGGGGCTATGAACTGGCTCGCACTGAATTCGGTGGAGAACTGTTGGATGGCGGGCCGTGGGTTAAGATCAAGAATCCTAAAAATGGCAAAGATATCGTCATTAAAGATGTCATTGCCGATGCGTTCTTGCAACAGATCTTGTTGCGTCCAGCAGAATACGATGTTATTGCTTGTATGAACCTCAATGGTGATTACATTTCTGACGCGCTGGCTGCACAGGTTGGTGGTATCGGTATTGCTCCTGGTGCAAACATTGGTGATGAATGTGCTCTGTTTGAAGCAACACACGGTACTGCGCCTAAGTATGCAGGTCAGGATAAAGTCAACCCGGGTTCTGTTATCCTTTCGGCTGAAATGATGCTGCGCCATATGGGATGGTTTGAAGCCGCTGACCTAATCGTTAATGGAATGGAAGGAGCGATTGCAGCCAAGACCGTGACTTATGATTTTGAACGCCTGATGGATGATGCTAAGCTACTGAAATGCAGTGAGTTTGGTGACGCTATCATCTCTCACATGTAATTGATTTCATCGATGAATAGATAACGGGGGCTTAATGGTTCCCGTTTTTTATTATCACGGAAGGAATGGTTATCAAAAAATTATCAAAACAAGTTATCAAAACCTGTCAAATTTGAGCAATCTAAATGACGATCTTTATCCAATCTTTACCGCGGTCATCATGATACTTATCGGTCTGCTGTTGCGTTTTGTGTCCCAATAAATCTTTAGTGTTTATACCCTGTTCGCGATATAGTCGTTCTGATAATGAACGCTGTTCATGGAAAGTTGCCGGAGTACCGTCCCCCCAATCAATGTCTGTTTTATCACGCGCTTTCTTAAAGTTTGTTGTTAATGTATTTGCTGTTACTTTTTCTCCGCGTCTAGATTGCGATGTGGTGTGAAAATAATGAATTAAATACGGGCTAAGGACACGATCACGGCATTGTGCAACAACCTCTCTGAGGGAAATATTAATGGCATTGCATCGCAATGCTAGCGGAATGGCTAACTTGACGCCTGTTTTTTCTTGGGAAATATGTAGGTGATCATCCCAAATATCGGCAAATTTCATCTCTGAAATATCACCTAATCGTTGCCCAGTCACAATAGCCAACAGCATGGCATTGCCCATATATCGATGCTGCGAGTTTGCAATTTCGAATATCTGTTTCCATTCTTCCAATTTCAGCCGTTGGCGGGTAATTTTTCTACGAGGTTGCTTAGTTGCCAATGCAGGGTTATAGCCAGGGGGGACTTCTCCTGCATGTTGCGCCTCTTTGAATACATCTATCAGAACTGAGCGAACAACCTGTGCCATGCGTGGCTGTCCTGCGATTTTATATTCGTCTAAAATGCTTGCAATGTCGCGAGCATCAACAGAGGGCAATGGTTTCATAGCAAGAGCCTGCCTCATTAATTCCACTGGTTTTCTTTTCTGTTTAAAAGTATTGGGCTTTATATCCCCTAGACTCAGCCTTTCTTCCTGTATTTGCCAATACTTATCCAGCCAAGTGTTGACGGTTATTTCCTTCCCATTTACTTTTGCAACCCTATCACTAATCGCCATTACCTGCCTGCTGCGTTGCTCAGCCAGCCGACTATTGGCCTCTATAGCGATTTCTTTTGCTTCTTGCTCATTATCCCCCAGAGAATGGTATTTTCCTGTGATTGGGTGACGATAGCGCCAATACACCTTATTAGCCTTTCGGCTAAATAGTGGGTACAAGTTCGGAATATTGACATTATTTTTACGGGGTCTGGCAGCCATCACTTAAGATCCTCTGTAATTTAGGATTATCTGATTTATTGATAGTTGGTGTAGCTAAACACCCAACCAATTCCGCATCTTCTCTAACCCTCCAAATGCCGCCTTCTTTTTGTGCTGGAGGATAAAAATATCCACTTCTAGCATAACGTTGAAGGGTGCTCAATCTAGGCGGGCGACTTCTGTATCTATCGTTCGCCCACTCATCCAGAGTTAGCATTTGCATGATATTATCCTCTGTATAATTTAAACAATCTCCTGAGATGCAATTTAAATCTCATACGAAATTCAATCCATTGCGGCACTCCCTCGCCACCTGTTTGTGTCCGTTCTCGAATTCGTTAGTCATGGGTGTTTGCAAATAAATCTATTCTCAGGCTCATGCTATTTACCTCAATTGTTCATTGCCGATACCAATTAAATAATCTCGGTCAACCGTTGTTATTATTCCGCGCGGGCTAGTGAACGGACGCCAAATTAACAACAGGCTGCCTTTATTATTCCCATTTACTGTTTTTTGAGTTACTGCATTAACAAATGAGATTCGCCCGCCTGTTATTAACCTGACCTCATCAACCGTTTTCATTGCCAATTTAAACCAACCTACTGAGGTATCAGCGGGAACTAACATCACGATAGGCTGTAGTTTTCGACATTCGATGGCGGCTTTCTCTACCCACGGCGTAATTTTGGAATAGGGTGGATTACACCAAATGCTGCCATAACTCAACCAATCACATTCCAGTGCATTATCTCGTTCCGTGAGATAATGGCTGCACAGGGTATTATCAGCAGAGGCGGCTGCATCTAAATAAAAACCGAATTCCAAATCGAGTGCTGTAAATAATGGGAGGGGCGTTTGCCAGAGGTCTTTAAATTCTTTGGGGGTGTTACTGCCTCCGAAATCTGTCATGTTCTATCCTCTAAAAATCAGTACTCCCGCAGCCAAATCACGTTTTACCATTTGTCCCAATACCCGGTCTCGCCGATATTTCGTTATTTTAAACGGGTTTTTGGGACGTTGCCGATGCGGTTTTTTTCGGGTGTTTTTCCACCATTTTCTATGCAGTGCAGTGTACGTATCTAAATCGTGTTTTAATAACTCACTGGCTGTTGTTAGTTTTTTCATTTAAACCTCCTGCATATACGCCCTTATGAATGATTCCGCGACTGGCGCAACGATGGCATTTCCGTAGGCGCGCAGTCGTCCCACTCGGTTGGTAATCCCATTAATTGCCTGGCCATAATTGGGTGGTATGATTCTAGTTTTTTTATCTGCGCCCTGGTTGGGCTGCCATTCATTCCAAACAGGTGTAACCACAGCTGACGATAGAGAGTGTCGTTTCGAATTCTGCCGTCGTTCCTGATGAATGAGTTCCGAATGTCCCCGGCATCTTTGTGACATCTCGTTGTTGGTGTGGCCCACCCAATACAATCGTTGCCTGATGTGCGGGGCACCGATGCCCGCAGCGCATAAATCAACCGCTGCTGAGGTGTAACCCGTTCCTTCCAGGTCAGTTTGTGCCAGGTCGAACCAATTGAGTCCGTCGTTACTCGCAACCTGTTCACCAAATACAACGCGAGGTCTGCATTGCTCGATGAGGTAATGGAAATGTGGCCATAAGTGCCGCTCGTCAGTAAACCCGCCGCCGCTGCCTGCCGCGCTGAACGGCTGGCACGGACAGCTGCCTGTCCAGACAGGTTTATCGTCCGGCCATCCTGCATTTCTGAGGGCGTAACTCCAGACCCCAATTTCGGCGAAAAAGTGGCACTGGGTGTAATTTCGTAGGTCATCCGGTTTCACATCCTCTATTGAACGCTCGTCAACATCACCCGGCGCTATATGGCCGGCTGCAATTAAATTCCTCAACCATTGCGCTGCATAGGGGTCTATCTCGTTGTAATAGGCTGTCATTTAAACCTCGTACACATATTTTTCGCCCGCTCACACATTTCAGCGTCAAACCAACCAAAATGACATTTGTTGAAACTGATCCCCAACCGCCGCGCTAACCATCTATACGCGTCCGCGCGTTCCCAGTCCCGCTGCATCCGCATTCGTTCAAATGATAATTTACTGTTCGCCCGTGCTATCCGTGTTGGCCTGTCAGCTAATGTACCTAACGGAATATTGGTGCCAGGGTGCATACCGACACGTGCCTCACATGAGGCGCAGAGGTAAAACCACGGCCAGCGACTGTTATTCAGGATTCGCCCGAACACCTCTTTGTGATGGGCTATTTTTACGTGATTGCAGCAATAGCGGCATTGAGTGGGGATGGGTGACGGGTCATTGACCCGCCGAATTGCTCTAGGGTTTGGATTCCATGGGGTGTACATGCTGCGTCCTCCTTCATAAATGCCACCCAGTGCGTATTTGCACGTTTTCCTGATGGGTGGCCAAACAATGGTGATTCAGATGTCAGCGCTAATATCTCGCTAGTTTTGATTTGAGTTTCATTCCATTTAAAAATCAGTATCCCTGCTGGCCGTAGTACTCTGAACGCCTCTTTAAATCCCTGTGCTAAATCCTCTCTCCATGTCGTTTTATCCAATACGCCGTATTTTTTACGCTGCCAGCCATTTTCTCCGGCTCGTTCCAGGTGAGGCGGGTCGAATACAACCAGTTGAAATTGATTACTGGCAAATGGCAGGGCGCGAAAATCGCAGATAATATCCGGCGCAATATTCAATTCCCGTCCATCACATAAAATGTGACGTTCGCGCCGGATATCGCAGAAAATGACATTGGGATTGTTGCGGTCGAACCAGAACATCCGAGAGCCACAACACATGTCCAATATAGTAGGTTGCACAATAATCCTCCCGCCACTGAGGTAGCGTTAGTTAATGAGGTGGTATTTGGATTACTGAATGGGGCTAGAATGGAATCGTATCATCGTCAAAATTCATTGGCGGCGCGTTGTTCTGTGTCGCTGGCGCCGGACGAGAACCGCTGAATTGCTGAGATGCCTGTGGCTGCTGTGGTTGTCCCCAACCACCTTGTGCGGGTGTATCCTGCGCTGAACTACGGCTGCCCAACATCTGCATTGTGCCACCGATAGGGTTAACCACAACTTCGGTGGTATAGCGGTCTTGGCCGCTCTGATCCTGCCACTTGCGAGTCTGCAAAGCGCCTTCAATATAAACCTGAGAGCCTTTTTTCAGATATTCCCCGGCAATTTCTGCCAGTTTGCCGAATATCACAACCCGATGCCATTCGGTTTTTTCTCTCATCTCGCCGGATTGTTTATCGCGCCAGCTCTCAGACGTTGCCAGGGTGATATTGGTAACTGCACCGCCATTCGGTAGATAGCGAACTTCCGGGTCTTGCCCCAAATGACCCACTAAAATAACTTTACAAACTCCACGACTAGCCATCGTTTCCTACCTCCTCGAATTCACCCTCAAATATTGCGGCATTATCCTGATCGATATTAGCGTCTGCCTTTTCATCCAGAATGACGGCTTTTTGCATTTCGATAGAAACAGGCAGATATTTAAATAATCGACGAATAACAGTCTTTTTCGCCATTTCTTCCCAGTGAGTTACCCACGGGCCGTTGTTACCAGCGCTGCTTTTTTCTCTGACTTTTTCAACTTGTTTTCTTGTCATGACCTCAAATTGAACACCTCCATCTTGCAGTCGAGCCACGGCATAGACATGGGTTATTGGTGCGTCCTCATTCTCTCCGGGAATGTGGGTCAGATTCTCATTCAATCCGTATTCATAATGGAATTGATCACCATCGCGAACAGTGCGAGCTGAAATACTAACTATTTGACCTGAGCGACGAGCCAGGTCAATCATTCCTCGGTAACCAATAATCAATTGAACGTTGGACTGGCCCGTTTTGGATTTCCCATTACCAAACGGTAATAAATAGGCATGACCTAACGCACTACCCGGCTCTAACCCAAGCTGCGAGCACTGAACGACAGCACCAACAAAACTTTGCATGTCGCAGTTGGCGAGCGCCGGGGTTTTCCTGATCTCCGTGGTGACAATCCTTATCATCCTATCTGGTGCCATATGACGAGGAAGTGCGGCAGCCAGTTGCGCTTTCATACTGGGTTTATTAATGAATTGAATCAGTGCCTGATCCTTGGTGGCGGCAACCTTAGTTTGTGGTTGCGCTTTCTGCAAATCAGCTTGTGCTAATGGTGGGGTGTTAGTCATTTCTTAACTCCTTAGCCCAGCGGGGCAGTGACAACGTTCTAATGCCGGGCCATTCGTTGGTTCTCAGGCACTCAGCGTAGGTTTCTAGATTTCGTTGGTAGGATGCGCGGCCTGCGCCTTTGATTTGGTCGTCCATAATGAAAATTCTGACTGGATAACGACCACAATTAACCGAGGTGCTGACAACCAGAAAAACAAACGTAGGAGGTTCTCCGGTCAGATCCTGATAGCCATCAGAATAAAATGCATCTTGTACATGGTAGCGATATTTGTAAAAATCCTTTTCGAACTTCTCCATGTCGGCAGCGCTTTTCACGTCAACTATCCAGTGGTGAGTTTCAATGAGTTTATCCGGCCGACTGCGGCATAAAACCCCGGTTGTGTAATCGTTCCAGTAAATGCTACTTTCTGCGTGCCCTGCTGACTCTAAACACCATTTGGCAATTGGGTGCGCCATTGCGCTATCTCTCATGATTAATAATTTCCTGTTATTTTCATGAGTTATTGGCGTGATATTTTCCCGTTCACACATTTCAAGAAACTCTCTTTCTTGCTCTCTTCCTGCGCTGGTTCTGCGATTTACATCCGGCCCTATTTTGAATCGTTTTTGAAACTCATCCGGCTCAAGCAGCAGGCAATGCAGAGCTGTACCGATATCCAAGGCCCCTGTTTTTTCTTCATCAACAGGGGCGTTCCTTTGCCATATCAATTCGGCCGGAGCTTGGTCTATAATGTCCAGTTGAGACTTGCTTATCCCCGCACCCTTGTGATAGTCCTCATTGGAAATGTCGTAGTAGATACCGGGTGTCATGTTGTTCTCCCCATTGATTTATCTTTCAAATCCATCATCACAATGGCATCCAGTGCCGCGACGAAGACGTCCCATGCAGCCGGATTGCTCTTAAAGATGGGACCCAGAATTTTGTTAGCCTCTTCCGAAAGGGGGTTATCGATAAACCCTAAGACAGTTTCTTCCGCCTCTTCTCTAAGATCTGCCTCTACAGCATCCTGATATGCCGCTTCTTCCCTGCGGCGTTCTTCGGCTTCGTCCTGCATCCAGCCGGGATCGCAATCGAACTGTCTCATGCGGTAACCTCCTCATCCTGATAATGGTCATTGAGCACTGAAATAATATCCTCACGCTCCAAATAGATGCTATTGAGCATAATTTCCCTGCCGCTACCTACCAATTGCCATTTGGTATCATCATCAATGATTAATATGGTTCCGCCTCGTCCGTTAGACTCAACCCTGAATCGGTTATCATCGAGAACAATTTTTAATGCCATAGTTACCTCCCATACACTAATTTCAAATAACAGTTGGCGATATCCCAGTCAGGCAGCATGAGATGCAGAGACAAAGCAGCCTCATGCCGCGCAAAGAGTGCTAAGGCTCTGCGAGCATTCATGATTTGATTTTTCCCTGGTGTTGGTTGTTATTTTGCGGTTAGAGCGATGAGTGCGCGGGCGTGTATTTCAGCAGATTCACGGTCGAGGTGGATTAGTCCGTTTTCTAAAAAACTAGTGTCGATTGAATTACCAACCCAATTCCAGGTATACGAGGTAGTTACCATACAAATATTTGGAATATAATATCGCTGCCCCGCTGCCAGCGGTTCTCTCACTGGTTCCGGGATATCGTATTTCCCAATTTTGATGGTTCGGGGTTTTAGGCGATATTCATGACTAGACCAGAACGAAAAACACGCTCCACAACCGCGCCATTCCTCGCCAGTATTTTCCCGCCATTGGAAATGCTCCCCCCAATTTTCATTTTCCTGCGCAATTTCCGCTGCTTTCATCATTAAATCAGCGTGTATATGTTTAGCCATTATCATCCTCCAATGCCATTGCCCCTTCCTCTGGATATTCGGTCTGATACACGCCTAACCCTGTATAGGTTTTCCCATTTTCCTCTATTTCCATATTATCCATAATGGTAATTTCAGTTGACAGTTCCTCTGGTTCTGGTTGCGTGAATTCAATACCAATGAAATCACAGATATATAATATTTGTTGTGTTGTCAGTGTTATTTGTAACATTTTTGTTTTCCTATATTCAGGTAATAAAAAACCCCGCATTGGCGAGGCTGGTGTTTGTTTGAGTTTATTATTTAAAACTTTATTCCATGCATAATAATGTTAGTGTAGGAACCAAAAATACTAATGCTATTAGCACGCATATAACTTTAACTATTTTGTTCTTAGATGTGCATCCTATATACATAGATAACACTCCGGCAGGGAAAGTTAACCACCAACACATCAAAAACATAATCTTGAACCATTCAACGCTATATATTTCATCTACTAACACACATATTCCCTCATGAATCCCATTGCCGAATCCATGAATATATCAGAGTAACTCACCACAGCCCACTCGGAAATGAGCTGGAGTTAGTCAAACACCACCAACTACTAAATCGAACTCTCTTTTTGTTATTGGTGGTTGGATACAATTAGCAAACAAAATTTCATTTTCCAGTGATTTTATAAATCTCCACGATTTAAATAATCGACCTGTATAGATGTTTTCCATGTAATCAGGGAAGTGGCCTATTTCATCCCGTAAAAATTCCAGCGCTTCCATCCGTTCAGCTATCTCAGATTTCATGCGGTTGATTTCGTATTCGGTCATCACACCCTCACTGTAATTATTAATTTAATGTGCCTGAATATTTAACCACCTCAGGCGGCAGTGGTTCCACTGTACCCCTACAGTGAGAAATCAGTTAAAATTATCTCACCCCTACAGAAGTGAGAATAATTGAAATGCCTATTAGTACTACATGGAATATCGTGAAAGATATATCTGGTATTGGTAAGAAAATTTTTGATAAAAAAGTTGACGATGAAGTCAGAAAACAAGTTCAGGAAATGATTGATAAGTCATCTGAGCTATATGAAAGAATCGTCACGCTTGAGGAGGACAGACAAGCGAGTAGACAGCTTATCATTGAGCTTCAAGAAAAAATCAAGCGCTCCAAATATTTTCATCGTGAGTTTAAAAAATATAAACCACATCAATTTGAAACGGGCGCGTTTGTTTACTCTTATGATGCATCCATTCATCAGGATAAGCCCCCTCATTATGTATGTACAAAGTGCGCAAGCGACAGTGTAATATCGATACTTCAGCCTAAAGATACTTCTTGTTATGAATTGACTTGTCATGGATGCAACTCAAACTATGTGGTTAAACCTAAAATAGCGGGCTTCTTTGCCATGCCCCGAAATTAAACCCTGGCAGTCACCTCTCCCGATTCCAGACGACGGCGGGAGGGGGTGGTGGTTGAATAGAGTGCGACGTCACTCATGCAGCAATTATCAAAACTGGGCGTTGGATCTTGTGTTTCATCACCTTTAACTTGAGTAATTAAACTAGCGATGACGTTCGCACTGTCATTTTGTGATTTGCGCTTGAGAGTGAGCACCTTGCGAGGTGAAGTTTCAACGCCGAACGCCTGATCAATGATATTTTCCAGTGCTTTTATTTCAGATTGGCGGATATGTTCTTCTAAACGGTGATGAGTAATCAGATCGCCACGTTCCATATAACGGCGCATCCGTGAGTTCAAACGACCTGTTTTAGACAAAACAATGACATTTTCCATTTTAGTTACCCCATTAGTAAGTTTTGGGGCGCAGTTAATGAACTGTGAGGCTGTTTAAAATTTGCGTAACTCATTTAGAGGTGCGCAAAATTCTCAGCGACTCTGTCTATCCTTAGACTCTGCTAACCACGCCCCAAAAATCACTTTGGGTAGGGACTCTCCACACGGGCGGAGCATTCATTGTAGGTACTACGGTTTTTAATTCTTTTGTGCTTCTTATCGAATCATCTACCTCTTCATATGCCGGTAGCGGCTACTTCGTGGGCGTCCTGCCTGTTCGATGTATAAAATATACAAGCAATACTTTATAAAAACAAGTAATACTTGTTTGAATGGGCAATAAAAATACCAAAATTCTTTATATTATCTTGTTTTAAAAGAGAATTAATTTTTATTGATTGCTTGAAATGTGAGCAACGTGGCGTTTTAGATGGGAAATTGGTAGGTGTTATAGAAAGCCACCATCTGGTGGCTGGTACTATTATTGTGATTTTTTTCTGAAATTATCGTCATTCTTTACGAATTCAAGAGCATCAAAAATAATTCCAGTTATCCTTAATATATCCTCCGGCGCTTCTACAAATATACGTGAATTATTAGCAGATAACCCCGCTCTATTGATTTCATTCAGTAATATGTCTGTTAGTTCGATAGGTATCTGGATGTAAGGGTTATTCTTCTTATCGAAGTACCTTATCATCCATCTATTTGATTTACCTTGATAAAGTATACCGAAATAAGATTCAGTGTCTTTATATTTCAGATCAACCTCTTCACCTATTACTGATTTAACCTTTTCAAATAAGGTCAGCTCATTTTTTGTTGTTATTATATTTGGATTATCTGGATCTATGAGCATATCAGGTTCAGAGTTTTCCACAGAAAGCTCTTTATCATCGTTAGGGATCTCATCGATTGGTAGGTGCTTGCTTGATAGCCCTGAAACGACCATAGCACTAACTGACTTTTCGACAGCTTGCTTCACTAACGGCGTGATTGACTCTATGAATCTTTGATTTAACTGTCTTTCTACATTAGATCTGCTTGCAACGTACCTGACAAATTCGCTATCTACATCTCGTAAGCTTGAACTGATAGTTTTTGTAAATGCGGAAAGATATACGCTTTCCTCCGCCAGAGTACGCAGCGCTTCAGGCTTGAATTTGTCATGCCTGAATCTGTACAGTTGACTAGCGTCAGCATCGCTTATCTCGTCCATTCTAATGTGTAAGAATGGAGATGGATCCATGACATTCTTTTGTTTTAGGTCTGTGAAAAAACGCCACTCTTGCCCATTAGTTATGGCAGATATTGTTACTTCTGGTGTTGAATTAAAATAACGGGATAGTTGCGGGCAATGATTCTCTATTTTTTCTTTATAGCCTTTGGCTTCTATAAACATAACTGGCACGCCTTGGCAAAATAGAGCATAGTCGACTCTCTCATTGGCTTTTACCCCTGGAAAGTCCGCACCATATTCGGCTTTCACTTTTTGCGGGTCGTATGGGCTAAAACCGAGAATATCCAAGAATGGTAATATCAGAGCCTGTTTGGTTGTTTCTTCGGTGGAGCAGTGCTCTCCTACATTTTTAACATGTTCAACGTGATGCTTAAGTTTTTGTTTAAAATTTTCCATTCCATAACCTTAGTAATTTAAAATAACCTTAGTAATCTAAAACGGAGTACCAGAACATTCTCCCGATAATGCTCACCTGATCTTCATCCGCGACTTCATCTTCGTATTCATCACGGTTGTAACTTCTGATAAGAAGCTTTCCTTTTGGGCGCCTGTAAATACATTTAAGGCGCTTTAGTCCATCCTGCTCAATTGCATATACTTTTCCGTCGATAATTTTTTTATTAGAAATATCTATTGCTATTGCTGTTCCATTTGGAATAACCGGTTCCATGCTGTCGCCTTTTGCAGGAAAGCAGAGGACTGTAGAGCCATCAGTTGGAGCACCGATCCTTCTTAGGGTTGCTTTTGAAAACCGTAATTTGAATCCGTTATAGTCCACATTAATACACCCGCCATTCCCACATGCAAACTCTATATCCTTTAGGAATGGAACTTCTACTTCGTCATTATCTAGAGGCGTTCTACTATCCCAGGGGGAAATCGTTGTCCATTCCTGTTCAGGTGGTAGTTGCTCTATATCATTTTTTTTGGGTGGTGAAATAGACTCACCAAACAAAAGCCAATTCACATCAGCATCAAGGATTGAGGCTAATGCTGTTAATCTTGATTTTCTGGGTTCAGTGCTGGATTCCCATTGCTGTACAGATTGTGGGCTAATACCTAGCCTCTCAGCTAATTCAGCCTGAGTTAGTTTTTTTGCAAGCCGAGCTTGCTTGATTCGTTCGTGCATTGTTTTCATACCTCAAATATACAAGCAAGGCTTTTACTTTAATAGCAAGTAAAACTTGCTTTTTTAAAGTATCCCTTGTATTTTATTTATTGTTGATAGTAGAAAAGGAAAAATTTATGGACATACTGGATATAACAATAGAAAAAGCTGGTGGTGTGCCTGCGTTAGCCAGAATGTTAAGCATTAAGGATCAAGCGGTTCGCCAATGGATCAAAAAGGGATATATACCTCCCTCAAGATATGCACAAATACATGAAAAATTAGGAATACCGCTAGATAAGTTAGTTAGAAGTAAAGATTTTTAGTTAGCAATAGCGCTTCACAATGAATGCCCCGCCCGTGTGGGGAGTCCCTATCAATCAACCCGTATTGGTAGGCTAAACATAACCAACCTAAATCGGGTTAGATCAAATCACCCCATATTTAATGAGTATTACTACCCCATTGTAACCATCATCTATCTAGAATAGCTGATTTTTTTGTTTATTTATTAAATGAATCATTAATGAAATTAATTTAGGAGTGAACAAAAATGAACGAGGGGCGGGAAAAGAAAAACCCCAGTTGCTGTAACAACTGAGGTCTCAAAAATACACATTTCACAGAGGTAATTATACATGAAAAATCGAATGAGTGATAGGGAGGTCGTATGAATACAGCGGAGGTTTATGATTTCAATACGGCTAAAAAAATCAGGAGCAATAGGGTGGACAACCAGAAATTAGGGTTCATCCCGTTGTACAGGAGCATCAGAAATAAGTCATGGGCTAAAGATGTGTTCCTCAGAACACTGTGGGAAAATTTGTTATTTGAGGCCCAGAAAGGTGATTACGTAGCGAATTTCAAGGGTAACATCTGGCACTTAAAGGCTGGTCAATTGGTTACTACTCCTGCTGACCTCGGGCTAAACCTGTGCGATAGGAACAATAGGCCAACCAGTAGAGATGCGGTAAATAGAATGCTGGCTGTTTTTGTTCGTGAGGGAATGATAACCATCGAAGGGGAGAAGCATAAAGGTACCGTGATAACTATCACAAATTACAGTGAATATGCTCAAAAAACAGACGATTTACCCGCACATAGAGCCGCACATGACTCCGCACATGACGAGGCCAGTAATGGCGCGGCCTCAGAGGATGCCCCCGCACATGAAGGCGCACATAAGGCCGCACATCATGAACAAGAATATATATTAAATACTAACGTATTTAATGATCGTCCGAGAAAATCTAAATCGCCTGGCAGGGTTCATCCTGATGCTGAGGTGAGTTCACCTAACGGCAATAAGTGGGGAACAGCAGACGACCTGAAAACTGCGGAGTGGATTTATCAGAAGATTCTGGTTGTTAGACCGAATGCTAAAACGCCTAACTGGGCGGCATGGGCGAATGATATTCGACTGATGAGGCAGTCCGATAATCGAACCCATTCGGAAATCTGCCGTTTGTTCAAATGGGCCAATCAGGATTCATTCTGGTACTGCAACATCCTGTCACCGGCCAAACTGCGGGAAAAATGGGACACGCTCGAATCGCAGAGTACACAACCAAACCGAAAATCTCACTCCAATTCAGAAACATCCAGCAATTGGAACACTGTTGACGCATGGGATGGATTTATATGAATCGTAATCTGGTTAACGCCATTAAAAATCGTGATGGCGCTGCTCTGTCTCGGCTGTCAGAGGGACAAAAATCTAACAGCCAGCCAGTGGTGAATGAGGATGCAGAGCGACTGGTTAATGCGTTATTCAGGCAACTGAAACAGGTATTCCCTGCTGCGACACAGACTAATTTACGGAATGAATCTGACGAGGCGTTAGCTAAACAGCAATGGATCGCCGCATTCGCCGAGAACGGTATTCGTACCAGAGAACAACTATCGGCAGGTATGCGACAGGCGAGAGCCAGCGTGTCCCCGTTCTGGCCGTCACCTGGTCAATTCGTCCAGTGGTGCAAACAGGGTGAAGCTGTAGCACTCGGATTGCCAACCGAAGATGGGCTTTACGACATGTTCCGTGATTATTGTAATCATCGCGGCTGGCGTGATATCGAGTGGCAATCTAATGCCTGCTACTGGATGGTGACCAAAATTCACTCAGATATGATTCGTCAGAATTTAACAGATTCTGAGGTACGAAAACTCTGTAGCCGTGAGTTGATGGCAATGACGAAACGTATTCAGGGCGGTGAGAAAATACCCGAACCTATTGTTCAAATTGAGAAAAAATATACTTCGTCAGATGAAGATTCTGTGATAATGAATTTGTGGCTGATAAAGCGCAATTTAGGCTGCAATCTATCCCTGCAAGAGTACGAGCACCAATTCTATGACGAAAGACTAAAAGCTATCAGCAAATAATCAGCCAAAAGGAAATTAATATGAATTTTTTCAAAAATGCGATGGTCTATCGTATGACTCGTGACATTCAAATTTCAGCGGAAACACTGGAAACTCAATTGTCGGCACTGGCATTCACCCAGTGTGGCAGTCAGGATATGACGAAAACGGGTTGGGGTTCTCCAATGGGCTCTCACGGTGAAACGTTGACTCATGCAGCAGGGGATCAAATCCTGATTTGCATGCAACGTGAAGAAAAAATATTACCCTCATCGGTCATCAAAAAAGAGTTACAGGCCAAAATAGCCCGCCTGGAAGGTGAACAGCATCGGAAACTGAAAAAAGCCGAGAAAGATTCGCTGAAAGATGAAGTGATTCACACTCTGTTGCCGAGAGCTTTCAGTCGTTTCAGCCAGACCTACCTCTGGATTGATAACGACAATCAGCGAATTGTTGTTGATGCCAATAGTGCAAAACGTGCCTAGGATGCATTAGCACTCCTGCGGAAAACGTTAGGCTCACTGCCTGTCACGCCGATGATGCTCGCTAATCCCATCGAATTAACACTGACTGATTGGGTGAGTAAAAACGAGTTGCCAAAAGAGTTTATGTTGCAGGACGAAGCTGAGCTGAAAGCGATCCTGGAAGAGGGTGGAGTGATTCGCTGTAAGAAACAGGATTTGGTATCCGAGGAAATAGCAACGCACATTGAATCGGGGAAATATGTCACTAAGTTAGCGCTGGATTGGGAAGAACGCATTCAGTTTGCTTTGTCTGATGATTTTGCCATCAAGAAAATCAAGTTCAGCGAAGTATTACGCGAACAGAATGACGACATTGATCCTGAAGACGTTGCTCAACGATTCGATGCGGATTTTGTGCTGTTCTCCGGTGAACTGTCTCGGATGCTCGACAGTCTAATTGACGCGCTCGGCGGTGAAATTAAATAACCCCACCATAAGGATTTTGAGATGATAATTTTCCATAAAGAGGGATGGGAAACACCCCATGATCAGCAATCCGCGGCGATTTTGCGGCGGCGTCGTCAATGTCGCCCATTTAATATCGGAAAAGATCGGCATTTGCATCGTAAAGTTGTTCGGTGCTATCCACGAGGATATGTATTTTATCGGTTAGCACTACTGGAGGTATTGAAATGAAACTAAAAACGAGTGAACTGACGGGGCTGGCGTTGGATTATGCCGTGGCTATAGCCCAACGCTGGGAAATAGTAATAATAACTGAGTATTCCCCATCAACCGATTGGGAACAGTGCGGGCAGTTGATTGAGAAATACATTGATGATTTAACCCACATGGCATTTAGAGGTGATCATTGGGTGGCAAATTGTAGAGCGGTGCTAGTTGATGATTTTTCTATTTTTAAAACACAAACAGGCGACACACCACAAATCGCCATCTGTCGCGCGGTAGTGGCTGCTCAGTCGGGTGATGAGGTGGATATTCCTGATGAGCTATTGGAGGGGGTATGACAATGAATATCACTGGACTACAGAAACAAATCCATCAGCAGAATGTTGAAGCGGGCTGGTGGGATAAACCTCGCGAACGGGGAACTTTACTGTGTTTAATTCATTCTGAAATTAGTGAAGCAATGGAGGGTGAACGTAAAAATTTAATGGACGATCATCTACCACACAGGCCGATGGCAGAGGTTGAATTAGCCGATGCTGTTATTCGCATTCTGGATTATGCAGCAGCATTTGGTTATGACATTGAGGGCGCGATTGCTGAAAAACTAGCATACAACAGGCAGCGCGCAGACCATAAACGAGAGAACCGCGCTAAAGCTGGCGGTAAGGCGTTTTAATCGGGCAAATAACGGAGGTCAGGTGGATAAGCAGATCTTTCTGCTACGGAATGCGCGCATACTCAAAAACCTGATAGCCACTCTCGATAATCTACCCTTCAACGACGAATTCCCCATTCAAATCACTATCTCAGACTCAAGCCGAACCCTACCGCAGAACGACAAGTTCCATGCGTTATGTGGTGACGTCTCTAAACAGGGTATTGAATGGTCTGGTGATACATGGAGCACACAGGAATGGAAATGTATTTTCGTCTCCGGTCATGCAAAAGCGACTGGGAAAGAGGGGCAGATAATCGCAGGGCTGGAAGGTGAACTAGTGCCACTGGCAAGAGAGAGCACCGCCAAAATGGGTATAAAGCGCATGAGCAGCTTAATTGAATATTCACAGGCATGGGCTATATGTCAGGGCGTAAAACTCACAGAGACACGCTACGCGCTGAATTATTACGGTCACAGGATTTAACTCAAACGGAGGCAGGATGGATGTTAAAAATATCTCTCAGCACCCAAATAAATTAATCGGTGAACTCCGCGAGGACAACTACCGATTACGCCAGCAGTTACTGATAACGAGGCAGACTCTTAGTAGTACTAACCATCGTTTGAGCCTGGCTCAGGCAGAACTGAGTCTGCGTAATTTTGATATTAGCTGCATACCGCCAATCCCCATATCACCACAGATTAGAGAATGGATGGATTGGTATGGCGTGCCGTGGGAAACGTTGTATTGCCAAATTTGTAGGAGTTGGTTTTCTGATTTGGATAGCGCATTCCCATATCATTTAGAGGGTTGCAGGTGCAAATGTAATGAGGAGCAAGAGCGGTGAGTAAATTAACATTTATTTTACTGATTGGATTTTTACTATTAGCGACAAATTCAATATTTTTATTTTTCCACAGTATCGTGAATTGGCAACGTCCAACACTGGATGATGCGATTTTCTGTCTGAAGCTGACATTATCAGAATTCTGTACATTTACCATTGTGTATCTGGCAATTAATGCATTGTTTAATTGGGCGAGGGTGGGGAAATGAAATACCTCGCATTCATATTATTTTGGGTAACAGTCACCATGATTATGGGAATAGTTTTAGGGGGATAGGGTGGCAAAGGCAAAAACGCCGAAGCCCAAGACCTGTAAAATATGTTCTACTGAATTCACTCCATATCGTTCCAATCAAAAAGTCTGCTCAGTCAATTGTTCAATAAAATTCGCGGCAATAGAGACCAAGCGTAAAGCTGAGAAAGCATTGCGTCGCCAGCGTTCTATTGAGCGCCAGGATCTGAAAGCTAGAAAAGAAAACCTGAAATCACAATCTGACTGGGAGAAAGAGGCTCAGGCAGCGTTTAATAAATACATACGCGCCAGAGACCATGGTAAAGAGTGCATTAGTTGTGGCTGTGAATTGGTAGGGTCTAATAATTATCTGACTGGTAGCGCTATTGATGCTAGTCACTACAGGTCAAGAGGTTCGGCCTCACATCTCAGATTTAACGTTTTTAACGTCCATTCATCATGTACCCGATGTAATCGCCAGCTCAGTGGTAACGTAGTTGAGTATCGCATCAGGCTCATCAAACGGATCGGTCTCAGCAAGGTTGAGGCTCTCGAATCAAACAATAAGCCGCGTAAATTCAATATCGAGTACCTAAAGCGGGTGAAAAAGATATTCACCCGCCGCGCCCGATATTACGAAAAGCGACGGAAACGCGAATATATGGAGGCGGCATGAACATTATTTTCGATGATTTTTATGAGGCTATCGAAGATGCCAGACATAAAAAAGAGAAATATGGCAGGGATTACAACATTATCCAGAGTAAAGACCGCGCCATTGTGGTTGGTGATGTTATGCAGGGCGTCAGGATCATGTTTAGCACTGCCAGTGATGGTTATCACACAGTATTGCCGGGGGTAAAATGAGTTATATTGGAGAGAGAATGCTCACGAAAGAGCAGCGCGACTGGATTGAGCCATGGTTAAATTTGTGGGGAGCATGGGTTTACAGTGGCAGAATCGATAAGCGCCAGGTGAACATGATTTATAAATTCATGCTGAGCGTAGAACCCCACAATGGACGTGATAGACCAATGTGCAATGATGATGATGGCATGTTGATATCTCAGGTTGTTGATGCCGTCATGTGCATTGACCAGACTGCCTACGGTATTTTGCTGAGTTACTACGCTCATGGCGCCTCGAAACTGTCAATTGCATCGTACTATCACCGGACTGCAAAGCCCCGCAAAATGATGACTCGCTCAGGAGGGAGATTAATGAAACCATCTCGTGGCACATGTCGTCGTGAGGTGGATGAAATTTTAAACGCGAGTGTCTATCTGTTGTATCAACCTCTGCAAAATGCGTTTAAAACTCGCAAACGTGTAGAGAAAATTAAAAAGATTGCATAGAACGCGTTGACATCAATGAGCAAATGAGCAATAATTCTTGGTAAGATTGCCGTAATTGACTCTTAGGTGATCTTGCCTGAATTCCATAGCCTCACTAAATCAAGTGGGGTTTTTTGCTTTTTGGCAGTCACCAATTTTGTATTTAACCATTTCGAGCAACACCTCGAATTGGTATAGAGAGACATCATGAAAGATGAGTTCGAAGGATTTTAATTCTAGGCTGCGCTCCGGCGTAGCCTTTTTCATATTTGCCACCGCAATCACTCTCAGTACCTCCGTATACATGCATTGCGGCTGGCAACCTATTAACTCTAACTCACAGGGGCGACTATCTCACCCCACGGACGCCCATTGTTCAGATGGGGTGGAATATGCGCATGACTGAAAAAAACACAGAGTTTTGGGCGTATGCCTGGGACTGGATAATGATAAATGCCCCGCTCATTGCGGGAATGTTGCTGGCGGCGGTAACCGCATTTACGCGTGAGAAACGAGATGGCGCGGGTTGGATGGCGTCATTGGCTGAAGCGGCGATTTGTTCGTTTATCAGTATCGGGATTATTACCGCACTGGAATATGCCAATTTACCGCTCAGTCTGGCGCAGTTTTTTGGGGTGTTCATCGGATTTTTAGGCACCAAAAAAATTGGGGCGATTATCGAATCTGTATTCATTTTTCTCAAAAATAAATTTGGGGTGAACCGATGAGCAGAGGCATACGCAATCACAATCCGGGCAACATTCGCCACGGGGATAAATGGCAGGGGTTAAGTGATACCCAAACAGATAAATCATTTTGTCAGTTTGTCTCACCAGAATATGGCATACGAGCCATGCTGAAAATTCTGCGTAATTATGAACGCAAATACGGCCTGAATACTATCCGCCAAATCATTACCCGTTGGGCACCACCCAATGAGAATGACACTGAGGCATACATTAATTATGTGAGTCAGGCGGTTGGTATTGCCAGCGATGCAGTGATTGATATCAATCATCAACCCACCATGACAGCTCTGATTCAAGCCATGATTCGAATGGAAAACGGTCAGCAACCGTATTCTGATGATATTTTCACGCGGGCATTTGAGTTGCTATGAAACTAAAAATGATGGCTGCGATTGTTGGTATTGGGCTGATAGGAACGGTTGTCCATTTCATCAACTCAGTGTATGCAGAGAACGGACGACTCATCGGTGAGAATGCTGCATTAGGCAAATCCCTGTCAGAACAGATAGACATCAATACCCAACAACAAACGCGCCTCAAACAGCTGGCTGAACTGGATACCAAACACACTCAGGAACTGGCAAATGCAAAGACTGAAATTGACACTTTGCGGGCTGATGTTGCCGCTGGCCGTCGCAAGCTGCGCATCAAAGCAAATTGCCCCTCCGTGCCTAACACCGTTACCTCCAGCAGCGTGGTCGATGCAACCACCGTCGAACTCTCTGGAGCAACTGGATCAACTGTTCTCGATATCCGAGAAAATATCATCAACGACCTCGCAAAATTAAAATATTTGCAGGATTACATAAAAACGGAGTGTTCTCTATGAGTATGACATTAGGACAAAAATTGGTAGGTATTAGTGTTAACCCAGGCGGTAATATTCTGGTTGATGCGGTAAAACAAAAATCCGCTGAACTAATTGATTTAGTACATGACAGTATGGATAGTGCAACGACTGACGAATCGCTGATGATTCACAACGAGGCGCTACGTCGCATTATGGACGCCCAGATGTGGGCGGAAAAAGTGATTACGTGGAAAGACTGACATAAAACAGAACCCCAGAGCAAATGATACTGGGGTTGCAGGAGTCATCCTGTCTCCTGCTTGATTGTTATTATGCACAGTAACTAGCTGGTCGATCCGACTCTATCACAAAACAGGTAGCCATACACTCTGCATATGCTATGGGTGACCAAGCAAAAGGTAAGCAGATAGTAGCATAAGTCTGCATCGAAGCTAAAAGAGTCGTGCCTGCTACTAGGCAAAGAAGAAGATATTTTTTCATTTTACTCACCATATATCATTAACTACACCAACGAACGATAACCCTAGTAACCCTATCTCTACTCAAAAACAAGCGAATAATTCTTAACAATTGATTAACATTTGAAACTAAACAGAATATTTTTTTACCCACTCCCTTGAGTGGTTAAAGGAATACCCATGCCGCCACCCGTTCCTGCCGCGTACCCAACGCATGCGGGCTGGTGGCATTTTTATTTTAAATGATCGGAGAAAATATCATGCAACCATATCAACAACGCGTCATAGATGAACTAGCTGAACTCGATAGCAAAATTGAAAAACTGTCTGATTTCATCGGGGGTGCCATCTATAACGGGTTAGACGAGACTGATCGCGTTCTGCTAGCTATGCAGCTATCAGCAATGAAAGGGTATTCTGAGATTTTGCATAAGCGTGTCAGTCGATTCTGATATTTCCAGCAGGTCACTCACATAACAGGAATACAGGAGAGCAGAACATGACACAGCGTACAACCATAGCCACGCACAACATCACCATTGGTATCAAATATGACACTGAAACATTGAGCTGGCTCGAATCACAACTGGAACATATAGCAGAGCTAATGGAACGAGTTTGCTCGGTGCAGCCCACTGAGATAAACAACGACAACCCTATCCGCCAGATAGTCCGTGATGAACTACGCCAGTTTGTTGCCCGCGAGAGTGGGCGCGGCGGACTGTTTTCGAAATAAGGAACAACGAAATGGCACAAAAGAAAATCAAGCTCACAGACGAGCAAAAGGTTCTTTTTGATGCCTTAACGAAGCTTCAGCAGAAATTCGTGTTAGGTATCTTAAAGGGATTGAATCAGACAGATGCCTATCGCAATGCGGGCGGAAAGGCAAAGACAGAGGACACAGCAAGATCCTGTGCAAGTGAAATCCTAACAAATCCTAACGTCAAAACCTTTCTCGATGCCATGAACCAAGAAGCGGTCTCCGATGCGGTTATGAGCCGTCAGGAAGCCCTAGAGCGGTTATCTGCAATGGGGCGTGTCTCACTCCATGATATTGCTGAGTTCCGTAACAGCCAGATAGGGGAAGACGACGAAGGCAGGCCGGTATACCAGGCCGCATGGCAATTCAAAGATAGTGCGTTGCAGAACCCCGCAGCCCTGAGCGCTATCTCTGAACTGACCACGGGCAAGGACGGCATCAAGTTAAAACTCCACGACCCGAAAGCCGCAATCAAACAATTGGCTGATTTGATGGGGTGGGATGCGGCGAAGAAAGTTGATTTAAGTTCAACTGATGGCACGATGTCCCCGCAACCGTCTAAAATAGTGCTGGTTGCCGGAGGTCAGCATGACGACAGCGAGAATTGAACTCCCGCCCAAACTCATTCCGGTATTCAGTGGCGACTATCGTTATCGTGGCTCATACGGGGGGCGTGGATCAGCTAAGACTAGAACGTTTGCATTAATGACCGCCATTCGAGGCTATATTGCCGCTCAGAACGGGCAGTCCGGCGTTATCCTCTGCGCCCGTGAATACATGAATTCCCTGGAAGAGTCCTCAATGGAGGAAGTGAAACAAGCTATCCGCGCGGTGCCGTGGCTGGCTGATTTCTACGATATTGGCGAGAAATATATTCGGACGAAATGCAAATCCGTGAGCTATGTTTTTGCCGGACTAAGGCATAACCTCGACAGCATCAAATCCAAAGCCCGTATTTTAATAGCGTGGATTGATGAGGCTGAGTCTGTATCTGAAACGGCATGGAGAAAGCTGATCCCGACTGTGCGCGAAGAGGGTTCAGAAATCTGGGTGACGTGGAACCCTGAAATTGACGGCAGCCCGACCGATAAACGCTTTCGCAAAACGCCGCCAGATAATTCCTGCATTGTTGAAATGAACTACGACGATAACCCGTGGTTCCCTGATGTACTGGAGCAGGAACGCGTTAACGATCAGGAAAGGTTAGACAGCGCAACTTACGCATGGATATGGGAAGGCGCCTATCTGGAGAACTCCGATAAGCAGGTATTGGCGAACAAATACGTTATCAAGGAATTTCCTGATGACCTGTGGAAGAAAGCCGATCGCCTATTATTCGGCGCTGATTTTGGTTTTGCCAAAGACCCGAATACATTACTACGTCAGTTTATCTTAGATGACTGTCTCTATATCGAATACGAGGCTTACGGTATTGGGGTAGAACTCGACCACATGCCGGCGTTTTACGACAAAATACCCGAGGCGCGAAAATGGCCTATCAAAGCCGACTCAGCGCGACCGGAGACAATCAGTTATCTCAGGCGGCAGGGATTTAATATCTCAGCCGCTAAAAAATGGCCGGGCAGTGTTGAGGATGGCATCACATTCCTGCGTGGATTTAAGCGGATCATTATTCACCCGCGCTGCAAACATACCGCAAAAGAAGCCCGGCTCTATTCCTACAAAACCGACCGAATTACGGGTGAGGTTCTGCCGGTTATCGAAGATGCTAACAACCATTGTTGGGATGCGGCACGATATGGGCTGGATGGGTATATCAATAAAAAAGGTGGCAGTTTCTTCACAACTAAAAGATGATGGAGATTACCTCGCCTGAATAGGCGAGGTTTATAATTCTCATTAAATATTCTTTTGGAGCTCTTTACGGGTAGCAGTGGCAATAAATCCGCTTCGACTCCCATATTCAGGATTTGTTTTTACGATAGTATCGATGCGACTCAACAAGCGATGTGGCAATGTAATATTAATACGTTCTGCTCGTCCGTCATATTTATCGATATCGATATCGACTAAAAACCAGACCCCATTTTTATAATCATTAATTGAATTCATTAAATGAGTTTGTTGTGATTTTGGCGAGGGAATATCAAATCCTTTCTCACTTAATAATTCAAAGTGTGCATTGATAGCGGATATGGCATCGGCGTGAGCCTCTTCAATACTGTCCCCCGCAAAGATACAGCCATCAATATCAGGGAACCAGCCACTGGCGCTACCATCTTCATCAATTTCAATAAAGGCTGGGTATAACATATTTTATCTCCATAAAGAGCGCGCTCTGTATGAGCGCATTCTTAATTAATTTTTCAGTTTGGCATTCTTAAGAATTTGATTTAGCGTTCCTTTTTTTAAATCTTTTCTTGGATGCGGTACTGTTACAACAAAAGAAAAATCAGGGTGGGTAAATTGATGATGACTTCCCTTTATTCTATCAAGTACCCATCCATTCTTTTCTAACAACTTAATCAGTTCCGAACTTTTCAAACTCCCTCCATTCCGCTAACTGATATACACACTATACACACCATATTAAAAATAAGCAAGTGATTTGTGTGTATGGTGTGTATTTAATTATCTGTAATATAGGATGTGCCATGTGGTTATTTAAAAAGCGAAAAATAGCAGAGCAGATTGCACCGCCGAAGCGGTCAGCATTCACAACAGATTTGTATCCTGCGCTGGCGAGTAAAAACGGATTTAACGGGATTGAATTACCACAACCGGTTATCAATGGTGTGGGGATGGACAGTATTGATACCTCTGTCCCGTCATTCAAAGGCTCGCAGGTTTATGGCGTACCTGAATCACAGGCGGCTTGGTATGCCTCGCAAATGTTTATTGGCAACAATATGTGTGCCATTATCGCTAAGCATTGGCTGGTGGACAAGGCATGTCATATGCCTGCGCGTGATGCGATACGTCAGGGGTATGATATTGACTGTGATAA
The DNA here is from genome assembly GCF_000968175.1 of Xenorhabdus poinarii G6. Taxonomy (NCBI): domain Bacteria; kingdom Pseudomonadati; phylum Pseudomonadota; class Gammaproteobacteria; order Enterobacterales; family Morganellaceae; genus Xenorhabdus; species Xenorhabdus poinarii. The sequence goes on from NZ_FO704551.1 coordinate 1,372,427, forward strand.
TGACGACGATAGCACTATTAGTCAGAAGCTGCGCAAGCGTGATAAAAAATACCGAATTCAGCATCAACTGAAAGAATTGATTCATTTTGGACGTGTGTACGGTGGTCGATTAGCGTTGTTCGTGGTGGAAACGTCGAACCCGAACGAGTGGTATGAGAATCCATTTAATCTCGATGGCGTGACCAAAGGAATGTACAAGGGGATCAAACAGATTGATCCGCAATGGGTGATGCCTGATTTAACCGATTCCAATATTCAAGACCCTGCAAGTATGGATTTTTACGAGCCAACTTACTATGTGATTGGTGGACGCAAATACCACAAATCACATTTTGTGAAGTTTGTACCGTTCCCCGTGCCGAATGTGCTTAAGCCGTTGTACAACTATTTTGGTGTGTCAGTGCCTGAGCGTATTTATGAGCGCGTCTATGCCTCAGAGCGTACCGCCAATGAAGCGCCACAACTGGCAATGACTAAACGATTATTAACGATTGGCATGGCTGACCCTCAGGGTGCTGATAGAGGCACTATCCAAGAAAACATGATGTACTTCATGGAAATGCGCGATAACTACGGCGTGCAGGTAATGGGTAGCGAAGATGTAGCTCAGCAGTTTGATACTTCTCTAGCTGATTTAGACGCCACCATTATGACGCAATACCAACTTGTCGCAGCAGCGGCAAATGTACCAGCCACTAAGTTACTCGGTACCACGCCAAAGGGCTTTAATGCCACGGGAGAATATGAAGAGTCGAACTACCGTGAAGAGCTGGAAAGTGTGCAATCGAACGACCTGGATGAACTCTTACAACGCCATTACGATATGTTGCTGCGCAGTGAGGAATTGCCTCTAACTGAAATCTCAGTTACATGGTCGCCTCTCGATAGTCCGACCGCTATTGAAGCTGCTGATATTCAGCTGAAACAGGCACAGACCGATTCAACCTATGCGGCGACCGGTGCGGTAGATGGTTTGGATATCCGTAAGAAATTGGCGTCGGATAAAGAGTCGAGCTATTACGGCATTGAAGTGAACGAGAGCGATTATGTTGAGGCGAATACGGGTACGAACGAAAAAGGCGAAGTGGGCAACCTCCCGCCAAGCAGTACTGAAGGGCAAGCCCCTGCAATATTCAGCGGCACCGTCTAGCCGCTACCAGCGTGACATGTCACGATTAATTCATTCGATGATTAAAGATTACGAAAAAGTTTTTAGTGAATTGAGTGATGATTTTGACGGCGCAACGATGGATGCCAGTATTGCGAGCCAAACACGGATTTGGCTCAACCGGTTGAAACGCAAGTGGGATAAAATCTTTAATACGCAGTCTAGCGCGATGGCTGATAAATTTGTTTCCCAAGTGGATATCGGCGCGCAGCGTAATTTAGATGATTCCCTTAAACAGCTTTCTGGCGGTATTACCATCAAAACCCCTGCAATGCCCGACGCGTTAAAAGACCGAATGATAGCTGCCACGGCTGAAAATGTTTCCCTGATTAAATCCATTCCTAGCCAATTCCATCAACGTATCGAAAGTGCCGCCCTGCGCTCTATCTCACAAGGAGGCGAGGGCGCAAAAACCTTATTAGATGAAATCAGGCACACAGGCAGCGTGACAGAGAAGCGAGCGAATTTTATCGCCGTTGACCAAACGCGAAAAATCACGACTGCGGCAAACTATGAGCGCATGAAATCAGCGGGTATTCGTAAAGCGGTCTGGCACCACTCAGGGGGAAGCGCAGAGCCGAGAGAATGGCATTTACAGCTGGATGGTGAAGTGTTTGATTTAGACAACCCGCCAATTATTGACCCCAAAACGGGGGAACGTGGATTGCCTGGTCAATTACCTAACTGCAAATGCTTTTGGACGCCTGTTATCGACTTTGGTGAGGAGACATGACAAAACGAACCTATGACAACAACGGCTGGCTCGAAGTTACAGATAACCCCATCTCTAAAGTTGGGGTTTTTGATTATTTGGGGGCGGAAATTGGTGCGCCGGTACCGGATAAAATCTATCGGGTATTGCGCCCACCGGAAGAGTTGGCCAGCGAAGATACGATCAATTCTTTCAAGTTAACCCCGTTCATTATTGAACATGAAATGCTAGGCAAGCACGCAACACCCGCTGAGATGAAAGGCATTCAAGGGGTGATTGGCGAGAATGTGTATTTTGACCCGCCGTATCTCAGAGCCAATATCAAAATCTTTTCAGATGTTGCGCTCAGCAATATAGACAGCGGCAAAATCGACCTTTCACCGGGCTATCGCAGTAAGTACGAATTCACCTCCGGTATTTACGAAGGTCAGCCCTATGACGCAATTCAGCGGCACCTACGTGGAAATCACCTCGCATTAGTGGATGAGGGACGAACCGGTCCTGATATCGCTGTGCAAGATCACCTCGTTATCACCATAGACACAAAGGAATTTATTCGCATGAACCCAGAAGACAAAAAAGAAAACCAGCCAACCAGTGATGAGGGCGGTTTTAGCCCTGAGCAGGTTGAGCAGATTAAACAAATCGTTGTGGCAGCAATCGCAGCAGGTAAGCCATCAACTGATGAGGATCCTGATAAAAAAGCAACCACTGACGAAGACCCCGATCCTGAAAAGGAAAAGAAAACGGAAGATGCCGAAGCCGAAGCCGAAAAAGCGGTTGAAGATGCCGAGGTCGAAGCGGAAAAAGCGGAGTCTGGCGACCCCGAGGCGGTAGAAGCTGCGGAAGTAGCGATTGAGACGGCCGTTGAAGCTATCGAAGAAGCTAAAGAGCATCTCGACCAAGCGACCACGGATAGCCTGAATCGCCGGCTCAAGCGCCTGAAACGTGGTATCAGCACAATGGATGAACTGTCCTCAATGAAGCGCAAAATTGCCCGTCTGGAGAAAAATAAACCGACGATGGACACTGGCGCATTGTTAAAACAAATCGGTGCCCGCGATGAACTGGCGCGAAAATTAACGCCATTTGTTGGCGTATTTGATCATGCGCCAATGACTGCGCAACAGGTAGCTGAATATGGCGTTGAAAAGCTCGGCATAAAATGTGACAAGGGCACGGAAAGCGTGTCACTGAATGCGTGGATGCAGGGGCGCACACCGGACTCTCAAAAACCCACGGTCACGATGGACTCTGGGGTCAACAATCAATCAATTTTAGAGAAGTGGGGTAAAAAATAATGGCAATCCCTAATTCAGTGGCTAACGGTTTGGTTTCGGGTGTTATTGGTGAAATCAGCCATGCTGGCCCGATCCGTGCGGTCGCTGCCATTCTCAGCTCTGAGGATGAAAAACAAAATCTGTTTGGTCGTGCCTATACCTACAAAGATGATTCGGTTGAATCCGTTCAGGTGGGTGGCAAAGGTGCGTTTGCGGGGATCATGATTAACCCGAAATCCTATCGTGTCGAAGTACCGTATGCGCGAAACGGTACACAAGGCGAGTTTCTGGTGATGGGTGAATCGTATGTCGAACTCAAAGAGGCGGCAGGGAAAATCAATGCGCCCGTTGTGTTCGATGAAACGGACGGTTCGTTATCGTCTAAAGCAACAGTGAGCGCCGGTGACCGTGTGATTGGCTTTGTCAGCCGTCATTTAGAGTCAAGTGAAACAGCGCATTTGAGCGTTATTCGCTTGACGGAAATCCCATACCCAGTGGCAGTAAAGGAAGGTGAATAATGCCAGTTAGTCAACAAAAGTTTTATATGTCTGGTCGTGATATTCGCAAACATGGCCAGCTAAATATCCAACCTAACCAACAATGGACGTATCGCGAACTTGAGCAAATTGGTTTTGGTGGTTTATCCACTATGGACTCCGCGATTAGTGGTGCGGCTATGCAGGGCGGGTTAATTCAGCGTGAAATGTTGCAGCATGTATTGCCCGGCCTGATCCGTACCGCGACCCGTGTTCGCGTACTCGATGAAATCACAGGTGTACTGAATGCGGGTGAATGGCACGATGAAGAGATCATCTTGAATGTGGCAACCCCGACCGGTAAAGCTGAGCTGTATGGCGACCATACTAATATCCCGCTGGCGTCGTATGCGCAGGATCAGGAGCGTCGAGGCATTGTCCGCTTTGAACAGGGTTTTCAGGTCGGCAAACTGGAAGAGGCGCGTCAATCTGCAGCAGGCTTTGAGTCAGCGGCAGAGAAACGTAATGCGGCAGCTGAATCATTAGAACAAGGGCGTGAGCGTATTGGTTACTACGGCTTTAATGCACCTGAAACTCGCGTTTTCGGTCTATTAAATGAGCCGAATTTACCGGCTTATGAAACCGCATCGAAAAAATGGAAAGGCGGCACGTTTGCCGATATCACCAAAGATATTACCGATATGTTCTCGCGCATTGAAATCAACTCCGGCGGGATTATTAAAGACGATATCGCGATCACACTAACATTACCGTTGGGCTATCGTTCAGCGTTAAACGTTGCTAACCCTGTGGCGCGTGGTGAAACGGTGTATCAGTGGGTGAAAGAGAACTATCCATCGATGCGCTTTGTGTTTTCCCCTGAGTTTATTGGTGCAAACGGCGGTGCGGATGTGGCGTATATGTTCGCGGATAGCGTGGATGATGGCTCAACTGCAACTAGCGCGACACTCTTACAGGTCGTGCCCGTTAAGTACCAATTATTAGGCTCACAAGCGCAAATCAAAGGGTATTTAGAGGATGCGACTAACGCAACCGCGGGTGTTTTTGTCACTCGCCCTTGGGCAATTACGCGCCTGACTGGTATCTAATTTAACCACTTCCTTTTTTACGCCCTCAAATGAGGGCTTTTTCATGTTCAAAAATAGGAGCACATGATGCCTCTGTATGTGTATTGCACATTATCAAACGACCAAAATTATTCTGTTGCCGATGGTAAGGTGTTTATTGCTGGTCAAGCCAATATCATGACTAAACACATGTACACCCCACGTGGGCGCGTCACGGAAATTAGTGACGAACAATATGCTCAACTCAAAGATAACCACGTTTTTCAACTGCATAAGGACAATGGGTTTATTAGCGTTGAAAACCGCAAAGAAGACCCCGAAAAAGTCGCCACGAATATGGAAGCCAGCGATAAATCGGCACCGGATACACCTGAATCACTCGAAGCGGAAAAACAGGACGTTCCTGTTACTAACAGGAAGAGGAAATGATTATGGATGTGAGCACATTTCCGCTTAAATCGTTTCGTGTGCTCCGCCCTCAATTTAATACGGTTTCCGATGATGAGATATTGATTATCGCGGAGTCTGCATTGAACTACTTTTCACCGTGCCGCGGCGTCCGCACTAATGAGTTGTGGATGTTAGTTGTAGCCCACATGCTGGATTTGAACCAGCAAATAGCAGCCGGTGAAGCTCCAACCGGCGTTGTCACTAGCGTGACGATGGATAAAATCAGTGTGTCATTTTCCGCCCCTCCTGCCAATTCGGATTGGTCTCATTGGTTCAAAATGACCACCTACGGCCAGCAATTTTTAGCCCTGATTAAACGCTGTAGTGTGCCGCAATATGTCGGTGGTGGTGGCGAACGGGCGGCATTTCGTGGAGTGGGTGGGCGATTTACTCGTGGAGGGCGTTTGCGGTAATGAGCAAATTAACACAGTTGAAATCCGTCTATGACGAGCTGAGCAAGAAGCAAATCAAGGTGGGATTTTTCGAGCATTCTAAATACCCTGACGGCACATCGATTGCGTATGTTGCGGCCATTCAGGAGCTGGGCTACGGGCCTATTCCACCTCGTCCTTTTTTTCGCCCTGCGATGTCTGAGAACCGAACGGATTACCAGGCATTGATTCAGCGTGCGGTAAACGCTGCTATATCAGGCAGTCTCGATATTAATGATGGACTGAATCAGGTTGGTGCAAAAGTCGCTGGCGATGTACAGATGGTAATCCGTTCTGTTAATGAGCCTCCGCTGTCAATGGTGACGCTGTTGATGCGTAAACGCAGAAAGCAGCCTGATTTTCAGGCGGGAGGAAAAGAGGTAGGGAACGCTTGGCTCGATGCTAATTTTGTAGGCCCTCGTAGTAAAAGTGACAAAACACTGGATATATCTGGGGTGAGCATCAAGCCGCTGGTAGATACCGGACTGATGTTACAGGCGGTGACCTATGCTGTGGAGGACAAATAAATGATGTTTGGTAATTTACACCGAATAGCCTCGCGTTATATCCCGCAGCAAACGGTACTTTGGTATCGCTTTAAATCTCGAACCCCCGATGATTTAGGGAATGAGCAGAATGAATATTATGAGCCGATTGAAATTCGCGGTAGCTGGCAAGCCGTCGATACTCAAGATACCCAATCGATGGGGTTTGATGCTAGTCAGGTATATCGTCGTTTCTATACCTCCCATGATATCAAAGCGATTCAGCGTGGTACGTCACCCGATTATCTGGTCGTCAACGGTAAAAAATATGATGTCATGGGGGATGCGGACTGGTATGAACAGGACGGCTGGAAATCGGTGATTTGCATCGAGGCAGGTACGTATGACGGATAATGAGGTGTATGTTGCTATTCGCCGGCAACTGCTGAAACAGTTAGCGGAGGCAGGGATCGCTATTCCAGTGGTGGCTGGATTCCAGTCAACCAAGCAGGGACGGGCAGATAATTTCGTGATGTTCTTCCCCATTGAAGAGGCGGCTCACGGCTGGCAGGGACGCAACTATAATATCGTCGGACGCGACGCTAATCACCGTGAAATTCAGCTCGTAGAAAAAACGCTACAGATGCAGGGAATAGGAACGTATCAGGCATTGACCGCTAATGATATTACCGCCACCGCGCGCATGATAGTGAACTCCCTGCCATTTGTGGAGGCGTTACGGAAACAACATATTGGTGTTCAGCGTGCCAGTAACCTGCGCACCCCGTTTTTTATTAACGATCAGGGTAACTATGAAATGTCACCCTCCTTTGATGTGAAAATCACCCATTCACGCATGATCACACCCAACACAGCCGTAGTTAACGCGCTGTATTCTGGTATTTACCGAATCTAACTCACCTAAACTAATAAGGTTTTGTCGTATGCCAATTAAACAAACTCGATACGTTGATATCGCATCAGCGGTGATTGGCGCGTCTGCTGTTCCGATGCGTAAATTGACCGCGCGTTTATTTTCAACTAATCCCAAAATTCCCGCCGGTAAGGTGCTGGAATTTGCCCCCGGTCAGGTTGATGATTTATTGGGCGCAGATTCACCGGAGGCCAAATTCGCCCGTCAGTATTTCAGCTATGTCAGTCCCGCACCGGTCAGTAAACCCAAAGAGATACAGATAGCCACCTATGAGCCGATAGGTCGCGCACCGTCGATTTATGGCACACGCGCCGCCGCGCTGGATGAACTCAAGGCGCTGGTGGATGGCACGATCACCGTGAGCATTGGCGGGGTAACGAAAACATTTACCGATATCGATTTATCGAAAGCCGCGTCTTACGCCGATGTTGGTTCGGCTGTACAGGCCAAACTGAACGCTGAGAAAACCCCGCAATTTGCCAATGCCTATCTCACCTTTAACGCAATGGACAGTGCGTTCGTACTCAGTGGCGGGGTGCAGGAAAAATCCGATATCAATGTGGCGTATTCGGTGCTGGCGGACGCGATGGGATTATCATCCGGCACGCGCTCAGCCGGGAATGCGGCGCAATCACCTCTGGAGGCATTTATTGCCGCGGAAAAGGTCTCGGACTCGTTCGGCAGCGCGACATTCCTGACGGATATCCCGTTGCCGCAGGCGGCAGAGCTGGCGCAGTACGTGGCAGGCGAAAACGTCAAATACCAGTTGCATCTGAATGTTACCGCCGAGGACGCCGAGGACTGGAGCGCGGCACTGATCGGGACGGCCTCTACCGGGTTAAACCTGAAAACTCATGATGACCATTTTGTACAGGCGTTACCGATGGCGATCATGGCCGCAACCGATTATGACCGGACAAATGCCACAACCAACTATATGTATCGTCAGTTTGGGGTTACGTTCCCGTCACAAATCAGCACCGATCTGAACGCGGATACACTCGATAAATTGCGGGTGAACTACTACGGTGAAACGGCGGTAGCAGGATCGCAAATTCGTTTCTATCAGCGCGGCTTTCTGTGTGGTGGTGCGTCAAATCCGTTGGATATGAGTGTTCACGCTAACGAGCAGTGGTTGAAATCCTACATCACCCAGCAATGGTTTTCGTTACTGATGTCCACGCGCGGTATTCTGGCCAACAAAGACGGAGAGGCGCGGGCGATGACAGTGATCGCAGGGGCAGTGACCAAGGGGATCAATAACGGCACGATATTACCGGGCAAGTCCCTAACCGAAGTCCAGAAAATCGCGGTCGCGGATGCGTCCGGGGATGATTTGGCGTGGCACGACGTACAGGACAAGGGGTACTGGTATAACACCCAAATTGTGGAAAACACCGGAAAATCTGGCCTGCCTGAATATGTCATGAAATACGTGCTGATTTACAGCAAAGGCGATTGGGTTCGCAAAGTCGAGGGAAGCCATAACCTCGTTTAATTGAAGGAGTAGAGTATGAGTGATGTATCTGCAACCGGCCTGAGTTTAGTGATTCAGGCCACTAAAACGTTTCCGTCGGGTATTCAAATCAGCCAATTTGCGGACGATGCCGACCCATTAGATTTACCCGCTGTTGATATCGCGCAAACAGGCATGGATATCAACGGTAATCTGGTGAGCTGGTCAACGCCGACCCCACAGACGGTAACCATTAACGTGCTGGCAGGTAGTGAGGAGGACGAGAATCTCTCTATTTTGCTGGAGGCCAACACGGCCAAACGTGGGCGTCGCCATGCCGGTGACATTATCACGCTGGTGGCCTCCTATGGAGATGGATCTACTACCACGGCGCGCAACGGCAAAATCACCAACGGCAGTCGGGGTAACTCAGCCGCCAGTGCCGGACGTCTTAAATCCAAACAATACACGTTTGTTTTTCAGGATTTTGACCGCACTCGCGCACGTTAAACTTTTCTGGCGGGTTGCCCGCCTTTTTGATTTGAGGTTGCCATGTTGATTAAACCCAAAACTATCACCATCACGGATGCAGACCGTGAGGAGCATCAATTTATTATCAGCCGATTACCTGCCACGGTCGGGCGCGAAATTCTGGCGAAATACCCGCTGTCCAATGCGCCGAAAATTGGCGATTACGCAATCAGTCATGAAGCGATGCTCAAAATGATGCGCTATGTGGCGGTTGAGGTGGACGGGCAGGAAATCCTGCTCAAGACCCAGACCCTGATTGATAACCACGTCCCCGATGGTGAAGCGCTGATCCGTCTGGAACTCGAAATGCTACGGTACAACACCAGTTTTTTCGGGGGCGACGGGAGCCGCGGTTTCCTCCAATTCCTGCTGGACAAAATCAGCGGTTCACTCCCGTCGATTATCAAAACGCTGATGGGTTCATTGCCGTTATCGTCAGCGCCGGATTCGCCACCCTCACCGAACTCAAAACGTCGATAGATTTGGAAGAGGCGTTCGACCTGTGGGAAATCGCCATCACCAACCGTTATAACGAGGCACTGGCAGCGTCAACGGACAGAACGAGGTAATCATGTCACTGTTAGACACATTCGTGCAGGTATTTGAATTTGATACCCGGCAGGCGGATGCCGCCTTTGATCAGTTCCGCCGCTCTACTGATGACATCATTGCGGATATGCGGCGGGCGCAACAGGCTGCGGAGTCCGGGGCGGGGGGATTTGGCAGTTTCGTGCAGGCGCTGGCGACGTCATTACAGGACATTTCCGGCAGTGACGGTATTGATATTGATGTCGATTTGCACGACACACAGGAAAAACTGACATCAGTCCGGGAAAAAATCAGCGAGCTGGAGAGTACTATCGCAGCCCTCGATAGTCAGCGTGAGCAGGCCAGTCAGGGAATGCAGGACAGCAACGCAACCGTCAGTGAGCTGACAGCGCAGTATGATCAGCTACAGGCTGAATTAACGTCTCTGAATGGTGAGCTAAACAGCCTGACGGACGCCGAGCAAAAAAACGCTAAAGCAAAGGAGGCAGTGAATGCCATTGTGGAGGCGCTACAGGCTGACTATGCAAAGTTTGTGGAAACGATGCGTACCAAAGGCATTCAGGCCGCGATAGAGGAAGCCAAAGCGCAGAGCCACTTACAGCGGATGCTGACTGATACGGAAGGCAAGTACAAAGCGGCGGGGGAATCCGTCGCCGGTTTTGCCACTAAGGCATTGGGTGCGGTCGGGATTGTGATGAGCCTCGGCGCGATTTTTTCCGATGCGGTATCACGCTCGCAGGAAATTGAAGCCCTCGACAGACTGGGTAAAAAAATCGGTGTTGCTACGGCCGATGTGGATGCGTTCGGTGGCGCACTGGCCGAGCTGGGCGGCTCACGTGAAGCGGCACAGTCTGATTTAGAAGCGATGGCGAAATCATTTGGTAACACCACGAATTCCATGGAAAAAATCCTCGCCACGGCGGATAGAGTCAAGGGAATGAAATTTGACAAAGCCAAAGCCACGCTGGCAGGGATGGGGGTCTCTGATGAGAAGACCGTTGAACTGATGATGAAAGGCCGTAAAGAGCTGGAACGGGTGATGGGGATTCAGAAAGAGTACTCCGGTATCACCAAAGAAAGCATCGAAAAATCCATCAAGTTCAATGCGGCCATGAGCAAATTTAGACAGTCTTCAGGCTTGCTGAAAAACAGTTTTCTGGAGATGGTTATTCCGGTACTGGTCAAAGGTATGGACTGGCTGTCCAAATTCATCGATTTCTGCAAATCCAACAAGCAATTGATTATTGGTTTTTTTCTGGCTGTCGGTATTGCCATTGCCGCCTACTACGTACCGCCGATGTTAGCCGCTGCGGCTGCAACACTCGCCGCTACATGGCCCATTCTGGCGATTATTGCCATTATCGCCTTATTGGCTACTGCGTTCGCCATTGTCTATGACGACATTATGAATTTTATCGAGGGTAATGACTCGATGATCGGGCGCCTGCTCGACAAGTACCCGATGCTGAAAAAAGTCATCATGGCCTTGTGGGAGGCATGGCAGGTGCTGTTCGGCTACCTGAAAGTGGCGGTGAAATTTGTCGCTGATATCGTGGTGTCCGCGTTTAATTACATGGATCAGAAAATCACAGCGTTTATCAACTGGCTGTTGGATTCGATTGCCTCCCTGACTAAATGGAGTAGTCAATTCAGCGGCGTGTTTGATACCGTTTCTGATGCCGTGGTGGGTGCATTCAAATGGATGTGGGAACAGGTGGAAAAAATTATCGGCTGGATAAGTCAAGGGCTGGATGCCGTATCCAAAGGCATTAGTACCGTGAAGGGCTGGTTTGGCTTTGGTAGTGATAAACCAGTTAATCTTGAGCAGAACGTGGAGCAAACGGTCACTAACAAAGATGCCGAGCAGTACCTCGATGTGCTGGCTGCCAAACGTAAAAGCGCACAGGAATCGGGTATGGATACCGGTGATCTGGATCAGGAAATCAGGCTATTGCGTCAACAGCTGGCGGACGGGAAAAGCGCGGCTGATGTGGTGGCAGGCGTCGAGGCGGCGAATAAAAAACTGATGATGGCCTCGCAAAATCCCCTCAACCCCGTGACCAGTCAGGCGATCAGTAACCAGTCACACCAGACTAATGAGGTCAACACCCAAATTGGGGAGGTTAACATTAAAACGGCAGCGACCGACGCGCAGGGCATTGCCAATGACATGAGAAGCGAACTCAGCAATCAGTTAAAAGATTTAGGTCAGCAAACAGCCACGGGGGTAGCGAAATGATCACTGAAGTGAAAATTTTTAACGTGAACAACTTCGCTACCTTGTTCGAGAGTGCCAGCCCGATTCAAATCAGTGTCCGGGATGAGCACAAGGTAACAAAATTTCAGGTCGAGAACGGGGAAACTCGCAGTGATCATATTGTGGTGGAGGCGGTAGAGATTGGCATGGAGTTGTTGCTTACCGGTGAGTTGAAAGACGATTTTTCGACCATGCAGCAAGCGTATGACACTCACCAGTTAGTCGGCATTCAGACACGGGTTAAAACCTACCAGCCGATGATACTCGTCAATTTTTTTCACGATGAAGTCCCGGAGATGGCGGATGCGATCAAGTTATCCCTGCGGTTCAGCGAATGGCGCACTGTCGAGCCGGAATACGGCGCCCTCCCGCCGCGGCGGGTGGCGAAAAAATCGCAATCTGGCACGGTCAACCGGGGTAATGTGCAAACTAAACCTGTTGAGGGCAAAAAAAAATCCGTCGCCGCCAAAATTATGGATGGCGAAAGTATCTTCGGTAAATCATAACAGAGGTCAATCATGCGTGAAATTCCGTTACGCGCTATTCCTAACCAGCGGCTGGCGGTCACGCTGGACGATGCTAACTGGCTGATCACCGTCAAAACCGCCAGAAACATGATGCTGTGTGATATCCAGCGTGATGATGTCATGGTTATTCAGGGTAGCCGGTTGATCCCTAATGCCCCATTAATTCCGTATGCCTGCCTCGGTTCGACAGGCAATTTTGCCGTATTGACTGAGCAGGATGAACTGCCCTGGTGGGAACATTTCGAGTCAACCCAAACATTAATTTACTGGGGGAATGATGACAGATCTGAGACGCATCCGGCTGGGGATTGAGATCAGCGGGCGGCTGAACTGGTACGAGGGCATGCGTATCTCAGCCTCCGGCACGAAATATGCCAATCCCCTGCAAAATGAATGTTCGGTCAATATCGATGGCCTGAGCAGTGACACCCGCGATTACCTCCTGACACAGACCAGTCCCTACACCAAAAACAAACAGCCCCGCCGCCTGATACTGGAAGCAGGACGGGTGAACACCGGACTGTTTCGGGTGTTTGTCGGCGATATTGTCAGCGCAGAAATTGCCTCACCGCCTGATGTGACCCTCACCCTGAAAGCCAAAACCGGAAATAGCAGTAGTGGTGAGATTGTTTCGTCCTCCGGTGGCGCGATAAAAAAACTGTCTGAAATTGCGCAGGGGATTGCCAATGACTGTCAGGTCAAACTGGATTTTCAGGCCACCGATAAAAATATCGCCAACTGGTATTACTGTGGTGCGGCGCTGTCTCAGATCGCGCGATTACAGGAATCCGGTCACGTCAAAGCGTTTATTGATGACGAAGTTTTGTACGTCAAAGACAGTAGTAAGGCACTGAAAAACCGCCTGCATATCCTGAATATGAAATCGGGTATGGTCGGCATTCCCAAAGCCACCGAAAAAGGACTAGACGTCAGTTTCCTGATTGATGGCGAATCGTTCCTCGGCGGCATGCTGCGCCTTGATAGCAAACTGAATAAATCCCTCAACGGCGATTATATTATTGAACAACTGAAATTCGATATCGCCTCTCACGATGACGCTTTTTTCTACACAGCAACCTGCAAACGAGCGTAAACCATGAATCAACCGAATAGTGATATAGCCAGCGAGGGCAGCCTCGCCGGGCAGTTTATGGCGGCATTTCGTAACCTGATGCTCAACGTCGAGGACATGCTCCCGGCGACGGTTGTGAGCTATGACGACCAGACTAACCGTGCGGTGATTAAACCGTTGGTGATGATGGCGACCACTGAGGGAAAAACCGTTTCACGTGCACCATTGGCGAATATTCCGGTGTTCCGTTTTGGTGGTGGCGGTTTTTTTCTGCGTGTTCCTATCAGAGCGGGGGATTTTGGTTGGTTAAAAGCCAACGACCGCGATATCAGCCTGATATTCCAGCGCGGCGGACAGGAAGACCAGCCCAACACCGCCCGGCTGCATTCGTTCAGTGACGCGATGTTTGTCCCGGACACTATCAAGGGCTGGGCAATAGACGGAAAGAATCTGGATGCATTGGTCATTCAGTCAATGGATGGTTCGGTCTGTTTGTCGTTACACAGTAATAAACTGGTGATTGACAGCCCGTTGCTCGAAATCAACGTGCCGGAAACCCGGTTTACCGGCAATGTCACCATTAACGGCAACTATGCGGTGAACGGGAACAGTGACTCTTACGGTGGCACAATGCGCCATAACGGACGCAATATTGGTGATACCCACCAGCACAGCGGGGTACACACTGGCGATGGCAATACAGGAGCACCATTATGATCACCTTTGCTGTAGATGAGAATAACGATTTGGTGCTGGGGGATGACGGCAACCTGTCACTGTGCAAAAACGCACAGGCCGTCAGTAATCTTTGCGTTCACTACGCTCGCGCCCTGCGCGGGGAGATGCTGCATAAAGTGGATAAAGGTCTGCCGTACTGGAAAACCGTGTTTGGCCGGCAGGCTGATATCCCGATGTTTGAAGCCGCGTTCCGTGAGCGCATGCGTGAGGTGGACGGTGTGGAAGAAGTGGTCTCTTTTCAGGCAGAAATCGCGGATAACGAGTTGCGCTACATCACCGTGATCCGCTCAATTTACGGGAGTTTTACCCTCAATGGCTGATTATCACTACATTACCCGACAGGGCGTGATTGTGCCGGATACCGCGGAATTACGTCATGATGTGGAAAACGATTTTTACGCGGCGTTCGGACAGGACATCGATTTGTCACCGGAAACTCCGCAAGGCTTATTAGTGACGATGGAAACTGAAAACCGCGATGCGATGGTGCGCAACAATGCGGAACTGGCTAATCAGATTAACCCCGATATTGCTGGTGGCGTATTTTTAGATGCGATCTGGGCGCTGATGGGTGGCGGGCGTTTTGCGGCTACTCGTTCGTATCTCAGCAATGTCGAATTCGGCGGTGTGCCCGATACAATAATTCCGACAGGGGCACTGGCCGAGTCAGTCACCGGGGCGCGGTTTGAAACGATCAGTACGCTGATTATCGGCAAGAACGGTAAAACTATCGGTGATATGCGAGCCATTGAGCCGGGCAGTATCGAATGCAAAGCCGGGCATCTTGAGCGTGTTGCTAGTTCCGTCTTGGGCTGGGAAACCGTCACCAATCCGACTCATGCGGTTGTCGGGCGTGACGCGGAATCCGATATCAGCGCCCGGCGTCGGCGCAAACAAACACTGGCAAAAAATACCGTCAGCGTGGGAGAGGCGATCACGTCTTCCCTGTACGAACTGGAGGGAGTTAATTCGCTGTCGTTCCGTGAGAACTATGCGCCGCAGATTATCACAGTTGACGGTATTAAACTGCTGCCCCATAGCGTCTATGTTTGCGTGGAGGGCGGTGACCGCGAGGAAATCGCCCGTGCGTTACTGCGCACTAAAACCATTGGAGCAGCCTATAACGGAAAAGAAGTGGTGACCGTAACGGAACGCGTCAGCGGGCAGGAGTATGAAATCCGTTTTGACCACCCGACTGAGAAAGTGGTTTTCTGCCGTGTCACCGTAAAAAAATCCACCATGGACGCGCAAAGCCTGATCCCCGCCGCCATAGAACAATGGGTACGGGGTGAGCTGGATGGCGATAATGGGCTGGTCGTCGGGCGGGAGGTATCACCGTTTGAAATTTCCGCCGCCATTAACAGCATTGAACCACGTCTGTTTATCACCAACGTTGAGTTATCCATTGATGGTCAAAACTGGTTAATGGGGACAATCCCAATAAAAATCAATGAAGTGGCGCGATTGCACCGTGGTTCAGTACAGGTAGTCATTATATGAAAATACAACAATTCGATTTTCATTCTGACCTGCTGCGGGCGATATTGTGGCAGTACGAAAACGCCCCGAAACTGAACACACTGGCGACCCGTAAAGCGGCCTATTTTGAGCAGAGTAATGTCGCGTTCTGGCGTAACTGGTATCGGGATGTGTTCAATATTGATACCGCTAATGATTTTGGGCTGGCAGTGTGGGCACGTATTCTCGATGTGTCACTGGGTATTGATGTTTCCCCTAGTGATAAAACCAAAATTGGGATTGGTTTTGGCAAAAAACGCAACTTCACGGGCAATTTCCGACGTAACAGTGATTATACCCTGATGCTCACTGCCGAACAAAAACGCCTGATTATTCGTATGCGCTATTTCAACCTGACCCAAAGCCCGACGGTCACCAATATCAATCTCTTTTTAGAACGTTTTTTCTGGCGCAATGAGAGCAAGGTTTTCGTGCTCGACCCGCTCGACATGACCTACATGTATTACGTGTTTAATTTTAACCCGGATGAAAATCTCAGGGTATTGCTGGAAAACTTTGACCTGATGCCGCGACCCTCTGGCGTGGGCGTTAAATTCCGTGTCGTCACCAAAAAAGCCTTTGGCTTCGGCCACAAACACACCAACTATCTGACAAGTAACTTCGGAGCTTAAATTCATGACTAAAATTTTTAAAACCCCCTTCGCGGCGCAAGGGGACAGAGTTTCTATTCCTAACGAAGTCCAGCCTGACGGCTCAGTTTCCTACACGCAAGGCTACGGCTACGATTATGAACGTGACCAGAATACCGATCCGGCCGCGAAAGATATCGAACGCGAAAAAATGAACGGCATGTTCCACGATATTACTGACGCCATCGGGGAAATACAGGCGTTTGGTGCAGCTCAATGGACAGTAGAGGCGCAACCGTACCCCCTGCGGGCGTTGACATATCACAAGCAAAAACTCTGGCAGTCTCGTATCGAGAACAACAAAGAAGAACCCGCAACGGGTAATGGCTGGATAGAACTGAAAGCCGACCTGACGGCAGGTGATGTAGGTGCATATAACAAAGAAGAAGCCAGCCAGAAGTTTCAGCCGATGGGAAACTATACCCCGGCGGGCTACAGCTACGGTAAGGAGGAGTCGGATAACCGTTTTCAGCCAAAGGGTAATTACGCTCCAGCCGGTAACTACGCCGTGAAAGGTGACAGTTACATCAAATCAGAATCGGATGCGAAATATCAGCCGATGGGGAATTACCTGACAGCTGGTTACAGCTACTCAAAGAACGAAAGTGACGGGCGTTATCAACCCAAAGGCAACTATGCGCCAGCGGGCAGTTATGCACCGAAAGGGGAAAGTTACACCAAATCAGAATCAGATTCCCGCTATCAGTCAAAAGGGAATTACGCCCCTGCCGGTAATTACGCCATCCGTGGGGAAAGTTATACCAGAGGCGAATCAGACGGACGATATCAGTCACGTGGTAACTACCAACCCACGGGGAATTATCAGCCAGCGGGGAATTATGCGGTCAGGGGGGAGTGTTATACCAGAGGGGAGAGTGATAGTCGGTATTTGCAACGTGATGCAGGTACTCGGAGAACACAAGAGACGGTTGTTTGGACAGGATGGGTTCAAGATAGTGGAACGATGAATTGCACTGAAAGTATAGCTGGTTGTTTAGTCTATATTAGAAACAGAAATGGTCGATATTTGCCTCTTGAAGTCCCAGTAGGTAGGCGTGTATTTGACACCCAATGGACAGGAGGTCAATGGGGCAGAATTGAATTTATACCACCATCAACTTTGGTGTGGCAAGATGGCGGGCAAGTGATGGATCAAGTGGTATTATCAAAATAGAAAATATAATAGTGAAATATAGCGGTGAAAAAGTACGCCGCTATTTTAACCTATTTATTATTTATATCCAATTCAAATTCTTTAATAAATAAATTATAGTTCATTGTTTCTTTTGACCATTTCAGTGCATTCTTACTCATAGATTCATATAAATCAGGATTTTTGAATAAACGCTCAACTGCATCAGCACAATCAACATGAGAGAGCAATTTTGGCTCTGTTAACTGATCATTTATCGGGTCATATACCTGATGAGGAAAATCTATATCGATATCAGTGAGGCTCTTATGTTCATCAATTGAAACGGTAGGTTTTAGTCCTATACCGCAGTAACCATCTTTAACGGCTTCAGGCTGACCGTCGATAAAAGGAAAAATGACAGGAACAGCGTTACTGAGTGCTTCTATACATGATAATCCAAATGGTTCTGTAATTGGGGTACTCAAATATATATCCACTTTATTATAAAAGACACTCATATCAGAGCAATATCCCATAAAGATAATATTGTTTTCCATACCCAGTTTATGGACTAAAACCCTTAGCGCTTGTTCATCCTCGCCATTTCCAGCTATCAATAACTGGACATTTATCCCTCTGCTAATTAATTCATTCGCAGCCAGAATTGAAACGCTGATACCTTTTAATCCAACCAATCTAGAAGCAGTTCCCAGAATAATTTCATTTTTATTATTAATTGATTTTTCTGATATAGAAATATCTTTAGGTAGTCTATTGATTATTTTATTAATAATAAAATCAGGGTGAAATCTTAGCATCATGATTCTTTTTGATGCTTCCGATACAGCTATTGCACCATCAATCATATTGAAGAAATCTAATGTTCTTCCATTTATTGGGTATCGCCAAGAGCATCCATGATCATAATAAATGATAGTGGTATTCTTTGGTTTTCTTGATAGCCTAGGAACAAAATCCCAAATAATAGTTTTATCTGCTTTCGTTTTTTCTATTTTCTTTGTTAGCGCTATTTTTCTCAGGAAAGTAGGGTATTTTATTGAAGTCGATCCAATTCTATTAGCGTAATTAATCTTAAAGCTCTGTAGTTCGGAGATTAGGTTTTCGTTCAAAATGTTACTTGTACATAAAATCTCATTTTCGAAAGAACTATTTTTCAAATATTCAAGAAAAAGTCGTTCTGCACCACCAAATCCTTGCAGGTTAATTAAATGTAATATTTTCAACTAAATATCCTCTTAGGCTTAATACGGTTAGCCCATATTACCATATTAATTAACTTCCCCTAACATGTGATCGGAATTTTCTTAATCTGTGAAGTGCGCATGCAGTTACATCATTTACTGTTATTAAATGGGATTATCACTGAATGGGATTAGTGAGAGGTGCAAATATTGCGGCATTGGTGGGGTGGGGGAATGAGGATTGTGAGTAAAATACGGTTATCAAAACCAAGATAACATCTTATTAAATCATCTAGTTATATATGGGCGATTCTTGGTTTTCTGGTGTTTTAAAATAAAAATAAAATCAATTAATTCAAAATATTATGAGTGGTTTGGCTATCTACTGCTGCGCCACATGGGATGGTTTGAAGCCGCTGACCTCATCGTTAAGGGAATGGAAGGAGCGATTGCAGCCAAGACCGTCACTTATGATTTTGAACGCCTGATGGATGATGCTAAGCTACTGAAATGCAGTGAGTTTGGCGACGCCATCATCTCTCACATGTAATTGATTTCATCGATGAATAGATAACGGGAGCTTAATGGTTCCCGTTTTTTATTGTCATATTAGTGAGTTAATTTCACGCTGAGCTTTTGTCCTGATAAGATTGACATATTGATGTTATGAACAGACCGTACCCGGTGAATATCCATACAATATTTACTTAATTTACGGAGGTAATATATACTGCCGCCCCGCTTCGATGGACTGAAGAATGATATGCTAAAAAATTTACTATTATTATCTACACTTGCTCTGTCTGGTTGTGTATTTAATCAAATACCAACCGATAATTTAACATCACTCCGTGATAACGAACTATGCCTGGCTCTTGGTGAAAATGCAGATAATGGCGATACGACTCTCAGAATCTTAGATGAAATAAGATTCCGAGAAGGTGTTATCGACATGGACAAATGCCATGCACTTGAAATGTCAGTAAGAAAAAGAGAGGCTAATTTTCGTGATCCCAGTGCATGGTCACGTGAAATGGCAGAACAATCCAGAATAACGCAAGGAATAATCAAACAATTACAGCAAATGGGTAAAATTTAGTGACGGAGCGAAGGTGCATTCATACTTAGACTGCGCCTTATCTTGCTCTAGCCACCGAAGAAAATTGTCAGGTGTGGGTGATCATAGGTTATACTGGTTAATAAACCATCTGATTACGGTGAGTTTATGTGGAATTGTGATCCTCAAAGAGGAAGTATGCGGTTATTGGCAAATTTCCTGTCGCCGATAGATGCCCACATTATCTTGGGTAGAATGTTGTCAGAAGATATTTATGCTGTGGTCATCGATGAAAATATTGTCTGGAATAACTATATGTATTCTCAGGCATTTGGGGGTGTTAAACTGCTTGTTCATCATTTAGATGCAGAACGCGCACAAATGATATTGATTGAAATTGAAGAGAATAAATTTTTATTAGATAAAACAGCATATAAGAGTAATAATAAGAAAAAATCAACTCTTCAATATCGCTCCTCGGTGTTAATAAATACTTTTTTAGTCCTTTTCTTGTTTTTAATATTTGGTATAGCATTGCCGCTAAAAGCTGAAATGCATTCTTCTATTTAATATTGTTACTATTAAATTAATTTTATTTAATGTGTTTGATAAGCACCGGATCATAGCATGATCATCATTCAACATGATGATTAATGATCGTTTGAACGGAAAAGGGTGACGATGTAGAGCGACAACGATAAGTTAGCCGCTCTACAGGATCTATTTTGTTGCTTCAGAGAGGGCATGCTTTGTTTGTGCTTTGCATGCGTCGATAGATTTAACCAGCGATTCGTCAAAATGACGAGGGCTTGGGAAAACGTGTTTATTTTTCCTGATTTCTGAGACAGTTTGTTTGATAGAGGCAATAAATTCATCCTGATTGCTATGGATCTCTTTAAGAGAGAATCCCTTATTGCGTAATTCGCTGAGGGCTTTTTGAGCTATTGCGTCTGGGGAATCATGGGTTTTAAATGCTGCTACAGAGGCGGTTCCAAATAAGCGACAATAAGTTTCTGCGGTTTTATCGACATTAGCATGTGCAGCATATGGAAAGAGTGAAGCAAGGAAAAGCGGCAATAAAAGACGTTTCATAATTTCCTCTTGATCGGCTATACCATCATCGTGGTAATAACGTTAACTGGAATGACAACATTAACAATAGTACATAATCTAATGTTTGTGCCGAATCTCAGTGCATCGTTATTTTGATTTAATGGGGCGTTTATTTAAGGTTGCTGTTCTACGCATTTCCCCCTTTTACAGATTGCACGAAGCACCTTTATGGGATCATTATTTTCGTTTATATGGATGCGGGTAAGCAGCCGGACATTTTTTTCACTCACCTTGAGCGCATCAACTTCAAGATAACGCCCAGAACCCGCAGTCAGTTTGGAAACGATGAGTTCTTTGACGCCATCACCATCAATGTCAGCAAAGTTAATCCGCGGATGTCCATTATCTTCAAACACTGAACCGTCTCGTTCAAAGATTGCGCCAGTAACAAAGTCGATGAGTTCTTTATCCTTAAAAATAGCGATAGAATAGCTGCCTATTGATGCGCTTTCCAAATCCCCTGTTGACAGAACAGCAAATCGTTTATCTGGTAAGTTAATCAATTTCCCCTCCCTTGCGCTCGCCGGCGTTGATAGTGATAGGGTCAATAGCGTAGAAATCGCGATAGTTTTAATGATATTACTGATACGCATAAGCAATGCTCCATTGTGTGTTGTTTTATTTAACAAATATCAGGGTGAGATTTAATCGTAGCACGAATTTGGCGAGTTTATATTCAATAGAAAGGTTGATGCCAAATCGGATCTCTTCCGTATTAAGATATCTGTCTTGAAATGATTGCTTTGAAATAGTGATTTTGAGAAATAGTACGGAATTCACCAAGAAATGTTAATTTTATTTATTGTTTTTTGCATCAACGGGAGCAGTCACTCCCGTCTTCATTAAGAGCAACATATAGTCAGTACTATGTACTGTTTTTTTCTATTTTTTCCACAATCTTATTGTATTCTTTCCAAACAACGGATAATGGTGAGTTTAAACAGCAGATAGAGATTGAACCCCCTGTTGCAGGATGATACTCATACTTCGATTTTCCCCTATAAACTCTTTTGGGTAATATGTTGTCTGCTGGGTTTTTTCTTTTTCGTTTTAACATCAATTATAACCTCATTTGTAGATTATCTGATGGCCAGATAGTGGATTTTAATATTTTATTAAATGATTAGTTGTTGCCTTCCTGCTGCAAAAAAACAACTGGAAATGTTAATATTGGATGGTCGCTTTTTCCAACTATCACCGTATTAAAATTTAATAATCTCATTTGAAGAAAATCATTGCTATATGTTTTCTTAAATATTGGAAACTTCAAAATTAAATTTTGTAATTAAGCCAAATTTCATAATGAATACTGTGATTACTACATGGGTGATATCGCTGTGCATGATTATCTGTAGTCATTTTATGCAGTTTGTCTGTTGTGATACCAATCACGTTTTATTAACACGTGTTATTAATAGGGTTATTTTTATTGGCTTTGTTTATTATTGGTTTTGTTTTTGCTGTTGATATGTTTTCTATTTTGAGGTCAATTGTTAATTAAATTATTTCTTTTTCTTATGAATTAAAGAGGATTAATCCTATTGTTATTGTTTGCTAAATGCAATTATCCAGCTTGAAATAAGGAATTGAGTAATTGTGAATAAAAAATAAATGTTCATAAATGCTAAAGTAAATGTAAAAATTTCATTAAAAGTTACACATTGAAATAGATATTGTGTTACATTCTTTTCGTTTTACTGGCCGGTATCTCTGTGTCTTGTACACAGAATTGTGTTACTTGTTAATTATAAAAGGAATTAAGCACAATAAAATTTTGCGGATGCTGCATTATGGATGGTCAGCTAATGTTTGCTAATGTAAGGGGAAAATATCTTGACGGATCTGATTAACTTCGCTAACAACATTCTTTGGGACTACGTACTAATATATCTACTTCTTGGGGTCGGTCTCTATTTCACACTGCGTTCTGGTCTTATACAACTTCGTCATTTTGGCCACATGTTTTCAGTCCTGAGAAAGAGTAAAAAGTCAGATAGTTCTGGCATTTCATCTTTTCAGGCTTTATGTACCAGTCTTGCTGCTCGTGTAGGAACCGGGAACTTAGCAGGGGTTGCCATTGCCATTACGGCCGGCGGGCCAGGTGCTATTTTCTGGATGTGGGTAGTTGCATTTATTGGTATGGCAACGGCCTTTGTGGAAAGCACGCTTGCCCAGTTGTACAAGACGAAAGACGATCAAGGAAATTATCGCGGTGGCCCAGCCTACTATATGGAAAAAGGGTTGAAGAAGCGATGGATGGGCGTGCTGTTTTCATTCTTTCTGATTATCGCGTTTGGTCTTGTATTCAATGCTGTTCAGGCAAATTCAATTGCGGAAGCGGCTGCCTTTGCCTTTCATATCAAACCAGTTTATGTCGGTATAGTCTTAGTCATTATTAGTGGCACAATTATTTTCGGCGGGTTGCGCTCTATCGCCAGAGTCGCGGAATTAGTTGTACCGTTTATGGCCTCTGCTTATTTTATATTGGCGCTTTGGGTTGTTGGTCACAATATTGAACGCATTCCAGAGGTCTTTGCATTAATTTTCAAAAGTGCTTTTGGCCTTCAGGAGGCAGTCGCCGGAACATTAGGTTACGGTGTTGCTCAGGCAATGATGCAAGGGGTTCAACGCGGATTATTTTCGAATGAAGCGGGAATGGGTTCTGCACCTAATGCGGCTGCATCGGCCTCTCCCTATCCTCCACATCCAGCCTCTCAGGGGTATGTACAGATGTTGGGGGTATTTATGGATACTATCGTTATCTGTAGTGCAACGGCTGTGATTATCCTTTCTTCCGGCGTCCTTAACGAAAATGTGACTGCAATCAGCGGAATTGAATTGACTCAGCGTGCATTGTCATCCGCGGTTGGGCATTGGGGAACCATGTTTGTTGCCATTGCCATTTTCTTCTTCGCTTTTACCTCGATTATTGCTAATTACGCCTACGCCGAAAGTAACATGATATTCTTAGAACGTAACCATACTGCGGGTTTATTTATTCTGCGGTTGGCGGCGTTGGGAATGGTTATGTTTGGTACATTGGCAGAAGTCCCTCTGGTTTGGAATATGGCGAATCTATCAATGGCATGTATGGCGATTGTTAACCTGATTGCCATCCTTCTCTTGTCAGGTATCGCAATGAAGCTGGCGAAAGATTATAACCAGCAGAGGAAATCAGGAAAGTTGCCAACGTTTAATATCAACGATTATCCCGAGATTCAACAGCAAGTTGAGAAAGGTATTTGGGATGATAACGTATTGCATAACGGTGAGAAGAGTCAAAGCTGATACTGAAATGTTTCTCTTGAGAGCCTCAGTAACTGAATATCACCTAAATCAGTGAACTTGATTAGCCAGTCATTCTATCGTTCTGCGAATGGCTGGCTTTTTTATGCTTAACAATATACGGATGAAGTAAAAAACATCACATCTATTTAGTCTTGCTCAATATAATTATCATTATGTCATGATCCGCCGTTGTCAGTGAGATGTAATGGAAGCTTAACTTCAAGTTCAATATCTGTACTTTGACGAAAATCGTAAGGCGTAATGCCGTATTCTTTACGGAACATATAGGTGAAATGGGATTGAGAGCCAAAGCCGAAATCCAGGGCGATGTCAAAAATAGGCAAAGAACTATTTCTTAATAGCGCAACAGCACCCGCCAAGCGCCGCTGACGGATGTATTTTCCAAGAGATATGCCGGTCACTTCCTTGAATATTTTCTGCATATGCCAAAGTGAGTAGCCAGAGTAAGCAGCAAGCTCTTCAAGATGAATGACACGGCCAAGATGGTTTTCTATCCATTTACTCAGTGCGTATACAAGTGCTAAGTGGTTATCTTGTGTCATCACAATTTTAAACTGGTTAAAGGTTGGTGAAGTATACACAACTTCTTTTCAAGATGACAAAATCCATTATGATGGGGGGATAACGAGCCGATAAGGATTCTGACGCACCATCAGACTATGTGATGACTTGCCACAATACACCATGCTTTTATTGTCACTATTATAACAATAAAAGGATATTAGGGGGCTAATTGAAGACTAAAAAAGTGTTTTTAACGCTGTGCTCAATATTAATGTGTTTGTTTTTGTATCTGTTAGCGTTAGACATACATTGTCAGCAAGGTGAGGATGTCGTCGAATTTGGTGTTTGCTCCATCACCCGATACTTACCTTTTTGATATTCACTCAATCGTTAGCCTGCTTGCATATGTGTTAACATACCTTTGCGGTATTCATTATGACAATAGGTTGAGTAAATTTGGATTTGATAAATTTTATACAAGCTGGGGAAGACAGAAAATTTTTGGTTCTATTCAGGTTTTATGATTCAGAACAACAAATAAAATAGCGGTTAATGAGACGGGTTCTAAGCATCGTAAAAAGAGGACGAGATGGCAGAACAACAAGAACAACAAGCCACGCTTAAGCGTGGCTTAAAGAACAGGCATATCCAGCTTATTGCCCTTGGTGGTGCAGTAGGAACCGGATTATTTTTGGGTATTGCGCAAACGATTCAAATGGCGGGGCCTGCGGTACTGCTTGGGTATGCAATTGGTGGGATTATTGCGTTTTTGATTATGCGTCAATTGGGCGAGATGGTTGTTGAAGAGCCTGTAGCGGGATCATTTAGCCACTTTGCTTATAAATACTGGGGGAATTTTGCCGGTTTCCTGTCAGGCTGGAACTACTGGGCCATGTTTATTTTGGTTGGCATGGCTGAATTAACGGCTGTGGGGGTGTATATCCAATACTGGTGGCCGGACGTTCCCACTTGGATTTCTGCAGCAATATTTTTTGTCCTGATTAATCTTGTCAATCTCATTAATGTCCGGTTGTATGGTGAAACTGAGTTTTGGTTCTCAATTATTAAAGTCAGTGCGATCATCGGGATGATTGTTTTTGGCAGCTATTTACTGATTAGCGGTCATGGCGGTCCACAGGCAAGCATCACCAACTTATGGCAGCAGGGCGGTTTTATGCCAAATGGGGTTTCTGGCTTGATTACGGCGATGGCAGTGATCATGTTTTCATTTGGTGGGCTGGAAACCGTGGGTATCACAGCCGCAGAAGCAGAGCATCCCGAAAAAAATATTCCCAAAGCAACCAATCAGGTTGTTTATCGAATATTGCTGTTTTATATCGGCTCACTGGCTATTTTATTGTCGCTATATCCGTGGACGAAAGTGGTAGAAGGTGGTAGTCCTTTTGTTTTGATTTTTCATGATCTGGATAATTTTTGGGTAGCAAATGTCCTGAATGTCGTGGTACTCACGGCGGCATTGTCGGTTTATAACAGTGGTGTGTATTGTAACAGCCGGATGCTGTATGGTTTGGCTAAACAAGGTAATGCTCCCCGTATACTCACAAAAGTAAACAAACGTAATGTGCCTGTTTTATCCATTGGCTTATCAGCGTTGGCAACTTCAATGGGGGTCTTGGTTAACTATGTGATGCCCGGTAAAGCCTTTGAGCTGTTGATGGCGTTAGTGGTCACGACGTTAGTTATTAACTGGATTATGATCTGTTTTGCGCACTTGAAATTCCGTGCCGCCAAAAATAAAGAAGGTGTTAAAACTCAGTTTCAGGCACTGTGGTATCCCTATGGAAATTACCTGTGTTTGGTATTCCTGGCGTTCATTCTTGTCATTATTTTGACGATCCCCCCTATTCGTATCTCGGTTATTTTGATGCCGTTTTGGATTGGTGTTTTATGGATCGGGTACTTGATCGCTCGATCAAACAAAGCCAGGAAACAGGTAAACTAGTTGTTGTGTACGCGCCGTATCTTGTTAGCCGGGTAGCGATACTCGGCTTTTTTATTTTCCCGGATTGAAAGTACCAACGATGTTCGTGTATGTACGTGGCGAAATCAGTTTATCGTATGGGAATAACCTGTTGTGGGAATAGTCAGAAACGTCTTATAAATATTATAATTGGATAATATTTAATGAATAATAAACGAAAATTAGGTTGATTACGGGTAAAGCAATTATTTTCTATGTACAAAAAGAATGATTTAAATTAAATATTCTTTTTATCCTTATCTAGAATAGATTTTGTATAACGATAATTCTCTGCTTTACACCGTAACAGGTGTGAAAAACAATATGATGTATTAAACAGACTCAAGTGACTTATGGCATGTAACAATTTCTTTTTGTATTGATTCATGATGTTATATCACTTAAAGGTTATTGAGTAATTTCAAATCGGAATAGAGAATCAGGGTTTAAAATATGTGCGTTAACGCCAGCGCCTGAAAAAAATGGCTTGCGATTATATAAAGAGTGTGTAATAAAACATATGGGTAAACGAAGTATTGCTCTGTTAATAAATAACGGCAACCAATACTGTTTTTTATTTTTATGCCAATAGGCTAATAAAGTGATTCAAAGGAAATTTTTGAAATGGCAAAAATCACTGGTACTGTGAAGTGGTTCAACGAGTCTAAAGGTTTTGGTTTTATTACCCCTGCGAATGGTAGCAAAGATGTATTTGTACATTTTTCTGCAATTGTGAAAGATGGGTTTAAAACATTATCTGAAGGCCAACAAGTTGAGTTTGAAATTCAGGAAGGCCCGAAAGGTCCTGCTGCTGCAAACGTTTCAGCTTTATAGTCATTAATTTAATTTGGTTGGTGTTTAATTACTGGCTAAATATATTTATCATCGTTCTGGTTTGATTGTCTGATGATAATTTATTGCAAATATCACTCTATTGAGGTACTAATAGAGTGATTTTTATTTTGACTCGGGGCGTTCTTTATTGAACTGAGAAGCACCCGTATTACCTGATCTGGATAATGCCAGCGTAGGGAAGTCATGGTATCACGAGTTCCGATACCCGCTTTTCTTTAGTTGGTAGTAGGAATGACGACCATGAGAATTAATTCACTGACCATCGCAGGCACAGATCCTAGTGGTGGTGCCGGCATTCAAGCCGATTTAAAAACCTTTTCCGCCCTTGGTGCTTACGGTACAGCAGTGATAACTGCGTTGGTAGCGCAGAATACAATGGGCGTACAATCAGTTTATCATCTTGATCCCCGCTTTATTGTTACCCAGTTAGAATCTGTGCTTTCAGATGTCAGGATAGATAGCGCCAAAATAGGTATGCTGTCGAATGCAGCTAATGTCACTGCAATAGCAAAATTATTGCATTGTTATCCCATTCCCTACATAGTCTTGGACACCGTGATGGTGGCGAAAGGAGGAGCGCCTTTGTTATCACCTGAGGCCGTGACAGAAATGGTAGAACAACTCTTTCCTCTCGTCTCTTTGATCACGCCCAACTTACCGGAAGCCGCAGCCATATTGAAATGTGATCTTGCCAAGACCGAAGATGATATGTTATCGCAGGGACGTGCATTATGCGCAATGGGCTGTCAGGCTGTTTTGTTGAAAGGTGGACATTTGCCTAACGAAGAAAGCCCGGACTGGCTTTTTACCCCGGAAGGAGAGTGGCGTTTTACAGCGACCAGGGTTAATACCCGACATACGCATGGAACGGGTTGTACGTTGTCCGCAGCACTCACGGCATTACGTCCACGTTATTCTGATTGGCAAAGTACGTTGCCAGTGGCGAAAAACTATTTACAACATGCACTGATGCAGGCGGATAGCCTGGAAGTGGGTCATGGCATTGGTCCTGTCCACCACTTTCATCAATGGTGGTGATATTGCCCCGAATCATGCCCTTTTGGGATGATAGCGGATTTGAGAAATGGGGATATGGGGTCCCCATTTTGAAGCTGCTACCTCTGAGGTTGTTGATTAGGCGATAGTGATTGTCTTATCGAGATAGACATCCTGTACGGATTGGATCAATTCAACACCGTCTTTCATCGATTTTTTGAACGCTTTACGGCCAAGGATCAATCCCATGCCACCGGCTCGTTTATTGATAACAGCCGTGCGGACTGAGTCACTTAAATCATTATCTCCAGATGCGCCGCCTGAATTGATTAATCCCGCCCGGCCCATATAGCAGTTAGCCAGTTGATAACGAACGAGATCAATCGGATGTTCAGTGGTCAGATTGTCGTAGACGCGTTTATCTGTATGCCCGAACCCAATCGCAGTATAGCCACCATTTGTTTCAGCCATTTTTTGTTTCACGATGTCGGCACCGATCGTGACTGCCAGATGGTTTGCCTGACCAGTTAAATCGGCGCTGGTGTGATAATCAACCCCGTTTTTCTTGAAAGCCGGATTGCGTAAATAAGCCCATAAGACGGTCACCATGCCTAGTTCGTGAGCACGTTCGAATGCGGCTGAAATTTCTTCTATTTGGCGGCGTGATTCGGGGGAGCCGTAATAGATTGTTGCGCCTACCGCAATGGCGCCCAGATTAAATGCTTGTTCGACGCTGGCATACAAAGTTTGATCATATTGTGCCGGATAGGTCAACGTCTCATTGTGGTTAAGCTTAACCAGAAATGGGATCTTATGTGCATAACGACGAGAAACAGATGCCAGAACACCGTAAGTGGAAGCCACACAATTACAGCCAGCTTCAATGGCCAGTTCAACGATATTTTTGGGATCAAAATAGAGAGGATTGGCCGCAAAAGAAGCGCTGGCAGAATGTTCAACGCCTTGATCCACAGGCAAAATTGAAAGATAACCCGTCCCTGCCAGACGGCCATGATTCAGTAAGGTTTGCATGGAACGGAGTACGGTATTGGGGCGGTTATTTTCAAGCATTACTCTATCAACAAAATCGCTCCCCGGGAGATAGAGATTTTCACGTGGCAATGTATTGCATTGATGTTGTAATAAATTCTCTGCGTCTTTTCCTAACAATTTAGCGATATTCGTCATGATTAACTCCAGTTTGCAAAAGGCGCTGTTAATTGTTGTTGATATCAGGGGGGATCTCAAGATAAGTCGTCAGGGAAGCCGCAGTGGATCGCTTCAGTTAATACAAATGTGACTAACTACAAATGTTACTAACATTTAACCCTTTTTCATCACAATAAAGCGCAATAATATTCATTTGATAGGGTGTTAAATTAATTCCATTTCATTCATGGATTGAATAATCCTGATGGTTTTTCCTGGAAATTTCTTTCATTAAAATAAATAAATTCTGACGGTATTTGTTAACATACTGTTTTCTCGGTTATCATAAATAGAGTGACTAATAAATATTGAATAAATATTCAATATGAATTCAGATACATTAAGTTAATTTATGTTTCATGAATGGAGGGAGTGTTTTAATACCTTGAATTGACAGTGTTTTTATAAAATGGCTAAAAAGAAAAGGCCAGCTCAAGGGAGATTGAGCTAGCCAAGGAGGTGGTTCCTAGTCTTACAATAAAACTTTTTTAGTTCTTTATTTTCTGGGACTGATAATACGAGAAATCAAATAGTATTGATGTGATCTGTTTCTAAAAAAATAGAACTATTTCTTTAAAAACCGATTCTGATTATTTCACTTGTCATTCTTGTGGGTGAGGTTTTCTTGTATTGCCGCTTTTTAAATATCGGACAAGCAAAGCATAATCCAGCTTGATTTCTTCAGGAATAGGCAGATAAACGATATGTCCATCGCCGGGCGCAATTTCTATCGGCTGGCCTTTTTTATTTGTCATGGATGCTAACGTAAAGTTGATATTACCTGCCGGGGTCATGAGTTCCAAATAATCCCCAACAAGAAATTTATTCTTCACCGCAACTTCAGCTAACCCATTGACCCGCTTGCCAGTTAGTTCGCCAACGAATTGTTGTGTATCCGACACGGAATAGCCATATTCGTAAGTCTGGTAGGCATCATGGGTATGACGACGCAGAAAACCTTCGGTATAGCCTCGATGTGCCAGGCCTTCCAGGGTGGTCATTAACGTTGGATCGAAAGGTTTTCCGGCAACGGCATCCTCTATTGCCCGACGATAGACTTGAGCGGTACGGGCACAATAATAGAAAGATTTGGTACGGCCTTCGATTTTCAGGGAGTGAACCCCCATCGTTGTTAATTTTTCCACATGTTCAATTGCGCGTAAGTCTTTAGAGTTCATGATATAAGTGCCATGTTCATCTTCAAACGCGGACATATATTCGCCAGGGCGTTTGGCTTCTTCTATCATGAATACCTTGTCCGTGGGCGCACCTTGACCCAATGTGGGGTCAAGATTTTTCACCGGGATGGGATCGTGCATATGGACAATATTGCCGACAGTATCTTCCTTGCCTTCCTGTACATTGTACTCCCAACGACAGGCATTGGTGCAAGTCCCCTGGTTAGGATCGCGTTTGTTGATATAACCGGATAACAGGCAACGCCCGGAGTAAGCCATACAAAGGGCACCATGCACAAAAACTTCAAGCTCCATATCGGGCACTTGCTGGCGGATTTCAGCGATTTCTTCCAGTGAGAGTTCACGGGAGAGAATAACCCGCGTCAGTCCCATCTGTTGCCAGAATTTGACAGTTGCCCAGTTGACTGCGTTAGCCTGGACTGAAAGATGAATCTCAATTTCAGGAAAGGCTTCCCGTACCATCATAATCAAGCCTGGATCGGACATAATCAGCGCATCAGGCTTCATTTCCACGACGGGCTTTAAATCACGGATAAACGTTTTCAGTTTTGCATTATGGGGGGCGATATTCACGACGACGTAAAAACGTTTACCCAAGTCGTGCGCTTCTTTAATCCCTTGCGCCAGTGTTTCGTGGTTAAATTCATTATTACGAACACGCAGGCTATAGCGGGGCTGTCCGGCATAAATGGCATCGGCACCATAAGCGAATGCATAACGCATGTTTTTCAACGAGCCGGCAGGAGAAAGTAATTCTGGAGTCAACATATTCTTAACGTTCTCGATCTGAGTTCAAGTCAGTCCTTACCCAACGTCATTATCATTACTAAGGGTAAGGTTTAAAAGAGAGGGATTTTAGCGCCGATGCCATCATTAGCACAAATAGATTATGATGAATATCGCGGTAAAAAGAATAATGTGATTCGCTTATCACCTTTAATGAGGAATTCTGCATGCCAGCCGCTATTTGGGCCTTAGCGATAGCGACATTTGGGATTGCTACGACCGAATTTATTGTCGCTGGTTTACTTCCTGAAATCGCCACCGAATTTACTATTTCGATACCAACTGCGGGGTATATGGTAACCAGTTATGCACTGGGTGTCTTTGTCGGGGCGCCTGTTTTAATCCTATTAGGGGCGCGTATAGAACGGAAAAAAATGCTTTCCATGTTAATGGTATTATTTATTATCGGAAATGCACTGACGACTTTTTCCCCAACATTTTCTCTGGCAATTATCGGCCGAATTGTTGCTTCCCTGACTCACGGTGCTTTTATGGGCATTGGGGCTATTATCGCCGCTGAACTGGTTGCGGAAAATAAAAGAACCACGGCGATTGCATTGATGTTTAGCGGCATGACAGTGGCTAACTTGGTTGGTATTCCGTTGGGCACATGGATAGGCAAAGCAATTTCCTGGCGTATGACGTTTGCAATAATTACTGTCATTGGCGTGATTGCCTTGGTGGGAATTTTAAAATTATTACCCAAATTTGATCAAAACGCGCCGGTCAGTATTAAAAAGGAATTGTTAGCTTTTACCAATATCCATGTGCTGTTGGCGATGGGGATCACGGTTCTGGGGCCTGCCGCATTTTTTACCACGATTACCTATATTGCGCCATTGATGATCAATATTGCCGGGTTTTCTGAGAGCGCCATCACCGGGATCTTACTGATTTTGGGGTTAGGGTTTTTCTTTGGCAATATTGTTGGCGGAAAACTTGCAGATAACGCCATGATGCCATTGCTGTATTCAACGCTGGGGCTACAGTCCGTTGTTTTATTGATTTTCTGGTTGTATGGTGCCAATCAATTGATTGCCTGTTTGAGTCTATTTCTGATGGCAGCATTGGGATTTGCCACCGTATCACCGATCCAGCGTTTGGTCATGGATAAAGCCCAAGAAGCCGGAGCACCTAATCTTGTTTCTTCTGTCAATATTGGTTTTTTTAATTTAGGCAATGCAGTCGGCGCGTGGTTAGGTGGTGTGATTATCGCGGCTAATTATAGTTACACAACACTCAATTTGGCGGGAGGAGGGCTGGCGGTTATGGCGTTGTTATTAGCGGTTATTTCGGGTTTTCTCGATCAGAAAAAACGACAAGAACGGCCAAAAAAGCAGCCGCAATAATGGGATTTACCGCAGGCAACAATTACATTAAACGGCAAATTTCGGCTTCCCAACGATAGCCCAAACCATAAATGGAACGGATAAAGGATTTATCTTCATCCAATTGTTCCAGCTTCCGGCGTAAATTTTTAATGTGGCTATCAATAGTCCGGTCGTTCACAATGCGATGATCGTCATAGAGGTTATCCAGTAGCTGATCGCGGGAAAAGACCCGCCCTGGTTGGCTGGACATAATTTTGAGTAAACGGAATTCAACCGGAGTGAGTTCAAGTACGCGTTCAGAATAACGCGCCTGAAAGTGGTTTTCATCAATGGTCAATGTACTTTGCTCACTGATGATCGCTTTTGGGTGATAGCAACGCCGCAAGATGATTTTTACTCTGGCGACGATTTCTCGTGGGCTGTAAGGCTTGCAGATATAATCATCAGCCCCGATTTCTAATCCGACCAGCCGATCAATTTCCTCCGTTTTGGCGGTCATTATGACTATCGGAATATCTGAAAATTGACGGATTTCCCGACAGATCGACAATCCATCAAGGCCGGGCAGCATCAGATCAAGCAAAATAAGATGGGGTTGGTGTTGTTGAACATGGGCGATGACTTCATCACCCCGTGTCAGCCATTGGGTCTGATAATTCGCTGATTGCAGATAATCAACCAGTAACTGCCCCAACTTGGGTTCATCCTCAACGATTAAAACAGTGTATTGTGTAAGAGGTATACTCATTATCTTTTAAGTGATGATGTTTCAAATGAATGACGATGTCTCAAGTTCAGACGATTTAATCAGCGGTAATTCTACGTGAATTTTAATACCACCTAAAGGTGATATTTCCGCACGTATGATGCCGTCATGCGCTTCAACGATATTATAACAAATTGCCAGCCCAAGCCCTGAGCCGCCACTGGTACGGTTACGAGATGATTCACTGCGATAAAAACGTTCAAAAACACGCTGGCATTGTTCTGCCGTCAGCCCGGGGGCACTGTCTTGTAAATCTAATATCCATTTTTGCTGAACGGTGTAGGTGCGGATAATGACTTTTCCGTGCTCACTGGTGTAACGCAGGCTATTTTCCAGCAAATTGTGAAATAATTGTGTCAGTCGATTTGGATCGGCAAACAGGGTGACATTTTCGTTGACAGTCAGTGCCAACGCGATCTGTTTATCCGTAAAGCGGCTTTGATAACCCGTAACGGACTTTTGTAATAATGCACTGACATTCACCGCCACTTTTCTATAAGTGAGGGAACCACGATTAGAAAGGGATAATAAATGCAGATCGTCAACCAGCTTCGTCAGGGTGGCCACTTCCGTGAGCAAAGAGTGGATCGTTTCCTGAGTGGGCTTTCGTACCCCATCTTGCAACGCTTCCAGCTCACCACGCAGAACAGACAGGGGAGTGCGGAGTTCATGGGAAATATCTGCCATATAATCACGGCGCATCTGTTCATTTTTTTCCAGCGTACTGGCTAATTGGTTAAAATCGGATGCCAATTTACCGATCTCATCGTGACTGGATGGCCTGACACGCACACTGAAATCACCTGCGGTAAGTTTGTGCGTACCTTCCACAAGCCGTTTTACCGGTCTTAACAGGCCACGGGAGAGCAGAAAAGTGACAACCAGGGCCAATAATGTTGAAAAACCGACAATTATCCAACTGGTGAATTGTTGCTGGTGGGCGAAGCTAATATCAGCACGACGGGTAATTTTGTCCGATGCGCTGACAATCACCCAACCGACCACATTATTTTTGTAGCTGACGGGTTTGCGATAACTTTCTGCCGGAATGTCACTTTCATGCCCCACTAAACGATTCATCTGAGTATCCACAATCCAAAATTGGGGACGCCAACCATGAGATTTGGCTTGTTGATGGGGATCGTTACCTTGTTCAATTGTGCGGATAATCTGAAATATCACCCGATCATTTTGGGTCAGAAAATGCCAATTGCCGTATCGCTGGTATTGCTCTGTCAACGCTTCAGCTAGCCTGTTCGCCCGCATTTGGCTATTTTGCTTGATATAGCCAATAAAACCATGCTGAAAACTGAGATGAATGCCCCAGTGCATGGTGACCAGGACCAGCATACATGTAGCAAAAATGGTCAGAAAAAGTTTGCTGCTGATACCGATTCTCATCATAAACATCACTCGGGTTTAGGTTCAGCGACCTGAGATGACGAGGTGTTGCGAGTCGTCCGGCGATGACGCCATTTCTCCCGCAGCCGGTCAAAAAACAGATAGACAACCGGGGTGGTATATAAAGTGAGTATCTGGCTCATCACCAGACCTCCAACAATGGTGATCCCCAGTGGGAAACGTAATTCTGCGCCATCGCCATTGCTCAGAACTAAAGGCAAAGCCCCACACAGTGCGGCAAAGGTGGTCATCATGATCGGACGGAATCGCAATAAACTGGCCTGAAAAATCGCGTCCCGGGCACTGAGTTGACCGTTTCGCTGTGCTTCAAGAGCAAAATCCACCATGATAATGGCATTTTTCTTGACAATACCGACCAACAACATAATGCCAATCATCGCAATGAGGCTGAATGGTGTGTTGAACAACTCCAGCGCTAGCAAAGCCCCTATTCCCGCAGACGGTAGGGTAGAAAGAATCGTGAGCGGATGAATATAACTCTCATAGAGGACGCCCAGTACCAGATAAACGGTGACGATGGCAGCAAGGATCACCAGTAACTGAGAACGTTCGCTTTCCTGAAAATCCTGGGCTGTGCCGGCGAAAGAGCTACGCACTGCGGAAGGCACGCCTAATTCTGTGATTGTTCTTTCTATTGCCGCGGTTGCATCGGACAGCGTATAACCTGGCGCGACATCAAAGGCGATGGTTGTAGAGGCGAAAAGGCCCTGATGATAAACATCCAATGGCGCGTTGGCAGGATACCAGTGGGCAAAGTAGGAGAGGGGGATACGTTCTCCTTTGTCATTAATCACAAACATTTTTTCCAGCGCACTGGGATCCTGATTATATTGCGGTGAAACTTCCATGACGACCCGATATTGATTCAACGGGTTGTAAATAGTGGAAACCGCTCTTTGACCAAACGCATTATTGAGCAAATTATTGGCTTCAGTGACATTAATGCCTAAACGCGCCATGACATCACGATCATAGGTAATCGCTATTTCAGCGCCCTGCGCATTTTCATCGCTATCGGTATTGACATCCACCAACTGAGGTAATTTTCCCAGTGCTTTTTTGACAATCGGACTCCATTTACGCAGTTCACCAAAATCATCAGACAGTAAATTAAACTGATAAATTGACTTGGACCCTCGTCCACCGCCACTTCTCAGGTCCTGAACAGGCACTAAATATAAGCGTGCTCCTGCTTCATTTTGCAGTTCGCTTCTTAAGCGGGTGATCACTTGCTGAACACTTTCAGTCCGTTCTTTCCGTGGTTTCAGCGAAATGAACATATTGCCCGTATTCGTGCTGTCTCTACCGGTAAAGCCCACAACATTACTCACCGTGGGATCATCACTGACGAGCTGCATAAAGCGTTTCATTTTTTCACGCATGGCCTGAAATGAGATACTTTGATCCGCCACCACAAAACCCAGCATTTTCCCGGTATCTTGTTGAGGAAATAAGGTTTTGGGGATACTGATATAGAGCCAGATATTCAACGCAATAATCCCGACTAATGTCAGCAATACCCAACGGGTATGATTGAGTATCCATTTCAATGAGCGACCATAACCTTGCTGAATTCTCAACAACACTTTCCCGAATCCCCGTGTTTGCTTTTGGGTATTCGCCGAGGGGGATTTGAGCAGATACGCGCACATCATGGGGGTTAACGTCAGTGAAATGAACAGCGAAATGCCAATCGCGGTAGCCAGTGTGATGGCAAAATCCCGGAATAATCTGCCGAGTAATTCATCAATTAATACCAGGGGAATGAATACCGCAATGAGTGACAGACTCATGGCCAGCACAGTGAATCCGACTTCTCTGACGCCTTTGAGAGCGGCTTGCAGGGGTTTTAATCCGGTATTCAGGTGGCGGGAAATATTTTCCAGTACCACAATCGCATCATCAACAACAAATCCCGTGGCAATGGTTAATGCCATCAACGAGAGGTTATTCAGACTGAACCCACATAAGTACATGGCAGTAAACGTGCCAATCAGGGATATCGGAACGGCGATTGCCGGGATCAATGTCGCCCGGGGAGAACGTAAAAACAGGAATACCACTAGGATCACGGATGCGACAGCAATCACCAACGCTTGTTTGACTTCTTGCAGGGAAGCGTAAATGGTCGGTGAACGATCCTGTGCCACAGTTAACTGAACGCTGGCGGGCAAAGACGCTTGCAGAGCAGGGAGCTGGTCACGAATGCGTTGAACGGTGGAAATAATATTGGCACCTGCTTCACGACGAATAATCAGCGCAATAGCCGACTTATTTCCCGACATGCCCGCCGCGCGAACATCCTCGACAGCATTTTTTACATTGGCGACATCCTGCAACCTGACAGGAGAACCCTGATTGTAACGTACAATAATTGAACGGTAATCATCCGGCGTTTTCAGCTCGTCATTCGTGTGTAACTGCCAGATTTGTTTATCGGAATCAATATGTCCCGTTGGAGAGCGGAGATTGGCATTATTGATGGCATGACTGACATCGTTGAGAGAGATACCTTGATTAAAGAGCGCATTAGGATTGAGTTCAACACGTATCGCAGGTAATGAGCTACCGCTGACACTGACTTTGCTCACACCTTCTATTTGAGAAAGTTTTTGGGCGAGTCGGGTAGACGCAAGATCATACAGTTGCCCCCCACTGTAATGTTGGGCAGTGAGGGTCAAAATCATGATCGGTGCATCGGATAAATTCGCTTTATAATATCTGGGCTTATTCAGCATACCGGAAGGCAACAAATTTTGGGCCGCATTAATGGCAGCCTGAACATCCCGAGCTGCCCCATTAATATCCCGGTTGAGATCGAATTCCAGATAAATAAAAGAGGAATCGAGTGAGCTGAAAGAAGACATCTCCTTCACACCTGAAATCCGGCCTAATGCCCGCTCCAGTGGTGTCGTCACCGAAGATGCCATCGTTTCCGGTGATGCGCCGGGCATGGACGCATGCACGGTGATGACGGGAAAATCAACTTGCGGTAGCGGCGCTACAGGCAGCAACATAAAACTGAGCGCCCCGCAGAGCGTAATGGCCAGGCTTAGTAGTGTGGTGGCAACCGGCCGCTGAATAAATAAGGCAAAGAATTTCACAGCGGCTCCTGATGATTTATTGAGGATTTATCAAGCCTGATTGGACTATCCTGGCCATTTTGCTGCTGATTGCCTTTTCTGTTTTTCCGGCAATAGGCGGCCAACTGATCAAACAGCAAATAAATAACGGGCGTGGTGAACAGCGTCAGGATCTGGCTCATGATTAATCCACCAACCATGCTGACACCTAAAGGACGCCGCAGCTCTGCACCGATGCCGGTACTCATCATCAGTGGTAATGCACCTAGCAGTGCTGCCATGGTTGTCATCAAGATGGGCCTGAAACGTAACAGGCAGGCCTGGTAAATCGCCTCATAAGGCGTCATGCCTTTTTCCCGTTCAGCCGCCAGCGCAAAGTCGATCATCATGATGGCGTTTTTCTTCACAATGCCGATCAAGAGAATGATCCCGATGATGGCGATAATGTCGAGTTCATAGCCTCCCATCATCAAGGCCAACAATGCGCCGACCCCGGCAGTAGGTAAAGTTGACAAGATGGTGACGGGATGAATAAAACTTTCGTACAGTATGCCGAGGACGATATACATGGCAACGATAGCCGCCAGAATCAGCCAAAGAGTATTACTGAGCGCATCCTGGAAAGCCAGCGTTGCCCCCTGAAATTGCGTAATAATGTCTTTTGGCATTTGGATCGCCTGTTCTGCCGCCTGAACGGCATTTACCGCCTGTTCAAGGGAAGCGCCTTTTGCCACATTGAATGAAAAAGTGGTAGAAGGAAATTGCTGTAGGTGATCGATAGACAAGTTTCCTGGCCGCTGTTCAACCGTGGCAAGGGTATTGAGTGAAACCATTTTGCCATCATTACCGGTCAGATAAAGGCTGTTTAGCGCTTCCAGCCCCGGTGTATGCGTTGTGTCCTGTTCAAGAATAACGCGATACTGATTTGATTGCGTATAAATAGTCGAAATCAGGCGTTGGCCAAAAGCGTTATATAACGCATTGTCTACCGCTGCCATCGATATCCCAAAGCGGCTGGCCATATCCCTGTTAACATTAACATACGCCACCAGCCCCTGATCTTGCCAATTGTTACCGATATCCACTAACTCTGGCCGTTGTTTTAAGGCATTTTGTAACTGAGGCACCCAAATGGCGAGATCATCAAGTGAAGACGCTTGCAACGTAAATTGGTATTGGGTACGCGATACCTGGGTGTCAATAGTCAAATCCTGGGTCGGTTGCAGAGACAATTTGACGTCAGGCACGTTGGCTATGCGCGTCTGGAGGCGCGGTATCACGTCGTTAATTCGCTCATCACGTTGACTGAAGGGTTTTAACGTGATTTGAAGACGGGCGTTATTCAATGTGGGATTGCTACCATCAACACCGATAAATGCGGAGACATTATCCACCGCCGGATCGTTGAGTAATCGATCCGTGACTTGCCGCTGTTTTTCTGCCATAGCCTTGAACGAAATGGATTGTGGTGCTTCCAGGGTGCCTTGAATCAAGCCGTTATCTTGCAGGGGAAAAAATCCTTTCGGGATCATGATATAGAGCAGCGCCGTCAGCGCCAAAGTCGCGAATGCAACACTCAGTGTTATCCAGGGATGGTTTAACACACGTTTCAGGAGAACGGCATAGACTGCAATCATGCGCTCAAAAAAACGCTCACAGGCCTGTTCGAATCGATTGTGTCGAATGTTCGCTTCAGGTTTCAGCATCCTTGCGCACATCATCGGTGTTAGCGTCAATGACACCACGGCAGAAATTAAAATCGCGACGGCAAGGGTAATGGCGAATTCCCTGAACAGGCGACCAACGATATCCCCCATGAACAACAGCGGGATCAACACAGCAATTAATGAAAAAGTCAGGGAGATAATCGTAAAGCCGATTTCTCCCGCCCCTTTCAGCGCCGCCGCCAGCGGTTTCTCTCCTTGTTCAATGTGACGGGAAATATTTTCTATAACGACAATCGCATCGTCCACCACAAAGCCGGTCGCAATGGTTAACGCCATTAAGGTGAGATTATTGACGGAAAAACCACAAAAATACATCACGGCGAATGTCCCGACCAGCGAAAGCGGTACGGCAATACTCGGGATCAACGTTGCAGTGACATTGCGCAAAAAGAGATAAATCACCATGACAACCAACACAATCGCCAACAGGAGTTCAAATTGAACGTCTTTGACGGAATGGCGAATTGAAACCGTGCGGTCTGTCAGTAGTTCCACTTT
This sequence comes from Xenorhabdus poinarii G6, assembly GCF_000968175.1. Classification (NCBI taxonomy): domain Bacteria; kingdom Pseudomonadati; phylum Pseudomonadota; class Gammaproteobacteria; order Enterobacterales; family Morganellaceae; genus Xenorhabdus; species Xenorhabdus poinarii. The sequence continues at coordinate 1,412,922 of NZ_FO704551.1, forward strand.
GACGGCTTTAGGCAGGCTGCTGATCAGTTCTGGCAGCATAGCCCGGATATTATCTGTTGTCTCAATCACATTGGCACCAGGCTGGCGCTGGACATTGATCACGATGGCCGGTTTCTCATTCGCCCAGGCGCCTAAATGACTATTTTCCACCCCCTGTTCAATTGTGGCGATATCACGCAGGCGAATCGGTGCATTATTTTTATAGGCCACGATTAAATTGCGGTAATCGTCGATAGATTTCATCTGATCGTTGGAGGTGATGGAAATCGAGCGGGTCGGGCCATCAAAACTGCCTTTTGCCGAGTTCACGTTGGCTTTCATAATGGCAGAGCGAACCGTGTCACTGTCTAATCCTTGTGCCGCCACGGCCTGAGCATTCAACTTGACACGGACAGCGGGGCGCTGGCCGCCCGCCAACGTGGTCAGGCCCACACCACTGACTTGAGAAATACGCTGAGCAATGCGGGTTTCCACCATATCCTGTACCTGAGTCATTGGCAGAGCATCAGACGTAACAGCCAGAGTTAAAATCGGCGGATCAGCCGGGTTAACTTTGCTGTAAATTGGCGGGTAGGGCAGATCTCCCGGCAATAAGTTACTGGCGGCATTAATCGCCGCTTGGACATCCTGCTCTGCCACATCCAGAGGCAACGAGAGCTGGAAGACCAGCGTAATCACTGAAGCACCCCCAGAACTTCTGGATGACATCTGCTTTAAGCCGGCCATCTGACCAAACTGACGCTCCAGCGGTGCGGTTATTGCCGATGTCACCACATCCGGATTGGCACCGGGATAAAGTGTCACCACTTGAATCGTTGGATAATCGACTTGCGGTAAAGCAGAAACGGGCAGCATGCGATAACCAATCAACCCGGCGATTAAGATAGCAATCATAAACAGCGTCGTGGCCACAGGACGCAAGATAAACAGTCGAGATGGCCCGCCGCCTGTCAGTGAAGAATCAGATTGCATCAGGAATTCTCCGTCTTACCGTGTGATTGGGCTGACATTTTCTGCTCTTTATCTGCATCCAGTGATTCTATGCTCAAGGGTTTGACAATGTTGACTGTCGCGCCTTCGCTCAGGCCGTCAATGCCGTCAGTGACTACCCGCTCACCGGCTGACAGGCCACTGTTAATGACTACGAGTTGATCGTTTTGTAACCCTGCGATGACCTTTTGTTTGCTGACTTTATTGTCTTTATCTACTTTCCAGACGAAGTTGCCGCTATTTCCCATTTGTAATCCAGCGCTGGGAATAACAATAACATCATTGAGTGAATTGACTTTCATCTGGATATTGACGAACTGATTAGGAAACAACACATTATCTTGATTGTTGAACTGCGCTTTCATCTTGATTGTGCCAGTCGTCACATCGATCTGGTTATCGATACTGAATAATTTTCCTTGTGCTAATGGTTGCCGGTGATTGCGATCCCACGCGGTAACCGCGACATCTTTGTCATCTTTTTGTGCGTTTAACACGATATTAATGTCATTTTCAGGCAGGGAAAACAGTACATCAATCGGATCGACCTGGGTAATCACCACAATGGGCGTTGTTCCTGCACCAGACACATAGTTACCGACATCAATACGTTTTAGGCCAACCCGCCCGGAAATCGGTGCAGTGATACGGCTATATGCCAATTGTAGTTTGGCTTCATCGATATCGGATTGCGTTGCTTTCAAACTGGCTTCGCTCTGACGAACCAACGCGATTTGTTTATCGATATCTTGTTGGGCGATCAGTTTACTTTTTGCCAGTTGCTGAAAGCGAACCAAATCCTGTTTAGCGTTAGCCAATGTTGCTTGTGCTTTGTCATATTGCCCCTGTGCTCTTGCCAGTTTGACTTTCAGGGGGCGAGGATCGATTTCTGCCAGCAAGTCGCCTTTTTTGACCGTCTTTCCTTCATTGAAATGCAAAGCGATTAACTGCCCTTCCACTTGACTGGTGACCGTCACGGTATTTGCCGGCATCACCGTGCCTAACCCCACCAAATAATGCGGAACCGTATTGATCTCAGCCGTTGCTACCTGTACGGGAGGCGAGTCTGAGTTAGGGGATTTTTGTGCTGAGGTTGAACTTTTCGGATCACTGGATAATGACGGTGTGTTGAAGTATTTCCAGGAGAAGAAAATTGTCGCGATGATCACGGCGAGCGCCGCAGCAAGCAGAAAACGGTAGGAACGGCTTTTGTTATTCATGTACTCTACATTCTCTTAATGTTGTGGCAGTAATTAATGATGTCGCATCTTATGCCAAAATGGATGCAAGACTATATTATTAGTGTAACCAACGGGAATTAGCCAATAATGAAGAAAATATGGAGGTTTTGTCAAAATGATAATATTCCGAGGGGGATTTTTTATCACACCAGAAACAGTGTCGCTAATCCCAAAAAGATAAAAAATCCACCGGTATCGGTAATGGCTGTAATCATCACGCTGGAACCAATCGCGGGATCTCTGCCGAGTTTCATCATAATAAAGGGGATTAAGACGCCCATCATCGCCGCCATTAACAGGTTTAGCACCATTGCCATTGTCATAACACCGCCCATTGCCAGATCACCATAGAGCAGATAAGTGATGATCCCCATTATTCCGCCCCAAATAATACCGTTGATAAAGGCAACCCCCAGTTCCCGCAATAACAGGTAAGAAAAGCTGCCAGTTTGGATTTGATGCAGTGCCAGTGCGCGAACGATCATGGTGATGGTCTGGTTACCGGTATTGCCGCCGATGCCTGCCACGATGGGCATCAAGGTGGCCAGGGCAACCAACTGAGAAATGGTATGTTCAAATAAGCCAATCACCCGTGAAGCAACAAAAGCCGTACACAAGTTGATGGCGAGCCATGTCCAACGCGCTTTTACCGCTTGCCCAACCGGAGCGAAGACATCTTCTTCACGGCTTAACCCCCCCATGCGTCGGATATTGGTATCTGTCTCTTCACTTAAGGTATCCACAATATCTTCAACGGTCAGACGCCCCATCAAACGGCCGTTATTGTCCACGACGGCGGCAGAAATTAAGTCGTAACGTTCAAACGCACTGGCGGCATCTTCGCCTTTTTGCTCTGGTGAAAAGGTCACGGTATCCGTATTCATGACTTCGGTGACCAATCTGTCTGAGGCATTAGTCAATAAGGTTGTCAGGGGGAGTTCTCCCTGCAGACGATTCTTGCGATCAATCACAAAAATTTTGTCTGTTGTTTTGGGAATTGAGCCCCTGGAGCGCAAAAAGCGCTGAACGGTACTGAGGGTAATATTGCCCCGCACCGTGACGAATTCAAAATCCATCATCTGACCAATACTATCTTTGTGATACTGCAATACTTCACGAATGCGATTACGTTGACTCGGTTCCAGATAGGTCAGCAGACGGCGGGTGGTATCACGGGGAAGATGTTCGACGATATAAGCTTGTTCATCGACGTGTAGCTTACCAATGGCACGGAGCAGCAGAACGTCGGACATCTCTTTGATCAGGCTATCCCAAATGGGAATAGACGCTTCCATCAACACTTCACCACGCTGATTATTGTCGATGATACGCCATAAAGCGAGACGCTCATCATAAGGCAACGCTTCCAGAATATCGGCAATATCGGCGGCGTGCAGGCTAGCCAATAGCGTACTGACTTCCTCTATTTTCTCCAATAATTGCTCGTCACTGATAGCGGAATGCTTATCAGCCTGACCCAATAAGGTTTCGACAAATCGCTCATTGTGGGTAAAGAGTGAAAACAAGCGTTGACGAACCTGTGCCAGTTTTTGCGAATGTTGGCTGGTTATCGTTTTCTGATCAGGTGTAAAGGTCGGTTGTGACATGATGTACCTTTAAAGCGGGAAAGAGGGCAAAAACAGGCGATTGCCATCATATCGCCATCAATTTGGTTGCTATTGAGTATTATATTCGGTTTTTAAGCAACGGAGATATTTCATCACTTGCTGTTGTGTTTGCAGAGATAAATTAAGTCAACTCCTCTTTAATGTGTAAATTCCAGCCAGTCACATCACGCCAGTAGTTTTGCTCTTTTTCCAGATCAAACAACACGAGGGCATTGTGTGCCAGATAGTTTTTAGGCAGATAGAGTACCCAATGCCCCTGTTCGGTTTCCAGCCTTAATGTCGTTGGTATCGTGGTTGACTGTCTTTGGTTATTCAATAAGGTTGCTAGTCGCAAAATCTTAAGCATCGGAAGATACTGCTTTTTCTTGAACAGGTAAAACCGGGGATGCTCATGTATTTTTACCGCCTTGCGGTGATAACGCACCAGCGTGGCTAATAATGATTGCTGTTCCTGAGTAAATCCAGGTAGATCAGTATGTTGTAGGATATAAGCAGAATGCCGTTGCAAGCCACTCAGATTGATACTTAAACCGATCTCATGCAACATCGCCGCCCACAGCAAAATCGACTCCAGTTGGGGGTGTATGCGTTTGGGATTTTGTAGCGCCCACTGGTCATACAGGTTTTTGGCGGTACACCACACTCGCTCAGCCTGTTCACGATCGATGTTATAATGTTCAGCCAGGCTCTTAGCGGTTCGCTGGCGAATATCCTGATGGCGGAAACGATCTTCCATTTCATACAGGACACCTTCCCGCAATGCCCCTTGAGACAAGCGTAATTCCTGAATATTTAACGCATTGAAAATACCGCACAAGATTGAAAGACCGGGCACAAACGTCTGCTTGCGGTCATGAGATAATCCCGGCAAATCCAGCGCCTGGAAATTTTTATATTTCAGGACGTGTTTGACCAGCATATTGAGGCGTTCTGGCGTAATTAAGCCATCTTTTTCACCCAGTTCCACTAACAGTTCGTGTACGGCTTTGATCGTGCCCGATGCGCCCAGCGCAAAATCCCAACCTTTTGTCCGAAATTGCCAGACAAGATTTTCCAGTTTCTGTTCTGCCTGAAGCCGTGCCTGGCGAAAATTATGTTCACTGATCATCCCATCGGGGAAAAATTGGCGGGAAAAACTGACACAACCCATACGGCGGCTTTCAATCAAGAGCGGTTCGAAATCTTCACCAATGACTAACTCCGTCGAGCCGCCGCCAATATCAATCACCAGCTTCCGGCCTTTTTCTGGTTGCGTGTGTTCAACCCCCATAAAAATCAGCCGGGCTTCTTCATGACCCGAGATAATTTCAATGGGGTAGGGAATAACGTCTTTCGCCTGTTTCAGAAATTCTTGTGCATTGGTCGCTTCACGTAAACTATGGGTTCCCACTAAACAGACATTATCGGCAGAAAACCCCTGTAAGCGTTCGGCAAACAGAGAGAGGCAATTCAGGCCACGGCTGATGGCTTCGGTGCTCAGCTCATTGCTACTGTTCAAACCATCAGCCAAGTAAACCCGTTTCTTTAATCGTCCAATCACCTGGAGAGCACCGTTAACAATACGAGCGATGACCATATGAAAGCTGTTTGAACCCAAATCGATAGTGGCAATCTCTTGGGGTTTGGGCATGGGGGTGGTGGGCTTTAATGGCATAAATCAGGCTCTTGATTCCGGTTGTTCCAGGTTTTTTAAATAATCGTAAACAGCAAGCTGCGCGCGGATTTTACGCTTATTTCCCCGTGGAACATAGCGATTGCTCAATTCCTTATCAATGTACCGTGCCTTGACGGTATCACTGAATTGGAGTTCCAGGATGTCCAATACGTTTTGTCTCAGCATGGGATCGAGCAGACAAACCGCCACTTCAATGCGATGGTCAATGTTGCGCGTCATCCAGTCAGCAGAGGACAGGAAAACTTGTGCATTACCTTTGTTAGTGAAAACATAAACGCGATCGTGTTCCAGAAAACGATCGACGATACTGGTAACCTGAATGTTTTCGCTAAAACCGGATTGACCAGGAACCAACGAACACATGCCCCGCACCAGAATGCGGATTTTCACACCGGCTTCGGAAGCATCATAGAGGCGATCCACTAATTCCTTGTCAACAAGGTTGTTCACTTTTAGCGTGATACCCGCCAATTCACCGGCCTGCGCGTGCGCAATTTCCTGAGTAATTAACTGATTGAGCATGGCACGTGAATTTTGGGGTGATACCATTAAATTATTGAAGGTAACTGGCCGATAGGGGTTTTCAATAAAGTTAAACACCCGGCGAACTTCATTGGTAATGTCAGGGTTGGCCGTCAGTAAAGAATAATCGGTATAAAGGCGTGCGGTTTTTTCATTGAAATTGCCCGTACCGATATGGGCGTAACGAATGATCTTTTCGCCTTCGAGTCGAGAAATGATGAATAGCTTGGCGTGAATTTTCAGGCCGGGCGCGGAGAAAATGACATGCACGCCCGCTTGAGTGAGGCGTTTCGCCCAATGAATATTCGCTTCTTCATCAAAACGAGCCTGCAATTCCACCACGACGGTGACTTTTTTGCCGTTGTGTGCGGCGTGGATCATGGAATCAATAATGCGTGAATCTTTTGCGACCCGATAGATATTAATCTTGATCGAAAGCACACTGGGATCGAAAGAGGCCTGACGCAGCAATTCCAGCACATGTTCAAAGGTGTGGTAAGGATAATAAAGCAAGACATCTCTTTCACGGATCGCGTCGAATCCGTTGCGGAAATGGTCAAACCAGGGATGGCGCAATCGTGGTATCGGTTTGTTCAGAAGATTGCGGTTTCCTTCATTGGGGAATTTGATGAAGTCCCTGAAGTTATGATAGCGCCCCCCGGCGATGACCGAGTCATCATTGGATAACCCAAGTTTACTGCGTAATAGCTCCACCATTTCATCAGGCATATCACGCTGATAAACAAACCGTACCGGTTCCGCCGTCAGCCGTTGCTTTAAAGTCGAAGACATGAGCTCCAGCAGGCTGGATTCCATCTCTGTTGCCAGGTCATATTCGGAATCGCGTGTCATTTTCATCGAGTAGACGTTCAACGTATCGTAATCGAAGAACCCTTTGAAAATCTCATCCAGCGTATAACGCAGAATATTATCGATTAATATCATTGATTTGCGTTTTTTGGGCATCTCCGGGGGGAGATTGACGAAACGCGGGACTTTATCGGATGGGATCTCTAACAACGCGTATTGGGTTGCTTGCCCCCGAATAATTTCAACGGCCAGATAGGTATAATCATCTTTTAAAAATTCAACCAAATTGGTTTCTGAATTGATGACAATCGGGGTGATATGTGGCCGTAAATGCTGGCGAAAATATTGCCGTAGCCAGATTTGTTGGTTTGGCGATATCTGACGTTCGTTGATTAAGAAAATCTGATTACGCGCCATTTCCAGTAGCAGATCGTTATAGAGTGCATCGAATTCTTGATCGATTCGGGCAACTTTTGCCTGGATTTTTTTTAATAAATGGCGGGCATTAGTGGCGTAACCCTGTTCTTCACTGATAAGAATGCGTCTCTTTACATCGGCAAAGCGAACTTTATAAAACTCATCCAAATTATTGGAGTAGATCCCTAAAAATCGCATTCTTTCAATCAGCGGGTTACTTTTATCAGCTGCTTCCTGAAGAACCCGCTCGTTGAAAGAGAGCCAACTGAGTTCTTTCTCGGTATAAAGACGATCGTGGGACATGACTACTCCTTACTGCTCCATTGGGTTTTCCATCGGTCTTGAATGGTTAGTGTTTGATAAACCGGCGTGTCGAACTAGCTTTCACGGGCTTTATTGGCGAAATAGTGGCGTTGAAACATACACATTCTGATGGCGGTATGATAAGTGCCGTTGACAAAAAATTCATCGATTAATTCGCCTTCGGTCGTAAATCCCAATTTATTGTATATATGAATGGCTTTCAAATTCTCTTTATCGACAATCAAATACAGTTTATAAAGATTCAGGACAGCAAACGCATATTCCATCGCCAGTTTCAACGCCACGGTTGCGTAGCCTTGCCCTTCATAGGCGGGAGCGACGATAATCTGAAATTCTGCCCGGCGGTGGATATAATCAATCTCGACCAGTTCGACTAACCCCACTTTGGCGTTCGAGCTTTCAATGATAAAGCGGCGCTCACTTTGGTCATGAATATGTTTGTCATAGAGATCGCATAATTCAACAAAGGCTTCATAAGGCTCTTCAAACCAATAGCGCATCGCATTGAAGTTATTATTAATTTTATGGACAAAAGGGAGATCTTCCCGTTCAAGAGGACGCAAGTTTACGGATGGACTTTCTGAACCACTGGACATGAGTACCTCAATATTTTTTAAGGAACGACATGAGCGGGCACCTTGCTGATTTCAGGGTGCCACTTCACTGGATTGGGGGATCGACATGCTCGCGTGACATCCTTGTCTATGTTCCCAGAAACCCGTTATCTCATTGTTGCACATTAAGTTGAAAATGATGGCGTATCAATATAGTTGATAGTATACCCAATAAACGACAACTTGCATTGTGCGAACGATCAGGCGGCTTAATTTCCCTCGTTGGCCTTATTCCGCGGCATAACCTTGTGGTGGGAGAACCTTACCGTCCATTACCGCTGTATTGTCTTTCATGACCAGACGTTGGTCTAAAAACCAGCCAATCACCAGGGGATAAATACGATGTTCTTGCGCTTGTACACGCCCGATCACCTCTTCTTCATTATCCCCGGCAAAAATGGGCACTTTAGCTTGTAAAATACAGGGACCACCGTCTAATTCCTCGGTCACGAAATGGACGGAAGTACCATGTTCTTTATCGCCATTTTCTATCGCTTTCCGGTGAGTATGCAGGCCGGGATATTTAGGCAAAAGGGACGGGTGAATATTGAGCAGGCGGCCATCATAGTGCTGTACAAATTCGGGCGATAAAATTCTCATGTAACCCGCTAAAACCACCAAATCCGGCGCATATTGATCAATGGCCTGGAATAGGGCGGTATCGTAACTGATACGATCCGCATAGGACTTCGGGTTAATACAATGCGCGGGAATACCGGCCTGTTCAGCACGTTGCAGACCATAGGCTTCCGCATTATTACTGAACACCGCCGCAATACAGCCATTAATTCGGTTTTGTTGGCAGGCGTCGATGATCGATTGAAGATTACTACCCTTGCCGGAGACTAAAACGACAATTTTTTTCATGGTGTGTTTTCGCTGAAAAAATTGAGTGACTGGTGTACCCTTATTTCTTTTTGCAAATTACCGCCAATAGAGCGGTAATTTGCAATCAATCGGGCAGAATATTTATTGGAGCATGTTAGACGTCAATCACCACGGGCTGCTTATCTGAATCAAGTTCAGTAATCGAACCGATCTGCCATGCCTTTTCTCCTGAGGCTTGCAGGTATGAAATGGCTTGCTTTGCCTGATCTTGAGGAAGCGCAATGATCATGCCAACCCCACAGTTAAATGTGCGGTACATTTCATGCTCGCTGACATGACCGGCTTGTTGCAACCAAGTAAAAATCGCCGGCCACTGCCAACTGTTTGCGTTGATTCTTGCCTGCCTGTTTTCGGGTAAAACCCGGGGGATATTTTCCCAGAAGCCGCCGCCTGTCAGGTGTGAAATCGCATGAACGTCGACTTTTTCAATCAATTCAAGAACAGATTTAACGTAAATTTTGGTCGGGGCGAGTAAATGGTCTGCAATTGATATTCCTTCCAGTTGGGTCGTTTCTGGATCTGTCTGGCTGACTTCAAGAATTTTACGGATCAGGGAATAACCATTGGAGTGCGGCCCGCTGGACGCGAGTGCAATCAGTGCATCACCCGCCTGGACTTGGCTGCCATCAATAATGGCTGATTTTTCAACGACACCGACACAAAAACCAGCAACATCATAATCTTCCCCGTGATACATGCCGGGCATTTCTGCTGTTTCCCCTCCCACCAGAGCGCAGCCTGCTTGTTGACAGCCTTCTGCGATCCCGGTAATGACATTGGCGGCGGTGTCAATATCCAGCTTGCCAGTGGCATAGTAATCAAGGAAGAAAAGCGGTTCCGCGCCCTGAACAACCAGATCATTGACACACATGGCAACCAAATCAATGCCGATAGTCTCATGGCGTTTCAAGTCCATGGCCAGACGCAGTTTAGTGCCAACGCCATCGGTACCGGAAACCAATATCGGTTCACGATATTTCTGGGGCAGGGCACATAATGCACCGAAACCCCCTAATCCTCCCATCACTTCGGGGCGACGGGTCTGTTTTACGACACCTTTAATTCGATTGACTAAGGCATTGCCAGCATCAATATCGACACCAGCATCTTTATAGCTAAGAGAGGTTTTGTTGGTCACTGCGTAGCTCCCGGACGGTTGCATTTTTATGAATAAAACAGAACGGCGACAATTCTAACAGCCTAAGCAAACGTTTGCGATAGCTTTATCTCGGTTTTCCGTGAGAACTTTATGCCAGAAAACCCTGTGTGATTGATGAAAATCAACAGATTGCTAGTGGATTGATGTTGAAAAGGCGGTATAATCCCGCGATTTTTTTATCTGCCGGCTATATTAGGAGAAACCCATGAAGATCGTTGAGGTTAAACACCCACTTGTGAGACATAAACTTGGTCTGATGCGAGATCATGATATCAGCACCAAACGTTTTCGTGAACTGGCCTCAGAAGTGGGCAATCTTCTGACATATGAAGCAACTGCTGATTTAGACGTTGAGAAAGTGACCATTGATGGATGGTGTGGTCCGGTAGAAATAGACCAAATTAAAGGGAAGAAGATTACGGTTGTCCCTATCTTACGTGCCGGTCTGGGCATGATGGATGGTGTGCTGGAAAATATTCCCAGTGCGCGAATCAGTGTCGTGGGCGTATATCGTGATGAAGAAACGCTTGAGCCTGTGCCATATTTTCAAAAATTAGTGTCTGACATTAATGAACGCATGGCGTTGGTGGTTGATCCCATGCTGGCAACCGGTGGCTCTATGATTGCAACCATTGACCTGCTGAAAAAAGCAGGCTGCCCGGTTATTAAAGTCCTGGTTTTGGTTGCCGCGCCGGAAGGCATTGCCGCCCTGGAGAAAGCGCACCCTGATGTAGAGTTGTACACCGCTTCGATTGATGAAGGGCTCAATGAACAGGGATATATTGTTCCTGGTTTAGGGGACGCCGGGGACAAAATATTTGGTACTAAATAACAGGGACAGCCGGCTGACAAGTCGGCTTTTTTTTGGTTTCTAGCAAGAGGATATAATAATGACCCGTCGAACTATTGGGATAGACGAAAAACCCCCGTTGATACAGACTATTCCTTTAAGTTTACAACATCTCTTTGCCATGTTTGGGGCAACTGTTTTGGTGCCTATTTTGTTTAAAATTAATCCCGCAACGGTTTTGTTGTTCAACGGCATTGGGACATTGTTGTATTTGGTGATTTGTAAAGGAAAAATTCCAGCCTATCTAGGTTCCAGCTTTGCTTTTATCTCGCCCGTTTTATTGTTACTGCCTTTGGGATATGAACTCGCATTGGGCGGGTTTATTATCTGTGGTTTGTTGTTTTGTCTGGTTGCCCTGATGGTAAAAATTGCCGGGAGAGGGTGGATTAATGTGTTGTTTCCGCCGGCTGCGATGGGCGCTATTGTTGCCGTGATCGGGCTGGAGCTGGCTGGGGTTGCCGCTGATATGGCTGGTTTACGTCCGCCGGCGGGCAGCGAGGTCAATATGACCCATCTGACCATATCCATGGTAACGCTGGGTGTGACGATCTTAGGTTCGGTCATGTTCCGGGGTTTTATGGCCATTATCCCCATTTTGATTGGGGTGCTGGTGGGGTATTCGCTGTCATTTTTCATGGGCGTTGTCGATTTTACGCCGGTGCGTGAAGCACCGTGGTTGGCGTTGCCGACATTTTATACGCCGCGTTTTGAGTGGTTTGCCATCATTACAATTTTACCTGCGGCGCTGGTGGTGATTGCGGAGCATGTTGGGCATCTGGTGGTGACCGCAAATATTGTACAGAAAGATTTATTGAAAAACCCGGGTCTGCATCGCTCAATGTTTGCCAATGGTTTTTCAACGATGATTTCGGGTTTCTTTGGTTCGACCCCGAACACAACGTATGGTGAAAATATTGGCGTGATGGCGCTGACGCGTGTGTATAGCACATGGGTGATTGGTGGCGCGGCGGTGATCGCAATATTACTTTCCTGTGTAGGGAAATTGGCAGTGGCTATTCAGATGATCCCTGTACCCGTTATGGGCGGCGTTTCTTTGTTGCTGTATGGTGTGATTGGCGCTTCCGGTATTCGGGTGCTGATTGATTCAAAAGTGGATTACAGCAAGGCGCAGAACTTGATCCTGACCTCTGTTATTTTGATTATTGGTGTCAGCGGCGCGAAAATTCAGCTTGGCGCAGCAGAGTTGAAAGGCATGGCACTGGCGACAGTTGTTGGCATTGGCCTGAGTCTGCTTTTTAAATTGATCAGTTTTATCCGTCCAGAAGAGCAATATATTCATTCGTCTCTGGAATCAATTGAAAATAATAAGAAGCACGAAGTCAGAGAATAAATTTCATGAGTTAAAAGAATCAGAAAGGGCTTTTTCATCTGCCCTTTCTATTTTTCTATCATCTTATGATGAAATGTACTGCAAGAATAATCTCCTATTTAAAACCGCGCATTCGTTTCATTTATAGCGTTTTTTTGTGGTAGACTTAGCGCTGTTCGTTACCCATTCTGTTTGAGGTGCTTCTGAATACACCGTCGCAGCTTTCATTGCCATTATATTTGCCCGATGATGAAATTTTTGCCAGTTTCTTTGCAGGCGAGAATACCTCTTTAGTAGCTGCAATAAAATTGGCCATTAGTCAATCTCACGGCAGTTATATCTATTTTTGGTCTCGCGATGGCGGGGGCAAGAGCCATTTGCTGCACGCCGCTTGTGCCGAATTATCCCAACGGGAAGAAGCTGTCGGATATGTCCCACTGGATAAACGTGCCTATTTTGTTCCCGAAGTGCTTGATGGCATGGAACATTTATCATTAGTGTGCATCGATAATATTGAATGTATCGCCGGTGATCAGGCATGGGAAATGGCGGTTTTCAATCTTTACAATCGAATTGTCGAAATTGGCCGGACGTGTCTTTTGATCACCGGCGATCGTCCCCCCCGGCAAATTAACCTGACGCTGCCGGATTTGGCCTCTCGTTTGGATTGGGGGCAGATTTATAAATTACAGCCTTTATCTGATGATGAGAAAATTCAGGCATTGCAACTACGGGCAAAATTGCGGGGTTTTGAATTACCAGAGGATGTCGGACGTTTTGTGCTGAAACGGCTCGACAGGGAAATGCAAACGTTATTTAAAACCCTGGATGAGCTTGATCGCGCTTCCATTGTGGCACAACGTAAACTGACGATCCCATTTGTGAAAGATATCCTTGAGCTTTGAATGAATAAAGCGGAAAGAAAACGCAATCAGGATAAAAAAGTGATAGAGAATCGTGTCCCTATCACTTTTTTATTCATTTCCACTGAAAAAGAGTCAGAACAGAATCTCTTTAATGTGTTCAGGAGGACGCCCCAAACGTGCCTTATCAGCGACAACCACAATCGGGCGTTCTATCAATTTAGGGTTGTTAGCCATCGCCTGCAGCAGTGCTTCCTGGGATAATGTGGCATCATCAAGATTTAATTCTTGATATCGCTCTTCTTTGGTACGCATTAATTGACGGGCATCGTTGAAACCAAGTTGTTTCAATAATACGGCAAGTTGTTCTACTGTCGGCGGTGTTTCGAGATAGTGAATGATTGTCGGCTCAATGCCGAGTTCTTCAACCAATTTCAGTGTTTCACGGCTCTTTGAGCAACGTGGATTATGGTAAATAGTGACGGGTTGCATATAAAAATCCTTTAATTTTCATATTGGTTATAACTTTTTTGCAGTTCGCGTAACTGATCAATCCGGGCATCATATCGTTTCTGCTCGTAGCTGCCCAATTTTGCTAATGCACTGGCCTGGCTCAGTAGTCCTATGGCTGAATCAAACTGAGCTTTTAATGCCATGATTTCTGCATAAGCCGCGAGTTCCTCCGCGCGTTTTCCTTGTTTTCCTGCGGTATCTCTTAGCAGGCTCCAGCCATTAAGATCGTCAGGGTGATTGAAGGTGTAACGAAACAGAAGTTGTGATGCCTGAGAATATTTTTTGTCTGCAAAGTAGGCTCTTGCAAGGAGGATCTGCAATATCGGGCTGTTTTTCTGCGTTTTGAGGGCCTCCTGTAATCGATTGATAGCGCTGGCGTAGTGCTGTTGTTCGATATCAATCCCCGTCATTGTGTTAATAAACCAAATATTATCCGGTTGTTGCTCCAGCAATGGGGAGAGTGTTGCTTTAGCCTCGGCATACTTTTTATCTTTAGAAAGTAAAATCGCGCGTCCGTAGGTGGCCGCCAGCCGTTCTTTCGGGGTACCCTGAAGATATTTTTTTAACCATTCATCGATATAGGAACGTTGATAGGTTGAATACTTGGTTAAAATACGGACACGGGCGAACAGAAAATCCTGCGATTCAGGGTGCATTTTTGTTGGATATTGATTTGCCCTATTGCGGGCATCAGCCAAGCGGCTGTCGGGTAATGGGTGGGTATAGAGCATTTCCGGTAGCTTGGAACTGTAACGGGATTGATCGGCCATGATCTGCATAAAACCAGGCATACCATGCGGATCAAATCCTGCCCGGTTGAGTGTCTGCATGCCAATGCGATCCGCTTCCTGTTCATTTGATTGGGTAAAACTGATCATGCCTTGTTGGAAACCGGCAAGTGTACCGCTAAGTGCCGCCATGCCGGCCTGTGGGCTAGCCATCATCAGCAAGATAGAACCCAATGCTCCAGCCCAGGCCAGCGGACTGGTCCGTTTTTGTTCTTCCATGAGCCGTGCCAGATGCCGTTGTGTCACATGGGAGATTTCATGCGCCATGACAGACGCTAATTCGCTTTCATTGCGGCTATACTGTAATAGCGCCGAGTGAAGAACAACATTACCGCCGAAAAATGCGTAAGCATTAATATTAGGATTATTGACAAGATAGAAATGGAAAGGAGTTTTTACTGAACTGGCATGATTAACTAATTTTTGCCCCATATTGTTAATGTATTGCATCAGAAGCGGGTCATAAATCAGGGGCGCCTGAGCACGTATCATACGTATATAAAAGTCACCCATGGCCATCTCTTGATTGATGCTGAGTGTGGCGCCTGCTGTCGTACCAATATCTGGTAAGGAGTCTTCAACGGGTGCAGAAAATACAGGAGGGTGACCCAATAGTAACAAGCCCATAAAGATGGCGACTAACGATCTTCTCGGTGTTTTTCTCATCGCGCGTTTCTCATAAAACAGTGTGCTCCATTCTGGCTATCAATTTCATGAATATGTGTATGATAGCAAAGGGTACCTCAAAGTGAATTATTCATTATGAATGTTAGTGGAAAAAAGTTGCCGCCAGCTGAAACTGGCGGCAATGCAAAATTGATGACGTCTCGCATGAGATTAAATTAATGCTGTTTCACGTAATCCAGTACAATTTGGTGATGATCACGGGTTTTGAATTGATCAAAAACGTGTTCAATATCCCCTTGTGGGTTAATCAGAAAACTGATGCGGTGAATGCCATCGTAGGTTTTCCCCATAAACCGCTTTTCTCCCCAAACACCAAATTGTTCGGCAACCTGATGGTCAATATCAGAAAGTAAAGTGAAATTCAGCCGCTCTTTCTCGACAAAGCGAGATAACTTTTCGGGGGTATCTGGACTCATGCCTAACACTTTAACATTAACGTTGTTCAGTTCACTCTGTGCGTCACGCAAACCACATGCCTGAATGGTGCAGCCTGGTGTCATGGCTTTGGGATAAAAATAGACTAAAACCCGTTGTCCTTTAAAATCAGACAAATTAATGGTTTTGCTATTTTGGTCAAGAAGGCTGAATTGCGGTGCTTTATCGCCAGCTTTTAATGGGCTCATCACTCATTCTCCGTTTGGTCGTTTTGATTTAAAGGGTCGGTACGCTAATGCCGCGATATGAACCGGTGGCCATTAGTTGAGTATGGGTTGAAGTAAATGATTTTGTACGCTGATACTGCCTTGCGCGTTTAACTCTGTGCACAGATGATGAAAGTGTTGTTTAAATATCGTGCCATTATCATCCTGTGGATTATGGCCTGTAATTTGAATTTGCAGGCGGGCAGGGTGATTTTCTTCGCTTGGGTGCGTTTTTGATACCAGTTCAGCGATATTAAAATCTTGTGCCGTGAATAAACTGGTAAAACGTTCAACCATTCCTGGAGAATCATCCACATCGACCTTCACTGTAATCGTTGATGGAAATGTTTTCGGGACACCGCATCGGGTACGTTTCATCACAATGAGTAACTCAAGTTCTGCCCCTTTTTGTGGCAGGGTGGACTCGATCAGTGTAATGGCGTTCCAGCTACCGGATAGTAACATGATAAAAGTAAATTCTTCGCCAAACATTGCCAGACGGCTGTCTTCAATATTGCAACCACAGGTACTCACGAGGCGGGTGATCGTATTGACAATGCCGGGGCGATCGGTTCCTAGGGCGGTGATCACTAAAAAATGTTGTTCTGATGTTGGCAAAGCGATTTTCCTTTAATTTATTCGATGTCTTCTGTGGATGTTATGGTTAAACATAAAAAATGATCAAGAGAAGGTCAATTGCATTTGATGACTTGTTTCCGTGACAAGGAAACCTGTTAACATAATGACGCTTACCGGCAGCGGGGACAATCTGAATATGCTATTCCACCGTGTTGCGAATGATGTAACGATGTTTTTTTAATGCACATTCTGGAATGAAAATGTTGGGGAGGTGTGAAAAGAACATGATTATAATTTCTGTTTAATCAGCTACACTTGGTATTAATAAAATTCATTGAAATCGTGTGTTTAAAGAGTTTTCTTCTGTATAACAAGAAAGTACCATGAACTTTCTCATTTGCAGTTTAAGGTTTAACTAAGGGGAAATGGCAATGGTCAGCGATCATTCTGGTTTTACAGGCAGTATAGTTGCATTGATAACGCCGATGGACTCAAAAGGTCAGATGGATAAGGCCAGTTTGAAAAAATTGGTAGAGTATCATGTCGCCAGCGGGACATCTGCGATTGTGTCTGTCGGAACAACCGGCGAAAGCGCAACACTGAATCACGACGAACATGTTGCTGTTGTACTGACAACATTGGAAATGGCCGATGGACGTATTCCTGTCATCGCTGGCACCGGCGCAAATGCAACAGCGGAAGCCATTTCTCTGACGAATCGTTTCGAAAACACCGGGGTTGTGGGTTGCCTGTCAGTGACACCTTATTATAATAGACCGTCACAGGAAGGTTTATATTTGCACTATAAAGCCATCGCTGAGAGCACTGACTTACCCCAAATTCTGTATAATGTGCCGTCTCGTACCGGATGTGATTTATTGCCACTGACGGTCGCGCGCCTGGCGAAACTGAAAAATATTGTTGCGCTTAAGGAAGCAACAGGGAACTTAAGTCGTGTTAGTCAAATCCAAGCATTGGTTAATGATGAAACGTTCATTCTGCTGAGTGGTGATGATGCAAGTTTTGTCGATTTTATGCAGCTTGGTGGTAAAGGGGTTATTTCTGTCACTGCAAACGTTGCCGCGGCGGAAATGGCACAGGTGTGTAAATTGGCGGAACAAGGTGAATTTCTGAAGGCTCGCGGCCTGAACAGCCGCCTGATGGAATTGCATCATCAATTATTTGTTGAACCTAGCCCGACGCCGGTTAAATGGGCCTGTCATCAATTGGGATTGATTGCCGATGATTCATTGCGTTTACCCATGATCCCGCTAACGCAGGAAGGGCAAATTCCAGTTGGTCAGGCACTCAAAATCGCCGGATTACTGTAAAATTTTAGGGAATTTTAATGGCAACATTATTGCAAAAATCGAAGGCCATGAAGATTGCTGGTCTGTCATTGGTGGTTTTTTTGGCCGCCTGCTCCAGCGATCAGCGCTATAAACGTCAGATCAGTGGGGATCAATCTTATCTTGATTCACCGCCACTGAAGACATTGAATCTTCCTGCCGGCATCATATTACCGCTGCAAAATGGTGAGTATGATATTCCTGCTACGGATTCAACCGGAGCCTCAGGGAAAAATTTGGATATACGTCCCCCATTGCAAGCCCTTGCGTTATTGACAGGTTCCCGCGTTGAAAATAGTGCTAACAGCAGTAAGTTGTTGCTTGAAAATACACCGGAATACAGCAAGTTATGGTCGCAGATAAACACGTTGTTGGCAGAAAAAGGCTATAAAATCAGCCATAAAGATGATTCAGCACAAACGTTGACAACGGATTGGATTACATGGAAACGGGCAGATGAAAATGTGCCTTACCAGGGACGTTACCGTATTGCCGTGATCCGACAAGGTTATCAAACCGAATTATCTGTTTCGAATGACGGCTTGAAACAGGGTGAAAAAGAAATTACCAATCCGGTAGAAGTGCAGCGTTACAATGTGGTGATGCTCAATACCCTGGCGGGAGACTTAAGCCAACAACAGGAAGCCGCAAGCCTGAACAGTGCTAAAGTGTCAGGTGCATTATCCGTACAAAGCGGCAGTGATAATACCGGATTGCCGCAAATCATTGTGCGTGCCCCCTATAACGTCGTCTGGAACAGATTGCCATACGCGCTGGATAGCGTAGGAATGGAAGTCACTGATCGTACACGTTCTACAGGCGCTATCGCGGTAACCTATAAAGGGCGTAGCGCTTCTGATTGGAAAGCGCTGGGGGTGGAAGCACCTGCTATCCGTGAAGGAAATTATAAGTTACAGGTAGGGGATTTGGATAACCGAAGCAGCTTGCAGTTTATCAGTGATAAAGGTAAGCCGCTGACCCAATCTGAAAATGATCAAATGGTGGCTGCGCTGGAAGCGGTGTTCAGCCAATCCAAAGATAAGTAATCTATTAAAGGGGCCTCGGCCCCTTTATATTTTAGATGCGTTTTTGTTTAATTCTTTACGTTTGAAGATGTCATATTGCTGGAGTGTAAAATGCAGAAAAAAGCTGAGTTGTATCGTGGAAAGGCAAAAACAGTGTATGCCACTGATAATCCTGACTTACTGGTGCTGGAATTCCGTAATGATACATCAGCATTGGATGGTGAACGCATTGAACAGTTCGATCGCAAGGGAATGGTGAATAATAAATTCAATCATTTCATTATGAGCAAACTGGAAGAAGCGGGCATCCCGACGCAAATGGAACAACTGCTGTCAGATAATGAATCCCTGGTGAAAAAACTTGCTATGGTGCCTGTTGAGTGCGTTATTCGTAACCGTGCTGCCGGCTCCCTTGTCAAGCGTTTGGGGGTCGAAGAGGGAATGGTGCTGAATCCGCCTCTGTTTGATCTGTTTTTAAAAGATGATGCCAAACACGACCCGATGGTTAATGAATCCTATTGTGAGACATTCGGTTGGGTGAGCAAAGCGCATTTATCTGAAATGAAACGCCTGAGCTATCAGGCCAATGAAGTATTGAGCAAATTGTTTGATGATGCTGGCCTGATTTTGGTGGATTTTAAGTTGGAATTTGGTTTGTATAAGGGCCAAGTCGTATTAGGTGATGAGTTTTCGCCCGATGGCAGCCGTTTATGGGATAAACAGACGATGGATAAAATGGATAAGGATCGTTTTCGCCAAAGTCTCGGTGGCTTGATTGAAGCGTATGAGGAAGTTGCACGCCGCATTGGTGTTATTTTGGACTAACAACGCAAACGATTACCTAAAGCAATTCAGGTAAAATCACAGGATGCCCGGCAATAAAACGGGCATCCTGTGGTTAACAAAAACCGCCGTAAACCTTCAACAGCGCAGGCGGCTTAAAGTAGGGACTTGGTTATTTGTTTCCAGCCTTTCTGATGCATACAGCCGTAATAATATTCACGTCTGGAACCCTCATTGACATCCGTCACATAGCTTTCGACCATAGGAACATTTTGGCTGTAATAGCCGTTTTTTCCACATTGTTCCTTATCGAAACAGGGTTGTTGTACCATTTTCAGTGTTGATCTTTGGGCAATTTCATTTTTTACCGGAAATTGTTGTAATGCTGACAGCTTGCAATCCACTTTTGCTTCGCTGAAAGGAGCCGGATGGCTGGTTGCAGGTACCCATTTAGTAGTGCAACCGGCTAATAAAATACAGACGGTAATGGAGGGAATTAATTTTTTCATATCGCTTATCCGAACGCATCCTGATTGCACATGGCTTCTGACAATCTTTCCGCATTCACCCTGGTAAAAGTGTTAATCTTTATCAGTCAAGCACGCGAAAGCTGGCTGGTTACTGATGTTGTGGCTAAGGTGCCATGTTGTGATGCTTTTCTCTATCAAGAAGCCGCCGGCATCTTGATTTTTAAGATTAATTATTTATCAATATGATTACTTAAAGCAAGTGTATGACTCATCCTCTGGTCGCGATAAAATTCACCCTTTTTAGGTAACCTACTGAAAAAATGCTGAGGATATCAGTGGCCTCTGTTTTATGTCGTTTTTATGACTGGTTGTTTTTAGATAGAAATAAGGTGATTCACTATCATTCTTCCACTGAATATAAATATGTTTATTAAGTATAAAACTTTTTAAGTTATTATCCTGTCCGTACCTAACTGACTGGTATTTGGTTTTAAAATGCTCAAGCACTGTTTTATCGGATGTTATAGGAAAATAAAAATTCATGAGCCATATTGATCCTACTTTACTGATTTTGCTCTTGCTGGCAGGGCTTGGCATCATCAGCCATAACATGACAGTGACACTGGCCATGTTATTTCTGTTAGTCGTTCGTATTACACCATTAAATCAGTTTTTCCCCTGGGTGGAAAAATACGGTTTGACGATAGGTATCCTGATTTTGACGATCGGAGTCATGGCACCTATCGCCAGCGGAAAAATTTCCGCACAAGCCATTTTCAGCTCTTTCTTACATTGGAAATCCCTGTTGGCTATTGCGGTGGGTATCCTGGTGTCATGGCTAGGCAGCCGTGGCGTTGCCTTGATGTCAGGTCAGCCTTCTACGGTCGCGGGTTTGTTAGTCGGCACGGTGTTAGGCGTGGCATTTTTCAGGGGTGTTCCCGTCGGTCCGCTGATTGCCGCCGGTATTTTGTCACTCATGATTGGTAAGTCATGATTGACTACAGCTCATGGGTCATGTTGCAGGCGCAGATGCAACAACAGGGACAGCGTCGTCTGGTTGTTTTGAGTGGTGAGCCTCAATGGAGCGCCTGGCTCACCAATCAGCTAACCGAGCAGTTTCAGGGGGATTGGCTCACTGTTTCAGCGCATATTTCAGGTGCTATTGATCCAGCAAAAGCCGTGAGTTTGCTTGGCCGTGAGTTTTTGCATGGCATCTTTGATGCAACGAAGGGATTTCATGCCGAAGCATTAGCGATATTGGCCGGTACACTAAAGGCAGGAAGCTGGCTGGTGATGCGTGTACCCGCCTGGTCACACTGGGCAGCACAGCCGGATGAAGACAGTTTACGCTGGAGTGAATCGGCAGGTGTTATGCCAACACCGCATTTTATCCGACATCTTCAACAGCAAATCCTCGCGTTTCCTGACGTATTATTATGGCGTCAGGGGATGCCCTTTCAGATGCCGCTATTGCCCCAAAGGGCAATGTGGCAGAAACCGGATGGCACACCAACAGCGGGTCAGCAATCCATCCTTGACGAATTATTACAGGTCACAGGCGGTGTTTGGGTGATCACAGCGCCACGAGGGCGGGGAAAATCGGCTCTGGCAGGCATGTTGGTGCGACATTGGCCCGGAAAATGCTGGTTATGCGCCCCGGCAAAAGTAGCAACGGCAGTTATCCGCCGTTATTCCGATTTTCCTGATACGGCGGAATCAAGCTCTTTATCACAAGCAACGCCATTTTGGGCGGTCGACCATTTATTGCAATATTGCCGGACGAAAAGTGATGTACCAGCGGATCAACACGAGGCAGATTGGTTATTGATCGACGAAGCCGCCGCGATCCCAACGCCACAACTGGCAGAATTGATCCGCCATTTTCCCCGGGTTTTGTTGATTTCGACGGTTCAAGGTTATGAAGGTACAGGGCGTGGGTTCTTGTTGAAACTGTGTGCGGCACTGCCCGATTGCCATAGGCGTGAATTGAAAACGCCCATGCGTTGGGCTGAGCATGATCCACTGGAGGCGTGGCTGGACAGTGCACTGTTATTTGATGATAAACAGCCGATTCATGGCACCGATACCCGTAAAGAAAAATTGCATTTTCAGTCAATTCATCAGTCTGAATGGTTACAACATGCCACATTATTGCGTTCATTTTACGGATTACTGACCAGCGCACATTACCGAACATCGCCTCTTGATTTGCGTCGATTAATGGATGGTAACGGCATGCGTTTTCTGGCTGCAACCTCCCATCCGTCAAACCATCATTCACCCTTGATCGGCGCGTTGTGGATGGTCAACGAAGGGGGTTTATCCCGAACGTTAGCGCATGAAATATGGGCAGGACGTCGGCGGCCGAGGGGAAATTTGGTGGCTCAATCCTTAGCAGCACACAGCGGTTTTCCACAGGCGGCAATATTGCGATCACAGCGGGTCAGTCGTATTGCTGTCCAGGCGCATTATCGCCGTCGTGGTATCGCACAACGTTTGATCATCCAACAATGCCAGGTGGCTACAAAACAAAAATTCGATTTTGTCTCTGTGAGTTTTGGCTATACCGCTGAGCTGTGGGCGTTATGGCAAAAATGTGGTTTTCGGTTGGTGAGAATGGGAACTCACCGGGAAGCGAGCAGTGGTTGTTATACGGCAATGGCGATCTTGCCGCTGAGTGAACAGGGAGCACAATTGGCTCAGGTAGCGCAGCAGCGATTATCCCGGGATGCTCGTGGATTAGAAGCCTTACTGGGTTTTGATTTGCCCATTGAACATCATTATGATCACTGGCTGGATACCAATGATTGGCAGGAATTGGCGGGGTTTGCGTTTGCCCACCGCCCCTTGTCAGCCTCTTATTTTGCATTACAACGGTTATTATTGGTCAGTCAGTTGGCGTTGCCTGCATTGGGAAAACACCTCCAACAGCAGATAAGTCTCGAACAATGTGTGAGTGACTTATCGTTGAGTGGCCGTAAGGCGCTACTGAAACACTGGCGGCAAGAGACAGCCAGTGCCTTGGCAAGCATCGATGAATTACTGACCAATCACTGGCGAGATTGGGTTATTTCTTGCGATTTTGTTGCGGCCAATCATCTTCATCATCCCATTGATCGTTAAAATCCCGATGCGGAGGTAATTCTGGTTTATTATCCAGAAAACGTTTTTGATCAACGCGACTGAGTGTTTTTACCGCATTAACAATCATGCCGATGAGCACTAATAACACAATCCACCAATAATCTATCAACCAATGCATGGTGTTTTCCTCAGTAGGCTTTTTCCTTAGCGTGATTTTTCCTCAGCTTAGCCTGTTCAGGCTAAGCTGATGTATTTTTCAAAGAGATAGGTAAGGTTGGTTTTTAACCAATCTATACCCGCAATATCACGATCTGTCCAGGAATTCAGCAGGATTTTTTCGTTGAACATATTTTCAGCTTCATGGGATAACGGCCAATAGCTGATATGCCACGGCTCGTAAGCGACACCGGCGTCATGACGTGTGAAAGGACGGTAGAAATCATAGTGAGACATGTTTTCTGTCAACCAATGCGTTAATGGCTCAAAATACCCGCCGTTCTCATATTCCCACGGCTCTAACTGCAAGTTTTTCCCTTCTGGTAGCAGAAAAGGATCATAAATATCCAATTCAGTGCCCCAATGATGGCGGCTTGCTCCAGGCAGAGCTGACCAATGCAGAATCGCTTCACAAAGTTCACCTTCACACATTTTCGAGATATCAAGGGGTTGGCTATGATGATCTAACACCGGACGCTGACCCCGGAATTTCTCATTCCAGATAGTTTGCTGGCGTGTGAAATCACGGAATGAACTGGCCGGTTGTAGCTTAAAACCGGCGTTGGCCGCCGCTTTTTGCATGGCAAGAAACGCTTTGGTGGCATTGAACTGCAAACGGTGATTGCCATTCAGCGTGACTAAGTGATCAGTAGACAGGCCGGTTAAGGATTCAGGTGTTATCATTTGATTAATTGCTCCATGATACGTTGGTAAATCAGGCTCAATTTTTGTAAGTCAGACGTTTTAACACATTCATCGATTTTATGGATTGTCGCATTACTTGGCCCTAATTCCACCACCTGAGTCCCCATTTTGGCAATAAAGCGTCCGTCTGATGTGCCGCCACTGGTGGATAACGCTGGCTGATAGCCACAATAGTGCCCAATGGATTCAACCACTGCATCAACCAGCGCGCCCTTATCGGTCAGGAAAGGTTGACCGGAGAGCCACCAGTCAAGCTCGTATTGCAGGTGATGTTTTTTCAACATCGCTTCAACCTGGCGGCGGATCTCAGTATCGGTCAGTTCGGTGCTGAAACGAAAATTAAATTGAACCCATAATTTCCCCGGAATAATGTTATTACTGCCGGTACCGGCCTGAATGTTGGCGATTTGCATGCTGGTGGCAGGGAAAAACGCATTACCATTGTCCCATTGAGTATTGACGAGCTCGTGCAGAAAAGACATGGCTCGATGGACCGGGTTATCTGCTAACTGTGGATAGGCAACATGCCCTTGGATACCCAAGATTGTCAGGTTAGCCGTCAGGGAACCCCGCCGCCCGTTTTTGATCATATCGCCAAGGCACTGCTGGCTGGACGGCTCGCCCACCAGACAATAATCCAAACGCTCATGGCGAGCCATTAATTCTTCAACGACTTTGACAGTGCCATTGGTCGCTTTGGCTTCCTCGTCGGAGGTGATCAGAAAAGCCAGACGGCCTTTATGTTCAGGATTTTCAGTGACAAAGCGCTCAGCCGCAACAACCATAGCAGCCAGAGCGCCTTTCATATCGGCGGCGCCACGACCATACAACATGCCATCACGGACAGACGGCGCAAAAGGGGGCGTTTGCCATTGGGAGATATCGCCGGCAGGAACAACATCGGTATGCCCGGCAAACGCAAAAGTTACGCCAGTACCGCGATAAGCCCAAAAATTTTGGGTATCGCCGAAAGGCATTCGCTCTATTGTAAAGCCAATATCTTGCAGACGCTGGATAAGAAGCGCCTGACAACCCTGATCATCTGGGCTGACAGAAGGACGCTCGATTAACTGTTGGGCGAGGTCAATGACTGAACACGTCATGAAAGTTTCCTTATCTAGATCTAGTTATGCGAAAAAAATTGTTCATATTGTTCCGCCTTGAAACCGAGTAAATACGTTTCTGTTCCCTGGCTGTTTTCCCCTTCTGTACGCCAGACCAAGAGAGGGCGTTTGATGATGGTAGGTTGTGCCAGCATCAATGTCTTAGCGGTTTCTGCATTGTTAACGGCGGCTTTTTGCTCATCCGACAATTTGCGCCACGTTGTACCACGGGTATTCAGGAGGGATTCCCAACCAACGTGCTCAATAAAGGATTGAAGTAACTCAGGAGATAAACCATCAACCCGATAATCATGGAATTGATAAGGTATAGCCTGATCGTCTAACCAGCGACGTGCTTTTTTTAGGGTATCGCAGTTTTTGATACCGTAGAGAGTGGAAACGTTGTGAAAGGTCGTCTCTGACATGATGAAAGCCTTGGTTTTGTCTTGTTTACATCCCAATATAATGCGGGAAATTGGCTATTTTATCCAGACAACACACGCTTGCGCAGACTTTCTTATTATTCTTGATAGCTCACAATTTCCCCACGGATGAAAACCAGGGAAATTGTGTTTTATATTAAGGTAATGACGAGAGAAGCTGATGTTAAAGAAAATCTGTTTTTCTCTGTTTCAGATAGATGATGGTTGCTTCAAGACGAGAGCGGGATTTAAGTTTTTTCAATAAGTTACGGGCATGAACTTTCACCGTTTCTTCTGAAATAAAAAGAAAGTCAGCAATTTCTTTATTTGTCATTCCTTCGGCAATTTCTTTTAATACGTCTAATTCACGTTTGGTTAATTTTGATAACGGATCAATATAAAGATGGCGGGTAGATAAATATTGATGGATTTTTTCACTGAACACGGCCTGACCCTCTATCGCTTTTTTTATGTTGTTCAATAGCGATGTGAGTTCGATATCTTTTAATAAATAACCATTTGCACCGGCATCAACTGCATCGTAAATATCACTTCTGTGATCGGAATCGGACAGAACCAGGATATAGGAATTCAACCCTTTTCGGCGGAGCGATTTAATCGTATCAATCCCGGAAAGACCATCGATTTTCAAATCCATCAAAATAATGTCGGGTTTTATTTGGCAGGCAATATTAATCGCATCTTCACCATTACCGGTTTCAGCAGTCACAATGAGTTCTCGTTCCAGTTCAATTAACCCTTTTAAGCCGTGGCGAATGATGGGGTGATCATCGACTATCATGACTGAATGATTATGCATATTCTTTCTCCCATATCGAAATGCAGATTTTATGTTTGATAAAACATAAAAGACAGAATTCTGCTTTATGTTAAATTGCTGTGTGATTTTTATAGAGTATATTGAATCGTCGCTAAGGCGATTCTGAAAATATATCCTGATCTAAAAATAGAAATATCGCAAACAGGTTTAACCATTTGGGTGAAATAAATTCACTTTCATAAGAAGATGCGTTTCCTTAATGGCTTATAGTTTTCCAAATAAATTTGAGGGGATATTTTATAGATTAAGTTTTGTTTTTGTAAACTTATTTTAAATGTTAATTTTAAAATACATCTTTCATTAATCTATCAGGTTATTAATTGAAGATTAAATACCTCTATATAGGTATCGTTAAAAATAATGATTAGACATAATAAACTTTGATTTGCTGTAGGCGAAGGAGAATAAATACCTCTTAAAATGCGATGGACAAGAGCCTATTGATTAACATCAGGTCATTATTTGTCTGTTTTGTGAGCCGCAGTATGTCCGGTCACGCACAAAGTGTTGCTTATATCATGATTTAACCGTCCGTAACTATTATACTGGGCAGATTTTCACTAAGAGATGAAGTGTAAAGGATCAGACGATGGACGAAAAATTAAAACAAAGTGCTCTTGATTTTCATGAATTTCCACAACCGGGGAAAATTACAGTAACACCGACCAAGCCACTGACAACACAACGTGACTTGGCACTAGCATACTCACCGGGGGTTGCCGCGCCCTGCCTGGAAATCGCCGAAGATCCTTCGGCAGCCTATAAATATACGGCACGAGGCAATCTTGTTGCGGTTATCTCCAATGGTAGTGCTGTCTTAGGACTGGGAAATATTGGGGCGTTAGCCGGTAAACCCGTGATGGAAGGTAAGGGCGTTTTATTCAAAAAATTCTCGGGCGTTGATGTTTTTGACATTGAAGTGGATGAATCCAACCCGGATAAATTGATTGATATTATCGCGGCACTGGAACCCACTTTCGGTGGCATCAACCTTGAAGATATCAAGGCGCCGGAATGTTTCTACATTGAGCAGAAACTCCGTGAACGCATGAAAATTCCTGTATTCCACGATGATCAACATGGTACCGCCATTATCTGTACCGCCGCCGTGTTGAATGGATTGCGGATTGTTAACAAAGATATTAGTCAAGTCCGTATGGTGGTATCGGGCGCTGGAGCGGCGTCGATTGCCTGTATGAACCTGCTGGTTGCACTGGGGCTAAAACGTGAAAATATTGTCGTTTGTGACTCAAAAGGGGTGATCTATCGCGGCCGCGAAGAGAATATGGAGAAAACCAAAGCGGATTATGCGATTGAAGATAATGGCAGCCGTACACTGACAGACGTGATCCCTGATGCGGATATTTTCCTCGGTTGTTCCGGTCCGGGCGTTTTGACTCAAGACATGGTGAAAACCATGGCAAAAAGTCCGCTGATCATGGCATTGGCTAACCCTGAGCCGGAAATTTTACCGCCACTGGCAAAAGCCGTGCGCCCTGATGCCATTATTTGTACTGGCCGTTCTGATTTCCCTAATCAGGTGAATAATGTTCTCTGTTTCCCATTCATCTTCCGTGGTGCTTTGGATGTTGGGGCAACCACCATTAACGAAGAAATGAAACTGGCCTGTGTGCATGCCATTGCGGATCTTGCACTGGCAGAACAAAGCCAGGAAGTGGCTTCTGCCTATGGTGATCAGGATCTGTTCTTTGGCCCTGATTACATCATTCCGAAACCCTTTGATCCCCGTTTGATTGTAAAAATTGCCCCGGCTGTTGCCAAAGCGGCCATGGAATCCGGTGTGGCAACTCGGCCAATTGCCGATTTCGGGGTATATATTGAGAAGCTCAATGAGTTTGTCTATAAAACCAACTTATTCATGAAACCGATCTTCTCTCAGGCGAAGAAAGAGAAGAAACGTATTGTCTTGGCAGAAGGGGAAGATATTCGTGTTCTGCATGCCACGCAAGAACTTGTCTCCCTCGGACTGGCATTTCCAATCCTGATTGGGCGTCCCAGTGTGATTGAAATGCGGATTAAAAAACAGGGTCTGCATATTGAAGCGGGTAAAGATTTCGAAGTCGTGAACAACGAAAATGACCCACGTTTTAAAGCGTACTGGCAAGAATATTATCAAATCATGAAGCGCCGTGGCGTTTCTCAGGAACAGGCTCGTCGCGCAGTGATTGGTGATCCAACCTTGATCGGGGCAATCATGGTACATCGTGGTGAAGCAGATGGTCTGATTTGTGGTACGGTGGGTGGCTACAACGAACATTATCAGGTTGTAAAAGATGTTTTTGGTTTCCGCCAGGGCGTACAGACCGCCGGTGCTATGAATGCCTTAATGTTGCCGACGGGAAATACGTTTATTGCCGATACTTATGTGAATGATGATCCAAGCCCGGAAGAGTTGGCCGAAATAACACTGATGGCGGCGGACACGGTACGCCGTTTCGGCATTGAACCTAAGGTAGCCCTATTATCACGCTCAAGTTTTGGCTCTGCGGATTGTGAATCTGCGCGAAAAATGCGTAAGACGTTGGAATTAGTACAACAAATGGCGCCATCACTCGAGATTGACGGTGAAATGCACGGTGATGCTGCTCTGATAGAAACCATTCGTCGTGACATTATGCCGGACAGTCCGCTGAAAGGTTCTGCCAATCTGTTAATTATGCCAAATATGGAAGCGGCGCGTATCAGCTATAACTTATTACGAGTGACCAGCTCTGATGGTGTCACCGTTGGGCCTGTTCTGATGGGAGTCGCTAAGCCTGTCCATATTCTGACGCCAATTGCTTCTGTACGCCGTATTGTGAATATGGTGGCACTGGCGGCCGTTGAAGCGCAGACAACGCCGCTATAAATAAGGCGGATGATAACGTGCCTGTTTCAAGAATGAATCAGGGATAAATGCGTGAATCACCCTGTTAAGTCCAGACTTAGCAGGGTTTTTTATTTGTAAACGATTCTCATTATCTATAGTATGCGGGCAATTTTTCTTTTGATCATGGACAGTCATGAAAACATCTACCTACCATCGCGCCAAATGAGAATATGCTGATTTTGTCTGGTATACGCTGAAAGTGAGCGAAAATGTCACCCAATAATGGTAAGAATCATAGGGAAGTGGGTCATCAATAGATAAAAATAGTTTTCATTTATATAATGAATTGATTATCATTCGTTGCTATTTATTATTGACATAATGCGCCATAAGCAATGTTGACGGACATCACGTATAAAAATATTCACACTCATCATGTGACAAAATCCTTTCTCGCTGCGATTACACTGCATGCCTTGTTCGTAGGATGGTTGGTCTACAAACCTCAGGATGTGGATATTGAGGAGTTTCTGCCTCCGCCCGCGGTGATGGTAGAACTGTCAACACAGACGGAAGCCATCCATCAAATTCAGAAGCAATCAATTGGTATTGAACAACAGCACTCTGTTGCCAGTAAGCAACAGGAAAGCAAAATTGACGAAGTTAACATGCCGAAATGGGATATCAATGAAAATGCCTTGCTTTTAGTGGATAAGCAGAAGAAAAAAAAGAAAGAGCAAGAGACACCGAAAAAAACGCCACCCGTTAAACGCGTGCAAGCAAAAAAGCTGGAAAGTGAAAAATCCCGCAGTAGTGAGGCACCAACGACCAGTAGTGCGATGGCGAATAACGTGACGGTCCGTACTGCTGCCTCCTATGAAAGTAGTTCTGATGCTATCGCAGATGCTAAAGCCGTCTGGCAGGCAGAAGTAACCGGGCATTTGAATCGTTATAAAAAGTACCCGGCAGATGCGCAGAGAAGAAACCGAACAGGACGTCCGATCGTGAAATTTACCGTTAACGCATCGGGCATGGTGCTTGAAAATGAGTTAATACGACATTCAGGGACCCAGTCACTCGACAGGGAAGCAAGGATGGTGCTGGAAAGGTCACAGCCATTACCGAAGCCTCCCGACGTTATTTTAACTCATGGCAAGATCACGGTTGAACTGCCGATAGACTTTTATCTATCTCAATAAAAATACCAGACTGATGGCATATCACAGAATAAAACAGTATTTTCACCAGAGATGAAGGTGCCAAATAAAAAAGAGAGCGAGCGGCAAGGTTATACACGGTAAGAGAGTAATTTAAAGTCAATATGGCATTTACTCATTTCATCATCATATAAAATGAGGGTTAGGGAAGAGACGTATCGCCTTTATTTTTTTCTCTGGCTGGTCTTTGTGATCTGCGTCACCTGACTCTCAATCCAGCCATCTTGCAATCGTGTTTTTACGCTTTCGCCCGCTTTCACCTGTTTAACTTGCTTCAACAGCTTCCCATCGGATGTTTCGCTGATACTGTAACCGCGGCTCAATGTTGCCAGTGGACTAACGGCCTCCATTCGTGAGCAGGAAACGGCAAATTTTTCCCGATTATGGCTCAAGTGTCGCTCAATAGCCTGCTGTAAACGAAAATCAAATTGCTGGATAGCTTGGCGATAGTGCTGGATTTCCCGTCCTGGATGAGTTTGTAACAATCGCTGATTCAATTTCTCATATGAAATTAAACTTTGTTTTAGACGACGTAACAAACGATCAACTAACTTTTGTCGTAACTCAGCCAAATGATGCTGCTGGCGCGCTAATCGTAAATCAGGACTCTGTTGTTGCAGCCGGTGGTGCAACACATTGGAGGCTCGTTGCTTTTGCGCAAAAAAATAATCCATTGCCATTTCAAGACGTTGTTGCAGAGATTGAATTTGCCGCAATAATTCGATTTGATTGCGGCTAACTAACTCTGCTGCCGCAGAAGGTGTTGGTGCACGTAAGTCGGCAACAAAATCGGCAATGGTGACATCGGTTTCATGCCCGACAGCGCTGACGATAGGGATCTGGCTATGAAATATCGCTTGGGCAACGTGCTCATCGTTAAAACTCCATAGATCTTCCAGCGATCCTCCGCCACGGCCGACAATCAGGACATCACATTCTTGTCGCGCATTTGCCAATTCGATCGCCCGAATAATCTGTAATGGTGCTTCGTCTCCCTGAACCGCGCTAGGGTAAATCACAATCGGCAAAGAAGGATCGCGGCGTTTTAAGATATTCAGAATATCGTGCAGTGCCGCACCGCTGACGGAAGTAATGATCCCCAGCCGTTTGGCAGGTGAAGGAAGGGGTTTTTTATGAATTTGTTCGAAAAAGCCTTTCGTCGCAAGTTTTTGTTTTAATAGTTCAAACTGCTGTTGCAGTAAACCCTCTCCGGCGGGTTGAATATGCTCTACTATCAGCTGATAGTCACCGCGAGGCTCGTATAATGTAATCTGTGCCCGAACCAATACTTGCTGACCATTTTGGGGACGAAATGTTGCCCTCAGATTGTGGTTTCGAAACATGGCCGCCCGAATTTGTGCTCGTTCATCTTTCAATGTGAAATACCAATGGCCTGATGATGGCTGAGAAAAATTGGACATTTCGGCGGATAGCCAAATTCTGCCCATTTCCAGCTCCAATAGCTGACGAACTGTCTGATTCAGACGGCTAACAGAAAAAATTGCGGTATTGGTTGGTATCGACATGTGAGCTAGATCAAATTTTAAAACAAAGACTTAATTAATCGATATTAATCTCATTGCATGACTAATCAAGAATTTTTTTCAAAAAATGCTGGAGGCAACCGATTTCGGCCTGTATAATGCCGCGGCAATATTTTATCCCTCTTATTGCCCATAGCTTGGTGAGATATTGCTCATGTTACGAATTAAAAAAGAAGCATTAACTTTTGATGATGTATTGTTAGTTCCCGCCCACTCAACTGTCTTACCTAACACCGCAGATCTGTCCACTCAATTAACTTCCACTATTCGCCTGAACGTACCTATGCTTTCCGCTGCTATGGATACGGTAACGGAATCTTCACTGGCAATCGCACTGGCACAGGAAGGGGGAATTGGTTTCATTCATAAAAATATGTCAATCGAGCGTCAGGCTGAAGAAGTCAGCCGCGTGAAGAAACATGAAAGTGGTGTTGTGACTGATCCGGTGACTGTCACACCACAGACAACGTTACGTGAAGTCCACGAACTGACGGAACGTAATGGGTTTGCCGGATACCCGGTAGTCACTGAAGATAACGAATTAGTGGGTATCATCACCGGGCGTGATGTGCGCTTTGTGACGGATCTGGATCAGCCAGTCACGGCGGTAATGACACCGAAAGAGCGTCTGGTGACAGTCAACGAAGGCGAAGCCCGCGAAGTGGTTTTACAGAAAATGCACGAAAAACGTGTAGAGAAAGCCCTGGTTGTGGATGATAACTTCCATCTGCTTGGCATGATTACGGTGAAGGATTTCCAGAAAGCGGAACGTAAGCCGAACGCATGTAAAGATGAACAAGGCCGCCTGCGTGTTGGTGCTGCGGTTGGTGCGGGTATCGGCAACGAAGAGCGTGTTGATGCATTGGTGGCTGCGGGTGTTGATGTGCTGCTAATTGACTCTTCCCACGGTCATTCTGAAGGTGTTTTACAGCGTATTCGTGAAACCCGTGCTAAATACCCTAATCTGCAAATCATCGGGGGGAATGTTGCGACGGGTGAGGGCGCGAAAGCGTTGGTCGACGCGGGAGTGAATGCGGTTAAAGTTGGTATCGGCCCCGGTTCTATTTGTACAACCCGTATCGTGACGGGTGTCGGTGTTCCTCAAATCACGGCGATTGCGGACGCGGTTGAAGCGCTGGAAGGAACGGGGATTCCTGTTATTGCAGACGGTGGTATCCGTTTCTCTGGTGACATCGCCAAAGCGATTGCTGCGGGTGCCTCCTGTGTGATGGTCGGGTCCATGCTGGCAGGCACAGAAGAATCACCAGGGGAAATCGAACTTTATCAAGGCCGTTCATTCAAATCTTATCGTGGAATGGGTTCTTTGGGGGCAATGTCGAAAGGCTCTTCTGATCGTTACTTCCAGACGGATAACGCCGCCGACAAACTGGTTCCTGAAGGCATCGAAGGCCGTGTGGCTTATAAAGGATTACTGAAAAGCATCGTCCACCAACAAATGGGTGGTTTGCGCTCTTGTATGGGGCTGATGGGGTGTGCAACCATCGATGAACTGAGAACAAAAGCAGAATTCGTTCGTATCAGTGGTGCAGGCATTCAAGAAAGTCACGTTCATGACGTCACCATCACCAAAGAATCACCAAACTATCGTTTAGGTCTGTAATTTATTCAGCGTGGCCCATCACTGGGCCAGTGACTTTTTTATTTTTTTTATTGCCACTTGTTTTTGGAATTCATCTAAAATGACAACTAATATCCATCAGCATCGCATTCTTATCCTTGATTTTGGCTCGCAATATACCCAGCTTATTGCCCGCCGTATTCGTGAAATTGGTGTTTATTGTGAACTTTGGACATGGAATGTCACTGAAGAGCAAATTCGTGAATTTAACCCAGATGGTATTATTCTTTCCGGCGGGCCAGAGAGCACGACTGAGCACAATAGCCCAAGTGCCCCAGAATATGTTTTCAATGCAGGCGTCCCGGTTCTGGGCATCTGCTATGGCATGCAAACAATGTCTATGCAATTGGGTGGTCGCGTTGATAGCTCCGATGAACGTGAGTTTGGCTATGCACAAGTTGAAATCCAAAATAACTGTGAACTGTTCCGCGATATTCAAGATGCGCTAAGTGAGACCGGTCATCCGTTGTTGGATGTCTGGATGAGTCATGGTGACAAAGTGACAGCTATCCCAGCTGATTTTACAAAGGTTGCCAGCACAGATACGTGCCCGTTTGCCATTATGGCTAATGAAGAAAAACGTTTTTATGGTGTGCAATTCCACCCGGAAGTGACTCATACTCATCAAGGCCTGAATATTCTGAAACGTTTTGTGCTGGATATTTGTCAATGTGAAGTGTTATGGACGCCAGCTTCTATTATCGACGATATTGTCGAACGTCTACGTGCTCAGATTGGTGATGATCACGTCATTCTGGCGCTGTCTGGTGGTGTTGATTCTTCTGTGACGGCATTATTATTAAACCGTGCGATTGGTAAGCGCTTAACCTGCGTTTTCGTTGATAATGGCCTGCTGCGTTTGAACGAAGCGGATCAAGTGATGGCGATGTTTGAGGGTAAATTTGACCTGAATATCATCCATGTTAAAGCAGAAGATCGTTTCTTGTCTGCATTAGCCGGAATTGATGAGCCAGAAGCTAAACGTAAAACTATCGGCCATGTCTTTATCGATGTATTTGACGAAGAAGCGGCAAAACAAACCCAAGTCAAATGGCTGGCACAGGGTACGATTTATCCAGACGTGATCGAATCTGCGGCATCGGCAACGGGTAATGCTCACGTGATTAAATCTCACCACAATGTGGGTGGCCTGCCGGAAGATATGAAACTGGGGCTGGTTGAACCGCTGAAAGAGTTGTTCAAAGATGAAGTCCGTCGTATTGGTTTGGAACTTGGCCTGCCATATGACATGTTGTATCGTCATCCGTTCCCAGGCCCGGGTCTTGGTGTTCGCGTATTGGGTGAAGTGAAAAAAGAGTATTGTGACTTACTGCGCCGTGCTGACGCTATCTTTATTGAAGAGCTGCATAAATCTGATCTGTACAATAAAGTGAGTCAGGCATTCACCGTCTTCCTGCCTGTTCGTTCGGTGGGGGTTATGGGCGATGGCCGTAAATATGACTGGGTCGTCTCTTTGCGTGCGGTAGAAACGATTGACTTTATGACAGCTCACTGGGCACATTTGCCCTATGATTTTCTGGGGCGTGTCTCGAATAGAATCATTAATGAAATCGATGGTATTTCACGAGTGGTCTATGACATCAGCGGTAAGCCACCAGCGACAATTGAGTGGGAATAATCCCGCAATAAGAATTAGCTGGCACTGACTAGCAAAATAAGCATATAAGCCCATGTAAAAATGGGCTTTTTTGTTTTTGGTGCTTGTACTGTCTGGCACTGATTAGCAGCATCAAGCACAAGTTGAATGTGGTATTAAAGCCGGTATTATCGGAGCCAGATGCCATGATAACAGCCTGATACCATGCGATAGTTTTTGATCCCTTCATGGTATTAAAAATAAGTAATTATTTGTTTTCAAAGAAATTAAATCGTAATTTCCTACTGTTGTTTTGCATGGTATCAAAAAGTTAAAAAAGGATGAAAATTAATGCTGACTGATACCAAACTGAGAAATTTAAAACCGAAAGAAAAGCTCTATAAAGTGAATGACAGGGATGGGCTGTATGTAGCTGTCACGCCCGCTGGCTCTGTCTCATTTCGTTATAATTACGCCATCAATGGTAGGCAGGAAACGGTGACTTTTGGTCGTTATGGTATTGGCGGGATTACTTTAGCTGAAGCCAGAGAGAGACTTGGGGAAGCTAAAAGAATGGTGGCTGATGGTAAGTCCCCGGCTAAAGAAAAAGCCAGAGATAAAGCGAGAATTAAAGGTGCGGAAACATTTGGTGCATGGGCTGAAAAATGGCTTCGTGGGTATCAGATGGCTGACTCTACGCGGGATATGCGGCGATCAGTTTATGCTAGGGAACTTAAGGGTAAATTTGGCAACCAAAAGTTAAATGAAATCACACATGAAGACTTATGGGCGATCACTGACACCATTGTTGAACGTGGTGCGCCAGCGACAGCGGTTCATGCAAGAGAAATAGTGCTTCAGGTTTATCGCTGGGCGATTGAACGAGGCCAAAAAGTAGAAAACCCGGCAGATTTAGTGAGACCTGCAAGTATTGCAAAATTTGAACCCAGAGATCGAACATTAACGTCAGGTGAAATTGGTTTGATGTATCGCTATCTGGAGAAGGTCGGGACAACGCCATCAATTCGGGTTGCTGTAAAACTGCTATTGTTAACAATGGTACGTAAAAGTGAGTTAACTAATGCAACCTGGAGCGAAATTAATTTTAGTGAAGCAATTTGGACTATCCCAAAAGAGCGAATGAAACGCCGAAATCCGCATCTGGTTTTCTTATCGCGTCAGGTGATGGACATTTTAGTTGCTTTAAAAACCTTCGCAGGTGGTTCTGATTTTGTTCTTCCATCGCGCTATGACTCTGATGCGCCAATGAGTAGTGCGACCATGAATCGAGAGCTAGATCTTACGTATAAAGCAGCACAAAAAGACGGACACGACCTTGCTAAATTTGGACCTCACGATTTACGCAGAACAGCGAGTACGTTGCTGTATGAAGCAGGCTATAACACGGATTGGATAGAGAAGTGCCTGGCGCATGAACAGAAAGGGGTTAGGGCAGTGTACAATAAAGCAGAGTACCGTGAGCAGCGCACCGCTATGTTGCAGGATTGGGCTGATATGATAGATGAGTGGACACACTGAGTCATATTGATGTTAGTAATCAGCTAAGATTTGGCCTGACATAGTTATGATACAAAGCCAAATCTAATCTTATGGGGCATTTTGTACTGGAAGAGGGTATTACTAACATTATTAGATATTGGCCAATGTGGATAAGCTAATTAATTTACAACTCAGGGGAATATGGTTATTAATGCTCGGCCTTTGAAAAAGGCCGAGCATTAATAACCTAAAAAATCACTATTCTTCAGGTTCTTTTTCAATTTCTTGCGGTAGAGATGGAAGATTGTAGATATCATCAGGTGTGAAACCTGAGATTTGCTCAAGCAGTCTTTCTGAGGAAAGGATTGGTTGTTTTTTGCTTCGTTCATATTCGTTGTGAGAATAACTCCCTTCATTTACCCAGTCGAAATACCGATTGATGCTACCAATTAGGGTATTGCAGGTATGCTTGTTACTACTTGTACTGCCGATTGAGTGCTGCCCCGCTGTAAAGCGAATAGACGATTTGGCAATATAGGATAAGTCTTTGCCACTGAGTGTCGATAGATTTATTCGTTCTATTGTTGCCTCATTCAGGGCAAACTCTCTTGCCCAGTGTTCATCAACGTTGCCGAGATAGTACTCAAATGCGCTGTAAAAATAACCTGTTGTTATGAGTTTGCGGATTTGCCAAGCTACCTCTTTTTTATCATTGCGGCGCTCTAACTCTTCTAACAATATCGGTAACGCCATCAATCGGCTGTCCGAAATGCCAATGATATTTAAGTGAAATTTAGCATCCCACAGTATCTCATTAAAGTGATCCAGTGCGGAATCATCCAGCGCATTGAAAGAGGATATGGACATTTTAATTAATCCATTGATTGCCAGGGACTGGAAAAGCGCCTCTGTCATTGTATCTGAAGGAAATATGTATTTCCCAGAACGTGTTAATGTTTTGAATCCCCAATCATCACCGCAGCCATCAACAAAAGCACATAGTATCATCAGCATTCGAGTTGATATTTTTTCAAGCGAGGAGGGGGCAATATGTTCAGGATTTAATGGGTGATCAGTTCTCGTGCCAATTTTCTCCTCTAATTTGGCGATTGAGTGCCTGAGAGATACAGCTTTATCGTCATCATCAATGTAATCTATCCAGTAATCAGCTTCCTCGATATCAGCCATCGTTATAGCGGCATGTGCCGTGTTAAATGCTAGTGAACTTAGATAGTTAGTGTATCCTGCCGAAAGGTTGGGGGCACCGAAAAATCTCCTTGCAACCTCGATGCTGTGTTTGGGGTTTCTATCAATACTAAAATAGGATTCAAAAAAAAGCAGACTCTGGGATGTGTATTCACCAACTTGATGGGATATAAATTGAGTTAGTTTTTCAAGAGTTTGGAGTTGGCGTGAATTATCCAGCAGGATGCGGTGTGTTGCTTCATAAAAGGTTAGCAGCTGAGCATTACTCAGCTTGTTGATGTCAAAAATAGGCAACTCTTTATTAAAGGATGATGAAATGCCCATCAAACAGTTAAAGTAAGTAGTATATTGTTGCTTTGTACCCGAAAGAATAAAGGCCCTGATGATTTCCATATAGGGGCTGAGTGAGGTATCATTTTTCACCAAGGAAAGTACTGTGCTAATTTGCTCGCTAAACTCATACCGTTCATCTTGGTCTAATGCTGATTGAATTAGTGGTGTAATTGGGAGATCAGAAAACGCAATCAAGTTCAGAACAGCCTGTCTTTCTGTTTGAAAGGCTTTTTCCTCCCTTGCTACTACAGCTTTACTGAAATAATATTCTACAGTAGTCTCGCTAGCTTCTTCAGTATGAAGAATGACCTTTTCACAAACTGAGAAAAAACTCTCTTGTTTCTGAATTGGTACTTGTTCTTGAAGTGGCTTAGCCACACGAAATTTACGAGAGATATTGGCTTTAACTTGCTTTTTATTCCGCTTTTTCATCACTTAAATCCACTAGATAGCTTTAGACAAAGTGTACCGCGTAGTAGTTGCGAGCTCAATGAAACAGATGATTTATTGATCATTTGCGTTTGTTTGCGAGCATACCATAAAAATAGGGCTTCACTTTTATAGAATATTTGATAAACGGTTTTAGCTTCCTTCCCTTTAAGGCTAATGCCTTAGTCTTACTCAAATAAGTGAAACTCTTCACGTACAGACAGTATCGCCTTAGAAACGGCCTGGTTTGACGATGGTTTATTGGTGATTTCTCCCAACTTGATGCCAACCTGTTGGTTAGACAAACCTTGCCTACGGAGAACAAGCATACGTTTTTTGTTATCAGTCAGTCGGGAGTCAACCATTCTTCGTGCCAAATCGCGCAGCTCTGCTACA
Organism: Xenorhabdus poinarii G6; assembly: GCF_000968175.1. Lineage (NCBI taxonomy): Bacteria > Pseudomonadati > Pseudomonadota > Gammaproteobacteria > Enterobacterales > Morganellaceae > Xenorhabdus > Xenorhabdus poinarii. The sequence continues at coordinate 1,452,130 of NZ_FO704551.1, forward strand.
TTAGTGGGGTCGAGTGATGAATCAAACATATAATGATAAAAATACTCATCGATTAACTTATCACCAGATTTTGCATTGTAGCGATCTGGATGGGCGATTTGGCATCGAAGCCTTAAAAGTTCTTGTTCAAATTGTTCTTTAGAGCGCATGGCTTGCTTATACATGGCGTTCCATGAGCCATCATGCAATTTTGGTCGGTGATTTAAGCAGTATGTGTGGCTTAAGTCTGGGCGTTTTTTCTTTCCCTTTTTTTCATAATCTTCGTATTCATCATCTTCAATAGTGCCATATTTTTTCCATGTTCTAACAAATATGGAAAATTCTGTTGGATTCCCACAGAAGGCGCAAAGTCTCATTTTCCTTTCGGTATTTAAGTCAATATCCGGTGCTAGCTTAGATCTTTTAGGTCGTTTCCCTTCGCAAAGAGAAAATAGCTCTTTAAGCATATCCTGAGTCGAAATAAATAAAATATCTTGTTCTGTGTATGAGCAATGATTAATAAAGTTACGCAGATGAATATGAATTTGATCGGTAGTAAAGTGAAAACCTTTTAACTTAATTAGCTCACTATAGGTTAAGTTTTCTTTTGATATTGGGCTATAGATGAGGTATGTCTTTGGAAGAGTAGCTAAATATTCAGCTATAGCGGGGTCAATTATTTTTTCAATCAGTTTAATAATATTATGACTTTTGGATTCCAAGGAATACGAATGCCATTCTTCTCGAAATAAGCTAACAGCATTGGATACAGATATGTCGGAATACTTCCAAATAGGGGTCGTGTATTAAATGGTTAGAAGGATCACTAAATATAGTTTTCACGCTCAATGAAAGTGCCTATCACTTTATCGTGCATTTCTTCAGATTTGGAATAACCGATTGTTTTTCTATTCAGCCTTTTTATTCGGGTACGATGGGTAAGGTTGGTTCTCTCTATACGTTGGGTAAATATCTTTCCAGTAAGATGGACTTCTTCAGGAAGACAATCATAAACGGCATAATCATCCGTACAGTAAAACCGGATATTAAAGGGTGACAAGAGTGCCAGTAGTTTTTCCCATGTTTTTCTGCTGCGATCCCCAAAAGTATGTGCCACTATCCGTTTCATACGCGGCTCCCAGGCATACCAGAGCCAGCGCTGATTTTTCTTACTCCCCACAAACGACCACTGCTCATCCACTTCACAGATAAGATGAATGTCATCCCCGTCAAGAGGAAGCGTCGTCACGTTCCGGGGGTTGAGTTTTTAAGCGTTTTCATCACAGTAGCTGTTGCCACCTTCAATACGCGGGCCGTGTCACGGATGCCGCTGTTATTCATCGCCATATCAATAATCTGCTCTTTGACTCCCGGTTTGCAAGCTTGATAGGTGTATGCCAACTGAAAGACTTTACTGCAGGCATAGCAGCGGTAGCGGGGATAACCTCTATGACCTTTTCCATGTCCTTTAACATCTTCTGATTTGTGACAATAACGACAATCAACTTCTACTTTAGCCATGTTCCACCACGAAATACCGGAAGATTATCATAACAACTAACTATTTAATACATGACCCAAATAGGGATATAAAACTCGCCAAGCTTATATCGTACTTTTTCTTCAGTTTCAAACATTTTTGCATCCAACCTTTTTGTCCAATCTATATCAGTAAATTACTGGAATCGTCAGGCATTATCAACTAAAGAATGACGTAAAGATTGGAGAAGCTATGAATGCTTTAGTAACGAAAAAAACGCTGATCAACCGTAAGACATTGTTGAAAATGATCCCATTATCAGACCGAACCATCTACAACTTGGAACAACGAGGGGAATTTCCTCGTCGCATTGTGCTGACAAGTCGGAGCGTTGCCTGGGATTTAGCTGAAGTTGAAAACTGGATAGAAGAAAGACGCAGATCACTGTTAAAAGCTGCCAGACCAGGAGATTTATGCAGGGAGTTATCATGGCGATTGAAATAATGTCTGCATTTACAAACGAACCACCTTTATTTGACTATGTTTTACCCAATATGGTCACTGGGACTGTAGGGGCAATAGTTGCTCCCGGAGGTGTAGGTAAGTCTATGCTGGCTTTGCAATTAGCTGCTCAGATAGCGGGTGGGCCTGATTTATTAGGAATGGGCGAGCTAATGACAGGTAATGTCGCGTATTTACCAGCTGAAGATCCAACGATAGCGATATATCACAGACTATATGCTTTAGGTGCAAGCCTTACTTATAAGCAACAGTAATCCGTGGCAAATGCACTCATGCTTGAACCTTTAATTGGGAAGTCCCCAAATGTAATGTCCCCTGAATGGTTTGATGATTTACGTAATATTACCCGAATTCTGGATAAAAAATTGGCGAAGTGCCTGTTCCAAGAGCAAAGTTTTGGTGCACACCAAAAACCGCTCTAAGAAGGAACAGGCAATGAACAAACTAGTTGAAATTTTCTGCGATGTCGATGACTTTTGTCGTTTTTCTATTCCTCAATGGGAACAGTTTTGTCTTAATAAGGGGCATCGTCTACGCCGCAGGCAAGGTCACATGTATCCCAGTGAAATGATGACCATCCTGATCCGCTTTCACATGTCGCATTACCGTGATTTTAAACATTTTTATCTGGAGCATATTTGGAAATATCATCATCACGATTTTCCAACTTTGCTCAGTTATACCCGTTTTGTCAGTGTTTCCCCTTCCGTTTTAGTGCCGCTGTGCAGTTATCTGACTCAGTTAAAAGGAAAGCCCACGGGGATCGCTTTTATTGATTCCACGAGTTTACGCGTGTGCCATAACATTCGTATTCCCCGCCATAAGGTGTTTGAGGGGGTGGCACAGCGAGGAAAAACCTCGATAGGGTGGTTTTACGGTTTCAAATTACACTTGATTGTTAACCATCAGGGCGAAATTCTGGCACTCAAAATCACCGCCGGTAATGTGGATGATCGGGAACCGGTTCGCGAATTAGCAAAAGAATTAACGGGTTCTCTTTATGGTGACAAAGGCTATCTTAGTCAAGAACTGGCAGGTGCTTTAGCGCAAGCGGGTGTAACGTTCATGACGAAAAAGCGCCGTCACATGAAAGCGCAAGTGCTGGCTGAATGGGATAATATAATGTTATCAAAGCGTTTTATTATTGAAACAATTAATGGGCAATTAAAAACCATTTCTCAAATAGAGCATTCCTGGCACCGAAGTATAAAAGGATTTCTATTGACCGTTTTAGGTGGTGTCATTGCTTACTGCCTAAAATGGAAGAAACCGTCACTGAAAGTTTTCTACTCAGAAGAAGATTTTCCAATGACGGCTTAAACGGAATTCGGATTATTTTAGCAAGATCTCATACTTACTCGCATATGGAATATTTCGACTATATTCAAAATTAGCTTTTCGGCTCATATCATTGTAGAACCGTTTTTCATTTGCCCCGGTTTTTCCAGTGCCATTGAGTGAATACAATAACGTGAATTTTTATTTTTTTATTTTTTTATTTTGTGACTCATCAAAAATCTTTATTATCCCTGTCCTCAATACCTCATAATAAATGGAGATTTTATGCATTGGTTTTTACGCACAGCGGTTTTTACACTTGTCTTACTGGGTGTGAGTTATAGCATTTATAGCCGTTTTTTCCCTTATGTAACAAACGAAAACAGGAAAGAAGAGATTGAAGTCACCACGCAAAACACGCTCCTACCGGTGACCAGTGAAGACTGGGGGATCATTCTGGGGGCGCCCTATGCGGTTTTTAATGGTCATGTGGTTAATGATTATACGCCTGAAATCGCCGAGGATAATGGCTTATCGTCGGCATGGGGGATCAAAAACCGGCAGGATTTACTTCAGCAATTATTTTGGCTCATTATGGAAGGGCACTCTACTGATTATTATGAAATAAGAGATACTGTTATTCACCTATCAAAAAACGATTTCGACATGTTATTGAGCAATATTGAAAAAAGTCAGTGGGATGAAACGGAAAAACAAGAACTCATTTGGCAATATAAAATGATGTATCACAATACCCATGACATTCAAAACATGGAATATCTGGCTTGGGATTATGTCCGGTTCAGTATGTTATGTTTAGAAGGTGCCCGATTGAAATATATCACCAAAGAAGAAGCTCAATCCTGGACGCGGATGTTAGCCCCGCGTCTGCGTAAAATGTATACGGGATGGGATGATTTGTGGCATCATTTATTTATCACACGTTGGTTCTGGTCGGCTCAGGATAAGCAATGGACAAGCAGCCAATCAGATTACCTTGCTATCGTGGATAATTTATTACAGGACAAGAGCAGCCCTGTGAACGTGATTCAATGGGATGTACCACTTTCCTCCACGGATACTACGTCATTTTCTGAGGCGCTGGTAAGCTTGCAATTACCTAAGTCCATGGTCACTTTAGAATTAGAAGGTGATGACGATGTTACTGTCGGGGTCGATGAATTAAATGAAATTATTCGAGCACATCTGAATATCTCTCCCCCTAAATGATATCTAAAATATAAAACATACAGGGGCACTGTGATCTGTGCCCCTGATAATCACTCTGGTGTTTTAGGCCCGTCAATATCTGGTACTGACGAACAGTCAATACGGTTCAGCAGCACACAGTTTTTTTCCACTCAGTGAGCATGGTCTGTTCTCTGTTAATGGACATATTGAGGTCTACGGCATATTGTAGCGGGCTATTGAGTTATTGGCCTGAGATAGACAATGCTGTTTTTCTGATTCCAGCTGCTATTGCAATTGCGTAGATGTTGGGGACGGATTTGTTATTCCGTCGGTCTCTTCCTCTGTAATCGGGAGTAACCCCGATCCAATCCGCTTTCTTCTCTTACTCAACGCATTCAGCTCTTATCATGACATCATGATAAGATTGTCGCTAAGCGTAAACTTGATAGACTCAGTGACAGAGTTTTTCCTCTTTCGCATATCGGGTTGGTGCTTTCGGAGACGTACGTTCGCAGACAATATAGCCCGCTCCCAACAACTTGAAATGCATATACCAAGATAATGGAATACTCATGATCAACCCAATTAACTCAATGGCGAGAAAAAAGCCCATAATCCGTTCGTGCAGTGTTGTCGATTTTTTCTTTTTTTTCTTTGTTCTGGTTTTTTCTAGTTTTTTTAGTTTTTCTGGCGTGAGAATTATGCCCAGATAGATTCCAAAAAGTAAAAAATACAGTATGAATGGCGAGGAAAAAACAAGCATGAACATGACCCAAGAAGATTCAACCCGGTCTTCCATCTTAAACGCCGCTATCAGTTCACTGCCCGCAGTGAAAACAACAAAAACCATGACTACTAACATGACTAATAAAAATAAAATAGTGCCAACCCTTTTTTCTGTTGTCATGGCTTTCTTCCCTATGTATTCGACGTGTTGTCCTGATTATGCTGATGGTCATCAGAATTTCAAAACATCATTCTATTATCAATACTAGGCCGTGTCCCTTAATGTAAATTGGTAGTATTATCATCTAAACGGTTTTCAATATAGGAAAAGATGATGGCACGCTACGACATTCCTGATGACGCATGGATATTGATAGAATCTTGTTTGCCCCTGGTTCATTCAGAACGGGCAGGACGTCCCTATGTTGAACACCGTCGTGTGATGAATGGGATGTTCTGGGTATTGTGCTCTGGAGCACCGTGGCGCGACTTACCGGAACGCTATGGGCCTTGGAAAACGGTCTATAACCGATTTAATCGTTGGTCAAAATCGGGCATTATCAACAAGATATTTAATCGGTTACTGTCCGTTCTGGATGAAAAAGGGTTGATTGACTGGACTGAAATTTGCCTGGATGGTAGCCATATTCGCGCCAGTAAAGAGGCCGCCGGCGCGAAAAAAAACAGCCCGATATCGCTGACGATCATGCGCTGGGTCGCTCACGCGGTGGTTATGGCACCAAAATCCACCTGGCAACCGACCGAAAGGGTTTTCCCCTCAACCTAATATTGACCGCAGGGCAAGCCCATGAAAGTCAATCCGCCATTCCATTGCTCGATGGCATTGGCGTCCAACGCAAAAATGGTTTCATGAAACGACGTGGCAAAGCCGTGCTGGCCGATAAAGGTTATTCGGGCGGAAAACTGCGCGGTTATCTGCGTAAATTGAGGGTCAAGAGCATTATTCCGTATAAAATCAATGAAAAAGGCAGTACTAATGGCCGCACAAAATTTGATAAACAGGCTTATCGTGACCGGAATGTGGTCGAACGCTGTTTCGGTTTTCTGAAAGGGAATCGGCGTATCGCAACCCGTTACGAAAAAACCGCCCGGAACTATTTATCGATGGTGAAATTAGGCTGTATTCGACTCTTTTACAAGCGGTTATATAATTAAGGGACACAACCTAGTACTACAGCCGTAATTGTTCTGTAAGCCGATGATTTCCCCGGCGACGATAATGACATTGTTGTGCCCGGTATTGATGCCGTCGTCGCCAGTCTGACCAATGTAAAACCTGTTCGATTGTTTCTCCCGCTTTTTCCATCAGCTTTGACAACAGCTTACGCAATTCCGCTACACTGAGCGGAACCTGGCCTGCCGGTGTTTTTTTTCTCCTCTACCCGCAGAACCGCCAGGACTGCATGGGCCAGTAACGACAAGGTAATATGCCGGTGCCAACTCTGCCATCGCCGCACTTCGTAGTGATCCAGTCCACATTTCCCTTTGATTTCCTTAAAGCCACTTTCGATTTCCCAGCGACAACCCGCCACCTGAACCAGCGTATTAAGATCCGCCTGTTCTCGCAAGGCATACACCACATAGTAAGCCCGTTCCTGTCTACTATCCCGGCTGCGGCGAACCAACAGATAATGACCATAACGCCGCTCCTCTTCACTGAGCTGTAAACGCCATAATGGCACAACAGCCCAGTCATACTCTCGCTCACCTTTTGTTCCCGTTCCCGCTGAGCGTGTTTTCCAGTCAGTGGCAGTCAACGTATCGGCAATCCGTTCAGCACGGAGATATTTGGGTCCTTGCCACCATAAAGGGGTATTACAGGGAATGGCTAACACGAAGGGCGGGTGTCGGGACGCCAGCCAGACCCTCAGACGACGGTCACGGCCATACACTTCATCCGCGGTCACCCAGCGACAGGGCACGCCAGCATCCCATGTCCGTTCCAGCATCTGCCGGGCTAACTGGGGTTTCGTTGCAAACGTGACACTGGCCGGGATACCCGCAGCTTCACAGCGGGCACGGTCATCGATCCACTGGCGAGGCAGGTATAAGGCCCGGTCAATAAAAGCATGACCGCCGTGGCCGCCGTAACACAGAAATACGCCTATCTGGCTGTTTTCTACTCGTCCAGCGGTCCCACTATACTGACGCTGTACCCCGGCAGAATGGGTCCCTTTTTTGATAAAACCGGTTTCATCAAGGATGAGAACCCCCTGTTCATCGCCCAAATGTTCAGTGACATAATCCCGCAGGATATCGCGGGCCATCTCGACATCCCAATCAGCGCGTTCCAGCAAATATTGAATGCCATCGGGGGAACTTTCCCCTAGCCATTCAGCCAGTTGCCAGCTATTTTTACGTTCAACATCACTGAGCAATCCCCGAAGATAGGCGAGGCTGCGTTGTCGTGGGCCGGTAGAGTGAAATAAGGGAGCCAGACGGGCATGTAATGCCTGTAGCGCCTGTTCCCAGATTTTGGCAGGGGATGGCATGTGACACCACCTTTGATTTAAGGAAGAAGAACCCCATCATGGCACAATATGGATTACGGCTGTAGTACTAACAATTGGCTAAATATCATAACAACGTCCATCAAGGCTCTAAATGTGAGTATCCCGCTAAAAAGTATCATTGACTTTCAGCGATCTTCCGCCATCCCTTTATCCGATGGTATTGACATACAGCGCAAAAATGGTTTTATAAAGCGGTGCTGGCTGATAAAGGCTATCCGAGCGAAAAACGCCGCAGTTATCTGCGTCAATTAAGAATAAAGAGCATGAATTTGTTTGTACATTTGGAGTGGATATGAACTACTACGCAGAGGATCACTTCTAGGTAACGTAAATAGCCTTGGAAGTGTTATGAAAAAACTTAAATTACAGTATAAAAATTCTGAGATATTCTCGGGAATAAGACGTGATTGGAAAAATTACTGCCGACTTTTGCTATGACCACCCAATCAATACATTCAGTCAATATGGCAAGCAACTTATTTTACCCAAGCTCAGGAAGAGAAAAGCTTAGAGTGTGATTCTTTTCACGCTTTATGTACAAAGCGAGTAAAACTAGGAAATATTCCTAATTCAACTAGGAGCTTAGCTCAAGCCAACCTTTCTTCAGTTTTTTAAACTGCACGGTAATAACCATACCTATAAAGATGATATCTACGAAAATTTTCGCTTTCTGGCGACTTATCTTTTTCATCCGCTTTAAAAAGATGTTTTTCTCATGGTCACCTAAGGATTCTCAAATGCTTAAGATTCTAGAACAAATTCGTAAACCGACACTGGATCTACCAGTGGAAGTACGCCGTAAAATGTGGTTTAAACCTTTCATGCAGTCATATTTGGTGGTTTTTATCGGCTATATGGCGATGTATTTAGTCCGTAAGAACTTTAATATCGCCCAAAACGATATGATCTCGACTTATGGCTTGTCGATGACGCAGCTCGGGTTAATAGGATTAGGTTTTTCTATTACTTACGGTATTGGTAAAACGGCTGTTGCTTATTATGCCGACGGCAAAAATACCAAACAATTTTTGCCATTTATGTTGATCTTGTCTGGCCTTGCCATGTTAGGGTTTAGCATGAGCATGGGACATTCCAGCATCAGTATTTTCCTGATGGTGGCATTTTATGCATTGAGTGGTTTTTTCCAAAGTATAGGCGGGCCTGCCAGCTATTCCACCATTACAAAATGGACGCCTCGCAATAAGCGTGGAACCTATCTGGGGTTATGGAATATGTCGCATAACGTAGGAGGCGCCGCCGCCGCTGGGGTAGCACTTTTTGGTGCCAACTATTTCTTTAATGGTCATGTGATCGGGATGTTTATTTTCCCTTCGATTATTGCGCTCATTATTGGCTTTATTGGGCTACGTTATGGCAGCGATTCGCCAGAAAGTTATGGTTTGGGCAAGGTAGAAGAGTTATTTGATGAAACCATCAGCGAAGAAGATCTTGCCGCAGAAGAAAACCAGATGACCAAATGGGAGATCTTTGTTGAATATATCTTAAAAAACAAAGTTATTTGGCTACTCTGTTTTGCCAATATCTTCCTTTATATTGTACGTATTGGTATCGACCAGTGGTCAACGGTGTATGCTTATCAGGAATTGGGACAATCAAAAGAAACGGCGATCACCGGTTTTACCCTGTTCGAAGTCGGGGCGTTGGTCGGTACATTAATGTGGGGGTATTTGTCAGACTTGGTGAATGGTCGCCGTGCTCTGGTTGCCTGTGTTTCTTTAGGTTTGATTATTGTTTGTCTTGAATTCTATCAACATGCAACCAGTGAATATATGTACCTGGGATCTCTGTTTGTACTGGGTTTCCTGGTATTTGGCCCACAACTGTTGATCGGTGTGGCTGCAGTTGGTTTTGTACCGAAAAAGGCAATCAGTGTAGCTGATGGTGTCAAAGGCACATTTGCCTACTTAATTGGTGATAGTTTTGCCAAGTTAGGTTTGGGCATGATTGCGGATGGTGTACCTATTTTTGGTCTGACTGGCTGGAAAGGGACGTTTGTTGCACTTGATACTTCTGCATTCATATGCCTTAGTTTGCTTGCTTTTGTCGCGATTGCGGAAGAACAAAAAATCCGGAAAATGAAGAAAGCCCGCTAAGTGATGATTGATATTGATGCTGCCGTTTTTTTTGACCCCGGCAGCATCTTTTCACGCCTTTTTCCAACATCTCATTTTTTATATCTTGCAAACGGCTGATGACAACCTACTGATTGCCATCATGCAGGCTATTGCGAAGCGATATCAATAGGAGTAGTTTATTCCGTTTATTAATCTGCTAACCAATAATGATGATTAAAGTAGCATTAGTTGATGATCATGTTGTTGTACGTTCAGGGTTTGCTCAATTACTGAATTTAGAACCTGATATTGACGTTGTGGGTGAGTTCGGTTCATGTGCCGAAGCCCGGCAAGGATTACCCGGATTGGGCGCAACGGTCTGTATCCTTGATATTTCGATGAAAGACGAAAGTGGATTGTCTCTCCTGAACGATCTCCCCTCAGGTATTAGCTGTATTATGTTGAGTGTGCATGATTCTGCCACTATGGTAGAAAATGCCCTGAGAGCCGGAGCCCGCGGCTACCTCAGTAAGCGTTGTAGTCCGGATGAGTTGGTTCAAGCGGTGCGAACGGCCGCCAATCATGGTTGTTATCTCACACCGGAGATTGTGCTTAATCTGACGTCATCAAAGAGTCATCTGGCACCATTGGAACATCTGACGAAAAGAGAACGACAAGTTGCGCAGATGCTGGCCAGTGGTATGGATGTTAAAGCGGTGGCGGCTGAACTGGGATTAAGCCATAAAACAATCCACGTCCATCGAGCCAATGCGATGAGTAAATTAGGGGTAACGAATAACGTGGGTTTGGCAAATCATTTTGCCATGAGTGATCACTCATGCGTCAATATCTGATTAATTCATTTTGTGGCTGCTTGTTGTTTTCTTGCTGGTGGTTTTGCTTATGGATCATTGCGTACCATTTTGTTAATGATTTTGAGTTGGCTATTTTGTTTTTCCCTTTTGCTTTGCGTCTTGGGATGGCTCTCCATACCCCCAAACGCTATTGGATAACCCTTTACGGTGCCGAATGGGGGCTGACCATTTGCTTAGCGTTCTTAATGGCACAGCCACAATGGTTGACCGTATTAACGGCCAGTATGATCAGTTTCCCGCTTATTGGGTTTGCCAATCATTATTATTGCGGCAGTCAATGGCAGCGATTTGTGATTATGGCCGGTATCATTCTGGCAACATCGATTATTAATGTGGTGGCGATAAGTCACCACAGTTCTGCATTGGGTATCGCATTCCTGGTGAGTTTAACAGGGGGTGTGATGTTAGTTCCTTTGTGTTATCTAATATGGCATTACCTGTTCCAAAATATTTGGCTGCCGCTGACGGCAAGTCTTGCCTCATATCGCCTTCAGTTTCATCTCAAACACGTTATTCTTTATGTTTTATTATTTGTACTGAATATCGTGCTCCAGGTGGGGCTTCCGAATGAATTGCGTTATTTTGCGCCATTTTGTTTAGCTATCCCCATTATCCTATTGGCTTTTCGTTACGGCTGGCAAGGTGCTGTCGTCGGTACGTTGTTGAACAGTATTGCATTGATTGCCGCCCGTAGTGGCGTTTCGCATATCGAAATCACGGATCTCTTGTTATCACTGTTGGTGCAGACAATCACGGGGATCATGTTAGGTCTGGCTGTACAGCGTCAGCGTGATCTCAATGCACAATTAAGGCGTCAACTCGATTGTAATCACAGCCTGTCTCGTCAATTGGTGAAAGCGGAAGAATCGGTAAGACGGGAGATTGCCTGTGAACTGCATGATGAAATTGGTCAGAATATAACAGCCATTCGTACACAAGCCAGTATTATTCAGCGGATAGAAGTGGCGCCGATGAGTGCCAATTGCGCCAAAATGATCGAAGCATTATCACTCAATATTTATGATACGACGAAAGGGCTATTAAGCCGGTTGCGACCTAAGATCCTTGATGATCTCGGCTTGAAAGAAGCGATAGAGCAATTATTGCGGGATATGAAATTTGAGGCGCATGGCATATTAGTGGATGTGCATTGGGCGGAGGATTCGGTTGCCGCGATTGAGCAACTCAGTGATACAACCAAAGTGACATTATATCGTCTTTGTCAGGAAGCGTTGAATAATGCCATGAAATATGCTCAGGCGGATCATATTGAGTTGTATTTTTCTGTTAAAGGTATGATTCATGTTTTGATCAAAGATAATGGTATTGGCTGTAAGGCCGAAGATCATATGAAAGGATTTGGTCTGCGTGGTATGCGTGAACGTGTACAGGCTCTCGGTGGCAAGTTCACCATTAACAGTGAAAAACAACAAGGTGATTCAATCTCGTCGGGGACGGATTTATCCATCATCTTGCCCAAACTTTAAGACACGATCATGACAGTTTCTTCTCCATCCAGCTTATTCAATAACTGCCAATTATCTGATGAAGAAATCAGAGAACGTTATCGTTATTGGCGTTTGCATATTATGTTGAGCCTTTATATCGGGTATGCCGTCTTTTACTTTACCCGGAAAAGTCTTAATTATGCGATGCCTGTTATGATCCCTGATCTTGGTTTTGATAAAGGGGATATTGGTCTGATGGGGACGCTATTTTATATCACATACGGGTGTTCTAAATTCCTGTCCGGCATGATTTCTGATCGTACCAATACACGCTATTTTATGGGCATAGGATTAATTGCGACGGGGATTATTAATATCTTTTTGGGGTTATCCAGTTCGGTTGTGATGTTTATCTTTTTATGGGTATTAAATGCGTGGTTTCAGGGCTGGGGTTCGCCAGCGTGTGCCAAACTACTGACCAGTTGGTATTCGCGCTCAGAGCGTGGTTTTTGGTGGTCGCTCTGGAATACTTCACATCATGTAGGTAGTGCACTGATTGCATTATTGATCAGCTTCTTGACACTACATGTTAGCTGGCGGGAAGGGGTGATTGTGCCCGGCTGTTTAGGCATTTTGGCCGGCCTATTTTTATGTTGGCGATTACGTGATAAGCCGACCACCATGGGATTACCGACTATTGGTCAGTTTCGTCATGATCATTTAGAAAAAATACATGAAAATCAAGGGAGAGGGTTAACAACGCGAGAAATATTGAAAACCTATGTTTTCTGCAATAAATCTATTTGGCTGCTGTCATTCAGTTATGTTTTAGTATACCTCGTTCGAACTGTGATTAATGATTGGGGCAATCTCTATCTGACAGAATATCACCATTATGATTTAGTCAGCGCAAACACAGTCGTCTCACTTTTTGAAGTTGGAGGCTTTGTCGGCTCACTGGTCGCGGGTTGGGGATCTGACAAAGTGTTTGGTGGCAATCGTGGGCCGATGAACCTGATATTTGCTATGGGCATTTTCTTATCCGTCGCGGCGTTATGGTTAATGCCGATGACGGGATTAATTTTTCAATCCATCGGCTTTTTTATCATTGGATTTTTTGTTTTTGGCCCCCAATTATTGATTGGGATGGCGGCTGCGGAATGTTCACATAAAGATTCTGCGGGGGCAGCCACGGGGTTTGTTGGTCTCTTTGCTTATACTGGCGCCGCACTTGCTGGTTATCCTGTTGCCATTATTTTAAAGTATTACCATTGGACGGGGTTATTTATGACGATTTCTGTCTGTGCAGTCATGATAGGCTTGTTATTACTGCCATTTTTGCAAGCTCAGGCTCCTCGGCAGAAGGTGTAGTTCATCTTTAAGACGACAGGGAGATGAGGTGTTACGTGTGATTTTTGTTTTATAAATGTTAAATGCGATCGCGCTATTTTTAAGTTATTCAGGGTTATTATGGTTTATAATAAAAATTCATTGTGTTAGCGGAAGAATAACCCTAAGAGTGTATGTTTGAAATATATTGTTTATGACATGATGTTCAGGTGTAAAACATAGGTAAAATTCATTGTTTGGTTTTCTATGAAAAAAGATGGTTGTAAAAAATCAATGTTTGCCAAAATAGGTGATTTTTGTAAAATAAATAAATGGGGAATATTCAGAAAAGAAATTTTATTTTTTTATTTTTTTTATTGTGTATCTTATTATTGCGGGGGAGTTTAATCTGGTTGAACCGGTGATTAAATATATCGACTATATTATGGCATTATTATTGTTAACGGCTTTTATCAGTATCATTGTTAAGGTGGTTAATTTATTTTATCCTGTAAAAGAAGAATATGAAAACAACAGAGATAAGTATTTAATTGAAAAAACGGGCCTTTCCTCTAAAATACTTGCGTTATTAATTTTAATTTGCTGCGTTATTGTCATTTCTTGTGTGTATATATTTATCACTGATACGGTTACATATCATTTTTCATTAACGTTATTCTTTGCTATGTTTAACAGTTCAATTATCTATTTAATGATAATAATCATTAAGAAAGTTTAATAATATGGTATCGTTTGTTGCAAAATAAGTCATTGACGGTTTTCTGGTAAGAAAGTGTCTGCTGAATTAAATAGCATGGTATAGTACGCCCCTGATTTTCCCTATTCATCGGAATGTTATGTCTTATCAATGTCCTTTATGTCATTCACCATTACTGTTTGCTCACCAGCAACTGGCCAGCCATCAGTGGCGTTGCGAAAACAATCATCAGTTTGATTGTGCAAAAGAAGGGTATGTCAACTTACTGCCTGTTCAGCATAAACGCTCAAAAGAACCCGGGGATAGTGTCGAGATGATGCAAGCGAGAAGGGCGTTTTTGCATTCGGGGCATTATCAGGCGTTGCAGCAAAAAACAATTGAGTTACTCAACAAATATTTGCCTGAAGAGGCTGAAACCATACTGGATATTGGTTGTGGCGAAGGTTATTACACTGCGGCGGTTCAGGAACAGTTGGATCTTCATCGGGATTTGGTGGTATACGGATTGGATGTCGCGAAAGTGGCGGTCCGCTATGGCGCTAAGCGGTATCCTCAGGTTAATTTTTGCGTCGCATCCAGCCATCGGTTGCCATTTGCCGCGCATTCACTGGATGGTATTTTGCGTATTTATGCGCCCTGTAAGCCAACAGAATTAGCCCGGGTCGTGAAAACCGGGGGGATTGTTCTGACCGTGACACCCGGTTTCCGTCATTTGTACCAATTGAAGGAATTAATTTATCAGGAAGTGCATTTACATCCTGAAAATCATGAGCTTTGGGAAGGATTTGAATTAATTTCAACTGACAACCTATCTTATGTGATGTCGCTAAATGGTGAACAAGCTCACCATTTATTGCAGATGACCCCTTTTGCCTGGCGGGCATCAGAAGATGTTAAAGCGCATTTGATAGCGAAAGAACAGTTTAATTGTGAGGCAGATTTCACGTTAAAAGTATATCGACGTATTTGATAACAAGAAGAGTGATGTGCGGCGGGCGATGTACAACCGATCTTGCGTTGCGGCTAATAACGCCGCAACAGGCTGAAGAAAAAGGTGCTCTTTCCAGATCATTGGCATCCATAATCATTTATTTTGCGTACATAAATAATTTAAGATGTTCGAATAATATATTGAAACCAATCGCAATTAAGATTAACCCGCCGACTAGCTCGGCCTTTTTGCCCAAGAGCGGGCCAATATAGCGACCAATGAGTATACCTAATGTGGCCATGATCATGGTGATAAGACCAATTGTCATGGCGGTGTGCAGGATATCTACTTGCAGGAAGGCAAGGCCAACACCAATTGCCATCGCGTCCAGGCTGGTTGCTATTGCTGTAAGAATTAATGTGACTGAACTATGACGTTGGGGCGTGGTTTTGTGAGCGGTTTCCGGCTCATTTTTGCAACTTTCCATGATCATTCGGCAGCCAAGAATTAACAGTAATGAAAAGGCGATCCAATGATCCCATTCCATAATGTATTGGCTAGCATACAAACCCAGCGACCAACCGATTAACGGTGTGCAGGCTTCAACCAAGCCAAAAATAATCCCGGTGCGGATAGCTTCGCGGAAATGTGGCCGGTGAAGGGTAGCGCCTTTTCCTATGGCAGCGGCAAAAGCATCCATAGAAAGGGCGAGAGCGAGAATAAGGGTTGCATAGAAACTCATCAAAATAGCCTCGGTTGGGTGATTCCATATACACACAACACGCCCCCAACCAATGGCGCGGTTATGTGTCTATGGTCTTGCCAACCGATTAATACTCAACTTCTTACAAGTTATTGTTTTATTAGCCTATAACTTGAAGTTTATCGAGTATAATAACCTAAAATTTATTTGGTTATTCAGGTATTCGTACCACGTTTTATTTTAAACGAGTATGTTGATACGAATTTTCCAGTGATTTTCTGGAACAGGCTACTCCCCAATGACTGCTGCGGACAATATCATATTCAGGATAAAAGGCAAAAATATTTTGTTATATTTTGAATATTGAAACGATAATGCTTATCGTTATCTTTATTTAAGGCAGTAAATAAGATCAATAAATCACATTGATCTTATTTGATGTACTGGATATTAAAACCAGTGAGGTTATTTATTTCTGATGAGAAATTGATAAATTTTTTCCAAATCATCCAGTTTTGTGACGGAGATATAGATCTTACGTTGTTCTAAATCCATCATGAGAATACCATCTTCAGATAAGTTGATGGCTTTGATGTTTTCATAAGCGAAAAAACGGTTGCTATAGTAAAAGCCGTTTTGTTTAAACATGAGTTTTGGTGAGCGAATATAACCTAAGTAGAGTGTCACCAATATGATAAATGATAATAAATAGGTGGTGAACGGGCTGCCATACGAGATAACATTATTATAAATAATAATGATAATCAAAATGATAAAGATCAGGGCATCAAGCCGATATTTTTTCTTGAGTTTTATGTTTAATAACGTTTTGCCTTTAAGTTGATTGATAATAAATTCGTCATAAATTGCAAAAGCGAGCATTAACACAATGGATACTATCAAGATGATATCATTCAAACTCATTTTATCCCCTGATTTGAAAATCAATAAGGTAACGTTTAATCAAAGGGGAGGATAACTCCTCCCCCTCTATTTTTAATTTGATCCGGTTTGCTTACCTAGATCATTTGGGAACAGCCAGAAAACCAAAATGGTAACCGATAATGCCGATGGCAAAGAAACCGACAATAATCCATAAAGGATTTACTTTTTTCCGTAATAGCCACATACAACCAAATGTTAATAGCAGTGGGGCTATACCCGGCAGTAATTTGTCCAGGATGGTTTGAATGGTCGTTATTTTCATCTCGCCGGTGAGTGGATCAGGGACTTTGGAAATCACGAAAGGGATATCGATTTTAGTCCAGCTATTAACCAACGCACCCATAACAAACAGACCCAGAATTGAGGCGCCTTCTGTCATTTTTTGCAGGAAACCGCCTCCCATATCTTTGACGATATCCATTCCCTTTTTATAACCATAGGTGACACCGTAATAACGTGTCAGCAAACGTATCAGGTTAAATAAGAAGAAGAACAGCAATGGTCCCAATAAGCTGCCGCTCATCGCAATACCGGCACCCAGTGCCGCAAAAACAGGGCGAACGGTGCCCCAGAAAATAGGATCACCGACACCAGCCAATGGTCCCATCAGACCGACTTTGATACCGTTGATAGCACCGTCATCAATATCTGCGCCATTAGCACGTTGTTCTTCCATCGCCATCGTAACGCCAAGAATAGGTGCAGCGACATAAGGATGGGTGTTAAAAAACTCCAGATGGCGTTTGATCGCTTGCTTTCTTTCTTCTGTATTGTCGGGGTACAGTCGGCGAATGGCCGGCACCATTGAGAAGCAAAATCCCAGTGCCTGCATACGTTCAAAGTTCCATGAGCCCTGAAATAAATTAGAGCGGAGGAAGACACCTCGGATATCACGTTGTGTCAGTTTTTTCTGACTCATGTTTGTTGTTTCTGACATGTTGTTCATCCTCTTAATCTAATTCGTTATCAAGGTCATTTGGGGTATTGCCAGCGGGGGCGGCTGCCTGTGATTGATTGTATTTTGGACTGAGCTGGATATACAAGATCGCCATAACGGCACCAATGATACCCAGTATCACAAGGTTCTGGACATAGACCGCGACGACAAAACCAAGATAGAAGAATGGCATGAGGTAGCCTGCGCGCATCATGTTAATGACCATGGCGTAACCAACGACAACAATCATTCCGCCTGCGATATTGAGTCCCATGGTGACAACTTCAGGAATGGAATGCAGCATCTCCTGGACACCGGATGTTCCAACGGATAATGCGACTCCCAATGACGGCAGGGCGATACGCATTGCCTGGAGCATTAATGCGGAAATGTGAAGAATGCTGATTGCTCGCAGATTACCGTTTTCTGCGGCTTTATCTGCGGCATGCTGGAAACCAACAGTCAGCGTGCGCACAATGATCGTCAGCACTTGACCCGCCGCAGCGAGAGGGATCGCCAATGCGATACCCGCGCCGATATCTTGTCCACCGGCGATGACCAGAATCGTTGAAATGATAGAAGCCAGTGCGGCATCCGGGGCAACGGCTGCACCAATATTCATCCAGCCAAGGGCAATCATTTCTAATGTACCGCCGATAATAATGCCGGTTTTTATATCACCAAGCACTAAGCCGACTAAGGTACAAGCGATCAACGGGCGGTGGAATTGAAATTCATCAAGAATTGACCCCATACCTGCTATACAGGCAACGATGAATATCAACACAAGTTGAACAACGGTAATGTCCATTGTCTTTCTCCTGTAACCAAATGTAATTTGGTAAGCATTTCGTTATTGAGTAATGGTGAGTAAAAGAATATCGATATTATTTCTTAAACTTTTTTCAGCAAATCCATCATGTTTAAACGGGTATCGCTGGCAACTTTGCGGGCTTCCAGTTCTATACCGCGCGCGTTCAGTTTTTCAAAGGCTTTAATGTCGGTTTTGTCAACGGAAATTGCATTATTGATCTGGGTTTTCCCTTGACGGAAAGCCATACCACCGATGTTGATGGATTCGATAGTGACACCATCTTCGACAATACGCAGCACATCTGTTGGGTTGGTGAATAGCAGCATGACACGTTCACCTGCATATTTGGGATTGTTGTAAACCCTGACACATTTAGCAACATCCACAACATGTGAACTGACGCCGGGAGGGGCAACTTGTTTCAATAAGGTAGAACGAACGGTGTCTTGAGCAACTTCATCACTGACTACAATGATGCGCTTAACATTCGTTTCTTTTGTCCAGCGGGTAGCAACTTGGCCATGAATCAGGCGATCATCAATACGAGCCAGGACTATCTTCATATGGCCGTTTGCAGACGTTGGCGAAACAGTCGAGGGTGAGACAGGTGGCACGCTGGGTTTGACCGGTTCAGGTTTTGTCGCTTCTTCTTCAACGTGTTCTGTTTTAAGCGCCCGAATACCTTCTTTCCCTGCCTCTAATGCAACAGCAACCAATTCTTTCATGGATGGATCGTCATCACGACACATAAACGCTTCAACAAGCATCGGCACGTTCACACCCGTAATGATTTCGTAGTTATCTTTGTCAATAACAATCCGGTTTGCGGCATTGAATGGACTGCCACCCCACGTATCGACGAAAAACAAAACACCTTGCGCTGTATTCAGCGATTCCAGCTTTTTGTTGTATTTATCAAATAATGTATCGGCATTTTCACCGGGTACAAAGTCGATATAAGCGACATTTTCTTGCTCCCCAATCAACATTTCTGTGGTATGAAGTAGCTGTTCTGCCGCAGCCCCGTGCGTGCCAATCATAATGGCTATACTCACTTGTGTTCCCCTTACTATAACAATTGAACTCAAACTTACTGAAGGCACATGCTCAACATTTCTAATGTATTGAACTTCCTATTCCATTAATAGGGTAGTCGTGAACATAAAACTGTCGCGAGAATTTGTCTCAAAATTTCACCTCGTCTGGTTTTATATTTCGTTACATAGGAAAATATGTCATTAGATTATCATTTGCAGGATTTGAGAAAATTGCTATGGGTCAGAAAAATAAATACAGGCTGTTTTGAGAGATAAAAAAAGATTTTTCACTAAAAAATAGCCAAAAACACACATTTAAATATTTATGATTTGTTCTTGGTTAGTTTCTTATTTTGTTTCCGGTAACATTTTATCCGTTTTTTCGTAAAAGAATTTGGATGTTTTATCGTGAAATAGAAAATAATGTACTTTATGAATTCGTTTCAGCCAAAATAATATCCCTACCGGATGGCAGGGATATTAGGTCAGATAAAAATGAAATATGATAAAAAATAGGCAATGCGCCTACTGACGCCATCACTTATCTTTAGATGAATGAGTGATAACTTATATTAGTCACACTGAACTTTTATGGCCAAACCCCCGCGTGAAGTTTCACGGTATTTAGCGTTCATATCTTTGCCCGTCTCATACATGGTTTCAATGACTTTATCGAGTGAGACACGGGGCTCACTGGTACGGCGTAATGCCATACGGGCAGCATTGATGGCTTTAACGGATGCAATCGCATTACGCTCAATACAAGGCACCTGTACTTGACCTGCGACAGGGTCGCAAGTCAGGCCAAGGTTATGTTCCATGCCGATTTCTGCTGCGATACATACCTGCTCAGGGCTTGCGCCAAGCAGTTCGGCAATGCCAGCGGCTGCCATAGAACAAGCCACCCCAACTTCACCTTGACAACCGACTTCAGCACCAGAAATAGAGGCGTTCATCTTATATAAAATGCCAATTGCACCAGATGCCAGGAAATAGCGGGTATACAATTCGGGTGTGACCGGCTCTATACAGTGGTTGTAATAGGCTAAAACCGCGGGAACGATCCCACATGCGCCATTGGTAGGCGCTGTAACAACTCGGCCTCCCGCAGCATTTTCTTCATTGACGGCCAATGCAAACATATTGATCAAATCAACCACATTCATTGGATCATTCGACAATTTATTTGATGATGTCAGCATACGGTGTAACGCAGCTGCACGGCGCGGAACACGTAATGGGCCTGGCAAAACCCCTTCAGTATTCAAACCACGCTCGATACAGGCTTGCATGGTGTCCCATACATCCGCGAAATACTCAGCGATTTCTTCTTTGCTGTGTAAATCCAATTCATTTTTCATCATCAAGCCAGAAACCGACAAGCCTGTTTTACTACAGTTCATCAGCAGTTCTGCCGCAGAGCTGTATGGGTAAGAAACAGGTTTGGTATCTTGGGATGGCTTGCCAAAATGTTCTTCGTCAACAATGAAACCACCACCGATAGAGTAGTAAGTTTTACTGTAGACTTTTTTATCACCTGCGAACGCATGGATTTGCATGCCGTTTTCGTGCAGTGATAGGTTATCGCTACGGAAGTTCATACCGCCATCGCGAGGAAAATCGACTTCATGTAAACCATTTGCCAGTGGCAAACGTTGGGTTTGCTCTACATCACAAATAAAACCTGGGATTGAATCAATATCAACAGTCGCTGGCATATTACCTGCCAGGCCCATGATGATAGCGATATCCGTATGGTGACCTTTCCCGGTTAATGAAAGTGAGCCGTATACATCAACAGCTACACGCGTGATAGAGGACATAACCCCCTGGTTTACAAGATCATCGACAAATTGTTTGCCTGCTTTCATAGGACCAACAGTATGAGAGCTGGATGGGCCAATACCCACCTTAAACATGTCGAAAACGCTAATCACGCCAGACTCCTTTAAGAGAAGAAGAGATATAGTTATTTATATAAAAGCGCGCTACTTTACTGTTATTTAGTAGTGTTGATAAAGGAGTTTACAGCTTTTTTTTAATTATAATAGCAATTGCTATGATTATGGATAAGTAGTGCACAGTTTTATGCCGTTTTTTGTACTGTTCAGGGTGTTTTTTGTACTTGTTGTGCCAAACGATAGATAATGGCGGCCGTTAATCCCCAAATCATATGTTCCTGATGCCAAAAAAAATAGACCCGGCGTTGTCGGTTGCGGCGTTTGATATCCAAATATCGGTAGTGGGAAAGGGACAGTGTGTCAACCAGTGGAACTTCAAAAATACCTGCGACTTCGGCGGGATTGGTCTGAAAAGAGATCGGTGCGGAAACTAGCCCAATGACGGGTGTGACGCAATAACCACCAATACTATCCAGAGGGGCTAATTGTCCCAATATTTGCACTTTATTTTGCGGTAGACTGACTTCTTCTTCTGCTTCACGTAATGCGGTGGCAATCAAGGAAAAATCGTCAGGATCGGCCGCGCCGCCCGGAAACGCAATTTGTCCTGCATGGGAACGAAGATTTGCGGCACGCTGGGTAAACAATAACGTTGGTTCTGGCTTACAAATAATCGGCAGTAATACCGCCGCGTTCCGTTGATGACTTGCCAATGGCACAGGTTGTATTGGCAATTGTAATTGAAACCGATGAATGAAGTCAGAAATCGATGTCATGGTCTCTATAATTCCCTTAATCGAGGTAAAATTTGGCCAAGTTTATCAAATGTTTCCTGATACTCTTTGTCAGCGACGCTGTCGGCGACAATACCGCCCCCCGCCCAACAGTAAATTTTTCCTTTTTCTGTGAGTAAGGTACGAATGGTAATATTGCTGTCCATTGTCCCGCAGAAGCTAATATAACCAATAGCACCACAATATCCATGCCTACGATGGGGTTCTAATTCTTCAATGATTTCCATTGCGCGAATTTTGGGCGCACCAGTAATTGATCCCCCCGGAAAACAGGCACGGAGTAAATCAGTGGCATGATATTGCTCAGGTAATGTCGCGGTGATGGTACTGACCAGATGATGTACGGCCGGAAAAGGTTCAACCACAAACAATTCAGGGACTTTGACAGAGCCGGGGATGGCCACTCGTCCAATGTCATTTCTCAACAGATCAACAATCATCAAATTTTCAGCACGATCTTTTCGTGAGTTTGCTAATATTTCTGCTTGTAGCTGATCTTGGGCAGGATCAGACAGGCGTGGGCGTGTTCCCTTTATCGGACGGGTTTGGATGTGATTATTTTCCAGAAGAATAAAGCGTTCAGGTGAAACACTGATAACATAGTGTTCCGGTAAGCGGATAAACGCGGAAAAAGGCGCGCGGTTACTTTTATTGAGCTGGACAAAGGCCTGCCATTCATCGCCCTTATAATCAGCCTGAAAACGCTGTGATAAATTGACTTGATAGCAATCACCTTCCCGCAGATAACGATGAATTTGCGCAATTTTTTCTCGATATTGTTGTGCCGTCATGTTGGATTGCCACTGACCGGTCAGAGAAAAATCTTCCGTCTTGGTTGCTTGCAGAGAAGCTAACCAGGCCATTCGTTCATCAATATGATGATAGCTCACTAATGTTGCTTGCTGTAGCTGATGATCAATAATCAATCCCCAATCGTAGATACCGATGGCCATATCAGGAAAGCACAGTTCATTAGCGGCCAGTTCGGGTAATTTTTCGACACGTCGTCCGAGATCATACCCCCATATACCTAGTGCTCCCCCCTGAAAAGGGAGGTCAGGATCAAACTGGGCATTGATATCACTGGCATGAAGATGTTCTTTTAGCAGGAGAAAAGGATCGTCCTGAGAAGAAGAACGCTCGCCACGATGATGAATTTCAGTCGATTTTCCTCGTGTAATAAATGTGGTAACAGGCTCGGCGACGAGAATATCAAACCGGTTATGCGGATGTTCAGCACTTCCAGAATGTAACAGCATGGCCCAAGGGGATGCAGAAAGGGGGGCAAAGTAGTGAATGGCAAGATCAGGCGAATAAGGTAGTTGTCGTTTTTGTAATACAGTTTTCATGACGGAATCAGTGTTTGGTTCTTCACAAGAGATGACAGAGTAATTCACGGAGATTATCACACAATCTTACGCCTGACTCAGGATAAAAAGGCTATAATCGGCGTTTGCTATTAATCGCTATATTTTGTTTAAGGTTATCGCTATGTTTTCAGGTATGCCGACATTATCTCATGAGGTGCAGCAAGCGGCTGTAGAACGGATCCATCAACTCATGTCAGAAGGCATGAGCAGTGGGGAAGCGATTGCCATCGTAGCCCGGGAGTTACGCGAAAAGCATCGGAACCATGAGCAGGTTCATGTTTTATTTGAAGATGATGAAAAATAGTTGCCATGCATTTTTAACAAAACTCACATAATGACTTTCTATGGCATGTTAATTTATCACAACGTTTAATCCACAAACTTTGGATGGTAATAGGAGGTAATATGAAGACAACTCAATGCATTCGCCGTATGGGTCTATTGAGTGCAGGTGTTCTGCTTTCTGTTTCGTTTACAGTAACAGCCGCTGAGAATGATCATGTGGCAAAGTTTATTTCTTGTAAGAATTTGACCAAAGATCAGGTCGCGGCACAGGTTAAGCAAGATTTCTTGCAGAACCGGATTAATCATTGGGATAAAGACAGAAAACAATTAGGCACATCGAAGCCGATTGCCTGGGTTAATGTTAATGATATGACTGGCGATACGAATGCCTTGCAGGTTCCCTTGATTGTCCGGGGAACGAAAAAGGATAAGAGTTACAACGTCACGATTGACTGCCAAAAAGAGACCATAAGTTATAGTGAAGTGAAGTAAATAACTGGTCATGCTATCTTTTGAATATAGACGGGATACAGAGAAAGTATCCCGTTTTATTTCAATGACGAAGAGGGCTTTATGACGGAACACAGGAAACTCTATCCCGCTTATGATGCGTATCAAACAGGGTATTTAGATACGGGAGAGGGGCATCAGATTTATTGGGAATTGTGCGGTAACCCGAAAGGCAAACCCGCCGTTTTCCTTCATGGTGGTCCGGGTGGGGAGATTGCAAACTATCACCGCCAGTTATTTGACCCTGAACGCTATCATATTATGTTATTTGATCAGCGAGGGTGTGGACGTTCTACGCCCCATGCGAGTCTGGAAAATAATACCACCTGGCACTTGGTTGCGGATATTGAGCGATTGCGTCAATTCATGGGCGTGGAAAAATGGTTGGTTTTTGGTGGTTCATGGGGATCAACGTTATCTCTGGCTTATGCTGAAAAGCACCCAAATAGTGTATCGGAATTGGTGTTGAGAGGAATATTCTTGCTCCGCCCACAAGAATTGCACTGGTATTATCAAGAAGGGGCGTCTCGTTTTTTCCCTGAAAAGTGGGAGCGTACTTTATCTATTCTCTCGGAAGAAGAGCGCAGCGATGTCATTACTGCTTATCATAAACGACTGACGAGTGAAGATTTACACGTACAGCTGGAAGCCGCCCGTTTATGGAGTCTTTGGGAAGGTGAAACAGTCACGTTATTGCCTTCCACAAGCTCAGACTTTTTCTCAGAAAATCATTTTGCTTTAGCATTTGCCCGTATTGAGAACCATTACTTTATCAATCATGGTTTTATCGATGAAACTCAGCAATTACTGGATCATATTGATGTCATCAGGCATATCCCTGCGGTAATTATACATGGTCGCTATGATATGGTGTGTCAGGTGCAGAATGCATGGGATTTGGCGAAGGCATGGCCGGAAGCTGAATTATGTATTGTTGAAGGTGCTGGTCACTCTTTTGATGAAACGGGCATTTTGCACCAACTCATCAGGGCGACGGATAAGTTTGTTGGAAAATAGTCACGACAACCACCCACAAAAAGGTGGTTGTTTTTTTATCATTCGGTCAACGGCTTTTGGGTTCATAAGGCAATCGTGATAAAAATCTCGATTGCTGGCGGTAGTGGTGCAAACGTTGTTGGAAATATTCCCGCAGATGTGATGGCTGTGATTGTTCAACGGTGCCAAGAATAACAGGGATATTATAGCGTTCTCTAAACGCAACGCCGGATGCTGCTAAATCAACATTGATCTTATCCATCTCATTTTTAGATAATTTGGCTAAGTTATGTTCCATTATGATGGCCTCTCTGAAAACGTATTTTCATCCCTCTGGGAAGAAAATTAATCGACTCTTTTGGGTTTGGTAAGTTGTTTAAAAAGTCAAAAATAGACTCAGTAAATATAAATAATATCAATTATCATTTCTATTGAAAGTGTTTTTTTGAATAAAAATATCATTAAATAAAATTGATTCTTGTTTTCTGATATTTAATGAGATTTATTCTTGTTAAAGATTAAAAAATAAATCATTATTTATCAATGCGTTAAATATTTTTATTTTATTTTTGTTTTATGTGATTTTAATTGGCATAATACGTCCAGTTTAATTATTTTTTAGGAGCGCCGTCCGATGTTAAAACAAGAAATGATCAAAAAATTAAATGAGCAACTAAATTTAGAATTCTATTCTGCAAATTTATATCTGCAAATGAGTGCATGGTGTAGTGATAAAGGATACGAAGGTGCGGCCGCATTTTTAAGATCCCATTCACAGGAAGAAATGCAGCATATGCAACGCTTGTTTGATTATTTGGGTGACACGGGTTCAATGCCTGTATTAGGGGCTATTCAGGCGCCCCCTGTTGAGTTTAATTCGATCGCTGATGTTTTTAATCAGACTTATGAACATGAAAAATTGATTACAGAAGAGATCAACAAACTCGCCCATGTTGCGATGATGACACAAGATTACTCTACCTTTAATTTCTTGCAATGGTATGTTGCTGAACAGCACGAAGAAGAAAAACTGTTCAAATCCATTCTGGATAAACTGGATATGGTTGGCGAAAGCGGAAAATCGTTGTTCTTATTGGATAAAGATCTGAAGGGACTGGCGATGGCGCCAACACACGCCTGAGATATATTCTAGTCTCCAGTTTATTGCTGTTTTGCTGGCTGCTCTGTCATGTGAAATTGTCCGGGCAGAGGCAGCCAGATAAATTAATTTGACTCCGTAACTCCCTACCTTGTTTTTATACAGGGTGAAATGGGTGTTACGGTTCTCTCTCTTTTATTTCCCATTCTATTTTTGCGTCGTGCTTCACAGGTCAAGACATTACTTGTCGATTGGCGCAGATCAAACATATTTTTTGCTATAGAATCCCTGCTCAGGTATAAAAATTCATCTGCATATTACAGGGTTATCTCTATGTTTATTCCCAACATCGGTTCATTTTGGACCAAATTATCTGCCCTTATGGTGCTGTTTGTGGGTTTGTCTTGTCAGCAGGCTTTGGCCCACGCCCATCTGAAAGATCAGACGCCGACAGAAAATACAACGGTCGAAGCAGCCCCGAAAGCCATCACATTGAGCTTCTCCGAACGTATTGAACTTGGATTTAGTCAGGTGAAATTGATTGGCCCGGAAAAGAATGTCATTCAAACAGGTAAGTTGGAACTTGATCCTGAAACCAAAACTAAGTTAATCCTTCCGCTTGAAGGTCAGCTTACTGCGGGTAAATACACGGTTGATTGGCGTGTCCTTTCTGTCGATGGTCATAAGACAAAAGGTCTCTATAGCTTTACTGTGAAATAATGATTTCTCTAGAATCTCTATCCATATTCTGCCGTTTCTCTCATTTTGTTGTCGTCATGTTGATGTTCGGTCTTAGCTTATTCACGGCAATGCTTGTTTCCGGTCATTTCTCGACACTGATGAGAGAACGGTTGAAAGTTGGCGTTTTAGTCAGCACTGTGCTGGCTTTTATAACCTCGATAATCTGGTTTATCGTACAGGCTGGATTAATGGGGGAAGGCTGGGACGATGTTTATTCACCAGATATATGGCTGGCGGTATTGGGAACATCGTTTGGGCAAGTGTGGATGTGGCAGTTATTGATCGCTGTTCTTGCCGTGGGTGGGTTGTTCCTTTCTAATGTTAAGGCCAGAAATTACCTGTTGTTGGGGTGCTCAATTTTTTTACTCTCCAGCCATGCTTTCCTTGGCCATGCGGCCATGTATGAAGGTCGCGTGGGGCTATTACTGCAAATTAACCAGGTTATCCATTTACTGAGCGCAGGTTATTGGTTTGGTGGGTTGTGGCCGTTCTTGCTGTGTTTACAATTTCCGCGCTTAAGGACGATATCGGAGACACATTTATCCTCTAATCAGGTGCATTCAGGTAATGAAACCGATGTTAAAAGCATGGCAGAAAAACCAGGCAATAATCGGAATAATAGTGGAGAGGTTGCCATTAACTTTTATTCGGATAGCGTATCAGCGATGAGAAAATTTTCGCTTTATGGGCATTTTGCTGTTTTTCTGGTGATTGCGACAGGGGTTGTCAGTAGTGTCATTTTAATACCGGGTTGGCCCATCTTCAATCAGACGCTTTCTGAATATCAATCCATGTTGTGGCTAAAAATAGCGCTGGTTGTTGGTATGGTATTTTTGGCTTTGATAAACCGTTATATCTTAGTTCCAAAATTGAAGCATAAAGGATGCTATCAGCAATTGATAATCAATAGTTGGCTGGAGATTATTTTGGGGACAAGTGCGTTATTATGTGTCGCTATTTTTGCAACACAGCCTCCTGCATGATCCTGAATGTTATTTCGGGGATATGAGCAGGAGAATGGGCGATAACATCATGATATGTATCTATCAGGGGAAATGATAATGAAACGACTATTTTGGGCTTTGCCTTTTTTGCTGTTTTCTTTCCAGGGCGTCACTGCACCGATAAAAACCATTAGCAAACTCCAGTTTGGTCAACAATGGGCATTTACCCGCGAAGAGGTAATGCTTGATTGTCGGGCAGATGGTGCATTGTTTGTGATAAATCCCAGTACATTGATGCAATATCCATTAAATGATCGGGCAACTCAGTTTATGAAATCCAATCAGGTTATCGCATCATCGTTGGACACGATCCTCTTAAATGATCCTGAACACCCCAATCAAAAGATGAGCATAGAGCCATTCCAAAAAGTAGCGCTAACTTTATGTGACCAGACGGATGATAAAAAGTAATTGTTAGTTTATGTTTTCAGAATGATATCATTACTAAAATTAACCAATTTTGATTAAAATTTGGTAAATTTTATCATCTCAACTACGCTTTAAGTGGCAAGTTGTTCTACGTCTCAATGGCAATTTTTAGCGCGGGGCTCCTTGATTGAGCCATTTTTCCCTAGGCCGAGTATAGGAATCGACTCGGCCTCTTTTTGTTCCTGAATAAAGAAAGAATATTTTACTCTCTTGTCAATAAATTATTTCATTTTCCTATAGATATAATCAATATATCCAATAAACTGCGATGCGCATTGCCTGCATGATGATGTGCCTTATTTCCCCTTGCGTTATGAGAGCGAATCAATGCATCTTGCAGTGCGCTGGATATAGAGGAAATAGCATAATCGATTAGAGTAATGATAAGATATTTTACCATGAGAATAGGGACAAGGGGATTCTCCTGGGCGCAAAACAGGCTATTCTTTAGTATAAACTGTGACATATCCCTAAATTTTATAAGTGAATAGGGGTAAAAATAATTAAAGAAAATTTTAATTCGAGAAGAGAATCGGTATTCTGAAGATGTTTAAAATGATCGTTATCAGTTTCTCTTAGGTTTTTATTGTGAATTTATTGTTGTTATTTTGTTTTTAACATATCGATTGCGTAGGGGCTTATGGATAGAAATAAATTTTATCAAGAGTTGACAGATAGCTTAATAGCACTGCTTTCGGGTGAGTATGATTTTATCGCTTCTCTTGCTAATACCAGTGCATTGTTATATGAACGTTTAGGTAATGTTAATTGGGTTGGCTTTTATTTAATAGATAATGATACCCTAGTATTAGGACCATTTCAGGGGAAGAACGCTTGTGTTCGTATTCCTATCGGAAAAGGCGTATGTGGAACGGCGGTCGCGAGTAAGCGTATACAGCGTATTGCCGATGTACATGCATTCCCCGGTCATATTGCTTGTGATGTCACCAGTAGTGCTGAAATTGTACTTCCTTTAGAAGTTAATGGGCAAATTATTGGCGTTTTGGATATTGATAGCACGGTTTTTGATCGGTTTGACGAAAATGATGAAAATGGCTTGAACACGCTAGTTTTCAGGCTTTGTGAGCATTTGGGGCAATGTGTTATGTCAAAATATCAACAACAGAACGTAACTTAACATATGTATAACGTGGCATTTATCAGCAACACTATTATAATGTCGCCTGTTCGTGCCTGCGCTGGTTGGCAAAACCGTTGTAATCAGGAAATTTCATGGAAAATCAACCTAAGTTGAACAGTAGTAAAGAAGTCATTGCTTTCTTAGCTGAGCGTTTCCCGCTTTGCTTCGTGGCAGAAGGTGAAGCACGTCCTTTGAAGATCGGGATCTTCCAGGACATTGTTGAACGTATTCAGAGTGAAGCGTGTTTAAGCAAAACACAGCTCCGTTCTGCACTGCGCTTGTATACGTCTAGTTGGCGCTACCTCTATGGCGTTAAAGAAGGGGCTCAGCGTGTTGACCTTGACGGAAATACGTGTGGTGAATTAGACGCTGAGCACATTGAGCACGCTCGTCAGCAACTGGCAGAAGCGAAAGCGCGGGTACAGGCTCAACGAGCTGAACAGCGTGCCAAGAAACGTGAGGCTGACAACGTATCTGACAAGCAAAGTGAGCGAGCTGTGAATAAAAAGCCGTCTCCGCGCCGTCAGAAGGCGTCCGGTGAGGGTGAAAAACGTCCAGCCCGTTCGCCAAATCGTCCACAACAATCGCGTAAACCCGTAGATAAAACCACGAAAAAAATTGCACAACCAGAGCTGATCTCAGTGACTGATGTATCCTCTTTGAAAGTCGGCCAGACAATCAAAGTTAATGTAGGAAAAAGTTTAATGGATGCCTCTGTACTTGAAGTTGCAAAAGATGGTGTAAGAGTGCAGCTACCAACGGGTTTAGCAATGATTGTACGCGCAGAACACTTAAAGTTCTGATACGGAGGCCAACCTGGGCATGAACAAACTCGTAACTTTGGCTTTCGTTTTAGGTCTATCATTTTCTGGCATAGGTTATGCGGATACTGATAATGGCAATGTTGCTAATGGTGACAAATCGACCAGTACCCATACCATTAACGGTCAAACGATAAATAACGGTCATGGTCCTGCTGTCGTTAGTCTGAGTCAGTTGCCAGATCTGCAACCAGAACTGCAGCATCCGACGATAAGTAATCGGATAGTGAATCGCTTTCTTCATTCACATTATCGTCAGTTTTATCTGGATGCGGATTTCTCAGGAAAAGTTTTTGATCGTTACCTAAACCAACTTGATTATTTACACAATGTTTTTTTGGCCTCTGATATCTCGCAGTTTGAGGCGCAAAAGGGAGCATTGGGAGAAGAGCTTGAGCATGGCAATCTGAAACTGCCTTATGCTCTTTTTAATTTGATGCAAAAGCGTCGTTTTGAACGCTATCAATATGTGCTTTCCCGGTTAGATCAGCCTGTTGATTTAAACAGTCATAACACAATTGAAACCAATCGTACAAAAGCACCTTGGCCAAAGAGCGTTGAGGAGCTGAATAAACTTTGGGATGCCAAAATCAAATCTGATTGGATAAATCTCAAGTTATCTGGAAAAAATGATAAAGAAATTAAAGAAACACTCACCAAACGCTACCGGACGTTACTGAGACGTCTCACGCAAACCAAAAGTGAGGACGTTTTCCAAAATATCATGCTGGCTTTTGCCCGTGAAATAGATCCGCATACCAGTTATCTCTCTCCTCGTGATACGGAACAGTTTAATTCAGAGATGAGTTTATCCCTTGAAGGGATCGGTGCTGTTTTACAATATGACGATGAATATATTTCGATTAGTTCATTGCTCGCAGGAGGTCCTGCGGCTAAAAGCAATTTATTGAAAGTCGGAGATAAAATCATTGGCGTTGGGCAGATGGGTAAGCCAATTGTTGATGTTGTCGGATGGCGTTTGGAAGATGTTGTTGCGCTTATCAAAGGGCCGAAGGGGAGTAAAGTCCGTCTTGAAATTACGCCAAGTGCGAAAGGGGCAAAAAACCATATTGTGACCTTAACCCGCGAAAATATCCGGCTTGAAGATAATGCTGTCAAGATGTCGGTGAAAACAGTAGGGAAGGAGAAAGTGGGTGTTTTGGATATCCCCAGTTTCTATGTCGGTTTGACTAACGATGTAAAAGTACAGTTACAGAAGCTCACCAAAGAGGGTGTTTCTGCGATTGTTATTGATTTGCGTGGCAATGGTGGTGGCGCATTGACCGAAGCGGTATCATTATCTGGTTTGTTTATTTCTACTGGTCCCATAGTTCAAATCCGGGATAACATCGGCAGGCTAAAAGAAGAAGCAGATACTGATGAGGCGATATATTATAAAGGTCCTCTGGTCGTTTTGGTTGACAATAGAAGCGCCTCTGCGTCTGAAATATTCGCGGCAGCGATGCAAGATTACGGCCGTGGATTAATTGTTGGTGAACCGACTTTTGGTAAAGGGACAGTTCAACAATACCGTCCGCTGAGTCGCATTTTTGATCAGATGTTACGTCCGCAGTGGCCAGAAACTGGCTCCGTGCAATATACGATCCAAAAATTCTATCGAATTAATGGAGGCAGTACCCAGCTGAAAGGGGTTACCCCTGATTTAATTATGCCAACGGGGGAAGTACCTTCTGACATAGGAGAAAGCCAGGAGAGTAATGCGTTACCTTGGGATAGCATACAACCTGCGCATTATACTTCCTCTAACGTGATTTCAGCGTTAACACCTCTCTTGATTGAGCAGCATAATCAACGTATTGCCAATGATCCTGAGTTTAAATATATCAAACAAGATATTGCTTACTACAAGGCCATCAAAGAGCGTAACGGCGTTTATTCTTTGAACTATGCTCAAAGAGAGAAGGAAAATAACGAATACGAAACAATGAGATTAAATCGTATTAATGAACGCTTTAAACGCGAAGGCAAAAAGTTGTTAAAATCACTTGATGATTTACCTAAAGATTATAAAGGGCCAGATTCTTACTTAGATGAATCTGTTAAAATTGCACTGGATTTGGCACACCAGCCTGCTGAAATAGCCGTAGCGAAATAATTTTAGAATTCGCGTATAGATAAAAAGGCTGGC
The DNA here is from genome assembly GCF_000968175.1 of Xenorhabdus poinarii G6. NCBI lineage: Bacteria > Pseudomonadati > Pseudomonadota > Gammaproteobacteria > Enterobacterales > Morganellaceae > Xenorhabdus > Xenorhabdus poinarii. Next base: position 1,484,892 of record NZ_FO704551.1, read on the forward strand.
TTGATAGCTGGCCTTTTTAGCATATTATCAGGTTGTGTTTTGTAAAGTTACGATGTTTTTATCACTTAACATCTTAAAAAACTTGAATAATATGGGGAGAATCCCCATTTCATAACTTAACTTTTCGTTATGCAGTTTGAACATTAAAGGAAGCAAATTTATATGATGAGAATCGCCTTGTTTCTTCTCACAAACCTCGCTGTTATGGTGTTGTTTGGAATCATACTTTCAATTACAGGTATCCAGCAGAGAAGTATGGCTGGTCTCGTAATTATGGCTGGTCTATTTGGTTTTGGTGGTTCATTCATTTCTTTACTACTATCGAAATGGATGGCTCTGCGTTCTGTTGGTGGTCAGGTTATTGAAAAACCTGCCAATGAAACCGAGGCCTGGTTAATGGAAACGGTACGTCGCCAGGCAGATCAGGTTGGTATTACGATGCCACAAGTGGCTATCTATGATGCGCTGGATATTAACGCATTTGCGACCGGAGCACGCCGTAATGCTTCACTGGTTGCGGTTAGTACAGGGTTACTGGACAATATGAGCCGTGATGAAGCTGAAGCCGTCATTGCACATGAAATTAGCCACATTGCAAATGGTGACATGGTGACGATGACCTTGCTGCAAGGTATTGTGAATACCTTCGTTATCCTCATCTCACGTATCATTGCACAAGCGGTAACCAGTTTCCTTTCCAGCAACGATGATGAAAAAGAAAGTGGTAGTAGTGGTAACCCCATTGTTTACATGGTGGTTTCGATGGTATTGGAGATCGTATTTGGTATTCTGGCCAGTATTATTACCATGTGGTTCTCTCGTTACCGTGAGTTTCATGCAGACGCTGGATCAGCAAAGTTGGTTGGGCGCGAAAAGATGATTGCTGCGTTGCAACGTCTTAAGACCAGCTATGAGCCTCAGGAAGAGGGACGTATGATGGCATTTTGTATTAATGGTAAATCAAAGAGTTTCAGTGAATTATTCTTATCTCATCCTCCATTGGATAAGCGTATCGAAGCGCTTCGTAGCGGTGAATATATAAAATAAATGCTCTCTTTTCTGCTTAGTCAGTAAAAAAATAACACAAGCAATTCACTGTTCTGTTAGTCAGATACAAAGCCGAGGCTCATCATGACCCTTGGCTTTTTTGATCCGCTTTTATTAACGATCTATAGAGAAAATATAGTGTAGTGGACCATTGCTTATCAGAAGGAATTGAAGGTGAAACATGAAAAAGAGGGTAACTTATAAACCCGCCTGTTTTGAACCTTATCGTCAAAGCGGGCGGGTTTATTGGACTTGAATTAAAATTGATTGAGAGCGGCTTCTTCGTTTTGCTCAAGTATTTCCTTATTGGTTTTTCCCATTAACTGACTGGTGATTGCACCTGCTGTCATCGCACCGTTCACATTGAGTGCTGTGCGCCCCATATCGATCAGCGGTTCAACAGAAATCAGCAGTGCGACTAACGTGACAGGTAGCCCCATAGCAGGCAAAACAATTAAGGCTGCAAATGTTGCCCCACCGCCAACGCCCGCAACACCCGCAGAACTGATAGTCACAATTCCGACAAGCGTTGCAATCCACACCGGATCAAAAGGATTGATACCAACGGTTGGTGCAACCATGACCGCTAACATCGCAGGATAAATACCTGCACAGCCATTTTGTCCGATAGTTGCACCAAAAGACGCAGAGAAGCTGGCGATGGACTCTGGTATACCGAGGCGACGAGTTTGAGTTTCAACATTTAAGGGAATACTCGCAGCACTTGAACGGCTGGTAAATGCAAATGTGAGTACCGGGCCTGCTTTTTTAAAGAATTTCAGGGGATTGATTCCTGTGAATACTAAAAGCCCGCCATGTACGACAAACATCAGACCAAGAGCGATATAGGAAGCAACAACAAAATTACCTAATTGGGTAATATCATGGAGATTCGAACTGGCAACAACTTTAGTCATTAAAGCCATTATGCCGTATGGCGTGAGACGCATAACCAATCTGACCAGTTTCATTGCCCAGGCTTGCATAGTATCAATAGCCATGAGCGCACGCTCACCACGTTCATGATCATCTTTAAGCATTTGTAGTGCGGCGATACCTAAAAATGTCGCAAAAATGACAACACTAATAATAGAAGTAGGGCGTGCGCCTGTCAGATCAGCAAAGGGATTTTTAGGAATGAAAGAAAGAATGATTTGAGGCACACCCATATCTGCAACCTTACCAATATAATTGCTTTCAATGGCAGATAAACGAGCCGTTTCTTGAGTCCCTTGAATGAGACCAGTTGCACTTAGACCAAACAAATTAGCGATGACAATACCCACTAAAGCGGAAATGGCTGTAGTGAATAGTAAAGTACCAATGGTAAGAAAGCTGATTTTTCCTAAGGAAGAGGCTTTATGTAAACGTGCAACTGCGCTTAGGATAGAAGCAAAAACCAATGGCATGATAACCATTTGTAGTAGTTGCACATAACCATTACCGACGATATTGAACCATTTAATGGATTCTTTCACGGTAATGTTGTCTGTTCCATAAATGAGGTTTAGTGCCAGCCCAAAAACGACACCGACAATCAGAGCTACAAGAACTTTTTTGGACAAGCTCCACTGATTTGAACTCGATTTTGCTAATAATATAAGTAGTGCTACAAAAATGAGCACATTGATGATGAGTGGTAAATTCATCCCTAATCTCCAAACTTATTTATCCTTTTATATCGTGAGTTGCGGTGTATCGTGCAGCTCGCAATATATGGATATCAGTATATGTGTATGTAATATCTATTTTTATATGATGATATGTAAGCGCTTTGGGGATGAGAAGGTACTCTTTGCTCTTGACCCAATCTGATGATTTGTAAGCTGTATTTCAATTTGAAATTTAACGATTACATATCATGAAATGCTGAAAGGAGAATGTTATCAGTATAAGAAGTTTCTTACTTATAATTAAATGGAATTTAATATAATTATTTTTTACTAGTCAGCTTAATTGATTATAAATGCTCATGTATTTTGTCTTTTTTTGTTAAGTTGACTGTCACTATCTAAGTGATTTAAAAGATTTCTTTTAGGGTTTAGCAAATAATTTTAAAAAATATTTATATTTTTTAGATAACCCCATTTAAACATGGGGTTATGCTAGCGTGTTGGACGCGGGTGAGTGAACTATTTGTAGAAATGCTGTAATTTATCAATATTAAATTTATCAAACTGTATTTTGTCAAACGGTGTTTTGTCTAAATAGTGAGTAAATGAAAAATTGATATGTTGTGGAAGAATGATCGCGATCACGACGACTAATACTGCAATAAAGCGTTCCGCTTTTTTGCGTTCTTTACCTCTGAGAACAGGAATACGAAAACGCATTTTCAGGGGCCATAACAGTGGAATACCGGCAGGTGTCAGCATATCAGCAATAAGATGGCTGATGTAACCGATAATCATGGCATGGATAAAGTCAGTCGGAATAGGCCAATCAGAAGGTATTTCAGTCTGGAATAGAGTAACCCCCACGAGTAGCGCTAACAAACTATGCGTAAATCCACGATGCCCACATAATCGTGCAATGGGAATGGAGATAAAGCGAAATAATCGACCTAATGTTGAGCTTGGGTGATCAATATCGGGTAACAATGAAGCCAGAAGTACACCGGGAAGCATGTGCAACCAGTCTCCCTGTGCTATTTCTGGCGTGATTTCTAGCTGGTGAGCCAATACAAGGCTGGCAACGGAAAAAAGAAGATGTCCTTCTGCTGTCATAACTATTTATGTTAACTGTTTCTATTAATTTATGTTGATTGCTGTTTATACATACAGTAAGGCAGTATAGAGGGTTTTGTCTCAGGATGATAGAGGGTAAATAAGAAAAATCTTTATTTTCATGTGATGAGTCAATCGATCTGTGCCATATCAAACAAACAGGCCGTCTCATTTGCCCTGCCATTACAGGGAAACAGATATGAGGTAATGGCAGTGCGCGGTTATCACGTAATATTTTCTATTGTTAATTTTTCCAATGAATTCAGTTTGATATCAGCTAATGACCAACGAGGATCATTGAAATGATTCGCCGAAGGAACCACAATTGAGCGCATTCGCGCCGCTTTGGTGGCGATCATACCGTTAAATGAGTCTTCCAATGTGAGGCAATGAATTGGCTTGACCCCAAGTTGGTTAGCTGCCAGCAAATAAACTTCGGGATGAGGTTTGCTGTAAGGTAACTGTGCAGCAGAAACAACAACATCAAAGTAATGCCGTAGGTTAAATAATTCAAGGACTTGTTCGAGCATCTCATAAGGTGAAGCTGAGGCCAGACCAATTTTCAACCCACGTTCGCGGCAGAGATTTAAAGCATATTCTACTCCTGGTAACAAAGGACGGCTTTCTTTAACGGATTGGACGACGTAATCAATGATGCGTTGCTCGGTTTCCCTTTTGGAAATGCCTTGCCAGGGGGAGGCTTGATACCATAATTCAACAACATGATCGATTCGTAACCCCAATGTATCAGGCAGTGTTGTGGCCAGATTCAAATCTAACCCTAGTTCACTGAATACCTTTTTTTCGCCTTGTTCCCAGTAAGGCTCAGAATCAATCAGCAAACCATCCATATCAAAGATAGCGGCTTCTATCGGTAAACGAAATGACATTTCATATCTCTCCGCGAGGTGATAATGATTAACGAGGTTTGATTGTAACAATCCCGGTCAATTAAATCTCGTTATCGATGATAGTAAAAAGAAGAAATGGAAAGGATGAAAAGACCCATCTTCTTAAAAAGAATGATGACCTTAGAGGGTGAATAAAAAGAATTTTGAGTTCATGAAAATGATATTGATAAATTTTTTTTATGTTTATTCAGATAAAAGTTTATCGATCGTATTTTGTACAAAAATAAAATTATCACCGCCGAAAAGATGACATTTATTCAATAAATAATAGAGTTGATAGATAGGTTGGCGCTCAAGGAAACCTTGGGGTAATGGCCAGATATTCTGGTAGCCATCAAATATTTGCAAGGGAAGCTCCGGGTAAAACGGCAGCATCGCCAGATCACATTCACGATCACCCCAATAACAAGCAGGATCAAAAGTGACGGCGCAATTATCGCCCAATGAGGCACAGTTCGTGGGCCACAGATCACCATGAAGGAGAGAAGGTTGGGGGTGGTGGTTATGTAATTTTTCAGTGATTATTTGGACAATTTGGCTAATATTACCAAATATCATGCCCTTATCAGCGGCAAGTTGTAATTGCCATCCGACGCGTTTTTCGGCATAGAAATGACTCCAGCGTTTTTGCCACCCATTAGGCTGTATGGTGGTTGCTAGCATGTTATCAAAATCAAAACCAAATTTAGGTTGCTCACTCCATTGATGCAGTTTTGCAAGATGCTGACCAAAAAGATAAGCACTATGTGCATCAAAGGGTTTTAAGGGCAAATACTCTAGCAGCAGGAAGCTATAATTGCGGTCGTGACCGACACCATAAACCTCGGGAACACGAGCCGTTTTACTGCGAGCCAGTAATTCCAGTTGTTCTGCTTCTGCCTTGAAAATGGGCAGCATTTCTTTCACATTGGATTTGATAAAGATATGTTGTTCACCGTATTCAATGTGCCAGGCACGGTGAATATCACCTCCTGCTAATTCCGTTTTATTGCGGATCTCAGCGTCACCAAAATGCTCACTTAATAGATGGTTCACTGTTTGCCACATGCTTCACCTCATTAAGTTGACAATTGCTATGGTTATATTACAGACAGATGTAATATTTGAACAGACTAAAAGTGGGTTTAATCGTAATTAATGAGGCTATATCTCAAATTTGATATAGCCTCTATTTTTTAATTTGATTTTTCTGGGATTGGCGATATCCGAGATGGCATGTTCCCTAGCGTTTCTTTGTTTATCTTCTTTCGGGCTAATTTTATCTGGTCATAAATAAGAGTCATAGTAAAGAAAATAGCCTGGATGATGACGATACAGGGACCTGTCTCACCGTCAATATGGAAACTGATGAGGGTTCCAAGTACGCTGGAGGAGACAGAAGCAAGCATTGCTACAATAAGCATACGATCGAAACTTCGGCAAAGCATGAAGGCAATAATGCCTGGTGAGATTAACATTGCAATGACCAGGATGATGCCAACCGCCTGCAATGAGGCAACAATGGTGAGTGCTAACAGAGATAACAATCCGTAATGAAGCCGTTTTACCGGCAGACCAACCACTCTGGCCTGATTAGGATCGAAACAGTAAAGCATAAAATCCTTTCTCTTTAGCAACACAATCGTCAGCGTAATCCCGGCAATGCCCAGTGTCTGGAGTAATTCATACTGGGTGATGCCGAGTATGCTGCCGAATAGAATGTGTGTCAGGTGTTGATCGGTATCTATACGCGTAAACAGGACTAACCCGAATGCAAACATACCTGAAAAAACAATACCCATGACGGTATCTTCTTTAATTCTGCTGTGTTCTTTTAGGTATCCAGTCGCAAATGCACAAGATATACCGGAAAGAAATGCACCGATGGCAAGTGGCATCCCCGTGATAAATGCAAGCACGATCCCCGGTAAAACAGCATGGGAAATTGCGTCTCCCATCAATGACCAGCCCTTTAAAACTAAATAACAGGAAAGCACCGCACAGACAGCACCCACAATAATGGCTGTAAAGATAGCTCTGCGCATAAACTCATGCATGAAAGGTTCAGTGATTAATTCAATTAATGTGTTCATGAGCGTCGTTCCTGGATCAATGCTAAAGATTCTTTTCTCGCTCGTTTGCGGGAAGCTAACATGCCATGTTTGGGGGCAAAAAAGAAGGCGAGCAGAAAAATCACTGTTTGCATGGTGACAATGACACCGCCGGTTGCACCATCGAGGAAATAACTCAGATAGGTGCCGAGCCCACTGGTGAGTGCACCGATGGTGATAGCAATGATCAACAAGTGTTTAAATCTATCTGTTAATAAATAGGCGGTTGCGCCAGGTGTGACTACCATTGCGATAACCAAAATGGCGCCTACAGTCTGTAATGCTGCAACAGTACAGGCACTTAATAAAGTGAAAAAAATGATTTTTAATCGAAGTGGTGATAAGCCGATAGAGCGTGCGTGAGTTTCGTCGAAGAAAACAACTAATAAATCTTTCCAAAGTGCCATTAAGATAACAAAGGAAACCCCGATGATGATCTCAACTTGTAAAACATCTTCATCTGCGATCCCCAAAATATTACCCATAATAATGGATTGTACGTTGACGGATGTCGGGTTTAAGGAAACGATCAATAATCCGACGGCAAAAAAAGTGGAGAAGATAAAACCGATCACTGCATCTTCACGTAACCGGGTGATATGACGAACTAATGTCATTGACAGTGCAGCAAGGATCCCCGTAAAAAAAGCACCACCGGCATAAGGTAAACCGAGAGCATATGCACCCGCTACACCAGGAACAACAGAGTGAGAGAGGGCATCCCCCATAAGTGACCAGCCTTTCAGCATCAAATAAGCCGATAGGAAAGCACAAACAGCGCCAACAAGGGCACTGACCCACATGGCTTTCACCATGTAGTTATAGTTGAAAGGTTGTAAAAGTAGCTCCATCATGGCTGGTTTCCCTTTTGTTTTGGACTTTGTCGTGGTGGAACATGATGATTATGCCCATAAAAGACGGCAGCACGTTCATCATCAGTAATCACTGTCAAGGAGCGTGAGTCATCGTCTTTATGTAATTCAGTGCCGGAAAGATTAATATGACGTAAAACCCCACCGAAGGTCATTTCCAGATTTTTTTGCGTGAACGTATTTTCCGTTTGACCGCTGGCGAGCACAGTGCGGTTGATCAAGATAACATGATCACAAAATTCAGGGACACTGCCAAGATTATGTGTTGAAACTAAAACCAAATGACCTTCGTCACGTAAGTCACGAAGTAAGTCAATGATCGCATTTTCTGTTTTAACATCGACTCCGGTAAAGGGTTCATCCAGCAATAAGACTTTGCCTTCTTGAGCTAATGCACGGGCTAAAAATGCGCGTTTTTTCTGCCCACCCGACAGTTCACCAATTTGGCGGTCACGCAGTTCTGTCAGACCGACGCGTTCAAGTGCTTCATTGACAATTTCATGGTCACGTTTGCTGGGGCGCCGCAAAAACCCCATTTTTCCATAGCGACCCATCATGACGACATCGGAAACTAAAACCGGAAAATTCCAATCCACATCTTCAGTTTGGGGAACATATGCGATGATATTTTGCTTCAATGCGGTTTTGATCGGTTGATTATTGAGGGTCACTTTTCCCTGAGAAGGGATAATTAATCCCATGATGGTTTTAAATAATGTCGATTTTCCACTGCCATTCATGCCAACCAGGGCGCAAATGGTGCCACCGGTAATATCAAAACTAGCCTCATAAATTGCTGTGTGTCCATTGTTGTAAGTGACAGTGGCGTTATCCACAATTAAATGGGGTTGCTCAAATAATGACTGTTGGTTTGATGATGAACGACTCATTGATTAAATCCTTTTGCGATAGTGTCGACAGTGGTATTCAGCAGATCGATATAAGTAGGTACTGGGCCTTTTGGGGTGGAGAGAGAGTCTACATAAAGTACTCCACCGTAACGGGCTCCAGTTTCTTTACTGACTTGTTTGGCGGGTTTATCTGAAACCGTACTTTCACTAAAGAGAACCGGGATCTTATTGGCTCTTACGGTATCAATAACACGTCTCACTTGTTGAGGTGATCCCTGTTCCTCAGCGTTGATCGGCCATAAATAGACTTCTTTAAAACCATAATCTTGAGTGAGATAGCTGAAAGCGCCTTCACTGGTTACCAACCAACGTTGTTCTTCTGGAATACGAGAAAGACGTTCTCTAAGAGGAGCATCCAATTGGGTTATCTTTTCGGCATAAACGTTGGCATTGTGATTATAAATCTCAGCATTCTCTGGATCATATTTAACCAGAGCCTGGCGAATATTCTCGATATAAATCAGTGCATTTTTCGGTGACATCCAGGCGTGAGGATTAGGATTCTGATTGTAGGGACCTTCACGGATGGGTAAAGGTACAATGCCTTCGGTTATCACAGCCGTCGGTTTATTTTCCATATTTTCAAAGAAGCGCTCGAACCAACGTTCTAAGTTTAAACCATTCCAGAGAATAAGGTCTGCACGTTGAGCTTTGATGATATCTTTGGGGGTGGGTTGATAATCATGGATTTCTGCACCAGGTTTTGTGATTGACTCAACAATTGCAGCATCTCCGGCAACGTTTTGAGCCATATCTTGAATAATCGTAAATGTTGTCACCACTCTGAATTTCTTCTCTGCATGAGCGTGTTGGCTGAATAATGTTATTGTGAACAGAACAATCATTAAATTGAATATTCGAAAAACAGCAGAAAGCGGGTGTTTTTTGTTCATCAGGATAAACCTTACCTGTTATACATATAATTATTGATAATGATTATCAGTATCGTTTGTGTAAAGTCAAGGCGATATCGGATGAAATTGATAATAGATAGAAAAATATTTTTGGTTTATCTGTAAAATTATATAATCTCTATAGGATAAATTCTATTTAGGGGAAGCTGCATGAAAATAAAACTCCGCCATACTATGGTGTTAGCGTTATTATTGACGGGGTGTGCAGGCCAACAAGCGCATCAGTCAGACGTTAATTCGCCAATGACGGCAAAACGTGTGTTTAATCACAATAAATCAGCCTTTGAACAGGGTAGATTAGCGAACAAATCCACGCCATTTGATCGATTTATTAAGCAAGCAGCGAAACGTTATGGTGTTGATGAAACGCTTATTAAAGCGATTATTCAGGTGGAATCTGGTTTTCGGCCAGCGGTTGTGAGTAAATCTAACGCGATTGGCTTAATGCAAATTAAAGCGTCTACAGCTGGGCGCGATGCATACAAAATGAAAGGGAAAGCCGGGCAACCGACGATACATGAATTGAAAGATCCTGCCACTAACATTGATCTTGGCACGGCTTATATCAGCATTTTAAAAAAATATCATCTGGATGGAATTACCAATCCAGAAACGTTGTATTATGCAACGATAGTCGCTTATGTTAATGGCGCTGGAGCATTGTTACGTATGTTTGATGCAAACCGGGCTATGGCCATTAATAAAATCAATCGAATGACGGCAAACGAATTTTATCAATATGTTCAAAATAATCATCCGGCGCCTCAGGCTCCGCGTTATTTGTGGAAAGTGAAAAATGCTTATGGTGCTTTTGAGGCAACTCAATAATTTTTTGTAAACTATAGTATTACTATTTTGAAATGATTATTTCACAAGTAATGTTGATTATTATTTTTTAATTAAAGATGTCTTTGATAATTTATGAGTTGAATTTTTTTTAAATAAAAAGAGCTGTTTAATAAAAATAATTATCAGCCGATAGAATAAAGTGATTTGAATTAATTCTATGGCATCAAACTTTATGTATGTTGGTAAGTTGTCCCATTATGGTGACAACAATGATGATGGATTTATACACCAGTTGAAGTCTATTCCAGTTATTCAATATCACCATTTGACCTTAAAAATAAACAGGATAATGATCGTATGTATGACAATCGCCTAATCACACTAGATACGATAAATCAATATATAAAGGAAGGAACCACAAGGAAGAGTAAAGAATGGAAAGCGACGATAGGTACAGCAAATACTGGTTTTGATATAGGTGATGATGGTTGTCCTTGCAACGATAAGAGTAATTAAAAATTCAACGAGTTAAATGTATGCTCACAGAGCTATTTTAACACTTACTCTATGTGATACTATATCATGCGAGTTAGGGCAAATGTACCGGATGCTTTTGAAATTGCGTTCCTAAATGTGTACACATCTTGCGGAGTGAAGCAAGAATTTGTTTCTAACGTGCTAACTAATAATGAATTTTATTTAATGCAAGTGATCTTTCGTGTGGATCACCACTGTATATAAGGATTTTAAATGCCTGTAATTACTCTTCCTGATGGTAGTCAACGTCAATTTGAACATGCTGTTTCCGTTATGGATGTCGCTTGTGACATTGGTGCTGGTTTGGCAAAAGCATGTATTGCTGGTCGTGTTAATGGCGAATTGGTCGATGCCTGTGAATTAATCGAAACCGATAGCAATCTTGCGATTATTACCAGCAAGAATGAAGAAGGTCTGGAAATTATTCGCCACTCATGTGCTCATTTATTGGGTCATGCCATTAAACAGTTGTGGCCTGATACGAAAATGGCTATCGGCCCTATCGTTGATAATGGATTCTATTATGATATTGATTTGGATCGTTCTTTGACTCAGGAAGATATTGAGCTGCTTGAAAAGCGTATGCTGGAACTTGCCAAAAAAGACTATGATGTCATCAAGAAAAAAGTGAGTTGGCAAGAAGCACGCGATACATTTGTAGCCCGTGACGAAGAGTATAAGATTCAGATTTTAGATGAAAATATCAGCCATGATGATCGTCCTGGTCTGTATCATCATGAAGAATATGTTGATATGTGCCGTGGGCCACATGTTCCTAACATGCGTTTCTGTCATCACTTTAAACTGCAAAAAGTGGCGGGTGCTTACTGGCGCGGCAATAGCGATAACAAAATGTTGCAGCGTATTTATGGTACGGCATGGGCTGATAAGAAGCAGCTTAATGCCTATTTGCAACGTCTGGAAGAAGCTGCAAAACGTGATCACCGCAAAATTGGTAAGCAGCTTGACCTGTACCATATGCAGGAAGAAGCACCAGGCATGGCATTCTGGCATAATGATGGTTGGACCATTTTCCGTGAGCTGGAAACGTTTGTTCGCATGAAGCTCAAAGAGTACCAATATCAGGAAGTAAAAGGTCCATTTATGATGGATCGTATCCTGTGGGAAAAAACCGGGCACTGGGAAAACTATAAAGAGCATATGTTCACAACCTCATCGGAAAACCGTGAATATTGTGTCAAACCAATGAACTGCCCAGGTCATGTTCAAATATTCAACCAGGGGTTGAAATCTTATCGTGATTTACCTTTGCGTATGGCTGAATTCGGGAGTTGTCACCGTAATGAACCATCCGGCGCTTTACATGGTTTGATGCGTGTACGTGGCTTTACCCAGGATGATGCCCATATTTTCTGTACTGAAGATCAAATTCTTCAAGAGGTCAGTAGCTGCATCAAAATGATTTATGATGTGTATGGCACATTTGGTTTTGAGAAGATTGTCGTTAAGTTATCGACCCGTCCAGAAAAGCGTATTGGTACAGAAAAACAATGGGATGAAGCCGAAGCCGATCTTGCTGAGGCATTGACCAAAAATGGCATTGAATTTGAATATCAGCCGGGTGAAGGGGCATTTTATGGCCCTAAAATTGAATTTACTCTATATGATTGTTTGGATCGTGCGTGGCAATGTGGTACTGTGCAACTCGATTTTTCACTGCCAGCACGTTTGAGTGCGTCGTATGTAGGTGAAAATAATGAACGTAAGGTTCCTGTAATGATCCACCGTGCTGTCCTGGGCTCTCTGGAACGCTTTATCGGTATCCTGACAGAAGAATATGCGGGCTTTTTCCCAACATGGTTGGCACCTCAGCAGGTCGTCATCATGAATATTACTGATAGTCAGTCAAATTATGTACAGGAATTGGTTAAAAAACTTCAAGATGCAGGCATTCGTGCAAAAGCAGACTTGAGAAACGAGAAGATTGGTTTTAAAATCCGTGAACACACTCTGCGTCGTGTGCCTTACATGCTTGTTTGTGGTGATAAAGAAGTCGAATCGGGAAAAGTCTCTGTTCGTACTCGCCGAGGCAAAGACTTAGGTAGCATTGACGTCAGTGCATTTACAGAAAAACTGCTGACAGAAATACGCAGTCGTAATCTTCATCAATTGGAGGAATAAGGTATTAAAGGCGGAAAAAGAATCCAACCGGCGCGCCCAAATCGCATTAATGAAGAAATTCGCGCCTCTGAAGTTCGTTTAACTGGATTAGATGGCGAACAGATTGGTATTGTCAGTCTGAGAGATGCTCTTGAAAAAGCTGAGGAAGCTGGTGTTGATTTAGTCGAAATCAGCCCAAATGCCGAACCGCCGGTTTGTCGTATTATGGATTACGGCAAGTTCCTCTATGAGAAGAGTAAGTCAGTCAAAGAACAGAAAAAGAAACAAAAAGTTATTCAGGTTAAGGAAATTAAATTCCGTCCTGGTACAGATGAAGGCGACTATCAGGTCAAACTACGCAACCTGATTCGTTTTCTGGAAGATGGCGATAAAGCCAAAATCACCCTGCGTTTCCGTGGGCGTGAAATGGCTCACCAGCAGATTGGTATCGAGATGCTTAACCGTATCCGTGACGATTTGAATGAACTGGCAGTGGTTGAATCCTTCCCAACGAAGGTTGAAGGCCGCCAGATGATCATGGTGCTCGCTCCTAAGAAGAAATAGTCAGGCAAACAAGTAATGAGCTTCAGCTAATTTTGGTTGAAGCTTATTCGCCTGATTAGTTCGTTGTAATTAACAATGCGAAGTGGAAATTAAAATGCCAAAGATTAAAACAGTACGCGGTGCAGCGAAGCGCTTCAAAAAAACCGCAAGTGGTGGTTTCAAGCGTAAGCATGCTAACCTTCGTCACATTCTGACTAAAAAATCAACCAAGCGTAAACGTCATTTACGTCCAAAAGGCATGGTCTCCAAAGGGGATCTGGGCCTGGTTGTTGCTTGCCTGCCGTACGCATAAGCAATTTTTTTAATTAGAACTTAGAGACGATAGGAGAAGTATATGGCTCGCGTAAAACGTGGTGTTATCGCACGTGCACGTCACAAAAAAATTCTGAAACAAGCGAAAGGTTACTACGGTGCTCGTTCGCGCGTTTATCGTGTTGCTTTCCAGGCTGTTATCAAAGCTGGTCAGTACGCTTACCGTGACCGCCGTCAGCGTAAACGTCAATTCCGTCAACTGTGGATTGCACGTATCAACGCTGCTGCACGTCAGAACGGCATGTCTTACAGCCGTTTCATCAACGGCCTGAAAAAGGCTTCGATTGAAATTGACCGTAAGATTCTGGCTGACATCGCTGTATTCGACAAAGTAGCATTTGCTGCTCTGGTTGAAAAAGCGAAAGGCGCTCTGGCATAAGTCAGGTTAAAGGGGGGAGCTTGCTCCCTCTTTTACTTTTTTCCATAATGTGGCTGACATTTGATTCCATGATGAGTGTAAAAAGGGTATAGGAGAAAGAACAAAATGATGAAGTTAGCTTTTTTTCGTTTCTTTTTTTACTTTAGCACCTGAAATCAGGGGGCTGTGCGCGTAAGAAAAGAAACGAAAAATAGCGCTTGAGCCTCCAGTGTGGAGGCTTTTTTATTTTTATGGACTCATTAACAGATAAGGTGAGGACATAATTTAACAACTAATCGGCCATCTGGCCAAAGGAAGAGGAAAACGATGTCACATCTTACTGAGCTGGTTGCGAAGGCAAAAGCAGCCGTGGAAGAAGCCCAGGATGTTGCCGCGTTGGATTTGGTGCGAGTTGAATACCTGGGAAAAAAAGGCCATTTAACTCTCCAGATGTCATCGCTGCGCGACTTACCGGCCGAGGAGCGTCCAGCGGCAGGGGCTGTTATTAATCAGGCGAAACAAGAAGTGCAGGAAGTATTGAATGCGCGTAAGGCAAAGCTGGAAGCTGAAATTCTGAATGCGCGTCTGGCTGTGGAAAAAATTGATGTTTCGTTGCCTGGCCGTCGTATGGAAAATGGTGGCTTACACCCCGTAACCCGCACCATTGAACGTATTGAAACTTTCTTTGGCGAGCTAGGTTTTTCTGTTGAATCTGGCCCAGAAATCGAAGATGACTATCATAACTTTGATGCTCTGAATATCCCTGCACACCATCCTGCGCGTGCAGATCACGATACTTTCTGGTTTGATGCGACACGTTTGTTGCGTACCCAGACTTCTGGTGTTCAGATCCGTACGATGAAAGATCGTCAGCCACCAATCCGTATTATTGCGCCAGGGCGGGTATATCGCAACGATTACGACCAGACACATACCCCAATGTTCCATCAGATAGAAGGGCTGATCGTTGATAAAAACATCAGTTTTACCAATCTGAAAGGAACACTGCATGACTTTTTAAATAACTTCTTTGAAGAAGATATGCAAGTCCGTTTCCGTCCTTCTTATTTTCCATTTACAGAGCCTTCTGCGGAAGTCGATGTGATGGGTAAAAATGGTAAATGGTTGGAAATATTGGGTTGTGGGATGGTGCATCCAAACGTCTTGCGCAATGTTGGGATTGATCCTGAAGTCTATTCTGGTTTTGCTTTTGGTATGGGAATGGAACGTTTGACTATGCTTCGATATGGCGTTACAGATTTGCGTGCATTCTTCGAAAATGATTTACGTTTCCTCAAACAATTTAAATAAGGCGGGTATATCTCATGAAATTCAGTGAACTCTGGTTACGCGAGTGGGCAAACCCTGCCATTAGTAGTGAAACATTGTCTGATCAAATCACCATGGCGGGTTTGGAAGTCGATGGTGTTGAAAAAGTGGCAGGTCAATTCCACGGCGTTTTTGTTGGTGAAGTTGTTGAATGTGGGCAACATCCAAACGCAGATAAACTGCGTGTTACAAAAGTGAATGTCGGCGGTGAACGTTTGTTGGATATTGTTTGTGGTGCACCCAATTGTCGGCAGGGGCTTCGTGTCGCTGTTGCGACAGTCGGGGCGGTGCTGCCGGGTGACTTCAAGATTAAGTCCGCGAAACTGCGTGGAGAGCCGTCAGAAGGAATGCTGTGTTCATTTTCAGAACTGGGTATTCCTAATGATCAGGATGGCATTATCGAACTGCCAGCAGATGCTCCGATTGGGACTGATCTGCGTGATTATATGCAGCTGGATGATAACGCGATTGAAATCAGTATCACACCAAACCGCGCTGATTGTCTGAGCATTATGGGTGTGGCCCGTGATGTTGCAGTTATCAATAAGTTGTCGATAACAGAAGCGAAAATCGAAGCGGTTAAACCCACGACAGATGCGACATTCCCTATTCGTGTTGATGCGCCTGAAGCTTGTCCACGTTATTTAGGGCGTGTGATCAAGAACGTGAACGTCAGGGCGACTACGCCATTATGGATGCAGGAAAAACTGCGCCGTGGGGGCATCCGTTCTATCGATCCGGTTGTTGACATCACCAACTATGTTTTACTTGAGTTAGGCCAACCGTTACATGCGTTCGATTTAGAACGGTTAAATGGATCAATTATTGTTCGCTTGGCTGAGCAAGGTGAAAAACTTACCTTATTAGATGGCAATGAAGTCGAACTTTCTGCTGAAACACTTATCATTTCTGATGAAAAGCAACCACTTGCAATGGCAGGTATTTTCGGTGGAGAATATTCAGGTGTTAATGCGGAAACGCAGCATATTATGCTAGAGTGCGCCTTTTTTGCACCATTGGCAGTGACGGGTCGTGCTCGTCGTTACGGTTTGCATACCGATGCTTCCCATCGTTTTGAACGGGGTGTTGATCCACAGCTTCAATATAAAGCGATGGAATATGCCACTCAGTTACTGATCGATATCTGTGGTGGGGAAGTCGGGGAAGTCGTTGATGTTACTAGCGAATCTCACTTGCCCAAACCCGCGACGATGACGCTTACCCGCAACAAATTGGATCGTCTAATTGGTCATCATGTTGCTGATGAGCAGGTAACGGATATCCTGACGCGTTTGGGTTGCCGAGTCACTGTCGGACATGAGAGTTGGCAGGTTGTAGCACCTAGCTGGCGCTTTGATATGCAGATCGAAGAAGATCTGGTGGAAGAGGTTGCCCGTATTTACGGTTATAATAACATTCCTGATGTACCTGTCCGTGCAGATCTGATAATGACGTCGCATCGTGAAGCGGATTTGTCACTGAAGCGGGTTAAAACAATGTTGGTGGATAAAGGCTATCAAGAAGCGATTACTTATAGCTTCGTTGATCCTAAGATTCAGCAATATCTTCACCCACAGGAAGAAGCCCTGATCCTGCCTAATCCCATTTCGGCGGATATGTCAGCGATGCGTTTGTCTCTGCTGACAGGGTTACTGGCAACGGTTGCTTATAACCAAAACCGCCAGCAAAGCCGAGTCCGTTTATTTGAAACAGGGCTGCGTTTTGTCCCTGATGAAAAAGCGGAACAGGGCATTCGTCAAGAATTAATGCTCGGTGGTGTTATTGCCGGAAACCGTTTCGAAGAACACTGGTCGATTGAAAAACAATCAGTTGATTTCTTTGATTTGAAAGGTGATTTAGAATCCGTTTTAGAATTATCTGGTAGACTACCTGACATTTCCTTTAAAGCAGAAGAACATTCAGCTTTACATCCTGGGCAAAGCGCTGGGATTTATTTAGGAAATAGTTATATTGGTTATATTGGTGTTGTTCATCCAGAACTAGAGCGTAAACTGGATTTAAATGGCCGTACTGTCGTATTCGAGTTAATGTGGGGCAGTCTGGTAGATCGCATTATCCCTGAGATGAAGGAAGTCTCTCGCTTCCCATCGAACCGTCGTGATATCGCCATCGTTGTGCCAGAAAATGTAGCAGCAGAAGATGTGTTGGCCGAATGTGAGAAAGTTGGCGTAAATCATATAGTTGGCATAAACTTGTTTGACGTGTATTGTGGTAAAGGGGTCGCGGAAGGCTATAAGAGCCTTGCTATTAGCTTAATTCTACAGGACACCATGCGTACACTGGAGGAAGAAGAAATTTCTGCGACTGTCGACAAATGCGTAACTGCATTAGCACAGCGATTCCAAGCATCCTTGAGGGACTGAACTTATGGCGCTAACTAAAGCTGAAATGTCTGAAAAACTGTTTGAAAAACTGGGTATTAGCAAACGTGAAGCTAAAGATCTGGTGGAGATCTTCTTTGAAGAAGTGCGTCGTTCTTTGGAGAATGGGGAGCAAGTAAAATTATCTGGATTTGGCAACTTTGATTTGCGAGACAAAAATCAACGCCCTGGCCGCAATCCGAAAACAGGCGAAGATATTCCGATTACGGCTCGCCGTGTTGTTACTTTCCGCCCTGGTCAAAAACTGAAGAATCGGGTGGAAAAAGCATTACCCAAAGAATAAGTGCATAAAAAGGCCGCGCAATATGCGGTCTTTTTCTTATTTTTTCTCTCAATGGTTTCATATCACATGCGCTCAGTTTATGAGTTGATCTCCTATCAGAGAAAGCGTAACCATCGCGTGATGGCAATGTTGTCTGTTCTATTCATCCTTCTTTTTATTTTGTCATTATGTGCCGGTGAAATCTGGTTTTGGCCGGATCAATGGCTATCGGAGCCTGCCCGGTTATTTATTTGGCAATTGAGACTCCCTAGAGCGATTGCCGTCATGGCTGTTGGTGCGAGTCTGGCGCTGTCAGGGGCAATTATGCAGGCTTTGTTTGAAAACCCGTTGGCAGAGCCGGGATTACTTGGGATCAGTAATGGCGCCGGAGTGGTGGTTGTCTGTTTAATCCTTATCTTCCAGGGTGTTGCACCATTATGGTTATTAAGTCTTGGCGCTGTGTTTGGGGCGCTTTTTATGACGGCTATTTTGTTGGGATTTTCCAGAAAATATCAAATGACCAATACCCGCTTATTATTGATTGGTGTTGCTTTTGGTGTGATCTTTGGTGCGTTGATGACATGGATGGTCTATTTCAGTACAAGTTTGGATCTCCGACAATTGATGTATTGGATGATGGGAAGTTTCAGCGGCATTGATTGGCGCCAAAAATGGTTGGTTATTGCATTGCTGCCTGCCATCTTAGGGTTGAGTGGCAAAGGTCATATTTTGAATTACCTCTCTCTGGGGGAATTACAGGCCCGACAACTGGGTGTTTCTCACCACAAATGGCGTAATGTATTTGTCTCGGTGATTGGGCTATTAGTTGGTTTGAGTGTGGCCCTTGCAGGAGCGATCAGTTTCATTGGCTTGGTGATCCCTCACATCTTAAGGCTGATGGGATTGACTGATCATAAAGCCTTGCTTCCGGCTAGTGCATTGGCAGGGGGCAGTGGTTTATTGTTAGCAGATTTAGTTTCCCGCCTGTCATTATCTCATGCCGAAATTCCTATTGGGGTTGTCACGGTGACGTTAGGATCTCCGGTTTTTATCTGGTTGTTATTAAGAACACGTCACTATTAAAGCAATACCATTCTTGGTTATGAATGTGGGCAAGGCGATAAGGATAATAACATGATCGGTCAGCCGATTTTGGCGCTGGATAATATAACGGTTACCAACAGATTACGTTCGTTGTCTGGATCTGTTACGGCTGGAAAGCAAATTCATTTGGTTGGGTTAAATGGCTCAGGGAAGAGCACACTGCTTTCGGTAATGGCGGGTGTTTTGCCTTATCGTGGTACTCTTCGCTTGAATGGCCGGAACTTGCGGGATTATCACCCGCATGAGCTGGCGACACATCGAGCCTGGTTTTCTCAATCGGCTTCTGTTCCTATCATGCCGGTTTTTCAGTATTTAGCTCTGTTCCGTCCTGGAAGCGCATCGTTGGTTCAGAGTGAACAGGTGTTGTATCAACTTTGCCAGCAAATGAAACTCCTTCCGTTGCTTGCGTTATCAATGGGGCAACTCTCTGGCGGGGAGTGGCAACGTGTCAGATTAGCCGGCGTTTTTTTTCAAATATGGCCGGAGTTAAATCCCGATGGGTGCTTACTTTTACTCGATGAACCAACCAATAACCTCGATATCACCCAAAAAGCCATTCTGGATAACTTAATAAAAAGATTTTGTGCATTGGGGGGAACGGTATTATTGAGCAGCCATGATCTTAACCACACTTACGAACAGGCCACTGAGGTCTGGTTGCTCTTACATGGAAAATTGTTAGCATCGGGTACGCCACAGAATGTAATGACAAATGGGAATTTATCTGAAATTTTTGAAGCAAATATTGGACATATCAAAAATGGTGACTATAAATTATGGAGGGTCAACCAAGTATAATTGCCACAAGTGAAACTGACCATAATCAATACCTGCTATCTATTCTTGGTATTTGGTTGATCTGAATTTATTTTTCGTTGATGTTTTTTTGAACATTTTCGGGTTAAAATAGATCAATTTAAATACAATTTCGGAATGTGCAAGCGCATAAAGCGATGATGGATGGTTTTATTATGGGCGGTTCTTTGATAGATAGTTTTTTGCCTTTTTCTCGTCCTGCCATTGGCAAAGAAGAGATAGCAGCAATAGAGAAGGTTTTACATTCAGGTTGGATCACGACAGGCCCACAAAACCATCAGTTAGAGCAGGATTTTTCTCTTCGATTTGGCTGCAAACATGCGATTGCGCTATGTTCTGCGACAGCGGGCATGCACTTAGTTTTATTAGCGCTGGGCGTCGGCCCGGGTGATGAAGTTATTACGCCTTCCCTAACTTGGGTTTCCACCATTAATCTGATCTGCTTGTTGGGCGCCGAACCGGTTATGGTTGATGTTGACCGTGATACATTAATGGTCAAAGCAGAAACCGTCAGAAAAGCAATAACATCAAAGACCAAAGCGATTATTCCTGTCCATTATGCGGGCGCACCTTGTGACCTTGATGCGCTTCGCGTTGTTGCTCAAGAAGCCAATATTCCCCTGATTGAAGATGCTGCTCATGCAGTCGGTACCCGCTATAAAAATGAATGGGTAGGGGAGCGGGGTAGCGCTATTTTTTCTTTCCATGCCATTAAAAATATGACCTGTGCTGAAGGCGGCATGTTAGTGACAGATGATGATGAGCTTGCCCAACGGCTCCGTTGTTTGAAATTTCATGGGCTGGCGGTTGACGCTTTTGATAGACAAATTCAGGGGAGAAAACCTCAGGCAGAGGTTATTGAACCGGGTTTTAAATATAATCTGTCAGATATTCATGCTGCGATGGCGGTTGTGCAGCTCGGCAAGCTGAACTCAATGAATGAACGTCGTCGCGCATTGGTTGCCCGCTATTCTGCTGCCTTGAGTCATTCTCCTTTGCAAATGCTGAAAGTGCCTGAATATGCACATTTGCATTCCCATCACCTTTTTATGGTACGTGTTGATAAAAATAGATGTGGAATTGACCGCGATACTTTCATGACATGCCTAAAGGATCACAATATTGGGACAGGCTTGCATTTTAGAGCCGCACATACACAGAAATATTATCGTGAGCGTTACCCACAACTTTCCCTGCCTGTCACTGAGTGGAATTCGTCAACACTTTGTTCATTACCTCTTTTCCCGGATATGAATAATGACGATGTAGATCGTGTTGTGAATGCAATCACGACAATTCTTGCGGAGCATAATTAAGTGATATTTGAGAAGATTAAAAAAGTTTCTATCGTTATTCCTGTTTATAACGAGGAAGAAAGTTTGCCTCAGTTATTGGAAAGAACGCTTGCCGTGTGCCAAAAACTAGAACAGAAATACGAATTAATTCTGGTCGATGATGGCAGCCGCGATAGCTCTTCTGACATCTTAACTCAGGTAGCTGAATCTCCTGAAAATCATGTAATAGCGATCTTACTTAACCGTAATTATGGGCAACATTCAGCCATTATGGCCGGTTTTCACCAGGCTGATGGTGATCTGATTATTACCCTTGATGCGGATTTGCAAAATCCGCCCGAAGAAATTCCCCGTTTAATTAAAACGGCAGAAGAGGGATATGACGTCGTCGGGACGCGTCGGGCTAATCGGCAAGATTCCTGGTTTCGTAAAACCGCATCAAAAATAATCAATGCAATGATCACCAAAGCGACGGGGCGTGTCATGGGGGATTATGGGTGTATGTTGCGAGCCTATCGACGCCATATTGTGCTGGCCATGCTCCAGTGCCATGAACGTAGTACGTTTATTCCGATTCTTGCCAATACCTTTGCGCGCAAAACAACCGAAATTGATGTCGCCCATGCCGAGCGTGAATTCGGGGATTCCAAGTACAGCTTGATGAACTTGATCAACCTGATGTATGACCTTCTGACGTGCTTAACAACCGCGCCATTGCGGTTATTGAGTGTCGTGGGAAGTGTCATTGCCATCACTGGTTTTCTGTTAGCGATGTTATTGATTGCGCTACGCCTGATATTTGGATCGATCTGGGCTGCGGAAGGGGTATTTACCCTGTTTGCTATTCTTTTCATGTTCATTGGTGCCCAATTTGTCGCCATGGGATTACTGGGGGAATACATTGGCCGGATATATAACGATGTTCGTGCCCGTCCGCGTTATTTTATTCAAAAAGTGGTCGGCGTTAAAAAGACCAATAATAATCAGGAAGAAAACTAATGAAAGCCGTTATTTTTGCCTATCATGATATTGGTTGTGTTGGACTTAATGCATTAGTTAAAGCGGGTTTTGATATTCAGGCAATCTTTACCCACACGGATAATCCGAATGAAAATCACTTTTTTTCGTCTGTTGCGCGCGTCGGCGCTGATTTGAATTTACCCGTGTTTGCGCCAGAAAATGTCAGTCATCCACTGTGGGTTGAGCGCATTCGCGAGATGAAGCCGGATATCATTTTCTCTTTTTACTATCGCAACATGCTGAGTCAGGACATTTTATCCTTGGCTGCAAAAGGCGCATTTAATCTTCATGGCTCTTTGTTACCACGATATCGGGGGCGTGCCCCGGTTAACTGGGCCGTTCTCAATGGCGAAACCCAAACAGGCGTCACATTACATAAAATGCTGGAAAAACCGGATGCGGGAGATATTATCGCGCAACAGGTTGTTCCGATTGGAGAAAATGATACGGCGCTGACCGTCCATGGAAAAATACGCACGGCGGCGGTTGAATTACTCGATAGCATTCTGCCTCAAATCAAAGCAGGTCACTATCCGTCAACACCCCAGAATGAAAGCCAGGCAACTTATTTTGGCCGTCGTACGGCTGCAGATGGTGAGATCGTGTGGAATCAGCCAGCCAAAGAGATTAATAACTTAGTCAGGGCTGTGACAGAACCCTATCCGGGTGCATTTACTTTTTTGGGTGAACGTAAGATGACAATCTGGCGTTCACGCCCACTTAATCAGAACCATGCAAAACGCCCTGGCACGGTCATATCGACTGATCCCTTGGTGATTGCCTGTGGTGATGGGGCGTTGGAAATTATTAGCGGACAAGGCGAGTCAGGACTTTATGTCCAAGGTAACCGACTGGCTTTTGAAATGGGCGTTGTGGCAGGCGGCTATGTTGGCTCGAAAGCAACGACCCAAGTTAACCGCCGTAAACGTGTACTGATTCTGGGCGTCAATGGATTTATCGGCAATCACCTGACTGAACGATTGTTAAGTGATGGCAATTATGACATTTACGGGATGGATATTAGCTCTTCCGCTATTGAACGATTTATTGGTAATCCCCGCTTTCACTTCATTGAAGGCGATGTCAGCATCCATACTGAGTGGATTGAATATCACATCAAAAAATGTGATGTCATTCTGCCATTAGTCGCCATTGCGACTCCGATTGAATATACCCGTAATCCTTTACGCGTCTTTGAATTAGATTTTGAAGAGAATCTTAAAATTGTTCGTTATTGTGTTAAATACAATAAAAGGATTATTTTCCCGTCAACATCGGAAGTTTACGGCATGTGTGATGACAAAGAATTCGATGAAGACACTTCTCGTCTGATTGTCGGGCCGATCAATAAGCAGCGTTGGATCTATTCCGTTTCTAAGCAATTGCTTGATCGTGTCATTTGGGCATATGGTGTAAAAATGGGATTGAAATTTACCTTATTCCGTCCATTTAACTGGATGGGACCAAGGCTAGATAATCTAGACTCGGCGCGTATTGGTAGTTCAAGAGCCATTACCCAATTGATTCTGAACTTGGTAGAAGGTTCCCCCATTAAATTGGTCGATGGCGGTGAGCAAAAACGTTGTTTTACGGATATTCATGACGGTGTTGAAGCACTGTTTAGGATCATTGAAAACCGGGATGGGTTATGTGATAGCCAAATCATAAATATTGGTAATCCGGCAAACGAAGCGAGTATTCGCCATCTGGCTGAAATGCTGTTGGCGAGTTTTGAGAAACATGAGCTGCGCGGGCATTTTCCGCCATTTGCCGGATTCAAGAAGATCGAAAGCAGCAGCTATTATGGACAAGGTTATCAGGACGTTGAGCACCGTAAACCGAGCATTAAAAACGCCGCGCGTCTGATCAATTGGAAACCCACGATTGATATGCAGCAAACCATCGATGAAACATTGGACTTCTTTCTTCGTGGCGCAGTTGAAGAATTCAACAGAACACACTAAAAACCAAGTAAAAATTTAGGCAGCAGAGAAGGAATAATGCCATGAAGAAAGTGGGTTTGAGAATTGATGTAGATACTTATCGGGGCACTAAGGAAGGTGTACCACGGTTGCTTGAGACTTTACAAAAGCACCATATTCAAGCCAGCTTTTTTTTCAGTGTCGGCCCAGACAATATGGGGCGTCATTTATGGCGGTTGTTGCGTCCTAAATTTTTCTGGAAGATGCTGAGATCAAATGCCACAGCACTTTATGGTCTGGATATTTTGTTGGCGGGTACGGCCTGGCCGGGGAAGAAGATTGCAAAAGATCTGGGGCATTTGATGAAGCAAACGATGGATGCAGGTCATGAAATCGGCTTGCATGCCTGGGATCATCAAGCCTGGCAGGCGAAAGTGGAACGCTGGTCAGAAGATGAATTAGCAGAACAAGTAAAATTAGGCGTCGATGCGTTAGAACAGGCAACTGGGAAGGTTGTCACTTGTTCAGCCGTTGCGGGGTGGCGGGCGGATGAACGTGTCGTGGCGGTCAAACAACCGTTTAATTTTGATTACAACAGTGATTGTCGGGGAACACATCCATTCAGGCCACTGTTACCTGATGGGCATGTAGGTACCGTACAAATTCCTGTCACATTACCCACCTATGATGAAGTTGTGGGGACATTAGTCAACGATGCGAATTTTAATCACTTTATTCTTGATGCCATCAAACATGATCAAGGTGTTCCTGTTTATACGATCCACACCGAAGTCGAAGGAATGTCGAAATCTTTACAGTTTCAAACTTTGCTGAATATGCTTTATCAACACAATATTAAATTTTGTAAATTAAGTCAGTTACTACCAGAAAATAGAGATTCACTGCCTGTCGGGAAAATTGTTCGCTCGGATTTTCCCGGTCGTGAAGGTTGGTTAGGTTGTCAACAAGAGGTGTAACGTAAACATGTTGAATATTAGGACGAGTAAAGCAGGAGCCATTTTGATGGCTCTTTTTTTTGTTCTTACTTACTTATTGCCTCTGAACAGCCGTCTATTATGGCAGCCAGATGAAACCCGTTATGCGGAAATTAGCCGGGAAATGTTGCAACGTGGCGATTGGATAGTCCCTTACTTTTTAGATGTTCGTTATTTTGAAAAACCCGTAGCAGGGTATTGGGTGAACAATATCAGCCAATGGATTTTTGGTGACAATAATTTTGCTGTTCGTTTTGGTTCCGTGTTCAGCATTCTCATCAGTGCGTTGCTTTTGGCTCGTTTGGCCATGATGATGTGGCAATGTCGTCAGACTGCGTTTGTCTCCAGCCTGATTTATATTTCCATGTTTATTGTCCTGAGCATTGGTTCTTATAGTGTGCTCGATCCGATGTTCTCTTTATGGGTGACAGCAGGGATCGTGAGCTGTTATTGGACACTCAAGGCGGTTACGACCAAAGAGCGGAGCCTGGCCTGGTGCGTCTTGGGGTTAACTTGTGGTATGGCTTTTATGACGAAAGGATTTTTGGCATTTGCGCTGCCCGTGTTAGCCATGATACCGATCACAATGTATCTGAAGCGGTTTCAGGAAATGGTGCGTTTCGGGTCTCTTGCCGTCCTTTCTGCTATTTTAATTAGTTTACCGTGGGTGATTGCTATTGCTCTGCGTGAACCGGATTATTGGCATTATTTCTTTTGGGTCGAACACATCCAGCGTTTTGCTTCTGAAAATGCTCAGCATATAGCGCCCGTTTGGTATTACTTACCGATATTGATCCTGGGGGTGATCCCGTGGTTAGGATTACTGCCTGGTGCTTTGATTAAGAGCTGGAAGGAGAAAAAAAGTCATCCAGAAATGTTTTTCCTGTTTTGTTGGTTTGTGATCCCATTCATATTTTTTAGTATCGCAAAAGGGAAACTGCCGACTTACGTTTTACCTTTTATCGGCCCTTTAGCGTTGATGATGGCAAAATATGGTGTTGATTGTGTTAAAAATGGCAATATGAAGGCGTTGAGAACAAATGGGCTGGTGAATGTCTTCATCGGATTGCTTGCCATTTTGATCCTGTTTGCCTTGCAATACTTAAAAACCCCCCCGTTTTATCAGCCGACAGAGTGGTTGAAATGGATCACAGGAATTCTTGCCTTTGGCGTTTGGGGGACAGTGGGTTATCTGTGTTTCATGCGTAATGGTAAATATTGGTTATGGGCGGCGGCTTGCTCCATTATGCTCAGCCTGTCGATAGGCCGTGCATTACCTGATCGGATAATAAACGCCAAACTTCCGCAGCATTTCATCCAACAAAATGAAAAAGAGTTAGCAGACAGTCAATATATCCTGGTTAGATCTGTTGGCGTTGGTGCCGCAATTGCGTGGGAATTAAAACGCAGTGATATTTATCTATTTGATCGTACTGGGGAATTAGAGTATGGGCTTAATTATCCTGATAGCCAACATCGATATATCACAGATACCGCGTTACCTGCGTGGTTAGCGAAAGCGCGTCAAGAAGGTCAGGTTGCCATTGTTTTTCTCTTATCTGCACAGGAGAAATTGCCTGAATTACCCGAGCCAGACGTTGTACGACGTAGCAATAGGCTTGTACTTATGATTTATAAAAAACAGTGATGAGCAGTAATATAACCTTATTGATTTTAGTCAGTTTACTCACCTGCCTGGGGCAGTTATGTCAGAAACAGGCGGTGATGTGTTGGCAGAAAGAGACTCCCTATAAAAGGGTTTCTATGGTGATGTGGTTATTTAGTGCGATTCTTCTGTTGGGTATTGGGATGATATTTTGGTTGCGATTATTGCAATTTTTGCCACTCAGTATTGCTTACCCTATGCTTAGTATTAATTTTGTTGTCGTGACTTTAATGGGGCAGTTTTTGTATCGGGAAAAAGTGGGGCTAAAACACTGGCTGGGGGTTTTGGCAATTATGGTTGGGATTCTATTAATGAGTTTGAGTTAATGAAGGGTTACCTCTGGGGTGTGGCG
Source organism: Xenorhabdus poinarii G6 (assembly GCF_000968175.1). NCBI lineage: Bacteria > Pseudomonadati > Pseudomonadota > Gammaproteobacteria > Enterobacterales > Morganellaceae > Xenorhabdus > Xenorhabdus poinarii. Next base: position 1,512,207 of record NZ_FO704551.1, read on the forward strand.
AGTGTTTTATTGATCACGGCGGCACAATTATTATTGAAATGGGGCGTTGTCCGTCTGGCAGATTTTTCGTTGTCAAGACATTGGCTGGATACTGACTGGCTTTGGGCAAATTATCATCTTTTGCTGATGATGATGGCAGGGTTGGCGGGTTATGCACTGTCCATGCTATGTTGGTTTTTCACCTTGAAATACTTGCCATTGAATAAAGCATACCCCATGATCAGCCTGAGCTATGTTTCTGTTTTTTTAATGGCTGTTCTATTACCCTGGTTTAATGAAACCCTCTCGTTGTTAAAGATATTGGGTATTTTTTTTATTCTATTGGGCATTTGGCTCATTAGTAGGCCGGAAACAAAACGATCGCATTAATGATTTTGATAAAGTTTATTATTTCTATATGTTTCTATTATGTTGACTGAGGGAAAGCAGATGATAATAAGAATGAGGCATGTGTGCTTATTATTGAGTTTGCTTATCGTAGGCTGTTCTAGCCCTGTTCCCAAATCTCATTCGCCGGCGTCGAAGGCGGCGCTCTCTGATCCCATCATGGTTATCTCGCAGTTAAAAGATCAATTTGAACAGTGGCATAATACGCCATACCGCTACGGTGGTTTGAATAAACATGGGATTGACTGTTCTGGCTTTGTTTACCGAACCTTTCATGACCGTTTTAATATTCTGTTGCCTCGGACGACTAGCGAACAATCCAAATTAGGCACACGGATCAGCAAAGATGATCTGATGCCGGGGGATTTGGTCTTTTTCAAAACGGGGGGTGGTAAAAGTGAATTGCATGTGGGGATTTATGATACGCACCATGAATTTATTCATGCATCCACAAGCAAAGGGGTCATCCGTTCTTCTCTTGATAATGTGTATTGGCGGCGTGTCTTTTGGCAGGCGCGTAGATTATGACTTTCTTTGAATCTTCTTCCCGATCCTTATTTTCCCTCGCATGGCGAGGGGAAAATAAGTTATTGTCTGAGATAAATTTGTGGCTGGTCAGTTTCAGGGTGTTGCATCACCCCTAAATCGGCCTGATACCATTGTTTAAGAATATCGTCACGCAGTACATCATGTGGTGTGCCGGATGCCACTAATCGCCCTTTGTGCAGCAGAATAATTTTATCAGCATAGAGTGCCGCAAGATTTAAATCATGGAGTACACAACAGACAGCAATGGGTTGCCGCCGCGTTAGGCGGTGAACCAGTCGCAGGGTATGTTGCTGGTGATAAAGATCCAATGCTGACGTGGGTTCATCCAAAAACAGACAAGATTCTGTTGGCTCAGGATGCCAAAGTTGAGCCAAAACCCTTGCCAGTTGAACCCGCTGTTGCTCTCCCCCCGATAGGTGCTGATAATTCCTGCTTCTCAGTTCCTCACATTCTGTTAACGCAATGGCTTCATCGATGGCGGTCATCTTGTGCGCATTTCCGTGGGGAACACGCCCCATGGCGATGACTTCTTCCACACTAAAAGGAAAAGAGAGAGAACTGTATTGCCGCATGACTGCGCGAATGCGAGCTAATGGCTGAGTTGGCCAGTGAGAAATAGGGATGCCTTTTAATAAGCAGAGTCCTGCATTGGGGGGAATGTAGCCAGTTAACAGACGCAATAACGTGGATTTTCCTGCTCCATTTGGACCAATAATTGCGACAACTTCGCCTTGACGAATCGAAAGAGAAACATCGTTGATTATTTGGCGCTGCCCGATGAAATAATGCAGATTTCGAGCCTCAATGACAGGAGTTGATATGCTCGGTTTCATCATAAACGGCCTCCTGATGGCTTAAGAATAAGCCATAAAAAATAGGGGGCGCCGATCAACGCTGTGATAAGACCAACCGGCATTTCAGCAGGAGAAACCCATGTTCTGGCCAATGTATCTGCTGTTAACAAAAGACATGCCCCTCCCAGCGCAGATATCGGCAGTAACCAGGTATGATCCCCTCCGAATTTGAGTCTGGCAAGGTGCGGGATAACTAATCCAATGAAACCAATGACACCCGTTAAAGCAACCGCACAGCCGACTAATAAGGCACTTAGCAGTAATAATTGGTATTTTGTGCGTTGGACATTAACGCCTAAATAGTGGGCTTCCTCATCGCCTAATTGCAGTAAATTGAGTTTCCGGGACTGGCTAAACGCCAGTATACAAACGGGAATAATAAATAATGCGGTAATCGTCAGGGTTGGCCACGCTATTTGACTAAGTGATCCCATCATCCAAATAGAAAACTGGCGTAATTGTTGGTCGTTACTGATATAACTCAATACGCCAATGAATGATGCACATAATGCATTGATGGCGATACCTGCAAGTAGTAGTTTTGACAGATTACCGTGGTTATATTTGTTAAGAATAAATATCAGGGATGATACCCATAAACTGCCAATAAAAGCAGCAACAATATGCCCGTATAACGCGATGCTGGCGGGTAGACTGAAAGGCAGAACAATCACCATAGCGACAGTCAATGCCGCCCCGCTACTGATCCCTAGTAAGCCCGGGTCAGCCAGAGGATTGCGAAATAACCCTTGCATTATGGCACCGGATACAGCCAGTGCAATGCCGACCAGGATCGCCAGCAAGATACGTGGTAATCGAATGTTTAACCAAATCTGCCACTGAGTGTCCTCCAAAGAGGACTCCCACAGTGTTTTAAAGGAAAGCGGTAATGCTCCCATATTTGCTGAGCTGATTGCTAAAAAGAACAGCAACACCCCCAGGATCATCAAACCCAAAGTGGGGGATTGAGAACGACTCATTGCACTTTCTCCGCAACATCACGGACTTGTTTCATCACCGTTGGTGTTTGCAAACTAAACCCAAGCAAACCCATTTCATCAACTACCACAACCTGTTTTTTCTTTCCAGCTGGCGTGAAACTTAATCCGGGAAGCTGCCAGACTTTATCCATCCCCCCCAACGTTTTTAGCCCTTCGGTGCTGATCAGTAACAAATCTGGTTTACTGGCAATAACCCCTTCCTGCGATAATGGACGGTATCCTTTAAAGCCTTGCATGGCATTTTTTGCACCAAGGGTGCGGATAATCTGATCTGCTGCTGTTTCTTGCCCCGCCGCCATTGGCATGATACCACCGTGACTCATGACAAAAACGATTTTAGTGGGAATCGCAGACGTGGTTATGCTGGCTAACTGTTGCCGATATTGGGCAACCAGTTCCTGACCCCGTTTTTCCTGGTTGACCGCCCTGGCGACGGTCATAATTTTTTCAGGAACGGCTTCTAACGAGGTTTCGCTGGTCACTTTAATGACTTTTACACCCGAATCTTCAACTTGCTTGAGTGCCAGAGAAGGCTGAGCTGATTCACTGGTGATCACCAGTGAGGGGCGCATGGATAAAATCCCTTCTGCATTCAACATTCTCATATACCCGATATCGGGTAGAGAAAGCAGTGCTTTGGGGTTTAGGCTGGTGCTGTCCCTTGCAACAACATGCTGTCCTTCGCCAAGAGCAAAAACAATTTCAGACACATCGCCACCAATTGTCACAATGCGTTCAGTAGAGAACGCGTTGCAAGAGAGGGTCAGCATAAATGTTAGAAGCCATTTTTTCATGCTAGACACGTTTCCTGTTCTGGTTGCAGTTTAGGCAAAGCGGCGATCTGTTCGCGCCATTGGGCTTGTTCAGGCGTGCCTTCAGTACGCTGACCATACAGTTGGGCGATTTGATTGCCATTTGCATCAAATAATTCCAGGCTGGTGACAAAACCACAGTCTGTTGGTTTGCGGGTTACCCAACTTTCGGCAATAGCACTTTCAATCAGATGCAGAGTGAAATTGTGGTTGAAAATGTTGAGCCATTTTTGATGAGAATTTTCTGCCTGATAAGGCATCAGACGCGCCAGTTTGCCGGTGAAAATCTGAACACAACCACGGTTTCCGACAAAGATCATGATTTCATTTTGATCTTGATGAGCGACTTCAACAAGTTTAGTTAATGCTGAATTATCAACACGATATGCCAAGTCCTCTTTCACTGCGTTGAAAATTTGTTGGCGATTAAGATTGTGGCGTTTCATCATGATAAAGAATTGATGAACGTCAGTCATTGCGCGCCATTCTTCATCTAGCTGTACTTTCAGTTGGTCGGTGACTTCCGCATGCTCAGGGATTTCTTCCGGCTGGATCACCAGAGCAGGATTTTCATTGGTCTGGTATTTTTCGATCAGGGCTTCCCATGCAGCCATGTCAGTATTACGGGTTGCATAAACTTTATGTAATGCATCACCCTGGCGATCAAAAAATTGAATGCTGTGGCGCAGACCATTTTGAGCTGGTTCAACTAAAGAGAAAACGCTACTCCAGTGGTCAAAGAATAGGCGTAGGTCAAGCTCACGTGGGTTGAGGATCAAACCGACATGTGGGCTGAATTTTGTATTCTCGTAGCGTCCAATATGTTCATGAACGGCGAAGTCATTACGGGTAATCGCCTTGGTTTCACCAACTGCGGCCAGTTCCTGAAGCAGAGTAGGCGCATCAATATTTAAACGCTTTGCATCAATACCGACACGGCTATGCAATAACTCTCCTTCGCTGACATTAAGATAAGCGGCCAGATCGCGTGCGTATTTGGCTTTGTTTTCTGCTTTGGCTTGTAAGTAACGTTCATAAAGAGTTGGATTCACAGTTGCTAGCTCCTTGAAAAGGGTGTTTAAAGATCATTTTTTTACAATAATACTGCTTGTTATTTACCACTGGTAGCTGACGAACAATTTCGCATTACGGCCACGCTGTAGTGCCCCTTGTGATGAGTAATAGGCTTTATCAAAAGCATTACCCAGTACAACGGAGGTAGTCAGCCCTTTGAATGTGTCATTGCCACGATAGCTGATATAGAAATCGTTCACCCCGTAACCTGTGTATTAATACAAATAACCGAACATCCCGCTGATATTTGGCAGGTGAGCTTGTCAGATCGCGTGTTACGTCAGAATAAATTTGCTGGATTTGGTCGAAAGCTGCTTTGATAGCCAATTTCTGTCGCATGCGGTTTTTCCAATAGCCGTTGACCATTAATCTTGACAAAATCGTTGGATAGTTCAGGAATAATCTGCTGCCGTAGGCGGTTGGTGTTGTAACGTTGACAATGGGCTAATTTTTCCATAACCAGATTTGAACAATAATTATTTTAATATTGAGAATAATTATCGTTTCAATGATGGGTAACTTCAAGTTATTTTTTTTGCCCCTGAAATAGATAGGTAATTTATTGATTTTAATTTGTTTTATTTCATGATTTCTGGCTTCAATAATCAGCAGAAGCCAGAATACGGACAGAATTCAGAAACGATTTTCCATCGCTTCGTTCAGGATACTGATAAATGTTTCCGTATCTTGCCAGCTAAGGCACGGATCGGTGATGGATTGTCCGTATGTCAGAGATGCTCCTTTGATCACTTTTTGTGTTCCCTCAACTAAAAAGCTTTCCGCCATGACACCCGCAATCGCCGATGAGCCAGATTGAATTTGCTCACCAATATTTCTTGCGATATCCAGTTGACGACGATGGATTTTCTGGCAATTAGCGTGGCTACAATCCACAATCAAACGTTCAGGCAGGTTAAATTCACGTAATTTGTGGCAGGCGGTGGCAATATCTTCGGCACTGTAATTCGGTTTTTTCCCGCCACGCATAATAATATGCCCATGAGGATTTCCGTGGGTCTGATAGATAGTCATCTGGCCATTTTTATCCGGGGATAAAAAAGTATGCTTAGCGCGAGCTGCCCGTATGGCGTCAATAGCGATGAGCGTATTGCCATCCGTTCCATTTTTAAAACCAACAGGACATGACAAGGCCGAAGCCATTTCCCGGTGAATCTGGCTCTCTGTTGTTCTGGCTCCAATTGCTCCCCAGCTAATTAAATCGGCAATATATTGACCGGTGACCATATCCAGAAATTCTGTAGCAGTAGGAACACCTAACGCATTAATATCAATCAAGAGCTTACGGGCAAGGGAGATCCCTTTATTAACCTGGCAAGATCCATCCAACATGGGATCTGAAATCAAACCTTTCCAGCCGACCACTGTTCTCGGTTTTTCGAAATAAGTTCGCATGACGATTTCTAGGTTATGTTGATATTTTGCGCGCAGAGCACGTAAATGGGCGGCATAATCAAGGGCGGCATCAACATCATGAATGGAGCAGGGACCAATAATGACCAATAAACGTTGGTCATGGCCTGTCAGGATGGATTCAATCCGCTTTCGTGACCCGGTCACATTCTGCAATAGCTTATCTGATATAGGATATTGTTTTGCAAGTGCTGTAGGTGTTATCAAACGATCAATACGGTGGGTTCTTAATTCATCTGTTTTGTACATATACTTTCTCGAATTCTACTTCACATTGAGACGGTGTCTGGTGTGATCGGAAAATCACAATAACTCAACTTCTAACAAATTCAACAGAGAATCATGATATTTGTGCAAAACAGTGTCGAGAATAAATTTTGCTAAACCCCTGGTATTTGGTAGTCAAAACATACGACGTTTCAGTCCCATACAGTCAATAATTTTGGTCGAAATTTCTTCGACAGAATAATTGGTCGTATTCAGGTAATTGATCTTATTTTTTCGGAATAAAGCCTCAACTTCTGCAATTTCAATCCGGCATTGATGTAATGAAGCATAACGGCTATTTTCCCGTCGCTCTTCACGAATCGCTGCCAGCCTTTCAGGGCTGATCGTTAGGCCAAATAATTTATGCTGAAAAGGTTTTAATGCTGCGGGTAATTGCAGATTATCCATATCGTCCGAGGTGAAAGGATAGTTTGCCGCCTGAATACCAAATTGCATGGCGAGATAGAGGCTGGTGGGTGTTTTTCCACAACGGGATACGCCGAGAATAATAACGTGAGCGTGTTCCAGGTTGCGTAATGAGATGCCATCATCATGGGCGAGGGCGTAATCAATGGCAGCAATGCGTGCATCATATTGCCCCAGGTTCTTTTTAGATAAGCCGTGAGTCCGATGTAATTCAGGCTTTGGTTCTAAACCGATTTCTTGTTGTAATGGTGCCACCAGGGTTTGAACAATATCCTGACAGAATCCCTCGCTACAGGTAATAATACGTCTGACCTCCTCTGAAATGATGGAATAAAAAACTAATGGTCTGATTCGGGTTTGCTGATATAGCGCGTTGATTTGATCCCTGATTTCTTCAGCTCTGGTTTGGTTTGTCACGAAAGGTAGCGTATAGGAAGTGATGGTAATGGGAAATTGGGATAGTACCGCGTGACCTAATACTTCGGCTGTAATTGCTGTTCCGTCAGAAATAAAAAAGACGTTGCGTTCGAATAAAGGGTCTTTGGGGACGAGGGAGGGATGTGTATCTATCATAGTTTCTTTATCTCTTTAATTGTATTCCTCTCAAACGGTATCAGCGTATCAAGTTTTTCAGATGATAGCTGTAAAAAAATAATATTGTTGGGTTGATCGATTCACCTTTCTATATCTGGCAACACAATGTGTTAGGCTATTTTCTGCTGTGAAGAACAGCATCAATTTTCCGATTTGTGCTTCCGAATATAAAAAAGGATAGTTTCTCATGTCCAATAGCGGCCTCACCTCAAGCAATGTGCTCTGGTATAACCAATTAGGTATGAATGACGTTAATCGGGTCGGGGGGAAAAACGCCTCTCTTGGCGAGATGATTACCAATTTGGCTGAACTTGGTGTATCAGTTCCCAATGGTTTTGCTACCACGGCACAGGCATTTAATGATTTTCTGGAACAAAGTGGTGTAAACCAGCGTATTTATCAATTGCTGGATGAAACCAATGTAGATGATGTTAATCAATTAGCTAAAGCTGGCGCACAGATTCGGCAGTGGGTGATTGATACCCCATTTACCGCCCAACTTGAAAAAGATATTCGTGATGCCTACCTGCAATTGTCTGAAGGTGAGCCGGATGCCTCTTTCGCTGTGCGCTCTTCTGCAACAGCAGAAGATATGCCGGATGCCTCGTTTGCTGGACAGCAAGAAACTTTCTTGAATGTGCAAGGCATTAATGCGGTGATGATCGCTATCAAACATGTCTTTGCATCATTGTTTAATGATCGCGCGATTTCTTATCGTGTTCATCAGGGGTATGACCATCGCGGTGTTGCACTTTCTGCGGGCGTGCAGCGCATGGTGCGTTCTGATTTAGCGTCATCCGGGGTGATGTTCACAATTGACACAGAATCCGGTTTTGATCAGGTTGTATTTATTACATCCGCTTATGGTCTGGGCGAGATGGTCGTACAAGGAGCGGTAAACCCTGATGAATTTTACGTCCATAAACCCACGCTGAAAAATAACCGTCCTGCAATAGTGCGCCGCAACCTTGGCTCTAAAAAAATCCGGATGGTCTATGCAGATAGCAAAGAACATGGCAAGCAAGTCCGTACGGAAGATGTCCCAGATGAGTTATGCCATCGTTTCTCCCTGACCGACAATGAAGTCGAAGAATTAGCCAGACAGGCGCTATTAATCGAAAAACATTATGGCCGTCCGATGGATATCGAGTGGGCGAAAGATGGACACAATGGCCAGTTATATATTGTGCAGGCTCGCCCTGAAACGGTTCGTTCAAATCAGCAGGTCATGGAACGCTACCAACTTAACGAGCAGGGGCACGTTTTGGTGGAAGGTCGGGCGATTGGGCATCGCATTGGAGTTGGCGCCGTCAAGGTTATCCATAATCTCAGTGAAATGGATCGTATTCAAGCGGGTGATGTGTTGGTCACTGACATGACTGATCCCGATTGGGAACCGATCATGAAAAAAGCGTCTGCCATTGTGACAAATCGGGGGGGACGTACCTGTCATGCTGCCATCATCGCTCGTGAATTGGGTATTCCTGCCGTTGTTGGTTGTGGTGATGCGACTGAACGTTTGCAAGAAAGCCAGCAAGTCACCGTGTCTTGTTCGGAAGGTGATACGGGGTATGTTTATCAGAATAAATTGGATTTCAGCGTTCAGAGTTCCCAAATTGATCAATTGCCGGAACTGGATGTGAAGATCATGATGAATGTGGGCAATCCTGATCGCGCATTTGATTTTGCCTGTTTGCCAAATGAGGGCGTTGGCCTGGCTCGACTGGAGTTTATCATTAACCGCATGATTGGTGTGCATCCGCGTGCGCTACTCGACTTCTCTGAGCAATCCCCTGAGTTGCAAGAACAGATTAACTCATTGATGATTGGCTATGATGATCCTGTTGAGTTTTATGTGGGGAAATTAACCGAAGGTATTGCAACGCTGGCAGCCGCCTTCTGGCCTAAGCGTGTGATTGTTCGCTTATCCGATTTTAAATCTAATGAGTATGCGAACCTGGTTGGTGGCGAGAAGTATGAACCTCACGAAGAAAACCCGATGTTGGGTTTCCGTGGTGCTGGGCGTTACGTTTCTGACAGTTTCCGTCAATGTTTTGCGTTGGAATGTGAAGCGGTTAAACGAGTACGTAATGTGATGGGGTTGACTAACGTTGAAATCATGATCCCGTTTGTACGCACCGTTGCTCAGGCTGAAGCGGTTGTCTCAGAGTTGGCTTCTCAAGGCTTGAAACGTGGTGAAAATAACTTAAAAATTATCATGATGTGTGAAATTCCATCGAATGCGTTATTGGCCGATCAATTCCTTGAGTATTTTGACGGTTTTTCCATTGGTTCGAATGATATGACCCAATTGGCTTTGGGATTAGATCGTGATTCTGGTGTGGTATCCGAATTATTCGACGAACGCAATGATGCAGTGAAACAATTGCTTTCTATGGCTATTCAGGCGGCGAAGCGTCAGGGGAAATATGTGGGTATTTGTGGACAAGGTCCTTCTGATCATGAAGATTTTGCGGAATGGTTAATGAAAGAAGGCATTGATAGCCTATCGTTGAACCCTGATACTGTCGTGAAAACGTGGATTTCTTTAGCTGAAGATCACTAATCGAATTTAAATTTAAAAGCCTGTTAGAATTGCTTACAGGCTTTTATATTCTATATGAATACACATGGAATATAGGTTAAATGATCTTTTTTAGTACAGATGATTAATGACAGAGAAAGTAAAAATAAATATAAAAAAAAAGCCTATCATGGGCTGACAGGCAAAGACTACACACAGCAATATATATTACTTCATTGAACTCAGACTATGGCGTTATAGCCTGAGTAGGCAATACACTGGGAAACATTTGTTTCGATGAAATGAATGTTAATTTAATAAATGAGTTTATTCATTAAGAATCTTCTTAATAAATCGCATTCAGAAAAGAAAATGCAGAAAAATAACTTTTTTGCAACAATATTCACATGCGCATTAATCTTTTTGCAAAAAAGTAGTGTATTTTAGCGAGAATTCTGGATGGTGTATTTATCCGTATGATAATTGCACGGGAATAGGGTTTTCCCGTGCAGTGATCTGACTATCTTAAATGTTTTTTTCGGAATGTTGTGCGATATCTACGCTCTTATCTTTAGGGTGAGGAACTTCATCCATCCATGCCAATAGCAGGCTATAAGAAACAGCCAGCACAACAGGCCCAATAAATAATCCAATAACGCCCAGTGAAATTATTCCGCCGATAACACCAGTCAGAATTAATACCATCGGTAAATCGGCACCAAGACGAATTAAGAAAGGGCGTAGAACGCCATCCATTGTGGTCAGTATCAGACTCCAGATAACCAAAATAGTGCCCCAGGTTGTTTCTCCTGTCCAATAAAGCCATGCGATAGAGGGAATGAGTACCAGTAAAGGCCCAAGCTGGGCAACACAGCAGACAAACATCAGCACGGTCAACAGCATCGGATAAGGTATGCCCACAATGGCCAGCCCGATCCCCCCTGCGATAGCCTGAACCAACGCGGTGACTACGATACCAAGAGCTACAGCACGGATGGATTGAGCGGCCAGTAACACCACGGCATCCCCCCGTTTATCTGCCAGCCGGATAGCAAAATGGCGAATACCCAGCATGACCTGCTCGCCTTTCCAATAAAGTAATATGCTGAACATGACCATGAGAACCAGGTGGAAAAGAAAGCGTCCGGCATTGGCTGCTTGGGCAAAAAACCACGTTGCGGCTTTTCCAATATAAGGCGGAATTTTATTGAGAAGTGCGTTACTGCCATCAGCAACTAAATCCTGCCACTTAAGCGATAAGCTATCGCCAATAACAGGTACCCTATTAAGCCATTCCAATTGTGGCAGTTGAAAAGAAGCAGGTGATTTTGCCCAAGCAATCAATGGCGCGCTGTTTTCCAATAAACTGCTGACAAGTAATGCAATCGGGATCACAAATAATAAGACCAGTAGCAATGTCATGACAGAAACGGCCATCCAGCGTTTTCCCCATAATCGTTGCTGTAATTTTTTCAATAATGGCCAGGTTGCGATAACCACCATGCCTGCCCAAATAAAGCCCAAAATAAAGGGGCTTAAAACCCAAAAGCTGGTGGTAATGAGCAATAAAATAAAAAATAGTGCAAATAGCAGCTTGAGCAAATCTTGGTGCGGTTGCGATTTTTCCATGAAATTATTTCTCTTAGTAATTAAAATGGCAGTTGGCAGTTTCCAGAGTAAATCAATATAACGTTACTTCATTGGTTGCTCAAAATCGATGAAGATTGTGATATGGTTGAAAACCTGCCTGCTCAGAAACCTGAAAATTATCTGAGTAGTGCTATCTAAGATAGTATTATAGATAAAGCAATGTGGATACTTATTAGAATAAGGGGCAATTAGCCAATGATCCCACGTATATTAAAAGCCCCCCATGTCAGTGAACTGACTCAGGACTATTTGACTGCACTCAAAGAAGCGGGTTTTACCGGAGATACGACCAGTAGTTATGCCGATAGGTTAACGATGGCAACAGATAACAGTATCTATCAATTGCTACCACAAGCCGTTGTATTTCCTCGCTCCAGTGCCGATGTTGTGTTGTTAGCAAGGGTAGCAGGAGAGGAACGTTTTAAAACCCTGACATTGGCTCCGCGGGGTGGGGGAACAGGGACAAATGGACAATCACTTAATAAGGGGGTTGTCGTGGATATGTCCCGTTATATGAAGCGTATTCTGGAAATTAACCCTGAACAAGGGTGGGTTAGAGTAGAAGCCGGTGTTATCAAAGACCAACTTAATCAATATCTAAAACCCTTTGGCTATTTTTTCTCGCCAGAACTGTCAACCAGTAATCGTGCCACATTAGGCGGTATGATCAATACGGATGCTTCCGGTCAGGGATCACTGGTTTATGGTAAGACCTCAGATCATGTATTGGGTGTCCGAGCTGTTTTATTAGGGGGGGAAATGTTAGATACCCGTCCTATGAGCACAGCATTGGCGGAATCGATTGCGCAGGAAGCGAGTACGACCGGTCGTGTTTATAAAACGGTCTTGGAACGTTGCCGTGAACAACGGAAATTGATCATTGAGAAGTTCCCTAAACTGAATCGGTTTCTGACAGGATACGATTTGCGCCATGTATTCAGCGATGATATGCAGTTTTTTGATCTCACCCGTATTTTGACGGGGTCGGAAGGGACGCTGGCCTTTATTACGGAAGCGACGCTGGATATTACACCATTACCTAAAGCCAGGCGTTTGGTAAATATCAAATATGACTCTTTTGATTCTGCGCTGCGCAATGCCCCGTTGCTAGTGGAGGCTAAGGCGCTTTCCGTTGAAACGGTAGACTCTAAGGTACTTAATCTGGCACGTGAGGATATCATTTGGCATTCAGTGAAAGAATTAATTACTGATGTTCCTGATAAGGATATGCAAGGCCTGAATATTGTCGAGTTCAGCGGTAATGATGAGCAAAAAATTGATCAGCAGTTGCAAACGCTGTGTTTACGCCTGGACAAATTGATGGAACAGAATCAGGCAGGCATTATTGGCTATCAGACGTGCCACGATTTGATAGATATTGAGCGCATTTATGCCATGCGGAAAAAATCCGTTGGATTATTAGGCAATAGCAAAGGTTCTGCTAAACCGATCCCCTTTGTTGAAGATACTTGTGTGCCTCCGCAGCATCTTGCTGATTATATTACTGAATTTCGCCAGTTGTTGGATAGCCACAAACTGGATTACGGCATGTTTGGGCATGTTGATGCGGGTGTTTTGCATGTACGCCCGGCGCTGGATATGTGTGATCCTCAACAAGAAATATTGATGAAACAGATTTCCGATGACATTGTTCATTTGACCGCCAAATATGGGGGTTTGTTATGGGGGGAACACGGAAAGGGGTTTCGGGCAGAGTATAGCCCGGCTTTTTTCGGCGAAGTCTTATATGATGAATTGCGTCGGATAAAAGCGGCATTTGATCCACTTAATCGGCTTAATCCAGGGAAAATTTGTCCACCTATGGGATTAGATGCACCGATGATGACCGTGGATGCCGCCAAGCGTGGAACTTATGATCGCACGATACCGGTTAATGTCAGAACCGCATTCCGTGGGGCAATGGAATGTAATGGTAATGGGCTATGTTTTAATTTTGATGTCAGAAGCCCGATGTGCCCATCCATGAAAATCAGTCAGCATCGCATACACTCCCCCAAAGGCAGGGCGACTTTAGTGAGAGAATGGCTGCGGCTTTTGACCGAGCAGGGTGTTGAACCCCGGTTATTGGAACAGGGACTGGATCAGGCGCGCCCAAGTTTGCGGGGGTTGATTGAAAAAACACGCAATAGTTGGCAGGCCTGGCGAGGTGAATATGATTTTTCACATGAAGTTAAAGAGGCGATGTCGGGCTGTTTAGCCTGTAAAGCGTGTTCCACACAATGCCCAATCAAGATCGATGTACCTTCATTCCGTTCTCGTTTTTTAGCGCTGTATCACAGCCGTTACCTGCGACCATTGCGCGATCATATTGTCGCCAATGTTGAGCACAGTACGCCGTTGATGGCAAAAGCCCCCCGGCTCTTTAATTTTTTCCTGAAACAGCCTTGGGTACAAACAATTAGCCAGCATACCCTCGGTATGGCTGATTTACCTTTACTCTCCTATCCGACATTACAACGACAGCTTGCTGGTCATTATGCAGCCAGGACCACACTGGAACAGTTGGAAGGTTTGTCCCCCCTTCAGCGTGACCAACATATGCTTATCGTTCAAGATCCTTTTACAAGTTATTACGATGCAAAAGTCGTCACGGACTTTGTGCAATTGGCTGAAAAATTGGGATATAAACCGGTGTTACTGCCATTTTCACCCAATGGAAAAGCGCAGCATGTTAAGGGATTTTTGCATCGGTTTGCTAAAACGGCAGGGAAAACAGCCGATTTTCTGAATCGGATTGCACGTCTGAATATCCCTATGGTTGGAGTCGATCCTGCGCTGGTTTTGTGTTACCGGGATGAATACAACGATATTCTTGGTAAACAGAGGGGAAATTTTACAGTTCAATTAGTCCATGAATGGTTAACGACTATTTTGCGGGAACAAGAAAATGTCAGTGACATTTCCATGCCAGGGCATCACTGGTATTTATTGGGGCACTGTACAGAAGTGACGGCATTACCGAATAGCGGTAAACAGTGGGCTGAGATCTTTCGACATTTTGGTCATCAATTAACGCATGTCAGTGTTGGATGTTGTGGTATGGCAGGCACCTACGGTCATGAAAAGAAAAATCTGGCGAAATCTGTTGGTATCTACAAACTTTCATGGGCACCGACACTGAATAATTTGTCTTTGGAACAATGCCTGAGCACCGGGTATTCATGCCGTAGTCAAGTGAAACGTATGGAAGGAAAACAACTTAAACATCCATTACAAGCCTTATTGGAGATAATGCTATGATTTGGAAGCGTAATATCGATTTGGATGCCCTTAATCAATTCAACGAGGGGTCTATCGTAAGACATGTAGGGATTGAATTTACCCAAATTGGTGATGATTTTATCGAAGGTATCATGCCTGTCGATCAACGAACTAAACAACCATTTGGGATCTTACATGGGGGAGCATCCGTCGTTTTGGCTGAAACACTCGGTTCATTTGCCGGTTATCTGTGTTCTGAAGGTGAACAGAAAGTGGTCGGTGTGGAAATTAATGCTAATCACCTTAAATCTGTCCGCGAAGGCGTTGTCAAAGGGGTCTGTAAACCTGTCCATCTTGGCCGCTCACATCAGGTTTGGCAGATTGATATCTATAATGATCAAAAACAACTGTGCTGTACATCCCGCCTGACAACGGCTGTTTTATCTTAATATTGTCACTGTTTTGTGTGTTGTTGTCTCTGCCAGTGTGTGTCTGGCAGGGACAGTTGGAGAATATTTCTGGTATAAAAAAGTAGCCCCCATGAATGCGATAGCATAGTTTGGCTAAGTAGGCTATTAATTAACCATCAACACTCAAGTATTCTTTTCAGGAAGCGCATATGAAGCGATTTTCAACTTTTACCGGCATGTTCTTGAGCAGTATGTTATTGCTCAGTGGGATGACTTATCCAGCCCATGCTATTGAATATCCATTGCCCCCTGCTAACAGTCGTCTGATTGGTGAAAATGCCACATATATTGTGCCCGATGGTGGGCTTTCGTTGGAAGCGATTGCAGCGAAATACAAAATCGGTTTACTGGCGATGTTGGAAGCTAATCCTGGCGTTGATCCCTATTTACCTACCCCGGGAACCCGGCTGATTATTCCGTCACAGATGCTGCTTCCAGATACTCCTCGCCAGGGAATTATCGTCAATCTGGCGGAACTTCGACTCTACTATTTTCCTCAAGGAAAAGATGTTGTCGTTGTGTATCCGATTGGAATAGGTCAACTTGGGCGAGAAACACCCACCATGACAACCTCGGTCAGTCAATTGATTAAACATCCGACGTGGACACCAACCGTGAATATTCGTCGGGATTATGCAAGCAGAGGTATTATTTTACCCGCCGTAGTCCCCGCAGGCCCGGATAATCCTATGGGGGATTTTGCGTTACGTTTGGCTGCCGGACATGGTGAATACCTGATCCATGGTACCAATGCCAATTTTGGCATTGGTATGCGTGTGAGTTCAGGGTGTATTCGTTTGCGACCCGATGATATTGAGAGTCTGTTTCGAACTGTTCCGCGAGGGACACGGGTTCAAATCATTAATGAACCGGTGAAATATGCAATCGAGCCCGATGGTCAGCGTTATGTGGAAGTGCATCAGCCTCTGTCAAATAAAGAAAACGATGATCCGCAAATGATACCGATCCCACGTTCTGAAGGCTTGATGAAATTTATTGAAGATCGTGGAACCGATGAAGCACTTGTCGATCAGGCCATTATGCGTCGCTCAGGTATGCCATTACAAGTGAATACTGGCTTGGTTATCACTCATCAACAAGAAAATAAAATGACAGAAAAAGAGGTTGCGCCCACCATTCAACCGGCTAAATTGCCGCCACTCCACCAGCCAACGCCGGTTTATCAATCTGAACCTTAAGAGGGTGGCTCAAATCAGAAAGTAGGGCAACAAAAAGAATAGCGTACTACTGTACGCTATTCTTTATTTACCTGATTATTTCTTGTATGAACGAACTTGGTTATTAAGACGCTGATTTGCCCGCGCCGCATCATCTTTAGCTGACTGTACATCAGAACGAACCGAATTAAGGTCACTGCTCAACTGGTCAACTTTAGAACCGAGAGTTTGTACCTGAGAGGCGAGTTGTTCAACTTTAGTTGCGCTTGAACAGCCTGCTAACAGAGTAGAAGCTAGAATTACTGCACCAAATACAACTTTAGTACGATTCATCACATTATCCTCTAGATTAAGTTAATCTCCAAATAGCCATCTAAGTATTACACAATCTATTTTAGAAAGAGAATAATTTTTTGCTATAGGAAAAATTCTATCATTATTTATCTTAAAAAAAAGAAAATAAATTTCGTATATTAACAATAAAATGATTTTTGATAGATGATTTAACTAGTCCAACCCTAAAGGTGACAGGGTGTATATTCTATTTACTTTTTTAGCATAATAAGCAAAAAAAGCGTGTGAACGATCATGCGCCTTATTCATTCCCGCCATGAATGATGTATTGTTGGATGGTAAGAAGCCCGCATGAATAGCACAAAATGCGTGCTTCTTTTTATGATTGCCAGCACGGCTCAAAATGATGACCGCGCTGGTGGCTGACTTATTTCGTTTTAGAGGACATGAACTGAAGAGGTATTTGTTGTACCACTGGGTACTAATGCACCCGATACCATCACAACAATATCCCCTTTGTGTGCCATACCACTTGCCAGTGCCGCTGCTTTACCGATACGGTAAAAATCATCGGTAGACGCGATTTCTTTAACAAGCTGAGTGGAAACACCTTTAACTAACAGTAATTGACGAGCGGTGATTTCATTCGTCGTTAAAGCAAGAATTGGCGCATTAGGGAAATATTTACGGATAGATCTTGCTGATTTACCGCCGTAAGTTGCGACGACGATCAGGGGGGAGGCCAGTTTTTCTGCAATTTCAACCGCACCACGACTGACCGCTTCAGTCACACGTAGTTTTTGTGTTTTGGTGTTTTCAATGCGGCTGCTCATAACGCGATCGGTACGTTCACAGATAGTCGCCATGATAGAGACAGCTTCGACCGGATATTTCCCTTTCGCACTTTCACCGGAAAGCATCACCGCATCGGTACCGTCTAAGATTGCGTTGGCAACGTCACCGGCTTCAGCACGGGTAGGGCGTGGGTTTTTGATCATTGAATCCAGCATTTGGGTCGCTGTGATCACAACCTTACGAGCGGTATTACATTTTTCAATCATCATTTTTTGCGCGAAGATAACTTCTTCTACCGGGATTTCAACCCCTAAATCACCGCGGGCAACCATGATACCGTCAGATGCTTCGAGAATTTCGTCGAAGTTATTCAGACCTTCCTGGTTTTCGATTTTGGAAATGATTTGGATATGTCCGCCGCCATGAGCGTTCAGGTGTTCACGAATCTCCAGGACATCAGCGCGTTTACGGATGAAAGAAGCCGCGACGAAGTCAACACCTTGCTCACAACCGAAGATCAAATCTTGTTTATCTTTCTCGGCCAATGCGGGTAAGTTGATGGAAACATTTGGCAGGTTAACCCCTTTGTTTTCGCCTAAATCACCATTGTTCAACACTTCACAGATGACTTCAGTCGCGGTCACGTCTTTCACCGTCATGGCGATCAGACCATCATCAACTAATACCGTATTTCCTGATTTCAGATCGTCTGGTAATCCGGCATAAGTCACAGCGACACGATCTCGGTTGCCAATAACGGATTTATCGGTTGTAAAGGTGAAAGTCTGGCCAGCTGTCAGGGAGACATCATTGCCATCTTCCAGTTTCATGGTGCGGATTTCAGGGCCTTTAGTATCTAGTAAAATGGCGGCTTTTTTGCCGGTTTTAGCGACCACTGCGCGAATGTTTTTAATGCGTTGACCGTGCTCTTCGTAGTCACCGTGAGAAAAGTTCAGGCGCATCACATTCATGCCCGCATTAAGCAATTCGGTTAATTTTTCTTCGGATTCTGTTTTTGGCCCGATAGTACAAACAATTTTGGTTTTTTTCATGACAATCTATCTACTGGTTTTTGTGGGTTAAAAGAGGGAACCGCCAACCATTGATTTTATCTATGCTGGGATCACCGGTGTTGTCGTTGCGCAACATAATAAGCAATAGAAAATGGAGAGCAGAAAGCGTCAAATGGTTTTTCTGTGTGAAGTCAGGTTTGTGCAGACCTGTGGATTGAGTTCGACTAATCATCTGTAATTTTTTCTGGATTCGGTAAATTAGTTTGCTGAAACCATTCAACTTATGACATAAGCGTATTATAGAGACTAATTTCTGTGAAATGAATCAAAAAAATAGTTCTTGAAAAGATTTACATACGGAAAAGAAAAATAACCTTACTTCATGTTAAAGAAATTCGTTAGTTGTTGCGCAAGTAGAATAAAAGTTTTTTTTAGTGTGCTGATTCAGCCGTGTTATAGGTGAAACTATATCGGAATCTTACCAGGATGAGAAATTTAAGAATAGAAGAGTAGTGCAAGAATCAAAGAATAATGGTGCGTCCGAGTGGACTCGAACCACCGACCCCCACCATGTCAAGGTGGTGCTCTAACCAACTGAGCTACGGACGCACATAGAATAGATTTATTATCAACCGGATATTTGGTGCGTCCGAGTGGACTCGAACCACCGACCCCCACCATGTCAAGGTGGTGCTCTAACCAACTGAGCTACGGACGCAATTTAAATTTCCGTGTTTGACAACGGGGCTGAATATTAACGGGCGATGTGCTTTCTGGCAAGGAGAAAATGCAAATTCTCGTTTAATTGCTCGCAATTGCATCGTTTAGTGTGAATTTGCTGCTTTTCCCCTTGGTGCTGATAACTTAATATACTGAAAGACAGTAAATTAATGAGTAGAACGTTTCAGAACATAATGAGCAGGTTGTTTTTGTGTCCATAGGATACGGTAACCCATCATCAATGCCGATGCCGTTAAGCCAATAATGAAGCCAATCCAGAAACCCTGTGGCCCCATCGGTTCAGTAACATAATCAGTTAACGCGAGAATGTAGCCACTGGGCAACCCTAATAGCCAATAAGCAATAAACGTGATATAGAAAATAGAACGGGTATCTTTGTATCCCCGCAATACGCCAGATCCAATGACCTGAACAGCATCAGAAAGCTGGTAAATAGCAGCAAATAGCATCAAATGGGAGGCAAGAATAACGACTTCCGGATTATCGTTGTACATAAATGCAATATGTTCACGTAGCAGTACGGTGAACATCGCCGTTATGCCTGCCAGTATTAATCCAATAATAATGCTTGTGTAAGCAGCTATTTTAGCACCTTCAATTGATTGTTGGCCCAGGTTATAGCCGACCCGAATGGTTGCTGCTATTCCCAGTGACAACGGGAACATAAACATCATGGAGCTGAAGTTGAGTGCGATTTGATGTCCGGCAACGGCAACGACACCGAGTGGAGAAACCAACAATGAGACAATCGCAAATAGCGTAACCTCAAAGAACATCGCTAAAGCAATAGGTAAACCAAGTTGCACAATCCGTTTTTGCATATGCCATTTGGGTGCGGCAAAAGCGTGGAATGTCTGGATATCCTTTTGGGAAGGGGCGAATTTTACGAATGCAAGCAGCAACAGGAACATCACCCAATAAACCGTTGCGGTTGCAACCCCGCACCCCACACCGCCTAATGCAGGCGCACCAAATTTACCGTAAATAAAAATATAGTTAACGGGAATATTCACCAGTAATCCAGCAACACCAATGATCATTGCTGGTTTTGTTTTCGATAGTCCCTCGCATTGGCCGCGTAAGACGAGATAGAACAAATAGCCTGGTGCTCCCCACATAATGGCGTGGATAAAATCGGTGGCTTTTTGTGCCAGGGCCGGCTCAATATTATGCTGTGATTCGATAATAAATCGACTGTTATACAATACGGCAATAGTCAGGACAGAAAGGAAAGCGGCAAGCCAGAATCCTTGTTGGATTTGACTGGCAACATTCTTTCTCTGACCTGATCCATTCATATGTGCCACAATCGGTGTCAAGGCAAGCAATAACCCATGACCAAACAAAATGGTTGGCAGCCAGATTGATGTACCGACGGCAACGGCTGACATCTCAACAGCCCCGGCTTTACCAGCCATGACTGTATCGACGAAACCCATCGCAGTTTGTGAAAATTGTGCAATGACAACGGGGATCCCCAGAGCGAGCAAACTACGCGCTTCATTTAAATATTTCTGCACGTACTACACCTTTTTGATTGAAAATGAATGAGAAAAAGAAATATTTGTGCGAGCAAACGATGTTAATGAAAAATATGTCGCTTATAAGCGTTCACATTGTATAGAACTCATTTTATTAATCCAATCATTGTACGATGATTATACTCAACAAATAGGACAATATGATTGAAGCAATCCTCAACTGAAACTAAACTCAACCGGAGAATTTTCAATTAGCATCGTGTGTTAAACAGCATTGTGTTTAAACATAGTGAGTGGGTCTAATCCGTTAGATGACATAATTTAAGAGGTTACCATGTTTACAGGTATCGTTCAGGGAAAAGCGCCGATAGTTGCCATTGATGAAAAAACGCACTTTCGGACTCATGTTGTTAAATTTCCGGCCGAATTATTATCCGGCATAGAGACAGGTGCTTCTGTTTCCCACAATGGTTGTTGTCTGACTGTGACTAAAATTGATGGTGACCTCATCAGCTTTGATTTAATGAAAGAAACGTTGCGTCTAACCAACCTTGGTGAACTTAAAACCGGTGATTTAGTCAATCTGGAAAGAGCGGCTAAATTTGGTGATGAAATTGGCGGACATTTGATGTCCGGTCATATCATGACTACCGCAGAAATTGCCAAAATATTTACTTCGGAGAATAACCATGAAATATGGTTCCGAATTCACGATAAGTCATTGATGAAATATATCTTGCACAAAGGATTTATTGGTATTGATGGGATCAGTCTGACCATTGGTGATGTTGTCAATAATCGTTTCAGTGTTCATTTGATTCCGGAAACATTGGCGCGCACAACCCTGGGCAAAAAACGATTGGGAGAAAAAGTTAATATTGAAATTGATCCACAAACTCAATCGGTTGTAGATACCGTTGAACGGGTTATGATCCAGAAAGAGCAGGAAAAATTAATGTTACAAGCTCAAAAGCAATAAGAAGAGTCAAAACGTGTTTCCAGATTACACTGTCACGTTGACAAAAACCTAATTTTTATAGAATGGGGAAAATACAGAAATAATATTTCTGTCATTTTCCCGCTAAACGGAAGCGTTATTTCGAAAAGAACGTCCCTCATCTAGGAACTCTTAATCCTTTCTCAATGCCTCGTGGACTGAACACTATCTGCCATAGCTGAATGTCTCTTGCGCGGAATGCGCCTGCGCAGGCATTAAGGTAATAGCTGAACATTCGCTTGAAGCGCGGGCTGTAGTTATCTTTTATTTCAGGCCAGGTGGCAATAAATCGCTCATACCATACCATGAGAGTTCGGTCATAATCTGCGCCAAAATTGTGCCAGTCTTCCATGATAAACTTTCCATTGGTTGCTTTGGCAATTTTAGGGATGGATGGTAAGCAGCCATTCGGGAAAATATATTTACTGATCCAGGCATCAGCGCCGAGTTTATCAATATTGGAACCGATGGTATGGAGCAGGAATAGCCCATCAGGAGTCAGATTTTTTTTCACAATATTGAAGTAATGGTCATAATTTTTCGGACCGACGTGCTCAAACATACCAACAGAGACGATACGATCAAACTGAAGGTTAAGGTCTCGGTAATCTTCAAGGATAATTTTGACATCGAGATCTTTGCAATGTTCCTGTGCATATTTTTGCTGCTCGGCTGAAATCGTTACCCCTGTAACCGAGACACCGTAATTTTTTGCTGCATAAGCGGCTAATCCTCCCCACCCACAACCGATATCCAATAAAGTCATACCAGGGGATAATTGGAGTTTTTCGCAAATCAGACGGAGCTTATGGGATTGTGCTTCTTCTAGTGTATTGGCCTCTTTCCAATAACCGCAAGAATACTGCATATGAGGATCAAGCATCCGGGTAAAAAGGTCATTGCCTAAATTATAATGTTCCTTACCGACAATCCAGGCCCGTTTGGGTGACTGTAAATTAAACATACGAGAAATAATTATTCTGAAAATATCTCTGGCATTTTGCGGTATACGATGTTCCAGATCTGCCCGTAATATTTTATAAAAGAAAATATCAAGGCGATCACATTCCCACCAGCCATCCATATAACTCTCACCCAAGCCCAGAGAACCCTCTTTCAATACACGCTTATAAAAATTGGGATTTTTAATGCTTATATCAAAAGGACGACTGCCGTTGATCTCGATATCAGCTTCCTGAAGTAATTCATAAGCGATTCGGTGCCAAGAATCGGTGATTGACTTTTTGTCTTCAATGAAAGATGAACTCATATACTCTCCAAACTCTCCAACATTTTTGTGATGGAATTCTTCAGTGTCATTTGTTGATGATTTTTATTATATTAAACCTATCCAAATTTATTTGGAAATAAAAATCATATATATCTTATTAATCCTGAAATTAGATAGAGATTCAGCGTTATGAATAACCTAAAATGCCAAGTTATTAGAATAATTGAGTCTTCATGAGTATACGAGTATATGAGTAAAATAATATTTAAACAATCAACTAAAGGTTACAGGAATAATGTAACCTTTAGATATTAATGCTTTTAGTAATTATTTATTTGGAAATTATTGAGCTTCTACCCAATGGTTTTTATCTGTTTTTTTGTAACCAATAACCCACCGCCATTGGAACAGAAGTCAATGCCATGACGGTTGCTGTTGATAAAAGAGGGTATTCCATAAATAGAGAAACAACGATACTTGCGACAAAACATAATCCCAATTGTAGCGCATTTTGTAATGCAGCTGCTTTACCACTACTCTTTGGGTACACAGACAGCGCATTTGCCACGGCAATGGGATAAGATGCGCCATTCATGGCAGCCATTACACAAAAAGGAATAAGAATAGCGATAAATGAAGGTGCGCTGGATAGAGAAATCAGGTAAATACTCGTCATGCTTACCGCATAGCCTATCAGCAAAAGTGGGAATACGGTTTCACTTTTCACTTTTTCCAATAAGAGACGGCAACCATATCCACCAATCATAAATGCCAGCGTCTGGGGGATATAACTTAGACCAATATCGGTGGCGTTATAACCCATACTATTCAGAATGGTTGGTGAACCCGTTAGCCAGGCAAAAAAACCGGCGCTGCAAGATGCATAGATCAAGACATTTCCGCTGAAAACCGGGGAAGCGAGTAACGTAAAGAAAGAAACTGTTTTGGTCTCAGTTCTGGATTCAATATTCGTATGCTTACTCGTCAGGAAAAATGTCGGTATCAGCAGTAACAGTGTCACGATCATTAAAACAAAGAAAATGATCCTCCAGCCGCTGTGGGTCAATAACCAGGCTCCCAATAAAGGGGCAAGGGCCGGAGAAAGAGCAACCAGAGGCATGATCATGGCAAAAACACGTTTGGTCTGTTCTGCATCATATCTATCGACGACCAGTGCCTGCCAGGTAACCGCCGCAGAACAAACCCCAACCGCTTGCATAAATCTCAAGATAAGCAACTGAATAGGATCAGTAATCCACAGCATAGCTAAACAACTAATGGAAAACAGAGAGAGTCCGATAATAAGAACAGGCTTTCGACCTAAGCGGTCAGACAATTGCCCCCATAAAAGCTGGGCAAAAGCAAACCCGGCCAGAAAAATGCTGAGACTTGCACTAATGGCATTTGTTGATGTCCCCAATTCTTCTTTCATTGCATCAAAAGCGGGCAGATACATATCGATGGCCAGGTAACCGAGCATACTCAGACCTGCGAGATAAAACATGAATGGAATAGCGTTTTTATGTGTATTCATTGTATTAACAACTTGATGTGGTCGTTGATAAAAAAATATTCAGCTTATTTTATATGGCATGATTTTTACTTGTGAAACGGTAATATTTGCATCATGTCGTGAAAAAATTTGAAAGGAAAATATATGTGGTCTGAATACTCTCTGGAAGTTATTAATGCTGTTGCCAGAACAGGAAGTTTCAGTGCGGCTGCATCAGAACTTCACCGCGTGCCTTCTGCTGTGAGTTATACGGTAAAGCAGCTTGAAGAATGGTTGGCAGTATCACTGTTTGAACGTCGTCACCGGGATGTTGAACTCACGGAAGCAGGGGCTATTTTTATCAAAGAAGCTCGTTCTGTTATCAAAAAAATGAATCACACCCGACATCAGTGCCAACAAGTTGCCAATGGCTGGCGGGGGCAATTCAGTATTGCGGTTGATCAGGTTGTCAAACCAGAGCGGACGCTTCGGCTAATTTTGGATTTCTACCGCCATTTCCCAGATATTGAATTATTCATCTATCCTGAAGTGTTTAATGGGGTATGGGATGCGTTGGTTGATGAACGCGTGGATGTTGCTATAGGGGCAACTCGAGCCTCTCCTGTCGGGGAACGCTATAGCTTCAGGGATATGGGATTCATGCCATGGCTGTGCGTTGTCAGCCCCGGCCATGAATTGGCGGCAATATCCGGAAAATTGAATGATGATCAAATGCGGCCTTATCCCAGTTTATGCCTTGAGGATACTTCGCGCAGCTTGCCTAAACGTAATACATGGGCTTTAGATAATCAACGGAGGTTGATTGTTCCGGATTGGGATGCAGGGCTGAGTTGCCTCATGGATGGACTGTGTGTAGGAATGGTTCCCAAGCATCGGGCGTTACCGCTGATCCGTAAGGGCAAGCTGACGACACTCGAACTTGAACAACCATTGCCTGATAGTCCATGCTGCTTGACATGGTTGCAAAAAAGCCATTCTCCGGCATTAAGCTGGTTACTCGATTACCTGGGGGATAGCAATACGCTGAATGCTGAATGGCTGCAAGAAAGTTAACTGTCAGCGGCGATAATCGATAAAAGGTCCATCCGCCACCGAGCGTCGTTCAACGAGGCGTGGATGGACTTCGATAGTTTGTGCATCCTCACGTTTATTGACGATTCTGTCCAATAACATCGAAAATGCCATTTGCCCTAAACGTTCTTTGGGTTGATGAATGGTTGTTAATGCTGGCGTGAAATAGCGGGCATTACGAATATTGTCGTAACCGATAATTGAAATGTCTTGCGGAACGCGCAATCCTAACTCATCGGCAGCACAAATTGCGCCCATTGCCATCACGTCGCCGCCACAGAAAACGGCGGTTGGGCGATGTTTCTGATTAAGGATCTTATACATGGCCTGATAACCGGATTCAGGTTCAAAATCACCTTGAACAATCCACTCATCTCGAATAGCAATGTTGGCCTCTTTCAATGCCTTGAGAAAACCGTGGTGGCGTCCCCCTCCGGTATTCCTGGCTAACGGTCCGGAAATGGAGGCAATTTCACGGTGGCCACGTTCAATAAGATAACGGCCAGCCAGGTAACCACCGTGAAAGGCGTTATCAATAATTGCATCGGTGAAATCCCCTTTGGACTCTCCCCAATCCATAACCACCATCGGAATATTACGATAGTCTTCTAGCATACCTAAAAGTTGTTCAGGGTATTCTGAACACATGACCAGCAAACCATCGACGCGCTTTTGTGCCAGCATTGCGAGATAGGCTTTTTGTTTATCAAGGTTGTTATGAGAATTACATAAAATCAGTGTATAGCCTTTGCTATAGCAGCTATTTTCAACCGATTCTATGATCTCAGCAAAATAAGGTGCCTCACTGGATGTGGCCAGTAACCCGATCGATTTGGTGTGGTTGACTTTTAAACTACGGGCAACAGCACTGGGCGAATAATTCAGTTCCTTAATAGCCGCCCAAACAGCAGCTTTGGTATCTTCGGCGACGAAACGGGTTTTATTGATAACATGGGATACGGTTGTGGTTGAAACACCAGCGTGTTTGGCCACATCTTTGATCGTTGCCATGATAAAAAGAACTCCTGACCTTATGGTCTAAATTTGTACACCCTTTATCTTTCAAATTTCCGTTTGGTTGACTGCATTAGCTAGCATTCCCCTGTAACTTGAAATTTATCAGGTATAGATATTTGTTAATCAATTGCCAACATATTTATATATAGGGTGATGGTTGGCAATAAGTTAGCGATGAACCGTGAATTTTGTCTGATCTAGCTCAAAAGTGGAAGTAATAATCGATGCTATAAAGAGTATGAATGAAATATTGCAGTCTGCTTTTTAGGTAAAACGGTGAATGACCACTTAAAATTTAGGGTGTTAGGGGGTCTTAATTTTATACAGAGGATATTCTATGAGTACAGATCTGAAGTTGGGATTGTTGGCGGCCGGTAGCGCATTAATCATGATTGTGTTTCTGGGAAGCCTCTGCCTGATTTGATCAAAGATCTAAAAGACGAATTTGTCACGCTCATTATTTTAATGATCTGTGACTTTAAGGGCGGTCTTTCAGTATGCGTTACTCAGTAAATGAAAGAAAACCGCCCTTGTTATTTCAAACTGGCGTGAACACTAAGCTTAATTAAGCTAAGTTTTCTTCAACAAATTTCCAGTTAACCAATGCCCAGAAGTGCTCCAGATATTGAGGCCGTGCATTCCGGTAATCGATGTAATATGCGTGCTCCCAGACATCAACGGTCAGCACAGGTTTATCATTACTCGTCAATGGGGTTGCGGCATTAGATGTGTTAACGATAGCCAAAGTGCCATCCGTTTTTTTGACTAACCAAGTCCAACCAGAACCAAAGTTTTTCAGAGCGGCATCAGTGAACTGCTGTTTAAACTCGGCAAAAGAACCAAAAGCATGATTGATAGCATCTGCCACTTTCCCACTTGGTTCGCCGCCACCATTTGGTGATAGACTATGCCAGTAGAAAGTGTGGTTCCAAATTTGCGCAGCATTATTGAAGATACCACCTTCGGATGTCTTGATGATCTCTTCCAGGGATTTCCCGGCAAATTCAGTCTCTTTAATCAGGTTATTCAGGTTGACAACATAAGCGTTGTGATGTTTGCCGTGGTGATATTCCAGAGTCTCTACAGAAATGTGTGGTTCCAGGGCATCTTTGGCATAAGGTAATGCGGGTAATTCAAAAGACATTGCATGCTCCTTTTTAATCTTGGGTTTTTGGCTCAGCAAACCATGACTGATAAACGAGCAATCATGAGCCGGGCAAATTTAGACTTATTATCGTATTTTTATTTGATCATTATCTTAACAACTTTTCGACTAAATAACAGGAGAAAAGATGTCACTACGTGACGAACTGACGCAGAACTGAGCTGTAACATCGATTGAATACAGTCAGTTGGCATGAAAATATCCAAGTCATTTGTCGCAGATCATGGCAAAAATTTGCCGTGTGAAGTTCACGGTAGAAAAATTAGCGTGGAAAATGGTATTCTGAATCAATCTTTATCTGATGCTGATAAATAACGCTTGCAGTTTTAAGGAAGCAAAAATGACAAATATTAATATGAATACTAATACGGTTACTGATACAACAGTTGCGGCAGTCATCGAAAAAATTGAACGCCAGATCAGAGAAAACCCCATTCTACTGTATATGAAAGGTTCTCCTAAACTACCAAGTTGCGGTTTCTCGGCCCAGGCAGTGCAGGTTTTATCTGCTTGTGGTGAGCGTTTTGCTTATGTGGATATCCTGCAAAACCCAGATATCCGTGCTCAATTGCCTAAGTATGCAAATTGGCCGACTTTTCCTCAGCTTTGGATGGATGGTGAATTGGTCGGTGGGTGTGACATTCTTGTTGAAATGTATCAGCGCGGTGAATTACAAACGCTGATCAAAGAGACGGCGGATAAATATCGTGAGCAAGAATAAAAAGCAATCATTCATTTGAATGATGAAAACCTGCCATAGCCCCATCCTTTTTACAGGGATGGGGCTTATTGCTGGTATGACATTAATTGATATGAGATTTGCTTTTTAAGCTTCGCCACTGGCTGGTTCTGTGGAAGGGAGTGGCCACCCGCCTAACCGTTTCCAGCGATTGACGAGTTCGCAGAAAAGTAAAGCTGTTCGATCAGTATCATAAAGGGCACTATGTGCCTGATTGCTGTCAAACGGAATTTCGGCGGTGATGCAGGCTTTGGCTAGGATGGTCTGACCAAGAACCAATCCACTGAGTGCAGCCGTATCAAAAGTCGCGAACGGATGGAATGGATTGCGTTTTAAACTGGCACGTTCAGTCGCCGCCATGACAAAATTATGATCAAAATTAGCATTATGGGCGACCATAATGGCGCGGTGGCAATTCGCACTTTTCATCCCATTACGGATCATTTTGAAAATAGCATGCAAGGCCGTGTATTCACTGACGGCACCCCGCAAAGGATTGGTGGGATCAATGCCAGTGAACGCGAGAGCAGCAGGATCAAGGTTAGCGCCTTCAAAAGGCTCAATATGGAAATGCAGTGTATCAGCAGGGGATAACCAACCTTTATCGTCCATTTTTAACGTAATTGCCGCAATTTCAAGTAAAGCGTCAGTCCGCGCATTAAAACCGGCGGTTTCGACATCAATGACAACGGGATAGTAGCCACGAAAGCGCCCACTTAACATATTTAGATCGTTTTGATTAGCCATCTGATTTTCTTCAGGATTCTGTTTTCATTCTAGAATAGCGGGTATTATGGCAAAATTTGCCATGTCTTGCAGAAGTAATGCGGATAATAAAGGGCAATGATCGATGCCCTTGTGTTTTTGTATGAATAACGTCTGGCTATAATTTGGTCTCTGTTTCCAGCGTTAGTGGCCTAATGCCTGGCTGGCGCTGGCATTTTCGATAAGTTCAATCTTATAGCCATCCGGATCTTCAACGAAAGCAATGACCGTTGTTCCCCCTTTAACCGGCCCTGCTTCGCGGATGACATTGCCTCCGGCAAGTCTGATTCGTTCACACGTCGCTGCAACATCATCAACGCCTAAAGCGATATGCCCGAATGCCGTGCCCATTTCGTAGTTTTCAACGCCCCAATTGTAGGTGAGTTCAATTACTGCGCCTTGACTTTCATCGCTATACCCAACAAACGCAAGGGAATACTTATACTCTGGATTTTCACTGGTGCGAAGTAGACGCATACCCATTATTTGCGTATAAAAATCGATCGAACGCTGCATGTTGCCAACACGGATCATCGTATGGAGTAAACGCATGATTACCTCTTGATCTTTATCGTTTGATGGAGACGCATCGCTTTCATTGAAAAGCGTTGCTCACATCTCTGCCTATGTCGGTTAACTATAACGTGTATAGATAAAATAATTCAAATTGCCCGTTTATTGATTAAATGCTGCCAGTGTTGTTATTTGGTTAATTGATGTTATTATTTTGTTTTGAAATTTAATGAGGTAGGTTTATACTGGTTAACAAAATAAATAGTTTCATATAGAAATAATAGGGCAATCTGAGGGCAGGAGGATGAGATGGCTGAACAATTAGAACTCTTTGCTATTCCAAATCCTTGTCGGGGAATTTGTGAATCGGATCCCCGTGGTTTTTGCCGAGGATGTTATCGCAGCAGGGAAGAGCGGTTTACGTGGATGACATTATCCAACAGTGAAAAAAGAAAAATATTGCGCTTATGTCATCTGAGATACCTAAGAATGTTGAGAGAAAACGGTATTGATAGAAATATTATTTCAAAATAAACCGGTCTATTTTAATTTTATGCTGAATTGATCAAAAAGACGCCGATTATATGAATTCCATTTGAGAGTGGTCGTAAAAGCAAAAAATATGACCAATAACAGATGGTGCATCATTTGTTTTTTTATCTCTTTTATTTGGCATAGGTCATATTAAGATGTTGTTTCAATGAGCTGGTGGAATGATTCCAGTAAAAATTTCTTATCAAACAATAAGTGATTGAACAATAAAGAAACTGTTTTGTTATCTTATTGTTTTTTATATTATTTATTCTAATATTATCAATTTTTGTAAGAGAAAAATGATATTAATGTAAAAATATATAGATTAGTGTTTGGATGGCGGTTATTCTTAGAGAACTTTCACCGTGTGAATATGTATATATTTTGAGAGCTTGTGCTTTTTTGTTGATATTTTAACTTACAATAGTTTAGTTTTGTGATTATTTTATACGGTTTATCTCTTGGGTGGATTAATGCGCAATTTTATTCGATGCGCCGTACAACTTCGCTCTTTAGAGCAACGAAGATGCCAACATTGAGTAATAAGCCAACGCGACACTAATTAGGTTATTAGTGAGATTTCTGACTTTACTAATGTAAGCATGGTATAAGGCGCGTATCCATTATTCATATGAATAAACTGATTGAATAATTCATTGATGTTATATGAGTCTCTAATTATAAGGAGGGGTAATTGGAATTGACATTGGGATCCGATTTGGCACGTTTAGTCCGTGTCTGGCGCGCTTTAATTGATCATCGTTTGAAACCGTTGAAATTAACTCAGACACATTGGGTGACTCTATACAATATTAGTCAGCTACCACCAGAGCAATCACAGATACAGCTAGCGAAAGCGATTGGTATTGAACAACCTTCTTTGGTGAGAACGCTTGATCAATTAGAAGAAAAGAAACTGATTACACGTCATACATGTGCTAATGATCGACGCGCAAAAAGAATCAAATTAACCGGAGAATCGGAGACGTTTATCAAAGAAGTGGATAGTGTTATTGATTTAACAAGGAAAGAAATTTTGGAAGGAATTACTCATGATGAGTTAATTTTGCTTGCTTCCGTAATAAAGAAAATTGAAAAAAATATTAACCAATTACATAAACAAGTCATATAAAAATTAGGCGATAAAAAAATCGCGGCCCAGATGTTGGGACTGGTCAGCCGCGATTTTTATCTTGGTATTATTTGCGTATCTTAGATTGGTGAAACAGTGAGAGACTCTCCACTGTTTGCAATCTTGATGCGTTGTCCTCTGCTGAAGACAGTGTTGTCCAATTTTTGGACTACAACGATGTTTTTTCCACTGTCCGTACGAATACTTAATTCAATCCCTTTCGCCTGGTCCATCGCCCCTTCGATTTTTTGACCCGTCAAACCACCGGCAATCGCACCCGCAGCTGTGGCGAGTTTTTGACCCGATCCGCCACCAACCGTATTCCCTAATAGCCCACCTAAAACAGCCCCGCCAATGAGACCCAGGACATTCGGGTCCCCGGCTTGTCTGCCTTTAATCGTGATGGGACGTACAGAGATAATGGTGCCATAGGTGACATCCTGAGCCTGTTTGGCCTGGTCAATAGAATAAGTATCACTAGAAAGTGCACCCATATCCGCACAACCGGACAAAGTGGTCACTACAACTGCACCAACCAGGAAACGTTTAAACATAGTTACTCCTAATTTTAAGACCTGATAGGGAACTTGATAATAAACCTATCATCAAGCATTCAGCTACTATTGTTAGCAGCGAATACGATTTATTGTTAACAGCAGAACTGATAACTTTGCCAGCCACTAATGATACCTATCCACCTATAAAATAAATGCTCATAATGAATGCTGAAAAAAATAATTCCTGAACAAAAGTTTAGCATGTTTTGTGAAGAGCTTTCCAAAACTCAGATTTTGTCACTGATAATAATCATTACACATATCGGGTTCGAATAAATGTGTTTTATAGTTCATGTTTGATTAAATGTAATCCATTATTAATAGAGGAATGTTTATGCATTCAGGACGTTATATTGGTGTGATGTCGGGCACCAGCATGGATGGGGTTGATGTTGTGTTGGCAGAGATTAGAGATAAAACAGTGACTCAACAACTGAGTTACTGTCATCCCTTCCCACAAGAGCTTAAGCAAAAATTGCTTTCTATATGTCAAGGTCAACAGACAACGTTATCCATAGTCGGGCGACTTGACCATGAACTTGGCACGCTTTTTGCGGAGGCTGTTCAGGGATTGTTGAATAAAGCTGCGTTGACAGCCAGTGCGATTACAGCAATCGGATGTCATGGGCAGACGGTATGGCATGAGCCGGACGGTGAGAAACCGTTTACGATGCAAATCGGTGATAATAATCGTGTAGCGGCATTGACTGATATTACAACAGTGGGTGATTTTAGACGGCGTGACATGGCTTATGGTGGTCAGGGTGCGCCTTTGGTGCCGGCATTCCATATGGCGGTATTGGGGCATCCGACGGAAAGGCGCATTATTTTAAACATGGGTGGAATCGCAAATATCTCGGCGCTTCTGCCTGATTCAGCCGTTAAAGGGTATGACACCGGTCCGGGGAATATGCTGATGGATGCCTGGACATGGCGGCATAAGCAGTTACCTTACGACAAAGATGCACGCTGGGCCAGTCAAGGGACTGTCAACGAATCTTTACTCCAAAAAATGCTTTCTGATCCCTATTTCGCACGTACTGCACCGAAGAGTACAGGACGTGAATACTTTAATATGGCATGGTTGGAAAAACAGTTAGCTGAATTTTCTGACATTGCTCCTGTGGATGTTCAAGCAACACTGGCTGAACTCACGGCAGCGAGCATTGCTCAGCAAGTTATCCTCAGTGGCGGATGTGATCGGCTGCTGGTATGTGGTGGTGGAGCCAGGAACCCATTGGTGATGCATCGGCTATCCGCTTTATTACTGGGAACTGAAGTCGCGCCGACGGATAAATATGGTTTGAGTGGTGATGATATGGAAGCGTTGGCATTTGCTTGGTTGGCATTCCGCACAATGTCCGGGTTGTCGGGTAATTTACCCTCCGTAACCGGTGCGGATAGAGAAACGATTTTAGGGGCAATTTATCCGATTGTCAGATAATGGATTACACATTAGGAAATTGAGGGTGAGAAATGTCAGAAAATAATGAAACAACTATTGCTGAACTTCGTCGCGAATATGTGCGTGGCGGGTTGAGGCGAAAAGATCTTACTGAAGAACCCATTGCGCTGTTTGAACGTTGGTTAAAACAGGTTTGTGAAGCGAAACTCAGCGATCCAACCGCAATGTGTATTGCGACAGTCGATGAGCACGGGCAACCTTATCAGCGCATTGTTTTGTTAAAACATTTTGATACCCATAATTTGGTATTTTATACCAATCTTGGCAGTCGTAAGGCAAAACATCTGGCTCAGAATAACCGGATTAGTCTCCATTTCCCGTGGTATCAGTTAGAACGGCAAGTCAGCTTTCTTGGTAAAGCTGAACGCCTGTCTCCGCTTGAGGTTATGAAGTATTTTCATAGTCGCCCAAGAGATAGCCAAATTGCGGCCTGGGCTTCTCAACAATCTTCAAAGATTTCTGCCAGAAGTATTTTGGAGGGGAAATTTTTGGAATTGAAACAGAAGTTTCAGAATGGTGAGATTCCTCTTCCGAGTTTCTGGGGCGGGTTCAAGGTCGAATTTGATTCAGTCGAATTCTGGCAGGGTGGGGCTAATCGTCTTCATGATCGCTTTTTGTATCGGCGCGAAGGGGATAAATGGCATGTTGACCGATTGGCGCCTTAATAATAAAGCTGTGATTTGTAAGGTAATAGGGAGATTCCCATTTTTAACACTAGCACTTATATGACGGGCGTTTTATGCTATAGCACTTGATTTATAACGAGATACTTATCCCCCCTGATGGATGTCAAATTGTAGCGTATTCCACAAAGGTGCAATTTTGTACAGGGGGTTGATAGGTGAAGAATACAAACCGATGGAGACATTAATGTCTAGCAATAACCTGATTAAACAACTGCAAGAGCGGGGCCTTGTTGCCCAGGTAACGTATGAAGCGGCGTTAGTGGAGAGGCTGGCGCAAGGTCCGATCTCTCTCTATTGCGGCTTTGATCCTACCGCTGACAGCTTGCATTTGGGCCATCTGGTTCCTTTGCTGTGTTTAAAACGATTTCAACTTGCTGGGCATAAACCGATTGCATTGGTTGGTGGCGCGACGGGTTTGATTGGCGATCCTAGTTTTAAAGCGACTGAACGCAAATTAAACACAGAAGAAACTGTCAAAGAGTGGGTTGAGAAGATCCGCAACCAGGTTTCTCCCTTCCTGAGTTTTGCAGGTGAAAATGGTGCAGAATTAGCCAATAACTACGAGTGGTTTGGTAAAATGGATGTGCTGACTTTCCTGCGTGATATCGGTAAGCACTTTTCTGTCAACCAGATGATTAATAAAGAAGCCGTAAAACAGCGTCTTAACCGTGATGATGTGGGTATTTCGTATACAGAGTTTTCTTACAACCTGTTGCAGTCATATGATTTTGCAAACCTGAATGGCACATACGGTGTTGAATTGCAGATTGGGGGTTCAGACCAATGGGGCAATATTACGTCAGGTATTGATTTGACTCGTCGTTTGCATCAGAAACAAGTGTTTGGCATGACAGTACCTTTGATCACTAAATCCGATGGCACTAAATTTGGTAAAACAGAAGGCGGTGCCGTTTGGTTGGATCCGAAGAAAACCAGCCCGTACAAATTTTATCAATTCTGGATTAATACCGCAGATGCCGATGTTTACCGTTTCCTGAAATTCTTCACTTTCATGAGCATTGAAGACATTAATGCGTTGGAAGAAGAAGATAAAACTAGCGGTAAAGCGCCACGTGCTCAATATGTTTTGGCCGAACAAGTGACTGGGATGGTGCATGGCGAAGCTGGTTTAGCGGCGGCGAAGCGTATCACTGACAGCTTATTCTCTGGCGCGATTGCTGATTTGACCGAAGATGATTTTGCCCAATTAGCCCAAGATGGTATGCCAGCCATTGAACTTGAAAAAGAAGCTGATTTACAACAAGCCCTGGTGACGGCGGGATTCGTTCCTTCCCGTGGGCAGGCGCGTACAATGATCAGTTCTAATGCAGTGTCCATCAATGGTGAAAAACAGTCCGAACCTATGTATGTATTTACAGAGCGTGATCGCCTGTTTGGGCTTTATAGTTTATTACGCCGTGGTAAGAAGCACTATTGCCTAATCAACTGGAAGTCTTGAATTAATTTTATTATAAAGGGCAACGATAATGTTGCCCTTTATGTATCTGACATTTTTGTCAATATCATTTATACCTATCGCACTTTAAGATGGATCTATTTTCCCGCGCGTGGCGAGAGGAAATAAAGCATACGATGTTGATTGGGTATATTCATCAATGAAGAAGAATAAATTAGGTTTTATCATGAACAATGTTCTTTCAATTCAGTCTCATGTTGTCTTTGGTCATGCTGGAAATAGTGCGGCTGTTTTTCCAATGCGCCGGATGGGAGTAAATGTATGGGCATTAAATACCGTTCAATTCTCAAATCATACACAATATCCTCAATGGCGTGGTTGTGTTATGCCACCTGAACACTTGGCTGACATTGTGCAGGGAATTGGTGAAATAAATAAATTGGCATCCTGTCATGCCGTTCTGAGTGGTTATATTGGTTCCGCAGAACAAGGAAATTATATCCTTAATATTGTGGAGCAGGTTAAAAAAGCCAATCCTGACGCATGGTATTTCTGTGATCCCGTGATGGGACATCCAGAAAAAGGATGCATCGTTGCGCCAGGTGTTGCGGAATTCTTCTGTGAGAAAGTCTTACCTGTCAGTGATATTATTTCACCAAATCTATTGGAACTTGAAACACTGACTATGCGGAAAATTGGCAGTGTGGAACACGCGATATCCGCGGCGCGTGAATTATGTGAAAAAGGCCCTGACATTGTATTAGTTAAGCACTTAAGTCGCGCAGGTTATCAGAAAAATAGTTTTGAAATGCTTTTGGTAACGAAAGAACATAGTTGGCATGTCAGTCGCCCGTTAATTGATACAGGAGCACGTCAGCCGGTTGGGGTGGGTGACTTAACAAGTGGGTTATTCCTCGTCAATTTATTGAAAAATCCATCTTTAACAGATGAAGCATTGCAGGCCGCTTTAGAGCATGTCTCAGCTGCCGTTTACGAAGTGATGTTAGAAACACAAAAGAGTGAAGAATATGAGCTACAGATAGTTGCCGCGCAAGATAAAATGGTGACTCCAGAGCATCAGTTTCATGCGGTGAAAATAGACTGACATAAGACATTATCGGCGAAAAATAGGCTTCCGGTCATGTTGACCCAGAGCAATATAGTGTATTACTGGAAGCAAGCACAAAGTGAGACAGGGAGAATATGAATGTAGCCGATATCACACGCAAAACAAGAAGTAGAAGAGAGAGTGGATAGGAAAGAGACGGCCTCATTCTTATTTTATGAATGAGACCATCTGCAAAAATTAACGATTTGTTACTTTAACTCTAATTCATTCATGGCAGCAATGCTGAAACCACCGTCAACATGCAAAATCTCACCGGTCACACCACCCGCCAGATCTGAACATAAGAAAGCAGCCGCATTACCGACATCTTCTGTTGTTACCGTGCGGCGAATAGGGGTAACTGCTTCACAGTGAGCCAGCATTTTACGGAAGTCTTTGATACCAGAGGCCGCCAGAGTGCGGATCGGGCCGGCAGAGATGCCATTAACACGAATACCTTCTACACCCATTGCATTTGCCATATAACGCACATTCGCTTCCAGAGAGGCTTTCGCCAGCCCCATGACGTTATAGTTAGGAATTGCACGCTCGGCACCTAGATAACTTAAAGTGAGGAGGGCTGAACCAGGATTCAGCATTTCACGGCAGGCTTTCGCCATGGCGACGAAACTGTATGCGCTGATGTCATGTGCAATTTTGAAGCCTTCCCGGGTGACGGCATTAACATAGTCACCATCAAGTTGGTCAGCTGGTGCAAAACCGATAGAGTGAACAAAACCATCGAATTTAGGCCAGACTTTACCGAGTTCAACGAACAAGGCGTCGATACTTTCATCTTCTGCTACGTCACAGGGCAGAACGATAGTTGAATTCAGTGATGCAGCGAATTCTTCGACACGAGGTTTCAGTTTGTCATTTTGGTAGGTAAAAGCCAGCTCTGCACCTTGATCGTGCATTGCCTTGGCAATTCCATAAGCGATAGACAGTTTGCTGGCGACGCCAGTAATGAGAATGCGCTTGCCGGTCATGAAACCCATAGCAGTATCCTTATTGTTCTTTGTGATCAAAATTATCTTTGTGATCAAACACCAAAAGTCATGGGAAAAATAATCAATATCCCCCCATGACCGCGGTATTTATTGTGAATAAACGGGGATGATTCTATCACGCCGGAGAGAAATGTGGTGAGTTTCCCATTCTGTTCCGATCAGTGATTAAAAGATATCCAATAAAAATATTAGGTGATATCTTGACGCCATGCTTCAGCAGACAACGCTTCACCAAAATGGCTGGCTATCAATTTACGTGTAATCTCATGCAGTGGAGACGCCAGAACCTCAGCGGTATTGCCACGTTCAACAACTTCACCTTGATGCATGACCAGTATTTGATCACTGATATGTTTCATCATACCGAGGTGTTGTGTCACATAGATATATGAAATTCCGTGTGTTTCCTGTAACTCGAGCATCAAATTGATTATCTGAGAGCGCATTGACATATCAAGAGAAGCCAATGCTTCGTCGGCAATAATGATTTGTGGCTGCAATATTAGGGCTCGTGCCAAAGCCACCCGCTGTTTTTGTCCTGATGCGAGCATATGTGGATAATAATTAGCATGATCTGGCAGTAAACCCACTTGACGTAAGGTCTGGTTGATGCGTTTTTCTCGTTCAGAGGGAGACAAGGCCGTATTCAGGATCAGTGGCATATCCAGAATCTGACCAACCCGCTGACGAGGATTGAGTGAAGTACTGGAATCCTGAAAAATCATTCGGATGCGTTGGCTGCGATAACTGTAATCGCCGTAAGATAGTGGATGGCTGTTAATCAGGATCTCACCTGAAGTCGGTTCAATCACGCCTGACAACATTCTCGCTAATGTGGA
This sequence comes from Xenorhabdus poinarii G6, assembly GCF_000968175.1. Classification (NCBI taxonomy): domain Bacteria; kingdom Pseudomonadati; phylum Pseudomonadota; class Gammaproteobacteria; order Enterobacterales; family Morganellaceae; genus Xenorhabdus; species Xenorhabdus poinarii. The sequence goes on from NZ_FO704551.1 coordinate 1,550,729, forward strand.
TTTACCGGAACCATTTGCCCCAATAATGGCCAGTGTTTTTTTCGGTTGCAGGGTGAAACTCACCGGTTTTACCGCGTCAAGCTGATGACGGCGAAATAGCCCGGTATGATAGCGAAATGTTTTGGTCAAATTTCTGACGACCAATAATGTGTCAACCACTTACGATTCCTCAATATTCAACGGAAAATGGCAAGCGAATGCATGATTCTTGAGCACCCGCAACCGTGGCGTTTCGATACAGGTTTTTTGTGCGTAAGGGCAACGTGGCCCCAGGCGGCAACCTACCGGTAAATGTTCCAGTGAGGGAATAACGCCGGGCAGCGTATTTAGCCGACTTTTATGTGGCAGTGGGCTGCCAAAATCAGGAATTGCACGTATCAAAGCCTGAGTATAGGGATGATGAGGTTTCACCAGCAACTCATCCGGTGTGGCATTTTCCACGGTTTGGCCGCAATACAGGACATTGATGCGTTTAGCCAGCTTACTCATCATTTGCAGGTCATGGCTGATTAGCAGAATAGTCATGTTGTTATTCTGATTCAGACTCGATAGCAAACGAAATATCTGAGCTTGCGTCGTCGGCTCCATTGCATTGGTGGGTTCATCGGCAATCAGCAGCCGTGGCTGGTTGGCCAGGGCAATGGCAATCATCACTTTTTGGCACTCACCTTCCGTTAATTCATCAGGATAACTGTGCATAATGTCATCGTGATCTTTAATGCCAACGCGGTGCAATAGCTCAATTGCCCGACGTTTTCGCCAATGGAATCGTTGCCACCAACGGCCTTTATAGGTCCATCCAGGAATAGATTGAATAATCTGTTTACCAATGTTTTCCGATGGGTCAAGACATGACTGTGGCTCCTGAAAGATCATGGAAATATTGTGACCGATGACCTTACGGCGCTGACGTGGCGTCAGGCGTAATAAATCAATATCGTTAAAACGGAAACGATCCGCAGTGACGTTAAGATTATCTTTTGTGACGCCACAAATCGCTTTGGCAATTAAACTCTTTCCCGATCCTGATTCGCCCGCCAAACCCAGGATTTCACCTTCTATCAGTGAAATACTCATTCGGTCAACGGCCTTGACCGGGCCGGCTGCCGTCATAAATTCAATCGTCAGGTTTCGAATATCGATTAATGGCATTACTCAACTCCTGCTTTAATCGCGCGCTGTAGGCCGTCACCCAGTAAGTTGACTAGCAAGACACTCAACATAATTGCTATCCCGGGTAACATCACAATCCAGGGTGCTGAATAAAGTTGTTCCAATGAATTGGACATCATCGCGCCCCATTCGGGAGAGGGGAGTTGTGCACCAAGATTGAGAAACCCCAACGCTGCAATATCGAGAATAGCAATGGAGAGAGCACGGGTTAATTCGCTGACGATCGCTGCGGTGATATTGGGAAAAATGGCATAGCGCAAAATATGGTAGTTTGGTGCCCCGTCCAGGCGTGCTGCGATCGTGTATTCTTTATCCAGTTCGTCATGCACAGCGCTATAAACAGTGCGTATGATCCTTGGCAGCAATGCCAGTGAAACCGCAATCATGGCATGATTCAGGCTGGCTCCAACGAAAGCAACGACAATCATAGCCAATAACAAGGAAGGGATCGCCAGTAAAGTATCAAAAATATGGTTGAGAACCGCTGATTTCAAACCACGCGTGATGCCGGCAAAGCCACCGATGATTAACCCGATAATCGCTGCCGCCGCAGTGACAACCAACGCCCCGCCAAATGTGTAAGATGTGCCAATCAATAGACGGCTGAAAATATCACGTCCGAGATCGTCAGTCCCAAGGAAATAGGAGACGTCGCCCAAATTCGACCATGAAGGTGGCATAAGCTGCTTATCAAATTGATAATCAAGCGCATAGGGAGCAAGATATCTGCCCACTAAACTCAGCGTAATTAAAATTAATACCCCATAAAAACCCGTCATTGCCAATACATCGGCATAGAAAAATCGCCCGATCACTTTCAATGGTGATGGCATTTTTTTCTCACGGTAAACATTATCTAAAGGCATACCATTCCTTATGCTTCAGGGGATTCGCTATCGCCCCGATAATATCTGTCAGCATATTAATTGAAATAACCAGCATACCTATCACCAGCGTTCCGGCTGAGATTGCGGAATAATCTTGCTGGCGGATCGCATTAATCAGCCACGGCCCTAAACCTGGCCAATCAAAAACGTACTCCGTCACCATGGCTAACGTCAGCATGGTGGAAAACTGTAACCCTAATTTAGGAATGATAGGAGGTAAAGCATTATGTAATAGGTGACGGCGAATAATCGTGAGTCGGGATAAACCACGGGTTGCGGCGGATTTAATATAGTTTGCACTTAAGACTTCTTCAGCACTGTTGCGCATCAAGCGGATCACTTCTGTCGTCGGGGCAATCGCCAGCGTGATGACGGGCAGTATCATATGCAAAATAACGTTAATGATCATTTCATTGCGATAAGGCCCATTTGACTGCCAGGCATCAATCAGGGCGAAACCGGTCGCCTGTTTCATGGGATAGAGCAGATAAAATTGCCCTGAAACAGGTAACCAGTTCAGATTAAGAGAAAAAAGCAGCGTTAGCAGCAGAGCCAGCCAGAAAACCGGGATGGAGAAACCACATAGGGCAAATGTGCTGATAATGATATCTGCCTTCTTATTACGCCAAACAGCAGCAATAATGCCGAGAGGAATGCCAATTAATAACGCCATGGAAAAAGAGAGGATACAAAGCTCCATCGTCACCGGCAGGACAGCGTACAGTTGCTTAATGATCGGTTCTCCATTAATACTGGAAACACCCAAATCCCATTGGAACAAGCGAGAGAGATAACGCCCATATTCGCCTAACAGTGAGATGACATTCAGGGAATGGTGAGAGGTGAAATGCGTAAGGCTGAAACTGATCAGCGAAAGAAAAAATAACGTCACCATCAGAAGCAATAAACGGCGCAGGATATAAATAATCATCTTCTTCCCTTGTTATGTTCATCAGGGACGATAGCAGGCGGTATACGGTAAACCTTGTCGAAGGCACCGGCGTCGAAGGGGCTGAATATCAACCCTTTAATGTCATTGCGAAAACTCTGTAAACGCATTGAATAGGCCAGTGGCAATATGGGTAATTGTTGAGCGAGGATCGCCTGAGCAAGCTGATAATTTTCCATGCGTGAGTCAATGGATTGATTGAGTAAGGCTTGATGAAGGGCATCATCAAAAATTGAATTACACCAATTGCTTAGATTCGTTTTAGCGGCAATCGCAGCACAGCTCAGCAGTGGCCGGAAAAAACTATCGGGATCATTGCTATCAGCAGACCAACCAGCCAGCGCCAGATCATAATCCTTATTCTTCAGCAAATTTCGCTGGAAACCACCTTCCACAGGGCGAATGGCGACTTCAATACCCACTTTTGCTAAATCTGCCTGAATAAACTCGGCCATTTTCAAAGGACGTGGATTATAAGCTTGTGAAGCCGTAGGAACCCATAATGTTAATGCCAGTTCACTTATCCCCAGTTGGCTTAACATATGGCGGGATTTTTTGGGGTTGTATTCGGTGATCTCAACACGTTTATCATGCGCCCATGAGATATGAGGCAAAATAGAACTCGCTGTTTCCGCCATGTCATTGTAGATGGATTTCATCAGACGTTGGTTATTGATGGCATAAGCAATAGCCTGACGGACTGCTAACTTATCTAATGGGGGTTTACGGGTATTAAAGGCCAGATAGGCGATATTCATGCCTGGTAGTGATTCCTGGCTCAGATTGGGGTCATCATGTACGATTTTCAACTGGTGAGCGTCGGGATAAGCCAAAACATCGCATTCACCGGTTAATAATTTTGAGATCCTACCTGTTCCGCCAGTACCAATATCGATAACGACCTGTTCCAGATGGGGACGGCCTTCCCAGTATTTATCATGACGAACAAGGCGGATAAATTGCCCCATCTTATAATCTTTCAGTTTGAAAGGGCCTGTCCCGACAGGTTGCCAATCTATCTGCTGTTGTCGATGTATCTGCTGCAATTTTTGAGCATATTCTTCAGACAATATCGGTGCATGGCGTGTTGCCAGATGCCAGAGAAAAGAGGCATTAGGTGCATTCAGGCGGAATTCAACAGTATATTCATTGATTTTCCGAATATCTTTCACTGAATCGCCAAATTGTAAGCTATTAAAATAGGGGTAATTATCATGGACAGAATAGCTATCATGAACAGCATGATAATCATATGTTGTACGAAAGAGCCGACGGAAGCTGAAAACAACATCATCGGCATTCATCGTGCGGGTGGGCGTAAACCAATCGGTTGATTGGAAAGCCACATCATGGCGCAGGTAAAAACGATAGGTTGTTCCGTTATCCAGGATCGCCCATTTAGCCGCCAGTTCAGGCACCAAATGATAGGTCTGGGGATCAACGCCAAGCAGGCGATTATAAATCTGTGCCGCTAGCGTATTTACCGTTAAACCACTGATTGCTCTTTGTGGATTAAATGTATCCACATTGCCATTAACACAGTAAATAAAACCACTCTGGTGTATCGCGGCCGGAATATGAGACAAACTTGCCGATAGGTTGTCCAGCTTCGGTTCTGAAATCGTTTTAAGGGGTTCTGGTATGGGCTCCGCGCTAGCTTCTGGGATAGCATTCTGAGCTGCCAGAGCCGGAGCGGAAATCAACAATATAATCCAGTAAATCAAATAGCGCATATAAAACGTCAGTCATAATAAAAGAGTTTGGGTATTGTAACTTAATTAACGCTTTTTGCTCAAAAACAACGGTTAGATCACGATAATGAGAAGGGTTCTCAATAAAATGCTTTACAAACGTAACTGATAAGTATTATCATTCTCATCGTGCTTTCGGGGAGGCATCCTTGTAGGATCAACTATGCCATCTTGGAAAAGGCACGACATTGCTCACATTGCTTCCAGTATTTTTATAGCCGGCTCGGGTGCCGGCTACTTTTTTTTATCCTGTCTACTTACCCTGTCTATTCTGAATGAATGATCTTTGACTCACTGTGATTCGGGGCACTCTTTTGCACGTTTTGCCCATTGCAGATCGTAACCTATTGATGAATCCAGTCAGAAAATCTTTGGTTTAATCGTCATTATGGATGTTGAGATGGTGTTTTTTGATGAGTCCGCGTAATTGATGGTAAGTGAGGTGAAGTTTATCCGCCGCTCTTTTCTGATTGAATTGGCTTTCCGTCAACGCCTGGGCAATTAAATGCTTTTCGCTGTCATGTTGCCACTGCCTTAAATCAAGTGGTAATTCAGGAAGAGAACTCTCGGGTATTCCTTTATCCGTCGGTAAGGGGACAGATTGTTGTGATGATAAAAAGGGATTGATAACAATCGTATTTAATTCATTTTCATTATTACCCTGTCGATAAATGGAACGTTCTATGACGTTCTTGAGTTCACGAACATTGCCGGGCCAGTGGTAGGCAAGTAACTGTTGTCTGGCTTCAGCAGTAAATCCGGGAAAAAAGGGCAAATTCAATTCACGGCACATTTGAATCGCAAAATGTTGTGCCAGTAACATAATATCTTGTTGTCGTTGGCGCAATGGCGGAATATTGACAACATCGAATGCGAGCCTGTCGAGTAAATCAGCTCTGAATTTTCCACCGGCAGCCATAGCAGGCAAATCTTCGTTGGTGGCACAGATCAAACGAACATCGACCTGTAATGGCTGGATACCACCGACACGCTCTAAATGACCATACTCAATCACCCGCAGTAATTTCTCTTGGACTTGCATGGGAGCCGTGGCGAGCTCATCAAGAAACAGGGTTCCGCCATCAGCGCGCTCAAAGCGTCCTTGATGCTTTGCGTGGGCACCGGTGAACGCTCCGGCTTCATGACCAAAGAGTTCTGAATCAAGTAAATTTTCATTGAGTGTTGAACAATTCAGAGAAATAAACGGGTTCTGCCAACGTGGGGAAAGATAATGTAAACGATGGGCAATTAACTCTTTGCCTGTTCCGCGTTCGCCCAGAACTAAAACCGGTTTATTTAATTTTGCCACTGCGGAAACCTGTTCCAACATGTCGATAAAACAGTTTGCTTCACCTAATAGGTTGTCAATAAACTCAGGCATGATATTTTTCACCAAAAGTTGGTCAATTTAACTAAAATAGCTTATTGCAGTAAAAAAGCAAAGAGAAAATTATTTGATTAATTTCAATGAGATAAGAAAAATATAAAAGTTGGCATGTATCTTGTAATTCATTCAATGTCTTACTGTGTATCTTGTTATTTGTGTTAACAATAGACAGACATAACATACAAACATTCTAATGAAAGAGGTTGATCACTATGGGTATTTTCTCGCGCTTTGCTGATATCGTGAATGCGAATATTTCTTCCCTGCTGGATAGAGCAGAAGATCCACAGAAAATGATCCGGCTGATGATTCAGGAAATGGAAGACACGCTGGTGGAAATTCGGTCTACGTCTGCCCGAGCATTGGCCGAAAAAAAACAGCTTTTGCGCCGTATCAGCATGGGCGAAAACCAAATCGATAACTGGCAAGAAAAGGCCGAATTGGCATTGAGTAAGGATAAAGAAGATTTAGCGCGCGCGGCGTTGATTGAAAAACAAAAAGTCAGTAGCTTAGTTGAAACATTAACACACGAATTGTCTATTCTGGATGAAACGCTGGAACGCATCAAAGGCGAAGTGACTGAGCTGGAAAAGAAATTGATAGAAGCACGCGCGAGACAACAGTCATTGACGCTGCGCCACCAGGCTGCGGTATCTTCGCGCGAAGTCCGTCGTCATTTGGATAGTGGTAAAATCGATGAGGCGATGGCGCGTTTTGAACAGTTTGAACGCCGGATAGACCATATGGAAGCTGAGGCAGAGGTTGTTGGGCTGGGTAAACAGAAATCACTCGACCAGCAATTTGCGGAATTGAAAGCAGATGATGAAATCAGTGCGCAACTTGCGGCCTTGAAAGCTAAAATGACCATCAAAGATTCACAATGATAACTTATATCATGCATAACTAAGGAAAGAGAATGGGCTATATATTTCTTGGTATCCCTCTGATCATTTTTGTGCTTTTTGTCTTACCCATCTGGTTGTGGCTGCATTACAGCAACCAGAATAACCGTCGTGGTCAGTTAGGGGACAATGAAATTCAGCGTTTGGAACAACTGACGGAAAACGCCAGGCGTATGCAAGAAAGGATCAAAACGCTAGAAGATATTCTTGATGCAGAGCATCCAAATTGGAGGCAATCATAATGTCAACGCCATACCGGCAAAAACTTTACCGTCTGCCAGAACAGGGGATGGTCAAAGGGGTGTGTGCAGGGCTGGCAGATTATTTGAACGTGCCTGTCCCACTGATTCGTATTATCACGGTGTTATCGCTATTCTTCGGGTTATTTGGCATAACGGTATTGGCCTATATTATCTTGACCTTTGTCATCGATCCTGCCCCTGCGGGCTATCTGACTCAGGAAAAGAGCCAAGCGCCATCCGCACGAAAAATGTTGGACGCAGTGGATGATCAATTGAAAGCAGGCGAAGTACGTTTGCGTCAAATGGAACGTTATATTACGTCTGAAACTTATCATGTGCGTAGCCGCTTCCGCCAGCTTTGAGAGGTGGATACTCGACGATGAACAAAAATACCGTGAATCATTGAATTTTGAATAATTATTGAGTCATAAATTTAGCCCATGGCAGTAAGGCCAAAATGAAAAATGTTATGCTCAACATAAAACTCAACTCATTCTGACCGGTCAGATGAAACAGATTCACGGTATTCCTATTTAGGAGAAACATGAAACGGTTGCAAAATGAACTGACGGCACTTGTTCATCGCGGAATGGATCGCCATTTACGACTGGCGGTCACAGGATTAAGTCGCAGTGGAAAAACCGCATTTATTACTTCCCTGGTCAATCAACTTCTTCATGTACATAGTGGCGCCAGATTACCTTTGTTTTCGGCTGTACGTGATGGTCGACTGCTTGGTGTGAAACGAGTACCACAGCGAGATTTTGGCATCCCCCGTTTTGCCTATGATGAAAATATCGCCGCATTCTATGACACACCACCGCACTGGCCGATACCCACTCGTGGTGTCAGTGAAATTCGCTTAGCTTTGCGCTATCGTTCCGACGATTCTCTGTTTCGTTACCTCAAGGAAACGTCCACCCTTTATTTAGAAATTGTCGACTATCCGGGGGAATGGCTATTGGATTTACCCATGCTGGAACAAAATTATCTGGCGTGGTCGCGGCAGATGCAAGGATTGCTGAAAGGGGAAAGAGGGCATTGGGCTAAGCCGTGGTTAGCATTATGCGAACAATGTGATCCATTGGCTCCGGCTGATGAGAATTTACTGGCCAAAATTGCACAGTCTTATACAGATTACCTGCATCATTGCAAACACCAGGGCTTGCATTTTATCCAACCCGGCCGTTTTGTCCTGCCGGGAGATTTAGCTGGTGCGCCAGCGCTGCAATTTTTCCCGTGGCCGGATATCGACAACATCGGGGAATTGCAATTAGCCAAGGCAGGCAAACATACCAACATCGGGATGTTGCGTGAGCGTTTTGCTTATTACTGTGAGCATATTGTTAAAGGGTTTTATAAGACGCATTTTCTCCGTTTTGATCGGCAAATTGTTCTGGTGGATTGTTTACAACCTTTGAATAGTGGCCCGCAGGTTTTCAATGATATGCGACTCGCATTGACCCAACTTATGCAGAGTTTCCATTATGGTAAGCGCACGCTGTTTCGTCGTTTATTCTCGCCGTGCATTGATAAATTAATGTTTGCTGCCAGTAAAGCGGATCATATTACCGCCGATCAGCATGCCAATTTTGTTTCTCTGTTACAGCAATTGGTACAGGAAGCCTGGCAAAATGCAGCATTTGAAGGGATTAGCATGGATTGTGCCGGGCTGGCATCGGTTCAGGCAACAGAGAGCGGTATTGTGGTGCACGAGGGGGAAAAAATTCCGGCTATTAAAGGTCATCGCTTGTCAGATGATAAGTTATTGACATTTTTTCCGGGCGAGGTACCGCAACGTTTACCAAATCATGAATTTTGGCAAAAACAAGGGTTTAATTTTGAATCCTTCCGGCCAAGACAGATCAGCGCCGATACCGCATTGCCCCATATTCGCATGGATAGCGTGATGGAATTTTTATTGGGAGATAAATTAGCATGACCGACCCCTTGAAACCGAGAATTGATTTTGACGATGGTGTACCAACATCATCAGCGCCGTCACTGAAATCAAAAAAAGAATTCACTGAGCAGGAAAGCGAATTCTACCCGATGATGCCAGAGCTGGAAGCTGAGGATCAGGAGGGAGAATTTGAAGGTGCCGTGAATGCCGCGCTGAAACCGAAACGCAGTTTTTGGCGGAAAATGGTTTCTAGTGCGGTACTGTTATTGGGGATCAGTGTCGTTGCCCAATGTGTTCAGTGGATATATCAGGCATGGCAGCAGCATGACTGGATTGCGCTGGGAATTGCCACCGCTGGGAGCCTGATGATTGTTGCCGGAATCGGCAGTGTGGTAGGAGAGTGGCGACATCTTTACCACTTACGGCAGCGTACAGAAGAGCGGGATACGGCAAAAAAGCTCTTGCAAAGCCATGGCATTGGCAAAGGGCGCCAATTTTGTGAAAAGTTGGCAGAGCAGGCCGGAATTGGGCAACAACATCCGGCATTACAGCGTTGGCAGGCTGCGGTGCATGAAACCCATAATGATCGTGAAATAATCATGTTATACAGTCAATTAGTGCAGCCGATCCTGGATGCTCAGGCCAAGAAAGAGATCAGCCGCTCTGCGGCGGAATCGGCGCTGATGATTGCTGTCAGCCCATTGGCGATTGTGGACATGGCTTTTATTGCCTGGCGGAATATTCGGCTTATTAATCGAATTGCGGCGCTTTATGGGATTCAGCTGGGTTATTTCAGTCGTATTCGTCTGTTTCGGTTAGTCTTGCTGAATATGGCCTTTGCTGGTGCATCGGAATTAGTCAGAGAAGTGGGGATGGATTGGTTGTCACAAGACATTGCGGCTCGTCTTTCTGCCCGCGCCGCACAAGGGATTGGGGCGGGTTTGCTGACCGCCCGTTTGGGTATCAAAGCCATGGAATTGTGCCGCCCTTTACCGTGGCTCGAGGGTGATAAACCCAAGCTAGGGGATTTCCGGCATCAGTTGCTGACTCGGTTTAAAAGTGCTTCCCTCTAGTCACTTTTTATCGTTGATGATACGGATCTTACGAAAAAGTCTGTGATTCATTGATGTTCTTTTGGTTAGTTGGAATAAAGTGAAATGATCCCCCCTTGATGGCTGTTATATTGGGTTGACAGCTGACTTTTTTGTAAACTTTTGCTGACAAGGCTTCATCTATTGAGTCGTAACGGGTAACATTTCTGATCGTTAAGAGCATCGTGTCAATAAGGTCATCAAAATGCGATTGGAAGTTACTTGTCAGGATCGAATCGGGTTAACCCGCGAATTACTTGATCTACTGGTTTTACGAAATATTGATCTGAAAGGAATTGAAATTTCTCCTGCATGTCGTATTTACCTTAATTTTACTCAAGTTGACTTTAATGTTTTTCGGGAATTAATGGCAGAAATCCGCCGTATCAACGGTGTTATTGATGTCAGAACGGTTGCTTTCATGCCGTCAGAAAAAGAACATAAGGCGATGTGGACTTTATTGGAATCAGTGCCTGAACCCATTTTTTCAATTGACATGAAAGGTCATATTGAACTGGCTAATGCGGCTGCGTTGGCTTTATTTGAGGTCAGTAAAGAAAATATCAGCCAAAAAAATATTGGTCAACTGATTGGCCATTACAACTTCCTTCGCTGGCTTGAAAGTGAGGATCATCAACAACACTCAACGCAACTCTCCATTAAAGGGCAAAATTACGAGATAGATATTATTCCGATGCAGTTAACGGATGAAAATCAGGTAAGCAGATGTGTCGGCGCGGTTATTATGATGCGCTCTGAGGCATCTCGTTCAGAGAAATGTCGTAATGCGCCACTTAAAAAAGCCATCGTGAATGATGATGCTTTCGAACAAATTATTGCTGTCAGTCCTAAAATGTGCCAGGTGGTAGAACAAGCACGTAAAATGGCGATGCTTGATGCACCTTTGCTGCTGATTGGTGAAACCGGCACCGGAAAAGATGAATTTGCCGAAGCTTGCCATTTGCGAAGTGCGAGAGGAAAACAACCCTTTCTGGGGTTAAATTGTGCATCCATGCCGGATGATGTTGTCGAAAGTGAACTCTTCGGTTATGCGGCAGGGGCTTACCCAAATGCACTGGCGGGCAAAAAAGGTTTTTTTGAACAAGCTAATGGCGGTACGGTTTTATTAGATGAAATCGGTGAAATGTCGCCACAAATGCAGATAAAATTACTTCGTTTCCTAAATGATGGCATCTTTCGTCGCGTCGGTGAAGAGAACGAAGTCAAAGTGAATGTTCGGATTATCTGCGCAACGCAGAAAAACTTAATTGAGCTAGTGCAAAAAGGGACGTTTCGGGAAGATCTCTATTATCGGCTAAATGTTTTAACCATCACTCTGCCGCCTTTGCGGGAGCGTCAGGCAGATATCATGCCACTGACGGACTATTTTGTCGCGCGTTTTGCGGCAGAACAAGGATTGGACAAACCAAAATTTTCTTCTGATTTAGCGCAATTTCTGAATGGTTATCATTGGCCTGGAAACGTCAGACAACTCAGAAATGCGATCTACCATGCCTTGACTCAACTTCAGAGTAACAAACTGAACCCGCAGGATATTCAGTTACCTGAGCCAGAAGCAGAAGTTGCATTTAATGAAGATAGTCTGGTCGGGTCTTTGGATGAAATCAGCAAGCGCTTTGAGCGTTCTGTCTTAACACGCCTTTATCGCCATTACCCTAGTACGCGTAAGCTGGCCAAACGGTTGGGTGTTTCTCACACCGCCATCGCCAATAAATTACGTGAATATGGCCTGAGCGGTAAAAAACATCCGCTTGAACAGGAAGAGGATGAATAAGGGGTAAGTTCATCATTTAACACCCGGCCATGATTTTTTTCGTTGTTGAGTTATTAATGGATCAATATCGTAACCGATAAGGTTTGCCAATATATATTCATCCATCAACCCGCTTAAATAGCCGTCTTTATTGCAGAATGAGGCTATAAATTGACCGTTATATTGCGGATTGTTTGATTTATACATAAAGGGTACACGATATTGATCTCTGCCTTTTTGATATCCATGACTACCCTGCAAATGAATGACAATAAATTTATTTTCTTGCTTATCTGACAAGGGTTTTTGCTCTAGGACGGAAAATTATATTGACTTTTGTGATGGTTAAAGGGGAATTTTGATTAAAAAAATCAGGCGATGGTGAAATTTAAATCAGAATGAGTTATTCCAACACCGCCATAAAATTAGTTTTTAAAAACAATATCTCGCTGTGTTAGAAACACAAGAATCATTTTATGAATAATAAAACAATTACTTCAACACAGATAATGCACTGTCATAGTCAGGTTCATTGGTAATTTCACCGACCAGTTGGCTATAAATGACTTGGTTACTTTCATCCAACACAATGACAGCACGTGCAGTCAGACCGCCTAGTGGGCCTTCATTGATTGCAACACCATAATCTTCATGGAATTTTTCGCCGCGAAGGGTTGAAAGGGTGACAACATTGGACAACCCTTCAGAACCACAAAAACGAGATTGGGCAAAAGGTAAATCTGCTGAAATGCACAGCACGACCGTATTGTTTAATTCGCTGGCAAGTTGATTGAATGTACGGACAGAGGTGGCACAAACACCGGTATCAATGCTTGGGAAGATGTTAAGTACTTTACGTTTACCCGCGTAGTGGCTTAATGAAACATCGGCAAGATCTTTCGCAACCAGCGTGAATTCTTTTGCTGTTTGACCTGCTTGTGGAAAAGCGCCATTAACGGTGATATCACTACCTTGAAACTTGACTGTTTGTGTCATGATTTAATCCTTCTATAAAGTAAACTACGTCGCCAGTGTAAAGGAATTGTGCGATCTTGCCCACAAAAATAGAGACGAGATTGATGAAATGATTCTCCTAACCTTTAACTAACAATGTCTTATAATTTATTTTTAGGGTGATAATTAAACTCACAAGGCAAAAAAGTCAGCACAAAAATCCAGTGTGAATACATAAGGAGCAGATGTGGAAACAATCTATGGCTCGGTATTTAAAGATTCAAATGCGCTCTATGCTTGTCAGTTAAATGGTCAGGGGGGAATAACGGCATTTGGGGAAGATTCACTCATTACCGCAGAACAACCTGTTTGGCAACATCTGGATTATAAAAATCCGGCCTGTCACCAATGGATTATGAATACCGCCTTGCTACCCCCTTCTGTAAAAGAGGGATTGGTGAGCGAAAGTATTCGGCCGAAAGTGCTGCGTACCGGGGAAGGAACCTTGATTACCCTGAGATCGGTGAACCGCAATGACGATGCACGTCCTGATCACCTTGTTTCGTTCCGTATCTATATTAATGACAAAATAATTATTTCCAGCCGGCATCGAAAAATTCATTCCATCGATCAAGTCCAGGAAGATTTACACAACGGCGTTGGCGCAAAAAGCACCGGGGATTGGTTGATTGAAATAGCCAGCGCCATTACTGATGAGGTCAATGATTTTATTGAAGCGCTACATGAAAATCTGATTGAGTTAGAAGATGATATTTTGGAACAAAAAGTGCCGGGTCGCGGAGAACTGGTATTGCTGCGTAAGCAACTGATCGTTCTGCGTCGGTATATGGCACCACAGAGGGATATTTTTATTCGTTTATCCAGCGAACGGCTACCCTGGATGAGGGATGAAGAGCGTCGTTTAATGCAGGAAATTGCGGATCGGTTGGGAAGGGGAATGGATGATCTGGACAGTTGTATTGCCCGCACCGCGGTTCTTGCCGATGAAATCACGTCTATGATGGCGGACGCCATGAACCGACGGACTTACATGATGTCTCTGCTGGCGATGGTATTCTTGCCAACCACTTTTTTGACCGGGTTATTTGGGGTCAACCTGGGCGGTATACCGGGTAATAGCGATTCGTTTGGATTCGGCATATTCACTTTTTTGTTGTCACTATTGATGATTATTTTCGCCTGGTGGTTAAGGCGAAGTAACTGGCTGTAGTGATCATGTCTGGCGGTTTAATGCCCTCATGGTGCATCCATTATGCCTTTAATATCAACCAATTTGGGTTGCTACTGACAGCCTGTAACACTGGCTGTCAGCGCGGAACGTTGGAGAGCAATAATCTGCGTGATTAGTTGGGCTGAAGCGAATCAATTTCTTTAAATGTTGGTGACATCAATGAACATTGTTTCATGAATATTGGTTGACGACACAACGGCTTCGTTAAAAGCATACGCGTCTCTTTCACCCTCACGCGATAATGGCAAATTAACAAAATCGAACAGGGTCTTATCGGCTAATTGGCTTGGGCTGACATGTTGAATCGATTTAAAAATACTCTCTACCCGGCCAGGGGTTTTCTTATCCCAATCGACTAACATCGCCTTGATCGCTTGCCGCTGTAGGTTTTCTTGAGAACCACATAAATTGCAAGGAATGATTGGGAATTGTTTGTGCTCTGCATAGTCGATAAGATCGGTTTCCCGACAATAGGCCAGCGGCCTTATCACGACATTACGGCCATCGTCAGAGCGCAGTTTAGGGGGCATTGCTTTCATGCGTGCGCCATGAAACATATTCAGGAATAGCGTTTCAACGATGTCATCAAGATGATGGCCAAGTGCAATTTTTGTGGCGCCGATTTTTTCTGCAAAAGAATAGAGCGTGCCGCGACGTAATCTTGAACACAATCCACAGGTCGTTTTACCTTCAGGGACTTTTTCTTTGACAACAGAGTAGGTGTCTTTATCGACGATATAGTATGGAATATCCAGGCTTTCAAAATATTGGGGTAAAATATGTTCAGGAAACCCGGGTTGTTTCTGATCAAGATTGACGGCAACGATGCTGAATTTTATCGGTGCTGCTTTTTGCAGATTCAACAGGATATCTAACATCGCAAATGAATCCTTGCCACCACTGATACATGCCATTACAACATCATTATCTTCAATCATATTGTAATCAATAATCGCATTAGCAACGTTTCTCCGCAGGCGTTTCTGGAGTTTGTTGAATTCAAGTGTCTCTTTTCTCGTATCTTTTTGATTCATTGCGACTTCTCACATTGTCGATTGTATCGACGATAGATTTCCTGTTCGGATTTTTGGCAGGGGGAGGATTATACGGATTTTTCCTTTTGTTTGAAACAGCGCTGTATGCCGATGAAACCGGCTATCGATTCAGGCTTCATCGGGCCTCATGGAGAACGTCCGTTTTTTGAGCTATATGAGGCCGGTATTTCCGGCCTCATTTCTTCGTTGACGCAGAAAGATTATCCTGAATTGATCACGTATTGATGATTGCTTTACTAATAATAGAAATCGCTTCAGTCATATTTTCGTGATAATAATCATCAACCACGTTAATCACTAAGGGTTTAACGGCCCATTGTGAAATATTATTATCCGGTATTTTGGCTATCAATTGACTCATCGCCACGCCAACCTCGTCTTTAAAATAGGGACTCATTTGGCCGGCTTTAAATAAAGTGATGTTCGTATGTGTTAATTTTCCACTTAAGTGACAACTGGCTATGCCAGACTCAAAGGGAATTGCGCCTAATACCGTATTGATATAACTCTCGCTTGCTCCCATATCCTGCAATCGTCTGGTGAGCTGACTATATTCATGTAATAGATCTAATTTATTTCTCAGTTCTATTATTTCATCATTATTAATAATGGTATCCAATAAGAATAACTGAATATTTTTCGCTCCGAGTTGTTCTAACTGGAAGGCAATCTCCATCGCGATTTGACCACCTAATGACCAGCCTAAGAGACGAATAGGTTTATCAATGGGGGTTTCGGACAGGATTAACGTGATATAGATTTGAGTTATCTGGTATAGCGAGTCTATTCGGTTGTTCGTCCGGAAGTTGTAATTATCGATACCAATGCAGTTATACATACCTGCTAAGGCATTGGCTAGCGGCTCATAAACTTCGCTACCGCTATTAGCTGCATGTATCATGAACAGCTTTTCTGTTGCCGTTGACTCTGGGGTCAGGAAATTGAGTAAACTGGATTTAACACTATCTACTTCCAGCCATTGGGATAACAAAGCAATCGATTTGCAGTTAAACAGCACATTTAAAGGAATGTCTATGCCTATTTCACTTTGCATTGCGGTGGTCAGTTTAATCGCTGTCAGGGAGTTCCCCCCGATACGGAAGAAATTATCTTCAATACCTACCCGTTCCAATCCCAATACCGCTTGCCAAATCGCGCAGAGCTGATTTTCCAGCGCATTGCGGGGCGCGGTATAATGACGCTGATTTTTCCATACCGGCTCAGGCAGGGCACGACGATCGACTTTGCCGTTCAGCGTCAGGGGAATGGACTCAATTTGGGTAAAGCGGGTGGGCACCATATAGTCCGGCAGGCGGGCAGATAAATGCTCAATCAGTATTTCCTCTGAGACGAATCCATCGGTCACCAGATAGGCAATCAGCACGTTATTGCCTTGATGCTCACGATTAATCACCACCGCCTGCTTGACCTGTGGGTGAGACGTGAGAGCGCTTTCGATTTCCCCCAGTTCAATGCGGTAACCGCGGATTTTGACCTGATAGTCGTTGCGGCCCAGATACTCCAGCGTGCCATCCGGTCGCCAGCGTACTAAATCACCGGTTTTGTACAGGCGGGTGTAACCTTTGATCGTGTCTGCGGTCGTCGCAAATGGGTTTGCAATAAAACGCTCAGCCGTCAGTGCTGGCCGGTTTAAATAACCCCGAGCCAACCCGGCTCCGCCGATATACAATTCTCCCGGTGCGCCGATCGGGGACAGGTTGCCATATTTATCAATCACGTAGAGACGAACGTTACTGATGGCCCGGCCAATATTAGTGGGCATATCACCATCTTGATACTGTCTTTCGGTGGCACCCACGGTCACCTCTGTCGGGCCGTAAGCATTCAGGACATGACAGTGTTGACTGAAATAGGTCAGAACATCTAAGGACGGGGATTCTCCCGCCGTCACCAATACTTGCAGGGAAGAGAATTTTGTGCCAATTAATAATTTCAGCAAGGCAGGCGGTAAAGCCGCGATTTCAATGCCTTCACGCTGAATGAGTGTTGCAACTGCCGGGGCATTACGTTCTGCTTCGCTGCAAACGTAAAGGGTCAGGCCATGCAATAAACTGGAAAATAGTTCGAAAACCGACCCATCAAACACATAAGCGGCAAACATTAAGGCTTTTTTTCGCTTGGCGAGATTAAAAATATTGGCTTGTGTGGCAACCATATGAGCCACACTATTATGTTCAATCATGACACCTTTAGGCTGGCCGGTAGTGCCAGAGGTATAGATGATATAGGCTAAATCGGTTGATTGATTGATTTGTGCCGGATTTTCTACTGGCTGGTCTGCGGTCATTATCGGGTCATCCGCCGCTATCAGGATCGGCGGTTTAACAAGTGATCGAGCATATTCGGTCAGTGTCGCAACGTGTTGTTGTTGCGTGACCACATAAGCGGCGGCCGTATCTGTCAGAATAAACTGTACGCGCTCTGCGGGATAGGTTGGTGAAATGGGGACATAGGCTCCACCGGCTTTCAGGACGGCTAACAGACTGATCACCATCTCCAGACGACGATCAAGGTAGAGAGCGATTGGCGTATCCACCTGAATGCCGGTCGGTGTCTGTTGCAGACAGCGCTGGCGGATAATCCCGGCTAACTGGTTTGCCCGTTGATTAAGCTGGTGATAGGTCAGTGTTTCCCCTTCAAAGACCAGCGCGACATGATCCGGGGTCTTTTCCACTTGGGCTTCAAACAGTTGTTGCAGGGTTTTATCCCGTGGGTAGGGAGCATCGGTCTGATTCCAGGAATCAAGAAGGGTATGGCGTTCTCCTTCACTGAGCAACTGAATGGAGGAATGCGCTTGATGCGGGTGACAAGCCACGGCGTGCAGGATTCGTTCAAGCTGAGAAAGCAGACGTTGTGCCTGTTGAGCCGTCAGCCAGTCTTCACCGTAACTCAATTTGATGATGAAACGATCATCTTGTTCATAGGCCAGCAGTGACAGCGGATAATCTACTTTTTCGATAGCCCGGCGGAATGTCAGTGTATGCTCGATACCGTCTCCGTTTTCATGCACCACGGGAACCGGATAGTTTTCAAAAACCAGCAGGCTATGGAATAACCGCTCCCCGTCGGATTGCAGGCTGGAGAGTGAAATTGCACTGTGGCTGTTAAGTGCGGCGATATCCTGCTGTATCGCCTGCAACGTGCCCAGAATACTGTCGTGTTTGTTCCACTGTACTTGCAACGGCAGCGTATTGATATACAGGCCGACACTGGATTCAATGCCTTCCACCGGCACATCGCGGCCGGAAACGGTCGTGCCAACGAGGGTTTGCTCATCGCCGGTATAACTGTGCAGTAATTTATGCCAGGCAAATTGCAGTGCCACGTTCAGCGTGATGCCTTGCGTCCGGCAGGTGTTTTTAAGCTGTTGATAAGTTTCTCCCTGAACAGCGTGTTCCTGTTCGGCGGGATTTTCCACGGTTTTTATCTGGGTTAAATCAACGTGGGTGCTTAATAGTGGCGAAAGATCATTGGCGCCCTGGAATTGTTTTTTATATGTCGTCCAATAGGCGTCTGATTCAGCCTGGTGATCCAGATGATATTGCAGGGTAGCCAGATAAGCCTGTTCTGCGATGATCTGCGGTTGTTGTCCTTGTACCAGCGCATTGTAATACTCATGTACCGCCTGCAATAAAATCGGGCCACTCCAGCCGTCTGTAATGCAGTGATGTTGCGTGATCAACACGGTCATCCGTTGTTCATGGTGTTTGATAAGCGTAAAGCGGATTAACCCGGGCTGGCTTAAATCAAACGGCACTGTCCGGTCATGCTGTTGGATCGCATTAATCGCATGCTCCTGCTCTTCTGGTGGTAACGAACCAATATCCTTGATGGTGAAACTTTCTGCACCAAGACTGGCTTCTTTCGTCACAACTTGCAAAATCGCGTCTTCCCAGTTAAACGCTGTTCTGAGGATAGGGAAACGCTGCGAAGCCAGTGTCCAGGCTTGCTGATAGGCGGTAAGGTTGAGAGTGGTGTGATAATCCAACAAGAGCTGCGTACGATAGGCATCATCGTGTGGCTGCGCCAAATGATGATAAATAAATCCTTGCTGCAAGCTGGTAGCCGGATACAACGCTTCAATGGAATACTTTTGCTGAAGACGACGCAAAAGGTTACCTGAAAGGCCAGCAATGGCATAATCACTCGGGGTTTTCAGCCCGCCAGCCTGAGCCTGTTGTTGGCCTGCGGTGATAACCGCATTGAGTGCTTGATCAAAGGCGGTGATAAACACATGTGTTTGAGTTTGGGGCAAGCACGAATGAATGCTGAACTGCAACTGGCCAGCTTGAATCAAGCCATTAATATTGAGCAATAAATGATGACGGTGATCCTCTACCTCATGATCGGCCATGACAGTGCCACAATCGTCGCTGGTCAGAGACCAGACTTGCGGGGTTTCTCCACTTAACTGGCCGAGATAGTTGAAACTGATCGCGGGTAAATTTTCGCTTAGATAACCGGCCTGACGCAGCGCACCATAGCCAATACCTTTATTGGGTACAGCACGGAGCATCTCTTTGGTATCAATAATCGTCTTAGCAATATCGTCCTGCATGGTCAGCCGAACAGGGTAGACAGTGGTAAACCAGCCAACGGTTTCTGAGACATCCAGTGTGTTGTCGATGTTTTCCCGTCCGTGGCCTTCGAGTGTGATGTGGTTAATGGCTTGTGAAAAAACCGCCTGTAATGCCAGTGTCAGCGCACTGAGCAATAAATCATTGATTTCCGTGTGATAACCGCCGTTGGCTTCACGTAGCAGAACGTCAGTCAATGTGGCAGACAGGCTCAGATGATGCTGACGGGGTTCACTTGTAACAGAATGCGCATGATATTCTGCCATCACCTGCTGCCAATAGGAGATTTCCTGTTGATGGTGCTCTGCATACTGATAGACCGCATTCACCCACTGGCGATAGCTACTGGTCTTCGCTGGCAGCCGTTCAGCCTGTAACAATCTGCGCATATCTTCTGCGATAATCCGCCAGGAGACCACGTCAATAATCAGGTGATGAAAGGCGAAAAATAACCGGGCACTGCCATCATGATAGCCGGTCAGATGGGCAGCCTGCCATAAGGGGCCGGCGCAATAATCAAAGTGATTTTGCCATTGTGTCAGCTGTTGGTGTCGTGCTGCCTCATCGAGCTTGCTGATATCACAACACCGTAATGCGGGCAGCCAGGCCGGCATTTCTGCGGGATAACACTGACGATAACCCTGTGGTGTGTTGATAAAATGCGCACGTAACATATCATGCCGTTCGATGAGTGTGATCAGCGCGTGTTCAATCGCGGAGGCAGGGATGTGGCCGGGGAGTTGCATCATAAAGGCCTGATTCCAATGGTGTGAATGCGGAAGATCCCAGTTGAAAAAATCCTGCTGGATAGGCAAAAGGGCAAATTCTCCGCTTAATAATCCCTGCTCTGCAATCACGGTGACGGAGGATGACGTTTGGGTCAGCAAGTGAGCCAGACGGGCGACGGTCGGCGCGGTAAAAATCGATTGCACCTGGAGAGAAAAACCGGCCATCCGTAGCCTGGAAACCAATTTGATACTGACAATGGAATCCCCCCCAATACGAAAGAAATTATCGTTAATGCCAACCTGCGGCAGATCCAACACTTCCTGCCAAATGGTACACAATTGAGTTTCCAGTGCATTGCGGGGTGCAACATAATTGTTCTGCTGTCCCCATACCCGATCGGGCAGCGCCTGACGATCCAGTTTGCCGTTGAGTGTCAGCGGAATCGATCCCATGAACGTCACGCTGGCAGGCACCATATAGTCCGGCAGGCGGGCAGATAAATACTCAATCAGTGTCTCCTCTGAGACGAATCCGTCTGTTACCAGATAAGCGGCCAGTATTTTATGTTCTTGATGCTCACGATCAATCACCACGGCCTGCTTGACCTGTGGATGGGAAGTGAGGGTATTTTCGATTTCCCCCGGTTCAATGCGGTAACCGCGGATTTTGATTTGAGCGTCGTTACGTCCCAGATATTCCAGCGTGCCATCCGGTCGCCAGCGCACTAAATCGCCGGATCGGTACAGGCGGGTGTAACCTTTGATCTTATCGTCGGCGGTGGCAAAGGGATTCGGGACAAAACGTTCAGCCGTCAGTGCCGGCCGGTTTAAATACCCCCGTGCCAGCCCGGCACCGCCGATATACAGCTCTCCCGGTGCGCCGATCGGAGACAGATTGCCGTATTCATCAAGCACATAGAGACGGACATTATTAATCGCCCGGCCAATATTGGTGGCGATATCGCCAGAGTGATAGCGATTCCCTGTTGCGCACACGGTCACTTCTGTTGGACCGTAAGCATTCAGGACATCACGGTGTTGGCTGAAATAGTCAAGAAAGTCGAGGGAGGGGGATTCTCCCGCGGTCACCAATAGTTGCAGGGAGGGGAAGTCAGCCCCAATTAATAATTTCAGCATGGCAGGAGGTAAGGTTGCTATCTCTATGCCTTCTCGCTGAATAATCTGTTCAACTGCTGGAATATTGCGCTCTGTTTCGCGGCAAATATACAGCGTCAGGCCATGCAATAAGCTGGTAAATAATTCGGAAACCGAAGCATCAAAGACATAAGCGGCAAACATTAAGGCTTTTTTACGTTTGCTCACCTCAAACAGTTCAGCTTGGGCAGTGATCAGATGAACCGCATTTTTATGCTCGATCATGACGCCTTTGGGTTGCCCCGTGGTCCCCGAGGTATAAATGATATAGGCCAAATCTGTGGGCTGAGTGATGGGGGGCGGATTTTCCCTCCACGGGTCAGCGGTGGTTGTCAATTCATCTGCCGCTATCAGTATTGGTGCGCTAGCGATGGCCTGAGCGTAGTCGGTCAGGACGCGAAGATGCCGTTGTTGGGTCACCACACAAGACGCCGCCGTATCCGACAAAATAAACTGTACCCGTTGCGCAGGATATTCCGGTGAAATAGGCACATAGGCGCCACCGGCTTTCAGTACCGCCAGAATACTGATCACCATCTCCAGACTGCGGTCAAAGTAAAGGGCTATCGGCATGCCGGCCTGAACGGAGGCATGATGGTGTTGCTGGTAACGTTCGCGGATCACGCCGGCTAACTGATTCGCTTGTGCGTTTAATTGTCGATAGGTCAGTGCTTCTGTCCCAAAGATCAGCGCCACCTCATCCGGGGTCTTTGTCACTTGGGCTTCAAACAATTGATGCAGGGTTTTATCCTGCGGATAGGGGGCATCGGTTTGATTCCAGGTATGCAGCAAAGTATGGCGTTCTTTTTCACTGAGAAGCTGAATGGATGAATGTGCTTGGTGTGGGTGACAGGCCACGGCGTGCAGAATTCGCTCAAGCTGATCAAGTAAGCGCTGTGCCTGTTGAGCTGTCAGCCAGTCCTCACCATAACTCAATTTGATGATTAAACGCTCATCTTGTTCATAGGCCAGCAGTGACAGCGGATAATCTACTTTTTCGACAGCCTGACGGAATGTCAGAGCCTGCTCGATACCGTCTCCGTTTTCACTTAGCACCGGAGCAGGGTAGTTTTCAAATACCAGCAGACTGTGGAAGAGTCGTTCCCCATCGGATTGCAGGCTGGCGAGTGAAACGGCGCTGTGGTTGTTCAATGCGACGATGGCGTGTTGTATGTTGTGTAGGATTGTCGCGATACTGTCAGCCTTCGCCCATGACACAACCAGAGGCAAGGTGTTGATATATAATCCAACACTGGACTCAATCCCCTCAATGGGCACGTCGCGTCCGGAGACGGTCGTGCCGACAATGGTCTGTTCATCGCCGGTGTAACTGTGCAGTAATTTATGCCAGGCAAATTGCAGCGCGACATTCAGGGTGACATTTTGCGTCTGGCAAGTACGCTTAAGCTGCTGATAAATTTCCCTCTGGACCGAGAGTTGTTGCTCGGCGGGTTTTTCCACGGTTTTTATCCGGGCTAAGTCAACGTGAGTGCTTAATAGCGCGAAAAGATCATTGGTATTCTGAAACTGTTTTTTACATGCTGCCCAATAGGCGTCTGATTCAGCCTGATGATCCAAATGATATTGCAGAGTTGCCAGATAAGCTGGCTCCGCCACAACCGTCGGGACGTGTCCCTTGATGAGTTGGTTGTAATATTCATGGACCGTTTGCAATAAAATCGGGCCACTCCAGCCGTCAGCAATGCAGTGATGTTGAGTGATCAGCACCGTTATCCATTGTTCATGTTGTTTGATGACCGTAAAACGGATTAAACCGGGTTGGTGTAAGTCAAACGGCAGGTTTCGGTCATGTTGTTGGAATCCGGCAATGGCGCTGTCCCGCGCTTCTTCGGGTAACTGACTGATATCTTTAATGGTAAAATTCGCCGAACGAATACTGGCACCTGCGGTGACAATCTGCAAAATGTCGCCTTCCCAGTCAAATGCTGTTCTGAGAATGGGAAAACGCAGTGAAGCCAGCGCCCAGGCATGTTGATAGGCCGCGAGGTCGATATGGGTATAATAATCTAACAGCAGTTGCACACGATAGGCATCATCCTGTGGTTGGGTCAGATGATGATAAATAAAACCCTGTTGCAAACTGGTGGCAGGAAATATCACTTCGATATTGCTGTCCTTCTCGCCTTGACTGCCTGAGTTTCCGGGCGCGGCGATAACATCAGAATGATTTTCACCGAGGGCGAAATGGGCGAAATCTTCTTCGGAGAAGATATTGCTTTCATTTAAAAAAGTTAATAGGTTTTCTCTTTTTTCTTTCACCCGGTCAATCAGTTGAGTCGGGGGTGTTTCCCCGGCAAAGGCCAGCTTTAACTTATCTTGAGAAGCCCATACGGAGACATGATTTTTCTTGAGTTCTTTCAATAGCATCAACATATTTACACATCCAAAATTGTTTTCTTTTCTGAGTGGAGGTGTGAATTTTCATTATTCACATGACCAAAACGCTGAGTGAGCTGGTTGAGCTGATCCATAGAAACGCCATTAATGCCGTAATCACTGGCGGTTTTTAGCCCGCCTGCTTGTGCCTGTTTGTACCCGGCTGTGATAACGCGATGGAGTGCCTGCTCAAATGCGGTGATAAATACGGTTGTCTGGCTTTGGGATAAACGGGAATCCACCTGGAATTGCAACCTGCCCCTTTGCACGGCACCGTTGATAGCCAACAGTAAATGGTTGCCATTTTCACTGGCGATGACCGTTCCGGCTTCATCACTGGTCAGTGACCAGTCCTGGTGCTGAGTGCCGGCTAATTGGCCGAGGTAGTTGAAGCTGATGGTCGGCAAATCGTCGGACAGATATCCCGCCTGATGCAACGCACCGTAACCAATCCCCTTGTTCGGTATAGCACGCAGCATCTCTTTGGTGTGAATAATGGTTTCTGCAATATCGGCCTGCATGGCCAGCCGGACCGGGTATAAGGTGGTAAACCAGCCGACGGTTTCTGAGATATCCAGCGTATTGTCGATGTTTTCCCGACCGTGGCCCTCAAGGGTGATGTGGTGAATGGATTGTGAGAAGACGGCCTGTAATGCCAGCGTGAGCGCACTGAGCAGTAAGTCATTAATTTCCGTGTGATAACCGGTATTCGCTTCATGCAGAAGTGTATCGGTCAATTCAGCGGAAATACTCAGACTATGCTGGCTGGTTTCACCTGAAGCAGCAGGAGCCTGATAGCCTGCCATGACTTTTTGCCAGTAGGTCACCTCGTTTTGATGCTGTTGAGCATAGTGATGAACAGCGTTGACCCACTGCCGATAACTACTGGTCTTCGCGGGTAATGTCTTGTTCTGTAATAACAAACGCATATCTTCAGCAATGATCCGCCAGGAGACGGCATCAATAATCAGATGGTGGAAGGCAAAGAACAACCGGGCACTGCCATCGCGGTATCCGGTCAGATGTCCCGCTTGCCATAATGGGCCATGACAGTAATCAAACCCACTTTGCCATTGGGTAAGTTGCTGATGTAACGCTGTCTTTGAGAACGCACGGACATCACCGTGTTGCAATACCGGTATCCCGGAGGGCATTTCTGTGGAATAGCATTGGCGATAGCCGTTTTCAGTCCAGACAAAATGGGTACGTAACATATCATGCCGCTCGCTCAGCGTTATCAGTGCCTGCGTGATATCCGCGTGTCTGATATGACCGGGGATCTGCATCATAAGGGCCTGATTCCAATGGTGAGGATGCGAGAGATCCCAGTTGAAGAAATGCTGTTGGACAGGCAAGAGAGCAAATTCTCCGTGGAGTAACCCCTGTTCTGCAATCATGGTGACCGAAGAGGCCATTTGGGTCAGCAGCTGTGCCAGCCGTGCCACTGTCGGCGCTTCAAAAATGGATTTGATCTGGAGAGAAAAGCCCGCCTGTCGCAATCTGGAGACGAGTTGGATGCTGACAATGGAGTCCCCCCCGATACGGAAGAAGTTATCGTCAATGCCAACCTGCTCTAAACCCAATACGGCCTGCCAAATGGCACACAGTTGAGTTTCCAGTGCATTGCGAGGTGCGACATAATGGTTTCGCTTATTCCATTCCGGTACTGGCAGGGCACGGTGATCCACTTTGCCGTTTAGCGTCAGCGGAATGGCTTCTATGAAGGTCATGCTGGCGGGTACCATATAGTCCGGCAGACGGGATGATAAGTGTTCTATCAGTGTTTCCTCAGATATTGATCCCTCAGCCACCAGATACGCAGCCAGCACGCGATTGCCTTTATGTTCCCGGCCAATGACCACCGCGTGTTTTACTTGAGGATGTGTGGTCAGGACACTTTCGATCTCTCCCGGTTCGATGCGGTAACCCCGGATTTTGATCTGAAAATCATTGCGTCCCAGATATTCCAGCGTGCCATCCAGTCGCCAGCGTACTAAATCGCCGGTTTTGTACAGGCGAGTATAACCGTTGGCTTTATCTTCAGCCGTCGCAAAGGGGTTCGGGACAAAACGTTCCGCCGTCAGTTCCGGCCGGTTTAAATACCCCCGTGCCAGCCCGGCACCGCCGATATACAACTCACCCGGTGCGCCGACCGGAGACAGATTGCCGTATTCGTCAAGCACATAGAGACGGACGTTATTAATCGCCCGGCCAATATTGGTGGCGAGGTCGCCGTGTTGGTAACGTTTGCCGGTCGCGCACACGGTCACTTCTGTCGGGCCGTAAGCATTCAGAACATCCGAGTGCTGGCTGAAATAGTCAAGCACCTCTAAAGAAGGCGACTCTCCTGCAGTCACCAGAAGTTGCAGCGAGGGGAGTTCAGCGCCAATCAATAATTTCAGCAAGGCCGGCGGTAATGTGGCGATTTCAATGCCGGCTTGTTGGATAAGCGTTTCAATGGCCAGCGCATTGCGTTCTGCTTCACTGCAAATGTACAGCGTCAGGCCATGCAATAAACTGGTAAAGAGTTCGGAAACCGAAGCATCAAAGACATAAGCGGCAAACATTAAGGCTTTTTGGCGTTTGGTTACCTCAAACAGTTCAGCTTGGGCGGTGATCAGATGAATCGCATTTTTATGCTCGATCATGACGCCTTTAGGCTGGCCGGTGGTCCCCGAGGTATAAATGATATAGGCCAGATCAGTCGGGTGATTGACAGAAGGCGGATTTTCCTCCCACGGGGCGGCGGTGGTTGTCAATGCATCCGTCGCGATCAGTATTGGTGTGCTAGCGAGTGACTGAGCGTAGTCAGTCAAAACACTAAGATGCCGTTGTTGGGTCACCACACAAGGCGTCGCCGTATCCGACAAAATAAACTGTACCCGTTGCGCGGGATATTCCGGTGAAACAGGCACATAAGCGCCGCCGGCTTTCAGCACCGCCAGAATGCCGATCACCATGTCCAGACTGCGGTCAAGGTAAAGGGCTATCGGGGTATCAGCCAGCATGGAAAGCGGACTTTGTTGCTGGCAGCGGTCGCGGATAATATTGGCTAACTGGTTCGCCCGTTGGTTAAGCTGGCGATAGGTCAGCGTTGCCCCTTCGTATACCAGCGCAATGTTATCCGGGGTTTTGTCCACTTGGGCTTCAAACAGTTGTTGCAGGGTTTTATCCTGTGGATAAGAGGCATCGGTCTGATTCCAGGTGTGCAACAGGGTATGACGTTCTTGTGCCGACAGGGTATCCAGCCCGGCCAGCGGTTGTTTTTGATCCGCCACGAATGCGGTCAATACCTGTTGATAGTGATCTTCCAGTCGCAGGATGGTGGTTTCGTCAAACAAACTGATGGCGTAATTCAAACAGCCAGTAATGTGGGTTTGTTCATCCGACAATAACAGACTCAGATCAAATTTAGCGGGAGTATAGAGCGACTCATTCAGTGCAACCGGCCGAAATGGCAGATAGCCTTGCTCTCGTCGGCGCTCACCAAAACGTTGTAAGCTGAATGTGACCTGAAAAATGGGGTGGCGAGAGGTATCGCGTTCAATTTCCAGCGCGTCAACTAACTGTTCAAACGGCATGTCCTGATGGGATTTGGCGTCGGCGATTAATTGATGAGTTTGTTTAATCAGGCTCTCAACGCTGTCTGTTTGTTCAAGTTGCGCCCGCAAGACCAGTGAATTAACAAACATACCAATCAGTGATTGAGTTTGAGCATGGTGGCGGTTGTCGGTAGGCGTACCCAGAATGATATCGTGTTGTCCTGATAATTTTGCCAACGTGACATAAAAGCCACTGAGCAGCACGGTGAACAGGGTGGTTTCCTGTGTTTTTGCCAGCGCCCTTAATTGGCCTGATAGTGCGGTGTCCAGCGTAAAATTGAAATCCCGTCCCTGATAACTCACCTGTGCAGGTCTGGAATAATCGGTGGGTAAAGCCAGTGGTTCGTAGTTGGCTAAGGTTTGTCGCCAGTAGGCAAGCTGGCGTTCACGCACCTCACCTTGTAAATATGCCCGCTGCCACGCGGCGTAGTCGCCATAAGTAATCTCTAAAGGCGGCAGTTGGCTGTCACGGCCTTCTGACAGGGAATGATAAATTTCGGCCAGCTCGTCCATAAAAATATCAATGGACCAGCCATCCATGGCGATATGGTGCCACAAGATGAATAAGTAATGTTGATCAGCAATCTGGTAGTGGTGCAGGCGCAACCCCGGTTCAGTGGCCAGATTAAACGGCGTGGCAATCTCCGCACGAATGGCGTGCATCAACGCATCAGCATCGTCATGGGATAAGGTGCTTGATTCGATGACCAGATCCCTGTTCAGCAACTGTTGATAGCGTTGTCCGTCCCCATCATCAGGGTACAGCATTTTCATCACCGGGTGACGTTCAACCAATCGGTTAATGGCCGTTTCTAACCAGGGCAGGCAAGCACCGTTATCCAGTTGCAGCAGATAAGGGATATGATAAACATCAGAACCTTGTTCAAATTGCTCGATAAATAACATTCGTTCCTGAGCAAACGAGAGAGGATAGCGATCCCGATCGTGGTGAGGGATATTTGTACCGGTTTGTGGTTCCAGATGGCGTACCAGGGCGGCAATCGTTCTCAGTTTAAACAATTGCGTTAAAGAAACCTCGATGGCTAAGTCCCGGCGGATCGCGGCCGTCAATTTAATCGCTGTCACGGAGTCCCCCCCGATGCGGAAGAAATTATCTTCAATGCCAACCTGTTCCAGTCCTAATACCGCCTGCCAAATCGCGCATAGTTGGGTTTCCAGCGTATTGCGGGGCGCGACATAACGACGCTGATTTCCCCATACCGGCTCCGGCAGGGCGCGGCGATCGACTTTGCCATTCAGGGTCAGGGGGACGGACGCAATGCGGGTAAAACTGGCGGGTATCATATAGTCCGGCAAACGGGCAGATAAATGCGCAATCAGGGTGTCATCGGACAGGGTATCTGCTGTCACCAGATAAGCGACCAGCCGGTTATTTCCTTGATGCAGATGATTAATCACCACGGCTTGTTTCACCTGTGGATGAGAAATAAGGACTTTTTCGATTTCCCCCGGTTCAATGCGGTAACCACGGATTTTAACCTGAAAGTCGTTGCGTCCGAGATACTCCAGTTCACCGTTCGGTAACCAGCGAACCAAGTCACCGGTTTTATACAAGCGGGTGTAACCTTTCGCCTGATCTTCTGTCGTCGCAAAAGGGTTTGGAACAAAACGCTCGGCGGTCAGATCAGGTCGGTTTAAATACCCCCGCGCCAGTCCGGCACCGCCAATATACAGCTCTCCCGGCACACCGACCGGCGACAAGTTACCGTCACCGTCAAGCACATAAAGACGGGCATTATGAATCGCCCGGCCGATATTCGTGGCAATATCGCCATGTTGATAGCGTTTCTCGGTAGCACACACCGTGACTTCAGTCGGGCCATAAGAATTCAGGACTTCGCTGTGACGGCTGAAATAGTCAATAAAATCAGCGGAGGGGGCTTCTCCCGCTGTGACTAATAATTGCAGAGAGGGGAGCGCGGTACCCATTAAGAGCTTCAGTATGGCAGGCGGTAAAGCGGCGATTTCAATGCCTTCGCGCTGAATCAGTTTGGCAATTGCTGGTGCGTTGCGTTCTGCTTCACTGCAAATGTACAGCGTCAGACCATGCAATAAACTGGAAAATAATTCGAAAACCGATCCATCAAAAACATAAGGGGCAAACATTAACGCTTTTTTTCGCCTGGCGGCATGAAAAATGTTTGCTTGCGCGCTTACCATATGTGCCACATTTTGATGCTCAATCATCACCCCTTTGGGCTGGCCGGTGGTGCCAGAGGTATAGATGATATAGGCCAGATCAGTCGGTTGATTTATCGGTGGCGGATTTTCTCCGGGCTGATTAGGGGGGATGATGGGATCATCTGCTGCGATCAGGGTCGGAGCACCTGCAAGTGCCTGGATCGTGGTCATCAATGTCGGGAAGTGTCGTTGCTGAGTCACAATACAAGCGGTGGCGGTATCTGCCAGAATAAACTGTATGCGCTCTGCGGGATAGGCTGGTGAAATAGGTACATACGCCCCACCCGTTTTCAATACGGCCAGGATACTGATCACCATGTCCAGACTGCGATCAAGGTAGAGGGCGATGGGAGTGCCCGCTTGCATCGCAGCCGTGCTATTTTGCTGATAATATTCGCGGATTACCCCCGCGAGTTGATTCGCCCGCGCGTTTAACTGTCGGTAGGTCAGCGTTTCGTCCTCAAACACCACCGCCACATTCTCTGGCGTCTTTTCCACTTGGGCTTCAAACAGTTGTTGCAGTGTTTTATCCTGTGGATAGGGAGCATCGGTCTGATTCCAGGTATGTAATAGCGTATGGCGCTCTTCGTCACTGAGTAAGCGGATGGCGGTATGCGGTTGCTGTGGATGGTAAGCGACGGTATGCAGAATGCGCTCAAGCTGAGAAAGCAAACGCTGTGCCTGTTGAGCCGTCAGCCAGTCTTCACCATAACCTAATTTCATGGTGAAACTATTATCCTGTTCATACCCCATCAGCGACAGCGGATAATCCAATTTTTCAACGACCTGACGAAGCGTCAGAGCGTGTTCTATGCTTTCTTTGTTTTGACTGATTGCGGGAACGGGGTAATTCTCAAAACCAAGCAGGCTATGGAATAAACGTTCTCCGTCGGATTGCAGGCTGGCGAGTGAAACCGCACTGTGGCTGTTGAGAGCCGCGATATCCTTCTGGATGTCTTGTAAAATGGCAAGAATACTGTTTGCCGTGTTCCACTGTACGGTTAACGGCAGCGTGTTGATATACAGGCCGACACTGGATTCAATGCCTTCTACGGGGACATCGCGGCCGGATACCGTGGTGCCGACAATGGTCTGCTCATCGCCGGTGTAGTTATGCAGCAATTTATGCCAGGCGAATTGCAGTGCCACATTCAGGGTAATGCCTTGTGTCTGGCAGGTATGTTTGAGTTGCTGATAAACCTCCGCCGGTAACGTCAGCCGCTGCCCAGCGGGTTTTTCAATGGTTTTTATCTGTGTTAAATCAATAGGGTGGCTTAGCAAAGTGGACAGATCGTTTGTGCCCTGAAAGCCTTTTTTGCGTTCGGCCCAATAAGCCTCTGATTCAGCCTGATGATCCAAATGGTATTGCTGTGTGGCCAGATACGCTTGTTCCACCACAATCTGTGGTTCGCTTCCCTTGATCAGTTGGTCGTAATATTCATGCACCGTCTGCAATAAAATTGGGCCACTCCAGCCGTCAGCAATGCAGTGATGTTGGGTGATCAAGACTGTCAGCTGTTGTTCATGTTGTTTGAAGACCGTCAAGCGGATTAAACCGGGCTGGTTTAAATCAAATGGCTGGTTTCGGTCATTTTGCAGGTATTCGGCAATCGCGTTGTTCCGCTCTGCTTCGCCGAGTTGACGGATATCGTGGATCGTAACATTTTCCGGCCCAATACAGCTGTCAGCGGTGATAACCTGTAAAACATCGCCTTCCCAGTCAAATGCCGTTCTGAGGATAGGGAAACGCTGTGACGCCAGCTTCCAGGCGCACTGATAGGCCGCAAGATCGACATGGGTGTGATAATCCAACAGGAGCTGCCCACGGTAGGCATTATCCTGTGGCTGCGTTAGATGATGATAAATAAATCCCTGTTGCAAGCTGGTAGCCGGATACAGATTTTCCACCTGATAGCGCTGCTGAAAACGGTGTAAACGTTCCATGGAAATGGCTTTAAACGCATAATCACTTGGGGTTTTTATCCCGCCTGATTGCGCTTGTTGCTGACCGATAGCGATGACCCTGGTGAGTGCTTGTTCAAAAGCAGTAATAAATGTTTGTGTCTGTGTGGATGATAAACGGGAATGAACGCGGAATTGCAGCTGTTCTGACAGTACTTCCCCGTTGATATTCAGCAGAAAGTGACGATGATGCTCATCGGTGATCACCGTACCATCGGGCAGTGAGCCATCCAGCGAAAAGGGGAATTCAGCCTGATCACTCAGTGGTTCGAGATTACGTTGTTCGAGATTGAGGGGATCAACATAGTTAAACCTGATGGGGGGTAAATTGCCCGTCAGGTATCCGGCCTGATGTAACGCGCCATAACCGATCCCCTGATGGGGTACAGCACGCAGCATTTCTTTGGTGTGAATAATGGTTTCCGCAATATCGTTCTGCATGGTCAGACAAACCGGGTAGATAGTCGTAAACTGACCCACGGTTTCGGCGATATCCAGTGTATTGTCGATGGCTTCCCGCCCGTGCCCCTCAAGGGTAACGGTGTTGACAGCTCGGCAGAAGGTTGTCTGCAACGCCAGAGTGAGCGCACTGAGCAGTAATTCGTTAATGTTGGTGTGATAACCTAAATGGGCTTCCCGCCGTAAAATGTCGGTCAACTCAGCAGATAAGTGCAGTGAATGCACCGTCATTTCTTCTACTGCCGGATCAGTTCCCTGTTCAGTGATGATCTTCTGCCAGTAGGGAACTTCGTCTTGATGCTGTCGCGCATAGCGATGGACGGCCGCGACCCACTGCCGGTAACTACTGGTTTTTGCCGGTAAGGTTTCACCCCGCAACAACTTACGCATATCGTTGGCAATAATGCGCTGAGAGGTGGCATCAATAATCAGGTGATGAAAGGCGAAAAATAACCGGGGACGGCCATCAGCGTATCCGGTCAGTTGAGTAACTTGCCATAGCGGGCCGTGCCGGTAATCACCCTCCCTTTGCCATAAGGTCAGCCGCGCATGTTGTTCGGCTTTATCTATCTTGCGGATATCACAATGCCGTAATGTGGGGAATCCGGCGGGCATTTCTGCGGAATAGCATTGACGATAACCCTGTTCGGTGTCGGTAAAATGGGCACGTAACATATCATGTCGTTCACTCAGTGTTATCAATGCCCGCGTAATATCCGTGTGTTGGATATTATCCGGAAGCCGCATGATCAATGTCTGATCCCGAGGGTGAGAATGTGGTCGATTCCCATTGAAGAAAGCCTGTTGGACAGGCAATAAACCAAATTCTCCGCTTAATAACCCTTGCTCTGCAACACCGGCTACCGCAGATGAATTTTGAGACAGTAACTGCGCCAGCTGCGCCACCGTCGGCGCCTCAAAAATCGATTTGACTTGAAGGGAAAAACCGTTCTGCCGGAGTCTGGAAACCAGACGGATGCTGATAATCGAATCTCCCCCCATCCGGAAAAAATTATCCTCAATCCCAATCTGTTCGATTCCCAGAATATCCTGCCAGAGTGTACATAGCCGGATTTCTAATTCAGTGCGAGGGGCAATATAACGATTCTGGTCTTCCCACACCGGTGCTGGTAAAGCATGGCTGTCGAGCTTGCCATTGACGGTCAGGGGAATGGCCTCAATACGGGTAAAGCTGGCCGGTATCATATATTCCGGCAGGTGGGCAGAGAGATGTTCTATCAACATATCATTGGGCAGAGTTTCATCCGTCACCAGATAAGCCGCCAGGGCTTTATGACCGGCTTGCTCCCGATCAATGACCACCGCGTGTTTCACCTGAGGATGGGCAGACAGCGCCGTTTCAATTTCCCCTAATTCAATACGGTAACCGCGGATTTTGACCTGAAAATCATTGCGGCCGAGGTATTCCAGATTACCGTCCGGTAACCAGCGTACCTGATCACCGGTTTTATACAGACGAGTGTAGCCCTGGATCTGATCTTCGTCGGTGACAAACGGGTTTTCCACAAAACGTTCGGCAGTGAGCGCCGGTCGACCCCAATATCCTCGTGCCAGCCCCGCGCCGCCGATATACAACTCTCCGGGAGCACCGATAGGGGACAACCTGCCATCACGGTTAAGGACATACATCCGGGTATTATGGTGTGGTTTACCAATGGGAATATTGCCATTGAGTTCATCCGTGACTTCGAAATGCGTGACATCATTCGTGGTTTCTGTCGGGCCATAAAGATTAATGAGTCTACTTGCATGGCTGTTGATGGCTCTGAACGCATTGACATGGGACATTGTTAACGCTTCGCCGCCACACAGCACATAACGGATAGTCGCCGGTAACTGCTGGCCTACATCCCGTATGGTTTGGCAAAACGCCCCTAACATGGACGGGACAAACTGCACCACCGTCACGCCGGTTTTTTGGATCAATTGATACAACTCTTCTGGCTGTTTATGCATATCCGGTGATGCCATCACAATCGTGGCACCAACCCCATTAGCGGCGAGCAGCTCCCAGACTGAGGCATCAAAGGTATAAGGAATTTGTTGCAGCACGTTATCCGATGCATGTAATGGGTATTGGGATTGCATCCAACACAGGTGATTCATAACGTTTTGATGGGTCAACGCAACCCCTTTGGGTTGTCCGGTCGTCCCGGAGGTGTAGATAATGTAGGCCAGATCGGTACTTTGATTGATCGGCAGTAGATTCTCCACCGGCTGGTCTTGGGTGATTGCGTCGTCATCGGTGGCTATCAGCACAGGCGGAACAGCGAAGGTGCGAATACTTTTTTTCAGTGTGATCAGGTGGTTTTGTTGCGTCAGCACACATGGGCTTCCGGTATCTTCCAGAATAAACTGAACCCGCTCCGGGGGATATTCAGGCGAGATAGGGACATAGGCACCGCCGGCTTTAAGGACGGCTAAGAGACTGACGACCATTTCCAGACTACGATCAAGGTAAAGCGCGATAGGGGTATCTGCCCGCATGGGGGTATTGCGTTGTTGCTGGTAGCACTGGCGTATCACACTTGCGAGCTGGTTTGCTTGTTCGTTAAGCTGGCGGTAGGTCAGTGTGTTATCTTCGAATATCAGGGCGACATTATCTGGAGTCGCTGCTGCCTGGCGTTCAATCTGTTGCTGTAAGAGGTCATGTTGCGGGTAGGGGACGTCGGTCTGATTCCAGTGATGCAGTGTGTGACGCTCTTCTTCTAATAAGATCGGTAATTCACTGACGGACAGAGAAGGCGTATTAAGCAAAGCAGTCAATAAGTGCTGCAATCGCTTAAGTATTTTTTTTATATCTTGCTCGCTAAAATAGGCCTGCAAATAATCTATCGTTATTGTCAGCTCTTGATAATAGCCAAAATCTTGCAATCGAAAAACAATCGGGTCTGTATTAAATTTTCCATCAACAATATGATGCTGTGCCTGATCGATTTCAGCCGCTGATGCTGAAAGCCTTTCATAGAAGATAAAGATATTGGGTAAAGCAATGCCATGATGATTGGCCAGGCGCGTCAAGTGAGAATGAGGAAATTGGCTATGGGAATAGCTCTTTTTGAGGGCTAATTCCATTTTCTTAATCTGTTCTATCACGCTGACGGAATCTAAAATGTGGCAATGTATGGGATAGATATTGGATTGCATCCCGATCACATATTTCTCTGATCGGGTTTTTCTGCCATGCGTAATGGTATTAAAGGTTAATGCTTGTTGTCCGGTCAGCGCTGACATCATGATGATGACAAGACTTGAAAAGACAGTGAGAATATTGGTTTTATTTTCTTTGCAAAAATCAGTCAATTCTTTTTTCATTGAAAAGGGCAATGTCAACGTATCATGACCCGAACCGTTATTTTGATAATAAGGGGTTAGTTGATGTATATCTTTTTGGGTTAAAAAATCATACCAGTAATTTTTGTCTTTTTCATAACCGGCGGAACTCAGATATTCTTTTGCTTTTTCTATGCTATCTAAATATTGCGGAATTTCTGTTAACCAGTCGGTTGATGCGTCATTTTTCAGGCATGAATATAACTGATGGACATATTCATGGAATCGGAATAAACCAACACCATCCATGATAATATGATGGAATTTAGTGAAAAAATAATATTTTTCGCGGGTAACACGAATCAATGAAGCTTGATATAAAATCGGATTGGGAAGATTTATCGGTTGAGCTATCTGTTGTTGCATCCAGATATTTGCTTTTTTCTCAGGATCAGGCTGCTCGGTAAAGTCATGCAATATGATGGGTTCAGGGGCATGTTGTTGCTGAATAGATTGAACAGCTTCATTATCCGAATTTATGGATATGCATAACCTTAGCATATCAACGTGTTGATACAGTAATTGCCATGTTTGTTGCAAAATGGCCATATCAACCTTACCTTCCATCAGGGTATACCAGCCCAGGTTGTGTATCGGCGTATTTTCATGGAGGGTTTGCTCGTAAAATACATCTTCTTGAGCAGGGTGAAGGTCATACAAGTTCGAATTCAACGAACCCTCAGATTTTTTCATAATCAGTTATACGAATGCATTCCGTTTACAAGTTATTTGTGATCTCGCAACCTTTCAGCATTCTTCCTCATGCAAAAAAGTTAATATTTATTGGCTAATCGTTTAAATCTCTATTTCTTGATATATTTAAGTATACATCTCTGCTGCCTGCCTTATTTCACTTAATTTATTTTTGATTGAATGGTCATTGTTTATTATTCGTTATTCTCTCAGTAATGTTCTGTCATTATATTTATCTGATGACGGCACTTTACATTGAAATAGTGATTGTCATTTGAACTTAAGTCTATATTATTTTTTGTTTAATATGGTTGTGTTTTTATTTATTATGAGTGAAGCCCGGTATGGTTCAAAAGGGTTATTGTCATCTTTGATGAATTAAATTCATATTCCTCTGTTTTTATTGATATAAATTGTTTTTTTATTGTCTTTATATTGAAACAAATAATTCCATTTAATGACTTTCCCAATCAGTGACTCATGATTTTTAATGTTTTTTTATCAGTCGCAATAGGTATTTTAATGGACATTTTAAAGGGGGGGAGTTGATTGTTATTTGTTTTAATTAAATAAGGTTGGATGGTTAGCGGTGGGGATGATTTTTGACGTGAATATTGCGTTTTTATCAAATAGCGGTTAATTTTTTCAGGCGACGATAATATGATTTAGGCAAAACAGAGCGTAATCCGATAGTCAAACAGGAGAAAGAGATGCTGTCAAAGCAGGGTATTGTCCTCGGCAGTCTATTACTGATAGGGTGTTTATTGGCAGGTTGCAGTGGGCGACAGGCAGATATCCTATCAACCCGTGGCAAGCATTATCAATATTCTGAGTTGGGTCGCCCCTTAAGTCAGGATGCCAGTAAAAATTGCGCTGAAGCGGGAGGCATTCCGGCATTAACTAAGCAATTAAATGGGCATCAAGTGCCTGTTTGCCAATTGGCGAATGGACGTCGCTGTAACGAACAGGCGTTATTGGATGGGGGATGTTCATCCATCTGAGCTTTCCATGACAGCGACAGGTTTTTTCTTCATTCCGTAAATTGCCGGTAAGCACAATGGGCGCCCCGTGTGGGTGGCACCTTATGATGAATGGGATGACCACCCAGGCGAATTTCGCCTTTATCCAGTTGATAGAAAGAGAGTAATAAATACGCCAGCGTCGATTTACCACTGCCGCTAGAGCCAACAATGGCAGTCATACTGCCTTGGGGCGCATAAAATGAGACGTTTTGGATTGCCGGCTGGTGGGTGCCTGGATAGCTAAATGAGATGTTATTAACATGAATATCATGTTTAACCGGCGCGGTTAGTGAACCGGAAACTTGCGTTGCAATTTCTTCAATTTCTGCAATATGTTTTTCGCCCACCTGTGTCAGTACCGTCACATTGAGCAGAGGAATGATCCCGCTCAGGAGGGTAATGGTGGCAAACAGGAGCAGAATTGTGATGAGCATTTTATTTTCATAGAGAGCCGTTATACCCTTTCAAATGATGTTTTACGAAAATTCAGTGTGGTAAAACACAAAACAGATTGGGGAGACTAGTGGGAATCGAAAATGAGGGCTAGCGTGATAGGGACAAAAGTCGCGCGATACGTACTATTGATAATGATTATCACTAATGATAAATTGCGTGATATTTTCATTATGTACATATATAAAGTTAATCAATAATGACTTTAATACACATAATGTGCGGTTTTATTGTGGAAATAGCGGTTGAAACGGAAGCGATGCTAATTTTACAGGGGATATGAGATGAAGACGATTTATAGCGAGAAATTGGGCGTTTTTACTGCTGGTCATTGCGATAATAAACCTTCACAGAGGGGAGAAAATCATATCAATCCTGCGTTACTCACTGAGGAATTATCTGACGGCATTCACATCAATCGTATTCATCTGGAGCTGAATAAAGACTTTACCGAATATTGTGAAGGGCCGCCAACGGTATCCATTGCTTTTGTGCTCAGCGGAAAAGGAAAAATGGCCATTCATTGAGAACGGTGATGATTTAGAGATTAATCCGGGAACAATGATTTTTTTCTATTCGCCTAAGATGACGCGTGGTATGAACTTTTTTGGTTGTGGCACATGGCATATTCTTGATATCCGTTTTTCCCTGAATGAAATTGAAGCACAGGCGTTGCCCTCTTTTACCCCATTAACCACGGGTTTTGAAAAAAATGCCAGTTATAGTGATGTTTTAATGATGGCGTGTCCTATCTTTCCTCCCTTTATGCAGATAGTCAATCAAATAGAAGAGTGTCAATTAAATGGCAGCGTCAGAAAAGTTTACTTAAAGGCCAAAGCGTTAGAGATTCTCGCGTGTGTCACCGCGCAAATTTATGATTATCAATATAATCAGATCAACAGCTTGCAACGTCGCGCTGTCTACAACGCAATAAAGATCATTAATAGCGATTATCATTATCCCTGGACGATAAAAGCGTTAGCAAAAGCGGTCGGTTTGAATGAGCGGAAATTAAAAGAAGGATTCCGCGCCGTTGTTTTTCGTACGTTCCATCAATATCTGGAAAATGTGCGTATGACGACAGCAGAAGATTTATTGAAAAAGGGGATGAGTATTATTGAGGTTGCTGCCGCGGTGGGGTATTCCAGCCCAAGTCATTTTTCTAAACGATTCCGGCAACATTATTTGATCAACCCGAAAGCATGGCAGGTAAAATATGCCGTGAATCACACGTTAAGGGCGGAGCATATTATAGAGAAAAGCTCGTAAACGGTATGCCTGAATACCTTGCTGCACAGCCTGTCTCTTGATTTCTGCTATGTGACAAAGAGACGGCTGTACCGCAGGGGAGTTTCATCTTTAATATTTATTTTTGTATCCGTATAAACTGTTTTGCACTCGAACAAACTGACTTATCAGCACGAATATGCCCACGATGAAATAAGCGGCAAAAATGCCAAGCAGCCATTGCGGCATATCCAGCGTTAAAAATGCCCATTGTTTTATCGAACAATCGCCATAGGCCTGGAACACGGAAGGCAGCCAGTCATTCAAGGGGAGCCAGGATGGAAATTGGACAAAAAACTCACACGTATTAAACGGAGAAGGGTATAACTGCATCATGGTGTGATCCCAGGCCAGCCGCAATCCTTGCCAGGCACTGTAAATCCACACCAGAATCGCCAGCCAGCGTAACGGCGTTTTAGGTGCGATTGCCCCTAACAATGCCGCCCCCAAAATACCCAATAATGCGACCCGTTCGTAAATACACATCACGCAAGGCTGTAGCTGCATCACATACTGAAAATAGAGTGCTGTTGCTTCCAGAAGCAGAACGGTCAAGGCCATGAGTAACCAGGAAGCGCTTCCTTGAGCGCGTTGTTTTAAAAATTGAAACATTTTTCCCCACCTTTTTTATCTAGCTAATTGACATATTGTGCCGTTTCATGAGCGATAAAAACATAAACTTATTATCAATCAATCTATTTTTTTCAGAAAGGTCATGAATAAAAAAGCCGGAAAGTGTGGTGTGACACACTCTCCGGCAGGATACAACGATAAACTCAGTGAATGATGATTATGGGATGATTAAACCGAGTTTAACAAGATATTCAGTCGCCGGCACCAACCAGAACTCGACACATAATAGACCGACCAGTGTCATCACAATCGTATAAGGTAGTGCCATCATGACCATCCTGCCATAAGAGAGGCGGATCAGCGGGGATAGGGCAGAAGTCAGCAGGAATAGGAACGCGGCCTGCCCATTTGGGGTTGCTACGGAGGGTAAATTCGTTCCTGTGTTGATGGCAACGGCTAAATACTCATACTGTTGTTGTGAGATCAGGCCAGTTTTCAACGCCATCAGCGCTTCATTAATGTAGACCGTGCCGACGAAGACGTTATCAGAAACAGCTGAGAGCAACCCATTAAACAGATAAAATAAGGAAAGCTGTGATGCGGGTGACGATTGTAAAACAAATTGGATAAATGGCGTAAAGAGTTGTTGGTCAACAATCACCGCCACCACAGAGAAAAACACGGTTAACAACGCGGTAAATGGCAAGGCTTCTTCAAATGCTTTACCCAATGCATGTTCTTCGGTTACACCACAGAATGCGGTCGTTAAAATAATGACTGACAGACCAATCAAACCAACTTCGGCAAAGTGAAAAGCCAGTGCCACGATCAACCAGATGCCGATCAATGCCTGCACGACAAGTTGGGCTTTTTCTTGGCGGGTACGTTTCTGATTGGCTTTCTGGTCATAATTTTCCAAGACCAAGCGAACACGTTCAGGCAATTCAGCACCATAACCGAACAGTTTAAAGTGTTCCACTGACAAACAGACCAGCAAGCCACAAATAAAGACAGGAACGGTGACCGGGGACATATGGATGAAGAAATGGAGAAAATCCCAGCCAACGTGTTTGGCGATGATCAGGTTTTGTGGCTCGCCTACCATCGTCATGACACCGCCGAGTGCCGTACCGACTCCCGCATGCATGATCAGGCTACGCAGAAACGCCCGGAACTGTTCTAACGTCTGTTTCTTATCTTCGCTGTCAATGAATTTATCATCACTCAATTCAGCGTTGTTGTTTTGAGAAAGAAACTGGTGATAAATGGCGTAAAATCCCACGGATACACTAATGACAACCGCAATGACCGTCAGGGCATCAAGGAAAGCAGATAAAAAAGCACTTGCCAGACAAAATGCCAATGCCAGCATTTTTTTTGATCGGATACTTAACAGCAACTTCGTAAAAACAAACAGCAATAATTGCTTCATGAAGTAAATGCCCGCCACCATGAAAATCAGTAATAAAATGACTTCCAGATTATTGAGAATTTCGTGCCCGATTTGTTTTGGTGACGTCATACCGATGATGACCGCTTCAATGGCAAGCAATCCTCCGGGTTGCAGAGGATAGCATTTTAATGCCATCGCTAAAGTGAAGATAAATTCAACAACGAGCATCCAGCCCGCGACAAAGGGACTGACAAAGAAATAAACCAGTGGATTGATAATAAGAAAAACCATGATGGCCAGTTTGTACCAATCCGGCGAATTGCCGAGAAAGTTTTTCACCACTGCACGTCGGATACTGATTTCCATTATGAATAATATTCCTCTTTATGGATACGTGGAACAAAGGGAAAGGGTCTTATAGTATGCCGAAAACGATAGCAATTTAAGGGGGTTAACACACAATTAATCGATGAATAATTGCATTTTTTATGAGCGCTTTCACTCTTTCGGGGTTTATTTACCAGGTAACTATGTCGGGCTAACACATTCTGGTATGATCGGCAGCTATTATTAGCCAAGAAAACAGCGTTGGAATAATTAAAATTATGGTCATTAAGGCTCAAAGTCCTGCGAGTTTTGCGGAAGAGTATCTCATTGAAAGTATTTGGAATAATCGTTTTCCACCCGGTTCTATACTCCCCGCAGAGCGTGAATTGTCTGAATTAATTGGGGTTACCCGCACGACTTTGCGTGAAGTATTGCAGCGCCTTGCCCGTGATGGTTGGTTAACTATTCAGCATGGAAAACCCACCAAAGTGAATAATTTCTGGGAAACCTCCGGGCTGAATATTTTGGAAACGTTGGCGCGTCTTGATCATGATCGTGTTCCTCAGTTGATTGATAACCTATTGGCTGTGCGGACAAATATCGCTGCCATCTTTATCCGTACCGCTTTCAGGCACAATCCTGAAAAGTCACTGGAAATTTTGGCGGAAAAAGAAAATGTGAAAGATACGGCAGAGTCTTTCAGTGCTGTGGATTATGATATTTTCCGGGGTCTGGCTTTTGCATCAGGAAATCCCATCTATGGTCTGATTATTAATGGACTGAAAGGCTTATATACACGTGTTGGCCGTTATTATTTCTCCAGTCCGGAAGCGCGTGAGCTGGCGTTAAATTTCTACCAACAGTTAAGTTTACTGTGCCGGGAAAAATCCTATGACAAGATCATGGATTGTGTGCGGAGTTATGGTAAGGAAAGTGGTATTATTTGGCATGGCATGCAGAGCCTGATGCTCGATGAATTAGCTGAAGGTTCAATGAATTAGCAGTCTCACGTCTTGGTTGGTTAACCCCTTCGATTTTTGATTGCCCCCACGATTGGCCGCGTTTATTTACCCCAGTGATGTGGGTATAGATTTACGCGTTCATATCATGTCTGATGATATGATGCGGGATTATCCATATCGTTGGGGTATTGTTCTTAATCCCGCTTATACAATGCCGACTACGTACGCCTTCATACAGAAAGGCCGTCTTAAATACCCTGAACACCTTATTACCCGTTTCGGCATGCAGGCGAGGGTATCAATAATTCACAGAAAATCATCACCTCACTGTGTAATTCCATTTTTTAAATTTTTATGCTGTTTAATTCAGAATTAAACAATATAATATTCTATATATCTTATTTTATTTAGAATAAACAAAAATACATTTTGTAAATGCAATGTTGCTTTTTTCCGGCGAAATCACTTTGCCAGGGATAAATTAAAGGGGATAAACAGCATTTTTGTCTTTTTTATCTCATTGAATTTTATATTTTTGTGCCGTTTTTGTTTGTTTTTCAACGCATCAGACTTGTCGAGTGATGTAATTAAAATGTGATTTAAATCCTAAAGGATAATAAATTTTGCTACAGCCTATTATTCTGTATTGGCTTTTTATCATTAGCATATTATGCTTGCCAATATGACTTACCAATAGGGGGGTAGAATGAAGGTTCTTATTTTAGGCAGTGGTGTTATTGGTGTCACCAGCGCATGGTATCTTGCACAAGCAGGCCATGAAGTTATCGTGATTGATCGCCAAAATAGTGCAGCGGAAGAAACCAGTGCTGGTAATGCCGGTCAAATATCGCCTGGGTATGCGACGCCCTGGGGGGCACCGGGTATCCCACTGAAAGCA
The DNA here is from genome assembly GCF_000968175.1 of Xenorhabdus poinarii G6. Taxonomy (NCBI): domain Bacteria; kingdom Pseudomonadati; phylum Pseudomonadota; class Gammaproteobacteria; order Enterobacterales; family Morganellaceae; genus Xenorhabdus; species Xenorhabdus poinarii. The sequence goes on from NZ_FO704551.1 coordinate 1,594,114, forward strand.
ATCAAGTGGATATTTCAACGTCATGCGCCTTTGGCTGTGCGCCCTGATGGTTCCTTGTTTCAAGTACGCTGGATGTGGCAGATGCTGCGTAATTGCGATGCAAGCCATTACGCGATGAATAAAAGCAGAATGGTACGTCTGGCAGAATATAGTCGGGATTGTATTAAACAATTAAGGACGGAGACAGGAATTCACTATGAAGGTCGTCAGGGGGGAACACTGCAATTATTTAGAACGATGAAGCAATTTGAGAATGCCGCCAATGATATTGAGGTGTTAAAACAAGAAGGCGTTCCTTATCAGTTATTGACTACCGAACAATTAGCGACAGTCGAACCTGCACTGGCTCACTCGTCTCATAAATTGACCGGTGGATTGCAATTGCCGAATGATGAAACCGGTGATTGTCAGATTTTCACCAAGGCATTGGCCAAAATGGCCGAAAAAGCGGGTGTCACGTTCATCTTCAATAAACAAGTTAAACAGATTTTGACCGACGGGTGTAAAGTCACGGGTATCCAATGTGATGATGGGATCATGACAGCGGATCACTATGTGGTCGCTATGGGGGCTTACTCCACCGAGATATTAAAAGAGTTGGTTAAAATCCCGGTATATCCGATGAAAGGTTATTCATTAACCATGCCGATTATGGATGAGTCAAAAGCTCCCATCTCAACTATTCTGGATGAAACTTATAAAATTGCGATAACCCGGTTTGATAATCGGATTCGTGTGGGTGGAATGGCAGAAGTGGTCGGATTTAATTTAAATATCCCACAGAATCGTTGTGAAACGTTAAAAATGGTTGTACAGGATCTCTACCACAATGGGGGCAATATTGCAGAGGCATCATTCTGGACGGGTTTGCGTCCGATGACCCCTGATGGCACGCCGATTGTGGGGCCAACTAAATATACGAATCTTTATTTAAATACCGGACATGGCACATTAGGTTGGACGATGGCCTGTGGTTCAGGGAAATTACTGGCTGATTTAATTTCTGGCAAAAAGCCCGATATTGCGGCAGATGATCTCTCTGTATCCCGATATATCAATGGATTCAATATAAAAGTGAGTCCAATAAAGTCCCGCCTACATACAGCATAAATGAAATAAGAAGGAGCTGTTATGCCACGTCCTATTTTAGCAACGATCCACCTTGATGCATTCCGCCATAATTTGTCGATTATTCGCCAGAGAGTGAATAACAGTAAAATTTGGTCGGTCGTAAAAGCGAATGCATATGGTCATGGATTAAGCAGAATATGGCAATCACTCATGCAAACAGATGGATTTGCATTGCTTGACATGAATGAAGCGATTGATTTAAGGGAGCAGGGCTGGCAAGGGCCAATCTTGTTATTGGAAGGTTTTTTCAAACCAGCGGATTTGCAAATTATCAATCAATACCGCCTGACAACCGCAGTACATAGTCATTGGCAGATCGATGAAATAGAAAAAGCCAAATTGGATAACGCCATTGATATTTATTTGAAACTTAATAGTGGCATGAATCGCTTAGGTTTTACGCCAGAAGAGTATCCGCAGATAATTTCAAGCGTGAGGAGAATTAACAATATCAATTCAGTGACTTTAATGACGCATTTTGCCAACGCGGATAATGACGTGGGGGTTGATGGCCAATTTGCCGTTGTTGAACGTCTGCAAATGAATTCACTGCCGCATTGTCTGGCGAGTTCTGGTGCGATTTTATGGCATCCGAAAACACACGGGGATTGGGTTCGGCCGGGTATTATTCTTTATGGTGCCTCTCCGAGCGGGAGATGGTGTGATATTGCCAATATCGGGCTGAAACCCGCCATGACATTACAGAGTGAAATCATTGCCGTGCATGAACTGCCTGAGGGGGAAAAAATTGGTTATGGCGGTTGTTATACCACCCCGAAACCCATGCGTGTAGGCACCGTCGCCTGCGGTTATGCCGATGGATATCCACGGCATGCGCCAACGGGAACACCTGTCATGGTTGATGGTATTAGAACCCAATTGTTGGGGGCGATATCAATGGATATGATGACGGTTGATTTAACGTTATGCCCTCAGGCTCGTATCGGTAGTGTTGTTGAATTGTGGGGAGAAAATCTGCCCGTCGATGAAGTTGCAGAGTCCGCCGGCACTATTGGTTATGAACTTTTATGCGCTTTAGCCAAGCGTGTTCCTGTCACCGTGGTTTAATGTCTCCTGTATTTACCCTTTTCGGTATTGAAACAATGGTCAGGCATTTCATTCTTAGTGTTGGAATAAATGCCTGTTTCAGTCTATCTAACGACAAAATCGCGTCTGGATCGGTTGTTATTTTTTCTCGTTGCTGCCATTAAACTGACTGTTGTCTAAGAATTTACGACAGCGAATAACAATAGAAAGTCTGTCAGGATGACCATTCTTAGGTTTTAATGGATTGTTGATACGGGCTGTTTCAATACAAGCCATATTTTTGTAACCCTCTTTGCTCATGTCTTCCATGCTACTGGAAAGGGCCGCGCCAGGATTCCAACAAACAATATCGCTATGGTGAGCGTGGTGTATTTCAACTGTCCGTTTCCAGACAGGATCTCTGAGCAGGCTAAAATCGTCTGGTTCGGTATAAATACGGTCGGTTCTTCCGTGGAAGGCCAGATCTTCATGGGTATATTGTTCTCTATCAGAGAGGGTATCAATAAAGTGAGAACCTAGCCCACTGACCTGAACTCGATTGATGTCACTGATATTGAAATAAGAATGAAGAGCACAGGTGGCCTGGTATTCACCGTGAGCTTCCAGCTCTATTTCGCAAGTTTCGCCTAATTTAAAGCGTGCGATCAGCGTGAATTCATGTGGCCATAACTGATGGGTATAGGTGTTATCTTGCAATGTGAATGTCAATATAACGCCATTTTCATTCTCAGTATGGGCTTTAAATTCCCAGGGTAATATCCGTGCAAATCCGTGGCTGGGGGTTGCAGACGAACCAAACCAGGGCCAACAGATAGGAATACCACCACGAATAGCTGTACCAGCACGAAAGTGGGTGTTATCGCTGACCCATAATACAGGCTTTTCGTTGTTAGGCTGCCATGTCATCAAATGGGCGCCTTGAAGACTGATCACGCCACGGGCTTTAGGATGGGAAACAACAATTAATGGAAAATCACCGATGTTTCGTTGGCTGATATAAGGAGAAATCTGCTCTACAACGGGTAATGAGAAAATTTTGTCAAGCATTTGTCATGACCTTATGTAAACTCAATTTGGTAGTTGAATCCAGGAAAAAGAATAGCTCAATATGTTGGGGAGATAAACAGGGTTATTTTGTCTACGACAACAGGCATTTCAAATTTATTTTCGATGTGTTCCACACTGAAATTAAAATTTCTTTATTTTTATTGAGGAAAAAATGATAGTAGTGGTTACAAAACCATGAAAGCAGTCGTGTCACCTGAAAAGCCACCTGTTTACAGGTGGCTTTGTGAACACGGATAAAAACGCAATTATTTGGAGATATGAGCGATCAAATCCAGCACTTTGTTGGAATAGCCAGTTTCATTGTCATACCAGGAAACCAGTTTTACAAAGTTGTCGTTCAGTGCGATACCGGCTTTGGCATCAAAGACAGAAGTCAGTTTTTCGCCATTAAAATCAGTGGAAACCACGTCATCTGCAGTATAGCCCAGAATGCCTTTCAGTTCGCCTTCAGCCGCTTCTTTGATGGCATCACAGATTTCTGTGTAATTTGCGGATTTAGCCAGACGTACAGTCAGGTCAACAACTGAGACGTTAGGCGTCGGAACACGGAAAGACATACCCGTTAGTTTGCCGTTCAGTTCTGGGATAACTTTGCCTACCGCTTTTGCTGCGCCAGTAGAAGATGGAATGATGTTTTGTGCCGCACCACGGCCACCACGCCAGTCTTTCGCTGAAGGGCCGTCAACGGTTTTCTGAGTGGCTGTTGTCGCGTGAACTGTCGTCATCAAACCTTCGATAATACCGAATTTGTCATTGATAACTTTAGCCAGTGGAGCGAGGCAGTTAGTGGTGCAAGATGCGTTAGAAACGATATCCTGACCGGCATAAGCCTTGTGGTTAACGCCCATAACAAACATTGGTGTATTGTCTTTGGATGGGCCAGTCAAAACAACTTTTTTCGCCCCCGCCGCGATGTGTTTGCGTGCAGTTTCATCGGTCAGGAAGATACCCGTTGCTTCTGCAACAACATCAACACCCACTTCGTTCCATTTCAGGTTAGCTGGGTCTCTTTCAGATGTAACGCGGATGGTTTTGCCGTTAACAACCAACTGGCCATCTTTCACTTCAACAGTGCCGTTGAAGCGGCCGTGGGTTGAATCGTATTTCAGCATGTAAGCCATGTATTCTGCATCTAACAGATCATTGATCGCAACGATTTCAATGTCAGAGCGTTCTTGAGCAGCACGGAAAACAATACGGCCGATACGACCAAAACCGTTAATACCTACTTTGATAGTCATAGTATTCCACCAGCTATTTTTTAGTGAATTAAAAGTTGTGTCTAAAGTTACCAAAATCTTGTCAGTCGTCAAGCGGAATCGTGTCAACAATTGAAAAATATCAATTTTATAATCACCATCTAGCCGCTGGTTATCGCGCTGAAACAAGCTCCAGGCACACCATTATCGGGGTATAGGGCAATATTTAAAGTTACCATCGGTTAGATATGTGAGAACTATCACAATTAGTAAAGTAAATTGCTATGTTGAATGGGGTAGAATGCGTTTTGACATGTTGTTGTTGATTTTTTGTTGGTTTTTTATTGAAAATATTGGCCTTAAAAGGTGGTCATTATGACTAAAAGTCAAAATATTTCCCTTTCCATAGAACAGCTTAGTGAGTTTCAGCGTTATGTGACACAAGAAGCCGGCACTGAGCCGCCATTTTCAGGAAAACTACTGCATAATAAAAGAAGTGGTATTTATCATTGTTTGTGTTGCCGCCAGCCACTCTTTTTGTCTGATACAAAATTTGACTCAGGATGTGGATGGCCAAGTTTTTACCAATCGATTAATGAAGACTCCATTACATATATTGATGATTACTCTCATAATATGCACCGAATAGAGGTGCGCTGTCGCCACTGTCAGGCACATTTGGGGCATGTTTTTCCCGATGGCCCTAAACCGACAGGAGAACGTTTTTGTATTAATTCAGTAGCACTGCGTTTTGTGGATAAAGAAACGGGTGAAGAAACAACGGGTTAACAGAATATCTGAATAGGCCGAATTGAAATGCTGGATTGATAAGCTGAGTTAAAACGATTCAGCTTGTTTTAAGTGACTTTTAAGCCCCCATGATAGTCGTATTGGCCAGTAGCCTGCGAATAAACATGCCATGTATATTGTTAAATTGTGCATATAGCCATTAAGGAAATATCGATGAAGCTGGAGAATTTACTTTCTGCCATGACGCCCGAAATTTATCAACGGCTCGTTCAGGCTGTTGAACTCGGGAAGTGGCAGGATGGTGTCCCACTCACACCAGAACAAAGAGAATACAGTTTACAGGCGGTGATGCTTTGGCAGGCAAAGCATAACCATGATCCTGAACATATGACAATTGGTACCGATGGCCAAATTACGGTAAAAAGCAAACAGGAGTTAAGGGCTGTATTTCAGTCCGACATGGTGGCGAAATTGAAACCCCAGTCGGAAGACTGAAAAAAAATCAATTGACCACCTCGTCCTTACTCACATGACGAGAAAGAGGACGAGGTTATGTGTTCGTCGTAAGGCAGCCTCTCTCTTATTGTTTATCAACAATCATGTGATATGAAACGGCAATACCGGCGGCTTGACCAGCAAGGGATGGTTCATCACTGGCTAAGTACAATCCTGAGATATAATGACCATCGGCGGCATATTTTCTGTAGCGACTGGCATAGCGTTGACCAAGCCGCATTTGGCGACCGTCACTCAATGTAAAGAATGCCTCATCAACGGCCCCATTTCCCCACACTTCTATGCTGGTTATAACACTTTCATTGAGTTCAATAAAGGTTGTTTCTGAAGTCACAGTACCAAGAGTATAAGATGCGTTGTTTTCAAATGTGATTTTAATTCCACCGACTCGGGGGGCATTGCCGATCCTTGTGACATAACCCTCCAATGATTTTATTTTATTATATTGACCATTGACGAAAGAAGGTTTGAACGGTTCTTGCATTTGGTCATCTTCTGTAAGTGCCTGAATTCTCATTTTGTTTGTAGGACGATCGAAAACATTCGAATAGCTGATCGTTGTAGGGTAGAAGCCTTTATCAAGGCTATTGTTTTGTATATGCGCAATAACTTCAAGACATTCACAACCATGTAATAAACAATATCCTCTGACAGACAATAAATTATTGGTGATACTCTCTGCGGTTGACGTATTGATTGCATTATCATATTCACGATTATACGTATTATGGATATACTCATGTGACTTAGTATATAATTTATCGATAAGTTCTTTTAATTCGCCGACTTCAATATCGGTTAAACCGATATCTTCTTTCTTTTCGATGCCCATTTTCCAATAAGGCGCTTGTAACATAATGGTATTCGTGTACATGGGAAGAATTTGATAATTTGTTCTATCATCGAAAGATTTGAATTTTTCATCAATACTGACCAAAAACCTTGCCAGAAACATATAAGCATCATGGCTTTCCTGGCTGCCAGGAGAACTCTCTAGCATATGTTGCACATGTTCCATTTTTCCTTTAATTTCTTGTATATCTCCATTTAATATACCTTTAATGGTTTTTAAATTCGCTTCTTCTATCATCTGTTCGATTTTTTGGAGGATTTGATCCCAGGTATTGTCTGTCTGTTGAGGCCAGAACAGTCCTAATAAAAAAGAGATTGCAGAGCCTGGTCCGGGAATAAATCCTATGCCACCGATAATGGCATCTTTTATGATTGATGACATATCCCATTCATAATTGGGTGTCGAAATTGAATAAGGTGCTGTTGATAACTGATCATTCATTGGACTATTATTCATGATTTTTTGTACCTTAAAGGTGTTATTTAACTATTTAGTGATAATTATTGCCCCACAATATTCGTTTATTCACCCCTGCGTTTCAGGGATGAATAAGGCTGTCTTGTGTTTGTGCGAGGCAAGTTGACGTCTAATGGATATAGAAATAATACAGTTATATCATTACATGTTATATCCAGTCACAAAAGCCCGCTTATCTGTATCATTATAAATGACTACCTTACTGTAATATACGGAATTACTCGGTGATTTTAATATGCCATCCTCTCCTGCTTTGACCGTGATAGATGAATACTCGAACCATTCCGATGTAAACGAATGCGACCAGTAAAACACAGCTTTAATTGATGAAGCAGGGCCTGAGTTAGCGACATAATAATTAGGACGTGTTTCAGGAATAATGGGGGTATCCGTTCTGTCTGCTTGAATAGATGAGTGCGGCTCTATTGTCAGATCCCTATAATTCGTGACTGAGAGGGGTTCTGCATCAAGGGGTTTTTGGATATCCGTTACTGAACTGATATTGTTATTAATTGTTACACTACCACCACTGATATTGATTGTGATCATATAAACTCTCCTGTTTAATTTAACACATGGTTTTAATTAAAGTTTTTAAGGTATTTCATTTTTAAATAAAATCTATTTTGTTATTGTGTTTTATTTATTGGTGAATGAGTTGGTGTCTTATAATAATCAGGTTATCAAGATGGTGTAAAATATAAAAAATGGTTGTTTGGGTTAATATTTGTTGCTTTTAATAAATAATATTTGAAGTGAAATAGATATTATTTTTTTAAAATACGCTACGTATAGCGTATATTATTTAAAATAATATCTATTTTTCTTTTTTCAAAGAATTTCTCTGTTGATGATACGCATCCATCCCGATCATATCATCAGTCCGTTGAGGCGACTCAGGTGTAGTCTGAGTCACCTTGATCTTTAGCTCGGAAAGGCAGTCAGGTTTACTTATGTCACAAAATCGCGGTAACCCCGCTTTGGGTGACCAGGTTGGCGCCTTTCGCCGCCATGTCCTCAAATGCGTGTTGGCTGTCATTCGCCAGAATGTTGACACCTCGGCAGCCATCGGTAATGACATACGTCTCATAGCCGAGTGCCAGGGCATCAAGCACCGTAAATTTTACGCAATAATCAGTGGCGATACCCATCACAAACAGTCGCTGTATGTGCTGTTTGCTTAGCCATTCATGCAGGTAGGTTTTGCTCTTATGGTCATTGTCGAAAAATGCACTGTAGCTATCTATTTGGGGATTTTCACCTTTGCGGAAAATGGCCTGAATAGCCGATTGATTTAATGCAGAGTGAAACTCTGCACCAAACTGCCCCTGTACACAATGGTTCGGCCACCATCTTTGGGGAAGACCATTAAGCTCTCCCAATTCGCCAATTTTTTGTCCGGCGTTGGCGGCAAAACTCATGTGATTCGCAGGATGCCAATCCTGGCTTGCGATGACAGTGATATGCCTTTCCTGACAGAACGCAATCATGTTATTGGCGACCTCAATGACTGCATCACTTTCTTTCACCGCCAGCGTGCCCCCGGTACAAAAGTCATTTTGTAGATCGACAAGTAATAATGCTGTTTTCATCATTTTTCCCGATTGACCTGTTTATTATTCATCGGCATAACTCAATTCTCCACGCAGATTTTGTTGCATCAAGTGGCGAATTTCCTCAGTTGTATAAGATTGGCTCAATAAATAGTGCAATTTTGTTAAAGTCGCTTCGAAAGTCATGTCATACCCGCTAATAACCCCCGATGCGGCCAGAGAATGACCGGTAGCATAGCCTTCCATATTAACCCGGCCAGAAATACATTGTGTCAGATTGACCACAATAATGCCGCGCTCGGTGGCTTCCTGTAATGTTTTCAGTAAGTCGGTACGTTGAGGGGCATTGCCAACACCGTATGAGCGCAAAATCAATGCCTTGACCGGTTGCATCAGAATATTTTCTACCACCTGACTGGATAAGCCAGGATAAATCGTCACAACACCAATCGGTTGTGATGTGATCGGATTCACGACAAACTCGCCGTGACTGACAGGGATGGGATTTGTTTTGAAGGTGCGAATATTAATCCCGGCTTCCATCAACGGAGCGCAGTTAGGGGATGAGAAGGCATCAAAACCATCAGCATGGGCTTTGATGGTTCTATTTCCCCGAAATAACTTATTGTTGAAGAAGAGGCTGACTTCGTTGATAGGGTAGTTTGCTGCAAGATATAGCGCATTAAGCAGGTTAGTTTGCCCATCGGAGCGCAGTGCTTCCAGCGGAATTTGTGACCCTGTCACAATAATCGGTTTGTTGAGGTTTTCGAATAGGAAAGAAAGAGCAGAAGCGGTGAACGCCATGGTATCCGTACCGTGCAGAATGACAAAGCCATCATAGTCATGGTAATTCTGGTAGATATCCTTTGCGATAATACGCCAGTCGTCAGGACTTATATCAGAGGAGTCAATCAGCGGGTGATGCTCGCGGATAGTGAATGTTGGCATTTCTGGACGGTGAAATTCGGGCATTTTGGTGAGTTGTTGCTGTAAGTGACCAGAAACGGGAATGTATCCTTGAGAGGAATGTTGCATTCCAATCGTACCGCCAGTGTAAACAACATAGATGGATTTCTTCTGCATGATAACATCTCAATAAAAACAATTAACCGGATTATAGGGAGTATCAGGAATAAAAAAAGCCTGATGGTGAAATCAGGCTTTAAATTTGTCAGCGACTAAATGGGGCGTTTCTAGCGGACATCAACACAATCCAGACAGAAAGTATAGATATTCCGTGGATCATTCATATTGTTATAAAATGAGGCCTGCTTTTTCACATCTTGAACAGCTTCGGCAAATGGAGCCGGTAACATGGACTGCAAGGTGTTTGGTAACAGAGCCTGCGCGGATGAACCTATTCCGAACAAAAATTTCTCAGAAAATGAAGGCTTCGTTTGTATCCAGTCTAGCGATACGTTTTTGATCCCGGCTAATTCAGCTGCTTTTTTAACGGCATCATCAAAATCACCCAATTGATCAACTAAACCCCATTTTTTAGCGTCAATACCGCTCCAAACGCGCCCCTGAGCAATGTTATTGATTTCCTCAGTTGATTTATGGCGAGATTTTGCAACTAACTCGATAAACTTACTGTAACTATTTTCGGTCGCTAGCTGTATTAAATCGGCAGCAGTCTGGTTGAGACCTTTCGTGGCAGAAACATCAGCGAGTGGGCTGGTTGCAATTCCGTCGGTATACACACCAATGTCGTTGAGGGTCTTTTCAAAGGTTTGGATGATACCAAAAACACCAATAGAACCGGTTAATGTACTTGGAGACGCAATAATATAGTTAGCAGGCGTCGATATCCAGTAACCGCCTGAGGCCGTTACTCCCCCCATTGAAACGACGATGGGTTTTGCATTGCCTGTCTTATCATACTTGATTGCGTCCAATTCATTGCGAATAATTTCAGATGCACCGATGCCACCACCAGGGCTATTGACGCGTAATATAATAGCTTTTATGTGGGGGTTATGATGTGCTTCACGTAGTTGTTTAACAATAATATCACTTCCAGCCGTACCGAAGAATGATTGTTTACCTTCGACGATGGCGCCTTCTGCAACAATAACAGCAATATTCCCTGTATTATCGGTTGTGTTTTGAATAGGATGTTGGGCTATATAGTCATAAATGCTGATGTAATTGAAATGCTCTCTTCCTTTATCCCAACCAAATTCCTTGCGCATTTTATTTTCAACAACATTACGTGGCTCAATATAGTCCACCAGTTTGTTTTTATAGGCATACAGTGTGGCATCTCCGCCAACCTGACGGAATTTCTCGATTAAGTTATCCCCGGGAAAAACTTGTTCGACAGGAATATGTCTGTTAGCCGCAATAGTATTTAAATAATTATTCCAAAGCTCGTTAATCCAGAGGCTGTCTGCTTCACGCGCTTCTTTGGACATATTGTCACGTAAGATGGGTTCAACTGCTGATTTATACGTTCCCACACGGAAAACATGAGTGGATACTTTCAACTTATCTAACAGCGACTTGTAGTATATATGATTGCTTGATAAACCATGAATATCAACAACACCTAATGGATATAAGTATATTTTATCGGCATAGCTGGCTAAGTAATATTGTTCTTGACTATAAGAATCACCAATCGCAAAAACAGGTTTACCGGATGCTTTAAATTCATTGATGGCCTTACCAATATATTGCATGGAAGCTTGATCTGAGCCGAGAAATCTATCCAGCTTTAATACGATCCCTTTAATTTTATGGTCGTTTTTTGCGTGGCGTATACTGTTCACAATGTCGAACAAGGAAGCATCTTTATGATTGCCACTGGATGGGTTCATCAGACTCTGACCGAATTGTGCGAATGGATCGCGGGTACTGTTCTGGTCAGACACATAACCGGACAAGTCGATGTATAACGCACCCTGATAGTGACTGTCGGTTTTGGTATGTTGATGATAAGCGACGACGCCAGCAACAACAATAATAATAAGCACAATAAAAATGAGGTTGGAAATAAATTGACGAATAAAATTTAAGAACGCCCAACTCCACTTAAATAGGGTTGTGATGAAGTTCCATAAAGTACGCATATCGTCTCCAATTATGGTATCAAATGGGGTTATCCTAATCAGCTTGTTTGGAAATGTCAGCTGGAAATTGTGTACGTGGTTGAAAAAACAGTTTATGTACTTTCAATCGTTCGTGAATACACGGAGAATGTCAGTTGATGACAGATTATCTTATCTAGGAGAAAAGAATGAATGCTTTGGAACTTTTGTTGAATCGTCGTTCAGTTTCACGTTTAACAACCCCTGCACCCGAAGGAAAGGAATTACAGCATATTTTGGCTGCAGGCATGAGGGCGCCTGACCATGGTGCATTGCGTCCGTGGCATTTTGTCGTCATGCAGGGAAAAGGCATTGATAAATTCAGCCAGCTGCTTGCAAAAGCCGCTGTTGAAGGAGGATTAGGAAAAGACGTTGAAGAAAAAGCAAAAAGTGCTCCTTATCGGGCGCCTATGATTATTACGGTTATTGCGAAGGTTGTTGAACATGTGAAAGTTCCGGCATGGGAGCAAATCGTTGCGGCGGGCTGTGCCGTTCAAGCCATGCAAATGGCAGCAGTCGCGCAGGGTTTTGGGGGGATATGGCGTTCCGGTGCATGGACAGAAGATCCGATTGTCAGAGCCGGTTTGGGATGTGGGGAAAATGATAAAATTGTTGGATTCCTCTACCTGGGAACACCGGAACTCAAGATGCTAGCAAAAGTGACGACACCCGATTTGGCAAATTTTGTCAGTTACTTCTAACAGGAGCGACTAATGTCAACTAAAATCCGTTTGACTCAATACAGTCATGGTGCTGGGTGTGGCTGCAAAATAGTGCCGAGACTGACAAATGTTGATTCGGGTGGTTTATTGCTGGCCGTTTTGCCAGATGCCGTGGCAGCGGTAAAAGCCGTTGCACGTAGCCACAATATTGATCTTATTGCTATTGGTGAACTGACTGAGCCATGCTCAGACAGGGCATTAATTGAAGTTTTTGAATAATTCCATGCGTCTTTTTATTGCAGAAAAGCCTAGCCTGGCGAGAGCCATCGCGGATGTTTTACCAAAACCCCATCGACGCGGGGATGGGTTTATCGAATGTGGTAACCACCAGTTCGTGACCTGGTGTGTCGGCCATCTATTGGAGCAATCTGAACCCGATGCCTATGATAGTCGTTATGCTCGTTGGGTATTGGCTGATTTACCGATCATGCCTGAAAAATGGCAGTTAAAGCCACGGGCGGCTGTGGCTAAACAACTCAATACGATTAAATCCCTGTTGGAAAAGGCAAATGAAATCGTCCATGCGGGTGACCCTGATCGTGAAGGGCAGCTTTTGGTGGATGAAGTTCTGGATTTTCTCGATCTGGAGATTGAGAAAAAACAAAATGTCCAACGTTGCCTGATTAACGACCTGAATCCTCAGGCGGTCACAAAGGCCATTGGGCGGCTGCGAAGCAACCGGGAGTTTATTCCTTTGTGTGTTTCTGCACTTGCCAGAGCCAGGGCAGACTGGCTTTATGGCATTAATATGACCCGTGCTTATACCTTATTAGGTAAAAATGCAGGTTATCAGGGGGTACTATCAGTTGGAAGAGTTCAGACACCTGTGTTAGGCCTGGTTGTACGTCGTGATGAAGAGATAGAACATTTCGTGCCGAAAGACTTCTTTGAAGTGAAAGCACATATTGTGACGCCAAATGAAGAGCGGTTTACGGCCTTATGGCAACCGAGTGAATCTTGTATTGATTTTCAGGACGAAGAGGGGCGAATTATCCATCGGCCGTTGGCTGAGCATGTCGTAGCGCGCATTACGGGGCAACCCGCCTATGTTGCTGCTTATCAAGACAAGCGTGAATCAGAAACCGCGCCATTACCGTTTTCTCTTTCATCTTTGCAGATTGAAGCGGCCAAGCGTTTTGGCTTGAGTGCCCAGGAGGTGCTTGATCTTTGTCAGCGGCTTTATGAAACCCATAAGTTGATCACTTATCCACGTTCAGACAGCCGTTATTTGCCAGAAGAACATTTTGTGGGTCGTCATGCGGTATTGAATGCCATCTCGGTTCATGCCGCCTATTTACTCCCGCAGGATGCCTTGGATGTGGAGATAAGGAACCGCTGCTGGGATGATAAGAAGGTTGATGCTCACCATGCGATTGTGCCTACCGCTCGCAGTAGCCAAGTGAATTTAACAGAAAATGAAAACCATATTTATGGTTTGATTGCCCGACAGTACCTGATGCAGTTTTTCCCTGATGCCGTATTCCGAAAGTGTACGATTGAGCTTGATATTGCGGGGGGGAAATTTATCGCGAAGGCGCGTTTTCTGGCTGAAGCGGGTTGGCGAACTTTGCTTGGCAATAAGGAACGGGATGAGGAGAATGAAGGTACGCCATTACCTATTGTTGAGAAAGGCGATGAATTGTTGTGTGAGAAAGGAGAAGTGGTGGAGAAGCAGACTCAACCACCAAGGCCTTTTACTGATGCAACATTATTGTCTGCAATGACGGGAATCGCCCGATTTGTACAGGATAAGGCATTGAAAAAAGTACTCCGGGCAACCGATGGATTGGGAACAGAGGCGACCAGAGCGGGGATAATTGAACTGCTATTCAAACGAGAGTTCCTGTACAAGAAAGGGCGTCATATTCATGCTACTCCGGCTGGCAGGGCTTTGATTCATGTATTACCGGAGATGGCAGTATTACCAGATATGACGGCTCATTGGGAGTCTCGCCTGACACAAATCAGCGAAAAGAAATTCCGTTATCAGGATTTTATGCTGCCGTTACAGGAAACATTGCAACAATTAATCTGGCAGGCAAAACAGTACCGTAACCTGACCGCCTTTAGGAATTTGCCCCCGGTGTCTGCGAGTCCGAAGAAAGGCAAAGAAAAACAGATTAAACCCGGTAAAAATAGAGGAAAGAAAAAGCAAACCGATCAAGCTTAGTCCAGAATAATAACGCAGCATCATCACAGAGGATGCTGCGTTCCATTGTTGCGGCTCAGAGTTTGAATTCTGACCAAACAGGGGCGTGATCGGACGGTTTTTCCATGCTGCGAATCGCATAGTCAATACCGGAAGAGAGACATCTTTCTGCCAACGAATGGCTGGCAAGCAGCAAATCGATACGCAGCCCACGATTATCATCAAAGCCTTTTGAACGATAGTCAAACCAGGAAAACTGGTCACGGGCTTCAGGGTGTTGTGCCCGGAATGTATCAATAAATCCCCAAGTTTTCAGGCGATCCATCCATGCTCTCTCTTCGGGTAAGAAAGAACATTTCCCCGTCTTCAACCAGCGTTTCTGGTTATTTTCTCCGATACCAATATCAAGATCCGTTGGGCTGATGTTCATGTCTCCCATAATCAAGATATGGGATTTGGGAGAATGGTGAGTGTTTAAGTAGGTATGCAGATCCTGATAAAATTTTTCTTTTGCCGGAAATTTGATCGGATGATCACGGCTCTCACCTTGTGGAAAATAGCCATTGATGACGGTTAATAAACCAAGGGGCGTCTCGATATCGGCCATAATGATGCGACGTTGTGCATCATCGGCATCAGTCGGAAAACCTTTACGGATTTCTTTTGGTTGTTGACGAGTTAACAAGGCGACACCGTAATGTGATTTTTGACCATGAAAGAAAACGTGATAACCCAGTTTACCCACGTCTTCCAGGGGAAACATATCATCGTGGACTTTTATTTCTTGTAATCCGATAACGTCGGGTTGGTGCTGTTCAACAATGGCAGCGAGTTGATGGGGACGTGCTCTTAGTCCATTTATATTGAATGATATAAATTTCATATCGTTTTAATCACCTATTTAATCTGACTATTTTTAATGTTAACAGATATAAATAAAGATGTAACTGTTTATTAAGTAATAAATTTAGCCTAATTATCTTGATAACACGCCATTTTACTCCTATATGTAATACGATATTGAATATAATACTTTCGTTACCCTAAATTTACAGTGCCGAATCGTTTTAAAAATAATAAAAAATGCAACATGAATAATGTGGTAAATTAATTGATGTATAATAACCCATTAATTATTTGAAGTTATATTAAGCATTTGTTATTATAAGTTTCAGTAAAGATTTTTATCCTGAAAATTTATTTTATGTCATGTGTTACAAAAATTAATTAATGAAAAAGTAGAAGAGTTAATCAATCTCTGATAGAAATTTGAATGTGTAAGTCATGGTTATATTTATTAGTGGCTTACAATCACGGTGGAATATTCATCATGATATAGGTGAATTATATCGTTCATCTAAACCGCATTATTGCATCAGGGACTGACATTTTATATAAATGTCATTTGAAAAATAGCTGTTTTTATTGTACAAAATTATACCTTCATAATATCAAGTTTGATTTAGCGGTTACCTGATGAGAAGGCCATTTCAAGGAAATTATTTTAGCCACAAGTTATATAGGAACGGTGAATTATGTTTTTTTCTCGTAAATTAGAAGCATTCATGGCGGTGGTGGAAATGGGTTCTTTAAGCAAGGCGGCAAGAGTGATGAACCGTACGACTCCCCCAGTCGCTAAATCAATTAAAGACTTCGAAGCGACGTTAGGAAAGCGCTTATTTAAAAGGGAGAAGTTTGGTATGATTCTGACCAAAGACGGAGTGGAGTTATATAATGACTTGAAAGAACTTTATTTGAAAGAGAAAGAAATTACAAAGAAACACATTAGCGGGAGTATTTGTAATGTTGTGAATATATACCATGATTGGGGTAAGAAAAAACATCTGATTTCACTTTATAAAGCGGCGGATAGAAATAATGCTCAAGTTAATATATTACGCTTCTGTTATGATAACATTGATGAAATAGTTGATTATGAGGGTAATACAATAATCTTAAGCTCAGAAAAAATACTGAGTGATCGATTCAGTCTTGTACGAAAAATTGATGGGCCAAATTTGGGGATCTGCTGTCGTAAAGAGTTATTAGATGAAGTCAATGGGGATTTTACTCAATTGCTGAAAAAGAGAACATGGTTATGTGACCCAGTACTCTATAAAGGTAATTTGGTAAAGGGTTTGGAAGAGGAAATGATAAAAAGTGGAGAAAAAGTGAATATTCGGCAGATGGATAATATAGAATGCTGCCTCAATTTTATTCAGTCAACGGATTATGTTTGTATCACAGATTCCCACTCCGGTGCATTGGAAGGGGGAGACAGCTTAGGTTTCATTCCAATATCACGGCCTGATGCCGTTAATCAGTGTTATGTCTACAAATCAAAATCGCATTCAAGTGTATTAAATCGTTTCATCGACTCTGTTAGTGATATGGAGTAGATTGCATAAGCGGAGCGAGCAATCAGACTTTCCTGCTCCGCTATTGGTACTTGTCAGCGCTTAGAATAGATCCTGACATCTTATCCTGATGATTGATTCTGCTTATTTTACCCTGATCTAACTGGGATGCTGGCAGAGTAGATTAACGTCTTCTAACTCGATAATTTTGCGATTGTTTTTGTTTTCACTTGTTGATTAGCAAATATTGCTATGATTGTGTGAACTGTGGATGACATTCAAGAGAGTATGAATCTTTCATGGTGGTGGGGGAAGGATTCGAACCTTCGAAGTCTGTGACGGCAGATTTACAGTCTGCTCCCTTTGGCCGCTCGGGAACCCCACCAGATTTTTGAATTGTGTGCTGTCGTTAGCAGCGGACGGCATAATATCAAATAAACCGCCGCTGTAAAGCAGATAATTGAAAATAACGTATTGAACGACTGTTTTTTGATCTTAACGATCAAGATGCAACCTATTGGACGCTGCTGTCGAGGGAAAGCACCTTTTATGGCAGCGTGTATTTTTCCCTCTCATGTCATGGCACGTTATTTCAATGCATATCAAAGAATGACGGTACGATTACCATAGACAAAGACCCGCTGAGAAAACACCCAGTGTAATGCCTGGCTCAACACATTCTTCTCAACATCTCGTCCTGCACGCATCATCTCTTCTGCCGTATAGGTATGATCCACATTGATGACATCTTGAGTGATGATAGGCCCTTCATCCAAATTATCATTTACATAATGAGCGGTCGCGCCAATAATTTTTACACCACGCTCATAAGCCTGATGGTAGGGACGAGCACCGATGAAGGCGGGTAAGAATGAGTGATGGATATTGATGATTTGGTTCGGATAATGCTGAACAAACGCGGGTGTTAAAACTCGCATATATTTAGCCAATACAACATAGTCGGGCTGATATTGATCAATCTGAGTCATCAAGGCTTCATCATGTTGCTCGCGAGTTAACCCCTCATGACTGATGTAATGGAATGGGATACCAAACTGTTCAACTAACTGTTGCAGAATAGTATGGTTGCCGATGACAGCCGCAATTTCAACATCCAGCCCGCCGTAGGCACTTTTTACTAAAATATCACCAATACAATGCGCTTCTTTTGTCACCATAACAACGATACGACGTCGACCTGCTGTATTTAATTCACGATTTGAACCCGCCGGTAAAGCATCGTCCAGATCCGCCAGAAGGGTTTCATCATTAAAAATACCTTCCAGTTCGGTACGCATAAAAAATCGTCCGGTAAGATGATCAACGAACTCATTATTTTGCACGATATTTAATTGATGCTTGTAACAAATATTGGTGATTTTTGCGATTAACCCTTTTGAATCAGGACAGATTGTACGCAAGATTTTTTTTTGTATGTTTGCGTTTTGCATGGACAACGAAATCCTCAACTATTTTTCATTGTGTGTGAGTTGTGATGTTTGAAATCAGACAGTCATTCAATCGCAGCACTTCTTGTATTTTTTGCCTGAACCACATGGGCAAGGGCTATTTCGGCCGACCTGGGGACGAGTGCCATCAATATAAAACCAGCGTTGGTTGATGTGCAAAAAACGTGAGCGCTCATGAATTAATTGCTTATCTTGCTTTCCTGGTTCAATAAAGCAAGCGGAAAATTCAACATAGGCTTCGTGATGATGTTTCTCTTGATCCGTTTCCAGCACGTTTAATCCTAGCCATTGTACGCCAGCAAAACTTTGTTCTATTTCCGCCCGCCAGTTTTCAGCCTGACAATCTGGGTGCCAGGTAGCGATAAGGTAATCTGTATTTTGTGTAACATAAGCACTATATCTGGAACGCATCAAGGATTCAGCATCTGGGGCAGGACGATGGTTTTCGAGATAGGGGCGACAGCAAAGAGCGAAAGATGAGCCACTGCCGCAGGGACACATTATTGTCAAAATAACTCCAATTTTTTAAAGTGATTGCTGCTAATCTCAGCAATATAGCAACGAGATATGGGAATATAATAAGAGTATAAGTAGTCCAGATCTATTCGGCTATCACTGATTAATAATACGTAAACGAAGCTTCATTTTATGGCAATTCCGGATAGCGAATCATTGAAGTGTGATTCAATACCAGTGCACTGTATATCTGGTTGAATTAACTGGTATACTCGGGCGCGTTATTTTTACAAGTGCGATTTTCTTCATATAGACGATTTTTTCTGAAAGTTAATGCGATTGTTTAAGCTGTAAAGGAATTTTTTCAGTGAAAACAATCGGTAGGAGACGATGTAATGTCAGTAATCAATAAAAAGGTAAAAAAAGCGGTTATACCGGTTGCCGGTTTAGGAACCCGGATGTTGCCTGCAACTAAAGCCATTCCGAAAGAAATGCTACCTCTGGTGGATAAGCCGTTGATTCAATATGTCGTCAACGAATGTATTAAGGCTGGTATTAATGAAATTATTCTGGTTACACATTCATCTAAAAACTCAATAGAAAACCATTTTGATACCAGCTTTGAGTTGGAAGCGATCCTTGAGCAAAGGGTTAAGCGCCAGTTATTGGAGGAAGTACAGTCTATCTGTCCAAATCATGTGACCATCATGCAAACCCGTCAAGGTATTGCAAAAGGATTGGGACATGCGGTGTTATGCGCTAAACCACTTATTGGCGATGAGCCATTTGCTGTGATTCTGCCTGATGTCATTTTGGATGAGTACAGCGCTGATTTATCAACATATAATTTGAGTGAAATGTTGTCACGGTTTAACCGCAATGGGACAAGCCAGCTCCTGGTTGAACCCGTTCCCGTGGAACAGGTTTCGGATTATGGCATTGTTGATTGCCTGGGTGAACATTTACAGCCCGGTGATAGTAAGCCGATTGTCCGTGTTGTTGAAAAACCAAAACCAGAAGAAGCACCATCGAACCTTTCTATTGTTGGCCGTTACGTATTATCTGAAAAGATCTGGCCATTACTGGCGAAAACCCCTCCTGGTGCGGGCGGAGAAATACAACTCACAGATGCTATTGCCATGCTGATGGAAAAAGAGCCTGTTGAGGCTTATCATTTGCAGGGCCGTAGCCATGATTGTGGCAACAAACTGGGTTATATGCAGGCATTTGTTGAATATGGCATGAAGCATAAGGATTTAGGTAAATCGTTCACGGATTGGATAATGACCTTGCAGAATCAGGTTAAAGAATAATCTACTGGTAATTTAAGGTGTGATATGAAAGTTACTGTATTTGGTATTGGCTATGTAGGCTTAGTGCAAGCAACCGTCTTTGCTGAAGTCGGACATGACGTACTTTGCGTTGATGTTGATGCAACAAAAGTTGAAAACTTGAAAAATGGCCAAATTCCTATTTTTGAGCCGGGATTAACCCCTTTGGTAAAGAAAAATCATGCTGAAGGGCGGTTAAATTTTACAACGGATGCTAAAGCCGGTATTGCTCATGGCAAATTACAGTTTATCGCAGTAGGAACACCGCCTGATGAAGATGGTTCTGCTGATCTGAAGTATGTTATTGCTGTCGCCAAAACGATTGCGGAAAACATGGATGATGACAAAGTCATTGTTGATAAATCAACTGTCCCGGTCGGTACGGCTGATAAAGTCAGAGCCGCGATGCAAGCAACATTGGCGGCGCGCAATGTAGCGCTTTCATTTGATGTTGTTTCCAACCCTGAATTTTTGAAGGAAGGCGCCGCTGTTGCTGATTGTATGCGCCCTGAGCGTATTATCATTGGCTGTGATAATGACGCTGTGGTTGATATCATGCGTGAACTGTATGAGCCATTCAATCGTAATCATGATCGCATGATAGTGATGGATATCCGCAGTGCAGAACTGACTAAATATGCCGCTAACTGCATGTTGGCGACAAAAATCAGTTTTATGAATGAAATGGCGAACCTGGCAGAAATGTTGGGCGCTGATATTGAAAATGTCCGCCAGGGGATCGGTTCTGACTCTCGTATTGGTTACCATTTTATTTATCCGGGATGTGGATATGGCGGTTCATGTTTCCCTAAAGATGTTCAGGCATTGATCCGAACGTCTGAACAAATTGGATATACACCAAAAATTCTTCAGGCAGTGGAGCAGGTCAATCAGAAACAGAAGGGTAAATTGCCTGATTTTGTCAAACACCATTTCGGTCATGACTTATCAGGTAGAACATTTGCTATTTGGGGATTGTCATTTAAACCTAATACAGATGATATGCGTGAGGCATCAAGCCTTGTGTTGATGAAAACCTTATGGGAATGTGGTGCTAAAGTTCAGGCATATGATCCTGAAGCGATGCAGGAAGCTCAGCGTATTTATGGGCAGCGTGATGACTTAGCGTTAATGGGAACAAAAGAAGCTGCATTAAAAGGCGCTGATGCTTTGATTATCTGTACAGAGTGGCAAAACTTCAGAGCACCAGATTTTGATGTGATTAAAGATGCATTAAAAACACCAGTGATTTTTGATGGGCGCAATCTTTATGATCCTGAACGCCTGCAATCACGTGGTTTTATATACTATGGCATTGGTCGCGGCTCCTCAATCAAACCAGTCATTTGAGTTAATATATGAAATTTTTAGTTACAGGTTCTGCTGGTTTTATTGGTTTTCATGTTAGTCAGCGGTTATTAAATATGGGGTATGAGGTTATCGGTATTGATAACCTCAATGATTATTATGATGTTAATCTGAAGACGGCGAGATTAAATTTATTACTCCCTTATTCAAATTTTAAATTTGAAAAATTAGATCTGGCTGACAGAATTGCGATACCGGAATTGTTTGCCAGGCATCAATTTCAGCGCGTGATCCATTTAGGCGCGCAACCCGGTGTACGTTATTCAATAAAAAATCCAATGGCCTATATCGATGCTAATATCATCGGTCATATCAATATACTTGAAGGTTGTCGCCATCATAAGGTAGAACATCTATTATATGCTTCCTCCAGTTCAGTATACGGCTTAAATAAAAAACAACCTTTTTCTACCGATGACTCGGTTGATCATCCGGTTTCGTTATATGCAGCAACGAAAAAAGCCGATGAGTTAATGTCTCATAGCTATTCACACCTGTATCAACTTCCCACGACTGGATTAAGATTTTTTACCGTATATGGGCCGTGGGGTCGGCCTGATATGGCTTTATTTAAATTTACTAAAGCGATGTTAGAAGGTCAGTCGATTGATGTTTATAACCATGGCAATATGGTGAGAGATTTCACCTATATTGATGACATTGTTGAATCTATAATCAGATTGCAGGCTATCATACCGACTTCTAATAAAGATTGGTTGGTTGAAGATGGACAGATATCTGCCAGCGCAGCCCCCTATCGGGTTTACAATATCGGGAATGGGCAGCCAACAAAGCTAGGGGATTTTATTGCTGCCATTGAAACTTCATTAGGGATTGAAGCACAGAAAAACTTTATGGAAATTCAGGATGGCGATGTATTGTCAACGTGTGCAGATTCAAGCGCACTTTACAGTAAGATTGGCTTTTCGCCGGATACTCCGATAAAAGAAGGCGTGAAACAGTTTGTCGATTGGTATTTGAGCTTTTATCAGAAGCCGACTCAGTAAAACTAAAAAAAGGAGCTCAATGCTCCTTTTTTTATAAGATTATGTTAATAAAAAACTAAGTCAGTGTTAAGTTATTTTTTATCACATTGAGAATATGAAAGCGATTTAGCTGTTAATATAACTCGTTGTGTTTTTACACCAGCCCGTAATTAACCTAGTTAGTTATTTTAATCATAAAACAAAAATACCCTCAATAGGGTATTTCTGTTATTTAGTTTACAAAACAAAGGATTAGATCAGGAAATCTTCCAGTTTTTTGCCTTCATCAAGTGCTTTTTTGATCACAGCGGGTGTACGACCTTGGCCTGTCCAGGTTTTGGTTTCGCCGTTATCAATGTATGAATATTTAGCCGGACGAGCAGCACGTTTAGATTTACCCGTAGATTTACCACCTAAAGCATCCAATAAATCGCTTAATTCAATACCGTCTTTCTCCAGCATTTCACGGTATTCTTCAAGCTTACGAGTACGCTCTTCTATTTGTGCGCGAGCCTGACTTTCTTCATCACGACGTTCTTCAACAACAGTCGTCAGTTTTTCCAACATTTCTTCTAGAGTGCTAAGTTCACATTCTCTTGCTTGTGCGCGCAAGGTACGGATGTTATTTAAGGATTTTAAATTTTCGCTCATTGTCCTGGTCTCAAATATAATTAATGATGGCTGATGTAGGGATAATAATAGAATGCTATTTTATTTTCTGCAATAGTGAATTTACTTTATCAGGCTAAAACATGTCATTTTAAAATGCAATTTTTTTGAGAATCGATATATTGTGTTTTAATTCTGCTCTTGAGACTACCTTTTTTCAATAAACGTGAAGAAGGATTACTGTAAAGTTGAGTAAGGGATAGACCCGAGGGGATAAAACTAATTTATAACCAATTCGTAAGTAATGTTAACTGTTTAGTTTGAAATAAGTAGGCGAGTCAGGATGAGATAACCGTTTTTTTATGGGGAATCCATAAGTTATGATTAGGATGTATGAATTGAACAAAAGTAAACCACTATGATTATTCATGTTCAAAGGATGGAGGTAAAAATAACGATATCCTTGTGACGTTAATTTTGTTCATTTGGCATGCAATAAATACTTATGGTGCTGATTTTATATGCGCAAATGTGATGACTATCATGAAAATAGTTTTTCTTATTCATTCTAATTTTTTTCTGTTCCGCCACATTTGACGATAACTAGGATAATCTCAGCCAGAGTTTGTGGTAAACTAACATTGTTATATCGCCTGATTAAATTTGACAAGAGGATGGACGGGCCAATGGCTCAGCTTTATTTTTATTATTCTGCCATGAACGCAGGGAAATCAACTTCTTTATTGCAATCTTCCTATAACTATAACGAAAGAGGAATGAGAACGCTGATCTTTACTGCAGAAATTGATACACGATTCGGTAAAGGAAAGGTCAGCTCCCGTATTGGCTTATCCGCAGAAGCGTTGTTGTTCTCACCCAAAACAAATATTGCTGAGCTGATCAGACGTGAGAATGAGGCAAAAAAAGTTCATTGTGTTTTGATTGATGAATGCCATTTCTTGACGAAAGAACATGTCGAACAGCTTTGTGCGATTGTCGATTATGACGATATTCCCGTTCTTTGTTATGGTCTGAGAACCGATTTTCAAGGTGAGTTATTTAGCGGAAGTGAATGTCTTCTCGCCTGGGCCGATAAATTAGTGGAACTGAAAACCATCTGTCATTGTGGTAGAAAAGCCAGCCGTACGCTTCGTTTTGACGGTGATGGTAACGTTGTTTACGATGGGGCTCAGGTGGATATTGGTGGTAATAAAAAATACGTCTCTGTATGTCGTAGGCACTATACTGACATTATTCGTGAGGCTAAGGCAAAAAAAGCTTAATACTCCCCTCGTTGCTTATCGAAAAGTTGTTATCGAAAAGTATAAAACTGACAGATGAAAAAAAGAGACAATATAAAGGCGTTGGGTTATCCCAACGCCTTTTGAATTTCATCGTTCAGCTTATTATTTATTATTATTTCTTATTGTTTTTCCTATTTGCTTTTATGGACTCTTGAGATCGGTCTTGTTCTGTGAATTCACGGCCATAAAAAGAATCTAATAATAGTTGCTTCAATTCAGAAATTAATGGATAGCGTGGGTTAGCCCCAGTACATTGATCATCAAAGGCATCTTCTGCAAGTTTGTCTATTTTGGACAGAAAATCAGCCTCTTGCACACCGGTTTCGCGAATTGAGGCCGGGATGTCCAGTTGAGACTTCATTTCTTCTAGCCAGGCCAATAGTTTTTCAATTTTAGCAGTAGTGCGATCACCGGGGGCCGTTAACCCTAAATGGTCTGCAATTTCTGCATAACGACGCCGTGCTTGTGGACGGTCATATTGGCTGAATGCAGTCTGTTTTGTTGGATTATCGTTAGCGTTATAGCGGATCACATTACAGATTAACAGCGCATTAGCTAAACCATGCGGGATATGAAACTCAGAACCCAGTTTGTGCGCCATAGAGTGGCATACACCCAGAAATGCATTCGCAAAGGCAATACCGGCTATGGTTGCTGCGTTATGCACTCGTTCGCGGGCAACCGGGTTTTTTGCCCCGTCATGATAACTGGCGGGAAGAAAATCTTTCAGTAGCTTTAATGCTTGTAATGCTTGCCCATCAGAGTACTCATTCGCTAAAACAGAAACATAAGCTTCCAATGCGTGGGTGACAGCATCCAGTCCGCCAAAAGCACATAGCGATTTTGGCATATCCATGACCAGATTGGCGTCGACAATCGCCATATCAGGAGTCAATGCGTAGTCTGCTAAAGGGTATTTTTGCCCGGTGACATCATCGGTGACGACGGCAAAAGGCGTGACTTCTGAACCTGTCCCTGATGTGGTGGTAATGGCAACCATTTTCGCTTTCACTCCCATTTTCGGAAATTTATAGATACGTTTGCGGATATCCATAAAGCGCAGCGCCAGTTCTTCAAAATGGGTTTCGGGATGCTCATACATGACCCACATAATTTTGGCTGCATCCATAGGGGAACCACCGCCAAGAGCAATGATGACATCAGGTTTAAACAGATGCATTTGCTCCGCCCCTTTACGGACGATACTCAATGTTGGATCTGCTTCGACTTCAAAGAAGACTTCGGTTTCAATATCATGGTATTTCAAGACATTGATAACCTGATCGGCATAACCGCTATTAAATAAGAAGCGATCCGTGACGATAAAAGCCCGTTTCGTTCCTTCAGTCGCCACTTCTTCCAATGCGATAGGTAAAGAACCGCGTCGGAAATAGATTGATTTTGGAAGTTTATGCCACAACATATTTTCGGCTCTTTTGGCAACGGTTTTCGTATTGATCAGGTGTTTTGGCCCAACATTTTCAGAGATAGAATTGCCACCCCAAGAGCCACAACCCAGTGTCAGGGAAGGGGCCAGCTTAAAGTTATACAAGTCACCGATGCCGCCCTGCGATGCCGGGGTGTTGATCAATATACGTGCGGTTTTCATTTTGTCGCCGAAATATTTTATCCGTTCAGCCTGATTATCTTGTTCGGTATAAAGGCAAGAAGTATGTCCGATACCACCCATTTCAACCAGTTTTTCAGCTTTTTCGACCGCATCTTCAAAGTTTTTTCCGCGGTACATGGCAAGCAGTGGGGATAATTTTTCATGGGCAAAAGGTTCGGTTTCACTCACCAGCGTCACTTCACCGATAAGGATCTTCGTATTTTCCGGGACATGGATACCGGCTATTTCAGCAATTTTTGTTGCAGGCTGACCCACAATTGCTGCATTTAAGCTGCCATTTTTTAAAATAATCTCTTGCACTGCAGTTAATTCTTTGCCCTGGAGAAGATATCCACCGTGAGTTGCAAACCGTTCCCGCACCTGTTCATACACAGAATCAACGACGATGACGGATTGTTCTGAGGCACAAATGACACCGTTATCAAACGTTTTAGACATCAGAATGGATGCGACAGCACGTTTAATATCGGCCAATTCATCAATGACGACCGGTGTGTTACCTGCTCCGACACCAATGGCGGGTTTGCCTGAACTGTAGGCGGCTTTTACCATGCCTGGGCCACCTGTTGCGAGAATCAAATTAATATCAGGGTGGTGCATTAAGGCGTTTGAAAGTTCAACGGACGGTTCATCTATCCAACCGATAATATCCGCTGGTGCGCCTGCTTCAATGGCCGCGTTCAGAACAATGGCTGCCGCTTTGTTCGTTGCTTGTTTGGCGCGTGGGTGAGGGGAGAAAATAATCCCGTTACGGGTTTTCAGACTAATGAGTGCTTTAAAAATTGCGGTAGATGTTGGGTTGGTTGTTGGGACAATACCGCAAATCAGGCCAATAGGTTCAGCAATCGTCATCGTACCGAACGTATTATCTTCAGATAAAATACCGCACGTTTTATCATCTTTATAAGCGTTATAGATATATTCAGAAGCAAAGTGATTTTTGATCACTTTATCTTCTACAATGCCCATGCCAGATTCAGACACGGCTAATTTTGCCAATGGAATACGGGCGTCAGCGGCAGCAAGAGCGGCCGCTCGGAAAATGCGATCAACTTGCGCCTGAGAAAAACAAGCAAATGTCTGTTGGGCTTTTTTTACGCGAGCAACTAATTCATTGAGTTCCGTGACCTGAGTTACAGCCATAAATATTACTCCTGATAAATTTCTTAATGAAATGATAAATATAGGAATAGTTATCTTGCCTAAAGTTTTAACTTTGAAACTAAATAGAGCTTACCATTTACAGCCGTTTATATTGTGATTTAGATCATGAAAACATGAGGCTGACTCAATTCAGCTATTTTTAGCTTTTATTTTTAGAATAGGAAATATTCGTTAATATTTGAATGGATTTTAGCGTTTATTTAACGTTGAACGCACAGATTATTAACTTTATTTTTATTCTATTTCTGATAAAGAAGTGATCATTCATTGGAAAGGATTGTCATATTAATTAATTTAAAGTAATAAAATCGTCTCGATTTATCGTGTTTTTTAAGTATTGTGATAAGTTTTTTTTATTTTTCTGGGTACGGTGAGAAAGAAAAAATAAATTTTAAATCCATTGTTCATTATTGGTTCCTTTTAATTCGTATTCTCTGCAAAATACATACTGTAATTATTCACACTATTTTGCTTTTCATACTCTTATCGGGTTGGTGACTGGCCTTGCTGTTTTGTGATGAAGATGCATTTTTACTCCGCTGTGATTGCATTTTGTTAAAATAATGTTTATTATCTATTTTGATGAAGTTTCATGGGAATAGCCTGGATGGAAAAAATAAAATTAATATTTATCAATTGATTATATTGATAGTTTAAATGAATTGTATGCAATAGGAATGAAAGGTTTTCATGTTTCAACAAATCATTGTAAATAATAAATAACAATTATCATGTGCATATCGTTTTTTATTGAGGAAATGACCATCTGTTAACGTAATAAGTAAATGATCAGAGTGAGTAGATTAAGAACGATTCATTGACTGCTTATGACCTGGAGCGAAAAAGAAAAATGGGAAAAAAAATACCAACGTTGAATCAGCTGCTTTCGAGTATCGTTTTATTCTCTATTCCTGCGGCACAGGGTATGGCTGCGATTGTGCCGGCAGGTGTTACGCTAGCTGAAAAACAAGAAATCACTGTTAACAATGGTGTTGAAGTCACTTCATTGGATCCGCATAAAGTTGAAGGTTCGCCAGAAACGATCATTATCCGCAATTTGTTGGAAGGGCTGGTAACCACCGGGCCAAATGGCGAAACGCGGCCGGGTGTCGCAGAACGATGGGAAAATGAAGATGATAAAGTCTGGACATTTTATTTACGTGATGATGCCAAATGGAGTGATGGTCAGCCTGTTACTGCGCAGGATTTTGTCTATAGCTGGCGTCGTCTGGCGGATCCAAAAACAGGGTCACCTTATACCAGTTATTTACACTATGCCTATATTCAACATGCCGATGATATTCTGAAAGGAAAAAAATCGCCGGAACAATTGGGTGTTGAAGCGCTGGATGATCACCGTTTCCGGGTCACACTGAGTCAGCCTGTTCCTTATCTGGTGGATATGCTGAGCCATACGGCAATGAAACCTGTCAGACAGGATGTGATTGAAAAATGGGGGAATAAGTGGACATTGCCGGAACATTATATAGGTAACGGTGCTTATCTATTGAAAGATTGGGTCGTCAATGAACGTATTGTTTTAACCCGTAATTCCCGGTATTGGAACAATAAAGAAAGCATTATTGAAAAAGGAACTTTTTTGCCGATTGTTTCAGGCGTGAGTGGTATAAACCGTTATCGTAGTGGGGAAATCGATATTACTGATAATGCAATTCTTCCTGAATTATACAAAAAAATGAAACGCGATATTCCTGAACAATTACAAATTTCACCTTACTTATGCACGTTCTACTATGAAATCAATAATCAAAATCCGCTATTTAAAGATAAACGGGTGCGAGAGGCCATAAAACTGAGCCTTGATCGGGATATTATCACGGAAAGAATTATGGGGCAGGGGCAAATCCCCTCCTATGGATTTACTCCAACGTACATTGGTGATGGCCTGACGATTCATCCGGCATGGGCTGGCTGGACACAGGAACAACGTAATCAACGGGCAAGGGAATTGTTGAAAGAAGCGGGTTTTGATGCCAGTCATCCCCTGAAATTTACCTTGCTTTACAACACATCAGAACAAAATAAGCAACAAGCCATTGCAGCGGCTTCGATGTGGCAAAAAAATCTTGGTGCGAAAGTCACTTTGCAAAATCAGGAATGGAAAACCTCGCTCCAGAATCGTCATCAAGGACATTATGATGTCGCCAGAGCAACATGGTGTGGCGATTATAATGAGCCTTCTTCTTTCTTGAATACGCTGTTATCAAGTAGCAGTAATAATACTGCTTTCTACCAAAGTAGCGCGTTTGATGGCTATCTTCGTCAAGCCTTGATGACTAAAGATCATGCAGCACGTAAGGCATTTTATCAGTTGGCTGAAGCTCAGTTGGATAAAGATTCAGGATTGATACCGGTTTATTACCGTGTCAGCGTGCGCTTCATTCGTCCAACGGTTGGGGGAATGACAGGGAAAGATCCGCTGGATTATGTTGATTTAAAAAATTTGTATATTAAAAAGGTGGATAATTGATCGCCATTGTGAAATCTAGTTTTGCCGTAAACGAAATAGCCCACTTCAAATACAGATCATAACTATTTCAATGTGTGGGTATGACTCTGGTGGGTAAGATCAATATCAATTGGAGTGAGAATAAGATGGTAAATACAACGAAGAAAAGGCTTGCTGTTGGTATAACAGTCGCACTGAGCATGATGATGGGAGGGACGGCCTTTGCAGCGCAAGTACCTGCGGGTGTGCAACTTGCCGATTCAGCAAAACAGGTATTTGTTCGCAATAATGGGTCTGAACCACAATCATTAGATCCGCATAAAATTGAAGGTGTACCGGAATCTAACATTGCGCGTGATTTATTTGAAACGCTGGTGATCAATGATCCTGACGGTAAGATTATCCCAGGTGTTGCCGAACGTTGGGAGAATAAAGATTTTCAAGTTTGGACATTCCATTTACGTAAAGATGCAAAATGGTCTAATGGTGACCCTGTCACTGCTCAGGATTTTGTTTACAGCTGGCGCCGGATATCCGATCCAAATACGGCCTCCCCTTACGCCAGTTTCCTTCAATATGCCCATATTATTAATATTGACGATATCATCAAAGGTAAACAAAAGCCTGAGGCACTGGGCATTAAGGCATTAGATGACCATACCCTACAATTAACACTCAGTGAACCCGTTCCTTATTTAGTCCGCTTACTCGTTCACCCGACGACATCGCCAGTCCCTCGTGCAACCATAGAAAAATATGGTGAGCGGTGGACACAACCGCAAAATTTTGTCGGTAATGGGGCTTATAAACTGAAAAGTTGGGTGATTAACGAACGTCTTGTCCTGGAGCGTAGCCCGACGTATTGGGATGACAAAAAAACGATCATTAATCAGGTGACTGTCCTGCCTATTTCTTCGGAAATTACCGACGTTAACCGCTATCGGGCCGGCGAAATTGAGATGACCTATGAAAATTTGCCGGTTGAATTGTTCCAAAAATTGAAAAAAGAGATCCCCGAACAGTTGAAATCCAATCCGAAATTATGCACTTACTACTACGAAATTAATAATGCAAAGCCACCACTTAACGATCCTCGCGTACGTACTGCATTGAAACTGGGTATGGATAGAGATCTGATCACGAATAAGGTGAAAAATCAGGGGGATTTACCTGCTTATGGCTATACGCCACCCTATATTCATGATTTTAAAGATGAAAAACCGGACTGGTACACTAAATTAAATCAGCAACAGCGTAACGAAGAAGCTAAAAAATTGTTGGCCGAAGCCGGATTTACCAAAGATAACCCGCTGAAGATTAAATTACTGTATAACACCTCAGATCTGCATAAAAAATTAGCGATTGCGGCGGCTTCCATTTGGAAAAAGAATATCGGTGTTGACGTTTCTCTCGAAAACCAGGAATGGAAAACGTTCCTCGATTCCCGCCATCAGGGTAATTATGACATTGCCCGTGCAGGGTGGTGTGCTGACTACAACGAAGCCTCCTCTTTCCTGAACCCTATGTTATCCAATAGCAGTAATAATACCTCACACTATAAGAGCCAAGAATTTGATGCATTAATGAAAAAATCATTGCAAGTCAAAACGGATGAAGAACGCGCGGAAGTGTATGCCAAAGCCAATGCACAATTAGATAAAGATTCTGTCATTGTTCCGATTTTTTACTATACAAACACTCGTTTTTTAAAACCTTATGTCGGTGGTTATACCGGAAAAGATCCCTTGGATAATTTCCATACCAAAGATCTATACATAATAAAACATTAGGAATAAGACGGTGGCCCGACTGAGATTGGGTCACCTGCTGTCAGATAATTAAAAGCCACGGTTTGGCTAAATAATAGGAACGGGCAATGTTAAAATTTATCTTACGCCGCTGCTTAGAGGCGATCCCGACACTGTTTATACTTATTACGATTTCGTTTTTTATGATGCGGCTTGCACCGGGTAGCCCATTCACGGGGGAAAGAAAGCTGCCGCCAGAAGTGATGGCAAACATTGAAGCGAAATATCACCTGAATGATCCCATCTATAAACAATATTTCCACTACCTAATCCAGCTTTCCAAAGGAGATTTTGGCCCTTCATTTAAATATAAAGACTACAGTGTCAATGATTTAGTTGCAGAGGCTTTACCTGTTTCGGCTAAATTGGGATTTGCGGCTTTTATGATGGCAATCATATTTGGGGTCAGTGCAGGCGTGATTGCTGCATTAAATCAGAATACCAAATGGGATTACACGGTGATGGGATTTGCCATGACCGGGGTGGTCATACCCAGCTTTGTCGTTGCCCCCTTATTAGTTTTGATATTTGCCATAGTATTAAAATGGCTACCAGGAGGA
Organism: Xenorhabdus poinarii G6; assembly: GCF_000968175.1. Lineage (NCBI taxonomy): Bacteria > Pseudomonadati > Pseudomonadota > Gammaproteobacteria > Enterobacterales > Morganellaceae > Xenorhabdus > Xenorhabdus poinarii. Next base: position 1,626,183 of record NZ_FO704551.1, read on the forward strand.
GGCTGGAATGGCGGAACACCTAAATATATGCTCTTGCCGATGGTCGCACTTTCCCTTTCTTATATTGCCAGCATCTCCCGTATTACCCGCGGTTCCATGATCGAAGTCTTACATTCCAACTTTATTCGTACGGCTCGGGCTAAAGGTTTGCCATTAAGAACGATTATTCTTCGCCATGCCCTGAAGCCAGCGCTATTGCCTGTCATTTCTTATATGGGACCTGCCTTTGTCGGCATTATTACCGGCTCTATGGTGATCGAAACTATTTTCGGTTTACCTGGATTGGGGCAATTGTTCGTTAATGGCGCATTGAACCGTGACTACTCACTGGTACTCAGTTTGACGATTCTGGTGGGGAGTCTGACGATTATGTTTAATGCCATCGTCGATGTGCTGTATGCCGTCATTGATCCAAAAATTCGTTACTAAAGACGGGAGCACACCATGTTACTGAATAAAAAAAATAGCCAAGCGCTGGAAAATTTTTCTGAGCAGCTGGAAATTGAAGGTCGCAGCTTGTGGCAGGATGCACGCCGGCGTTTTGCGCATAACAAAGCAGCGATGACGAGTTTATGTGTTCTATTATTGATTACATTATTTGTCATCTTTGCCCCCATGTTGTCCCAATTTACTTACGACGATACCGATTGGAGTATGATGACGATGCCACCAGATTTTGCATCCGGGCATTATTTTGGCACTGACTCATCGGGACGTGATCTGTTGGTACGCGTTGCTATTGGTGGACGTATTTCATTAATGGTTGGCATTGCTGCCGCGTTGATTGCCGTGTTATTGGGCACCTTATATGGTGCGACATCAGGTTATCTCGGTGGCAAAATTGATATTATCATGATGCGTTTGTTGGAAATTCTTAACTCTTTCCCATTCATGTTCTTCGTTATCCTTCTGGTGACTTTCTTCGGCCAAAACATCCTGTTAATTTTCGTGGCGATAGGCATGGTTTCATGGCTGGACATGGCACGTATTGTGCGTGGCCAGACATTGAGTTTAAAGCGCAAGGAATTTATTGAAGCCGCGTTGGTTTGTGGTGTTTCAAGCCGTCATATTGTTCTGCGTCATATCGTTCCAAACGTCTTGGGCGTCGTGGTGGTTTATGCCTCATTACTTGTCCCCAGTATGATCTTGTTTGAATCCTTTCTGAGCTTCCTTGGTCTGGGAACTCAGGAACCCCTCAGCAGTTGGGGCGCCTTATTAAGTGATGGTGCAAACTCAATGGAAGTGGCTTCGTGGTTACTGCTATTTCCGGCGGGCTTTCTGGTCATGACCCTGTTTTGTTTTAACTTTATTGGTGACGGCCTGCGAGATGCCCTCGACCCGAAAGACCGTTAAGGAGAGCCTATGAATAGCGTAGAAACTTCAAAAAATGTTGCATCACTCTTATCGGTAAAAGAGCTGAATGTGGTATTCAATACACCTGACGGTCATGTAACGGCTGTGAACAAACTGAACTTTGACTTACAGGCCGGAGAAACGTTGGGGATTGTGGGGGAATCTGGCTCGGGTAAATCACAGACAGCATTTGCGTTAATGGGGTTGTTGGCCAGTAATGGTGCTGTCAGTGGTTCGGCGATTTTTAATGGCCGGGACATACTGAATCTGAATGAAAAAGCGCTGAACCGAATGCGGGCAGAAGAGATTTCGATGATATTTCAAGATCCCATGACTTCCCTTAACCCGTATATGCGGGTCGGTGATCAATTAACCGAAGTCCTGATGTTGCATAAAAATATGGGTAAAAGCGAGGCTTTTGAAGAATCTATCCGTATGTTGGATGCCGTTAAGATGTCGGAATCGCGTAAACGGATGAAAATGTACCCACATGAATTTTCGGGGGGTATGCGTCAACGCGTCATGATTGCAATGGCGCTCTTATGCCAACCGAAGTTACTGATTGCTGATGAACCGACAACGGCATTAGACGTCACGGTTCAGGCTCAGATCATGACGTTGCTTAACGAACTGAAAAAAGAATTTAATACTGCCATCATTATGATTACACATGATCTGGGCGTGGTCGCAGGTATTTGTGACAAAGTATTAGTGATGTATGCGGGGAGAACGATGGAATATGGTACAGCGCGTGACGTGTTTTACCATCCGACACATCCATACTCAATTGGATTGCTGAATGCAGTTCCTCGTCTGGACGATCATGAAGAATCATTAGAAACAATCCCGGGTAATCCACCTAATTTGTTGCGTTTGCCGAAGGGATGTCCATTCCAGCCACGTTGCCAATTTGCCACTGAACGTTGTGCTTGTGAAGAACCTCAGTTAGAAAAATTCGGCCCTGGGCGCTTGCGTGCCTGCTTCAGAGTTCAGGAGGAATTAGTATGAGCGCCATAGCTGAAAAACGGGTTTTATTGGAAGTCGATGATCTCAAAGTTTATTTTGATATTAAAGATGAAAAACAATGGTTCTGGCAGCAGGCAAAAACCTTAAAGGCAGTAGACGGTGTTACTTTAAGGCTCTACGAAGGGGAAACATTAGGCGTAGTGGGGGAATCCGGTTGCGGGAAATCAACCTTTGCCAGAGCTGTGATTGGGTTAGTTAAAGCGTCTGGTGGCGCAGTGTCATGGCTTGGCCAAAACTTGCTGGATATGAATGACAAGCAATGGCGGGATATTCGCAATGATATCCAGATGATTTTTCAGGATCCGCTAGCATCGCTGAATCCACGTATGACCATCGGCGATATTATTGCCGAGCCATTAAAAACGTATTATCCCAGAATGAAAAATGAGGAAGCCAAAGAAAAAGTTAAAAAGATGATGATGCGGGTTGGGTTATTGCCTAACCTGATAAACCGTTATCCTCATGAATTTTCTGGCGGGCAATGTCAGCGTATTGGTATTGCTCGCGCCTTGATTCTGGAGCCTAAGTTAGTTATCTGTGATGAACCTGTTTCAGCACTGGATGTGTCCATTCAGGCGCAAGTTGTTAACTTGTTACAAGAATTACAGCGGGAAATGGGGCTTTCACTGATCTTTATTGCGCATGACTTATCGATAGTCAAACATATATCCGACCGGGTCTTGGTGATGTACTTAGGTAATGCGGTCGAGCTGGGTACTTATGACGAGGTCTACCATAATCCGTTACATCCATATACCCGTGCGCTTATGTCAGCGGTGCCGATCCCTGATCCAGACAAAGAGCGCAATAAACAGATTGAATTATTGGAAGGCGAGTTACCTTCACCGATTAATCCTCCTTCTGGATGTGTATTCCGCACCCGTTGTCCAATGGCGGATGCTGAATGTGCGAAGACCCGGCCATTGCTGGAGGGAAGCTTTAAACATGCCGTGTCTTGTTTGAAGGTTGATCCGCTCTAACCAGAGATAGAGTGAATACATCAAAGTGACATTGTCACGAATTTAAATGCCCTCACACTGAGGGCATTTATTATTTTTTCCACAAGATATGGTAAATAGGATGAGATTTTTCCCGGCAGATCAAGATACGGGCAAAGATATCATCAATGTCGGCATCATCTGATTCAGCCAACCCAATAATAACTTCTGCAAAAAAATCCGGATTTAAATCAAAATCAACGTATTCAAACCAGGCGTCTGAAGGTGTTTGCAATTCAGCGCCGCCCCGTTCTTCAAATTGCAGATTAAACAATAGGCTATCAGCTGGATCGAGATTAGCAAGGGCTTGTTCCAAAAAGATATCGTAAGCTTTTTCAAGCGCCTCATCTTCAGTCATTCGATTGTTTAAGTCCAACGGCATAAAAGGTGTCGATTGATGTTCCATGATGGTAATGTCCGAAATGAGTAACAAAATAAAATTAAAACATGTTCCAGATTGAATGAATACTGTTATTCGTGTTGTCAGAGGCCGGAATAACAGGCCGGTTCGCTTTTGATTTGCTTTCAAGTGATGAATTATAAAAGCGGGCTAAAAAAGTAGCAGATGCGTTCAAGAATACGATGTCGCACCGGGCGTTTTTCCCATTTACTGTTTTCAAGTAAGGTTGAACGCATCATATAATCTTGTTGAACCAGCGTTAAATCACCGCCAAAATGTTTATCGTCAATCACAACCGTAATTTCAAAATTAAGCCATAAACTGCGCATATCTAAATTGACAGAGCCAACCATACTGAGCTGCCCATCGACCAAGACACTCTTGGTATGCAGCAAACCATCTTCAAACTGGTAAATTTTCACGCCGGCTTCCAGCAATTCAGAAAAGAACGCGCGGCTGGCCCAACGGACAAGAAATGAGTTGTTTTGGCTTGGCACAATGATGCTGACATCCACACCCCGCATAGCCGCAGTGCAAATAGCGTGCATGAGATCATCACTAGGAACAAAATAAGGGGTAGTCAGAATAAGCTGTTGACGGGCAGCAAAAATTGCGGTCATCAAGGATTGCTGGATCAATTCATCGGGGAATCCTGGCCCGGAAGCAATCACCTGAGCGGTATGATCACAGGCTTGCTCACCGGGCATCATAACGCTGTTTGGAGAAGGCGGAAGATGACGCTGGCCGGTTTCCATTTCCCAATCGAAAGCATAAATGATCCCCAATGTTGTCGTTACAGGGCCTTCCATTCTCACCATGATATCGACCCACTGGCCGACACCGGCACTTTGTTTGAAAAAACGCGGGTCCACCATATTCATGCTGCCAGTGTATGAAATATGATTATCGATCAGAATGATTTTTCTATGCTGACGTAAGTCCATACGCCGCAAGAATAAACGGAAGAGGTTGACCTTTAACGATTCGACAAATTCAATCCCCGCCTTGCGCATGATATCTGGATAAGGGCTGCGGAAAAATTGCCAGCTTCCTGCTGAATCAACCATGATTCGACATTTAACCCCCCGTTTGGCGGCGCGCATCAGGGCATCAGTGACTTGGTCGACCAATCCGCCGGATTGCCATATATAAAACACCATCTCGATATTGTGTTCAGCATTTTCGATATCCTGAATAATGGCTTTCAGTGAGTTATCGTAAGAGGTCATTAACTGCATTTTGTTACCTCTGACACCTTTGATATTTTGGCGACGTTCACACAGTTGAAACAATGGCGTCGCAACCTCACTATTTTCATCAGCAAAGATTTGCGGGGATTTTTTTAACTCGGCTAACCACCTGGCGACCGATGAACGCATTTGTCTGGCTTGTTCAACCCTGCGTTTTCCAAGATGCAGTTCACCGAATGATAAATAAGCCATGATACCCACCAGGGGAAGAATATAAATAATCAGTACCCAAGTCATTGCTGATGTCACAGGACGACGTTTCATCAAAACCCGGATAGTTATACCGGCAATAATCAGCCAGTATAAGAAAATCGCCAACCAGCTCAGTACAGAGTAGAAAATTATCATATGTGGCAATCAATCCTGTTTATTTCAGTTATTTATTCAGTCATTATCATCAGTTTCCAGAAATTCGGGGAAACTATCAACTTAATATGATGAATTGAATGACGAACAATGTTGGCAAAAATCGCTCATTACGATGAATCTCATTATAAATTAACTCGTTAGTGAGTTGTTTTGATTTTGTAAAACTTATGCAATTTGATACTCATAAAGCATGAATGATTTGTCATCATCATTAAATTAATCATTCTGAACAGTGCATGATTATGCCAGACTTGCAGGTCAGAGGGGCAATTGGTTGACATTTCTAATAGTGACGATTAAGAATAATGTGATTCACTTAATTAAGAGAGTTAGCCTGGAATATCTTATGAAACACAGCAGAAGAGAAGTAGGGCGTTGGAGAAGGCTTCGTCACAGTACCTGTCGGCGTCGTCGTTGGTTGGAAGGGCAGTCACGTCGTAATTTGCGAATCTATGCGATGCGTAAGATAAGGGCTTATAAACGTCGCCGGTCGATTTTGTTTATCCATCATACAGAGTGGGATTAATGCGGTATTCAGCAGCATATACCTGATAGGTTTCAATGCAGTCGAGCCAACAAAACAGCAACTTGAAATCTGTAGAGGATAAGATGTTTTCGAATCCTTATTGAATATGATAGTCATTTGCATTTAAACTAATTGAAAATTAACTGTTATGCTGCTGAGCAAGAAATCTTTTATGCGTTGGATACATTGGCCGATATTACTTTCCGTTTGTTTACATATTTCTGTTGCTGCGGCGCTTTTTCAAACTATCAAATCTGAGCAACAGCCAGAAGCCGTGTCTATGTCTGTTGCTATGATCCAGTTGGCTGCGCCGGAATCCTCCGTCTCTGAACCTGCCGAGCCTGAATCAGTAGAACCGGAGCCAGAACCGGAACCCATAGCGAAAATTGCGCTTCCGAAACCTAAGCCGGAGAAAAAACCGGAAGTGAAAAAAAGGCTTAAAAAAGAGTTAAAGCCGGTGGAGAAAAAGACGGAAAAAACCTCAGAACAGCCACTGAAACCCATATCTGATCAAAATGCTCAGAATGTAAAAAACGTGAGTGATCAGAAAGTCGATCCCCATGCTGTTAGCGAACAAGGTCATGGACAACAAGGGCCGAGAGCATTGAACAGGCCAGATCCCGAGTATCCCGCCAGAGCGATGCAGTTGGGTACAGAGGGGATAGTCAAAGTCAAATTCGATATTGATGAAAATGGTCGCGTCAAGAATATCGAGATTATTTCTGCGACCCCTAAAAATACCTTTGAACGATCGGTGAAAAAAGCCATGAGAAAATGGCGTTATGAAAAAATACCGGCTACCGGGCGCAGCGCGACGATTGAGTTTAAAACAACCGGGGTTGCACAATATTAACGGTTAAAATCCTACTTGCTAACGAATGAATAAAAAAGGGTACAAGTAAAAAATGTACCCTTTTTATTTACGCGTCATGTCTTGATGAATGGTTATTCAGCAACACTGCTTTCCAATTTGAAATGTCTTTTATCTTCAGGCAAAGGACGGGAGGCATTATTTTCATCAACGGCAACATAGGTGAAAACAGCGTCTGTTGCACGATAACGCTGACCTACCGGCTCTGAAGCCACTTTTTTTACCCAAACCTCAATATGGATAGTTATCGATGAATTTCCTGTTTTGAGACAACGGGCATAACAGCACACGACGTCACCTACCGCAACCGGTTTCAGAAAACTGATGCCATTTACGCTCACAGTTACTACGCGTCCCAGTGCAATCTCTTTTGCCAGAATTGCGCCGCCAATATCCATTTGAGACATCAGCCAGCCCCCGAAAATATCCCCATTGGCATTAGTATCAGCAGGCATGGCCAGTGTACGGAGAACCAATTCTCCGTTTGGTAAGCATTGTTGTTGTGTCATTAGAAAACTTGCTTTATTTGGTGAATACAACAATACCTGCCGCTGCATCGGCAGGTATCCATCATGAGGAGTACGATATTATTATTTTTGTTCGCGAGGCAGATAACGGTAGATATATACCATACTCACTACGGTAAAGACCAGAGTCAATGCCGTTAACCCGAACACTTTAAAGTTTACCCAAACGTCCTGAGGTAGCCAGAAAGCGACATAAATATTTGCGAGGGCGCAGGCAATAAAGAAGATAGCCCAAGCCATGTTCAGCCGGTTCCAGGCAAAATCAGGTAATTTTAATTCTTTACCTAACATTCGCTGAATCAAGGGTTTTTTCATCACCCATTGGCTAACCAGCAGAACCAAAGAAAAAATGCCATAAATGACAGTCACTTTCCATTTAATAAAGAGATCACTGTGGAAAGCCAGTGTTAATGTGCCAAAGAGGGTAACCATCGCAAATGTGATTAAGGCGGCTTTTTCAACTTTACGATACATGAAGTAAGTGATCGCCAGCGCTAATCCTGTTGCAGCAATCAAAGCGCCTGAAGCATAGAAAATGTCATACATTTTATAGACGACGAAAAAAACGACCAGAGGCAAAAAGTCTAAAAGTTGTTTCATGAGTTGAATCCATTATGAAGTCAATGATGGTAATTTTTTGAATTTGAGCCAGAGTGTATCAGATATTAATGAAATGGTTTATTTATCGGATAAAAACATTGGCTATCCGTTGGTGAAATAAAGTCAGCGGTAAGTTGAGGGAAAACCGGGCGTGTTGTCACTGATCTGATGATGGTTCATCCCGCAACAATAGGGCGGGATGAACGATTGAGTATTTATTGCATGCTGTTTGTCGTTTTATCTTGTGGTTTGGTCAGCATATACAAACGGAACAGGTAAACCAGTAACAGGGCAGATAAGAAGTTGTCCAGCACTGACAGCAAAATATCAGGCATTTTGGCAAGTACAAGCACCAGTATGAGTTTGATGGCCAGCCACAACAACATCGCCGGGAGCAACAAGCGGATATTGTTGAATCCCAATCGCCAGCTCTGTTGCATGGCAGCAAAAACATTTTTACCTTTCTCAAGTAGGAAAACAGGCGCCAGCGCGAAAGCAATAGAAAAGAGGATCCCAGGCAGGACCATCAAAGCATAACCAATCTGAATGATCAGAGTACAGATAAACATCAGTAACAACATCTTAGGTAGCAGTGTTACCGATAGCGTGCAGGCGGAAATCGCATTAGTTTGCTGACCGTTTGAGGAAATATTGATGAGAACCAGCACACTGGCGGTCAGTAAAGTACTGCCGAATATGCTGGTAAACAGGATCCCGAACATGGTGCGCATTAACATGAGCTGCTCATCTGACGTTAATTGAGCGACAAAATGTTGGATTTCTGAACTGCCGGAATTTTTGACAATGTTCTGTATTTCTGCCAACAGCTTGAGTTGTTCATCATTCGGCACGAATAAATGCCCTAGCAGTGTTGTCACCAATGCAGCCAAGACGGAGAGGATGACAACATTCAACAGTTGATTCCTTAAAAAGTTGATGCTGTCACGATACAGGGTATTTGCCGTAATGGGCATGAAGTGGCTCCTATCAAAAAAATAACAATAATGCCTGATTGTACCTTGTTTAAGGGATTATTGGATACCGAAGATTGACCTTTTGTCTCTGTCCTGTTGGCGCTGTCACTCATGAGTATCTGGAGATAGGATAAGTCGTTTTAATGGAATTTTTTTATTATGTATTCTCGTCATTTTAAAAATGAATATGAATAAAATATTGGGGATATGAAAATTAATACTCAGTTAATTTTGATTTGGATCAATTTAAAATAGGCTGCAAATGAAATAATAAAACAGTAAATACCTGACTGAGCCAAAAACTTTAAAAGATGTGATCTGTCTTGGATCATAACAGGAAACAAACGAGTATATTTCTGATTATTTTAAAACCACACAAATGGGATAGATGATGAAAAAGATTTCTGCGCTTGTATTGGCTGCGGCTACGTTAGCCCCGTCATTAACTTTTGCCCATGAAGCAGGTGATTTCTTGTTCCGTGCAGGTACAGCAACGGTAAGGCCACATGCGGGTTCTGAGAATGTATTAGGATTGGGATCTTTTGATGTCAATAATAATACTCAGTTAGGTTTAACTTTTGGCTATATGATCACCGACAATATTGGGGTTGAATTATTAGCGGCCACCCCCTTCCAACATCAGGTCAGTTTACCCGGAGTCGGTGAAATAGCGGAAGTTAAACAATTACCACCCACACTCATGGCACAATATTATTTTGGTACTGCAGAAAATAAATTACGTCCTTATGTTGGACTTGGTGTTAACTATACGACATTCTTTAGCGAAAAATTTAATAATAATTCGACTGTAAAAGCGGCTAAGTTAAATAGCCTGGATCTGAAGGATTCTTGGGGAGTTGCAGGTCAGGTGGGTCTGGATTATAAACTGGACAAAAACTGGATGCTGAATACGTCACTTTGGTGGATGAATATTGAAACGGATGTGAAATTCAAAACCGGAGATGTCGATAGAAAATATAAAACCCGCCTTGATCCGTGGGTCTTTATGTTCGGCGTCGGTTACAGTTTTTAATGAGTATAGTTTCTAATGAGAAAACCCATGGGGCATTATCGCCCCATTTTTTTATAATATTGCTCTTATTCAGGGTGAAATCTTCATTGTGTGGCATTTTTCATCGAGTGAACAAACCCCATTAATTTTTCTAGCATGATGTCAGGTTGCTGTAAATTATCCTCAATGATTTTGACAACGGCAGAACCCGAAATCGCGCCTGCTGCACCGCTGTTGATCGCCGTTATCACCTGTTCTGGTTCCGAAATACCAAAACCTTGTAGCGCCGGGGTGGCGTGGTATTCTTTGAGCTTGTTAATAATATGACTAATGGGCTGTTTGGCCCGATGTTCACTCCCGGTAACTCCCGCTCTTGACAGCAAGTAAGTATATCCGCGCCCAACTGAAGCGATTTCACGTAATAAATCGTCATCGGCATTAGGGGGACAAATCAAGATTGGGGCAATATCGTGACTGATGGCTGTTGCCCGGAAAGGTGATGACTCGGATAACGGGACATCGGCTACCAGTACAGAATCAACCCCCGCAGCTTTACAGAGACGGTAAAACTGATCAATACCATTGTGAAAGACGAGATTGGCATAAGTTAATAAGCCAATTGGCGTATTCGGGTGTTTGGCCCTGATTTTGGCCAGTAAATCAAAACACAATGCAGGCGTCACATTGGATGATAGCGCCCGGCGGTTAGCATTTTGGATCGTGGGGCCGTCAGCAAGGGGATCTGAGAACGGAATACCCAGTTCAAGTGCATCAGCTCCCCCTGAAATTAATGTATCAATAATTGCCAATGACAATTCAGGGTTAGGATCACCGAGGGTAACAAAGGGAACAAAAGCGCCTTGATTTTGCTTCTTTAGGTTTGCAAAAAGTTGTTCGTAACGTTCCATCAGATTTCCCCTCTGGATTTTAAAATATCGTGAACAGTAAAAATGTCTTTGTCTCCCCGACCGGATAAGTTAACAACGAATAATTGTTCTTTATCTGGTGCTTGATGGATCATTTTCAGGGCATAGGCCAATGCGTGAGAAGATTCTAATGCCGGAATGATACCCTCATGACGTGAGAGTTTTTGAAAGGCATCCAGCGCTTCATTATCGGTGATTGAAACGTAATCAGCTCTGCCAATACTATTCAGGTAGGCATGTTGTGGCCCAACGGAAGGAAAATCTAAACCCGCCGAAAGAGAATAAGACTCTTCTATTTGCCCGTCTTCTGTCTGCATGATGGGGGCTTTCATACCAAAATAGATCCCTAATTTTCCGTGTCTTAACGGGGCACCATGTTTTCCGGTTTCAATCCCCAGTCCGGCTGGTTCAACACCAATTAACCGGACATCATTGTCTGGTATAAATTCAGCAAACAGGCCAATGGCATTTGACCCCCCCCCGATACAGGCAATCACGGCATCAGGGAGTCGCCCCTCCTTTTCCAGAATCTGAGCTTTGGCTTCTTCGCCAATCATGCGCTGGAATTCTCGCACCATTGTTGGATAGGGGTGAGGGCCGGCGGCGGTACCCAATAAATAATGAGCCTTTTCATAGCGACCGGACCAATCGCGCATGGCCTCGTTACACGCATCTTTTAACGTTGCTGAGCCGCTGTGAACAGGGATCACTTCGGCTCCCATTAAACGCATACGAAAAACATTGGGAGATTGGCGCTCAATATCTTTAGCGCCCATATAGATCCGACATTTTAGTCCTAACAGGGCACACGCCAGCGCAGTTGCTACGCCGTGTTGACCCGCCCCGGTTTCTGCAATGACTTCGCTTTTGCCCATTCGTTTGGCCAGCAATGCCTGTCCTAAAACCTGATTGGTTTTGTGAGCCCCCCCGTGGAGCAAATCTTCGCGTTTCAGGTACAAACGTGTTTTGGTTCCTTGCGTCAAGTTTTGGCATAGCGTCAAGGCGGTAGGTCTACCGGCATAGTTCTTCAAGAGATCCTGAAAAGCAGCCTGAAATTCAGGATCGTGTTGTGCATCAATAAAAGCGTCTTCTAACTGATTAAGTGCAGGGATTAAAATTTGAGGAACGAATTGTCCACCGAAGTCGCCAAAATAAGGATTTAGTTTACTCATTATTCTACTCATCCGTTTTTGTCTGAAATTAGTGATAGCAACGTAATTGTTGAAATACGTGTTTGATTTTCTGACTACTTTTGATACCCGGAGAAACTTCGACGCCTGAGTTAAAATCCAGTCCATAGCAACCCAATGTGGCTGCCTGTTGGCAGTTTTCAGAATTCAGGCCGCCCGCCAGGAAACTGTTATGTTGCCGTTGTGGCGTGATTAACTGCCAGTCAAAGGGTTTTCCTGTTCCGCCTGAGCCATTATCCAGCAATAAGTGATCAACATTGGCGATTTCAGAAAACACCGTTGCTTCAGCCATTTCAATGGCTTTCCAAATTTCACAACGTTCAGGTAGCACAGTGCGCAAATTATTAATGTAATCTTCATCTTCATCGCCATGCAGTTGAACCGCTGTGAGTGAAAGGGTTTGGGCGATATGGCTGATAAAATCAATGGATTGATTTTGAAATACGCCAACATATTGCAGGGAGACATGATTGATAATTTGTTGAGCTGTTTGCAGGTTAATTCTGCGTGGTGATTTTTCAGCAAAAATCAAACCGCCATAAACGGCCCCCATCTGTAATGCTGCTTTGGCATCTTGCGAGCGCGTCAGGCCGCAAATTTTGTGATTACCGAAGATTAAACGTCGTAAAGCGAGATCGATATTTTGCTGTGCCATTAAAGAGCTGCCGATCAGAAAGCCATTAGCAAATTGGCTTAACTCCCGTACCTGACGATGCTGGTGGATACCGGATTCGCTGATGACAATCGTGCTTTCCGGTAAACCAACAGCCAATGTTCGTGTACGGTCTAAATCAATGGACAGATCACGTAAATCCCGATTATTGATGCCAATAACTTTTGCCCCTAATGTGACAGCGCGTTGACGTTCATCCTCATTACTGATTTCGGTCAGTACCCCCATACCCAGATGATGTGCCAATAATGACAGTTTGCGATACGTAGCATCATTAAGCACCGAGAGCATCAGTAGAATCGCGTCGGCTTGATAATAACGAGCCAGGTAAACTTGATAACTATCAATAATAAAATCTTTGCATAAAATGGGTTGATGTACAGCAGCACTGACCATTTTTAGAAAATCATAATTACCCTGAAAATATTTTTCATCGGTCAAGACAGAGATTGCCGCGGCATATGGCTGATAATTTTTAGCAATGCGAACAGGATCGAAATCCTCACGAATGACTCCTTTTGATGGGGACGCTTTTTTGCATTCTAAAATAAAAACGGTTTGTGCATGACTCAACGCCTGATAAAACCGACGGTGACTCGGCACAATTGCATCGATAAAACTTTCCAGGGGTTGTGCTGCCTGACGCGTAATCAGATATTTCGCCTTATCATCAATAATTTTCTGTAATATGCTGGTTTTCATGCTGGAGTCCTTACCGCCAATGTGGTGACTTTTTCATAAGCCTGACCGCTATAGAGAGTATCGAGTGCCCGTTGGGTATTTTCCCGCAGATCTTCCTGCCCGTGTATTTTCATCAAAAAAGCGACGTTGGCGGCGACCACATCGGCATGAGCTTTGTGGCCATCGCCTTGTAATAATTTTGCCAACATATCGCGGTTTTCTTCAGGTGATCCCCCTTTCAGTGACGATATTGGGTGGTGAGGTAAACCAAAATCGGCCGCGGTGAGCTGATATTGGTTCATCTCACCGAGATTGAGTTCTGCAACATGAATGGGGGCATGTAAGGCAATTTCATCCATGCCACCGCAGTGCACAACGGCAGCGCGTTGATAACCCAGGGTTTGTAAAGTGTGGGCTATTGGTACAACCAATTCAGGACAGTAAACCCCGATGAGCGATATCGGCGGTCGGGCTGGATTAATGAGTGGACCAAGCACATTGAAGAGTGTCCGGGTTTTTAACTGCTGGCGAACGTGTACCGCGTGATGAAATCCACGGTGATATTGCGGGGCAAACAGGAAGCAGATACCAATATCATCCAGCGCCCTGCGGGATTCTTCCGCCCGTGCATCCAATGCGATGCCGAATGCACTTAATAAATCAGATGACCCGGATCGGCTGGAAATACTACGGTTGCCATGTTTGGCGACTTTGAGTCCGCAAGCAGCGGCAATAAAGGCGCTGGCTGTTGAAATATTAATGCTATTTGTCCCATCGCCACCGGTGCCGACAATATCACAAAACGGGTAATCAGGGCGGGAAAAGGGTGCTGCGTTTGCCAGGAATGCCTGAGCGGCACCCGCAATTTCTTGTGGTTGTTCGCCACGTAGTTTCAGGCTAATTAATACAGCCGCCAGTTGTGCATCGCTCAATTCACCCTGAATAATGGCAGTGAAGAGTTGTTGGCTTTCCTGTTGAGTCAGTGTTTGCGCACTGAATAATTTGTCAAAAATTAACCGCATATGCCTATTCCTTCAAATTCATGTTTTAAAGGCAACATTGTTTAATTCAATGCCCACGCCAGAGTCTGCTCAAGTAGTTTGACGCCCTGCGTGGTTAAAATAGATTCAGGGTGAAACTGGAACCCACAAACTTTGTGCTCGTCATGGCGTACTGCCATGACCGTATCGCCGCATGAAGCGGAAACAATCAGGGTTGTCGGTACGGACTCAGCGGTAAGGGAGTGGTAACGAGCCACGGGCAACGGATTGGGTAAGCCGGAAAACATTCCTTGCCCATCATGCGTGGCCGGTGTTGCCTTACCATGTAGAATTTCCTGCGCCGCGGAAATTTTACCGCCGTAAGCTTCAATAATCGCTTGATGCCCAAGGCAAATCCCGATAACCGGGATCTGGCCTATTGCGAACTTAAGCAGTTCAGGCATACAGCCCGCTTCTGACGGTTTTCCCGGACCGGGCGATAACATTAAAAGTGGTGATGCCATCTCGTTAAGTCGGGCAATCATTGTGTCAGTTGGCAGAGTATTGCGGTAAATCACGACATGATGGCCATGCATACGCAGTTGATCGACGAGGTTATAGGTGAAGGAATCGATATTATCGAGCAGGAGAATATTCGCCATTAGAATAATACCTCCAGCTGATGGGCTTGCGTAATCGCGCGAATAACGGCTCTGGCTTTACTGTGCGTTTCATCTACTTCTGATTGGGGAATGGAATCCAATACCACACCCGCGCCCACTTGAACGGTAGCTTGCCCATTTTCTACATAGGCAGAACGAATCACGATACAGGTATCAAAATCACCTTTACCGGTGAAGTAACCGACCGCACCGCCATAGCTCCCCCGTCGCTCACCCTCATGTTCTGCGATAAGTTGCATCGCCCGGACTTTGGGAGCACCGGTTAACGTACCCATGTTCATGCAGGCTTGGTAGGCATGGAAGATATCTAGATCATGGCGAAGTGTCCCCACAACGCGGGACACCAGATGCATAACAAACGAGTAGCGATCGACTTTGGTTAAATCGGCAACGTGTCGACTGCCCGGTTCACAAATACGTGCCAGGTCGTTGCGGGCTAAATCAACCAGCATCACATGCTCAGACATTTCTTTCGCATCAGTGCGCATTTCCAGCTCAATACGGCTATCGAGATCGGCATCTAATTCGCCATTCTCACGACGGCCACGTGGACGAGTTCCGGCTATTGGATAGATTTCGAGCTGGCGGTTGCTGGCATCATACTTAAGCGCGCTTTCTGGTGAAGCACCAAATAGGCAAAAATCCTGATCTTGCATAAAAAACATATAGGGGCTTGGGTTTTGTTTTTTTAATGCGTGGTAGGCGTTCAGAGGCGCAGGGCATGGCAAGGTGAAACGACGCGATGGAACCACTTGAAAAATATCCCCTTGACGGACGGACTGTTGTAGTTTCTGCACAATATTGGCGTATTGCTCATCACTTTGGTTGTATTGAATGGTGGCATTAACCGGTAATATGGCAGGCGACAGGGGCGAAAGGGGGGCTGAAATGGTAGATGCCAGTCTTGTTAGACGTTCTTTAAGGCGTTCTCTTTCTGAATCGGATTTGCCAAATAAGGAAATTTGCAAGCGTGAATGCTGATTACGATGATCGGTTACCAATAGTGTTTCTGCGAGATAAAAGCAGAAGTCAGGGCAATGTTGGTGGTTTTTTACTGTAGGAAGGGGTTCAAACCCGGCGACTAAATCGTAAGCAAATAACCCGCCAACGAAAATGGCGTCGGGAGATTCGGAGTACGCTGCTAATGATGTCAAAGCACGTAATGCGTCAAAAACTGAATCGGATTTTAGCCGACTGTCTTCGTCCAAATGGCGTTCAGTAACAGGAAATTGTGCTCGCATCACATGAGATTCGACATGTAACTGCGCTTTTTCTGCAAGTAACGTGGCGAGGATGGGAAACAGGTTTTGGCCATTTGGGGTCAGAGCCTCAAAAATAACCTGCCGCCCGTTGGCGGTAATGCGCATGGCACTATCAATGATCAAGATGCTTTTGATACTATTTTTGCTTTGAATTTCAGCCGATTCCAGCAATAACGTCGCCGGACGATGACTACAAAGTTGATGAAAAAGCAGAGTTGGATCTGCCTGATAGAAAGTATCCGTCTGATGGATAGAGATATTCAATTCGTTGCCCGTCATTTTTCACCTCCCGTTGCTCATTTCAGCCACAACCATTTTCATTCACAACCATTTGCGCAATGAAAACAGGGCCATAAAAAAACCCGCCTGTTGTGGGCGGGTTTTGGCACTTGCGTATTTGTACTTATGTGCGTGCGCGTGAACCAACCGCCCTGAAGGGGAAGTTGTGCCACCAACGATTGATTTGCATCGTTTGCATAAATACGTTCATCTTTGAGTGCCTCATCTGTTTAATGATTTTTATAGCGATTTTTTAATCAATCCATGTACTAGTAAACTGGATCGAGTTTGACTTGTCAATCGTTTTTTTGCGGTCAGTCGAAATAAGATAAGGTGAGAAACCAATAAGAAGGGTATGAATAAGAAAATCGTCATTTAAGATGTGACTTTCGCCGCTTTCGTCTTATCCGCTGTGTTATCATTTCCGCTTCATACTTGATATCACTTGATAAAGAGTATCCGTGTTACCCGCCCGACAAAAACAGGTATAAAGCAATGACTGAAGCTGCCAGTGAAATGATAAAACGCTATGATCTGCATAGCCATACGACTGCTTCAGATGGTGTGTTATCACCGGAGCAGCTTGTGGACAGAGCCATCTCGATGGGTATTAATGTACTGGCTATTACTGATCATGATACGACGGACGGCATCCCATCTGCCTTCAACCATATACAGCAAAATAACTTGCCATTGACCCTCATCGCTGGCGTTGAAATTTCAACATCATGGGAGAATATGGAAATCCATATTATTGGCTTAAATATGGATATTAACTCTGTTCCCTTAAGACAACGGTTGACTCATCAGGTTGATTTAAGGAAACAGCGCGGGATTGAAATCGGGCATCGGTTAGCCAAAGCCGGTATTCCCGGAACCTGGGAAGGGGCATCTCGATTAGCCAATGGGGGGCAGGTTACCCGCGGCCATTTTGCTCGTTATCTGATTGAAGCCGGTATTGAACCGACGATTCCGAAAGTGTTCAAAAAATATCTGGCAAAGGGAAAAATCGGTTATGTCCCGCCGCAATGGTGTACAATTGAGCAGGCGATTGACGCGATTCACCAGGCAGGCGGACAAGCTGTCATTGCTCATCCTGGCCGATATGGGTTATCGATGAAATGGCTGAAGCGCTTAATCGCCTGGTTTAAACAATATGGCGGTGATGCAATGGAAGTTGCACAGTGTCAGCAAGCCCCTAATGAAAGGCAACAACTTGGTCAACTGGCAAGAGAATATGGTTTGAAAGTATCATTAGGATCGGATTTTCACCAACCTTGTTCATGGATAGAGCTTGGTCGCAATTTGTGGTTACCCGGTGATGTTGTACCGATATGGCACGACTGGTCACAGCTTGGGGCTGCATAGAAGTAGAGGTCATTTTTTTTATGAGCCAGTTTTTTTATATCCACCCGGATAATCCACAGAAACGTCTTATTGACCAAAGTGTGGAAGTGCTGAAAAAGGGTGGCGTTGTTATCTATCCTACTGATTCAGGTTATGCCATTGGTTGTAGTCTTGAAAATAAGGATGCGATGACGCGTATATGTCGTATTCGCCAATTGGACGGTCGCCACCATTTTACACTGGTGTGCCGTGATCTGTCTGAAATTGCAACTTATGCTCATGTGGATAATCAGGCGTTCAGGTTGATCAAAAATAACACACCGGGCAGTTACACGTTTATTTTGCAGGCGACAAAAGAAGTGCCGCGTCGTTTAATGAATGAAAAACGTAAAACGATTGGCCTGCGTGTACCTTCCAACTCGATTGCGTTAGCATTGTTGGAAGAAATGCGTGAACCGCTGATGTCCTGTAGTCTCATGTTGCCCGGCAATGATTTTGCTGAATCGGATCCAGAAGAGATTAAAGAGACATTAGGTAAACAAGTTGATTTAATTATTCATGGTGGTTATCTTGGGCAGCAACCGACAACGGTAGTCGATTTAACTGGGGATTCACCCGTCATTCTTCGTGAAGGCGAAGGCAACGTCACGCCTTTTTTATAAAGTATACGATTTAATTTTTTTACGACGCCTGTGAAGGCGACAACAGAGGTTGCTCAATGAGCGATAAAACAGAAAAGTTACAAAAAGTTCTCGCGCGTTCTGGCCATGGCTCCCGTCGCGAAATCGAGGGATATATCCAACAAGGACGCATCAGTATTGATGGCAAGATCGCAAAATTGGGTGATCGCGTTGAAGTAAGACCCTCAGTCAAAATTCGTCTGGATGGACGGATTTTGAATATCAAAGAACCACAGAAATCAGTTTGTCGTGTTCTGGCTTATTACAAACCGGAAGGTGAACTGTGTACCCGTCATGATCCTGAAGGTCGTCCGACCGTCTTTGATCGCCTGCCAAAAATGCAGGATGCACGCTGGATTGCCGTAGGGCGTTTGGATATCAACACCTGCGGATTATTGCTGTTTACTACGGATGGCGAATTGGCTAACCGTTTGATGCACCCAAGCCAAGAAGTTGAACGTGAGTATGCTGTTCGTATTTTCGGTGAAGTCGATAATGCAAAACTGCGTCAATTGAAACAAGGGGTAAAACTGGAAGATGGCCCGGCTTCATTCAAAACGATCACGTTTAAGGGTGGGGAAGGGATCAACCAATGGTACAACGTCACGTTGACAGAAGGCCGTAACCGTGAAGTCAGGCGTTTGTGGGAAGCGGTCGGTGTTCAGGTCAGCCGTCTGATCCGTGTGCGCTATGGTGATATTACTCTGCCGAAAGGTTTGCCGCGTGGTGGCTGGACCGAATTAGGACTGGAACAGACTAACTATTTGCGTCAGTTGGTGGGTCTGGGTGATGAAATTGTGACTAAAGTGGCCGTTGAACGTGATCAGCGTCGCATTAAAGCCAACCAGATACGCCGTGCAGTAAGACGACATTCGCAAGTGACATCCCGTCCAACAGGGAAACGTCCTGCCAGCAGCTCTCGTCAGAATGCAGGAAGGAAAACGACATCTAAAGGTCGTTAAGACGTTTTAAGCCGCTGTTTCAGTGTCATCAGCATTAAACTAAATTAATGCTAATCAATTTGAAACAGCGGATTCGTTTACCAATCAATGCCTTTCTGGGCTTTGATGCCAGCATCAAAGGCATGTTTCACCGGACACATTTCTGTCACTGTATCTGCATATGCCAACAATTCCCGATGGCATCCTCTGCCGGTGATAATCACACTCTGATGTGAAGGGCGCTGTTTGAGCGTCGTCAAAACATCGGCAAGTTCCAAATAGCCGTAATTGATCATGTAGGTCAATTCATCCAATACCACAAGATGTAATGAAGGATCGGATAATATCGTTACAGCTTGTTTCCAGGCGATTTGGCAGGCGGCAGTATCTGTTTCCCGATTTTGGGTCTCCCATGTGAAACCGGTTGCCATGACATGAAATTCCACACCATGTTGCGTCAGTAAATTCCGCTCACCGCTTTCCCATGTTCCTTTAATGAATTGGATAACACCAGCACGTTGCCCGTGGCCGACTGCACGAAGGACAGTGCCGAATGCAGCAGTGGTTTTTCCTTTTCCGTTTCCGGTGAATACGATGACGATCCCCCGTTCTTGCTGTGCAGCTTCTATGCGGGCATCGACTTTTTCTTTCAGGCGTTGTTGCCTTTTCTGATACTGGCTGTTATCTCTGGTCATGATTCGGCTGGCCCCGCTTTGCGACCGGGTTGGGCATCAAAGCTAATGCCAGAATCATTGCGGCTGTCATCCCCCATCAGATAAAGATAGACTGGCATAATATCCGCTGGCGTCTTTAACTTGGCCGCGTTTTCATCAGGAAAGGCTTCTGCTCGCATATTCGTGCGCGTTCCACCGGGGTTGATGCAGTTAATCCGTAGCATTGTGCCCTGATATTCTTGAGCCAAAACCTGCATTAGCCCTTCTGTGGCGAATTTGGATACCGCATAGGCTCCCCAATGACTCCGGCCTTCGCGACCAACACTGGAGCTGGTAAACACTAAGGAGCCGCTGGTGGATTGCAATAATAGTGGGATTAATGCCTGAGTCAGCATGAAAGCGGCGTTAACATTGACTTGCATCACGTCATGCCAAAGTTGGACGGGTTGTTCCATAATAGGGGCAACCGTGCCAAGCAAGCCAGCGTTGTGTAAAACGCCATCCAGATGTGAATAACGCTGAGCCAGATCGTGGCCGAATACCTGGCACTCTTTTGCGGTTACCGTCAGTAAATCCATCGTATAAATATCCGCAGGCAAACCCCCATCATGTGCAATCTGTTGTTTGACGGCTTCCAGTTTTGCGGTTGTACGCCCGAGTAAAATGACCTGTGCGCCGTAGCGGGCATACGTTAGTGCGGCTTCGCGGCCAATGCCATCGCCCGCACCAGTGACTAAAATGACTTTTTGTTGCAGCAGCTTGTTATTAGGTTGGTAATCAAACATCGGACAATCTTCCTGTATGACTGATGAATCGATGAGTTGCCATGTCAGAATGGCATATGTGAGTGATGGTTATAGTAGGGTTAAATAAACTGTTAGGGCAAGGCTCTCGGTTTTTCGTTAGAATGAAACATATTGTTCGTCATAAACTGTTCGTCATAAATTAATCAAGGTGGATCTGTGGAATATTTGTCTCTATACGGGTTGTTCTTAGCCAAAGTGTTGACCGTCGTTTTAGCCATTGCTGTTCTGGTGGTCGTTTGTATTGGTTTAGGGATGCGGAAAGCCATGCACAAAGGGGAATTGAAGCTCACTCATCTTGGTGAAGTATACCAGGATAGACAGCGTCAAATGCAGCAGGCTCGAATGAATGAAGCGGAACAAAAAATTTGGCAGAAGACATTAAAAAAGCAGCAAAAAGAGGATGCTAAACAGAAAAAATTAGCCGCTAAAACGGGTCAGAAAGATTTACTGAAACCGACTTTGTATGTGTTAGATTTTAAGGGTAGCATGGATGCCCACGAAGTGGATTCTCTCCGTGAAGAGATCAGTGCGGTGTTGGCGGTAGCAGACAAAAATGATGAAGTGTTATTGCGTCTGGAAAGTCCTGGTGGTGTGGTTCATGGCTATGGTCTGGCTGCATCTCAACTGGCTCGTTTTCGGCAGAAGGGAATACGTTTGACAGTTGCCGTGGATAAAGTGGCTGCCAGTGGTGGTTATATGATGGCTTGTGTGGCTGATCGCATCATTGCCGCCCCGTTTGCGATTATTGGTTCCATTGGCGTTGTGGCTCAATTGCCAAATATCCATCGATTTTTGAAGAAAAATGATATTGATGTGGAATTACATACCGCGGGTGAGTACAAACGTACCCTGACGGTTCTGGGCGAAAATACGGAACAAGGGCGTAAAAAGTTTCAGGAAGATCTGAACGAAACACATCATTTATTCAAATCATTTATTCATCAGCATCGACCTGCTTTAGCCGTGGAAAAAGTGGCTACCGGTGAATATTGGTATGGTACACAGGCAAAAGAGAATGGGCTAATTGATGATGTGGGTGTCAGCGATGATTTTCTGATTGAAAAAATTGAACATTGTGAAGTGATTGGTGTTTCCTATTTCCGCCGTAAACGTGTGGTAGAGCGTTTTATGGGCAGTGCGATGGAAAATGTTGATAAGCTGCTGATGCGTTGGTGGCAAAGGGGAGAAAAACCCCTGTTATAATCGTTGTGATATGCCGGTATATGCAGACAAACTGATATAAACGTGTAAACAGCCTAAAGTTAAACGCGGTTTTGGCAATGCCGATATCGCATACGAACAGTATGTAGATCGGCGGGTCAATAGGGGAGATGGCGTGATATCCTTTATTGCCCGCCCATTTAGGGATAATTGATCAATTAAGTCAGAATGATCTTGTCAGATTTTTAATCTATTAAATAATATTTTTCGGATAATAGATGAGCTAAATGTTTAAACATGTTAAATACAGCGGTGCTTTTTGCGGTAGGTAGCCCGTTTTCATCCAGAAAATATTCCCCGCGAAATACGAATATTCCTCCTCTTTGTTCTACCTTGTCTACATACATGCCCGGTATAAAATCTTCATGTTTTATCATGATTTCATTTGCTTTTTTCAGTAACTGATCCCGTTTAACGGGAAGGGTTTCAATTGGCATTGAATGTGCTCCTTCAGGAAATAAGTTGTTGCGCATCGTTTTTTATCAGGTAGAGTGTGGGCTTTTCGTCATGCAGATGGAAGATTTTGTTTACAACGGTTAAATCATACAATTTCAGGTCTATGTTGGTGTATAAAATACCCTAAATATTTCAAAGGGTTTTGCGCTTGAGCAAAAGTACAAGATAAAAATTAGTTGATATCTTGCAAATCTATCGCAATATAAAAAGAGGTTTTATTTTATATATCGCAACATAACGCCGTGATTTTCGCCATCTGAAAAGAAGATAATTAGGTAAAGGTAACTATGGCTAAAGCTCTTGTTATAGTGGAATCCCCGGCAAAAGCCAAAACAATCAATAAATATCTGGGGAATGACTACGTTGTAAAATCCAGTGTTGGTCATATTCGTGATTTGCCGACGAGTGGAACAGTGAGTCAAAAGAGTTCAAGCTCATCTACCGATAAGAATAAAAAGAAAGTCAAAAAAGATGAGAAAACGGCGCTGATAAGTCGCATGGGCGTCGATCCCTATCATGGTTGGGAAGCAAACTATCAAATTTTGCCTGGCAAAGAAAAAGTGGTTTCTGAGCTGAAAGTGCTGGCCGATAAAGCCGATCACATCTTTCTTGCAACGGATCTTGACCGGGAAGGAGAAGCGATTGCGTGGCACTTGCGGGAAGTGATTGGTGGGGATGATTCCCGCTTCAGTCGAGTGGTATTTAATGAAATTACCAAAAATGCAATCACGCAGGCTTTTGATAAACCGGGTGAATTGAATATTGACCGGGTGAACGCTCAGCAAGCGCGTCGTTTTATGGATCGCGTTGTCGGTTATATGGTTTCTCCGCTGCTGTGGAAAAAAATTGCCAGAGGGTTGTCTGCTGGACGAGTTCAGTCTGTTGCGGTTCGGCTGGTGGTTGAGCGGGAGCGCGAAATCAAGGCATTCGTGCCGGAAGAATATTGGCAACTGCACGCGGATTTAATGGCTAAGGGAGATACCGCTCTCCATATGGAAGTGACCCATGAAAAGGGGAAGCCATTTAAACCCGTTAATGCGCAACAAACGCAATCAGCCGTCTCTTTGCTTGAAAATGCGAAGTACACCGTGATTGATCGTGAAGATCGGCCGACATCCAGTAAACCGGGAGCACCATTTATTACGTCGACACTGCAACAGGCCGCAAGTACACGGCTTGGGTTTGGGGTGAAGAAAACCATGATGATGGCTCAACGTTTATATGAGGCAGGGCATATCACTTATATGCGTACTGACTCGACTAACTTGAGTCAGGAAGCCCTGGAAATGGTGCGTGGTTATATCGACAACCAGTTCGGTGAGAAATACTTACCGAAAAGTGCCAATGTTTACAGCAGTAAGGACAATTCTCAGGAAGCCCATGAAGCCATTCGTCCTTCTAATGTTGATGTGATGGCAGAAGAGTTAAAAGACATGGAAGCTGACGCGCAAAAATTGTATCAGCTTATCTGGCGTCAATTTATCGCTTGTCAGATGACACCTGCGAAATATGATTCCACAACCTTGTCTGTTAAGGCTGGCGATTTTGAATTGCGTGCCAAGGGCCGTACACTGCGCTTTGATGGCTGGACGAAGGTCATGCCAACTTTACGCAAAGGGGATGAAGATAATACGTTACCCGTCATTGATGTGGGAACCGTGTTTGATTTGCAACAATTAATACCAAGCCAGCACTTTACAAAACCACCGGCTCGTTTCAGTGAAGCCTCCCTGGTCAAAGAGTTGGAAAAACGTGGTATTGGTCGTCCATCCACTTACGCATCCATTATCTCAACCATTCAGGATCGAGGTTATGTGCGAGCTGAAAATCGTCGATTCTATGCGGAGAAAATGGGGGAAATCGTCAATGATCGTTTGGAAGAGAATTTCAACGAATTGATGAGTTATGACTTCACCGCCAGGATGGAAGACCAGCTTGATCATGTCGCCAAGAATCAAGCGAACTGGAAAGATGTTCTGGACGAATTCTTCTTCAATTTCAGTGAACAACTTGATGTTGCCAGTAAAGATCCTGATGAAGGCGGAATGCGTCCGAATGCAATGGTGATCACGTCAATTGAATGTCCGACTTGTCACCGAGCAATGGGGATCCGCACCGCGACAACCGGCGTATTCCTCGGTTGTTCTGGTTATGCCTTGTCGCCTAAAGAACGGTGTAAACAGACGATTAACCTTATCCCGGAAAATGAAATTCTGAATATTCTGGAAGGGGATGACGCTGAAACCAATGCATTACGAGCCCGTCGTCGCTGTAAAAAATGTGGTACAGCGATGGACAGTTATTTGATTGATAATCAGCGGAAACTGCATGTTTGTGGTAATAATCCGGCCTGTGATGGTTATGAAGTCGAAGCAGGTGAATTTCGTATCAAGGGTTATGATGGCCCGATAGTGGAATGCGATAAGTGTGGTTCAGAAATGCACCTGAAAGTGGGGCGTTTTGGTAAATACATGGGCTGTACCAACGAAGAGTGTAAGAACACGCGGAAGATTTTGCGCAGTGGTGAAGTCGCGCCCCCGAAAGAAGATCCGGTGCCGTTACCTGAACTAGCGTGTGAAAAATCCGATGCTTACTTTGTTTTGCGTGATGGTGCTGCCGGCGTTTTCTTAGCGGCGAACACATTCCCGAAATCGCGTGAAACGCGTGCCCCTTTGGTGGAAGAGCTTGTACGCTTTAAAGATCGTCTGCCGGAGAAGTTTCGTTATTTAGCGGAAGCACCGGTTACTGATCCTGAGGGAAATAAAACCATTGTCCGTTTTAGTCGGAAGACCAAACAGCAATACGTTTCTTCTGAGAAAAAGGGTAAAGCGACGGGCTGGACCGCTTTTTTTGCTGACGGGGCTTGGGATGTGAAAGAGAAATAATTATTCTCAGGATGAATTTGTGTGTTATTCCCTTATTGATGGGGGTATCTCATAGCGATCCATTTATTCAGATAAATATTTCTTTTTTTGAGAAAAATGTAACTTTTCTTGCTAAAAAGTCAGTCCATAGGGCTGGCTTTTTTTGTATTTCAATAAAATTGAAACACAATGTATCTGCAACAATCGGTTGATAATGGTTACTCAATCTCATTATTTGTTATATAAATAGACAGCAGGTGTTATAGTGGTTATATATTGATAAACATATATTCTATATAGTTATAAGTGAATGACGATTAGCAATATAGAAATTAATTAGACTGCAACACATTCATATATTTCATTATTAGGGACAGTGCTGATATGAAACTACAGCAATTGCGTTATATTGTAGAGGTGGTTAATCACAATCTGAACGTATCTTCTACGGCAGAAGGATTGTATACCTCCCAACCCGGCATCAGCAAACAGGTCAGAATGCTTGAAGATGAGTTGGGAATTCAAATATTTGCTCGCAGTGGTAAACATTTGACTCATGTGACTCCGGCTGGTGAAGAAATTGTCCGTATTTCACGTGAGGTTCTGTCAAAAATAGACTCCATTCGTTCTGTTGCCAGTGAACATACCTATCCTGATCGGGGTTCGTTATATATCGCAACGACGCATACACAAGCAAGATATGCGCTGCCTCCTGTGATTAAAGGCTTTATTGAACGTTATCCTAATGTATCACTGCATATGCACCAAGGCTCTCCAACTCAGATTGCCGAAGCCGTCTGTAAAGGAGACAGCGACTTTGCCATTGCGACAGAAGCACTTCACCTTTATAGCGATCTGATCATGTTACCTTGCTACCACTGGAATCGTTCTATCGTGGTAACAAAAGATCATCCTCTGGCCAATAGACAGAATGTCACGATTGAAGAATTGGCAGAATATCCGCTGGTAACCTACACATTTGGTTTTACCGGGCGTTCTGAATTAGATGTTGCCTTTGATCGGGTAGGTTTGAAACCTAAAATTGTATTTACAGCAACGGATGCTGATGTGATTAAAACTTATGTTCGATTGGGCTTAGGGGTTGGTGTGATTGCCAGCATGGCCGTAGAACCGGTTCAGGACGCCGATCTGGTTTGTATTGATATGCGGGATAAATTCGGTTACAGCACCACGAATATCGGTTTTCGGCGCAGCAGTTTTCTACGGAGTTATATGTACGATTTTATTTGGCGTTTTTCCCCTCACTTGACGCGCGATGTTGTAGATAAAGCGATCGCCTTGCGTACCAATGAAGAAATCGAAGAAATGTTCAAAGATATTGCATTACCGATCGTATAAAAAATCGGTTTAAGTCATGTTTGATGATTAATCACCCCCTAAGAGGTAAAGGGGGCGGTTAATCTGTTTCTTTCCAAAGTTATCTTTCTTTTTGCTGAAAAGACAATGAGTTTTGGCGTGCTGCCTGAAACTCACCACTGAAAAAATGGTCAGCATCTTCTATTGAAGATTTTTGGTTTTTAAGAATAAAGTTATCGAAAGCCGTTTTGATATCCTGATCTGCTAACGCTTGATAATTAAATAAAGAAATACAGGAGGAATACGCAAATTCAACGTGAATATTTTTATTAGAGGCGCAGTTTGACACAAATTTTGCATTGGTTCTGTCAAAATCGATTTTATACAGTTTCATCTTGGGAACATACATAACGCCATTTTCAACGCCAATGGCTTCAATAACATTGGCTACGGTGAGTGTGGAATAATAATCGCCGTTCCGTTTTAATCCAAGTCTTATAGCATCCCCTTGTTTTTGCAAGAAGTTAAAAAAACTGTTCAGGCTAGGAGAGTCTGCATTTAAAATAATATCCATGATAAGCTGAAGTAAATTAGTGGCAATGGAAATGCCCTTCATTTCATGCTGATAAGTTTGGCTTTCGATATTCATGACGCTCATCAAGGGCAATTTTGCCGTGATATCTCCCCAAAATTGGATGTCAGTCTTCTCTTTTTTGCCATGAACATCAGTATATTTTGTGATGTAATCAGCGACGATGGATGAAAGCGAAATTTGTATTCTTTTAATTTCATTCATTTTTTGTATGACACTGGCGTTGTCTACCAGGGTTGACGTAATCATAAATTGCACAAGGCCATCGGTATCACTGAGCTGATAATCTGATAAAGAAAATTTGTCTTTAATATCAGCGGAAAAAAACTTATCTGCCTGTTGTATCTGGCTGAGATAATGTCGGCATGCTTTATTTTTTGCTGTATTCATCATTTACCTCCCGTTGCTAAATAAATTTATTGCGTGTTTTGCGCCGTTTTTTCTATCCATCATTCGTCAAAATACATTTATTTATTTTCGTCAAACTTGGCTGAATAAAGCTTATCGCCTTTGGCAGTGTCATTATTAAAATTTATCAATAAATACGCGTTTATAGCGAGTAAGCAAAAAATGTGGTGGCAGAATAACAAATATTTACTTATGTGATATGTTTAATGGTGTTACTGACCATAAATAATAAGAATGGAGGAGTTATGTCGTTTAAATTGAAAACGGACTGCGCTTCAACGCTCTCGGTTGAGAGTCAATCGGGCAGTCATAAATCCACTGGCAGTTCAACCTATCACTATTACAGTTTACCTCTTTTATCTGAACAATTGGGTGATATATCCCGCCTACCCAAATCCCTGAAAGTTTTGCTTGAAAATCTCCTGCGCAATATGGATGGTGAATCGGTTGTGGAAGACGATTTGAAGGCGCTGGTGGAATGGCAAAAAAACGGTCATGCAGACCGGGAAATTGCGTATCGTCCCGCACGTGTGCTTATGCAGGATTTTACGGGAGTGCCGGCTATCGTAGATCTTGCTGCAATGCGGGAAGCCGTGTTGAGGCTCGGTGGAAATGTAGAGCAAGTTAATCCATTATCTCCCGTTGATTTAGTGATTGATCACTCGGTGATGGTGGATAAGTTCGGCACTGAGCAAGCATTTTCAGAAAACGTGCAAATAGAGATGACACGCAACTATGAACGTTATCTATTTTTGCGTTGGGGACAAAAAGCGTTTAATCGTTTCCGTGTCGTTCCCCCCGGAACAGGCATTTGTCATCAGGTCAACCTGGAGTATCTGGGAAAGACGGTTTGGTATGAACACCAGGCCGGTAAAAATGTGGCTTATCCTGATACGCTGGTTGGAACAGACTCCCATACAACCATGATTAACGGTTTGGGCGTTCTCGGCTGGGGTGTCGGGGGCATTGAAGCTGAAGCCGCTATGTTGGGGCAGCCGGTTTCCATGCTGATCCCGGATGTGGTTGGCTTTAAATTAACCGGGCAATTACGGGAAGGGATTACGGCAACGGATCTGGTTTTGACTGTGACACAAATGCTGCGTAAATACGGTGTTGTCGGTAAATTTGTTGAATTTTATGGTGACGGATTATCGTATTTGCCGCTGGCAGATAGAGCAACGATTGCCAATATGTCGCCGGAATATGGGGCAACCTGCGGTTTCTTCCCGGTTGATGACATTACATTAAGTTATATGCGTTTGACCGGACGTCATGAAGAGGAAATCGCGCTGGTCGAAGACTATTGCAAAATTCAGGGGCTATGGCGTAACGCGGGGGACGAACCTATCTTTACCCGCACCCTTGAGTTAGATATGTCGACGGTCGAAACCAGTTTGGCTGGGCCAAAACGTCCTCAGGATCGGGTTGCGTTAGGGAATGTCCCGCAGGCTTTTCAATCTGCGGTGGAATTGGATATTCATAAAATGCAGGAGGCTTCATCGACAGTTTCAACGGCAACCGAGGTCACTTTAGATAATCAAACGTTTTTATTGTCAGAGGGTGCAGTGGTGATTGCGGCGATTACCTCCTGTACCAATACGTCTAACCCCAGTGTCTTGATGACCGCAGGTTTACTTGCCAAAAAAGCGGTTGAAAAAGGGCTACAGCGTCAACCGTGGGTTAAAACCTCACTGGCGCCTGGTTCAAAAGTCGTGACAGATTATCTGAAATTGGCGGGTTTTATGCCATATCTGGAAAAACTGGGTTTTAATTTAGTGGGATATGGTTGTACTACCTGTATCGGTAACTCAGGGCCATTGCCTGAACCGATTGAAGCCGCCATTAAGCAATCTGATCTGATGGTTGGCGCGGTGCTTTCCGGTAACCGTAATTTTGAAGGACGCATTCACCCATTGGTGACAACGAACTGGCTGGCATCACCGCCGTTGGTCGTGGCTTACGCACTTTCTGGTAATATGAAAAAAGATCTGACGCGCGAGCCTCTCGGAAAAGATCAACAAGGTCATGATGTGTACCTGAAAGATATCTGGCCCACTAATGCAGAAGTTGCAGATGCGGTCGGCAAAGTGAAAACCGATATGTTCCACAAAGAATACAGTGCGGTGTTTGATGGTGATGAGAGCTGGCAATCGCTGAGTGTCGAAAGTTCAGCGACTTATCCCTGGCAGCCAGATTCCACTTATATACGACATCCTCCTTTTTTCAGTGAGATGACGGCTGAACCTAAACCGGTTACCGATATTCATCAGGCGCATATATTGGCGATTTTAGGGGATTCCGTTACGACAGATCACATTTCTCCTGCGGGAAATATCAAAGCAGATAGCCCTGCTGGACGTTATTTACAACAGCATGGCGTGACCCCCGAACACTTTAACTCTTATGGTTCGAGACGTGGAAATCATGAAGTGATGATGCGAGGAACGTTTGCTAATATCCGTATCCGTAATGAAATGGTACCCGGCATAGAAGGAGGATATACCCGTCATATTCCTTCACAATCGCAACTTGCTATTTATGATGCCGCGATGCGCTATCAAGAGGAAAAAATACCCTTAGCTATTATTGCGGGTAAAGAATATGGTTCAGGCTCAAGCCGTGACTGGGCGGCAAAAGGAACAAGATTACTGGGCGTCAGGGTGGTGATTGCGGGATCTTTTGAACGTATTCACCGTTCCAACTTGATTGGTATGGGCGTTTTGCCTCTGGAGTTTCCTCAAGGTGTCAGTCGCAAGACATTAAATCTGACAGGAGAAGAGAAAATTGATATTACAGGACTCGCTCATCTTCAGCCAGGGCAAACAGTGGCGGTGAAAGTGACTTACGCTGATGGGCGGGAAGTTGTGGTTGATACCCGTTGCCGTATTGATACGGACACCGAGCTGGCTTACTTTTATCATGATGGCATATTGCATTACGTTATTCGTAATATGTTGAAATAAATTAGCGATAAAAGGTGAGGGAAATAAAAACTGCGTCCACACCGACGCAGTTTTTTGTAGAACGGACAGACAATCATGCGCGAATTTTTCGCCTTATTTGAACAGTAGATGACCCATTCGATTTGCTTTCGTATCCAGGTAATGGGCATTTTTGGGATTACGCCCGACAATCAATGGGACACGTTCAATAACATTAATACCCGCTTCTAGTATGATCTCAACTTTTTTAGGGTTGTTGGTAAGAAGACGAATTTTTTTAATATTCAGTAGATTATACATATCTGCGCAAAGGGTGAAATCGCGCTCATCTGCGGCGAAACCTAATTGATGGTTAGCTTCAACCGTGTCAATGCCCTGATCCTGTAACGCATAAGCACGGATTTTATTCAGCAGACCAATATTGCGGCCTTCCTGACGGTGATAGAGCAAAACGCCGCAGCCTTCCTGACTAATTTGTGTAAGGGCTGCTTCTAATTGAAAACCACAATCACATCTCAGGCTGAATAGGGCATCTCCGGTGAGACATTCTGAATGGATACGCGATAATACTGGCTTATCACCGGAAATATCACCGAAAACAAGCGCGACATGATCGCGACCTGTTTTTATTTCTTCAAATCCAATCATCACAAACTCACCCCAGGGGGTGGGTAATTTCGCTTCAGCTACTCGTTTTAGCTGCATTTTTGTATTCATATGTTGCTTTGACTCGTTATAAATATGATGACGATACTTAGAAAATACCGGTTGAGAAATCAGCCAAAACTACGTAAAAAATTTCTCTGATGACAACGCATGTACGCCGATGGATTGTAACAGAAATTATGAATACGTATGTATGTTAAAGAGTCAGTCTATTCTTGATCATGGATAACGGTATTAACGTGCTAAACTATAGGCAGATTTTTGCAGAAAACGGTAGAATTGAACGTAATCACGCGGGATAATATCATAAAAAGAAAGAAATCATCATTTATTGCAATAAATCGCTTCCTTTGCGTGGATGAGAAATGCTAATTTAACACGCCACTGTGTCTGTTATTTGGCATAACGAATCAGCAACAATAGATAACAGGAAGAAATGTGAAATATTTTCTAATTTTATTACTGGCACTGGCTATTTTTGTTATCTCAGTAACACTGGGAGCAAATAATAATCAAATAGTGACATTTAATTATTTGATTGCTAAAGGTGATTATTCTGTATCCACATTGCTGGCTGCGTTGTTTGCTGTTGGCTTTGTTCTCGGTTGGGGAATTTGTGGCGTTTTTTACCTGCGTACCTGTGTTTCTTTGCGACAGGCAAAACGCAAAATCAAGCGGCTGGAAACGCAATTGGGGCAGCCCTCTGAATCATCGACAAAAGCCGTTTCTACCGTAGCATTAAACAAGGAATGATCCTCCATGTTAGAGCTGTTGTTTCTGTTGCTTCCCATTGCGGCCGCGTATGGTTGGTATATGGGGCGCAGAAGTGCTCAACAAGATAAACAACAATCCGCCGACCGCCTGTCACGTGAATATGTTGATGGTGTTAATTTTCTGCTATCCAATCAGCAAGATAAAGCAGTAGACTTATTTCTCGATATGCTGAAAGAGGATAGCTCGGCATTTGAGGCTCACCTCACACTGGGAAATCTATTCCGTTCTCGTGGTGAAGTTGAAAAGGCTATCCGTATTCACCAATCCCTGATGGAAAGTGCTTCACTGACATTTGAGCAGCGCTTACTTGCGATCCAGCAACTTGGGCAAGATTATATGGCTGCCGGTGTTTATGATCGAGCAGAAAACATGTTCATTCAGTTGGTTGACGAAACTGACTTCCGTGAAAACGCATTCAATTCATTACTCACCATCTATCAATCGACCAGTGATTGGAAAAAAGCCATTGGGATTGCAGAGAAACTTGTAAAGCTCGGTAAACACCCTTTTCGAGAAAAAATTGCCCATTTTTATTGTGAGCTGGCTTTGCAATGTATGGGGAGTGACGACTTTACGGGTGCGATGGGTTATTTGAATAAAGCGGTTCAAGTAGACAAAAATTGCGCCCGTGTTTCGATCATGTTTGGTCGCATTTATATGGCTCAGGGAGAATATGAAAAAGCAACTGATGCGTTGAAACGTATTCTCGAACAGGATAAACACGTTGTCAGTGAATCGTTGCCGATGCTGCAAGAATGTTATCAGCAGTTATCCCGACCGGATGAATGGCAAGCTTTTATTCAGCGCTGTGTAGACGAAAAATGTGGTGCAATTGCTGAGCTGTATATGGCCGATATTCTTGAAAAGAACGAAGGGCGTGATGTCGCTCAGAATTACATTAACCGGCAATTAGAACGCCACCCAACCATGAGGTTGTTTTATCGTCTGATGGATTACCATTTGACTGAGGCAGAAGAAGGGCGAGCTAAAGAAAGTTTGATTCTTTTGCGTAATATGGTCGGTGAGCAAATCCGGACGAAACCCGATTATCGGTGCCATAAATGTGGCTTCACCTCCCGTTCGTTATATTGGCATTGTCCATCATGCCGTTCATGGGACTCGATTAAACCGATCAGAGGGCTGGATGGTCAGTGACAGCGTCACGTGATCGACAGGCGTCTATAAGCAAGATATTGTGATAATTAATTCATATGATAACTGGTAACTCGAAGGGCCTAAAAATGACTTCCCACACTGCTCACACTTTAGCGAAACAGGTTGACTCGCCTGTTATTGTTGCATTGGATTATGACAATCAGAGTGCAGCGCTGGCATTTGTTGACAAGATTGATCCAAAATCTTGTCGTCTGAAAGTGGGCAAAGAAATGTTCACACTGTATGGCCCGCAATTTGTTCAAACGCTGCATCAGCGTGGTTTTGATGTGTTTTTGGATCTTAAATTTCATGATATTCCCCATACAACGGCAAGGGCTGTCGCCGCCGCGGCTGAACTGGGTGTATGGATGGTTAATGTCCACGCAACGGGGGGGGCGAGAATGATGACAGCGGCTAAAGATGCGTTACTGCCTTACGGTAAGGATGCCCCCCTGTTGATTGCGGTGACTGTGCTGACCAGTATGGAACAGTCTGATTTATTGGACATAGGCCTTGATATCACGCCAGCACAATATGCTGAGCGTTTGGCGTTGTTGGCAAAACAGTGTGGGTTGGATGGTGTCGTTTGCTCAGCTCATGAAGCACAACAACTGAAAACAGCATGTGGACAGACGTTCCAACTGGTGACACCGGGTATTCGCCCTGAAGGTGCTGCTGCCGGTGATCAGCGCCGGATCATGACGCCGCCTCAGGCGGTTCAGGCTGGCGTAGATTATATGGTGATTGGTCGTCCTATTACCCGATCAGACGATCCCGCATTGGCGCTACAGCAAATTAATCAATCAATAGGGCGCGTTCATGGATAATAACTCGCGTTTGGTTTATTCAACCGATCAGGGACGGATTCAGGAAACAGAAGTCAAACCTGCCCGTCCAACAGGTGATGGCATTGTGCGTATCCAGCGTCAAACCAGTGGCCGCAAAGGAAAAGGCGTTTGTGTAATTACGGGTATCGATGCCGATGACCAAACATTGATTAAGTTGGCAGCCGAATTGAAGAAAAAATGTGGCTGTGGCGGTTCTGTCAACGAGGGGAAAATCGAGATCCAAGGCGATAAACGTGACCTGTTGAAGCAGTTGCTGGAAGCAAAAGGCATGAAAGTGAAACTGGCCGGCGGTTAACTTCGGTCTGTTATACACCAATCCATAATAGACAAGCTATGCAGACAATAAACTGTATAGCTTGTGAATGCTAAATATATATTCCGCTTTACTGACTGGGCTTTATTTATCCAGCTCCTCGTTTTGAGTCACAATGCGTGCAGCGGCGGCTAATACATCGGGACGAGGGTGGGCTTCTTTGTTCTCTGGTTGGGTAAAGTAAGTCGCCAAAACCAGGGGCGTGCGCTTGGCGGTTGGCCAAATTACAGCAATATCATTGGTTGTACCGTAATCGCAGCGACCGGTTTTATCACCTACAAGCCAATCGTTTGGCACACCTGCCCGAATGCTGGTGTTACCGGTTGTATTTCCTTTTAGCCATACCGTTAGTTGTTCCCGTTGTGTTGTCGCCAAAGCATGCCCTAGTGCTAAATGGTATAAACTGTCTGCCATTGCTTGCGGTGTGGATGTGTCACGCTTATCACCCGGTACAGCGCTGTTTAACGCCGGTTCGGGACGATCAAGACGAAAATGATTATCACCAATAGTGCGGGCAAACTTTGTTACTTCATGCGGGCCATTAAGTTGGTTAAGCAGTAAGTTCATCGCCGTATTGTCACTATATTGTAGTGTTGCTGCGCTCAATTCCCCGAATGTCATGCCGTCTTTGAGGTGTTTTTCTGTTACAGGACTGTACTCAATCAGATCGGATTGCTGATAATGAACGCGTTGGTTTAATAAGTGAGCATTTGTTTCACTCTTTTTCAAAAGAGCGGATACTGCCATTAATTTACTGGTGCTGCATAGCGGAAAACGTTCATTCGCACGATAAGTGATAGTGGAATGATCAGAGGTATCTATCAACACCACACCAAGCCGACCATTGCTCTCTTTTTCCAGATTAGAAAGCTGGTGGATGATTTCTTTCTTGTGAGGAATGTGATGTTGATTTACAGCCGCGCAGGCTGGAAACGTCAATGATACACCAAACAAGGAAGTCAAAGCAGCGATGAAACGTTGTCTGTTTAATAAAGAAAGTTGCATATGAGATGCCTTTAGGGGTTAAAAAAACTGCCGCCATCAATGGCGGCAGAGATGTTCTATCGGGCAGTCACTTTAAAATAGGATTTAGACAGGACGAGCCACAATATTGCGGGTTTCCATTCTGACTTCTTCAATGCGGACATTGATGATGTCATTCAAGCGGTAAACCGTCTCGCCCTTAATTAATACGGAACCTGTTTCTTGACTGCATTGAAGTTCATCGCGGACAGCATGCAAGAATGGACCGGGTACAAATGCGACGGCACCATTATCGATCAGCCGTACTCTCAGACCACCCCGGGTGATATCGATAATTTCTGCCGGGAAGGTTTTCTCAGTACCAGCATGGGGGCTGAGGAAACGGGCATAGAGCCAATCGCCAACATCACGCTCTGCCATGCGGTTAGCGCGGCGGCGTTCTGTTAATTGCAGGCAAAGCGCTTCGGTCAATTTGTCTGCTTCAACTTGCTGAATAATGGCTTTCAGTAAGCGATGGTTGATGATATCGCTGTATTTACGGATAGGTGATGTCCAGGTCGCGTAAGCGTCAAACCCAAGCCCGAAATGTGGGCCGGGTTCGGTCTTGATTTCGGCAAAAGTCTGGAAACGGCGGAGGCGGCTGTCCAGGAATTGAGTTGGTTGTTTATCCAGTTCACGGCGCAATTCACAGAAACCTTCCAGTTTCAGTAAGGCTTCCGCATTCGCTTCAATACCGTATTCTTTGAGGACTTCAACGACTTGGTCAATTTGAGTGGCTTCAAAGCCAGTATGGACGTTATAAATACCAAAACCTAATTTATCACGCAGAACTTTAGCGGCACATAAATTTGCAGCGATCATGGCTTCTTCAACAATACGATTAGCTGAGCGGCGTTGTTCAATCACGATATCAACAACATTTCCGCCTTCATCAAGCATAAAGCGATAATCTGGGCGTTCTTTGAAAATCAACGCATTTTGCAGACGCCAGTGATTGCGGCGTTCACACATCTCTTTCAGCAGCGTGATTTGGGCCGTGACTGCTTCTGATTCTGGTTTCCAGCCTTCCTTGCCTTCTAACCAATCTGAAACTTCGTCATAAACCAGCTTATATTTAGATTCAACCCATGCCGTGAAGAACTGGATATCATCGCCCAATTGACCCTCAGCCAGAATAGAAACCTGACAAACCAGAGCAGGGCGGC
This sequence comes from Xenorhabdus poinarii G6, assembly GCF_000968175.1. Taxonomy (NCBI): domain Bacteria; kingdom Pseudomonadati; phylum Pseudomonadota; class Gammaproteobacteria; order Enterobacterales; family Morganellaceae; genus Xenorhabdus; species Xenorhabdus poinarii. Next base: position 1,662,956 of record NZ_FO704551.1, read on the forward strand.
GCACATTAGGACGCAGTGAGCACAGGTCATCAGATAATTCACGGGGAAGCATCGGAATATTAAAACCTGGCAGATAATTGGTGAAACTGCGTTGATAAGCAATTTCATCCAGTTCGCTACCGGCTTTGATGTAGGCCGTGGGATCGGCAATCGCAATAGATAGCTTCAGGCTACCATCGTCATTTTGGGTGATGTGCAGTGCATCATCCATATCTTCGGTGGTTGCACTGTCAATAGTGACAAAATCAAGCGCTGTCAGATCGATGCGTTCGATAGGGTGATTATCAGCATTATCATCCAACTGACAATCCTTCATTGCAGGGGCTTCACGCTCCAAATTGTGGCGGGTTAAGGTGACCCACCAGGGGGCGTAATGATCATCACCTTGCGTAATATAGCCAGTAATTTCAGCATGAAAACCGCGATCGCCTTTCAGGGGATGCCGACGCATTTCTGCGACGGCCCAATCGCCATTTTCAAAGGTATGGGTAATTTGGTTTGCAGGACGACAAGGAATAGCATCTTTTAATAATGGGTGGTCAGGAATAATCCAGAGCCGATTGTCGTTTTCTTTCTTCTGGATCCTGCCGACAAAACGGGTCAGAAAGGGTTCGACCAGAGAGTCAGGTTCGGCGATCTCTTTTTCTTTGTCTGTGTGGATAGCCGCGATAATTCGGTCACCATGCATTACTTTCTTCATATGAGGCGGTGGAATGAAGTAACTTTTTTGTCCATCAACTTCTAAAAATCCAAAGCCTTTCTCAGTTCCTTTGACTAAACCTTCAACACGCAAAGTTTGAGCGTGAAGTTGCTGTTTTAGCTGCGCAAGCAGCGGGTTATTTTGAAACATAATATTTGAGGAGTATGAAGTTATTATCGATAATTTAGGTAACAGTTTTACGCGAATCAGGGATATGGAGCAAGTAACATCTTATAAAAATAAGAAAAACTGTGGGGTACAACCTAAAATTGTCTACAGTGTGCCCATCCAACATAACCCGATAATCAGTGGGACACTATTATCCCCATATGCTTCTTTTTGGTGTAAATTGCGCTGGATTTGCTATAAAAGAAAACGCCAAATATCATCTCTTATGACGCAGGTTGTTGGATTGATGGGGCGGTTTGGGACGCTGTTTCCTATCGTGATAAATAGGAAACAGCCTGTTGGAGATTAAAGATAAAGTAATGATTCAGTGTATGGTATGCTTAAGTTATTCTGTTTTGCTCTCAAACTCACACAAGTCTTCAATAATACAAGATCCACAGCGCGGTTTACGAGCAATACAGGTATAACGCCCGTGTAAAATAAGCCAGTGATGACAATCAACTTTGAACTCAGCAGGCACCACTTGCAAAAGTTTCTTTTCCACCTCATCAACATTCTTTCCGGGGGCAAAGTGTGTTCGGTTACTGACGCGGAAAATATGGGTGTCAACCGCAATGGTTGGCCAACCAAACGCGGTGTTTAACACAACGTTCGCTGTTTTGCGACCAACCCCCGGCAGCGCTTCTAATGCTGCCCGATCCTCAGGCACTTCACCTTGATGTTTTTCTAGCAACATCCGGCAGGTTTTAATCACATTCTCAGCTTTAGTGTTATATAACCCAATGGTTTTTATATACTCTTTCAAACCATCAACGCCCAGGTCAAGCATGGCCTGCGGCGTATTCGCCACCGGATACAATTTTGCCGTTGCTTTATTCACACTGACATCCGTCGCCTGAGCAGACAATAAGACGGAAATAAGCAACTCAAATGGGGAGTTGAACACGAGTTCAGTCGTTGGGTGTGGATTGTGCTCCCGTAAGCGGGTGAGTATTTCAACCCGTTGTTGTTGTTTCATAACTGGTGACACCTTCAGCTTCTTGTGATATGGCTTCCACAGCCTTTGTCTACATTGTATTGGCGTGCTTTATTTTCTGACCGATTTTTCATTCGTTCATCAATGAGATATTTTCCGGCTAGCATTAAGCCTAATCCAATGAAAGCCCCTGGAGGCAGGATGGCGAGCAGGAAGGGCGAATCCATATGGATAATTTCAATACGCAATGATGTTGCCCAACTACCCAAAAGTAAATCTGCGCCATCAAACAGTGTGCCATTCCCCAGAATTTCGCGTATTGCGCCCAATACGAACAGAGCAAAAGTTGCACCGAATCCCATCGCAAGACCATCAATCATTGAATGATAGATTGAGTTCTTGGAGGCATAAGCTTCCGCCCGGCCAATCACGATACAGTTAGTCACTATCAAGGGAATAAAAATGCCCAATGATTCATAAAGCCCGAAGGCAAAAGCATTGATTAGCATTTGGACGGCACTGACGACGGACGCAATGATCATCACATAAATGGGAATGCGGATTTCATGAGGTACCCAACGACGCAAAGCAGATACTGCGATATTGGTACTCAGCAATACCAGGGTAGTCGCCAGACCTAATCCTAAAGCATTGGTTGCCGTAGAAGAGACGGCTAATAAAGGACAAAGCCCCAAAAGCTGCACCAATGCAGAGTTGTTTTTCCATAGTCCCTGACTAAATAGGTTTTTGGTTTCATTCATGGTTATTTCTCTCCACAGGTTGGCAGCGAAGAAAGTTGTGTCGGTATGGTTTCCAGATAAAGCGTTGTCCGTTTAACTGCATTGACAACAGCACGAGGTGTGATCGTCGCACCGGTAAATTGATCAAACTCGCCCCCATCTTTCTTAACTGCCCAGTTCGCATCGTTCTTTGCGGTCACTTTTTTACCTGAAAACGCATAGATCCAATCGGATATTCGGGTATCAATTTTGTCGCCCAGTCCTGGTGTTTCATGATGTTCTGTCACGCGGACACCTAACACTTTACCGGCGAAATCAGCGCCCACCAGTAATTGAATTGCCCCTGAATAACCATCAGGTGCCGTGCTTTCTAACGCAGCCGCCACCGGCTCACCATTTTCACGGGCGAGATAAAGGCGGTGAGGTTGGTTGCTGCCTAACGCCTTGTCTGTCACTAGATAACACTCATTTTGCATATCATTATTATAAACGTTAGGAGGAACAACTTGATCTAACAATATCTTATGCTGCAAAGCGGCTTGTTCAGCAATACGGTCTTTGGTTAATGAATAAACCATCGCCGTTAACCCTGTCGTGCAGGCGGCGAAAATTGCGAGAGTAATCCCGTGACGGCGCATAGTTTCTAACATGGTAATATGGTAATCCTCTCTTTTCCTATTGATGGCCGTAAGCACGGGGTTGAGTGTAATGGTCAATCAGTGGTACGCATATGTTCGCTAATAATACCGCGAAGGCTACCGCGTCCGGGTAACCGCCATAGACACGGATTATCCAGATAAGTCCACCAATGATGGCACCGTAAATCAGGCGACCTTTTGGCGTTGTTGATGCACTAACAGGATCGGTGGCAATAAAAAATGCGCCTAACATGGTAGCACCGGAAAAGAGTTGTAATAACGGTGGTGAATAGCGGGTCGGATCAATAAGCCAACTCAATAGTGCACACGCCCCTAGTGACAAAATAAATGCCGTTGGAATTTGCCAGTTAATGACTTTTCGGTTGAGCATCATCAGACCACCGGCCAGATAAGCAATATTGACCCACTGCCAGCCAATGCCAGCCAGAGCGCCCTGTAAGATAGGTTGTTGCAATACCTCACGGATATCATGGGTCAGCCTGCCAGTTTTAAAACTATCCAGGGGGGTTGCCTGGCTTAATCCATCAATACCTTGTTGCAGTTGTAATACTGTGGAACCATCGGGTGTATGTCCGGTGAAAATAACCATCAGGCTATCCCACGGTGTCAACGTAAATACCTGTAAACTCGCTGGAGGGTTCCAACTGGTCATTTGCACAGGAAATGAGATTAGCAGAACAACATAACCAACCATGGCAGGATTAAATGGATTTTGTCCCAGCCCGCCATATAAATGCTTAGCAATAATGATAGCAAAAAATGTTCCGAGCACGATGAGCCACCACGGTGCTAATGGTGGCAGGCTGATCCCTAAGAGTAATCCTGTGACTAAAGCAGAATTATCTTTGAGGCAGGGAAGAATCAACTGTTTTTTCAGGGTGATCGCAGCGGATTCCGCTAATAATGCGGTAATGACTGCCAACAAGATCTGAATCAGTGTTCCACAGCCAAAGAAATAGGTTTGTACTGCTATACCCGGTATTGCAGCTAAAACTACCCACAACATGATCTGGCTGGTGCTTTTTTGATTGTGTGTAAAAGGCGAACTTGCGACTTTTAGCAGGTTGTCAGTTTTTACTGGCCTAAATTTCATCGATAAATTTCACTATTCTATTGTAATATCTTGTTTTTCCTGAGCTAAAGCCGCTTTTTTGGATTTAGTACGAGCAATGGCCGCAGCAACGGCAGCTTTACGCGGATCGGTTTCTTCAGCTAATACTGTTGTCGTTGTATCCAGGTTTGCAGTCGCTTGTTTTTCTGCCTGACGAGCACGTAATTGTTCTTTTCTGGCCTTACGTGCTGCAATGGCTGCTGCATTATCAGGCAGTTGTCCCGCTTGAATGGTGATAGATTCACCCGTTGTGGCCTGTTTTTCTTTTACGCGGGCAAGAGCGGCTTGTACAGCATGTTGATCTTTGCTATCCACTTGAACCATCGATTTCTTATGGCGTTCTTCACGAGCCTGTTTTTCCCGTTCCATCCGGGCCTGTTTGGCTTCAAAACGCATTTTGGCTTCCGCAGAACGGCGTGTTTCTGCGTCTATCGTTCGTATTTCGGCTTTTTCCTGTCGATAGTATTGCACCAGCGGAATATTGCTTGGACATACATAAGCACAAGCACCGCACTCGATACAGTCGAATAAATGGTGGTTTTTGGCTTTTTCATGTTCTTGGCCACGACTGAACCAATAAAGTTGCTGAGGCAATAATCCGGCAGGACAGGCTTCAACGCATAAACCACAGCGAATGCAGGCCTCTTCCGCATCTTTGGGCGCCATTTCTTGTTGTGAAGGTGCCAGAATACAGTTACTGATCTTGACGATAGGAACGTTCAGGTCAGGTAGTGTAAAGCCCATTAATGGCCCACCCATAATGACCATTTGTTCTGAGCCAGGTTTAAATCCTGCTTGTTGTAACAGGAATTGAACCGGTGTACCAAGACGCGCCCAGAAATTACCGGGCGCAGTCACCGCCTCACCTGTCAGCGTGACAACGCGTTCGATTAATGGCTCCCCATCAATAATGGCGCGTTTTATCGCCACGACGGTTCCCACATTTTGCATGAGGATGCCAATATCAGAAGAACGCCCGCCAGAAGGAACTTCTTTGCCGGTCAGGATTTTGGTGAGTTGTTTGGCACCGCCAGAAGGATATTTTGTCGGAATAACGCGTACAATGATGGAATTATCCCCATTGAGTGCGGTGTTCAGAGCATGAATGGCCGCCGGTTTATTATCTTCAATCCCGATCAGCACCTGCTTTGGATTGAGCAGATGTATCAAAATACGGATACCTTCAATCACTTCTTTCGCATGTTCTTGCATTAAACGATCATCGGCGGTGATATAGGGCTCACACTCTGCGGCGTTAATGATCAATGTGTTGAGATTATGTCGGCTACCTTTAAGTTTTGTCTCTGTAGGGAAGCCCGCCCCGCCTAAGCCTGCGATGCCGGCTTGTTGAATACGTTTCAGTATTTCATCAGCACCCAGGGTTGTGTAATCCGTTATCTGTTGGCGTTCTCCCCATTGATCTTGACCATCGGGACGTAACCGGACGCATAATTCTTTCAACCCAGAAGGATGTGCCGTGACATAAGGCTCGATTGCCATAATAGTGCCGGAGGTAGACGCATGAACAGGAAGCGTTTTGCCCATCCCAATCGTTAATGCCTGGCCTTTCAACACCTGATCACCCACTTTCACCAGCAATTCCCCTTCAGGCCCTAAGTGCTGCTGTAGAGGAATGATTAACTCATCCGGTAATGGGGCTTGGCGTAGTGGGGTACAGCTAGATTGCAGCTTCATTTCCGGTGGGTGAATACCACCAGCAAAATCCCAGATTTTATTTTTGTTAAGCAAGTTGAATAGATTAAACATGGTTTTTAACCTCAACAGGCTTAGCAGGAGAAAATAAAGTTGGCTCTGGTGTGACGGAAATATTTTTGACCGGAATGGTGTTTAAATCCCATTTCCAGTTTGCCGTCGTCGTAGTAACGGGGATCATCGTAATGCAGTCTGTTGGGCAAGGTGCGACACACAGGTCGCAACCGGTGCAGAGATCTTCAACAATGGTGTGCATGGCACGGTTTGCACCAATAATCGCATCGACAGGACACGCCTGAATGCATTTTGTGCAGCCGATACAGTTTTCTTCATCAATGAACGCCACTTTTCTGGTGGGATTTTGAACATTTTCATCGCCATCCAGAGGCTGAGGATCAACCCCCAATAACTCTGCTATTTTGAGCATCGTTTGCTCGCCGCCGGGGGCGCATTTATTGATCATTTCACCATTGTTGGCAACGGCTTCTGCATAGGGGCGACAGCCTGGATAACTACATTGCCCACATTGACTCTGAGGTAATAAATTATCGATTTTTTCAACAATCGGATCTTCTTCTACTTTAAAACGACGAGCGGCAAAACCAAGAATGATACCAAAGGCTAATCCCAGAACACCTAACACGCCGATCGCAATCCATAATGACATCATCAGAATTTCACCAAACCACTAAAACCCATAAATGCGAGGGACATTAACCCGGCTGTAATCAGCCCTATCGAGGAACCCCGGAAAGGAGCAGGAATGTTGGCAACCGCCAGACGTTCTCGAATAGCGGCAAATAGCACCATGACAAGGGAAAAACCGACCGCAGCACTAAAGCCATAAACGGCAGATTGTAGAAAACCGTGGGATTGATTGACATTGAGTAATGCAACACCAAGTACAGCACAGTTGGTTGTAATCAATGGCAGGAAAATCCCCAACAGGCGATAAAGCGTTGGGCTGGTTTTACGAACGACTAATTCAGTAAATTGAACGACGACCGCGATGACAAGGATGAAGCTCAGGGTTCTTAAATACATTAAATCAAGCGGGACAAGAATAAACGTATTTATCAGCCATGAACTGATCGACGCCAGGGTGAGAACAAAGGTCGTTGCCAGCCCCATACCAATGGCGGTTTCGAGTTTTTTTGACACACCCATAAAAGGGCATAGCCCCAGGAACTTTACTAAAACAAAGTTATTGACCAGAACTGTGCCAATAAATAACAAAAGGTATTCAGTCATTGCTATACCTGAAAATAAGATAATAGAAAGTGGAACACGGCTTATATCGTCTGAATAGAAATTCCCCACTGGAATGTGGGGTAAGTGGGGGCAATGATAACAACCAATTGTGGGCTATGTTATCGATCTTGTGTGAAAGTCATTTTGACGTGATAAGCACGTTTTATTTCAGGAATGAAAGAAAATGGACGAATAAACGAAAGTTTTTATCGTAATCAGGACAAAATCATCAACCAGATAATAAAAATATTGGAAAAGCGGGGAAAAGACAATAGGAAAAAGAGCATCGGACAGAGATCAGGATTATTTGCTAACGTATGATAGTTGGTGATATTTTCTGATGCCTGGTTGGTCGTTATGGTATTACGATCATTAGCTCAAAGAGGTGGTTATGAGTGAGGTTTTAAACGTTGGTTTGGTTGGTTATGGTTATGCAAGTAAAACGTTTCATGCGCCATTGATCGCGGGGACAGCCAATGTTGAATTGGTTGCCATTTGCAGCAGCAATGTAGATAAAGTCAACAAAGATTGGCCAGCCGTATCTGTTGTCTCTTCCGCACAGGCACTTTTTGACGATCCGAATATTGACCTTATTGTGATCCCAACCCCGAATGATACTCACTACCCATTAGCCCAAAGGGCGCTGGCGGCGGGTAAGCATGTTGTTGTTGATAAGCCTTTTACTATTACAGTAGAGCAAGCCCAATCACTGAAAAAACAAGCGGAAGAAGCGAATTTATTGCTATCTGTATTCCATAATCGTCGTTGGGATTCTGGCTTTCTGACGGTACAGTCAATTATTAAGGAAAAGAAATTAGGCGCCCTGAAATATTATGCCTCCCACTTTGACCGTTATCGTCCCGTTGTTCGTCAGCGTTGGCGTGAAGCTGCCGGAGCGGGTAGTGGTATTTGGTATGATTTAGCGCCTCATTTGTTGGATCAGGCGGTGCAGCTTTTCGGTAAACCGCAGGCGATCACGACAGATTTAGGCATGATCCGCCCGAATGCAGAGACAGCAGATTATTTTCATACACAGCTTACTTATCCTGATTTGAAAGTTGTCTTACATGCCACCATGCTTGCTGCAACAGAATCACCTGTTTATACATTGCATGGGATGTCAGGGAGTTATATCAAGTATGGTTTAGATCCTCAGGAAGAGCGGTTGAAAGCAGGAGAAAGACCGCCACGGGCAGATTGGGGATATGATGCACGAGATGGTTATGTGACGTTGTCACAAGGGGATGATTTAATTACGCAGGTTATGCCAACAAGACCAGGTAATTATGGCACTTATTATGCCGCAATCCGGGATGCGATTTTGTTTGGCAAACCGAACCCGGTGACGGCTAGCGAAGCAATTTTGATTATGAAGCTGATTGAAGCAGGTGAAAAATCAGCAAAAGAACGGCGTACAATATGCATTGATTGATAAAGTGGCCGGTAGCGCAAGGAGAACTCTATTGATGAACGTGTTGCAGAAACTAAGAATTGACCCTTTTCTGGTGATCCTGATTACAGTGGTAATCATCGCATCGTTCTTTCCTTGTGAAGGTGAGGCTAAAACGTGGTTTCAATATTTAACAACGGCAGCGATTGCGTTGTTATTTTTTATGCATGGTGCGAAGTTATCCCGTCATGCCATTTTGGCTGGCATAGGGCACTGGCGGTTGCATCTGGTTATTTTCACTAGCACGTTTATTTTATTTCCTATATTGGGCATGGGATTAAGTTTTATCGTGCCAGAATGGATGTCACCAACGGTTTATATGGGGTTTCTTTATCTTTGTGTTTTACCTGCTACCGTGCAATCGGCTATCGCCTTTACTTCCGTTGCCGGAGGGAATGTTGCTGCCGCGATATGCAGTGCTTCCGCTTCAAGTTTATTAGGTGTATTTCTGTCACCATTATTGGTGGGTTTATTGATCCGGACTCATGAAGCGGGTGGACATCCTGATACGTGGCAAGCGATAAAAGATATTATCTTGCAGCTTATGGTGCCTTTTATTGTTGGACATTTATCGCGTCCTTTGATTGCTCGTTGGGTGGAAAAACACAAAAAATGGGTCAATATGACGGATCGTTCTTCCATATTGCTGGTGGTCTATGTTGCATTTAGTGAAGCGGTGGTGGAAGGTATTTGGCACAAAATAGATGCTTATTCGCTGCTGATGATTGGGATCGTCTGCTGTATTTTATTGGCGCTGGTATTAATGATTAATGTGTATAGTGCGCGTTTATTGGGATTTGGCAAAGAAGACGAAATCACGATCGTGTTTTGTGGCTCGAAGAAGAGTTTAGCGAATGGTGTCCCCATGGCGAATGTGCTGTTTCCTGCGGCAATAGTGGGGGTGATGTTGCTACCATTGATGATTTTCCACCAGATCCAATTAATGGTCTGTGCTGTGCTTGCTCAGCGTTATGCACAGCGCCTGAGCGCAAAAAAGGCAGAGTAGTTTTCTGCCTTTATCATCGTGTTTAAAATTTAAGTCATGTTTCTTAGCGGCTAGCGGCTAGCGGCTAGCGGCTTTGTCTTTCAGAGCCTGTTTTTCTGCTTCGCTGAGAAACGCTGTTGCCAATCCATTAATCTGTGCCTGTTTAATCATAGCGGGCGACAGACCTGCTGCTGGTGCAGCAATGGTGTATTCATGACCAATGTCAATGCCTTCTACTGCTGGATCATCGGTATTGATAGATGCCAGAATGCCGTGTTCAAGGAATTTTTTCAGTGGATGAGCTTGTAAGGTGCTGACCGTACTGGTTTGCAGGTTTGATGTCAGGCAGGATTCAATACCAATACGATGTTCAGCCAGGTAATCCATTAGGGCAGGATCGGTGATGGCTTTTACGCCGTGACCAATGCGGGTTGCGCCTAACTCACAAATAGCATGCCAGATGCTTTCTGAACCTGCCGCTTCACCGGCATGTACACTAATATTCCAGCCAGCATCACGCGCCTGGATGAAATGCCGCTCAAAGAGATGGCCAGGAAACCCTAGTTCATCGCCAGCCAGATCTAAGGCAATGATATGTTGCTTATGGGCAAGTAGCCCGGCCAGTTCTTGAGAACAGGCTGCTTCACCAAATGTTCTGCTCAGGATACCCATTAAACGGATCTGAATATCATGCTGTTGACTTGCTAAATGAATGCCGTCGATGACGGCTTCTACGACACCTTCAACGGGAAGCTGGTGTTTCATCGCCATGTAATAAGGGGAAAAGCGTAGTTCAGCGTAATCCAGCCCGGCATTGACCGCATCTTCAACGTTTTCTATCGCAACCCGGCGGCAAGCGTCTAAGTCGGCCAGAACAGTGACTCCCCAGTCCAGTTTCTGGAGAAAACTAACGAGGTTAGGCTCATTTTCAATGATTTGGACATGAGGACGTAATGTTTCCAGTTCATACGCTGGCAGTGGGATATTATGTTGACGAGCGAGATCCAAAATGGTTTCGGGGCGAATATTACCATCAAGGTGGCGGTGTAAATCCGTCAATGGAAGCTGTATGTCAATCATTTTCTTATCCTTCTTATTAAATTGTAGATATACAAAAAAGCCAGTCAACAGGTTGACTGGCGAGAAAGTGAAAGTACTCTTTGCTATTTTAATCTTAGCGATGTTTTAGCTGAGCCGACTATTAATAACCTGATACAAGTACTTTGTTATGATGACGGTTGTCATTATTCGGTGACCGGCAGTTCAGCGTCATTATCGTGCTGACTTTGTTCACTATCGGCGTCATCATAGGTGCCGACCAGGTTATTATCAAGCAGGAATTGATGCAGGTTGGATTCTTTGCCGTTGAGTTTAACTTTATCATTGGCATAGTGGAAGTTCAGGCCGATAAGGTTGTCTTTATCAGTGATGAATTTATTTCCACCGGCAACAAGAAATTGAACCTGCTGTTTAGCTTGATTTTCTGCCGCCGTTTTATCCTGACCTGCCAGTTCACGTGACTGTGCGATAGATTCTATTAACATGGCTTTGGGAATGTTCACGTCTAATGATAACTCTTTTACCAATGTACGGATCATGTCTTCCGGCTTCATGTTGTCCATCGAATTTTTGTCTTCTGGAACGTTTTGTAAGGCAAGGTTGAAATCGACTGAACTTTCACCTTTACTGTTTTTCCAGCTAAAGGGTGAGATGCTGAATTGTGGATCCTTGTTCATGAGCAGATGTAAATTACTCATCACAGCGTAGGTAACCGTATCATCAGATAATTCACTTGTAGCCAGAGCCTCTTGTGTTGCATCATTATAGGCTTGAGTAAATTTGCGTACAGACTGGCCATCCAACTTTTCTATGCCCAGATTTAACTGACCAGAACCGAATTCTATATCCTTAATGTTGACACCATCAATGCCATAGGCAACTTTGATATTCAGATTTTCTTTATCTTCGTTCGCATTGGAGGTGATTTTTATTCCTTTGAGGGAAATATTGGGTTCGTTAGGGATCCCATTGATGCTGAACTCGCCAATGCTGTAGCTTTGATCACCAACATAAATATCGAAATTACCTTTTTTATGATCCCCTTTGAAATCGATTCCTTTCAGTGAAATCGTTTCTTTTTTATTTGGCTCGCTGAAAGATAACCCATCATTTTTTACAGAGAATGAGAATGCACTTAAATCACGGTTAACATTGGCAATGATTTTGGCGCCTGAGAACGACAAAACACGTTGTTCCCCATTTTCTTTGGTTTCTGTATGAGTAATCGGAAGCAAATCCATGTCGGTAGAGAGGGTGCCACCATAACTCACGTTGGCATCTAATTTAAACGGTGATTTTCCGCCGGTCAGATCAAAAATCGCTTTTAGCGCGTCACTTTGTTCAAGTTCTGAATGGATAGAAGCCATTTTTGGCATCAGGCTGAATGCTTTGGTAATAGGAAAGGGTCCATGATCAATCGTTGATTTGAAAATGATCTCTTCATTTGGTTTAATCCCCATTTTTTCTATACCACCTTTAATCGTCAGGATCAAACGGACATCAGAACTGAAAATACCCCGATTGAAATCCTTGGCTTGCCATTCCATACCCCTTTCAGGGAGTGATTCTTTTAGTTTGGTGTTTGCTTTTGCGATAAAGCCATCCAAACGGTTTTCAAGTTGTTTTCCTGTATACCATGATGCCCCTGTCCATACAGCACCCAAGGCGACAATAATGCTTACTGCAACTAACGATTTTTTCATATGAAAATTCCATCCATTTGACACACCTAACCGGATAGGTGTGTGCGTTTTGTATTTATGTCAAAAATGGTTGTAAAGTGTATAGTTTAACTAAAATAGTTTAAGATTAATTAGTTACTTTGGCTATTTTCCCGTGGCCATAAACTGTTACGCTCTTCTCTATAGCAGATAAAAAGATTGATTCACCTGAGAATAATCTCAATTGGCGCTTATCCGTGCTGATAACAGCTTGTCCTTCAACACAAAATAGAACTGATGCTGAATCATTTTCTAATGAGATGGGTTGTTCTGAAACAGAATAGACAGAAAAACAAAAATCATTGACGGGAACAGGATAAATCAGCGCCTCTTTTTCCTGTTTTGGTACGGTTAGCAAAGTATCGGCCGATTTTGGAATGAAATCCAGATTAGCCATTAATTCCGGGACATCAATATGTTTGTTGGTTAAACCGGCTCGTAGAACATTGTCAGAATTGGCCATGACTTCCAGCGCTACACCGTCAAGATAAGCGTGAGGAGTGCGGGCATATAAAAACATCGCTTGGCCAGGTTTTAGCTCAACCACATTGAGTAGCAGTGGGGTAAACAGTCCATTGTCATCAGGGTAGAACGAGGTCATGTTTCTGATGGTTTCCCATGGTTCACCTTGATGGCTGTTTAATGCTGACTTTAAGACAGCAATGGCCAAATGTTTCTGCTCTCCTTGCATATTCAATAGTTGTGAAAATAGAAACGACAGGTTTTGCTCAGACGGCTGCTGGAGGAATGTCGGAATATCTGGATGGGCGGCAGAAACATAACTCAATAATTGGGTGATCTCAGATAAAGGCCGAAATGCATTCATCGCCTTGAACGGCGTCAGTGCATAGACCAATTCAGGTTTGTGATTGTCATCTTTATAGTTACGTTGCGCTGAATCTAATGGGAGTCCCTGAGCGTTTTCTCTGGCGAAACCCATTTCGGCGGCTGTTTTGTCAGGATGCACCTGAATAGATAACGGTTGAGCCGCACACAGTACTTTAAACAAAAAAGGCAGACGCTGGAATTGTTGTGCTACCTTTTTCCCAAGGTATTTTTCTGGATCTTGATCAATGAGGGTGTTCAAGGCAATCGTTTCACCCGTTTGAGGATCAGTGACCTGTGAACTACATTTCGGATGTGCTCCCATCCATAATTCTGCCATGGGCTGATTGTCTGGGTTAGCGATACCGTAAATATCCGTCAGCGCGGTTTTACTTCCCCAATCATAATGTTGGATGTTGTTGATCATTTTCAGCATGGCTATGTTTCCTGTAATAAAAAATAACTTATTTATAGACAACAATACAATAAACACGATTAGGTCGCATTATCGATCATAAATTTATGGCATGATAAACGAATGCCGACTAATTTATCCGCAAAGTTTGTTCCGGCGTATTCAATTATTCTGTGTGCTAAGGAGAGAGTAATGGCAGCCACTCGCATTGAAAAAGACTCAATGGGACCCATCGAAGTACCTGCTGACCAATTATGGGGGGCGCAAACTCAGCGCTCACTGGAACATTTCCGCATTTCTCAGGAAAAAATGCCTGTTGCATTGATTCATGCCCTTGCATTGACCAAACAAGCAGCAGCCAGTGTTAATATGGATCTCGGCCTTCTGCCGAAAGAACGTGGTGATGCAATCATTGCTGCGGCGAAAGAGGTATTGGAAGGTAAACACCCAACAGAATTCCCGCTTGCTATTTGGCAGACCGGTTCGGGAACTCAAAGCAACATGAATATGAATGAAGTGTTGGCGAATCGTGGTAGCGAGATCTTGGGTGGTAAAAGGGGTAACGAACGTCTGATCCATCCTAATGATGATGTGAATAAGAGCCAAAGCTCTAACGACGTTTTCCCAACGGCCATGCATGTTGCGGCCGTGATTGCAGTACGCGAGCATGTGTTGCCAGAGTTAAAAGTGCTACAAAAAACGCTGACCGATAAAGCTGAAGCATTTAAAGACATCGTAAAAATTGGCCGTACTCACTTACAAGATGCGACACCCCTGACTTTAGGCCAGGAAATTTCCGGCTGGGCAGCGATGTTAACGCATAACTTGAAACACATAGAAGATAATATTCCTCATGTGTGTGAACTGGCATTGGGGGGAACAGCAGTAGGAACGGGTCTGAATACTCATCCTGAATATGCTGTTCGTGTCGCACAGAAAATTGCTGAATTATCTGGCCAGCCTTTTGTCACTTCACCAAATAAATTTGAAGCGTTGGCAACGTGTGACGCATTGGTTCATGCACACGGTGCATTGAAAGGCCTGGCGGCATCACTGATGAAAATCGCTAACGATGTTCGTTGGTTAGCGTCTGGCCCTCGTTGCGGTATTGGTGAAATTTCTATTCCTGAAAATGAACCAGGTAGTTCTATCATGCCGGGTAAAGTTAACCCAACTCAATGTGAAGCCATGACCATGCTATGTGCTCAGGTGATGGGTAACGACGTAGCGATTAACATTGGTGGTGCATCTGGTAATTTTGAGTTGAACGTATTCCGTCCGATGGTCATTCATAACTTCCTACAATCAACCCGTTTGCTGGCGGATGGTATGCGCAGTTTCAACGAGCATTGTGCTATTGGTATTGAACCAAATCATGATCGTATCACTCAGTTGCTGAATGAATCGTTAATGTTAGTTACGGCGTTAAATACGCATATTGGTTACGATAAAGCGGCTGAAATTGCCAAAAAAGCACATAAAGAAGGTTTGACATTGAAACAATCGGCACTCAAGTTAGGGTATCTGACTGAAACTGAATTTGATGCGTGGGTTCGTCCAGAAGACATGGTTGGTAGTATGAGGTAATATTCACTATTCACCTGCGTTATCGAGTGAAAAAAAACCGGAGTAAATATTCTCCGGTTTTTTATTTAAGCATATCGCTCTTAACTTAACGCGACTGATTGAGCAGGGGATATTTTACATCTTAAAGCTCTTTGTAGAGATGTAGTCGAGGAATGACCAACTCAAGGGGTTTGGCTTTAGGTTTATGTCTATGTTTAATGACATTGGCATTGTAATTAGACAAAACACCTATTTTGGGATTGGTTTTGCTCCCTTCTACGCAAAAAACAATCACAGGTACTGGACAGGCGTACTGAACTTGCTTTTGTATGTCTGAATACCATACACGAGTGATAGGTTGCACTTTAACAGGGCGTTTAATTTTCAATACCACGTCATTGGGTAATTTTTGGATATCAGTTATCTCTAATTCCACCAGTGCTGACCACTGTTCGCGGGAGTAGGGCGGAACCGCTCTTCCTGCATTATAACTTTTCTCCAGCCTTTCCAGAATTTGTTGCTTAGTGACTTTATTAATGATGTTCTTATTGGCCCAACCGAAATGAATGGAGTCGGGATTTAATAACGGGGTAATGGTGCGATAGGCATTCAGGGTAATCAGTCCTCGCAAGTGTTCATGAACAAATTCAAATCGTTGTTCTTTACTGACTCCCGATTCTTGAGTCACAATATTTTCCAGCTCTTTTTTTAGTATGTTGATTTCATCAATTACTTTTATGGCTTCTTTATATTGCTGGTGGTTGACCGAAAAACACAATGCGCCTGGCAGGCGGCTCGCTGCTTTACTGCTGATATTGGGGTTATTATGGTGTATAAACAGTTTCTGGTAGAAATGCAGACCGAGATGAAGCGCCTCATTCCCTTCGAGCAGATTAACCATAATTTCGGTCACTTGTTCATGCTCTTCACCTTTTTCTATTTTAGGTAATTCAAATACTCTGGCGCTGATAAGTGGATAGTTCATTAATAATCTAACCAGCTCAGCCAGTCTTTCTTCTTGTTTTTTAAAGCAAGTTGTTAGTGATTCTATTGAAAGATACTTGTTCATCATTATGCCTTGTGTCTTTACATAATCATATTAGTTACAACATACTTATTAATATAACCCCACCCAGTAGGAACATCCACCACAAAAAAGTCTAATAAGGCCAAAAAACATTTACTGTTCGTGAAATTCAGGGAGGGGGAGTCGGCCATGATGTTAAAAACATGGCCGACATTATCTTTTTATTCAGAAAGTAAAATATCAACAATTTATTTAAACGTCGGACAACTTATTGAGTTTTAAACCTAAATAAAAAGCAATGATGGTGAGTGATAAAATAAATGCAGCAACACCATTCCATGCGAAATGAAGCCAGAAAATACCGCCTAATGTTCCCGCAATGCTAGAGCCTGAGTAGTAACAGAACAAGTAGAGTGATGATGCTTGTGCTTTTGCCCGCTTGGCTCTTTGTCCAATCCACCCACTAGCCACAGCATGAGCGGCAAAAAAACCTGTTGTGAGTATTATCACGCCTAACATCACCGCCCAGAGAGAGGAAAAGAGGGTAATGATGCAACCTACCAACATCATACCAATCGCCACAAGTAATATTCTTCCCCGACCAAGTTTACTGGTTAATGTACCTGCTTTAGTTGCACTATAAGTTCCTGTCAAATAAACGATAGAAAGCAATCCAACGATTGTCTGGCTTAAATGGTAAGGCGCCTCTAATAATCGATAACCGATGTAGTTAAACATCGCAACGAAGCTCCCCATGATTAAAAAAGCTTCAGCAAATAGCAGAGGAAGCCCCTCGTCACGAAAGTGCATCTTCAAATTGAGAAGTAACGTTTTAGGTTTTAATGGACTCGATTTAAAATGCTTCGATTCTGGTAGTAATTTCCAAAAGGCAATAGCGGAAACTAAGGCAAAGATACCTAATAAAATCACCGCATATCTCCAGGAGTAGTGATCAGCGATGATCCCAGTCATCAAGCGCCCACTCATTCCTCCGATTGAGTTGCCACTGATATAAAGCCCCATGGATAGAGTGACATAACTGGGATGAATTTCTTCACTTAAATAGGTCATTGCAACAGCAACAACACCACTGATTGACAGACCAACTAATGCGCGGATAAACAAAATCCCGTACCAACTTGGCACTATTGCGCTTAAAAGCGTAAAAATAGCCGCTGCAATCAATGAAATGACCATGACATTTTTACGACCAATCGCATCTGATAGTGAACCTGTGATTAATAGCCCCAGAGATAACATTCCGGTAGAAAGTGATAGCGCTAAGCTACTATTAGCGGGGGAAATATTAAATTCTTCTGACAGAATCGGCAAAATAGATTGGATGAAATAGAGCAATGCGAAAGTTGCCAGCCCAACGGCAAAAAATGAGAGGGTGACACGTAGATAGGCACTATCTCCACGTTGAATGTAATGCGATTGACTTTTGTGTCCTAAATTAATCGTGTTTTCAACATTTCGTTCCACGCCAGAGACTGCTGATTTTTCACTGACGCTTTGGGTTGTATTCACGCGACTTCCTTATTGAGATAAAACAAACGATAACGATTTGATCCAAATCAAGAATAGGAATTCGAAAATATTTTGTCTAATATATTAATAATCAGAAATGATATCTTACATATATCAATGGGGTGATAGATAATGCCAGCTAATATTGAACTGAGACATCTGCGTTACTTTATTGCTGTTGCAGAAGAATTACATTTTGGGCGGGCGGCAGAAAGATTGAACATTTCACAGCCACCATTAAGCCAACAGATCCAGGCGCTGGAAGCAAATATTAATGCTCAGTTACTGGTACGTAATAACAGAAACGTCAATTTAACGCCGGCCGGCCGGATGCTTCTGCAAGAGGCCTACCAAATTATTGCTCAAGTTAACGCAGCCGCAACCAGGGCGGCCAGAATGCAACGAGGAGAATTAGGGGAGATATCGATTGGTTTTACATCCATCGCCCCTTTTATGCAGAAAGTGGCACTCAGTTTACGTCAATTCCGGGAACGCTACCCAGACGTCTCTATTCATATGCATCAGATGAATACTAAACAGCAAATAGCGCCTTTACAGACAGGCAGAATTGATATCGGGATTATGCGAAATACATCATTACCTGACAATCTACAACATCATTTACTCTTCAAGGAACGCTTTATGTTAGCGGTATATGATGGACATCCCTTGCTGAAATACGCTAATGATGGGGTTAATTTGCAAATGTTATCTGATTTCCCTCTCGTCTTTTTTGAACGCGATGTAGGGACAGCACTATATGATGAAATTGTTGCGTTGTTAGCCAATGTGGGTGTCGTTCCAACAATTTCCCAGGAGGCGGGGGAGGCAATGACCATTCTCGGATTAGTTGCGGCCGGATTAGGCATCAGTATCATTACCGAATCATTTACCCGCATGAAACTGGATGGAGTTCAATACTTACCTTTAGCAAACAATCCTGTTTACTCTGAAGTTTGGCTGGTTAAACATAAAAATTGCAATAATAGCGCGGCGGCAGATCGCTTAACCAACTTGTTGATCTCAAATATTGTAGGAGAAACTTCGTTGTAATGGTCTACATTTTTCATGACATCGACATGTCGGTGTAGTATACCAATAGACAAATTATCCCAATAACAGGAGGCTTGTTTTTATGCTTGATTCAGACGGCAGGGCTTTGCCTTGCAAATTATTATTTTTCTCTTGGAGAAATAAATATTATGAAAAATTACAAATTACTCATTTCAATAATGATAGCACTGAGTTGTTCAGCTTGCTCGAATAATAAGAAAATAACAGAAACAATACATTCTCTAGAATCTAATCAAATTGATCATAAAATATCATATAAGGTCGGTGACATGCTGGAATGTGGCCGAGGCTATGTTGTTGGCATATGGTCAAATGGTAATAAATGGAATCAGTGGGCAGTTTGGTTATCAAAAACAGGCCGAAATTGGAGTAATAAAGATGTCCAAATTTATTGGGCTTACAGTGCCTTAGATACTGACTATGATAGTGGAAAAAACGCGTATGCAACTGTCCTAGCAGCTCAAGCCAGTGGACAGATCGTCGCACTTCTTGACGATCAATGGCCATTTCGGTGTAATAAATGGGGTCCTGACCCATATAATGGGCCGCAATTTAACTCAGTACAAGCCTGGTTTCCATAACCGGATATGATTTTTCTGGTTTCTCTGAAAATTGATAAAATTTTAAGTGAGGAACATTTAATGAGAACTTTAAAAGTCTTTTCTTTACTGTGTATTTTATTTTTATACACAATACAATCCTACGCTCAGCAACCTGTTGATAAAGTTTATCGAATGGATACTCGGCCCCCAGAAGAAATATTTCACCCAGCAAAGGGAGGATTTTCTCCTTGGGGAACGAATGATAATCTTGTGGAGCATGTTCAGGGAGTTTTTGATAGAGAACATAGGGCTACTGCTTCAGCATTTGTTTCAACGACGACCGACCGTGATTTTGCCATTAATTGGGGCAGGGGTTTTGGTATGGAGATATTCTACGTTTATGAAATACGACCCACTGCCAATTTTTATAGTGTCGTTCGGTCATTACAGCGGCTTTATGCTCAAACAGGCAGGCGTGAATATTGGAGTCTGATGAACCTTTGTGAAAATCAGGCAGAATATGTGGCAATCAGAGGTATTGGGGTCACACAAATTCGTGGCGTCCATAGGTTTAGATATAGTGAGAATGACCATGCCTATATTGAAGATGATTATTTAAATAACGAGCTTTATCAGAATTATAGAACAGAAGCAAATCCTGTCGCCTATATACCAACTGCACAACTACCCAGTGAAGCAATCACACCAGAAACTTACTGTGCTATGAATCTGACGGCTTCCCATCGTTATTCCATTCGTTTTGCCGCCAAGGCTCACACATGCCCCTTTCTGAAAGAACGAAGGCAATGTCATGACGCCTTATCGACAATCGCTTTTTTAAACGCTAGTTTTTTGTAATAGTATTCAATTTAACTTCACTCCACCTTTAAATAGATGGAGTGAAGTCTTGTGACCATGGTTGTTACTCTAAACGAACAGATACATCAGTGAGATCCGTCATCAAAAGTAATAATTACGATAAGTTCGTGTGAAAGATCACATTTCTATATCAAACGAATACTCTCTCATTTAAACGGAGACATAATCATCATTAATTTTTTAGCAGCGTGAATTAAATGGCGGGCGGTAAGGTGAGTGTTGATATTCAACCTGGTCATATTGACCAAATTAAGCAAACTAACATGGGATTGGTTTATCAGCTCATTGATCGGTGTGGGCCTATCTCCCGTATCGCACTTTCCAAAAAAGCTCAATTGGCACCAGCCAGTATTACTAAAATCACTCGAGAACTCATTGATGCACATTTAGTGAAGGAGATGGAATTCCCTGATCTTGGCTTTAGAGGGCGTCCCGCGATTGGTTTACAAGTGGATAGTCAAGAATGGCAATTTTTATGTATTCGTATTAACGAAGGGCATATTGTGATTGGGCTTCGTGATTTGAACTGTGATCTTGTCGTTGAAGAACAATTAGCTTTCGTTGTACCTCAGAAACATGCTTTCTTAGATTGTATTGTTCATGAGATTGATGGTTTCTTTTTACGCCATCAATCTCATCTAGAACGCCTGACGGCAATTAGCATCACCATTAATGCAATCGTCGATCCGGTTAACAGAATCATCCATAGCTCGCCATACTATGATATTCAAGATATTCCGTTGGGGAAATTTTTACATCAACGCACAGGGCTACCGATTTTTCTGCAACATGGCATTACTGCATGGACAATCGCAGAATCTTTATATGGGGCAGGGAAGAACGACCAGAATCTTATTCAGCTTGTCATTGACGATAATGTTGGTGCAGGAATTATGACGGCGGGGCAAATGCTTCATGCTGATAATCATAGTGTCGTGGAAATTGGCCATATCCAAATCGATCCCTCTGGAGAACCTTGTTACTGTGGCAATACCGGTTGTCTCGAAACGGTAGTCGGCATTAAAAAAATTTTACAAAAGGCGCATTTTCTGGCGGACAGGTATCCTGATGACGTCTTGAATCACGCAACGGCGGATAATACCTCGTTAAAAATTGAAATTGATTTACTTTGCCAGGCAGTGGCAGATGGTGATTCACAAATAATAAACATTATCCATGATGCAGGAGAGAGAATCGGGCGTATCATGGCAATTATGGTCAATATTTTTAATCCAGAAAAAATATTGATTGGTTCGCCGCTAAACCGCGTTAAACATATTCTTTATCCGGCTATTCAACAGCAGATAACACAGCGTTCACTTCCTGGTTATAGCCAACACGTTGATATTGTGGCTACCCAATTTCCTAACGCAGGTACATTACCCGCAGCCGCTTTAATAAAACAAGCGTTATATAACGGTGAATTACTTATTAAGCTTATGCAAGGATAAGAATAGCCCCCATTTCGCAAAACATTGAGCTAACGCAATTCCTGCCTCAAACACATCTCTTACACTCACTTAGCCTACTCACTAAAAGAGTATCCGATCTATCTGGTCTGTTATTGTGAAAAACGGAAAAATGAATTTATGTTAACGCGCTTATTTGTTACAGGCACGGATACCAACATCGGTAAAACAGTTGTTACCCGCGCATTACTGCAAGTCTTTAATCGTGAAGGAACAACCGCAGTGGGATATAAACCTATTGCGACAGAAAAACAAGAGACTCAGGAAGGAATACGTAATCGAGATGCTTTAGTCATACATCAATCTTCATCGGTTCAAGTGAATTATGAAGAAATCAATCCCGTGATTTGGGAAAGCAATTATGAAGTAGGAAATCGTGCTGACTTTACTCAAATGACAAAAGGGCTAAGAAATTTAGGGCATAAAGCAGATCGTGTCATCATTGAAGGTAATGGCGGATGGCGCATGCTACTGGAAGATGAAACGTTTTATTCTGATTGGGTTATACAAGAAAAACTCCCTGTCATTTTGGTTGTCGGTATTCAGTCAGGGTGTGTTAATCACGCTATTTTAAGTGCTCAATCCATCATTAATGATGGTGCAACTCTTATTGGTTGGGTTGCTAACCGCATCAATCCAGGACTTGCCCACTATGCCAAAATATTGGATAGGTTACGGTGTCACATTCCAGCACCACAGCTAGGGGAAATTCCTTATCTTTTAAGGCCAGAAGAGCGTGATTTATCTTGCTATTTGGATCTTTCTGCAATATCAGAAATCGACAATTGATTGGAAAGAGAAAAGGGAGCATATATTGCTCCCTTTTCTAATGAAGCCTCTATTGGTTGGACTAATGGCTGCTTTTTTTATCACTTGGTGCTTTATCTGGAGCCGTGCTCGTGTGAGAAAGACGAATATAGACTATTTTTGTTTTCCCTTTATCACAATGACCAATGACCTTTCCACTTGTATTAACGTGATCACCAGAAATTAAATCAAGCCTAAAATCCGTTTTTGAAACACCATTTTTCATGATCTTCTGCGCAATTTCTTCTTTCAGGCTTTCGCATGTCACTTTTTGTGAATCTTGAGTAGCCTGCGCCGCAAAAGAGGAAAGCGCAACGAACAAAGCGCCGGTCAGTAGGATCTTTTTCACCATCATCTCCTTATTTTGATGTCAGTGTTGAATCTATCAAGGTTCGATTGGATGACCTGTATTGACATCCAGGCAACGTTTTGTGCTTGGTTCCCAATAGGCATTAATGTTGGCACTTTTCAAACAGGCTTCACGATTATCAACTTCTACCTCATATTTATCAAATTCTTTCTCTCTACGTCTATCCATCTTTTGACGCAATGGTCTCTGTTCATTCCATTCTTCTTTGTTTTGGCGAGCCATTTCTTTACTTACGGCGCTTTCTTCACCACCATTAATGGTTACACATGTATTTCCTGTCGTACAGGGCGTCGACAAAGCGGGTGTTTGCCAGAAGAGAGAAAACAGTAGGGTGATAGCAGAAACACATTTAATTATCGAAGAACCACGAACGTTCATGTCTGAACCTCTTTCATCAAGACTAGGATATTTAAAAATACATTAGCAGAGAACTAATACAGTTAGTTGATACAGTATAGTGATTGGCTAGCTTCTATGTACATTTAATCCCGCGAATGACTGGCAAACTGGCATCATTTCCAATGTATTGA
Source organism: Xenorhabdus poinarii G6 (assembly GCF_000968175.1). NCBI lineage: Bacteria > Pseudomonadati > Pseudomonadota > Gammaproteobacteria > Enterobacterales > Morganellaceae > Xenorhabdus > Xenorhabdus poinarii. Next base: position 1,686,484 of record NZ_FO704551.1, read on the forward strand.
TATTGACGCGAGCAGGCAGATTAGCCACCCAAAATACCGCTTCTGCAACATCATCTGTTGTCAATGCTTCAGCACGTGCATAAGTCTGATCAACTTTTTCTTCATTACCCTTAAAACGAACATGAGAAAACTCGGTTCCACTCACAAGCCCTGGTTCAATGTCAGTAACCCGAATGTTCTTTCCGTGTAAGTCAGCCCGCAATCCTAAACTAAATTGTCGGACAAAAGCTTTGGTTGCACCGTATACATTACCGCCGGCATAGGGCCAGTTTGCTGCCGTGGAACCAATATTGATAATATGTCCGCGATTAACTTCAACCATATTAGGCAACAAAGCCCGTGTCATATTCACTAATCCTTTAGCATTAGTATCAATCATGGTTTCCCAATCATCGGGATTAGCCTGATGTGCGGGTTCTAACCCTAATGCCAGCCCCGCATTATTGACCAGCACGTCTATATTACGTAAGGCATCCGGTAATTGTTGGACTATACGTTCAATCGCAGTACGATCCCTCACATCAAGTTGAATGGGGTAGACGTTTTCCCCTAATTCGTTTTTCAACTTATCCAATCTCTCCTGACGACGTCCTGTTGCAATGACTACCGCACCATGAGCGATAAATTTCCTTGTAATCGCTTCACCGAAACCAGAAGTTGCCCCTGTCACCAAAACAATCATAACGATCCTCTTATCTGTTAATTATTATCATCCCCGTTAGCAGAGAAAATTATACCTCATTCGTCAAGATTAGCGTATGTTCTTGATTGCCCCATATACTCTTGAAGAGAGCCATCAAATACGACCTTTCCTTTATCGACTTTAATCACTCTTTCAGCAAGGTGAAAAACACGGGGATCATGGCTTATCATAAGCACTGTTTTACCACAAACAATATTATTCAATGATTCCGCAAAGCTATTGATTTTTCGATTGTCCAAGTAAGTGGTTGGTTCATCAAATAGCAATATTTCAGGTGTCTTAAGATACAACCGCGCTAAACCAATAATTTGCCTTTCTCCACCTGACAAAGAAGAACCTTTTTCGTCTACGTATGAATCCAAACCATCATAGAGGATACCCCGAAGAGAATATAAGTAATAACAAGCTTGCATCTGTGTCAATCTTCGGGCAAAGGCGACTTGAAGAAAGAAAAAAGGGAATTGGATTATCTCAAAATCTTCAGGTGATTATTTATTAAGCTTTACTTAAATAAAAGCTGTCACAGTTCATCATTTTAAACGTTGTTACTTGATTTTATTAACTTTCAGGGTAATCTTAACTCATTAGATTAATTGATATATAGGCGGCCGTGTGCAGGAAACCTGAGGGCAGTAGCTTATAATATTTCCAGTCACTCCTGTACCCTACTGAAATATATTTATAAAAATTTTTATGAGAGCGACAAGCGTTGTAGCAAATTGGACGCGGTTGCATTAACTTTTTAGAGATTCAATATCAGTTACGAACAGCCTTCATCCGTTCGTTAGTCGGTGATGTCACCTCTGTCTCCAGCAGTCCGTGCCCACGTTAACTTACCGGTTGAAATTCCGGGGAGAGTAAATCGCTTGCCAAACCATTCGGGGGCCGATAAATCGACGTTTGGGGAGCCCCGGATAGTTCGGGTGGCACGAGAGTACGTTGAAGTTTTTCCCGCAGATTTATCTATTTTGGACCTAAAATCTATGATGGAAAAACTCCGCAGTTTTATTACAAGTTGTAACTGATGACCGATTTACTCATATTTCAACATACTCCAACTAATTAATAAGGATTTATATTATGACTACGCACGATAGAAAAGCATGCAGTGCATATCTAAATCTTGTGTGCCCCCCTATATCCAACACTCTAGCGGCTACTATCACTAATAAAGATGAGGAAATTATAAGTAGGCTTCGTCAAAGTCATTTCTATATGATCTGTGGAAGATCAAAGGCTAGATTCGGTAAATTACAAAGATGGGATGAGGAAGGCAGGATTGAGGTCGAGATAAAACTTGATTCAGGCTTATCTTCATATGGTTATATTCACATTCAGAAAATGGTTTTTTTCCGAAATGCTCCAAGTAATTTCAAAATAAACGTTAAAGGAAATGATAACTTTATTATCGTTCTCTATGAGGGTGAGATAGTATTTCATGTTACTCCTGACGAGTTACTAATGCTTCGTGGTAGATTTCAGCCTGTTTTTTCTGGGTTTGATAATTATCGTGAAATTATGACTTTTGACATGCTTTACGTTGGTATTGCCAAAGAAAACCAAGATAGTTATAGCCGACTCATAGCTAGGGGCCATAAGGCGCGGATGGATATTTTGGCTGGTGAGGAGCAACGGACACCTGGCGCCAGAGTCAGTGATGAAACATATCTCCTTCTTTTTAAAATAGAACCTTTGACAATTACTACTTTTAGTGGGCCCGATGATTTAGATGATGAAGATTTAAATTTTACTATTGATTATCACAGATTGGTTGCTGATGCTGAAAAAGCAGTTGTTAATGTTTTTAGGCCGAAATATAACAAACAACAATATGTTAACTATCCAAAAGGAAAAGACGGCCTATATCGGCAGGGCTATGATGGGTACTCATATTCTATATCTGAAGGTATGGCATTTAATACAATCTATGGAACAATTAAGGGAGCAAGAGATACAATGGGTTATTTTCTATCTAATGATGCAGATTTTATCTCTGTAAATGGAGATGAGGTTACCTTACATATTTCCGGTCAAGATTTCAATGTTGAAATAGAAGAGACACAGCCAGAGGAGTAAGTAATGAAGTCTATTCTATTGAATTCATGCCAGCAAGTAATTTTCTGGTATGGCCAGTGCCCAACAGTAGGTAAGGGCGAGAGGTTTTTAGATTGGATCATTCGCGAACATGATCGTAAGATTGCGGTCCTAGAAATGGAGTTGGCAGGTGTGCATGATGTGGCGACCGTTCGCTCTGCGACCCCACGAACTTTTATGTTGCTGTGACCAGAGCTGAACAAAGCGTCGCCATAATTATCAATAATTATGGCGAATCGAGGCTGCCAGTGTGGATACCATAAAAAATGGAAAATAGGCTTGCTCGCAATTTACGGCAGTTGCACTGATTTACGAACGATCATCCTTTTTCGCCTACATGAGTAAATCCCGTATTTTTCCCAAGTGAGAGTTTTCTGGGATTGAATCCATGTATGGATCGCGCTCAAACACTAATTGTTCAGACTCAACGAAAGACAGCCATTCCAATGGGTCTAGCTCGTACTCCATTGCTGACATATCACTTTCATCTTCTCCCTCAATACATCTGACTAAATAAAATAACTCACCACCAGGAAAATCATTTTTATCATCCACAAGATCGATGTCGGTAACAGTAATTCGAAGACTGGGATCAGTTTTAGAAACATAAATCCCTAATTGTGGCATAGTTGAATTGTCACTCATGATGATTCCTTTTATTTGTTATTACTATCTAAAAAATGGCTCCAAGAAGGATGCCTGCCAAAAGAGAGCAGGACTAAAGCCGCCTTGCTCGCATCCCAGCAGATTACATCACCAATTTAAGCATAATACCGATAGAGGCAACATTTATATCACCTGGAAGCTTGTCCTTCAGAACAGATAATATAATATCTGGAAACATGAACCCCTGCAGGTTATTTAACATAATAATGATTGTGCGAACCAATCAAGCTAAAAATAAAAGCGCTATAGTTAGAGCACTTCATCTCAGCAAAAAATCACCTTTCTAACGATTTCCGTTCATCCTGACTTACTTTTCTTAGGAAATCAGAATTTATTTTATGGCCTTGTTATAAGTTCTTAGAACCTAATTGTCAACAAATTTTGAATTTTTAGATTATGATAATCGTAGAATTTATACGGAGGTCAAAAATGCCAACGAAACACATTAACGACAGCATTTGGCGCTTAGTTGAAAAAGAGACGGTTAAGGCGGTTATAGAACTCAAAGAACCAGTGAAAGACACTACTGTCTTAGAATGGTTGATCCGAAAAGGTCTGGATACAATAAGTGACGAAGATTACAGAAAATTTTCAAAAAAGAACGCATGATCGACATCTTTTTTTAATCTTCAAAGGACTATTTAAACATGAGTAATAACCACAATAATAGTAATTATTTAGTTGCAATGGTTTTTGTAATATGTGCCGTAGTAATTGGTGCTGTAACCTATGGCTTAATGAGTACTTTTGATGTTCCATTTAAGGTTGGAATAAGATCTGCCCTCCCTGTTCTTGCTTGGTCCGGTGGTCTCATTGCAATAGTCTATTTTTACTTCAGAGTTGAAGAAAGTATTCTTATGTTTATATCTCCATTTTATATATCCATGATCGTACCTTGCCTAAGCCCTATTCTTGGATATATTGCTGGAGAACGTGAAAATTTCCCATTCCGGCAAGATATAGCATGGTATGGAACAGCATGGGGAATGTTTTTAATTTTCTTGGGCATAAATCTTATTGGTTATGGATTACTCTATTGGTGGAGAAGCAGAGATACATATAGATATTATTGATAGACTTAAAAATTAGACAGTAATCGCTGAAAGCCCGAAGATAACCTTAGACTACCCCCGTAGTACCCCCGTAGTACAGCACGGGGGTCACCTTCGGCACTGAGCAATCTTCAAGCTTAATGACGATATAACCTTATAACAAGGAAGAATGAAATGCGTATTAATGATATTAAGGAATTTTTCTTAAATAACTCGGCGGAAACAACAGGATTAGAACAAAAGGAATTTATTGTTTTATATCGATTATCCACCATGTTAGATAGCAATCTTTACTCGCCAGATATGAATGACAAAAGGAACATATGGAATTTATGTGATTTATGCAACGTTAACACAAAAGAACTATCAAAAATAATTGATTCGTTAAGTAATAATGGCTGGCTTGTTGTTTCAAAAGGAAAAGAAAAAGTTTTTTATCGGATTTCTCAAAAGAAAATAGACTCTCTATCGTATGATTTTCATGAAGACTCAGAACTAAACGAAACACATTAACCGTGCAAGCTGAACATTTCTTTTGTCTCCGACAGGAAACTATCGCGTCACAGAAAGTTCCGTGAGGTTTAGGCTTTGTAGGGAGTGGAAGTGTTCTGCGCTCCCTGATTCAGTCCCCCCTTTGTATCGGCGGATTAACAATGGTGTCTTCAGTCATTTCTGATAGCCGCCTCCCATGCCCTAAAGGGCATCCAAAACCCTAACAAGCTCACTCCCCTTGAAAAAATCACGTCCCCCCCTAATGATTACGTTTTCTTTTCGCCACATTCCTGATGCCAATACTAAGAAAATAGCAATTAATCACCCTATTTTCATCCGTATTCAGGAAAAAGATGATCCGTTAGGATTCCGCCTCCTCGCACCGCTGCGGGGGCGAATCCTAACGTTTCACCTTTTTAGCTTGCAAAATAATAACTATATCGGTCTTTGTTTTCTCCTTACTGCTACTAGAGAGCCAGGACGGCATGAATGATAATCCGGTATTCGCATCCGTATCTTTATTATCAGCCAATCCGCCAATCAGGATAATGTCACCATCATTCACCGATACCGATGTTTGAATATTACGTTTGATTAACGTGGGTGAGTTATTCACGCCTGTATGCGTCTTGGCAAAGTTTGATAGTTCCTGACTAATCGACAAATCAATCACATTCTGCCTGACTTCTGGCATCACATTAAAAATAACCCCAGACGAACGATATTCCACTGATTGAATAGGTTTATCCCCCGAATAACTGACATTACTCAACACAGGCACATCCTCACCCACAGAGAATGAAGCCGACGTACCAGAACGCGCCCGAAGAGAGGGCGAACTTACCACGGTAAAACGAGAATCAGTATTAAAAAGCTCAACTAATGCATTTATATTGCCAGACGAAAATTTGATAAAATTGTCCATACCAATACCAGATCCATTACCACCAATCTGAATAGAAAAACGTTGACTCAGTAATTTAGCCGCTAATGCTAAACCCGAACCGTTACGCTCCGTTGTCTGAACCTGATAAACATAACCGCCTACATAAACCTCGTCAGACACCGTATCAATAGAAGGCAAAATCTGCTCTATCCGTGAAATATCCGCCTTAGTCCCATAGAAAACAAGCATATCACCCGAAGAACTAAAGGAATTCGCGCCAGAGGCAGAATGATTAGGGGCTTTAGATCCGCCTACATAAGTAGACATTGAACTACCATAACCGAACCGCCCCTGAACAACACTGGAAAGCACGGACGTTAAATAGCCCACAGAACGATACCGCGGTTTATAGACAAAGGTATGCTGCGGGATAACCGGTTCGACAATTTTTAATTTATAAATGTAATCAACGCCTGATTTATTGGTTACACCAATCCCCATGTTATTTAAGTAGCGAACAAAAAAAGCCTTTTCGTCCAAGTCTGGTGTGATATGAAACGAAACTAATCGCGTATCCGTAATCACATCCGGTGAAATCATAAAAGGCTTCTTAAATACCTGGCTATAAATGAAATTTACTGATTTTGGAACGGTTACACCATCAAGGGAAAAATTAACGCCTTTAGCAAAAGAGAAAGGGACAAATAAAAGAGTAATAATAAAAATAACTCTGTTCATTTCGATACCCCGCTAAAATAAGTCACCTTTTCCCCATCAATAAAGCCAAACATCATTATTCCTTTCCCCTGAAAACCCGTTTTATTCACCAGCCTGATGTCACCAGAAGCATTAACCAACGTCACATAAGTGTAATTGTCAATATTCAAAACACCTGATATACGCCAAGAAGAAGAAGAAACCGGTTTGTCTATTTCTTTCTCAACTCTTTTATCTCCGCCTCCCTCTCGCAAAGACTTATTGTCATATCCGCCGCCAATATGTGAAGTTGTCTTATGTAAGACATCATCACTATCAACACCAGATACGACAGGGTTATTGTCAGAATAACCAGTAAAGAAGGCGTAGATAAAATAACCACTACAACCAAATAAGAATAAAAACCCAAATAAAAATACCCATAATTTAGTTTGGCTAAACACATTTTGACGAGTGTCAACAGTTGCTTCACTGCCCTTTCCTCCGTTATAAGAATGATAAAATTTAAATATATTTTTATCGTACTTATTCTGATAGTGCGTCGTGCGGCCAGATTTGGTTAATTTCACGCCATTATAGACATCAACACGATAACGATTTTTAGCCCCGATCATCACTAACTTAGTCATCCTGAAAGAGGTTTCAATACGGGTTTTTATAAATCGGGCTATCGTATCAGGATGCTGATTCATCAACACCAAATCGCAACATAAACCACTATCAGGGTCAGTAAAATGGCGATGCTCAGCAATAAAAGACCGATGTTCAGCGGTTAAATCTTTATCCGAAGACCAGAACCGCCAAACTTCATCAAGACAAATCAGGTCACCCGCTTTACAAAAGGCATCGTTACCCGAATAACCCTCTTCATCACTACGCTTGTAAGGAAAAAATCCCGCCTTTATCACCCTTTCATCATTCACTGAAACTATCTCGCCAAAAACAATTTTCTTGCCTTTAGATAATTTCACCGCATAATCACGAATGGCAGCGGGATTAATGCCGTCAATATTGGTAATAATCCGTCTGCCTTGTAAATAAGCCGGAAGAATGACACTTTTCACACACTCATGACTTTTACCAGAGCCGGGAACGCCAAAGTAAGCCGTTATAGACATAGCGATCACCCAATCACAGGAATGCGACGAATAATAAAACGCGTAAACCAAGCGGTAACCACTAAGCTCACCCCAAACGCCCCCTGAAACAAATTAATAAAATACCAAGCTGCATCAGGCAACAAATCAAACAAAGACTGAATATTGGAACTCTGCGGCAGTAAATCCACAACAGCAGAAAACAACTCTTTGACAATAAAATACAGTGCACCAAACACGACAAATTTAATAACTACTGTACGAAGAACAAAACCTAAAGCCGTATTTAAAGCAGAAAGAAGAATACCGTACATAAAAACTCCTTTAAGCACTTAAAACCATACGTAAGGCCGCAAAAGCCCAGACAATCGAGGCAATAAGCTCTATCAATTTCCTGTTTTTCTCAATAATGTCACAATGGCTGTTAATTGTTTCGTCAACGTTAACCCCAAACAGAGAAAAAGAAATATCCGCCACCGGACAAATAGCGTCCCTACTGCCTATTTTAAAATCAGAAAGAAAAGGCATACTGTCCCTGATAGGCTGAATAATTTCCTTTCCCGTCAGCGGCTCATCTAAATCGGGTGATTTAATATTAGGGTTTTCACCTAAATCAACCTTCGCATCAACAGTAATATCAGTATTACCTCCACTATTATTAATGTTTTTTTCATTGGTTGATGAGTTTATTTCAATATTTTGATAAGGTGAAAATAAATCACGCGCTGTTAATTTATCTATACCTAATGTTATTAAAGCATCGCTAATTTCCGATTCTTTAATATAATCATTGTCATTTAAAACCATCCCTTCATAATTATCTTGTGCTGCCGCGTCATATAATAAATCATTAATTAAATCAGCGACAACATTATTATTAAGTGGCTTATCTTTAAGAATGTCAGCAAGTTCATTGGCAGAAACAGATTTAATTAAGTTGGATTCATTTTTTTTCGTAAAATAATCGCCTTTATAATCAGTATTCAAACTTAAATAAACACTCTCACTAATACGACTATCATTAATAACATAGTCGCCATCATTGGGTGGTGTGCACATATATTTATTTGTATTCACTGGAATATCGTCAACAACCTCACTAACCGTAATATACTTACAGGGTCGATAATTAGGCTTTAATGTTTTTTTATGCAAAATAGCTGGGACAACGGCATCATAACTTGTTACTGCACCGGAAATTTGAGTGTAAATGCCAGGATATGAAGGAAAAAGGCTACCTTCTTTTGGAATAAAATCCAGAACATCCAGAGTATAAGAAGTATCAACATAATCAAAAGTGACGTTGTCTCCTTTAGCTTCATCTATTCTAGGTTGATACTGCTTCTCAAACTCCTTAACAGCCTTAAAAATCATTGCATTCTGAATACTGCTCATCCGGTCATCTTCAATAAAATAATAATCCCCTGTGTCATCACGAATGCTAATCTCATAGACCGCCCGACTATGGTCGAAAGAAACCGATTTAACAACACCAGAAGGAACAGGGAAGACACCTGTATTGCTATCATTAAGCGGAAATGCATTCACAACTACAGGAAGAGAAGGTGTTATTACAGCTCCATTATCAGCCCCAGAAAAAGAAGACCCATAAAGAATAACTGGCGCTTCTGGCGAAGGCTCAAAGTCTACAATCTGAGTCCGTCCTCCTACCCGAACCTCATATTTGCCGTTCCCCAATGAAACACCATCAGTAGCGACTTTTAAATTATCAGAGCGAAAAGAATCAATCAGCTCTGAAGCCGTCATCACTCCCCCTGTAACCGTAACACCCGCCCAAGTAACCTGTCCTGCTTTACGTAAATAAGAATTCATAGGAACACTGGCGGCTCTCCTTGCTGCCTCACGAGACATACCATTAACTGTCGCTTTAACCGATTGATCAAGCGCATAACGACCCACTGCCGCCTCTGTCAGTGGATAGCGAATTGCCGCTTGAGTAGCCGCCCTTTTTGTCACTGTCTGTGCAATAACGCGAACCAATAAACCTGCTGCCAGAGCCGGATTAGCCGCAACAGGTTTAGGCCAACTGATAAATAGAAATGAAAAACAAAAAAAGTAAACTATTAGCCTCTGAATCCCTGAATAACAGCCCATGCGCATAATAGCCCCCAAATAAAAACAACCAGCGTTAATGAGTCAGCATGCATAAAGTAAAAAAGGGGTTTTCACCCCTTTACCCTATAAAATTAATTTAACTAAGCCCCACGAACCATTTTTAATACATGCCTAATACCCGCAACCGCCGCAAGCAAAGTAATAATTGATCCTGCTATTGCCATCACAGCAACAATAACACCGGAAAAACTAATGTTGTTAGTTAATGCAGACAAATCGACATCCCCCGCCTTATTAACGACATCATCAGCAAACGCACCAACAGAAGATAAAGCCAAAGCAGAAGCAATAGAAACCTTAGTGCACAGAGAAGATAATTTAGACATTTTTTTAATTTCCTATATTAAGCATGTTTTACCATGCGAATTATTTGACCCAAACCAAAAGAAAAAAGATATAACATCATTACTGAACTAAACGCCAATCCCCACACCTTACTTAAATAAGGATAATCATAAGATATGGGTAATTGGTTTGATATGTCCAATATTATCTTTTGACAATTATTGGATATATCGCATATAGAACCTGTTAAAGAGGACATTATTACCCCTTATTAAATGAAATGCTCCTATAGCTTTATTAAGTGTTTAACTGTTTCCATAGACACATAAGAAACATTCCATTGGTTAAATTCCAATCTCGGCGGATTATCACCAAATGGTTTGCCAGGATATAAACTCGAACCAGAAATTAAATATTTTCCTTCCGGTAAGGGGTTGGGTTCTGACAAAGTAATAACCGTTTCTGACATTGAACGGGGTCCCATATGAGCAATAACCCGTTGGGTATAATAAGGCGTAATTTCACCCGTATTTTTATTGGTTCGGGTTTTTTGCTCGATTTTCACATCAGCCGCAGTGACTTCAATATAAAATGGGATTTTTTCTAAAACGGACATGTTGATACTCCTAATTTTTCATTTACTAATGTTTGGTAAATTGGGGGCAAATCTAATTTCAGATTCAAATCAGAAATATGCTCATCCCGTACTATCATGGACAGTGCGGCTTGAGTGTCACCCTCAAAGAAATGAATAACTTTTGCAATCGTAGAAGAAGCCTGTTTTCTAAGCCAACTCACTTTCGCTTCGATTGCATCAATAGCCTTACGGCCCTCACCTTTTAGAATCTTATTAGGTTTTGCAGAATTAATAGAAGCTGCGTAAGAACATAATCCCGTATAAGCTCCCTGAGTGTCTAAGAGAACCTCAATTGGTATATCTTTCAATTCAGCTTCGGAACGATACCAAGTACCGGAAACTTTCTGCTCAAGCGCTTTATTGTAGACACGCCAATAGACTTTTGATTGTCGAGAACCTACTGTTACAATTTCTTTGGTATAACAACCATCAGCATCAATCTCATAGGCTGTTCCCAGTTTGGGTTTAGGCCCTTTCCCGCCATAAAAAGCATCATCCTTATAAGCAGATAATGCATGATGACAGGTGAACACTTCATCATAATCATCTGTAGCCAAATCTAAGCGCTTCAATGATGTAATATCCAGATGCTTGAACCATCTATAGAGTTTTTCGGGTGTGATTCCACTCATTACATGGGCGCACCCTTTCCCACCGATCTGTACGTAAAAAGTGCCTTTATTGCCGCCCCAGTAGATCATGCCAAAATGTTCATTACCACCATTCTCAGAATAAAGGACAGCAGAATCCTGATAGGCAAATCCGCCCGTTCCGCGCGCTGGACCAACAAATAGTCCAAATACAGAGGCAATAAAACGTCTTAAACGAGAATGTAAGCAGGACAGAAGTTCTTTGTTGTAGCGTTCTGCCTTACGATTGATATCTTCAACTGAAGAAGAAAATACATCATTTGAATCCGGTAAAGATTCATAATCATCAATTGACAATGTGTCAGCAAACCTACTGTGATGATATTGTCGATAAGATGGAAGATGTTGATATTTACGCCATTCGTGCCCTTTATCCTGAAATGTATGAACATCTTTCATGCAAGAAAGAGGAGCAGAAAAAGCCAGATAATCAATGATAACGCTTCTATCAGTGAGCATTTAAAGACTCCTGATAGCCAGTGAAGCACCCTGATGTTGCCGCCGTAGAGACGAGCACAATTTGATTGCCGTAGAGGGAGATGCATTCGAACATCAGTTCATCAACAGATGGATAATAGTCCCACTCCCCGTTGACAAGGGCATTGATGCCGAAACCTGCGATGTAATCGAAATAGACTACTTTCATATCCCCTCTCTAATTCAAGTAAAATTAGAAAGGGGATCGGACTCCACTAAGGAGTATGATTCGCACAACCCACGTTATGTGTAAATTGCTAGGCTGCCCCGTTATTCTAGCAGCCTAGCAATTCAACATAACGGTTATCGATTGTGCGAACCTTTAATGCTTTTAAAAAAGTACTGAGGTTTGACCCCACGCCAAGCCGACCATTGCTCTCTGTGCGGAGAGCAGTTCAGCCAAATAAAGACACAATATGTTAAATTTTTTGCTTTAGCACGGTATTTTCATGCTCAATTAGCCATTTTTTGCGAGCTACACCACCGCCATATCCCGTTATTGTGCCATCTTTGCCGATAATTCGGTGGCAAGGTATAACGATTGCAACTCGGTTTGCACCATTTGCGGCGGCCACAGCTCGTACTGCATTTTGTTTTTCAATTTTCGCAGAAAGTGCTTGATAACATGAGGTTTGACCATAAGGAATTAAACATAATTCCTTCCAGACAGAACGCTGAAAATCACTACCAGGGGTATCAAGTAAAAGATCGAACTGTCGACGTGTTCCAGCAAAATATTCACCGACCTCTTTTACTGTTTGCCGTGTGTGATTATTTTCTCCTGATAATATTTTAGATTTTAGCAAACGTTGGAGATCGCTAAACTCAGTCTCTAGCATTCGGCGGTCAGTAAATTCTAACAGGCAAACTCCACGTTCAGTTGCGCAAACAAACATAGGACCAAGGGGGGTGGTAAAACGGTGAATCATAATCACTTCACTCTGTTTTATTGGAGAAACACCTGTGAGACGTTTATAGGTATAACCAAAACCGCTTAATGATTCATAACCACTATCAAAAGCAACATCAATGGCGGCCCGTCCACTTTTGAGCTCTTGAAGTGCGATATTCACCCGCTGCATTCGTTGAAATGCTTGAAAGGTAATTCCATGATTTTGCATAAACCAACGACGTACACGTTCAGGACTAATGTTATATTCACGAAGATCTATATCACGTATTCGAGTTTTAGGGTGAGTTCTAACAAGATCAAGAGCTTTCTCGATAAAAAATGGTGCACTATGCGCATTTTCCATTGGTCGACAGACTTTACAAGGACGAAATCCCGCATCAAGTACAGATTTAATATCAGTGTAGAATTCAACATTTTCTCTTTTCGGTTTTCGAGCTCGACAGACCGAGATACAGAATACTCCCGTCGTTTTTACACCAACAAAAAACACACCTGTATACTCCGTGTTACGTTCAAGTAATGCCTGATACCAGATATTGCACTGATTATTATCGATAATTTTCATGAGTAAAAACACCTGCAAATGACTGTTGCAATTTGATATTTGACATTAAATCTTTAAGCTTTAATTGAATTGCTGAATGTATAAAATTACCCATAGAAATACGATTTACACCTAGTTCACCCAGTTTGTCGAAAGATGGTAGATCTGGCATACACATTATATTTAGTGGCACATTAATACCTTGTGCAATCGTCTCAATATCATTTTCATAAGTTAGACATGGAACAAAAAGACCGTTTGCACCCGCCTCTTCATATAAACGAGCGCGTAATAATGTTTCTTGTAATGCTTGTTCATGATTGAGAAGAAATGTATCGGTGCGGATATTAAAAAATAGTTGGTAATTTTCGTCAGCTAACGCACGTCGGACTTCTTTTAACATGCTGGCAAATATGGCAGCATCATCAAGTTGTCTGATTCCGTTAATTACCTTGCTATCCTCTAGGTTGATACCAACGACTCCAAGCTGAGAGAGCCGCTTAAGATTAATAGTTATCTCTCTAGCTGTTTTTCCAAAACCGGCTTCAACATCAACGCTTAGTGGTAGGTCACTGACGGATCTGATTCGATTGACGATATATAGCAATTCATCAAAAGACATTGCTTCACCATCTTCGTAACCTAATGTAGCGGCAATCGCTGCGCTTGACGTACCTAACGCTTGATAACCTATTTGTTGTGCTATCATCGCACTACCCACATCCCAGACATTTGCAATGAGTAATGGTTTATTTTGATAATGAAGTTTAGTGAAGTTCATGACTATCTCCTGTTATGACGTATCGAATAAATGTAAGCATCCGATGAGATGGTCACAACCGAAAATCAGACGACCATTTTTGGTTTATCACTCGATGAGGATAAAGCTATTTGATTTTATATATGCCGGACATTTCAACTTTGCTGAAAGGCGGACATCTCTACTCCAGCTGGAAACGGTCCATCACATAAACGCAAAAAGCCAACAGAAAAAAAATCCCAACGTTCATTAAATACTGACGATGTGCTTGCAGCATTAACCACACTTCAAGCTCTACGCGAATGAAACCAGCATGTTCGTAAAGTTTCAGGTGTAATCTTTTTAATAAGAAAATTCATGAGATAATCTCCGATTAGTCATATTAACTTTTAATTTTCATATACGATGCGCAAGCTGCATCGTATTCCTGTTGGCAAATCGTCCCCATCTCGGTTTTCTTATCCTTCTGCGTTTTCCTTTAAAAAATGGTCAAATACGCTAGATAACCATTCTGGCCTCTCCTCATGTACGCTGTGTGATGTGTAGGGAATATTAAATAAACTTGCAGAATCGATTTTTTCCACCATTTCTTGAGAATGTGTAAGCGAAACTAGAAAATCATTATCGCCTCGGCAAATTAATACAGGGCATACAATATTTGAAATGGTAGTATCAGGGTAACCTGTTGAGCTTTGATCCAACCACATTGTACGAACAGCGTTCATTAAACGATCAAAATCAGGCTGAGAATTAAGGCCTTGGTATGTATTTTCTGCCTTCGGGAATACTTGCAACCAACTCTCTGTGCTGATGCTTTCATAAATTGATTTGACTGGATCACTATCCGTCAGTTGCCACGTGGCGCCAATTACAATGACTCTATCAATAGGTGCAAATTGCTGTGCCGCTAAACGTAATGCAACAATACCACCATCGCTATGACCAATAATGGCACAGCTCTGTATTCTTAATTCATTAATGACTTTTATAAAATCTGATTGTAGTTGCTGATAGCTTAATGGAACATTACCCAATGTTGATTTCCCGTGACCACGAGTATCAATAGCTACTAGGTAATAATGTTGTAAGTATTCTGCTAATGGATTAAATGAGGTTAAATTACCCATCCCACCATGTAATAAGATAATGGGGTAGTTATCAGGGTTTCCTGCGGTTTCATAATAAATATCAGCGCCATCGACCTTGATAAATTGCCCTGATTGGTGATCAAAAATGCTCATTTATATGCCCTCTACAATTAATATTGAAGTTAAATGACAGTATTTGCCAGCAGTACTTACACATATCATTCTAATGGTTATTGAACGTAATTTATTAGGATATTTCAACTTTGCTGAAAGGCGAACATCTCTACTTGACAGTGTTTCTTCCTGAAAAAATAAAAAAACTCATTATTGCCATCAAGAATACACTTATCGCCGCATAAATCATTAACCATTCAAAACCAGATATTAAAGCGGCATGGATAACTTCGCTAGGATTAACTATATTACCAATGCTCTTTTCTACTGTGGCCACATCCCCCGCCGCTATTTTTTCTGCTAATAATCGTATCTGTTCGTTATTTATCATATTGAACTGGCTATTTAAATAAACGATGATCCCCTCAACTAAAAGAAAACCCATCACCGCAATATTAAATGCTAAAGATATCATTCTGGCACTCGTGTCTGAGCCTGATGCCATCCCTGCCCGCTCACTAGGCACTGATGCCGTTATCGTATTTGTTGCTGTAGTATTTGTCGCACCAACACCAACTCCAGCCAATATACAGCCAATTAACATTATCCATCCTTGCTGATCATACATGTTAGCGATTATCATTAAAACAAAACCTGAGCTAATAACGAGAAGACCTATAGGGATCACCATACCTGAGTGGTAGCGAACTGCTAAACGTTCAGCAAGTGGAGGAATAAAGAGTGTTGGTAATGTATAGGCTAATAATGCTAAACCTGTTTCGACGCTGTTATAGCCTAATCCTATGTGGAAATAGATAGGTAAATAGATAATGAATGGCCAAAAGCTAAAATTTTGTCCTATTGAACCAAATAAAGCACCAGAAAAGTCGCGAATTTTAAATACAGAAAAATCGAACATTGCATGTTCATTAGAGCGTTCTGTCAGTATAAAAGCAATAAAACTCAGGATAGATAGGCCAATAATGAATAGAGCTTTAATACTCTTAAAACCCAACGTTGGCCCCTGCGTAACAAATAAGACTAAGCAAAAAACACCGATGGATAAGGTCAATATTCCTTTTAAATCCAACTTAGCGGCATTTACATTACGTGATTCTTGTATACCCTTTAAACTTAATAATAGGGTAATCACAGACAGAAAAACGTGAATTAAAAACACCCATTCCCAACTGGCATAAGTAAGAATAATGCTACCTATGATTGGGCCAAATCCAAGTCCGGCACCAAAAACGATTCCCCAGCATGCAAACGCATTGCCCCTTTCTTTTCCATCTCGAAATTGATTAGAAAGAATTGATATCTGGCAAATTAGCATCATTGCTGCACTTAAGCCTTGTAAAAAACGAGCAATGATAAGAATAGACGCTATCGTTGTTAAACCACAAATCAATGATGTGATACCAAAAATGATAATACCGATAATGAAAATTTTTTTACGGCCATAACGATCTGCTATTGTACCAACGGCCATTAAAATTGTTGTCATCGCTATAGTATATGCTGTCATCACCCATTGTAATTGGCGAAAGCTAGCTCCCATCACGTTCTCAATAGTGGAGAGAATAGGAGGAACACTTGATATTTCTAACCCTAGCATGAGCGCGGACAAACAGACGGCGGCTAAAGCATATTTGCCCTGCTGTATAGATGTTTGATTCATTATAATCCTTAATAATATTGGGTATATCGATTTCACGTATCACGTTTTTCGAAATTGATACGCATTTCTCAGAAAATAGTATTGATGAATCATCTATACATCAATGTTATGATAGGTTATTTCTATAATAACAAATTGGTGTGATTGATGAGTCGCATGACACTCGATGTGGAATCGGTAAAAGCATTTGTTTATATCATTGACTTCCAAAGTTTTACCAAAGCGGCGGATGCGTTAGGGACAACTCAAGGAGCGATAAGCGTTAAGCTAAGACGTTTAGAAGAGCGTTTAGGCTATAAATTGATTGAGCGAACACCGCGATTGGTACGCCTGTCTGCCCAAGGTTCGCTTTTTATCAACGCTGCGCGGGATTTCATCACGTCACATGATAAAGCTATTGCTGCATTATCATGTAAGTGCCGACAATTCAGATTAGGTATTGCAGAACATGTCGCAGGGCCTGAAATTCCCGTGCTATTGGCTAAGTTGAATGAACGAGACCCTGCTTTGACAATTGAGGTCAGATTGGAAAACTCAACTCAACTGCTAGAGGCTTTTGATAATAGTGAGCTGGATGCCATCATCGTTCGACAAGATGATGATCATCGAAGTGGTGAAGATTTAGGTCCTGAACATTTTGGTTGGTTTGCAGCTCCAACATTTCATCAGCAGCAAGGAAAACCATTAAAGCTTGCTGCATTAGCACCTTGTTGTCGTGCTCGGAATATTGCAATCGATGCGCTGGATAATGCAAAGATAGAATGGGTAGAAGTTTTTGTTGGTGGTGGAAACGCGGCAATTATGGCCGCTGTATCCGCAGGCCTTGCTGTTGCCGCTTTTTCAAGC
This sequence comes from Xenorhabdus poinarii G6, assembly GCF_000968175.1. NCBI lineage: Bacteria > Pseudomonadati > Pseudomonadota > Gammaproteobacteria > Enterobacterales > Morganellaceae > Xenorhabdus > Xenorhabdus poinarii. Next base: position 1,704,322 of record NZ_FO704551.1, read on the forward strand.
CGTCTTGCGCCGGCAAACACTATCGAAGTGGGGAAACGGTTTGGGTTACCTGACTTACCCTCCTCTAGGATCATATTACATTCAACACTTTCAGATAGACGATCCAAAGAGGCTTTGCGCACATTGGTTGCTGCATACCGCGAACATAGTGCATCTTGATGTCAGTGGTAGATAGTTCCTTTAAAGCCAGCTTCTCATGTAAGCGAATGAATTCGCTTTTTAGCTGACAATAGATTTCTGAGCTATTACCACATGCTTTTGCAGCCTGATACTTAATTTCTGCATATTGATGAGCAACATCATTGTGTCTACGAAGGTAATCGCTGAACGGTACTGAGGTACTTCCAATATGATGCACAAATAATATTTCATCCGGACAAACATCTTTAAGCTTAACCATTTCATCATTGTATATATTCTCCCAATGTGAATTATATGGTTCAATAGTAATAGGGTTTTATCTTGATTAATCGTCGTCATCTGTATTATTTTTCGTATATTAAAAATTCACTTGGATTTAACACCAATGTCTATTGCTGATTACCTTCTCACCTACTCCCTGGCTGCATTACTTCTAACTCTTACCCCAGGGCTTGATACTGCTCTGATCCTACGAACAGCATCAGCTGAAGGTTCAAAAAAAGCGTTGCATGTGGTACTTGGTATAGATACCGGATGTTTTATTTGGGGAGCTGCTGTAGCATGTGGCCTTGGTGCATTGTTGGCGGTTTCTGATGTTGCTTATACACTACTCAAATGGTGCGGTGCGCTCTACCTGTGCTGGCTTGGCACTCAATTACTACTTCGCCCTAGAACTACATTACAACAATTAAATAATCAAGACGTTGCTGAAAAAAATTGGTTTTTAAGAGGAATGTTGGGAAATGTGCTTAATCCCAAAATAGGTATTTTTTATGTCTCATTTTTACCTCAATTTATTCCTGCTGGGCACTCTCCGGTTATCTGGACATTTCTACTTGTCACTATACATGTCATCATTGGTACTATTTGGTCATTGATCCTGATTTCATCGACACATTATGCTGCTTTCATACTAAAGAAAAAGAGGGTTATTAAATGGCTAGACCGAGTTACTGGCGGATTATTTATTCTTTTTGCAGCAAAGTTAGCCATAAGCTCACGATGAAGAAACGGATACCTGTTTCTTCACGAAGTTCTCTGCTTGTTCAAAGGATTCCGCCACCTCCAGGGATTGCCCAATATGTGGTAGCAGAAAATAAAACAGTCTATAGCGATTCAATCATCTTAAATTCGATTACTACAATTTCCATCTCTGGAAAAAAATCACCTACTTTCTGAAAAAAACGTTGATGCTCTAATTGCCAATAAAGCAGGCTTCTATCTCCCTCTCCTTCTTTCCATGCCAGTTCTTCCGTCATTTCTGAAAATCGCATTAAATGTAGGTGAGTCACCCTGACAACACAAACAGGCTGGTTTTGACTATTGAAAACAATATAGTGATTACCCACCAGAATTTTTCCATCCTCTGATTCATGAGAATCATAAGCGTAAAATGAGCAGGTTGTCGCTGTTTTTATACCATTGGCAACTAATTGAGCTAACTCATCATGCATAATGGGCGAATCTCCAAACATCCAACGCCCTGCCTTTGAGTATTTGTGGCTAATTAATTCCATCATTTCATTTGTTTTCATATTATTGTTCGTTAAATTTATTGTGGATGATATACGCATACCCCGTAAACGGATTTTACTGAATCTGGTGTAGAACACACCGACAGTATTGAATAAACGATTAAGGATCGCCGTTTTGGCATTGAACGTAGGCCAAATTGCAACGCATGTCCACAAAAACACCGACATAAAAGCCGACTTTTATGCAATATTGCAGTAAGATTGGCACCCAATCTCGTGAAAATTGATTTGGATCATTAAATTGTTATTGTTATCGCTTTTTCGCCTGTCACAGCGCCGAATACCCGCCTTTATCGCCTTAATGGCGATTCTGATGCTGTTCATTGCGCCGGTGATATCGAAAGCACTGGAGCATCATCGTAAAAACGGGATGAATCACTGCATAGCGATGTCAGATATGCAGCATAATGATAATAATGGTCATCAAAAAATAGGCCACCAACAAGCGGTAACATTAACTCATTCTATGAACCATCATGGTATTGACCATATTCATATGGGATTCATGGATGATATCGCTTGTGGTTACTGCCAGCTCCTGATTAATCTGCCATTATTGGCCGGTGGGTTTGTTTCTTTCGTTTTACTGACCTTGATGGTGTCACGAACTCCACCAGCGCCACTCTTTTCTGGTACAACTATTTGGCGTTTTTACGGGGAATCACAACCACGCGCCCCACCCTTAATTAGCTCATTGACTCGAAATAACGACTTTTATTTTATTTATTGCTAATTAAGGAATTTTTTATGTCTGCTACACAATTATTCCGCATATCACCGCTGACAGCGGCGTTGGCTATTGCACTTTCTGCGCCAACCAGCGGTTGGGCTGCTAATTTTGAACACACAAAAGAAGCACATACAGCAAAAAACAGTGATGACAGTGAGACGGTGATAACCGTCACAGCTCCGGCAACGTCACCGCTTGAAGTTTCTTCTTCATTAAAAACCCCTCGCCAACCTATTCCGGCCAGCGATGGTTCTGATTACCTGAAGACCATTCCTGGGTTTTCACAGATCCGCAATGGGGGGACTAATGGTGATCCCATATTCCGGGGGATGTTTGGTTCTCGTCTGAGAATGCTGATTGATGACAGTGAAATTCTGGGATCTTGTGGTGGGCGTATGGATGCACCAAGTTCTTATATTTCACCTGAAAATTATGATGTTCTCAGTTTGGTCAAAGGTCCACAAACCGTACTTTGGGGATCTGGAAACTCAGCGGGAACTATCCGTTTCGAACGTTCTCGTCCTCAGTTTGAACAATTTGGTGCAAAAGGCCATGTCAGCACAGTGATTGGTTCCAATGACCGTTGGGATAGTAATGCTGATCTCAGTATTGGCAATGAGCTGGGTTATATCCGTTTGATTGGTAACAAATCCCGTTCCAATGATTATAAGGATGGTGATGGCAATAAAGTACCTTCTCGTTGGGATAAATGGAATACCGATATTGCACTGGGTTGGACTCCGGATGAAAATACGTTGCTGGAGTTAAACGCTGGACAAGGTGATGGTAATGCGCGTTATGCCACACGTGGCATGGATGGATCTCAGTTTAAACGTAAAAGTTTTAGTGTGCGTTTTGAAAAATCTAATATTGGCGAAGTATTTGATAAGTTCGAGAGTCATTTTTATTACAATTACACCGATCATGTCATGGATAACTATTCCTTGCGCACACCTGCACACATGAAGAAAATGATCTCAGAACCGGATCGCCTCACTATGGGCGGCCGTATGATGGGCACCTGGATTTGGGAAGATTTCAGCTTGCAAAGCGGTGTCGATATGCAAACCAATATCCATCGTTCCAACACCGATCATAAAATGATGCAAGCGGAGAGAATGGGCTGGCAGAAAAATGCGCGTTTTCGTGATTATGGCATTTTTGGTGAATTAACCTGGGATGCAACAAAGCAGAGTAAAGTTATCGGAGGTGCACGTTTGGATCGTGCAACGGCCTATAAGTATCTGACTCAACAAGAACGAAAAGAGACTCTCCCTGCTGGTTTTATCCGGTTTGAACATAACCTGAAAAATACCCCAGTGATGTTTTATGCTGGGGTGGGCTACACTGAGCGTTTTCCCGATTTTTGGGAGATCTTTTCAAATAAAGCGGGTGATGAACGTATTTTCACTGATATCAAAACTGAGAAAACCACACAGTTGGATATTGGTACACAATATGATGATAATCAACTGAAAGGTTGGGTATCGGCGTATGTCGGTAAAGTGAATGATTTTATTCTCTTTAACTATGACAACAAAAATCCCGCTCATAATGTTAATGCCACCATTATGGGGGGAGAAACAGGGATTGCTTATAATTTCAATGAACATTGGAAAACGGATGCCAGCCTGGCATATTCCTGGGCACAAAATACCACGAACCATCGTCCGTTACCGCAGATCCCACCTTTGGAAGCACGTTTTGGCCTGACCTGGAAACAAGGTGATTGGACTAGTAGCGGTTTGCTGCGTCTGGTAAATAGCCAGCACCGGGTCGCTATCAATGAAGGGAACGTTGTTGGCAAAGATTTTGATAGTAGTAAGAGCTTTGCCATTTTGTCGGCAAATACAACTTATCAGGTGACTAAAAATGTTCAAGCCAGTGCCGGTGTTGACAATATTTTTAATAAAACCTACAGCGAGCACCTTAATTTAGCGGGTAACCAGGGTTTTGGTTATTCTGGCAGCACAGCCGTAAACGAGCCTGGTCGTACTTATTGGGCAAGATTGAATATTAAGTTCTGATATGTTTTGTTTTTAAAATTTTCAGCCCCCGCTTGTCCTGATTGATATCAGGGTAAGCAATAAGATAATCACCCTGTTAGCGGTATGTTGACAGGGTGATTTTTTCTTAAAACCATTCTTGTCGCTGAATCAGTAACAGATTATCAGTTAAAAATTCAACTCATTGATTCATTAGTCAGTAACCAATGCCGCAACAATGTTGCAAGTTGTTCTTGTTGGTCTTCAGTCAACGGTTCGAGAATCGCTATTTGGTTTTCTAAATGACTTTCTACGGCTTTATCTATTAATGATTTTCCTTCTGGAGTCAGAAAAACTTTGCAGCTACGTCGATCTTCTGCATTGGCAGTACGCTCAATCAACCCACGTTGTACCATATGTTCAATACGCGTGCTCATCGCACCAGAGGTGAGCATAACCGATTGATACATCTCAGTCGGTGTTATTGGCGTGTTATTGCGCCGCAATGTTGCAAGAATATCAAATTCGATAGCGCTTAAGCCATATTCTTTGAAAACACGTTGTAAGCGTTGCTCAATCATTTTGTTTATGCGGCATAACCGTCCAATGACACCCATTGACGATGAATTAAGATCTGGGCGTTGCTGTTCCCACTGTTTCAGTAATCGGTCAACGTGATCGTACTTCATGCTTTCTTCCTATTGTCCCTATGCATTTTATCTCGATAAAAAGATACTTGATAAAAATCAATTAAGCTATTATTTTAATCTATCTTCACATAAAGATACTTTTTTTAGTGATATCATCAGGTTTATAACTTGATTTGTGAAACATAGAAAGCGTTAAGAACAGGATGGCGAAATGAATCAATTAGAAGGATATTCAGATGTCAGAAGTTAGAATTGTCCCAAATATCTTACTGACTGCGTTAGCACCGATTGTTTGGGGAAGTACCTACATTATTACAACCGAATTATTGCCGCCCAATATGCCCTTACTGTCTTCTACAATCAGGGCGCTGCCGGCCGGTATATTGCTATTGCTGGTTTGTCGTACCCTACCACAAGGCATTTGGTGGTTACGCATTATGGTATTAGGATTACTTAATATCGGTGCTTTTTTCTATTTCCTCTTTGTAGCAGCTCAATATCTTCCAGGTGGAACAGCGGCACTTATCATGGCTTGCCAACCCATACTGGTCATCTTGCTAAGCGCTTGCATATTGAAAACCTCCCTCACAATAAGGCACATTATTTCAGCAATACTGGGAATTATTGGTATCAGTTTATTAGTATTAAATTCAGCCACCAGCCTAAGCTGGCAAGGCATCGCTGCGGGGAGTGCCGGGTGTTGCTGTATGGCTTTAGGGGTTGTGCTAACTAAATACTGGAATCGACCGCCAAATTTATCATTGCTCAGTTTTACGGGCTGGCAACTAACACTGGGTGGAATAATGCTATTACCTGTCGCCATTTCCGTAGAGGGATTACCGCAACACCTTACTGCGTTCAATATTCTCGGCTACTGTTATTTATGCCTCATTAGTGCGATATTTTCTTATGTCATTTGGTTTCGGGGAATCGAAAAGTTACCTGTAGTGACAACCTCTTTTTTAGGTTTTCTTAGCGCCCTTTCCGCTTGTATTTTAGGTTATTTGTTTCTAAAACAGACATTTTCATTGCTACAAATGTTTGGAGCATGCACCATTATTATGTCTATTTGGTTTTCGATTCCACGAGAGCAAGCGGAAAAAACGATTTAATCAACAAGTAAAAAATAGCAGGATAATTAATGAAACTTACTATAATCTCAGGCAGCCAACGCCTTGACTCTCATAGCCAGCGTGTCGCTTGTTATTTGCAGAAATTAAGTCATAGACATGGATTTACCAATATAGAATGTTTGGATCTTTCGAAAGTGGAATTACCACTCCATGATGGTTTTACGACAGATATATCAGCGGAAACTCACCCCTGGCAAGCGATTAGCCGACATTTGAGGGAGAGTGAAGCGTTTATCTTTATTACGCCAGAATGGCATGGAATGGCAACACCGGCATTGAAAAACCTTTTATTGTACTGCTCTATCGCAGAGTTGGGCCATAAACCTACATTATTGGCAAGTGTGTCAAGTGGAATCAACGGCGTTTATCCGCTTTGCGAATTACGGATGACAGGTTTTAAAAATAATCATGTTTGTTTCTTGCCTGATCATTTAATTTTTCGTCAGGGGGAAGATTTAATTTCAAGTGATCTGATTTGCCATGATGAAACATTTGAAGGTCGTGTTAACTACACGCTGAAACTACTTAAATCTTATGCTAAGGCATTGAAGCAAGTTCGTGAAGATATTGGCGAAGAAGGTAAAAATTATCTGTATGGTATGTAATTAGTATCCCGTTAGTGACAATCAATACACTTCGGCTCAACAAAGCTTGAGCCGAAAAGAGAGTAATCTATTTTGCATAGGCTATTCATGATTGCGATAACTGGATAAAAAAACAGTACCCCGTATTTTTGGCACTTTTGCTCAATAAAAAGACATGATTCGCTTGTTTTACTCATGCAGATCAAAATACCAACACAAAAAGAAATGCTGAATTAGAAAAAATCATGACAATGGACAACAATCCGTTAAATTAGCATATTACCGGCCTTTTGAACTTCATAAGGTACGCTGGACACCCCGTATTTTTATCTAATTCCTCGCTGACGACCGAAAATCCCTGCGATAAATAAAACGCATAACTCGCCTGATTTTGCTGATAAACCGATAATGTAAGTTCCTCTCTTCTATTTTTAGCATCATCCATCAATGCCTTTCCGATGCCCTGCCCCTGCTTATCGGGAGATACAAAAATAGCGGCCAAATTATTTTCGTAAAGCGCATAAAAACCAACAATATTCAACCCTTGTACATAAACATACACTGCTGAGGCAGGGATATAGATATGCCTCATATTTTTGATTTGTGATTGCCAAAATTTAACAGGCACAAAATGGTGGGCTTGAATGGAGGCTTCTAACCAAATAGACAGAACCGCATCCATATCAGTTTTTGTAAATACTCTGATCATTTTTTCATGCCCTCTCTCTGTCGTCTTCCAAGTTGATAGAAAAAAATCCGATTCTATAAATTAGAAAGTTAACACAAAATAAACAACAAAGTTGTTATCAATGTATATAAAACATACATCTTGCTATAAATTGATTATAATTTACAGTAAAACAGGTATTCCCAAGAATACTACGTTCCCGGCTCTTATATTGATAATAGCCGTTACCTGCGCGATACACTGAACACCCGTTTACGTCAGGCTGATACTGATGATGTCTCTGTTGGACACAATATCAAAGCAGATAGAAACGGGGCATGGGCACACATCACTGGCAACGGGCAGAAGGTAACAGTGAAGTCAATGGTTACCGTGTATCTTCTGCTTTAGCCATAATTAAGCAATGCATAATGTCATCGGGTATTTTTCGGAAAGCTTTTGTGATGAAAATCATTAGCAATCCCATAGATGGAAGTGTTTTTTCAATTACAATTCGGCCACAAAAGCCTCAGATAATATCATTGCATTGCATTTTTGCATTTTCTTATAAAATTTCTCTTCCGGTTTCAGAATCTCACTCCTACTAGCACTTGAATATGATGTACTATTTGCACATGCATACGTTTCTGAAAATAGAGTTTGAGCTCCTGAGGGGTACATGTGGGGATATGGGGCAGTGTTTGCTGCTGAAGTTACTTCTTGATAATTAGGGTTATTTGTGACTGTAGACGGTACAGGTCTACCATTTTCAATCCGATACAAGGTCGCACTGCGTATCTGCTCCCTTAAAATCCCTGCAAAAGCAACATATTCATGTTGGTCTTCGAAGTCATAAAGAGCCTCGAGGTAACCATTATCTGTTCTCCCCCATTCTCTGAACGAGGTTTCTACACTATAAAAATTATCAGTCGGCCTTACTTCATAAAGATAAAATACTGTTCCATCTCCCTCTTCATCCGCATAAATATTAACAGCCACATTAGAATCAGTTGATGTTGCTACAAAAGCAGAGGTGGGTGCCTCACCATGCATACCTAAACTAGTCGCTTCAACATGCTCAAGTAAATTATCGTTTCCCCCCCATGGACGAAACCCTATATCAAATATTCCGTCAGTTCCAGTCGGGGCTCTGCTATCAGCCCTGTAAAAAAAAGTCTGTGCCAATAGAAATGGTGAAAAAACAAGCAAGAAAAATGCCGTTAGTATTTTCATTACCCCCACCCACTAATGTAATAAATTTATTTTACCCAATGAACCATCCCCATCGCACTGGGCTTGTAATCTACTGGAAGTGATATTTGCCAAAGTTGCGTACTTAAAGAATCTCTTTCCATTTTCTGTATTCAGGCCGTATTCATAAGTAAAGGCGCCGTGAAAGAACCCCTTCCCTTGAGCAAGGTTAACTCTGTTTACATCTTTACCTCCCCAGGTTGGATAAATACCGGTCACCTTACTATCGATATAAACCCCATTAGAATTTCTGTCCCGACATGATGTCTGGTCAGTAGTAAAAAATGTTATATTAATGGCTCCATGATCCGGAACGCCGCTTTCTGCATAATTCAAACACCCTTGGTCATTACAGGTTGCATCGGCCACTAGTATATCCTTCCCACTTGTGCAGGGGGATTTTATTATTGTGAACCATGTGCCACCACTTTTAAAATGCCTAAACTCTACCGTACATGTCTTGGCACGATAATAATTTGCATAGTTAGATAAAGGGTTGGCATGAACATTCCACGTGACAAATTTGGGATTGTTAATACAAGAAAACAAGGCATTACTGTCTTCTATTTTTATTTTTTGAGATGTTTGACCTGGTTGAAGTGTTATTGCTGGATCAGGAACTGCCCAAGTATGCATACATTCTGAACCACTCCCTTGCGGGGTGTCTATAGTTATAGAGTAAGATCTATTTGGATTACTGAAAGTCACATCATACCATTGTGATGCATGAGCAAGTGAAGACAGAAAAAACAAAATAGAAGTATAAAATTTTATCTTCCTCATATTTCCCACCGTTTAGTTATCAACTTTAACAGATGCGAACTGATTGCCACCTATACAATAAATAGTTATCTTCGCCCCAGACACATACGCCAGCATAACAATTTTATCTATAGCTTTTCCTGAATCTGTATCTATAGGGTATGTTTTATTGATTAACTGTGGGAAATTGGTCCCGTCATTTGCAGTAAATTGAATTTGCGTGAACTTTCCGCTACTGTCTAACCCGTAGCTTTTCACTACACCAGTAGGTGTATTGCCCGGATTACATGTTGTGGTTGACATGGCCTGGCACGAGAAAAATAGCCCGCCAACCATCAATGTACTCAATATATATTTCATATTACACCATAAACACACAGATGATTTATTGTCACAAAAGTAACTTTAAACATGGGTGATTATTTTTTCAACAAGAACACGATGAAAACACCGACGAGATCACACAATCTGCAGGGCTTGCCAACAACCGGAATAACCCATCCGCGACGGCGTACCGAGAGGCTATGGCTGTCGTCGAAAGCATCATATATTGGGTTAATAGAACCAACCTCTCATCGCATTATGCGATGAATATTTCTTTATCAAGCAACATAGTGATGGTTCTTGTGCATAAAATAAACCGTGACAACGTCACGGATTATTTTATGTAAAAAGAAGCGCGAAAAGAGTAGGATAATCAGTGAAGGGAGTATGAAATAGACATCATATTTTTAACATCATAAAAAATGTATATTGATTAATAATTTCAGCGATAAATACGATGGCTGCGCCAAGAAGAATGAAATAGTTATTATTGGTCAATAAGTTACTTTTTCCCTTCCAGAGTGAACACGTCCAGAGTGTCATGGCAATAATATATAAGCACCATGAAAGCATTTTTAATCCGAAGTCACTTTTGATATTAAACTTCACTTGGTTTGGATAAATAATATCATCGTTATCTATTTTTGTGATTTCTGTTAACCACTCCATATAAGCGGGATGTTCAATGATTCGCATGATAACACTAATAAAAACAACCAGTAGCGTTGACATAACCAGTTTGACAGGCAACTTTCCCTGATAACGTTTTGCTAATGGATAACCGATAAATAACATCGATAATGCAGGGCCTAACGTAAATACAGCACCATAAAACAGAAAATAAGTGTTAACGTTATTCCATACGAACATTGTGTTTTGAACACAGATGATTGCCATATAGTAAAGATCGATGAGACCAATACCCCCAATAATCAGTATGATATAAAGGTGTATGCGTTTTATCACCGCGAAAAAAAGTGTATATAAGACCAGTGAGCCAAAGTAGATGGAGGCGAAAGCAGTTTCTATGTTTATCCACTCCGGCATGACATTTTGTAAGATGCAATAAACACGAAATGGGTGTTCCATCACATTCAGAGACGTAATCAATCCCACCCCTGCCAGTAAGCTACTGACTAATAATGTTCTTAGTAAGATTTTTTGCACAAAAATGGTTGAATATTGCCATGTATTTGATTCGCATTTAAACCAATAAATATAAAGCCCGCTCATCAATACCAGCCCTACTGAGCTTTGTACGACCATTGTAAATGCAACTAACAACCACTCGACCATGTCAACCCTATTTTCTCTTGTATCTGTCAGTAACCAACATCATCGACGCCATTTCATCCATATATTATGAATTCAATTTTAGTTTGATAGAGATGTTATATTGAATGACTAAAATTTTACGCAAATTCGATGTTAATCCCAAAGAAATTTCATTTTTTTTCGTAGGTGATGATAAATGCCGTGATTAATGAAAGTATCTTGCCCTTACCAGAGCAACCTAAATATGTTAAATTTACACTTATCAATCACTTCTCATGAGCATCTCCTATGATCCCTGAAAAACGTATTATTAGTCGGATTCAATCTGGTGGTTGTGCAATCCACTGTCAGGATTGTAGCATTAGCCAGCTTTGCATTCCTTTCACCTTAAATGAACATGAACTTGACCAGCTTGATAATATTATTGAGCGCAAAAAACCCATCCAGAAGGGGCAAACGTTATTTAAGGCCGGTGATGCTCTGAAATCACTCTATGCCATCCGTTCTGGGACGATCAAAAGCTATACGATTACTGAAGAAGGCGATGAACAGATCACGGGTTTTCACCTTGCGGGTGATTTAGTGGGATTCGATGCCATCATTAATACTGAACATCCGAGTTTTGCTCAGGCGCTGGAAACATCAATGGTGTGTGAGATCCCATTTGAAACGTTAGATGATCTCTCCGGAAAAATGCCTAATCTCCGCCAACAGATGATGCGTTTGATGAGTGGCGAAATTAAAGGCGACCAGGAAATGATCCTGTTATTGTCTAAAAAGAATGCAGAAGAAAGATTAGCGGCTTTTGTGTACAACTTATCGCGCCGCTTTGCACAACGCGGTTTTTCACCTCGTGAATTCCGCTTAACGATGACACGGGGTGACATTGGCAATTATTTAGGCTTGACGGTTGAGACAATTAGTCGCCTGCTTGGTCGTTTCCAGAAAAATGGTATTTTGGCAGTGAAAGGTAAGTATATCGCAGTCGAAAATATGGATAAATTGACTGAATTGGCGGGTAAATCCCCGGCTAAAGTTCCCTGACACCCGCTAAATTTTAAGCCAGATCACGATATTTTACTGATCTGGCGTACCCTTACCCTGTTATAGTTGTTCTATATTGCTTTATCTTCTGTACGAAAGAGCTATCCAGACTCTGCGAGGAATTCAATATGGCAAACTATCAAAACCTCTTGGTTGCAATTGATCCCAATCAGGATGATCAACCCGCATTAAGGCGTGCAGTTTATATCGTGCAACGTAACGGCGGAAAAATTAAAGCATTTTTACCGATTTACGACCTTTCCTATGAAATGACTACGTTACTTTCTCCGGAAGAAAGAAATGCAATGCAAAAAGGTGTCATAGGCCAACAAGTCGCTTGGATAAAACAACAAGCCCATTATTATCTTGAATCAGGCATTGATATCGAAATCAAAGTCGTTTGGAATAATCGTGCTTATGAAGCCATTATTCAAGAAGTGATGACAGGAAACCATGACTTATTATTGAAAATGGCGCACCAGCACTCTCGGCTGGAGTCCATGATTTTCACGCCACTTGACTGGCATCTGTTACGTAAGTGCCCTTGCCCGGTCTGGATGGTAAAAGATCAAGTCTGGCCAGAAAATGGCTCAGCCGTTGTTGCTGTCAATTTATCTAATGAAGAACCTTATCATAATGAATTGAATTTGAAATTGGTGCGTGAAACACAAGATCTTGCCAACCGAATAGTTAAAGGCCCATTGATTCATCTTGTAAGTGCCTATCCCGCTGCACCTTTAAATATTGTAACGGAAATACCTAGCTTTGATCCTAATGTGTATAATCAGGCATTGCGCGGCCAACATTTGATTGCCATGAAAGCATTACGGCAAAAATTTCATGTTGATGAACAGCAGACTCACGTTCATGAAGGTGTTCCAGAAAAAGTCATTCCGGAAATATGTGATAAATTAAATGCAGGTGTGGTTGTTTTAGGCATCCTTGGTCGCACTGGCTTATCCGCGGCGCTTCTTGGTAATACAGCAGAACATGTTATTGATCGGCTAAAATGTGATTTGTTAGCGATAAAACCCGATGGATTCGTTTGCCCGGTTAAAATAGACGAAGAGTAATGGATTGGGTTAGATTGCCCGTAAAATGCGGGCAATCTCGTAGATCAAAAACTTAAATTTCTGGCGGCATTTTTTAGACGTTCATCTCCACGGCGATCATATTTCTGAGTGGTGGTAATGCTGGAATGTCCCATCGCATCTTTGACGGTGACGATATCTTCACCATTATCCAACATAGCAGATGCAAATGTTCTGCGCAGATCATGGGGCGCAAATTTTTCCAGCCCACTTTCTATCCTGCGTGTTTCAAGGATATGATAAATCGCCTGATCTGATAAACGGTCATCAGTGACATCATCGTGACGACGGATTCGGGTAAAAAGTGGACCGGCATGATCCCCGCGTACTTCATCTATCCAACGAGTTAAACGCGCCCATGTTCCTTCCGGCATATAAGATAACCGTTCTTTATTACCTTTTCCCATAACCCTTAAAGCTTGTTCGCGACGAATAATGTGTTTCATATCCAGTGAAATAATTTCTGAACGGCGAAGCCCACAACCAACAAGCACGCCAAGTATCGCTGCATCACGCAGCCCTTTTGTACTGACATCATTTTCACAGGTAAAAAATAAAGTTTTTATTTCATAACGTTCAAGCGCCCGGCCTTTTGGCAAGCGATTTCCCCTGACTGATCGCACTTGTTTAATATGTTGAAAATTATCGGTATCGAGTTGTTTCATTGTCCATGCTTCCAGGGCAACGCCTTTCAACGCAGAAAGATAAGTATTAATTGTGGCTGGCGCTTTACCCGAATCTGACAACATTTCCATAATGGCTTGAACATGATGACGGCGAAGTGCATGCCAGGTGCAATCCCGGACGTTTTGATATCCCAACATTTTTGCCACAATATCCAAAAATGACTTCATTGTTTGGCGACTACGCTTTGAACCGAGACTAACAAGATAAGCAATGGCGGGATTATCATACACCCGGGCTCCCGGTGCTGATAGTGACATTAACATACCTTGTTCTTGTTGAGCGTTGATTGGCAAAATCAGTGAATCGGTATCACCGTGATTATTGTCATTATTTTTATTCTGGTTATTCAAAACTACCCCCTGCTTCCTATCCCTGAAAGTTTATTTTTTGCGCAATCTGAGCGCATGTTAATGGTTGATTTACGTAAAAACCACGGTTAATCACTCACGCTATCTTATTTAATAAATCTTACTTTTTCAAATGTATATTTTAATAAGTAGAGACGATATTAAAGTGAAGGTTTTATTTAACTCATTGTTATATAAATATAAAAACAGAAAGTCGTTTTTAAGGGAAGCGCTCGTGATTTTTCACCTTCTGAATTGGATCGGGAGCTGGAAACACATCGCACTATTAAGGGGATTTACCCTGAACTAAAATCGCTGATTGGATCATTAGAATTGTCACAAGGCAATATCATTCACTATGCATCGATTATAAAACAGACTTCTGTTTACAAGGTACACCGATACCCACACTGGCAAGGCTTGCTGTATCTGACCTGTTATCTCTACTTCCGCTACCGGGAAACCAATGACAAATTGGTAACGGCTTTTTGCTACCTGACCCGTAAATATCATGAAGCCGCTAAAGCCTTTGCCAAGCAAAAGATAGCCGATGAACTGGAGCTAATCAGGGAAAAATTGAAATATGCCGGGGATATTCTCCACTACTTTGTTGACGAGAACGTCAGTAATGTCGTTGAATTTGGTGAAATTCGCCAGCAGGCTTTTGGCCTTATCCCGAAAGAGGAAATTCATGCCATCAGTCAACACTTGGGTAAACGCGATTTTGACCTTGCCGGTTACGAATGGGAATACATTGATAAACAATCCAGAAAAATTGCCAACTCATTGCGTAAGCTGTTTATTGCCATCGACATTGAATGCGAGGCTGATCAAAAAATACTGTCAGCTCAGATTACGTTATCGAAACAGGAGCTTACTGAAAAACGAAAAATTATCACCCTGCATCAGGAAGGAATTAAGAAAAGTGACAATCGCTATCTTTGGATTAATGGGGAAGTTCATACAAGACGCTTTGAATTTTATCTGTATCATAAGATCAGCAGACAGTTAGATCGTGGCAAGGCTTACGTCACTGAAAGTGAGAAAAATAAACGACTGGAAGATGACCTTATCCCAATCAAAGACTGGGAAAATGACAGGCTTAACCTCATCCAGAAAACCGGTTTACAACGGCTGTCATCGCCGATTACTCAAACACTGGATGAATTTGAAAAACGGCTTGAGCGGCGCATGGATCAGGTTGCGGCAAGTATTTCTGGTGATACCAATGAGTTCGTCAAATTACAGCCTCGTTCAAGCCAGCTCGCGTGGACGTTAGCCAACCGACGTTGGCGAGACGACGTTGTTAGCCCTTCATGAATATGACCGGCTGATTAAGTGCCTATATCTATTGGAGTATATTGATAACAAAACGCTGAGGCAGTTTGTACAACAAGCCCTGAATAGAGGTGAAGCTTATCATTAGCTGCGTAGGGCTATTGCGTCAGTTAATGGCAATCAGTTCCGGGGCGGAAATGATTATCAAATCGAACAGTGGAATGACTGCGCCAGACTCATTGCCAACTGTATTATTTATTACAACTCTGCGTTGTTATCTGCATTAATTGAAAAGTGTCAGGATGAGGACAATCAGAAAGCCGTCAACCAAATCGCTGGTTTTTCACCAGTCGCCTGGCGTCACATCCAATTGTCAGGAAACTATGTTTTTGGAAATCGTGATGGTTTGTTGAATCTGTACAATATGCTGGAACGCGTTGATCCGCTGGTCAATATTGAAACTGAAGAACTTGCCGCTTAATCATGAATCAGGGGGGAGTGATCTTTCCGAGGGAATGGTCACAAACCCCCTACAAGGTAGCGCCGTCATGATGCCTCGTTCTGCTTTAAAAAAAGATAAGCGGGCAGCCGAATACCATCGTCGAAAAATTGATGAATTAGGCGATCCACTGCTTGTCCTTGATCAGTATGTTGATTTCTCGGCACTGGCTGACACGGTAGACCGGGTCACGCCACGGATTATTTCTCCCAAAGGCGGACGCCCGCCATTCCCGACTGAGGTGATGGTTCGCATCATTATCCTGAAACATTTCCATAATCTTTCCGATGAAAAGAGGGAATATCAATTACTTGACCACATGAGTTGGCAACGTTTTTGTCGTTTGACCGATGTCATTAATATTCCAGATCGTAATACCATTTGGTATTTCGAAAAACGGATTGGTCAGGAAGGTGCCAGGGCGTTGTTTGACGAGGCGAAGCATCCGCTTTCGGCACATAAGAAAATAGCGAAAACCCGGGCACGAGTGGAACACATCTTTGGCTCATTCTCCCAGATGGGTGATAAATTCATCCGAACGGTAGGCCAGCTACGCGCCAATGTCGTGATGACGCTGAAAGCAACCTGCTATGATTTACAACGTTTGGTTTATTTTAGGAAATCGAGCATTCATGCCTTTTAATGCGTGAAAAAGTCAGAAATCCCTCTTCTCAATAAGATCAATTTTATGACGAATGGGTACAAAGTTGATCTTATTTTTTCAGGGGAGAGTTTTTAGAGGTTCCCTTACGTGAGTACCCTGTTCTACCGGCAGGAGAACTTGCCGCGCAATTTCCGGAATGGAAAGGTTTAAAAAACCTTGGCGTAGCAATGCGATATCGCCTGGATAAAAAAAGTAAAAAAGAATCATTGGACTACCATTATTACATCAGCTCAGCCGCGCTTGAAACAAACCGCTTTAAGGCGGCAGTGCGGGGTCATTGGGGTATTGAAAACCGCGTTCATTGGGTGCTCGATGTTTCCATGAATGAAGATGCGTGCGCCATTCGTCGCGGTAACGGTGCTGAGATATTAGCGGGTATGCGACACCTCTCACTGAATATGTTGCGTGCAGAAAACAGTATAAAAGCCAGCATACGGCGAAAAATGAATATGGCTAATATGAGCAGTAAGTATTTGGACAAGGTATTAATTGCAGGTTTTCAGGTATTGGGCAAGAAATGAACACTCATGCTCTTGCCCTGGCTGTTACACTTAGTGTATTATTTTTCCGAATTCTATAGTAACCAGGAATTGATAATAATTAATTTATGTATTTTTAATTGCAAGGTGTATTAATAATTGGCAATTAATAAGGTTGGTAACTAAAAGTGAACAAATTAAAAACAATGGCTTTTTCAAATATAGTTAGTTTATGTCTTTCCATACTAATTGTGAGTCAATCATCATTATCAATAACACAATATGGTAATGTACATCATTATTATGATGTGATATTGGCAATTTTATCATTTTTTGGTTTTAAATATATTTTTAACAAAACAGTTGAAATATTTCTTTAAATTAATAATAATTATTACTCCTACAATGAATTACATTAAAAGATATATAATATGAAAGAATACGACTTGAGATAATTAATTGTTTTACAGATGGACAACTTCTGTAGATTTAACCTGAGCTAGAACGAAATACATCTGCGCCTACAACGATATAACTGATGCAGGGACGAACTGGAATAAAATGTGCTAGACATTAGTTCAGGCTGTCAAAAATAGACCTCGCAGTTAAACTGCGAGGTCTATTTTTATAACGAAATAACCCTATTTACGACGTAATTGATGTTTCTTTGTGAACAATAATTACACGGCACTAATTCCAAAGTGTTCCAACACGCACGTAACCTGCCACTCCTGAAAAAGGCGATGGCTCTGGTTGTAAAGCAAATTCCCGTTGTATTGAGGGCACTCCACTGACATACGGTTCTTAAAACAAAGAAGGTAGCATCCGGCAACGATAATCGACACGATTGTATCCGAAAGGATGATGGGTTTTATGTTCAGGCAGTCACGGTTCCATTTTTTGCCAAAAAATATAATATTCATGGCTCGTAGTTACTTCTTTATTGCTAAATAGTAAAACAATAAGGAGTAATATCTATTTTATCTAACCCCTATGTCTCATAAATAATCAATAACGACATAGGTATGAATATCTTGTTCGGAAATTAACCGCCTAATGTAAAAAATAAAGTAAAGAGTTTTTGCATAATAAATACGTAAAATACATTTTTCAACTTAAGTATATATTAGTGAGTTAATTACTCTGTACAAAAATAACCCAGAGCTTTAGCGAGAAAGTATTTAATGACCATATAACTATGGTAAAAATTTATCATTCAGACTCGGAGAGAATAATTGTTTCGTCAACAGGCAATTGAGAACAGAAAGAAAAAATGGCAAGGGAAAGCAATTTTGTTTCCAGGGCTATCCCCACGTTTGATCAGCATAGCAAGCCTCTTTTTTCTTGTTGTTTTTATATCATTAATCATCTTTGGCTCCTACACACGAAGAGTTAACACCAGACTGAATTCTGGCGAGTGCCCTCTCCTAACCGAACCATTATTCATAGGGCTGGATTTCTTTGATACTTTTCAAATCAAGAGAAAATGGACTCCATACGCCACTCCCTACTTCTGAGCCTGTAGACTTTCTGAATCGGCGGCCGGTTTCACTGATCCACATCGTTCTGGTTTGCCGTAATCTGACCTTACGTGTTCTGTAAAATTCTGAAATTATCCCTTCGTGGGTCATGTTCATCTGGTTTTTCCTTAAAGGGATTCTACGCCAGAAATTTCGGTGGTTCCGGCGGAGAACCCCAATGTGCAAATATTCAGCTATATACCCTATAAGAGAGCATAAAAATGGGGGCTTTTTTGAAATGAGCACCCCGTGTTCATAGCCCAATGTTCCATCATGCAGTCACGCAAAATATCGCGGGCGATATCGACGCACGCTCTAGCAAATGCTGAATGCCATCAGGCGTACGTTCGCCTATCCATTCCGCCAGTTACCATTTTTACGCAGTCCTCTGAGGTAAGCGAGGCTGCGTTGTTGTTGGCCGGGATGGTGAAACAAGGGAAACAAGGGAGACAAACACGTATGGAGTGAGAGCAGTTCCTGTTCCCAGGCATTGATCGGTGAGTGCATTGAACACCTCCCCGTATTTTTCAGAAAAAATGTCAGAGGCTATCATGCCACAGTGAACTTTCCGAGGGAAAGGGCGCAAATCCCCTTTAACGAGGCAACGAGGTAAATCCTGCCTCCAGCCCATAAGCTTCTATCTCTTCCGGCATTGCCTCCCCAATAGTGACCTGGCGAGACTCGGCTTGATGGTTTAAATCCGGGCGCCAGTGGACGATTAACCGCCCACTGCTGTCGTGAGTTAATGCTGAGTTTGATTGTTGTGTATTTCAATTATCATAAATTAATAATGCCACTAATACATGTGATAGCATGACCGCCAACCAAAATTTTCTCATCAGTGACAGTCAGTTGAAGTTTCCCGTCACGGCCGAGTATCTGTCCTTGGGAGGACAAAATCAGACCATTTTCAGGTAAGTCGACCGCGTGATAGCGCATAAATGCCGCCACGCTACCATTACCACTTCCACACACCGGGTCTTCATTCACACCGCATGCTGGGGCAAAAGACCGAACTTCGATATGCAGACCGTGATTACTACTGTGTTCACCATAGAGACAAACCCCTGTCACCTTCATGTCGTGATCATGCTCTTTAAGCTGGGTATAATCTGGGGTGGACTTCAAGACTGAATTGGCGTCTTTGATATGCCCAACGATCCAGCGCGGACCAATATCAACAAGGGCCGGCACTAAGGAGCGATCCATCGTACAACCCAAAATATTTTCAAGACGATCCACCTGTTCGCATGTCAATGGAGTGATAGTTGGTTCAGGTAATTCAAAGGCTATTGACAGATTACCGGATGTCTTTCCCATCACTGAAAGATTAACAAGTCCAGTACCACATTCTTGAACAATGCTGTTTCCCCGGATTTGGATACTGCCCGCTTCAAGCAACGCATGGGCCGTCCCTATAGTGGGATGGCCGGCAAACGGAAGTTCACTTTCTGGTGTGAATATCCGTACCCGATAATCAGCCGCGCTATTTTCTGGTGGCAGTACAAAGGTGGTTTCAGAAAGATTTGTCCAATTCGCGATTTCTTGCATTTGTGCCGTCGAAAGCTCATGAGCATCCATAACAACGGCAACCGGATTGCCTTTAAATGGCGTGGAGGTGAAAACATCAACTTGTTTGAAATTAATACGAGGCATTAATGCTCCTTATGTTATTTTCTGGAATCACTGATGCCGAATTCAGTGAAACCTTTTTTATGAAACTGATGATGAGGCTTATCTCGGCACGTATGAGATGCTACACGCATATTTTGATTGGATACAGATACAGGTTTTAGGAGATTTTATGGACACAGTTGTATGATAATATTTTGCTATTTCAGTCTATCTGCATGTCTGATAAGTTGTCTCGATGGATATCAGCTGTATCCCTATTTATGAGAGGAGTCACATGTTTACTTATGAGATTATTGCAGACGAGGTGGCAACAGCCATCACCAATGGCCAGCTTCAGCCAGGAACCCGTATTAGATCGATTAGGGCGTATGCCAATAGTCGCAATATCAGTATTAATACCGTTAAAACCGCATACAGACTACTTGAAGATCGGGGATTGATTGTCGCTCGTCCGCAGTCAGGTTATTTTGTGAATCACACACTCCCTGAGCTTCTCGAACAACAACATGCTCATACGTTCCGTGAGAAATTACCGTTAACAGGGATAAATAGATTATTCTCCACCATTCTGGAATATCAGGCGAAAGAAGGTTATCTTGATCTCGCATTAGCCTGTCCAACCGGCGATAGGTTTTATCCTGCGAACCGCTTGAGAAAACTGACTTCGCAGTTAATTCGTTCCACAAAAACCAGCCTCACTTCTTACACGCTTCCACCCGGATCTTTTCGCTTACGTTCACAAATAGCAAGACGAGGGTTGCATTTAGGTATGGTTTTATCTGCTGACGATATATTAATTACGCATGGCACGATGGAAGCGCTGAGCCTGGCAGTGCGGGCAACGACCCGTCCCGGAGACAGAATTGCAGTTGAAACACCGACTTTTTATAACCTCTATCCCATGCTGGAAGATTTAGGCCGCCGTATCATTGAAATTAAGACGCATCCTCATACAGGAATGTGCCTGGATACATTACAAAAACTGATTGATAAAGGTGAAATTTCTGCGGTAATGACGATACCGAGTGGGCATAATCCGCTCGGTTTTACGATGCCTGAAGAAAATCGTCGTCGTCTTGCGAAGATGGCAAACCGTTATCAGATCCCGGTGATTGAAGATGCCATGTATGCGGAACTCCAATACAGTGAGCGACCCGTTTTTAATATCAAGGCATTTGATGAAGATGGCTGGGTGCTGGTTTGTGCCAGCTATACAAAAACCGTCGCCCCTGATTTCAGAATAGGCTGGCTGGAGGCCGGCCGCTTTAGGGATCTGGTGCACCAGTTGAAATTCACCACAACGGTGGCGGAATCGACCATCCTGACAGAAACACTCGGCATGTTCCTGGAAAATGGGAGCTATGATCTTCATTTGCGCCATCTTAAGCGACTGTATAATAGCCAAATTGATAGTATAAGGGCCTGTATCGCAAAACATTTCCCTGAAGGGACGCGAGTCAGTCGCCCTCAATGTGGTTTTATTCTCTGGCTGGAATTACCGAAAGGCTTAGATACACTACTGCTCTTTCATTCTGCACTGGATGAAAAAATATTATGTATGCCTGGCTTACTTTGCTCTGGAAATCAATCATTTAATCATTGTTTGCGTTTGGCCGTCTGTTTTGAATTTGATGAAAGCCATCTTGACGGTATAGCGAGGTTGGGAAAGCTTGCCTGTCATCTTTAATCCCCTTGTCTCATGAAATTCATTATGCTGATCGATATTTTTGTTTGTTTGATAAGATTAAAAAAACATCATATTTATCATAGTGATTTAGCTCATGTGTTATGATTATTTCCCTCATGAAAAGATCTTGTTTTCCATAAAAAAATAGGGAATACAAATACCAATGAAGCTTTTCACGCCATTATTGATGTATAAGGGATTACCTAGAGACACCTATTTTATTGCGTTAGCAAAATTTGTTCTTGGTCTTGGAAACTTTATTATCCCCTTCATCCTTCTTTTGCTAACACAAAAACTCGGTTACTCAACAACTATAGCTGGAGGATTGGCTATGGGGGTTATCATGCTTTTTCTGGTGGGTAATCTTATCGGCGGTAAAATATCGGATACTTTAGGCCATAAGCGAGTGATGGTTTGTGGGGAAATGGCTGGTTCATTGGTGTTAATAGTTTGCGGTTTTTTTTCAGACTGGCCTGTCATATTGCCCGCGTTGCTTTTTTTAAGTTATTTCTTTTATGGTGTGTCTCTTCCTGCCAGTAATGCTTTGGTTGCAGATATATCGTCACCAAATAATCGTAGTGCTGTCATGTCATTAAGCTACCTTGCATATAGTTTAGGTTCTGGGATCGGTCCAATATTAGCGGGTTATCTCTTCTGGAACTATACAGACTGGATTTTTTGGGGAAATGGATTTGCGAGTTTAATCGCGGTTTTCATCGTCTTATTCGGTGTCAATAATCATACTCACGACGATAAAACCAATAAGATAGCACTTTCGGAACTGGAGAAAGCGACTGAGGGGTCAGTATGGCGGGTGTTTAAAGAACGTCCGAGATTACTTATATTCGGCATTTTATGTACTTTTCTTTGGTTTGCGTTAAATCAAAAGACAATAACGACGCCACTCTACTTAAGCCATATATTTGACAAGCAGGGACCCATTTTATATGGGCAGTTAATGACATTTGCAAGTATATTGGTGGTTATTATTACACCGATATTGATCAAATTAACGTCAAATTTATGTGATATTAAAAACCTTGCTATCTCAGGTTTTGTTTTTGCACTAGGGTATAGCCTGATCCTTTTTTATAGTTCAGTCAGTATTCAGTTTGTCGCCTGGTTTTTCCTGGTTATTGGCGAAGTGCTGCTTTTAACCAAAGAAGGGGTATATTTGGCTAATCATTCTCCAATTAGCCACCGTGGGCGTATCAGTGGTATATTAACCACAATCAGACACCTTCTTCTTATGCCTACCTATATCTTAATTGGCGCTTATATTCAATCTGACGGGTATGTATATACCTGGGGTTTGATCATCACTGTTTCATTAGTCGCCGGATTAATGTGTTGGTTATTTTCAGTTCAACAAAATAAGCGTATGAGAGGATAATTGGATGAAACGAGTTAGTTTCCACAATTTATAAACCACCGCATAAATCTGTAAAGCTTCCCGTGATGAATGAAGCTTCGTCACTAAGCAGCCAAAGAATCGCATTTGCAACCTCTTCAGGCGTTCCACCTCTTTTCATCGGAAAGTTTTTGGCAATACGATCAACTCGAGAAGGCTCGCCGCCATCGGCATGAATATCGGTGTAAATGCCTCCCGGACGAACACAGTTGACTCGTATACCGTCAGCGGCGACTTCTTTAGATAATCCGGTAGTAAAGGTATCAACTGCACCTTTCGACGCGGCATAATCAACATATTCGAAAGGTGAACCACTTTTCGATGCACCTGATGAAACGTTAACAATTGAACCTCCAGAGCCTCCTCTAGAAATCGACATACGCTTAATCGCCTCAGAAGAGCAATAAAAATGACTCATTACATTGGTCAATAGTACTTGTTGAAATCGTTCCCCATCCATATCAATTAAGGGCATTTTTTGTTTTAAGATCCCAACATTATTGACAAGGTGAGTAATACTGCCTAACTGAATATCAATGTCGTTGAACATTTTTTTTACTTGATGCTCATTGGAAACGTCAGCACGTACAGCGATACATTTAGCATCCAGATTCAAAATCGTATCACGGACTTTAAACGCGGACTTTTCATCGTTTAAATAATTTAAACATATAGAATACCCTTTATTTGCTGCCAGTATCGCGGTAGCTGCTCCAATACCTCGACTAGAGCCTGTCACTAAAAGTATTTTTTTGTTCATCATTATCCTATGTGTAACAAAGGAATATCGTCTTAGAGTGCTTTCCGCATGAAAATCCTTGAGTTTCCAGAGGGCATGCAGGGGACTTCACCAAAAATGGTGTAACCATGCTTGAGATAAAATTCGGGTGCCTGAATCGACATAGTGAACAACATAGCAACGTGACAACCACGCCGGCGAGCTTCCTCTTCGGCACGTTTCAGCAATTCACTGCCGATCCCCCTACGTCTCGCCGATTCGGGAATAAAGAAAAAATTAATGAAAAGCACTCCAAGGGAAGTGCGTCCTACCAGTCCCCCGTTTACTTCGCCGACTTGATCATGCAGATAGAGATCTAACGGTTGATTATCGGGTATGCCTGTCTGTTCCACGTTAAAGTCATCCAGCCATTTGCTAATCTTGCACCGGAATTGACTGTCTGCGCTATTTGATTCGGTGATACTCCATCTATTGGATAAACAGAACTGATACATAGATCTCCTTGCTTTGCTAGCCCATAAGAATTGAACTAGAAAAGCTAGCTTAAGCTCGAAATTTGTGCAAATCATTTTTGTTAATTTTATGTTATTTTTTGTATTCCCTATATCCGACTGTCCCTATTCCCCCGGAGAAACAATAAATGCAGCATAACACCTCATACTCCTACAGCTTCACAAATTCCACGTGTTGAAGGTATCCGTAACCAGAGATATTGAGCCAATGTTCAACATGTAAGGTAACGACGAGCTCGCCTTCAAGGAGTTCAGTTTCGGTATCACGAAAGAGCACTGGACCGTAATTTGAACCAGGTTTGTAAGGAGTCAGAATGGTTTCTGTGAAATCAGTCAAATGCTTATCCATCAGTATTTGACCGGACTGCTCTAGGAGGAGTAGAGCATCGTAATTAAAATCATACGACTCTGTCATATAGGCGTAATAAAGGCGTATATGATAGCGGCCTGCATTCTTCACCGGGATTGTAACCGATGTCTTTATTCCGTTATAAGTAGCAGGTTTAGTGGCTGATAAGTAGTTATAACCCGTGTCTTCAGGTGGAAGACCGACATTTTGGTCAGTCATGAAAACGGTACCAAGATAAACGGAATGGGATTCGTCATTGATTGGGTTGGCCATTATGTCATCACGGGTTAGGCACACTTTGGTGGGTTTATGTGAGGCACCTTGGGACAAAAAATTTTGAATGTTGGTATAATCCGATGTCCAATAAACTATGGAGCGTTTCGCTTGCTCGCTTGGTTCAGGGAAATCCCCCTCATTATAGTTATTGATCCTTGCGGTCAAAACTTCTTTAAACATGATGTCTGCTTGCTCGGTAAGAGCCTGACTGAATTTTTCCAGATCATATTCGGCATACCCCCAGAGTTTGCCATATGCTAACGTATCACGCAGGGTGAAAAAGTAAAGCAAACAGGCAAGGGCACAGACACCACACAATGCGTCATTTTTTCCGTTCCGTTTAGTTGTATCGATACTTAGAATAGACAAACGTCGCATATGTGAAATTGCAATCTCATTACGATCCACAACCAATTGCCTAGCCTCTTCTGTTGGGCACTCATTCCATGAGTGGATTGCATCTTGAAGGCTTTCGGCATCTTTACGAACAGCTGCATATTCAGACTCTAGCCATTCAGTTGTATGTTGTATCAATACTTCTTTAATTACCTCAATAATATCGACTTCTTTTTTAGATTCTGTGAGTTTTTCAAACAAGTACTTCAAAATAATTCCAAGAAAGGTTAAGGTGATATCCCATGGTGTGATTGCAAATTGCTTTAATCTAGGGGCTGCGAGGCTTACCTCAGACTGAGGAGGGATCATATTTAATGCTCGTAAAGTCAATATATATAGTGGGAGTTGCTTTGGCTCTGCGGAAGTTTGTTTCATAACATTACTCCTGATAATGATAAGAGGCTTTTATTGTCATTGATGTCTTGAAAAAAAACTTCAACCTCCCCATTCTTATTCTCTATAGTTTCAAAGTTATCGTTTATTTTATATTTATAATGTTTTCCCACATCATAGTTTTTCATGAATTTATTAATAGATGTATAACTATACGCTGATCTTTCTTGTGTAGTCATAATAATACCTCATTTATCCTATTTGTTTTTAAAATTTACTGAGGTTCATTTGCAAATAAAATTAATGTAAAACAACCATTCTGGCAGAAAAATTTTTCTGTTAAAAATAGAGCCTCGGTAGCATAAGTCATCATCGGTATCGATCTGAGCTATGTTATGATCTTATAGTTGAAGAATTCAAGGCTGTCAATAATGATTGTGGCGTTAATTTTAGAAAAGATTAACCAAATGATTATTTGGTTTTTTAATGAATGAATATGATGTCATTGTGTTATTTCGGCTAAATGTAAAGGTTTTTTAATTTACCTTAGAAGATATTGAATTCAATTTGAAAGAGTTTTATTGATTTTAAACACATTTATGATTAAGCATTTATAAATTAAATTTTACCCCCTAATTATTAACTACAATAATATAATTTGAATCGAATTATTTACACATCCCTATTGCAGTTACTTGCATTATCAATCAACGCGATCTTCCACCAAAATTATTTCAAAAGCTCTGCTTAAACAGAGCTGAAATTAATTTAGCAAAGATCAATGAGTTCAGTGAGGAACAGCCATTGAATGTTATGGTAGTTTCTTCGAAAGTAGGTTCACTATTAGTCA
Organism: Xenorhabdus poinarii G6; assembly: GCF_000968175.1. Classification (NCBI taxonomy): domain Bacteria; kingdom Pseudomonadati; phylum Pseudomonadota; class Gammaproteobacteria; order Enterobacterales; family Morganellaceae; genus Xenorhabdus; species Xenorhabdus poinarii. The sequence continues at coordinate 1,731,156 of NZ_FO704551.1, forward strand.
CATTTAGCGTATTCCTGCGATAAATAAAAAAGAGCCTCATATCATTATGTGAATGATCACTCGAATGATATGAAGCTCTTTGGGTATAGGAAGTTATAAGGCTCGCAGAATGGCTTCTACACTCGCTTTCGCATCACCAAACAACATTTGTGTATTTTCTTTGAAGAACAGCGGATTTTGCACTCCCGCATAGCCTGTGTTCATCGAGCGTTTAAATACGATAACGTTTTGTGCCTGCCAAACGGCTAATACTGGCATGCCGGCGATAGGGCTTGATGGATCTTCCTGAGCGGCAGGGTTGACTGTGTCATTAGCACCAATGACCAAAACCGTATCCGTCTCAGAAAAATCATCATTAATTTCATCCATTTCCAAGACGATATCGTAAGGAACTTTTGCTTCGGCAAGTAGCACATTCATATGACCGGGTAAGCGTCCAGCAACAGGATGAATACCAAAGCGAACACTGATCCCTCTATCACGCAATTTTGCTGTGATGTCATGAACAGGGTATTGCGCTTGTGCGACTGCCATACCGTAACCAGGAGTAATGATCACTGATGTGGAATTCTTCAGCAGTTCAGCAACGTCTTCCGCGGTTGTTTCACGGTATTCCCCCATCTCTTGATCACCACTGGAAGATACGCCCTCTGTACCGAAGCCGCCGGCGATAACACTCATAAAGGAGCGATTCATCGCTTTACACATAATATAAGAGAGAATTGCGCCCGAAGAGCCGACTAAAGCACCGGTCACTATCAACAAGTCATTACTTAGCATGAAACCTGCCGCTGCAGCCGCCCAACCTGAATATGAGTTCAGCATGGAAATAACAACCGGCATATCCGCGCCACCAATGGAAGCAACTAAATGCCAGCCAAAAGCAAGTGCGATAATTGTCATTACTAGTAAGACAATAACTTGTAAGCTAACACTCTCCGTTTTGACAAACGTAAATAAGAGAGCCAGAGAAACAATCAATGCTAACAGGTTAAGTTTATGTCGGTGTGGCAACATGAGTGGCCTGGAAGAGATTTTCCCACGCAATTTACCAAACGCCACAATTGAGCCGGTAAATGTTACAGCACCAATAAATATCCCAAGGAAAACTTCTGTCAGATGAATATTCTCCATAATGGGGGTGATAAAAATATCATGCGTGATAAAACTATTGAACCCGACCAACACGGCCGCTAAACCAACAAAACTGTGCAGAATAGCAACCAATTCTGGCATTTCAGTCATTTCGACTTTTTTGGCGAGACGCATACCAATGATGGCACCCATGATCATTGCTAAAATAATCCAGCTTACTTTCTCTGTCTCTGGTCCTAAAATTGTAGCGATCAGGGCAATCGCCATACCAATGATGCCAAAAATATTACCGCGTTTGGCACTTTCGTGGCGGGAAAGCCCGGCAAGGCTGAGAATGAACAAAAGGGCGGCAATGATATAGGCTGCTGTCACTATTCCGCTTGATATTACTCCGTTCAACATAAGCTACCCCTTATCCTTTACGAAACATTTTCAGCATACGTTGAGTGACAGTAAAGCCACCAAAGATATTAATGCTGGCAATTAACACAGCAATAAATGAGAAGAAACTTACCCATCCCCCTGCCCCCATTTGTAACACCGCGCCAACCACAATAATGCCGGAAATCGCGTTGGTGACAGACATTAAGGGGGTGTGCAATGAGTGACTGACGTTCCAGACAACGTAGTACCCCACCACACAGGACAAGGCAAAAACAGTAAAATGAGATAAAAATGCTTTTGGTGCAACGTGAGCTAGCCAACTATATAGCACGATCGCCAGCACCAATGCCCCATACTTCAGCCACGGAGATTTTTGGGGTACTGCTTGTTGTGCCTCTTTTTTTACGGGGGTGGATTTGGCTGTTACTGGCTGGGCTGAAACCTGAATTGGCGGAGCCGGCCATGTAACCTCACCGGCTTTAATCACAGTGACGCCACGAACAACAACATCAGCAAAATCAATGGTAATTTCTCCGTTCTTTTCTTTGCACAGTAACTTCAACAAATTAACCAGGTTTGTTCCATAGAGTTGTGATGATTGAGTAGACAATCGGCTCGGCAAATCGGTGTAGCCAATAATTTTTACCCCATTTGGTGTCACAACAAGTTTATCTGCCTCTGTATATTCACAGTTACCTCCATTTTGCGCGGCCAGATCGACAATCACACTGCCAGGCTTCATGGTATCCACCATGTCTTTTGTGATAAGTCGTGGCGCTGGTTTACCTGGGATCAAAGCCGTGGTGACGATAATATCGACTTCTTTTGCCTGTGCAGCAAACAATGCCATTTCGGCGTTGATAAACGTTTCTGACATCACTTTGGCATAGCCATCACCACTACCTGCTTCTTCTTTGAAATCTAATTCCAAAAATTCGGCCCCCATGCTTTGCACTTGTTCCTTCACTTCTGGACGTGTATCAAAAGCACGAACGATTGCACCAAGACTACCAGCTGCCCCTATCGCGGCTAATCCGGCAACCCCTGCGCCGATAATCATCACTTTAGCTGGTGGTACTTTACCTGCTGCGGTAATTTGCCCTGTGAAAAAACGACCAAATTCGTGGGCAGCTTCAATGATGGCTCGGTAACCGGCAATATTTGCCATTGAACTGAGGGCATCTAAAGATTGGGCACGAGAAATTCGTGGAACGGCATCCATGGCGAGCACAGTGATGTTACGCTCTGCCAACTTTGCGATTAATTCCGAATTTTGCGCTGGCCAGATAAAACTAATCAGCGTAGTACCTTCTTTCATTAAGGCAATCTCGTCATCTTCAGGAGCATTTACTTTTAAAATAATGTCTGATTGCCAGATTTGGGGAGATTCTGCGATATCAGCGCCTGCGTTTTGATATGCTTGATCATCAAAACTGGCGAGTTGCCCTGCTCCCGTTTCAACGGTGACGTTAAATCCTAATTTACGCAATTGCTCCACGGTTGATGGTGTGGCAGCAACGCGCGCTTCGTTGGAAAGCCGCTCTTTTGGTACACCAATATGCATAATGTTTCCTTCTCTCAGAATGAAATATTGCTGATTATTACCTTGTTGAAGCCTATTTAACGATTCAATTAATTGTATTTCTGCTACCAGTAAAACCTATCAATAGAATACAAAATAGTAACGCAATGAAAATAAAGCCAGAAAAATAAAACGGCCTGTCAGTGTAAATCATTGTCTATTTCATATAACTTACTCTATTTATTAAAATTATCAGCGCCATATACCCAAAATTGGTCATCGTTTATTTAGAGGGCATAATTTCTTGCAGTAATTAGCATTATTACATGTAATAATTGTGGTCTATGTGATACATAACAATGTTCAGCACGTTATAAATATTTAATTGCGCAAGGCGAAAGGATTTTTTATGAAGTTGAAGACAACGATCATCGCTACTGCGGTGTTCTCGTTAACTACGATGACTGCTGCACATGCGGCTAAAGAATTGACCCCGGAACAAGCTGCAGAGCTTAAACCTTTTGAGCGAATTGCCATCACTGGTCGTTTTAATGCAATTTTTGAAGCTGCTAATGCGGTTTCCCGTCAAGCGGATAAAAAAGGCGCTGAAAGTTTTTACATTCAGAGTCTCGACGATCTCAATGGGCGTGGTAACTTACGTGTTGTCGCTGATTTGTACCATAAAGATGCGGAAAAAGCAGATAACACGCTGAATTATCGTATCTATCGTGGCATTAAAGAGTTACCTAAAGCCGAAGCGGTCACGTTAGAACCTTTCGATACTGTCACGGTAAATGGTTATTTCCCTACTGATCCTGATCTGAAAGAAGCCATTGCTAAGGCGGCAAAGAAGAAAGAGGCAGCCTCTTTTTACATTGTTCGTAATATTACGCCAAATAATGGCGGTAACCAAATTGTCACCGCCTATGTGTATAAAGAAAATGCGCCAAAACGGAAGGTTCAGTCCAGTGAAGCAGTCATTCCGGCAGATTCTGACGCGGGACGCCAGGCATTGGCACAAGGTGGTGAAGAAGCTAAAAAAGTTGAAATTCCAGGTGTTGCTTCTTCAACGTCAACCAGTCATGTGATTGGCCGTTTTTTTGAAACTCAGTCATCAAAAAGTGGACGTTACACTGTAACCTTACCCAATGGCACACAAATTCAAGAGTTGAATAAGGCATCCGCAGCTCAAATGGCACCATTTGACTCCATTACTTTCTCTGGTTATTACACAACTTCTCCTGAAGTTTCCTATCAGGTTGCTAAGCGTGCAGCCAAGAAAGGAGCAAAATACTACCATATCACGAGACAGTGGCAGTCTAATGGTGGTAACGTGACGATCAGTGCGGATTTATTCAAATAATCATACGACGGTAGTTTTGCCATTGATGGGAAAGGCACAGAAAATATTTGTGCCTTTTTTTGTGGGTTTATTCAAGCATCTTGCTCCTTATCGAGATTAGTTCTTTTGTCAAAAATAAGGATTAGAAGAATTATTTGTAGTTCATCTTTTCACTCATCAATCCCATTTTATGCATAAAATTTATGTTTTTTTGCATAGTAAACCATTGCATACATGCCTTTCACTCCGTAGAATCGCCCTGTTTTAGATTTATCTACTAAATCTTTTCTGCATTCCATCGCATGGATGCAATAAATGTCCAATATGTGTTCGATATTCAGAGCAGGTGTTCTGGCTAATCGTGTCGATTATATTATTTTTAGGAACGTATCTTTGGAAAAGAAATTAGGCCTCACGTCTCTGACTGCCTTGGTACTCAGCTCCATGGTCGGTGCCGGTGTGTTCAGTTTGCCGCAAAATATGGCGCAGGCGGGTAGCCCTGCAGCATTAATGATTGGTTGGGGGATCACAGGCATCGGTATTCTCTTTTTAGCCGCTTCCTTACTGCTACTTTCACGACTTCGTCCTGATTTGGACAGCGGTATTTTTACTTATGCAAAAGAAGGGTTTGGTGAGTTAGTTGGATTTTGTTCTGCCTGGGGGTATTGGTTCTGTGCCATTATTGCCAATGTTTCTTATTTAGTGATTGTGTTCGCCTCATTGAGTTTCTTCACGGATACGGAGCACACTGTCATCTTTGGTGATGGCAATACTTGGCAATCGTTGATAGGTGAATCCATCTTATTGTGGTTTGTTCATTGGTTAGTTCTGCGTGGTGTACAAACGGCGGCAGGCGTCAATTTACTGGCGACAATAGCAAAATTATTGCCGTTAGGCATATTTGTTATTTTGGCCATTATTGCTTTCAAAATGGATGTGTTTACTTTTGATTTTAGTGGCATTGAAATGGGCGTACCTGTTTGGCAACAAGTTAAAGACACTATGTTGATCACGTTATGGGTTTTCATTGGTGTTGAAGGCGCTGTTGTGGTTTCAGCCAGAGCCAAAAAACGTAAAGATATTGGTATCGCAACCTTATTGGCTGTTATCTCCGCGCTGAGCGTCTATTTGCTTGTTACTCTGCTCTCCTTAGGATTAGTTCCCAGACCTGAACTAGCAGAGATGCGTAATCCTTCAATGGCTACGCTGATGGTAGGATTAATGGGTTCTTCCGGTGAAATCGTCATTATTGCTGGATTGATCATTTCTGTTTGTGGTGCTTATCTGAGCTGGACAATCATGGCGGCAGAGGTGCCATTTATCGCTTCTTTACACGGCTCATTTCCTAAAGAATTTAAGAAGCAAAACAGTCAAAAATCGCCTGCGTCATCACTTTGGATCACAAATATGGCGATTCAGCTTTCTTTGGTCTTAATTTGGTTAAGTGGCAGCAACTACAATACGTTACTTTCTATTGCATCAGAGATGATTCTTGTACCTTACTTTCTTGTTGGTGCATTTCTAATGAAAGTTGCTTTTCAACGCAGTAGCCGCGCGTTATTTGCGATTGCTTTCGGGGCTTGTACTTATGGGTTATGGTTGTTGTATGCATCTGGTTTAATGAATCTTTTACTATCGGTGGTATTGTACGCACCGGGATTATTGGTTTTCTTATATGCCCGCCAACAAAATCAAAAAAGAAGGCCTTTGAACAGAGCAGAAAAATTGTCTATGGTTGCCTTATTTTTGGTTGTTGCCCCATCTACCTGGTTATTGATTCACTAATCATTATCTTCATTTGTTTACATTTTCGTGAGTAAAATAAGAGGGGAAATATATTTCCCCTCTTATTTTTTGTTAAAATTTAGTGAAAGAGTAACCTGAATAAGTTAGTGAGTATCCTTTTTTTTGCTGTTATTTAAGTTTTGATGGGTTTATTTTAAGTTAAAAACTAAAAGTATGTTGTAACTAAATAAAAATAAATATGATTAATTTATAGGCAAAACATAAATATTAATTTTGTTTTCACTTTGATACATTTATGGGAAAGATAGTAATAATTCTTTTTTCGGATTACTCATTACCAACAATAAGTTAACTTTATACAAATATAATCAATGTGAATTTCACTTAATGGCAGATATCCAGCCTAACATAAGATAAATACTTAACAGAAAAACAAAAATTGAAAACATTATTTACAAATGCATAATATTTTTTTAAAAACACAGAGAAGAACAAAATACAGACATGAATATATCTTTATTTTTTACGACCCATCATAAATTAATAATTAATCTTATAAAACAGAATAAAACTTCATTAACGTTCAGAAAAACCATGCACCATAAATAACAATGCTATTTATGATGTCTTTTTAGACTTAAACTCTAAATATCGAGATTAGTCGAGTTATTATTTTGATTTATTCTAATTAATCACTACTATATTCTATACCCCATCTATTGATGAGGGTATGTGGACGATTGTTTTTTTCAACTGAAAACCTAAGCAATCCATTAGTTGGGTGCTTTACGTACAATCGTATAACCTTAAACATTAACTTAATCACTTATTTCTCTGCCGAATAAATTTCAATTTCGTCTGAGATGGGATGTATTAGAAAATGAAAACAACATTACTTATTTCATCTTTATTTGTATCATCGGTATTTATGTCTGCGGCACATGCTATTGATGGTCAAATCAAATTTACAGGAAAAATTACTGATTCTGCATGTAAAGTTGACCCAAGTTCAGCTAACCAAACCGTCAATATGGGAACGATAGCCGCAAATTCATTTGATGGGCCTTCCTCTACGTCTTCCCCTTCCCGCTTTAGCATCAAATTATCCGAATGCCCAAAAAGTAACAAAAGCGTACAGGTCAAATTTGATGGGCAAACAGATGCATCCAGAAAATATTTAGCGCTGGAGGGAGGAAACGCAGCTAAAGGTGTCGCCATCGCACTGTATGAAGACGATAACAATACACCAATCCCTATGTTTAAAAGCTCACGTTCTCAAGATTTATCGGACAGTAAAACACAAGAACTGCATTTTATTGCCAAATACATAGCAACAAGTTCTCCCGTAACGCCAGGTTTAGGTGATGCAGTCACTAACTTTACAATTACCTATAACTAAGTTATCGGTGTATAACTGAGTCACCGATTATCAGGTCGTCACTCATGGAATAAATGGCAAGGAAGCCAAAACAATAATATGGCGATAGTCTTAATATTAAAAATGAAAATAACCTATTGATTATCTTTATTTATTAGTAAACATAAGAATAATATTGTTTGGAGAAGCCATTTTGAAATATTTTCGTATCTTAATTCTTTTTTTCATCTACACGTTTAGCATCCATACAGCTGTTGCCGGTGTCGTCATTGGTGGTACACGGGTTGTTTATATTAGCGATCAAAAAGAAGCATCCATTTCTATTAGTAACCCTGAAACAAGTATTTCCTACCTCATTCAATCATGGGTTCAAGGCGAACATGACGAAACTAAAGTGCCTTTTATCATCACGCCCCCACTTTTTAAGTTGACGGCAGGGAATGAGAATATTTTACGCATTGTTAAAACCGGATTGAATTTACTTGATGATAGAGAATCATTGTTCTGGCTCAACATCAAGTCTATTCCAGCCACAGTCAAATCTGAACAGAACCAGTTACAAATCACCGTAAAATCTCGGTTTAAATTATTCTATCGTCCAGCCTCTTTAGCAGATAATGCCAGCATGGCCCATAAAATGCTGAAATTCAGAATGGCTGGACGTCAGCTCATCGCCGAGAATCCAACACCGTATTACATCTCTTTTTCTGAAGTATTGACCAGTAATGGTACAGAAATGTATGAAGTTCAAACGGCGGGAATGATTCCCCCTTTTCAACAAGCAAGTTGGGATATTCCTATTAAAAACATCCATCAAGTGACTTGGAAAACAATTAATGACTTTGGCGGCGTCACGCCAGAAGAAAAATACACCTTCTAACCGAAAAATTACATCATTTAGATATATCCAATCAATTTTAAGATAAAACGTGAAAGGTAAAGGGTATATCAATAACTAGAAAATCATTATGGATAAATATCGTCATTATCTTCAACAACACATTTCTGATAATCGGGTGTTATTTATCAAGCTAAGCTTGCGCTATTTCTATAGTACTTTTTTTATCTGTGTGTTGTTCCTCACAGAATTTTTAATCCTTACCAATAAAGCTTATGCTGAAGAGTATTTCAATATCAATGCGTTAGAAACGCCTTCAGGATTTCCAAACGATATTGATCTCTCTATTTTTACTCAAGATGATCAACAACCGCCAGGACGTTATTGGGTCGATATCTACCTAAACCGGGAAAAAATAGATGTCGGCAATGTTGATTTTATTCGTGTCAATAATCAGCTTGTCCCCAAACTGAAAATACGGCAACTCAAAGATATGGGAGTCAATATTGATGCATTCCCATTACTGCGCAATCTGACACTAGAAACCGAAATCACTGATCTCGGGCACGCTATTCCATCCGCATCGTCTTCTTTTGATTTTAAGCGTCAACGGCTAGATATCAGCATTCCACAAGCTGCATTGCACTCCCAGAGTAGAGATTATGTTCCTTCTCACCTATGGGAACAGGGATTAACCTCTTTGCTGATCAATTATAACTACAGTGGTTCCAAAACCTGGCAAGATAATCAGCGAGATAATCAATCTGCATCAGCAACGAATCATTTCCTTAATCTTAGAACAGGCGCAAATTGGGATGCATGGCGTTTACGCAATTATTCCACTTACAGTAGCCAGAATAAAAAATGGCAAAGTCTCAATACTTATCTCCAGAGAGATGTACAAGCATTAAAAAGCCAGTTAACACTTGGAGATAGTTATACCCCTTCCCCCATTTTTGAGGGCTTTCAATTTCGAGGAATACAATTAGCTTCCGATGACAAGATGCTGCCCGATAGCTTAAAAGGATTTGCACCAACAATCAGAGGAATAGCACAGAGTAATGCCCAAGTCACTGTGAAACAAAATGGTTACATTATTTATGAAACTTACGTTTCTCCGGGCGCTTTTGTCATTAATGACCTCTATCCGACCAATACCACGAGCAATCTGGAAGTCATTGTCAAAGAAGCTGATGGCAAAGAGTATCGTTCTGTGCAAACGTTTTCTGCTGTACCTATTATGTTAAGGGAAAACAGTCTGCGTCACTCGCTGACGCTGGGAAAGTACCAGTCTCATTCTCAGTATGGTAAGGCCCCCTATTTTATGCAGGGGACGGTCATTTATGGTATTTCCAATCGGGTTACTGCATATGGGGGCGCCATCATGGCAAAAGATTATCAATCCATCGCGTTGGGGACAGGTTACAGCCTCTCGAATTGGGGTTCTCTTTCCTTCGATGCAAACTATGCCAGAACGCATTTTAGTTCCGACGTCGGTGGTACCAACTATGACGGGCAGTCTTATCGTTTTCAGTATGCTAAAGACATCGCTAAAACCGGTACTAACGTCACGCTGGCGGGTTATCGTTACTCGACACGAAATTTTTATGATTTTAAAGAGGCCAATGAGCTGGAAATAACTCACTATGGTCATCACAGTACCAATAAACGCAGTAAATTACAGTTCCATATTAATCAAACTCTGGGAGACTGGGGAAATATTTATCTCTCTGCTTTCCAGCAAGATTATTGGTATCAAAAGGGTTATGAGAGAAATATCAGTGCTGGTTATGGTTCGCGTTATAACACCATCAATTATAATCTGAACTATTCTTACGATACCTTCCCCAATTCAAATCGCCATGAGCAGATTTTATCGTTCAGTATTCAAATTCCTCTTGACCACTGGCTGAAAAACAGTTGGGCAAGCTATAACATGACCCACAGTAAAAACGGTGATACTTCTCATCAGCTCAGTTTAAGTGGCACCACGCTTGAAGATAACAATCTGATTTATAGCATTCAGCAAAATTACGCTAGTCGTCATCACATCCGTGGCGGAAGTCTCAACGCTGAATACAAAGGGCCATATAGCCAGATCAGCGCAGGTTACAATTATGAAAAATACGTCCGTCAATTGCATTATGGGTTAAATGGCGGGATTGTTGTTCACCCTTACGGTATGACTTTTTCTCAATCTTTAGGCGATACGTTGGCGTTGGTGCGTGCTAATGGGGCTTCGGGTATTAAAGTCCAAAATCATACGGGAATTAAAACTGACTGGCGGGGTTACGCTATCGTGCCTTATGTCAGTAGCTATCGAAAAAACCGTATTTCTCTGGATACACATTCAATGGGCAATAACGTTGATATTGATATCAACACACAGACTATTATCCCAACCCACGGATCGCTGAGCCTGGCTAATTTCCAGACTCGCATCGGTCATCGTGTTTTGTTGACACTTTCCCACAATGGTAAAGCGGTTCCATTTGGCGCAACAGCAACACTAGCGCAAAAGAATAAGATAGATGAACCAAATAGCGCGATTGTCAGCCATGATGGACTGGTTTATCTCAGTGGGCTTCCTGAATCCGGTAACCTCAGGGTGAAATGGGGACATAAAGAAGTACAGGAATGTCGTGCCAGTTATCAATTACCTGATGAAGAGCCGGTTTCAGGTTTGTATACAATTGAAGCCACCTGTCATTAACGACATTGGCACATTTATTTGACCTATATTTAAAAAATAATGGGAATTATTCTATGGCCAAGAAATTAAAATTATTATTGGCAAGTACATTTTTCATCGGCACGATGAGTAGCTTTGATAGTTTAGCGAACTTTGATAGTTTAACGAACCGTTATTGCCAATATTCTCCGGGTTTTGCACCAGGCATCACTCCCGTCTCTTTCGGTGCAATTACGATCCCCCGAGACCACCCTATCGGCACAACGATCAAAGAAATACGTCTGGATCAAGTTAACGAAGCAGGTAACATCGCTCTTTGTAATGCGGACATAAAAACAACATGGGACCGACCCTATCTTAGACCTGCAAACTATAACAATGATGCGATTTATGAATCAGGTGTTCCGGGAGTAGGCATCCGTATTAATACGTGGGCTACAGGTTATGATATTGATTGGTTACCCAGAACAGCAGATCATCCCTTCACATGCCGCCCACCGCAAAACGTGTCATGGGCAACACAATATTGCGGAGAATCATGGGGTTATTTGACAGTACAATTAATCAAAATTGCATCGACAACCGGTTCAGGCGCTGTCAGGCGGGCAACGCTAACTCGAGCCAAATTAGGTAATGATCTTGTTCACACTTTTTATTTGTCGGACACCTATATCACGACTAAAGGCTGTACCCTTAGTCAAGGAATAATCCCTGTCCCTATGGGGGACATTAAAAAAAGTGATTTTCGTGGTATTTACAGCACCGCTGGCAGACGAGACTTTAATATCAAGATAAATTGCGACGCTAATGTTAATGTTGGCGTGACATTAGAGGGCACTCCCGCATTTTGGAATCATAAAAATATCTGGGCATTAGATTATAGTGACAACGTCACAGCAAAAGGCGTCGGTTTGCAGATTTTATATCTGAATCGCCCCGTATCAATGCACGACCCGGTTGTGTCTGGTTCCAGCCAGTCAGGTGGAGATATCACTATTCCACTACAAGCTCATTATATTCAGACAGATTCAGAAATTATCCCGGGTCAAGCAAATGCCACCGCGACAGTAACATTAATTTATCAATAAATTGACCCTATCCCCTCACCTTGTCATGATAATGATGCGCCATAACTGCAATATTGAAGTTGTGGCGCGTGATAGCTTTTCAACGGGGTAACGCGATAAATCCCTTTTCCAGCCCGTGAACTTCCATACCTTCCGGCATCGCTTTCCCGACAGTTACCCGACGAGATACCGCCGGGCTTTTTAAATCCGGGCGCCAGGTTATGGTTACTTGTCCATCGCTACTGCGAGTTAATGCTTTTTCCGGCACAACAATGCCCTGTTTATTACGATAAATAACTATATTAACTTTGGCACTCATACCGGGTCTGATAAGGTAATCCTGTTGCATGGGTGAAGTCACTTTAATCATAACGTCATAATAAATCGCCGATCCGGGGTTGTCGTTATTCACGCTTTGCATGGCAATGGTTTCAATTTCGCCATCCAGAAAGTGATCGGAAAATCCTTCCCCATTAATTTTTACTGCCTGTCCTTCTTTGAGTTTGGCGAGATCGGTTTCTTCAACTTTTGCCAATACCTGATACTGTGTTGTGTCCATTACTTCCAGTAAGGGCATGCCATCGGTAACCCGAATGCCTGTCTGAATCGTTAATCGCTTTCCCTTTTCTCCCTGTGCTGCTCTGAGTACAACCCCGGAAAATGGCGCTTTGATTTCTTTATGAGCGTATTGTTCCTGTAGCGTCTGGTAGCGACTGGTTGCATTTTGCAACTCCATCTCTGCAACACGTACATTGCCAGCACTGCCTTTTTGTCGGGTTGATGCAAGATCATCCTTTGCAGAAGCGAGTTCCGTGAGTTGTCGGCGAAGTTGCTGCTCAAGGGTTTCCACTTCCATTCGTGGAACGATGCCCCGTGAAAAAAGTGCCTGTGTTTTTGCCAGATTATTTTTCAATTCCATCACCATATGATTCGCATTTTCGACATTTCTTCTGGCCCGGATGACTTCTTGACTATTTTCCCAATCATGCAATTGTTCAACGGCCGATGAGGCTTTGATCATTTCAACCTGCGCCTGCCGAAGTTCAATATCCAGCTTGCGGGTATCAAGTATCACTAATGTCTGGCCAGCTTTTACTGGTTGCCCTTCTTTGACCAAAACGTGTTTGATAATGGCATCAAATGGCACAGGGATAGTTTCAAGACGCCCGGATTGCAGCTTGCCTACCAGACCTAATTGTTTTTCTATCAGGCTGTGTTTTACTTCAATCCACTGTACTGCTCCCTGATCTGACGATGCTTTTGAGGACAAATACCCTGAAAATAACAGAGCAAAAAAACAGATCACTATTACAAGTATACCAGCGATAGTCCATTGATAACGTTTATTCATTGAGAACAATCTCCCAGCTTTCCAATGTCGTGCCAAGAATTTGATCCAGTTCAGCCTGAGCATTGAGATACTGGATAAGTGTATTCAGGCGTGCATTTTCGGCATTTCTCAAGTCAGTTTCAAAACTCAGAACCTGAAAGTTACTGGATCGCCCTGCCTGTAATTTTTCCTGTTCAATTTCGAGTTTCTTTTGAGAAAGTGAACTGGCTTTTATTGCTAACTGATATTCCTGCCAGCGTGATTCTGTATCCCGGATAGCATTGATGACGCTTTGTTCCAGATTTATTTTGGCTTCTTCCAGATGTAATGTCTGCTTCTGGACATCAACCTTGGCCTGAACTGCTGCTTGTTTCCGGGTCATATCACCGATTGGAATATCCAGTTGTATACCCACATAATTTTCCCAGTTGCGCGTTTCAGAAGAGGATGAACGATACTGGGATGTTCCTCCAACTAATGATAAATCCCAGAGCCGGTTATCTCTGGCCTGCAATAATTGAATATCTGCCGCTTTTGCGGAAAGTAACTGGATAAGATAACCCGGCTGCTGAGCCTGCGCTTTTTTAATGGATTGTTCAACATTCAGACTGACGTGAATTCCTTCCAGCGTTTCGGTCGCCTGGATGGGGGTTTTAAGGCTCAGGGCAAGTAACTTAAGTAATGCCAGCTTTGCGGTATCCACATGATTTTCAGCCTCTTTTGCCGACAGTTCCTGCATGGCCAGATCAGCCTGCGTCTGGATAATATCTGCCTGAGCCATTCTGCCGGCACCAATTAACTCTTTGTTCGTCTCCACTAATTTCTGCATACGTTTAAGGGAAGCGACAGATAATGCTTGTTGCTCCTGAGCACGGAGTAACGCATGGTAGGCCAGAATAATTTGCGTGATGGCATCGGAAATAGTGGCTTTTAAATTCAACCGGTTGGTTTGTTCCCGGAGTTTTGCCAGTAAGATCGGGGCATTATTAATATCGGTTCCTGCCCCCCGTAAAAGAGGCTGTATCACCGTAATACTTGCACCATCATTGTGAAGTTTGTTTATCTTCGATTGATTGTTTTCACGCGTCCAGGAAAGTGTAAAACGCGTTCCCAAAGGCGTGAGCAACGTGGCATTGGGAGAAAGATTAACTTTTCTGAAACTTGCATCCTGGTTTTTACCCGCAATATAACGTCCGCTTAGCTGTAACTTTGGTGTGAATCGGTCCTCGGCCACCCGTAAATCAAATTTTTGGGCGATGCGATCCAGATAAATACTGCGGATTGCGTAGTTATTCCTTAAACCAAGCGATATCGCGTCACTCAACGACAGGCCGATCACTTCTTCAGACGTTTCCCGGCTCAGACTGTCAGCAGGTTTTGCTAAAGCTAATCGTCCCTGTTCAGATGCAGAGATTCCTGTTTGAGAAAAACAGAAGAACAAAGTCAGAGAGCTATAAAGGAAATATTGTTTAATCATCACGTAATGCCTGTACCGGTTCCATTTGAGAGGCTTTATGTGCGGGATAAAAGCCGGAGATAAGTCCTGCCAAGATTGAGCTCCCTATGCCTAACGGCATAGATAAAGGCGCCAGAGAAAATGACCCGCCAGAATAAACAACAAAAAGAAAGGCGACGATGACACCGACTAGTGCACCAAGGATTGCGCCGGCAAACGTCAGTGCCACCGCTTCATACAAAAAAAGACGCCGGATATCCTGAGTTCTTGCCCCTAAAGCCATCCGCAACCCAATCTCTTTTCGCCGGGCCGAAACATTCATCAGCATCACATTTGAAATTGCAATACCGCCGGTGAGCAGCGAAATCCCCGCCAACCCGATCAACATAAAAGAAAAGGTTTTACTTTGTTCTGTCTGCCCTTGCAGTAGTTGTTGAGCAACCTGAACACTCATGTCAACCGCTGGAAACTTGCGCTTGAGCAACGCCAATAAATCTTTCGCATCGGTTTCTGTGGTTGTGGTTGTGGTGGTACGGGCGATGATGCCATTCAGATCAGTATTAAACGATATTTTACGCATGGCCTTAATAGGAGCAACCACGACCGAATCCAGCGAAAAAGGAAAGATGGGGTTTTGCCCTTTTACATCGAAAATGCCAATGACGGTGTATAAATGATTACCAAGCTGGATCTGCTTGCCAAGTACACGGGATGCATCCCCTTCACCAAGGGTAACAGCGACTTCGTTGCCAATGACCAGATAAGGAGAATGCCGATCATAATCAGAAATAAATCGGCCATAACGCAGTCGCAGTTGCATAACGTCTTCAAGTTCCGCAGAAGAACCTATCACAGTAAATGTTTCTGCTTTCCCGTTATATCTCCCGGAAGAAGGAGAATAGATCCACGGTGCTGTTGAAGATAAACTGGGAATAGCCGTTGTCAGATCGGCCATGTTAAGTGACTCACTATCAACCCCATGATTATAGGAGTTCAGGTTTACTGTAATAACGTTGATATCCAGCCCGCTGAACATCTTTAACGCGGCCAGTGTGGCGTTATGTCCGGTATTCACAAATGCCACAATAGACGCACAACCAATAGCAATCCCCGATAAAGCAAGCAAAGAACTTTTCCCTGTTGCCATTAAATTACGCCAGGCTCCTCTCCACATCATTAATGCCGACATGCCGTAGTTTCTACGGGAATAATTACTGAGCTGGCTTTTATCATGCATGCATTGTCATTCCTCTGATTTCATGCAACCGCCCATCAATCATGCGTAATTCACACTGCATATGATTTGCGACCATAGCATCATGGGTGATTACGACCAGCGTCATCGCGTTGTCGGTGTGAAGAGAAGAAAGCAGCAATAAAATTTCTTCTGCTGTCTGTTGATCCAGATTCCCGGTCGGTTCATCAGCCAACAGTAATGAAGGTTCTCCGACTAATGCTCTGGCGAGAGCCACTCGCTGACGCTGCCCGCCGGATAAATCTGCCGGATAATGTCCGGCACGGTGTGAAAGCCCCACCAAATGCAGTTTTTCTCTGGCGATCTTATGAGCTTGTGAGGCACAAATACCACGATAAAGAAGCGGCAGAGCAACATTCTCTGTCGCTGTCATTCCGGCCAATAAATGAAAACTCTGAAAAACAAAACCAATTTCTTTATTGCGCATTCTGGCACGAAGCTCAGCATCTGCTTTTGACATATCAACACCACAAAGAAAATATTTCCCCGAAGTGGGTTTACCCAGCAGACCGAGAATATTCAGTAATGTGCTTTTACCTGATCCCGATGCCCCAACAATAGCACAACTCTGACCGGCAAAAATTTGTGCTGTGATATTTTTCAGAACCGATATTTCGCCCTCCCCTCTAGGTTGATAAACACGGCTTAACCCTTGCATATTGATAACAGGTGATATCGGTATCTTGGGATGAATCAAATTTATAGTATCCATTATTTTTATAATATCCCTTCTTTAATATCTACATTCATCATTATTGAAAAGTCGTTTTCTTATATTTCAATATAATTAATTATTAAACAACATTAAATCAAATTCGTTATAGTGAATTGCGGTTTAATTATAAATAATTTATTTTACTTGCGTGAGAAACAAGAGGGTTATTATTAACCATAAATTATGGTAATAGAAATTAAGTTTCTAATCCAGAATATAAAAACATAGTCAGTTTATAAATTTTAAAATTGTAATATTGCCAAGTAACAATTTAGATTTATCGTGCTTTAGCAATTTTATAATTAATACATTTAATCTGAAAACCCTAAAACCATTAAAGGAAGTTTTTTATGTTTAATAAATCATTTGCAGGTGTAATATTAGCGGCAGTTATTTCATTAACTGGGTGGATTGGAACTGCATCAGCGAACACAGATATCCCCTGGAATAATTGCCATTCTTCTCCTGAACTAGATAATAATGGCATATATACTAAATATCTTGTTAAAGAGGGCATTGTCTTTCTTGATGTACGTAATGAAAATGGCATCAAATGGTATTTAAAAGGCTTTAAAAAACTATATGTCTGTGGCATGAACGTTTATGTTGGTAAGTATGAAGGTAAGAAAATATAAGATTCTAAAAAAAGCCTCTATAAAGAGAGGCTTTTTTCTCAGCAACGCATTTACTTCAACTGATGCAAACGTACTTTAATCTCATCAATATACATGCGCTTCAATTTTTCTGGTTGAATATCAATCAAATGCTGAGAGAATCCATTGATATAATCCAACAGATAGCCAAGCTCTTCCTTATGATAAGGACCCGATATTAACGCACTATTATCATCAGTTAATTGCAGAAAAATATGTGAGAATGGTTTTCCGTGATAATGCTCAATACCTGATTTTTTTATTTTAATCTGAAAATAATGTTGCTGTTCTTTCTGCCTTAGCTGATCGAAACTAAACAGATTAAAATCCGTAAGTCGAACATTTTCAGGAACAATTAATGACTTTGTCGTCGGACGAAATGATTGGATTTCGTTACAACGCAATACCCGTAAATCTTGTTTCTCATAATCAAACAGCGCTAAAAACCATTTTCCGGCTTCAAACCACATTGCAATAGGATAAATAAAAATCGTTTCGTTATGATAAGTTATCTCCAGATTTTCCTGTTGCAGAATATGGTTTAGCAACATATCCAGTTTTCTGATCGGATTGATCTGCTTTACAGTACGTATACCTAAGTGCTTACGCAATTTATCTTCCCTCAATTTTTCATCATGGGGCAGAACCTGCTTTAGCTTTTCCGAAATACTGCGAAATTGCAGGTTGAAAGGCGTGGATTGCAAAACATGCATACCTGAAATAGCAAATAACATCGCATGAATCTCATCCGCACTAAACCTGACCGGAGTTAACCGGTATGTCGGGGCAATAACATAGCCTCCGTTCCTTCCCCGCTCAGAGTATAAAGGAACACCCAGTTCTTCTAAAGCAGATATATAGCGTAAAACACTACTGCGGGATAAATTAAATTCCTGCATAAGTTCATTTAAGGTCACTTTCTGCCTGCCCTGTAAAAAAAGTTGCATCTGTTGCAATAACACAGTTTTTTTCATCGTAGATCCTTAAAAAAGGTGTCAGAAAGTGAAACCTATCTGCTTTATGATAATCCTTACCTAATGAAAAGTTAAAAGGAAAGCATTATGACACGTATTTCTTTAGCAAAAACGTTCCCTGATATTTATCAGCAACTGCTATCAGTCAGTGCTGAAATAGATAAAGCCGCTTTATCTGTCGGAATTACTGAAGGGTTCTGCCATCTATTAAAATTGCGTATCTCTCAGATTAACGGATGTGCATATTGTATCAGATTGCATACCAGAGATGCCCTACAGCAGGATGAATCTATTGATAAAGTTGCCCTGCTTATGGCATGGCAAGAAACAGAATATTTCACAGAAAAAGAACGGGCAGCGCTGATGTTAGTCGAGGCGATAACAGAAATACAAAATGATCATATCCCAGATGATATTTATCAAAAAGCAGCAGAATTATGGAGTGATACGCAGGTCGCTGCAATTGAGTGGTTAACTATTATGATGAATGCACTAAATAGATTAGGAATAGCGTGCCGATATAATGTAGCTCCAATCCACATCAGCAGCCCAACTGAACAACGCAGTCACGATCACACAGGTGCGGTGGTATGAGTATGTGATATGGAAGAAAAAGCCCCCCAGAAGGAAGGCTTTCTTTTGACCCCCCTTGGGTGTACCAAGGGGTTAGTTTAGAAAAAAAGCAGGAAAGTGACTATACCCATAATAATATTATGGCTAGCAATAATAGAACACCAAATATTTTGTCTTGATGATTATTAAAAAAATTATTTTTGTTTCTTAATATCATCTGACTAGTAAAACTCCATGTTAGGTGGGACAGTAAGTTACAAAGAGTTATTATTACTGCCAGGACTATTCCATATAAATGGTTTTCTGCCTCTTTGGAAAAGAGTGAATATACTGTTATTATTATTGTAATGTTCTTAGGGTTTAATGCTTGAGCCATTATCCCATGAAAAAATCCACCCTTAACCTCTTTCCTTCTCTCAATAGAGCCATCTGACCGGATCATGCTGATGGCCAAATATAGCATATATAAACTACCAATTACCTTAGCCACCATCGATATATTGTTAAATTTACTCAGTATTTCCTCTGCACCAATGGCAACTATAAGAGAATAAATAAATGGCAGGACTTGAAGGCCAGCTATAAAATTCAATGTTTTTTTAAAGCCTTGACTCGAAGATAAACTCAGGCAAAGGATGTTAGTTGGCCCGGGAGATAAGGCTAACGGTAAATTTACTAATAAGGCGCTTATAATAAATTTGATATCCATTAAATATCCTTAAATGAGGACGTTAAGTTCATTTTTATGGCCTTAGCTGCCATGAAAAAAGAATCTACATTTATGTTAAAGATGTTTTTCCATTCTCTAAATGAGCGATTATCAAAAGAACATATTTCTCTAACCCTTATTGTTAATTACCTAATCCATTGATTTATCATTAATTGCATAAAAAAAGCAATTGAAATTTGTCAATCCTGCCCGTCACCCCTGGCAAAATGAAAGCTTGCTACTCGCGGAAGTATTTTGGTCGTGGCAAATATTGTAGCATTAAAAGTATGTTGTAACTAATTTTAGTTGTGGTTAATCATGCCTTAAAAAAGCGGCCAATAAAAATATTGGCCGCTTTTTCTCAAAACAAAATTTTCATGCTAAAACATATCATTAAGGCTATAACTCTCATTGGATTACAGCTCTAGACCTATCACGATGCGATATTTTCCATTACCTGTAAAATACGCTTGTCTGATATGGGGTATGCGGTACCTAATTGCTGCGCAAATAAGCTAATCCGAAGCTCTTCAATCATCCAACGCACTTCTTTCACTTCCGGCAGTTGCTTCTGCTGGAGAGAGAGTTTTGCCAGCCAGTGTTGCCATTGGTTTTGAATATGCTCAATCCGGCTCATATGTACCCTATCTTTATTAGGATCTACTGCCAATTTTTCCAATCGCCGCTCAATTCCATTCAAATAACGCAGAACATCCGTCAAACGTTTCCAACCATGGGAAGTGACAAATCCATTGAAGACCAGGCCAGAAATTTGTTCTTTAATATCCGATAATGCCAGTGCAAGAGAGATATCAATCCGCCCTTTCAAGCGCTTGTTGATATTAAAGACCGTTGTCAGGATCTGCTCGACTTGTTTAGCAATTTCAACCACAGCATCATTCAAATCCGCGCGCACGTTATCCTGCAAGCAAGCAAATGTTTGTTCATTCCAAGCCAGCCCCCCATTTTTTGCGATCAACTTATCAACACCACAAACAATACAATCATCAATCAAATCCAACACTTTGCCATATGGATTGAAATACAGCCCAAGTTTGGATTTGTTCGGTAATTTTTCATGCAGGTATTTAATCGGTGATGGAATATTCAGCAATAACAACCGACGAGTTCCTTGCCACATAGCATTGTGCTGTTCAGCTTCTGTTTCGAACAATTTAATTGCAATGCTCTCTTTCTCATCCACCAATGCCGGAAATGCCTTAACGGAATAGCCTCCGCGTTTCTGCTCATAACATTCAGGTAATTCACCAAAGCTCCAGATATGCAATCCACGTTGTTCTATGCCATCGTCTGCAACCGCCGAAAGGGTTTCTTGAACTTTTTCTTTTAATTGCAGTTTCAATGCTGACAGATCCTTGCCTTCCGCTAACGGTTTGTTTTTCTCACCTGTTCTTTTTTCAGCAATAATACGGAATGTGATCTTTAGATGATCAGGAACTTGTTCCCATTGCCAGTCATCTCGTGACACTGTCACGCCCGTCATGCGGCGTAACTCTTTCTCAAGACTATCCAGCAAAGGCATCTGAGGTTGTGTCACCCGCTCCAGAAAGGCTTGCGCATAATTAGGCGCCGGAACAAAATTACGGCGGATTGGTTTGGGGAGTGATTTAATCAACGCCACAACCAATTCATAGCGAATGCCTGGTATTTGCCAATCGAATCCTTCATTCTTAACCTGATTCAATACCGCTAAAGGAATATGCACCGTCACACCGTCCGCATCAGTTCCCGGCTCAAATTGGTAACTCAAGCGGAATTTCAAATTATCCTGATACCAGTAATTCGGATAATCCAACGCACTGACGTTGTTTGCATCACCTTTGATCAACATGCTCTTTTCAAAATTAAGCAATTCCGGTTGATCTTGACTGGCCACTTTCCACCAGCGATCAAAATGACGTGATGAAACAACGTCTTTGCCAATTCGCTGATCATAAAAACTGAACAAAGTTTCATCATCCACCAGGATATCCCGTCGGCGAGATTTATGTTCCAGTTCTTCGACTTCTTCACGCAATTTCAAATTAGCACGGAAAAAAGAATGCCGGGTTTGCCAGTCCCCTTCCACCAGCGCATGACGGATAAACAATTCACGGCACAGCATAGGATCGATTTGGCTGTAATTAACCAGACGCCCTGTCACAATGGGCAAGCCATACAAGGTCACTTTTTCAGTTGCCATCACCGCGCCCTGAGACTTCTGCCAGTGTGGTTCACTATAGTGTTTTTTGACGAGATGAGCAGCCAGCGGCTCTATCCATTCCGGTTCGATCCGGGCAGCAATCCGTCCCCACAGGCGGCTGGTTTCCACTAATTCAGCAACCATCCCCCATTTAGGCGGTTTTTTAAATAAACCGGAACCGGGGAAAACAGAAAAACGCGCATTGCGTGCTCCCGTATATTCCTGTTTATCGGTATCTTTCTGGCCAATATGGGATAATAATCCGGTCAGCAGGGCAAGGTGAATACTGCGATAATCAGCGTCCTGACGGTTAATGGGCAAACCTATTTCTTTTACAACTTGTCTCAACTGAGTGTAGATATCCTGCCATTCTCTCACACGAAGATAGTTCAGGTAATCTTGACGGCAAAGTTTGCGGAATTGAGCGCTGGAAAGCGCTTTTTGCTGTTCTTCCAGAAAATCCCACAATTTCAAGAACGCGATGAAGTCTGAATCCTTGTCCGCAAAACGCCGGTGTTTTTCATCTGAAGCTTGCTGCTTTTCCAATGGCCTTTCGCGTGGATCTTGAATCGATAGCGCGGAAGTAATAACCATGACTTCACGAACGCACCCATGCGCCTTGGCTTCCAACACCATACGAGCCAGACGGGGATCGATAGGCAGTTGAGCCAGTTGTCGTCCCATTGGCGTCAATCGATAGGTTCCAGCGGACAACGACTCGGGATCAATTGCCCCCAACTCTTCCAATAAACGAACTCCATCTTGAATATTGCGTTTATCAGGTGCTTCAACAAACGGAAATGCACTGACATCACCCAATCCGATAGCAGTCATTTGTAAAATAACGGAAGCCAGATTGGTGCGCAGAATTTCAGGATCAGTGAATGCCGGGCGAGATAAAAAATCATCTTCCGAATAAAGACGAATACAAATCCCGTCTGAAACACGACCACAGCGCCCTTTTCGCTGGTTAGCGGAGGCTTGTGATATTGGCTCTATCGGCAAACGTTGCACTTTGGTTCGATAGCTGTAGCGGCTAATACGTGCAAATCCCGTATCGATCACGTATTTGATGCCGGGGACTGTCAATGAGGTTTCCGCCACGTTCGTTGCCAAAATAATACGGCGCCCAACATGAGACTGAAAAATTCGATTCTGTTCACTGTTAGATAACCGGGCAAAAAGTGGCAGAATTTCGGTATGTGGGAAATTTTGTTTACTCAGCGCATCTGCCGTATCACGAATTTCTCGCTCACCACTCATAAACACCAGGATGTCGCCCGCACTTTCACGTCCTAGCTCATCCACTGCATCAATAATGGCTTCGAGCTGATCACGATCACTGTCATTATCATCTCCCGCCACCGGACGATAACGCACTTCAACGGGATAAGTACGCCCTGAAACTTCAATAATCGGTGCATGATGAAAATGACGAGAAAAACGTTCAGGATCAATGGTTGCAGAAGTAATAATAATTTTCAGATCAGGGCGTTTTGGCAGTAACTGACGCAGATAACCGAGGATAAAATCAATATTCAAACTGCGTTCATGGGCTTCATCGATAATTAACGTATCATATTGCAATAACAAACGATCTTGCTGCAATTCTACCAACAAAATACCGTCAGTCATCAATTTGACCAACGTATTTTCACTGACCTGATCATGAAAACGCACTTTATAGCCGACTGTTGAGCCAAGGGGCGTTTCCAGTTCGTCTGCAATACGATTAGCCACTGAACGAGCCGCCAAACGACGAGGTTGGCTATGGCCAATCAGCCCCTTAACCCCTCGTCCCAATTCAAGGCAGATTTTAGGGATCTGAGTCGTCTTACCTGAACCGGTTTCCCCGGCAATGATAACCACCTGGTTATCCCTGATCGCTTTATAAATATCGTCTTTTTTCTGACTGACCGGTAAAGCGTCAGGGTATTGAATCGCAGGACATGCGGCCTCACGAACCCGGACTTTCTGTTTTGCAGCAGTAATATCCGCAGCAATGGTTTGTGCTACAGCCTGCAAAGCGCCCTGATTCTTAATTTTTGCGGCTCCATGCAGACGTTTTCTTAACCGGAACTGATCGCGCAGTGGTAGGTGATCAAGTTCAGCGAATAATTCAGCGATTGGTGCTGTCAAAGATGATTCCACGTGATAAATCCTTGTGACGTTTTTTAACTGAGTAGCGCTGTCTTTGCAGGCTCAGAGGATGGTTCTTTATGATTTAAATCATAGAAGTGTAACATATCTTGTGCAATGCCATGTACTTCCGATCTCGCCTCTGCCTCATCAGATTCTCGCTTTATTGGCTGTTAATCCGAAATTCAGTCCATTTGAATGAATAACTCAAAATATTTAGCTGGTTATTGAACAATAATGCTATTTAAAATCGACTTCACAAACCCGAGGATCGATAAAATGAATCGTCCTTAAGATAGCTCGTGTTACAGCTCACTGAGGAAGTAGAGAATGAGTAAAGTTCTGGTTCTGAAATCCAGCATTCTGGCCCAATATTCCCAAAGTAATAAACTGGCAGATTATTTTGTTGAACAGTACTTAGCAGGCCATTCAGGAAATAATGTCACGATACGTGATCTGGCTGACAACCCGATTCCGGTACTGGATGGGGAATTAGTCAATGCGTTGCGTCCCAGTGGTGCTGCATTAACAGAACGCCAGCAATCAGCATTAGCGCTGTCAGATGCACTGATTACAGAGTTAAAAGCACACGATGTTATTGTGATCACAGCACCAATGTATAATTTTTCTATCCCTACCCAACTCAAAAACTATTTTGATCTGATTGCCCGTGCAGGTGTGACTTTCCATTACACTGAAGCAGGTCCTGAAGGGTTACTGAAAGGCAAACGCGCAATCATTTTGACCAGTCGCGGAGGCATTTATAAAGATAGTGCAACAGATATGATGACCCCTTATTTACGTATTTTCCTCAAATTTATCGGTATTACCGAAGTGGAATTTGTCTTTGCTGAAGGTTTAGCGTTGGGAGCCGAATCCGCCAATCAAACACATCAGAATACCCGTGAAATGTTGGATGAGATGATAGCAAAAATGGCATACACCTCACCAGAAAAGGCCGTAGCTTGATACCAGTTGCAACCACCTGACTGGCCCATTTTTCTCCCGTTATTTCAACCTAAGAATAACTTCCTGTTATGATAATCTCATATCAGGCTTTTATTACAGGCGGTTTTGCAGCAAAGTGGCGTTAATGAATGGCTCGATGATTCTATCGTTATTTGTATAGTGGAGATGTTGTTATGAAGTTGGTTGTTTACAGTACCAAGCAGTATGACCGTAAGCATTTTGAAATGCTCAACCAAAAACTTGGTTTTGGCTATCATATCGAGTTTTTTGATTTTCCCTTAAGTCCCCAAACCGCTAAAAATGCCTCTGGGGCGAATGCCGTCTGTATTTTTGTCAATGATGATGGTGGACGCGAGGTGCTGCAAGAATTGGCAGAAATGGGCATCAAAGTTTTGGCATTACGCTGTGCCGGGTTCAACAATGTCGACCTGGATGCCGCAAAAGAATTAGGCATTCAAGTTGTTCGAGTACCCGCTTATTCACCTGAAGCCGTTGCCGAACACTCTGTTGGATTAATGTTATGCCTTAACCGCCGCATTCATCGTGCTTATCAACGCACCCGTGACGCCAATTTTTCTCTTGAAGGATTAACGGGCTTTAACATGTATAAACGTACCGCCGGTATTATCGGAACAGGGAAAATCGGCCTGGCAACGTTGCGGATCCTGCACGGTTTCGGTATGCATTTACTGGCGTATGATCCTTACCCCAATCCTGATGCCTTGAATATGGGGGTAGAATATGTGGATTTAGATACGTTATATGCTAAATCTGATGTGATTTCTCTGCATTGCCCCATGACACCAGAAAATCATCATTTATTGGATGAAACCGCATTCAGCAAAATGAAAGATGGCGTGATGATCATCAATACCAGCCGAGGTGCCCTGATTGATTCCGTTGCAGCCATTAATGCACTGAAACAACAAAAAATTGGTGCATTGGGCATGGACGTTTACGAAAACGAAAGAGATTTATTCTTTGAAGACAAATCAAATGATGTTATTCAAGATGATATCTTCCGGCGCTTATCTTCTTGCCATAATGTTCTGTTTACGGGTCACCAGGCATTTTTGACTGAAGAAGCATTAACCAGCATCAGTGAAACAACTTTGCAAAATATTCAGCAGTTAATTTCTGGCGAAACGTGCCCGAATATTGTCAGATAATGATCAACCTCCCTGTCTGTGGTGGTAATAATAAAACCTCGCCGAGGCGAGGTTTAGCGTTAATTTTTTCTTATCTTTTTACGACAATATGATGCCAATTGTTAATGTTACGGTCACCCAAACCCCTACAAACGTTACGTAGCTTATCCATCTGTTATTCATTTTACTTTCCCTCATTATCAAACAAACGTCCATAGCTGCACGGTAGTGGCTTTCACTGTCTGACAAGCGAATTGCAAACAGTGTCTCATATATATTGAGTATACAGCCGAAGTTCCATTCCAATATTTATTACAACAGGCATAAAATGAGCAAATCTGCTGTAAAAATAAGATAATGCTTGGGGCGTAAAATGTTAGATTCAGTCACCTGAGCCAGATTCAGTATGCTGTTTTTCGGGGTAGAGCGAAGCACTCCAGTTACTATAGGTACAAACGAATATTGATGGATCACGATTCGAAAAGGGCGTAGCCATAGATTTGACTTTTTCTGCTAACTGAATGGATTCCATCGTCGAATGTCCAACATAAGTCCCGCTGGGTAAGCGGTGCCATTTCCCATTAGGAAAACGGACAGATTGGCTGAATTGATTCGCTGTCATCCTTTTATGCAGTTTTTCATAACCCTCAGAGCCTGTACCATACAGCTCAACGCGAACCAGATAACTTGCCATTTTTCTTTCCTTGTTTTGATTATTGTCTTGTGTTGGCTATTGGACAAACAAGTTATCAGTTTATCTTGACTATTTAAAGTTGGAAAAACGAGAGAAAAATCCGATATTAATGACAATGTCAGCATTCTCGGTAACGGCCAACGTGCATGTGCCTTATTTCCCCCCGCAATGCGAAGGAAAATAAGGCATCTTGAGTCTTCTGATCTTATTTAGGATTTACTCTGGTCTGTTTAAGATATGATCTTCCCAACTCACCACATCTGTTTCACGCACAGCAATATGCCTGACCGAAATGCGTTCCGAATGCATTGCTGATTTTGAACCGCTGATCAATGGATGCCACGGAAGAAGCCGCTTTCCCTCACCAATCAGACGATAAGCACAGGTTTTGGGCAACCATTCAAACGTATTCATATTTTCGCGGGTTAATTTAATGCAATCAGGCTCGTATCTGAAACGATCTTCATAATTCTTGCACTGGCAGGTTTTAATATTCAGTTGATTGCAGGCAACATTAGTGAAATAAATTTCATCCGTATCTTCGTCCATCAACTTATGCAGGCAGCATTGGCCACAGCCATCGCATAATGCTTCCCACTCTTGGTCTGTCATTTGTTCTAAGGTTTTTGCCTGCCAGAAAGGTTGAGACATAATTTCTGTCATTCCTCGAGGTTAAATCACTCTGGTGGTCAAAACATGTTCATTGAGCGAAACGTTTAATACATCACCAGATTGTAATGGCCCTACACCTTCGGGCGTTCCCGTTAAGATGATATCGCCCGGACGTAAGGTAAAAAAACGCGACATATAGCCAATCAGCGAGATGATAGGCGTTAGCATGTCACTCGTATTGCCGTTTTGGCGCAATTCGCCATTGACGGCCAAAGAAAGCCGGGCATTTTGTGGATCACCAAAAACATTTACGGGAATAAACCCCGATATCGGGCATGATCTATCAAATGCTTTACTTTTCTCCCAGGGTTGACCCGATTGTTTGAATCCTCGCTGCAAATCACGCAATGTCAAATCCAGCGCAACGCCAAAGCCTGCAATAGCCTGACTGACTCGCTCTTCATTGGCATTTTTGAGGGACGAACCAATCAAAACGGCCAATTCTATTTCGTGGTGCACCGCACCCAATTCCTGTGGGATGAAAATAGGCTGACACAAATCACACAGTGCGGTTTCAGGCTTGATGAATATCACCGGTTCTGCCGTCGACGGGGTATCCATCTCTTGCCTATGTTTGTCATAATTACTGCCAACACAAACGACTTTATTCGCAGGAAAATCCAACAATACGCCTTGCCAATCCCGATGCTGGTACATAGCAGTTCACCTTTCTCTTGTTTTCAAACCCGATGCTTCAAACCTTAATGTTCAATGCGCGAGGAAATGAGTGCGTTGCATCACACCGTCTGCCATCATACCAACACTCAGTGCAAAATAGTAAGAACGATTCCAGTGCATGATAGTCCGGAAATTTTGTGTCACCCAAAATACCCGTTGTGCCGGATCATCAGGGATAACGATCCAACCTTTGGTTTTTTCAGACAGGTTGGCAAAATAGGGGGATGAAACCCCTAATGCCTGCCATTGCGCAATGGTTTTTCCCTGTTCAGTCTTAATACCTTCCCATGCGGGATCAAATCCCTCAGGTAATGAAATGGCATATCCCCAGGGCAAGCCGGGTTGCCACCCTTCTTTATGCAGATAATTGGCTGTTGAGGCAAAAACATCTTCTTTATTGCTCCAAATATCAATTTTTCCATCGCCATCGCCGTCAGCGCCATACGTTAAGTAAGACGTTGGCATGAATTGATTTTGCCCCATTGCGCCAGCCCAAGAGCCTTTGAGCGTTTGATCGTCATTAATATATTGATT
Source organism: Xenorhabdus poinarii G6 (assembly GCF_000968175.1). Lineage (NCBI taxonomy): Bacteria > Pseudomonadati > Pseudomonadota > Gammaproteobacteria > Enterobacterales > Morganellaceae > Xenorhabdus > Xenorhabdus poinarii. Next base: position 1,759,922 of record NZ_FO704551.1, read on the forward strand.
CTCAAGGATGACTAACGCTGCCAATAGCTGCTTGATAAAAAACGCTTCCCGACGCCCTTCAAACGCCAGCGTTGATAATGCCGAAATACTGTCTTCTTTTCCCTGAATTTTACCAAAGCTACTTTCTAATCCCCACAAAGCCACAATATAGGCGGCGGGCACACCATATTCACGACCGATTTTGTCTAATAATGGTTTATTATCTTCATATTGCCTGATGCCCTGTTCAATCTTCCAGGCTGGCAAGACACGTTTCAGGTAATCATCCAGTGTGACTTTTTTTTCAGGCTGATTACGATCAGCATTAATGACACGCGGAATAAAATGGATATTGGCAAATGCCCGATCCAAGGTTTCTTTGCTGATCCCCTTCTCCTCGGCTTGCTGTTTCAGTAAAGTGACGTAAGCAGGAAACTGTGATGGCTCACGGGAACTCAGTGGAAAATCATGTTCCAGTGTTCTGACTTCAATTTGGGATAATGAAGTCAGAACGGGTTGATTGTACAATGGTTTACCACTTGATGTACTGCACCCTACCAACAAGGCTGCTGCCAATAAAGTGAGCCCAGTGATGAATTTCATAAATCAGCCTCAATTCAAAATCTGCTTAGGATCAGGCAATTGCCCGCTATTTTTATTGACCAGATGGTTTGCTTGAAGCCAGATGTTCATTAATCAGGCTTTCCACTGGCGGGGGGACTTGCAGATAAAAACCTTGCTCACTCAATGCGATTTTTACTTTTTCAATATCAGCGTTAGCCAATTTTTTTCTTTCCGATAATGAAATCATCATTGAAAATTGAGGTTCGCCAAATGTTTTTAACAGCGCTTCAGGAACGTGCGAAAAATCACCTTTTTTTTCGATATATAGATATGTTTGGTCACGTTTTGGACTTCTGTAGATTGCACAAATCATTGTCATAAACTCTTTTAAATTAACTCTGCGACTTGCTTGAATAATTCTCTAACTATAACATGCTTATTATATTTAAGAATATCGTCTCCCAGAGACTGTTTTCGGAAAATGTTTATCTAAGTTACTCACAACCACTTTGGGAAATCTACTTTGGAAAACTTAACCTTGCTGAGTCAGAATATCGATGTCACAGTCGCCAATTGAGCTAAAAGGCAGTAATTTTACGCTTTCGGTCGTTCATTTGCATGATGACCAGCCGGAAGTTATTCATAAAGCTATGCAGGAAAAAATGGAACAAGCGCCTGAATTCCTGAAAAATGCGCCCGTTGTTCTCAATATCTCTGCACTCCCCATTGATGCGGATCTTGCCGCACTCCACCGGGCTATTGAGTCAGTTGGGTTGCGCATTGTGGGTATCAGCGGTTGTCAAGCAGACGAACAACGCAAAATTGCGTTAACATCTGGACTGCCTTTATTAAAAGAAGGTAAAAGTCAGAAGGTTCTTCCTGAGGAAAATAAACCGACTGAACCTATTTTTAAAAAAACTCGTATAATTAATACACCTGTCCGTTCGGGACAAAGAATTTATGCACCAAACAGTGATCTTATTGTGACAAATAATGTGAGTGCTGGTGCAGAATTAATCGCTGATGGAAATATTCATATATATGGTGTGTTGCGTGGACGAGTATTAGCAGGAGCATCTGGCGATCAAGAAAGCCAGATTTTCTGCACCCATTTAAACGCTGAACTCACCTCTATTGCCGGTCAATATTGGCTCAGCGAAAAAATTCCAGACCATTTTGTTGGTAAAGCCGCAAAATTACGTCTGGTGAACAATGAATTAACTATTGAAACTTTAGTCTAGCCCTTATAACAAGGAATCGCTTCATGGCACGCATTATTGTTGTTACATCGGGTAAAGGTGGCGTTGGCAAAACCACTTCAAGCGCGGCCATTGCTACCGGCCTCGCCCAAAAAGGAAAAAAAACTGTTGTGATCGATTTTGATATCGGTTTACGAAACCTTGACCTCATCATGGGCTGTGAACGCCGAGTCGTTTTTGACTTCGTCAACGTTATTCAAGGTGATGCCAGTTTGAATCAAGCCCTTATTAAAGATAAGCGCACAGAGAATCTCTACATCCTGCCCGCTTCCCAAACCCGTGATAAAGAAGCCCTCACCAAAGAGGGGGTCGATAAGATCCTAAATGAGCTGGATAAACAGGGATTTGAGTTCATTATCTGTGACTCACCTGCGGGTATTGAGAGCGGCGCATTGATGGCGCTTTACTTTGCCGATGAAGCCATTATTACAACAAACCCGGAAGTGTCTTCTGTTCGTGACTCAGATCGTATTTTAGGCATCCTGGCATCAAAATCACGCCGGGCAGAGCAAGGCATTGAACCTATCAAGGAACATCTCCTGCTGACACGTTATAATCCGGGACGCGTGAATCGCGGTGATATGCTTAGCATGGAAGATGTATTGGACATTTTGCGTATCCCTTTGCTTGGTGTTATTCCAGAAGATCAAAGTGTTTTACGTTCATCCAACCAGGGCGAACCCGTTATTTTGGATCAAGATTCTGACGCAGGTAAAGCATACGAAGATACGGTTTTACGTTTACTCGGTGAAGAACGGCCTTTCCGTTTCATCGAAGAAGAAAAAAAGGGTTTTTTAAAACGCCTGTTTGGGGGGTAACGCATGGCTTTGTTAGATTTCTTCCTGTCGAGAAAAAAATCGACAGCCAATATCGCCAAGGAGCGACTACAAATCATCGTGGCAGAACGACGCCGTGGTGACTCTGAGCCTGCCTATTTGCCGGAAATGAAACGGGATATCTTGGCTGTAATTTGTAAATATGTCCAAATTGATCCAGACATGCTTTCTGTCCAATTTGAACAAAAAAATGATGATATTTCTGTATTAGAACTTAATGTCACCTTACCTGAGATTGAAGAATCGCCAAAATAACCGTATTCAATGAGGCTATTTAATTTAAGAAAGTGATTTTTCAATAATCATCAATCGGGATACCTTCGTATCCCGATTTAATTTTCAGACGTAACTTCCTTTGTTGATCATGTATCTATCAAAAAATTAAACGAACATAACATGTTTTACCTTTATGCATGACTGTAATTATTGTTACGCCCTTATTTTACTACGAATAGTTTGCCAATATGTCAACAATGGGTTCGGCCAGCAACTTACCACGCCACCCCCTGATTAATTCGGGTTGATACGTCGACGATTTTAATTTCCAGTGCCAGCAAAGTAATTGATTAATTTGACGACGGGAAGCCAGTAATTCGGCACTGAGATGATGAGCGCTCCCCACCTGAGTAACCAATGATTTTATTTCCTTGAATGCATTGCGATAGCCAGGATAATCCACCAAGTTTATAATCTGAGGCGGATACTCTTCTTCTGGAATATCTCTGCTTTCTGCCACCATCGCCAGCAATCGACGTCCATGACAACGGATTTCCTGACCACTCAATCCCAACGCATCCAGTTCAGCCAAAGACGTTGGCATATAACGAGCAACCTGCCATAAATTTTCTTCACGGATCACAAAATTGACGGCCAGATTACGTTCACGTGCCTGATTTAAGCGCCATGCAGCCAACCTTTTCAAACAAGCCAATTGATTTGGACGTAATTGCCACGCGTTACCAATAGCTTTATAAGCTGATTCCGGCTTCAGTATTTCTTTGCGACGTTGGGATATTAAATCACTTTCATCCTTTGCCGCATCCAAGTACCCTGCTTGTTCTGCCTTTTCGATCAATATATCGGCCAGTGGTAATAAGTAGTAGACATCCGCCGCCGCGTATTGGCATTGCTTTTCACTTAATGGACGCGCCAGCCAATCAGTACGGGATTCGCTCTTATCCAATTCAACATGCAAATATTGGGCAACCAGCGTTGCAAATCCACATGATATCGGGTGACCAATAAATGCAGCCAGGACCTGAGTATCCATCATGGGTTCCGGCAAGCACTGGAAGCTATGACCAAAAACCTCCAAATCTTCACTGCCTGCATGGATAAGTTTCAATACATCTGGATCAGTCAATAGCGCCTTAAAGGGTTGCCATTGTGAAATTTCAAGGGGATCAATCAGAGAAAGCTGTTCACCATCAAACAGTTGTATCAACCCTAATTGGGGATAGTACGTCCGTGTACGTACAAATTCAGTATCTAGTGCAATGCTTGCGTGTTGCTTTGCCCGTTCACAGATCGACTGCAATTGGGCATCGGTGGTAATCAGCTGATAATTCAAAACATCATTCTCTTAGCCATTCATCAGATATGCACAACAACGCCGGTAAAAACCGGCGCTGTTTAACTGCCTCTATGTAAAATCAGTGGGGATACAGTAACAAACACGATCAACTATGAGTATTATTCACTTTTGCCAATTCTTCATTGCGCAATTCTTTACGCAAGATCTTACCGACATTGGATTTTGGCAATTCATTGCGGAATTCAATAAATTTCGGCACTTTATATCCCGTCAGGTAACGACGACAATGCGTCTTAAGTTCATCTTCAGTCAGGCTGGCATCTTTACGAACAACAAATATTTTGACTGTTTCTCCTGACATTTCACTCGGAACGCCCACTGCTGCCGACTCTAACACTTTAGGATGGGAAGAAACAACATCTTCTACTTCATTTGGATAGACATTAAATCCTGAAACCAAAATCATGTCTTTTTTCCGGTCAACAATGTGGAAAAAGCCATGGTCATCTATTCTGGCAATATCTCCTGTTGCCAGCCAACCGTCTTTCAATACTTCATCTGTTGCATCAGGACGGTTCCAGTAACCTTTCATGACCTGTGGCCCACGAACCCACATTTCCCCCACTTCCCCTTGCGGAACTTCATGACCATCATCCCCAATCAACTTGATTTCTGTTGAAGAAACAGGAAAACCAATGCTACCACTGTAAGTGGTCAAGTTATGCGGGTTCGCTGCAACCAGCGGCGAACATTCTGTCAATCCATAACCTTCCAGTAAATGACAACCGGTCAGATCTTGCCATTTTTCAGCCACGACTTTTTGCACAGCCATACCGCCGCCGACAGACAAACGCAATGAGGAGAAATCTAACTTCTGGAATTCGGGGTTATTCAACCAGGCATTGAATAGCGTGTTAACGCCAGAGAGCGCAGTAAAACGATAACGTGACAACTCTTTGACTGTGCCATTGACATCGCGGGGATTGGTAATCAGCAGATTTTGCCCACCCAGTTCAATGAAAAACAGGCAATTCACTGTCAAAGCAAAGATATGGTACAACGGCAATGCGGTTACTACTATCTCTTGCCCAACCTTCATTAACGGAGAATAACACGCTCTGGCCTGTTCAAGGTTTGCCAACATATTGTGGTGGGTCAACATGGCCCCTTTGGCTACCCCCGTCGTTCCCCCCGTATATTGCAGAAACGCCAAATCCCCGCCTTTGACTTCCGGTTTGACATACTGCATTCGGTAGCCTTGATGCATGGCACGACGAAACGAAATGGCATCCGGTAAATGATATTTAGGAACGAGACGTTTGACGTATTTAACGACAAAATCAACAAGAGTTCCTTTCGGGCGGGAAAGTTGGTCGCCCATGCGTGTTAAAATAACGTGCTTGACCTGGGTATTGAAAACGATCTTTTCCAGAGTATGGGCAAAATTAGAAACAATAACAATGGCCGATGTCCCACTGTCATTCAGCTGATGCTCCAGTTCTCGCGGGGTGTAAAGCGGGTTAACATTTACAACAATCATGCCCGCCCGCAGAATACCAAACAGTGCTACGGGATATTGCAGTAAGTTTGGCATCATCAATGCCACGCGATCTCCTCTTTTCAGACCCAGCCCATTCTGTAAATAAGCAGCAAAGGCACGGCTACGCTCTTCCAGTTTACGGAAAGTGATGACCTCACCCATATTGATAAATGCGATTTGATCGGCATAACGCGCCACAGAATTTTCAAACATTTCAATCAACGACGAATAACGGTCGGGATCGATCTCTGCCGGAACATCTGCCGGATAATGTTTTAGCCAGATTTTTTCCAAGTTGAATACTCCTGAAATCTAATTGCAATGTGATCACTGACCATAAAACAAACCAGATCTATATATTTAACAAATTATTAACTCAGCTGACCAGTTTGAAAAGAGACAATGTTCAGGTTGGCGATACACATCACTAAATTAATATCATCAATGAGAGCAAAAAAATAAGGCAGCTTTTGCCGCCTGTGTGTTTATTGTTATTTATCAACAGATTGCTTAAATTATTAATCATTATATTTATCATTAACTGATGATACATCGGTTTACTAATTTTTGACTTAAAGTCCCACCATTATTCCAAATGGTTATAATAATACCTCAATATGCGACAATGATTAAGAATAGGATTGATACCCGGACTTGGCAGACAAAATAACAATACAAAAAGCATGGTTATTAGCACTGATTCTTATCGGCGTTAATTTGGCAATGGTGGCTTTCTCAGAAGAAAAGGCCTAAATTTTATTTTACCGGACAGAATTCGCTTAACGGCCCGGCAATTTTTTCCAGCTGACTTCATTACGCAGATAAACAGGTTCAGCATGTTCAACCGCCGTCACTTCCCCGGCTTTCCACATCTGAGCGGCCAGTGGCAACATATCTTCTGCATGAGGTAAAGTAATATGGCTTGCAGTCAGCGTTAAATGACTGTCCAATAATTGAGGATAGGCTTCCCACCCGGTTCCAGCAATCGCCCATTCACCGGACAAGGCGTTCATTATCTCACGCACCTGTTCAGGTTTCAAAACAGCTTCCGTTGCATCGCCTTGCCATTCCCCCTGAGAGTCACGGCTGTACTGCCCCCAATAAACTTCTCCCATTCGTGCATCAATAGCAACCAAAACGCTTGTTGCGCCTTGCAGACGAAAGCTTCCCTGCGCCATCGTTTTCAAAGAAGAAACACCGATCATTGGCAACTCAGCCCCTAATGCCAGACCTTGAGCGATACCAACACCAATCCGCACCCCTGTAAAACTGCCCGGCCCGCGCCCAAATGCTAACGCATGCAATTGTTGCAGGCTCACATGACCTTTCGATAATACCTTCTGCACCATGGGCAAAATACGTTGGGTATGCTCTCGTGGGGAAATTTCAAACTGTGCCTCAATAGCACCGTCATTCCAAAGTGCAACAGAACAAGCTTCAGTTGCAGTATCAATAGCTAAAATCCGCGTGGACATGCCTTAACTCCGGCAAGAATAGAATTCGAAACAAGGGGCTATATTACCATAGCCCCAACGTCATCGCCCCGACAATTTCATCCCGACTATTTTCTTGATTCTGCTTATTTATACTGACTTTGATGGCCGTGATTTCAGAAATGCTATCGCTTTTGATAAATCACGGGTGCGAGATGCGGGAGGCAAACTATTCAGAAAAACCTCACCGTATGGGCGCATAACTAACCGATTGTCACAAATCACCACGACACCATAATCATCAATATCGCGGATCAGCCGTCCAACCCCCTGTTTCAAGTCAATCACCGCATCGGGAAGTTGAACTTCGTTAAAAGAATCCCCTCCCTTAATCTGGCAATCCTCGATACGCGCCTTAAGCAAGGGATCATCCGGGGCTGTAAATGGTAATTTATCAATAATAACGCAGGATAACGCATCACCACGAACATCAACACCTTCCCAAAAACTGCCTGTCGCCACCAGCAAGGCATTACCCGCCGAAATAAATTGCGACAGCAGTTGTGTTTTGCTCGTCTCCCCCTGTACCAATACTGGCAATGTCATATTGGCGCGAAATTCTTCAGCCAAACTGCGCATCATTTGATGAGAAGTACAGAGGAAAAAACAACGTCCTTGATTGCTTTCAATTAACGGCTTAAGCATCCGAGCCAACCATTTTGCCCCGCCACTTTGATTCGGTGAGGGTAAATAACGCGGCACACACAATAACATTTGACGTTGATAATCAAACGGGCTGGGCAGGAGTAACGTTCGAGCCTGTTTCAATCCCAAACGTTCAGTGAAATGGTCTAGCTGTTCATTCACCGACAATGTTGCCGATGTAAAAACCCAACAACCCGATTGTTCACGGATCATCTCGCTAAATTTATCAGAGACAGATAAAGGGGTGAGTGCCAACAAAAAATGCCGACCATAACTTTCAAACCAATAACTGTAATCGGGTATGTTAACATCAATCAGACGTTTAAGACGATGACGATAAAGGGTTGCCCGTTCAAAAGCGGCATCCAGCATAGCTGAACGCCCCAACGAGAGCTTCATCACGTCATAACAAAGTTCAAGAGCATCATCCAATCGAACTAACGCCCGTTGAACGGGTTGCTGTCGCAAGGCCTCACGCAAATTGCCCCGATAGCTGCTTTCCCCCAGTGCCAGACGAAAATCTTGGGCACTCTGGCTGAGACGATCGGCACTTTTCTGCAATTGTGCTTGATCACGAACTTCGATACGGTAAGCCATGATGATATCACGCGATAAATCCATCAACTGACGGCTACTTAATTGCTGACCAAAGTATTGACTGGCAATATCGGGAACTTGGTGAGCCTCATCAAAAATCACAACATCAGCCTGCGGGATCAATTCACCAAACCCGCTATCCTTAACGACCCTATCAGCCATAAAGAGATGATGGTTAACAATGACAATATCCGCTTCCAGCGCTTTTCGACGAGCTTTTAAAACGAAACATTCCTGATAACAGGGACAGTCACTACCAAGACAATTGTCATTGGTACTGGTGACCAACGGCCAGACGGTACTGTCCTCCGCCACTTGATGGCAACGACTGATATCGCCATCGTCTGTATGAGCTGACCAATGCTTTAATTTGATGACTTGCGCTAATATTTCCGCTTCCATCTGAGTATGGCCCATTGACTGCTGTTCAAGGCGTTCAAGGCATAGATAATTTGAACGCCCTTTCAATAAGGCCAGATTACCCGTAAAATCTAACGCATTGACAATCGTAGGCAGATCCCGATTGTAGAGCTGATCCTGCAACGCTTTAGAACCCGTGGAAATAATCACTTTTTTACCGGAGCGCAAAGCCGGGACTAAATAAGCAAATGTTTTGCCGGTTCCCGTCCCCGCTTCCACAACCAATTGTTGCTGCTTTTCAATCGCAACAGTAATGGCCGACGACATTTCTCGCTGAGCATCGCGCGGCTTAAAACCGGGTATGGCTTTGGCCAGTAGGCCATTCTTTGCAAAATCGTCTGACACAGACTGTCTCTTTCAATAAAATGTGACAGAATTATGCCAATACTGGGTTGTAATAACTACCCAATTCAGCAAAAAACTGTATAAATTAACAGGAGATTTAATGACTATTGAACGCATTGATCCGGATACCCGTTGGTCAGAAGCGGTCATTCACAATGACACCATCTATTATACCAGTGTGCCGGAAAAACTTGATGGTGATATCATCGAACAAACATCGGATACCCTGGCAGCCATTGACTCTCTGTTATATCGTCTTGGTTCAGATAAAAGTAAGATCTTAGATGCGACGATTTTTCTGGCCGATAAGGCCGATTTTGCCGGCATGAATACCGCCTGGGATGCCTGGGTTGTGGCAGGAAGTGCTCCCGTTCGCTGCACCGTTCAGGCGGCATTGATGGATCCAAAATATAAAGTAGAGATTAAAATCATCGCGGCTTTATAAACAGTCGTCCAAAAGGGCATTGAACACGTTATCGCTCGTTCAATGCCCTTTTGGAAAAAATTCACTCAATGAAATTTAAGGTATGGGGCGCAGAGATTAAGCCATCTTAATCATAATCATACCAATCAATAACAGTATGATACCACCCCATCCCTTAAAATTCAGACGTTGATTAAACATGATCCAGCCTGCGGCAACCGTGGCAATAATCCCGAACGCCCCCCATAATGCATAAGCGACAGAGAGTTCAATGCCTTTCACCGCCTGCGCCAATGCACTGAATGCCCCCAAAACAGCGACCAGGGATAAAAGGCCGATCCAAACGCGCTGAAATCCGTTGGATAATTTCAATAAAATATTGGCCAGAATTTCCAAAACAACCGCGAGAGCCAGAAACGCGCCGTGCCACCATTCGAATTGAGTTAGCATATCATGCCTCCTTGGCTTGCTTGCCGAATGCATTTGTTCCATCGCCTTGCGCTTTCTTCGCCCCCATCTTGATTAAAATAATCCCGGCTATTAATGATGCCAGTCCAGCCATTTTCATCAATGACAGTGACTCGTTGAACCACAATACACTAAAAGTAGTAATAAACAGGATCCCGATCCCTTCCCACAATGCATAAGCCACACCTAATGCGACCTTTTTCACCGCAATGGCCAGAAAAACATAAGAAGTGGTGATCATAGTGTACATCACGATCATGCCTGTAAAATCACCTGAAACGCTGGCTTGTTTCATTGACAGTGTGCCAATCACTTCTGCCACAATCGCCAGTGCAAGAAATATCCAATAAATCATTTTTTTCTCCTGAACATACTGATAAGCATGCCAAGATATCAAGCTATAGATACCAATAAGATCAGCAGCCAATACCGCTGCAAAAGGTCAGAATTAAACTAATGTGTTAGCAAAATATTTTGGCAAAACAAGAATGACCGGTGAAGAACCGGTTAGCAGGAAAAGGCCCTAAAGGGCGCCGCACCAATAGTGCTCACTGGATAAGATAGCTGAGAGGAAAAGAACATGGGTACAACGTTGAATTTTGTTACTATGTCGAATGTTGACGCTTTTGGCGCTATTCATGATGTTTTATTCTTTCATCACACGATGAAACTGTGCGATAGACTAAGAATCCTCATATTTATGTGTAATAGATTAAAGTATTTCTAGCATAAATAGATATAAAAAGCAATTTTCTATTGACAGATAGTGGATGTTGTTAATGACAAAGGTATAAATCCAGATGGGATCTGACCGCAGAACGCGGTCAGATAATCATAGTGAAAAATCGGAAAAGACAGTGTGTTACTCAAATTCGTTCCACGAGCGCCCATCACGGGTAATCATGGCAATAGAAGCCACTGGTCCCCAAGTACCCGCTTGATAAGGTTTTGGCGGTTCATTATCCGCAGCCCATGCATCCACAATGGAATCCACCCATTTCCACGCTTCTTCCACTTCATCACGACGAACAAACAGTGCCTGAATGCCTCGCATTGCTTCTAACAACAACCTCTCATACGCATCTGCAAGGTGCGTTTGATTAAATGTTTCAGAAAAACTCAGATCCAGTTTGGTCGTTTGCAACCGATGTTTATGTTCCAGCCCCGGCGCTTTATTCAGGACGTCAATATCAATACCCTCATCGGGCTGCAAACGAATGGTCAATTTATTCTGGGGCAATTGCTGATAAGATTCAGCAAACAGATTCAAAGAAGGCTCTTTAAAATAGACGACAACTTCGGAACATTTCGCCGGCAAACGTTTCCCTGTTCTCAGGTAAAAAGGCACCCCAGACCAGCGCCAGTCATCAATATCAACCCGAATCGATACAAAAGTATCCGTTTTACTGGCCTTATTGGCGCCCTCTTCTTCCAGGTAACCAGGCACTTTCTTACCATGTACAAAACCTGCGGTATATTGCCCACGAACCGTTTTTTCCCGTACATTGGTGTGATCAATACGGCGTAATGAGCGCAACACTTTCACTTTTTCATCCCGAATGCGATCAGCACTCAGATCAGCCGGTGGTGACATGGCAATCATCGTCAGGATTTGCAGGAGATGATTCTGGATCATGTCACGCATCTGCCCGGCCTGATCGAAATAGCCCCAACGCCCTTCAATTCCCATTTCTTCCGCCACCGTGATTTGCACATGATCAATCGTGCGGTGATCCCAATTATTAACAAACAGTGAATTAGCAAAGCGCAGCGCCAACAAGTTTAATACGGTTTCTTTCCCCAAATAATGGTCAATGCGGTAGATTTGACGCTCATTGAAATATTTTGCAACTTCATCATTAATCGCTCTGGAAGAAGCAAGATCCGTTCCTAGCGGCTTTTCCATCACGACACGATTGGGTTCCGTATTCAGTCCCGCAGCACCCAATCCATGACAGACTGAACCAAACGTACTTGGCGGCATCGCAAAATAGTGGATCGCCGGCAAATTGTCTTTATTCAGTTCTTTTGCCAATTCAGTGAAATGTTCCGTTTCATTGACATCCAAGTTACAAAATTCCAGACGTGAACTGAGCTTTTTCCACAATGCGGGTTCCAGTTTTTCAGACATAAATGTCGTCAACGCGTCTTCAACCACTTTGGTATAAGCTTTTTTATCCCAGTCAGCCCGACCAACGCCGATAATCCGGGTATCAGGATGGATATAACCTGCTTTTTCTAATTGATAAAGGGAAGGCATTAATTTCCGGCGTGCTAAGTCTCCTTTCGCCCCAAAAATTACTAAATTACAAGCCTGAGCTGTAGACGTCACCGCCATGTTGCATCTCCTCAATTACGGGATATTTACGGAATATTGTAATTTTTTTACAAAATCTACGGGTAATGTACTCTTTTGACTATATGCAGTAAACACTATGCAGCCAACACTGATTATTCAGGTCGTTCTTCGCATTTCACGTTACTACGATGTTGATTACAACGTCACGTTATTAATGCAAACGTTCAACACCCTAATCCTCATTGCTATCTATTATTTTCACCATGATGTGAGTGTTATATTCACTCATAATAGGATCACATTTTATCCCTTATGGTGACTATCAACTGAAATTTAATAACGAGTAAGAAATCATCTTACCAAGTTGAAAGTTAGACACTGGTCATATTTCCATAAAAAACTTCAAACTATCCGGTTATTACGACTGCCGACTTTCAGTAACAAGTAGTATATTTTCATAAAAATGACATCGATTTCTCCTGTTAATGAAATCGTTAAAACCGAAGGTAAACTCCGTTTGATGAACATACTGGAACTGCTCCAAAATGGGCTTGATGTTTTGAGTAAGTCAGAGAAAAAGGTTGCGCAGGTCATTCTTGCTTCCCCACAGACTGCTATCCACTCAAGCATTGCCACCCTGGCTAAAATGGCGAATGTGAGTGAACCGACCGTCAATCGTTTTTGTCGCCGCCTCGACACCAAAGGTTTTCCCGACTTTAAATTACTGCTGGCACAAAGCCTTGCCAACGGTACACCTTATGTCAATCGTCACGTGGAAGAAAGTGACAGTGTCACCGCTTATACCAACAAAATTTTCGAATCCGTGATGGCGAATCTGGACACAGTTAAAAACAATCTGGATATTGCCGCTATTAACCGGGCCGTTGATCTCCTGACACAAGCCAGAAAACTGTCATTTTTTGGTCTGGGGGCATCAGCCGCCGTGGCACATGATGCCATGAATAAATTTTTTCGTTTCAACATTCCGGTGACCTATTTTGATGATATTGTGATGCAACGGATGAGTTGCATGAACAGTACCGAAGGCGATGTCGTTGTACTGATATCCCATACTGGCAGAACGAAAAACCTTGTAGAACTTGCAAAACTGGCGCGGGAGAATGATGCAACGGTGATTGCCATTACCTCAACCGATTCTCCTTTAGCGCAGGAAGCAACCCTGCCCATTTTACTTGATGTCCCTGAAGATACCGATATTTATATGCCGATGGTTTCAAGAATTGCCCAATTAACCATCATTGATGTATTGGCAACGGGTTTTACATTACGCCGAGGCACGAAATTCAGGGATAACTTGAAGAGGGTCAAAGAAGCGTTGCGTCATTCGCGGTTTGATAAACATGAATAACAAAAAATAGCAAAAACAGAAGGTAAGCTGTGTTTTTGTTCACTATTTATCAACCCATCAGACTGATAACATAGGGCGATTTTCCCTTCAGCATATTTGCCATACAGGGGGAATAATCGAGATATGAAATGGTTATTTTAAGGTAATCGAAAACACGCAGATACCCAACAGATTTCAAGCTACTGCATAACGGCAAGGAAAAACGCGCCTGAGAACATAGATGACTATGCGGTTAAAAGGAACGTAGCCAGTAAAGTGGTTACTTGAAAAACGAAAGGTATACTTCACAAGTCAACGGAGTAATACATGTCCAGACGGCTCAGAAGAACAAAAATCGTCACTACACTCGGCCCAGCGACGGATCGTGACAATAATCTAGAAAAAGTGATCAGTGCGGGGGCAAACGTCGTCCGCCTTAATTTCTCGCATGGCACAGCGGAAGATCATATCCAACGTGCAAATAACGTGCGCGAAATTGCTGCCCGTTTAGGCTATCACGTGGCAATCCTTGGTGATCTCCAAGGGCCAAAGATACGCGTATCCACCTTTAAGGAAGGAAAAATTTTCCTGAATGTTGGGGATAAATTCCTGTTGGATGCCAATCTGGGTAAGGGAGAAGGAGATAAAGAAAAAGTCGGGATTGACTATAAAGGGTTACCCTCTGACGTGACTGCTGGTGATATTTTGCTATTGGATGATGGACGCGTTCAATTGAAAGTCCTGGAAGTTCAGGGCATGAAAGTTTTCACCGAAGTAACCGTTGGAGGCCCACTTTCCAACAATAAAGGCATCAATAAACAGGGGGGTGGACTCTCCGCCGATGCCCTGACCGAAAAAGATAAGGCAGATATCATCACCGCCGCCAAAATTGGGGTGGATTATCTTGCTGTTTCTTTCCCTCGTTCAGGTGAAGATTTGAATTACGCTCGCCGTCTCGCACGAGATGCGGGTTGCGAAACCCAAATTGTCGCAAAAGTTGAGCGCGCAGAAGCGGTCAGTAGTGACGAAATCATCGACGAAATTATTCTGGCTTCTGATGTTGTTATGGTTGCTCGCGGTGATCTTGGTGTTGAAATCGGTGATCCTGAGCTAGTGGGTGTGCAAAAAAAACTGATTCACCGAGCCCGTCAACTGAATCGTGTCGTCATTACCGCCACGCAAATGATGGAATCCATGATCACCAATCCAATGCCAACACGCGCCGAAGTTATGGATGTGGCTAACGCAGTACTGGATGGCACTGATGCCGTGATGCTGTCTGCCGAAACAGCGGCAGGTCAATACCCCGCAGAAACCGTTGCGGCGATGGCAAAAGTCTGTCTCGGGGCGGAAAAAATGCCAGGCATTAATGTCTCGAAACATCGCCTGGATATGACATTTGATAGCATTGAAGAAGCGATTGCAATGTCTACCATGTATGCAGCTAACCACCTGAAAGGGGTCAAAGCCATTATTGCCATGACCGAATCCGGCCGCACGGCTCGCATAATGTCGCGTATTAGTTCTGGCCTGCCTATCTTCTCCATGTCGCGCCATGAATCAACCTTAAACCGCACCGCCCTTTATCGTGGTGTGACGCCCATTTATTGCAGCTCGCACACGGATGGGATCACGGCAGTCACTGAAGCGGTCGATCGTCTGCGTGACAAAGGCTACCTCACGAGTGGTGATTTGGTGCTGGTAACACAAGGCGATCAGATGAGAACGATTGGCAGCACCAATACCTGCCGCATACTTGAAGTCGAATAATCCATGATTGATAAAAATGATAAGGGGCACAGTATGCCCCTTATCATCATTAAATCGAATTTTGCCATGACGCAATCACTAAAGATCATCCCTTTTATAAGGCTCAATATCCCCTTTCTTCCGAGTCTTGAGCAATTTTAAGATCCAGGTATATTGCTCAGGATTAGGCTTAACTAATTGTTCTAATTCCTCATTCATACGGCGGGCAATGTATACATCGCCCTGCCCGGCAATATCCTCCATCGGTGGACGAATATAAATATCCAACTGATGAGTTTGGCAATTATAAACCGGAAATAACGGGACAACCGTTGCCCGGCAAACTTTCATCAAACGCCCAACGGCTGGTAATGTTGCTTTATAAGTGGCAAAAAAATCGACAAACTCGCTATGTTCTTCACCATGATCCTGATCGGGAAGATAGTATCCCCAAAATCCTTCTCGGATTGTTGAGATAAAGGGTTTAATTCCGGCATCACGGGAATGCAGTCGCCCCCCAAAATGATTGCGCGCTTTATTCCACAAATAATCAGCGACAGGATTGCTTTGATGGTGAAACATAGCCGATACCTTATAACCACGAGACACCAGTAACATCGCAGGAATATCAACCGACCAACCGTGTGGAACCATAAAAATGACATTTTTGCCCTGTGCTTTTAAGGCCTGAATAATCTCTTCCCCATGCCATTGGGTGCGGTTCAGTGTCGATTCAGTCCCTCTGAGGCAAAGTTCCGCCAGCATAACAAATGATTGCGGGGCGGTAGCAAACATTTGGTCAATCAACGCTTCGCGTTGTTGTTCCGTCCATTCAGGAAAACAGTAAACCAAATTAATTTTCGCCCTGCGACGCGCACTTTTCGCTTTTCTGCCCGCCCAACGCCCTATTTTGGCTAAAAATGGATCGCGCCATTTTACAGGGACATAAGCTAACCCCGCCAAAATGCCTACGCCAGCCCACAGTCCCCAATAGCGGGGATGTAAATAAGATCGATGAAACCGAGGGATATATCCCAATTTACTATCTGTATCTTTCTCTTTATGCATGAGCTAACTCTGATGATCCTAACACTCGCTTTCAGTCGGCAAGTTTACAACAAATAACACAAAAGCGGATGATAGCTATCATCCGCTAATATTCATGAAAAATACGGGGCTGAGAACCGCAGATTAATCCAACAACAACTGAGGTTTAATCTCTTTAACCATGGCGATATATTCTGTACGCTCCTTACCATTTAACCCACCGGAACGCGGCAATTTTGCCGTAAGCGGGTTAACCGGCCGCTGGTTATCCCAGAATTCAAAATGCAGATGTGGACCCGTTGAACGCCCTGTACTTCCTGATAACCCAATACGCTCACCCCGTTTCACTTTCTGACCTGGTTTGACCAATAGTTTTCGTAAGTGCATATAGCGGGTTGTATATTGACGACCATGCCGGATAGCAATGAAGTTACCTGCGGCACCATCAAATTTGGAGACGATGACTTCGCCGTCACCCACCGCCAGAACAGGTGTGCCTATAGGCATCGCAAAATCAACCCCCCTGTGCGCGGTCACTCTGCCGGTTACCGGGTTTACCCGATGGGGATTGAAAGAAGAGGATACCCTGAATTGTTTCATTGTCGGATAACGCAGGAAACCACGCTCCAGACCGGAAGCCTGACTATCATAAAAACGGCCATCAGTGGCACGGAAAGCATAATAATCATTATCTCCGTTCTGTAAACGAACACCTAATAACTGGCTCTGTTCACTTTTCCCTGCCAGCATCTCACGGGAGAGCAACACCGAAAAACGATCGCCTTTACGCAATTTGCGGAAGTCTATCTGCCATTGCAGCGCTTTTGTCACTTCTCTGGCTTCGCTGCTGGTTAACCCCGCCGCCAGGGCACTGCCGTTAAAGCTGCCATTAATCACGCCTGTGATGACACTATTTTTCCATTCCCCATTCTGGAAGATTTGCTCCTCTTTAAACGTGTCATTTACGCGGGTATAAGTACGCGTTTCACGACGCGAAACCTCCCAGGTCAGTGTCTTTAAATTACCGTTATCGTCAGTGGTCCACGATAATGACTGCCCCACGCTTAAATTACGTAATACGTGATATTGATTGGCTAATACCGCAATATCGGAGGGATTAATACCAAACTGATTTAAAATTGAACTAAAATTATCGCCACTGGAAACAACATACTTATGTGGGAGATTTGCTGCTGCATCCGTGCCACCCTCTTCATCCTCAATACCTTCATTATTCGGGAGTTGTTCACTATCATCCTCCCCAACATCGTCTGTTGCATCTGGAATACTTGGGGCACTCTCGACCGTTGTTTGAGCAATATTACCCAGCTCTTTTCGCTCATGGAAAACAACCGGCCTCCATATCGCGATAGCCAAAGTGACTAACGTGAGCGATCCCAGCATGATCTTATGGGGTTTGGGCAGGTTGTTGTATACCAGAACGATCGTTTTCGTTATTTGCTGCACTAATAAAATTCCTTATTGTACTAATTCAGGCAGCTCGCATATTGTTGTGATAACTGAGTTATAAATTTTATATAGCTATCTTTGTCCAATACAATGCCGCTCCCTAAAGGGTCCAGTGTTCCAATGCGTACATCAGTACCTTTGGCTATGGCATGAATCACGGCTGGCCTGAATTGTGGTTCAGCAAAAACACACTTTGCTTTCTGCTCAACCAATTGTGTTCGTATATTGTGTAATCGCTGCGCACCAGGTTGTATTTCAGGATTAACCGTGAAAGAACCTAATGGAACCAATTGGTAATGTTTCTCAAAATAACCGTATGCGTCGTGAAAAACAAAATAACCCTGTTTGCGTATAGGCTTCAAAATACTAGCAATTTTCTTATCAGTTTGCGCAAGCTGTCCATTGAATTTACGTAGGTTTACTTCCAATTGCTGCTTGTGCTGTGGATATTGCTCGATAAGCTTGTCATATATTGCCTGAGCGGCTTGCTTTGCAATTTCTGGAGAAAGCCAAATATGCATATTATATTCACCATGATGGTGATGCTCATGATCGGTATCATGGTGATGCGACGCACTACCGGAATCATTGTCCTCTTCACTATTTTTTAACAGCAGGGGCTTGATCGTGGATAATTCAGCCAATGCCAGTTGTTTATTCTGTCCAATTTTCGCTATCGGCTTTGCCAAAAAAGGCTCCATATCCGGCCCCACCCAGACAACCAAATCAGCCTGATTAATTTTCCGTACATCCAGAGGGCGTAACGCGTAATCGTGCGGAGAAGCACCACTTGGCAGGAGTACCTGCGTCTTTGTCACACCATCAGCAATGGCGGCAGCAATAAAACCCAATGGGTGAATAGAGGTCACCACATCTGCTCGTGCTGCGCCATTGATTCCTGCGGCTAATGCTGTCGCTAACACAATCCTGTGGAAAAATTTATGCGCGCGCTTCTGTGATTTATGTAACATAATATGAATAATCCATGCAAAAAAACGAGTAATGTTATATTATAACATTTTAATCATTCTGCAAGACTCTTTTGACACGTCAACGATGATCACCTTAAAAAATATTACGGTTGAATTTAATCACCGCAAAGTATTAAACAATATTTCATTCAATCTCAAACAAGGTCACATCCTCACTCTAATCGGACCGAACGGTGCCGGGAAATCCACCCTGGTTCGTGTCGTTCTTGGCTTAATTCAACCCACCTCAGGCACAATTGAACGCCGTTCTGAACTGAGAATTGGCTATGTTCCTCAGAAAATGAACCTTGACCCGACGCTGCCAATGACGGTTAAACGTTTTATGATGCTAAGACCCAACGTGAAACCCGCTGATATCATGCAGGTACTAAATCGGGTCAAAGCCACCCATTTGCTGGAACAGCCCATGCAAAAATTGTCGGGTGGAGAAACTCAGCGGGTGCTACTCGCCAGAGCCTTACTTAATCAACCCCAGCTTCTGGTGCTTGATGAACCAACACAAGGTGTTGATGTTAATGGTCAGCTGGCACTTTACGATTTAATCAACCAAATCAGAACCGAGCTTAATTGTGCGGTATTTATGGTTTCCCATGATCTGCATTTGGTCATGGCAAAAACAGACGAAGTCTTATGTCTGAATCAACACGTTTGCTGCTCAGGCACCCCAGAAGTAGTGTCAATGCACCCAGAATTTATTGCCATGTTTGGGCATCATGGTGCCGAGCAACTGGCCGTGTATCGTCATCACCACAATCATCATCATGATCTTAGAGGAAAAATTATTTTGAAAAACAAAGGAGAATCACATCGATGATTGAATTATTGCTGCCCGGCTGGTTAGCCGGTGTGTTTTTAGCAATCGCGGCGGGACCGCTTGGTTCTTTTGTCGTCTGGCGCAGGATGTCCTATTTTGGTGACACACTGGCACACGCTTCACTGCTTGGGGTTGCATTCGGTTTCTTACTGAATGTGAATCCATTTTATGCGGTGATTGCCGTCACACTCATCCTGGCCATCATCTTAGTCTGGTTAGAAAAACGTCCGCAATTGGCCGTTGATACACTGTTAGGTATTCTGGCGCATAGCGCCCTATCGCTTGGTTTAGTCGTCGTGAGTTTTATGACCAATGTCAGGGTCGATATGATGGCTTACTTATTTGGTGATTTACTGTCGAT
The DNA here is from genome assembly GCF_000968175.1 of Xenorhabdus poinarii G6. Classification (NCBI taxonomy): domain Bacteria; kingdom Pseudomonadati; phylum Pseudomonadota; class Gammaproteobacteria; order Enterobacterales; family Morganellaceae; genus Xenorhabdus; species Xenorhabdus poinarii. The sequence goes on from NZ_FO704551.1 coordinate 1,780,106, forward strand.
GACCTATGAAGATCTCTACTTGATTGCACTTGGGGTCATGATTGTTGCGGGAGTACTAATATGGCAATGGCGTGCTTTGCTATCAATGACCGTCAGTCAGGATCTGGCTTTTGTCGATGGCATTAAAATTCAGCGCTTACGGGTTCTCCTGATGTTAGTGACCGCCTTGACTATTGGGCTGGCAATGAAATTTGTCGGCGCATTAATTATCACGTCCCTGCTGATTATCCCTGCCGCTACCGCCCGCCGTTTTTCCCGCACGCCTGAGCAAATGGCGTTTTTTGCGATGATTTTCGGTATGTTGTCGGTGACAGGCGGTTTAACGTTATCGGCATTTTATAACACACCGGCAGGGCCTTCAGTGGTGCTTTGTTCCGCCATGCTATTTGCCTTGAGTTTAACCTGCCAGGCAAGAAGCTGATATTTATCCCCTACGCTGTTCAATTGCTGACTTTTTATCATCCCTCGTCAAATACGGACGAGGGCGTCAATCAACCACCCAAACATCGTTAACAGGGTGACAATAACATTTAAAAAAATCATATTCATTAAAACGAAATAGCGTTAAATCGAATTTAGGTTTTCCCGGATGCGCCTTGCTTAACAACCATAACCAATTGGCTTTCATATAAAATTGTTAATTTCCCCTCTGATTGATATTTTTTTATTAATACGTTTAACCTTTCAATAAATAATTCCCCGTGAACGGCTAAAGCACGTTGAACTTGAGTTGATGAACGACTCATGCCAACAAATGTTTCACCGGGAATAAGCATATTCCAGTGGGTATTCAGTGTAATGTGCAGGGTATTTTCATGTTCGAAAGCAGTATTTAATTCCTGAGCATAGTCGAAATGTCGATAGTACCGGCTGTAATCAGGGCTCAGTTCCTCCAACAGCGCCTCATAGGCATGAAGAAATTCATTATGCCGATAATCACGGTTATTTTGCAAAATAGCCATGATGCCATTACCTGCCAGACGATGACGTACCAAATCTAATACGATTTCCCGATCCATCCATTGAAAAGACTGCGCAGCCATAATGAGATCCGGCCTCTGTATCGTTGAGAGACACTGCTCAGCCCGGCCATGTAACCACTTTACCCACGGCAGTTTTTGCCTGCCTATCTCAATCATATCCTGTGAAATATCAATTGCGGTGTAATGGTGCTGCTGACCGGATAAACTGGCCAATCCGTCAAGGGCGATCCCTGTTCCCGCACCAATATCAACGATAGACAGGGATCTGTCTTTCGGCATCCAGTGACAAATTTCGCGAAAAAGGGCTTGTGGATAGCGGGGACGGTAGCGATCATACTCTTTAGCCAAACCATCAAATTTTTCTTTATGTTTCGTCATAAGATCTATTATTCCTGTTGTGACATGCTGACGGACAAGAAAGTGACAGGCGGGATGACGAAGATGATGGGATAGACTCACTACCGCCCTGATTAAGACTGACGGAATCGTTTTTTCTCATAGAACGGCGCTATCCTAGATTATTTTCGTTATCCAGAATAGCGTCAAAAGCATTATTTTTATTTATTGTTTAAGCGTTATTGAAAAAAGTGCTATTGAAAACAAGAGACAGACCTATGCGCCCGTTCAGAACAAGAGCCTCAATGGGGATGCTGACATGCAGTTTATTCGCTATCCTTGCTCAATCCGAAATGCTGATAAGCATGATGGGTGGCAATTCTTCCTCGTGGCGTTCTCTGGATAAATCCTTGCTGGATTAAGAACGGTTCCAGCACATCTTCGATTGTTTCCCGCTCTTCACCGATTGCCGCAGCCAGGTTATCCAATCCGACCGGCCCTCCCATAAACTTATCGATAATGGATAACAGTAGCTTGCGATCAAGGTAATCAAACCCCGCCGAATCTACATTCAACATATCAAGTGCCTGGGAGGCAATATCGTTATCCACTGAACCATTGCCTTTTACCTGAGCGAAATCACGTACACGACGCAATAATCGATTAGTAATACGAGGCGTACCGCGGGAGCGTATCGCAATTTGTCTGGCTCCGTCCTCTGAAATGGCTAATCCCATATAACGCGCACTACGGGAAACAATACTTTGCAAATCATCGACATTGTAAAATTCAAGGCGTTGTACGATACCGAACCGATCACGTAACGGAGAAGTCAAAGAACCCGCACGCGTGGTTGCACCAACCAACGTAAAGGGTGGAAGATCAATCTTAATTGAGCGAGCCGCAGGCCCTTCACCAATCATAATATCCAGCTGATAATCTTCCATTGCGGGGTAGAGAATTTCTTCTACAACCGGCGATAACCGATGGATTTCATCAATGAATAATACATCATGCGGTTCCAGATTGGTCAGCATGGCAGCAAGATCCCCGGCTTTTTCCAACACTGGCCCTGAAGTTGTGCGGAGATTAACGCCCATTTCATTAGCCACAATATTTGCCAGCGTGGTTTTTCCCAATCCTGGCGGGCCAAAGATCAATAAGTGATCCAACGCATCACCACGTTGACGTGCCGCTTGAATAAAGATTTCCATCTGTTCACAAACATGAGGTTGACCAACATATTCAGACAGAAACTTCGGCCGGATAGCACGATCAATGGCTTCATCATCTTGCAGAACTTCCGCAGAAACCAGACGGTCAGCTTCAATCATCACTTAACTCCTGTGATTACAGAGCCGCACGAAGCGCTTCTCGAATAAGGGTTTCACAATCCGCGCCCGGTTTAGCAACTTTGCTTACCATCCGGCTGGCCTCTTGCAGTTTATATCCTAGAGAAACCAGTGCCGCAGCCGCTTCTGCTTCAATATCCGCCGCGGAGTGTGTTTGTTTAGCGGAGGCAGGCAAATTCATATCACTACTTTGGTTAAACAGATCGCCATTGAGTCCCTTAAAGCGATCTTTCATTTCAACCACCAGTCTTTCCGCCGTTTTTTTACCGACACCCGGTAACTTAACCAATGACGCGATGGCTTCCTGCTCTATTGCCGTCACAAATTGTTGGGCTGACATGCCCGAGAGGATTGCCAGCGCCAGTTTTGGCCCGACGCCATTCACTTTAATCAGTTCACGGAAAAGTGCCCGCTCTTGTTTATCATTAAACCCATATAATAGTTGAGCATCTTCACGCACAATAAATTGTGTAAATAAAATGGCCTCCTGGCCAATTTCAGGCAGTTCATAAAAACAGGTCATTGGCATATGAACTTCATAACCGACACCATGCGTTTCCAATAAAACCAACGGCGGCTGTTTTTCCAACACGGTTCCTCTCAAACGCCCTATCACTGTTTACCCCCTGCAAATAAAATAAATCGTTCCGCTAGCTTATAGCACAAAAAAAACTGGACGTATATCCAGCTTAAACTATTTCAGCCGACCTCGCGTTAAATTTAACCGCACATCCCCGACCCGAAGTAAATTTTGATTGAAATGGCAATGTGTGATAGCAATCGCCAACGCATCAGCGGCATCCGCTTGCGGATTAGCGGATAATTTCAACATTGAACGTACCATATGCTGAATCTGGCTCTTTTCGGCCGCGCCGGTACCTACAACCGTTTGTTTAACCTGCCGGGCGGCATATTCAAAGACAGGGATAAACTGGTTGGATGCGGCGACAATCGCAACACCACGCGCCTGCCCTAATTTCAAGGCGGAATCTGCGTTTTTTGCCATGAAAACCTGTTCTATCGCAAACGCATCAGGTTGGAATTGCGTGATGATTTCAGTCACGCCGGCATAGATCTTCTGCAAACGACTGGGTAAATCATCGACTTTTGTTCGAATACAACCGCTACCGAGATAGATAAGTTGTCGTCCCTGCTGGCGAATGACGCCATACCCCGTGACTCTGGAGCCGGGGTCAATACCAAGAATAATCGCCATATCGAACCATTCGTTTAAATTTCACCCAAATCTGTCCACCTACGATATGGGATGAAAACGTGAGAGAAAGTGCCCTGACAAAAGGAACACTTTCTCTACGCTGTGAACCCTTATGTTAATTACAGCAGGGCTGCAACCTCATCAGAGATTTCACCATTGTGATACACTTCTTGAACGTCGTCAGAATCTTCAAGCATATCGATAAGACGCAGTAACTTAGGCGCTGTTTCTGCATCCAGTTCCGCTTTGGTAGAAGGGATCATCGAAACTTCGGCAGAATCTGCCTTAAAGCCCGCCGCATCTAATGCATCTTTCACATCACCAAAAGCCTCTGGTGTAGTATAGACGTCAATCGCGCCGTCATCGTAAGTTTCAACATCATCAGCCCCGGCTTCCAGTGCGGCTTCCATCAACGCATCTTCATCCAGGCCTGGTGCGTAGGAAATCACGCCCTTCTTGGTGAAAAGATAAGACACAGAGCCATCCGTACCCAAGTTTCCGCCTGTTTTGGTAAACGCATGGCGCACCTCAGAAACAGTACGGTTACGATTATCACTCAGGCATTCAACCATCACCGCGGTTCCCCCCGGGCCATAACCTTCATAAATGATGGTTTCCATATTATCTGAATCGTCGTTACCCATTCCCCGGGCAATAGCCCGATTCAGCGTATCACGCGTCATGTTGTTGGATAGCGCTTTATCGATGGCAGCCCGTAAACGTGGGTTAGACGCTGGATCACCACCACCTAATCGCGCAGCCGTGACCAATTCACGGATAACTTTAGTAAAAATCTTACCGCGTTTTGCATCCTGTGCAGCTTTGCGGTGTTTCGTATTGGCCCATTTACTATGACCTGCCATGAATATATCTCCGATAAAACGTCTTGTAGACTAAATTACAAATTCTTCAATTGCTTGCCGATTGCTCCACGACTTCGTCAATGTTGCAGCCTCGTCCGCCGCCATCCATTGATAAGCCAGATGTTCAGTCAGCAAGATGTCTCGCTCCTCAGGTAACGCCAGAGAGAACCAATGCTCTTTATTCCGCGTCACCCCCGGTGCATAGCGATGTCGTAAGTGAGAGAAAATCTCATAATAAAGACAGCGTTGACAATCTATCAGTTCAAGATTTTCATTGATAATATCAACGCCTGTCTCTTCCTGTACTTCACGTAACGCCGCCTCCCACGGTTTTTCATCCTTTTCAAGGCTACCTGTAACAGATTGCCAGAATTCCGGATCATCCCGTCGTTGTAACATCAGCACCCTTTTGCTGTTAACGGCGTAAATCATGACCAGTACAGATTCAGGGCGCTTATAGGCCATTATTTGCTCTCTTTTTTAACCACTGAAATCGCCAGCTCTTCCAATGCAGACGCACTTGCCTGACTTGGCGCATCCGTCATCAGACAGGCGGCGGCAGTTGTTTTCGGGAAAGCGATAACATCACGAATGTTATCGGTATCAGTCAACAGCATAACAAGGCGATCCAGACCAAAAGCCAGACCAGCATGCGGAGGCGTGCCGTATTTCAGGGCATTCAGTAAGAAACCAAATTTCTCTTGCTGTTCCTGTTCATTAATCCCCAGAATGCGGAAGACTGCCTGCTGCATTTCATTACGATGGATACGGACAGAACCACCACCAACTTCATAACCATTGATCACCATGTCGTAAGCATTTGCAATGGCACTTTCCGGGCTGCTTTCCAGCTCAGATGCCGACATATCACGCGGAGAAGTAAATGGATGGTGCATTGCCGTTAAGCCGCCTTCGCCATTCTCTTCAAACATCGGGAAGTCAACAACCCAAAGCGGTTTCCAGCTTGCCAGATCCGTGATGTTCAAATCGCGCCCCAGTTTCAGACGCAGCGCGCCCATTGCATCCGTGACAACATTCTTCTTGTCAGCACCAAAGAACAGAATATCACCATCTTGCGCCTGAGTACGGGACAACACGCCTTCAACCACGTCTGCGGACAGGAATTTGGCAATCGGACTTTGTACACCTTCCAAGCCGGCGGCACGGTTATTGACTTTCATCCATGCCAGCCCTTTCGCGCCGTAGATGCCAACAAATTTACCATACTCATCAATCTGCTTGCGGCTCAGCTCTGCACCACCAGGAACACAGATTGTCGCTACGCGGCCTTTAGGATCGTTTGCCGGATCAGCAAAAACAGAGAACGCCACATCTTTAACCAGATCAGCGATATCCACCAGCTCCAGAGGATTACGCAGGTCTGGTTTATCTGAACCAAAACGGCGCATGGCTTCTTCGAATGTCATGACGGGGAAATGACCTAAATCGACCCCTTTCACATCCAGCCAAAGTTCACGGATCATTTTTTCCATGATTTCGCGAACTTGTTCAGCGGTCATAAATGAAGTTTCAACATCGATCTGAGTGAATTCTGGCTGGCGATCAGCCCGTAAATCTTCATCACGGAAGCATTTGACAATCTGGTAATAACGGTCAAAACCAGACATCATCAACAATTGTTTGAACAACTGAGGCGACTGCGGCAAAGCATAAAATTCGCCTTTATGCACACGGCTTGGTACTAAATAGTCACGAGCACCTTCCGGTGTTGCTTTTGTCAGCATCGGGGTTTCAACATCGATAAAACCGCTATTATCCATAAAGCGACGCACAAAACTGGTGATTTTGGCGCGTGTCTTCAAACGCTGTGACATCTCAGCGCGACGCAGGTCAAGATAGCGGTATTTCAGGCGCTGTTCTTCACTGTTGTTCTGGTTACTGTCCAGTGGCAATGGCTCTGAGCGGTTAAAAATCATCAGGCTTTCTGCGAAAACTTCAATTTCGCCCGTCGCCATGTCTTGATTGATTTGGTGATCAGGGCGCGCACGTACAATCCCTGTCATTTGGATACAAAACTCATTACGCAGTTCAGAAGCCTGAGCAAAGACTTCTTTCTGGTCTGGGTCAAAAAATACCTGAACGATGCCCTCACGATCTCGCATATCAATAAAGATCAGACCACCTAAATCACGGCGACGATTTACCCACCCACAAAGGGTTACTTTCTGGCCTTCATGGACTCGACTCAACTGTCCACAATAATTAGTACGCATACAATATCCTTTTACTCAGCTCGTTATGCTTTCTGCTGCGGAAATTTTGGCATTGTTCTTTTTAGGAAGAATTGCAAAAAAAGGCTGCCATTATACTGGAAATTCTGACCTGAGATAAGGCCATAACGTCTTTCTTGCCAAGACAATTTTTTGCTATCCGATAACATTCACCGGATTTAGTATCAAATACTATGATTTATAGCGACAGTTTTCTTTTTGCGGTTTATCATCATTTAGCCATATTTTGGGTTAGGCAATGGAGTTAAAAATGGTTAGCTCGCTTTATATCGTACTGGGCGCACTACTGTTAATTAAGCTGTCTCTGGATGTCGTCAAATTAAGAACGCAATATCAGGTAGCCTATGGTGATGGCGGTTTTTATGAATTGCAAACCGCCATTAGGGTGCATGGTAATGCCGTTGAATACATTCCAATTTCAATGTTGTTGTTAATTATGATGGAGATGAATGGCACACCGGTTTGGATGCTGCATATTTGTGGGTTGGTATTACTTTCCGGCAGAGTGCTGCACTATTTCGGCTTACGTCATCGGGAAATACGCTGGCGACGTATGGGAATGGCCGCAACTTACATATCCATGTTCATCATGATTATCACTAACATCTATTATCTACCGTGGGAGCAGATTTTTTCTCTCTATTCATAATTCATCGCAGATAAACGCATTTTACCCTGGACATCATTGGCCTGAATATTACCTGAGCATACTGTTTGCGTGCTGCCGGTATCGCAAGCTCATTTATGATACCCTGACATCATAAATGTCTATTTCCCCACCGCGGCTCACTGCTGCGATGGGGTTATCTATCGATTACCCTTTCTGCCTTCTCCTGCATTCTGTTAGAATCATCATTTTTTATTATTCCCAAAATCAACGCTGTTATGTCTAATCAAGAACCCCATAACCAACGGGATCACCTGTTCTCTGCTCCGATTGCCAATTTAGGCGACTGGCGTTTCGATGAACGTGTTGCCGAAGTTTTTCCTGATATGGTGAAACGCTCAATTCCCGGTTACTCCAATATCATCTCCATGATAGGGATGCTGGCAGAACGTTTTGTCACACCCCACAGCCAAATTTATGATCTCGGTTGTTCCCTGGGTGCAGCCACGCTATCAATCCGTCGGGCCATGAGTGCCGACAATCACCCGACATCTGCCCGTACAGACGGTTGTCGCATTATTGCCATCGACAATTCACCGGCAATGATCGAACGCTGCCGTCGCCATATTGACGCCTTCAAGGCCAGTATCCCCGTTGATGTCATCGAACAAAATATCCTTGATACTGACATTAAAAATGCCTCCATGGTCGTGCTGAATTTTACATTACAGTTCCTGCCTCCCGATGATCGCCAGAGAATGCTGGATAAAATCTATGCCGGCTTAAAGCCCGGTGGCGTCCTGGTTTTGTCTGAAAAATTCAATTTTCAAGATGATCAAATTGGCGAGTTATTATTCAACATGCACTATGATTTCAAGCGCGCTAATGGCTACAGCGAACTGGAGATCAGCCAAAAACGCAGTATGCTTGAAAATGTCATGCGGACAGACTCGGTGGAAACACATAAATCACGCCTTAGAAAAGCCGGATTCCAGCATGTTGAAGTGTGGTTCCAATGCTTTAACTTTGGCTCATTGCTGGCAATAAAAGGAATGGACGCATGATCGATTTCGGTAACTTTTATCAATTGATTGCCAAAAATCACCTGAGTCACTGGCTGGATTGCCTGCCGGCGCAATTAAGCGACTGGCAAAAAAACGCCCTGCATGGCCAGTTCAGTTCATGGGTAAACATCCTGGAGAATCTGCCTGAAATCCATCCTAACCAACTTGATCTGAAAAATGGGGTAATTGCGAATCATGAGCCTGAGCTGTCCAACGGCGAAAAAGCGCGCATTCAAAATATCCTGAAGCTCTTTATGCCGTGGCGCAAAGGCCCTTTTTCGCTGTATGGCGTGGAGATTGATACCGAATGGCGTTCTGACTGGAAATGGGATCGTGTCCTGCCCCATATTTCGCCTTTGGCAGGCAGAACCGTACTTGATGTTGGCTGTGGCAGTGGTTATCACATGTGGCGTATGGTCGGTGAAGGGGCTGATTTAGTGGTCGGTATTGATCCAACCCAACTTTTCCTTTGCCAATTTGAAGCGGTCAGAAAATTATTGGGCAACGATCAACGTGCTCACCTTCTGCCGTTGGGGATCGAACAATTACCCAAATTAAGCGCCTTTGATACGGTGTTTTCCATGGGCGTACTGTACCATCGTCGCTCTCCTCTCGACCATTTATGGCAACTGAAAAACCAGCTTGTTTCTGACGGCGAATTAGTTTTAGAGAGCCTGGTGATCGAAGGTGATGAACATCAATGTCTCATTCCGGGTGAACGTTATGCCCAAATGCGAAATGTTTACTTTATTCCGTCCGCCAAGATGTTGAAAGTCTGGCTGGAAAAGTGTGGTTTTGTTGACGTCAGAATTGTCGTTCATACCGTCACCACACCGGATGAACAACGCCAGACCGCCTGGATGAAGACGGAATCATTGATCGATTTTCTTGATCCAAATGATCACCGTAAAACGGTCGAAGGCTATCCCGCCCCGTTGCGAGCGGTTCTTATTGCCCGCAAACCATAACCTTCTGCCTTTGTCAGGTGACAGACTGAGGCACCCTTTCCCCCGGCCGCATAATTAGCTGATTGATAATGATTAGCTTATTAATCGTTAATTATGCAACCGGGAATTAATCACGGCGAACCAGGCTAATGACCCCTTTCATCGCTTCCACTAACGGCCCATCAACACAATGGTAAGCATATTCATCGACATCACTGTCATCCGAACTCATCGTGACACCGGCTTTTCGATATCGCATGGAAGAAGGCCTTTTCTTGCCGGCTGAACTATGGATTTCCGAGATCCCGATCGCCAGAAATTTACTGATATTACTCATTCTGACTCCCGCTCCCGGCATGATAATCGGTCCCCGACTGGCCTGTAATAACTCTTTTAACAGCGGCAAACCCAATTCCGCATTTTGTTGCTGACCTGAAGTTAAAATACGTTGTACACCCAACTCGGTCAATTGATCCAAAGCAACATGCGGATTGAAACACATATCAAAAGCGCGATGAAACGTGACGGCCATATTCCCTGACAAGGACATCAATTGCCTCATGCGCAACCGATCAATATGGCCTTCTTCGGTTAAAATGCCGAAAACCACACCGGGAAAACCCATGTCACTAATACGGGCAACATCATTTTTCATCACTTCGAAATCAAGGTTGCTGTAACAAAAATCCCCCCCTCTTGGCCGTACAATAGGATACACCGGGATTGATAAACGCTGTCGTGCATGCTGCAATGCGCCGAAGCTAGGTGTTACGCCACCTTCCGACGGGCTTGCACACAGTTCAATCCGATCAGCGCCTGCCTTTTGTGCCACCAACGCACAATTGATGCTATAGCAGCAAATCTCCAGCTTGACCATTCAACGTCCCCCAGACAAATACTTTCAATGATCCCCTTCTCTGCTCTTAAAATAGCTTATTAATGAAGCTATCAACTATGGAAATTAAAGGGGAAACATCATTATTGTCTGTTAGATCTCACTTTTTATGATTTCTTTAAGTGAAAAAGGGTGAAATTTGATTGTTAGTTCACCATTTGTCACTGCCAATGTTGGATTTGGTAGCCTTTCATGCTGACCTTGCGGATGACTCTCTTTCGTTCGACACCCATCCGGCAACGGATCAGGTAAACGTGTATAAGCTTCATGTACAAGTTGTTCCGGGGAAACAGGCAACACCAATTCCACATGTTCCCAACCTTCGTGGACATAGTGCTTGTGACTCGGATAAGGTAACTCCACACAATCAATTTGCCAGTCAAGTACGGTTATTGGCTGCCTTAATTCAAATAAACAGATTGGGCGACCATTAATCACACTTTCAGACAGCAGTTGACCACATTGCAAAAAGCCCTGACGCCAGCGCTCAGCGATTGACGTTTGATGACAACGTAAGGAGATATGATCGGCTGAATATTGCGTCAGATCTAAGCCCAGATCTTCGCCAAACTGTTTTAATTTTTGTTCAAACGGCAACAAATCAGCCGCTAAATCCTGTAATTCAGCTATTGTTGAAAAATATGTCATCGTTTTCCCCTCCAAAGCGGGCTGATGGTAGCATGCAGGATGCTGAATATGATATAAAACCCGTTATTTTCTCATAAACCACACGCTTGAAAGTATTTGCATCATTCAAATGCGGGGGCTTTTATGCGTAACTTAAGGTAACACGGTGAATATTCAGGCAATTCTTTCAGAAAAAATCAGCCACGCGTTGATTGCGGCGGGTGCCCCGGCTGACAGCGAAGCGCATGTCCGTCAATCTGCAAAGGCTCAGTTTGGTGACTACCAGGCGAATGGCGTCATGGCGGCCGCCAAAAAAGTGGGCATCCCCCCCCGACAATTGGCCGAAAAAGTCGTCAGTTTGCTGGATCTGCAAGGGATCGCCAGCAACGTCGAAATCGCAGGCCCCGGTTTTATTAATATTTTTCTGGAGAAAACATGGGTTGCTGCCAATATCGAAACGGCGCTGAAAGATGAAAAACTGGGGATCACACCGGTCAAACCGCAAACCATTGTTATCGACTATTCTGCACCAAATGTAGCCAAGCAAATGCACATTGGCCACATACGTTCCACCATTATTGGCGATGCCGCAGCTCGAACCCTCGAATTCCTGGGACACAACATCATTCGCGCTAACCATGTTGGTGACTGGGGAACACAATTCGGCATGCTGATCGCGTATCTGGAAAAAGTTCAGAATGAAGATGCCAGTGATATGGCACTGGCTGATTTGGAAGCCTTCTATCGTGAAGCGAAGAAAACGTACGATGAAGATGAAGCCTTTGCGGTTCGCGCCCGTAACTACGTGGTCAAACTACAAGGTGGTGATGAATATTGCCGTACCATGTGGCGCAAACTGGTCGATATTACCATGTCGCAGAATCAGGAAACCTATGATCGTCTGAACGTGACGCTGACAGAAAAAGATGTCATGGGTGAAAGCCTGTATAACAATATGCTGCCCGACGTGGTTGCCGATTTGAAACAGCGCGGGTTTGCCGTTGAGAGTGAAGGGGCTACCGTCGTTTACCTTGATGAGTACAAAAACAAAGAAGGCGAACCGATGGGGGTTATCATCCAGAAAAAAGATGGGGGTTACCTTTATACCACCACGGATATCGCTTGTGCCAAATATCGTCATGAAGTTCTGCATGCTGACCGCGTTCTTTACTACATCGATTCACGCCAGCATCAACACTTGATGCAAGCCTGGGCCATCGTACGAAAAGCAGGCTACATTCCTGAATCAATGTCACTTGAACACCACATGTTCGGCATGATGTTAGGTAAAGATGGTAAGCCATTCAAAACCCGTGCAGGTGGTACAGTCAGATTATCTGATTTGCTGGATGAAGCGATTGAACGTGCGGACGCCCTGATCCGTGAGAAAAACCCGGATATGCCAGAAGACGAGCTGAAAAAAGTCGTTAATGCGGTCGGTATCGGTGCCGTGAAATATGCGGATCTATCCAAAAGCCGGACTACCGACTATGTCTTTGACTGGGATAATATGCTCGCCTTTGAAGGCAATACCGCGCCTTATATGCAATATGCTTATACCCGCGTTAACTCTATTTTCAAGCGCGCGGAAGTGGATGAAAGCGAGCTGATACACCCTGTTCTTCTGAACGAAGAACGTGAACAGGCGCTTGCGACGCGCCTGTTACAGTTTGAAGAAACGATCACCACTGTCGCCCGCGAAGGCACGCCTCATGTAATGTGTGCCTACCTCTATGATCTGGCAGGTCTGTTCTCAGGTTTCTATGAACACTGTCCAATTTTGACGGCTGATAGCGAAGCACTACGCCAGAGCCGCCTGAAATTGGCTCTGCTGACAGCCAAGACCCTGAAGCAAGGCCTTGAAACGTTGGGTATCCAGACAGTCGACAGAATGTAATTACCGTGTGCAAAACGGGTATTATTTTTCATACCCGTTTTTCCTCCCTTCTTCATTACCGCCCAATCACGCCTTAAGCGGCCACTGATTAATTACTATAACCCACGCTGAGCGAAATCTTTCAGCCGAAATCCCATTAAAGCCAATACAGCGAAATAACTACTAGCACCCGCAATGACAACTCCCATCAAACGTAGCAGGCGCAATGCCATATTACCCTGCTCCCAGGCAGGCATAACCCATAACATGGCAAATAGCACCGCAACCATGACCACAATTGCCACAGCCAGTTTCAGCAAGAAAACACCCCAGCCTGCCAGTGGTCTAAAAATCTCACGCTTACGCAATTGCCAATAGAGCATACTGGCATTGAAGCAGGCAGCTAAACCGATAGAAAGTGCCAACCCTGCATGTTTCAGGGGGCCAATAAAAGTGAGGTTCATTAACTGAGTCAAGATCAACGTCGCAATTGCAATTTTAACCGGTGTTTTAATATCCTGACGGGCATAAAAACCCGGTGCAAGGATTTTAACGACAATCAATCCCATTAAACCAAAGCAGTAAGCGATTAATGCCCGTTGAGTCATTTCTGCATCAAAAGCAGAAAAATTGCCATATTGAAAGAGTGATACGGTTAAGGGTTTTGCTAAGATCCCTAACGCAACGGCACACGGCAGAGCTAACAAAAAGCAAAGGCGCAATCCCCAATCCATTAAGCGCCGATATTCCTGATGATCCCCATTGGCAAAACTTTTTGCCAATGAAGGCAGCAAAATAGTACCTAATGCGACGCCCAATACGCCCGAAGGCAACTCCATTAATCGGTCAGCGTAATACATCCATGACACGGAGCCAGAAATCAAAAAGGAAGCAAAAATGGTATTAATAATCAATGAAATCTGACTGACTGAAACCCCAAAAATAGCCGGCCCCATCTGGCGCATCACTCGCCATACACCGCTATCACGCAGAGCGATCCGAGGCAATACCAGCATACCTATCTTTTTCAGGTGAGGAAGTTGATAAATCAATTGCAAAAAACCACCGGCAATCACAGCCCAGGCTAATGCCATCACGGGAGGATGACAATAAGGTGCAACAAACAATGAAAAGACGATCATGCTGATATTAAGCAATGTAGGAGCAAAGGCAGGCACAGAGAAGCGATTCCACGTATTAAGCACCGCACCGGCCAAAGAAGCTAATGAGATCAAAAAAATGTAGGGAAACGTAATTCTGAGTAGATCACGGGTTAAGGCGAACTTATCCGGTGTATCGGTAAACCCCGGCGCTGTTACATAGATGATCCAGGGTGCAGCAATGACACCTATCACGGTAACTATCGCTAAAATCAGTGTCAGCATCCCTGATACATACGCGATAAAGGTACGGGTTGCTTCATCTCCCTGCTGATTTTTATATTCAGCCAGAATAGGCACAAAGGCTTGTGAGAAAGCGCCCTCAGCAAAAATACGGCGCAACAAATTAGGCAATTTGAAAGCAACGAAAAAAGCATCTGTCGCCAGGCCAGCACCAAATATACGGGCGATAATGGCATCACGAATAAAGCCCAGGACGCGGGAAAACATCGTCATTGAGCTAACCGCTGCCAGTGATTTCAGTAAATTCATGGTATTTTCTAACATTGATTTTTATGAAATGAACATAAAAGACACACAGATATCAACGCAAAAAATCAAAATAATATCTTTTTATATCAATTAATTACATTCATTTCAAAGTTGAAAAGGTTCAAGGGACAATCTACATACAACCAAATGATTTTACAAGATATTAATTTTTTTGATGACCAGAGGTTACCCACAACCTTCAAGTATACGCGATGATGTACAAACGTGTTACGCTCTAACCTCTGACGGCGTGTGCCATCTTCAATGATGGAGAGGGGTTGATTAAACGCGTAGCGCTCGACCAGTGTCACCGCTTCAGTGATGTACCCTTGGCCTGTTTTTTCTGTGTCCAACCAATACCCTAATTCGAAGTAAGGAACGGCGGCATCCCTTATAATAAACCCCACGACACCGATAAAAGACTGGTTGCGCTTTTCGATGACGTTAAACCAAAACGCCTCGGTAAAATGGTGGTAGTTATCGATGGCGATTTGTATATTGTTTTCCAGCTCTTGCAACGTTAATAACTCAGTCACCCAAGGCAAAAACGTTGCCAGCTCAGTCTGACTATTGGTGATAACTCGCTACATAGATTCGGTGTACTTCTTCGAAGGGGGGAATAACGCTATTCTTGCACTTTCCATGGTAACTCCCATTCAATAGAGTGGAATCGTTATATTTCCTTTATCTGAAAAAGCTGCAATATTAAAATTAATTTAGTCTAAACAGACTTTTTAATTTAGTATTAAAATTAAACTTAATGATTCTTTGGATGAAGTCAAACTAAAATGAGAAAAATAACCCTATACTTGTCAAGCTGATTGCCAACATATTTTTCAATATTTAAATAATGATAATAAGGGGTGAAAGTAATGTCATTGAATGGTGCCATCAAAATCAATGAACACGCAGTATTTCGTCATTAGCTGAAACCCAGTGCAAGCCAACAATTGTGGGTAATTGATGCTTATTCATTGGTATTAGCAGGGCTCTTAGTGTCTATGGGAAGCATAGGTTATCGCGCTTTATTATTGTTTGGTTCGCTAGGATTCACGGTTGTTTCGGTTTTAACTGCGCTATCGACCTCCCCAGCACAGCTGATTGCAGGGCGAGCGATGCTTGGATTTTTCGGTGCGATGTTAATGCCTTCAACATTAGCATTAATCAGCACGCTTTTTAAGAACCGTGAACAACGTTGTTTCTCTGTCGCCATTTAATTAATAGATTCTGCTGCCTATTCTTTTACAAACGCGATCCATATCACCAGTTGGTTAACCGTCGTATTAACGGGTATCGTCGTTTTTATCTCCTGGTATCTACTGAAAGCACAGAAAACCAAATGAACTGAATGTGACTGCATCACCACCGGTCACTGTAATAAATCGGCCAGCTTTATCACATGGACGATATGACGATATAAAGCACGCGACTATCCCCATAATAAAGAAAACCGCTCGCTTTAACGTGAGCGGTTTACACCGAAGCGCAACCTTCGATTCAAAGCAAAATGACTGTTAAACCCATCGGAGGCAAAAAAGCTTAGTTTCGCCGGTTTGTTTTAGTATTTTACCTAGTTTTATCATGTCCTCTACATAACGATGACGAGGATCACTATCAGGCCAGTTAAACCAAGAAACCATACATGTATTATTTCCATGTTTGGTTTTATATCCAGGGGTACCAATATTGAAAGTTTCGTTATCAACAGTAATATACAAATTTTTCTTCAATAATTCATTCACCTCTTGCTCATTACCGATATCAGCAGTCAACACGGCCAAAGTTATTGCCTTTTGCTTTCCTTCTTCCTGCAACATGAACATCTGGATACCAGTAATTCCTATTTTATTTAGAGGCATCTCTATTAATGTACCAAAATAACTCGTGGGACCAGTCCAATCTGATACGCCAACATATCCCCACTGCCAAGGAGTCTCACTATTATTAGCCTTAACGCCTAATTTAATCTCAAAAGCCAGCATACTTCCCCCCGGACATCCCGAGATAGCCCTCACATCTTCCCAGTCGCAGGCCGTCAAATCATCCTGTGTGGGTGTCCACACTTGTTCATTATCTTTATCAACGACCCAAATTTGAGGGGGAATATTTTTTCCATCATTACCAATCGAGCCAGGAATAAGCTTGATATATTCCTCAGAAGAATCCCAGCCCCTACGACTCACCCCCGCCCCCAAATACACCTGAATGATTGCCCACGGAAAAGAACCCACGGGAGCAACACTGTCAATCTTCGTTTGGTATTGATCCGGATCAAACGGACACTGGAGGTCAGTATTGTCCAGCTTATTCGTTTCAGACATAAATCCCTCACTTATTATTTGTTAAAGTTTAAGGTTATTTCATCCTACTAATAAACAGTCCGTTAATATTACTTAAACCAGATTTTTATCGCAATTTAATACCTATACTCGTCATTAATACACAGTAAAATAACTAATTTCGCATAAAATCTGTTTATTGGTCGAATAAGCAATTCACTGAATTGTAAATTTGAAGTTTTGTGCTGGAAAAATAGCTGATGTTCAATAAATTGGATTAGTGACTATTCAGTCACGTTTCAGTCACGTTTCAGTCACGTTTCAGTCACGTTTCAGTCATGACTTTAATTGACTGATAATAATCGGTGTTTAAATAGCGCACAATGATTTTATCATACATTCATAATAAAATCGGAGACTGTAATAAATAACATGACTTTATCATATGGTCGATATAAAGCACACCACTATCCCCATAAAAAGAAAACCGCTCACTTTAACGTGAGCGATTTACCCCGAAGCACAACCTTCGATTCAAAGCAAAATGACTGTTAAACCCACCGGAGGCAAAAAAGCTTAGTTTCGCCGGTTTGTTTTAGTATTTCACCGAGTTTTTTTATGTCCTCTGCATAACGATGACGAGGATCACTATCAGGCCAATTAGTCATATTAGCCCAGTTAACCCAACACGTATTATTTCCAGATTTGAATGTATGTCCATCTGGAGACCCAATATTGAAAGTTTTGTTATCAACAGTGATATACAAATTTTTCATCAATAATTCATTCACCTCCTGCTCATTACTGGTATCAGCAGTCAACACGGCCAAACCTATTATCTTTTCTTCCTGCAACAGAAAATTCTGGATACCAGTAATTCCTATTTTATTTAGAGGCATATCTATTAATGTACCAAAATAATCCGAGGGACGAGTCCAATCTGATACACCAAAATATCCCCACCGCCAAGGAGTCTTTTTATAATTAGTCTGAACGCCTAATTTAATCTCAAAAGCCAGCATACTTCCCTCTGGACATCCCGAGATAGCCCTCACTTCCTCCCAGTCGCAGGCCATCAAATCATCCTGTGTGGGTGTCCACGCTTGTTCATTATCTTTATCAACGACCCAAATTTGAGGGGGAATATTTTTTCCATCATTGCCAATCGAGCCAGGAATAAACTTGATATATTCATCAGAAGAATCCCAGCCCCTACGACTCATCCCCGCGCCCAAATACACCTGAATGATTGCCCATGGAAAAGACCCCACAGGGGCAACACTGTTAGTCTTCACTTGGTATTGATCCGGATCAAACGGACACTGGAGGTCAGTATTGTCCAGCTTATTCATTTCAGACATAAATCCCTCACTTATTATTTGTTAAAATTCAAGGTCATTTCATCCTACTCATAAACAGCCCGTTAATATTACTTAAGCCAGATTTTTATCGCAATTGAATACCTATGCCCGTCATAAATACACAGTGAAATAACGAATTTCGCATAAAACCTGTCTATTGGTCGAATAAGCAATTCGCTGAATTGTAAATTTGAAGTTTTGTGCTGGCAAAATAGCTGATGTTCCATAAAGGGGATTAAGACCAAGGTAACCAAAATTCAACAAAGCGTGCAGAAAATCACATCATTTAAACCCGCCAAGGGTGTAAAAACTCGAGTGAAGACCAGCATATTAATTAGAAACAATAACCATTTTTTATTCTAATGACTCATATGAAAAATGTTTTTCTGATAAAATTTCGCCAACAGATTAAGGTATTTTCCTTATCAGAATACGCAGCGTTTTTGGATTAACTTACCATTTTATTCAATATATATAATAATGAAAATGTTAAGTAAAATACCCATCGCAATACACTTAACCAAATGTATTTTACACACGGAGAGTGTTAGTGAAATTTGTAATTTCAAAACATCTTATTTAAGAACAACATACCATTATAAAGAAAGAAAATAGTAAAAAATTATAAAATAAAATTATACATTTCCTAAACAGGATAGTATCCACACATTGCAAATAATGGCTGTTATGCTTAACTCAATATCAGAGAAATTATCAGATACCCTACCCTTTTTGTATGTTCCTTGCTTTGCAAGGAATGTGCGGTAGCTTTAAACAAAAGTAAGGACATCATATGGAAAGACAATTTATCGCACACAGCTCATTGTCAGGAAAATCTTTACTTTTCAAATCCCTGAAAGGGACAGAAAGATTATCAGAAGCCTACGAATTTGAGGTGCAATTATTAAGTGAGAAACGATTATCAGACCCGATATCTTTGCATAATACGGTACTCACAATAGAAATAAAAAACAAATCCACGCCAACCCGATATTTAAGCGGCTATATAGAAAAAATATCCTATGCGCCATTTTATAAATATGAGGATAGGCTCTATCTCTATACGGCGATAATCAGACCCAAACTATGGGAATTGAAACAAAGACTTGGTTATAGTATTTGGCAAGATAAAACCGTGCCAGATATTATCGCCAAGATATTGCAGGCAGCAGGCGTTTCATTTAAAAATCAACTCGTTGAAAAATATCGCACATGGGAATATTGTGTTAAACATAATGAAACCGACTTTGATTTTATTCATCGTTTAATGGAACATGAAGGGATTTATTATTATTTCAAACATGAGATGGGAAACCATACCCTAATTTTGGTTGATTCGCCTCACGCGCACCAATCTATGCCTGGCTATCAAACGATTAAATATTTCAGCATGGGTCATAACCTGACAAAAACGCTCACTGAATATATCTATAGCTGGAATATCTCCAGTATCACCATACCCAATACCTACAGTATTGATGACTATAATTTCCGTAAACCGAGAGCAAAACTCTATACTGCCGTTCAAACGCCAGCTGTTTCGACGGATAACACAGAAATGTTTATCTGGCCCGGACACTATGTCGAAAATGAGCAAGGGCAATTTTACGCCAAAGTCCGCCAGCAAGCCCACGAAGCGAAAAGTAAGTTGGTTAATGGCGAAGGCAATGTGTTAGGCATGGCACCCGGGTACATTTTCACGCTATCACTCCCGCCGGATATTAAGGGAGACGATCACGGTGACTACCTGATTACAGGGGCGCATTATACGTTTTTTGAAAAACCTTACCTGAACAACTCTACGGGTCAATTGGTTGAAGACCCCTATGATCATCTTTTAGATCTCAATAAAAACAGCATTCAATTCGATGCTATTCCGGCTAATACGCACTGGAAACCGTTGCCAATCACACCCTGGCCAAAAGTCACGGGTCTTGAAACGGCGATTGTCACTGGCCCGAAAAATAAGCAGATATGGACGGATAAATACGGTCGTATCAAAGTGAAATTCCGGTGGGATAAGGACGAAAAAAAAGATGATACCCGCTCTTGCTGGATCCGTGTTGCCACCCAATGGGCTGGCTGGCGTTATGGCAATATCTGCGTTCCTCGCGTAGGGGAAGAAGTGATTATTAGTTTTGTCAATGGCGATCCCGATAAACCCTTAGTCATCGGCAGTACTTACAACAACGAAAATATGCCCCCCTGGGAATTGCCCAAATATGAAACCCGGGTCGGCATCATGTCAAACACCAAAGGCGGAAAACACGAACAGGCAAATTACCTCTTTTTCGATGATGAACCCAAGAAGGAATTATTTGATCTGCATGCCGAGCGGAATATGAATATTTCGGTGGAAAAAGATAAAAATGTCACTATTGATGGCACTCGCACCACTGAAATAAAAAAAGAACAAAAAGACACCGTAAAAGGCAATGCCAGTTTTACTTATCAAGCAAACCATGACACAACCATTAAAGGCAAAGATACCTTAACGATCAACAATAGTCAGCAAGAGACCATTAAGAATGGCCGGAAAACCGAGATCAATGGCGGAGATACCTACAAACTTAAAGGCGATTTAAACGCAAAAATTGACGGCAAATGGGTACAGAACATTACCGGAACGACACTGATCTCAAGCCCTAGCCTGATTACGATTAAAAGTGATACCAATGTGGTGATAGATTGCCCACAGTCTATATTCTCAGCCAAATTCTGCGCTATCTCTTTAACGGCTTTGAATATTGGCCTTACCCAGTTAGCCACTTCCGTCACCAACACCAATGTGGGGATGACGAATCTTAGCGTCGGTACGACGGGGGTTTCTCTCCAGGCAACTAGCCTCGCCGTCAGTAAAACACTCACTGATGTCGCTGACAGTACAGTAAAAATCTCGCAGTCAGCAGTCAGTGTGACCAAAGCAGGGATCAAGTTATTGGCCAGCCAGTTGCATATTCTCAATTAATCAGCGTCTCTATCAGGATTTCAATGAAAATAATCAAACCGCTGCGCCTGAGTGTACTTTATCGACCTTACCGTTGGTTGCAAAAAAATCACCTTGGGATTGCCATTATGGCACTGGCGGATATGGGTCCCACGCCACGCTTGCGCCCGGAAGCGGAGCTTTGGCAACTGGCAGAAAAAGAATTGAAAACCTGTCATGGTATTATCGACTTGGCGATACCCAAACGTTATGCTGAATTTCTGGCGACCGGGAATGTCTATACCCATCATCAGGCCGATAAAACCGCGTGTGCTGCTCGTATTCAAATTGAGCAATTAGATAAGACATTATTTGCTTTCGGTGATCGCTATTGGATTGATGATGCGCCCTCGAAGCCCCAGCCCTTTGCTCAGATGCGATTAGACTGGAGTCGAGCGTTTGGCGGAAAAAATTATGCAGAAAATCCACATGGTATCGGTTTCACCCCGGAAGAGGCGGACAACGGGCTAAAACTTCACCGTTTACCCAATATCGAGGCCATGCCGCAGCGCCTGATGTCACAACGGCAATTAACATCGCAGCAGGCCCCCCCAATTCCGGCCAGTTTTTGTCCTCTGGATTTTCAATGGCCACGCCGTTTTACCCGTATCGGGAAAAAATACGACAAAACGTGGCTGGAACATGAATTTCCCGGCTTTTCTCATGATATCGATTGGCGGTTATTTAATGCCGCCCCGGAAGATCAATGGTGGCCGGGCAATGCCACCCTGCCGGAAGCCGCCGAGTGGCGCATTTGGAATATGCACCCCACCCTTCCCTTGCAAAAAGGGGTGCTGCCATCATGGAATACCCGCTGTTTTATCAAGCGATTGCGCCTTGATGAAGAGATCTTTGAAGAAGTGGTCATGCGCCAGACAACTGTGTGGTTTTTTCCCCATCTGGAACAGATGATTCTCATTTGGCATGGCAGCACGCAAATTAATGAAGATGATGCCAGGGATGTTTTACACATGGTTTCCGCCATCGAGTTACCTGATCATCCACGTCCAGAGAGCCATTATCTGCATGTTCTTGCGCAACGAATGGATAAAGAGAAAGGCGCACTCTACGCATTTCGGGAAAAAGATCTCATTCCTGAAAACATCATCGGTCCATGGGTAGATACCGAGCCGCTCATCAGTGAGACACCGTCGCCCTTACAGCAGAATTTAAAAAATCGTGAAAAACGCCTGCGTGAACAGCAACAAGAGCGACTGACGGAATATGGTCAGGATATTAATACCTTGATCCCCGTTGAAACCGAACAAATTCCCCAGCCCACACTCAGTGAGCTGCCCGAAT
This sequence comes from Xenorhabdus poinarii G6, assembly GCF_000968175.1. Lineage (NCBI taxonomy): Bacteria > Pseudomonadati > Pseudomonadota > Gammaproteobacteria > Enterobacterales > Morganellaceae > Xenorhabdus > Xenorhabdus poinarii. Next base: position 1,802,704 of record NZ_FO704551.1, read on the forward strand.
TTATGGAAAAACTGGAGCAAGTTGCAGCCCAAAAACGGGCTGAAGCGGAGTTAAAAAAGACAGAAGCGCTTGCCAGAGCGAAAGAACAAGGTCTTGATGTTGAATCAACAACCAAGGCTCAGCCCAGAGGGCCAGAAAATCTGCATAAAATGCGGGATGCACTACGCCAGCAACAGCAGCAAATGGCGCTCAGTGATCAGGATCTGGCTCAGATGGAAAAATCCATACACACCATGTACTTATCTTCGGTACAAAAACAATCCCCTGCCCTGCGTTTAACCGGTAACCTGTCACTCATTATTCGAAAACGAGTACAACAAATCATGTTATTAGGGGGGGATTTTACGGGCATGGATTTTACGGGCGCTGATTTGTCAGAGATGGATTTACGTGGTGCCAATTTCACCCGTACTTTATTGGAAAGTGCCTGCTTTAATCACTGTCAACTGGATAAAGCCAATTTCAGTGAGGCTGTACTCGCCAGAACCGAAATTTGCAACGCCTCATTACGCGAAGCCAAATTCGATCATGCAACGCTGGCACTGGCTAAATGTGAGCAAAGCGATTTTTCGTCTGCCAGTTTCGTTGAAACACAGCTACAAGAAACCCGCTTTCATCATTGCCGCTTTAACCATGTCACCTTTAGCGATCTGCTCCTGCAACAGATCTTTATCACACATTGCGATTTCCAGTATTCGCAATGGCAGGATTGCACGTTTATGGAACTCGAACTGCCAGCGCTGACATTCAATCACGCCACGCTGAATAAAGTTGCATTTATTCAATGCAAGCTGCAACACGCGGTTTTTGATCACGCAGCGCTAGAAAGCTGTTCATGGGTGGAAACACAAGCAAAGGGTATCCGCTTTCATTCTGCTAAGTTATTGACCTGCGCATTTGCCATGAACAGTGAGCTGAATCAGGCCGATTTCAGCCACGCGACATTAACAGAATGTAACTTGCGTCAAATGCCGCTGGTTCAAGCCAAATTCTATGCCACCACGCTGAATAACAGTGACTTCAGTGAGGCGAATTGCCAGTTTGCCGATATGCAGTACCTCAATGCAGCAAAAAGTCTCTTTATCAGAACCGATTTTCAGGGCGCTCTATTGAATAACGCCAACCTTATGGGTGCGGTCATGCAAAAATGCAGTTTCAACAACACCGAATTACAGGAAGCGAATCTATTCCGTACCGATATGTCCCAATCCATTATCAGCAATTCGACTTCAATTACGAATGCTTACATTAAACGGACCAAAACCTTACCTAAACGGAATAAGGATGTAGTATGAGCTCACTGACCGCCGATGAATTAATAGACAAAATCAGCCAGGGTGAGATTATTGAAAAAATCAGTTTACGGAATATCTCCCTGATCAGACGTGATTTATCCGGGGGAATTTTCAGAGAAGTGGATTTTTCCGGGGCAGATTTTTCTCATGCGTGCATAAAAGAGTCTGTATTCAGCCATTGCCAGGCAGAAAATGCCCTTTTCAATTCAACCAGACTGGAGCAAACTGTTTTTGAACAGTGCAATCTGGCACGATCCATTTTCAATCAAAGTACCTTAACCGATAACGTATTCAATCAATCTGTTTTGGAAAGAACCCAATTTAAAGCCACAAAACAGAACAATATCCAATTTTCAGCCTGTTCCCTGGAACAGGCTGATTTCAGCCACAGCCATTTTGATCAAATAACCTTTGTTGATTCCGCAATGGCGCAAGCAAAATTGAATCATAGTCAGCTTTCTTTAGTGACCTTTTTTCGTCAGGATTTGCGAACGCTTGATTTTTCCGCCAGTGAATTTATAAAAACGGTTTTTTTTGAATGTGACCTGCGTGAGCAAGATTTTCACCAACAGACCTTTAAAGCCTGTCAATTCACGGGAAGCCAGCTTGATTCCGTCAATTTCAATCACGCCATACTGACGCATTGCAATTTTAAGGGAGCGCATTTAAAAGCCGCTTTACTCTCAAATACCAATGCAACTCAGGCATTATTTATCGAAGCCGATTTAACCCAGGCTTGCTGCAAAAACAGTCAGTTTGAGCAAGCCCTTTTTATCGGTGCCCGCCTGGCATTTGCTGACTTCCGACACAGCAATCTCGGGTTAGCTATCATGCATAAAGTCCAGGCAGAGCATACGCAATTCACCGGCTGTCAGCTGCCTTACGCTGATTTTTCCTATGCAAACGTCAGCCACAGCGATTTTCGCACCGCTGACTTTACGAGAACGCTTTTTCATCGTGCTCAACAGGTTGGAACATTGTTCTCTGATCGCCAGGGTATTCTGGAAAATGATCCTGAACTGTTTGCCGCGGAAGAGTGGAGTATGCACCATAACAAGATTTAATCAGGAGCATCAAAATGACCAAGACTGCTTATGCGCTTCCCTCATCCCCCCTACCCACTGAACCCTTGCAGCAAATGACAGGCCAGATCGTGAATATTCTCCATGATGGCGGCTTTATGGCAGAAAGTGAAAACAAGCGGGGATGGCATTGCCGACAAGCGGCAAGTTGCCTACTGACACCGGGTATCGGGGATACCGTACTCATGACGAAAATCAATCACCAGCTCTGGATATTAGCCATATTAGAACGGACAGAACAACAGCAGGTCGCTGAAATCAACGTCCCCGGTGATCTTTTAATTACCTCACAGGGAAATTTAAGCATGAACAGCGATGGGCTGACTATCACCGCGAATAATGGCAATTGCCATATCCATGAAATGCAGTACAGCGGCGAATCACTGTCGGCCTGGGTTTCCGTTACCCGTCTGGTCGGCAATCAGTTTGAATCGCTCTGGAAAACAGTCACCCAACTGAGTCACCGCCTGTTTCGCCATACGACACAAACAGAGCAGGTTCATGCAGGTCAGTTGGATATGAAGGCCGAAGGCTATGCCCGGTTACATGGTCAACAAACGATTGTGACCGCAAAAGCCATCACCAAAATCGATGCAGAACAAATTCATATCGGATAAGAGGAAAATCATGTTTGCGAATACTCAAAGTGGTGGGATGGATATGGCCGCCCCGGATGTTTGTCTGACCCCGATGTTTTCCATTGTACCCATACCCTATCCCAATATGGCTCAAGGTACGATGGGGGTTAGTAATGCCCTCAGTGTCCTGTTTGCGGGGTGTCCGGCGCATAATATGGCAACCAATATCCCCCTAACAACTGGCGATAATCCCGGTGTCAGCGGAGGGGTCGCTTCCGGTACAGTCATGGGACCCGCCCGTCATGTTATGGGTGCCAATTCTGTTTTGCTCAAAGGAACACCCGCCACTCGGTTATCCAGTTCCACGATGCAAAATTCAACGAACGCAATGGGGTGTCGCATTGTCCCCAGCCAAACTAAGGTGCTTATTCTCTCCTCCTGACACCTGACATCGTGTTGACGTCTGAATATGTCCTGGCGAATATTATGACAATATCCCTTTTATTAAAGGAACGCTGTTTAAAAACAATCAATCCCATCAGATTACGGCGGAAAAGCATTTTTCTATCGACAATATTGATGATTATCGTGATGGCGACAATCACCGGCTGTTCATCATCAGAGGAAAAATTGCCGGCTTATAAATTCATTTTCAATACTGAGTCGACAATAAATGATTCAGCTCCGATAAAAATTGATCTGTTTTTATTGAGAGCAAGTGAAGAATTTATGGCTGCCGATTTTTTTTCGCTGCAAAATAATGCGAAAGATGTATTAGGTGATAAACTGGTTAATGAAGGATCGTTATTTATACGACCTTCCCAATCTACTCACTGTTTATTGAAAAAGAATCTACCGGAGGCCAATTACATCGGACTCGTCGCTGAATATAAAATATTGAACGGTAAGAAGTGGCGTACTTCATTTCCCGTTCCTGTACCGGAAAAACCTTCTTTTTATGAGTTCTGGCGTTCTCCTTCTGACGAATTACATGTGTGCGTAAAAGTCACTCCTCAAGGTTTAACTCTGATTAAAGAATGTAATTTAAGTTGTGCGGCAGGAGTTGAAAAAAATAATGAATAAAACAGAAAAAGTTATCTGGACAGAGGGAATGTTTTTACGCCCTCATCATTTTCAGCAGGCTGAAAATTATCTGGAAGCCTATATTCGTGATTGGGGAAAAGCACAATCGCCTTATTATTGGGGCTTTTTAACCTTGGAATTGGATCAAGAATTACTGAATCAAGGAAAAGTCAGCCTGACCTCGGCCAGCGGTATTTTTCCTGACGGAACACCTTTTAGTTTTGATGCCACCCATGCCCCTACGCCCTTGAAGCTGAGTGACAATCAGTCAGACAGCCGCGTTGTTTTGGCCTTGCCGACATTTCGCCGGGGGAAAGAAGAAGTCATTTTCAGTGAAAAAAGTGACTCTTTGGCGCGTTTTATCAGCGTTGAAGTTGAAGTCAATGATTTTAACGCGATGTCCGTCGGTAGCGCGGCAATCCAGTTCGGAAAAATGCGTTTGCGTCTGATGCTGGAGTCTGACTTAACGCCGGAGTGGACGGCGTTGGACATTGTACATGTTATGAATAAAACGAGTGACAAAAAACTCCACCTTAATTCGCTTTTTATTCCTGCCCTGCTCAATTGCCATGCCAACCCGAAAATCACAGGGTTTATCAATGATATACAGGATTTACTGGAACAACGGCGCCAACAGATCAGCCAGCGTCTGCTCCAGTTGGGGCGCTACAATGATTCTGAGATTATGGACTTTCTCTTACTGTCACTTTTAAACCGCTATAGCGGTCAAGTGGCGCATATACGGCATTTATCATTACTGCATCCAGAACGGTTATTCAGTGAATGGCTCCAGTTTGCGACAGAGCTGGCGACATTCTCCCAAAACCGGGTCCCCGAAGAGCACTTACCGCTTTATGATCATGACAATTTAACCCAGTGTTTTAATCAACTCATGTTCCTGCTGCGTCAAGGGTTATCCATTATCCTGGAAGAACATGCTATCCAGTTGCCATTAACAGAATATTCTCACGGTCTGAATATCGCAACATTACCCGATGCCGGGATGATCTCGATGTTCAGCTTTATTCTGGCCGTCCACGCTGACATCGCCAATGAGATGCTGGCGAGTAATTTTCCGGCACAAATGAAAATTGCGCCCGTTGGCCGCATACGTGAATTGGTTCAGTTGCAATTACCGGGTATTCCTCTGCGGGCCATGCCGTCTGTCCCCAGACAAATTCCCTGGCATTCAGGTTATCTCTATTTCGAACTGGAAAAAGAGGGAGAAATGTGGAAACAGATGGAAAAATCCAGTGGCTTTGCATTACATCTGGCCGGTGAGTTTCCTGGTTTGAATATCGAATTTTGGGCGATTCGTAATCAAGAAAAATCGAGGTAATGAAGCCAATGACGCAGAAGAAAAGGGCTCAAGAAAAGCAGAAAACGGAACATGATGTGCTGACTGGGGAGCCCCATCATAACCCCTTGGTTTCCGCCGCTAATCCACTATTAAATACGATCCCTCAGATTCGGCATTCGGTTTCTCATCCTGATCCTACCAACTTACGTCAGCAACTCATCAACGAAATCCGGCACTTTGAAGTGGCGTGTCAACATGCCAGACTGCCCTATGAAGTGATCATTGGTGCACGCTACTGTTTATGCACCGCATTGGACGAAGCCGCAGCACTCACTCCCTGGGGGCTGCGCAGCGTATGGTCAGGAAGTGGTCTGCTGGTCACGTTTCACAATGAAACCTGGGGCGGCGAAAAATTTTTCCAGCTATTAGCCAAATTGTCACAAAACCCCGGCGATAACTTATTTCTCTTAGAACTGATTAATTTTTGTCTCCAGCTTGGCTTTGAAGGACGCTATCGTGTCATGGATAACGGCCGCACCCAACTGGATACCGTAAAACAACGCTTGTTTCAGTTAATACGTTCAGTCAAAGGAAGTCATTCCATTGCGTTATCAAAAAAAATACAGCCGATTACCCTACCGAGAAAATCCTGGCGTTTTTCTCTGTCAGTATGGATTTCGACGACCATCTTAAGCCTTTTGGTGTGTATCCTGTATATCGGACTCAATTTTCGCTTGAATGACACCCTCAATCCCGTGTTGGCAAAAATCTACCAGACCAATTTACCCAATGTGACCGTCAGTGATCATACGTTGCCCGCGATAACGCCGTCCCTGACGCTGCACCGACTGCTACAAGAGGACATCAATGCGGAATTATTGCATATCACGGAGATGCCGGACAAAAGCGTCATCACGTTAAAAGGCGACGGGTTATTCAAATCCAGTTCGATACGGATCGAAAATCGTTATCTGGCGGTTCTCAAGCACATCGCTGAGGCACTGAATCATTTTGACGGAAAAATTCTGGTGGTCGGATATACTGATAATGTTCCTATCCATTCCGGTTATTCGCGTTTTACCTCCAATTATGCGTTATCGCTGGCCAGGGCGATATCCGTCAAAAAAGCGCTGCAACGTTATCTGAACCAACCTGACAGAATTCAGACAGAAGGAAGAGGTGCCAATGACCCTTTAGTACCCAATAATACTGCCAGTAACCGGGCCAAAAACAGACGAGTCGAAATCACACTGTTAGCTTCCCCACTCAATCACACGATGTCAGGAAACTAAAATATGCTGAATGTCCTGCTCGCTATCATTACCAGCAGATTAACGTGGAGTTTTCTCGGAATAACAGCAACGTCTTTTGCTATCTGGTTTATTGGGCCTCTGGTTTCCGTCAATAAAACAGTGCCTTTGGCATCGCATTTCGCCCGAATCATAACCATTGCTTTTTTCTTTTTGGTTTGGCTTTTAGGTCAGGTGATCCCTCGGTTATATCGTTCATGGCTTAACCGAAAAATCGTTCACCAATTGAATATCACTCAGGATGAGGCGGAGACAGAAAATAAGCAGCATGAGAGTTATATTACATTGGCAGAGCGTTTTTCAGAGGCGGCAAAGTTACTGAAAAAAGCCTATTTTTCGGGTTTATATCACAAAAAAAAACCAGGCTGGCTGAACCTTTTTAACCGCCAATATATTTATCAATTACCCTGGTATCTGGTCATTGGCGCCCCCGGCTCAGGCAAAACAACCGCGCTGGCGAACTCGGGTCTGCATTTTCCATTATCGGATTATTTGGGTAAATCCGCGCTGCACAGTATGAAAGGCATGGATAGCTGCAACTGGTGGTTGACCAATAAAGCGGTTTTACTCGATACCGCCGGTCGCTATATCACACAAAATAGTTTTCCTCGGCAATCGGCTGATGAATGGCAAAATTTTATCCGGTTGCTGAAAAAATATCGGGCACGCCAACCGCTCAATGGGGTCATTGTGACGATCAGTGTGGAAGATTTACTCAATCCTTCGGCTGAAAAACGGGATAAGCAAGCCTATCTGTTACGCAGGCGTCTCTCTGAATTACATGAACAACTTAAGATCCAACTGCCGATTTATGTGATGGTCACTAAAACCGATTTATTGAAAGGGTTTAGTGCTTATTTCGCCCATCTTGACAAAAAGTCCCGGGAGCAAATTTGGGGGTTTAATTTTCCGTGGGATAAAAAGATGGATTTTGATCTGCATAACATTTTTGAACAACAATATCGCCAATTGCAACAACGGTTGGATGCTGAATTGCCCTCAATTCTGTTAAATGGGCACCATGCACGGCAATGTGCTGAAAGTTACCTGTTCCCGCAAGAATTTGCGGCGTTGCGTCCATTAATCACACAATACCTCGACATCGTATTCGCCACATCAGGATTTGAAACCCCCTACTATCCACGGGGACTCTATTTCACCAGCGGAACGCAGGAAGGGGTTCCCTTAGACACGGTGATGACGCAACTGAATCATCGTTTTCAGTTACCCACGGATAATAATAGTGACGCGATGTCATGGGGGAATGATAAAGGCATTATTCACGCCCCCCCACCCCGGGAAACCTATTTCCTGAAAAATTTACTGGAGACGATTTTTCAGGAAGCTGGCATCGCCGGTTATAACCGCTGGTGGATGTATCGAAAATATCTTTTGGATGGCTTAGGCTATATTATTTCAGTTTCGATACTGGTATCAGTGACTAATTTACTTTTAACCAGCTATGAAAATAACAAAAATTATCTGCTGGAAGTAGAAAGCAAAATTCCGCTTATTGTGCAACAGGGCGATGAATTAAATCATCATGCTGATGATATTTATTCCCTGTTACCCATTTTAAATAGTCTGGCTCAGTTAAATAAAAGCGCCTATTTTTCGTTAGACGATCCCCCCTTATCCTATAAGATGGGATTGTATGCCGGTGAGCAGGTCAATGATGCCAGCCAATCGCTGTATCGAAAAGCGCTGCAAACCTTATTGCTGCCTCAAATAGCCACCATCATTACTCACCAACTGCATCAGAATATTGAAAATGACAATAATAATGATGACAGGCAAGATGGCGAAAACAGCGATGATATCGCAGAGGCAGATAATGATAACGCAGGGATAACCTACAATACGTTAAAGGCGTATCAAATGTTATATCAGCCTAAACATTATGATGGCCAATTTTTGCATGACTGGATCATGCAATATTTAAAAACCCACTTAAAAGCCGAAACTACGCAAGAACAATTACAACAAATTGATGAACATATCAGCCAGTTGCTGAATAACCAGGTTGTCACCTCACCCTTTATTCGTGATGATGCTCTGGTCGAAAAAAAACAAGCCTTCATCAGCCGAACGCCACCCGCACAACGTGCTTATAACTATTTAAAATACAAATTAATCAATGATCCCAATTTAACGCCAGTCAATCTGAACACACTGGCGGGATCTCAGGCTGAGCTGGTTTTCTCACGCATCAGCGGCACGCCAATCACAGAAGGGTTACCGGGGATGTTCACCCCGCTCGGTTATCAGACCGGTATCGAAAAAAATCTCAGTACTTTTCTAAAGACATTGTATTCACAAGATAGTTGGGTGCTGGGGGATTATGCCAAAAAACAGACCGATAAGGAGATCAAATCCTTTGTTAAGCAGTTTTATATCAACGATTATATCTACCAATGGGATAAGTTTCTGGCGGATATCCGTTTGAGAAATATCGATAGCTTAGAGCAACGAGCCAATACCGCCCGACTGCTATCTTCTTTTGATTCACCTTTACGCAATCTTCTCATTAATGTCAGTAAAAATGTCGCACTGAGTGAGCAGAATAATAAAGTCGGACAACTCAGTCAGCTCGTGAAAGGCCAATCGGGTAATTTAACCAGATTATCGCCCAAACCGGTGCCACAACAGCTCACTCACCAAATACTGTCAAATGGTACTCAGCCAACGCCTGAGCAAGAAGTTGATACGCATTTTGCCCAAATTATCGCATTGGCGAAACCAGCAAACAAAAACAGTAAAACGATCCCTTTTGATCAAACAATCAATGAAATCAGTCAGCTATATCAATACTTAACGTCGGTACAACATGCCACCGACACCGGGATGCCCCTGCCTGACAATAAAATTATCGAGCAGTTACAAGCAACATCAGAGCGCTTACCTATTCCATTTAACAACATGATTTTTTCCCTTGCCGTCGGTGCCAGCAGCGATACTCAGCTCAGTGATATGACAAATGTCGGTAAACACTTCGACGCTGAAATCGGCAATTTCTGCAATCAGGCGATTGCCAACCGTTATCCGTTAATACCGGTCGCACAACAGGAGATCAAACCTGATGATATGGCGCACATGTTTGCCCCCGGAACCGGTTTAATGGACAGTTTTTTTCAGAAAAATTTAGAAGGTAAAGTCGATACCACACTACCAACATGGCAATTTATGCCCGGCATCAATGGCAAACCGCTGCCGGGCGGCAAGGCGTTGCTCAAGCCTTTTCAGCAGGCTCAGATTATCCGTGATACATTATTTACTCGCGGCACCCCGACACCCTTATTTCATGTCATGGTTCGCCCGATCAGCATGGATAACACGATATTGAGCATGATACTGGATGTCGATGGGCAGACATTAAAATACAGTCATGGCCCATTACTGTCCCAACTGATCGACTGGCCCGGTCCGGCCAAAACGAATCAGGTTCGCATTCAATTAAACTTAAGTGATGGGACAACCGCCAGTTTATCAACATCTGGATTTTGGGCCTTAAACCGACTGGTCAATCGCGCAAAACGGGTCTGGAATAGCCAAATCCATACTGATGATATGGGTTTACAAGCCATGTTTACTGTCAATGGGCATAATGTCGTGCTGGAATTTACCCCGAACAGTGTTTTCAGTCCGTTTCAACTCCCGGCTTTTTTCTGTCCAAATCTGGCACTGTTAAAAGCAGCCTGATAACCCTTTCCTCTGTGAACTGAATATAAGCTGAAAATACCATGAATATTGATGCCTTACTCACCCCAATCAGGGCGGATTCTCCCTGCGGGGAAAACCTCGAATACGATGATGAATTTCTGACATTAGAACAAATATTGATTGAAAAACCAGAACAACAATTTGGTGATCTCCTCATTCCTGCTGAATCGCCTAACTGGATAGAAGTGGAAAAACACGCGATTCACCTCTTGTCCCGCGCCAAAGATCTGCGTGTCATTATCGCCCTAATGCAAGCCTGGCTAAATTTGCGTGGATTGCAGGGGTATGCCGACGGATTAACTTTACTGCGCCAAATCCTGGAACGTTATTGGGAAGAAGTATGGCCAAGGCTAGAATTTAATGGTGAATATGACCATGTATTTCGCCTGAATACGCTGGCAGCCATTGAAGATGGCTCTCCGTGTACGATCAAAGCGCAATACTCGATTATTCTGAAAAGTGCTTCAACAGAATTATCATTGCTGGATGTCTGTTCATTACTTAACGGTACGGTCACAGACGTTAAAGGGTATACCGGCGGACGTTCCAGACTGATCGTTGAACTGGAAAAGCAATCTGATAGTGCTGAGATTCTGGCAATCACCACGATCCGTGAGCAACTGACTGCGCTGAATGATATTATCCGCCATCATTTATCTGACAGTCATGTGCCTGATATGCCGCAGTTTTTAAAACTGCTGGATACCCTCATTGAATTTTATCGGGCGCATACATCAGACATCACGTTACCGGGAAACACGGCAAATTCAGACGTCGCTGGAGAGGCATCGTTTCTCAAACAGAAAACCGCATCAGAACAAACGACAGCAACAACCGCTATCCCTGAACGTACTGACAAGGTCAGGTTGGCTCATTGGTACGAAGCCGATGTCAGTTGCCGTGATGATGCACGTATTTTATTGGAAAAAGCCAAAGATTATTTTCTTAAACATGAACCAAGCCATCCGGCACCGATGATGATTGACCGTATTCTACGGTTGATCGACAGTGATTTTATTAAAATCATCTATGACCTTGTGCCAGAAGGGTTAGATCAGATCGAGAATATTTTCGGTCGCCCCAAGAATACGGATATAGATTCATGAGGTTTTATGTCATCAACCCGTATTCTCATCAGAACCTCTCTTATACCCACGATATACCCAATTAAGTCAGCCTTATTCACCCTCGCTGCGCGGGGATGAATCAACATCGTCTGAAGGATGAAAGGGATAAAAGGGTATCAACTTAAGCTATCGGGTTAGTCATATCTAGCCAGTAACGGAGAATTTGTTATGAAATCCAGTGGACAAAAGTTTATAGCACGGAATCGCGCTCCCCGCGTACAAATTGAATACGATGTCGAACTTTACGGTTCGGATAAAGCGGTTCAATTACCTTTCGTCATGGGCGTTATCGCTGATTTGGCGGGAAAACCTGTAGAAGCCTTACCTGATGTCAATGATCGCAAATTTCTGGAAATTGACGTTGACAACTTTGATGAGCGCATGAGTTCCATAAAACCCCGTGCCGCCTTTCAGGTTGAAAATACGCTGACGGGTGAAGGCAAGCTAAATATCGATTTAACCTTTGACACGATGGAAGATTTTCAACCTGATGCCCTCGCAAAAAAGGTTGAGCCACTCGCTAAATTGCTGGAAGCCCGCACCCAATTGGCAAATCTGCTGTCTTATATGGACGGTAAAAACGGCGCCGAACAGTTGATCGCCGAAATATTGCAAAACCCCGCCCTACTGAAATCCCTGGCAGAAGCGCCAAATCCAGAAAACAACGCTTCAGAAGAAGGCACTGAAGATAAGGAGTAACCGATGAGCTCAACTGAACAAGACACTCAAATTCAACAGGCACCGGTATCAAAAGAGTATACCCCTGATGAACTCAGCACATTGCTGAATAAAGAGTTTCGTCCGCAAAGTGATCATACCCGCAGTGCAGTAGAAAATGCGGTAAAAACACTGGCACAGCAGGCGTTGGAGAATACGGTTACTATCTCGGGTGATACCTATCGCACGATCCAATCCTTGATTGCTGAGATTGATACCAAGATATCGCAACAGATGAACCATATTCTGCATCATGAGGAATTCCAGAAACTGGAAGGCGCCTGGCGCGGTCTGCATTATCTGGTCAATAACACGGAAACCGATGAAATGTTGAAAATCCGGGTTATGTGCCTGTCCAAAAAGGAATTGAGTAACACACTAAAACGCTTCAAAGGGATCAGTTGGGATCAAAGCCCAATTTTCAAGAAAATCTATGAAGCGGAATATGGCCAATTTGGTGGCGAACCGTTTGGCTGTCTGGTGGGAGATTACTATTTCGACCATACGGCGCCGGATGTCGAACTTTTGCGGCAAATGTCGCAAATCAGTGCGGCAGCACATTGCCCCTTTATTTCAGGCGCCTCGCCAAGTGTCATGCAAATGGAATCCTGGCAGGAGTTAGCCAATCCCCGGGATCTCACTAAGATTTTTCAAAACACGGAATATGCTCCCTGGCGCAGTTTACGTGAATCCGAAGATGTTCGTTATATCGGATTAGCCCTGCCACGTTTTCTCTCTCGCCTGCCCTATGGGGCGCTCACCAATCCTGTCGATAACTTCAATTTTGAAGAAAATACAGAAGGCCCGACGCACGGCAATTACACCTGGGCCAATGCGGCTTATGCGATGGCCACCAATATTAATCGGTCTTTTAAGCTGTATGGCTGGTGTACATCTATCCGGGGGGTAGAATCCGGCGGGATTGTCGAAAACTTACCTTGCTACACGTTTCCCTCCGATGATGGCGGCGTGGATATGAAGTGCCCCACGGAAATCGCCATTAGCGATCGCCGTGAAGCGGAGCTGGCGAAGAATGGTTTCATCCCATTACTGCATCGCAAAAACACCGATATGGCTGCCTTTATTGGTGCGCAATCACTGCAAAAACCGGCGGAATATTACGATCCTGATGCGACGGCTAACGCCAATCTCGCCGCCCGGTTACCCTATCTATTCGCCTGTTGTCGTTTTGCTCACTATCTGAAATGTATCGTGCGCGACAAAATCGGGACTTTCCAGGAACGTGCAGATATGGAACGTTGGCTCAACGATTGGATTATTAATTATGTCGACGGCGATCCCGTCAACTCATCACAGGGAACTAAAGCCAGGAAACCGCTGGCAGCCGCCGAAGTGCAGGTAGAAGACGTCGAAGGTAACCCCGGTTACTATCAGGCGAAGTTTTTCCTGCGCCCCCACTATCAGCTGGAAGGGCTGACGGTGTCTCTACGCTTAGTTTCAAAATTACCATCATTAAAAGGAGCATAACACCCACAAATTGAAAAAAATCTTATCTATTTAGTCCCAAAACCCCCTCTTTCACGCTTTCTATTTCAATATGCATAATCTCTTTATGCACAGCCCAATATACAATTATTGGATTATTTTAACCTATGAAACTCTTATAAGGCGAACATTATGTCTACTTCAAGCATTGATGCATTTATTAACTTTACTGATATAAAAGGTGAGTCAGGTGATAGTGCGTTCAAAGACTGGACTTCAGTCAAAACGTTTTCACTGGAACTCGTTAACCGTGTTAACAAGGACACCCAAGGTTCCGGGCTGGGAGCCGGTATTGTAGCCGTTTCCGGCTTGTCGCTGGATCTGCTGTTTGACAAATCAGCTATCACCTTACGCCAGTATCTCGTCAAAGGAACACATATCAAGGAAATAAAACTCAACGTACGCCGACAAGGTGGTAAACAAGAAACCTGGTACACACTAGCGTTGACAAACGCTTTAATAGCCAAGTCCAGCCTGGCATACGGAGAAGAAGGTTTTTATGTTTCCATTCTCGTTGCCTTTCAAAAATACAAAGAAAGCTACTTCTCTCAAGAGTATGCTTCAGGCTCTAAAGGCGCTGAAGTCAGCTATGAGTGGGATTCTTATACCAATCAGGCCGGCTAACTCACCTAAATCACACATCATAACCTTCCTGTGGGCACTCACAGGAAGGTTATCTCTTCAATAAGAACGATAGCCATGATTATGAGATTCACCATTGTTAAAAACTCTGGTTCTAACCGACCCTCTCAACTGAGTTATGACTTTTCTCCTCCGGGCGGCACAATCGGCCGCAGTCCAGAAAATACGTGGCATTTACCGGATGAAAATCTGGCGATTGCCCGATTGCAGGTGATTGTGTCCATTTCTGCCGACGGAGAGTGTCGGATCAACAATCAAGGCTCGTCTTCTGACGTGTTACTGAACACCATCCCTCTGACGCCCGATCGCCAGATTGAAGTCCGTGATGGCGATATACTGAACATCGGTGACTATCAGATTCAGCTTACTGATATCAACAATCATTCATCACAAAACAATCCTTCATCACAACAGAGCACGACACCCGTTTCCCATACTGACCATTCGAACGTGAATCAAACCGGGATCCCCAACGAAGTCTGGGACGGCCTCGAACACATGTTCACGACACCGGATAACCCCTTTTCCGCGGATCCACATCGGTCGACCCAAAACCAGATAAAGCCAGACTTGAATGACAATCATCCTCTGACAAAAGACCAACACGATAAAGAACGCAACCCCATTGATCCTCTGGCGCAAATAGAAACTCCAATCAATCTTGACTCGCTCCAGCTACGGGCAACCGATCCCATTGCCATGTTCAGGTCAGATAGCACGTTTCAACAGGAAAATATCCTCCATGATCCGACGCCGACTGCCTTGTTATCCCGTGAGGAGCCAAGCCATGAGCACGATGATGAAAAACAGGAAACGGACCCACTCAAATTATTTGCCGACAAACATGTGAAGCCGGCACAATCTGTAAAAAATGATGCGCTTCTGAACCAGATACTGGATAACGCTGTCCCTCTAAGCGCCGTCAATGAGGTAGAAATTACCGAACCTCAGACTGAATCTATTTCTCAGCCATCGGCTTCGGTTAAACACGTTGATCTCTTTCAGTCCGTGGCATCACCAGAAACCACGCCTCCGTCAATGACATCCTCCACGGATAACCCGGTTTATTCTGAAACGCCAGCATCACCTTTATCTTCGCGGGATACTTCACGCCATGCGCCAACGCCAACAGAAAGCCCCCCGCAACAAACGAATAATGACAAACTGGAAGGAGCATTACTGGCCGCCTTACTGGAAGGGATGGGGCTAAAAGGGGCAAACCAGTTACAATTTGATGAAGCGCAGATGTATCAGTTAGGGCTATTAATCAGCCAGTTAACTCAGGGCATCATCACACTGAACGCTTCCCGTAACCAACTGAAACACGACACAAACGCAACCGAAACACAATTTCCGACTCACACCAATAATCCCTTTAAATTTTTACCTTCTGGTCAAGCGGTGCTGGCGCTGATGTTTAATGGTCATATCCCGGGACTCATGCCACTTGAACAGGCAACCCGGGATATTCTGCTCGAATTACAAGCTCATCAATCGGGCATGATGGCAGGCGTGCGTGCTGCGGCGGCGGAGATATTGCACCAGTTCCACCCTGCGATCCTTGAACAAAAGGCCCGGGAAGACGATTGCTTGCCACGTTTGTCGTTATTATCCACCAACAAAGCCGCCATGTGGGATTACCTCAGCAAATATTATCAAAAGACAATCCATGAATTTGAGCAAGATTCTGTTCTGTTGAGTGAAAACTTCTTGCAAGCCTATGAAGCCGAAGTTAATCGTTATAAAAACACGCAAAAAAGATAAATCCCCTGATCCGGGCAAGACCATCCTTTTCACTTGCCCCTATTTTTCCTAATGTTATTTCCACCTCTTTCACACGCATAATGGCGAATAGGTAATCCATGAACGACGACAATATCGCTTTATTACATGACGGCTATCACAGTCGAAATAACGCGACACGCGTGACGGCCAAAGACAGGATGCTGCCTTCTCTCTTTGATCGGCTTATCGATAATGAACCCGATAAAAAACAGGAAGCCGTCAACAACTATATGTTATCGCACAGTGTGTTACGACAAAGTGTTCTGAGAGATTTGCAATGGTTATTTAACAATATTAATAGTGAATTTGAACACGATCTCACTCCATTTCCAGCCATTCGCCAGTCCGTTTATAACTTTGGTTTGCCTCCCTTGTCAGGCAAGTGCATCTCCGAAATCGAATGGGGAGATATCCAGCATCGGATCATTAGCGCTATTCACATATTTGAACCCCGTATTATTCCCGATGAACTGGAAGTGCATTGTGTTTCAGATACCCATTCATTGACACTCTACAATACGTTATCTGTAGAAATAAAAGGGTTTTTGTGGTGTGTTCCTCGCCCACTGGAATTCTTGTTCCGTAGTGATATTGATCTGGAAAATGGTTATTTCACCATCAAAGAAGCCGGATAACCTTGAGCTGACCATACGGGAGGAAGGATGGATAACAAACTGCTTGAGTATTATAACCGTGAGCTGGTCTATTTACGTGAAATGGGCAAGGAATTTGCGGAGCTTTACCCAAAAGTTGCCAATCGTCTGGGTATGCATGGCATTGATGTTGTTGATCCCCATGTTGAACGCTTAATGGAAGGTTTTGCTTTTCTGACTTCCCGTATTCAATTAAAAATGGATGCGGAGTTTCCCCGCTTTTCTGAACAATTACTGGAGATGCTGTATCCGAACTATTTGTCTCCCACGCCTTCAATGGCTATCGTCGAACTCCAGCCAGATATCAGTAAAGGCGATATCAGTCACGGGTTTCTCGTGCCCCGTGGCACGATCATGCACTGCCAGACCCTGAAAAAGGATGGTATCAATTTCCACTATTCCACCACGCAAGATGTCACCTTACAGCCACTGTCTCTGAAACACGTTGAACTTGGCCGAATTCCTGCCAATCTTCCGCTGATGGCACTGAATCTTCATCAATATGGGGCGGTCAGTGCTCTGCGTATTCGCATTGGCTGCCAGGGAAAATTTTTTCTCAATGAACTGGATCTCGAGAAACTGGTCTTTTTTCTTTCAGGGCCAGATACTCAATCCCAGCAATTGTTAGAACTGATTATGGAGCATTCTGTCGGCATACTCTGTCAGACACTGGGTGACACCCCCCAATACCACCTCTTACCTGATGTTGCCCCACACCATGAGGGATTTGATGACGACCAGTCATTGCTCCCTAATGATCCCCGCCATTTTAGTGGTTACCGACAACTCCAGGAGTATTTTGCGTTTCCGGCTCGTTTTCAATTTTTCAGTATCAGCCACATGGCATCCTGGTTGAAACAGACAACAGAACAGAGTGAATTTGAACTGGTATTGCTGCTGGATAAAACCGATCCCGATCTGGAACGACTGGTTGATGCCTCTTATCTGGCGCTAAACAGCACACCGGTGATTAATTTGTTTCCCAAAATCACTGAACGTATCTCGGTGGAAGAAAATAGCAAAGAATACCATCTGGTTGTCGATAATACCCGTCCACTGGATTACGAAATTTTCTCAGTGCAACGTCTGCACGGTGCAGATATCAAACGTAAAGAAACCCAAATATTCCGGCCATTCTGGTCGACATTCAGTAATGATAAAAACAATTACGGCGCTTACTTTGCCGTGCGTCGTGAGCCGCGTATTTTATCTGAACATGCTCGTCATTACGGGACACGAACCAGTTATGTCGGCACCGAATCCTTTGTCTCCATTGTTGATGAACACGACTCTCCGTGGTCCAATAAGCTGAAATTCCTGACCGCGGATGTCATGTGTACCAACCGTGATTTATCCGCCATGTTGCGTCAGAAAGATCTCGACAATTTCGCCATGCTGGATTCGATTCCCATCAACCACATTGCCTTTCTCAAAAGACCCTCTATTCCACGCTCAGCGTTGAAACAAGGCGCTGCTTCCTGGAAACTGATCAGTCAACTCCAGCTTAATTATCTCAATTTTATGGATAAAGATGACGAGCAAGGGGCGCAGGCATTGCGGCAATTATTAAGTTTATATGCCAACCTCGCCGAACCCGCCATCGTTCGCCAGATCAATGGCATCCGCCATTGTACATTAAAAACCATTTACCGGCGGGTTCCCGAACCCGGCCCGATCGTTTTCGCCCGTGGTGTCAGCATTCGGCTGGAAGTGAATGAACAAGAATTTGCGGGAACCAGCCCCTGGTTATTGGGCAGTGTATTGGAAAGGCTCTTTGCACGTCTGGTGACGATGAACGCCTTGACAGAAGTGACACTGTATAGCCAGCAACGTGGCAATATCGGTTTTTGGCCTGCCCGCATGGGTAACAAGAAATTGCTATAAAAGAAAAAAATGAATATGAATCAAGAGAATGCTATTTCTATTCATCGTGTTTGTCGTTTGCCAGATGACTTTTGGCAGCAACTGACCCAAACGCCCTGGCAATTCGATTTATTTCAAACCCTGCGCCGTATAGATGCCCAATCCGGGGCATATTACCTGCTAGGATCTGCCCCGCTACCGAAATACGACCTGCTGCGGTTGGGGCAAAAAGCCTCCATGATTTTCGCCCCCTCAACCATTGCCGACGTAAAACCGCGCACAAACACAAAACTGTATGACATGCTTATCTACAGCTTTGGTTTGTTCGGCCCTAACGGTCCGTTGCCACTGCATATCACCGAATTTACCTATTCGCGGCAATACAATTATCAAGACCCGACGTTAAACGCATTCGCCAATTTATTTCATCACCGGTTAATACTGTTGTTCTATCGAGCCTGGGCGAATACCCAACCGACCATATCGCTCGATCGTCAGGATAATCAACGCTTTTGCCATTATCTCGCCTGTTTGGTCGGTATGGGATTACCCGCCCAACAACAGCCGGATACCATCAATGATCATGCCCGTTATGCACTCTCCGGCCATTTATCCCGTCAAGGGCACAGTGCGGAAGGGTTAGAAAAAATCTTGTTCTATTATTTCAATATTCCGCTAAAAATTGTGCAAAATATTCCTCAATGGCTGGCGATCGGCATACAGGATCAGGCTCAATTAGCAGCGGGACGTAACCGGCCTCGTTTAGGAAAATCGGCCTTTTTAGGCAGCGCGCTCTATGATATCCAACATAAATTCCGCATTGAATTAGGCCCACTCAATATGACGGAATACACCCTGTTTTTGCCGGGAGGGTCTAAGTCAAAACAACTCGTTGACTGGGTGCAACAATATCTGGGGATTGAATACGCCTGGGACGTCCGGTTAACGCTCCACCAATCAGATGTCAAAGGTCTTCGTCTATCTGAACCAACGCAACTGGGACTGAACAGTTGGCTTGGTCGCCTTGAACACCCCACTCATCGCGGGGATTTAATTTATACGCCCGCCCCTTAACGGGATTCATGCCGTTAATAACCTTCTCGTTAACAATACCTCATTAATAACACCACGGGATCTATGCTATGTCAGAAATTAGTCGTTCGGTGCTTTTTGGCAAACTTAACCGTACCCTGTTCACCGCGTTAGAGAGTGCTACCACCTTTTGTAAGCTGCGTGGTAATCCCTACGTTGAATTAATTCACTGGCTGCATCAACTGATGCAGCAACAAAATAGTGACCTCCAGCAACTTATCCGTCATTTTTCACTGGATGAAGCCACGCTGACGAAAGACATTGTCATCGCGCTGGATCGTTTACCACGGGGCGCCAGTGCCATCTCTGATCTTTCAGAACATATTGATAATGCGGTAGAACGTGCCTGGGTCTACGGCTCACTTAAATTTGGTGTGAATGAAATTCGCAGTGCGCATTTACTGATAGGGATATTAAAAACGTTTCATTTACGTCATGTACTGCAATCCATTTCTTCTCAGTTTGACCGTATCAATGCCGATACTTTACTCGACAATTTTAATGACATTTGCAGCGATAGTGACGAGGCGCAAACCCGTATCGCTTCAACTGGCGTAGAGGGCGGCACCGCCCAAACAGCGATAAACACACCCTCACAACAATCCTCTTTACAACAATATGGGCAAGAGCTGACTGCCCGTGCACGTCGTGGTGAAATTGATCCTGTATCAGGACGTGATGAAGAAATTCGTCAGATTATTGATATTCTGATGCGTCGCCGCCAAAATAATCCCCTGTTAACCGGGGAAGCCGGGGTAGGCAAAACTGCGGTGATTGAAGGACTGGCCTTAAGAATTGTGGCGAAAGATGTTCCCCCGCCTTTGCAGAATGTCCAGCTTTGGTTATTGGATATCGGTATGTTGCAGGCGGGAGCCGGGGTCAAAGGTGAATTTGAATCTCGTTTACGCAAAGTGATCGATGAAGTGCAGTCCAGTCCAACCCCCATCATTTTGTTTATTGATGAAATCCATACGTTAATTGGTGCCGGCGGCCAGCAAGGAACGGGAGATGCCGCCAATTTGTTGAAACCGGCTCTGGCACGCGGTCAATTGCGTACTCTTGGCGCAACAACCTGGTCTGAATATAAAAAATATATTGAAAAAGATCCTGCCCTGACCCGCCGTTTTCAAGTGGTTCAGATTCATGAGCCTGATGAAACCAAAGCCGTGCTGATGCTGCGCGGCCTGGTCAACGCACTGGAATGCCACCACCATGTGCTTTTACTGGATGAAGCGGTTGAAGCTGCTGTACGTCTTTCACATCGCTACATCCCCGCCCGTCAATTACCAGACAAGGCGATAGCACTGCTGGATACGGCCTGTGCCAGAGTGGCCATCAGCCAGCATGCCGAACCCCCTCAGTTAGAAGATTGTCGTCACCGCATCGAGGCTTTACAGATTGAGCTGGAGATTGTCGAACGGGAAGCCAAAGTCGGTATCGGTGACAAGCAACGTTCGGCAACGATCCTGAACGCACTCTCTGTCCTGGAAACACAGCAAGCACAATTGCAAGAACGTTGGCAGCAAGAGCTTGAGTTGATCGATAAAATCATTTCGCTGCGAACTCAGTTGCACACCGAGCAATATGATGATGTTGAAACAAAACACGCTGAATTGTCCGAATTGCAACAACAATTGAAAGCCCGACAAGGCGACAAGCCACTTATCTTCGCGGCCGTAGACAGCAATATTGTCTCTTCTGTTGTGTCTGACTGGACAGGCATTCCCCTCAATCGCATGGTCAAAGATGAAATCGACGCCGTATTACAGTTAGCGGATACACTGAGCCAGCGTGTCATCGGTCAGCATCATGGATTAGAGTTAATCGCAAAACGTGTCCGCACTTCACGCGCGAAGCTGGATGATCCCAACAAACCGGTCGGCGTTTTCATGTTATGTGGCCCGTCTGGTGTCGGTAAGACGGAAACCGCTCTCGCTCTTGCCGAAACGTTATACGGTGGAGAGCAGAATCTGATCACCATTAATATGAGTGAATTTCAGGAAGCCCACACGGTCTCTACCCTGAAAGGAGCACCTCCCGGCTATGTCGGGTATGGCGAAGGCGGTGTGCTGACAGAAGCGGTGCGTCGCCGGCCTTACAGTGTGGTATTGTTGGATGAAATCGAAAAGGCTCACTCGGATGTACATGAAATTTTCTTTCAAGTTTTCGATAAAGGCTGGATGGAGGATGGTGAAGGACGCCACATCGATTTTCGCAATACCATTATTATTTTGACCTCCAACGTCGGCGCTGATCTGATCAGCGCGTATTGCACTCAACAAGAGACTTATCCCGATCCAGAAAAACTCAGTAATGCGTTGCGTAAACCGTTATTGCAGGTATTTCCGGCCGCCCTGTTAGGGCGATTACTGGTCATTCCTTACTATCCGCTGAGTGATCACGTCATGACAAATATTGTCCATTTACAATTAGACAGAATTAAAAAAAGGCTGTTGGAGAATCACACTATTACAGCCACCTTCGATGATATTATGGTCGAACATATCGTCAGCAGATGCACTGAAATTGAGTCAGGCGGACGGATGGTTGATGCGATTCTGACCAATACCCTGCTACCACAAATCAGCCAGCAACTGCTTTCTGCCAGTGCTCAGGATAAACAGTATCACCAGCTTCAGGTCTCTCTGGTGCAAGGTGAGTTTCAATTTCAATTCACAGATTAGAAGACGACTAAGAGACGATCAATTTGCAGAACATTCATCAAAATCCATCCGATGGCAACTTTAGGCTTATTTATACGCTGCCAATCGGACACTGCCTTAATGGGTTTGAAATCGAAAAAGTCATTGGCAAAAGCGAAGACAGTATTGTATATCGCGTTTGGGATCATCACTGTAAACAATCCATTGCGATCAAAGAATATATGCCCTTCGCTTTTGCCATACGCCGACGGGATATGAAACTCACCTTACGAGAAAAAAAGTCAGAAAAGCCGTTTCAGACGGGATTGCAAAATTTTATCCACGAAGCCCACTTAATGTCCTGTTTTGAACACCCCTGCCTGCCCCGTTTTCTGCATTTCTGGCAACAGAATTGCACAGCCTACATTGCAACGCCCTTTTATCAGGGGGTGACACTCAATAAATTCAGCGTCAGACATGCACATCTCATCAATGAACATTGGCTGTATCAGATGTTGTTTCCTTTATTAAGTGCACTGGATATGCTCCATCAACAAAATTATTTACACTGTGATGTTTCTTTGGACAATATTTTAATCCGGGATAATCAATCACCGATATTGCTGGATTTCGGTACTACGCACAAAACCACGCAATGCTTGTCTGATGAGACCGAAATCACCCTCCGATCCGGCTTTACCCCCATTGAACAATACACAGCCAATGAAGAAAACCAACAAGGCCCCTGGACAGATATCTATACGCTAGGGGCGGTGTTATATACGTTGATTGTGGGCCATCCCCCCCCGGTCAGTATTGTGCGCAATGTTGAGGATCGTTATCAACCTTTGGCCACACTGCGTCCAGCAGGGTACTCTTTGTCGTTCCTGCAGGCGATTGATAAAGCACTGGCAATCAATCCAGCAGAACGCCCGCAATCCATTCCTGAGTTCATCACCCTTTTTTCACCCGTGCTTCAACAATCAAGCTTCAATAATCAAGCAACCCTGTTCAGTTCTGACCCTCGCTAACCCACTCATCTATTCACATTCCCCCATGAGTCATCTGTTAATGATGTCAGTACATGATCTTGCCAGACGCCATCAATCATTAAATATTTTTTGGCATAACCTTCCCGCTCAAAACCGAGTTTCTTCAGTAAATTGCCGCTACGATGATTATGTGGCATATAGTTGGCCATAATGCGATGCATTTTCTGATAACGCTGCATATAACGGATTGCCGGCTGCAGTGCTTCATACATTAACCCTTGCCCCTGCCATTTTTGCCCTAAAGAATAGCCGAGGTAACAAGAATAAAACGCGCCTTGTACAATATTGGTGAAGTTAGCCACTCCCCTAATTTCATTTTCATTAGGATCTAAGAGCAAGAAATGAAATGCAGCCCCCTGCCGTTGTAATTCCGTCATATAACTCAACCTGTTCGTCCATCCAGAAGGCTGATAACAGCTCCCATCCCTTGTCGGCTCCCACGGCTTAAGAAAATCTTTATTTTCTGCATAATATTCAGCCAGCCTATAAGCATCCCGTTCATACACCACACGAATAACCATCCTATCCGTCATAAAGCGAATCTTGGGAGATGTAGAACGATAACCAAACATGCTTGCTCCTGATATTGGCATTGAAAATGTTTAAATAATTTAGCGCCTGTGAAATTTTTTTTCATCATTCGATAATAAAAAATATCATCACCGAGGCTCTTCCTATCTTAATTTTCAAATTACGTTCAAAATGGCAAAAAATTTACCGCTATTTTTGCCTATTTCACCAGTACAAAATGTCATTAGTCATAGAAGGAGACAATATGAGACGGTTTTTCTTAGGGGCGATGTTGATACTAGTTGGATTCATCAGTGGGTGTGATCAATTCAAGGAAGTCAGTATCAATGAAGGTTTACTTAATGAATATTTATTGAAAAAAGTGCATTATCAAAAGCAAATTAGCCTACCCGGTATGACTACAGCCAAGATTACACTCGGGGAATTAACCAGTCAGATTGGGCGTCAGGATCCAGAAAAAATGGAACTTTCGGCGCTTGCCAACGTGCAATTAGTGTCCTTATTTGGAAACGTGCAAGCTGATATGCACTTAACGATGAGAGCCAGACCCATATTTGATCCCCAAAAAGGCGCTATTTTCATTCACGGATTGGAAATCATAAGTTATCAAGCCACGCCCGAAAAAATGACAGCGCCCATTAACGCCCTACTTCCGTATTTGAATACGTCTTTAAGTGAATTCTTTAACACGCATCCGGTTTATACTTTGAACCCTGAAAAAAGCAAAGCAGAAGCTATGGCTGCAAAATTAGCCAAAGGGTTGACCCTTAAACCGGGCAAATTGGTGATTGATTTGACTCAATAATTGTATTGCTAATCAGCAATTATAAAGGCAGATGGTGATCCCATCTGCCTTTATTTTGTATCCGCACCGCCCCTTAACGTGACGTTGTCACTCTGATTCTAATTCCTCACGTAATGCCTGCAACGCTTCGCGTGTTATCACTGCCAGCGTTCGATAAAAACCGCTTGTTGCATGAGCTTCAACTTTACCAAGAAATTGCCCACACCACGGTAACAAGTACTGATCAAACAGAGCAATCTGAGCCTGCACTTCATCTTCTGCGGCCTGATCTTCCAACCAGGATGCTGCCAATAATAAGAAGCCAAATTGATCAGCCGGCGTCTCAGGCAAAGGCATTCCCCGCTCGACTAAAAACTCACGTATTTCGCTTTCATCCTTATCAACATAAGCAGAACGGTAAACGGGCACGCTCGCCGATCCGCCGGTAAACAGAGCCTGGTAATCAGCGGTGATCACCGACAATTCACTGTTTTTCTGCAACCTATCCAACAACGCATCCTGTTCCAAAGGCCATGCCTGCTTTAATTTTCCTTCAGCAATCATGGTGATCACCGGTTGCAAAACAGGATCTTGTGGTGCCCGATTGAATAATGTTCCCAAAATCCGGCACACGATAGAAAATTCATTCATGATCTCATCCATCCCAATAACTTATCTAAATAATGAATATGGGTATTGTCCCTAATCACCGGCCCGGATGTAAAGTCACTAATAACCGAGGGCCATATCCACAAGACCTATCGGCGATTCACCGTTTTCCATGCGCCGAATATTTTCACCAATCATATCCAGCGCGTTATCCGGGATTGTCTGTGCCGCAATATGCGGCGTGATATTAATGCGTGGATGAGTCCAGAAAGGATGGAGATTTGATAAAGGCTCTTCGACAAAAACATCAAGTGTCGCGCCAGCGATATAACCTTTTTCTATCGCAATCAGCAAATCTTGCTCGATAAGTTGAGTCCCTCGTGCCATATTAATCATATATGACTCTGGTTTTAGCTGTTTGAATAAAGAAAGATTTAAAATACCCCGGGTTTCTGGTGTGTCTGGCAAAATATTAATCAATACCTGACATTCAGAAAGAAAATCGCCCAACTGCGCTTTCCCGTAAAAACTCTCGACCTGATCAATCTGTTTTGGCGTCCGGCTCCAGCAGCGAACAGTGAAATCAAATTCCTGCAATTTTTCAATGACTCGACAGCCTAAAACCCCCGCCCCCAACACACCAATTACAAATTCTTTTCGATTATGGGGCGAGACAGGATGCCAAAGACGCTGTGACTGGTATTGTTTATATTCATCCATGCGCCGAAAATAGTGCAATACGGAGTAAAGTGCATATTCCTGCATTTGTCGCGCCATGCCGGTATCTTCAAGGCGGATCAGCGGAACCCCTTCAGGTAAGGTTCCCGGATTTTCCCATTCTTGTTTAAGAATGGCATCAACACCGGCACCCAATAAAAATATCCCTTTGATATCCCTGCGATGCGCTAACATCTCATAGGGCGGTGACCAAACTAAGGCGTAATCAGCCGGTGCGTTATCACCACTCACCCATTGACGAACGTTAGCTTCTGGTAATCTGGCTTGTATTCCCTGAATCCATTGATCGGCATTCAGCGTAAAGGCGGGGTGAAAAAAAATGATCTTCATAAAAGCGTATTCCTTTTTGTTTTTCCGATAGGGTTAACCCATCACTGGCAAGTTGCAAGCGCCCAATAAAAAGACAGGAATGAAAATATTGATAATGCTACCCGGTTAACAAATTTACGATGGCGCATTGCAAAAATGCATTCTTTGCTATCGTGGCTGTTTGCCTGACCCTCAAATTGTTTTTTATTTGTCTAA
Organism: Xenorhabdus poinarii G6; assembly: GCF_000968175.1. NCBI lineage: Bacteria > Pseudomonadati > Pseudomonadota > Gammaproteobacteria > Enterobacterales > Morganellaceae > Xenorhabdus > Xenorhabdus poinarii. Next base: position 1,829,338 of record NZ_FO704551.1, read on the forward strand.
TCAGTCAAAAAGCTTGAAAAAATCCTTATCCGCCTGTTGACGCCTAGGCTGCTTTTCCCTATAGTAGCGCCCCGTTGCAGCGAAGAAGCTTAGAGAAGTCACTGCAACAATAAATTTGGTGAGGTGTCCGAGAGGCTGAAGGAGCACGCCTGGAAAGTGTGTATACGTGAAAACGTATCGAGGGTTCGAATCCCTCCCTCACCGCCATCTTTATATGAAAGAGCCTGAACAAAATGCTCAGGCTTTTTTAATCGCAGTAACGCATTTTTATTAAATGTGGAAAAAACAAAATTTGGTGAGGTGTCCAATCAGGCTGAAGGAGCACGCCACGGAAAGAAAAGCCGCTGTTAATAATCATATAGTCCGTCGATAAGGTCCTGTTCTACCCCGGTATTTGCAACAGTGCCAGGTTAATTGGGTATAATGTTATTGAATTTTTTATGTCTGGTTAAGAAAAAGTGATTTCACATATTGCACTAAATAAGAGTATTCTCAGTCCGCTGTTAACTTCTTAGGTTTTATATGTGGTTATAATTATTGTATTACGCTAGAGGTTATTAATAGATATTCGAAGTCGCTCGCCTAACTTGGGGAACCTAGTTGAAATTTCAAAAATACTGTCAATCACACACAACAATGGAGAGTCATTTGATAAATGACTACCCATTTAAATGACTTGATTGAAAAGCCTTGGGGGTGTGAATACAGAATTTATTGCTATTGAACCCAAAAAAGTTCATGGAAGAATGATTAATAAATATACTGTGCTTAATTCAATTAAATATGATTCTGACAAAAATAAAAAAGGCTTGGTCTTTGTTGATGATAATTTAAATAACGTTATTGATGCAAGTAAGTTAGGTATTCAATCACTATGGGCATTTTGGGGTTTTCATACTCCTGATCACGTAAAAGATGCAGAAAAACTATCGATAAAAGCGATTAACAATCAAGAATTACTTAATTTTATAAAACTCTCTAAAGAAAATGAGGTGAGAATATAATGGTTAATGAAAAGAAAAAAGCGCTTCTGGTTATCACATCTCACGCGGAATTGGGAAGTACTGGCAGGAAGACGGGTTTTTATTATGAAGAGCTAGCTACGCCATATTGGAAGTTGGTTGATGCAGGTTATGATGTTGAAATAGCATCAATCAAGGGAGGTAAAGCACCAGCAGATCCCGGAAGTCTAAATTCGCCAGAGGAACAGCCAGAATCTGTTAAACGATTCTTGGGTGATATTGCGAGCGTAAATAAAATTGACTCTTCACGCTCTATATCCTCGGTAAATCCTGCCGATTATTCAGTAGTTTTCCTACCAGGTGGCCATGGTACCATGTGGGATTTTGCTCAATCTAAAGAACTCGCTAATTTAATTAGTCGTAGTTATGAGTATGGTGCAGTAATTGGAAGTGTATGTCATGGAGCAGCCGGTTTGTTAAATGCTAAAACTGCTGATGGCCACCCTAGGGCAACCGCATGAATGTTCAAATATCATCCAAACCGGAAAACCCTGCTTGTAATACCTGCTCCAAAAAGCCGATTTTCATCCAGGCTCGTTTACGTTTCATTCTGATACTTAATTTAGTCGTTTCTTTTTTTAACATATTTAACGCGACCCGTCTCAATATCGCGATGTTTTCCGCTGCATTTTTACGGTAAATTTTGCAGTCATCTTCCCGAAAGGAGACATCCAGTATCCAGTGAAGATTATTTTCGATCTGCCAGTGGCTACGTATGGCCTGAGCAAACTGTTCTTCTGTTAACTCTGCTGAACTGATGGCGTAATGGTATTCCAGGCTGGCGGATTTTCCTTTTTCTTGCCGGTATCCGACTGTCACGCCAACTGTTTTTAATTCAGGCCATTCCGGGAAATGGGCGACTAATGAACTCGCATCCATGACATGACTTTGCCTAATTTCAATACGTCCATGCCCCTGTTCTATGTGTACTTTTTCTCTTGTCAATGACCCGGAGAGTTGTCCCGCCAGTGCCTCCCTGACTACACGGTGGAGATTTTTCTGATTGTCTTTCACACTCAGCAAATAATCAGCGCCCGCCTCAATAATGTCCCGGGCTATCTGGGTTTGACATCCCATTGCATCAATGGAAATGAGGGCGCCTTTCAGTTCCAATAACTTAATCAGTTCAGGGATGGCAGTGATCTCATTTGACTTACTTTGTGTTCTGACCTGACCAATGACGAGTTGGTTGCAGCGGCGTAAGCACTCACCATGTGGAGAGTTGAATAACGATCTTCACGATGATAAGAGCCACGCAATACTTTACCGTCGATCGCCACTAATTCCCCTTTGGTGAGTTGGTGAACAGAACGCATCCAGTTGATAAAACAGAGATTAAATTGTTCTGGTTTGATGCGAGAAAGGACCCGGGCAATGGTGTCATCAACAGGAACGCCTTCTTTGAACATACCTTGTTTAAGAAACCAGTCATGATGGCCTTCAGTATATTCCTGAATATCACTCCAGCCCTCCGCCCCCGCAATAATCGCGCAAAGGGTGGCAAACAAAATGTCAAATAAAGGATAGGCCACTTTGGCCGTCTGGCGTGGGTCTTCGATATCGGAGAAATGGTCAGTGAAACTGTCAAGGTACATGGTATTGACTCTCAAAAGAGAGTATAAGATCACAGCTATTTACTCGAATCAACTTAATTTACCGTTGGCTAAAAAACATTCGCGATCTTGCCCTGATGGCCACCCTTTAGTTGAAAATAAGCGCATTAATTCTTTTACTGCTAATGAAGAAATTGCAGTTGGCTTAGATCAAGTGGTTCCTTTCATATTGGAGACTGAATTTAAAAAGCTTGGAGCAAAATACGAATGTGCTGAAAACTTTAAACCTTATGTGGTTACAGATGGCCGTTTAGTCACTGGTCAAAACCCAGCTTCCTCAGCTTTAGTGGCAGATGCAGTAGTTCAGGCAGCTAAAGTAGCTTAAAAGAAGATGATAATTATTTGCAAAGGATTATTTGAAATGGAAAAAGCAATTTTAATTGGTGTTGATGCCGGACATGAAATCGGTATTCATAATTATAGCCACGAAAACCCTAAATAGCTAAATTATAAAATACGGCCTTATATAAGGCCGTATTCATATCAGTTCGGTTTAAAAACGCCTGTCTCTGCAACCCTTATAATGTGTTCCTTAACGAACATGACGCTAGGCTGACGTAGAGCTGATTCATTCCATACCAGATAAATATCGTTTTCCGGCATTTGCTCTACAAGATTTATTTTAATAATCCTTCCTGCGTCGATTTCTTCTTGGCACAAATACTCAGGCATAACTGTCCAACCACTATGTTCTCTGATCATTCTTTCAACAATACGTAAGTCGGGGACTGTAATAGAAGCTTGCATGTCGGTAACCATACCAAAAATTTGTTTAAAAACATCGCGAATCAGTGGTAATTGTTCATCATATGCTATTAGGGGTAAACTTTCTAATAATTCAGCAGTAATTGGCTTTCCTTTAAAATTAGCCGCCATTGTCGCTGAGGAAACAATTATAAGTTTTTCCTTCCCTATGATTTGAAATCCAAATTTCTGTGCATCAGGTTGCGATGTAGTAATTGCAATCTGGCTAGTGCCTTCATTCAAGCTTGCATAAATTTTTTTCCTATCGCCAGTGAGTAACTTAAGGCGTAATTCGTTATGAATGACAGGAGAAAATAATTTCGCTGATTTAGCCCAAAGTAATTCTGCTGGCCCAATAATCGTAACAACGCCTGTTATTCGTTTTCTACGACCCCGCATCAAAGTAAGTTTGGTTTCGATAGCATCCAAATTATGACCGATTTGCCTGGCGAGCTCATCAGCTTCAGCTGTCGGTGTAACGCCATGTGAGCGACGGATGAAAAGAACACAACCAGTGAGCGACTCTAGAGAATGGATGTGTGAAGAGACAGCTGGCTGACTTATCCCAAGTCGGTTTGCAGCCTTGGAAATTGACCCTGCGCGGTAAACATCGAGGAAACTCCTTAGTTGAACCAGATAGCTCATTTTTTCATCCTTTGATTAATAAGATCGACACTGTTGCAAAGATTAGTATGGACCTGACCTTTACGCAGGACTCATATTACCTCAATGCCCTTGATTGTCGCATAGGCCGCCTTCATGGATTTGAAACCCAGCGGTAAATTGTGATGTGCTCAACGTTAACGCCCCGTTCGGCCAACATCTTCTGCAAGTTCGCGATAACTGATACCGTATATTGATTTCTGTTTTTGCTTAACTAGCATTATTAATCGAGTTTTCCATGCAAACTGCATGTTGCTGCATGACATATAATGCATTCCTATTCTTCGGGAGCTTAAAAGCGACAGCTTGCCACCTGAGCCAGGATTTTCAGATCCGCCTGTTCTCTGCGCGCATACACGATATAGTAAGCTCGTTCCTGTTTTTCATCCCGGCTGCGCCGAGCCAGCAGATAATGGCCATATTCACGTTCTTTCTCACTTGCCTGCGTTCATGTGACAGAGCCTCCATCTGGAGTTATAAGGGCAAATCCAGTGATATAGTTATTTTTATAACCAATCATAACTTTAATTATTTTACTTATATCACGAGGAGTAATAAATTTGATCGACAAAGCCTGTTTAACAAAATATGTATATATTTTAGGGAATTAATATGCCTCTTGTTATTTATGTCTTTTCTCTTTGTGCTTTTGCATTGGGATTAACGGAATTTTTAGTTATTGGTTTAGTTACAGCAATTTCTAAGGACTTGCATGCTTCGATTGAAGCTGTCGGTATGACTATAACTTCCTATGCTATTGGGGCGACGATCGGAGCCCCATTTTTAACGGCATTGACTTCAAACTGGTCTCGTAAAAGGGTGATGCTGTTAACTATGGTGGTGTTTTCTCTTGGGAGTTTAGCTGCAACTTTATCGACAAATGTTCATATGATGCTCATTGCAAGGTTTGTCGCTGGGTTAGCTCATGGCCTGTTTTTGGCCGTTGCAGCAAGTGTTGCTACACAGATCGTTGCACCAGAAAAAAGAGGAACTGCCGTTGCCTATGTTTTTGCAGGATTAACTCTTGCTTTAGCATTTGGTGTTCCAATAGGGACTTATTTGGGAAGTGTTATTTCCTGGCAACTTAGTTTTATGTCTGTAACAGTATGTGGGCTCGTAGGACTTATAGGATTGATCTTCTTTATGCCTAATACTAAAACTCATAGTACTGAAGATTCCACTCATCCTTTCAAAGCCTTAATGCAGATATTCAATCCCATCTTATTATTTGGAGCGTTAATAACTGTCCTCGGATATACGGGAGCATTTACGCTATATACCTATATTTCACCTTTGCTTTTGGATATTACTAAGGTGAACATACAGACTGCAAGTTCAATGATGCTAATCTACGGCGTTTGTGCGGCAGTCGGAAACATCTTGGGTGGAAAGCTATCCGATAAACTAGGTGTGGATAAAGCCGTTGCATGGATTATGTTTTCCTTGACCCTATCCTTAGTCGGGATTCATTTTTATGGCATGAATGCAACCATGATGTGCATTTTAATCGGTGCAATGGGTGCTATATCATATGCAGCGGTTCCTGCAATGCAGGCACGGGTTATATCCATCGCTCATCGCTATGCGCCAAGAGCAGTACCTGTGGCATCTGGGCTAAATATTGCCGGTTTTAATTCAGGCATTGCATTGGGTTCTTTATTTGGCGGATTTATCATCACAACCGTTGGGATAAATTACCTCGCTATTGGTGGTGCGGTAATCTCTTTCTTTGGGTTATTTATTCTATTGTTTTCCCAAATGTCGAAACGCCAGTCTTCGCATGCATAATGATGAATTTGTATATACCCGTGATCATTGAAGGTGCGACACCATCGGGTAACACCATAAAAAAATACGGGATGTTACCCGACGACGGCTTAATGCGACAAAACCGTTATTCATCGCTATGTCGACAATCCGCTCTTTAACGCCGGGTTTGCAGGCTTGATAAGTGTATTCCAACTGAAAAACCTTACAGCAGGTATAGCAACGATAATGAGGATGCCTGCCATTCCCTTTTCCATGTCCTTTAACATGTTCTGATTTGTGACAATAACGGCAATCGACGTTAACTTTGACCATGCTTTACCCTTAAAAGGTGGGACACATATCACAACAACTCACTATTTAATACATGACCAAACCATCTATCATTTCTAATATTAACAAAGATCAATATCACATATATCCATTATTCATATTGACGCCGAATCACGAGAAATTTACATTACATTAACACAAAAAAACACAACAACAATCAGGTTTATTTTTATATGCCAAAAGTACGTATAAGGAACAGGGTATCAATTCCCTTAAAGGAGCTAAAAAACACCCCAGATTTTATTACTTTTTATGGCCTTTTTGAGAATAAAGAGCATATAGCCTTAGATTTTCGTCATAACAATAATTCTATTGCACCTCTAGTTCGAATACATTCGGAATGTATGACCGGAGATGTATTTCACTCACTGAAATGTGATTGTGGTGAACAGCTAAATGAAGCATTACAACTTATTAATAATGAAGGTGGTATATTGCTTTATATGCGCCATGAAGGAAGAGGAATTGGATTATATAACAAAATTGATGCTTACAGATTGCAGAACGAAGGATTAGATACTTTTCAAGCCAATCTTCAGATTGGTTTCTCTCAAGATGAACGTGAATTTGTTCCCACAGCGCAATGTGATGGGTTTTCGGCTTTCAGAAACACTAACTAGTGAAGGGGTGCTGAGATGAATATTCAAAACCGATTATTAAGACAGGGCAAGATCGCGAATGTTTTTTAGCCAACGGTAAATTAAGTTGATTCGAGTAAATAGCTGTGATCTTATACTCTCTTTTGAGAGTCAATACCATGTACCTTGACAGTTTCACTGACCATTTCTCCGATATCAAAGACCCACGCCAGACGGCCAAAGTGGCCTATCCTTTATTTGACATTTTGTTTGCCACCCTTTGCGCGATTATTGCGGGGGCGGAGGGCTGGAGTGATATTCAGGAATATACTGAAGGCCATCATGACTGGTTTCTTAAACAAGGTATGTTCAAAGAAGGCGTTCCTGTTGATGACACCATTGCCCGGGTCCTTTCTCGCATCAAACCAGAACAATTTAATCTCTGTTTTATCAACTGGATGCGTTCTGTTCACCAACTCACCAAAGGGGAATTAGTGGCGATCGACGGTAAAGTATTGCGTGGCTCTTATCATCGTGAAGATCGTTATTCAACTCTCCACATGGTGAGTGCTTACGCCGCTGCAAACCAACTCGTCATTGGTCAGGTCAGAACACAAAGTAAGTCAAATGAGATCACTGCCATCCCTGAACTGATTAAGTTATTGGAACTGAAAGGCGCCCTCATTTCCATTGATGCAATGGGATGTCAAACCCAGATAGCCCGGGACATTATTGAGGCGGGCGCTGATTATTTGCTGAGTGTGAAAGACAATCAGAAAAATCTCCACCGTGTAGTCAGGGAGGCACTGGCGGGACAACTCTCCGGGTCATTGACAAGAGAAAAAGTACACATAGAACAGGGGCATGGACGTATTGAAATTAGGCAAAGTCATGTCATGGATGCGAGTTCATTAGTCGCCCATTTCCCGGAATGGCCTGAATTAAAAACAGTTGGCGTGACAGTCGGATACCGGCAAGAAAAAGGAAAATCCGCCAGCCTGGAATACCGTTACGCCATCAGTTCAGCAGAGTTAACAGAAGAACAGTTTGCTCAGGCCATACGTAGCCACTGGCAGATCGAAAATAATCTTCACTGGATACTGGATGTCTCCTTTCGGGAAGATGACTGCAAAATTTACCGTAAAAATGCAGCGGAAAACATCGCGATATTGAGACGGGTCGCGTTAAATATGTTAAAAAAAGAAACGACTAAATTAAGTATCAGAATGAAACGTAAACGAGCCTGGATGAAAATCGGCTTTTTGGAGCAGGTATTACAAGCAGGGTTTTCCGGTTTGGATGATATTTGAACATTCATGCGGTTGCCCTAATTATTAAGAGTCTTTTATATTGATAATGAACTTATTTGTTCTGACGTAAAAGGTCGGCTGCATAAATTTGACACTAATCTACACTTACTCAATTCCTCCCCAGCTTTGGGATTCAATAAACCAATAAATGCAGTAGTAGTATATAACGATTATATCTTTACCAAAGATCGCTTCGGAACCGTTGGTAAATGGCTTCGTTCTACTTTAGAACCTTTAGATTTCTATCAAGCAGATAACTTATGCAATAGAGCTAAATTATTTGAAGACGAAGAACCATCACCTTCTCCTAACCGAGCAATAGCAGTATTTAATGGCCGCCTCTACACAAATAACGGTTTTGGTCAAATCGTGGTACTTGATATTGAAAATTTTCGACTTTTGGAAGTACGAGAATCTCCATCTCCCACATTTTTTGATGCTATTTGCGTGGATAATCCAGAAGTGCATCTTTGTTCGGACGTAGATGGTACTGTTTATATTGGAAATATAGAAAAAAACAATTTCCCTATCAGCCGAAAACTTGACAACAATGTAATCCACGGTGTGATTTATGATCTAAAACACAATCGCTTTTGTACAACTCAAGATGGTGGCCTAGGCGATGATGAATGCGTTAATACTGGTATTATTTCGATAGATGTTGATGGTAGTAATGTGCAGGAATATAAGATTTCTCATGAAGATAATGAATTTATTGCAATATCTCACGATAACCAAAAGATTTTCATTGGGGGCTTCAATGGAAAAATTTCGGTGTTTGATAATAGCAATAAAGAGTTCAACCTTGAGAAGGTCTTTGGCCCTTTGGAGTTTCAGATTATTCACGCGGCGATTGATTATGATAATAATATTTATGCACTACTACAAACTGGTGATATTTTTAAATTAAATAACGAAGGAGTAATCGTTCAACGTACCTTCTATCAAAACAAATGTATTTGGATGCTTGAACCTCACCCGCAAGATGAGTACCTCTTATATGCTGGTACAGATTCTGGAGTAGCATTATTTCGTTGGGAAAACTGTATTAACGACAGCATCCAAATCCAACAGTTAGATCATCATCGTCATGGATTTGGGATCATTAAAGATATAAAACCACTTAGTGACGGTTCATATCTCGGTATAAGTCGTAAAGGAGACTTTTTCCGTGCGAGTAAAAACGGTCATATATTGTGGGTCAAGCAAATTTTAGGTGTGCCACGGGGTTTAGGCTTAAATAATGATCAAAGCAAATGCTTACTATCTTCTGATGCTCATGTTGTTTATGAGTACTCTGTTCTTGATGGAAATTTAATCGATACAATCCATTTATCTGGGCCTTCATATGCGTGTGCTTATACACAAGAAGGCAACAGAGCATTTACTTGCGATTTTCATCAACAGATTTTGTTCATGCCACCTGATACTCAACAACTGCTAGGTGCTATCAAGCTAGAGTCACGTTTAAAACGATTAATTACTGATCGCTACGGCCACATGTTTGTTACTGGGCCAGGTGGTGTCTTTGAAATTGATACTCAACATTTCAAAATAAAATCAGAAACAGGTGAATTCTTAGTTAGCACTAAAGAAACATGTGTTTATTGCAATAACTATATTTTTGCAGGTGGTTATGGTTACCAAATTGGAGTATATCAATATAGCGATGGTGAGATTGTTGACCTTGAAGAAAACTTACCTGATTACACTAAAGCATTTGCAGCTTTCCCTAGCACAAATAACGAAGTAATTCTTTTTGTTGGGGGACGTGGTGGGTTTTTAAATTCGTATCGGGTGAAGGGCGGTAAGTTACATAAAATCCGCGAAACCTATTTACGGTAATAACGTTAAGACAACTGTCTTAATATCTACTACCAACTTTGTTGGTTAATTTAACTTGGAGGGCATACAATGACGAAACCTAAACGTCGTATTGTTCAAAGTAAAGGGTAACTCCTACAAATAACTAACCGGCCTTTATTGGCTTACAGAGGTGGTATAAACCACCTCTGTTTAAGAGGTATACCATCATGACTACTATTTTTCAAAACCGAAGATTTATCGCTTGGGCTACTGGTTTAGCTATCGATCGCCTCGGTAACGCGATGTATATGGTAGTGCTACCATTAATGGTCTATCACATGACATCTTCACTAAAAAGCATGGCTATTATTACTGCGTGTCAGTTTATCCCTCGAGTATTCCCTGGTATTTATGTTGGTAGCATAGTCGATATATCCAGTAAACGACGCATCTTTTTTTTCGCCCTTATTTTTCAGTTCGCGATTGGAGTATTAACCGCCATACTATACAGTTTAGATGCACTACCATTCTTGTTACTATGCGTATTTGCGGCAGCAACCAGTGTTGGATTTGAAGTATATCGTACCACTGAAATGACACTTATACCTATCATGTTTACTGATCAACGAATAGAAGCAACAACAATATTAGCCTCTATTCATACAGCAATGTTGATGGGAGGACCTTTACTAGGCGCTGTATTAATTAAGTATTTCAGCTATAGCATACTCTTAATACTTAATGCTATCACCTACCTCGCACCACTGTTAGCCAGTATCTGGAGCAAAATTCCAGATATCAACTCTACAGAGCTAAAAGCCCATAGTGCTCGTACAAAATTGACGCTTACTCATAATGCGTTAAGAGAGGCTCTATCTACGGTATACCAAAGCAAACCTCTACGTCTGCTTCTTTTATTTATTATTTGCGTAACTCTTGCCACTGGTGGCTTAGAATTACTAATCATCTTTTACATTAAAAATCAGTTAAATCTAAGTGATCGTTTTGCTAGTGTGATGTTCGCTGTTGGTGCTGCTGGTATGTTTACAGGTTCTTTGCTTGTAACTCTTTTAAAGCGACTTGTCCGTAAAAAATTCTTATTAATAGTTCTAATTACTACAGGTACTGGGATCTGGTTTTTACAATCAGCTACATTAACAACACTAATCATTGGTCAATTCCTGACATTTGTCGGTATTTTTGCGTGTAGTGTGACCCAAGACCTCATGATCCAAGAGAGTGCCCCAACAGCTATGCTAGGTAGAATTAGCGGGTTATTGCGTATAGTTAACAGTGCTACAATCGCTGCTTCCACTTTTTGTTTAACATGGCTAGCATCTCTACTAAGCTTTCCTTTCATCGCACTGATAGTTATCGTCATAATGTTTGTTGCACTGGCTTTGAGCCAAAACCCTCATTTTTCCGCTACCCACTACAAACATAGTGAGAATTTGAATGAATAATTATGTAATTGTAAGTTCCAGTACCCGTGAAAATAGCCAGTCTATACGTGTAGCACATACGATTAAGAAGCTTTTATCTAATATAGATAACGATGCCAATATTGAGTTAATTGACCTAGCCATTATTCATCATCAGGAATGGAGTAATGAGTTTTGGAAAGAAGCAATCCCCTGTCCAGCCTGGCGAGAAACATCTCGTAAGCTGACATATTGTAACGCTATTATTTTTGTAGTGCCTGAGTGGCACGGTATGATCCCTCCAGCTCTGATGAACTTTCTTGTTTTGATAGAACGCAATGAACTAGCACATAAACCAGCACTTATCGTCAGTATTTCTAGTGGAAATGGTGGCACCTATCCTATAGTGATGCTGAAAGGATTCTGTAGTAAAAATAATCGAATTTGTTTTATTCCCGATCATATTGTGGTCCGTCATGTTAGTGATATTACATTCGAGAATGATCTGGATTGTGACGTCAGTGCACGGCTATGTTACTCACTAGGAATGCTTAAAGCATATATTCCTGCATTAGAGTTAGTTAGACAAAATGCAGTATTGGATTATGAAACTTGGCCATATGGAATGTAATCTAATGATAACAAGAATCATCTTACTTCAAAAAAATAGAAAGTGCTTTTAAAAATCACTACTCCGAACATTCAGATATTTGGACTACAGATATTGGTATGAGAATACTTCCTTTGTTGGTTCAAGGAAAATTACGGCTATCTTCTGATAGCAATATGTTGGATATAGGTTACGGAAGCGATCATGTATTAAATAGTTAGATTGAATACCAAAAATAGTACTCACGTTCAATCAAAGTCCCTATCACCTTATCGTATATTTCTTCGGATTTTGAATAACTGATTGTTTTTCTATTCAGTCTTTTTACTCGAGTACGCTGAGTTAAATTCGTTCTCTCTATACGCTGAGTGAATGTCTTTCCAATCAGGTGATCTTCCTCGGGAAGATTATCATAAACGACATAATCATCTGTGCAGTAAAAACGAATATTAAAGGACGATAAAAGAGTCAGTAGCTTGTCTAACGTTTTTCTACTGCGATCGCCAAAAACAGGGGCCACTCTTCGTTTTAACCGGGGTTCCCAAACCAGCAGGTATAGCAACGATAACGAGGATGCCTGCTATTCTCTTTTCCATATCCTTTAACATGTTCTGATTTGTGACAATAACGGCAATCGACGTTAACTTTGACCATGCTTTACCCTTAAAAGGTGGGACACATATCACAACAACTCACTATTTAATACATGCCAAAATTGCATTCTTCTGATAGATAAAATAAAAAGCATAAAATAATTACATTTTATCTATTATTCCTATAGTAATGCAGAAATAAATTAAGGGTTCCGCCCCAAAAAACACCATCCGACAGACCACAGATAAAACCAAACAGTAAGTTGAAATTAAAAACGTATACTAATTCAGAATGAATACTCATCATGGCGGAAAGAATAAATTTAGCGATAAAAACGATAACAATCATCCCCAATGTCAAAGGCGTTCCCGCCCGGATGATTAAGCCATTTTCATCTTTTTTTCTTAATCTTGGTTGATCACGCCATAAACACCATCCTATCCTCCCTCCTACGAATATCCCTACAATCAGCATCAAAAAGGCATAATTTGAAAATGTCGTTTCATTCGCTACGCTGTAAACCGCCCATTATAGTCCAATGACGTTTTCATGTATCTTCAAGAAAATTGAGGAGATCACATAGGCATAAACCAAACATAAAATATGATCGCCTTTATTGTCCTTAATCCAGCGGGCACACCCGAATAATATGACCATCAGGATCTTTCACCAGGAAAGTACGACCAAAAACATCAGTGTAGGGTGCCTGCTGAATGTCAATTGTTGGATTGTGTTGCCAATGAGCAAAAAGCTGATCGACGTCTTCATTAGTCGGCAACATAATACCTATCTCTGAAAACCGTGGAATTGTGCCATCTGGCCTCATTCCTCCACGCCAAATGGCAAAAATAGCTTCTTTGCCTGCATTAAACGCGACATAACGCGGGCTGGTAAAAATAGGTTCTGCATCAAAAATGGTTGAATAAAAGGTTGTGGAACGTTCAATGTCAGAGACGTAAATCAATTGCAAATTCGGTTTCACAGAAATGGATTTTCCTGCGCCTGTTTCCTTTATTACCGAATTCTCAACGACAGCCTTAAGCCTTGAAAGTGTTTCAACCAGATCTTGCGTTATTTGCGTGAAAAAGCTGACCACCTGTGTATGAAGAATATGCTTTTCAGGTTCTAAAGAAACGCAAACCTGAATACGATTTGCCATATTACTTTCATCGGTCAAGATTTGGTGACAGAAAGTTAACACCCCCATCTGTGGTAAAATGACCTGATCGGTAAACGTCTTGTTGACTTCAATATTGACAAGATAGAAACGTATTTCCGGCATCCCCTTTAATGCCATTCTTCCATATTGCCCTGTTTTTACCTCACCTTCGAATTCAATATATTCAAGATCAATTTCCCATTTTTTACGCAGATTGCCGTCAACATAATGTTCCCAAATCTGAGAAGGCTGTGCATTGACCGATGTAGAGAAAATTAGGGTTAACATGAAAAACTCCAACAGCCGGATGGCTGACGCTGAAAATTAAGGGCGTTCAGCGTAACAAACCGGTGTGACAGTTTTTGTCAGTAGTTATTTCAACACGGATTTTACCTTCCCTTCACTGCCCTCATTATTTTCTCTGTCTCCCGCCACTCTTTCAGCAATGCTTGCCTTGAGCGGGGATAACATTGTGATTCGATCTGCAAATCACTCATTCTGTCTGATCTGAAATGACGAAATGTATTTCTTAATTCACACCATCCCATCACAATACTGATATTTTCAAAATATCCCAATGCAAATGGCCATATTGTTCTCGTTGATTGCTGACTTTTCAGATCCAAATAAGTAAAGGTAATTTTATGCCTTTTACTCATCGCCTGCCGTATCTGTGGAATATCAACAGAGATTGTTATTGGCGTCGCGGCTGGCCCAATTAATAACGAGTTCGCTTCAAAATATTGTTTCAGTTCTACGGGGATCACGGCCGCAATTTTATTGATTGCGCTATTTGCGGAAGCTTGCAATTGTGGGTCAGTACGTCTGGCCACCCAACTTGCCCCTAATGCCAGCGCTTCTATTTCATTTTGTGTCAACATCAAGGGCGGTAAAACAAATCCCGGTTGTAATACATAACCGATGCCTGCTTCTCCTTCAATATTTGCACCTTGCGCCTGTAAGGTCGCAATATCCCGATAAAGTGTTCTTAAGCTAATATCCAACTGCTGCGCCAGTACCTTTCCTGGTACGGGAAAGTGATAACTGCGCAATAGTTCCATCAGGGATAACAAACGCTGTGCTCTAGACAATTGACTATTTCCTTTTATCAACCAAGTCATGATGAGAAAGTGTCGGTAAGGCTGGCAGACGGCACATCGACGGTATGCCGTCATCAAAATTCTACTGAGAAAATCGACGAAAATTGAGCCATATTAACCCGGCAACGACCAGAAGGGATATGATGGCGATTTCTCATTATTGCAATACCTAAACCACTACCAAGTTCATAAGAAACTTCTTCAATAGAAGCAGCCATACCTGCCCGATTCGGGGGAGTGGCTTGCATAATCGTATTAGAAGCAGCGGTTATTGTTGCGCCAATACAAATACCCAACACAAATAAGCACAATATCTGAATAGAGAGATGTCCAAAAAAGATGAACATCAGCGCAATGATGGCGCAAGCATACATTAATAGTTGGAATACGCAACTATAAATCAGTGTATGTTAATTTTTTTCTCTCTATTAACAGTGAATATGAAAGCAATGGAATTTATTACAGACAGAACTAATAATAAAGCAAATACAATAATGACATCTTCTAACCTGATATCCATAATGACCGTATAAAAGAGAATAATTGCTGTTATAAAAACATAAACTCCTGATTGCATTCCTAGTGTATAAAGAGAATTCTTAGCATATAACCCTAAGCAGGAGAAAAAAATAGGTTGCAGGATCATATTTGCTAAAAATACCAACAGAATAAAAAACACAAATAATACACCAGAGCCTATATACATAGAAATTAAGCATAAGCCAAGAGAAAGCAATTGCATCGTATTTCCCATCATGATTTTTCTTTCAATTTTGGTGGCCTTAGTTAGCTTTATACTAAAAAGTGCACAAGGAAACCATATTGTTAATAACATTATATACATTTGAATCATGTCAATGTAATTGAAATACATCACTCGTATTGCTGGCATAATCATTAATAGCAAAAATAAATAGACATTTATTATGACTAAGTTTAAGAAAGAGAGAGTAACTATAGGCCTATTTTTTAAGTATAGTGATGGTGCCGTCATTTTTTTAATGAATGCATTCTTACTCCAAAGAAAATAAACAACAAGGGATACTATGTATATCATTGAGGAGAAGAGATCTGCAGATGTACGATGATTGAGGTTAAATAGAGAAAATATAATTGGGATTAAAAACGGAAAACACAATAAAGCAAGACTTAAAATGGAGAATCTTTTATTTGTCTGCTTTTCATTTTCTGCTGTGATGAGAATATTCCTTCCTAATATAACAGTGAATCCGCTCATCAGCCCCCCTATAATCCGATGAATAGCATCAGTCCAAACGGATATAACAACCCATTCTTTTGAAAAGAGAAGACAGTTTATTGTTGCCACTAGTAATGAATACATAAAAATATTTTTCTTTAACCGCGTACTTTTGGCAATTCGAATAAGAAAAGATATTGTCATGCAACCTATGGATAACCCGATCAAATAAGAAAAAATCGGAATATAGGCATTTAATATCTCACCTCCTCCTTTCAGGGTGTTATCTATCCAAATAGTTAATCCTGACGAACCGGCTATATTAGCTAAACTTAACAATATACTCAGTACCACAGCTTTATTATTTATCATTGTTATGCTTTCCTATATTCGTCTACTCGGTAGGTGAGGTATTTCATTTGGTGTTCTGAGTATATACTCCCTATTTTTTATCCACCTATCACCAAGGCCAGGATTTCGCAGTCAACCATTCATCAAAACGTACGCGAGATGCTATCTGAGTTTGGAATGAACGTTTACTGTTTTCAAGTGAGAATACCAGAGAGTTTCGCTGGATCAATAATACGCACACAGCCGGGAATTTACCGCCGCCACGGGCTTAGTGCCGAGGCAATACAGTACAGGAGGGCGTAATACGCCCTTAGGTGTCATCAAACGAAGCAATAAGTCACTGAGAAAGTTGCTGGTTCAGCGTCCCAGAGTTGATATACAGAAATTGGCTTATCCGTCGGGAAAACTGGCTAAGCATTTAATCGATGTTGAGATGCTCTTTTATGGCATCAATTTCCTGACGCCAACGTGTTTGCATATCAGGTTTTTGATGCTTTGTTTTACGAGCCAGATCTTCGTGAAGTTTCTCTTCGAGCGAGAGTAATTTATTCAACAATTCCTCCTCATCATTGGCGTACAGAATACCAGTCGTGTCGCGATTTGATTTGTCTTGGGAGTGTGGGTTATCTTTTGCTTTGGCTAGATATTCATAAGCTGACGAAATATCATTCCATTCTTCCAGTCGGTTGTTACTGATCACCCAATACCGGTTACAACTTTTTTCAATCAACCTCCTGTCGTGAGTAACCATCAACAAGGCACCGGTAAACTGACTCAATGTCTCTTCTAGCTCTTCCTTCCCTTCCAGATCAAGGTGGTTAGTCGGCTCATCCAGTAACAAAAGGGAATATTTAGCCAATGTGAGTCCGACAAAAAGTAAACGAGCACGTTCACCCCAACTTAAAGTCAGAACCAATTGTTTATGCCTGGAATATGAGAAGCCGGCGTTAATTAAAGCTATTTTATTCAGTTCTTCCCCGTTTGAGGAAAATTTTGCCATTGCATCTATAATTGTGTCTTCATCCTGTAGCTGGTAGAGGTTTTGGTCGTAATACCCGACATGTACCTTTGGATGGAAAACAACCTGTGGACTAACCGGCTGTTGGTATTCATGCCACAAATATTTCAGTAATGTCGATTTACCAATACCATTGCTACCGATTATGGCTATACGATCCCCACTTTTAATTTGTTTTTGTTGCATACTGAATAATACCTTTGCATCTGGAGCCGGACGTACATCTATTTCTGATAATGCCAGCACTCTGTCAGCCTCCAGGGTATCCCCATGCAACCGGAGTCGCCATTGACTACCTTCAGTTAATATCGTTTGCTCTTCTTTAAGGCGGTTAACACGTTTTATCATTTCAAGGGATTTTCGAGCTAATCCTTCGTTATCATAAATTCGCCCCCAATCCGCCAAACGACGCGCACTCTTTTCTACTCTCTCAATTTCTTTCTGCTCGGCCTGATACCGCTCAACATCAGCCACATCCTTTTCCTGAAGCAGCTGACGAGCAGCGGTACAGGGTAAGCGAATGAGTTGCAATGTTTTATCCCGGAGTATTAGAGTACTCGTTGTCACTTTATCAAGAAGATAACTATCGTGAGAAACCAGTATAAAGGTCCCTCTCCAGCGAGTAAGAAACGTCTCAAGCCATAATAAAGTCGGTAAATCCAGATGGTTGCTAGGTTCATCAAGTAGCATCAAATCTGGCTGAAGAATTAAAGCACGGGCCAGCAGCAGGCGAGTATGCTGGCCACCACTGAGGTTTTCAACCTTCAAATTCCAGAATCCCGGTGAAAATCCCAGTTCCATCAAAAGGGTTTCACAACGCCAGCTTTCACTGTGACGACGGTCTTCTGGTAAACGAGCTAACAGGCTATCCAGCAACGTACTGGAAAGCAGTGTATCAGGTAAGTATTGTTCAACCCGGGCGAGAACACATTGGCGAGATACAATGACGCTACCCGTGTGTGCTTCGAGTTCACCACTCAGAATTTTCAACAGTGTGCTTTTACCACTACCGTTGTACCCAATTAATCCTATTCGATCCCCTTTTTTCACACTGAATGTAACTTCATGTAACAGTGAGCTATTTGAGTTGTCGTAACAGACTGATTGGGCAGACAATAATGTAGTCATTTGTTTACTCATGAGTTATAGGCATCAGCGTTACCTGCTGCCATACATTGTGTTGATGCAGAATCCGGTAAATTTGACGACAAATAAACAGATTGACCAGATTCTTCATGGTTGGTTTATCATGGCATTAAATCAATACCGCCTTATTTGCAAGGCGTTTTATTATCTACTACACGATTTTTACAAAAGTAATAGACCACAAGTGAAATGGCAAGTAGAGGTATGAAGAAAGAATATTGTATTACTGTACTGAACCCAAATTTGGTGGCTAATACGCTGTACAAATAGAATCCTGCTGGAAACAAAAACAGTCTGTATAAAACCGTCAAATGAGTTTGCAAAAGATCGGATACTGCTTTTATATAAAGTAGCCAGCTGCACAGACAAACTCAACAATGGAAAATATAAATGAAACATTTTCCACCGACAGTCCCATATCCATATCTTTGAAAGCTGACTGACTGAAAACCAAATAAGGCATATATATAAAATCGATTACTGCCATAAATAAGATGATTGGGAATAACTTCCTACCTTCTCCGCTCAGAAAATAACTGGAAGCATCTCGAATTATGGCGTTTTCTTCAACTTTCCACTAATACTTCCCATATAAAAGATACAGTAGAAATATCAAAGAACATAAACAAATAATAGTTTTTTCAAAAAACACCTTTAAAATAATAACTGTAAGTTATAATTAAACATTCAAAAATTAACAATAGAAAATATATCTTGAGTAGCAAACCTATTTTTTTAATGCACAGAGAAAAATGATATCAAAGGTTTTTTATCAATGACATAATCTGTTTCGGTTCCTTTATTGACTTCAATTCTGATTGTAGTCTCTGGAAAATACCCTCAATCGTCAGATTCGACAGCGATGTTTTCATTGTGATAGAACAGTTGGACACAATGTAAACCCAAAATAATCGTTAACTTTTTGACATATAACACCTTTCTTAACAGATAAACGCGATATGCTGACGCCTCTTTCTTCTCAGATCATCATCCGATATCTTATTTTTGGTTTTTAATTAAATGAATACTCGTAAAATGAAGGGGATACGTCCATTTAGTGCACTTATTGATGCCTGTTGGAGAGAACCTTACTCTTTTCCTCGTTTGATCAAAGACATGATTGCAGGGATCACCGTGGGGATCATTGCTATCCCGCTGGCAATGGCATTGGCAATCGGCAGCGGCGTTGCGCCACAATATGGCCTTTATACGGCGGCCATTGCCGGCATCGTGATTGCGATTAGCGGCGGATCACGTTACAGCGTTTCCGGCCCCACGGCCGCTTTTGTGGTGATACTCTACCCGGTGTCACAGCAATTCGGTTTAAGTGGTCTGTTGATCGCAACGCTTATGTCAGGTGTTATTTTGCTCATTATGGGGCTGGCGAGATTAGGCCGGCTCATTGAGTATATTCCCCTGTCAGTAACGTTGGGGTTTACTTCTGGTATTGCGATCACTATCGCAACCATGCAGGTACAAAATTTCTTTGGCCTGAAACCGGAATACGGCTCAGAGCATGATCTTAATAAGGTCATTGCCCTCGCCCAGGCATTTCCTTCATTACAATTTAGCGACACACTGATCGGCTTTACCACACTGTTGGTCTTGATTTTTTGGCCAAAATTGGGATTAAAGTTACCCGGTCACTTACCAGCTCTGCTTGCAGGTACTGGTATCATGGGTATCATGCATCTGTTAGGTCATGATGTGGCAACGATTGGTTCATCATTCAGCTATGTACTCAACGATGGCACTCAAGGTCAAGGTATTCCCCCCATCCTTCCTCAATTCCTGCTACCGTGGGATCTGCCTGATACTCACTCCCTTGATATTAGCTGGGACACCGTATCTGCACTGTTACCCGCTGCCTTTTCGATGGCAATGTTAGGAGCCATTGAGTCCTTATTATGTGCAGTTATTCTGGATGGCATGACGGGGAAAAAACACCATTCCAACAGTGAATTGATTGGTCAGGGGGTGGGCAACATTGTGACGCCTTTCTTTGGAGGGATCACGGCAACGGCTGCGATTGCCCGTTCAGCTGCTAATGTCCGAGCCGGTGCAACCTCACCGATTGCCGCTGTCGTTCACTCACTGCTGGTATTATTAACCCTGTTAGCCCTTGCTCCTGTGCTTTCTTACCTGCCACTTGCCGCGATGTCGGCGATTTTGCTGATTGTGGCCTGGAATATGAGTGAAGCCCGCAAAGTAGTGGATTTAATCCGTCACGCGCCGAAAGACGATATTATCGTCATGTTACTGTGCCTGTCATTGACGGTTCTGTTTGACATGATCGTCGCAATTACGATTGGTATTGTTCTCGCATCACTCCTGTTTATGCGCAAAATTGCCAATATGACCCGGATTAGTCTTTCTTCTGCAACAAATGATGAGAAGAGTCTGCTGGTGGTACGCATTAATGGTCCGCTGTTTTTCGCTGCCGCAGAGCGTATTTTTGCGGAGCTTAAAGAGAAAAGCGCTGATTATCAAACGATTATTATGCAGTGGGATGCTGTTCCCGTTTTGGATGCCGGCGGGCTGCACGCTTTCCAGGGATTTATCCGGGAAATGGGAAAAGAGAAGCATATCGTGGTGTGTGATATTCCCTTCCAACCGTTGAAAACGCTGGCTAGAGCCAAAGTCGAACCCATTCAGGGGCAATTAAGTTTTTACGCGACATTATCCAGGGCATTGGAAGAAAGCAATGAACTTAAAGATAATCGGTAGGGCAAGATTCAGGTCAGGATAAGCTTGCAACGGTTACAGAATTTAATCTCTGTAACCGTTTTATCAAGCAAATCGGACAGGTTCAGTGGTTATTTGCTGGTATCCAGCGCTGGAAAACTTTTTACCACATCATCAAGCGCTTTCATCTGCATCAGGAAGGGTTCCAGTTTTGCCAGCGGCAATGCCGATGGGCCATCACATTTTGCGCTTTCTGGTTCCGGATGCGCTTCAAGGAATAATCCGGCAATCCCCACCGCCATACCAGCACGAGCCAGTTCAGAAACCTGCGCACGACGACCGCCCGAAGCAGCACCAAAAGGATCACGGCACTGCAAGGCATGGGTCACGTCAAAAATCACGGGTGAGCCCTGCGTTGCCTGTTTCATAACACCAAAGCCCAGCATGTCAACCACCAGATTGTCGTAACCAAAATTACTGCCACGGTCACACAAGATAATCTGATCGTTGCCACCTTCCTTGAATTTCTCAACGATATTGCCCATTTGACCTGGGCTGACGAACTGAGGTTTTTTAACGTTAATCACTGCACCGGTTTTAGCCATTGCTTCGACCAGATCCGTCTGGCGCGCAAGAAAAGCAGGCAGCTGGATGACATCAACGACATCTGCAACCGGTTGGGCTTGCGCGACTTCATGGACATCAGTAATGATTTTTACACCGAAAGTCTGTTTCAGCTCCTGAAAAATTTTCATTCCCGCTTCCAAACCCGGTCCACGATAAGAACTGATTGAAGAACGGTTAGCCTTATCAAAAGAGGCTTTGAAAACATAAGGAATGCCCAGTTTTTGGGTTACAGTCACATAGTGCTCACAAATACGCATGGCCAAATCCCGTGATTCAAGGACGTTCATACCACCAAACAGGACAAAAGGCAGATCATTTGCGACCTTGATGTCACCAATATTAACCACTTTCTGTTGCATGCTTATACCTTCTCTTGTTAAGGGCAAATAAATTTGCGTATCCATAAAAAAATAAACGAAGAAGCAGAGAGATTCCGTCTTATCACAATCATTAATGGAGGGTGATCGCTCTCTGCTCAATGGCGTTAATCTGCATTTTTAACATTTCTGTGACCGGATCTTCAGGGCAGTGTTCTACGAAATAACTCAAATCTGAAATGGCAATGTGGCTACAGTCGAGCTGGGCATAAATCAGCCCCCGGTCACGAATTTCATACGGATCATCCGGGTCAAACATGAGTACGATTTCATTGGCTTTCAGAGCTAACTCCATCTTTTTCTCTTGCATCAAAGAAATTTTGATGGTGTCGGTCATTTTTCGCACCACACTGGCATTATCGGCTTCCTGTAAGTCTTTGCTTTCCAGGCATACCATTGGGCCAATATAACCTTTCAGCCAGACATCAAGTATATGTTCGCTGAGCGTATCGCCATTCATTGGATTAATAAACCAGGGGGATTCATTGGGTAAATCAATCCGCAAGATTAGCTGTGTCGGAAATATGACCGGCTGTACAGGTAATACCAACGATTGAGCGATATGCGAAAAAACCATTCCCAATGCGACCGGCGCACCCTGGCGTGAACGCAGGACATGATCCAACCACAGCGTATCAGATAAACAATACACGCCATCCGCGCCACGGAATTTCCACTCCCGATAAAAAAGCGTCAATAATAATTGCAATTTTGCTTTGGTATCAGTGACCGGGGAGAGCGTTTGCTGCGCCTCTTCCAGCAAGGCAGTTAGCTGCTCCATCACGAATGTGTGAGAAAAGTCAGGACGAATGGCTTGTGTCACTTGAATAATTCCATCTATCAGGGAAGCATTATTGAATTCATATTTAGCTATGGTTTTCATTTTTATTCCATCGACCTACCGTGATACGTTCATTACCACCATAATCCTGAAAGGTCGCTATCTGTTGATAACCTTTTTCCAAAAAGAGGTTTCTGACAACGATTCCCTGTTTCCAGCCATGTTCCAATAACAGCCATCCATTGGGTAACAAAAAATGGCGCGACTGCGCCACAATTGTCTGCAAGTCGGCCATGCCATTTTGCGCAGCAACTAATGCAGTGGCCGGTTCAAACCTGACATCTCCTTCACGCAGATGGGGATCAAGCGCATCAATATACGGAGGATTACTGACAATCATATCAAATTGTTGTTTTCCAACCGCGGAAAACCACTCACTTTGTAAAAAATTCACATTGTGAAAAGGCCGATTGCGGAAAGGCAGTTTTTCGGCATTTTTTTCAGCATTATGCTTTGCTAATGCGACAGCATCAGGGTTGATGTCTACCCCGGTGACATGGCAGTCATGCCGTTCAGTGGCTAACGCCAAGGCAATTGCTCCTGTTCCCGTGCCAAGATCCAGAATCTGTGCCGGTGAATCAGGCAACAATGCCAACGCTTTCTCAACCAGACACTCTGTATCTGGACGAGGAATCAAGGTTGCGGGTGAGACAGCCAGAGGCAGTGACCAAAATTCGCGCTCACCAACAAGATAAGCGATCGGCTCTCCCTGAATACGGCGAGACAGAAAAGACGCAAGCTGGCGGGCTTCCTCTGGAGTAATAAGCGTTTCACTGAACGCAATTAAATAGGTGCGGGAACGCCCTGTGACGTATTGCAGCAAGATTTCTGCATCACGCTTAGGACTGTCACTGTTTGTCAATTGCCTCGCCGCCTGCTGGAGCCATTGTTGATAGTTCATCAATCCTGCTCTGACAATGCGGATAACTGATCGGCCTGATACTCGGTAATAATAGGCTGGATAAGCATATCCAGTTTGCCTTCCATCACTTCTTCCAGGCGGTATAAGGTGAGGTTGATACGGTGGTCGGTCACCCGTCCTTGTGGGAAATTATAAGTACGGTTGCGATCAGAACGGTCGCCAGAACCAAGCAGATTGCGGCGTTCAGAAGCTTCGGCTTCCTGGCGTTTTTGCATCTCAGCGGCACGAATGCGCGCCGCCAGCACGGACATCGCTTTTGCTTTGTTTTTATGCTGTGAACGCTCATCCTGACACTCCACCACAATCCCCGTTGGAAGATGGGTAATTCGAATGGCTGAATCCGTGGTATTCACGTGCTGCCCGCCCGCACCAGAGGAGCGGAAAGTATCAATTTTCAGATCACCTGCGCTAATTTCGGGTAATTCCGCTTCCGGGATTTCTGGCAGGATCGCCACGGTACAGGCAGAGGTGTGAATACGTCCCTGAGATTCTGTTTCCGGGACGCGTTGAACGCGGTGACCACCGGATTCAAATTTCAGATGACCATACACGTGTTCACCAGAAACTTTGGCAATAACTTCCTTATATCCCCCATGTTCGCCCTCATTGGCGCTCATGATCTCGACTTTCCAACGACGAGATTCTGCGTAACGACTGTACATACGGAATAAATCGCCGGCAAATATTGCCGCTTCATCACCCCCTGTACCAGCACGAACCTCAAGAAAACAGTTGCGTTCATCATCCGGATCTTTGGGTAATAACAGCAATTGCAATTGCTGCTCCAGCGCTTCATTACGAATTTTGGCGTCCTTGAGTTCTTCCTGCGCCATTTCCCGCATTTCGGGATCATCAAGCATCATCTCGGCCGCGTCGATGTCATCCTGAGTACTTTTCCAGACTTTAAAACAGTGAGTCACATCGGTCAGTTGAGCATATTCTTTTGAGAGTGCGCGAAAACGATCTTGATCAGCAATCACGTCGGCATCACCGAGGTGAGCCAACACTTCTTCATGGCGTTCTTGTAATGCTTCCAATTTAGCGACAATAGAAGGCTTCATTCGTAATATCAGACCTTATTTAGAATAGGGTTAGGTTAGTTATGATCCAGCCCAAGGCTGTCCCGTAATAGATTCAGGCGTTCCAAATCGCCATCACTGGCAGCCTGTTGGAGTGATTTGGTCGGTGTGTGGATCAGACGATTTGTCAATTGGTGAGTCAATTGGTTAATGATCTGTTCAGCATCAGCCCCCTGTCTTATGGACATCAACGCTTTTGCCGTCATCTCAGCCCTGATCCGCTCCGCCTGTTCCCGATATTCACGAATTGTATTAACAGCGCCTTGAGAACGCAACCAATCCATGAAATGGCGGCTTTCTTGCTGCACAATGCCTTCTGCAACAACCGCCGCCGCTTGGCGTTGCGCAAGATTTTGCTGAATGATGGCCTGTAAATCATCGACGCTGTACAAATACACATCGCTTAATTTTTCAACGTCCGGCTCAATATCGCGGGGAACCGCAATGTCAATCAGTAACATCGGTTGGTTGCGGCGTCGCTTTAATGCCCTTTCAACCATGCCTTTACCAATGATCGGCAACGGACTGGCTGTGGAGCTAATCACAATGTCGGCTTCAGCTAATCGGGTATCGATCTCTGGCAGAGAAATCACTTCCGCATTGACTTCACTGGCAAGCCCTTGCGCACGCTCTTTCGTGCGATTGGCGATCATCATGTGATGCACACCATGCTCGTTGAGATGACGCGCCACCAGCTCAATCGTCTCCCCTGCGCCCACTAACAATATACTCAGTTCAGACAGGGATTCGAAAATTTGTCGTGCCAGCGTACACGCAGCAAATGCCACGGAAACCGCATTTGCGCCAATGTCCGTTTCTGTTCTGACCCGTTTGGCGACCGAGAACGATTTTTGAAACAGTCGCTCCAGTTCACCTGACAGAGACTGATAGTTTTGCGATTCTGCGAAGGCTTTTTTCACCTGCCCCAAAATCTGCGGCTCGCCTAAGACCAAAGAATCCAGACCACTGGCGACTCGCATTAAATGGCTCACGGCATCATTGCCCTCATGCCAGTAAAGGCTTTTAGTTAAATCATCCGGATTAAGCTGATGATATTGGCATAACCAATCAATTAACTGCGCTTTAACATGCCCCTGTGGTTCAACGCTAAGGTAAAGTTCGGTGCGGTTGCAGGTAGACAGCACAACGCCGCCTCGCACCAGGGGTTGCTGGAGCAAGTCATCAAGCGCTAGCCCGATCCTGTCGGGAGAAAAGGCGACCCGTTCACGTAAGGAAACAGGCGCTGTTTTATGGTTGATACCGAGTGCTAATAAAGTCATCTTAACTGCATTGAGTTATCACGGGGAATAAAGTCATCATGATGATATTAATAATTATTCTCATAAACCCACCCCCTTCATAAGGACTCTCATTGGTCGAGCATTCTACTTGATGCCTCCGCCCAATAAAAGCCAATCAGATCATTCCGCCATAATTTATTCGAGAATTCTCCGCAAATTTTCGTTAAATTACGCGCCTGATTATAAAATTAAATAACACAGTTCAGATTGTCATATTTAAATATAGTCATATTTTTTAACGCACAGAACTCACGTATTCATTTCTTCTGTCACCAAGGGTTACCGTATGAAAATATCTGCATTTTTTCGTTTACTTCCCCTCTCCGGTGTTATATTGACGGCCTGTACCATCACGCAGCCCCCCACCGGCACAGGATCGCCGAATACCCCACAATGGCATGCCCGTGAGCAACAATTGACAAAGCTGGAACATTACCAAACCCGAGGTTCTTTTGCGTATCTGACAAATGAAAAAAAGGTGTATGCCCGTTTTTTCTGGCAACAATATTCACCTGACAATTATAAATTGCAGCTACTCAACCCATTGGGTACGACAGAATTGGAACTCTTCGTCGAACCGAACTACATTCAGGTCACCGATAATAACGGGAAAAAATATCTCGGTGATGACCCTGAATCCTTCATCTACCAACTGACAAAGATGAATATTCCGCTAAATAATCTGCACAGCTGGATTATTGGCCTGCCCGGCAGCGCGAAAGATTTCCAGTTAGATGCCAATTATCGGCTTAAGTCCGTGAGTGACAAAAAAAACGGCGAAGTTTGGCACGTCAATTATCAGGGGTATGATACATCGCTCAGCCCGGCCTTACCCAATCGGCTGGAACTGACCCAGGGAAAAAACCGCATAAAATTAAAAATGGATAACTGGACGATTCAATAATGACTTTAACCTGGCCCTCTCCGGCAAAATTGAATTTATTTTTGTATATCACAGGACGAAGACCTGATGGTTACCATGAACTGCAAACACTCTTCCAATTTCTGGATCACGGCGATGACATCACTGTCTCACCGCGCCAGGATAATGAAATTCGCTTATTAACGCCGGTTGCCGGTGTCGCCCATGATGATAATTTGATCGTGCGAGCCGCCCGATTATTGCAGGATCATGTGTTAAAAAAACGCGCATTACAAAAACAAACTTTGCCGAACGGCCACAAACACCGTGAGAATCGCCAATTTGGTACTGAATACCTGGGCGCTGATATTCACATCGATAAACGCCTGCCAATGGGCGGCGGTTTGGGCGGCGGCTCTTCCAATGCGGCAACAATATTGATTGCCCTGAATTACCATTGGCAAGTCAATTTGCCTGATGATGAACTGGCGCAGCTTGGCGTCTGTCTTGGCGCTGATGTGCCCGTGTTTGTCAAAGGTCATGCGGCGTTTGCCGAAGGCATTGGGGAAAAACTTCAACCCGCCTCACCGGAAGAAAAATGGTTTCTGGTTGCCCATCCCGGCATTGAGATTTCAACGCCAGTCATTTTCAGCGATCCTGAATTAAAAAGAAATTCTCCGATTCGCTCGCTATCCGCATTATTACAGGCGCCATTCGAAAATGATTGTGAGCTAATCGCAAGAAAACGTTTTCGTAAGGTTGAACAGCTTCTTTTATGGCTGTTAGAATACGCACCGTCACGCCTGACCGGAACCGGTGCCTGTGTTTTCGGCGAATTTGAATCAGAAGCATCGGCCCGTAAGGTGTTAAATCAAGCCCCAGAGTGGATGCAGGGCTTTGTTGCGCGTGGTGTCAACATTTCTCCGTTGCATACATTCCGCTCTGGGATACCCATGTTATTGAACCAATAAGCAGCAATCCATGTTTGTTAATTGGTCAACAATATCTCTCTGGACGCAAGCCTGAGGTTTTTCTCGTGCCCGATATGAAGCTTTTTGCTGGTAATGCCACACCTGAACTAGCGCAACGTGTTGCCAACCGCCTGTACACTAGCCTGGGAGACGCCGCCGTTGGTCGTTTTAGCGACGGTGAAGTCAGTGTTCAAATCAATGAAAATGTACGCGGTGGGGATGTATTCATCATCCAGTCTACCTGTGCGCCAACCAATGATAACCTGATGGAATTAGTGGTTATGGTTGATGCACTACGTCGTGCTTCCGCCGGTCGTATTACCGCTGTTATTCCTTATTTCGGTTATGCTCGCCAGGATCGCCGTGTCCGTTCAGCACGTGTTCCTATCACCGCCAAAGTTGTCGCAGATTTTCTGTCCAGTGTGGGTGTAGACCGTGTTCTCACCGTTGACCTCCATGCCGAACAGATCCAGGGTTTCTTTGATGTACCGGTTGATAATGTATTTGGTAGCCCAATTCTGCTGGAAGATATGCTCCAGAAAGATCTGGAAAACCCGATTGTTGTCTCGCCAGACATTGGGGGGGTTGTTCGTGCTCGTGCAATCGCTAAGCTGCTGAACGATACTGATATGGCTATCATTGATAAACGTCGTCCACGTGCAAACGTTTCTCAAGTGATGCATATCATCGGTGACGTGGCTGGCCGTGATTGCGTTCTGGTTGACGACATGATCGATACCGGTGGCACCTTGTGCAAGGCGGCTGAGGCATTGAAAGAGCGCGGGGCGAAGCGGGTATTTGCTTATGCAACTCACCCTATCTTCTCCGGCAATGCAGTGGAAAACATCAAGAACTCAGTGATCGATGAATTTATTGTTTGTGACACCATTCCTCTGTCTGATGAGATTAAGGCATTGAATAAAGTTCGTACTTTAACCCTGTCTGGTATGCTGGCTGAAGCAATTCGCCGTATCAGCAATGAAGAGTCTATCTCTGCGATGTTCGAACACTAATATTGAAGCCTGAGCGCAAATATTAGGCACTAATTTATTCAAATGATTAAATAAATCATGACGTAAAAAAACCCCGTGACTGCATCCGCAGTGGCGGGGTTTTCTGTTTGTTTTGTATATATGGCTAATATTTTCACTAGCATTTAATAACAATTATAAATATTACCATTTAGTTAATAATTTTATTTATCAATAACTTGGATAAATTAACATAAATTTAATTCAATAAGATAATGTGATTTGTTTATCCACCCGCTGAAATTAACCTTCCGTAAACCGCACAATCTATCTGGTACGTCCAGTCACTAAACCCCATCAAGACACTGGTGTCATTGAATCGTTGCTGCTAACCTTCTGAATCTTCAGTGGTAGTAAGCTTTTTCTTACACCATATCGTTGTATCAAGAGACAGGTATTATCCTCCAATTTAAATGATAAATTTTACTAATAAATTAATCACCAACATTAAGGCCAACTCATCATTTTCTCAGTTTGAATCTTACTGAGAGATGTTCGTTGCCTGACATACATCGATTTGAATCACAAAACACATCAGCATCCTTAACTTCATCAGGGAAGAAATCGCCGAATACTTTTTTATTCGGATTGCTTCAAAGGCAGCCTGCTGATTAATAATAAAACGACTTTTTAAGGAGAATGCCAATGAAAAAGGCATTTTTATTTACACCAGCACTGTTAGCACTTTCAATCAATGCCATTTCTCATGCCCATGCGCATTCTTATGACACTGTTTATGTCTTCGGTGATAGCCTGAGTGATAATGGCAATGTGCATAAAGGGAAAAAATACACTACCGATAACGATACACTCTATGACGAATATTTTACTCAGCAGCTCACGGGGAGGAATTTAATCCCATCCAATGAAAAAGGTGGAACTAATTACGCACAAGGGGGTGCCACAGCGCTAAAAATATCACGCCAAGATCCTACCTTGAATGCGTTTAATCCCAATACAAAAGAACAAATTGAACGTTATCTCAATACCCATAAACGTGCCGATTCCAACGGGATCTATATTCATTGGGTGGGTGGCAATGATCTTGCTGAGGCTTTAATAGTGGGGCAAAAAGATCCTGTAAAGGCGGGGGCAATTGTCTATACCAGTGCTCACGAAGCCGCCAGACAAATCAATGAATTAGTTGAAAAAGGCGCTGGGCTGATTATTGCGCCGACGGTGCCTGATGTGGGCACGACACCAAAATTGCTGGAAACCGTCATTGATAGTGCTTTACAAAAAGCCAAAATGTCAGAAGCAGATATTAAAGATACCTTACAAACAATCCATACAGAGATTAACCAAGCGATTATTCCAAATGGCACTTACCGTGATCTGGGCATTAAACAGGTTTTTCATGCGCTAGCCCAAAAAGCAAAAGAAAAAAATCCTGACGCCTCAGCGGAACAAATTGAGGACATGCTCAACAGCGAATACGCGAAAGTCAGTCAGAGTGCTTCCGCCCTCACGGATAAATATAACACCCTGCTTGATGAAGCCATCAGCCAAAAAAACGGCAATATCCTGCGGGCTGATATCAACAGTCTGCTGAGTGAAGTGATTGCTAATCCGCTGATTTATGGCATTCAAAATACATTAGGGTATGCCTGCGGGCAAGGTGAAGGCGCAGAAAACTGTTCCAAAAATGACGCCAATTTTACCAAAGACAAAGAATTTTTATTCTCTGATAATTTCCACCCAACGCCGTTGGGGCACAAAATAATGGGTCAATACATAACCTCTATCTATCGTGCTCCATCACAGGTCATGGCCCTGAACCAGGTTAACCGTGCATCAGTTAACAGTGCCCTCTCCTCCCTGGACGGCCATCTCCAACAACTGCGCAATGGGGGCAATGCTCAGGGCAAAATGGGTATCTTTGGTGGCTACGCGGGCAGCCAGAATAAAACGCTGACACTGGGTAGCGATTACCAGTTACTGGATAATCTGCTGTTGGGAGCCCTGTATTCTCACTATAAAGATGAGCGCACCCCGGCGGCGAATTTCACTTATGAAGGGCGCGGTCATGTTCTGACGGCATACACATTGTGGAACTATTATCACAACGGCTGGCTAAACGGTGACATTCATTATTCACGTACTCATTATGACAGCCTGACCCGTTCCATCCAGCTCGGTAACGCTAACCGCAGAGAAACCGGTTCGACCACCGGCCATCAGTGGGGAGCTCGGCTGACCGCCGGTTGGGATATCCCGCTCACTGACTATCTGACAACCAGCCCAATCGTCCAGTATGCCTGGAGCAAAGGTAAAATCGATGGTTACCGTGAAGCCGGCGACAATAACACTGCCATGCATTTTAGTCATCAAGACTATACCTCTAAAATTGGTACACTGGGCTGGCGCGTCGATACCAACCTGGGTCGCTTCAATCCTTATGCCTCTGTTCAGGTTAACCACCAATTTGGCGACACACACTATAAACTGCACAGTGCCATTAATTCGGCCAAAGCCTCTTTTGTAACAGAAAGTGGCAAACAGAGCACCAACTGGCGTCAATATACCGTCGGGGTGAACGCGAACCTGTTCAATAACCTGTGTGGATTTGCCGCCGTCACCCGCAATGAAGGTCAGACTCAAAGTCCTAACTACAATTTTAATGTTGGTCTCAATGCAACGTTCTAATTCTGTATCAATAAGCCGATATCGATAAACGCTCGAACGAGCAAAGAGAATCACTCCAGAAACGCAAGGCAATCAAAATGACTGCCTTGCGTTTTTTTAATGCGTTATCCGATGAATGATGAATCAGGATGATCAACAAAATAGCAACCGAAAAGATGGCCGATAGGCATTCATCGTGCATTGAACTTTCGTATATAAAAATGGCGGTAGTATTGGGCGGAAAGATCCGAATTGGAGGAGTTTATGAAGAAAGTTCTCTTTTTAGTGTCAGCGACTACTGCTCTATTAATGAACGCCATTCCCAATACTTACGCCTATGATACCGTCTATGTTTTTGGTGATAGTTTGAGCGATGGTGGGAATAAAGGCAGATTCACAACCGACGGAAAAGACGCTGAATTATACGATGAATATATAACGCGAAAACTCACGAACAAAAAACTCATTCCTTCTAAAAATGGCGGAACGAATTACGCCGAAGGGGGCGCGACCGCGAATGGCGCCTATGATCCCTCTTGGGATACCTTTGTGCGTTCGACACAACAACAGCTTGATGACTATTTAAAAACACACGATGAAAAGGCCGATCCTAATGGTGTCTACCTCTATTGGATCGGTGGGAATAATATTTCCAGGGCGCTGGAAGAATCCGCGAAAGACAATACAGAAACTGTCCAACGTTTAATTAATGGCGGTTCGGCCTCCGCAGCATCACAAATCAATCGGCTGCTTAAAGATGGCGCTGGGTTGGTCATTGTGCCTGACGTGCCGGATGTTAGCATAACCCCTAAAGTTTTCGAATCGGTGATTAACGCGGCGTTACAGCAAGGTCAAATCTCTCAGGAACAAATTTCGCTCATTCTGCAAAAAGTGCATGCAGCCATTAACTATTATCCGACCCCCAATAACGCAATTCGCAATCAAATTATCGACGGTGTTTTAAAAGGCATTGCTAACAAAGCATCGCCTGAGGATCAACAAAAGGCGAAAGAAATTTACACCCAATTGCATGATGCCTACGATAAGACCCGCAAAACGGCGACTCAATTTTCTGACCAATATAATCAATTAGAAGAAAGTCAACTTGATGATGGCAATATTCTTCGTGCCAACACCTCGCTGCTATTACAGGAAATAATTGAAAATCCGACTATTTATGGTATCACCAATACGCTAGGTTATGCCTGCCCGCAAGATAAATCGGTTATTGCTTGCTCTTCTTCCGATCCCAACTTTGATAAAAGCCAGACGTTTTTGTTTTCCGATTACTTGCATCCAACACCTTATGCACATCATGTGATCGGCCAGTACATTATGTCGATCTATAACGCGCCATTACAGGTGATGGCATTAAACCCTATCAATCGCATTCCGGTTAAAATGGCACTATCCTCCCTTTATGGCCACTTGCAACAATCGCGTACTAGTCATCACGAGCCAGGCAAAGTTAACCTATTTGGAGGTTACAGCGGCAGCCACAATACCACTCTAACCTTGGGCAGTGATTATCAATTGACGGATAATTGGTTATTAGGCACAACGATTTCACGTTACAGGAATGAACAAAATGCAACACCCAATTTCAATTATGCCGCGACAGGTCATGTCATCACCGCTTATACACAATGGGACTACGGGAATAACGGCTGGCTGAGCGGTGATCTCCATTATTCACTGACGCATTACGACAATCTCTCACGCACCATTCAGCTCGGTCAGGCAACACGTCGGGAGGAAGGTTCAACAACCGGTAAACAATGGGGCTGGCGTGTGGTGGCCGGCTGGAATATCCCTGTCACCCATTATCTGACGACCAGCCCGATCATCCAGTACAGCTGGGACAAAGGAAACGTTGATGGCTATCATGAAGCCGGTTTCAGCAGTACCGCGATGCATTTTAGCGACCAACACTATCGTTCCAGCGTTGGTTCAGTCGGCTGGCGGGTAGATACACAATTGGGAAGCATCAATCCTTATGCTTCTGTCTTGTTTAAGCATCAATTCAATAATGGACACGATGTGCTTAACAGCGCCATCAACACCACCACCACACATTTTGTTCAACAAAAAGACGAACACGATAAGGATCACCTTCAATATACCGTCGGCGTTAATGCCAATCTGACCAGTAATCTTCATGCATTTGCCGCTGTATCACATGAAAAAAATAATAATACCCCCAATCACGATTATTACTTCAATTTGGGGCTGAGTGCCAGATTTTGATAGACCCCATCATTATCTTTTACCCACTAAAATAAGGCGGTCGTTTATGACCGCCTTATCTCCATTGACTGTTTACGGATGTATAAAACATCACAGATGCTGGTGTTTTTTACGACGATAACGTTCATCATAATTTTTCAGCCACCAATATTTATCTGTCACCCGTTCCCGGCCACCGATACTGGCGCCAACCAACCAAATAAATGCGCCCATGAACAACCCGATTAATGCGCTGCCGGCGAGAAATTCAGAGTCACCATAACCAAAAATATGACTAAATAATACATAACTCAGGCTAATCAGCATTGCCGCCATGCCCATTCCCATGAGAATATTACCGAGAATAAACGCTTTTTTACGCGTCATCACCAACCTCCCATACTTTTTGTGAGTGCTTATTTGCAAACACAACGAACCTAAAAGCACGAAAGCAGATATCTCCTTTTATCCTGATTATAACCCTATTATATAAAAGGTTATTGCGGCGGCGATCACAAGCTGTATAAATTTAAGCCTAATCTTTTACATTCCGACAAAATAATCTTTATTCAAAAGGCATGCTTATTAAAAAGAAGTCGGTGTGATGTCAATCAAGTGAAAAGAGAAAGTGATAATGGGTTTTGTACTCATGCGCTGAGATCGGTAAACTAATCTCCTTTTTGTTTTATTGCCAATAAGCGAACCAAAACTGTGAGTAACATAAAATTAATCGTTGGCCTGGCAAATCCTGGCGCCGAATAT
The DNA here is from genome assembly GCF_000968175.1 of Xenorhabdus poinarii G6. NCBI lineage: Bacteria > Pseudomonadati > Pseudomonadota > Gammaproteobacteria > Enterobacterales > Morganellaceae > Xenorhabdus > Xenorhabdus poinarii. The sequence continues at coordinate 1,864,080 of NZ_FO704551.1, forward strand.
GCACAGACCAGGCATAATGCTGGCGCATGGTTTGTCGATTTGTTAGCACAACGCTACCACCAGCCCCTGAAAGAAGAGAGTAAATTTTTTGGCTATACCGCCCGTATCAATGTGAATGGGCAGGATATCCGTTTACTGGTGCCAACCACTTTTATGAATCTCAGCGGCAAAGCTGTTCTTGCCCTGGCTGGATTTTATCGCATTCAACCGGATGAAATTTTGGTTGTTCATGATGAGCTGGATTTGCCACCCGGTGTGGCAAAAATGAAACTGGGCGGCAGTCATGGCGGCCATAATGGCCTGAAAGACATTCAAAATAAATTCGGCAATAACCCTAATTTCCATCGTCTGCGTATCGGCATCGGCCATCCGGGCGACAAAAACAAAGTGGTGGGTTTCGTCCTGGGTAAACCCCCCGCCAGCGAACAAAAGCTCATTGATGATGCTATCGATGAAGCATTGCGCTGTACAGACATTCTGATTAATGAAGGAATGAGTAAGGCCATTAACCGTCTGCATGCCTTTAAAGCCAGTACCTGACCGGGAGCGCGTGGCGCAACGAGCGATTGCATGTATAATAGCGCCAATGTGATATAACCCACCAACAAGCCTATCGCGCGTTGGTTTTTTTAAGTGATTTAAGGTGATAAATATATGGGATTCAAATGCGGTATCGTTGGCCTGCCTAACGTTGGGAAATCTACCTTATTCAATGCGCTGACCAAAGCAGGTATCGAAGCAGCAAACTTCCCGTTCTGCACCATCGAGCCAAACACCGGTGTTGTGCCGATGCCAGACCCCCGTCTCGACAAATTAGCTGAGATTGTAAAACCACAACGCATACTCCCAACCACAATGGAATTCGTGGATATTGCGGGTCTGGTTAAAGGCGCGTCAAAAGGGGAAGGTTTGGGTAATCAGTTCCTGACTAACATCCGTGAAACCGAAGCCATTGGCCATGTGGTACGCTGTTTTGAGAATGACAACATCATCCATGTTGCAGGCCAGGTTGACCCTGCTGCGGATATTGACACCATCAACACTGAGCTGGCACTGTCTGATTTGGATACCTGTGAACGCGCTATCCATCGTGTACAGAAAAAAGCCAAAGGTGGCGATAAAGAAGCGAAAGCAGAACTTGAAGTCCTGGAAAAATGCCTTCCTCATCTTGAACAAGCCGGCATGCTGCGCGCGTTAAATCTCAGCGCGGAAGAAAAAGCCGTGATTCGCTATCTGAGCTTCCTGACGTTAAAACCAACCATGTACATTGCCAACGTCAATGAAGAGGGTTTCGAAAATAACCCACACCTTGATATTGTGCGTGCCATTGCTGAAAAAGAAGGCTCTGTTGTTGTTCCGGTCTGTGCTGCCATCGAAGCCGATATCGCCGAACTGGACGATGCGGATCGCGCAGAGTTCATGGCAGAACTGGGGCTGGAAGAGCCGGGGTTAAACCGCGTTATTCGTGCCGGCTATCAACTGCTGAACCTGCAAACTTACTTCACGGCGGGGGTCAAAGAAGTGCGTGCCTGGACCATTCCGGTCGGCGCAACGGCGCCACAAGCGGCAGGTAAAATCCACACTGACTTTGAAAAAGGTTTTATTCGCGCTCAGACCATCGCATTTGATGATTTTATCACTTACAAAGGCGAGCAAGGTGCGAAAGAAGCCGGTAAAATGCGGGCCGAAGGCAAAGACTATATTGTTAAAGATGGCGATGTCCTGAATTTCCTATTCAACGTCTAACCCCTTTTCCTGTCTTAAGCGATTTCAATATGAACCACTTCGGAAATTCAGTGTTTAGAATTTCCGAAGTGGTTCACTTAATTCAATTCCATATACAAATATCATCCTGCATTCTTTTAAAAAATCTTGTGTATAACCTCGTCTTATAAAAAACAAGAATTTTCTTTTATTAAAGAATATCCTTTTCATCACGTCAAACATTAAATAAACAAGTCAAATAAAGTCTATCCCATAAGCATCCCCTGCAATAGCTTAAATATCGCTAACACTTCCATGATTTTATTCATTAACTTTTTTCAGATAAGAAAATAAAAAAACACGATTACCATTCAGTAAACACATGATAAATCCAATGGAAAAACCAATAGCCAAAAGTATTGCTTAGTTGTAAAAATAAGCATGTTGATATCAACGCTATCAACAACCAGAGTTAATATTTAAATTTCAATTATTAACCATATAAAGATAAGACACTAATATCATGAAAAAAAGTGAGCTTTTATTGCCATTATTAATCAATAATTGCGATCGCAAGAAGTCATTAAAAAGACATGACACGGTAAAAAGCGTCATCATGGCCGGAGCGATTTTTTAAAAGCAAACACTATTTTCTTATTCAGCACCTCAGGTGGAATTCATGCCAATATGAATTCTTTTCAAGTAAATCTCTCTCAATCTAAATTAAGGTATTTATTATGAATAGAAGAAAAATCGCAGCATGTTTACTTACATTAATCGTAGGCACCGGCGTCACCACATACGTACATGCATATACCGCCGAACATTTCTTCGCTGGTAAAGCTAAAGAGCTTACCTTAATCGCATGTAATGCAATACCTGATACAAATATCTTCCTAAAAGCCACTAAAGCAGCTTGCTTATAATCTAGCTTTATAAAAAAACAAGGATATTCTTTTATCAAAGAATATCCTTTTCATCACGTCAAACATTAAATAAACAAGCCAAATAAAGTCTATCCCATAAGCATCCCCTGCAATAGCTTAAATATCGCTAACAATTCCATGATTTTATTCATTAACTTTTTTTCAGATAAGAAAATAAAAAAACACGATTACCATTCAGTAAACACATGATAAATCCAATGGAAAAACCAATAGCCAAAGGTATTGCTTAGTTGTAAAAATAAGCATGTTGATATCAACGCTATCAACAACCAGAGTTAATATTTAAATTTTAATTATTAACCATATAAAGGTAAGGTACTAATATCATGAGAAAAAGTGAGCTTTTATTGCCATTATTAATCAATAATTGCGATCGCAAGAAGTCATTAAAAAGACATGACACGGTAAAAAGTGTCATCATGGCCGGAGCGATTTTTTAAAAGCAAACACTATTTTCTTATTCAGCACCTCAGGTGGAATTCATGCCAACATGAATTCTTTTCAAGTAAATCTCTATCAATCTAAATTAAGGTATTTATTATGAATAGAAGAAAAATCGCAGCATGTTTACTTACATTAATCGTAGGCACCGGCGTCACCACATACGTACATGCACAGGCCGCCAACAGTTTATTAGCTGGTCCAGCCAAAGACCTTGCCTTATTAGCATGTGATCAAATAGAGGGTACAGGTTTCGTTGCGCGTCTCGGTAAAGCACTTTGTATATAATCTAGCTCTATAAAAAAACAAGGATATTCTTTTATCAAAGAATATCCTTGTCATAAGTCAAATCATTAAATAAACAGTCTTATTTAATGCTAAAAAAACAGATACATCAGATATCACTTCAGATGTATTAATTCACGCTAAAATAAGAGGTATTTGACAATGAAAACGTTAATTGCAGTCTGTCTTGCAGCAACAATGATAAGTGGATTCGCGGTGAGTGCAGCATCGGCACAAACATCAGCTATCGTCATCGCTGGACAACATCATCCTTATGGTCCTGGTGGCTGTGTACTTCCATTCCCTCCATTCCCTCCATTCCCTCCAATCCCGCCATATCCAGGTTGCCCACACCCACCTGCACCCTGATGCTCAATAACCAATAAGTATAATAAGTCTATATCCCACATTTCGGCTTGCATTGAGTGGACATTCAATGCAAGATTTTTTTATTGCACCTGCTTCAGAAAATCAAATAAAAATGGATTAAATCTTTCAGGCAACTGCCAAAAAGGGGCATGGCCAATACCGGGCAAATTAAATACTTTTCTTTTCCAAAGATTCCGATAATTCAGTCCGGCAATATAATCAAAATGAATAAAGGGATCATCTGCGCCATTAACAATGGCTAAAGGGATGTTGCTGGTTTCAACCAATAACTTTTGATCACTTGCCTGAGGAGACAGGAAGGCTTCAAACATATATTGCCGGGCTAATCCGTCTGTTTTTATCACCGCATCCACAATAAAAGGCTCATGAAGCGCATGAGCGGCATAGGTATCCGTGACAAACTGCTTAACATCTTCCTGAGTAAATTCCGCTTTACCCGCCAGCCCTACACCAGGACGAAAACCCAAAGCGACATTATCTGCTCCGATGGATACAGGGGGCGTACCACATATCATTAAGCCCATCATCTGAGGGAATAACGCCAGCATCTCCAGCCCGATATGACCACCTAACGACCAACCAAAAACCACGACTTTATCAATGCCTATTTTTCCCAGCACCTCAATGATGGTGTGCGCATAACTGGGCATTGAATATGCCTGACGTGGTTCGCTGGCACGAGATGATTCACCATGCCCCGGTAAATCTAACGCTAAAACCCGATATTGCCCTTGTAACTGATGAATTTGATGATGAAAGACTTCTTTACAACTTGAATTACCATGGATAAAAAGAACCGGTAATTTATCCCCGCCAGAATCTATCACTGAAATAGATTAATAATGGGTTTGAATATCATATTTATTTATATCAGCGTGTATAGTCACCATTATTCTCTCTCCTCAAATATCAATAATCGATAGGGGCAAAAAAGCGATTGAGTTAGCTGTATCACAAAATATTAATATTAAACACCGAACTGGTGACGTCATGTTGTATACAAGTTAATACCAATATTTAACATCCATGACATATTACATAACATCATCGGGTTACCACATTATGAAAATAAAGCAGATAACGTCCAAAAAACGAAAGATCTTCTTATCCGCGATGATCGCCCTTGTTCTGATTATCATGGCGATAACCGGTAAAATAGGCAATGCGCATAAGCGTTTTCTCTCCGTCGCCACCGCATCCACAGGCGGAACTTATTATCCTATGGGGGTGGGTTTAGCAAATATTTGGAGTCATCACCTGAAACACGAAAATATTCAAGTAACGGGGCAATCTTCCGCCGGTTCGATTGAAAATATTGATCTACTCCAAAAAAATGAAGCTCAACTCGCTATTTTACAAAGTTTAATCGCGGTCGAAGCCTATCAGGGAACCGGGAATTTCGAAAACCATCCTTATCAGGATCTGCGCTCTATCTCGATGCTTTGGCCTAATGTTGAACATTTTGTGTTATTAGACGATAAAATCCACGAGGAAACACTCAGTGATATTGCCGGACAGCGTTTTTCTGTCGGGCCACAAGCCAGCGGAACGGAACAATCTACCCTGATTATTCTACAGGGTGTCAATCTCAGCAAACAAAATATTCATCCGGAATACCTTGGCTATGGTGATACCATTTCGGCTATGCGGGATGGTCGTCTTGACGGAGGGTCTTTACCGGCCGGCGTACCGGCATCAGCCATCACCGATATGTATGCCAGTGGCGTGCCGGCTCGCGTACTGAATGTCACAAATGAACAACTGGAAAAAATTAACGCTATCGCCAATTCATGGTTTCGCTTTGTCATTGAGCCAGAAACTTATCCACGGCAAAAACAGCCCATTCACACGATCGCGCAACCCAATATTCTGATGACCTCCGGTAAGATCGATAAAAAAACAATCTACGAATTGACGAAAGTGATGTTTGAACATCAGAAAGAAGTGCGCCAAATCCACAGCGCGGCAAAATATATTCAGCTTGAGAATGCCTTGAAAGGTGTTTCCGTTCCATTACATCCGGGGGCTTATCAATATTATCGTGAGATCGGTCTGAAGATCCCGCCATACCTTATACCGCCAGAGATGACGGCCAGAATCCGCTAATAACTGTTTTTCATACTGAAACAGTGAGTTCGGGTTTATTTTCCTATCATGTTATTGACCAATATTATGGAGTCACGATGAACACTGATAATATAACGTCATCCACGGTTGATCTGGATAAAGAAACGGGTTCCGGCAACCGACATTTAATAGGCCCCTATTTGAAGTTAACAACGCTACTTGCTATCGCAATTTCCCTTTATGCTATTTATTCCAATGCGTTATCTAATACGCAGGAGTTTTATCGCAATACGACCTTTCTCGGCGGTATTCTGGTTTTAGGCTTTATTCTGTTTCCGATTTCCAAACGTTATTCGACATCCCGATTTAATTATTGGGATTACCTGTTTATTCTGCTGACATTGATCAGCTACGGCTATTTTTATTTGACTTACACTGACTTACATGTGGTGCGCAAAAGTCTTCCCAATACGACAGATTATGTCATGGCGGTGGTGGGTATCGGTGTTTTATTTGAAGCAGCAAGACGCACAACCGGTTATTTCATCCCCGGTTTATCCCTGTTTGCGATTATCTATGCGCTGTTCGGTCAATACTTTATGGGGATTTTCGGCCATGCCGGATTTTCCGTTGAGCGCCTATTATTCCGGCTCTTTATGACCAGTGAAGGAATTTTTGGTATTACGCTCTCGACGGCATCAACCGCAATTATTGTTTTTATTCTTTTTGGTGCGTTCCTCAGTATTAGTGGTGCGACGGCATTATTCAATGATCTTGCGCTATCTATCGCCGGACAGCGACGCGGCGGCCCCGCACAAGTTGCGGTCATTTCCTCCGCCTTAACCGGCTCACTGAGTGGTAGTGCCGTGGCCAATGTCGCGACAACCGGCACGTTCACTATCCCTTTGATGAAAAATATTGGGCTTTCGCCCCGCTTCGCTGGTGCTGTAGAAGCGGCGGCATCAACGGGCGGTATGATCATGCCACCGATCATGGGCGCTGCCGCCTTTATCATGGCCGGCTTTTTAGGCCTCTCCTATCTTACGATTGTGATTGCCGCCATTATCCCGGCGCTGCTCTATTACTTAGCCTTAATTATTGCTATTGATCTGGAAGCCAAAAAACAGGGGTTACAAGGCATTAGCAAAGAAAACCTACCAAAAATCAAAGCGATTCTAAAAGCCCGTGGCCTATTATTGCTGCCGCTATTTATCGTGATTGGGACATTGTTGACGGGAAAAACACCGATTTATGCCGGTTTTCTCGGCATTATCTCAATTATTGTTGCAAGCTGGATCACGCCGGATACATCCGTCCGCATGACCCCAAAGAAAATCGCCGCGGCACTGCATGAAGCCGCTCGTGGCGCGATTCAAGTGACCATCGCTTGCGCTGCCATCGGGGTGATCATCTGTGTTGTCACCATGACGGGCATTGGCTCAACGCTGGCTTTCAACATTGTCTCCCTCACCAACAATACGCTATGGCTGATCCTGTTGGTCGTGATGATGGTTTGCATCGTGCTCAGCATGGGGCTTCCTTCAACCGCCTTATACATTGTCGTTGCGGTGACAGTGTCACCAATATTAATCAAAGCCGGTGTTTTGCCATTAGCCGCTCATTTCTTTGTTTTCTGGTTTGGTGCACTTTCCAATATTACCCCCCCTGTCGCACTTGCCAGCTACACGGCTGCCAGCATTGCCCGTGCTGATCCCATGGAAACATCATGGTATGCGCTACGTCTGGCGCTACCGGGTTTTATCATTCCCTTTATTTTGGTGTACAACCCGGCGTTATTGATACAAGGTGATGATGTAAACGCCATATCCATTAGCTATATGATCCTGACAGCCCTGATTGGCATCTATTCACTTTCCATTGCCAGCGCGAATTTCTGGCTGCAAAAAACCCATTGGTTAGAAAGGTTTTTCTTTGCTATTGCAGCCATTCTCTTAATCAAACCGGGCGTGCTGACGGATTTGGCCGGCGTAATCTTGATTATCGTGGCAGGTGTTATGCATCTCTGGCGCAATAAATCAACACGCCAATGGGAACATAAAGGACAGCCGTAGATGGCAACAACATAGTGCAACAGCAACATAGTGCAACGAAAATAACACAGTGAAACAAAAAATAGCGCAATAAAAAAATGATAAGGAACACACCGAACATGTATGACGTGATAATCATTGGGGCAGGATTAGTCGGGCTTGGCACCGCCAATGCCCTGCAAGAACAACATCCACACCTGCGTTTACTGATATTAGATAAAGAAAATGGCGTGGCAGCACATCAAAGCGGTCATAACAGTAATGTGGTTCATTCCGGTATTTATTACACACCAGGAAGTTTAAAAGCACAGTTGGCGAAACAAGGCAATCGCACAATATACCAGTTTTGTCAGCAACATGGTTTGTATTACGACCGTTGCGGTAAAGTGATTGTTGCCACACAGCTCAAAGAGCTGCCTTTACTGGAAAATATCTACCAGCGAGGATTGAAAAACGGCCTTGAAGTCACCTCCCTTTCGCAAGACCAACTCAACGCGCGCGAACCGTATGTTAATGGGCTTGAAGCCATCCTGGTGCCCGATGCGGGGATTGTCAATTACCCAGAAATTGCGGCAAAACTGGCGGAAATCATTCAGACCAGAGGCGGAGATATTCATTATCAGCAGCAGGTTCAGCGGATTCGTGAACATCATGATCACGTTGAAATCATCACTCAACATACCCGTTATCAGGCTAAATGGCTGGTAAATTGTGCCGGATTACACAGTGACAGGATCGCCAAACTGGCGGGTTATGAAACCGGCATGAAGATCGTGCCCTTCCGGGGGGAATATTATGTCCTGGACAGCAGTAAAAACTATCTGGTTAATCATCTGATTTACCCCGTCCCCAATCCCGATTTTCCCTTCCTCGGCGTTCATTTTACACGGATGCATAATGGCAAGCGGGATGTCGGTCCCAATGCGGTACTGGCCTTTAAACGCGAGGGCTATCGCAAAACTGATTTTAATCCGCGGGATCTTGCTGAGGTACTGACTTATAAAGGTTTTTGGAAGATTGCTACACGCTATTTTTGTGAAGGCATGGCCGAAATGCGTCGCTCCTTTTCACGCCAACTGTTTACAGAAAATGCCCGCCAGCTTATTCCTGATTTACAACCGGAAGACATTACACCAGGGCCAGCCGGGGTACGCGCCCAGGCGCTCACAAACGAGGGTAAATTGGTAGATGATTTTCATTTTGTCAAAGGTCGTCGCTCACTGCATGTCTGCAATGCGCCTTCCCCCGCAGCGACGGCTTCCATAGAGATTGGCAGGGAGATTATACGGCGCTATTTCGCTGAGCTTTAACGATTAACTGGCTGAACTGTGAATTTACGCGATCAACGCCTGCCGCTTTCTTCGTCAACCATCACGCGACAGGCGCTGTCATCTTCACCCGACAGGACGTAAATCAACCCACAACAATTGACTATCCGCAATCAGTGGCTTAATAACCCCTTCCCGAATATCCGGCAACCACCATGCCCCCTGACCAAAAGCCAACTGGACACAACTCGCCCCAGTCATTTCCCATCGACCTTTTAACACATAAAGTACACCACTGTGCGCTGTCGGCAGTAAACGTTCATCGGAAACCAGCGAGACTTCGGAAGCCCAACAAGAACGGCGGGTCATGATATTGAAACACTGAACGGAATCATGCAGTAACTCTGCATGGCTCTGAATATCCCCCGAAAAATGAAATGGGGTCATTTTTTTCACCAATTCGTGCTCCAAAAAACCTGGACTGGTCAGACGGACGCCCTTTCCTTTTAATAACACGATTGAGCGTTCAATATCTGGAAATTGCCTCAATAGCCCATTTTGATGGATAGTGGTAAAACAGGCTCGCCAGGCAAAATCATCAGACACAGGCCAGCAAACAATATCTCTTGTTTCACCTTGACCTTCAGGCCACTGCACTCTTGGTAATGTCGCATAATCGAAACATTTCATTTTCATGCCGCTCCCTCATCGTTTTTATATTTGGTTTACCCTGTTCTAACATAATCAATATTCAAGAAGCGTGCGACAAATATTCCCCAGTTCCTGCATTGCCGCAGCCTGAATATCATTCCAGGCAAATGACGTATTCAAACGAAAAGCATGATCAAATTGAGCACTGGTGGAAAACATACTGCCCGGCGCAATGCTGATATTCTTTGCCAGTGCCCGTTGGTAGAGCTCGTTAGCATTAAAAGGCGGTTCAAATTCCAGCCAGAGAAAATAGCCACCCCGCGCACTGTTAACTTTCACCGATGGGGGAAAGTATTCGCTGATTGCCCATAACATCCGGTTTTGCCGCTGTTCCAACTGCCGTCTTAACCGACGCAGGTGATTATCATAGCCGCCTTGAGCCAAATAATCTGCAATCGCCAACTGCGTTGGTATACTGGCAGACACTGTGCTCATCATCTGTAACTGCTGAATTTTCCGCGCATGTTTGCCGGCGGCAACCCACCCGACCCGATAACCGGGCGCAAGGCATTTTGAAAATGATGAACAGTGCATGAAATTATTTTCGCTATCCCAGGCTTTTATTGGGGGCGGCGGTGTCTGTTCGAAATACAATTCGCCATAGACATCATCTTCAATCAAGGCAACCTGGTTCTGATTCAGGATCGCGACTAATTGCTGCTTCTTTTCAGATGGCATTGTGCTGCACAGCGGATTTTGAAAACGTGACATCAACCAACAGGCTTTGATTGGATATTTCTGCACAATCTTTGCTAACGTATCCAAATCAATACCGGTATGCGGATCAGTTTTAATGGCAATGGCTTTCAAACGTAACCGTTCTATTGCCTGTAGTGCGCCATAAAAAGCTGGCGATTCAATCACAACCCAATCCCCCGGCGACGTCACGGATTGCAAGCTAAAACTTAATGATTCCATTGCACCGGCCGTAATCACGATTTCATCAGGGGAGACATGGATACCGTGAGAAGCGTAGCGTCGGGAGATGTTACGCCGTAACTTTTCGTTGCCCGGCGGTAAATTCGCTAAAGAACTGTGGGGCACAAAGCGACGAGCAACGGAGGCCAGTATTTTTGATAACTTAGGTTCAACCAGTAAAGACGGATCAAGAAATGCTGAACCAAAAGGGACCATTTGTGGGTCTTTACAGGCTTGCAACACATCAAAAATAGACGCACTGATCGCCACATTTTCGCTTAAATTAAGCTCTTTCCCTCCCTTTGCCGCGGCAAAAGGTTTTAATCGGGTAGCCACATAATAGCCCGATTGTGGGCGCGCCACGATCCATCCCTGACTTTCAAGCAACTGGTAGGCTTGCAGCACGGTCATTAAACTTAGACCTGACGACTTAACTGATTCCCGCAATGAGGGTAATCTATCCCCCACAAGCCAAATATCGTCTTCTATTTGTTGGCGGATCATGCCGGCCAATTGCTCGTAACGTGTCATCTGTCTGACCTTTTTTTCATCTGTTATTGGTCACCAATGAGAAATCGCCAATCTGGTACTTTGTCTCTGTCACTGGCTTTTATGCAAACTGTTATAGTCGATAAACAAAAAATTGTCACTATTATACCTCAAATCTCTGTGTTCTACTTATCTGCACTTTCCTATGTGGTTTACCCCTATACCCCATCGATTTCAATAAGAGGTCACTATGTCAGGGTTAAGTGCCCTTGAACTGGCAAGAATACAATTTGCGTTCACGGTTTCTTTTCACATTATTTTTCCGGCCATTACGATAGGTTTGGCGAGCTTTCTGGCTGTATTGGAAGGCTTATGGCTGAAGACACGTAATACGGATTACAAAACGTTATATCACTTCTGGTCAAAAATTTTTGCGGTCAATTTCGGGATGGGCGTCGTTTCCGGTTTAGTAATGGCTTATCAATTCGGTACTAACTGGAGTTTCTTTTCGGATTTTGCCGGTACGATCACCGGTCCTTTGTTGGTTTATGAAGTGCTGACCGCCTTTTTCCTGGAAGCAGGATTCCTTGGTGTGATGCTGTTTGGCTGGTATCGGGTTGGGGAAAAGTTACACTTTTTCGCAACGTGCATGGTGGCACTCGGCACGATTATTTCCACATTCTGGATCCTGGCCTCCAATAGTTGGATGCAGACACCACAAGGCTATGAAATTGTTAATCATCAGGTTGTTCCCGTTGACTGGTTCGCCGTGGTGTTTAACCCCTCCTTTCCTTATCGTCTGCTGCATATGGGAACGGCGGCATTTCTTGCCTCCGCGTTTTTCATTGCGGCTTCGGCGGCCTGGCATTTGCAAAAAGGCCATGATTCATCTGCTATGCGAAAAATGTTGTCAATGGCAATGTGGATGATCCTGATTATTGCGCCATTACAAGCCATGATTGGTGATATACACGGCCTGAATACATTAAAACACCAGCCGGCTAAAGTTGCAGCGATGGAAGGTCATTGGGAAAATCAACCGAGTGAAGCCACTCCGTTGATTTTATTTGGTATTCCTAATCAAACAGCGGAAGAAACTCAATATGCGATCAAGATCCCCTATCTCGCCAGCCTGATCCTGACACACAGTCTGGATAAACAAGTTCCGGCACTGAAAGAATTTGCCCCGGAAGATCGCCCAAATGTCTTTATGGTGTTTTGGTCATTCCGCGTCATGGTAGGATTGGGTATTTTGATGATTTTCGCCGGAGTTTGGGGATTATGGCTACGTTATCATCAGCGTTTGTATAATAATCCGGTATTTCTCCGTTTTATGACTTTCATGGCGCCTTCCGGTCTGATAGCGATCCTGGCGGGCTGGTTCACCACAGAAATTGGCCGTCAACCATGGGTTGTCTATGGTTTGATGCGTACCAAAGATGCAGCTTCAGCGCATGGTGAACTCCATATGAGCATTAGCCTGCTGATTTTCTTTGTCGTCTACTCAGCCGTTTTTGGTATCGGTTATGCCTATATGATGAAACTGATCCGGAAAGGTCTGCCACAAATCCCAAACGTCAATCCCGCATTAAGGAGTCAGTAAATGGGTATTGATCTTCCTTTCATTTGGTTCATTATCATTATCTTCAGTATCATGATGTATATCGTCATGGATGGCTTTGATCTTGGTATTGGTATTTTGTATCCCACCATTCAGGGGCAATCTGATCGTGACTTAATGATGAATTCGGTTGCTCCCGTCTGGGATGGCAATGAAACCTGGTTAGTCCTGGGCGGTGCCGGATTATTTGGCGCATTTCCATTGGCTTATGCCGTGGTTCTGGATGCATTGGCTATCCCATTAACCGTGATGTTATTCGGCCTGATCTTTCGTGGCGTTGCTTTTGAATTTCGTTTCAAAGCCACACCAAAACATCAACACCTCTGGGATAAGGCGTTTATTGCCGGTTCAATCCTGGCTACCTTTATGCAAGGTACGGTTGTTGGCGCCGTTATTGAGGGTTTCCCTGTCGAAAACCGTGCTTATACTGGTAGTTATTTCGCCTGGCTGATGCCTTTTCCGCTGTTTTGTGGTGGCGGCCTGGTCATCGCTTATGCCTTATTGGGATGTGGCTGGCTAATCATGAAAACCGAAGGGCGGTTGCAACAACAGATGTATCGTATTCTGCGTCCCCTGACTTTGCTGATGTTAACGATAATTGCCATTATCAGTATCTGGACACCCCTTGCCCATTCAACCATAACTGAGCGCTGGTTTAGCTTGCCGAACCTGTTTTTCTTCGTACCCGTCCCCTTACTGGTCGTGTGGTCAGGTTGGCAATTATGGAAAGCGAATCAGAACTCAAGCCATTACACTCCGTTTCTGACGGCACTATTACTGATTTTTATGGGGTTCACTGGATTGGGGATCAGCCTCTGGCCAATGATTATCCCGCCTTTCATTAGCTTTGAAGATGCAGCTTCACCTCCCCAATCATTAGGTTTTATGCTGGTTGGCGCGCTGTTCATTATCCCGATCATTCTGACTTATACCTTTTGGAGTTATTATGTCTTCCGAGGAAAAATCACACATGAACAAGGCTACCATTAAAATAACACCACAACCGCCTTCACTGTGGCAACGCCTGGGTTGGTTAGTCGCAATTTGGCTTTGCAGTGTACTGGCTTTATACGCAGTATCAACATTGTTTCGTGCTTTAATGACACTGGCGGGCATGAAAGTGAGGTGATAGCGCACCTTTTTTAATTCATTCAGCTGAGGTTTTGATCAGGGTAACAGGAGAATTATTTAACTGATGAAAACCTTAGCTGATAATCCAGTCGATGGCATTATCGATGACAATGCCACAATCGCTATTTTTTACAATTACCTGCTAGCTGATAGCCTGCTTTTTTAGCCTCTGTTTCTGATTGGAAATAAATAGCGTTTTTATCTGCGACTGTCTTATAACCCGCACAGTGAATAAGATGATAGATATGACTGTTTTTATTTCCTTTAATCTCGCCATCTTGCGCTGTTTTTGCTGTGGCGCTGAGAGCTGATCGCTGATGGTGACCACCCTGAAAATGATTTTGCTTCAGTGCATTACCCTGCAAACCCAGTCCTGAATTTTTATGTCCCAGTTCCCATTTTTGGCTGCCGGTCACAAAGGGGTTATGATGCCCCATAATTTTGGCAATGCGGTTATCTCTTTCACGTTCCCAGGCATCTACCGGATACTGGCGATCCCATGCCATCATTAATTGCTGTTGTTGGCGTGACATCGATAAATTATAGCGATCATGCATATAGAAATAGACTCTGGCGACCATGCCTTTCACTCTATTGCGCGGTTCAAATAAACGTGATTGCGAATCGACCTTACTGCTACAGGCGCCATACATATTGGGTTTATTTTTCGCGATCATGCCATAACTAAAGTTACTACGATCAGCATTAACTTCACCGATTGCCGGTGCCAGATTATGCATGTCCGACTCTATCATGCGAAAGACGGGATCAGTATCAACACAGTTTTTTCGTCCCCCTTCTTGCCAGCACTGGCGCTGGTGCCCAAATACCCAAGCCGGAACCATATGCTCCCATTCAATCCGCTCGGCTCTTGTTTGCTGTGCTCTGATATGATAATCACAAGAGGCTAAATTAACACGTCCACCGCTTTTGCCAACCCACTGCCAATCACATCCACAATATAATGTGCCTATTTTTGATTTGACTTTTCCATCATAAACATTTTTTCTGGATTCAATTTTAGCTTGCTCAAAACTGGTTGGCGCACTCCATGCATGAAAAGATAAGGTTAATCCAAAAGCCAAAAGATAACGTGCCCACTGACCAATTTTATTTTTCAAAATAATTCCTATTGACTTATTAATAACCGCATCTATTGTAAACGACGTTGATGATATATCACGTCGGTTGCGCATAATATCCACCTATTATCCTGCCTGACAAGGCCATGAAATGATAAAATCGATGCTCCCTTTTTCTGTGCATGATTAGGAAGTCACCAATTCATTATTTATATTAATTAATATTAATATGACTTAATGTATTAATTATCCTAATTCCACTTAAAAAATAACCGTACCAGAAAAAGGTACGGTTATATGAATAAGAATTCACTGAGTTTCAGATTAAAGCGTTATCTGACAACCAGAACAGAGATATTAGCATAACCTACAATCCCTGACGCATTTGAACCCAGTAAGTGAGTCGAAATATCAGGACGACGCGATCCGACAATAATCAAATCAGCATGGATCTCACGCGCAGTAGACAGGACCTTATCTCGTGGAGAACCAAACGCAACAGAGAAAGAGACACGATCTTTAGGTAAATCAATATGTTCTATGACTTTTTTAAGATCTTCTTCAGAATTTGCGATGGCTTTTTTGGCAAAAGCACTCAATAAATCATAATGGTAGCTATAATTTACGGAAAATCTGGAAATATCAGGGACTGAGTGAAAAAGATGAACCTTTGCACCCGATATTTTTGCCAAATATTCAGCATGCTTAATGGCATTATCCGTTAAAATGTCTTCTGCAATATCAATCGGAACTAAAATCGTGTTATACATACATACTCCTCTGTCATCGGATATAACCGCCTGCTTGTGAGCATCAGTTTGAAAGCAAAAAATAACTAAAGTTAATGAATGATCATTCTCTTGACCAAACGTTATCGCACG
Source organism: Xenorhabdus poinarii G6 (assembly GCF_000968175.1). Classification (NCBI taxonomy): domain Bacteria; kingdom Pseudomonadati; phylum Pseudomonadota; class Gammaproteobacteria; order Enterobacterales; family Morganellaceae; genus Xenorhabdus; species Xenorhabdus poinarii. The sequence goes on from NZ_FO704551.1 coordinate 1,880,066, forward strand.
ACTAATACGGATGTTTTTGCATACCTGACCACCCCGGCAGAGCTGGAGCCTAACAAATGGGTCGTAATATTCGGTCGCCTTGAGCCAATCACAATCAAATCAGCGCCAATCTCATCCGCAGTAGCCGTAATTTCATCTCTTGGAGAACCAAATGCAATCGAGTAGGCGATCTGCGTTATGGGTAAATCAATAGAATCAATCAGCTTTTTCAATTCTTGTTCTGCTTTGAGCGTCGCTTTGTCCTTAATTTCCATATATCCCAATGCATAAGCATTAATAATCGCTGATGAAATAGGCAATACATGCAAAAAATGTAACTTTGCTCCGGTTTCTTTGGCGATCTTAAGTGCGCTTTCAACTGCTTTGTTGGTAAGATCTTCTTCTGAAATATCGACTGGTACTAAAATCATTTTGTACATATGCCCGTCCCCCACTGACTGAAATGCCAATTTACTCTGATTTCTTTAGTATATTGAAATACCGGAAACTTACTGTGAGTGATATAACACCAAAAACATGTTAGCGCCTATTCAGACGGATAGATAGGGGTTAACAAGGTTCTATCAGATTAAAAGGGACATGGATAACCTGACGTGGTCACTTTGGATAAAAGCGATGCCAATACAGCAGCTCTCTATCAACTCACTGTGTAAAAATCACTCAAAATGATTTCGCTCGCGATCCCTCTGTTAATGCGATAGAACCTCTGCAAATGATCAATTTGACCTTTTTTCCATATTATTGGAAAGACACTGAACAGGCTCTTATAGAAGTGATTCTGATTTAAAACAAAAAAAGAATAAACAAACCCGTTATTTCATTCCATCAAATATTCTTTTCAATTCATCAGCCACTAAGCGACTCGCTGTCATTTGCATTGTGTACTTAGATGTCAACATCCATATTGAACGTATTATAGGCTCATCTAATTCTATAGAAACTAATGGACTATTTTTAATAGCCAATGATGGAAGCAGGGCTACACCATACCCATTTTCAGCAGCAATACGTTGAATAGTAACCGAATTTGATTGAAAACGAATGGATTTATTGCCAAACCGTCTAATGAGATATTGAGACTCGGGTAAATGACTAAAGTCACTATTAAAGGTAATGATACTCACATTTTCTTCTTTTTTTATTTTTTCTATCATTTCTGGAATAGCGCAGAGTTTATAAGTAATCTCACCTACTTTTTTGCTTAAGTACTCTCCTTTTTCTGGAAGTTCTAAACGTAATGCTATATCAGCTTCTTTTCTTGGAATACTGACATTACGATTTGACACATCGATTTCCAGCCGAATTTCTGGATACTTTTTGACAAAGTCACTTAGTTTAGGGATCAGGCAATATTCTGCCATTGATGAAACCATCGAAATAACTACACTTTTTTTAAACTTCCCACCTAAACTAAAGTACTCCTCTAAGCTCTCAACATTTTCTCTTACCAGCGATGTTTTTTTATATAAGATTAAACCTTCAACCGTTGGCACATAACCTTCCTGCGTTCTATCAAAAAGACGTTGTCTCAACGTATGTTCCAAACGTTCTATTCGTCTGGATACTGTTACATAGTTCACATTTAATCTTTTTGAGGCAGCAGAAACAGTACAACATTCCACTAAAGCTGTAAAAAACCTCAGATCATCCCAATTTACACTATCCATAGTGTGCCCCTTGCGTAATCAATAAGACATAAATTGTAACAGTGATTGTATGTTGATGACGAACCAATGAATAACAACTTTTTTGCACATACTATATGCAATATTTCACAATTACTTTTTATATGGCATTTCGTAACCTAGATACGTTTAATTAACAAATAAAAGGTAAGGTAATGAACTCACCAAAAACGTTACTAGAAATTTCTGGAGTACCAAAAAAACGTCTTGATTGGAATAAAGCAGCGCTCATATTGATTGATTTTCAAAGAGAATATTCCGATGGTATCTTGCAATTAGGTGAATATGGGCAAGCAGCCATTATCAACGCAACTAAGCTATTAGCATATGCCAGAAAAAAGAATATACCTGTCTTTCATGTTGTACATCATGCCAAACCGGGCTCCGCAATATTTGATCCCGACACTGATAATACAAATTTGATTAAGGATGTCGAAGCAAATGGCGAGGAGAAAGTTGTCACCAAATCATTACCTAACTCATTTTACAATACAGAATTGAGTGCTCTATTGTCACTAACCAACCGTAAGCAGCTCGTATTAGCTGGTTTTATGAGCCATATGTGTGTCACTGCTACTGCCATCAAAGCGTTTGAGTTAGGATACGAAAACTTTGTCTGTGCTGATGCTTGCGCTAGCCGTGACTTGAAATATATTGATGGCTCACGGGTTAAGGCCGAGTCAGTACATAAAGCGGCAATGGCTGCGTTGAACGATAGATATGCGACCTTGATCAATTGCTCCGATGTGATTCACTCACTATTCTAATAAGTCAAAAGAGCTACCTCATATTTTGTATAAGGATTCGATACCCATATATCAAAGTCGGTCACCCTCAACCTTTCAAGTGGCCGGGGCAATTGAGAAGTAGCCTCAGTGGGAACGAAGCTGCAAAATACAACATTTGACTAACGATGCCAAACCCACCGTTTGACCCGTTAGTCATAAAGAACTGACTTAATTCCCTAATCCACGGCCTGGTAGGGTTTGGCAAGCTTTCCCCTCCGAAGGCGGTGCTGTTTGTGCATATTTTTCATCCGGGGTAATATAGACTTGCGTTGTTCCCACATACCCATCATTAAAGGTTGCTTCTATATATGTAGCCTCCCAGCCAGGGCGGGTATAACTCAATGAAACATCCACTTTATTATCTGATGGAATATCAATTGGTGATGGGATATATCTTATGCCACATGCATAGCGAAAATCTCTTGCCTTAGTATTTATTGCCGTCCAGCGTATTATCTTTACAGGCTTTTCGGAAAAACGCACTGAGAGTGTTTTATTGTGAACGAGACCGTCTATCTGCGGCAGGGCTTTTTTACTTTGATATCGGTTAACAAAAGAAACTAGCGATTGCTCAGTAAACTTTGAAATTCCGTAATGGTCAGTGTTTGGTGCAACACGCAATGATTTATCCCCTGGAAGTTTGTCATAATAAAACCTTGTGTTGTCTGGAACATAGAAATTATCACCACTTGCGTTGACGATATATTTTGGTATGGCAAGACGTGACTGGTAAATTGAGTTCATATATTTCAATGGGTCCTCTATTTCCAGTAATTTTGAAAAACCAGACGTTTTTACTAACTTGTCGATACCTTGCTGATAATAGGGATAAAATGCCACTGGCCAGTTTCCCCCATAAGAACGATACATATGCTCCAGCGCCAAATCTATGTTCAGCAAATCAATGGCAAAGGGAACAATGGCTTCAACGTCAGGATCGGATATCGCGGTTAGCCAGGTGGTCCACCCACGCTTGGAAACACCGGTGACGATAAATTTATTGATACTCCATTGAGTGAGTTCTTCTTTTGCTACCCTCATTGCCTGAGATACCGAGGTGGACATAGGAATATGTAATGGCATCAACTTTCTTTGTTCTGGATTATCCAGAAAAAGTTCCCAGCTACGAGCAACGCTGTCGTCTTCTTTGAGAAGTTTACCATCATTCTGGTATGTCAAATATTGATTAGGAATGTTACTTACAGAAATAACAATAGTCTGTGTCGCGCGTGCAATATCAGCCAGCATCGCCTCACTAAAATCAGTTGGTTTGTTGCTATTTTCTGAGCTATTACCATAGTTTATCCCATTATTCACCACGACAAGTGCTCGTTGTGTTTTTGGTGTCTCAGGAATATAGATATCAACGTCGTGTTGCCATTTTTCCGGGGTTACTCTTTTATCCGGCGACCATGACTGTGACACCATTTTATACCGGTTTACTTCCACCTGAGGTAATGTTTCTTTTTCTGTGAATGTGTAATCGACATCTCTTTTTGAAAGTTCCTCGCGATAATCCGGCAAAACATGAGAAAAATTACAGGTATTTTTATTCTGACAGATAATTTTATTATCTTTAACAAGAGCAAAAGAGACGGTAGAAGAAAATAACATTAATGAAACAGCAATATTTCTTACTTTCATGTCTAATCCTTTATTTAAAAGTATATTGAAAGTGAAATGTTTTTTTAAATACTTTCTTTCTCAAAAAATAAATTTACTTCAGCTTGCTTTGAGCTATGTTTTAGTTCGTAAAATTGCAATCATTTCACAGGTGAGTGATTTTTACTCAGATCCAGTTCAAAAAAGTCAGATGTCACATTTTGCAGCGTCTTTATTCCGCCCGTCGTGGATGCCAATATAACTGACACTCTCCTTAACCAAAGATTTGACAATAGCCAGCCCGATCCCTTTTGAGCCGTCAGTTCCCAACGCTATTTTACCGGTAAGTTGACGAGTGTCATATCCTCAATTATTAATTATTACTGATTGCCTTGGTTAATTGGCACGGGAAAAACGAGGTTTTTTGGGAACTCGAATGGTTTGAAACGCAAGAACGATAAGAACCAGGACTACGAGGGCAGATCCTGTCCAAGTCGCGATTATGGGGTTTTGACCAAAAAGATTCATAGAAAATGCGCTGAACATGGTTCCCAATGTGACGCCCATAGTAATGACAGCGGTGTGTACCGTGGTTACCAGGTAACCCGTTCCACCCGCTTCAGCGACGCGTTTGATAAGCGCTGGATTCATAGAAATACCGATTAAGCCGACCAAAAGCACCATGACTAACGTAACGCTTTTCACATCACTAAATAATGAAAGTGTTACTAAGGCTATAAGCAATGCGCTGTGTCCTACACGCAGTACCCCGACGGGATGTGCGTCAACAAAACGCCCCACAATGAGGTTACCAATCACGGTACAGATACCGTAACCAAGTAAGATCAGGGTGGTAGCATCTGAGCTAAACCCAGCATTATCCTGAAGCAATGGTGTGAAGAAAGAGAATGAACCGTATGCTGCGCCTATCGTTAAGGCACTGACAAGATAGCGTGACCATAGCTTAGTTGATTTTAATTTTTTAAGATCCTCAACTGACTCATCTTCAGTCGCTTTCGCCAGATCTGGCAACCCCTTGTTCACTATAATACTGATTAATAACGCAGCTACCCCTAACAGGTAAAAGCAGCTTTGCCAGTCCCATCGAGTAGCAATGAAGTGGCTTAGAGGCAGGCCAATAACCGTTCCGATCATTAACCCACTGAGCACGACTGAGACTGATCGCCCAATCTGATCCGGCGATGGAGCCAATCGAGCCGCAAACGTCAATACGAGCCCGAATGTGGCACCAGACAAGCAACCTGTTAATACGCGCGCCAGAGCGAGCCACCAATAATCGTGAATCACCGGTGCAAGTACCTCAATAATCGCATAGACTGCGATAATGCCGGTCAGAACTCTGCGTGGCGATTTGCGCCTTAAAATATAAGCAATGGCAGGTCCGCCGAGTGCCATGCCCAGCGCATACACCGAGACCAACAAACCTATCCGTCCCGTAGATTCATTGAGATCAGCAGCGATATTCGGTAGCATTCCCGCAGTTTGTAGCTCACTCATGATGACTACCAATAGGGTAGTCATTAATATGGATAAATGTCGTTTCAACTTTTCACCTCTAGGTATGATCCGTATTGAGCACCGATTAAACGGGCTGTATCTTGATTAATTGTTTATCGTTCAGTACAAAATTGAGTGAAAGAAAATACTTTCGATATTGTTAAATTTTGGAAACTATTCCCTCAGCCGCTAATTGCAAAAAGCCTCTATCAGCCACCGTGACCCCCATGATCCGTAGACCGTAGTAACTGGCTAAAAATGCCTTGCCACTGGCGTTGATTTTAGTTTTAGAAGAAAGTTCGCCCGCTGCAACCCCTTGGCGGATAACATCTTTAATCAAAGATTCCAGGCGTTGCAGATAGTGACGATTAATGGAAAGAATTGCCGGGTCTTTCTGGCTACGCTCCAGCACTGAATGCAAAGCCAGACAACCCCGAGGGTTATCCACATTGATATCAGTTTCTATGCCCCACTGAAGCAATTTCATCAACCGCTCCTTGGCCGTGCCTGAGCTGGTCAATATGTCCTTTTGACACTTGATTCCGATATCTTGGTAATGGCGAAGAGCCTTTTCATACAAGCCTTGCTTATTGCCGAAAGCATGGTAGAGACTACCTCTTCCAAGACCTGTCTCTTGACAGAGTAATTGAGTGCTGCTGGCTTCGTAACCATTATTCCAAAATACATTCATCGCCGACTCAATCACTTTTTGGTCGTCATATTCTTTTGGTCTTCCACTCATTGAAATCTACCTCTTTATTCTTTTGAAATGAGTTAACCAGTTCTTTACCAATTAGTCAACAATGATATTTGACAAGCCGTTACACAATTAAGACACCAGCACTATCCTGCTGATATCATCGCTCAGTGTGTCCGCTGATATCCGACCTACGCGCTGAACCTGCGTAATTTGGAAGATATGATGGCTGAACGTGGAATTGCTATTGATCATTCCACACTCTTTCGTGGTTGAATTTTTACTGGCAGTTCATCGGGATAAAAAAGCGGCGTTAGACGAAAAATTTCCCCCGCCGCTTTTTTCTATTAGCTCACTGCATAAAAACCACTCAAGATGGTTTCACTCACGATCTTTCTGTTAATGTGACAGAACGACTCAAGTAGGTGACACCCTACTCTTTTTTATCTAACGGAAATTTTTTATCTAACGGAAACGGCACAGGATGTTTCGTGTTGTAATTAAAGGTATACATTGCCGTTATGACCATCATCACAGCCAGTGTCCACACCACTTCTTTGGCACCTGTTCCGAAAATCGCCCAAATACAATATATGAAAGCAATAAAAGTAATGACGATATAGCGTGTTTTTTCCTGCCCAAGATGACCATGGCCAATGAGCAGTAAAGCCGCACAGGTATACAAGTAAGGGATCAACGTAAAAATCACCGAGACGGAAGAAACCAACCCAAACTCTTTCGCTGCATTTGGAGAGACACTGCTGAGTTGGAAAATCGTCATTAAGACCCCCAGAATCAACAAACCCGCAACAGGGGTGCCAGCTTTGTTCACTTTGGCAAAGATGGCAGGAAACAATCCATCATCTGCGGCAGCTTTCGCAGTCTGTCCCGCGAGCAAAGTCCAGCCTCCCAGTGACCCCAGACACCCTGCTGCCGCACAAAAGGCCACGACGGCTCCCGCAGTCTCTCCCAATGCCAGGCGGGCAGCATCTCCAAAAGGTGACGATGAGATTTTCAATGCGGCATTGGGGATCATCCCCATAATCACGCTACTGGACAAAACATAACAGACTGCGGCAATCAGCACCCCGCCAATCGTCGCAATCGGCACGTTGCGCTTAGGATTTTTCACAACACCGGCAGCAACGGAAGCACTTTCAACACCAATAAAAGACCATAATGTTACATTTAAAATACTCTGGATAGCGCCAAAGGTATTGAGTCCACTCACGTTCCACGCGTCCATATACGTTTTGCCATTGAACCAGAACCAACCAAACACCGCAGTTGCCACAATCGGGATCAAGGCCAGTATTGTCGCCACCGCCTGCACTTTAGTAATCACATGTGGCCCAATAATGTTCAAAATGACAAATATCCACAGTATTACTGTACAGGTGATGGTTAAAACAATCGGATCTTTCAGGATCGGGAAAAAATAACTCAAATAGCCAACGCCAATGACCACCATCGCAATATTGCCAATCCAACACGCCAGCCAGTATAAAAGGTTAGTCTGATATCCCAAAAAAGGGCCGAAGGCGCGTCGGGCATAAGCGTAAGATCCTCCCGGGCTGTCATCCAGCGAGGCGATTTTGGCATAGACAATCGATAATCCCACCGCGCCAATGATGGTCACCAGCCAGCCGAAAATGGCAATGCCTCCGGTTGCAGACAAGCTGGCCGGCAGAAGAAAAACGCCCGATCCCATGATATTACCTGCAACCATCAGGGTCACGGGGATCAACCCGACTTTTTTCGCTTCTGAAACTGTAGCCATAATTTAGCTTCCCATTTTCACTTTTTAATACACATAACGTGATAAATACCGTTGATAATCTCTGTGCCTTCCGTTTCATGTTCAAAACCCGGAAATTCATGATCCCACTTTTGCAAGGCGTGCAAATAACGAATCTGGGGACTGGTTTTATCACCAAAATTTTCGCCTGAAAGTAGCATTGGAATACCGGGTGGATAAGGAATGATCGCGTTCGCCGCAATGCGATGAGGCAGATCGTCCAATGCCACCATCTCCACATGATTAGTGACGATCGCCTGATAAGCAGCGCGCGGGAGCATGTCCATTTGAGGTAAACCCGCGTAAGCCTGATTCAGTTTTTCGCCCGGATTGTTCTGGCGTAAATAATCGAACATTTTATCGCCCAGATCTTTCAATCCCAAATGGCAATACACGTCCGAATGCTGGTTCACCAAATCCGGCAAAACCTGGTTCAAGGGGGTATTCTCATCGTAGTGGCGTTTGAAAGACAACAAGGTGTTCAGTAATGTTCCCCATTTTCCTTTGGTGATCCCCATTGAAAACAGAAACATAATTTGAAAATCGGTCGTACGGGTCGGTACGATACCATGCTGGCCTAACCATGCGGTGACTAATGCGGCCGGCACGCCTTGTTTTTCCAATTTTCCCTGATCGCCCATGCCCGGCGTCAAGATACTCACTTTAATCGGATCAAGCATACTCCAGTCATCAGGCAAATCGTCAAACCCGTGCCAACTGTCTCCCGGACGCATCACCCAACAATCTTGTTCTTTCGTCAGTAACTCTCTCGGAGCGTCTTCAAAAGCCATTTTCTTACCAGTAGCAGGATCGGTCACTTTTTCCTGATTCCAGGGTTTAAAGAACCAGCTCCCCTCCTTCCTGAAATCCCGGTATAAACGGGCTAATGCTTGACGAAAATCAACGGCTTCTTCAATCACTTCCTGAGTCAGAGAATAACCACTATTTCCATCCATCATGGAAACCGCAACGTCATTGGAAGCACAGATTGCATACAACGGTGAGGTTGTTGCATGCATCATATAGGCCTGATTAAACCGTGAGAAATCCACAGGGCTGCGGCCGTCCCGGACATGGATAAACGAAGCCTGCGACAGCGCATTCAACAATTTGTGGGAAGAATGGGTCGCAAAGACAGTCGGCCCGGCATGATGTTTCGGTGACCCCCGCATGGCGTAATGATCATGATAAATCGGGTTAAACCGCGCATAGCCATACCATGCTTCATCAAAATGTATTCTATCGACGCTTTTATCCAGTAATTCCTGTACACGTTTGGCGTTATAACAGACGCCATCATAAGTACAGTTTGTCACCACACTATAGACTGGCTTTTGCTTGGCAACCCCCTGAGTCAGTGGATTCTGTTTCAGCTTTTTCTGTAGTGTCTTAGTTTGCATTTCCTGTGGGTAGATAGGCCCGATAATGCCGTAACGGTTACGACTCGGCAGCATATAGACCGGTTTTGCCCCCGTCAGAATTAACCCTTGTTCAATGGATTTATGACAATTTCGGTCAATGATCACGACGTCATCTTCAGTCATACAGGCCTGCATAATCGTTCGGTTAGAGCCTGACGTTCCGACCACAACAGAATAAGAATGGTCTGCGCCAAAGACCCTGGCTGCATACCTTTCACTTTCGCCAAATGCACCAGAATGATCTAACAGTGAACCTAATGAGGATCGTTCAATGCCCATATCGGTACGAAAAAGATTTTCCCCATAATAATCATGATAAAAGCGACCAACCGGGGTTTTATTAAACCCGACGCCGCCTTGATGTCCGGGCGCAGCCCAGGAATATTCATAGATTTTGCTGTATTTCAGCAAGGCTGACAATAAAGGTGGAAATAATTGTTGGCGATAACGCTGCATGGCTGCAATGGCACGACCCGCAATAAAATCGGCGGAATCCTCCAATATCCAGGCAAATTCAGTGAGCTTTTCCAAAAATTTATTATCGAGTAAAAATACCATTTTTTCCCGATCGCTTAACAAAAAGACCGGAATATTCTCCTGCCGTTCAAATAATTTATTCAATATTTTCTGTATATGAAGATATAAATCATTATCCATGAATGCACAGCTTATCATGACACAATCAAACGGTTTATTGGATGAAATGATTGTATAGCTATCATCAAAAGAATCAGCGATAACAACATCAATGTCTTTCTCGATTAATTTACCTGCCAGCCTATGTATTGCATTATCAACATAGTGACTATGATATCGTGTACCCACTTCATTTTTTGCTATCAATACTTTCATACATTGTTCCTTACGCTATCTCTATTTGAATTGGAGAATAAGTCATGGTAAGAAATGAGTTATGTTATTTAACTATTTGTTAAAATATAATTTTTATATTTAAAATTACATTAGTAAATATAGTGTCTATTTAAATTTGTGCAATTCAGACAACGCAGAAGAAATAGAGGTGAGGAGATTTAGTAAGAGCCAGAACACAATGACCTGACCATGTGGATTTCTTTTACTGACGTTACTATATAAAAGTCCAGGACGTCATTAAGTCAGTGCTAAAACTAACTCTGATTGAGCTGATTTACAGGCCACGCCTTATATCTTCAACATTGTACTAGTTGAAAATGCTGCTTTCATGATGTCCATCATTAAATAATGGAACAAACAATGAAAGAACATCCTGACTTATGGGCTGATTTATTAAGCGGTCTGAAAAACGCCTGGCCTCAGATTTCTGGTTCTATTTTGGCCATCATGATCTGTTATGGACGGCTTATTTATGACGGCGTGGAGCGAAAAAATCGCTGGGTTGAACCACTACTGTGTGGTGCGCTGTCATGGGGATTTTCCAGTGGACTGGAACTATTTGGTATTCCGGGCAGTGTTTCACCGGCACTTGGTGGCACCATTGGTTTTATTGGCGTAGAAAAAATACGCGAGTTTGCCTTCCGGGCCATTAATAAGCGTTTAGGAGATAAAAAATAACCATGACAAGAGGGATACGTAATCACAATCCGGGCAACATTCGCCACGGTGATAAATGGCAGGGGTTGAGTGATACCCAAACAGATAAATCATTTTGTCAGTTTGTATCACCAGAATATGGCATACGGGCCATGCTGAAAATTCTGCGTAATTATGAACGCAAATATGGCGATAATACGATCCGTCAGTTCATTTCCCGCTGGGCACCCCCCAATGAAAATAATACTGAGAACTATATTGCGTATGTGAGTAACGCGGTTGGTGTGACCAGCAGCACGGTGATAGATGTAGAAAATACAGCCACCATGCGCCGACTGGTTAAGGCTATAATTCAAATGGAAAATGGTCAGCAGCCTTATTCCGATACCGTTATTACACGGGCATTTGAGCTATTATAAGATTCAATCTGCACCTATTTTCCATCAAAAATCCCGCCCAATATCTTGGGGGGGATTTTTTTCACCAGCCAACTCGACCGTCAGGCATTGCCTGCTCCCTATCCACCCGCTTTCCTATCGACAAAACAAAAAACCCACGGGCTAAATTTAGCCCAGTTTACCGACACGAGCACCGTTTGGTGACCCTGACCACTTTTTTACACTTGGCGGTAACTCGCGACACGCTGTACAGTTATTGAATCGTATCCGCGAACAAAATATGATCGACATGATGAGTCACTCTAAAGAGGCAAACTATGCAGCATTTTCCTGACAGTCTGAATGAGCAAGAATGGCAAACACTGCTCAGCCAGTTTATTCCCCGTCCTAGTGAGGAAGCGCTGCTCGAATTAGAAACGGACATGACAGGTGACACAACCGACGATTGTCGCCCTCCGTTAAACCACCCCATGCATGAACTGACAGAACTGGAAAGCAAGTTCTCTTCCGTGATTATCCCGGAATCGCCAGTCGATACCGGCACATATTCTCAGTATTTAAGCGCGGAGATCCTCAGTCAAGTTGTCCCCGTATCCTCCCCTGCCTTTGTGGGTCACATGACATCAGCGCTCCCCAATCATTTACCTGCGCTCGGCAAGTTATTGACCGCGTTGAATCAAAATTTGGTCAAGCTGGAAACATCACATGTTTTAACCGCACTGGAACGCCAGATATTGGGCATGATGCACAAATTGGTCTACAACCGGGACGACACGTTTTATCAGCAATGGCTTCACCGTGGTGATCACGCGCTGGCGACCTTCTGTTCGGGGGGAACGCTGGCTAATCTGACCGCCATGTGGGCATGTCGAAACCTGCTCATGCCCGCCGACGGGGATTTTGCCGGTCTTGCGCGCGAGGGGTTAGCCAGAGGCTTGTTACATTATGGCTACAGCGGCTTAGCGATTCTGGTCTCAGAGCTCGGACACTATTCACTGAAAAAAACCGTTGATGTACTCGGATTGGGGCAAGATGCGCTGATAAAAGTGGACACCGATCGGAATGGGCGGATCTGCATTCATGACCTGCAAATCCAATTACAGAAATTACATCAACGTAATATTAAACCGATGGCTATTGTCGGGATTGCTGGCTCCACAGAAACGGGCTCTATCGATCCATTGAATGTTCTGGCGGATATTGCAGAGCAGGAACAGTGTCATTTCCATGTTGACGCCGCCTGGGGCGGTGCCAGCCTGCTATCTGAGCGTTATCGGCATCTGTTTAAGGGGATCGAACGGGCCGATACCGTCACTATCGATGCCCATAAACAAATGTATGTGCCGATGGGGTTAGGTATGGTGTTATTCCGCCAGCCGACGCTGACCCATGCTATTGCTCAGCACGCGAATTACATTGTGCGTAAAGGATCTAAAGATCTGGGACGCCACACGCTGGAAGGTTCACGTAGCGCGATGTCGCTGATGCTCCACAGTAATTTCCATCTGCTTGGCCGACAAGGACTAGCTCGCCTGATCGATACAAGCATCGAAAAAGCACAGCAATTTGCCGATCTCATCCGCCAGCAAGCGGATTTTGAGTTAATCAGTGAACCACAACTTTGTCTGTTGACCTACCGATATGCCCCCCCGCTGGTATTACAGGCGCTACGCGAAGGCCCGAACTCCGTGAAACCGCGGCTATATGAATTGCTTAATGCACTTAACCAAAATATTCAGGCGGTGCAGTGGTCTGCGGGGACATTTTTTGTCTCCCGTACCTGCCTCACCCCCCTGCAATGGGCCAGACAACCCACAACAGTTTTACGTGTCGTTTTGTCAAATCCACTGACGACGTTAGCACTGCTTGAAAACATGCTTACCGAACAACGCCGATTGGCACAACAAAACCCACTCTGGCAGAATTTGCAGGATTTGGCGAAAGATACCGTCAATCCTCAACCCGCAAGATCGGGATCATAAGACAAATAACAATTTTACTGACACGATGGTGTTTTCAAAAAAATACCGCTATCCACATTTGAGTATGTTGAACACCATCTGTCCTTCCCGATTTCATCATGATATCTTTCCCATAAAACGCAAAAATTCCTTTATCAATCATGACCCTTCAATAAAATTGATCAGAACAATACCAGTCTACAGCCGCTTTAACCAACGCCTCCGTCGTATCAATATAATTTTCTTTATCCTTTTTACGGCTAAGAATAATCGGTATCTCAGTGCATCCCATAATAAATTTCTTCACACCGGCACGTTTAAGCTGAAAAATAACAGATTCCATTAACTGATAAGCTCTGTCATCATTCCCGCCTTTATAAGCCAGAATACTTTCCATAATCTGATATTGTTGCAGCTCATCAGGGATCACATATTTCACATTTTCTTTTTCCAATCTATTCTGATAAAGTCTCGCTTTTACCGTTCCCGTGGTTGCGAGAATTGCGATATTATTAACCCCTTCCTTCACGATTTTATTACAGACAATCTCAATCATATTCGGAAAGTAAACGTTAGTTGAAGCGCTTAATTCATCATACCAATAATGTGCCGTATTACATGGCATAATAATACATTGCACACTTTCCGCCTCTAATACGTGTAATGCAGACAACATTTTCTTTAATGGTGATTCACCATCAGAAATTATGTTAGCTGTTCTGTCAGGAATATCAGGAAATGAAACCGCAATCACTGGAATATGCTCCTGATCACAGCGTGCAGGTGTATTTTTAATGATTTTATCCATTGCATCAATTGTTGCAGCCGGTCCCATTCCACCAAGAATGCCAATTATTTTTTTCATCTTCCACCTCATAAAATAATCGCTATGATGGCATAATCATCATGGTTAGCAATTGCAATCTTTCTATATATCATGCTTTATTTGCATACGATGGTTTTATGCAAATCAATAAACAATCAGGTTAAATTTATGCTGAATAATATTGAATTGAAATGGTTATATGATGTTGTCATGTTGGAGGAGCTGCGAAGCTTTACGCTTGCAGCAGAACGGCGAAATATATCACAGTCTTCTTTTAGCCGAAGAATTCGGGCTCTTGAAAATGCAGTCGGTTTTGAAATAGTGAATCGTAACTCGAATCCATTACAGCTTTCATTACAAGGGAGGCACTTTATTATTTATGCCAGGAATCTGATTGGTGATATAGAGCACCAAATCGATAAAATAAAAGGCGGAAAAGCACTCAGGCATCGCATTAATATCGCCACCGCACATTCACTCTCTATTTCTCTATTGCCAGATTTTATTTCTGGTTTTATGGAAAATGCAGATAAGGTTTTTAATATTGAATCGATTAATGTCGATGAAGCCGTTAACAATCTAAAAAATGGCAAAAGTGATTTTATTCTGTCTTTTTTTAATGATGATTTAATGACTTCTCCATTTCTTCATCATAAGGTGTTAAATGCGCAATTATATCTTGTTTCTGGCTGTGATCCGGATGGTAATCCGTTATATCGCTTAGAAGACGAGCCGTTACCCTTGATGAAGTATACCGACGAAAGTTATATGGGGCGTCAGGTTAACCAGTTACTGGAAAACAATTTCAGAAATAAATTCACCTACTTTTGTCTTTCATCCATGAGTGATTTGTTGAAACGTATGGTGTTGAACGGCCACGGCGTTGGCTGGCTACCCGATTATTCAATTTGCGAGGAATTGAAGCAACAAAAACTCCATTTACTGGCACCAGAGCAGGCTTCGATAAAAATGGACATTTTTATTTATCGTACTTATTCCCGCCTTAACCCTTCTTCAGAACGATTTTGGCAATATATGAAAAACAGGTGAACAGCATCATCCGACCACCTGTCTGCCACGAGATTAACTTGCTGTAACCATCGGCGGCATACAGCAAGTTCAATCAAACGTCTTCGCGGGCAATTTCACCGTGTCTTGTATCTTGCTGAGTATCGCCTTGCCTTTCTTCCAGTTTAGCGATCACAGCCGTGGAGATACTGTTACCAATCACGTTAGTCGCTGTACGCCCCATATCAAAAAATTGGTCAATCGCGAGAATAAGTAAGATCCCCGCTTCAGGCAAACTGAACATCGGCAATGTCGCCGCAACAACAACGACCGAAGCACGTGCAACGCCAGCCATGCCTTTGCTGGTAATCATCAATGTCAACATAATCAATATTTGCTCGGCAATACTCAGATCGATATTGTAAGCCTGCGCGATAAACAATACAGCGAAAGACTGATACATCATCGAGCCATCCAGGTTAAAAGAGTAACCCAGTGGTAATACGAAACTGGAGATTTTTTTCGGCACGCCAAAGCGATCCAGTGCATTCATGGTTTTGGGATAAGCGGATTCACTACTGGCTGTCGCAAAAGCCAGTGTCGCAGGTTCCCGAATTAACTTCATCAGAGAAAACAGACGATGACCGAGGAAGAAGAACCCGATAGCAGCCAAAATTGCCCAAAGTAACAATAACCCAAGATAAAATAGCCCGATAAGTTTACCGTAATCATAAAGTAAACTCAGCCCTTGTACAGTAACGGCGGAGGCTATCGCGGCAAATACCGCAATCGGCGCAAACGACATCACGTAATCAGTGATGCGGAACATAATACGCCCCAAATCTTCAATCAGGATCACGATGGGGCTTATTTTCTGACTTTTATGATTGATGTAAGAAAGTGCTGTCCCAAAAAAGAGGGAAAAAACCAGGATCTGTAAAATTTCATTATTCGCCATCGCTTGAACAAAACTACTTGGAAAGATGTGGCTGATAAAGTTTTTTAGCGAAAACCCACTGGTATTCAGGCCGGTATTGACGTCTTCTTGCTGTACAAGAACCAGATTAAGCCCGACACCGGGTTGAAATAGATTCACCATTAACATACCGATACCAAGTGAGACTAATCCTGCGATAACAAACCATACCATCGCTTTCACCGTAATACGCCCTACGGAAGAGGAACCTCCGATTGAGATTAACCCCATCACAATGGTGGCAAAAACAAGTGGTGCGATGATCATTTTAATCAAACGCAGAAAAACATCGGTGATGATATTAATATAGGAAGCAACGTCTTTTGTCTGGTTGGCATCAAGATAATGATGAAATCCCCAACCTGTTATAATACCAAGCAAGATGGCGATGATGATTTGCTGCATGAGCCTTTGTTTGTTCATTATAACCTCTTATTTTTTGTCGATATTAAAGGCGATCCAAATAAATATTTACATTTTTTTAACCTTTAATAAAATGCAAATTAAAAATGTGACATGCAGAAAATGCATGAATAGGTAATATCACAGTGTTGAATTCATTCAATCATCAATTTCACCATTTCTTTTTTAAAATGATCGGTAAGTTTCCATCGTTATTTTCGTTTCATAAAGACACCTGTGTTAAGGTTTTCTCAAAGTGCCCGAATTTATCCGCTTAAATCCTTTTTTGAATACAGCGTTGAGTAAAGTGCAATAATCGTTATTGTTTTATATAACCATTGGAATATTAAAAACGTCTAATAAAACCGTATTAAATTAATAGGTACATAAGAGAAGAAAAACATGCATGATATTGAAATTAAAGAAATTAAAGCGTGCGGAAATTATAATGATGGGCTGATTGCGCTATTAATTGATTGTGTTGATGGCGGCGCCTCTATTGGCTTTATTGCTCCGCTGAAAAGAGAGCGGGCAACTGAATATTGGAATGATGTGGATGCCCGGCTTAAAATCGGGGATTGCCGCCGCCTGATTGCGCTGAAAGATGCAGAGATTATTGGCAGTATTCAGATTGGGCTAACCAAAAAAGATAACGGTAAACATCGGGGTGAAATAGAGAAACTCATGGTGAAAAGCATGTGTCGCTCAGCGGGAATTGGAACACAGCTTATGTCAAAAACCGAGGCGTTATCGACAAATCTCGGTCTAAGATTATTAGTGCTAGATACCAGAGAGGGAGATGTATCAGAAAAGCTATATGCAAAACGCGGTTTCACGCGCGTAGGGGTTATTCCTGGTTTTGCATTGAGCTCAAATGGCAACTATGTGGGTACGGTGATTTATTATAAAGAAATCGATTTACATTAAGGGACACCGCCTACTTTAGGCTGTAGTGCCAA
The DNA here is from genome assembly GCF_000968175.1 of Xenorhabdus poinarii G6. NCBI lineage: Bacteria > Pseudomonadati > Pseudomonadota > Gammaproteobacteria > Enterobacterales > Morganellaceae > Xenorhabdus > Xenorhabdus poinarii. Next base: position 1,897,635 of record NZ_FO704551.1, read on the forward strand.
TCTTGAATATGTTTTTCCGAATAAAATGCCTATAGATACCATAGGGGCGCCCAACGAGGCCTGCAATGCAAGAGAAAAAGAGAATACTTTTGAGCACTTGCTCTAATGATGCACCACTCATTGTAAGGTTCGCAATATACAATGGCATTTCAAAAGACAAGTAGGCCAAAGTATCTACAAGATAAGGTTTTAGACCTTTATCCGAATTCGTCAAATTGAATTTCTTAAATATCCAATCTCGCCAGATACCAAATGGCCTTGCCGTGGTAGTGATAATGAATAAGCCAATAAAACGCGCGTGCAGATGAGTTGCGAAACTCATTTGTGCAAAACCCAGTTCAATTGGAATTGAGATAAAATAACAAAAAGTATTTAATGCAATAATATCAGCAAAGAAATTGATTTTTCTTTTGCTTGATTGTGGACTGGCTTCGACTTCCATAACAGTACATCTCCATTATCAATAATTCCTTTACAATTCCAAACTAACACTAAAACAAAAAATTCACAAGCCATTAAATTGGATTTTAAATCCCATCATGCCTCTATGTTCAATGCAATACTTTGACTAACACCATTAAGATGGAATTTTATATTATTTAGCTATCCTACAGGGAAGGTATTTTTTTGACACATGGTAATAAAATCCAAAAAAGCGCATCAATTTTAACTCTTGATAGGGCGTGTAAGCCGGACCCTATTTTTAAGTATGCAACATAAATGTTGATATTTTTTTAACTTTGAATTAACTTACTTGGAACGATCATTCCAAAAGGTATATAAAATATGCGAATAAAGGAATTTGACACCGATAAGATTGTAGAAGCTGCCATGCAGGTTTTTTGGCTACGGGGTTATGCAGGAACATCTATACAGGATTTAGTTGAAGGGACTGGCTTATCGAGAAGCAGTCTATACAACACGTTCGAAAATAAGTATGGGCTTTATCAGAAAGCACTGGAACATTATTCTACAATCACAGCCGCTAACATAGAACTTATTGCGGGAGAAGGAACCGCTAAGGAATCAATTCGCAAACTACTTTTAAGTATTGCGGAGGATGAGCTATCCGACTCTCTCATGCGAGGCTGCATGGTTGCAAATGCATCATTAGAATTAGCCGGACATGATACAACTATCGCAGACTTGGTGCTATACAATTTGAAACGGCTACAAAAGGCACTTGAAAAGCGTATTCAGGCAGGACAACTTGCCGGAGAGATTTCAAAAGAAAAGAATGCTTCTGCTTTAGCGTATTTTTTTGTAAACACAATACAGGGCTTAAGAATAATGGGCAAAGGTTGCTCTGTTCAAGAGCGTCAGCGCTGTCTACATGATGTCATTAACATTGCATTGGAAACATTGTAACTCGTCTACCGCAGTATGTAAGACCCGGTTTTTATTTACTTCATTTTGGAACGATCATTCCAAATTAATATTGAAAGGAAATTTTTATGACGACGCAAAAACAACTCAAAATTGCAGTACTAGGAACGGGCTTAATGGGATCACCAATAGCCAGAAATCTACAGAAAAAAGGATTTTTAGTTCATGCATGGAATCGAACGATAACAAAAGCACTACCGCTTCAAACAGAAGGAATTCAGGTTTTTAATACGCCTGCGGATACTGTTCGAGATGCAGACATCATCATCACCGTTCTCAAAGATGGAATGAACGTACAGCAGGTGTTAGAAGGGGCTGCATCGACTATTCGTAAAGGCACTATTTTGCTACAGCTAAGTACTATTGGAGTCGAAGCGGCAACTTCTCTAGGTGCTTTAGCTGAAAAAATAGGTTTGATTTACTACGATGCCCCTATTCAAGGTACCAAGCAACCCGCTGAATTAGCTCAATTGGTCATTCTTGCCTCTGGCCCGATAGATAAACGTACTGAAGTTCAACCTGTTTTTGATGCTATCGGTAAAAAGACTATCTGGGTATCAGAGCAAGAGGGAGCAAGCAGTTGCCTCAAACTTGCCTTAAATAGCTGGGTATTTTCATTGACACATGGGATTGCTGAAAGCCTGACCTTAGCCAAAGGATTAGGAATCGACCCACAGTTAGTTGTTGATGTAATTAAAGGTGGCCCAATGGATAGCGTATTTTTCCAAAGCAAAGCCGCCGCCATGTTATCAGATGATTACACCGTAAGCTTTAGCATTGAAAATGCGGTAAAAGATGCTCAATTAGTCGTTGATGCGGCTAAACAATTTAATCTACAAATTGACGGTGCAAATGTCAGCCTTACCCGATTTGAACATGCTCTTAAAGCAGGTCATGGCGACAAAGATATGGCCGCAACCTATATAATTTAATTGTTTGAGAGCGTTAATGCATGAGTAATCTAAATCAAGTAAATACAGCATTTGAATATGATGTAAACTCGAATAAGCTGCCTGTTTGGAAATTATTGGCTTTTACAATAGCTGGATTTTTAACTATCTTAACGGAGACGATACCTGCTGGATTATTACCGCAGATTAGTGAAGGGTTAAATGTATCCGAAATTCAGGCTGGTCAGCTTGTTACTTTTTATGCTCTTGGTTCGGTCTTAGCGGCAATCCCTATTGTTGCTGTAACACGTAATTTAAATCGTCGGCTTTTGTTCTTATGTGCGATTGGTGGATTATTAGTATTCAATTCAATTACTGCAATATCTACAGATTACGTTCTTACTTTAGTGGCTCGTTTTATCGCGGGTATGGCGGCGGGTGTTATATGGGGATTATTTGCAGGTTACGCTCGTCGTTTAGTTCCTCATCACTTACAAGGGCGTGCGTTGGCAATTGCAGGCGTTGGTCAGCCTATTGCGCTATGCATTGGCGTACCGCTGGGAACAATGTTAGGTACTCTATTCGATTGGCGCGGAGTCTTCTGGATTATGTCAGTAATCGCTCTGCTATTATTGATTTGGATCCGACTTGCAATCCCTGATTTTGCAGGACAATCAAGTCAACAAAGATTATCCATTCGTCGAGTTATTCTTTTGCCGGGAGTTCGTTCAGTATCAGTCACCCTTTTCGCCTGGATTTTAGCACATAATATTTTGTACACCTATATTGCTCCTTATTTAACCGCATTTGGATTGAGTTCTCGTATTGATGTTGTGTTACTCGTGTTTGGGATCGCCTGCATTGTAGGAATTTGGTTAACGGGATTATTTGTTGACCGTGGCGTAAGGGTGTTGACTTTACTGAGTCTTATCTTGTCTGTTATAGCATCACTGTTACTTATTTTATCGAGTTATAATAGCCTGTTTGTGTGGTTCGGATTAATTGTCTGGGGAATGTCTTTTGGTGGTGCGCCGACATTATTGCAAACAGCGCTTGCTGATGTAGCGGAAGAAAATGCAGATATCGCCCAATCGATGTTGGTTACTATTTTTAATCTAGCAGTCGCAGGGGGAGGTATTATCGGGGGAGGTTTACTCAATAATTATGGTATGACTTCATTTCCGATTACCATGATTGCCCTTTCATTATTTGCATTATGTTTAGTCTGGCGAGCCAAGAAAAATGGTTTCAGATCCGGCCAAAGAAGACAGAAATCTGTTATATCAGAAATTGCTTAACGTGAGTTTTCGTTACACTGAGCGTCATATCCTCTAAACATAGATGGCTGAAAAACGAAACTTAACTAACCTGAGATTTGCTTAAGAGGGGAACTAAAATGCCTGAGGCACGATCAACGTTTTTGCTAAAAAACAAGATCGAGCCTCAGGCATGGTTAATTTAGAAGAATTTTATTGCTGCGTCGACAGAGCAAATGGGGTTAAATGATACTGACGTAAACCCCAGCGTTAGGACTTTCAGCATATAGCCATTATCCCATCCTGCTTTCTAACGTTTGCTTTTCAGCCCCATCTTAATTGTTTTCTCATTTTTCAGCAGGTTAAAAACTCCACAACTGTGATACTGCCCAGCGTGGGTCACTGAGGTGCCGTTCCAGCAACCAATGAATATCGTTAACCAGCCACAACTGCCGCTGTTCGATACAACTATAGTCGCCCTCCATGTCCTGGGTTTTGACGTAAGAAATCCCCGTAAGATCTTTCGTCAAATGGGTATCTAAAAAGAATATAATATCGTCATGAAACTCGCCCTGATTGCCTTTTAACGCCAGCATATAATCTGCCTTGTTCCTGACAATCTGGTTAGCTATTTTGTACTGGTAACCCATCACGTCAACCGTGATAATAGAACCTTCAATATCCAGCAAAGCCAGCTATTTTGGGATCGCGGTAATACAGACCCATTCAATCCCGGCCAACACGATTTTAAGCCAGCCTGAAGTTTTTGCCTTCCAGCATAGGATGTACCCGCCGTTTGACGTTGCAGTGATCCTGTTCAATCAGATTATTAAGATTCTTATTCTGTCGAATAATGCTGTCGTTATCCTTTGTTTTTTCCTTGTTTAACGTGTCCAATGCGGCTTTGCTGGAGCCACTTTTATCCCAATGGGGTAATCACGATAAAAAATTATTTAACCTCATCCCTAAATTAAAACCAGACCCATTATTATACCCATCCAAAAAACAACCCCAATAAAAAACACATACTCTTATAGTTATTAATTCAATACAACACAATATTTCCACACCATACATCCCATAAAAACCAATATAAATAAATGCTCTCAAAGAGCACAAAAATAAACACCCTGATTTAATTAAATAAGTTTTGTAAAATATTTACACTTAACGTAAACATTTTAAAACAATCATAAAAATAACAAATCATCTACGGCGTATTTATTTTTCATGCAATTAAAAATATATTATCCATCGAAATTTAATGTTTATTTTGTTAGAGCGATACTTAATCGACATAATAAAAACTAACACAAAGAAATTATATCAAAAAGAAATAACAAGGAAGATTAACATGAAATATAAAAAAAATAGTCCCTATCTAAATCCAAAAATGGTAGCCACAGCTCTTACACTAATTATGGGAGCTTATTGCACAACTAGTTATGCGAAAGAACCAACACCTACAATTATATCAGCAGAGGATGGAGAACAACTAACCAGACGTTGGGGATATCCATTAACAATTAAAGTTGATCCTGTTACTACTGGAGCAAAAAATTTTTCTGTTGGTACTGAAGATATCCCTCCAGGAAAAGCCATTCCGCGTCATCGGCATACACATTCAGAAGAGCTAATCATTGTACAATCAGGTTCCGTCATTGCTCATATAGGAAATGAAAGACGCCCCTTGGGTACAGGAGGAATGGCCTATGCTCCAGAAAATACATGGATGGGATTCGAGAATAGGGGGAACACAACTGCAACTGTGATATGGATTTTCCCCACTCCCGGTTTTGAGGAGTATGTCAGAGCAACATCGGTTCCCGCTGGCAGTCAAATAACGCCATTTTCGGCTAGTGAATTAAATGAAATCCGTCAAAAATATAAGTCATATATAGAATTAGAGGGAGAAGCTCTGAATAACTACCCTACCGATGTCAAAAATGACATACAAAAAAAATAATTTTTAAAAAATGGAATTTAAAAGAATGAACAATATAATAACTAAAAATACCACTTCTTCTTTGGTATATGTGAGCACGGTATCTGAATTGCAACAAGCAATATCTAACCCCTCTGCTCATATTATTATTGAAAAATCTCTTTTTTGATTCAGAAACCTATTGGAAGAATAACCATCAAAGGTAATATTGAAACATTTGGTAATGAAGCAGAGTCATTATCATCGGGTAGGATGTATCTACAACCATCAGCAGGTATTCGTTTTAAAGGAGGCTCTGCTAAAAGCAGCATCGTTGACGGTAATATTGTTACCCGAGGTAAAGCAAGTGCAGCAGTTGAATTAATAAACTCCGAAATCGAGTCATTTCGTGTTTCCGGAAAAATATGGACAAATGGTGAAGAATCAAAGGCATTGATAATATCTAATAGCAGAATTCCCTTAGTAAATATTGATGCCAGTTCTTATCTTGCTGAGTCAGTTTTTCTCGACGATTTCACTATCACACAATTAGTTAAGGTCAAATTATTCGGGAAAACAGGGGGAATGTTCATCGAAACCGATTCAAAAGTAATAACTACAGCAAAAAATATTGAACAGTTATCTACTCTATTTGGTAATCATTTCTCTATATCGAATAGTGAAAAAATAACTCTAAAAAACTCTATTTAATCTTACCAGAGGAGTTAATATACTTTCTTATAATTATCAATAACAACTTTAAACTTATAGATATCCAATTTTCTATTTAGGAAAAGGCAATGACTGATATTTTTGAAAATCCAATGGGGTTAGATGGATTTGAATTTATTGAGTTTTCATCACCCAAACCAAATTTACTCGAACATACTTTCGAATTATTGGGGTTCACCGAAATAGCACGACATCGCTCTAAAAATGTCTCTTTATACCGCCAAGGAGATATTAATTTCATTATCAATAGGGAACCTCAAAGTGCTGCTGCCTATTTTGCTGCCGAACACGGACCAGGTGTCTGTGGCTTAGCTTTCCGCGTTAAAGATGCCAAGCAAGCTTTTAATAGAGCTATAGAATTAGGAGCACAGCCCGTCGAAATTCCGATTGGTCCTATGGAACTTCGCCTACCCGCTATTCGGGGTATTGGTGGTACAATATTATATTTAATTGATAAATCTCAAAATAAAACATCAATATATGACATTGATTTTCAATATCTAGATGATATTGATCTCCATCCCAAAGGTCATGGTTTCACCGTAGTCGACCATCTTACTCATAATGTTTATCGTGGTCGCATGACCTTTTGGGCAAATTTTTACGAGAATTTATTTAATTTTCGTGAAATTAGGTACTTCGATATCAAAGGCGAGTATACTGGCCTAGTGTCCAAAGCCATGACTGCACCTGATGGTAAGATCAGAATCCCTCTTAATGAAGAATCAGATAAAGGAGCAGGTCAGATAGAAGAGTTTTTGATGCAATTCAATGGAGAAGGTATCCAACATATAGCCTTGCTTACTGATGATATTTTTCATAGTGTGGATAAACTAATTGAAGCAGGGGTGCCACTCATGAAAGCACCTCCAGAAAGTTATTATCAAATGCTTGAGGAACGTATACCCGGTAACGGTGAAGACCCCAATCAACTTCAAACTAGAGGAATTCTACTTGATGGTTCAGCTGAAAATGGAACCCCTCGCCTATTATTACAAATATTCTCCGCCAATTTATTAGGTCCAGTGTTTTTTGAATTTATCCAACGCAAAGGGGATCAAGGATTCGGTGAGGGTAATTTCAAAGCCTTATTTGAATCTATCGAAAGAGACCAGATTGAGCGTGGTGTTTTAACTACTTAATGTTCAAAATATCCTACTAATCTTAATTCTTGGCCAATTTAGATTGGCCACTATTGTTATTCTATTATCTATAACTTAATTTACAAGGAAATACCTTCTCGCACATTTTGTCATGGCGATATTCTGCTGTACTTAGAAATCAACCTTGTGGCGTTTGTAAGTAAAATCTATAGATATCATTCGCCCCCACCGGGGAGATATTTAATTACCGGTATGATAACAGCAAATACTGAACGCAAACTCACAGATATTGTTCTTTCAAAATCTTCCAGGATGAGATTTTCTATAGTATTCACTAGAAAATTTCCGGCATTATTAAATATCTAAGCGACCAAACACATTCGCAGTTTGTTTCACCGCTGAAATCACTTGAGTAACATCAGACACATCCGCCACTATTGCCGCCCCAGTACTACGGTGGCCTCCCGTAATCAACACCACTTTTCCTGCCAACGAACTCACAATATAACGCCTTAAAGGCGTACAACTATTTTTCCAACTGCCTGATTGCTAGACATTAACTCATGGGCTTGAATAATTTGGTCAAAATCAAAGGAGTGGGCACGGATAGAGGGAATGGCCCCCATTGCCCTTTGTTGAGCTATGTGTGCCAAAGGTGCTTTATCTAGTCGTAGCTCCGGGGTGCCAAGCATCTGAGTTGAAAAAAAACGTAATCCGACGGCATTGGGCAGATCACTCAGTAGATCTAATTGTTCAATCACTCTTCCACTTAACAGACCAATTACAACTACTTCTCCAAACGCTCTGACAGATTGGAGAGAATCGCGCACAGTCTCTCCTCCTGTGATTTCAAGAACTGCATCAACTCCTTGAGGATATTGTTGACGTACTTGTTCTGCTATTGTTCCTGTATCAACGAGAACAGAATCTGCACCTAATTCAATTAACCTTTCGCATTGAGAATGTCTGCGAGTAGTTGCTATTACCTTCGCTCCTCGATATTTTGCATAAACAATTGCTGCTTGACCAACCGAAGACGTTGCTCCTCGAATTAGTAATCTCTGACCTTCACTTAATCCCAATGTAGGGGTCAATGCTCCCCATGCGGTCAAAAAAGCTTCAGGCAATGCGGCTAATTCTTCCCAATCTAAGTTAACATCACCAAATGGAATAACATTATCACGCCGTACAACCACTTGTTCAGCATAGCTGCCAGTTCTATCAAACCCCAATCCCCCCATTGCAGTGGCAACACGTTGACCAGGAAAGAAAGCACCTGAATTATCCTCAATAACTTCTCCTACCGCCTCGATACCCAACACAGTGGGAGCCGCTAGAGGGCCATAAGAACCAGAACGGATATCAACCTCTAACCGATTAATACCAAAAGCGTGTACGCGGATACGCACTTCTCCCTCGCGGGTAATGGGTTCAGGAATATCTTGCAATTTCATAACGCCGGGAGCACCAGTATTATTAATAACGTATGCTTTCATGACTATGTCTCTTTTTTATATAAATAACGTATATGCTGATAAAACTATTTTTTTGAAAATAGCTAATAATTTAATATAACCATACCAATTGATACAATTGTAAGTATTAAACCCAGATGTTGTCAATAATTTTTATATCAATTAGTACATATATTTTTAATTAAAGAAATCAGATATGACTAGAAGGTTCTATTACATTAATGGAGAGATCGCGAGCAAAATTATTTTGAGTGATTTTATGCAGAAAGTTGATTGAAAAAATCGGCAGATGAAATTGGGTATTCCGATTCTTGAGGGGATTATCTTCTACGTAAGATACTAACCAATATAACCTCATCTAACAGGGTCTGAGTCGTCTGAAGTTTTTGAACCTCAGCGTAGGACATATCCTGTTTAACGTATTCATCGCGGCTTTCGGGTTGTTCGTGCTGGCATATTGCTTTCCTAAAGAAACGTAATGTTGCTTTTTTATCCCGATGAATTGTCAACGAAAAATCAACCGTATGCCGTCTGAATCCACAGCACGGTAAGGATAACGCTATTGTCCTTTGATTTTGATAGTGGTTTCGTCCATTCGACATTGACATCCAACCGCAGGCTGACTCCGCCGATAGCGTTTGACCATCAACGGGTCAGATGAACCCAGCGGGAAAGAGTGGATGCTCGACGGTTATCCCCGCCTACGCTCGGACACAACGCGTAGGCTAGATAACAGCGAATACGCAAGGCAATAATATCAACAGGACATCGTCGGGGTGAACAAATGATGTAACAACCTATTGTAACTACATAACATTAACACCACTAACATTTCCAATTATACTCCTAATAAGTTAGGCTGCCCGCTGGATGCAGTGACACCACCGTCTACAGGAAGATTCACACCGGTAATAAAACGGGCATCTTGGCTGGCGAGGAAAATAATAACATCAGCGACTTCTTGTGGTGTTCCACCGCGTTTCAGCGGGATGCGTTCGGCAAATTTTGCTACTAGATCTGGATTGGCTGTAACGAACTGTGACATGTCTGAAACAATATATGTTGGGCATACTGCATTCACTCGAATACCTTGGCTACCATAGTCTAGAGCTAAAGCTCGAGTCAAGTTGGATACTGCCCCCTTAGAGGCATTGTAAATACTCATTCCCCAATCCCCTCCCAGCCCTGTGACCGACGAAACGTTAACAATTGCGCCACGAGTTTTGCTCAGGTGGGGTATTGCGGCACGGCAAGCATAGAATACGCCATTAGCATTTGTTGCAAAAACATTTTGCCAATCACTCAACGCGCTTTCATCTGTAATTTGGCCTTCCCAACCTACCCCAGCGTTATTCACTAAGACGTCCAGACGACCAAAGTGTACGATTGTAATTGAGATAAGTTTTTCAACATCAGCCCATTGAGAGACGTCAGTTGGTACAATCAGTATGCGTTGAGGATCTAATTTCTGAGCAGAGTGTTCGAGTTTTTCCTTATTACGGCCAGAAAGGACAATCATTGCACCTTCCTCATAGAAACGTTGTACCGTTGCAGCACCTATACCAGAACCCGCACCTGTGACAATTACAACTTTTGAGTTAAAACGATTCATTTCATGACTCCTACAATGCAGTCTCCAATAAAACTATATTTTTATTTCACCTAATATAAATTTATCCAACTAAGAGCACTCAGCGTGATGAGACTTGCCGGCTATGAGGAAAACCATGTTTTTTTGCCTGCCAAGCCACAAATAATCCGATCAACAGCAAAATACATATAGCCCAAGGGAATGAGGATACCCCATTGGTTTCCAGTAGTATTCCCCCAATAATACCCCCGCCAGCAATAGCAAGGTTCCAGGCTGTAACAACCATAGACTGTGCCACATCAGCACCATCCCCAGCCGCATCTGCGGACGCGGTTTGCAGTAATGTAGCTGCACCACCAAAAGTTAACCCCCACAGAGCAACACTCAGATAGATAACAGCTGAGACTTTTCCGCCAAAACCAAGCATGATTGCAATTAAGGCGAATACGCTGAGGCTGAGCAATACCAGCCTTCGTAGATAACGATCAACCAGCAGACCGATTATCCAAATACCAAGCAACGCCGCTACTCCAAATACCAGTAGAATAAAATCAACACGATCCGACAGTCCTGCGGGTACGAGGAAAGGTGCGATATAGGTATAAAGAATGTTGTGTGCCAACATCCAAAGCAGGATGACAAACAAGACCGGACGTACACCTGCTGTAGTAAAGACTTTATGAACAGGGATTCGACGATCTGAATTTTGGCCAGGAAAATCAGGCAATTTAAGCATGACCCACACCACCAGCATCAACGTCAAGCCAGACATAATCGCGAAGGTTCCTCTCCAACCAATGAGATTACCGATCCAAGTTCCGACAGGAACCCCCAGCGACAGTGCAATTGGTGTTCCTACCATCGCTACCGCCATCGCACGACCCTGCAATGAGACAGATACCATCCGGCGTGCGTAACCTGCCAAAAGTCCCCAGGCAAGACCCGCAGCAACGCCAGCCAGAAAACGCGCAATCAACGTCAGAAAATAATTGGTAGACAATGCGGTGATGGTGTTGAAAATTAGGAAGCCGCCGATAGCGAGTAATAAGACTGGTCGCCGGCGCCAACCACGTGTTGCTGCCGTAAGGGGAATTGCAGCCAATAGAGAGCCCAGAGCATAAAGTGTGACTAGCTGGCCAGCTAATGCTTCTGAAACACCAAGACCCATACCAATTTGTGGTAACAGACCTGCGGGAAGCGTCTCCGTCAGAATGGCGATAAAACCCGTCATTGCAAGTGCCAATAGTCCAGAAATCGGTAAGCGCTCACTCTCCGCTCCAAGTGCCTTAGAAGTTTTTTCGTTCATCAAAATAGCCCCTTTAATATATCGATTGATACATAACTTAATGGTGATGAGGACATCTTGTCAATAACTTTTATATTGACTAGTATATAAATTTGTTTTAAACGAAGAAATGCGAGGAAATGATCATGGCTAAGCTGGGGCGCCCACGTAGTTTCGATCGTGACGAAGCGATCAATCAAGCAATGCTGCTGTTCTGGGAGCATGGCTATGAATCAACGTCTCTAAACCTACTCAAGTCTGGAATGGGAGATATTTCCGCCCCTAGTTTCTATGCTGCCTTTGGTTCCAAAGAGATATTATTTAAAGAAGTAGTCACCCGTTATCTCAATACGTATGGCCAAGTAACTGCTAGCCTTTGGGATCAAACCCTACCCCCCAAAGAGGCTATTGAGTTAGCTCTACGTTGTTCAGCAAAAATGCAAACGGAATGTAACCATCCTCCAGGCTGCTTGCTGGTACTATCAGCTAGCGTCTGTTCTCCGGAGCACGCCCACATTCAAAAACTGCTGATCGATGCCAGAAGACGAGTACGAAAAGGTTTCACGTCCTGTATCCAGCGCGCTATAGATAATGGTGAATTGGCTGGAGAAAGCGATCCTACAGTAATGGCAGCAATGTTTGACAGCTTCTTGTTGGGATTTTCAACTTTGGCTAGGAATGGAGTTCCTCTAAAGGTTTTTGAGTCATCCATTACACAAATAATGAAAGTTTGGGATACTAGGGGCTGTAATGAGCAACCGTCTTCCACTTTAAACTGTATGGAATGATTCGCCCCATGGTTTATTTGTTTTTATCATTACATTGGGAATGACCAGTAATTTACGCATACAAGCAAGCAACGGTGATGGCTTTGTTTGGCTTGCCTGTTGTCGTCAATCTCCTGTAGAAAGCACGGAGAACGGAATTAAATCTAATTGCCGCTAATGTGGTCATATAGGGTTCTGTCTCATTAAGCGGTCATCAAGTAATCCCCCTGTTTTTGAGCAAATCCAGAGCAATGTCCTTTATCCGAAAAGCGTTCAAACGTCTGCACTATCCCGTTGATATTATTGCCTTGTGTGTTCACTGCTATCTAGCTTACACGCTGAGCCTGCGTAATTCGGAAGAACATGATCCTCACTCGTACTTTATTTGTTAATGTGACAGAACCCATGCAGGGTTGAATAAAGGTGAAGCCCGCAATGCGCTGGCGCGGGCTGTGTTTTTCAATCGTCTCGAGAAAATTCATGACAGAATTTTTGAGCAGTAACGCTATCGAGCCAGTGGTTTAAATCTTGTTACAACAGCAATAGTGTTATGGAACACGGTTTACTTGGAACAGGCAATAAAGAGTCTGCGGGAGCATGGATACCGTGTGATGAATCATTACTTGAAGACCTGTCCACTCTCGGTTGGGAACATATCAATTTAATCGGCGAGTATGTGCGGAGCTGTCGAACCAGAATTGGAGATGGAAAATTCAGGCCGTTGCGACAACTCAAATTATCTTAGTGTGCTTTAAATTCTGTTTTCTGAGGCACCCCCTATTTCAGGAAAAATACCAACCATAACCCCTAGTTGAATAAAAATGATAAAAATACCTAAAAGGAAAACTGAAACCAACATAGGAGTACCACCAATAACCCGATACTGACCTGTATTTTTTTTGCGTGCTTTGAATGCTAAAAGACTCGGTAATAATAGGGCTAAGATAGATAATGCCACTGCTGCATAGCTTAAAGCTATTACAAAACCGTTCGGGTAGAAGCATGAAAAAGATAACGGAGGTAAAAATGTCAGAAATCCGGTTTGTAAACGACCCGATATACTATCGTGACGTTTGAATAAATCCGCCAAAAAGTCGAATAACCCTAATGCTACTCCTAAAAAAGAAGTTATCAAAGCTAAGTTAGCGAACATTTGTATAAAAAACTCTGATTCAGGCGATATAACTACATCATGGATGGAGCGCAATAATCCCTCCAAACCAGATTTCTCAATCAAAATACCAGAAAGAACTCTTGATTCAAGGCTTCCTAACATTGCAAGCTGCCACATAATATATGATATTAACGGAATTGAGCTACCTATTATAAATATACGCCTCAATTTTTTTATATCTCCATTCATATATCGCACAATGCTAGGAACACATCCATGAAAACCAAATGATGTAAAAATTACTGGAATGGATGAAATAATGATTCCTTGCCCTATCGGCATAGATAATAAATTTACATGATCTATGTGGGGTGTTATCATTGCCAACATTAAAATAAAAAAAATAAATTTGATACTAAATACAATTCGGTTTATAAAATCTACTGCATTCGTTCCAACACAAACAATACACCCGGTAATCAAAGTAAATAAAACACTTCCTAATGAAATAGGAAATGACAGATTTAACCATTTATTTAGATTACTCACTAGTAACTCACCGGCCCCACTAATATAAGCTGCAATTAAAGCATACATAAGAAAGATCATACTTCCGCCTGCAACAATCTTTCCGGAATGACCTAAGTATTTTGAAACAAGTGTTCCAAATCCAATATTGGAAGTACTGTATTGATAAACTTCAACTAATAACAATGCTGTGTAATTCGTTAATCCCCATAACCCGATCAAAATAATCATGCTCGTAAAGAAACCAACACCCATTGTAGCTAACGGCATCGCTAACATCCCTGCTCCAATTGTTGTACCAGCAACAATAAAAACACTTCCAAAAGTTCGATTTTTCACCAAGATTATCCTTTAAAAGAGAACGCCTCTTTAACATATATCAATATATATATATTATTTTCAATAAAAAATTAACAAAAAATTTATGTTTCCACATCATTCTAGAAACAATAACCAAATACAACTATATTTAATTAATTAATTGACGAAAAATTATTCCCATAGAAAGTGACATTAGGTTAGCACTAAAATCATTTAAAAAATTCTTGTATTCACATAGTAAGTACAACACAGTTATTAACAAAGTAAACAAGTTCGTATATCCTTGAATAATTCATTAGGTGTTTTGTCATCATGCGTTTTTCTAGGATGTTTATTTAAGAGATTGACCACAATATTTATCTCCAGATCTGATACCTTATTAATATCTGTCTCTTTTGGAAAGTAGTCTCTAATTAATCTATTTGTATTCTCATTTATTCCTTTTTTCTGAGGAGAGTAAAAGTGGGGTAAATTACCTAAGTGAAAATCAATCGCTTTTTCTTCACTCGTACTTTCTTTGTTAATGAGAAAAAACCGTTTTTCTACCTGTCTAATTTGTTCATTGATTTCGTTCAAACGGTAATGTAATAATACTCTTCAAGAAGTCCAAGCAGGAACGGATCCCGTTTTTCCCTTAATCGCTCAAACACCTCCGACATCGCTTTATTCAGTGAGGCTCTTCCCTTATGCTCGCCTTTCACTAAATCCCAGTAGCAAATCATGCAACGCATTGATTTGCTAGGTACTGAATTTCACAACGAGTCGCGCATCCGGTGTAATGACAAAATAGCCTGTTGTTCTTCGTTTTTGGCGGCAACAGATTTACCCGGCTGTTGAACTACCAGGCCAATGATCCGGGCATCCTGAACATCGTTTTTGTTTCCTATCTGGAATGCCCTAATAAACCGGATTTGAAGCAAACACACCTCATTGCTCCAGGCTAAAAGTTTTAGCATTGACGTCAGAATGCTGGCCCAGATGGGAGAAGTTCTTAATCACCATCCAGACAGAGAACAATTTATTCGCCCCCTACCGGAGCGGTTCCGGTTTTCGCTATTAATTCGTGATCAGCCCTATACCAACAATCGCAGCTATCAATTTCAATTTCATAGCAACTCAAATGCCCGCGTGAAAACATCATCAGAATACGGTTGTTGACCGTTTTCCATCCAGATCATCGCCGTAATCAGTACTGTCATGGTGCGTTGATGGTTCACACCAATCACTGCATCACTGGCAATACCAACCAACCTGCTCACATAATTAATGTATGCCTCAGTGTCGTTTTCAACTGGTGGCGCCCAGCGGGAAATAAACTGACGGATCGTATTATCGCCATATTTGCGTTCATAATTACACAGAATTTTCAGCATGGCCCGTATGCCATATTCTGGTGATACAAACTGACAAAATGATTTATCTGTTTGTGTATCTCTCAACCCCAGCCATTTATCACCGTGGCGAATGTTGCGTATGCCTCTACGCATCAGTTCACCCCAAATTTATTTTTGAGAAAAATGAATACAGATTCGATAATCGCCCCAATTTTTTTGGTGCCTAAAAATCCAATGAACACACCAAAAAACTGCGCCAGACTGAGCGGCAGATTCGCATATTCCAGCGCGGTAATAATCCCGATACTGATAAACGAACAAATCGCCGCTTCAGCCAATGACGCCATCCAACCCGCACCGTCTCGTTTCTCACGCGTAAATGCGGTTACCGCCGCTAGCAGCATTCCCGCAATGCGTGGATACGGATGTACTGGAAGTGATTGTGGTGGTAAATATAAAAAAGGCCACGCCGGAGAGCAGCCTTAGATTTTGTGTATAAATTTAACTGACCTAATTATTATCCCATTTGACACAGAAACGTTTAGTTTTACCTGTTTGCTTCAATATTTCACTCAATTTTTGAGCGTCATCATTTTGATAATTAATAGAAAGACCATATTTATCAAAGGAGCTAAAATACGTACCTAGACCGAGCTTGTATTTCACATTGTCGACTATTACTTGAAGATTTTTGTTTTCAAATAATTCCTTTATTTTTTGAAGACTTTCACTATTTTCAGATGTGACTACATCAAACATAAATTCACTACCATTCCAAAAAAAACCTTCTATTTTTTGTATTTCCATCTCATTATTTTTGATTAGATTTAATTCTCCGTAAGAGATACTAACATCACTTGAATATCCCCAATTTGATCCATACCTCCCTAAAACAATATCAAAAACTAGCACGCTATCTTCTGGGCATCCTGATACTGATTTAATCAACTCCCAATCACACGCCATCAAGTCTTCCGGCGTTGGTTCCCAGGACTCCGAAATGCCATCTTTATTATGCTTTTCAATGTGGATAGGACCACTTCCATCGTTTTTAGTCGAGAGGTGTATATATTCAGCAAGTGAATTCCATTCAGTACGACCTACTGCTTTCCCTTCATATACCTGAATGATTGCCCATGGAACAGAACCTACAGGAGCCACCACATCATTACTTTTGTATTTACTGAGATCAAACGGGCATTTTTTATTATCCAGCTTATTAACGTCAGACACAAATCCCTCACTTTATTATTCGTTAAAGGTCATTTCGTCCTACTGCCAACTAGTCAGTTAATATTACTTAGGTTATGTTTTTATCTCAATTTAATATCCGCTAACAGAATTAATACGCATTAAAATAGGGTTTCGTATTATAAAGTATGACTATTAGTCGAGTGCGTAATTCAGTGAGTTGTAAATTCAAAATTTACTGCTAACTCTGAATACGGCTTTACCCAGCACCGTTTTTAAGGCGTCAAAATCGATTTTTCCCTCAGAAAATACTTCCGGGAAAAGCTGTTTTAGTTGGTTGAAATCATCACCACCCGCATAGCGGGTGGTTTGCTCTAGCCCTATAAGGGCGTGTTACCGACCGCGCCTAAATGACGCTGCTTTCTCTTCGTTCAAGCTAAGTGTCTTTGCTACTTTAGCTCACCCCTTGAAGGGGTCCACATGTTCCTTCGTACTTAACTTATCTTCGATTAAATCTGATTTTTCTTGCTCTCTGATATATTTCTGAATGGTTGCTTCATTCAGCCCTACCGTACTCACGTAATACCCTTCTGACCAAAACTTCCTATTGCCAAATTTGTATTTTAAGTTTGCATGCTTATCAAAGATCATCAGCGAACTTTTGCCTTTCAAATATCCCATAAAACTTGAAACACTTAATTTTGGAGGAATACTCACTAACCTATGAACGTGATCTGGCATCAGATGTCCTTCGATTATTTCAACACCTTTATACTTACAAAGATCTCGTAAAATCTCACCAACACTTGAACGAATACCATTAAAAATCACTTTCCGTCTATATTTCGGCGAAAAGACGATAGGGTATTTGCACAGCCACTTTGTATGCGCTGAGCTTTGTGCTTTAATGCCCATAAACACCTTTCCTTATTCGAGTTACGACAATTAGCTTGAACATCTATATCGTAACGGAAAGGTGTTTTTCTTGGTATAACCCTTTGACTCCACCCGCAAAGCGGGTGGTTTTATGTTTAAGACGCTAATGCGACTTAAACTGGCTAAAGCCATAATAAAAAAGGCCGCGCCACGCGCAGCCTTGAATTTAGGGGGGTAGATTGGGATTATTTCCAGTTGAAGCAAAAATGCACTGTTTTACCTACGTTTTGTTTCAATAGAGCACCTAGTTGTTTTGAATCAGTGTTAGTGTACATCCCAACGAATTCGTATGGTTTTTGACCGGTTTTATTTCCTTCTGTAGCCTGCCCAAGAAAATAAGATACACCATTGGAAGTTACAGTGAGGTTTTTCCCAAATAATTCTTTCATCTTCTGATAACCATCTTGAGTCTTATCAGAGGAAACTCTAATGTCAAGCTCTGGATGATTAGCCCACCATACAAATAATGAGAATTCCTTAATATCTGTTTTATTTTGGAAGTTAGTTAAATCACCAAAAGAATACTCACCGATAGAAGTCCATTCCTCGTCAGCAAGGTATCCCCAATTTTGCCTGCCATCATCAAACTTGCCAGTTCCTATCGTAAGATCAAAAGACAACATACCATTATCTATCTTTGGCTCCCCATTATCTGTCTTTGGCACCGACTTTAACAGCGTCCAATCATGGGCCATCATGTCGTCTTGCGCAGGCTGCCATGATATCAGTATGCCGTGTTTATCACGCATTTTAACTTCGGGTGCAATATCATTACCATCACCAGCTACAAGGTATATATATTCACCAGAAGCAGACCAATCCTTGCGATATACTTGCCCTCCTGAATACACTTTTATTATTGCCCACGGGAAAGAACCGGCGGGTGCTATATTA
Source organism: Xenorhabdus poinarii G6 (assembly GCF_000968175.1). Taxonomy (NCBI): domain Bacteria; kingdom Pseudomonadati; phylum Pseudomonadota; class Gammaproteobacteria; order Enterobacterales; family Morganellaceae; genus Xenorhabdus; species Xenorhabdus poinarii. Next base: position 1,916,362 of record NZ_FO704551.1, read on the forward strand.
TCAATTGCAATATTTTTTCTATATTGCTCAGGATCAAACAGAAATTGTTTATTATCCAGCTTATTAACGTCAGACATAAATCCCTCACTTTATTATTCGTTAGTGGTCATTTCATCCTACTGCCAACTCGTCAGCCAATATTACTTAGATTGTATTTTTATCTCAATTTAATGTCCATTAGCAAAATTAATACACATTAAAATAGGGTTTCGCATTATAAAGTATGACTATTAGTCGAGTGCGTGATTCAGTGAGTTGTAAATTCAAAATTTACTGCTAACTCTGAATACGGCTTCACCCTGCACCGCTTTTAAGGCGTTAAAATCGATTTTTCCCTCAGAAAATACTTCCGGGAAAAGCTGTTTTAGTTGGTTGAAATAAAAAAGGCCACACCATGCGCAGCCTTGAATTTAGGGGGTAGATTGGGATTATTTCCAGTTGAAGCAAAAATGCACTGCTCTACCTACGTTTTGTTTCAATAAGTCGCCTAGTTTTGTTGCATCAGTGTTAGCGTAGCTCCCAGCGAATTCGTATTGTTTTGCACCATTTTGTTGACTTCCTTCACTAATTTGCCCAAGAGAATAAGATACGCCATTGGAAGTTACAGTGAGGTTTTTCCCAAATAATTCTTTCATCTTCTGATAACCATCTTGAGTCCTATCAGAGGAAACTCTAATGTCAATCGCATTCACATGATCCCACCATATGAATAATGAGAATTCCTTAATATCTGTTTTAGTTTGGAAGTTAGTTAAATCACCAAAAGAATTCTCACCGAGAAATGCCAATTCCTCGTCAGCAAGGTATCCCCAGTTGTACCCACTATTACCATAATTCCTGACAACTTCTATCTTAAGATAAAAAGACAACATGCAATCCATTGCAATCCAATCACAGGCCATCATGTCGTCTTGCGTAGGCTGCCATGATGTCAGTATGCCGTGTTTATCACGCATTTTAACTTCGGGTGCAATATGATCACCATCACCAGCTACAAAGTATATATATTCACCAGAAGCAGACCAATCCTTGCGATATAATTGCCCTCCTAAATACATTTTTATCATTGCCCACGGGAAAGAACCGGCAGGTGCTATATCATCAATTTCAAACTTTTCCTTATATTGCTCAGGATCAAACGGGCATTGTTTATTATCCAGCTTATTAACGTCAGACATAAATCCCTCACTTTATTATTCGTTAGTGGTCATTTCGTCCTACTGCCAACTAGTCAGTTAATATTACTTAGGTTATGTTTTTATCTCAATTTAATATCCGCTAATAGAATTAATACGCATTAAAATAGGGTTTCGTATTATAAAGTATGACTATTAGTCGAGTGCGTAATTCAGTGAGTTGTAAATTCAAAATTTACTGCTAACTCTGAATATCCGTGTTGGACATAGGACAATAAAAAGCCCTGCATTGGCGAAACTTTAAATTAACGGACAAATGAATTTACACTATACCTTTATAACCGCTAGCATTTCTTGAGCTTCTTCATCTATACCTGTTTCAATAAACCCACAACTAGCATAAAAATTTTTCACAGCAAGATTACTTGGATCATAACTGATTTCTATTTCTTCCAATTGCTCTGTGCGTCTTATTTCCTCGATGGCCAACATTAACGCCTTACGCCCAATACCCTTATTTTGGTGGCTCTTATCCACCATAAAACGCCAAATAGTTGTTTTTTCCCCAGTATCAGAGGGGACCCACATAAAAAAACCAACAGGTGTACCATCCAAATAAATCGCACGAGTTTCATATGATGGAAAAAACTTGGATTGAGCAAGAGAAAACACATTTTCCGCAATATATTCTAGCTGTTCATCAGTTACAGATAGATCGCAAACGGCTTCATAATTGTCCTTATTTATATCAACTAGCGCAATTAACATACCACACCCCAAATGGATACATATCAATAACACCAAGATACTACGAATGTAATTCTAACCAAAGAGATCGGCAACTCTTATCTGTTTTTTAGGCAATAAAAAGCCCTGCGAGTGCCTGTCTCTACTACACAAATCCCTCAATAATAACGAGGGATTTTTATTGAACTTTTTTAGTTAACATTGATCTGATCCTAAAAGTCTGTTTTAGGATAATTTTATGTTTTCTATTGATACCTCTGTCTGGGCGCAAGCAACATTCCAACAAGCTAAATTAGGCGATGCACGTCGAACGAAAAGACTTATTCTGCTTGCTAGCCAACTGGCGGCTAATACGGGAAAATCCATTGTGCAATCTCATTCTTCAAGCGCTGATATTGAAGCAGCTTATCGTTTTGTTCGTAACGATGATATTGACGCCCAAGCCATTGCTGAAGCCGGTTTTGCGGCAACGGTTGATGCCTGTATGGCGCACAATTGTTTATTCGCGTTGGAAGACAGCACTTCTTTGGAGTTTAAGCATCCAACAGCAGCCTGTGAGCTAGGTCATACAACATCTCACAAAAATTCATCCGGTTTGCAAGTTCATTCTGTTTTACTCTTTTCACCAGAGGAGCAGCAGGTTATTGGCTTAATTGAACAACATCGTTGGACTCGGGATAGTGCTTCTTATGGGCAACGTAAAGACCGAAACCGGCGCGCTTATGAAGATAAAGAGAGTTATCAATGGCAACGCGCCTCGCAAGCGATGTCATTGAGACTCGGCGAACAAATGAACAACGTCATCTCTGTTTGTGACAGAAAAGCGGATATCATTGAATATCTTCGATATAAAACACAACAACAACAGCGGTTTGTTGTTCGCTCCATGCAAAGTCGATGCATTGAGCAAGCTGATGATAGACTTCACCCATTTAGTGCATCGCTATGCCGTGCTGGGGAACGGAGCGTTCATGTTCAACAAAAAGGCGGTCGTCAATCAAGAGATGCCATCTGTAATAGTCGATTTGCGCCGATTTCAATAAAAATCCCCTCAAATAAAACGGGTCATTCCCTCTCACTTTTTTATGTTGGTTGTCAGAAACAAGGTGATAATGAAGGATTATGTTGGCACCTTTTAACCAGTGAACCTGTTACAACAGCTGAGCAAGCACAGAAAATCCTTGAGTATTATGAGAAGCGTTGGTTAATCGAGGATTTTCATAAATCATGGAAAACAGGGGGAACCCAAGTCGAAGAACTTCGTATGCAAAGCAAAAACAATTTGGAACGAATGATCGTTGTATTAGCGTTTATTGCGGTTCGTATCCAGCAGTTGCGCTATCTTAGTTTACAAACAGAGCGTGCAAAAAAATAGAGTGTGAAAGTTTATTGAGCTCGGTCGCGTGGAAATTACTGTGGCTGAAAACGGAGTCAAGGCACCTCCCCACAAAAGTACCCAGCCTACATTGGGCCTATTTAAAATTAGGGAAGCTCTCAGGTTGGATGACAGTAAGCGAACCGGAATAGTTGGCTGGCAGAGGCGATGGGAAGGCTGGTTCAAACTACAAACCTTGCTTGAAGGCTACCAACTTGCACTGTCTCTTGACGGGGATAATATCCCGTTTGTCTGTGAAATGATTCGGTTTTATTGTACGGATGATTATGTGGTGTATGAAGGAAAACCTACTCCAATAATTTACTCATTCCATAGAATTATCATTATCTCTGATTAGAATCTCTCCACCATTAGCTCCCATAAATGTAGTTTTGATCCTGAATACATTTATTGAGTTAGGCTTGACATTGACTACTAAATAAAATTTCAAAATAATCCCTTGAAGGGAACTTGTATCTTTCCTGGTGCGGTGATTAGCTACCATCACATATGGGGATTCTGACATCCGTAATAAATCCCTGCCGCAGTCGCGAATTTGCCAAAGCAATGGGGATCTTCACAAAAACAGATGCGGTAGACGCTTATGTTCTGGCATCTTATGGTTGCCTGAAGCAACCTGAGGCCTGGGCGCCCCCGGCAGAAGAAATTCGGAAGCTGAGAGCGTTGCTGCAACACAGAAATAGCCTGCTAAATGATAAACTACGAATTGATAATCACCTGAATACATTGAAATCTACTGAGGAAGTTCAGGAGGTTATGGATTCATTGTCGTTAGTTAATCAATACCTGAAGGGCGAAATTGCCAAAATAGAACGTCTGATATCCAGCCATATAGCGCAACATCCTGGACTAAAAAGTGACCTTAAACTTCTCATGTCTATCGATGGGATAGGGAAACAAATTGGCTGGAATATGCTGGCTGTGTTACGAGGAAATAATTTTAAGAGCGCAGAGCAACTGGCCGCTTATCTCGGCGTTGTTCCGGTCGAACGCCGCTCAGGAACTTCCGTCCATGGACGAGCACGGCTATCAAAGATAGGTTCATCAAATATCAGAGCAAAATTGTATATGGGAGCACTGACAGCAATCAGTAAAAATAGCCATATTAAAGCGCTCTATGAACGTCTGTTAGCAAAGGGAAAGTGAAGATGTCGGCATTAGGTGCGGCAATGAGAAAGTTGGTGCATCTTTGTTATGGTGTACTGCATACGCAGCAACCTTACGATGAAAAATATAAAGCAAAAATAATTAACTTCAGCTCTTGACGTTTAAGACGGTTACTTAATGCCAGAAACGGAGATGTCAGTGGCCGCTGGCAGCGCGATTATCCTTGCTTCTGGCTTATTTTTAAAATGCAGAAAACAACTGTCAGGGTTTTCAGTTTTATCTTGGTGATGGATCAGATAGCTCTGGCGAATCAGATCGATAATATTTCGTCGAGAATCGGAGATAACCTTACTGATAAAATCACCAGTAATCACTTCAAAACACATTTGTTGGTCAGGCATATTTTATTCCTTTTATATAAATATTTTTTCAATCATTTTCCAACTAGGCCGTGTCCCTTAATGTAAATTGGTAGTATTATCATCTAAACGGTTTTCAATATAGGAAAAGATGATGGCACGCTACGACATTCCTGATGACGCATGGATATTGATAGAATCTTGTTTGCCCCTGGTTCATTCAGAACGGGCAGGACGTCCCTATGTTGAACACCGTCGTGTGATGAATGGGATGTTCTGGGTATTGTGCTCTGGAGCACCGTGGCGCGACTTACCGGAACGCTATGGGCCTTGGAAAACGGTCTATAACCGATTTAATCGTTGGTCAAAATCGGGCATTATCAACAAGATATTTAATCGGTTACTGTCCGTTCTGGATGAAAAAGGTTTGATTGACTGGACTGAAATTTGCCTAGATGGCAGCCATATTCGCGCCAGTAAAGAGGCCGCCGGCGCGAAAAAAAACAGCCCGATATCGCTGACGATCATGCGCTGGGTCGCTCACGCGGTGGTTATGGCACCAAAATCCACCTGGCAACAGACCGAAAGGGTTTTCCCCTCAACCTAATATTGACCGCAGGGCAAGCCCATGAAAGTCAATCCGCCATTCCGTTGCTCGATGGCATTGGCGTCCAACGCAAAAATGGTTTCATGAAACGACGTGGCAAAGCCGTGCTGGCCGATAAAGGTTATTCGGGCGGAAAACTGCGCGGTTATCTGCGTAAATTGAGGGTCAAGAGCATTATTCCGTATAAAATCAATGAAAAAGGCAGTACTGATGGCCGCACAAAATTTGATAAACAGGCTTATCGTGACCGGAATGTGGTCGAACGCTGTTTCGGTTTTCTGAAAGGGAATCGGCGTATCGCAACCCGTTACGAAAAAACCGCCCGGAACTATTTATCGATGGTGAAATTAGGCTGTATTCGACTCTTTTACAAGCGGTTATATAATTAAGGGACACAACCTAGTACCAAAAGTGAGATCGCACCATTCATCGTTGTAGATAGTATCGACATAATTGCCACCCATATCGGGTGAAATCGCCACCACAATGGCATCTTTTCTAATTTGAGGTTGTACGCGTTTCACGGCTGCTAACACGGTGCCAGTTGAAGCTCCGGCCAGATAACCGAAACGACGTGCGATATCTCGGCAACTGATCACGGTTTCCTCTTCAGGAATTTGGATCATCATATCAACCTGACTCTTATCAAAAAAATATGATTTTACGCTAGAGCCTAACCCCGGCAGGTAGCGGGTCTGACCAGAAGTACCAAAAGTAACGGAACCTATAGAATCAACGGCAATCAACTGAGTTTGAGGGGAGTAACGGCGAAAGAAATTCGCGCACCCCATCAAAGTGCCCGTAGTACCAGCTCCAATGAACAGATAATCAACTTTATTGAACTCGGTCAGAATAGATCTAGCCGTCATTTCGAAATGCACTGCCGGATTAGCCATGTTTTGGTACTGATTTAGCCAAATTAGACCGGGATCACTTTCGATAGCGGAGCGGATATGAGCCAAACGATTAGCTAGATAACCGCCTTGTTCGTCTTTTTGTTCAATAATGATCACATGTGTACCTAACGCGCGCATCATTTTAATGTTCTGTGCGGAAGTATTTTTATCGACTACACAGGTAAAATGCAATCCTTTTGAAGCGGCTATAATGCTCAATGCCAAACCAAGATTGCCAGAGCTCGACTCAATAAATTGTTTTGTTTTATATAATTCTTTTTTTTCAATAGCATCAGTGATCAATGAAATAGCCGTTTTCATTTTGATGGATCCACCGGCATTCCTTCCACTTTGACAAAGAGGTCAGTGTGGTTACAGAACTTATTAAATTTAATGAATATATTATCATTAATTAGTTTATCCACTGAGTTAAACCGCATAATTCCTCTTTATTATAAGTTGAGTATACATGACCAGAATAATTAGTCGTGTATTAAATAATTGAGTCGGGTATTCAAGATAATGTTTATATTCAATAAAGGTTCCTATCACTTTATCGTGCATCTCTTCAGATTTTGAATAACCGATGGTTTTTCTGTTCAGCCTTTTGATTCGGGTACGATGCGTTAAATCCTTTCTCTCTATACGTTGAGTAAACGTCTTTCCAGTCAGGCGCTTTTCCTCGGGAAGGCTGTCATAAACAGCATAATTGTCCGTGCAGTAAAACCGAAGATTAAGGGGCGATAAAAGGGCAAGGAGCTTGTCTAACGTCTTTCGACTACGATCACCAAAACATGGGCTACAATGCGTTTCAGACGGGATTCCCAAGCATACCATAGCCAGCGCTGATAATGAGATGCTCTCCCTCACCCTGATGTCTTACCCTCTATGAGAAATATAAGAATTTCACTGTTATGATATGACAAGGCATTTGATAAGTTTAATTATTAATCGATTTGCCAGATATTTTGCCATGCTCCATATCGGCAGTTTTACGAAAAAACCGCACCATCATCAGGATTGCCCCGAGTAAAAATGTAATAAGGAAGCCAATATTGATACCTTGCTGACCTTGTTTTAAAGGAAAAGACAGTAAATAAGAAACAGGAAGGCCGAATGTCCAGAGCAATCCCATATTAACCCACATCGGATACCAGACGTCACTCAAACCACGTAACACTGCTATCAGTAAGTTACGCACAGCATCAGCAACTTGAGAAAAAGCAACGATAGCCAACATGACCTTTGCCAGCTCGATCAGAGCCGCATTTTCTTCTGCCCCCAGGTTGATATACAAACCGATAATCGTAAGTGGATTTAGCAAATATACAACTGCGATAGCTATCATGCAGCTGAATACTAGTATCAGACCGACATGACCAATCTTTCTTATCAGACTATATTCACCATTGCCAACCGCATAACTGACTAAAATCGTGCACGCCTGACCGATTCCCATAGGGATCATTAGAGCTACGGTAGAACACTGGATCAATATCTGTTGAACACTCAAAGCACCCACTCCGAGCCAACCGACCATAATGTTAATCGTACTAAAAATCAGCAATTCACTGGCAAACTGTATTGTAATAGGGAAACTAATCTGAAAAAAAGCCACCAATCGTGCTGGATCCCATAGCACCTTGAAATCAAACAAGTGGTAATTAGTGAAATTTTTGGAAAAGTATAAATAAATAAAAACACTAATCGCGAGAGTCCAGTTAGCAATTGATATGCCATAGGCCCAGCCAGCCATACCCAATGTAGGCAAACCAGCGTAACCATGAATTAAAACATAGCCAAGCAATATTGTGAAACCCAGGTTCAGTGCACTTAATACCACGACAAAATATCCCTTCTTAAGAGGAAAAAACATTTGATGACAACTTGCCAATAGTAAAGAAGGAATTACACTCCATGCCATTGCACGAAAATAAGGGTCAATCAGCGGCACTAGCTCAATAGGCTGATGCAGCCATACCAACAATTTCGTTAAGTTCCAGAATACCAACGAACCAATAACACCGAGAACGATACTAACCAACCAAGCCTGCCGGATTTCCATGCCAATTTCGCGAAGCTCATTCTGTCCATAATAACGACTAACAGTGATACCGACAGCTAGCAACGGCGACATGGTAACAACCATTATAGTGTTACTCAATGCAGCTACTAATGCACTAGCAGCCAGCTCTTGCTTGCCAAGATGAGCAATAAATAACATACCGATAAAACCCACAGCGATATAGAGAATGCGTACACTTAAGATTGGTGTAGCTAGTTTTACAATTTCTTTAAAGTAAAAAAAATTATTATTTGTTTGCATACTTACTCCTAGGTAACCATTCACTGACATACCATTGACCAATAAAAATTGGTTTGTTAGCCGTTTTTTCACATGTCAACACTCTTTAATTATAAAATAGACAAAAAAATAAGCGTGTTACGCTAATATAAGTGAAAACTCAGTCTTAACATCACATGTCAAGTAGGAGCTGGTTAATGGTTACCTTTTTTGGTCACGCATTAAAACGTACAAAGGCCATATTCCATCGCTCAACCCGTTGAGCTTAAACTCAACGGAATATTAGCGTTTGGCTGGTTTCAATTTCATGATCATACCTCATTGTTGTGTTAAATAAGGTTAATAATCTTTTGAAGTGTCTAGATTCAATATACCACTATAACTTTTTGTGGATTGAGCCGAGTTATCACATCGTTAAAGGTATTATGACTTAGGGGAAATCCAGAAATTGTCTGAACCAATCTTTTTTTTCTTCAATAATGGCATCACCCCCTTTACAGCCAAAGATAACCGCACAAATCGATACAATGATAATGCTGATAAGCGGGAAATATGATAGAATTTTAAACCTATATGGATTCATGATATTAAATCCTTGCCAAGGAATTTTAGGTTCGATTGCCCTGGTGATTCATATAACCATTTAGCTCCAGGGGGGAGGGCGTTTCTCAAGGAAAGCTCGTAGCCCCATTTGGCCTTCGGAAGAAGTACGAGTTTCAGACATGAGTCGAATGTTTGCTTTTTGTTCGTTATGCAAACCATCCTGTGTACTCAATCGTGTGAGCATGGACTTGATCTTTCGTGATGCATGCGGAGCGGTCTTTTGTATCAACTTTATCCAATTATCTCGGAGTTCGTTCAGATTGGACTCGGAAGCTTGTTGGTGAACTAGACCCAATTCTATGGCTTGTTGAACATCAAAAACTTCTGCGGTGATCATATAGCGACGGGCTAGGGTAGTCACATAATATATCTCCGGTTGACTCATCAAATGAAAGTTCCTTTAATAACACAATTTCATTACCATTAGATGTTTCTTTTAAAGCACATTCATGGAAACCATATTTCTTGAAAAGCCTAATTAGATAATCATGCTTTTCAAAAACAGTGACATATATATCATCAACTCCAAATGAAATAGCATTGTCAAAAATTTTCTTTAGGAATCTTTGTCCACGTAATGTTCCTTTAGGGTTAAATTTAAATGTTCCTATCTTTAAATGTTTACCATCTTTTATTGGTGATAAAACATCATCAATAATTCCATTTTCTATTTTTAAATATAAAAAACCATCTATACGTTCATTGCCTTCATATAACACATATGCTTTTTCATTTGATTTTATAGATTTACTTTCAAACCAATCGATAAAACCATGTTTATAATCCAATTTAAGGAATGAGAAAAAAGTATCATCTAAATTAATTTCACCAAAAGCTTGATATCGTAAATTATCCATTGCCATCACCTTTTGTAAGTTACTACGCAAATTGAAGTATAGAATTCATTCAGTTTTCTTATAGTATCAATGTACATAACAACTCGATATCTGGTTATTTAGCCAGTGTTTCATATGCCTGTATCCGAATAAGAAAAATACAGACCGGCAGTTCGTTAGGTCAACTCAAAACGCCTTATAGCGTGGACGTGTCGATGCGTGTGCGTGTTTACAGAAAAATGGGCTTTGGTTATCTACCTGTCTACCTAATTGCTCTCAGCCCTTGCACCACAAGGCTTTCAGTGGGTAGACAGTACCATTTTTGCTGTCTACCCATTTTTTACCCGTCCGGGGTCATCTACTTACCTAAATTACCATTTCAGTCCGGGCTTTGCTGGCACATTGTTAAACCTGATATCGATAACCCGTTGATATTTTGGGAGAACGCCACCGGCGGTTTCCGGTAAATATGGTAACTGATTGATAATTCCGGAAACCTCAATTTGAGGAAGCCAGACACTAACGGTCATGGTTGAAATGATCCAAATCTGGATCATCACTTTTACCCCACTGGGGAGAAAGGGGTATCTGTGATGCGGAGGACATAACGCAAATTTGCGTCATGATAAAAATCAATCTGATACGCTTTCAGGTACCGGATATTTTAATTCTACTGGTGGCGAATCAGGTAAGTGTCGATTGGCTTTTTTCATTAAATAAGCAGCCATCTCTTCCGGTGATAAATCATCCACTTCTTCGTTATTGAACCATAAATTAGGCCAGTATATTAAATCTGAAGGATTCGCATCAAAATTCACTTCAAGTAAATCAAGCGTATATGAATGCTCGGATTCTTTACCTTCTGCATTACATATAAAATCAATGACAGATACCAATTCACTATAGGTTAGATCACTAATGTACTTTACCTGGTTAAAGGCTGAGCGGGTAAACTCTTTCGCGCTTATCCATGAACTATAATCACGAAAATCAGAAAATTCATGAGGGATTACCACTTGGGCATTCCAATTCATCATCATAGAGTTAAGTTCAGCATCACTTTCTGTTGCTCCGCTATCAATTTTCTTAGTGATTCGTTGCAACAATTCAGTCATTTCGCTGATTTTAGCGCGATTGACTTTCATGGGTTTTAAGCGTTCGGGTAAAGGCATAACACCTCCGCATCAGATAGTTGATACAAAATATTTAATCAAATACTTTATACCCCATCGTTATTTTTTGCTTTAATTTTCTTTTCACTTCGTATATCCGGCACCATTAAAGATACTTAACCGCTATTTTTATCTGCAGATCAGGTAACTTCATGCAGATAATGCAGAGGATATGACTCAGGCTTTAGTCATTATACATATCAGCAAATTATGCATTTATAGTCACCCCAGTAAGCTGATAACCGTTATACCAGTGAGGCCAGCCAGTGGCGGTAATCCTGTTTCCTTTCTGGCAGGTCATCAGTGGCAGCGCATCGTCATCATAGGCCACCAGCGTTAACGGATAAGGGCTGCGGCGTTCGCTCTCTGCCTGAATAGTCATTGTTGTCATTACCTTACCGGTTGCCGTCTTAACTCGCTGAGACGATTTGGTGACAATTCCGGTTACTGTGGCTGTGACGGGCTTTGTTTTTCGGTATGTGCGCATGGATCACCTGCTGGCTGCTGAGATTACGGATAGTATAACGCATTGATAACGCTTAATTCCCGCACAGAGACGGAATAACTTCTGCCATTGGTCATTGACTTAGTGACCAACGGTGCCGCGGGAAAATCCCGTATATAAAACCTTACCGTTCAGCCTTGCCGTAATCTTGCCGTTAATCCTTGCCCCATGCCTTGTTGTAATCTTGTTGTTCTCCGAGACCGTCACTTTGCCCCGCAAAGCTATACATCACAATTTAAATTCTGCACTGATAGTGAAATTATTTAATAATATCAATTTAATGATGGATTATTACCGCTAGCGATATATCAAATTATGATAAATGGACATATCAAAACCCTCACCGTAATCTCACCGTCCTGCTACATAATCAGGACCGTAATGGGACCGTGCTATCGAGATGATATATTTCCCTCATTGGTGAGGACGACACAGTTTAACGTACTAGTACTACAGCCGTATTCACTCTTCTCGATAGGGAATAATCCCATAGAACAGCTTGAATTGATGTTATTTCTTTGTTTTTTGAGTATCAGATAATGCATTGGTTTTACTATTGTTACGGCTGTAGTACTAGTAAATAGCGTCATTCAGACGCTTAAAAAACCATTTCGTTTTGGCTCTTTCGTAATGAAAAATCAACGTTAATTTTGATTGATTTTCTGTAGTAAGTGACAGGCATTATTTTTTTAAAAATGTATGATATAGGTTCTATTTTTAGGTTTTTGGAGAAAAATAACATGGCAGACACGGAAAATACCGCAGTTACCAACCGAACAACTAGAAGAAAGATAAAGCCGAAGTCTTACGCATCAGTATCTTTTACTTTGCATGTTGACACAGAAATTGTTAAATCCCTTACAAGCAGAAGGTTGTTTAAATGCAGCCGTGAGGCGTTCACGCTTTCAAAAAGTCTTCAAAAATATCTCACCATACCAGAAGACCACATGAGATCCCGCGCTGTTGCCATCAATACCACGCTGGAATCTGTTATCGGGATGGCACAAACTGATTTGCAGAATATTGATATTCACATCACTAGCATCATTGAAGGCGTCAGAAAAGAGCGATTAGAAAAAATGGGTAAAGACAATCTGTTACCTGTGAGATCCCTGACTTCGACTGACAGATCATTTTAAGCTTTCATTTTCTCAACAAGAGTCTCATAAGGCGTTTTACCTTTCAAGCCACCATGTGGTCTGTCATAGTTGTAAAACGCCTCCCATTCTGCCAACTTAGCCTCTAAATCTACGTCTCCTTTATAGTTCAGTATTTGGTAAAACTCTTGTTTATCGGTAAGATGAGAACGTTCAACTTTCCCATTAAGATTGGGGCTGGCTGGTCTGATATACACATGTTCAAGTCCCAGGTCTTCACAATGCCAATGGAATTTGGACTGAAATTCGTGTCCATTATCTGTGCGGATCATTTTTATTCTGAAAGGGAATTTCGCTACGACATAATCAATAAAATCAATGGCACAAGCCTGATTATGTTTTTCATAAACTTTCAGTGCCCTGATACGCGTAGCATCATCAATGGCTGTATACTGGAATCTGCGTACTTTATTTCCATTTTCATCTTTGAAGTTTAAGAATTTAACATCAACCTGAACATGGTGCCCTGGGGTTTTCTTTTCGTACCGTTTAATCGATTTGACCTGACGCTTTCTGAGATTTTGAGGAAGTCGGTTAAGGCCATGACGGCACAGAACACTGTAAACGCCTGACAAAGAAACTTTCAGGTCATGATATCGGGCCAAATACCACGCTATTTTGGCACTCCCAAAATGATAATTTTTGCGTAGATATAAGATCTTCTCTTCAATGATAGGGGCAACACGGATAGCCGGATTTTCCGGGCAGGGTTTGCTATTAATTAACCCTTTTTCCCCCTTGGCCTCATAATCCTTTTTCCAGCGGTAAAAAGTATCCCGGGATATTCCCCAATAACGGCATGTTTTACTGACGTTACTTCCTTCTGCTGCATGAGCTAATATTTTGAGCTTTCTTCTGACTTCCTGTTCTTCTTTCTTGTTCATATTAACCTCAACTATTACCTGTTAAATATACATAAAACTGTCAGTTGAGGTCTAAAAATTCACAATTATCAGTGATTGGGATATAGCCATCATCACCAACCCGAACAGGAGTATTAAAAACCGATAGTTCTCTCACGATGCTTATCCTTACTTAGGTAATGAACCTTTGCCGCAATAGGAGATCAGCCCATCGAGTAGCATCAGTTTTAGCTGATCCCTCAAAGGCTCATTCCTAAATAAAGGCTCGATGTTGAGATTAGCGCTGCGGTGCGCGGTGAAATGCAGATACAAAAATGCCACCAGCGTTAACTGATGGCATGGGTATTCCTTTAACCACTCAAGGGAGTGGGTAAAAAAATATTCTGTTTAGTTTCAAATGTTAATCAATTGTTAAGAATTATTCGCTTGTTTTTGAGTGGAGATAGGGTTATTAGGTCTATCGTTCGTTGGTGTAGTCAGTGATATATGGTGAGTAAAATGAAAAAATATCTTCTTCTTTGCCTAGTAGCAGGCTCGACTCTTTTAGCTTCGATGCAGACTTATGCTAATCTCTGCTTACCCTTTGCTTGGTCACCCATAGGATATGCAGAGTGTATAGCTACCTGTATTGTGGTAAATCCGGATCAACCGTTGAGTTACTGTGCATAATAACAATCAAGCAGGAGACAGGATGGCTCCTGCTTCCCCCAGTATCATTCCTGAGGTTGCAGTCTGTTTTTGTCTATTTCCCTTATTGCCTGTTTATCCAGATTGCACTGTTCAATCACTGTCAGTAACTGTTCATTCAGTAACAAACTGTCACGCCATGTCATTGCATCGGGTATCACGGGCGGTAGGCAGTCAGTGAGCAGAGGCGCCGGAATGAGTATCAGTGGCAGCGGAACGTATTCGGTTCGCGTGTTGTTGCAACCGGATAGCAACCCCATCAGGCACAATGCGATTGGCGCAATCATGATTGGCAACCACGGTTTTGATGGCCGTTTGTCTCTGTTCAGAATCCACGGCTGACCGGTTCCGGTTTTCGCTATTAATTCGTGAGATGTCATTGAATAACCTGATGGATTGATAGGTGTTATCGGTGATGAGTTGCTGGCGTTGGTTTTGCTGTTTCAGTGAGGCATTTTGCTGATTTAGGTGCTCGTTCTCTGCATACACTGAGTAGATGGCATGGACGACCATGCCTATCAGCCCGATACCAACTATCGCAGCCATCAATTTCATTTTCATTTTCATAGCAATTCAAATGCCCGCGTGAAAACATTATCGGAATACGGCTGCTGACCGTTTTCCATCCGTATCATTGCCTTGACTAATGCAGTCATCGTTTCCTGATGGTTGACATCAATCACTGCATCACTGGCAATACCGACCGCCTGACTCACATAATTAATGTATGCCTCAGTGTCGTTTTCTATTTTTGGTGCCTAGCGGGAAATAAACTGACGGATCGTATTATCGCCATATTTGCGTTCGTAATTACGCAGAATTTTCAGCATCGCCCTGATGCCCCACGCCGGCGCCGTAAATTGACAAAAATCATCGTCTGTCTGGTGCGCACGCAGCCCCTGCCATTTATCACCGTGGCGAATGTTGCCCGGATTGTGATTACGTACGCCTCTACTCATCGGTTCGCCCCAAATTTATTTTTGAGAAAAATAAATACGGATTCGATAATCGCCCCAATTTTTTTGGTGCCTAAAAATCCGATGAACACACCAAAAAACTGCGCCAGACTGAGCGGCAAATTCGCATATTCCAGTGCGGTAATAATCCCAATACTGATAAACGAACAAATCGCCGCTTCAGCCAATGACGCCATCCAACCCGCACCATTTCGTTTCTCACGCGTGAATGCGGTTACCGCCGCCAGCAGCATTCCCGCAATGAGCGGGGCATTTATCATTATCCAGTCCCAGGCATACGCCCAAAACTCTGTGTTTTTTTCAGTCATGCGCATATTCCACCCCATCTGAACAATGGGCGTCCGTGGGGTGAGATAGTCGCCCCTGTGAGTTGAGTTAATAGGTTGCTAGAAGAAATGCGTGGATACGGAGGTACTGAGAGTGATTGCGGTGGCAAATTAGGTAACAAAAAAGGCCACTCCATGCGCAGCCTTGAATTTGAACTAGTCGGTCTCACCGACAGGTTGAGTTGTTCGGAATGACCGAACATGTGATACTCATGCTAGATTTTAACATTTAATACAAAAGGATTTTTATGCAACCGAACGATAAAAACCCACTCAAACAAAAGTCATTTAAATTCATTCTTGCCGGTGTGATATTACTTTTTATGGCGAGTATTAGATTTATTCAATATGATGATTTTTTACTGGGTACCGTCGAAAGCTTATTGGCTATTGGGCTTGTTCTCTTTGGGCTTAAATTGAAAAAAGGCGAAAATAAAAAGTAGACTACTAGATTCCCTCGAATTCGGGGGAATTATGTTGACCTGCCCCCGATCGGATTCAGCCATACCCATTGTTGATTACGGGTAGAAATGAAAAAGCCCCGCGAGTGCGAGGCCTTGAGATTCAGGGTGTAGATTTATTTCCAGTTGAAGAAAAAATGCAGCGTATTACCTACGTTTTGTTTCAGTAGGTCGCCTAGTTGTTTTGCGCCGTCAGAGGTATAGACGAAATCAGTTGTAGACTTTGAGGTTGAGCCAAGATTATACGTTAAACCATTCGCCGTTACTTCAAGAGCTTTACTCCCTAAGTCTGGTTGGTTTTGGGTGTCAACTAGCAATACTATATTATCAAAAGTACCGATAGTGCTTTCATATAACCTGAAATCTGAGATACCCCCAACACCTATGGTGCTTTGAAGATTGGTCAGAACACCAAAAGTAGATTCACCCGAACTTAAATCCCCCGCTTTGGTCATATACCCCCAATCTTGACTCTCACCATTACCATACTTGCTAGTCCCTATCTCAAGATCAAAAGACAGCATACAACCCATCTTTGTCCAATCACAAGCCAGCATGTCTTGTTGCTCAGGATTCCAAGCAAAAGTTCCCTCTTTATTTCCCTGTTTAACAGCCTGGTCATCTTTTCCAATATTATCGCCGTAAATGTAGGTATTAGCATCCCAGACATTACGACGTACATTATTCCCCAAATACACTTGAATCATTGCCCAAGGGAAAGAACCGACTGGCGCAGATACATCATTGTCAATTTTATAACTGACAGTAACATGAGCTTTATATTGCTCAGGATCAAACGGGCATTGTTTATTATCCAGCTTATTAACCTCAGACATAAATCCCTCACTTTATTATTCGTTAGTGGTCATTTCATCCTACTGCTAAGCCAGTTAATATTACTTAGGTTGTGTTTTTATCTCAATTTAACATCCGTTAACAGAATTAATACGCATTAAAATAGGGTTTCGTATTATAAAATATTCCTATTAGTCGAGTACGTGATTCTGTGAGTTGTAAATTCAAATTTTACTGCTAATTCTGAATATCCCGTGTTGGATATAGAGCAATAAAAAAACTCCGCCGAGGCGAGGCCTGATAATTCTATTCTGTTTCAATGAGAGGCAATAACCCATCGTTAGAGTAACGATGGGTTATTTTATTCAACAAATCAACATTAAAGTTCCACAAAAATTTTATTAAGAGAAATTAATTTCTCTTTTTGTGATTTTTGATAGAACAAAATCAGCAACAGCCTCCTCTGTAAAACACTCCTCTATCAGCGATTCATAGAAGGGCTTAAAATTTCGTGACCATGTTGGCTGGCTTATTTCTATCACCGAGTCGCAAATGGCCCTTCTAACTTCTTCGGCTGGCAACCGAGAGTAACCGCGTCCTGAGCATTTAGGGCAGGTTTTATAAACCGGAATACCGATCAACTCAGTTTGTGTTTTATCCAATACCTCTCCGCGACCGTTGCAACGGCAGGAATGGCGAACAGTCGATTTTCCCTTACATGTCGGGCAGACTACTTTTACAACCTCACGTATCTCTCGCAACTTCTCATATGATGATGGGGTAATTTTCAACCCCATATAGCAGAATCATAATACTATGTCATAATGTCTGTGACTTCCAATAACAAGGCAGAATTGAGATGGGTTACAGTCTGGATTTCCGAAAAAGAGTACGGGCATACAAAGACAAACATTCATTGACATTCGAGCAAACAAGCAACCACTTTGAGGTTTCTATCCGCACCTTGTTTCGGTGGAGTCACAAAATAGCGCCCTGTATGACGCGTGATAAACCGCCCACTAAAATTAGTGACGAGGCACTTATCGCCGATGTCCGAAATGACCCCGATGACTATCAATGGGAAAGGGCAAAACGGCTGGGCGTCTCACAATCAGCTATCCATTACGCCTTGAAACGGCTGAATATCACCGTCAAAAAAAAGCTAAAACACCCCAAAGCTGACGCACAGGCTCGTCAGGCGTTTGTCGAGCGTATCCGCCACTATGAACACGCGGGCAAATCGATTGTTTATCTGGATGAAAGCGGTTTTGCGCAGTCTATGCCACGCACACACGGTTATTCGGCGAAAGGGCTGCGGTGTTTCGGCACACACGACTGGCACGCTAAAAGTCGCATTAATGCCATTGGCGCCATCATCAAAAAGACCTTCATCACCTTAAGCTTGTTTGCAGAGAGCATTAATGCGGATGTTTTTCATGCCTGGATGACCCAAGATTTATTGCCAAAGCTCCCAAGCCGGACAGTAATTGTCATGGATAATGCCTCATTCCATAAACGAAATGACACGATAAAAGCGATAGCAGACCACGGATGCCAATTGGAGTGGTTACCTGCTTACAGTCCGGATTTGAATCCCATCGAACACAAATGGGCCGAAGTAAAAGCGATAAGAAGACGTGAAAGATGTTCAATTGATGAGTTGTTTATGGAACATGTGGAGCATGCCTAATTATATTGATTTAGCTATAGCAGACAGCAGATGTCAACTGGAATGGCTTCCCGCTTATAGTCCGGATTTAAACCCTATAGAACACAAATGGGGCGGAGCAAAAGCGATAAGGAGGCAAAAAAGAGGTTCAGTTGATGAGTTGTTTACGGAGCATATTAAATATGTCAGGTTATGTTGATTCTGCTATATGACCTGCTCCCCGTTGATTAACACACGGCAATGTTAGTAATGCACCCTCGGCGGTGAAAACAGTTTCGTACTTCCGCTTTTCGCTCATAACCGCCCAAATACCTTCCTGTAGAAGGCACAAAGCCAGAAGAGAACGTTCTCTACTATGTCTTATTTACTGTATTTACATCCTTTTCTGTTTGAGGGGGCGTACTGCCAGAGCAAGTGATGGCTAATACAACGAAGGTTTAGATAAAAACTTTTATTTCCTACCCCTTAAAAATCTTTTTCACCCTCTCAGTTATCCACCCTCTGCACAATACCCTGAAAGCCTTGCTACATCTGGGTTTGATACAATTAATATGATATTCACTAACTGTATCATCTGTTCACCCATTTTTTACACTAATGAAGAGAATGTATAGTTGATGTATAGTTAAAAAATAACTATACATCTATTATTTTATTTTAAATACAGTAGGATAATTAAAATGGTGTATAGAATGCAGACCTAAAACCAAAAGTTTTATGCAGGTGATTTAAAGTCTCGACACTCAGGCACAGAAGGTAGCCATTCTTCTGCTTCTTCCGATAACTCGACGTTATAAGAGTAACCTTTCTTGGTACGCATTTTCCGATACTCTTTCCGGTATTCCAGCATAATTTTGGGAAGTGATTCACCAAACTTAGTCAGTGTTAACGGACGTTCAAAGCCGTGCGCTTCCATAAAAGAAAGATAAGCATGATATAAATACATTCTCGGTGCCCGTGGGCTGATATTCTTATTGCCCATCTTCATACCGGTAACATCATTGGCGGATACCAAATAACCACAAAAGCGATACAATGGATCGGAATGACTCTTTACCGTTAACGCTTCGTTCGAGTCACGTTGCATCTGTAGCAGTTTTTTAGCCTTATCCTGGTCGGCAAATTCGTTTAATAAATGACGGATAATCACCGGCAGTTCCCGACTGATTTTCTCCGGCAACTGCGGGTCTTTCTCGGATTCTTTGACCGGAATATTAAACGGGGAATATCACCCGCCGCCGTGCAATGCCGCCATTGCGCTCTGTAAAGCTCATGGGTTCGTTATTGGTGGCTAATATTACGGCTTTAATGATGGTAGAAAATTGCTTCTCATATTTTCCGTCAACTTCAATCAGATCGCCGCCGGTAATGGCCTTAATGCCTGCGCCTTCACCAACATATTTAACCTGATCGGGCAGCGTAATTAAGCTCTTGCCGACAAACTGATAACGGCCTCTGGCCTCATCCAGCGCTCTCATATTGCCACTGGCGGTATTGTGCTCTCCCGCCAGTAAGGTGGCGATATATGTAAATACGCTTTTACCGCTGCCAATCTGCTGCCAATTTTGAATTTTCGTGCAGTTTAAAACCAAGAAAAAAGCCACCTTACGGTGGCTCTTTTTATCCCCTAACTCACTGTATTATCAGTGAATTTTATATTTCCAAGGCGGGACTAGTAAGTTAAGTTAGTTAATTGAATTAGTTGGATTTATTTGGATTTATTTTTACTTATTTATTTTATGCCCCTTTTTGTGCCCCTGCTTGATGCTACTTTGCAAATTCAACTTAGAGAGTCATACTTATTATGTTTATGTGAACTCCAGCTTGATTTATACCTAGAGTTAATAAGTAATCATATCAATGGTAACTTAAATCAGACCATCAACTGGCTCTGTTTTGAGATACTCCGCTGCTTACGGCGTGGTTGTTCATTATCTAACGTAAGAATTACGAAGCGTTCCTAGCAAAGTTAGTCCATGTACATTAGCATTCCCATCACCACTGACTAAGACAAATTGTGTATTACTGCCAGATAAAGAAGGGTAAATTCTGTTAGTTAAAAACTCACTAACAGTTGTAGAGTCAGAAGCTCGGCGTTGATATGGATAATCAGGTAAAGTTAAATTACCATTTCCTCTTATAACAAGTCGAACTCCTTCAATACCAAAAACTTGACGTTCAAAATCATATACAGATGCCATTTTGCTCTCCATTTTATTGATTTTAAGGCAATACTAATCCCGTAATTGCTTGTGGTTGTTACCCTAGATCTTAAAAGCGAATGAGCACTAGATCTAAGCGTAATCTAAACAATCACTCAATTCAGTTTGTACTTACTGAGCATTAAAATCAATGGCTATTCACTGTTTATTTTACATTAATAATGGCATTATTTTTGGTTTATTTTAAGGTTATTGTGGTTTTTTTCATCTCATTGCACTCGATTTATGAATTTTTTTTGCAGAAAATAGCCACATTATCGTGATAATTTACAGATTTTAAGTATTAATTTGAAGGTATTAATTTTTATGATAAGAATGATTTTTTATCTTAAAAGAGCTATCTATGTATTTACAACAAAATTACGCTGGTTTATTAATGTAACTTATTGAAAATAAGTTACATTAAAGACCTAAAATTACAATAAAAACAAAAATTATTTAATGGATTAAATTGTGACTCGGCTCACAACTATAAGTTAGATGATGATGCGTGAAATGGTGGAATTATTTTTCTCAAATGTGAGGCTTATATATAAAAAATTACTCTAAAGCTTTGCTGCGAATTTTGCGCTCGATGAACTGACCGTTCATATCAAAATACCGACTAGGCCAGATTTCTGAGGGATGAATTCCGAGATAATTTGCAATAATCCATTCGCCTTTAGGCCACGGACGAGAAAGTGTATTTGCTAATGTCGATGAACTGAGTCCTGCTTCACGAGAGACTGCCGCTAAAGTTGTACCGCGCTTACGTAATGCAGCAATAATATCGGCTTGATGCCAGTCATTTTTAACGTTATTCATTCCTGCTACCCCTTCCATTAATTAATCATTGATGGTGGCAATCCAGACAGGGTTCGCAGTACCGGAGAATACCCAACCGGCGAGGCCAAAGCCTCCCCTGTCTGAACCGCCATTGAAAGGGCGATAGCAAGCACGCTGGTAGTATATTTCTACCAGCGGGGTATTTTCTCAAGGCTGCGAAACCTTACCACCGGATTTTGCCGATGGCAGGGCTACTTTAACGAATTGTTTTATCTGGTTCAATAAGCGAATCAGTAAAACAGCTTAACTTTTTACGTTATATCCCATTGAACGCGTTCAGGCGCAGTTGCTGCTCTTTACTTAAGCTAAACGCAAAATCTTCATGCTCTATCTGCCATGTGCCAAAACTCATCAAAAACGCAATCGCAGGATCTATCTTATTCGCGGATTTCTTCTTATTCGGCTTGATATTGGCGTTCGCGTCCGTTTCCATCACCACATTGGACACTGCCCACGCAAGTACCGGATCGCCGTTGTGTCGAATGACCTTGCGATTCACGAATACCTCTGCCGATTTAGCTACGGGACTAAAGCGCATATAAGTTTGCGGGAACGGCTCAACGTCCAACCCCGCACCCTGTAGCTGAGTTCTCAGGTGCGTGGCGTTCCATGTGTCAAAGCCGACCAGCTTGATATCAAACTGCTGGCTGTCTTTAAGAATATCATCGCGGATACGGTCATAATCAATGCAATCGCCTGTTGTGGTACGTATCCAGCCTGCTTGTACCCATTGGCGATACACCGCCCGATTCTTGTTAGCAGGGTTCTGCAATTGTGCTTCGGGCAGGTAATGACGGGTCAGTAATAACAGTTCGTTATCCACCGGGAAGGTGTAACAGATACTGGTGATATCGCCTGTTGAAGACAAATCCAGTCCGGCGTAGCACTCCAGTCCTTTGAGGTCATTTTCATCATAATCTTGCTGGCAGGCTTTCCATGCGCCTTCACCCATCCACGGCGTTTCGCCCTGGCACCAGATATTAAAGCGTTTGGTTAACATCTCTGTCCATTGTGAGGGAATGCCGCGGGCTTTCTGGATAGTGTCATGCAGGGCGGCACTGTCTACCGAGACATCCAGATTGGGATTGGCCTTGATCCAAAGTGCTTCATCATCAATCTCACTCTCATCGTCCAGTTCGTAAATCAGGGCGAACAGCGATTCGTTTTGTTCTTCGCCATCCAGTATCTGACAGCAATAATCATAGTGCTGTTTACAGGCCGATATCACGTTACTGCCTGCGGTGGTAATGGCGAACAGGAGTCCTTCGGGACGGGCACCCATCCCCAATTCAAGCGCAGAGTACACGGCGTTATCGGGGTGTAAATGGTACTCATCGACAATGGCCAGACTAGGATTTGTCCCCTCAATCGTGGCGGCTTTGGAAGCCAGTGGCTTTAACAGGCTGTTGCTCTTTGGGTAGGTAACTTTATGTTGCTGGATAGCGACCCGTTTTTTCAGGGGCTTGGATAACAGGCACATCTGGCGGGCATCATCAAAGACAATCCGCGCCTGATCCCGGCTCACGGCGGCGGTGTAGATATCCTGCTGGCCTTGCTCCATCACCAAAAACCAGTTAGCCAGTATGGCGGCCACTGTGGATTTGGCATTTTTGCGCGGCACCTGAATATACGCGCTGCGGTATTTTCGGCGTCCGGTCGCTTTGACTTTGAAGCCGAACAGGTTAGCAAAGGCAAACTGCTGCCACGGTTCAAGCATGATGGGTTGACCACGTAAGTGGCCTTTGACGTGCGGGCAGAGACGGGAAAAGCCGATAAAACGCTCGACGACTTCGCTATCGAACGTATAAAGCGGGTTATGCAGGTCGCTATAATAGCGTTTCACGGCCTGTTTTACCCGCTGACAGGCCGGAATGGTGCCGTTTTCGATAGCAAAAGCATACTGTTCCCATGCGTTCATCGTGGTATGACTCAGGCTATCAGTGCGTCTAAATCATCAGGTTCGTCACTTTCTATCGGATTCCGGCGCCGGGATACGGGATCAAAACCGAGCAACGACGACATTTTTATCATGATTTTTTCGGCATCCGCTTTCGCTTTCAGTGACGGATTGCTGGTCGCTGCGCCGCGTGAACCTTCCACCGCGAACCCGCGCACTTCAATGTCTTCAACGGCTTTACGGTAAATCGCATAGTTGACGCAATACAGTTCTAAGTTGTTCCAGTCCGCCGGACTGAGATCTTCCCGTTCATTGAGAATTTTGGCTTTTGATTTCCATTGCTCGGCGGCGATGTCGTTCAAATAAACCGGGGGTTTGGGTGCTCTTGCCATAATATTCTGATTCCTATGAAGTTACTGCTATTGAAAAAAGTGCCGTGCGTAAAAATTGGAGGGGGCGGCGGTGCCATGAGGCAGGGCATTTGTCATGTTTGACTCCCCTACCCCCTCTGTACGCTCTCCTAACGATCCCTGAAACATTCCATTAGCTCCCCTGTCACGTTGTGTCTTGCGCTTCGTTGTGAGCTTATCAGGCGCAATCTGTTTCGATTGTCGATAGCGTTCACAGTGCTTTAATAGCCTTTAACTCATTGATTTGTTTCTTGTTCGTTCATGATTGATACATCCAGTCATGACGCGGCACCGCGCTTTCTTCCTGTTCCCGATATTCACCGCGCTTGCGTTTCTGCTTGGTTATCGGGTCTTGGGTAAACGTCTTGGTGTTATGGCAGCGATGGCATACGGATTGATGATTGAAGTCAGGCCAGAACAACACATCACTGTCACCGTCTATCGGGATAATGTGATCAACAATGGTTGCCGGGGTGTAGGTATTGGCTTTCAGACACATCACACATAAAGGGTTCGCTTTAAGGTACATCAGCCGATACTTACCCCATTGATTGCTATAGCCGCGTTGGGTTCGGGGGCCTCGTTGCTTATCCTGCTGACGTCTGGTTTCCCGTTGGTGTTGTTCACATCGGCCTGATTTCACCCTCTCGCGGCAGTTCGGGTAGCTACAACGTTTTAAGGGTTGCCACGGCATCAGTAAACTCCCACATCACGATAGACAGACCACAGCGATTTAATGGTGAACGTGTCTTTTCGCTTAAACGGCCACATAGTTACACCTCGGACAGTTGCAGCCAGTAATGACGCAAATCGGCATCACGGGGTTTAGCGGCATTCAGTGAACGCCTGGCAATCTCGACCCCACTTTCAGGATAGGCGGGTAAGCTAGTGATGGTGATTTCCCGTAATTCGGCTTCTAAGACGGTTCTGACGTAAGGTTCCTGACCCACATCCCACTGATCCTTCAATGCCCTGAACCCGAAGGACATCCCGGAAATATCGCCACGTTCAACCAGCGTTAACACATCGCGCCCTAATTGCGTATCAGGCGGGGTTAACTCAAAGCGTAGTCCGGTGGCATCTTCACTCAACTGCAACGTACCGGAGGTGGTGCGGCCTAACAGGTTCATATGATCATGTTCATACAATGCCCGAACATCAGTCTTTGCCGTCAAGCTGGCACGAAAGGCATTCGGGGCGAATTGTTCAACAAATTCATCCCATAGGATTTGGGATCGGCTGTTCCACTTAATCACATAGCCGGTCAGTTTTTTATCACTGGCAGACAGTGAGGCAGTGCGGATTTCAAAATCGTTATTCATCTTATGGACTCCAAGACTGAAAAGGGGCTTTTCGCCCCTCTCGCTTATTTACTGGCTGCTTTCACTTCCAGCACCTTGATGGCGTTGGAGTCCACCAGACCGCCGCCCAGATATTTATCGGTATGTACCTTATAGAAGCCCGGTTCGGTAATATTGTCAGGGCGGGTACGGGTGCCTGTCTCATGGTCAACGATGAAATAGCCGCGCTTGAAGTCACCCAGACCAATCACGCCATCCGGCATAAATTCAAGGTAATGGACAGACAAGCCCAGCAGCAGATCCGGATCACCGGCCTGTAAACGCTCACGCCAGATATAATCGCCGTTGCCGTTTTTTAGCTTCTGCACCTGCGCGGCGGTCGTGGAGTTCATTACCCACACCGCATTTTTACGGTATTTATTTTTGAGTAAGAATTTCAGGTCAATCAGGCTATCGGCGGAAAGCGTGGCAGCGTCCAGCTTCTGTAACGTGCCAAATGCACGTACCTTATCGGCTTGAGTGTCACGGGGATAAGACAAGAAGCCTTTCGCTTTTTTGCTGCCGTCACCGCTCACAAGGTCAGTTTCTTCGGTATCAACGAAGGTGTCGGCAATTTCTGACGTCAGCCAGCCCAAGATATCCACATCGCTAAAATCGATAATCTCTTGGGTGGTTTTAGGATAGGCGTAAATCGGGAACAGCTTGATGCTGACTTCTTCCATCTTCGGCGTGCCCGTCTCACCGCGTGCCTTACCTTCTTCGCCGTGTGTCACGGCTGCCCCACCGACTGAAACCAACTGTTTATATTCGTTGCTGCGGGTGGTCTTAATGGTACAAATCCGGCGCATGACCGACTCATCAGCCAGTTGCTGCATGATTTGTTTATTCAGTTCCGGGATAACGGTATAGCCGCCCCCTGAGGGGACGCCTGTAGACAGGGTACGGGTTTCGCCGGTCAGAATATAGTGGCGCAGTTCGTCATTGCTGAGTGTTTCACTGGCAGGCTGATTCTTGACCTGACTGCGTTCTTCATCAGCAATTGACTCATAACGGGCGATTTCCGTATTCAGCGTGTCGGACTGGTTGCGCAGTTCGTCAAACTGCTTCGCTTCATCTTCGGTCAGGGAACGCTTTTCACCTTCGGCCTTGGTGAGCAGGGTGCGCATTTGTTCGGTAAGAGTGGCCTTTTGCTGGCGTAATTCGAGTAATTTTTTCATGGTGTTTTGTGGTTGGTTATTCTGCTTAAAACACTATTTAACATCATGAAAAATGATAAAAAAGCCCCTGACATTCAGAGGCTAAACTTGCGAAAACATGAGGACGGAATATTTACAAAATTTTTCAATTACATAACTTAATATCTTTAACATAAGTAGTAGGTGACATCCATGAAATTTTATCGCATGTCAGATAACCATCACGTTTTAACTTATAGCTAACATAAAAAGAGACAGGTAAGCTGATGATAAATGATAAAATTGCTAATCTAACCAGATAGTTAACAATTATCTTGTTAAATTTTGGTAACCTATCAAAGATAAAGAAAAAAACAAAGCCTGAAAACGCGTAAAATAATAGAGGTGAAGACATAACAACCATGACAACAGTGGCAGAAAATGTTATTTCATCTTTCATTAATATTAATGAAACAGCATCATCAATGATGACACCAATCATAAATGTTACTAACAATAATAATATTATCGCACCTAATACTTTAAAGTATTTACTATTCACCTAAACCTTCCTAATCCATTAAAAAAATATTGTAAGTCTGCTTCCGGTGTTCTTGGTTTTCTTTTCATTTCTTCTTTCAAAAGTGCTATTAATTTTTCACTTAGCCCATATTTCTTATCAAGAAAATCTAAAATATAAGCTACTGAAAAACCAGCAAGTAGAACTATTACCGCAGCAGCAATAATACTTCCACCTACCAAAGCAGTGGCAGTTACAAGTGAACCGACAGCCCAAGAGGAAACAGCAACAATAGCTGTTTTAGCCATATCCATTGTTATGTTTCCGATAAAATCAGCTAGCGTATATTCATCCTTAAAAATACTTTCTATCAATCTATAGGCAATCGAAAATACAATACAGAATCTAACACCTTTAACAACGCTTGCATTAAGCCCCTGCTGCCCTATTCCCATTCCAAGCATTTTGGGGTTTTTGGCACGATAGCGTGTCCCCATAATACGACTCCTAAGACCTGCATGCCCCGACAGGTGAATATACTTTTCCCCATTTTTTCCTACATGTTCTGTAGCTTTAATGCCCAAGCTCTTAAACTCTCTGCAAACTTCAGAAAACCCATGCGCATCATAGATATTTCCCGCATAAGTGGAAATAGGATCAGTGACGGAAAATACAGGTGCCATCGGATTTTTTATCTTGTTGCCTGCGTCCGTACCTCTTGCAAATGCTTCTTCATAACTTAGATGTTTTTCGTCCATACCTCTTGCAAATGCATATCCATAACTTGGACTTTGTGGACGGCGGTGGCTGATATCCTCAATAATACTTTTGGCTTCCGCTAATGTGAGGACAAAGTGATATTGGGTATTATCCCTCAATACTTTTTCTAGCCCAATAGCATCAAAAAATTCATGTTGAGGCGTTAACTGGTTAATGCCCACTTTCCCATTTAAGTAATCGCCAAGATATCCATCCCAAGTAGGATTATATTTCTTATGTGTCATTCCTCAATTCTCCGTAACATCCCCTATCAATCAGGCAGAATATAACAATAATACTTATCAATTCCAGTGTATATAAAAGTACACCAGTAAATTTGTGATGAACTTCCATTCTTAAATGAAATCAGATAATTACCCAATCTAAATTTCAGGTAATGCCACAATAAAAAACGCATTGATGTACTCAATTTATCTTTCCAGATTCACCCGCCTTTTATTTACCTGCCAGAGGAAACCCCCTGAAAATCTTTTTGAACCTCTCAACTATGCACCCTGTGCACTTTCCATATAATACATTGATAATATGTAATTTTTAATGGTGAATACGGTGTGCACCAACTGTTCACACTGTGCCCCCCTAAATTATTCAGGAAAAGGTGAACAGGGTGCATAGTTGGTGCATAGTTAAATAACAACTGTACACCTTACTTTTTCATTGTAATTCAATATATTATATTAATTAGTGCATAGGGTGCACAGTTAACATCAAAACTTTATATAAGGGGGGTTACTTGTTCAAGTGTTCAGGAACAGCCGGAAGCCATTCGTTAGCATCATCCGTTAAATTCACATTGTAGTAATAACCCTTTTTAGTTTTAAATTTGCGATAGTCCTTTTTATATTCCTGCATCACTTTAGGCAAGGAATCCCCGAATTTAGTCAATGTCAGCGGTCTTTCAAACCCATACGCTTCCATAAAGGACAAATAGGCGTGATACAAATAGATTCTCGGTGCCCTGGGGTAAATATTCTTGGTTCCCATTTTCATTCCTAATTCTTCCCCCAGCGAGACTAAGTAAGCACAGAAATTATACAGGGGATCGGAATGGCATTTTACCGATAATGCTTCGTTAGAGTCGCGTTGCGCCTGTAGCAGCTTCTTAGCCTTGTTCTGGTCGGCAAATTCGTTTAATAAATGACGGATAATCACCGGTAATTCCCGACTGATTATTTGGGACAGTACATACTGCTCAAACCCAATACACCACAGGTCAATGACGAAATGGTGGAGGCGGTAGGACAATATGTCGAGACGGTTTGGGGGCTGGCTCAGGGTAACGAGTTATTGATCGAACAGCGCGTTGATTTTTCCGAGGTGATTGGCGTCGAAAACTCGTTTGGCACTGCCGATGCCATCATCATTAACGGCGGTGAACTGCAAATTCATGACCTGAAATACGGTCGCGGCGTGCGGGTCGATGCCGAGAAAAACGAGCAACTGATGTTGTACGCGCTAGGCGCTCTCGACCAGTTTGATATGTTGTACGAGTTTGAAACGGTACGGCTGTTCATTCACCAGCCCCGATTAAATCACGTATCAGAATGGGTGCTGGGTGTAGATGAATTGCGCCAGTTCGGGGAACGAGCCAAAGACGCGGCGGCATCGGTCATTACGATATTTGGGATTGCACGGTGTGAAGGGGTGGACACATTACCACAAGACACGTTCACACCGGGCGAAAAACAGTGCCGGTTTTGTAAAGCCAAGGCGGATTGCCCCGCACTGGCCGCTCACATCTGGAGCACTATTGTGGAGGATTTTGACGACCTGACACAACCGTTAGAGCCTCAGATAGCGAAGGAACAAATCCCTAAATATGACAACCAAACCCTCGCAGCCAAATACGAGCAAGTTGATTTTATCGAAAGCTGGTGCAAGGCGGTGCGGGGCCGTGTCAGTGATGAACTCAATGCCGGGCACCCTATCCCCGGATTTAAATTAGTCGAGGGTAAACAGGGTAACCGATCATGGAGTGTTGAGACAGACGCCGAAGTGATGTTGAAAACGCTCAAGCTCAGGCAAGATCAAATCTACACCAAGAAGATTATCAGCCCTACCCAAGCGGAAAAAGTGCTCAAAAAAGAGTACCCGAAAAAATGGGCTAAGTTAGAGTCCCTGATTACCCGGCCTGACGGTAAACCTACCGTTGTCCCGGAATCCGATCCGCGTCCAGCACTGGACATTAATCCTATCAACGATTTTGACGACATATCTGACGATATGTTCTCGTAATAACCTCTAAAGAGATAACAAAATGAAAATTAGTTTAAAACAAGTGCGTCTGGCATTCCCTGATTTATTTGAAGCAACTCAGGTTAATGGGCAAGGCGATTTTAAATTCCGTTCCACGTTCCTAATTCCAAAAGAGCGCAAAGATTTAATTGCCGAAATTGAGGTTGCAATTAAGAAAGTGGCTACCGAAAAATGGGGAGCTAGAGCTGAGGGTATTATTAAAAGCATTCGCGGAAACAACATGCGATTTAATTTCCGTGATGGCGATGATAAACCGGATTACGACGGTTACGCGGGTAATATGTATATTTCCGCCAGTAACAAATCGCGGCCACTGGTTATTGATCGCGACCGTTCGCCACTCACGGCACAGGATGGTAAACCGTATTCCGGCTGCTATGTTAACGCCACTATCAGTATTTTTGCGTATGAAAATAACGGCAAAGGCATTTCGGCATCGCTCTCAGGGGTTCAGTTCTTCCGAGATGGTGACGCATTCGCAGGTGGCGGCGTCGCCTCAGTAGACGATTTTGACGATATCAGCGAAGGGGCTGACGCCGAAGCCGACGTTTTTAATTGAATATATTTTACGCCCCGCTTCATGCGGGGTACTTATTAGGATAAAAACCATGACACAAAAAGTATTAACCAAAGATATAAAAAGCGAAATTGTTAAAAACGCACTGATTAAAGCGGGTATTTTCGAGAAAGACGAACAATTATATAAAGACCGCGCGAATTGGGCTGAGAAAATACGAATTGAAGCCATCGGTGGCGAAAACATGGAACAGGACATCCAAAATGTTTTATCCGAAATAAAAACGTTGGCGGCTAAAATTCCCGAAGCAGTGCGTGAAAATGATATGCCTGTTCGTGACACATATTATATAGCAATTAACTTGGCGGGCAGTCGTGTTGTTGCCTATTTTAACGGCGCACGTGCACGTTTCGATAATCGGGATTGCATATTCAAAATAACACCAAAGGGAACCACATTATTAGCCGATAATCCGCTGGTGAATGAATTCTATGCCCTCGAAAAACGGTACAAAGAATTAGAAATTCAACGCGAAACTATTACACATAATGTCGAAGCCGCGTTATTAAAAGTTCGCTCCGTAAAACGGTTATTGGAAGAATGGCCGGAGGCTGCCGAATTATTGCCTAAAAGCGCGGCGAAAGCCGCACCAGTTCCCGCCGTTCGCCGTGAAGCACTTAATACATTAATTGGATTACCGACCGAAGTAGTTAGTTGATTATAAAAAAAATGCCCCTTACCTTTAAGGGGCAAGAGCACGTTTATTTATGTTCAGTTAAGTATCGCGTAACTTCGGCAGAAGTATGAGGGTCTAAGGCTGAAATTAATACATATAAATCACGCTCAAATTCGCATGCTAATTTAGGATGTTTAGCCAATTCATTTATATCTTCGACATCAACCGAATTCAAAAGATCTTCATGCCTTTCTACCAATTTAACGAGGGTATTAGTCAGTGCTTCTTTCACTTTTTCAACCGGCAATCTATTCACCTCAACATGCTGTTGTATCGAATGAGTAATAGCCTCCATATATTTTCTCTGACCTGCACTATTTTCCCCCAGCTGCTTGCCAATCCTGTCTAAATCTGGATTCCCAAGTACACCAGGATGTATGGAATTGAAACATTCAATACCAGAGGGGTCCATAGCTAAAATGTCATTAAAAAATTTGGCGCGATACCTGGTATAGCCGTTAACAGCATCATCTGAAGCGGAATTCAACATTTTTGATAAGTTATTAGCAGACCATTCCCGCAGTGATAACACGTTTTTCACAATGAAATCATTCTGAGATGATTTATCCTTAATAAGATAGGAATCTCTAACTAACGAGTAGAATTCATCAAACCGCTCAGGTTCAACAATACGTATAACATCCAAAATGGGCCATGTTTTTAATATTTCGTCCTGTGGAGGGCCATTAAATTCTTTTGCTTTATCATTTACAAGACCATATCCCGCA
The DNA here is from genome assembly GCF_000968175.1 of Xenorhabdus poinarii G6. NCBI lineage: Bacteria > Pseudomonadati > Pseudomonadota > Gammaproteobacteria > Enterobacterales > Morganellaceae > Xenorhabdus > Xenorhabdus poinarii. The sequence goes on from NZ_FO704551.1 coordinate 1,948,333, forward strand.
GCAAAAAAATTGCCATAACACTAATGGCGATAACTAAATTCTTAATACTAATTTTAGAACTTCCCATGTATCCCTCACCAATTTAAAACAAATTATTATGAATAATACAACACTCTGGCTCGACCTCGAAACCTATAGTGAGATCCCGATTAGAAACGGTACTCACGCCTACGCCGAACATGCCGAAATTATGTTGTTTGCCTGGGCGGTTAACAATAACCCGGTTCAGGTATGGGATATTACCAGCAATATTCCCATACCAACCGAATTACGTAACCGTTTATTTGACCCGAACGTTATTTTGTTCGCCCATAACAGCCACTTCGACCGAACGGTACTGAACCACACGGGGTATAAAACGGATATTTCCCGCTGACGCGACACGATGGTGCAAGCGCTGGCTCACGGTTTACCGGGGGCGTTAGGTGCGTTATGTGACGTTTTAGGCATTCCCGCGGACAAAGCGAAAGATAAAGACGGTAAGTCGCTCATTCAACTCTTCTGTAAACCCCGCCCGAAAACCAGCAAAATAAGACGAGCCACCCGCCAAACACACCCTGACGAATGGGCGCGTTTTGTTGCGTATGCCGGGTTGGATATTGAGGCCATGCGCGCGGTGCATACGCGCCTGCCCAAATGGAACTATCAGGGGGCTGAACTGGCGCTCTGGCACCGTGACCAACAAATTAATGATCGTGGTGTGTGCATGGATATTGAGCTGGCGAAATCCGCGATTGATGCGGTAGAGCAAGAACAGCAGCGATTGGCAACGCGTACGCAGGAAATGACCGAGGGTGAGGTTCAGGCCGCCACGCAACGCGATGCGATGCGATGCTGCGACATATCGCCTCCGCGTTCGATGTCACCCTGCCCGATTTGCAAAAAAGCACACTGGAGCGCCGAATAGCGGACCCGGGTATCCCATCGGCGTTGCGTGAACTGTTAGCTATCCGGTTACAATCCAGTACCACCAGCACCAGTAAGTACAAGGCGCTGATGAATGGCGTTAACGCGGACGGGCGTTTACGGGGAACCCTGCAATTTTGTGGCGCATCCCGTACCGGACGGTGGGCGGGCCGCCTGTTTCAGCCGCAAAACCTACCCCGCCCCACACTACCCCAAGATGTGATCGACACCGGTATCGAGGCATTGAAAGCGGGCTGTGCCGACCTGCTCTATGACGACATCATGCAGTTAACCAGCTCGGCAGTCCGTGGCGTTATCATCGCGCCGGCGGGTAAAAAATTGGTGGTGTCTGACCTGTCCAACATCGAAGGGCGCATGCTGGCATGGCTGGCAGGGGAACACTGGAAAATCACCGCATTCAGTGAATTCGATAAGGGTATCGGTGCAGACCTCTACAAACTGGCCTATGCCCGTGCATTCAACATCCAGCCTGACGAGGTGACAAAAGATCAGCGTCAGATCGGTAAGGTCATGGAACTCGGATTGGGTTATGGCGGCGGTGTTTCTGCTTTTTTGACGTTCGCGTTGACCTACAATATGGATCTGGACGCACTCGCCGCAGCGGCGTTACCCAACATACCCGCCTCCGTCCAGCGGGACGCCATGAGCTGGTACAAAAAATCAGTTGAACAGAAACAAACCCACGGACTGAGCGAACGGGTTTTTATCACCTGTGATTCACTCAAACGCATGTGGCGCAACGCCCACCCTAAGACCGTGTCATTCTGGTATGAACTGGAAGAGGCAGTAAAGCGGGCCATCAGCTCATCCAATGTTACTATCACCTGCCGGAAACTCAGAATACGCCGCGACGGTGCTTGGCTCCGAGTGGTTTTACCGTCCGGGCGTGCAGTCTGCTACCCCGCCCCGCGTGTCGATGACGGGCAGATCAGTTATATGGGGACCAACCCCTACAGCCGTAAATGGCAACGGCTCAAAACCTACGGCGGAAAACTGGTCGAAAACGTCACCCAAGCCGCCGCCCGCGATGTGCTGGCGGGGAACATGCCACGTATAGAAGAAGCGGGGTATGACATTGTGTTAACGGTGCATGATGAGGTTTTGACTGAGGCACCGGACACACTCAATTACTCCCATGAACATCTCAGCACACTACTCGCCACTAATCCCGACTGGGCACCGGATTTACCTCTGAGTGCCGGCGGGTTTGAGGCGTACCGATATAAGAAGGATTAATAATTATGGAACGTTGTAAAACATGCCTCGGCTATTACGGTGAACCTAAACCTGTCGCTGTTGGCGAAAAATGCTGTTTTACCCTAACCACTACACGCAATGGATTCTCGTTTAATTCCCGCTCAGTAACAGGAAAATTAATACAGGTTAATGACGATGGTGGTTACTCAATCGCCTACCGGAAGAAAATATATCACGCTCTCAATATTGCCCACCCTGATGACCCGTCGCCGCTCACGCTGGCGTTTTGTGGAAGTTGCAATTGCTCTCTTAAGTAAGGCTCGCTCTATGTCATTTAAATACCGAGACAGCCCGTTATATTTTCGCACTGCGCGCGAAGCTGCGCAAATTGAACGCAAGGGCGATTATTTACGGGCATCGAAAGTTTGGAATAAAGCCGCCCGACATTCACGTAATACCGTAAATATTGAATGGGCGGAAATACGTTCTGATTTTTGTTTAAAACAAATTGAACGGGATAAATATATCAATGAACATTCGAGAAAGTGTAATCGAAAATCACTTAGTCAAAGAAATTAAAAAAGCTGGGGGAATTGCCTACAAATTTGTTTCCCCCGGTCGCCGTTCTGTCCCTGACCGAATTTGTGTATTACCCGGTGGGCGCGTGGTTTTTGTTGAATGCAAAGCACCCGGTGAAAAACCCCGACCCGACCAAATACGCGAACATGAAAGGTTACGTGCATTAGGTTGCGAAGTCGTGGTTTTGGATAATAAGAATGTGGAAGAAATATTATGACGCAAGAATTTAGTACATTAATGAAAAAAGCCTCTGAGCTAGAAAAAAAAGGCCTCCCACGTCGGGCAGCGGAAATATACAACAAAGCATTTTTAGCCGCGAAATCTAATAAAGATGAAAAAGAAGCGCTATTAGGTAATAAACGCTGCATTCGAATTTCTGCAATTAAAATACCCGAAAATATGTTGTGAGAAAAACAATGGATAAACCCATATTAAGTATGATGCGTTTCGGTTCGGTTTGTTCCGGCATTGACGCGGCCAGTGTGGCATGGGAACCACTGGGACTGTCGCCAGCATGGTTCAGTGAAATCGAAAAATTTCCCAGTGAGGTACTGCGCCATCACTGGCCGTCTGTCCGCAATCTGGGGGATATGACCCAAATCCCCACCCTGATTGCCGAAAATCAGGTTGAGGCACCGGATATTTTGGTCGGCGGCACACCCTGTCAGGCGTTCAGCATTGCAGGTTTACGCAATGGGCTGGGCGATGAAAGGGGGAAATTAACACTATCATTCGTGGAGTTGGCCAATGTCATTGATTCAGTCAGAGCAGCAAATGGAAAACCGCCCGCCATTATCGTCTGGGAAAATGTCCCCGGCACCCTGTCCAGCAGAGACAACGCATTTGGCCACCTGCTGGCAGGGCTGGCCGGTGAAAACGAACCGTTGCAGCCGTCAGGGAAACGGTGGACGAACGCGGGTTATGTGTCTGGCCCCCAAAGAGCCATCGCCTGGCGAATTCTCGACGCTCAATATTTCGGAGTGGCCCAACGACGCCGCCGTGTGTTTGTTGTCGCAAGTGCTCGAACAGACTTCTGTCCCGCCACGGTACTTTTTGAGCCAGACAGCCTGTGCAGGAATACTCCGCCGGGCAGAACGGCGGGGGAAACAATTACCATCCATGCTGGAGTCCGCGCTGTTATCGGTAGTCACGGGGAGTTAAACATTTACCGGTTGGTTTCGTTCGGGGAGTACCGAACAGATGATATTTCGTCAACGTTGCGCTCACGGGATGATAAAAGCGCCGCTGATCTGATAACAACACGCGGTGCAGTGCGCCGTTTAACCCCTGTGGAGTGCGAGCGGTTACAGGGTTTTCCTGATAATCACACACAAATCCCCTGGAATGGTAAATCCGCCTCAGATTGTCCCGACGGCCATCGTTACCGGGCAATCGGCAACTCAATGGCTGTGCCTGTGATGGCATGGATTGGAAAACGAATTTTAATGCAGGAGTAAGTAATGGATAAACCCATTTTGGATATGTGTTGTGGCTCCAGAATGTTTTATTTCGACAAATCCAATCCGGATGTTTTATTTTGTGACATTCGTAGAGAGCAATATATTTTATGTGATGGCAGGAAATTAAAAATCAATCCTGATTTAATAGCTGATTTTAGAAACCTGCCATTCGAAAATGAGGCGTTTAATTTGGTAGTATTTGATCCACCACATCTCATTCGCGCGGGTAAAAATGGCTGGCAGCGCAAGAAATACGGCGCATTGGATAAAACAACATGGCGCGATGATTTATCACGGGGATTTAGGGAGGCATTCAGGGTACTACGTCCAACGGGGACGCTGATTTTTAAATGGAATGAAACGCAAATTAAAACCAGTGAAATATTGGCACTGATAGATATTCAGCCTGTTATCGGTCATATATCTGGCAAACAAGGATACACTCACTGGATGACATTTTATAAGAGAGGCTAGTAATGACGACCAACAAAAATAATTCGCCAACATATACCGCGGAAATAGAATTAACGGATTTCGCAGAGAGTAATGATAGCGGGGTAGCATTTGGGAAAATATTCAATGACCGTCGTAAACGATTTGATGATGGGGTGGAAATAATGACATCACCGGTATTAAATCATAAAACCTACAAAACAGATGGATATATAAGAACCAAAAATTCAGTTTATAAAATCAGGGGGCATTCCGCATGAAACCATTCACCCCCCGCCCCTATCAAAACCTCATTATCAACCACCAGCTCGATATCCCCCGCTCAAATATATGGGCGGGCATGGGCATGGGCAAAACCGTAGCTACGCTAACAGCCATGAACGATCTCTATATGGCCGGCAATGAGACACAACCCACTCTGGTATTAGCGCCCCTGCGGGTGGCTCGCTCCACATGGCCCGATGAGGCGAATAAATGGGATCATCTGAATAATATCGACGTACAGCCCATAGTGGGTAGTGTCAAAGAGCGCAAGGACGCGCTCAAAAATACCAATGCCAGTGTCTTTACCACTAACTATGACAACCTCGTCTGGCTGGTGGAAACGTTGGGGGATAAATGGCCGTTCGCCACCATCATCGCTGACGAGAGCACCCGGTTAAAATCGTTCCGATTACGCAGAGGAGGGAAACGAGCGGCGGCGCTGGCAAAAGTTGCTCACAAACATGTCAAGCGTTGGGCTAATCTCACCGGCACGCCTGCCCCTAACGGATTACTGGATTTATGGGGGCAAGCGTGGTTCGTCGATCAGGGCGAGCGGTTAGGTCGGACGTTCGGGGCATTCACCAGCCGCTGGTTTGATAATTTCCAGCGGCCTGGTCAACACTGGCCGGATTTAAAACCCAAGGACTTCGCTCAGGCGCAAATCCAGCGGGCCTTGAACGATGTCACTATCTCATTAGACGCGGCGGACTGGTTCGACATTGAAGAACCTATACCCAATATTATTCGTGTTGATATGCCGCCCAAAGTTCGCCAGCAGTATACGGCGATGGAAAAAGAAATGTTTCTGGAACTGGAGGGGGTCGGTGTTGAAGCCCCTAATGCTGCAGCCAAGACGGTTAAGTGTTTACAGATCGCCAGCGGCGCTTTGTACACCGACGAGAACGGCACATGGCAGGAATTACACGACGCTAAATTACAGGCACTGGACAGCATCCTCGCCGAATCGGGCGGAATGCCCGTGCTGGTGGCCTATCATTGGAAACATGATCTGGAGCGACTACTACAGGCATTCCCAAAGGGGCGGCATCTAGACTCAGACCCTCAGACGATACGCGACTGGAATGCCGGAAAAATCCCCGTTTTGTTCTCACACCCCGCCAGCGCCGGGCACGGCCTGAACTTACAGGACGGCGGAAATATTCTGGTATTTTTTTCGCATTGGTGGGATCTGGAGCAGTACCAGCAAATCATTGAACGTATCGGCCCTACCCGACAGGCACAAGCCGGTTATCACCGTCCGGTCTTCATCCACCACATTATCGCTGCTAACACCATGGACGAAATGGTCATGGAACGACGTAATTCTAAGCGGGAAGTTCAGGACATTTTACTGGAAGCAATGAAGAGGAAGTGAGAAATATGAACGCGAGATTAATTACCCCTTGTGGTGAAAACTCAGTCAGTCTGGGACAGCCGAATATTAAGGACTACCTAAGACTGATAGCTTTAAATATTGAAGAATCTATGCTGGAAGCCGGGGCAACTCCCGGAAAAGATTATACCTTCATTGATATTTACAAAATGGCTATGCAGTACGTTAGTGTTAATAGCGTTGTTGGGGGAGAGCCAATCAGTTTTCAAAACATGTTTTAAAGAGGTAAATATTTAACATCGTTTATATAACGGTGATGTTTACCCCGAACGGTTAATTGATAATCGAGGTCAAATATGGGTGTAAAAACCGGCATCATTAGCGACGCTGATATTGCCGAACTGACGGGCTATCAAATCCCGTCCAAGCAGTGCGAAATACTCAAAGACGCCGGTATATTTTTTATCACCCGGCGGGACGGGAAACCTAGAACCACATGGGAGCATTTTAACAATCCCATATCACAGCGGGTTAGAAATTATGCGCCCGTCCCCCAAGAACCAAATTTTGGAGCGTTAGATGGGTAGGAAACGCATGAACCCCGCAGATAATTGGATGCCTCCGCGCGTTCGGCGGGGGCGCTCTGCGTATGAGTTTCAAACATATGACAATCGAACCGTCCGTTTATGTGATTTTTCAGCGACACAAGCGGAAGTTTGGGTTGCGTATGAAAAAATGATCGCTGATCAGAAGAGTGAAAACAATTTAAATGGACTGATTCAGGAATTTTTTCTGTCCGCCGATTTTTCCGTATTAGCCACCGAAACCCAAAAAGATTATCGAAAATACGCCAATAAAATACTCTCTGTATTTGGCAAAATGCTACCGGATAATATCAAACCGCAACATGTTCGTCAGTACATGGATAAACGCGGATCAAAAGCAAAAACACAGGCCAATAGAGAGAAAAATTTCTTATCTCGTGTTTTTGGATGGGGATATGAGAGAGGAATAGTGCATAGCAACCCCTGTAAAGGGGTGCGGCAGTTCAAAGAAAAAGCGCGGGAACGGTATATCACCGATGCAGAATATAATGCCCTCTATTCTGTATCCCCCACGATAGTTCAGATTGCTATGGAACTGGCGTATCTGTGCCTGGCGCGGCAAGCGGATGTTCTGTCTCTTACCTTTGCGCAGGTACAAGACGCGGGCATCTTCATCAAACAGGGTAAAACCGGCGTTGCTCAAATAAAGGCATGGACGAACCGGTTAGATAACGCCGTGGCTTTGAGCCAAACATTGCCGATTGATACAGGCGTTAGCAGTATCTACGTACTCCACCAACGTAGCGGTTCCAGATATACCCGTGACGGATTTAACAGCCGCTGGCAGAAAGCGAAAGATATAGCGAAAAACACCTTTCCAGAACTGGACTTTAACTTTACGTTTCATGATTTGAAGGCAAAAGGCGTTTCAGACCTGGATGGCTCGTTATCGGAAAAACAACAAATATCGGGTCATAGAAATATTACCCAGACGGCGAGATATGATCGAAAAGTGAATATCGTCCCGGTTGTCGGGGGTCAGAAAAAGTAAACGCGGGAACTAAAAAATATAGTGAAAAAATATAGTGAACAAATAGTGAAATGTGATTTTCGTCAAAGAAAAAAGCCACCGCAAGGTGGCTCTTTTTATTCCCTAACTCACTGTATTATCAGTGAATTTTATATGGTGCCCAGGGCGGGACTTGAACCCGCACAGCCTTAAGGCCGAGGGATTTTAAATCCCTTGTGTCTACCGATTTCACCACCTGGGCTAAATTTGGAGGCGCGTCCCGGAGTCGAACCGAGGTTGACGGATTTGCAATCCGCTGCATGGCCACTCTGCCAACGCGCCTTTTTGGAGCGGGAAACGAGACTCGAACTCGCGACCCCGACCTTGGCAAGGTCGTGCTCTACCAACTGAGCTATTCCCGCCCTTCTTCGAACTGCTTGATTTACTTAATTTGTTTCGTAAACCTCATGTGCCGTTCGATGCGTTGCATTCTACTTACTTCACGAAATGAGTCAACACAATTATTGATGAAATGCGTTCGTTCGATGATTTTTGCGCCACTTCGATCATCCTTCGCGCAAATCAACCCACGCAGTGCTCAAATATTGAAACATTGACCAAAACGTCAAGACCGCAGCAGCATAGAGTAAGATAACCCCCCCCACTTCAAATTCAATACAAGGGCGCCATAATAAAGCAACCAATGCCGCCATTTGTGCTGTTGTTTTTATTTTTCCCATCCAGGAAACGGCTACATTACTGCGTTTTCCCAACTCCGCCATCCACTCGCGCAGAGAGGATATGATAATCTCTCGTGCAATCATCGTCGCGGTAGGCAAAGTGATCCACCATGTGTGATAGTGTTCTGCAATCAGTACCAGCGCAGTAGCAACCATCACTTTATCCGCCACCGGATCAAGAAATGCACCAAAACGCGTTGTCTGTTTCCACAAACGGGCAAGAAAACCATCAAACCAGTCTGTTGCAGCAGCGATAACGAAAATGCTGGCACACAACATCGGTGACCATTGGAATGGCAGGTAAAATGCCAATACAAAAAATGGGATCAAGGCAATACGGAACAGAGTAAGCCATGTTGGAATATTTAATTGCATAATGCTAGTAACTATCTGGCCATGTAAAGTTTATTAGTATGGTGCATCAATACTCTTAGTGTTTCAATGCATTATAGATTTTTTCTGCCAGTGCATAAGAAATAGAAGGCACTTTTGCGATCTCCTCTACACTTGCATTGCGCAAAGGTTGTAATCCACCCATATATTTCAATAACATTTGTCTACGTTTCGGCCCAATACCGTCTATCGATTCCAGTATACTGGTTTTTTTCACTTTTTCTCGACGCTGACGATGCCCGGTAATGGCATGGTTATGAGATTCATCACGAATATGTTGAATAACGTGTAACGCAGGTGAATCAGGAGGCAGTGCCATGCCTTCTCCTTCTGCTTCAAAAAACAATGTCTCTAATCCCGCCTTACGATCACTGCCTTTTGCGACGCCAATTAATTTGGGCTGATTTTTATTCCATTCAACTTCCAGCGAAGCAAAAACCTCAAGCGCACGGCCAAGTTGGCCTTTGCCCCCATCAATAAAGATAATATCTGGAATTTTCGTCTGATCAATCGCTTTACTATATCGACGGCGTAAAACTTGGTTCATCGCAGCGTAATCATCTCCCGGCGTAATGCCCGCAATGTTATAGCGGCGATACTCTGCCCGAACCGGGCCATTACCGTCAAAAACCACGCAAGATGCAACGGTCTGCTCCCCCATCGTATGGCTAATGTCAAAACATTCCATACGTTGAATTTTTTTAAGTCCCATCAAAGTAGCCAGTGATTCTAATCGCTGGTGAATGGTTGCTTGTTGGGAAAGTTTTGTGAGCAAAGCGGTTGATGCATTAGTACGCGCTAATTTTAGGTAACGTGCCCTATCGCCTCTTGGTCGTGCCTGGATAGGAATTTTTCTGCCCGATAATTCAGAAAGTGATGCTTCCAACAACACCTTTTCAGGTAAGGCGAAATCTAACAAAATTTCTGTCGGCAGTGCCCTGTTTTGGCTGCCTTGAAGATAGAATTGACCAAGAAAAGTTTGTACTACTTCATCTAATTGTGTATCCGCCGGAATTTTAGGATAGTAGCTTCGACTACCCAATATTTTCCCCTGACGGATAAATAAGACATGCACACAAGCTATCCCCGCTTCAAAAGCGACACTGATCACATCCAGATCATCGCCGTCGCCGAAAACAAATTGCCGCTCAGTCACTTGCCGTACTGCCTGGATTTGATCACGATAGCGAGCAGCCTCTTCAAACTTCTGCTGTTGACTTGCGTTTTCCATTTTCTTCACTAATCCCGCCAGAACTTGCTGATCTTTTCCCATCAAAAACAGACGAACATATTCGACTTGTTGCTGATAATCTTCATCTGTGACAAGACCTTTAACGCAAGGCGCAAGGCAGCGCCCTATCTGATATTGCAAACACGGTCTGGAACGATTGCGATAGACACTGTCTTCACATTGGCGAATAGGAAATAGTTTCTGTAATAAAGCCAACGTGTCACGTACTGCATGAGAATTGGGAAATGGGCCGAAATATTCGCCCTTCGCATGTTTGGTTCCACGATATACGCTTAGACGAGGGTGGATATCCTGACTCAGAAAAATGTAGGGATACGATTTATCGTCTCTCAACAAGACATTGTAACGTGGCTGATAGCGCTTAATGTAGTTATGTTCGAGCAGAAGCGCCTCTGTTTCCGTGTGAGTAACGGTGACATCTATCTGCGCAATATTTTTCACCAGAGATTCCGTTTTGCGGCTACTGACTTGCCCCCGAAAATAGCTAGATAACCTTTTTTTTAGATCCTTGGCTTTCCCCACATAAAGCACCGTACCAGTCGTATCGTACATGCGGTAGACACCCGGCTGGCGGGTAACGGTTTTTAAAAATGCCTGATAATTAAATAGCGCCGCCACAATTTATCACCCACGTTTTATGACTCACAGCGAGTGGCCATATTCTGCGCGTCAAGTAATCCACAGCGTATCGCCATATGAGTCAATTCTACATCACCGTTGATATTGAGTTTACTGAACATCCTATAACGGTAGCTATTCACTGTTTTTGGACTCAGATTCAGTAAGACAGAAATCTCATTAACTTTACGCCCCTGAGTTATCATTGTCATGATCTGTAATTCCCGCTCCGAAAGTTGATCCAACGGGTTTTCTTTTGAGGGAGATAACTGATCGAGTGCCATCTGCTGAGCAATATCAGGAGAAATATAACGTTGCCCGGCATAAACAACCCGAATGGCGTTAATCATCTCCTGAGGTGTTGAAGCTTTGCTTAAATACCCCCTGATCCCTGCCTGCATCACTTTCGTTGATAAAGAACTTTCAGTATGGATAGTCAGCATAATCACCCGCGTGTCCGGTGAATAACGGATGATTTTTTTAGCGGCTTCCAGCCCTCCTATGCCTGGCATTCCCATATCCATAATGACAACATCCGTGTTGTTTGATCTACACCATCTGACCGCATCTTCTCCACTACTGGCTTCTCCTACGACTTTAATTCCCTTTACATTATCCAGGATGCCTTTCACGCCAATGCGAACCAGTTCATGGTCATCAACTAACAAAACACTAATCAAACAACATCTCCACTAACGTCATACTCACTCAAATAATGATAAATTAATAAGCGCCAAAGCCAAGCGGATACGCTGAGTTTATCTTTATAATTTCATAAGATAAATTGAAAGAAGACAACATTCTCTTTTGAGTGAGATCAAAAATTCTTGGGTGAGGTAACCGATTATACAAACATTAATGTCAAACAGAAAGAAAATTGTTACATATCAACATAATAAATAAACTTAATTATTTCCTATTATTAAATATGTCGCCCAAAAATTCCATTTAATATTATCTCAAACAGCATAGGCTTTTGTTATCCATACCAATCTCTTTTAATCTGAAACAATATGAGAGACATGTTACTCGCATATTGCAGCAACTATTTAAATAAGTTAAGCAGATCTTCTTGAGTCAGCATGGGGGTGTCTTCAACAAAATTATAATATGCGGGTTTACTGTCCACATAAATCTGACGAGATAATTTACTTTTTTGATTATGATCAAACAAAGCAATTGGGAGATAGTAAGTACTAGGATGATGTAAATGGTAAAAAAGATGGGTGCCACATTTTTTACAGAACGCGCGCTCTGCCCATTCGGATGAGGCATATGTTGAAATAAATTCAGCCCCCTCTATTTTCAGATCATCCTGACAGTCTACGGCTAAAAATGGCCCTCCGCCCCATTTTTGACATGTTTTACAATGGCATACATTAATTTCTTCAATACTTTGACTGGTTATGAATCCCACCGCACCACATAAACAACGACCTTGATTCATCATTTCACCTCGTCTTCGTTATCCTCTTCATCATCATCAATATGCCAATTGTGCAATATTCGATGAACAAAAGGGGTTACAACCATCCCTACAGCGATAAAAAATATCGCCTGAAGGAATAATCCATAAATAGCCGCAAAATATTTTCCCAGCATACTGACCGGTTCAATATGCAGGTTTTGTGTTCCAATCATTGACACAGAATTCAGTATAGCATCAGGAATAGCATGGCTTTCGATCAAGAAAAACCCCAGTACGCCAGGAATAATACCGATCAGAAAGATAATGAATGCATGCAAGAGAAAGCGCAATATACGTAAAATAAAGCGATCAAGGCTAATTAATTTATCAGTAAATTTTTCCATACCCAATCTCCACTAATAAATTAGTTACTCTATTGATGGTATGTTAAGTTTTATTTTTTATCAATGATCGCTCAATATCACGCCATCAACCAGGTAGTCATCCCTTTTTTCTTTAAAGCGGACTATCCTGAATTTTAGAACGTATAGAAGTCGTTGCTCGGGGGAAAATATCAGATAGATATTGCAAATATATCAGGGTTAACAACGTTATATTGAGATGACGAATCCACAACGCTTTTTATTTTAATTAAGAAACCCCATCAACAATGATAGGGTCACTGATTGGAAACTATTTAGCTTCAGGCAATGTGGCGTCTGCTTCTTTTGGATGCAATGTATACATACCACCATTAAATGGATCAACAATCAACCAACCAATCAAACCACCAAAAATGAAATTTCCTCCCACATACCAGCCATTGGCTTTTGAAATCAATGGCAGCGTGACTGGTTGGAAATGTTCTTTTGCAAAAGTAATCTGATAATGTTTACCACCGAAATAACTACCATTCGATTTGGCAAGCATAACACTGTGTGGCGTCTTACCCTGTGCAACGACTTTGCCATCTTCATCTTTAATTGAAAATTCTGCGCCAGAAGGTTGGCTATTCACTCGGACAAGCTGAGTTTTTTCACCAACAATAGTCGCACAGCCGCTACAAAGCATAACGGCAAAGAATAATAACGCACAAATTTTATTCATATACATTCCATGAAAGAAAAATTATTACAAAATCCATTTTTTTATAATACTAAAAACAGGCATCCTGGCGCAATAAATTAAACTGACCGAATAAATCATCCTATTAAAAAACCATAATGGCGAAATAATCATAAAAAATATTAATTTTTTTAATCATATAATCACTGGCTTTATGTACTGCAAGATAAATAACCTCTGCTGAATAATATTGCCATTTCTCAGTTCCTATCACAAAAGAATATGATTTTATCGCCAACCACAATAAAATAATTAATCCTCAGAAATCAACCTATCCCCATCACACCACAATATTACCAAGCTCTTTAATGCCGTTTTAAGCGTTCCCGCTACATTGCACGCGAAAGACATGGACGTTGCGAGGTACGGGAATAAAAAAAATGGCCCAGAATCTGAGCCATTGATATTTAATTCACCGGGTGTGTATGAGCTCACTCAGTAAGACGCGCTTTACGTCTTTTCACAACCTGAAACCCAATCGCCAAAATAATAAACCAAGCGGGTGTCGCGATTAAGGCTTGACGAGTATCCGGCTGCAAAGAAAGCAGTAGCAAAACAAACGCAAAAAAAGCCAGACATACCCAAGGCATCACATTACTGAATGGCATTTTGTACGTCGAAGCCTGATGTAACGCCGGACGACGTTTTCTATACACCAGATAGGAACACAAAATCATGCTCCAAATAAACATAAACAAAATAGCAGAAACAGTGGTTACTAGAGTAAAAACCCGCATCACATCAGGGATCAAATAGATCAAAATGACCCCACAAGAGAGACACAAACACGTAAAAATTAACCCCGATGCCGGAACTGAACGGCGAGAAAGGCGACTAAACTGTTTTGGTGCATCGCCCTCTTTCGATAAGCCAAACAACATCCGACTGGTCGAAAACACACCGCTGTTTGCCGAAGATGCGGCAGAAGTCAGCACCACAAAATTCACAATGCTGGCAGCAGCCGGTAAGCCGATCAAAATGAATAACTCGACAAAAGGGCTTTTATCCGCAATGATAGTTCGCCACGGCGTCACTGACATGATCACAATCAGCGCCAAAACATAAAATGTAATAATACGAATGGGAATAGCATTAATGGCTTTTGGTAAAGATTTCAAGGGGTTTTTGGTTTCTGCCGCTGCCGTTCCCACGAGTTCAATCCCGACAAACGCAAATATCGCTATCTGGAATCCGGCAAAAAAGCCACTTAATCCCATGGGGAACATACCGCCATCATTCCAGACATTAGAAAGTGCAGCAACGTGTCCGCCCGGAGATTGAAAATGGATGCCAATCAGACATCCCCCCGTGACAATCAGGGCGACAATCGCAATAATTTTAATGATGGCAAACCAGAACTCCAGTTCCCCAAACAGTTTTACTGTCGCAAGATTGAGTGTTAACAGAACCAGAATGCACAGCAGTGAGGTTCCCCATTCTGGAAAGTGAGGTACCCAGTATCCGACATAAGCCGTGATAGCCACAATATCTGCGATACCCGTAATCACCCAACAGAACCAATATGTCCAGCCCACAAAAAAACCCGCCCACGGCCCCAGTAAATCAGCGGAAAAATCACTAAACGACTTATAGTGCAAATTAGAAAGTAATAACTCTCCCATTGCCCGCATAACGAAAAACAGCATAAATCCGATGATCATATAAACAAATATGATCGATGGCCCTGCCAGAGAAATAGTTTTGCCTGATCCCATAAACAGGCCAGTCCCAATAGCACCGCCAATGGCGATTAGCTGTATATGTCGATTGGTGAGTCCCCGCTGCAAGTGTGAATCTTCAGCTTCAGGCGTATGAGTGGGTTGTATTTTTTCTTCCATAGTTATATCCAATTTATTCTCACAGCATGGCCTTAATACCTCAAGCTGTGCTTAAGAGAACATTGTGACATAGACAACTACGGTATTAACAGAAGGATTTCAAAAATTCAGGGGCAAGTTTAGACAAAAGAGAAACACCCGGCTTTTGTGACAGCCGTTCACCAGACAGGATTGACGGTATATGGACTCAACTGACAAGCCCCTGAGGATCAGAGGCTTGTTAATTTATTAAATTATTTGGTCTTATAATGCGCTTCGGCGTCAACAAAACGCTGTTGGACCGATTGACTTGGGGCTTTCCCCAATAAACTTACCACAATAATCGCCATTGTCGCGAAAATAAAGCCGGGGATGATTTCGTAAAGCGCAAACCAACGGAATTCCATCCAAACCAGAACGGTGATAGCACCCACCAACATGCCCGCCAATGCACCATTGCGGGTCATTCGCTTCCAGAGTACGGAGATCAGAACTACAGGGCCAAACGCCGCACCAAATCCTGCCCAGGCATTACTGACCAGTGACAAGACTTTATTGTTTGGGTTAGTTGCGATCACAATCGCAATGATGGCCACCAGCAAGACCATCATACGACCCACCCATACCAATTCTTTCTGGCTGGCTTTCGTTCGTATAAATGCTTTATAGAAATCTTCGGTCAGCGCACTGGAGCAAACCAACAACTGACAACTTAACGTACTCATCACCGCCGCCAGCACCGCAGATAACAACACACCAGTGACCCACGGGTTGAATAAGATGACCCCCAGTTCAATAAAGATACGTTCGCGATTCTGTAATACTGCCCCCGCCTGCCCCGGATTTAACTGAAAATAGGCAATCCCCAAGAAGCCAACCGCAACCGTTCCGCCTAAACACAACAGCATCCACGTCATACTAATACGGCGTGCTTTGTGAATCGTCTGGTGTGAATCTGCCGCCATAAAACGTGCTAAAATATGGGGCTGGCCAAAATAACCAAACCCCCAGCCCAGCAGGGAAATAATCGCAATGATATTCAGCCCCTTGAACATATCCAAATAGGCCGGATTTTTGGCTTCAATAATATTGATGGCAGTATCGAGGCCACCCACTTTGAATAGGATAAGCACCGGTACCAGAATCAATGCAAAGATCATCAAAGATGCCTGAACGGTGTCCGTCCAACTTACCGCTAAAAAACCACCAAGGAACGTGTAGGCAATCGTTGCTAATGCACCAAGCCAAATCGCTTTTTCATAGCTGATACCAAAGGTATTTTCAAATAGCAAGCCACCCGCAACGACACCTGAAGCACAATAAATCGTAAAGAAAATCAGAATAACCAGTGCGGAAATAATACGCAGAATTTTGTTTTTGTCTTCAAAGCGATGAGTGAAATAGTCTGGTAACGTTAATGCGTTATTATTGACCTCAGTATGCACGCGCAACCGGCCAGCGACCCATCGCCAATTCAAATATGCACCCAGCAACAGACCTAACGCGATCCAGCTTTCTGATATACCTGAGAAAAAAATTGCCCCTGGCAACCCCATCAATAACCAGCCACTCATATCAGAAGCGCCAGCAGATAATGCTGTTACCACACTGCCTAATCGTCGACCACCCAATATATAGTCATCAAAATTTTTGGTGGAGCGATACGCGATAAATCCTATCAGCAACATCGCGGCGATGTAGATAATGAAAGTAATGAGCATTGGTGAATTTACTGTCATGCAGGTTCTTCTCCATAGTGTTTTTATAAATCATGTATCTGCAAATGCGTTATTTGCGTAAATAATGTCATCTGTCCTGAAAGTAAGCCTAAGTAACACCTCACTTTTTTATCAGACTGTCACAAAGTGCGCCTGATGATGACATTAGTTTCTATAAGTACTATTTACACTTGTAATTATTTTAAAATTACATTCTATCCTAATTTAGTTAAAACATTTTTAACAACCAATTAACTGGCTTTTTATAAAAAACGTTTACTAAATCACATTTACGCTTCCAGAAGTTGCACCTTTATTTAAATAACTAGTTATACCCCGAAACACCCTGATAAAAATAAAATCAATAAATATCATATATATATAAAATTTACATTCTTAAGAAAATAATAAAAACAAGATTAATTTCACAAAATCAGAACAATTGCTTTTACAAAGTTGCACAAAGTTGCAACATGAAAGATATTGTTATGTTCCTTGGTTTAGTCGTACCTATTAAGGAGTGAAAATGGGTAGCACCACTATGGGCGTGAAGCTCGATGAAGCAACGCGTAATCGAATTAAAACGGCCGCACAACGCATTGAACGCACACCACACTGGCTCATTAAACAAGCCATTTTTAATTATCTTGAACGTCTGGAAAATGCGGAAAATATTCCAGAAATATCAGCAGGTCAGGATAACAAAGAAGAAAAGATTTCCGAAGTAGAATCACCGATAGAAGTGCCTTATCAGCCATTTTTAGATTTTGCCGAACATATTTTACCCCAATCGGTGAAACGTTCTGCAATTACTGCGGCTTATCGTCTACCCGAAACTCAGGCCGTGCCAATGCTACTGCAACGTGCACAATTATCTGAAGAGCAGACCCAAGCAACCCATCAGCTCGCCTATGCCATCGCCGAAAAACTGCGCCAGCAAAAACCGGGCATGGGCCGTTCAGGTTTAGTGCAGGGATTATTGCAAGAATTTTCACTCTCTTCGCAGGAAGGTGTCGCGCTGATGTGCCTTGCCGAAGCCCTGCTACGTATCCCCGATAAAGCCACCCGTGATGCGTTGATCCGCGATAAAATCAGTAACGGCAACTGGCATTCCCATCTCGGCCAGAGTCCTTCCCTGTTTGTGAATGCGGCAACATGGGGATTGCTGTTCACTGGCAAGCTGGTGTCTACCCATAATGAAGCCAAGTTATCTAAATCATTAAATCGTATCATCGGCAAAAGCGGCGAGCCATTAGTGCGTAAAGGGGTAGATATGGCCATGCGCTTAATGGGGGAACAATTTGTTACCGGAGAAACCATCGCGCAAGCACTTGCCAATGCCCGCAAACTGGAGGAAAAAGGCTTCCGTTATTCCTATGACATGCTCGGCGAAGCGGCATTGACGGAAAAAGATGCCCAGGATTATCTGGTTTCCTATCAACAAGCGATTCACGCTATTGGAAAAGCATCGAATGGTCGGGGAATTTATGAAGGGCCGGGAATTTCCATCAAACTTTCAGCCCTGCATCCTCGTTACAGCCGTGCCCAATATGAACGAGTTATGGATGAACTCTATCCTCGCCTGCTGGCTCTGACGCTACAGGCGCGTCAATATGACATCGGTATTAATATTGATGCCGAAGAAGCTGATCGCCTGGAAATCTCCCTCGATTTGCTGGAAAAACTGTGTTTCGAACCCAAACTGGCCGGCTGGAATGGCATTGGTTTTGTCATTCAGGCTTACCAGAAACGTTGTCCTTTTGTCATTGACAGCATCATTGATTTGGCACAACGCAGCCGTCACCGCTTGATGATCCGTCTGGTGAAAGGCGCTTATTGGGATAGCGAAATCAAACGTGCCCAGGTTGATGGGCTGGAAGGTTATCCGGTGTATACCCGCAAAGTCTATACCGATGTTTCTTACCTCGCCTGCGCCCGCAAATTGCTTGCTGTGCCTAATTTAATATACCCCCAATTTGCAACCCATAACGCCCATACCTTATCGGCCATTTATCATCTGGCCGGACAAAACTACTATCCGGGGCAATATGAATTCCAGTGTCTGCATGGCATGGGTGAGCCACTTTATGAGCAAGTTGTCGGTAAGATCGCAGAAGGCAAACTCAACCGTCCATGTCGTATCTACGCGCCTGTGGGGACACACGAAACGCTGCTGGCTTATCTGGTACGCCGTCTGCTGGAAAATGGGGCCAATACTTCATTTGTCAACCGAATCGCAGACACATCCCTGCCAATTGATGAACTGGTCGCGGATCCGGTCAATATCGTCCAGCAATTAGCTCAGACCGAAGGGCAAATCGGCTTGCCACATCCGAAGATCCCGCTACCCCGTGATTTATACGGCAAACACCGGGTGAACTCATCCGGGCTGGATCTTTCCAATGAGCACCGTCTGGCTTCTCTTTCCAGCGCCCTGCTCAGCTCGTCAATGGAAATATGGCACTGTGAGCCGCTGTTGGGGGGGAATATCCAACCCACCGGGGATCTGCCCGCTGCTAAGCCGGTTAATAACCCGGCCAGATCTACCGATATCGTGGGTTATGTCCGTGAAACCACTGAAGCGGAAATCAGCCATGCGCTGGATACGGCTACAGAGGCCAGTACCATCTGGTTCGCCACCCCTCCCGCCGAACGAGCGGCAATTTTAGTGCGTGCGGCAGAGTTGATGGAAAATAATCTGCAAGCGTTGCTCGGCATTCTGGTCCGTGAAGCCGGTAAAACATTCAACAATGCCATTGCTGAAGTCCGTGAAACCGTGGATTTTCTCCATTATTACGCGGCACAAGTGCGTCAGGATTTCGCCAATGATACCCATCGCCCACTAGGGCCTGTCGTGTGTATCAGCCCGTGGAACTTTCCTCTGGCCATTTTCACCGGTCAAATCGCCGCTGCATTGGCAGCCGGCAATAGTGTACTGGCAAAACCGGCGGAACAAACGCCACTGATTGCTGCCGTTGCGGTGAAAATGTTGCATCAGGCAGGTATTCCGCGTGATGTATTGCAATTATTGCCCGGACAAGGCGAAACAGTGGGCGCATCCCTGATCGGTGATGAACGTGTACGCGGTGTCATGTTTACAGGCTCTACCGACGTTGCCAGCTTGTTGCAACGCAATATTGCCGGGCGCCTTGATGCTCAAGGGCGTCCAACACCGCTGATCGCCGAAACCGGTGGCTTGAATGCGATGATTGTCGATTCTTCCGCGTTGACGGAACAGGTTGTCACCGATGTTATCGCCTCCGCCTTTGATAGTGCGGGTCAGCGTTGCTCTGCCCTGCGCATCCTGTGTATTCAAGAAGATGTGGCTGAACGCACCATGACCATGCTAAAAGGCGCAATGGCGGAGTGCCGGATGGGAAATCCTGAACACTTAGCGACGGATATTGGCCCGGTCATCGATGCCGAGGCCAAAGCCGGGATTGAGCGCCATATCCAAACTATGCGCACCAAAGGCCGAACCATTTATCAGGCGGCCTACGAAAATGCAGCGGACAGCCAGGGATCATCACAAGGCACTTTCGTTAAACCCACGCTGATTGAGCTGGAAAGTTTTGATGAATTGCAGAAAGAAATTTTTGGCCCGGTTCTGCATGTCGTCCGCTTCAAGCGCCGTGAGTTAGATAAGCTGCTGGATCAGATTAACGCTTCGGGTTATGGCTTAACGTTGGGTGTTCACACGCGCATCGATGAGACGATTGCTCAAGTCACCAGTAAAGCGAAAGTCGGCAACTTATATGTCAACCGTAATATGGTTGGCGCGGTTGTTGGTGTGCAGCCATTTGGGGGCGAAGGTCTGTCAGGCACCGGGCCGAAAGCCGGAGGGCCACTGTATCTGTATCGTTTACTGTCACAGCGCCCTCTTCAGGCCGCCGCTCAGACACTGGAAAGGCAGGATACAGAATATGAGCTTGATACCCGGGTCCGTACCGCTTTACATTCACCGCTTTGCAAACTGGCTGATTGGGCCAATGAGCAAAATAATGCAGCATTACATCAGGTCATTCAGGAATACCGTTTACTGGCACAAGGCGGAACAGTACGCGTACTGCCCGGCCCAACCGGAGAACGCAATAGCTATACCCTTTTGCCGCGCGGTCATGTTCTGTGCCTTGCCGATAACGAACAAGATGTCTTAGTGCAATTAGCGGCGGTACTGTCTGTCGGCTGTCAGGCTATTTGGGAACAAGATGAACTACACCAGGAGCTGCAACGCCAGTTACCGGCTGAAATTCGTCAGCATATCCGTTGGGTTAACAATTGGCAGAATGAAGAGACAGCAATAGAAGCAGTTATTTATCATGGCGATGGCGATCAGTTACGTCAGGTCTGTGAAGCGATTGCACAACGTCAGGGGCCAATTATTTCCGTTCAGGGATTTGCCCGGGGTGAAACCAACTTACTACTGGAGCGGTTACTGCATGAACGATCATTAAGTGTGAATACGGCAGCCGCAGGCGGTAATGCCAGTTTAATGACGATCGGTTAATCTCATTTTAACCTCACTTGATGTGAAAGCCGATAAGGAGAGGGAAATGCGTAATAATCGCATTCCCCTCTGAAATCTTTTCAACCCAATCACATGATATATCGGTATTATTAATCAATAATGGGTATCGTTAATCAATAACCGTTTTGCTGCCAGCTCAGATATTGCTCATATTTACGCAGGGCAATATTGTAATTACTGAAAGCAGATTGAGATAACTTCTCGCTGAGTTTTTCCTGAATGGCTTCCGGCTTAAACTCACCCGTCGGATAATTACTGGATGTCAGCAATTCATCTAAACGCCTTAAACGAACCACATACTCACGCACAGTACTATGACTCATTTCGGTTTGCTCAAACAGGTATTGCTTAAATGCCATAATGTCAAAATGATCCGTCTGGCTATTGCAATAGATTTCACTACAAAAGCGGCACAGCGCGACAAATTTACCCTGTAACTCACTCCAGGTTTTGTCATCCACCAATTCAGTCATCTCAGAAATGGCTTCTTTATTGACGACCTGACCATTAAAAACAAGTGAAATACGATCAAGTGTTTTATGACAGTGCAGACAATGAGTCTGACTATGTTTATAGTCTTTGATATAACGGCTAAGAGGCCGTTTCTTTTGTGTTGTAACAGACATAAGAGATAAAGCCCTGTGTATAGTCTTAACAAAAAAAAACAAACATGCAAAAAGTTACTTTTCTGGTTCCAGACGCGCTTTCAGCCTTTTTATTGCCTGACTGTGAAGCTGGCTTACACGAGATTCCCCCACATTAAGCACTGCGCCGATCTCTTTAAGATTTAGCTCTTCCTGATAGTACAGCGTCAGCACGACCTTTTCCCGTTCAGGCAATGATTCAATCACCTCAATGACCCGCTGACGAAGATCGCCTTCCAGTAATTGTTGGAGAGGATTGGTTTCATGCTCTTCCCCCATCACGGGTTCACAATTTTCACCATGAATTTCGCGCCATTCGTCATAAGAGAACAGTTGACTGTTATTGGTATCTAACAGTATTTGCCGATATTCTATCAGATTTATCTTTAATTCTTTAGCAACTTCCTGCTCACTGGCCGGACGACCTAACGCTTGCTCAAGTTTACGGATGGTCTGCGTGACTTCACGTGCGTTACGCCGCACACTACGCGGAGCCCAATCGCGACTCCTCAACTCATCCAACATTGCACCTCTGATGCGCTGCACCGCATAGGTGGTAAAAGCCGTTCCCTGCAAGGAATCAAACCGCTCCACCGCATTCAGTAAGCCGATACCACCGGCCTGAAGCAAATCATCGAGTTCGACACTGGCGGGTAACCTGACCTGTAGCCTCAATGCTTCATGGCGAACCAGTGGTACATAGCGCTTCCAGAGGCTATTTTTGTCCATCACGCCTTCGGCGGTATACAAATCGCTCACAACAACAGACACCTTTGGATAAGAGACTGGCTACCATTATCCAATCCCCTAATCGGTACAATCGTTTGAACAGTGAAGTAAAAGCACTTCTTTTTCACCTATGCGAAATTTTTTATGTTCGCCCGAATGCATTGCATGTTTCAGGCTGTCCCTGATAACAACCAAAAAAAATAAGGATCGGTAAACCGATCCTTATTTTATCAGCGCTCGTTATGCAGGTTGCCCTGCATAGCTGCTCAGCCGGAAAACCGAAATTAACGCAGCAGAGACATCACGGTTTGTGGGATTTGGTTTGCCTGAGCCAGCACAGAAGTACCTGCTTGTTGCAGGATCTGGCCACGGCTCATGTTGGACACTTCGGTTGCGTAGTCAGCGTCTTCGATACGGCTTTTCGCCGCACTCAGGTTGGTCACAGTATTGCTCAGGTTGTTAACGGTGGATTCCAGACGGTTTTGGACTGCACCCAAAGAGCTGCGCAGGTCGTCGACTTTGGCAAGCGCATTATCCAGCGTTTTCAGTGGACTTTTGTCCTCAATAGCAGCACCAGCTACTACCTTACCATCCGTTCCAATTGTTGCTGCGTATTGTTTGATTTCGCCTTTATCGTCTTTACCTTCCAACACATACTGACCAGCTACAGGCTTACCTGTCTTCTCATTCATACGTTGATATGCTTGAGTATCTGTTAGTTTCAAGGCTGTTTTAGCATCGTCATAATCCACATCAACCTTAGGAGCATTACCAGAAGCAGGTTTTACCCCATCAACTTGGGTAACCTTATCGCCCGTAATTGAATGTTGTGCCACATCAGTCACATCAAATTTGCCCAATTTCAATTCGCTGCTATTAATTTTTTTCAGATCGATTTCGATAATTTCTCTATCATTAGCACCGACCTGAATTTTTATTTTAGCATCTTTGCTCAATACTTTTACACCATTGAACTGAGTCTGTTCTGAAATACGATCAATCTCCTCCAAACGTTGTTTAACTTCGTTCTGAATAGAATTCAGATCGCTATCAGAGTTGCTGCCGTTTTGTGCCTGAACAGCCAGTTCACGAACACGTTGCAGGTTGTTATTAATTTCGTTCAGCGCACCTTCGGTAGTCTGAGCAATGGAGATACCGTCGTTTGCATTACGGGAAGCCTGAGACAGACCTTTGATGTTAGCCGTGAAACGGTTGGCAATCGCTTGACCAGCAGCGTCATCCTTCGCGCTGTTAATACGTAAACCCGAGGACAGACGCTCAATAGCAGAATTTAACGTGCCTTGAGAACGGGTCAGGTTGTTCTGAGCCAACAGAGATGAATAGTTAGTATTAATGACTGATGCCATAGTAGCGTTCCTTTTAAAATCAAGTCGATGTAATGAGTTTGAGCCTATTTGCCCACGGTGTTCATGACCGCCAACAGTTTTATCGACCCCACAGAAAAAACCTTTAATCTTTCTTGCAAAAAGTTTTGCCGTTTTTGCCCGCTTTTTTCCCGATAAACCAAACAACACCGCTTCTCATCAATTATTCAATCCATTAAAAAAAACATTTTGTCAGTAAACTTTTCGCCAATGAAACCGATAACCCATCCAGTGATGCTTTACTAAAAAGGAGTTAACATGGCGAGAATTTCCGCATTAGGGGCCGGAGGGATGAGTAATCTGGCATCGGTACTGGATCAGCTTCAGGCCGCAGAAAAAACCCGTTTAGAACCACCAAAACAACAACAAACCAGCTATAAAGCCAAACTCACCGGTTTTGGCACATTAAAAGGCAGTCTGGAAAAATTAAAGAGCGCCTCTGAAGAATTAAAAAAATTCGATAAGCTCAATACCACCAAAACCAGTGCAGATCATAAAACCTTTACCCCCAGTACGGATTCTAAAGCCAGCCCGGGTAACTATGAGATTGAAGTCCAGCAGCTGGCAAAGGCGCAGTCGCTGCAATCCCCACCCGTGGCTGATGTCAAATCGCTGCAGGGTGCAACATTGGGCGAGGGGAAAACCCGTACCATCGTTATCACGCAACCGGGTAAAGACCCGGGTAAAGACAAAGAGCCGATGCGTATCACGCTGAAAGATCATGAAACGTCTCTGGTTGAGATCCGTGAAGCCATCAATAGGCAAGAAGGCAACGTTAACGCCAGCATTTTTAAAGCAAACGATAATAAAAACTATCTGCTGCTGACGGCGAGAAAAGCCGGTACTGAATCCGTCATGACCATCACCGTTGAAGGTGACAGTCAACTGGCCAATCTGCTGAGCTATCCACCTGATGGCAAAGGTGGCGGCTCGGGTGCAATGACTCAATCGGTGGCCGCAGCCAACGCGAAATTAACCGTGAATGGTCTCGCGATTGAACGCCAAACCAATGAGATAAAAGATGCCCCCGAAGGGGTTACGCTCAATCTGAACAAGGTTTCAGAAAAAGCAGAAATTGAAATTGATGGCAAAACCGTCAAACAAACCAAAGCAGAGACGCTGGTCGTTTCCCGCGATATCGAGCCAATGAAAGAGGCGATTAAAAAGTGGGTCGATGCGTATAATGCAACACAGGGCACCTTTGATTCACTGACCAAATTTAAACCCGTTGCCAAAGGTGAAGACGCTTCAAAAGACAATGGTGTCCTGCTCGGTGACAACACATTAAGAGGCATAGAGAATCAGTTGAGACACCAACTGCTCTCCGCCCAAAATGTGACGGGTATTGCCACCTTGAACAAATTGGGGATCAAGCAAAAATTGGATGGCACTCTTGAAATCAGCAATGAAAAACTGGAAAAAATGCTGAAAGAAAAACCAGCCAACGTTAAAGCTTTCTTTATGGGAGATGGTGAAAAAACCGGTTTCGCGACCCAGACCTATAATATGTTGAAGAAAACGCTGGATAGCCATGAAGGGACTATTGCCACCGCCACCGAAGGGATCAACAAGAGTCTGAAAACCATTGAGAGGCAGATGGAACAGATAAACAGAAGTATTGATACAACCGTAGAACGCTATAAACGACAGTTTACCGAATTAGACAAAGCGGTTAATGCCTTGAATAATTCAGGTGGCTCCCTATTATCCCTATTCCAGCATTTAAAATAAAAAAGGATATTATGTATCAACGTTCGGCAAGCCAGTTATACGCTCAAGTAGATCTTGAAAGCGAAATTATGAATGCCTCTCCCTACCAGTTGATTCAGATATTGTTCAATGGGGCGCTCAGCGCCCTACGTCGTGCAATGATTCTGATGCAACAGGGTAATATTCCAGAGAAAGGATTAGCGATTTCGAAAGCGATCAATATCATTGATAATGGTCTTAAAGACGGTTTAGATCTCGAAAAAGGCGGTGAGATTGCTCAGAATCTTTTTAATTTATATGATTATATGAGCCGTCGTTTACTCCATGCCAATTTACGCAATGATGAGAAGGCCATAACTGAAGTGATCGATTTACTCACAACGATTTCAGATTCTTGGCGGCAAATAGGTCCTCATTACAACGCCAGCCAGGATATTGTTTAATGAAAAATGATATGGATCTTTTGTCAGCTTACCAGCGGACGCTGAGTTTAAGTGAGCAGCTGCTTGATTTAGCGACACATGAAAAGTGGAATGAGCTTATTGAGATGGAAATCACCTATGTGAAGGCAGTCGAAGTGGTGACCTTAATGACAACACACTCAGATGTCCCTATTTCATTACAGCAACAATTGACCAAAATTTTGCAAACTATTCTGGATAATGAAAAAGAAACTAAGCAATTATTGCAAAAAAGATTACATGAACTCAGTGAGCTGATTAAACAGGATAGTTGTAAACAACTTTTACATGATACCTATGGGCAGTTCCCCATCAACAACTATGAAATGGAGTTGACTTCGACGGACATTAATTAAATACAACAACGGAACCGGTGTATTGATTCAATAATCACACTGATTCATCGTGAATTTATTTTCTTCCTTTTAGGTGGTGTCAATTCGTCACCATCGCTTTTTTAATTAACCTTATTTAATACTTTATTTTATTCTCTTCAGGTTATTCACAGGAGGCATGAGTTCCCATGCATACGATAAACCCGCCGAAGCGGGTTGAATTAGAATAGAAGGCATGGGTCAGAAGCGATACCCAACACCGACCATCCACGTTCCCACTTTGAATTCCCCAATTTTTGAATATTCATATGCTGTATCAATCGCCACATTCGGAATTGGGTTAATCTGTACACCAGCAGCATAAGCCAGTTCGGTTTTACTTTCGCTGTTTGAAACGCCCTGGATCCTATCTTTGCCTTCCACTTTACCATGAGCCGGGCCAATTAAACCATAAGCGCTCACATAATCATTAATACGGTATACAGGGCCAGCAGTCAGTGCATAGTAATCCAGATCAATCGTCGCCGTTTTATGCCCACCATGATAATATTCATAGCCCTGATGGGTATATGTGAACGAGCCAATCACCCCCCAGTGATCATCAAATTCATAACGATATTTGACATTAAAACCTTTTGGATTTTCTTTTAATTTATCACCATCAAACTTCACATGACTCTGTGCATATCCGGCAGAAATCGTACTTTCCCCCGCAGCATTAGCACTTATGGATACAAAGGCTATTCCGGTAGAAATCAATGATATTAAAACTAACTTTTTCATAATTTAATTAATCCATTAGATGACAAAGACAGAGCAAGTATAGTACAGAAAATTTTTTTTAAGTTTATTATGGATAAATATGACGAAGAGCTGCAAAAGATATTGACTGTAGCAAATTAGGTAATAAAAAAGGCCACAGAATCGCAGCCTTGAATTCAGAGTGTAGATTGGGTTATTTCCAGTTGAAGCAAAAATACAGTGTTTTATCTACGTTTTGTGTCAATAGGTCGCCTAGTTGTTTTGCGCCGTCAGAGGTATATTCGAAATCAGTTGTAGAATGGCTGGAACTAGAACCCAGATTATAAGTTGAACCCTTCACCACTACTTCAAGGTTCTTATTCCATAAGTCTGGTTGGTTCTGGGTGTCAACTTGCAATTCGATAAGACCAAAAACACCGTCGTGGGTTCCTTCAGAGTAGAACGTTAAGATATTTCCAATACCTATCGTGCTTTGAAGATTAGTCAGAGTGCCAAAAGTAGATTGATCTGTACTTAAATGCCCATCCTTGGTCAGATATCCCCAATCCTGACCATCATCATATTGACTAGTCCCTACCTTAAGATCAAAAGACAGCATGCAATCAGCTGGCTTTACTTCTATCTTTACTAACGCCCAATCACACGCCATCAAGTCTTCCGGTGTTGGTTCCCAGGCCTCAGAAATGCCATCTTTATTATGCTTTTCAATGTAGATAGGCGCACTTCCATCGTTTTTAGTCGAGAGGTGTATATATTCAGCAAGTGAATTCCATTCAGTACGACCTACTGCTTTCCCTTCATATACCTGAATGATTGCCCATGGAACAGAACCCACAGGAGCTACCACATCATTACTTTTGTATTTACTGAGATCAAACGGACATTGTTTATTATCCAGCTTATTAACGTCAGACATAAATCCCTCACTTTATTATTCGTTAGTGGTCATTTCATCCTACTGCTAAGCCAGTTAATATTACTTAAGTTGTATTTTTATCTCAATTTAATATCCATTTTCAAAATTAATACGAATTAAAATAGGGTTTCGCATTATAAAATATGCCTGTTAGTCGAGTGTGTGATTCAGTGAGTTGTAAATTCAAATTTTACTGCTAATGCTGAATATTCCGTGTTGAATATAGAATAATAAAAACCCCGCGAATACGAGGTTATGGACAATATCGGGCACGTTTCATCGAAAATATGTCCGAAGCGAGTTATAAAAAAGTGATTTAATCATATATATCAATATATTAATAGCATCACACCTGCATATTCATAATTTCATGATAGGCACTCACCAGCTTATTTCTTACCTGGATCCCCATTTGCAGTGAAATACTCGCTTTTTGTATATTCACCATCACATCATTCAGTTCCACTCCCGGAACGCCCAAAGTGAAATCTTGTGCCTGTTTCGCCGCATCTAACCGATTTTTATTTATTTTTTCTACTGCCGAGGTGAGTTGACTAGCAAAACCGTCTTGGATCGGCATGGGTTTGGCCATGTTTTCTGCCTGTAATACCTGAACCTGCATCTGTTGCAGTACACCTTCAATTGCCTGAATTGACATAAAAACCTCGCGTTAAATCACCCTATTGATGACGTGATTAAGTGCCCTATTCACCGTGAACGGATTGGCAGTTTTCCACGCAATCACCGTACCATAGCCCTTGCAAACTAAAGCGAGTAATTAAGGTAAAAATTCGAGGCTTATTCTGCCATTAAAAGAGGGGTGAACAGCGAATAATGGAGGGATTAATAATAGGAAGAATCTTTTCGCTTGCGTATGGGGAGTCTGTTTTGTTACGCCACGCTTTTAGTATTCATATTAACCAGCAAGGCAAGGATCGTCTATGAGTGCAGCAGCCACTGACGTTGGAAACCACAAAAAAGGGTTCAACGCTATCATCAGCAGGATAAAAGCTGATCCAAAAGTGCCGTTATTAGTTGCTGGTTCCGCTGCCATCGCTATCGTTGTTGCCCTGTTTCTCTGGTTGCGCAGCCCCGATTATCGGGTGCTTTACAGCAACCTGAGCGATAAGGATGGTGGTGAAATCGTTACGCAATTAACCCAAATGAATGTCCCTTACCGCTTTGCCGAGAATGGCTCGGCACTCATGATACCTGCCGACAAGGTGCATGAAACCCGCCTGAAACTGGCACAACAAGGGTTACCTAAAGGGGGAGCCGCAGGTTTCGAGCTATTGGATCAAGAAAAATTCGGTATCAGCCAGTTTAGTGAGCAGGTCAATTACCAGCGCGCGCTGGAAGGTGAATTGGCTCGCACGGTGGAATCCCTCGGCCCCGTTCAGAGTGCCCGGGTTCATCTGGCGTTGCCTAAGCCGTCCTTGTTTGTTCGTGAGCAAAAATCGCCATCAGCCTCAGTAACAGTAGGATTATTGCAGGGACGAGCTCTGGATGAAGGGCAAATCAACGCTATCGTGCATATGGTTTCAAGCAGCGTGGCCGGATTGCCAGCAGGGAATGTCACGATTGTCGATCAATCAGGGCGTCTGCTGACACAGAGCAATACAACCGGGCGTGATTTGAACACAACGCAGCTGAAATATACCCAAGAAGTGGAGAATCGTTTCCAGCATCGCATTGAAACCATTCTGGCACCGGTGGTTGGTCGTGGTAATGTTCATGCGCAAGTCACCGCTCAAATTGATTTCTCTCGCCGTGAAGAAACCGAGGAAGAATATAAACCTAACCAGCCACCAAATCAGGCCGCTGTCCGTTCCAGACAAAGTAGTAGCGGCGAGCAAAACGGCGGTTCATCGGTTGGCGGTGTGCCAGGCGCCTTGTCAAATCAACCAAGCGCTGCACCCAATGCGCCCATTGAAAAACCGAACGCAAATGCCAAAGGTAACGGTGACGAAAAACCTAACCCACAGCGCAATAATGCCAACCGGAATAATAGCAATGAGCGACTGGTGAATAACAGCCGCAACAACCATCATGACGAAACCATCAACTATGAAGTGGATCGCACCATTCGCCATACGCAATTGCAGGCGGGTGAAGTAAAGCGTCTTTCGGTCGCCGTGGTGGTCAACCATGTCACTGTTCAGGGAGAAAATGGCCTTGAAACACAAGCGTTGACACCAGAACAACTATCAAAGATCGAAGCATTAACCCGTGAAGCGATGGGCTTTTCAGTTGACCGTGGTGACAGTCTGAATGTGGTTAACACCCTGTTCAATGACACCGGAGAAGTGATTGAACCGCTGCCATTCTGGCAACATCCACTGCTGCTGGAAAAATTGTTGGAAGCTGGTCGCTGGTTACTGCTGATTCTGGTTGCCTGGCTGCTGTGGCGTAAAATGATCGTGCCACAAATCGCCAGAAAACAAGCAGCGGAAAAAGCCGTACTGGAAGCGCAGAAAAAACAGCAGAAACAGCAAACAGAAACCAACACGGAAATGGATGGAAAAGTGCGTCGTAATCTGGCTAACCAACGTGTCAGTGCTGAGCTCCAAAGCCAGCGTGTCCGTGAGCTTGCAGAAAAAGATCCTCGCGTTGTCGCGCTGGTGATCCGTCAATGGATGAGTAACGAACAATGAGCCTGTCAGGAACAGAAAAAAGTGCCGTTATGTTAATGACCCTGGGGGAAGATCAGGCGGCCGAGGTGTTCAAGCACCTGAATTCCAGGGAATTACAACAACTCAGCATTGCGATGGCGGGAATGAAACAAGTCTCGAATCAGCAACTGGTTGAGGTGCTGGCACAGTTTGAAGAAGATGCGGAGCAGTTCACGGCACTGAGTATCAATGCTAACGACTATCTGCGCAGCGTACTGATCAAAGCCTTAGGTGAAGAACGGGCATCCAGTTTGCTTGAGGATATTTTTGAGTCCCGAGATACCACGACGGGCATCGAAACCCTCAACTTTATGGAACCGCAGATGGCGGCCGATATGATCCGCGATGAGCATCCGCAGATCATTGCCACCATTTTGGTTCACCTGAACCGTGGTCAGGCTGCCGATATTCTTGCCCTGTTTGATGATCGCCTGCGCAACGATGTCATGCTGCGTATCGCCACTTTTGGTGGTGTACAACCCTCTGCCCTGGCGGAATTGACGGAAGTGCTGAACAACCTGCTGGATGGCCAGAACCTGAAACGCAGCAAAATGGGCGGTGTTCGTACTGCGGCTGAAATCATTAACCTGATGAAAAGCCAACAGGAAGAAGGGGTCATTGATGCAGTTCGTTCCTACGATGGCGAACTGGCACAGAAAATTATCGATGAGATGTTCCTGTTCGAAAACCTTATCAATGTGGACGATCGCAGCATCCAACGCTTGTTGCAGGAAATTTCAACCGACGCCTTGCTGGTGGCATTGAAAGGTTGCGATCAGGCATTACGCGATCACTTCCTCAACAATATGTCCCAACGTGCGGCTGAAATTATGCGTGACGATTTGGCAACCCGTGGCCCTGTCCGTATGTCCCAGGTGGAAGCTGAGCAGAAGGCCATCCTGCTGATTGTTCGTCGTCTGGCAGAAAGTGGTGAGATGCTCCTGAACGGAGGTGACGATACCTATGTCTGATAATGCGAATAATAGAAACTGGCAGCCGTGGCTGCCGGGCGAATTAACGCAGTGGGAAACGCTGCGGGCAAAACTGGAACCGATAGACGAAGAACAGGCGCCAAGCGAACAGGATCGATTACTGGAACAGGCGCGAAAACTGGATGAGCTGAAAGAGCAGGCGCGTCAGGCGGGTCATGCTCAGGGATTTGCCGAAGGCCGGACACAAGGCTATGAACAGGGGATTCAGGAAGGCCGACAGGCCGGGCTGGAGCAAGGTTTGCAAGAAGCCGAACAGCAACAACAAATTGTTATCGATCAATGGAAAGCCCTATTAACGGAGTTTAGCCATTCAATCGATGGGCTGGATACCGTGATTGCGTCTCGTCTAATGCAGCTTGCATTAACCGCGGCCCATCATATTTTAGGGCAGCCCGCGGTCTGTGACGGCACTGCCCTGCTGAGCCAGATCCGCGAATTTATTCAGCAAGAACCTATGTTCAGTGGCAAACCCCAATTGCGAATTCATCCACAAAACATGCCACTGGTTGAGCAACAACTGGGGGATGTTCTGGCACTGCACGGCTGGCGCTTAATTGCAGATAACAAACTCCATCCGGGGGGCTGTAAGATCACTGCCGATGAAGGGGATCTGGACGCCAGTTTAGCCACTCGCTGGCAGGAAATGTGCCGCCTGGCCGCACCGGGAGAATTGTGATGACGGCAAGACTAGGGCGCTGGCTGGCAACATTAGATTCACTGGAAAAGCGTCTGGAGAAAACCCCGAAAATACGCCGCTATGGCCGTCTGACTCGCGCCACGGGTCTGGTATTGGAAGCCACGGGTTTACATATGCCTCTCGGCGCTACCTGTCTGATCGAACGTCAGAACGGCAGCATCATTGAAGAAGTTGAAAGTGAAGTTGTCGGCTTCAATGGCGAAAAACTGTTATTGATGCCACTGGAAGAACTGGAAGGTATTGTGCCGGGGGCTCGCGTCTATGCCCGTGCTTATGGTGACGATGCCGGCGGCGGACGTCGCCTGCCACTGGGACCT
Source organism: Xenorhabdus poinarii G6 (assembly GCF_000968175.1). Taxonomy (NCBI): domain Bacteria; kingdom Pseudomonadati; phylum Pseudomonadota; class Gammaproteobacteria; order Enterobacterales; family Morganellaceae; genus Xenorhabdus; species Xenorhabdus poinarii. The sequence goes on from NZ_FO704551.1 coordinate 1,981,319, forward strand.
GAATTGCTTGGCCGGGTTCTGGATGGCGCTGGTCGCCCCCTTGATGGCTTACCTGCCCCTGATACCGGGCTACGCGCCCCGCTAACAACAACCCCATTAAACCCACTGCAAAGAACACCGATCAGTCATGTATTGGATGTTGGCGTCCGGGCCATTAATGCCCTGCTGACAGTCGGACGCGGACAACGCATGGGGTTATTTGCCGGCTCTGGGGTCGGTAAAAGTGTCCTGCTCGGCATGATGGCTCGCTATACCCAGGCAGACGTCATCGTTGTGGGATTGATTGGTGAACGTGGTCGTGAAGTTAAAGACTTTATCGAAAACATTCTGGGCACAGAAGGATTGTCACGCTCTGTCGTTGTCGCCGCGCCCGCAGATGTTTCGCCATTATTGAGAATGCAGGGGGCTTCTTATGCCACCCGCATTGCGGAAGATTTTCGCGATCGTGGTAAACATGTGTTGTTGATCATGGATTCTTTGACCCGTTATAGCATGGCACAGCGCGAAATTGCACTGGCTATCGGTGAACCGCCAGCAACAAAAGGCTATCCCCCTTCGGTGTTTGCAAAGTTACCGGCTCTGGTAGAAAGAGCGGGTAATGGCGTCAGTGATGGCGGTTCTATTACTGCATTTTACACCGTACTGACCGAAGGTGATGACCAGCAAGATCCGATTGCTGATGCGGCACGTGCCATTCTGGATGGTCATATCGTGCTATCACGTGCCCTGGCAGAGTCAGGACACTATCCGGCGATTGATATCGAAGCCTCTATCAGTCGGGCTATGACCGCACTGATTGACAATACCCATTACCGGCGGGTGCAACATTTCAAACAGTTACTTTCCGGCTATCAACGTAACCGAGATTTGATTAACGTGGGCGCCTATGCGGCGGGCAGTGATCCTCTGTTGGATCGGGCAATTGAGCTTTATCCGCATATGGCGCAATTCCTGCAACAAGGCATTGATGAACGCAGCGAATACGATACGGCCTGTACTCAACTTCAACAGTTACTGCCAACATAATATTTTGCTTATGGAGATTCAGCCGAAGAGTATTTGGCCAGAATGGGGAAGGTTTCCCGATACCATGCCGATATCCCCTTATTACGGTTGATGCGATTCAGTCATTAAAACGAGGAAATACATGCGACAACACTCCCCTCTCGTGACTTTGCGTGAACTGGCTCAGGATGCAGCCGAAAAAGCGGCATTACAACTCGCCCAGATCCGGCAAAACCACCTGCAAATGGCGCAACAACTGACAGCATTAATGGATTATCAGGATGAATATCGCAGCCGTTTGAATAACACGCTCAGTAATGGTATGTCCTGCTCGACCTGGCAAAATTATCAGCAATTTATGAAAACGCTGGAAATAGCAATTGAACAGCATAAATTACAGCTCAATCAATGGGACAAACGTCTTGAGCAGGCGATATCACATTGGCAGGAAAAACAACAGCGTTTGAACGCCTTCGATACATTGCAACAGCGGGCTGAACAAAATTTGCAGTCACAGCAGAATCGCATGGAGCAAAAACAAATGGACGAGTATGCACAACGTGGCGCACAACGGAGAATGACACCATGAATCTCACTCTTTTGCCGACTGATTTAAAACCCACAAATAAAGGCAGCGACAAAAGTTTATCGCGTTTGGATCGTGCCGTGGACGGTAACCCTGCTTCTCAATTTGGGCAACTGCTCGATGCAGAAACAGCCGCAATGCGAAAGCCCTCCGCCCAGGCGGGTAAAAACAGCCTGCAAGGAGGCACCCCGACTACCGCAGATAAAACTGCGGGAAACCACTCACCCTTGACAACGACATCAAATCACACCGTGGTTGAGGATAAGCCACAAGCCACAACCACGCCGCAAAAAAACCCAAAAACCCGCGCTGAATTGACGGTCTTGAAAGAAGAAAATCCCCTGTCAGCCGAAGCATTAAGCGCAGCCATTCCCATCCAGCTTGCCGGGCTGCTTGCCCCACTGACCAATCCTACGGACGTTTCGGAAACCGCAGATGAATTAACGGGCAATGAATCATCGGAAGATGGATTGCTGGATGATGGATTACTGATCACTGGATTAGCGGCCAATGTGTTAGCGGAAAACCGTTTATCCGCTAACACATTGCAGAAAGGCCACCACAGCGCGGTAAACGCAATGCCAGCTCAACGCATCACTGACAGTCAATTAATCGATACTGAACAGCAAGATGACGCGTTACAGCTCGCTGCCAGACAGGAGACATCGCTGAACAATGCGTTCCTGAATAATAAGACCGCAAGCGTTGCCAATCGCCAATCGGGTCAGACACCGCTTACCGAGCCAGTCAAACTGGCCACGACCAGTAACAGCAAAACCGTGTCTATTAATGCTCTCCTCAAACCAGCCATTCCGGTTAGTCAAGAACCAGAACTGTTCCAAATAGCCGTTCAGGCTGCACTTGCATTAAACGCAACGGAGTCCGCGTCGATTGATTCACCCACACTATTGGCTACCCCTACCCCACTCTCAGCCGGACACCACCCGACCGGGCAATTTCAGCTGACCAATCCATCAGCCCCTTTATTGAATGCGCATCTTGGCAGCGAAGAATGGCAACAACAACTCAATCAACATGTACTGTTTTTTAACCGTCATGGTTTGCAACAGGCAGAACTTCGTTTACATCCCCAGGAATTGGGGGCGTTGCATATTCGCATGAGCGTTGAAGATAATCAGGCACAGTTGCATTTTGTTTCCGCTCATCAGCATGTGCGTGTGGCGCTGGAGGCGGCACTACCGGGATTACGCCATGCGCTGGCTGAAAATGGGATTCAATTGGCACAAAGCAGTATCCACAGTGATAATCCGGGAAATGACCAATCCGCATTCTCTGCCAATCACCAAGCCAATCACTCGGACGGCCAATCCGGCGCCCATGCTGAGCGTCAAAATCATCGTTTAGCGACAGTCACAGAGGCGACACCCTCACCGGTATCAGCACCTCAACGCCTTGCTTCAACGCGAGGGGGAATTGATACCTTTGCCTGATTATTCGCCGAATTTCAGGATACACGACCATAAAGTGGAAAAAGGTCGATAACAAACGCGTGAGTTAATCGTTTTTTCTCTGTTTGTTCCGGCCATTGCCGAAACAAAGACGCGGGATAATTGATACTGAATATGATGAATAAGCGTTTCGCCATGGAATGTGCGGAAACTTGTTCGCAACGGAAAACAGGAATTTGTCTGTCCATGTCTGATTATAATTACGAGCGTAAACGCAAAAATCCAATTTGGATGATTCTGTTAATACTGATTGCTGTTCTTGGTGCTGCCATTGGCGGGTATAGTTGGTGGAAAATGAACCAATCAACCAATCAGAATACAGATAAAACCAAAGTCACTAATTTACCCGTATTTATGACTCTGGAACCTTTTACCGTCAATCTGATCGACAACGAAGAGCACTTGGATCGTGTTTTGTATGTTGGCATCACATTGCGTCTGCCTAACGAGAAGACCCGCCAGCGCTTCCATGACTACCTGCCTGAAGTGCGGAGTCGCCTGTTGCTGTTATTATCTCGCCAGCAAGCCGACAATCTGGCAAAAAATGATGGCAAGATGAATTTGATGGCCGCTATCAAACAGACACTAAATCCGACATTAATACCCAGTGAACCCGATCAGGAAATCACCGATGTATTATTTACCACGTTTATTCTGCGATAATCACAATGAGTGACAATATTCTTTCACAAGCAGAGATTGATGCTTTGCTCAATGGTGACAGTACCTCTGCGGATGACGTTGAACAAACTGCGTCTGGAGAAAATGAGGTTCGCCCATACGATCCCAATACACAACGCCGTGTTGTACGCGAACGTTTGCAGTCACTGGAAATCATCAATGAACGTTTTGCCCGCCAATTCAGAATGGGGCTGTTTAACATGCTACGCCGGAGCCCGGATATTACGGTCGGCGCCATCAAAGTTCAGCCCTACCACGAATTTGCCCGCAATCTGGCTGTACCGACTAACCTCAATCTGGTTCACCTAAAACCTTTGAGAGGGGTCGCGCTATTTGCTTTTGAACCTAGCCTGGTTTATATCGCTGTGGATAACCTGTTCGGTGGGGATGGGCGTTTTCCAACCAAAGTGGAAGGCCGTGAATTCACCTATACCGAACAGCGTATCATTAACCGGATGCTGAAACTGGCGCTGGATGCCTATCGCGACTCATGGGATTCCATTTTTAAACTTGAAGTGGAATATGTGCGTTCTGAAACACAAATAAAGTTCACTAATATCACCACGTCACCCAATGATATTGTCGTGACGACCCCGTTTCAGGTCGAAATCGGCGCCTTAACCGGGGAATTCAATATTTGTATTCCCTTCGCCATGATTGAACCCCTGCGTGAACGTCTGACCAATCCCCCGGTGGAAAATGTGCGTCAGGAAGATAGCCAGTGGCGTGAAAGTCTGGTGAAACAAGTTCAACACTCAGAATTAGAGCTGGTGGCGAACTTCGTTGATATTCCGCTGCGATTGTCAAAGATCCTGGAACTGAAAAAAGGCGATATCTTGCCGATTGAAAAACCTGAACGCCTGATCGTTCACGTTGATGGTGTGCCGGTGCTCACCAGTCAATATGGAACACTGAACGGGCAATATGCCCTGCGTGTTGAACACTTGATTAATCCTGTTTTAACTGCTCTGGATGAGGAAAAGCCCAATGAGTGATGCTAAACACCCCACTGAGACCAGATTAGCTGAAGAGATGTGGGCAGAAGCGCTGGAACAACAGGCCGCACAGCAAACCTCTGACAGCGGCGCGTCAATATTTGAGAATCTGGAAGCACAGGATGCGTTGGCCCAACTCTCTGATATTGATTTGATCATGGATATTCCCGTTAAACTCTCTGTCGAGCTGGGGCGTACCAAAATGACCATTAAGCAACTGTTGAAGCTGTCGCAAGGCTCAGTGGTTTCCCTTGACGGGCTGGCGGGAGAACCGTTAGATATTCTGATTAACGGTTATTTGATTGCACAGGGAGAAGTGGTTGTCGTATCCGATAAATACGGTATCCGTATCACCGATATCATTACGCCTTCTGAGCGTATGCGCCGCTTGAGTCGTTAACGATGATGGCGAATCGGCCTTCCGTGCATACTGCTTTTCAACCGGGTGTGGCATCCGATGCTGCACCTGTTAACACCACCGCCAGCAATCCCCTCGCGAATAACGTACACCTCGTCAATAATGAACCCCTTCCCGCCAGCCAACTGCTGACACAGGTCAGTAGTGCGCTAGGGGGAATTTTATTGCTGATTTTCTTCATAACGTGGCTCATTCGCCGTTTAGGCTTTGCGCCGGCCAAAAGCAAAAATCATCGGTTACTGAACGTCAAGGCCAGTTGCGCCCTCGGCGCGAAAGAGCGGGTCGTTATCGTAGAGGTCGAAGATAACTGGTTGGTTTTGGGCGTGACATCTCAACAGATTAATATGCTGCACCAAATGCCGGCCCCTTCTGACAACGAGAAAAAAGAAAACGCGATGAAGTCGTTGTCATTTGGCCAAATGCTAAAAAATGTGCGCCAGCGAAAAAGCAAGAATAACAAGGATGATAATGAAAAATAGCGTTTGTTTGATGCTGAAAATAATGGGTAAGCGATGTGTCTCCTGGCGTTATCAAATACGGTTAACCCCCTTTTTTATGGCGCTCTTGCTACCACTGTTCCCAATGAACGCGGCGGCTGAGCTACCCGGTATCATCAGTCAGCCCTTAGCCAATGGCGGACAAAGTTGGTCGTTGCCTGTCCAAACCCTGATTTTCATCACCGCATTAGGGTTTGTGCCTGCCGCGCTACTGATGATGACCAGTTTTACTCGCATCATCATTGTTCTTGGCTTGCTGCGTAATGCATTGGGGACACCTTCCGCACCACCTAACCAAGTGATGCTAGGTTTAGCGCTGTTTATGACTTTTTTCATCATGGCGCCGGCATTCGATGAGGTCTATAAAAATGCCTATCTGCCCTATAGCAAAGATAGCATCACGCTGGAAACCGCATTGGAAAACGGCGCTAAACCGCTGCGTCAGTTTATGCTGCGCCAGACAAGGGAAAATGATCTGGCACTGTTCGCCCGCCTTGCAGACCAAAAAGCCTTTGAAACGGCGGATGCTGTCCCCATGCGTGTACTTGTTCCTGCCTTTATCACCAGTGAATTGAAAACGGCGTTCCAGATTGGCTTTACCCTCTTCATTCCGTTTTTGATCATCGATCTGGTTGTTGCCAGCGTTCTGATGGCGCTGGGGATGATGATGGTTCCGCCAGCCACCATATCACTACCGTTCAAACTGATGTTATTTGTTCTGGTCGATGGCTGGCAATTATTGCTTGGCTCGCTGGCACAAAGTTTTTATATCTAACCAACAACCTGATACCAGTGCCTGGTGTGACATCGTATTAGCATAGAAATCAAAAGGCGGCTTGAGAAAATTATGACTCCAGAATCGATAATGGGCCTTGGTGTTGAGGCAATGAAAGTCGCATTAGCCCTGGCGGCTCCCCTGCTTTTATCTGCCTTAATTTGTGGTTTGATCATCAGCTTATTGCAGGCGGCTACGCAGGTAAACGAAATGACCTTATCGTTTATTCCGAAAATTCTGGCTGTCGTCATGACCATCGTTATTGCCGGTCCCTGGATGCTCAACCTGCTACTGGATTACATGCGCACGTTGTTTACTAACATCCCGTATATTATCGGTTAATTATGATCCCGTTTGATAGCGAAACACTTTCCCGCCTTGTTAATGATTTTTTCTGGCCGTTGGTACGCCTGTTAGCTCTGTTCAGTACCGCACCCATTTTCAGTGAAAAACAGATACCGATAAAAGTAAAAATTGGCCTGGCATTAGTGATCACCGCCGTACTGGTTCCCACTTTCCCTTCCGCCCAAATTCCGATTTTTTCTGTTGCTGGCATTTGGGTCTTAATACAACAAGTCTTGATTGGGATGGCTTTGGGGCTGACCATGCAAATCGCATTTGCTGTGGTACGCCATGCCGGTGAAGTGCTCGGCTTGCAGATGGGGCTTTCATTCGCCACGTTTTTTGATCCTACCGGTGGCCCGAATATGCCGATTTTAGCCCGCATTCTCAATATGATGATGTTGTTGCTGTTTTTAGCCTTTGACGGCCATTTATGGCTATTATCGATTCTGGCGGATACTTTTCATTCCATCCCTATCCAATCCGTGCAGTTGAATCCAAAAGGTTTTTTATTGTTATCCCAAAGCGCTAACCTCATTTTTGTCAATGGGATGATGCTGGCAATGCCAATGATCACCCTGCTGCTGGTCATGAATTTTTCTCTGGGTATATTAAACCGTATGACACCACAACTGTCTGTCTTTGTGATCGGTTTTCCCCTGACGCTGACCGTCGGTATTTTTACCCTTTCCCTGCTGTTCCCGATGCTCGTGCCATTTACCGAACGGTTATTTGGCGAGATGTTCGATCGTCTGGCGATCATTATTCGTGAATTGATGCTATTAACCTAATGTTCGCACAGATGTCAAAATCACCATCCTACGAATACCGTGTGAACCATCATTCAGCGCTATCGCTCCGGTTAAATTAACCACGTCATCTTTGCCGCACAATAAATACGACAAAGCGAGGGGTAACAGGAAAAAATAAGCCCCTGTCTTTCCAGACAAGGGCTGGCTCATGCTGCATATCCAATCTTAATTAGCGATGCATCTCAAACAAAGACATGCCATTTAAGTCAGAAAACGCTTTGAAAGCCGCTTGCAGTGCAGCGCCTTGCTGAGCGTAATCGCTAATCGCGGAGACAAAGTTGACATCCATCAACTCTCCCATACTCACTTTGTTCGCGATGCTGCGCTCTTGACTCAGGGAATCCAGTTGTTCCAGTTCCTGGAGCTGCAAACCGAGAGCCGTTTCCACAGATAAAAAATTATTCAGACTATTACGAGTACCACGGTTGGCTTTATTGATCAGCGCCATCGCATCTTCTTTTTCTTTTTCACTGGCCGTGCTGTAGGGTTTTTTTAATGCCTCGATCGCCATATCAATGGAGGCAAAAATATCAGACTCACTGGTCGTTTTGCCATCAGGCTCCATGATCGGATTGCTCGACTGAGCTAAAAACACCTGCTGCCCGGTATGAGCAATGATCATCGAACGGTTATCATCGACTTTTTGCATGATGGCTTCATTACCACCGACATAGCCTACCTTTCCGCTGGCATCAGCAACGAAAGGAGGTTTATTCGTTTTGTAGCCGGCAAAAATATAACGGCCATTACCATCCGTTTTGTTCCCTAAATTCAGCAATTGTTGCTTTAAACCGTCCAACTGCTGTGCATAAGATTCACGATCATGATCAGTATACCCATTTGCCGCGGCGACCAACGTTTCAAAAACGTTGTGTGTCACTTTCACAATGTCTGAGGTCAGGCTCAATTGGGCAGACATGGTATTTTTGGCAACAATGCGGGCAGTGGCAAATTGTTGGTTCTTTGATTCCGCCTGAGAAACCAGGATGTTTTGGGACGCCGCCAACGGATCATCAGACGGATTAATCACCCGGCGACCACTTGACAATTGTTCGCCCGATTTCATCCACTTTGATTGAGCATCAAAGATCCCATTCATTTTTTGAGTGTATAATTGATTTGTACTGACACGCACAATATCACTTCCTTCTTATCTTCAACCAAACAGTGATTAACGAATAGCCAAAATTGCATCGAACAATGTGGTTGCGGTCTGGATCACACGGGCGTTTGCCAGATAATAATGTTGCAAACGTTGTAACTCACCATATTCTTCGTCCATATTGACACCAGAAATGGATTGGCGATTCGCATGCAGCTTATCAACAATATGCCCCTGCGTTTCGACACTGATCTTCACTTTATTCGCATCGCTGCCCACTTTACTGACCAGCGAAGCATAAGCCCCCGCAAAAGAAGATTTTTTGTCAACCAGACGCTCATCCTGCAACTGAAGGAATTTTTTCATATTGCGGTTATCGCTTGGACCAGCACCTTTTTCACCGGCCGCCGCCAGTTGGGAAGAATCGGTCAGATTGAGTTGCAAATTTGCTACAACGTCACTAACAGTTTTCAACGTATAGCTATCGTATTCTTTTGACAACGTGGCATCGATACTGACTTCCAGCCCATCGAACGCCAGCGTATTCCCCGCTTTTGTCGCCTCAATCATCTTGCTGTCAGAAAGACGCTGAACTTCCCACGCCCCACCCTTAAATTTCAGGGTATAGTCACTGGCTTTGACTTCGCTGGTATTGGTATATTTCACTGTCATGACGGCTGTACCGGTGTTGTTGCTATCAGTAACAACATGAGGATCAGTGACCTTAAAAAAATCAATACCTTCGTCGTTATTCAGGTCAAAACCACCTTTCTGTACCTGATTGAATTGATCAGCCATAACCAGCGCAAGTTGATTCAATTCATGACGAATTGGATCCACCGCTTCTTTACGCACTTTTAAAGCGCCGCCTAATGCGCCCTGAGAGATAAAGCGTTCATCAATCTCTCTGGTTTCGACGATACCATTGTTGTAGCCTAACGTAATACGATGATTATCGGTGCTGGATGTGATCGCTTCCAACTGATAGGACTTACCGCCTGATACCAACATCATGCCACCACCGAATGAGACGTTATAAACGCCACCATCCTGCTGAACGACACTGACTTCGACCAGTTGGTTTAATTGACTAATCGCTTCATCCCGCTTATCCAACAACGCGAGTGGTTCGCCACCACCTGTACCACGCATATACGTAATTTCATTATTCAGACTGGCGATTTTTTCTGCATATTGGTTGATATCTTTCGCATTTTGTTCAATCTGGGCATTGATGCCGAGATCTATATTGCGCAAAAAATCATCGGTTTCTTTGAATCGGCTGATAAGACCTTCCGCTTTCCCCAACACAGACGTTCTGGCAGCGCTATCTTCCGAATTACTCTCAACGGTTCCCAAACTTTTGAAAAAATCGCCCATGGCGTTAGACAGACTGGTATCTTTGTCCGCTAACAAATTATTAATTTTAGCGATTTGATGGTCATAAGACTTCAGGGCGGCATGTTTAGTCTGGGCGGCATTGTGTTGCTGACTCAGAAATTCATTGTATTCACGGTTAATAGCACTCGCGACTACGCCGTTACCGACAAATCCCACTGACGACATGCTGCCACTATTTGGTGTCATCACCGTAGTCTGGCGGTTATAGTCCTCATTTTTGGAGTTGGCAATGTTATTGCTCACTACATTCATTGCCACTTGCGCGGCATTAATACCACTCATGGCAGTATTCAGTAGACTATGAGACATGTGTAGATCCTTGTACGTTTTCTTTACACCTCCACTGAGAGGAGGTCATTCACTGTTACAATTATCGGCAACGCGCCCTGTTCCTTGAACGAAAATGCGCTGAATGTTGATATCCAATGCTGACGACTGGATGGCCTAAAACAAATTATCGACATCATAGGTATAGGCTTTTGCCATTTGATGACCCGTATTTTTTAACTGCTGGATCAGTGACACTAATTTTTTAGCGTAGCCGGGGTCGGTCGCATATCCCGCATCCTGCAAAGAGTATGCGCCCTGCTCTGGGGTTGCTGATTGCGCCACTTTGGCGTAACGGGGATTTTCCGTCAGCAATGTGACGTAATCCGTTATCGCTTCCACGTAAGAGCCATAGACACGAAAACTGTCCTGTATTTTCGTCGGTTCACCATCAATATATTCCGTCGTCATGATATTGGTGACCGGTCCCTTCCACGTTTTCCCTGCTTTAATCCCAAACAGGTTGTAGCTTGGCTGACCGTCTGCGGTCAGAATTTCACGTTGACCCCAGCCAGACTCCAGTGCCGCCTGTGCAATAATCAACAAATGGGGAATGCCGCTTTTCCGGCTTGCTAACTGTGCCGGAACGGAAAGCATGGCAACGAAGCCGGCACTGTGCATTGGCAACGATTTCGACCAAACGGTGCCACAAGTGTCATTGGTAAAAGACGCTGACGGGTTTTCAGACCGTTGCGCCGGTATGATCCGGCGCATAACTTGCTCTAATGCTTGCTTCGGCAATGTTTGCAGAATTTCGTTATCCAGCGGCATCGGCTGTGTGCCCGCCAGTTCACTGGGCATATGATTTGCATTAGAGAACTGCTTCACAATCATATCGGCAAAACCCAGGCCTTTTTGGGAAAGATCCTGGGCAATTTGCTGATCGTACATCGATGTATAAAAACGTGTCTGGTCACTGCTCAACAAGCCATCCTGTGGCAATGAAGCTCGCATACTTTTCAGCATCATCTGAACAAAGACGCCTTCCAGTTGTTGAGCGACTTGCCGTAGCCCTTGTTGTGGCTCCTGTGACAGCTTTGCTTTCAGGGAATGCAATGAATTAACATCATAAGCCGCATTGGACATCGTCAGAACATCACTCATCAGATAATCTCCAACTTCGCACGCAAACAGCCAGCACTCTCCATTGCCTGCAAAATCGACATTAAATCCGTTGGTGTTGCACCAAGTGCATTTAATGCCCGCACAACCTGAGTCAGGTTTGCACTGGCATTCACTTGTTGTAACGCGCCACCCTGCTCCTGAATGCCAATCCCGGTATTACGGGTGACAACGGTATTGCCACCTGCCAATGGTGTATTAGGCTGACTCACCGCGGTTTGACGTTCAACCGTTACAGCGAGGCTACCGTGTGCAATCGCGCAACTATCCAAGGTAACATTGCGGTTCATGACCACCGATCCAGTACGGGAGTTAAAAATGACTTTGGCATCCCCGGCATTAACACGAAGATTTAAATTCTGTATTTGAGACAGAAAATAAACCTGTTCGCTCTTTTCAATCGGCAGACGCAGTTGAACGGTACGAGAATCCAAAGCTGTCGCCGTGCCTGTTCCTTTCAGGCGGTTTACCGCATCACTAATCTGTTGAGCCAGACTAAAATCATCATCATTCAATTGCAGGTTCAACGTTCCTTTCTGACCAAATAGCGTCGGCAATTCCCGTTCAACCACGGCACCATTGGAAATCCGGCCACCTGCAAGCTGATTGATTTTGATGCTGTTCCCCCCCGCACTTGCCCCTGCACCTCCGACAAGAATATTGCCCTGAGCTAATGCATACACCTGGTTATCCACCCCTTTTAGCGGTGTCATCAGTAATGTCCCGCCACGCAGACTCTTCGCATTCCCCAGCGAGGACACCACGACGTCAATGTTCTGCCCTGAACGAACAAAAGGTGGGAGTTTGGCTGTCACCATCACGGCAGCAACGTTCTTAAGTTGCATATTCGTGCCAGACGGCACGGTGATACCCAACTGTGACAACATATTGCTTAAACTTTGCGTGGTAAAAGGCGTCTGCATAGTCTGGTCACCCGTTCCATCCAGCCCAACCACCAAACCATAACCAATCAGGGCGTTATCCCTGACGCCCTCAATGGTCGTCAAGTCACGAATACGCTCTGCAAAAACAGAGGTAGACATCAACGAACCAGACAACACCAACAAAGTTGTAAAAAGGCTGGCGACTAATTTTCTCATCCTGACCATCCTCTTTTAAAACGGTGAGATATTCATAAAGAAACGTTGCAACCAGCCCATATTCTGCGCTTCGTTGATATAGCCATCACCAACATACTCAATGCGGGCATCTGCAACCTGGTTGGAACTCACTGTATTGTTACCCGTGATCGTCCTCGGGTTCACCACGCCAGAGAAACGAATAAATTCCGTTCCCTGATTGATAGCAATCTGCTTTTCTCCCACCACATGCAGGTTGCCGTTTGCCAGCAGCTTATTCACGGTCACGGTGATCGTGCCCTTGAAGGTATTGTTGGCATTCGCTCCACCTTTACCGCCAAACTCATTATTGCCTTCCATGCCTAAATCCGTTTTGCTCCCCCCTATCAGTCCCTGCAAGAAACGCGGGGTCAACGTAGCGGTAAAACCGGTTGTTCCATTGCGGCTGGCATTAGCTGAGGAGTTTTTGCTCGCACTGACGTTCTCTTGCAAGATAATGGTCAGCGTATCACCAATATTGCGCGGACGGCGGTCTTCAAACAGCGGTTGATAACCGTAATAGACTGGCTGGACAACTTGAAAAATAGAACCGTTTGGCATCGGCGTAGACGCTTCGGCAGGTTTTGCCGTTGTCTGCCCTTGCACCAGCGGTTTGTGCGGTATATAAGCACACCCCCCGAGTGTCAGTGTCGATAATGCGAGTACCGCCACAGATATACTGATACGCCACTTCTTTCTCTGGTTTTTCCGTAAACCAGTGGAGCCATAAACTACATGGTTTTTAGCATGGCTTTCGGCAACGGGCATGGTATCCATCTTCTATGCTCTTAAGTTTATCGTAGAGAATAGCGGAGGCGCGTTTTCCTCCACTATTTATGGTTAGGTTATAATGATGATTAGGTTATAACTGAGTCAGTTTTTGTAGCATCTGATCAGAGGTCGATACAGCTTTACTGTTGATTTCATAAGCTCGCTGAACCTGGATCATATTGACCAGTTCTTCGGCCACGTTCACGTTAGATGTCTCAACATAACCTTGATAGAGTAGCCCGGCACCATTGATGCCCGGTGCGTTTTCCACCGGAACGCCGGAACTGTTGGTTTCCAGATACAGGTTTTCACCAACGCTTTCTAAACCGCTTTCGTTAATGAATGTCGTCAGTGTCAATTGCCCCACCTGCTGAGGTGCACTTTGCCCCTGGATGTTCACGCTGACGATCCCGTCACGGGCAATGTTTATTTTGGTCGCATTGTCTGGAATGATGATCGCAGGGGCGACCTGAAACCCTCCGGCAGTGACCATCTGACCATTTTGATCTACCTGGAATGAACCATCACGGGTATAGCCCATAGTGCCATCAGGCATCTGGATTTGGAAAAAGCCCTGCCCTTTGATCGCCATATCTTTAACATTGTTGGTCTGTGCCAGATTACCCTGACTATGCAGACGCTCAGTCGCAACCGGACGAACCCCCGTTCCCACCTGCAAACCTGATGGCAAATTAGTCTGTTCAGACGACATGGCCCCCGGCTGGCGTTCCGTCTGATAGAGTAAATCTTCAAATACTGCACGCTGGCGTTTAAAACCATTGGTATTGACGTTTGCCAGATTGTTGGCAATCACATCCATATTTGTTTGCTGGGCATCCAGCCCAGTCTTGGCAATCCATAAAGATCGGATCATGAATTTATCCCCCGTCCCCGATTAGCTCATCGCCAGTATCTGATTAGCCCGCTGGGCATTTTCATCAGAACTGTGTATGACTTTCATCTGCATCTCAAAACGACGCGCGTTAGCGATCATATTCACCATGCTTTCCACCGGATTAACATTACTGCCTTCCAGTACCCCCGGCATGATTTTCACTTCTGGGCTGGCCGCCAGCTCATTGCCTACCTGTTCCTGCGCCTGTGGCGTCAGATGAAACAGGCCATCATCCCCCCGCACCACTTGGTTGGCTTCCGGTTTGACAATTTTCAATTTGCCAACCTGCCCTAACAAGGTTGGGGGATCACTGGCAATCAGGGCAGAGATAGCACCATCGGCAGCCAGCGTCAGCTCGGCCTGTGGCGGAACATCAATCGGCCCGTTTTCCCCCATCAACAGGCGCCCCTGCACCATGAGTTGCCCTTCGGGTGAGATCTGAATGCTGCCGTTGCGGGTATAAGCTTCTGCCCCGTCGTCAAGCTGGACCGCCAAAAAGCCGCCTTGCCCGACGGCTACATCCAACGGGCGGGCGGTATAATTCATCGGTCCCTGACGGCTATCCATACCAGGAGTTGAAGCCACTGTCAGTGTTCGCGTTGGCAGGGTTTCACCTGCAATCGGTACGGCACGCAATGCCGCAAGCTGTGCCTTGAAGCCCGGGGTTGACGCATTCGCCAGATTGTTGGCTGTCACCGCCTGCTGTTCCAGCGTTTGGCGCGCAGCCCCCATTGCGGTATAAATGACGTGATCCATAAAGCTATCCGCCTGAAGCTATTAACGCATACTGACCAGCGTTTGCAGAATTTGATCCTGCGTCTTGATGGTCTGAGCGTTGGATTGATAGTTACGCTGAGCAACAATCATGCTGACCAGCTCTTGGCTCATATCGACGTTTGATGATTCCAGTGCACCGCTGTACAACTTACCTAAATTGCCTGAACCTGCGAGACCTATAACCGGGCTACCAGAAGCACCGGATTCTGTCCAAGTATTATCACCTTGTGCAACCAAGCCTTCAGGATTAGAGAAGTTTGCCAGTACAACCTGACCCAGGGCCAGTGTCTGACTGTTAGAATAAATGCCGTAAATTTTGCCATCATTATCGACACGATACTTGGTGAAATGACCAGTCCCATAACCATCTTGTTTTGGCGGAGAGATAGCGCTTTGAGCAATATTCTGCTGTTTGCTACCATTGAGTTCAATATTGATTGTCGCAGGGTCTGAGCCATTTAAAGCGGGTACATTAAATTTAAATGGTAGAATATTTGCCATTTGACCACTGGAACTGAAAGTTATCTCGCCCAATTCCTCAGGTGTCGCACCCGCAACAGACCTATCCAGCGCATGAGCTTTCCATTTGTTATTGTCTGTTTTAACAAAAAACACATTGATATCATGCTGATTCCCCAAGCTATCAAATACCTGAAGCGGAGCACTAAAGTTAAATGTCTCTTTCTTCTCTGGATTAAATGCTGCGGTGATAGCTGTCTCCATTGAATTCAGATTAGCTTTCAGTTTGATTTCCGTCGTTGCTTTTGCATCCAACATATCGGTTGGAATCGAAATCGGCCCGACTGATCCGCCCTGCTGAATTTCACCGTTCACTGCCGGATAACCTGTCAGCTTCATATTCTGCATATTGATCAGGTTACGATCTGCATCCATCTGGAACTGACCGTTACGGGAATAGGCGATATTGCCGTTGGAATCCTGCATGCGGAAAAAACCGCCTTGCGTGATAGCGATGTCCAATTGGCGGTTAGTTGTAGTCGTTGAGCCATCTTTAAAGTTATTAACCAGACCAGAAACCTTAACACCCAAGCCCACATCTGACCCACTGAAAACGTCCGCAAAAGCAACTGAACTGGATTTAAAACCAAATGTCGCTGAGTTAGCAATGTTATTACCGATAACATCTAAGTTGCTCGCTGCGGCATTCAAGCCACTGACTGCTTGTGAAAAAGACATATGTCCTCCGTTTAATTAAAGAATCTGACGAACTTGATCCATGGTTACCGTGCCCGCCAGCCCTAAATCTAATTTAGTGCCATCCTCACCCCGCGTAACACCCTCCACCACGGCATAAACCAGCGGAACTGTCACGATAGCTTGATTCTGATAACTTGCGGAAACCGTGAAATAATAGGCACCGTCTGCCACGTCTTTGCCATCTGTGTCTTTGCCATCCCATTTGAAACTCTGGACTCCCGGATTAAACTGACCAAGATCCAGTTCCCGCACGACCATGCCACTCTTATCTTTGACGGTAACTTTCACTTGATCGGCGGGTCGGGTCAATTCAAAGCCAAATGACGTGATACTGATCGCTTTTTCTTCGTTAGTGCCCACTAAAATTTTATCGCCGGGGATCATGACACCGTGGTTAATCAGCAAGGTTGTCTGCATGGCTTGATTGTGCTCCATCTGCCCGACAACCGTGCCCAGTGTTTTATTGAGTTTTTCAATCCCTTCAACGGTACTAATCTGGGCAATTTGCGAGGTTAACTCATTGTTTTGCATTGGATTGGTGGGATCTTGATTCTTCAGTTGGGCGACCAATATATTCAGAAAGTTACCTTTAATATCGTCACTGCTTTGGGGCTTCATTTTCGTTGCGGAAGCAAGCTCGCCTACCGTGGTATTATCCAACGATTCATTGATTGAAGTGGTCACTGCCATAATGAAATTCCTGCTACTGACCCAGCGTCAGCGTTTTTAACATAATGGACTTCGTTGTATTCAATACTTCAACGTTCGCCTGATAACTGCGTGAAGCAGAGATGGTGTTGACCATTTCCCCGACAACATCCACATTCGGCATACGCACATACCCTTTTTCATCGGCTAAGGGATTACCCGGCTGATATTCAAGACGGAAAGGGGTAGGGTCATCGACCACTTCGCTGACACGAACGCCGCCAATTTCCTGCCCTGCGGGGGCAGCAACACGGAAAACCACTTGCTTGGCGCGGTAAGGTTCTCCATCCGGCCCGACAAGGCTATCGGCATTCGCCATATTGCTGGCGCTGACGTTCAGTCGCTGTGACTGAGCAGAAAGCGCAGAGCTGGCAATATCAAAAATACTGAGTAGAGACATTTCCGTTATCCTTGTGACTGTAGAACCGACATCATGCTTTTGATCTGCGTATTCGTCATCGTCAGTTCGGCCTGGTACTTCAAGCTGTTATCTGCAAAATTGCTGCGTTCTATATCCATGTCAACGGTGTTTCCATCCATCGCAGTCTGATACGGCACCCGATACAGCAAATCCACTTCCAGACGTTTCTGAGGCTGGACAGGAATATGCCGATCAGAAGTCAGAGTTAGCCCAATTCCATTTCCCGTTACACGACCCTGTGCCATGACTTTTTTCAGTTGAGCCGCAAAATCGATATCTCGCGCCTGATAACCAGGGGTATCCGCATTGGCAATGTTAGCAGACAAAATTTCCTGTCGCTGGTTGCGGAGTGCCAGTGCTTCTTGTCGAAATTGAAAAGCGGCATCTAATTTATCGAGCATATTCCTCCCTCGAATTTGTTCATGAAATTGGCTGGGTATAAGCTCCAGGCAGCTAACAGAATAAACGCAGAAAAAAAAGGTGATTCGAAGAATAGAAACAAATTGAATTGCTATTTATCCCATTAACGAATAATCAATCGCGCTAGACTATTCACATCCAATAGGTGCTGACTATTTTTTGAAATCATGCTTTGCTGACCGGAGTAAGGAAGTAACATGCCGACGTTAAAATTTATCGGGTTATTGGCTTTTTTCCTTAATCTCTTCTTTAGCAGTTCTCTGGCATGGGGGAACCCATTACCGCCATTGATCACCGACTATTTCAAGCAAATCCATCACGCCGCGGAGCATAAAGTCTTCGTGGAAATCAAAACACCAGAACGACAATGGCCGACGTGTGAATTGCCCGAAATACAACCCTTAATGGGTAACAAAAATTGGGGTAATCTTTCTGTCCCTGTCACTTGCGGTCAACAACGCCGTTTTATTCAGGTTTACGTGAATGTTATCGGTCCTTACCTGGTTTCTAAACGCGCTATTCACCGTCATTCGCTGCTGACAGAACAAGATATTCAAGTAAAAACCGGGGCGTTAGATAAATTGCCAAACAACCTCATCCGTAACAGACAGGCCATACAAAATGGCATTGCGGTTCGCAATATCTCTGCCGGACAATTCATCACACGCAACCTGATCCGACGACCATGGGTGATTACCGCGGGACAAAAAGTGGTCGTCACCGTTGATGGACACCATTTTCAGGTTCATTATGAAGGAAAAGCGATCAACAACGCCGCCAGTTTTGATAATATCCGTGTCCGTCTGAATTCCGGGCAAGTTATTACTGGTGAAGCCCAAGAAAACGGCAGTGTAAAAATGGTGTTATAGATGGCTAAAGTTTTATGCCTGTACGCCGATATAACAAACAGACCATGATTTACAGGCATGCCAGCAGTAATCGCCTGCTACCCAAGACTAATAAACAATGCCTGATTAAAGGATTACGATTATGAGTATTGAACGCACTCAACCTCTACTGGCTATTGCCGCGTTACAACAACGCAATGCCAATGAAGGTGCTCAAAGCACTCGCAGGACTGTAGCGGTCGCTGAAAAAAGCGCGGATACACAAGTCAAGCTGAGCGAAGCGCAGAAAAAGCTCGTTCAGCCAAGCAGTCAGGATATTAATATCCAGAAAATACAACAATTAAGAGAAGCCATTGCAAAGGGAACCCTGACGATGGACAGCGGTAAAATTGCTGATGCCCTATTCAGGGAGGCCCTTGAAAACATGGAATATGATAAATAAACCATTAAAATCATAAAGAGCCATAGATGAAAGAACTTCAATTCGTACTGGAACAACAAAGTGCGCACTTAAATTCGCTTTCGCAAACGATGGCAGAAGAGCAGCGCATATTAAGCGGCGGCGTTATAGAAGCGAACCATTTAAATACACGTGACGGAAAAAAAACGTTTCTGCTTTCAGCCCTGGATCACGCAGAAAGAAAACGCCTGCAATTAAATGAAACGCTAAAAATAAATACACCCTATGCTGACCATAAAAGACTGGCGGTATTATGGGAGCAAGTTAGTCAGTCTATTGAGCGTATCCGTGATTTAAATTCACATAACGGACTTTTACTGGATCAGCATATTGAATTGAACAGTAAAGCCATTGCTTTTCTAAAAAGTCACCACAGCCCTTCTCTTTATGGTGCAGACGGCCAGGCCCGTCATCATTCAGCGCTATCAGGCCACAAAATCAGCGTTTGAATATTCACTTACTGCTTAAGCAGCGATCTTTACAGACCTCTTGGTTTATCCATGATGATAAGGGGTCTGTTTCTGGGTATTGATATTTCTCTCACCCTGATAAAAATAAACCAAACGGCTACGTAGGCATGGAAATAGGTAACATCAAGACAAAAAACTGACGAAAATGTCACGCTTATTTACGCGTTGGATAAACAATGGTCTTTTATCGGCAACCAAAAACAACCCTACAGTCTTTGATATTCTTTTGATACAAAAAGAAAACGAATCATCATTCATGTAAAAATGCTTCCCTTTAATTCTTCATATCTGCTTAATTGATAAATCCTATCAATATATTGTTGATCGATCGTTAATGCCGATAATCTTATTGATCTTTTTTGATTCATAAGGTAAATTTTTTTCTGCGCACAGAAAACTGTGTCCGAAATTTTTTTGGTATAACGCTTTATTATCTTGCGTTATATATAATAAGTAGTTTTATATTATGATTATTATGGATATGTAAATGATTGTTATGGATATGCAAATAAAAAATATTTTGGTTTCATCTTTTATTGCTGCAATATTGGTTTCAGTAAGTAGTATTTCTTATGCGGTCTCTTCGCCAACAACGGGGACAGTAGAATTCTCAGGGAGAATTATAGAATCCACCTGCACTGTTAATAGTTCTGGCAACACGGTGGACATGGGGACATATCTCAAAAGCGAGATACAAAAATCGGGAGATCAACTGGCAGGAAGCAAAAGAGATTTTAAAATCAAATTAACCGGGTGCCCTGTTGATAACTCTTCCCCTATTATGATGGACGTGACATTTTCCGGGAGTAGTAAGGATGCCAGGAATCAAAAGTTATTGGCATTAGATACATCTTCAAGTTCAAAAGGGATTGGGATCGGTATTTATGACAAAAGTGATGTACCGATAGATTTATCTTCCAAGTACTCATTCCCTGATGCAATTACATCATCTGATATAGAAATCCCTTTAAAAGCGGCTTATGTATCTAATGGCGAAACAGCTCAGGCCGGAACGGCCAATGCCACACTGAGTTTTGAGATAAATTACAAATAAAAATTAATTAGTTATAAATATTTGTGCCGCAGAGATATATTTATGTCTGCGGCCAGGCACTATTAACATCATAAATAGTCATGTAATAATGAAAGATAAAATAAAAAAGATATTTACATCACATATGTTAACAAAAAAAACAATACTGATATTTTTATTGTTTTTTATATTTCCGTCCTGGGCGGGTGTAACTATTGGTGGAACCCGTGTGATTTATCAGGGAAATAAAAAAGAAACTTCAATTTCAGTGAAAAACTCTGACGAAAACCGGCCTTATTTGATTCAGTCTTTTATCAGCACGGATTCGAAAGGAGAAAAAGCCCCTTTTATTGTGACGCCGCCACTATTTCGCCTGGATGCTGGCAAAGAAAATATTCTTCGTATTGTTCGTATCGGCGGTCATTTACCTGAGGATAGGGAATCAGTTTTTTACCTTAATGTGAAGTCTATTCCTTCCGTACAAGAAAACGAACAGAATACTTTATTGATTGCGGTGAAAACCCGAATCAAATTGTTTTATCGGCCTGAAGGTATTGAAGGGGATTCTGAAGAAGCTTATAAGACGCTGACATTTCGTCGCATCGGTCACCAACTTGAGGTCAGAAACCCCAGTCATTATTATGTAACCATCGGGCAGCTCAAAGTGGCCGGGCAAGTCCTGACAGGTACTGACATGATCCCGCCACAGGGTGTAGCGTATTTTGTCCTGCCATCTGCATCATCAGGTTTAATCAGCTGGAATAGCATTAACAGTCATGGTGGCGTAAGCAAAGAAGTTGTTAAAAATCTGCCTTAAAAAGAAAATAAAAAATTAAGCATTAAGGACAAAAAATCATATTTATTAAATATAGAATGAGTAGTGGTACAATTATGCCAACATATTTTATTTCAATCTTTATTTTATGTTTCTCCGTATTGTTATCATTACCCGTTACAGCCAAAAATTATTTCCGGTTATCTGCATTAGAATTAGATGATACTCAATCAGCGATTGATTTAAGCGTATTTTCACTCCCCGGCGGTCAATTACCGGGTCAGTATCAGGTGGACATATTTCTTAATGGGAAAGAGAAAGAGACAAAAAAGATTAATTTTATTAAACGTAAAAATGGGAAACTGTTTCCACAACTAACGGTCAATAATTTAAAACAGTTTGGCGTAAAAATGTCAGCTTTCCCTGCGCTGATGAAACTCTCTCCTGAACAAGTTATTGATGATATTAGCGAATATATTTCACAGGCTTCGACTTCATTTGATTTCTATAAACAACGTCTGGATATCAGTATTCCACAAGCAGCTTTGGATACTCAAGCCAGAGATACTGTGGCATCACATTTATGGCAACATGGAGAGACAGCCTTTTTAATGAGCTATAATTTTAGTGGTTCGGAGAATGATAGTAATCATACCAAAAATCAAAATTATTTTTTAAATTTACAAAGCGGAATAAATATCGGTGCCTGGCGTATAAGGAATCAATCCGTTTATGACGATGGTTCTGAGAAAAACAAAGATGAGAATCGTTTTTCATCCATTAACAGCGACATTCAACGGGACATTCCAGCACTGAAAAGCCGACTAATCCTTGGCGAAACCTTTACTAACGGAGATATATTTGAAAGCGTACCGTTTATCGGTGCTTCTATGACATCCGATAACTTGATGTTGCCCAGCAGCCAGCGTGGATTTGCGCCAATTATCCGTGGTATTGCCCAAACCAATGCGCGCGTAACGATTCGCCAAAATAATTACGTCATCTATGAAAGCTATGTTCCGCCGGGACCTTTTGTCATTACGGATCTCTATTCAATCTCCGGCTCCGGTGATTTGGCTGTCACGATCACTGAAAAGGACGGGCGGCAGCGTAAATTTGTGCAACCATTTTCATCAGTGCCAATGATGCAGCGAGAAGGACAATTAAAATATCAGCTTACCCTTGGGCGTTACCGTTATTACCATGCTAACGCTGATAAACCTTATTTTAGCGAAGCGACTTTTATCTATGGGCTCTCCAATCGGTTAAGTCTGCTCTCTGGTATTCAGATAGCAGAAAACTACCGGGCGTTTAACGCTGGTCTGGGGATGGGTTTAGGTCGTTTTGGGGCGATTTCTCTGGATATGACACAAGCAGATGCCTGGTTGCAGGGAAATGAACATCGACAAGGGCAGTCATATCGAATTCAATATACGAAATCTATTGAGGCAACGGGGACATCCCTGACTTTCGCCGGGTATCGCTATTCCACACCAGAATACTATTCATTTGCAGAGATGAATGAATATTCAGTAAGAAAAGAAACCCGCTATGCGCAAAATAAGCGTAGCCAGTTGCAGCTAACCCTGAACCAGGGAATGGGGGATTTTGGCAGTCTGTATGTCTCTGCCTATCAGCAGGATTACTGGGGGAAAAAAGGCACCGACCAGTCATTATCTGCGGGTTATAACATTAACCTTGCCGGGATCAGCTATGGACTGAATCTTTCCTATAGTGCCAATCATGAATCCATTAAGAGTAAGGATATGCAGGCATCGTTTAACCTCTCTATTCCACTGGATAAGTGGTTGTCTAATGGCTGGGTCAGTTACAGCATGAATAGAAATGGCCACAGTCGAAGAAGCCAACAATTGATGATTAGAGGCAGCGCATTGGACGATCATGCCTTGTCATATAGTATCCACGGAGAACACAGCAATAATATAGAAGGGACGAGCGGCGGGGCCTCGCTGGAATATCGCCATTCTTCTGGTCGTGTGAATCTGGGCTATAGCTACAGCGAAAAGAGCCGATCGCTTAACTATGGGTTGTCTGGCGGTCTTGTTGCCCATCAAGATGGCATTACATTTTCCCAATCATTGGGTGAGACCGTGGCACTGGTTAAAGCGGCGGGGGCAGCAGAAACAAAAATTTTGAATCACAGTGGGATTAAAACGGATTCACGTGGCTATGCCGTCATCCCATCGGTTGAACCCTATACTTACAACCGGGTTGCCCTGGATACTGAAATGTTGGCTGATGGCGTTGACCTTGACAACGCAGTGCAACACATTGTACCGACTCGCGGTGCCGTAGTTGCTGCCGATTTTCGCGTCCGTCAGGGACACCGGATATTGGTGACATTACGTTACAACGGCAAACCCGTACCTTTTGGTGCCAGCGCAACGTTAATAAACAGTGACAGTAGCGGGATTGTTGGTAATGACGGTGAGCTGTATTTGAATGCTGTCCCTGAGCAGGCAGAAATAAAAGTACAGTGGGGAAAAAATAAAGGTCAACAATGTGATGCAAAAACAGATTTATCAATGCTGACCGAAAAGACCGGCGTATTACAGCTGGCGGCTGACTGCCGCAGATAAAAGGAATTTATGATGTTTAATTTTGAATGTAATAATCACTTGCAGATTAAAGTTAGTCACTTTTTATTGGTCTTATTCATTGTCATTATCGCGAGTAGTTATGCAACACAGGTGACAGCGGCAAACTCAGTATGTACAGCCAATAATAAGATTCAGACAGTCACATTTGGTGATATTTCTGTTGACTCTAATAAAACAGCTTTTCCATACAAGGAAGAAAAAATCGGGGGAGAGGTGTATGTCGAATGCCAGAAAAAAATATTCGGCCAAAATATATATGTACACTCTATCAGCGGAACAGTCGGTCATCCCAGCAATGATGGCTTTTATCATACCAGTCTTTCTGGTGTCAGATTTAAATGGATCCTCACCGTGCTAGGTTTGGCAGAGCAGTTCATGGTACAGGGTAGTGTAAGAGGGATCGGCAATAAAAAAACGTTTGGCAGTAAATTTATAATAGCGATCGATAATAAAGTTCAATCCGGAACAGTTGAAGACATAATCATAAAGATGGCTCGTCTAGATGAGAATAAAAAATATACCGGAGAGATTTTGTACGAATATATCATCCCTAAATTTAATATCACGGCAAGATCTTGTGAAATAACCACCCCAGCTATTAATATTCCGATGGGAACCGTATTAAAAAGTCATTTTAAAAACATAGGTGATACCGCTGGTGGACGCTCTTTCGAGATTGGTGTGCAATGCAAAGGAGCTCCGAACGCGAATATTACCTGGGAGCCGGGAAAGGCGAATATAAATGGCGTAATAAATGCTGATGCCACCTCATCAGCAACAGGGATTGGCATTCAAATTTTAGATGACAAAAGCAATCCTGTGGAATTTGGTAATAAGCAAGATCTCGGCACGATAAATACTTCGAAGACATTATCATATATGGCAAAGTATTATCAAACCAGTCACCCCGTCACTGCCGGTAGCGTTAATGCCACGGCCACCTTTACTATCGATTATAAGTGATGGAGAGATAGCCATTCATCTGTATTTGTGCATATTAATCCATAATAAGGTGATCATCTAAATGATCACCTTATCTTCATTATGTTACTTATCAGGACTATCTCGCACCGCCAATCGTCGCTGTCATTCTGATCTGACGATTATCAGTGATTTCAAGATTAGACAGAACAACCAACTGAGGCAATATACGCCGCAAGAAACGAGATAACAGAGGACGCAGTGCGTGATTGACCAACAAGACCGGAGGCGCTCCCAACATTTCCTGACGTTCCAATGCCTCCGCGGCCTGACGCTCCAAACTTTCTGCCAGACCCGGCTCCAATCCGCCGCCATTTTGCAGTGCTTGAAGCAGCAACCTTTCCAGCCCTGCATCCAGACCAATAACTTTGATTTCATCTGCACCGGGAAACCATTGTTGCGCAATGGCCCGGCCAAGTGCGATTCGGATCATCGCCGTCAATTCATAAGGATCTTTCTGTATTGGTGCGTGTTCTGCCAGTGTTTCGATAATGGTACGCATATCGCGAATCGGTACTTTCTCCGCCAGTAAATTTTGCAGGACTTTATGCAACGTTGTCAGGCTAACAATATCAGGAATAAAATCTGCCGTCAGTTTCGGCATTTCCTGACTGACGCGCTCAAACAATTGCTGCGCTTCCTGTCTGCCAAAGAGTTCACTGGAATGCTGTGAGAGTAAATGGTTTAAGTGAGTTGCAACAACCGTGCTGGATGCCACAACGGTAAAGCCCTGCACTTGTGCTTGTTCCCTTAAACTGTCATCAATCCAGACAGCAGACAAACCAAAAGCCGGATCTGTCGTTAAGTCACCTTGTAATTCGCCGACAGCCCCACCCGGATTAATCGCTAACCAACGTCCCGGATGTGCTTCGCCACGACCAATTTCGACCCCTTTCATCATGATCCGATAACTGGAAGGCGCCAATTCAAGGTTGTCCCGGATATGTACGACGGGTGGCAGGTAACCCACTTCTTGCGCAAACTTTTTACGGATACCGCTGATACGTCCCAGCAATTCTCCGTTCTGACGAAAATCAACCATCGGGATCAGGCGATAACCAACTTCCATTCCCAGAGGATCTTCCAGTTGAACATCAGACCATGAAGCTTCTGCGGTTTGTTGCTGATCTTCGACCTTTTTCATTTCTTCGTGTTGTGCAACCAGCGGATTTTTATCTTTACGTAATAAAAAATACCCTACGCCCGCCAAGGCGGCCGTAAACAACAAAAAGACAAAATTGGGCATTCCCGGTACTAACCCCAAAAGACCGAGTACTCCCGCACTCAACATCATGACTTTTGGGTTATTGAAAAGTTGAGTCACCATTTGTTGACCCACATCTTCATCCGTCGCCACTCGGGTGACAATCACACCCGCCGCAGTAGAGATGATTAATGCCGGTAACTGAGCAACCAAACCATCACCAATGGTCAGCAATGTGTAAGCTTCTGCGGCCTCCCCCAAAGCCAACCCATGTTGAGCAACACCGACGATCAATCCGCCAATCACGTTGATCACCAGTATCATCAATCCGGCGATGGCATCACCGCGCACGAATTTACTCGCCCCATCCATTGAACCGTAGAAATCCGCTTCCTGTGTCACTTCAGCACGACGCTTTTTGGCGTCATCTTCACCAATCAATCCGGCATTCAGGTCAGCATCAATCGCCATCTGTTTACCGGGCATACCATCCAGGACAAAGCGCGCGCCAACTTCCGCAATACGCCCGGCACCTTTGGTAATGACCATAAAGTTAATCAGGATCAGGATAACGAAAACGACAATACCAATGGCAAAATTACCACCGACAAGAAAATGTCCAAAGGCTTCCACTACCTGCCCTGCTGCCTCTGAACCAGTATGGCCTTCCATCAGAATGATCCGTGTGGAAGCCACGTTCAGAGACAAACGCAATAAAGTTGAAAAGAGCAAAATCGTCGGAAAGGCAGCGAAATCCAGTGTCCGGCGAGTAAACATCGCCACCAGCAACACCATGATGGAAAGTGCGATATTAAACGTGAAGAGTAAATCGAGCAAAAATGGTGGCAAAGGCAACACCATCATCGACAAGATCATAAGGATCAGGACAGGCCCCGCAAGCATCTGCCACTGAGCGCCTTTTATGTTTCCCGATAAACGTAGTAATGAGGCCAGATTAGCCATGACGATTATTTTCTCCAGCAAAATCCAGTGCTGGCGGCACTGGCAGATTTTCAGGTGTTTTCGGTTTTAGGCCACCTTCCTGTTTCCAACGTCTCAATTGGTAAACCCAGGCGAGCACTTCAGCGACAGCAGCATAGAGCGTCGCAGGAACAAAGCCACCGACTTCGGCATGGCGAAATAGTGCCCTTGCCAAAGGTGGCGCTTCCAGTGACGGAATCCGATTTTCCGCACCAATTTCTTTAATGCGCAAGGCAATAAGCCCGGCCCCTTTTGCCAATACTTTCGGGGCGCTCATTTTTTTGCTGTCATATTGCAAGGCAACAGCGTAATGAGTTGGGTTGGTGACAATGACATCTGCCTTTGGCACGTCCACCATCATACGTTTACGTGCAGCCGCACGTTGTTGCTGACGTATCCGCGCCTTTACATGTGGGTCCCCTTCTTGTTCCTTAAATTCATCCTTGATCTCCTGACGGGTCATTCGCAATTTTTTCAAATGGCTGCGGATTTGATAAAACACATCGAATGCTACCATCGGTATCAACATAAATAAGACGATATAGCTGGCAGACACCAGCATCATCATCGCATCACTCAACGCCATCAATGGCGGCTGAGCCGTCAAATTAAGCATCGTGGGCCAATTAAGCCAGATAAACAGGGCCGCAGCGCCACCTACCAACGACGCTTTCAAGATAGCTTTGAACAGTTCTGCCAGGGCATTCATGGAGAAGATTTTCTTCAAACCAGAAACAGGATCCAGCTTGGTCAGATCAAATTTGATCGATTTTGCACTGAATATCAGCCCTCCCATCAGTGCCGGCGCACTGAGCGCAATCAATACCAACCCGATAAATACCGGTAACAATGCCCAGGCTGCCTGTTTCAGCAATCGACCCACTTGCTGCACCATCTGTTTGTCATTACTGACTATGTGATGGTCGAAATTAAATCCTTCAAATACCATCAATGACAGTTCATGAGTGATCGAATTTCCGCTCATCCAGAGCAGGCTGACGCCGCCTGCTAACATCAATATGGAAGTGAGTTCCCTGGAACGCGCAATTTGCCCATCTTTACGGGCTTTTTCCCGTTTATGGGGGGTGGGTTCTTCGGTTTTTTCGAGATCGCTATCTTCAGCCACAGCTTTCCTTGGTGAGCGTTCGTGGTTACATGCCGATCATCTGCCTTTGGTAAAGGGCAAATAAAATTATGCTAAGCATGACAAAAGCCAAGAAATTCAATGGCGGGAACACTGCAAAATTTGCGAGGGTATTTGGGGAATTATGACGACAGATGCGAAAAATATGACGATTTTATCGCAATTTTGCACCTTCAGCGCGATTTTTTGTGAAAATTAGAGATGGCGGGTCTCAGCCATCTCTCTATTTTTTCACTTTATACTCATCATTTTTCAATCTGTTTTAATCAGTGTCTTGATATCCATACGTTCCGCGTTAACATCACGGATATGGTCTTTCGTTAAGCGGTAGACCACCGGACTGAGTAATGCAATGGCGATTAAGTTAGGGATCGCCATCATGGCATTGAGGGTATCTGCCAGCAACCAGACAAAGCTCAACGACTGAGTAGCGCCAATCGGTAAAGCGATAATCCAGGCAATGCGAAATGGTACGATAGCTTTTGATCCCAATAAATATTGGATGCATTTTTCACCATAGAAACTCCAGCCCAAAATGGTTGTAAAGGCGAAAATAGCCAGGGCAATGGCAACAACATAGTTACCTCCCGGGAGGACTGACGAGAAAGAAGCCGCCGTCAGTGTTGCGCCGGTTTGCCCCGTCAGCCAGCCACCGGTAATCACAATAGTTAAGCCTGTTACTGAACAAACGATGATCGTATCGATAAAGGTTCCTAACATGGCGATCAACCCCTGACGAATCGGGTTTTGCGTTTTTGCTGTCGCGTGAGCAATCGGCGCACTTCCCATCCCCGCTTCGTTAGAGAATACACCACGGGCAATACCAAAGCGGATCGCCGCCCAAACGGCTGCACCAGCAAATCCCCCCTGTGCTGCTACTGGCGTGAAAGCGGATTTGATGATTAAAACAAAGGCCTCGGGGATCATAGTAATATTGAGTGCCAGAACGATAACGCCCGCCCCAAAGTAACCGACTGTCATCACCGGCACCAGTTTACCAGCAACATCAGAAATACGTTTGATGCCACCAATCAACACGGCACCCACTAAAATGACCAGAATTCCTGCGGTGATGGTTTTTTCAATGCCGAAGTTACTTTGCAGGACGTCAGCAACGGAGTTGGCCTGTACCGTATTGCCAATACCAAACCCGGCGATACTCCCGAAGAAAGCGAACAGCGTTCCCAACCAAACCCATTTTTTCCCCAGGCCATTTTTGATGTAATACATCGGACCGCCAATGTAATTCCCGTTTTTGTCCGTCTCGCGGAAACGCACTGCCAGTACGGCTTCTGAATATTTCGTCGCCATACCCACCAATGCAGTCATCCACATCCAGAACAACGCCCCAGGGCCCCCCATCACAATCGCTGTCGCAACACCGGCAATATTTCCCGTTCCTATCGTCGCTGACAAGGCGGTCATTAGTGCATTGAAAGGTGAAATTTGCCCTTCACCTTGTTGCTGGTTTTTTTGGAAAAGGAGTCTGAACCCCATTCCCAATTTACGAATAGGTAAAAAGGACAAGCGGATCTGCATAAAGATCCCAATGCCCAAAAGCCCAATCAGCATAGGAACGCCCCACACTATCCCATTTATTGCTCCGAGCCATTGTGTAATCAGTTCCATATACACCCTCAGTCGTTTAAGTAACAAGTTGGCAACAAAATTATTTCAATTAAATAAAGAGCATTTTGGAAAAATAATCGAGTGATATTTGGCTATTGACCGTAAGAAAAAATTGATACTGTGAGTTCAATCACTCGTTTTAGTTATTTTGTATCCATAAGTATTTACCTGCGGGAAAAGTTGCCAATCTTCCATTCCATGATGAGTAAATTACTGTGAATGCAAGGATGTTGGCAGCGTAAAGTTTTTGATTAAGTCGATCCACTCTGTCGGCTTTTCAATGTGTACCGCATGACCACTATCAATCTCTTTATACGTGCTGTTTTTCACATTGTTATGTACTTCACGTACTAAATAAGGCGGAATTAACGTATCTCTGCTTAATCCAATGATTAAGGTGTGTTTATCTATTTGATTAAGATAGTCTTTTATATTGATGGATAATCCCAAAGCAATCCGTCTTTCTATCCCTTTTTCTGCCGGTTGGGCGCAGATCCCTTGTATGGTTTGATGCCCCAAAGATGAGAGAAATTCTGAACTGAGCGCATGTGATAGACCAAAAGCCATCGCTGATGTTTTATCACTCCGTTCCAGATGCAACCAAGTATTGAATATCAATTGATGGCGAGGATCATGATTTGTTGCCCAGGGCGCTGTTAATATTAATTTATTGATCAGATTCGGATAGTTAGCAGCCACAACAGCCGCAACCACTGCGCCCAGGGAAACGCCGACTAAATCAACCGGGGTGTCACTGCTCGCTCTGATCACAGCCGCTATTTGCTCTGCTAAGTGCTCAATTGTGACTGTTTCCAGCGGTAGTTCAGAGTGTCCACATCCTGCATAATCAGGGATGATAACGGTTCGCTCACCGTTAAAAGCCTTTTTTATCTCTCTAAAGCTACTGTTGCCATTACTGTTTGTACCATGCAGGAAAACGATGGGGGTTTTGTTACATGCCTGATCTTCGTGGAATTCCTGACGGTAAGAAACAACGGAATCTTTTAACTTAATGACTTTATCAACCGACTTCACAATGTTTTCCTCTGTATGGTTTGAATGCATGTATGTTTATACACCCAATTGCAGGAGCCACACTGTGATCTGTACTTCTTTCTAAAATACTCGATTTCTGAAATACCAAGGCGGGCGTTTGGGTCAGCTATCCCGCTTACCCAAACGCACCTAAAAGATAAAAACGCGGTTCGTTAAAGTAATAACTCTCGTTATCAAAAGCCTAAACTATCCAATAAATCATCAACCTGTGCCTGGTTAGCAATAACACCAGCATTATTCTGGTTCACTTGAGGGCCGTTAAGAAGACTGTCGTTCTCTTTTTTTGCTTTAGCCATCTGATCAGAAGGGATATTTTCCATCAATACCATCACCAACTGCTTTTCCAGTTCCTGAATGACTTCCATCATTCGCTTGATAACCTGTCCGGTCAGATCCTGAAAATCTTGCGCCATCATGATCTCGAGCAATTGGGCATTGGTAAATGAGGCATAATCGGGCACGATATTCAGGTAATTTCTCGTGTCTGTGACCAATGAACGGGCATCACTCAACTCGACAGTGTGCGGGTTTGCAAACCATTCATCCCAACGTTGGCTTAACGCTTTAGCTGACGTTTCTAATTCGTTCTGACGGGGCTGCGCAACTTCAACGCAATTCAGTACCCTTTCAGCCGCCTGTGCCGTCATTTGAACCACATAATTTAATCGCTCTCTCGCATCCGGGATCGCCTCGGCTGCCTGCGCGATGGTTTGATCCAATCCCAGTTCGCGTAAACTATCACGCAGCATTCTTGTTAACTGCCCAATACGACTGATTATTTCACTGGTCGAGATCGCCTCATCTCTCGGCATGATTGGATTTTCACTCATTTTGTCTCCTTAGAGCCCCAATTTTTCAAATATTTTATTGAGTTTCTCTTCCAAGATGGCCGCGGTAAACGGTTTCACAACATAGCCACTGGCACCGGCCTGGGCTGCTGCAATAATGTTCTCTTTTTTCGCTTCTGCCGTTACCATCAGGACCGGTAAGGCAGCCAGTTTTTCTTCACCGCGAATCGTTTTCAGTAATTCAAGACCATCAATATTTGGCATGTTCCAGTCAGAAATAACGAAATCAAATTCGGCAGTACGCAGTTTAGTCAATGCTTCGGCTCCATCCTGCGCTTCATCTACGTTATTAAAGCCCAATTCTTTCAGTAGATTACGCACAATTCGACGCATAGTTGAAAAATCATCAACTACCAGAAATCTCAGATCCTTACTTGCCATAAAAACTCCTTGGAATTTCACTTACTCAGCAGCACAGCGCTGCAAAAATTAACATCAAAATAACGACTAAATACGAATCGATTGCCCCGCGCTGATTTTAGCCAGCATCGTCTTACTGATTTTTTGCAGATCCATGACTTCATCCACGGCGCCTAGCTGGATCGCCGCACGTGGCATTCCAAATACCACACAACTTTTTTCGCTTTGCGCCAGGGTATAAGCCCCTGCCTGTTTCATTTCCAGCAATCCCGCCGCGCCATCACTTCCCATACCGGTTAAAATGACACCAACGGCATTACGCCCCGCATGTTTGGCAACCGAACGAAATAAAACATCAACCGAAGGGCGATGGCGGTTCACTGGCAATGCATTCGTTATCATGATTTGATAATTGGCACCGCTGCGGCAAAGCTCCATATGACGATCGCCCGGCGCAATGTAAGCATGCCCCGGCAGGACACGTTCTCCATCCTCAGCTTCTTTTACCCGAATCTGGC
The DNA here is from genome assembly GCF_000968175.1 of Xenorhabdus poinarii G6. Lineage (NCBI taxonomy): Bacteria > Pseudomonadati > Pseudomonadota > Gammaproteobacteria > Enterobacterales > Morganellaceae > Xenorhabdus > Xenorhabdus poinarii. Next base: position 2,014,107 of record NZ_FO704551.1, read on the forward strand.
TAAGTTTATTGAGCCTTTCTGCAAAAGAGTGTGTGAACCCCGGAGGCATATGTTGGGTGATTAATAAAGCGGGACTGGTGACCGGCAGGGGTTGCAGCAAATTCTTGATTGCTTCTGTTCCCCCGGTAGAGGCACCGACGGCGATCAACTTTTCACTGGAGAGGAGTGGCTTGAACGTTAATGGGGCGGCACTCACCGATGTGGAGCCTCCGGTACTGATTTTGGCCTGCGCCGCAGTGCGAATTTTTTCAGCAATTAATTCGCTATAAGCCAGCATGCCTTCACGAATACCCAGTTGTGGCTTGGTCACAAAATCCACCGCCCCCAGTTCGAGAGCCTTTAATGTGATTTCCGAGCCTTTTGCTGTCAGAGAAGATACCATCACAACCGGCATGGGGCGTAATCGCATTAGTTTTTCAAGAAAATCAATGCCATCCATGCGAGGCATTTCAACATCCAATGTTAATACTTGTGGATTATGCTTTTTAATTAAATCCCGGGCGACAAAGGGATCGGGTGCACAATCCACAACTTCCATATCAGGGTGACTATTGATAATTTCCCGCATGATTTGACGCATCAGCGCCGAATCATCCACACAAAGAACAGTTATTTTATTCATGACCCCTCCTTGCCCGACTGACACCGTAAACGGTCTGTCCCTGCAAGTAGAACTCTCGGCTGATTTGAGTGACGTTTTCGGAATGCCCTGCAAAGAGCAAACCATCCGGTTTTAAGAGATTAACAAAACGGCGCAAGATCCTTTCCTGCGTCTTTTTATCAAAATAAATCATGACATTACGGCAGAATATCGCATCAAACTTACCCTCAAGTGCCCAATCAGAATCCAATAGATTCAAGTGTTGGAAATGCACCAATCCAGAAAGTACCGGGCGCACTCGGGCATACCCTTCAAAGAGATCCACCCCTTTGAAAAAATATTTTTTCTTTTGGCTTTCACTCAGAGACTGTAATTCTTCCAGTCGATAAACACCCTGCCGGGCTTTTTCCAGCACACTGGTATCAATATCACTACCAATGATTTTTATCCGATTTGACCGATGCCCCAGTGCATCACACAAGGTCATTGCAATAGAATACGGCTCCTCCCCCGTTGAAGCAGCTGCACTCCAAACGCGGTATATTCCTCCCTTTTTCCGACTGGCATCTGCTGCCAGAATAGGAAAATGGTGGGCTTCCCTGAAAAATGCCGTGAGATTGGTCGTCAATGCATTAACAAACAGTTCCCATTCTTTACTGTGACTATCTTGTTCCAGAATGGACAGGTATTGACCAAAATCATTCAACCCCAATACACGAAGCCGCCTGACTAAGCGGTTGTAGACCATCTCACGTTTATTTTTTGCCAGTACAATGCCAGCTCGTTGATAGATAAACTGGCAGATGCGCTCAAATTGCGCATCCGACAAAGCGTGCCGCTGAAACATAAAGTTCAGCGATGCGGTAGCATCAGTATCTGAAGCTATTAAGTTAGATTTCATCTGATCTCAGCGCATTTGGCTTACAACATGCTCATTAGTCATGTTTGACGCAGAGGATGTTGGGTCATCGTGCTCATACTCCACACTTTTAGGCAACTCAAACTGAGCCACGGTTTTCACTAAAATATCTGCCTTATCTTCAAGAGCAGAAGCCGCAGCAGCAGATTGTTCCACCAATGCCGCATTTTGTTGTGTCACTTGATCCATTTGGCTGACGGCCTGGGCAACTTGGTGAATACCGCGACTTTGTTCATCAGAAGCAGCAGCGATTTCCGCCATTAAGTCAGTGACTTGATTTACCGATCTAACCAGCTCATCCATCGTTTTCCCTGCATTGTTAACCAGCGCTGAACCCTGATTAACACGATGGACAGATTCATCAATTAAGGTTTTGATCTCTTTCGCGGCTTCAGCACTACGCTGAGCTAGATCGCGTACTTCACCGGCGACCACAGAGAATCCTCGCCCCTGCTCACCCGCACGCGCCGCTTCGACAGCCGCATTCAGTGCCAAGATGTTGGTCTGGAAGGCGATGCCATCAATAACGCTGATGATCGCACTGATTTTTTTCGAGCTGTTGGCAATTTCATCCATCGTTGCCACCACACTGGTGGTCAATTCCCCACCTTTTGATGCGGTCTGAGAAGCTGAGACGGCCAATTCACTGGCCTGACGCGCATTTTCTGCGTTCTGTTTAACCGTCACCGTCAACTCTTCCATACTGGCCGCAGTTTCTTCCAGTGATGCGGCTTGTTGTTCTGTACGTGAAGATAAATCCGTATTGCCCTGTGTGATTTCCTGAATACCAGAATACATTTGATGCGTGTTCTCACGCACAGACGCAATGGATTTGATTAATGATGTCTGCATATCACGCAGTTTTCGGAAAATGTCACCAATTTCATCATGGGTGGTGACAGCAACCTCTTTATCCAGGCGGCCTTCTGCAACATCCTGAAAGCAGACGCTCATATTCGAAAACGGTCTCAGCAGGTGACGCCTCAACCACCAATGTGCCGCGGCTGAAACCACGAACACCATCAAGATCGAGCCAAAGAACATGGCAATGGACACATCGTAGTAAAATTCGCCATCAGAAACCGCTTTTCCAATGTTATAGGCGAGGTATTGCATATAGTTGTTATAGGCAATCTCCATCTTACGCTGGTAATCTTCTGTAGGTTGATCAAGGAAAGCCTGAAAATCACCGTCATAGAGGTACATTTTTATTTCTTGTAATGCATTGATATATTCTTGGTAAGCCTGTTTAACCTCAGACAATAAAGCCGCACTCTTGTCATTTTTCTCTATCTGAGGCAATGCACTAAATTCGGCAAAACTTCGGCTCGCTTCATTCAGTGAACTTTTAAGCAATGCTTCCATCACCTCTATTTGTGACTGCGGCTGTCCTACTTTCTGAGCAATGGCGATTTTGTTCAGAGTATTACGCGTTTGTAACAATGCCGCCCAACTCAAGCCAAGGGTATCTCTCCGCTGAGTTCCCAGATCAATTCTTTCAATATATGACTGATCTGTATGAATTATTCCCAGAGATAAACCACTCGAAATAATTTGCATAACACAAAACATCATCAGTAACAGATACAAACTGGTTGATATGCGAAGCCTGCTTAACATGTAATCACCTCGTTTAACGGCTGCGTTATGCAGCCGTGGTTATCGCTATTATTTTTTTAGAATGTTTCCCAATTGGATGGGTCTTCCACACTACTGTTTTTTTTCAGCGCGGGAGTATTCGTTTTATTAGCTGGCGGGGTTGACGATTTACTCATCAATAAAACTTCATGTTTTTTATTTTCAGAGGGTATCCTTTCTGCCTGCTCCGGGAGCTGAAATAACGCGACAGCTTTGGTCAATATCTTAGCTTGCTCTTCTAAAGCCGCCGCCGCCGCCGCAGATTGTTCAACCAGTGACGCGTTTTGTTGGGTCACTTTGTCCATTTCAGAAATAGCTACGCCAACCTGGGTAATTCCCCGACTTTGCTCATCAGATGCCGAGGCTATTTCTCCCATGATGTCAGTCACGCGGGTCACAGAATCGACTATCTTATGCATGGTTTCACCCGCACTGCCGACCAGTTCGGAGCCTGTATCTGTACGGCTAACCGAGTCTTCAATCAATGTTTTGATCTCTTTGGCCGCTTCTGCACTGCGTTGAGCCAAATTGCGGACTTCACCGGCAACCACAGCAAAACCACGTCCATGCTCGCCAGCACGGGCTGCTTCGACAGCCGCATTCAGTGCAAGAATGTTGGTTTGGAAAGCAATGGCATCAATCACGCCGGTGATATCGGAGATTTTGCGAGAGCTGTCTGCAATTTCATGCATTGTCTGAACGACATTGGCGACGACTTTGCCTCCCTGGCGAGCGATCTCGGACGCATTGTCAGCCAGGTTACTGGCTTGACGAGCATTGTCAGCATTCTGTTTGACGGTGGCCGTCAACTGTTCCATGCTGGCAGCGGTTTCTTCCAAAGAAGCCACCTGCTGCTCAGTACGAGAAGAAAGATCGTTGTTACCCGCAGCAATTTCACTCGTACCGGTATAGATGGTTTCGGTGCTCTGATGGACGCTTTTGACCGTATTGATCAACTCGATTTGCATGTGTTTAAGACCAATAGCCAACATGCCCATTTCATTACGACCGGAGACGGTGATTGTTTGGGTCAGATCCCCTCTTGAGAAAGCTTTAATGTTGTCCAGCAGTTTGTGCAATGGATCAATCAATGCCTTGCGCAAGCCAATCCAGCTGATAGTCATCACACCCAACAACAACACAAATAAAAAGATCAAGCTGATGATAATGTTACGATAAGCAGTATCGGCTGCATGAGATATTTCGTCATACAACTTGTCATTCTGGTTCAGATAAAATGTGTATTCCGTCGCGAACGCATTCTGTAAGCCGGTCGTGGGTTGCTCAAAAAAGCTTTTATAATCTTTTTTGAGCAACATGGTTTCCAGCTCTTTCAACGCATGGAGGTAGTCTTGGTGAGTTTGGACTAATTTTTGAAAATGCGCTGCATTATGTGACACCAACTTTGGCAATTGCTCAAGCTGTTCAAAACCGCGCTCCCCACGGGAGAGGTTAACCTTAGCTTCCTCCCAGATATCATCAAGGGAATACTCACTATCAATATTACGATCTTTCATTATCAGCACTAAACCAATACGGTTCAGGTTATTACGAGCCTGAAGCAGGTTAATCCAGCTTTCGTCCAATAATTTTTGCCGCACACGCAATTGATCCATCAGGTCAAACGCTTCTGTATCCTTCTTCAACCCATTAAAGAACAGACCCCCTGATATAAATTGCAGAGCACCAAACAATATGATGACTGAGATAAGCCCCGTCACTATCTTCATTCGGTTAAACATGACTTCCCTTTTTTAATAAATTGCTATGCCAGAGTTATCGGCATAATTAAAGGGAACTTTACGGGTAATTCTAAAAATTGATTTTTTACAGCATTTCTTTGATCTCAAACAAAAGGGCTGCTGTTTTCTATTTCAGCAGCCGCAAAATTACCCTTTGGCGACGGTATCAACTAGCGCCATTTCTTCACTGTTGAGCAGTTTTTCAATATCAACCAAAATCAACATCCGCTCATCAAGAGAACCCAGTCCCGTCAGGTATTCCGTTGATAAAGTGACCGCAAATTCTGGTGCAGGGCAAATCTGATTGTCTTTCAGGGACAACACGTCAGACACACCGTCAACCACAATGCCAACAACACGATTAACTAAGTTCAGGACAATCACTACGGTATTATCGTTATATGTGACATTTTCCTGCGAGAATTTGATGCGCAAATCGATGATAGGCACAATGACTCCGCGCAGGTTGGTGATCCCTTTAATAAAAGCAGGCGTATTCGCAATACGGGTCACTTGGTCATAACCCCGGATTTCCTGTACTTTTAATATTTCAATTCCATACTCTTCGTCACCCAAGGTGAAAACCAGATATTCCTTTCCGGTTGTTTCGCCCGATAATTTACTGAGTTCTTCTATGGCTGACATGATGTTACCTTTTAGTGTGAGATGACTTTAGCCTTCGTCCTTCAAGCGGCTCATTGGTGATGAAACCGCAATTTGAAATCAATTGGATATACTTATTTGTTGTTCACCAAGTCCACTTTGCGTTCAGCCAACTGTTCATGGTTAAGCTTCTGCAAAGCAGGAATATCAATGATAAGCGCGACACTGCCATCGCCCATAATGGTGGCTGCCGAAATACCCGGTACTTTGCGGTAATTACTTTCAATATTTTTAACGACCACTTGATGCTGGCCGACCAGTTTATCCACCAGCAATGCATAGCGACGTCCGGCGCTCTGCACGATGACCGCAATGCCTTTCGTGGGATCAGTCACGCCATTTGGAATATCGAATATGCGATACAATTCAAGCAGCGGTAAATATTCACCACGTACCTGCAAGAGTTTTTCATCCCCGGCCAACGGATAGATATCTTCATCTTGTGGCTGCAATGAACTGACCACGGCACTTAATGGCAGAATGAAAACTTCACCATTAACTTTGACTGACATTCCATCCAGTATCGCTAATGTCAGGGGCAGTAAAATGCGAATGATGGTCCCCTTCCCTTCCTGGAAACTAATCTGGATTTGCCCGCCCATATCCTGAATATTGCGCTTGACCACATCCATACCGACCCCACGGCCAGAAACATCTGTGACCACTTCTGCGGTCGAGAAACCGGGAGCAAAAATCAGCATCGCTACTTCTTCGTTGCTCATATTTTCACTCACGTTCAGACCCTGAGATTGTGCTTTTGTCAAGATCTTCTCACGATTTAGCCCTGCGCCATCATCAATCACTTCAATACAGATGTTTCCACCCTGATGTTCAGCAGCCAGCGTCAAATTGCCCGTTTCTGATTTTCCAGCCGCCAGACGTTTTTCCGGGCTTTCGATACCGTGGTCAAGGCTGTTACGTACCAGATGTGTCAGAGGATCGATAATCCGCTCAATCAAACTCTTATCCAGCTCTGTCGAACTGCCAATCAGGGTCAATTCTACTTTCTTATTGAGTTTCCCGGCCAAATCCCGGACTAAACGCGGATAACGGCTAAAAACGTACTCCATCGGCATCATGCGGATCGACATAACGGATTCTTGCAAATCGCGGGAATTTCGTTGCAATTGGGCCATACAACTCAGTAATTCACTGTGTTTTGTTGGTTCCAAACCGTTACAGTGTTGCGCCAACATCGATTGGGTAATGACCAGCTCTCCCACCAAGTTGATGAGCTGATCAACTTTTTCAACCGCAACACGGATACTGGAGGATTCTGCCCGTTGGCGCGGCGATCCCGCCGCCGGACGGGGAGCCGGACGGCCAATTTCATGCACATCTATTTTTTTCGGCGTATTCAGCGATTGTGGCTTATTTGTATTGACTGCTGTGGTAATCTCTACTGCCGCATTTTTTACTGGATGATCGGTGACAACCTGATTATCTGCGATATTATTTTCTGGCGCGGTTTTTGCTATCTCACTTTCAGCTACCGTGTCTTGTTCTGTTTCAGTGTGCGTACTTTCCGGCTCAGATTCATTCGTGGGTAAAAACGTGATTTGCTCAGGTTCAACCACAAAGCACAATACAGCCGTGATATCATCTTCGGTTGCAGAAGTGAGCAATGATGCTTCCAGACTGTTTGTGGTCTGCTCGACATCATAAATCTCACCAAGATGCCCCAGCTCCTCCTTCATTAAACTGACTTCACGTTCTTTTAATCCAGATAAATGAATACGGATCCGACCATGATCGGATTTGTTTGCCGAAGCGGGTTTTTCTTTCGTCAGGTTTTCTTCAGACGGCGCTAATGCGACGACTTGTTTTTCCACAGATTCGTTTACAACGTCTTCCGTGGCACCTTCAGCCTGGCTTCCCGATGTTGCGGCAAAAAACTCTTCTTCCTGCCGCTCTTGCTGGAGTTCTGATGCAAGCTGACGCAGTGTCTCGCAGATATAATTGAATGTATCTTCATCCGGCTCCTGAGAACTTTTATAGGCATCCAATTGTTGCTGCATAATATCTTTCGCTTCTAAAAACAGGTTGATAATGTCAATAGTCAAACGTATTTCGTCACGTCTGGCACTATCGAGCAGATTTTCTAAAACGTGCGTAGTCTGTTGCAGTTTAGTAAAACCAAAAGTCGCAGCACCTCCCTTAATGGAATGGGCGCTGCGAAATATTGCATTTAACTGCTCAGAATCAGGTTCGTCGGCATTGAGCAGTAATAAATGCTGCTCCATATCGTCTAATAGTTCATCTGCTTCATCGAAGAAAGTTTGATAAAACGCGGTAATATCCATCGTTCTTTACTCTGTCATCTTAGTATCACTCGGCGAATCAGCCGGTAGCTGTTTCGATTTTGTGATATCATGTTTTATGATCACATGGGATTGCTCGGTAGGTTGCTGAGCAGTCGCTCCCTGATTCGAATCCATTCTGATGACGTCTTGCATATCCATACTATTGTTCGCGGTCATAGCGTTACCACCACTGTTCTCCTGCTCAATCCTCTTTTCTGCCTCTTTGTTCAGTACAACAATACTGATACGACGGTTAACCGGCGCATTAGGATCGATATCCTTCTGCATACTGACAGTCGATGCCATACCGACAACCCGTAACACTTTAGCCTCATCCAGACCGCCTATCAGCAATTCCCGCCTTGACGCATTGGCACGATCAGAAGAAAGCTCCCAGTTACTGTAACCTCGCTGACCATTGGCATACGGTAAACTATCGGTATGACCAGAAAGGCTAATTTTGTTTGGAATATCGTTCAAAATCGGTGCAATTGCCCGCAAAATGTTACTCATATAACTTTCAACTTTGGCACTGCCAATCATGAACATCGGGCGATTTTCCCGATCAATAATCTGAATGCGCAAACCTTCATCCATCATGTCAATCAAGAGATGGGGACGCAGCTCTTTAAGGCGAGGATCAGTAATGATTAATTGATCAAGCTGCTGGCGTAACCGATTCAGGCGATGCTTTTCTTGATTACGTTCAACAACCTTTAATTGGTGGAAAACTTCCCCATCCTGCTGGAAAATGTCACTTCCTCCCCCCGGAATAGGGTTGCTATTATCACTACTTTTTTGTCCCTTATTGAAGGCTACCTGTAAGGGAGTACGGAAATATTCTGCAATCGTCGTTAATTCCTGAGGGCTGGCAATGGATATCAACCACATCACCAAAAAGAACGCCATCATTGCCGTCATAAAATCAGCATAAGCAATTTTCCATGATCCTCCACTATGGCCTGGAGCATGTTTTTTGCGCTTTTTTATTCTGACAACGGAAACATTATTCGTTCTCATCGTTATTCTTCTACTTCTTGTTGTACAGGAGATTTAACCCGACGAACATGTTCCTCAAGTTCAGTGAATGAGGGGCGATCGGTAAGGAATAATGTTTTCCGACCAAATTCAACCGCAATTTGTGGTGCATAACCATGTAAACTGGAAAGCAAAGTCACCTTGATGCATTGCATCATTTTGATCTGTTCGCTACTGCGTTGACGAAGTAAGGTCGCCAATGGAGAAACAAAACCATAAGCTAACAAGATCCCCAGAAATGTTCCCACCATCGCATGTGCGATCAATGCCCCCAGTTCTCCTGCCGGACGATCCGCTGCTCCGAGTGCATTAACAACGCCCATCACAGCAGCCACAATCCCGAAAGCAGGCAGTGAATCCCCGACCATCGCCAGACTGGTTGCTGGTATCTCACTTTCCTGCTCGTAAGTTTCAATTTCTTCATCCATCAAGGCCTCGATTTCATGAGGATTCATGTTACCGCTGATAATCAGGCGCATATAGTCAGTGAGGAAATCCATCAGATACTGATCTTTCAACAAACGGGGATACTGTGAAAAGATGTCGCTTTGCCGTGGATTTTCAATATCTCGCTCCAAAGCCAGTAGCCCTTGTTGGCGAGATTTGAACAACAGGCGGAATTGCAACGCCATGAGATCCATATACATCGCCTTATTGTATTTTGATCTGCGCAATACTTTTGGTAAAACACGCAGTGTTGCCTTTATCGCCTTGCCATTATTGCCTACGATAAAAGCGCCAATTCCAGCACCTGCAATAATTAAAAATTCCGCCGGCTGATAAAGTGCGCCCATATGACCACCGACAAGCAGGTAGCCACCGAGTACCGCACTAAAAACCACGATATATCCTAAAAGTACTAACACGCGATATCCTTTAGCTTAGTTGGTGAGCAGATAGGATTTAAACAGGCAAATTGACAAATGAAGAAGGGTGAGATAACAGGTTACAGAGTCTGTGATCAAGCCTGTAACCTGCACTTTACTTCCTCATTATTCACATAGCTTGCTGAGCAAATCCATCCAGCAGTTGTGAATTAGTATCGGCAGGTTGAGAGGAAAGTTTACGTTTTTTTACTGCCCGTGAAGGCGGCTGGCAAAGACTACAAACAAAGCTATTGACTGGTTGGTGAGCGTGCGTAATGAATGTCCCGCCACAGCAACGACATTGCGTTGGCTGTAGCATGCCACTGTCAACAAAACGCACCAATGTCCAGGCTCTGGTTAATGCCAGAACAGGCCCTCCCTCACTACTCGGAGGACATTGTTCAAGGTACAGCCGATAGGCTTTGACAACCACCTCTACACCTTCACAATGTCCACTTTTCAACAGAAAACGGTAAGCATTGTAGAACATTGACGAATGGATATTCTGTTCCCAAGTCATAAACCAATCCGTCGAAAAAGGTAGCATCCCCTTAGGAGGAGGACTTCCCCGCAATTCTTTATACAACCGGATCAAGCGACCTCTGCTCAGCTGAGTTTCACTTTCAAGCATCTGCAATCGCGCACCTAATGTGATGAGTTCCATTGCCAGCTGAATATCTTTCGCTTCCTGAACAATACTTTTCTCAACCATCTTTACGCTCTTTTTTTCTTGATTGAAGTGTCATCCTGGGAAGATAACTGCTGAAAAAGGTGAGTCGATAGCAAGATACCTGTATGAATTTGTTGCAGATCGTCTACCCGCGATTCCTTAGTTAACTGCTGTACGGTTTCGTGGTCTTCAAACCGAAAGTGGCAAATCAGTTGGTTTGTTTCGGCCAATTTTACTAACTGAGGTAATGTTAGCTCGGCCAATGTATCAGCCATCGATTCACTAATACCTAAACGGAACATCGCAGATGCTTTCTCATGGTTTATTAGCCGTTGTGCTAAAAGCAAATACGATAAATTTATGTCATAAATATGTTTGAGCAATTCAACCGTACTCATTTCTATATATCCCGTCCGATTATATGAAAAAATCAAATTAAGTGATCAAAGAATCACTCACGACAAAATTACCAGTAGCATGAGATTCAATAATCTCCGACATAACTTAAATATACATCTTTAGCCAGAGCAGTAACTGTCCTTTGTATTACTCTTGGGATCGCCCAATTTCTAAAATATTTCGGTAATGGGTTGTAAAAGAATTATTACGTCATCTGGGTAATGCACTTGCCAAAATTGATTAAGAATATTCTTAATGCTAATTAACTTTACTCCTGAATCATCAACTTATACAACGGAGAATATATGTCATTTTAAAAATTATGTGATCAGTATCACAAAAACAACTCTTTTTATTATGATTCTAGCTCATTAACTATTCAAGCTGTAAGAAATGGGAAATAGTCCACAATTAATAAATTAAATTATCTAAATAAAAATATTAGAGATAGTTTTTTGTTTTATACGATCTATTAAACTTATAAATAGAAAATCACGACAAAAAATCTTTCCTTTAGTGAAATTTTCAGGAAATTAATAAAATTCGCCTGTAAATAATGTGGATTGACACTCATCTTCTACTGTAACTTGACTTAGATCATACTTATGCCTAATTTATTAATTATATGTGAATACTAGTTATTGAAAAGCTATCAGTCTGATCATTTTTAGTTTATGATTACCCCCCTTCCCAGGCAAGATACAGAGCCGCATAGCGCTTACTTTGAACTCAAATAGTTAGCAAATAAAAAAACAAGATAAAATACAGTATGATATTGAATTAGAAAAACATCTCCTACCCTCATCTCAGACAAACACAACCAGAAAAATTTTACAAACTTGCCAAAAATCAAGCCTTCAAAATGTCATTGCAACCCTTCTGCTTGCTTAAAATAAATAAATTTATCTAAACAAAAAAACACTACACAAAGCCTATCTCTAGCATAAATTTAATGACACCTCCTTGCTGATTATTTCTTCTTACTGTTTATCTTACACCCAAGAAACATAAATAAAATTTATTATTTAATTTTTCAGTTACGCCAAAAATGATAAGCGCAACGAATGTTTTTTTAGCGTTTCCCGCCTCGTCAAAACAAGCTGTAAAATGCAAAGAAAGATGACTGATTGACTGAAAATGAATTCACATAAATAACGGGAAATTTAAACATAAAATAATTAATAAATGTAAATTTACTAATAAAACATTATTACATAAATCCAAATTAAAATAGGAATAAAAAAACAGATAAAAAAAATACAACAAACGATATTAAGAGGTTATTTATCCTATTTATCTTTAGAGTAAAACAAAAAAAACAGATTAAAACGGGCATTTCAAATAAAAAAAATAACCGATAAATATAACGTTATTACCGCCTTTAGTTCATTGGTAATGTGATAGACACGTTATGTTCAAAAAATAACATCCAGACCTATTCTAACTATCTGAAAAAAATTCACTATGATGAGCGCCATAATGGCATACATTTAGTATGGATTATGCCCTTAACCTAAACAGAATAGACATCAAGTAATGAGAATTATTTACAATCATCCATGAAACCAATGAATGATAATCCATTTAATCATTTGGGAAATGATACGATCACTTATTAGTGTTCCGATTAGCCGTGGACAATATTCCCACGGTAGTCGCTGTCACTCAATTAGGAGGCCGAATGCAGAGAAGAGAATGGAATGTAAATACCTGGCTCTTATGATTAACTTCATTAATAAAACGGAAAGTGTAACCGTATTTTTCACAAAAGGCATTTTCTGCGTGTTCAACATATAGACACAACAATTCCCCTTCAACAAGCTACCAGAATGTAAATAATTCATTATTTTTTAATAAGTTAAAGGAAATACATGCCACATCACAACATAAGCAATGGTATCAAAGATAGACGAAATCAGCATCAAACACCTTATATTCTTTGCATCCATTTATGACGCTTTTTCGGAAACTTTTTATCCATTTTTCCCATCGCAAAGACAATTGTTAAATATTGTACATTAGGTTTTGCACAAAAGAATGAATGGCCAACATCAGTAAAAATAGGATAAATGCACTAGCAACCAAGACAAAAAAATACGTTTCCAATATTTGAGCTGATGGGCATATTTAAATACTTGATGATATTCCCAAACGTTTGCCCTCCCTTAATTGTACCCGCTGCTAATAGCATTAAATCTTTTTCATCCAGAATGATTTTGCTGGCGCTTTCGGGATATCCTCCCCGGTATCAACTGAAATTACAACATCAGTATTCCGTAATGCCGGCGCATCATTTATTCCATTACTAAAAAACCAGCAGTATGGCCATTATTTTGTAATAATTTTAAAATGTGTGATTTTTGTCAAAGGGACACTGACAAAAGACAGCTCTTAATTCCACTTCTTTTGAAAGGTTTTTTTCGCTCATTAGTTCAATATCAGGGTCAATAAGAATATTTACAGAATCTAAATCCATATCTCGACAAATTTGGGCTATAATAATAGGATTATCTCTGGTAAGTTCCTTAGTCGACATATTGCTTTCTCTTAATGCGGGAATTGCCATTACAGCACTTTCTTTTGATAAATCGAAAAATCGTGTAATACCATTTCCTTTTCGTCAGCAACAGACTGTGGGTATTTCACTTCATCATGGCTGAGCATCCTTGTCGCTAAGATTAACACCCTGAAACCTTATGCATTATAGCGGCTCATGGGTTTCACAATATTGTTGCGACTTTCTTGAGTAAGCGCCGCCACTTTCCCTTCTATACTTATAGAAGAGCAATCTGATAGCATTTTTTCAGCAGCCCCCTTAGCTGAATAAATAGCCAACATGCTTCCCTGCAAGAAATAATTTCCCTATGGCATAAGGTGCGATGCCTATCTAAATGACACCATCAACAATCGGTCTAAGCCGGCAGCTCAGTGGCTATTTTCCAATTAACGGAGGTCACACTTTTTTCCAAACTGACTCGACAAACAATCGATTCTATTTCTTTTTGATCCGCAGGCGTTGCCAATATTTCTGCACAAACCTCAAGCCGGCCTGGTTGAATGACATCTGCGCTGCTTAATGATTGCAACCTAACCCCTAATCCATTGAGCGCTTGTAAAATCAACGTTCTTACCAGGATTTCATCGTTAATATCGCAGATAATATGGATCTTATAGCACTGCTCTAAATCCAAAGCTTGTTGCTGAGGTTGCGTATTAATTCGTTGCGCAATTTCTCTCAATAAAATATTTGCACAGAGAATAATGGCAGTGGCAATACCTGCCGCCCAATATTGCCCTATACCACATAACTCCCCTATTCCCGCTGAACACCATAATGTTGCTGCGGTATTTAAACCACGCACATTCATGCCTTGACGCATGATCACGCCTGCACCAAGAAAACCAACACCGGATATAATTTGTGCTGCAATACGATCATAACTTTCATTAGGGGTACTCATCGCTGTCATCATAAAAAGGGCAGCTCCCGTGGATACTAAGGCGTTGGTTCTTAATCCTGCCATGCGTTGACGCCACTGACGTTCAGCACCAATCAAGGCCCCAAAACACAGCGCAAAAAGTAAATGAGTTGCAATAGATGTTAATAACATGACACTCTCCATAACATCAAATGGATAAATACACTCTAATTTCTTCAACCTATTGATTATGCACTTGATTAATTTTTACATGACCCAAAATTGATTAGAGATAGATAATCATGTACACAGAGGCTGGTTCAGTGAATTTCATTTGCTCAGCTTTTATGGGTTGAGTTTTTGCAATGATTCCGACATATGAAACCGTTGTTACATACAGAATGATTGCTACACAACAAAACGTTTTTCTCTCTTCGTTATATGTGTAAAATTCAACGACTAAAAACCATTCGTTATAAAATGAACACGCAGGGAACAGTCCGAAGAGAATCTCTCTTCATCGTACATGGAACATTCGGATGACGAATATTGATTTCGATTATTCGTATGATCCCGGAGGGAATAAGGAGTGAGTATATAGCCGCATCATGTATACCCTAATATATCTTCAGTTAACATCCGATTAAAAATTCAACTTAGTCGATCTCTAATATCAGATGGTTTCTTTTCGGGTGAGTACAGTTTATGAAGCCAAAATAGTACCGCCCACCATGTCAGGTAAGCAGCAAATCGGAAGGGAAATGAATAGCTTACCGGATTATTTTTTATTTAAACTATAACGTTGACTGTCCAATGAATCGTTCTCCAATAGGATTTCGGGCGAGTATAAACAGTAAAAATTAACAAGTAAAGACTTTAATCAGAGTGAATTTTTGCAAAAAAATGGGGGCTGACTGTGTAACTGAGTAGAAACAATAGTATGCTGATGATTAACATACTACTATTTTTATGAGGTTATCTTTTTTTTAAAACAAATAAACCTGATGGGCTTGATGATCGAATGCAATAAGATAAAGTTCAAGAAATAAACTTCATGACACAGAAAAGCAAAAAGCCCGCCAAGGCATGTTGCATAGGCGAGCTTAAAATAAGGTATAAAGGCAAGATTAGATAGCAGTTACGTTTGCTGCTGCTGGGCCTTTGGCACCACTTTCAATGGTGAACTCCACATCCTGGCCTTCTGCCAGTGTTTTGAAGCCGTTACCTTGGATAGCAGAGAAATGTACGAATACATCTTTGCTACCATCGGCTGGAGTGATGAAACCAAAGCCTTTAGATTCGTTGAACCACTTCACTTGACCTTTCATTTTGTCAGACATTTGACTTTCCTATATATCAAAAAAAACTCGCCACCTCGGGCATGTGTTGGCCAGTATCAGCTATTACTTATGGAGGCACTAAGAAGGAAACGGTCAACAAAGGCTACAGGGATAGCACTTACACATAACTCATTAACTCAAGATGTCGTACATAAAGTAGGTCTGTTAATCAGGCCAAGCGCATTAACGCATGACCGAACACGAATAGCAACCTTTTTATGTATTATCGTTTTAAAAAAACCTCAGACGCTCAATATTAGAACAGAATAACATAATAAAAAGGTGTTTTTATAATTTTATTTGATTTATTCAATTTTTGTCTCAACAAAAAATACGGGAATGTCCAACAATAACAATTTGCCAAATAAATTAAAGCAATTGCTATACGGACGCAGGTTCATAACATGTTAGCCTTGACAAAGCTATAATGTTCAATTCACTCACGATTTTTACAGCATCTTTTTACAACACTATTTCTACAAATGAGTCTATAGATAAGCGAGTTAGTATTATGAAAATCATAGAACAGATATTGATTGAGGACATTAAGCGGATCAATCTTCAAGAGCATCGTGATGGCAAGGTACATTTTAACAGCATTTTTATTCGCCACCATCCCTATCTGTGTTTGGCGATGATTGTCGCTTATGCTTTTCTTGCTATGCTCATATGGCATACGCCCTATTTTGGCACTTGGTCCCTTTTTACCCTTACTCTGGCTTTTATCATTATGGCCGCTGTTCTGCTATTTGATATCAAGCCAGTCTATCATTTCGAAGATATTGACGTACTCGATTTACGTGTATGTTATAACGGTGAATGGTTCGTCAACGAGCTCGTTTCTGAAAAAGCGATCAATGAGATACTCTCTCATCCCCAAGTCCCGAATGAGATCAAAAATGACATTAAGCGTATCATGCAGAAAAAACAGGGGATTTACTTTTATGATGTGTTTATGCTCGCTTGTTCAGAACAGTCACCCTATTTGAACACTATTAACATGGTTAATAAAAGTGCATAAATTCAATCAAGTAGTACAATCATAAATCAATCAGTTTATATGACGAGCGAACAGTAAGAAAAAAGAATTTTTGCGTTGACACCATTCCAGTTCATCGCTAATATTCGCCCCGTTCTCAGGAACAACCCAATTCCTCCATAGTTCAGTCGGTAGAACGGCGGACTGTTAATCCGTATGTCGCTGGTTCGAGTCCAGCTGGAGGAGCCAAATTTAAATATCATGCCGAATGAACCAAGCATGGTATTAAGGCTAAAAAAATCAGCCTATCAGATCAAACGGCTTCCTATCGGGAAGCCGTTTTTTATCTCTTTTTCTTGTTACCCCTTTAAAAACCCATTCGTCATCGACTTGCCCTTGGCAGATTTTGTATTTGTTTACGCGATACGTATAAAAATCAGAGATAATAGCAGCAATAATAAAATAAAATTAATTTCCACTGAATAAACAATGAGTAAATAAAAAAGATACAACTAACAAAATATAAAAATATCCGATAAATTATCATCAAAAACAACGAAAAATTGCCATCATGATGGCAATTTAACCAATCAATCCAGTTTCTATCTTTTTTTGCTTTACAACATTAAGTCGTTCACTGTATCATTCGCTCCGTTCACAGGAACAACCCAATTCCTCCATAGTTCAGTCGGTAGAACGGCGGACTGTTAATCCGTATGTCGCTGGTTCGAGTCCAGCTGGAGGAGCCAGATTCTGAAAATCCCGATTAGCTCTGCTGGTCGGGATTTTTGTTTTAAGAAACCTGCCATCTCCCCCTCCCTCTTTTTGCTGTAGAGGATAATCGATAACTATTTTTTCCAAGTTACCTTACCAATATCGATTCCCCTTGCAAAAACACCAATAAGATCGAAAAACACTCAATACGAACATATTGCAGGCAATCAATCACTTATTGTTATATTCGGCTTTGACAAACATAAAAAGTCCCGTTAATATGCGCCCCGTCTTGAAGGAGTTCCTCCATAGTTCAGTCGGTAGAACGGCGGACTGTTAATCCGTATGTCGCTGGTTCGAGTCCAGCTGGAGGAGCCAAGTATTCTGAAGAACCTGATTAGTTTTGCTAATCAGGTTTTTTTACACCCCAAAGAAAGAAAAGGACAAATTATCAGCAATCAAACGATTATTGTCATTTTCGGCTTTGACAAACTAAAAAGTCCCGTTAATATGCGCCCCGTCTTGAAGGAGTTCCTCCATAGTTCAGTCGGTAGAACGGCGGACTGTTAATCCGTATGTCGCTGGTTCGAGTCCAGCTGGAGGAGCCAAATTCAATTCACCCTCGTGTTGTTATTTCCTTTTTTGATATGATGATTCCCTCTGAATACCCTAGCCAAAACAGACTTAATGTTCTAATTTTTCAAAACTAAAAGAATATTATCATTCAATAATAGCTATTTAGCTGTTTTCGCTTTATCATCCTCCTCCGGCTTAAGGAATGCTGAATCAGCATCCATCGTTTTCCACCTCTATTCTGGAGCCGGTTTCATGACCACTAAATCATACACTATTAAAATCCGCCGTCCTGACGACTGGCATGTCCATTTCCGTGATGGGGAGATGCTAAAAACCGTTGTTCCCCATACCAGCCGTTTTTTTGGCCGAGCTATCGTCATGCCTAACCTTGTCCCTCCAGTGACAGATATTGCCAGCGCCAAAGCCTATAGAGATCGGATAATGGCAGCAATCCCGTCAGATCATCACTTCCAACCGCTCATGACCTGCTATCTGACAGACTCAACAACCCGTGATCAAATTGAGATAGGCTATAAAGAAGGGATTTTCACCGCCTGCAAACTTTATCCGGCGAATGCCACCACGAACTCCAGCCACGGTGTTTCTGACGTCAAGAAAATTTACCCATTATTAGAGACCATGGAAAAAATGGGCATGCCATTGCTGATCCATGGGGAAGTCACCGACTCTCAGATTGATATTTTTGACCGGGAAGCGCGTTTTATCGACCAGGTCATGAAACCATTGCATCAGCAGTTCCCTGGATTAAAAGTTGTTTTTGAACATATCACCACCAAAGAAGCCGCGGAATATGTTCTTGCAGGCAACGATAAATTAGGTGCGACACTCACACCACAGCACTTAATGTTTAATCGTAACCATATGCTGGTTGGTGGTATTCGCCCTCACCTTTACTGCTTACCCGTACTCAAACGCAACATTCATCAGGAAGCACTCCGGGCAGCCGTGGCCAGTGGCTGTAAGCGTTTTTTCTTAGGGACAGATTCCGCGCCTCATGGACAACACCGCAAAGAATCTGCTTGTGGCTGTGCCGGTGTTTTCAACGCACCAACAGCCCTGGCGGCCTATGCGACCGTTTTTGAAAAAATCGGGGCAATGGAACATTTTGAGTCCTTCTGTTCCTTAAATGGTCCTGCTTTTTATGGTTTACCCATTAATGATGGCTTTATCGAACTCACACGCAAACCGACCCCCGTCGATGAATATATCGAATGTGGTGATGAAAAATTAATTCCATTTCTCGCCGGAGAAGATGCCGGATGGGATGTAAAGGTATGTGAATAACCTAATCACGCCAGTTTGTGCGGAAACAATGCGTCATTTCCGCACAATCTCACCCTTATCATCAATTGAAATAACTTACAATAACGCCTGTCAGTTTGAATACAAAAAATCCTGCTCTTTTCACTTCTTAGCTCGCACAAAAAGTTTATACTGCTGGAGACTTATCTTCAATGAGCCTTCTTGCTCTTAGTCAATGATATCAATAATGATGCTGTGGTCTGATTAGGAGATTATTATGGAAAAAAATGAAATAATTCAGACGCATCCTGTTGTCGGTTGGGAGATCAGCACCGTCGATGCCTATGATGCCATCATGATACGTCTTCATTGCGTATCCACCCAAGATCAAGCCGCAGAAAATATCTGCGTTGATAAAACGTTATGGTTAACAACAAGTGTAGCGAAACAGCTTATCCTCATTTTACAAGCCGGAATTGAGAAAATAGAAGGCTCAGTCTATAACCAACTCGATCACACTAAACATTAACACGAAATTCAAATGATTACCCATTCACCTGGACACCCAATATCGTGGGTGTCCTCTCTCCCTCGTTTTGTGAGGGAGAATAAATGCAGGCGGATAAACCGACGATTTAAACGGTGAAAATGGCTACTTAATCGATTGCAGCGATGTTATATCCAAACCGCCATTTAGCCGATAGCGGGATTTATTGAAAATCTTAGCCCCGTTTTCTCTTCCTGCTCGACGAATACGTTGTTCATCGTCAGGCAGTTTCATCTCTTCACGACAAGCGTCGCTACAACAACCGTCGAAACGCGCGGCACAGGAAGGACACTGGATAAACAACAAATGGCAACCATCGTTCTGACAATTGGTATGGCTATCACATGTGGTTCCGCATTGATGACAGTGAGCAATAACGTCTTCAGAAATACGTTCGCCCATACGCTCATCAAAGACAAAGTTCTTACCGATAAACCGGACGGGTAATCCCTGTTCTTTCGCCTTACGCGCATATTCAATAATGCCACCCTCTACGTGGTAGACTTTATTAAAACCGTTATGCAACATATAAGCACTCGCTTTTTCACAACGAATCCCGCCAGTACAATACATAACAATATTTTTATCCCTATTCTCCTTCAGCATTTCTACCGCCATTGGCAGTTGTTCACGAAACGTATCTGATGGAATTTCAATCGCGTTCTCGAAATGCCCGACTTCATATTCATAATGGTTGCGCATATCGACAAAAACGGTTTCAGGATCATCCAGCATTTGGTTAACCTGCTCCGCTTTCAGGTATTCGCCTGTTTTAGACGGATCAAACGTGTCGTCGTCAATACCGTCAGCAACAATCAGTTCACGCACTTTCATCCGCAACACCCAAAATGACTTACCATCATCTTCCAGCGCAATGTTAAGACGCAAATTCAATAAGGCCGGATCCGCCTCTTCTAACAATGTTTTCAATGCATCAACATTTTTGGAAGGTACGCTAATCTGCGCATTGATACCTTCTTTAGCAATGTAAACCCGGCCAAAAACAGAGAGTTCAGTAAATTTTTGATACAGACTGTCACGAAAAACTTGTGGTTCAGCGATGGTAAAATACTTATAAAAAGAGATCGTCGTGCGCGGCTCAGTTTCCGCCAACATGCGCTCTTTCAACTCTTTATTAGAAATACGGTTATGTAACACTGGCATGGTGCTCAAAATATCCTTGTAGTTTATGGGGATTGATACATTTATGTCTATTGATGTCCACAGCATGGACACACGAGACTATTAGCGACAATTTTTAATCAAAAACCTTTTTGGGTCACACTTGGGCTTTTTATTTTCTACAATATTACTTTTTCCTGTGACCGAGATCTATCAATCCCTGCCCTGAATCGACTGCCCTGCCCAAAAACCCCCTATGAACCGGCTCATTCCGGTAAATAATAAAGGGGGGCAACAACAGGAGGATCTTGACCAATCAATGCATCAATCGCATGAATTATCGACAAACTAAGTTTTTAGTGCCTCAATGTTTCGATATTCCACTAAAAAATGTCACAATACGCCAATATAACGTTTAGAGCCTATCTCATTTAGGTATCGATGATTACCGACAGATTGAATACTAACTACATACTGAAAACATATGATACAAGCACCTCCTTTTCGTCGTTCATTATTACACCCCCGCTACTGGCTGACCTGGCTAGGTATCGGCATACTTTATTTACTGGTTTTACTGCCTTATCCCGTGATTTACTGGATAGGAACCCGATTGGGCCGATTATCACAGCGTATTTTGAAAAAACGCGCCAAAGTGGCAGAACGCAACCTGACACTTTGTTTCCCTGATATGCCCGCAGAGAAACGGCATGCATTGTTAGTCAAAAATTTCGAATCGGTCGGAATGGGCGTGTTTGAGACCGGGATGGCCTGGTTTTGGCCAGACTGGAGAATCAAGCGCTGGTTTAACGTCACCGGGCGCGAACATATCCAAAAAGTACAAGCTACAGGTCAAGGCATTATTGTCATTGGGATTCATTTTCTGACACTGGAATTAGGCGCCCGGATCTTTGGTATGTTAAACCCAGGCATTGGCGTTTATCGCCCGAATGACAATCCGGTTATGGATTGGTTACAAACCTGGGGTCGGCTCCGTTCCAATAAATACATGCTGGACAGGAAAGATGTTAAGGGCATGGTGCGATGCCTGAAAAACGGTGAAATTGTTTGGTATGCCCCAGATCATGATTATGGCCCACGTAACAGTGTTTTTGCGCCATTATTCGCCGTTGAACATGCTGCAACGACGACAGGAACGTCAATTCTCGTCCGTTTGGCTAAACCTGCCCTGATCCCTTTTACCCCTCGCCGATTACCCAATGGAGAGGGTTATGAATTGATTATTCAACCCGCAGCAGAGAACTTTCCTCTGGAAAATGAGGTAGAAGCAGCAACCTTCATGAATAAAGTGATCGAACAGGAAATTATGCAGGCACCTGACCAATATATGTGGTTGCATCGCCGTTTCAAAACCCGACCTGAAGGGATGCCATCCCTGTATGGTGATAACGATAATATTCACAGATAAACACAATCTGGCTGTTATTTTTAAATAACAGCCAATACTTTTTCCAATCATTGGATTTAATTTTTAGCCGAAATTCACTTAAATTATCCATACCGTGATCATCATCAGACCATTTATATATGGACAACCTATTTTGAATAATTACAAATTATTGCCCGCGTTGATATCAATATTACAAACACTTAATCTCACCGAGTCGTCAAAGAGATTAGGTGTTACGCAGTCAGCAATGAGTAAAACATTACATCAGCTGCGTGAAGATTTTCATGACAAACTTATCGTAAGGGAAGCCAATCAATTTATTCTCACCCCAAAAGGCGAAAAACTAAAAGAATTACTGCCCGTATTGATGCAGCAATTAGATGATCTCTATGCCCCCACATTAATGGAACCAAGCCGTTGCAAAAGAAAATTCATTTTCGCATCGAGTGATTACGTCGCCCAGGCTATTTTACCATCCATTGTTTCCAAGATGGAAATGGATGCACCTGACGTCAGTGTTGAATATAAATTGTGGCATAAAGACAATCTCAACAAATTTGCAGAACAACATGTTGATTTGGTCGCGACGATTGCCGACGCTGTGCCGGATAATTTATACGGCAAAATGATGGCAGAAGATCAGCTTGTCGTTGTATTGAGAAAGACTCACGCCAAATCTTATCGCCCTATCACGGTTAACGACTATATTGCAGCCCGACATATTTTGATTAGCGGTGGCGGAGATAAAAATAGCCCTGTCGATCACACGCTGGCAATGATGAATCTCAATCGTCGTATTTTCGCTATCGTTCCTTTTTTTCAGGCAGCCATTGAACTACTGTTGAAAACAGACACCCTGTTAACCATACCACTGCATATTGCGGCTGACTTTGCCCAACGATATGATTTACAAATAAAAAAACTTCCTATTGATATCAAAAAACAGCAATACTATTTGCTATGGCATGCTAAAAATCACCAGGATTCAGAGCACAAATGGTTCAGAGATATCTGTTTTCCTCTTATCAAAACCCATCTTGAAAGCACTATCGAACACGGTATGACATTAATTCATACCCGCAAGTAGATTTCTCACCTTTTGTCAGTCACTTTCTTACATTAAGATAATCTGCACGGATTGATATCAGCGTCTCTTTACAAGCAACTGTTTTATCGCATAGACCATAACGTAAAAACGGTGGAAAAGTGATTTCACCACAAAATCAATGAATACAACAACGGTAATCAATATGTTTCCGATAGAAACACTCATTACATTTATCTGTATTTCAACCTGCCTGTGCTTCTTACCAGGCCCTGATAATCTTTTCGTTTTAAGTCAATCGGCAATAAATGGGCGTCAATCAGGCATATTTATTACCATCGGCCTGTGTGCCGGATTAATCATACATACTTCACTAATTTCACTCGGGGTTGCCACAATAATAAAAAATAATACAATCGCCTTCGAAACGATCAGGGTATTTGGAATACTTTACCTCAGCTATCTGGCCTGGTCAGTTTTCAAGGCCAAGCCGATACCACTTAATCGCAATACCATCAATTTTAGTAATACAAGGAAACTCATAAAAAGAGGATTGATAATGAATTTATCCAATCCAAAAGTGATTATCTTCTTTTTAGCGTTCTTACCTCAGTTTACTGACAACAAAATAATTGCCCTATCGTTCTCAATGCAATTATTATTTTTGGGGTTATTATTTGTGATTATTGCT
The DNA here is from genome assembly GCF_000968175.1 of Xenorhabdus poinarii G6. Taxonomy (NCBI): domain Bacteria; kingdom Pseudomonadati; phylum Pseudomonadota; class Gammaproteobacteria; order Enterobacterales; family Morganellaceae; genus Xenorhabdus; species Xenorhabdus poinarii. The sequence continues at coordinate 2,038,053 of NZ_FO704551.1, forward strand.
TTTATTGCATTGACATTTATATCCTATTTATCTGGATTTTTAAACAAGGTGATCACCAATAAACCCTCAATACAAACTGCACTGAATAAAATCACCTGTTTAATATTGATAATATTAGCCATTAACCTGGCGATTAATTAATTTCACATTCTGACGGCGAACATCCCAAACCTCAATACGACATTGTATTGAATAGTTAGACAGAAAAATTGACATGCCGATACTGAACATCATGCATCAACATGAAAAAATAAACGATGGCTGATTTACATCCGTTACGGCTAAGTTTGCGAATCCTTTCGCCATTTCAGCCAGTTGCATACCTGATTTCAGCGTTTCCATCGCCAGTTTCAACAATGTATTGAAATGATGTTTATGACCCGCGAATTCAGAAATTAAAAATGAGAGCAAGCATCACTAATATCAGTATAGGAATACCCGTTTCCCTGCTCTCTCTCTAATCTCTGCCTTGTTGCTCGATAGCAATGACGTTTGGATTGCTCTCCGAAATGCTGGAGAGCATGATTATGCGAGCCGGGAGACGTCTTAAATTGCCCTTCGTTCCAGTCATAAGAAAACGACAAATTCTTTTCCCGCTCAAACTTGTCCAGGTACTCTTGACGTTCATTCTCTCCCTTCTCAGCTAAGGCATTAGCTTCAGCCAGTTTCTCCGACTTCCAGTTTTCATGACTGAGTTTATTTCTTTTCTGCAGGTAGTCTTCTGAAGGTTTATTATCCGTAGGGATATCGCTTTTGTAACTAAAATCCAACGCCAGCGCTTGGGAAAACCACACTGACAAAGCCAAAAATAGGCAATAAGATCCTTTCATTTTCATCTCTTTCCTTAGGGGAACTGTAACAACAAATTATTATTTAATGATCATTATCACCTGAGGTCAATACGCCAATTTTTGTACATTTTACATTCAGACAAGATAATTCTTTACAAATCAATGTCATTTCAACATTCTGTATTTGGTTTTTTTATTATAAAAAATAAGTGAGATTCTGATGCATTCATATCCTATCTTCCATGTTGATGCCTTCACTGAAAGCGTGTTTTCTGGTAATCCTGCCGCCGTTGTTTTGTTAGACCAATGGCCATCAGATGAAACGCTGATTTCTATCGCCGCTGAAATAGGTCTTTCGGAAACGGCTTTTCTGGTCAACAATCATCTACGCTGGTTTACCCCAAAAGTCGAAGTGAATTTATGTGGGCATGCAACCTTGGCAACTGCATTTGTTCTCGTGACATATTATCACTATCAAGATCAACCAATCACCTTCAAAAGCCGTGCCGGTGGACTCCGCGTTTCACATCAACAGGGTGTTTTTACATTAGATTTTCCTACCGCTGATTACCATAAAGAAAACGCACTCCTTCCGGTGATACTAGATGTTCTACGACAAAATGTTTCCGCCGTGTACACTTCGCATGATCGTTATATTTGTGTGCTGGATGGTGTAGAACAGATCATCAATACCCAACCAAATTTCGATAAAATGGCTGCCCTGCCCCTGCCGGGACTGATCATAACTGCGCTTGGCGATTCATCGGCTGATTTTGTCTCACGTTATTTTGCCCCTGCCAAAGGCATCAACGAAGATCCCGTCACTGGCTCCAGCCATTGTGTCCTCGCTCCTTTTTGGGGGAAACGCCTTAATAAAACCGAGCTTCATGCTCGTCAATTATCCGAACGCGGGGGTGAACTGTCATGTCGGATAGAGGGAGATCGTGTTTACCTGACGGGTAAAGCAAAACTTTTTTCACGAGGTGAAATACTGTTCGAAAATATATAATGTCTTATTTTTAATCATTATGGTCAGTAGCGTGTACTCTGCTGACCATAATGGCTGGTTCACCATGAAAATGGGTTAAACGTGATGACGTACCAACAAATCCGAATTAATGTCTGCGATGGTTTTCGCCCCCGTTAACGTCATGGCCACCCGCATCTCTTTATCGATCAGATCCAGCAAATTGGAAACACCTGCTTCACCTGCGGCGGCCAGCGCATAAACAAAAGCACGCCCCAGTAAAACACTATCAGCGCCCAGAGCAAGCATTCTCACGACATCTAACCCTGTTCGAATACCAGAATCGGTAAGAATGGTAATATCATTCTTGACAGCATCGGCTATCGCAGGTAACGCGCGGGCTGTTGATAAAACACCGTCAAGCTGACGCCCGCCATGATTTGACACCACAATGCCATCAGCCCCAAAACGCACCGCATCTTTGGCGTCTTCCGGATCCAATATGCCTTTGATAATCATCGGCCCTTTCCAGAAATCACGGATCCACTCCAAATCTTTCCATGAAATGGATGGATCAAAGTTATTCCCCAACCAGCCAATATAATCTTCCAATTTCGTCGGTTTGCCGCGATATACGGAGATATTGCCAAGATCATGAGGTCGCCCCCACAACCCTACATCCCATGCCCATTGAGGATGGGTTATTGCCTGCAAAATACGACGCATCGCCGCATTTGGGCCACTCATACCAGAGTGAGCATCACGATAACGGGCGCCCGGTACTGGCATGTCAACGGTAAATACCAGGTTTTTGACGCCTGCCGCCTGTGCTCTTTCCAGGACATTGCGCATAAAGCCACGATCTTTCAATACATAGAGCTGAAACCATATTGGACGATCTATGGCAGAAGCAACTTCTTCAATCGGGCATACGGATACCGTCGACAGGGTAAGCGGAATGCCTTTTTTAGCCGCAGCACGAGCTGCCTGTACCTCACCACGACGAGCATACATGCCCGATAGTCCCACCGGCGCAAGCGCGACCGGCATCGACATTTTTTCTCCGAACAAGTGGGTTTCCAGGCTTAATTCGGACATATCTTTCAACACACGCTGACGTAATTCAATATTGGCTAAATCTGCGGTATTACGTTGAAGGGTATGCTCTGCATAGGCTCCGCCATCAATATAGTGGAACAGAAAAGGCGGTAACTTGGCCTGTGCTGCAACCCGATAATCAGTTGAAGCGGAAATAATCATAATATATACCTTAATGTTAAAAAGTGATTCGCACATGTCTCACGATGCCAGAATCAAAGCCATCACAGCCGCAATTCCCCCATAGACCAGCATAGGCAAAATGGTTTTTTTCATAATCTGGCCTTCTGCATGGGTGATCCCTAAAATAGAGCAAACCGCAATAATGTTATTCAAACAAATCATATTGCCCATCGCTCCACCAACGGATTGCAGAGCCAACATCAAATTGACATTCATGCCATTGTTCAGCGCGATGGAATATTGTATTCCACCAAATGTCAGGTTAGACACGGTATTAGAACCGGAGAAAAAGGAACCCAATGCGCCCAAAAACGAAGAGAACAATAACCAACTTTCACCTGTCATTGCGGCTAAAGCCTTACCTATTATTATTACCGGTGCATTTTCATTGCCTAACATCATCATGTTCACCATCACTAATGCACCCAATAACGCAATAAATGGCTTAGAAATACGCGCGCCTGTCTCACGGAACATTTGCTTTACCTGATGGCGGTTCAGTTGAAACAAGGGAATGCATACCAATACCACCAGAAGAAACGGGATAATGGCCGGCACATATAGTGTCTTGTAGCTGGCAGAAGCGGTTGTCCCCAAAACTTGCTGCAAACTGATCACGAAAGATTTGCTAACACTCAAATTACCCAACCAGCCCAAATGCCATTGCCAGTTGATCTCAGCACTATTCAGCCATGCCTTGATACCCAGTTGATGAATTCGGGTGACAATCAAGATCCCAATCAATAACAAGGTCGGGAGCATGGCCTTAATCACGTGGTGAAAAGGGACAACCTGCCCGGAATTTGTTCTTTCTTCGTGGTTTTCTTCGCGTTTTATGCCAATCCGCAGGCGAGCAAGGAGGACGGATAAAGCCAGCCCAATAGCACCGCCGACCAACGCCGGAAATTCATAATTGATCTGAGCTAATAGGAGATAAGGCACGCTACAACTCAATATGCTTAAGAAGATAAACAAGATGTTTTGACGAATTTCTTGCCATGAGACAATAAAACGTAACGCCAACAGGGGAATAACAAAACCGGCAATAAAGTGGATTAACGCACTCAGTCGCCCGATGTCTAATAAACTGTCATCCGATAAGCCAAGGTTGGTAAAACCAAACCAGGTCGGCGTGCCGACTGCACCGAAAGAGACGGGAACCGAGTTCATCACCAAAGCTAACAAAGCAACTCGTAAAGGATTAAATCCTAAACCGACCAGGATCGGCGCGGCTATCGCGGCCGGTGTGCCAAAACCACTGGCACCTTCAATCATAAAAGCAAACGCCCAACCAATGATCATCAATTGAGCCACGGGATTTGGGCTGATATTTTCTAACCAATTGCGCACAACATTTTCAGACCCACTGATTTGCATCAATTTATTCAGTAATATTGCGCCTAAAATAATCGTAATAGGTGTAAAAACGGAAATCAGCGCGGTAACAATATTGGCATGTAATAATGTGAGTTGAGTGCCAAACCAAAATAATTGGATGAAATACACCATGGCGGCGGTTAACGGCAAAGCAATAAAGGATGGAATACCATGACGTTTAGTCATCATCCAAATCAGCAGGACAATCGGAGCAATGCTGAAAAATAAGGGCATAGATTCCTCAAAGTGGCTATTTTTATATAGAGTAAGAAATGTAACTAAAAAGTTAATTCAAAACAGCGCCATTATAATCACAATTATTCCGAAGCTCCTACGTTGTGATTTTTAATCAAGGGGAATAATACCCATTGACGCGGACTAGCCCACTTAATCGTTAACAATATAATTTATTAAAAAATCAAATAGATAAAATAATTTATTCAATTGAAATAATAGGTAACTCACATTAATTAGACATGAATTTTCAATAGACTATCGCCAAAAATGAGATAATCTCTGCCGATGATGCTTAACAAATTCTGGCCTGCATTGTGGCGAACGAGCATACACCTTATCCTCTCCTTCGTTAGGCGAGGAAGAATAAAGGCATCTTGAAATATAATGAGGATATTGCTATTCCGGCAGCGAAAAAGATTAGAAATAATGACTGATATTGTTGTAAGAAATCATGATATGCTCAATCAGCATTCGGATTTTCAAGGGTAGATTCCGGGTATAAGGATAAACAGCATAGACACCTAATACTTTGCCGCTGCATCCTGTCAGGATTTCCAGCAACTTCCCCGCCTGCAAATCTTCATACACCATAACACGCGGAACCATCGCAATACCAAATCCACCTAATACAGCTTTACGAATTGCCAAGGCATTATTGGAAGAAAAATTGCCGTTTACCTGTAATTCATAAATATCACCACTGTCTGGCCGCTTCATTAACCAGTTGGCTGTGCCACTTTCCTGATGGATATAAGTCAGGCAATTATGCATGAGAAGATCTTCCGCCAATTGTGGCTGCGGATGTTTCTCCAAATAACCGGGAGAACAGACAATGACCCAACGCGAATTTAATATCGGCCTGGCGATCAAACTGGAATCTGGCATTGTGCCGGTACGAATGGCTAAATCAATGCCTTCATTAACCAAATCAACAAAATGATTTTCCAACCGTATTTCAACTTTTAATTTTGGGTGAAGGCTACAGAATTCAGCTACTTTCTCACTCAAAAGTAATTCACCTGATACGGTGGGTACAGACATCCGAATCACACCAGCGAGTTCGTCACTTTTTTCACTGACAACATGTAATGCATCCTGGATCCGTATACTGATTTCTTTGGCATGTTGATAAAGTTCCCGTCCATTCTCCGTTAAAGTAAGACTGCGGGTAGTACGATATAATAGACGAGCGCCAAGCGATTTTTCCAAACGCCCGATACGTTTACTGATAACTGAACTCGTGATACCCGCACTTTCTGCCGCTTTACTGAAAGACCCACAGTCGACAATCAAGGCAAACAAGATCAAATCGTTTGCATATTCATGGGTAAATAACATCACTTTATCTACTTAATTTGTGTACTTCAATGTGCATTCAAGGCAGACAGTTTAAACGCTGTCAGTCATAAATCAATAATATACTTATGTCACGATATCGTGACATTATGTCCAACATCCAGATAAACCAAGCGATTATTTTTATCATCAATAAGCAAAGTACCCATCCGATACATCATGCATTTCTTAGAAAATGACATTTAACTTCCTCATCGAATATCAGATAGCATAAAACAGCGTTTAAAATAATCATTTCACCTTACCACCGACAGGCGCTATTTAAGCGCCTTTTTCTGTTAACATACTTTTCAAAATATCATAGACAGGTAACAGATGAGTAAAGCCATCTCTATCAAGAAAATGTCCACTATTAGCAACATTAATCACTTCAGTTTGTAAAGAGTGCGCCAATTTCAGGGAAGATTGCGGGGAAACAATATCGTCATTAGCAGAAATGAGTGAAATACGGTGTTCAGTGATCTCACGTAAGAAAGCATAATCTAACGGTTCAACAGTAAAAGTATTTAACTCTGGTAACGTGCGTTGAGGAGAATCAAACCCAGCCACCAAAACATATCCACCAAGATGACGATACCGAGAACGTATCGATTCGAGATGTCGTAATACAGCAATACAACCGAGGCTATGACCAATAAAAATCGAGTTTTTATCGACTTCAGGCACGATATCCATCAACATATCTGCCCATGCTTCAGGTTCAGGCGCCGAGGATTCAGGCATTGTCGGGACAATCACTTCTGCACCTTGTTGCTGCAGTTTTTCTTTTAACCAGGGAAACCAATGTGATGAAGATGAAGCCATATACCCATGAACAATAATGATTTTTTTGCCTGAAAACAGACCGTGACGACTTATTTTTTCTGATGTCATTGATTTTATCCCACGTAATAATTCATCCATTTAAGGAGGTAAACCACCTGAGTATTAATCACTTATGACTGATATAAGTCAAGGAATTATAGATAATCGCAGTCTGGATTTTACTTATGTCTTTTTTGGTGCCGCTAACTTATCGCGCACCGCCATTAGTGCAATCCCTAATAAATTCAAACCATTCCATGTCAACGGATTATGGATATTCACAGTATCTTCTGCCAACCCGATCCCCCAAATGCGATCGACCGGACTAGCCTCAACTAATATTTTATCCCCCGTGTTCAATAAAAATTCTGCTAATGATTTATTTTGAGAAAACTTTGCTAAGTTTCCTTCAATCACTATTTTTAACCGGTGTTCATCCCAAACTGATTGGTCAAAACCTTGTATTTCACGCCCATAGGCTTTTGCTGCCCCTGAAGTTTTTGCATTGATAATTTTTATCAGTGCTTCGGCATCATTAAACAAACGCGCTTTCTCTGCCATCATATAATGTTCCGCACTAGGGCAACCGCATGAATGTTCAAATATCATCCAAACCGGAAAACCCTGCTTGTAATACCTGCTCCAAAAAGCCGATTTTCATCCAGGCTCGTTTACGTTTCATTCTGATACTTAATTTAGTCGTTTCTTTTTTTAACATATTTAACGCGACCCGTCTCAATATCGCGATGTTTTCCGCTGCATTTTTACGGTAAATTTTGCAGTCATCTTCCCGAAAGGAGACATCCAGTATCCAGTGAAGATTATTTTCGATCTGCCAGTGGCTACGTATGGCCTGAGCAAACTGTTCTTCTGTTAACTCTGCTGAACTGATGGCGTAACGGTATTCCAGGCTGGCGGATTTTCCTTTTTCTTGCCGGTATCCGACTGTCACGCCAACTGTTTTTAATTCAGGCCATTCCGGGAAATGGGCGACTAATGAACTCGCATCCATGACATGACTTTGCCTAATTTCAATACGTCCATGCCCCTGTTCTATGTGTACTTTTTCTCTTGTCAATGACCCGGAGAGTTGTCCCGCCAGTGCCTCCCTGACTACACGGTGGAGATTTTTCTGATTGTCTTTCACACTCAGCAAATAATCAGCGCCCGCCTCAATAATGTCCCGGGCTATCTGGGTTTGACATCCCATTGCATCAATGGAAATGAGGGCGCCTTTCAGTTCCAATAACTTAATCAGTTCAGGGATGGCAGTGATCTCATTTGACTTACTTTGTGTTCTGACCTGACCAATGACGAGTTGGTTTGCAGCGGCGTAAGCACTCACCATGTGGAGAGTTGAATAACGATCTTCACGATGATAAGAGCCACGCAATACTTTACCGTCGATCGCCACTAATTCCCCTTTGGTGAGTTGGTGAACAGAACGCATCCAGTTGATAAAACAGAGATTAAATTGTTCTGGTTTGATGCGAGAAAGGACCCGGGCAATGGTGTCATCAACAGGAACGCCTTCTTTGAACATACCTTGTTTAAGAAACCAGTCATGATGGCCTTCAGTATATTCCTGAATATCACTCCAGCCCTCCGCCCCCGCAATAATCGCGCAAAGGGTGGCAAACAAAATGTCAAATAAAGGATAGGCCACTTTGGCCGTCTGACGTGGGTCTTCGATATCGGAGAAATGGTCAGTGAAACTGTCAAGGTACATGGTATTGACTCTCAAAAGAGAGTATAAGATCACAGCTATTTACTCGAATCAACTTAATTTACCGTTGGCTAAAAAACATTCGCGATCTTGCCCTGTGTTCCGCACTGGTATATTTTACATCATCAATAATAAATGGAGCCAGATACCACTGACTTAGACAAGATTTAGTGATTTGGTTGGAATGATTGGTCTTATGTCCCCAGAAAAAAAGATATTTCAGTTTTTTTCCTGATTGATGCAAACAACACAAGGTCTTAACATCCATATTAATTCTCCATAACACAATAAATTAGCTTTAATAAATAACAACCACTATCATACAATTTTTTTTATGTTTGTCGATAAATATCACACCCATTTCATTGAAATAAATAAGAATACCAAAGTAAACTTAAACAAAAATAACTTATGTCAACGATAGTCAGTGCCAGCAATGGCCTATTTTTTTGAATAAATTTTCATATTATCCTTAAGTTATTTCATCGTTAATTTACGACCGAGAACAAATACCGCCGCCAACCCCACCAAATCAATCGTGATTAAAGTCCCAGCAAATAACATTTCGCCTCGGAAAGCAAAAATCGTCGCCACAATGAGGATAAAGATCGCAATAAAAAAGCCCATCCATTGCCCTCTTCTATCCCTGTTTATTAATCCATTCAATGCCTTATTTTGCTTTTCATGTTGAAAAACCTGCTCTTTTTCTCTCAGAGAAAACACCCTCTCGGTGTACCCTGGTAAAATTGATTCATAATTTTTTAACTCATCAGGAGATGGAAATGAACCAACACAATAGGAAATTTCCTTGTTTTCAGCCAAATATTTATTGAGTGAATGCGTTTCTAAAGCATCATGGTAATCATTTGTGGGCATAATATCGAGAATGCTCCCTATCGCTCTGAAGTAATGACTAATATTCGCGTTCACGTCTTCTCCATCAGTAATATACAGCAAAAATACGTTAATAAAATCAGTAGATTAATTAAGTTCAACCCATAATAGATATCAATTAATTATACTTCTGATATTTTTCCTGATCGCGATATGCTTTGTTTTTGACTTGGGAACGGACGGCATTCTTCCGCCTTGTAGGTGCCATCTTTTTGACGAATCAAAAATATTTGACGCCCTGAACGCAATGCCTTACTGATCGCAGTTTGATGAACGCCCACCAAACGCGCTGCATTCGCTTGACCATTCAACTTCACATATTCTGACAATGGGATCTTTTCCATACACTTTCTCCTTCGCTCACAAAATAATATCCAAAGTAATAAATATTTCAATACTTTTAGTATTTATCATTTTAATAGCGTTGGTATTAAAATGAGTCTATGAAAAAGAAACTCACAGCAGAACAACTTGCCGAAGCAGCACGCTTAAAAGCGCTATTTGAATCCAGGAAAAAACAGCTCGGTATTTCTCAGGAAATACTTGCAGAGGAAATTGGCAAGACACAAAGTGCAATTTCACACTATCTCAATGGGATAAATGCCCTTAATTTGGAGATGGCGGCTTTTTTTGCCCAAAAACTGAACGTTCGAATTGCAGATTTCAGCCCATCACTGGATAAACAAGCCAGAAAACTTGTCGCCATTCTCTATGGTGATAATGTTGAATTTGCCAGTTATCTGTTCTCCCGCAAACAGTACCCACTACTCGATTGGGTCAATGCAGGTCACTGGTGTGAAGATCCCGCGCCTAAATACCAGACAAACCACATTGCAACAATATATGAAAGCACGATTGAGTGTTCACAACGTGCTTTTTGGCTGGAAGTCAAAGGCAATTCAATGGTATCACCGAATGGACTCAGCATACCGCAAGGTATGATCATTTTAGTTGATCCAGAAGTGAAACCTGCTCCCAATAACTTAGTCGTCGCAAAACTCGATGGCGAGAAAGAACTAACTTTCAAGCAACTGATTACAGAAGGATATGATAAATATTTAAAACCGTTGAATCCCCAATACAATATGATTCCCGTCAACGATCATGTACAGATTGTCGGGGTGGTTATGGAAGCGAAAGTGGGGAAATTGCCTTAAATTAGCACCTAAAATGACTGACTCCATCGAAAAAACAATTTTGTCAAAATATCGAGCCCGTATCGCCACACCAAACCACTCATACAACAGGTATCCTGGTGCTAAATTTGACGAATGGGCGTTGAATGTCTTGTTTATCCGTCAACAGGAGAAGACAAAACAAAAAGAAAAGCACCCTTCACGTTAGACGAAAGATCCAACTTTCGGGGTGCAGTGCAGAATGAGGACTATGATATTTGCATATTAGAAACGATAGCCAACACCCACGACAAATGTTCCTACTTTAGCATTATCCAAACCAGAGTATTCGTAGGTAACATCAACAGCGACATTTGAGATAGGGTTAAATTGTAATCCCGCACCATAGGCAACAGCGGTTTTTTCTTCATTGTGAAGTGAATATGTTCCAAAACCAGATCCAGTCCGAAAATCGCTCATTTTAGCCGCACCGATCAAGGCATAGGTGCTGACATATTCATTAAAACGATATGCCGGGCCAGCCATCCATGATCTATAAGTGATTTCTTGGTTCAGTTTTGCAATATTACCTAAGTAAAGCGTTTCATCTACCCTGGTCAACGTGAACGAGCCTATAACGCCCCAATGATCATTAACTTCATAACGATATTTCAAGTTTAAACCTCTTGGATCTTTACCCAGCAGTCTTTCTCCTTCCTCCATCTTCACATCGCTTTGCGCGAAGCCTACTGAAATAGTGTGTTCCCCACTTGCGTTTGCTGTAAATGAAGTCATGCATAATCCAGCAACAATAGCTGAGCTCAATAGCGTTTTTTTTATTATTAATATCTCGTTCGTTGTATAAATCGGGCGCAAATATACAGTAACGCCTCAAAAACGCAATAAAAAAATAACTCTAAAAAATTAGTTTATATAAAGAAGTTAACATAAGTTATTTTTAATAAAATATTTTTATTTCCAAGCAAGCGTCATAAAACATTAGCAGCTAATGTACCAAAATCAGCAGCATTTCCTGCCCGCCCAACCGTTTTCGTTAAGCTGATATTTAATAAAACTAATTAATTACATGATGCCCGTGATCAATAGAGCAAAATTGGTCGTTACCGGAGGGTTGCGGGCAGACAATCAGGCTATCGGCAAAAAGTGTGAGGCTTCCAGCTTTTGCAATATGCCAGTCGCGCATACTTTGTCAGCTTGGGAATCAATAATTTCTTGGGTGGTTTTAGGCTAAGCTATCCACAATTTCAAATATATCGATTGGTATCTAGATTTTGTTCGCCTCTCCCCACTCACACATCATGTTTAAAACAGGCACTAAAGATAAGCCTCTTTCTGATAATTGATATTCCACTTTTGGCGGAATTTGGGGGTACTCGGTTCGAATAACAAGATCACTCTTCTCTAACTCTTTAAGTGTAAGGCTTAATGTTTTATAGGAAATTGAACCTATACAGCGTTGTAATTCATTAAACCGTAATACCGGCTTATATTGTGCCAGCCAGTACAAAATAATCATTTTGTACTTACCGTTGAGTACAGAAAGTGTGTACCCATAACCTGTATCACCGATGTTAATTCCAGTTGGACTACAGATGTTTTTTTACTCAATATATCCATTTTTTATCCGCACTCAGTAACGAAACTTTGTAGTTATACTGCATATCTCGTCCATCGATATACTTAATAGTAAGGCTACTTTAGTGCTAATCCATTAAACTGATTGGCACTTTTAGCGTTCTATCAAAGAAATATTCCATCGGGGAGGCATTACTTATCTGAAGTGTATCTCTGGGACTGTCTACAACGGTAATCATGATATATCTCTGTACTATCGTAGTGAATTTGAACGCCCTAAAATTCTTAGCAAACTTTACCGGTACTTCAGTTCTTTTTTGACAGTTCTTTATTCATAGCGAAGACTGTACCTGATAACGAAATAGCTAGAATTCCGATAACAACCCAAGCAAAGGAAGTGGTTCCTACCCTATCAAGTAAAATGCCGCCAACGACACCGCCACAAGCAACTGCAGTATTCCAGCCCGTTGTATACATGGCTTGAGCAACATCAACTGAGTTACCTGCAAAACGAGATAATGCTGTTTGGGTAATAGTCGCGAAGCCGCCAAAGGAGAGACCCCATATCAAGACAGAGGGATAAACCATCTGCGCAAAATTACCCCATAAACCAAGAAACAAAGCAGAAAGAGCAAAAACCATAATGTTTGCTACGGCAAGAAATTGCAGCTTACGATCGACCATTACACCAACGAACCATAGCCCAATGACAGAGCCGAAACCAAAGACTAGGAGAACAATATCGACATTAGCTGACAAATTCGACATCGTCAGGAATGGTTCGATGTATATGTAGAGAACGTTGTGGGCGACAACGAATGACATGACCACAAAAAGGACTGAGCGAATGCCACTCTTCATAAAAACACCAATCAACGGCTGACGCTGCTCTTTGGATTGGCCAAGGAAATCAGGAACGATAACGATTACCCATAGGATGAGTAAGATTGCCACAGCACTCATCATCCCAAAAGCGCCTTGCCAACCAAATGCCCGCCCCAATAATGAACCAAGCGGCACGCCAAGCACTAATGCTATCGTCGCGCCTGCAGTCGCGATTGCTATAGCTCGCCCACTTAACTGAGATGGTGACATGCGTACTGCATAGCCAGCCAGCAGCGACCAGACGATACCACCGAAAACGCCAGCAAAGAATCGTGCAACGATAGAGAGAGTATAGCTGTCAGAAATCGCAGTAATAAGGTTGACCAGTGCAAACCCTAAGATCGCAGTCAATAGCAGTGGTCGCCGACGTATTCCTTGCGTAAGTGCAGTTACAGGAATAGCTGCAATAAGAGCCCCCACCGCGTAAGCTGTGATGAACTGACCCGCTAGGCTTTCAGAGACATCTAGCCCTTCGGCAATAGACGTGAGCAGTCCTGCTGGCATGATCTCAGTTAATAGCGTCAAAAATGCTGCCATCGAAAGCGCTAAAAGCGCCGCCAGCGGTAAATCTTGACTATTGACAAGTGAATCTGAAGTTTTAGTATTAGGCATATTATGCTTGTCTCTTGATGTCATTCGTTTTTCCCCTCAAATTTCCGATATTAAATGCTCAACTCATGCCATAAAAGCGTCGGTATTTTCATGTATATAATCACTTATCACTGCCTCCCCGAACGAACTTTTACTTACTTTAAGACTATCTACATGGCTTTTTGCGAACGTCTATAACCTATCGCTTAGCTGCACGAATGCAAAAACAAGATTATGGCTCTAGGAGAATGGAGGAAAAATAGGTTAAATTTCACAACATATATGACGAAAATATCATCAATAAAGGAGATACTATGGCGAGTATGGGCGTGCTTGATATGTTTGTACGCGTTGGGGAAACGAGAAGTTTCACTGCAACTGGGCGGCAGTTGGGAATATCGGCTTCGGCAGTAAGTAAGGCGATTGGCCGTTTGGAAGAAAGATTACATGTGCGCCTACTACATAGATCTACTCGCACTGTGAACCTGACGCCTGAAGGTGCGCAGTTTCTTGAACGTTGCCGACGTATTCTGTGCGAGGTAGAAGCCGCAGAAAACGAAATATCTCAATCGTTGTCTATTCCTTCTGGGAAATTAAGAATGAGTATCCCTTCAGTCGGGATGTTCTTTATGCCCAAGCTTGCGATCTTCAAAAAAGAATATCCAGATATAGAGTTAGATATTGACTGCTCTGACCGGCTAGTCGATGTCATAGAGGAAGGTTTTGATGTCGTCATACGCACGGGAGAATTAACCGATTCACGACTAACATCCCGGAAAGTCGGTAGTTACAGAAGGGTTATTGTCGGCTCTCCTGAATATTTCCAACGCACTGGCTTACCTCAAAAACCAGACGATTTAAAAGGGCGTGATGGTTTGTTATATCGTTATCTTAGCACCGGCAAGACCGGTAATTGGCCATTGGGCTTGACTCAAAAAGCCAATTTCGAATTACGAACAAGTATGGTGACTAACACTCTTGGTCCGCTAGTCACATTTGCCGAAGAAGGGCTCGGCGTAGCATGTATACCGGATATTGCTATCAAAAGGCAATTAGAATCTGGGAAATTAATTTCTGTACTTGACGAATTCAATGATGAAATAACGACCTTTAGAGTTGTATGGCCTTCAGGTCCCTTTCTCACACCTAAATTAAGAACCTTCGTTGACTTTGTAGTTGAAAAATTATTTCCTATATAATGAAATTTATTTTCGCCAAAATGAAATTTTATGCGGCTCCTGCCATTAAATTATAGGAGCCGAAATATGCCATGAATTCGGCATCCTTGAGGTGGTTCGCTACACCGTCAAAAACTTTATGGCGTGGAATACGAATATTGTGGCAAACACAGAGATGAGTAAAATCGATAACAAAGAGTCCCGTGGGTTTTCCTTTTAGATGGGTCAAATAGCTACAAAAAGGAACTAAAACAGAGGAAGCTATCCCGATAAAACGGATGTAACTGAGTAAAATCGGAAAATCGTTGCGGTGGTACTGCCAAATGAATCCCAAATAAAATGTTTTGAAATGACGGTGATTTGACATATGAAAAAAATCAAAATTGGAACAGGCACTTAGTTCAATTTTTTATCCAGAATTCAGGTTTATTACGATTTATCCCCGTTCATGCGGGGAACTCACCACATCGATATATCATTACAAATGGAGAAAATTATTGCGCCTGCTCCACCGTCATCCGGCGATACTTATATACGAATAGCTAAAGTGCTGAGATTAGAAAAAGAAGTAGAAAGAAAAGATAAAAAGATTGAAAAACTAACAATGCAAGTCAGCTTATTGGCTGAATCAACCAAAATTTCTGACATGGCAAAAATCGAGTATCCTTTTCATAACATCCTTACATTTTTTGCGGTAATCAAAACAATTGATTGTTTAAAATAATCACAAGGGAAGCCCGTTGGGACTTCCCTTGGTTTTCAGAAAAAATCAATTATCACAATCCCCTTCCTTTGCAAGACGAACATCCGCCTTAGATACTACCCTTTTTCCTTCTTCCTCTGTTGATGCACTCAAACCAGCACCACCAACAAAAACGCCCATTTTTATGTATTGCCTTATGAAGTAATTTTTTCCAGATTCGGTGAAAATTACTAAGTCATTAGGA
Organism: Xenorhabdus poinarii G6; assembly: GCF_000968175.1. Taxonomy (NCBI): domain Bacteria; kingdom Pseudomonadati; phylum Pseudomonadota; class Gammaproteobacteria; order Enterobacterales; family Morganellaceae; genus Xenorhabdus; species Xenorhabdus poinarii. Next base: position 2,053,798 of record NZ_FO704551.1, read on the forward strand.
GAGAACTCTGATTCGGTTGATATTTTGTGGTTTTGGTCACCTGATACTTGTGTGTAGAAAAATGTTTTATCTGCTGTTTCTCCAATACACTTCCCATCAACATAAATCTCTTTTTTTAGAGCCTTACCGACAAAGCTGTCGCGGTAGATATATAAGCCAGATTTGCTTTCCTCTGGGGCAGAAAAGCTTTTAGCTTTTGCTGATTCTTGTTCAGTTGCAAGAGGTACGCTGGCACAACCACTGAGAAACAAAGCGCCTAAAAGAGAAGTTGATAAAAGTAATTTTTTAGTATTCATCATAAAAAAACAACACCTTTTGTATAAAAGTAAAAACACTAACCTCGTAACTGAAGTTACTTGGATAGAGTTTATGTGATGGATGTCCAGTTAAAATCTCTCTTTAAGCCACGGACGGTTTTAATGCCCGCCTGGGACTGTTTTCTAATGCTCAATGACGTATAAATCGGATTTATTTATTTCCATTCTAATATGAGCTACCCCATTAACTATCAATGCGTTCGGAGGACGAGGTGTATCGCTTATATCAATCATAGCTTCGACTTTACCGCAAAATACTTTATCTCTCCCCTCTGATAGGATGTTCGAGGGATTTGCATTGGCATCAATATCAAATGTAACCAAACACGTTTTCTCAATCCCTTTATCCTGATCCATTATAATAATGTTAGACAAAGATTTTATAACTAAATCCGAATATGTTTGCTCAGGCGTCTTTTGTTCTTTTTCGCCACACCCTGCCAATGCTATTAATGACAACAATAAACAAACTGACTTTTTCATCACATTCTCATTATTAAATATTTTCCACATTTAATCACTGAGCGAATGATAAGTGTTACTGATTTTTTGATCAGCACATTCCAAAAGTGTGAAGAGAGTAACAAAAGTCTCACTAAGCCACGGATGGCGTTCCATCCCCGCACGTGTGGGGAACTTAGATCTATCAATAATCAAAGCCCGTTCCCATCAGATAGCGTGTAAGATTTTATTTCTGGCTTAGCTCTCTTAATTGCCACGTCTGTTAGCTTTATCATTTCACCCATGTGTATAGGAAAAACCATACACAATTTCATGTCGCTTTCAGCGAGATGTTAAGAGATGTCAGGAGACTTGTGATTATCGGTATGTATTGATTTTGCTAGGAACAGTAGACTTTAGGAGACGTTGCGAGAAGTGTATATGGCGGAGGAGGAGAGATTCGAACTCTCGGATGGTTTCCCATCGGCGGTTTTCAAGACCGCTGCCTTCAGCCGCTCGGCCACCCCTCCGCAATGCCGAGCACTATAAACATCACTGTTTCCAATGTAAAGTATTTATCCGTCCAATTGCCGCTAATTTACCCATAACACTATCTATTAGTTTATTTATTCAGCATGTTGGGTAATCTTTCTTGGGAATAGCAGTGATTTTTGCTAAATTGCAATCATCATTATTGGATGGTAAGAACGTTATGTTGGTATTTGAAGGTCGTGAGATCGAAACTGATGCGCAAGGGTATCTCAAGAATAGCAGTGATTGGCAAGAAGCAATGGCGGTTATTATTGCCGAGCAGGAAGCAATTACGTTAACCGAACAGCATTGGGAAGTTGTCCGTTTTGTGCGTGAATTCTATGAAGAATTTAATACTTCTCCCGCTATTCGTATGTTAGTCAAAGCGATCGCTCAAAAATATGGCGAAGAAAAAGGGAACAGCCGTTATCTCTATCGCCTTTTTCCCAAAGGGCCTGCAAAACAAGCCACAAAAATTGCAGGCCTACCTAAGCCAGTTAAATGTATTTGATTTATTCATCCGTCACTAATGGCGGATGCTAAAATCACTCATCTCTTCTACTTCACAAAACTGAGATTGAACATGTTCTATTTTGGCACTTGGCGGCCCTCCCTGCGCCAACCAATGTGTCAACATTTTGATTTGAGCATCATTGCCGCACGCGACAATTTTGACACTGCCATCATTCATATTGCGGACATATCCCACTAACTTATTTTTCTTTGCCCAACGGTAGGTGTGATAACGGAATCCAACACCCTGTACCCTTCCGTAAACATAAATAGTGATGCTATGTTGAGTCATTGTTGCATTCCTCCCAGATAAAATGGTAAGCGCTTTAAAACATTAAACCTACTTTTGGTATTGTATTTTATATACGCAACAGCTAACCTAAAATTATGAGGGGGTGATCACATGCCACCTTGGTTTAAAATCATGCAAAAATTCCGGTCGCCGGGTGTGCGCTTGAAATTTACCTTACTACCCCTATATAAAAGAATCATTGCAAGGTTTCTTTGGAGGTGACTATGATGATCGCCAGCAAATTCGGTATCGGCCAGCAAGTACGACATAGGTTGTTGGGTTATTTGGGTGTTATTGTCGACATTGATGCTGAATATTCTCTAGAACAGCCGCAGGAAAATGATATTGCATCTAATGCGACTTTACGTTCAGCGCCTTGGTATCACGTTGTGATGGAAGGCGACGATGGACAGCCTGTTCAAACCTATTTGGCAGAAGCGCAATTAACTTATGAAACAATAGATTATCATCCAGAGCAATCGTCTCTGGATGAGTTAGCTGAAGTTATCCGCGATCAATTTCGAACCCCGCGGCGGCGAAATTAAGTGATTTGCTTACCACGATCCTAACACACAGTGAGGTGGTGCATAAAAACACCGCCTTATTTATTTTTCTATTCCCAAACGCGGAATTTCGATTTTAGGGCAGCGATCCATCACAACCGCTAAGCCTGCCTGTTCTGCCAACAATTTGGCTGCTTGGTTAAAGATACCTTTTTGTAACCAAAGCACTTTAGCACCAATGGCAATAGCTTCCTCCGCGACACCATAGGCCGCCTCTGCATTGCGAAACACTTCTACCATATCAATAGGTTGTTTAATATCTGACAATTGGCTCACAACAAGCTGGTTCAATAATGTTTCGCCCGCCAGTTTAGGACTGACAGGGATAACGTTATACCCTTGATTCAGTAAATATTTCATTACCTGATAACTTGGACGATCGGTTTTTTCGCTCGCGCCGACTAACGCGATAGTTTGCACCTTTCCTAGTATATCTGCGATATCTTGATCACGCATTGAATCTTCTAAGCCTCCTGCTACATCTGTTTTTCAATCTGGTTTTTTTAAGGAGTACGCTGAATCGGCACGCCTAATTGTGCCAACTGATGAATAAAAGCCGACGGATCTTTCGGTGACTGCATTAACCAGACCTGCTTTTTCGCCCGCGTCAACGCGACATATAGCAAACGACGCTCTTCTGCATCCGGGAAATCTTCAGATCGGGGCAATAAAACCTGTTCGATCATCGTTTCCCTGTCTGATGCCGGAAAACCATCGATACCCTGCTGCAACCCCAAAATAATGACATAATCCGCCTGCTGCCCTTGAGATGCATGAATTGTCATAAAAGCAATCGTCAAATTTGGCCAACGGGTAGGTGCTTTTCTCAATACTTCTGGTTTAAGATGGTGGTAACGTGCCAATAATAAGATAGTTTCCTGCCTGGTAACATACCCACTCATTTTATTCAGCAATGATTCCAGCTGCCCTTCTGGTAAAATGACGACCGATTTTTTATTGCCTTTTGTCAGGCTACGGAGTGGCTTGGTTAACGGGTGAGGATTTTGCTGCATAAATCGGTTGGCAATGTCACCAATACGGTCATTGAAACGATAAGCCGTATCCAATGTACATTCAACCCCTTGACCAAAGTAGGTTGAAAATACGGTTGTTGCTGTTAATTCAGCACCATTAGCACAATAAATTGCCTGCCAATCATCACCCACAGCAAATACATGGCCTTGCTTATTTTGCGCTTTCAATGCCGCCAGTAATTTTATCGCCAAAGGGGAAATATCTTGAAATTCATCCACCAGGATATGTTTCCATGGGCTGATAAAACGACCTTTCTGTAGGATATCCACTGCCTGATGGATTAAGCCATAAAAGTCGATCGCACCTTCAGATTTTAATGCCGATTTCCAGGCTTTCAGCAAAGGCGCCATCAGCCGTAGCTGTTTTTGAAATACACCAAGATAAGCTGCAGGCGCCTGTTCAATCATCTCTTTTTGACGACCACCATGCATACGCATTAGCCCTAGCCAGTGATCCAGACGAATCGATAAACGAGCCGTCAATAACTTATCATGCCAATATTCGCCTTCCGGTAGTGGCCAATCCAGTTCTTCGGTCAACCATTCTCGCCAGCCTTTAGCCTGTGCTTTCTTGTCTCTGCACTGTTTTTGCCATTCTTGAATAAGGAAATTCCGACGCTTTTGGCTATCCATTTCCATCTTACTGATTTTTAATAACTTACTACTACCTTGTTGAATGATATGCAATGCCAGGTCATGCCATGTTTTCGCTTTTATTTCTTTTGTTCCCAAACGAACCTGAATACGTTCATTCATCTCATCAGCAGACTGACGATCAAAAGCCAGCAACAACATTTGCTCAGGAAGGGCTTGCTGACGTAACAATAACCATCCAGCGCGAGCCACTAAAACCGCCGTTTTTCCACTGCCCGCCCCGCCTAATACCAGAACATGTTGTTCACCATTAAGTACTGCCTGGCATTGAGCGTGATTGAGAGGAGATGTTTCTATTGTCTGAAAAAATTGCTCATACTGTGCCAATGTGTGCGCCATCCATTGTTGGTTCAGGCTTTGCCGGATTTTTTCCCCATTATCCAACCAATCCAGACAAGTTTTATAATCATCACGGCAATTTTCAAATTGTGTCATTCGCTGTAATGGCACCGGTAACGCCTGAAATGTTTCCCGGATTTGCTGCTGCACCAACGCTAAATCGGCTGTTTTTAACCAGCGATTTTCCTTTTTTATTTTAATAATTTCATTAAGTTGAGCTGCCAAAGCATCAGCGCTGACATTGCTCATGTCTCGACTCCATTCTTGCCATTTCTTGAGTAAGAAATGATAAAAATGTTGTGTCTGCTGCCATGCCGTACCATGCAGACGGATCACGTTTCCTTCCGGTAATTCAAATTCCAATTCCCCCCAAACAATCCCTCGCTTACACTGAATAGCAATCAATTGATTAAATGGAATAAGGTACTGGTGTTTTTCACCGCTGACTTCAATACCCGCATTAAGTAAACGCACCCGGTTATAAGGGTGCTGAGCGAGGCGTTGGCCGATTTGCGTTGATTTTAGTTCCATTGTCGTGGCACCTGTACCTGAAAATTGTTGAACGACTTCATCACGTAAACGTTGTTAGGGGTAATTTGTGCTAACGGTTTTATCCAGTTCCCGCCATTTTCTGTATCACAGTCACGTCTTCTATTATATCCGTATATTCATTGCACTGACAGGAACTACCCTGATCCCTTGGTTATTCGGAGCAGAACCTAAAATAACCATTCCACTGCTGTTAGGTGTCGTTGCGGCCGCATTAACAGATTTGGATGACCGCCTGGTCGGACGATTACGTAATCTGACCATTACCTTAGTTTCTTTCTTTGTCGCTTCCGCTTCGATTACCCTATTGTTTCCCTATCCATGGCTTTTTATGCCCGGACTGGCAGTCTCCACGTGTGGATTTATTCTGCTTGGGGCGTTGGGGCAACGTTACGCCACCATTGCCTTTGGCGCTTTATTGATAGCCATTTATACTATGCTTGGTTCATCCATCTTCCCTATCTGGTATCAACAGCCCTTATTACTGCTGATTGGGGCAATATGGTATAATTTGCTGACATTAACCGGTCATTTACTATTCCCGATCCTCCCCTTGCAAGAAAATTTAGCGCACTGTTATCAACAACTTTCACTCTATCTCTATGCCAAAACCAGCCTGTTTGATCCCGACGCTGAAAGCGAGGAATATAAACAATCGGTGTTTGATGTTGCCATGGCAAACAGTGCGCTGGTTGCAACGCTCAATCAGGCGAAGAGTTCCTTGTTGAGTCGTTTAAAAGGCGACAGGGGTCAACGAGGAACGCGTCATACATTACATTATTATTTTGTCGCTCAAGATATCCATGAACGCGCCAGTTCGTCCCATATTCAATATCAAAAACTCAGAGCAATATTTCGCCACAGTGATATTATGTTTCGCGTACAAAGGTTACTTTCTATGCAAGCCAGAGCCTGTGAGCAAGTTGCACAATCTATCCTCCTGCGTAAGCAATATCAGCATAATCCACGTTTTGAAAACGCACTCAACTATCTTGAAAGCTCCATTGAGCGTTTAAAAAATCCGCAAGGAATGGATAGCGAGATAATGGCATTTGATAATTTACTGAAAAATTTGCGTGCCATTGACGCTCAATTAGCCGGGATCAGTTCGGATCAATATCTGCTTTCACAACCTCTTCTTTCCTTACATGCGCTGCCAAAAGAGAAACAAGAAGACACACAATTATCCGAGGAAAATTTAACCGGCTGGCGTGATATTGGATTCAGAATCAAAAGTAACTTAACACCAAAATCGGTGCTGTTCCGCCACGCTATTCGCATGTCAGTCTTACTGTGTACTGGTTATGCCATTATTCAGTTATTTGATTTGCAGCGCGGGTATTGGATCTTGTTAACCAGTTTATTTGTCTGCCAGCCAAACTATAGTGCCACGCGTCGCCGCCTCGCTTTGCGTGTTATTGGTACATTGGCCGGCATTTTGATCGGCCTGCCTATTCTCTATTTTGTTCCTACTCTTGAAGGTCAGTTAGTATTAATTGTTATTTCCGGCATGTTATTTTTTGCCTTTCGTAATAGCCAATATGCACACGCAACGCTATTTATCACTTTGCTAGTATTACTGAGTTTCAATTTATTAGGGGAAGGCTTTGACGTCGCACTGCCTAGGATTATTGACACACTCATAGGCTGTGGTATTGCCTTGCTTGCTGTCAGTTTCATTTGGCCAGACTGGAAATTCCGTCAATTGCCGCAGGTAATGACCCGAACCATGAATGCCAATTACCGCTATTTCAGCGCGATCGTCACGCAATATCACCAAGGCAGAAATAACAGCCTGAATTATCGAATTGCCCGTCGTGATGCGCATAATTGTGATGCTGAATTGGCATCTGTGATCGCCAATATGGCATCAGATCCCAAAAATTACCGTCTTTCTCAAGACGCTGCTTTTCGTTTACTGTGCCTGAATCATACGATGCTAAGTTATATTTCTGCATTGGGCGCCCATCGCGAAAAGCTGAATGATCCCGCTATACTGGATATTCTTAATGATGTAATTTGCCATGTTGAAATAGCATTAAAACAAGGCCAGATTGACTCTGATACACAGCAAACCATGAAGAATGATTTAATTAGTAGAATCAATTTATTACCATCAGATAGTTATCATTCAGACAATAATAGCAAAGCCCAACTTGTGCTACAGCAAATAGGGTTATTGATAGCGCTATTACCCGAGTTAATGCGTTTAACAACACAAATTAACGAGCAAGAACCACACTGATACAATAAGTGACTAGGGGCTAAATACCCTTAGCGGTCAAGTTAAACTGTCAGCTCTAATCACGGCTAATACATATCAGGATCATATCAAGATGACTCACTATGATAGTTTTTCCAACGATACCATGAACGATAGTCGTTCAATCCGAGAATTCTTTTTTGAAAATCTGAACGCCTTATCTCAACATAGATATTGCCTGATACCTGAGTGGATATACCAAAGTACGGGGGAGTCTGTAAAATGTTAGCACTCAAACAAGTTACCCCACAATCTCCCCTATGGAATGCATTTCTTCATCTTTACGGCGAATATTTTCAGCGCCATTGGCCAAACGTTTTCGGAAACCAATCTGAAGATGCAATAGCGAAAGCACAGCATGTAGCACTTGAACAACGGCTCCAACAAGGTGATAGAGGGCTATTTTTGTTGTTGAATGCAGACCAATTAGCCGGATTGGCGAATGTGTATCTTGAGCGAGAAGAAGCCATCACGCTGAATATTGCTGAATTTTATATCAGGGATGAATACCAGCACCAAAAGTTGGGTTATGGTTTATGGCATGCCATGTTGCAGTGGGGGCGAAATCAGGGCGCAACACATGTCCATTTAGAAACCGATGTCGGTAAGGTGGCCAATCTTTTTTTGGTCAATCCCAAAAACTAACCGCTCATCAGGTCGGTGACCGGATACATTATACGAGTGTCATACCGCCTTTGAAGATACTCTGGATCAGACATGGGCAAATTGGACCTCTTGATCACCTTGATTATTGTCCTGAAGACCATATGACTGCCCTTGATGCTAACTCTATCAAACAAGCTGAAGAAATAGGAACACGGATATTAGGTGAATATCCATGGCAACGTGTTTACAGTTCTCCCCAACGCCAGGCACTGGAAACAGCCAAGGCTTTATTGGGTTCAACACATGAGTCTTGTTCAATACAAGAAGACAGTGCACTTTGTGAATTCTTTCCTGAAGAACTCATTGGCATGAAACTGGCTGATATTCCGCGCCGTTATGGTGAAGATTATACCCACCGCTTATTGCATACGCCTCTTGATACCCCTTTCAAAAACTCAGAACATGTACTCGATGTCGCTAACAGAATCAATCACTTTATCATGCAAATCGGTGATGAAATTTCAATGTCGCCCATGCGGATGATTATTTCCCATCAAAATCTGCACAATATCTTTGTAGCAAATTTGATGGCAAACAGCCTCAATTTTTCTGGTCGATTACACCTTCATAACCTGCATGGCAGTACTTTTTTATATTTTCCCCAAACGAAACAATTTCATATAGAAAATATAAATATCCCTTTATGAGAAAATAATATGTTAAAAAATAACCCATACATTATTTTTGACGCCGAGCCTTTCTGCTTTGGCCCAATATCCACCACATTAAATGTGGTGGAACAATTAAAATATCGAAATAAATTAAAACCAGAAACTAAATTTATTTTGTTAGGGATGCTTACCTCTTCAATACAAACGCTTACTCAATCAGTTTTATTGTTATCTAAGGAACACCGATTATCTATATTGATACTCGATAAAATATCATGCGTCATGAATGATCATCTGCATTCTGTTGAACCAGTTCACTGTGCCAGTTAATTAATTCGTCGCGTATATTTTCGGGTAATACTGCCACATGGCATCCTTCGATCGCCCCTGCCAAAGCAAGCAACACATTGACATTTGACTTTTTTCTATGCTGCTGGAGCTTAAGATAAGCTACTTTTGCCCCCAATATGCGTAATTCTTCTACTTTAGAAATACCCACTTTCCATAATTGTCTTTCTAAAGCGATACCCAAATTGGGAAGATCTTTAAGCCTGGGTGGCATTTTCAGCCGATCAAGCATTTCTTTCATTGCGTATTGATAGGCTAAATTTACATATTCAAACAACTGTTTTTGATCCTGCCAAAGCGATTCATTAACACGGTAATACCGTAAGAGTACCGGGATTCCCCTTTTTGAATAAATGAATTTCTCCATTCCTCTGGCCTTAAATAATACCTCGGCGTGACTGTTTCCTCGTAAATAAAGTTCCCCATCAGAACTGATAGCAAATAAAATGCCATCAATTAACAGCCCAATACCGCCAAATTGAGATTTTTTCTTAAGTCTCCCCAGTGAAGATACACCTTGTTGCAATTGGGCAAAACGAGCTCCGGATAAAAACATTTTTTATCACTCCATGAATCACTTTCCAACGTAATGTTTAATCACGCCTGCTATTAATGAAATAGATAACAAGAACAATTAATTAAAACCATACGCAATCTGTTTCCAACTGCCAATCGTTAAGTCAGAAAAATCCCAATTTCTGTAAATTTTTGCGAAGCGCTTTGAAAAAAAGAGACTTGCTTTTAATCAAATAGCGTTATACTGTATAAATATACAGGTTTGTTATGGTAAGGAAAATGATGAGCATTCAATCCACGTGGAAAAATCTCACTGAGAAAAAGACAACCGTTGCCAGCACAACAGTAAACGAACACAAAACAGACAAAGAAACGCTTGGGATGACCGCGAAAAGACGATCTTTTATGGAATCACCTCAATCCACTTCACACAGCGAAACTGGGATGGTCAGTGAGCTGCTCTACAGCGAACATCAATCGGTCATTAATCACATTCTGCTACCTTTATTGCGTCAGTCAGGACAAGAAGAGCGATGGCTGCTTTGGGTCAATCCCAATAAACGGTTAAGCCGTCAGTGGTTAATCAATGCCGGGCTTCCTCTGGATAAAATCATTCAATTAAATCAAATCCGCCCGACGGCTTCGATTGCGGCAATGGAAAAAGCGCTGGCAAGTGGCAATTACAGCATCATATTGGGCTGGTTACCCGAATTATCTGCATATCAATTAAATAGGCTGCAAATGGCTGCCCAACAAGGCACGACCCTCGGCTTTATCATGCGTCCACAAAATCGATTACATCGTTTGATTTCGCCACCTAATAAATTACACATTCACTCCAATTACTATCATTGACTTAAATTAGCATTGACTTAAATTAGAACTAATCTGGCTTTTTTATAAAAAAATGCGCTAGAGACTGATAACTATTATTGTTTGTAATGAAAATCAATATATTAATTTCGTAAATATTGTAAATATCTGTCAGTAATGTTCAGATCAATCAATTAGCACTTAAAATTTTTTGTGCCATAAGTCACACTGTACTTGTAACTTTTTAACTTCGTTGTAGACTTTAGACAGTTTAGAGCGTTGTGCTCACCAATCTTATATTTCAGAACATATCTTCTGGTGAAAGCACAATTACCTAACAGAACATTTTAACCAATGGCTAACAATAAGGCTTTTAAGGCCAATTGCCTATATTGGATGATAACGAGGCGTAAGATGAAGAAGACAGCTATCGCAGTAGCAGTGGCAGTGGCAGCTTTCGCAACTGCTGCTCAAGCAGCCCCAAAGGACAATACCTGGTATACCGGTGCTAAATTGGGTTGGTCGCAATACCATGACGTGAATTTCTACGGCAATGGTTATAATGACCAGATTGGTAACGGCCCTACCCGCAAAAACCAACCAGGTGTAGGTGCCTATGTCGGTTATCAAGCAAACCCCTATTTAGGCTTTGAACTGGGTTATGATTGGTTAGGACGCATGAATTACAACGGGAGTATCAACAATGGTTCTTTCCGTGCACAGGGCGTTCAGCTCACGACTAAGCTAAGCTATCCAGTACTGAGTGACCTGGATGTGTATACGCGTCTTGGTGGTATGATATGGCGTGCAGACTCCTCCGCCACTTACAACGCCAATACTGTAAATCAGTCCAGTCTGAAAAACCATGATACCGGTGTTTCTCCACTGGCGGCAGTTGGTGTTGAGTACGCTCTGACCAAAAATCTGGCAACCCGCCTTGATTATCAGTGGGTGAATAACATTGGTGATGCTAACAGTGTTGGCGCCCGCCCGGATAACGGTCTGCTGAGTGTCGGTGTCTCTTACCGCTTTGGTCAAGATGAAGTCGCCCCAATTGCAGCCCCCGTCGCGCCTCCCGTTGCACCAGCACCAACGCCTATCGTTGAAAACAAGAGCTTTACCCTGCGCTCCGATGTTCTGTTTAACTTCAACAAATCAACATTGAAAGCAGAAGGTCAACAGGAACTGGATAATCTGTACAATCAATTAGCCAAAATCGACCCAGAACAGGGTAAGGTGCTGGTTGTCGGCTACACTGACCGCATTGGCAGCCAAAATTACAACCTGCCTTTGTCTCAGAAGCGTGCTCAATCCGTTGTCGATTATTTGGTTGCTAAAGGCGTCCCAGCAAATAGCATCCAGGCAGAAGGCCGTGGTAAAGAGAACCCCGTCACTGGCTCAACCTGTGATAAAATTAAGGTTCGCTCTAAACTGATTGATTGCCTGGCACCAGATCGTCGTGTAATTATCAATATTCAGGGCGTTACTCAAGTGGTTACTCATCCACAAGCAGCTAAGTAATCGCGCCTTATCCATTAAAACCCCATGTAAAAATGGGGTTTTACGTTTTGGTGTATTTTCCTATTAATTACCGACGTTATTTTCCCAGTATTGCTTCTAAATCCTGCTTCAAACTCGATATTTGATGGGTATATTTTTCCCGATATTCAGCATCTTCCAATAACTGTATAATCGTTTCTGACAGCGTATTGCTACGGCGCCGGGAGAGCGCGGAAAGCCGTTGCCAAACATGAAAATCCAAATCAATCGATTTTTTGCGTGAATGTTGATGTTCAGCATTAAAATGACGTTTACGTCGTGCCCGAACCGTTTGCTTCATGCGGTTGGATAGCTCCGGATTCATATGCAAGGAGATCCATTTCAGTACCTTGACTGGCTCTCGTTCTAACTTCATTAATTCATTGACAGCATCCTGTGCCGCACTTTTTTCAAGATATTTAGTGATCGGCTCGCCTTCACGGTGTTTTTTTGCCAGATATGCCCATTTCCAGCCACATTCCAGATTTTCCAATTGTTGATATTTCATTTTATCTCTCAGTGACAGCGTAACTTAAATTAAGCATAGCAACTATTTCTTCGACTTGCATTGCACGGGGAAGAATAATGCATCTTGATGTACGATGGGGTATACCCTATGGATTTCAAGATGATGGATTTCAAGATGCCGCGTTGATCTCTTGGGAGCAATCCCCCGAAGCAGCAATGAAGCAGCAATAATGGAGTCACGGGGAAGCGTGTACCGTCAACAAAACGGCAAATTGCAAGACAACGAGGATGAGCCTACTTTACCAATCATAAAAGGGCTGGCTCAAATCCCATTTCTTTTAACATTATAGCGTGTTGGTTCATTGCCTAATCTTGTATAATAAATGTTTCCCTTTTACTTAATGTAGCTATCATTTTGACGAATATAAAACTAGACTGGCAGGCATTACAGCCAAACAATGCGCCTTATCAGGCTCTCTTTAATTCTGTTGCCGAATTGTCCCCCATCACTATCGATGTTGTTCAACCCCGGCTGCACAGTGGATTATCCCTTTTTTGCCAAGCCTCTCTGCGTCAACCTTTTATGCTGCTGAAAGCAGAAGAGAGTGATACTTATCTATCTCTTTTATCTGATACGGTTTCCTCTTTGTTGCCGACGTTACCGGAAAACCATTCAAGTATGGGTGGCTATTATCAGGTAGAGCACCAAACTATTACCTGGCATCCGTCAGGAAAAGGGCTTTTTGCCCCCACTGAACGCGTTGCTTACCGCGAGTGGATTGAACCAGAACAATTATTTGGCAATATCTATATACATCAAGGTGTTATTCAACTACAACCTGGTCTTATCCATCAGGTTAATGGCGGTGTCTTGATTTTGCCTCTGCGCGCCCTACTCTCCCAGCCATTGATGTGGATGCGCCTGAAACAGATGATTATCCAGCGCCGTTTTGACTGGCTGTCGCACGATGAAAACCGTTCTCTTCCATTGCCGGTACCTTCAATGGCGCTGGATCTGAGGCTGCTTTTAGTCGGTGACCGGCTTAGTCTTGAAGAACTGCAATCTATTGAGCCTGAGCTAGCAAGCAGTGCATTGTATGGTGAATTTGAGCTGGAGATGACCTTCCATGAAGAAAATGATCTCACTGTATGGTGTCAGTATGTTAATGGCCTTATCCAGCAACACAACTTACCTTCATTAAGTGCTGATGCCTGGCCTGAACTGATTAAACTCGCGGTTCGTTATACCGGGGATAAATCCCAGTTACCTTTAGATATTCAATGGATACAACAAAAACTGGAAGCCGCAGCTGGTTACCATCAGGAAAATCAGATTACCCAGTATTCCCTGCAACAAGCAGAAGATAACCGTATCTGGCGCCATAGTTATTTGTCTGAACGCAGTATGGATGAGATTCTGAAAGGTCAGGTCTTGATTCGCACACAAGGCGCAGTGATTGGCCAAATTAATGGGTTGTCGGTACTTGAATATCCCGGACATCCTGATCCCATCGGTGAACCCTCCCGAATCAGTTGTGTTGCACACTTAGGCGATGGGGAATTTATTGACGTGGAACGCAAAGTCGAGCTAGGTGGCAATCTTCATGCGAAAGGTATGATGATTATGCAGGCTTATTTAATTTCTGAATTGAAATTAGATCAACCACAACCCTTCTCTGCTTCTATTGTATTTGAACAATCCTATGGTGAAGTAGACGGAGACAGTGCTTCACTCGCTGAATTATGCGCCCTGATCAGCGCCTTGTCACAACAGCCCATCGATCAGCAAATTGCGGTTACTGGTGCGGTGGATCAGTTTGGTTATGTTCAGGCGATTGGGGGGGTTAATGAAAAAATTGAGGGCTTCTTCCGCATATGTCGCTACCGCGGGCTAACGGGACATCAAGGTGTCATTATTCCCGCGACCAATGTTCAACATTTGTGCCTCAATGAAGAGGTGATTAATGCGGTCAAAAAGGGGCAATTTCATATTTGGGCAGTCGAGCATGTCTGTGAAGCGGCATCGTTATTAACAGGCATTCCCTATTACGATCCACAAAAAGAACACTTGTTAGCTCTAATACAGGAACGTATAGCACAGGCTCATATTCAAGAAAGACCCCGTTTCCCCTGGTTTCTCCGCTGGCTAGGGTAATTTCATTATTATCTGATCGGAGTTGTTGGGCGTACAAGTGTACGCTATTCTCTAGCCTTACACAATAATAAGGCTATCTGAGAATATGTTTATAAAACAAGCGTCCTACACGAAGGAAGAACTTCAAGCCTCTGGACAAGGTAAATTGTTTGGTGAGAATGGACCACCGCTACCTTCTGGCAATATGTTAATGATGGATCGCATCACGAAAATGTCAGAAACCGGCGGTAGTTACGACAAAGGGTATGTTGAGGCTGAATTCGACATCAATCCTGAGCTGTGGTTTTTCGATTGTCATTTTGTCAACGATCCTGTCATGCCTGGCTGTCTCGGACTTGATGCAATGTGGCAGCTTGTCGGTTTCTACCTGGGTTGGCTCGGTGGAGAAGGTAAAGGCCGTGCGCTCGGCGTTGGAGAAGTCAAATTCACTGGTCAAATATTACCAACAGCCAAAAAAGTGACCTATCGCATTAATTTCAAGCGTGTGATTAATCGCAAATTAATTATGGGACTGGCTGACGGCGAAGTTCTGGTCGATGGCAAATTGATTTATACGGCGACTGACTTGAAAGTCGGCTTATTCAAAGATACCAGCGCGTTTTAATCAACGACAAATCAATTCACATTGGCGACTAACCTGCTCTCCGATGCTAAACACCTCCGCGATAGCAGAGGTGTTTTTCCTGTTTAATGACCCCAATATTTCGCTCGGTTAAGGTTGCAAATAAAGTTGCCGGGCAATGGATTTGGCTAACTGACGGTAACCTTTCGATAAAGTTAGCACTAAATCAGCATAGCCATCTTTTTCCTGTTTCAGCGTCATATCAAACGGCTGCTTAATCACCCTATCTGAGTTAGCCAATATCCAATAACCGCCAATCAACACCTGACCATCATAGCGGCCGTGAAAAGCGGTTATTGTCATATTCAGCGCATCTGCCTCTTTTTCCAGTTGCTGATCAGCAACCAAACGATTCGGAAATGCGGCACTAAGCTCAGCGATCAACGCCTGTTGTAACTGCTGCTGTAACGGGCTGGCCCATAAGTGGTTTGATGCATTGACATAACTGACCTTGCCTGTTTGATACACGATCCCAGGGGCAGCCAGGTAATCAGAAAGGTCAACACTTTTTATCCACAACTGCGGTTCATGTTTCGCCCCCAGTTGACTTTCCAGGGTTACCGGCTTTTCCACTGCTCTATCCACCGACACGGGTAACTGGTAATAGGTTTTTTGTGGTTGTCCACGACTGCATCCCGCAATAAGCAAACTTCCAACCACTAAAACGCCAATGGAGATCAAAAATGGCAATCTTGAAATTAACTTTTTCATTATTGAGGTGCCTTTTTCGGTTCTGGATCGTTTGTCGCTTCAGCTTCGAAAACGAGTGCATTACTCTTATTGTTAAGGGTTTTCAAAACAGGTTGTAATTCACGTAATACCTGATCCAACCGCTGCATATTGTTCATCAGTTGACGATAAGCGGGTGAGCCTGGCTGAATACCCTGCATACTGCGATTCAGCTCGTGTAATGTCGTTTGTATCTCTTTCGGAAGTGTCTGGGCTTCTTTACTCTCAAGGATACGATTGAGTTCATCCATCATTTTATGGGCTGCTTTAATCGTCTTCTGGCTTTCTTCAAGCGCCTGCCTTGCCTGAACAAATACCGGCTCAATCTGCATATTATTGATTTTATCCAACATTGTTATCACTTTTTGTTGAATTTGCGCTAAACCACCGCTGATGGTTGGTAACGTTGCATAACCTGCAATTTTCGTCGGGCCTTTCCAGGGTTTCTCATCAGGGTAAAAATCCAGATCAATAAACAGTGCGCCAGTCAGTAAATTGCCGGATTTCAGCGTCGCTCTTAACCCTTGTGTAATGACCAGCTTTAATTCTTTGTCTGTATCGAATCCGCTACCCAATTCTTTCTCAAGGCGCTCAGGCTCGATATGGATTAATACCGGGATGCGGAAGTCATTATCGAGACGTTGCCTAATTCCTTCTGTATAAAAAGGCACTTTTGCAACCGTTCCCAATCGGATACCGCGAAATTCAACGGGGGCGCCCACCTGTAATCCCCGTACAGAATCAGAGAAAAATAATAAAAAGTCTTTATGCTGAGTATAAAGTGAGCTTTGAATGCTTTTCTCACTATCATAAAGTTTGAATACGGCTTTTTCTTTGACGGGATTGCCCAAAGCCCAACCTTCCGGAACATCAAAACTCACCCCACCCGCAAACAGGGTTGATAATGAAGCCACATCAACCCGTAAACCTTGCGATGACATATCGAAAGAGACACCGCTGTCTTTCCAGAATCTGGCGTTGGTTGTTAATAAACTATCGTAAGGCGCATTCACGAAAATTTGGTAGTGAACTTGTCTGGAGAGTGGATCGAAGAAGCCTGTTTCAACCGAGCCTACCCGATATCCCCGGAATAACACCGGATCACCCGGCGTTAATCGTCCTGCTGTTTCACTGGTCAAAACAATACGAATGCCTTTTGCATCAGGGGAAGCCAAGGGAGGAGAGTCCAGCAGTGAAAAAGTCTGTTCTTTCTCTTCTTGTGTGCCGGGCTGTAATTCGATAAATGCCCCGGACAGTAACGTACTCAGGCCAGAAACCCCTTCACGGCCAATCTGAGGTTTTACCACCCAAAATGCGGTATCTTTGCGCAATAGATGCGCCATACCATCATTAAGGCGAGCTTTAATAATCACCTTATCCAGACTATCACTCAGTGATACAGTTTCAACAATACCTACATTGACACTGCGGCTTTTGATTTTGGTTTTTCCTGCTTCAATCCCCTCCGCGCCCGTTGTGATTAACGTGACTTGCGGCCCCTGGTGACTGAAATGATAGAATAATATCCACGCCCCAATCAGCACTGTGACAATGGGGACGATCCATACAGGTGACCAACTCTTCAGCTTACTGATTCGAGCTTGAGTCAGATCCTCTTCTTTCTCCGTCACCTTACAACTCCTCACTTTTATGTAATACAAATTGACTGTTAGATTTATCCCAAGTTAAACGTGGATCAAATGTCATTGAGGCAAACATGGTTAAGATCACGACCAAAGCAAACAATGTAGCGCCCATTGCCGGGTAGATGCTCATCAGTTGTCCCATTTGCACCAACGACGATAATACCGCAATCACAAACACATCAATCATTGACCAACGCCCCACAAATTCCACGATTTCATAAATAAAATGCATCGTTTCAGAACCATGTCTACCCTGAATTTTTGCATTCCAACACAACCAACTGATAGCCAGCATTTTCAGCAAAGGCACCATGATGCTGGCAATAAAAATAATCATCGCAACAGGATAAGAACCGGCGCGCCAAAGTAAGATGATGCCCTCTAAAATGGTGGAGTTAATATGGCTTCCGAGTGCCTGCGTGACCATTATGGGTAAAATATTTGCCGGAATATAAAGTATGACCGAAGTTATCAGGAGTGCCATTGTGTATTGAAGGCTGTGATAACGACGGGCATGACCTTTTGTATAGCAACGGGGGCATTGCAACTGGTGAACAGGCAGAATGGCGGTACAACACTGGCACAACCTGACACCTTGCACTAAACCAGGGATCCCTGCCTGTAATTGATGAGCGATTTCAGGTGCCGGTTCTATGTCATTCCAAAACCAATGTCGATCAAGGCATTGAAATGCCCTGATCTGAAACAAACAAAATAAACAATAGGGCAAAAAGCTCAAACCAACACTGATTTCACCATATGCCATGAGCTTTACAAAGCTCACCAGAACGCCCGCCAGAAAAATTTCTGCCATACACCAGGTTTTCATCTTAAACAAAATACGCGCCAGCGCCATTTTGAAGCGGCGCGCCATTTTAACGTTCTGGCATAACAGGATGATGGCAACCATACAAAATGTTGGCACAAGCTGCACAAAGATCAGGAAGAACACCGCCATACTGGAGTAGTCTTCACTGAACATGGCTTGGGGGATTTGAATCAACGTGATTTCACTCACTATCCCCGCAACGTTCATGCTAACAAAAGGAAACAGGCTAGCAATAAAGAGCATGATTAATGCGCTTAATGCATAACCGGTTGGCTGGTAGCGCGGTTCTCTCCACTTTGCGGTCAGTAAAGTATTGCATCGTGGGCAAACCGCTTTTTTTCCTTGTTCTAAATCAGGCACAGCCGCCAGCATGTCACACTGGGGGCAAAGAACCAGCCTGTCGTGCTGATGGTTATGGGAACACAAAGTGTTTCTCCTTTAGAAAAAACCACAAACTTCTTTTATACGGTAGCTATCATCCGTTTTTCATCATTTCCAGTTCCTGCCAACGATCAAATGCTTTTTCCAGCTCTTGTTCTTTGCTTGCCAATTCATTCAGAACATTTTGGGTCACGTCATGAGATTGATTAAAAAATTCCGGATCACTGACCTGAGATTGTAACTTATCCAATGCTTCTTCTAGCTTTTCTAATAATGAAGGGAGTTGTTCTAATTCACGTCGTAAATGGTAACTTAATTTGTTGTTCGCCCGTTTAGGTGTTTCTTTCGGTTTTACGGCTTTGTCGTCCGCATTCGCCTTTTTCTCTGAAGGCTGGCGCAGGGAAACCGTTTGTGCCCGTTGTTGCTGAGCATCGTAATATCCCCCCACATAATGGTTGATTTCACCATTACCTTCAAAAATCCAGCATTCAGTCACCGAGTTATCCACAAATTGACGATCATGGCTAACTAAAATCACCGTCCCAGTATAACTATCAACCAATTCTTCTAATAGTTCTAGTGTTTCAACATCAAGGTCATTCGTCGGTTCATCAAGAATAAGCAAATTACTTGGTTTCAAGAATAGACGAGCCAACAGCAGGCGGTTGCGCTCACCACCGGAAAGCGCACGGACAGGCGTCATGGCGCGTTTAGGATGGAACAGAAAATCCTGTAAATATCCCAGTACATGGCGGGAGCGTCCATTGACCATGACTTCCTGTTTACCTTCAGCGAGGTTATCCATGACGGTTTTATCGGGGTCCAGTGCGGCACGATGCTGATCAAAGTAAGCAACTTCAAGCTTTGTTCCACAATGAATGCGCCCACTGTCAGCGGACAAATCGCCTAACATTAGCTTCAATAGTGTCGTCTTACCGCAGCCATTTGGCCCGACTAACGCAATTTTGTCACCACGCTGAACTTGCGAGGAAAAGTTTTTAACTAATGTCTTATCACCAATCCGGTAATTGACATTTTCCATTTCAAAAACAATCTTGCCGGAACGTGTCGCTTCTTCGACCTGCATCTTTGCCGTTCCCATCACATTGCGACGTTCAGAATGTTCTGCGCGTAATGCTTTCAGGGCTCTTACCCGACCTTCATTACGGGTACGTCGTGCTTTAATGCCCTGACGGATCCAAACTTCTTCCTGCGCCAGTTTTTTATCAAATTCGGCATTTTGTAACTCTTCTACCCGCAGAGCTTCTTCTTTTGCCACCAGATACTTATCGTAATTCCCTGGCCATGAAGTCAATTTCCCTCGATCCAGATCAACGATACGTGTCGCCATACTGCGAATAAAAGAGCGGTCATGCGAAATAAACACCAGACTGCCATTAAAATCTTTCAGGAAACTCTCTAACCATTCGATGGTATTAATGTCCAGATGGTTGGTTGGCTCATCAAGGAACAGCACCTTTGGAGAACAAACCAGCGCCCTGCCTAATGCGGCTTTGCGCAGCCATCCCCCGGAGAGTGAAGAGAGTTTTGCTTCTGCTGGCAAAGCAAGCTGTTTCAGGACATCGTTTATACGGCTATCCAACGACCAAAGGCCGCGGATATCCAGTATTTCCTGTAATTCTGCCAGACGGTTAAGGTTCTTTTCGCCGGGATCAGTTTCCACCAAACGGGAAACCTGGTGAAAAGCTTTAATGTATTCCGCCTGTTCTTTTACCCCTTCGGCAACGAAATCAAAGACGGTGCCTTCTACATCACGGGGCGGATCTTGCTGTAAGCGCGCGACAACCAGATCTTGCTCATAAATCACCTGGCCATCATCCAAGGGCTGCTCTTTTGCCAACACGCGCAATAATGTGGATTTCCCTGCGCCATTTCGCCCAACTAAACACACTCTTTCGTTTTCTTCAATATGCAGTTCAGCATTATCCAACAGCGGTGCATCACTGAATGATAACCAAGCACCGGATAGATTAATCAATGACATAATATTATTTTTCCTCGCCAGCGTGACGCAGTAGCCAGCAGTTATGAATCTGACGATTGCGGGCAAAATCCTGAGATAACGTTTTTTCTGTTATCTCATTTGCAACCAGCCCTAACTTACTCAATTCAGCGAGATCCATTTTAAAACCCCGTTTATTATTGGAGAACATTAACGTTCCGCCGGGACGTAACAGGCATTTCAGTTGTTTCATTAATTCAATGTGATCGCGCTGAACATCAAACGTGTTTTCCATTCGCTTGGAGTTAGAGAATGTGGGTGGATCAATAAAGATGACATCGAATTGTTCACGAGCCTGCGCCAACCATCCCAGGCAATCCGCCTGAATCAAGCGGTGCTGACGCCCTGTTAAGCCGTTCGCCTGTAGATTTTTTTCTGCCCATTCCAGATAAGTGCGGGACATATCTACCGTTGTTGTCGAACGTGCGCCACCCAATCCCGCATGAACGGTCGCCGAACCGGTATAAGCAAACAAGTTAAGAAAATCTTTACCCCGGCTCATTTCACCCAATTTTTTTCGGACGATACGGTGGTCAAGGAATAATCCGGTGTCTAAATAATCGGTCAGGTTAACCCAGAATTTCGCACCATATTCGTTGACCAAAAAGAATTCTTTCTTCTCGGCCATTTTTTCATACTGGTTTTTACCCTTCTGACGCTGGCGGGTTTTCAGGATCAATTGACTGGATGATAAACCGAGCACATTCATTGTCGCACTGATGACATCAAACAGGCGTTGACGGGCTTTATTGACATCGACTGATTTCGGAGGCGCATACTCTTGCACAATCACCTTATCAGCATAGCGATCAACCGCAACATTGTATTCTGGTAGATCCGCATCGTATAAACGATAGCAATCAATACCTTGTTGTTTGGCCCATTTACTGAGTTTCTTCTCATTTTTACGCAACCGGTTGGCATAATCTTCAGCAATTCCGCCATCCAATGACTGCGTTTTATCCGATAGTTTTTCGCTCTTTTGAATGAAATAGTTCTTTTGAATACAATCCAGCGGGCCATTTTTGGCCTTGAACTCACGCTCAGCGCGTAATTGCAGACAACTTAACAGCTCCGGTGAAGCACTGAACAAGGATAAACGCCAGTCAGAGAAGCGGGCTTTCATCACGCGCCCAACGATGCTGTGCAGCGCTATCAACGCAGGTTCACTTTCAAGACGTTCACCATAAGGCGGGTTACATAATACGGTTCCCGTCGTCCCTTCCGGCTGTGGATTTTCCAGCTTGCTTGCATCCCCCTGCTGGAACTGGATCAGTTGTGCCACCCCTGCTCTGCGCGCATTTGAACGCGCCATATCCATGACCCGGCGATCAATATCGCTGCCGAAAAAGCGCGAGGACGTTTCCTGTAACCCTTTACGGAATCGTACCTGTGCTTCTGTCAGCACTTCACGCCAGCTTGTTTCATTGAATTTCAACCATGAGGTGAATCCCCAATGCTGACGATGCAAGCCAGGCGCACAATCGGCGGCCATCATGGCGGCTTCTATTAACAGCGTCCCTGAACCACACATAGGATCAACCATTGGCGTTCCTGTCTGCCAGCCAGAACGCAACACAATCGCTGCGGCAAGGTTTTCTTTCAGTGGGGCTTGTCCGGCCAAATCACGGTAGCCACGAATGTGCAGGCTATCGCCACTCAAATCGAGTGACACGATGGCTTTTTCTTTATTCAGAAAAACATGAACACGGATATCTGGCTGTTGTTTAGCAACATCTGGACGTTGCTTTATTTTGCGCATAAAACTATCGACAATCGCATCTTTCACTTTTAATGCGCCATATTGTGTATTTCTGATCTCCTCATTCGTACCGCTGAAATGCACCGAGAACGTGCGGTCAACTGAGAAAATCTCACTCCAGTCAATGGACTGGACACCAAGATAGAGATCCAAATCACTATAAACTTTGAATTCGTTAAGCGGCATCATGATACGGGAAGCCAGTCTGCTCCATAGCAGGCTTTTATACATCACCCGATCATCCGCCTGAAAATGAACCCCACCTTGGGCAATCTTACAAGATTGTGCTCCCAGCGTTTCTAATTCGTTCTTTAACAGTTCTTCTAGTCCACGTGCCGTGCTGGCAAAGAGAGCATTCATCGTATTTATCACCACAAAAAGTCCACCACCAAAAAAAATCGTTGCACATTATAGCCAATACCAACGACATGTCATAAAGTTGCTGACACGATCAAAAAAATAAAAATATACTGGAGATAATGAATGATAGTCTTGTCACGCCTCTATACCCATCCCGTCAAATCCATGCGCGGAGTGCAACTCTCTCACTCCCTTGTCAATGAAAGTGGCCTGACATTTGATCGTAACTTTATGATAACGACAACCGATGGGACGTTTATTTCTGCCCGTCAATATCCACAGATGCTGCTCTTTACCCCAACCATGCTCCATAATGGCCTCTATTTGCAGGCGCCAAACGGGGAAAGCGCGACTGTACTGTACGATGATTTTCAAGAGGAACGTTTCCCTACCGAAGTTTGGGGAAACCATTTCACCGCGCTGGTTGCCCCTGAATGGGTCAATCATTGGCTGAGTGGTTTTTTTGATACACCAGTACAACTGCGCTGGTTAAGTGAAGAACTCACACGACGAGTCAAAAGATTCCCCGATATTTCGTTATCATTTGCAGATGGTTTTCCCTATTTAATTATCAATGAAGCCTCTTTTCACGCTCTGCAACAACGTTGCCCTGCCAGTATTAAAATAGAGCAGTTTCGTGCCAACATTATTGTCACCGGGGCCGCACCTTTTGAAGAAGATAGCTGGCAGGTGATCCAAATTGGCGATATCGTTTTCGATCTGCCAAAACCGTGCAGCCGCTGTATTCTGACAACCGTCAGTCCGGAAAAAGGCCGTAAAAATCCGCAAAGTGAGCCACTGGCTACACTCCAATCTTTCAGAACAGCCAAAGAAAATGGCGCGGTTGATTTTGGGCAGAATGCGATTGCCCGTCATAGTGGTATCATCCGGGTCGGAGATCGTGTCACTATTCTGGAGAAGAAAACCCCACGCGAATATGGCAGTGGTGAGCAAGCGATTGATTTAACGATAAAGGAAACGGCGGAACAGGCTGTTTCGATTGAATTTAATGGGCAGCATTTTAGCGGAAACAATCAGCAAATTATTTTAGAACAGCTTGAAAATCAAGGTATTCGCATTCCTTATTCATGCCGTGCCGGCATTTGCGGCGCCTGTAAGATATCCCTGGTTAAAGGTGATGTATTACCATTAAAATCCACTGCCATCAAAAATAATGGCAAGATTCTGGCATGTAGTTGTATTCCTAAAAATAATTTAGTTATTGAATTAAACTAATCAACAGCGCTAAATCGCTCGGTCATACAGGGATGACTGAACGGGTTTGGTGTAAAGTGCCATGCGATCATTCATCACCTTAATGGGATCACAAAAATGCATGACACGATCATTCAATGCCAGTTTTTGCTGTGCCAACAAGCATAAACTGGCATTGTCGCCAACGTCCACAGCCATAAACAGGGCAGCGGCAGCGGCAGCATCAGCCTGTAATTGAAGCTGAACAATTTGGCCAAGCTCCGGTTTTGCTATTAAAGAAAAAGGCGAAAAATACCAGCTTTTAGGCATTTGTGGTTTCATAAAACGTAACGCAACCACCGCATTCAGAGCCAGTTCAGCTTTAAATGCGGGAGCAAGTGGAATAAAACGTGCATTTTCTTCAAAGGTATAAAATAACGCAGCATCATCAACTGAAAATGACACGGCTTCCAGTGTCATGGCATAGTCAGTCAACATTTTGGCAGAGAAGCGAGAACGAAAAACCATGCCATTAGCGAGATCGAGCATAACACGGTTATGCTCGGGATCAAAATACCAGCGCCACTGATCATCAGGCCTAATTTTCATTGTTTACCCTTTTATGCTCAAAATCGCTTTTTGGTTAAAAATAAGCATGACTACCCAAATAGGAAGTTTAAAATAAATAATAAAATGTAATCTATTAAGCAAAATATAGACGAGTTGAGGGTAGAAATAAACCTCCGCCCTCAAATTGCGATAAATATTCAGAGATGATTAATAATATCTTTGATGAGTTTTGGCCCTTTGTAGATAAAACCAGAATATATCTGAATTAATGAAGCTCCTGCTGCCATTTTTTCTCTGGCCGCAACCAGTGAATCAATTCCACCAACACCAATAATTGGTATTTCACCTTTTAATTCTTGTGAAAGACGACGGATAATATTTGTGCTACACAATTGAACAGGACGTCCACTTAATCCCCCGGCTTGCTGGCAGTGATTCAAACCGGCGATAAGCTTTCTATCCAAAGTCGTATTCGTTGCAATAACCCCATCAATATGATGGCGCATTAAACTATCAGCAATCTTTATTAATTCTTCTTCTGAAAGATCGGGCGAGATTTTAACAGCAACAGGAACATATTTTTGGTATTTTTGCTGAAGTTCACTTTGCTTATTTTTAATCGCAGATAAAAGGTCATCCAATGCGTCACCGTACTGGAGTGTCCGCAAACCGGGCGTATTAGGCGAGGAAATATTGATCGTGATATAACCCGCATGAGGATAAATTTTATCTATGCAAATTAAATAATCATCTTTTCCATTTTCGACCGGCGTATCTTTATTTTTGCCAATATTGATGCCGATAATCCCATCATATTTTGCTTGCTTAACATTCTCAACCAGATTATCTACCCCAAGGTTATTAAAGCCCATCCGATTGATGATCCCCTCCGCTTCAACGACACGGAATAATCTTGGTTTATCGTTTCCAGCTTGTGGCCGGGGTGTGACGGTGCCAATTTCAACAAACCCAAAGCCCATCGCACCAAACGCATCAATGCACTCCCCGTTTTTATCAAGGCCAGCGGCTAAACCAAGTGGATTTTTGAAGGATAATCCCATACAAGTCACGGGCTTAGTGGCAACTGACTGGCGGACGATAAATTCGAAAGGCGTACCGGCGATGCGTTTGAGCTGGTGGAAAGTCAGTTCATGTGCCTGTTCAGGATCAAGCTGGAACAATGCCTTCCGTACTAGAGAATAATACATTTAGATTAACCTACTGTTTTTTATGATTTTTGTATCAGAATTGTCAGTTATACATTTTAAATTATGCACAATTCTATACATATAGTTGCTACGTTGTCATAACAGGAAGAGGGCACTAATTTACCATTATATGAGTGACTAGTCCTGATATAAGTTGACAACTTTTCAGGCATACAACGCCCGATGAACCTCATCGGGTGTTTTATAATTCAGAGACAAATGCAGTCGTTTTTCATTATAAAGCTGTATTGATTCTTGTATTAACTTTCTTGCCTGTATTCGCTTATTGTCTTAAGCGTCAACGGGTCGTTCTTCAGTGGCCCGAGGATCGCGTCCAACAAGCCAGGAAAGCGAGCATTGAGATCCTCGCGACGCAACGACAACCTGTACTCTTGTCCAATCCTACGTTGCCACACGATGCCGCTGTCACGCAAGATCCGGAAGTGGTGAGTCATCGTTGATTTTCCCACCGTTGGTAGAACTGCACAGCACGGGTGCTCGCCCCCTTCGGCGATCATTCGAACGGCAGCAAGGCGCAATGGGTTGGAGAGCGCACTCATGACGCTCTCCAATCGTATTTCATTAGACTGTGGATGATTTGCAAGTTTCATGAGCCCAATGGTACACAAATCCATGTATCCTGTCGATGCATTTAAGTGTTTTGCGAGTCGGCACGCGGCGTATGAGAATTACCGACAGAGCCGCCTGTTCTAGCTAGAAGCGAGGTTATCCTGACTTGGCTCGTTACCCCAGCAAGGAGATGTTGCTGTGTTGACGGTAAATTCGGGACTATGGCCACAAATGCCAAGTTTGCACCTTAGTAACTCTCCACTAGCACAATTCCGCGAGGTCTTGCTCTGTAAGCTTGATGGAGCGCGCTGCAATGTTCTCCACCAAATGTGCAATCAAACCAGTACAAGGAATGGAGTATAAAACAGGTTGCCCACCTTCTTTTAAACAATGAAAAAGGCTTTGGATTTTATACCCATTAATTCAACTTAAATTGGGGTTATTATCATAGCATCAGCCAGCCTGCCTGCATGGAGTTGCGTCGGATACCAGACGGCTACCTTGATCAAGGAGAAGAGCAAGAACTATGGCCCCGCATGCGAACATGAACAGCACCGCGTGATAGCCTCCACTTGCATCGAACAACGCCGAATAGGCAAATCCTGCCAAGGCTTGAGCAGATGCGAACGATGCCGTTGCACGGCTCCACGCGATCTGCTGCTGGTGATGGCTGGGGAGCAGCTCATGTACCCGTGCCAATGTCAGTGGGACGATGCCTGGAGGGAATGAGCCAATGATCACGGACAGAAAAGCCAGCACTGGAAGTGAGGTTGTGAAAGGTATGAAGGCTAAGGCAATTGCCTGCGCTGTCAGCACTAGGCGAATGCCGGTCTGAGCGCCGAGTTTGTCGGCGACGAACCCATAGGTCACTGGGCCAATGATAGCGCCTAGTCCGTACATGATCCAGACGATCGCACCTGCATGTGCGTCTGCACCGATTCCTCTGGCAACATAGTCGACCAGGAACATCATAGCGGGAACAAGGCCAATCGCCATGAGCCCATATTGCGCATAGACCAGATAAACACCGCTGTTACGAACTGGCGCTGGTGTGACAAAGTGCGCTGGAGCTACACTGTGGTTTGTCGGTATTGGCCACCCGAACCAACTGGCCGCCAACAGAATCAACGAGATGATGCCAAGTCCGAACCATGTCTGTTGAAGGCCGAGCTCTAGCAGAGGCGGAATAATGGTTCCTGAGCCAGCAATGCCTAGGCCAATACCTAAGAAGATCGCGCCACTGGCAAGGCCCCTGCTTGACGGGTGTACGTGCGGCAACACCGTCGCGGCCACGAGGACCATGACGGTTCCGCCGGCGATGCCAGAGAGCAGACGCCACACAAAAAACCAACCGAAGGAAATTGGGAAGCCGCAGGCAAAGAATGAGAGGGTCACTACAACCATCATGAGGCGCAGTGTGCTCTTATTGCTTAAGCGGCGGGCCAGCGGATGGCCGAGCAGTGCGCCAATGAGGTAGCCGACCAGGTTAGCCGCTCCGAGGTAGACCACATCGCTGGCCGCGAACCAGTGCGCCTGGATCAATGGTGGAATAAGGGGGGTATATGCGAAACGCGCAAGACCAATACTGACAAGACAGGCGCAAAAACCAGCAAAGATTGTTATCCTGGCATTGGGGTAGTTTGGTGGAGCAGGCAGTTCTATTTTTGACATTCTCGGTATTCCAAAAGGTTGACTACCACTAGCATATCGACGAGTATTGCTGCAGTCTTGCAGCAATTGTGAATCTGAGAGATGCATTTTTGCATCAGGTGGGGTATATGGATTGGAGTGACGCTCGCATATTTTTGGCACTTTGCCGATGCTCGACCCTACGAGCAGCGGCACGGTCACTGGGGATCGATCAGGCCACCGTTGGGCGGCGGGTTGTTGCCTTGGAGAAGTCTTTGAATGCCACGCTCTTCCTGCGAACCTCCGGTGGCTATGCGTTGACGGCGATAGGGGAAGTGGCGTTCAGCAATGCCGAGAAGATGGAACACGCTGCACTCGAGCTCGAACGGCAAGTTCAGGGATTGGATGAACGGTTGACTGGTGTGGTACGGGTGAGCACTACCGATTCTTTCGCCATTGACTTTTTGATCCCTGCCATCGCCCGCCTGCATGACAAGCACCCTGATATCTTAGTGCAGTTGGACGCGTCCACACGCATGCTCAACCTCTCCAAGCGCGAAGTCGACATAGCAGTGCGCAATGCACGTCCAGATAACCCTGATCTGATAGCACGTTGTTTGGCTCGCTGGCCTGTAGGCTTGTTTGCCTCAAAGGCTTATGTGAAAGCGCGAGGCAAGCCTGAGCTTGGGCAGCATTTCCAGGGACACGATCTGGTGCTGTTTCAGCCCCACTTTGAGTGTGTCAAAGACCTGACGTTGGTCGGCGAATCAGTGTGCAATGGCCGTGTTGTGTCGACACTGAGCTCCAGTTTGCTTGTTCGTCAATCCATTGCGGCAGGTATAGGG
Organism: Xenorhabdus poinarii G6; assembly: GCF_000968175.1. Lineage (NCBI taxonomy): Bacteria > Pseudomonadati > Pseudomonadota > Gammaproteobacteria > Enterobacterales > Morganellaceae > Xenorhabdus > Xenorhabdus poinarii. Next base: position 2,082,778 of record NZ_FO704551.1, read on the forward strand.
CTGGGAGAGCTCCCGATCTACATAGGCAAGCGCGATGGGCTGATTCAATTATGGCCTGAGCGGACGGGGGCGGTGCTTTACGAGGTATGGATGGTCATCCACGCTGATCTGCGGCATACCGTGAAGATTAGGGCTGTCATTGATGAGATCGTCGAAGCATTTGCTGGTCCTGAAATGTGAGCGCAGGCAGCCAGAGCGACCACCTGCAACGATTGATGGAGTGCCATGTCACTAACCTGATGACGTCAGATGTTATTCAATGCTTCGATAAGCATGAATAGCGTTAGCTGGGTTCAACATCATTAGATCGAGCTCAAGGCATGGAAAATGACTGATGTGGTCTGCCAACCCCGATCGCTATCCTTAATCAACGCGGTCTATAAAGGACAGATGATTTATCGCCGTGCTCAGTTATCCTAGTTCAATCCAGTGAGCGTGCTCGAAGTCATCATCCGTATCTCACTGGCAGAAGCCGAGGCTAACGCCTTCTGCCAGCACACCTACCACGGACACTGCGGGGGTGGTCAAAAATCATTTAAGGGCATTTAGCGGACTGCGCTATATTCCGCAGGGACCCAGCGATATGCTTCTCCGTCGGCTATCACACGACCTAATCCAGGAAACGGCAAATGTGCAGCGGCAATCCATAGCTTTCCTTGTACCGCATAGTTAAAGATACGTTTACGCGTTTCAATTGCTGTTTTAGGGTCGTGATCAAAGACAACGGATACTTCGGGATGCTTGAACTGTACCGCGTGGCTGTGAACCACATCACCCCACACCAGCAGTTTTTTTTCACCACCGTCGATCAAGTAACCCGCCATGCCAGGTGAGTGCCCAGCTTCGTCAATGCTATTAATGCCTGGTACTGGAGATTCACCTTTTACAAACGTACGGAAGCGCCCAGCAGCTTTATACGGTGCAACAGTTCGCTGTGCTGCCTTGAAAAACATGCGGTCGCTCTCTGGCGCTGAGTTTTCGGCAGTGTCACTTAGCCAGTAATCAGCATCTACTTTTGGAGCGATGAACTCGGCATTCTTGAACACCATTGAACCATCGGGATTTGTCGCGCCGCACGCATGATCCGGATGCATGTGAGTCACAATGACAGCATCTACGTCGTCCGGGTTAATTCCCGAGGCGTTAATATTTTTTTCCAGCTTACCTAGCGTCTCACCAAAGCAGTCCGATGCACCTGCATCGATTAACGTCAGGTGGCCCTTTTGCTGAACTAAATAAGCATTTACAGATGTTTGTACGCCATCCTTGTTAGTTGGGACCGACATTGCCTCCAGCATGCCCTCAAGGTCTAAACCGCTAGTGCCTTGGAGCACGGATTCTTTCAAGTAGACCGGGCCATCATGAAATGCAGTAACTGTTACTTGTTCGCCCAATGCCATGCGATAGTAACCAGGGACCTGGACATTAGCTGCTGCAGTATTTTGCGATGTTTCCGACGCCATTACCGCTGATGCAGACAATGCAAGGAGAACACTGGCGGTTGCGGCTCGTTGCGAATGGAATCTAATGTTTTTGAAGTTCATATTTTCGTTATCTCACGTCTTGATTAATATGGTTTAACAGTTAACACTTCGTATAAAGGTACGAGAGTACGCGTAGCATATCACCAATTATGTTCGACGCCTAATAAAAAAATCGGACAATAGTGGTTGGTCTCGAAAATCAATATCCAGAGTGGCTTCCTTCCTCTAAATACAAAGGCCCATTTATTTGGTGCCGAGCCAACTGGTTCCAGTTTTAGCTGATAGCTTCTCAAGCCTAGACGTCGCTGCCGCCTTAGGAGCTTGGAATTAATGCAAAGAGTGACAAAGAGTAAGCTTTGAAAGCACCCGTTCGTCATTAGAGGTACGGCGATGAGCGTGGGCATTTACATGGATTAGTGCTACTTGAGGGCGCTTGCGTTGTTGCTAAGGTTTTATGATACCAGTATTATCGTATCATTAATCACATCAGGAGCTCACTATGCTATTGGAAATTTGGTCCGACTACGCCTGCCCATATTGCTACATCGGTAAGCGACACCTCGAACAGGCACTCGCTGAATTCGAGCAGGCAGGCGATGTTCAAATCGTCTTTAGAACATTCGAACTTGATCGCACTGCCAGTCGAAAAGTGGTAAACACAACGCAGCAACGCATTGAATCTAAGTACCGCAAGGACCCGCTGGGCGCTAAGGACATGATCAACCACATCGTTTCCTTAGCTGAAAGATCCGGGCTGGAAATGAACTACTCCACCGTGCAATACAGCAACACATTTGATGCGCATCGCCTGACCCACTATGCAGAGACGAAGGGGGCTGCGGCAGAGATGACAGAGCGGCTGTTCCGAGCCTACTTCACTGAGAACTCAGTGCTGGCTGATCACGTGCTCCTGCTCCAGATTGCAACAGAGCTAGGGCTGGATCCGGTCGAAACGAAGGATGTTCTCGATTCTGACCAGTTTGCCGATGTCGCTCGGGGGGATGAAACACAGGCAGAACTCCAAGGGGTTCGTGGTGTCCCTTTCTTCCTTCTTGAAGACGGAACGCAGTTGTCCGGTGCGCAGCCCAAGGAAGCACTCTTGAACGCGCTTCGCACCAGTTGGATCAGCACCCGATAGTTCCATACATCGACTATTCCGTCTTGCAATGACAAGATCTGTAAGCTATCGGGTCGGTAAGACGATAGATGATCATGATGACTAGTCTTGATATAGGTTGACAACTTTTCAGGCATAAAACGCTCGATGAACCTCATCGGGCGTTTTATAGTTTAATGATAAATGGGGGCGCCTTTCATTATAAATCTGTATTGATTCTTCAACCAACCTCCGAGCTTGCTTTAAATTGCTCGGTTTTATCAATAAGTATTCCATTTTTAATATCCCATTGACTCGCTCTGCCAATGCATTTTGATAACAGTCATAGCCATCCGTCATAGGACATTGAATATTATGTTTTTTATGGATTTCCTGATACTCCGACGAACAATATTGTAAGCCTCGATCTGAATGATGGATCAACGGGGTTGTTGAACTTCGTTTTTTTAATGCTTCCACTAATGATTTCTTGACGGCCTTTGTTTTCATATTGTCATCAAGATGATAACCCACTATTTTTCGTGAATAAGCATCCGTGATTAGACTTAAATAAGTATCGCCTTCGTGAGTAGATAAATACGTAATATCAGCAACCCACAGTTGCTCTGGCAGTGAAGGGATAAACCCTGATTTAATTAAATTTGGATGTCGATGAAAACGATGATGACTCAGTGTTGTTCGATGATAAGCCCGTTTATTAGGCACTAATAAGCGATGTTCTTTCAATAAAGAAAATAATCGGTCACGCCCAATAATTAATTGTTTTTGTTTCAAAAGGAAGTGTAACTTTCTAACCCCCAGTCTGGGCTGAACAGTCCGTTCCGATTTCACCGCACAAACAATAATAGCCTCTGACCTTTTTCGTTTATCAGACGTATCTTGACGTTTGTAGTAGGCTTGTCGAGTAATTTTCATAAAACGACAAGCTTTGGTTACGGTGAGTTTTTCAATCGTCTTTTCCTTAACAACTCGGCTTTGCGCTTTTTTGATAGGCGAACTCCAAAATCCCTATCCATCACTTTGACAACGGCTTCAAAAAAATCGGCCTTGAGTTGCATGTCCTCAAGTTCTTTTTCAAGTGCTTTAATGCGTTGTTCTGGAGTTTGTTGCTCTGAAGTTTGAATCATAGCAGCACCTTTATAAAGAGTGTTGGGCGTACCTTTCGACCAATCTAATCTACCATGCTTACGTAACCAAACCAAAACGGTTGAACGGCCCTGTATGCCATATTGATATTGAGCTTGTTTATAGGTGAGCTCGCCTTTTTCTACTTGGTCAACAACCGCCAATTTAAAGGCAAGGGAATAATCACGTTGAGTTCGTTTAGCTATTGGTTTCATTACATTCTCCAATTTTAGATTGGAAAAGTGTCAACCTTATTTAGGACGGGTCAGAGTCAACAAAAAAGCCCTTCTATCAACAGACAAAAAGTCTGTTCTTCGGGCCTTTTTCTCTTAGAAGCACTGTGTGGCAAAATATCCCTGCGAAGGTGGCATTCCATCCTGGACTATAGCAAGAACACCTGATGGTACGGCGTCACACCCGTAATCCTGTACCAGTCCTTTATACTGCGGTTCGCTGTGGGGGAGACACGGGCCGCAAGGAAGTTCCAGTATAAGATGATAACCGGCACATATGCGTGTCCGGCGATTGTTGTTCTCCCTTCTCCTCTTTCCGTCTCCGACGAAAAACCTCTATCCATAAATTACATACCTCATTGTTAATTTTGATATTAAATGCTCGTTAAATTTTTGGGTTTCCTATGTAACAAAATCCAGCAATTGTATTTTTTGTGATCTTCATTGTATAACCAATGATCAATAGTTGTACTACAATCATGCATAATGGTACTACTTTCAAAACCAACTTTTAATCGGTTTTGTTTTCCCTTACAAAAGCAAATAGGTGCAAATATCAGACAGACATATTGAGGAAAACATGACAGACGGCAACGTGAGCAAAACGGAACGTATCATCATCCAGCTTGGGGAACAGATTGTTTCTGGTAAATATCAACCCGGTGCGCCACTTTCGACGGAAGCGGAACTTTGTGATGAATTTGAGACATCACGCAACATTATCCGGGAAGTTTTCAGAGCCCTGGTGGCGAAAGGACTCATCGAAATGAAACGTTATCGGGGGGCATTTGTCGCGGTAAGAAGCCAGTGGAACTATCTGGACTCAGATGTTCTGAAATGGGTTCTGGCGAGCGATCACGATACTTCACTGATTGCATCAATGAGTGAGGTCAGACAGTTGATTGAACCGACCATTGCACGCTGGGCAGCAGAACGGGCGACCTCCGGAGATCTGGTTCAGATTGAGCGGGCACTGAATGATATGCGTGTCAATCACCAGGACAAAGAAGCATTCAGTGAAGCTGATATCCGTTATCACGAGGCAGTGTTGGGAGCCGTGCATAACCCTTTATTACAGCAGCTTTCTGTTGCAATAAGTTCATTACAACGTGTCGTTTTTGAAAGAACTTATAGGGGGGACAACGACAACATGCCGCAGACGTTATTACAGCACCAGGTCTTATTTGAGGCAATCAGACGTCAGGACAGTGAAGGGGCAGAACATGCCGCACTGGACATGATTGCCAGTGCGACAAAACGACTGAAGGACATTACATGAAAGGTGATTATATTGCGATTGACTGGGGGTCTACAAACCTGCGCGCCTGGTTATATCGCGATGGCGTTGCGACCGAATATCGTCACTCTGCGTCAGGTATTACACGTCTGGGAAATCAAACTCCTCAGCAGGTGTTTGACGATATCACCAGAGGCTGGCGTGACTCAGGAAATCCGGTCGTCATGGCCGGTATGGTCGGAAGCAATGCAGGCTGGATATCTGTTCCTTATCTGTCGTGCCCGACACGTCTTGACGATTTGGCTATACATCTGACTCCGGTTGATGACGCTGTTTGGATTGTCCCGGGGCTCAGTGTGAATCGGGATGGTAACTGTAATGTTATGCGCGGTGAAGAAACTCAGTTGCTGGGTGCCTGGCGGGAAATGCCTGCATCGGTTTTCATTATGCCAGGGACACACAGTAAATGGGTACTGATGAAGGGTGATTCCGTGCAGGACTTTCGCACTGTAATGACGGGAGAGTTGCATTATCTCCTGATGAACCATTCACTTATCGGCTCAGGATTACCGAAGCAAATACCTGATGAATCCGCCTTTACCCGCGGTTTACACTTAGGGCTCAATGATGCAGCAGTGCTGGTCCGACTGTTTGAAGTCCGGGCAGCCCATGTTCTCGGGAAATTACCCCGGGAATATGTCAGCGACTGGCTGTCGGGGATATTGATCGGGGCTGAGGTGGCAGAAATGAAATCCCTTTATGACAACGGAGTGACTGATAAAGCGACAGTAATCGCAAATCCCGAACTGGCAAAACGCTATGTCATTGCGCTGAAGCAGGCGGGTATACCATCAGAAGTGATGGAGGGGGAATATGCATTTCAGACAGGAATAAGGAGCATTATTCATGAATTGGCAAGATAATATCCCGTTAATCGCGATCTTACGCGGGATTACCCCGGAAGAAACGTTTGCACATGTCAGTGCTCTGGTGGAGGAGGGATTCACCGCGGTCGAGATCCCTCTGAACTCACCAGACTGGCGTCAGAGCATTACCGACATGGTGAAAACCTTTGGCGACAAAATTCTTGTTGGCGCAGGCACAGTTCTCCGAACAACAGAAGTTGAGGAACTGGCCGCCATCGGCAGCAGGCTTATCGTCACGCCCAATACAGATCGTACTGTTATTCGGCGTGCTGCGGAACATGGCATGACAATTTGTGCGGGTTGCGCGACAGCCACTGAAGCCTTCACGGCACTGGAGGCCGGAGCTCATACGTTAAAAATCTTCCCCTCCTCGGTTTTCGGACCCGCTTACATTAAGGCGCTGAAATCCGTGTTACCCCCACAGATTCCTGTGTTTGCCGTTGGTGGCATTACCCCTGACAATCTCGCAGATTACCTTAATGCTGGCTGCGCCGGTGCTGGACTGGGCAGTGACCTTTACCGTGCCGGTCAGCCAGCAGAGCAGACACGTGAACAGGCCAGGAAATTTATTCGCGTTTACAGGGATGCCGTCAAATGAAAATAACCAGATTAACCACATATCGCCTTCCGCCTCGCTGGCTGTTTTTAAAAGTAGAAACGGATGAAGGGGTTATCGGGTGGGGAGAACCTGTCGTCGAAGGACATGCACGCAGCGTTGAGACCGCTGTGCATGAAATGAGCCATTATCTTATTGGTCAGGATCCCTCGCGTATCAATGACCTCTGGCAGACATTATACCGAGGTGGGTTTTATCGAGGTGGCGCGACAATAATGAGTGCCATTGCAGGCATCGACCAAGCCTTGTGGGATATCAAGGGAAAAGTACTGGGCGTGCCTGTTTACCAGCTACTGGGCGGACTGGTACGTGACCAAATAAAAACGTACAGCTGGGTCGGTGGCGATCGCCCGGCTGATATCATAGAAGGTATCAATAAACTCCGTAAGGCGGGCTTTGACACCTTTAAACTGAATGGCTGTGAAGAGATGGGTATTCTTGATAATACCCGTAAAGTGGATGCAACGGTGGCCGTGGTCGCCAGTATTCGCGAAACTTTCGGAACCGCGATTGATTTTGGTCTGGACTTCCACGGGCGTGTCAGTGCCCCCATGGCAAAAATCCTCATTAAAGAATTGGAACCCTATCGCCCGTTGTTTATTGAAGAACCGGTGCTGGCAGAACAGGCTGAGTATTACCCTAAACTGGCTGCACAAACACCTATTCCACTGGCCGCAGGCGAGCGAATGTATTCGCGCTTCGAATTTAAACATATTCTTGAAGCCGGAGGTATTGCAATTTTGCAACCGGATTTGTCCCACGCGGGTGGAATTACGGAATGTTATAAAATTGCGGCCATGGCAGAAGCCTATGATGTCTCTTTGGCACCACACTGTCCTCTTGGCCCCATTGCACTTGCATCCTGTCTGCATATTGATTTTGTGTCCAGAAATGCCGTGTTGCAGGAGCAAAGTATGGGCATTCACTATAACAAAGGCGCTGAACTACTGGATTATGTCAAAAATAAAGACGACTTCAGGGTGGTCGAGGGTTATTTTTCCCCATTAACGAAACCAGGACTCGGGGTTGAAATCGATGAAGAGATTGTAAAGGAGAAAAGTAAACTTGCACCGGACTGGACGAATCCCCTCTGGCGATATTATGACGGTGCGGTTGCTGAATGGTAAATTTTTCATTTTAATCACATCACCCTGAATTCTCCTACAGGACATAAAATTTATGCAAATCTCTGAGCGCCCCACCCGGCGGCGGTATTTTGTCGTCTTCATGTTATTTGTAATCGTCATCATTAACTATATAGATCGTGCCAACCTAGCGATAGCATCGCCTCATATTGAAGCTGAATTTGGTTTATCCTCTGTACAGATGGGATATATTTTCTCAGCATTTGGCTGGACATATGCTTTGTTCCAGATCCCGGGAGGACAGTTTCTGGATTTAATTGGCTCAAAAATCACTTATTTTATCGCTATATTGGGCTGGTCGACGGCAACATTATTTCAAGGTTTTGCTAATGGTTTTATCTCATTACTTACCCTTCGTGCCATTACCGGGGTATTTGAAGCTCCTTCATTCCCAACGAATAACCGGGTCATCAGTAGCTGGTACCCGGAGCAGGAACGTGCCGGGGCAATCGCTATCTATACTTCCGGTCAGTATGTCGGATTGGCCTTCTTTACCCCGGTACTTATCTGGGTGCAGCATGTTCTGAGCTGGCACTGGGTATTTATCATGACGGGTACCGTGGGTATTTTCTGGTCATTTTTCTGGTTAATGAAATATAAGAGCGTTAATCAGGATCAAAAAGTGAATGAAGCAGAACGACAGCATATACTAAGCGGCGGTGCGATTTCTGATGATGAAGATATTCAGGGCGAAAATAAAACGAAGGCCCGTCACAAACTGACACTGACTGACTGGAAACTGGTATTCCACCCTAAATTACTCGGGGTTTATATTGTTCAGTTTGCACTTGCCACCACGGTCTGGTTTTTCCTGACATGGTTCCCGACTTACCTGAGTAAAGGACGGGATATTGACCTGTCCACCACAGAGTTAATGACCGCAATACCTTTTATTGCCGCCTTTCTCGGTGTGATTTCTGGGGGGTTCCTGGCTGATAAACTTGTCAGAATGGGGAAAAGTATCGGCATCGCAAGAAAAACACCGATTCTGATTGGTCTGGTATTATCAATGTCGATTGTCCTGGCTAATTACACGACAAACATCAATATTATTGTGTGCTTGCTGGCGATTGCTTTTTTCGGCAATGGTTTTGCTTCACAGGCATGGTCACTGGTTTCCTCTATGGCGCCGGTGCATTTAATCGGTACGAGTGGTGGTTGCTTCAATTTCTTCGGCGCATTAGGTGGTGTTTCGGTACCTATCATTGTCGGATACCTTGCTCAATATTATGGGTTTGTACCGGCGCTGGTCTATATTGCCCTCGTGGTGTTACTGAGTATTATTTCTTTCCTCTTCCTTATTGGAAAAGTTGAACGAATAAAACATGCAGGGCTTGCGTATTAAAATGGACTTGCAATAACCGATGAAAAGAAACGCCAGGATGATATCAACAAACTCCGTTGACGGTAACGGAGTTTGTCAGTAGATAGCGATCCTCCGGTAAAACCGGAGCATATGGCCTATCAGCTTTCAAGTGCCTTAGTGATTTTTTCGTACAAATCACCGGACAAGTTTTCCAGCGCTTTCAATTGTTCCAGTGCCTCACGCATTAAAGCCTGACGTTTCTCACCGTAACGTTTCAGACGGAGCAATGGATTAATCAAGCTTGATGCGACCTGCGGATTCCGGCTATTCAGATCGGTTAACACTTCCACCAAGAATTGATAACCACGGCCATCTTCAGTATGGAAAGCAACTGCATTGCTGGTGAAAAACGTTCTTAATAGCGCATAAACACGGTTTGGATTACTCAGGCTGAAAGCACGATGCTTCATTAAGTCACGCACCTTATCAAGTGCATCAAAGGCAGGATTGGTTGCTTGTAACCGGAACCATTTATCCATCACCAAACCATCCTGATGCCAGCGCTGATCAAATTCATCCATCAATTGATAACTGCAAGGTAATTCAGCAGCGACTGCCGCAGACAAAGCCGCAACACTGTCAGTCATATTATCAGCCTGATAATATTGTGCTGCCACTAATTTATCAGCCAGCGCGGTATTCTCAATAAAGGCTAAATAATAGAGGCAGGTATTACGCAAATCGCGTTTCGCAATATCCTGATGATCCACCCGGTATGCACCTGTATGAAGGCTATGATAAACCGCCGAGAATTCATCAACCATGTCATTCGCCAGCACCTTCGTCATCGCACAAATGACATCATGAATAGCGTCAGGATCGACGACCGTAAACTGTTCCGCGATTTCATTTTCCGATGGCAGAGTCAGGATCAAGGCGGCCAACGCCGGATCGATCTCTTTATCCAGTAATACAGCGCGGAAAGCATCAATGATCGCTGTCGGGAGTTCCAGGGGCTGGGATTTTTGCTTGCGGGCAACATTCAGCTTCACATAATGGGTCAGCAATGTCTGCGCGGCATCCCAACGAGAGAACTCATTACGCGCATGTTTCATCAAGAATGAAAGCTGCTCATCACTGTATGGATAATCCAATTTCACTGGCGCAGAAAATTCACGCAATAAAGAAGGCACCGGCCGTGATGAAACATCATCAAACACAAATGTTTGTTCTGCATGAATGATGTTCAAAACATGATGCACAGGCTGACCATGACGACGCAACGGGATGACGTTTCCTTGTTCATCATAAAGCTCAATATCCAGAGGAATGTGCAGCGGGAGCTTCTCTTTCTGGTCTGCGGTTGACGGCGTCATTTGATTGACGTGCAAAATATATTGCTGTTTTTCTGCATCATATTCATCACGCACCGTCAACACCGGCGTCCCGGATTGGCTATACCAGCGACGGAAAAGCGTCAAATCAACGTTTGAAGCATCTTCCATTGCCTGAACAAAATCATCACAAGTGGCTGCGCTGCCATCATGGCGGTGAATATAAAGTTGCATGCCTGCCTGAAATTGCGTTTCACCCAGTAACGTGTGGATCATCCGAATAACTTCTGCCCCTTTTTCATAGACAGTTAAGGTATAAAAGTTATTCATCTCCATCACCTGATCAGGGCGAATAGGATGCGCCATCGGACTGGCATCTTCAGCAAATTGAGCCGCACGCATAACGCGCACGTTATTGATGCGGTTAACAGAACGTGATCCCAGATCAGAACTGAATTCTTGATCACGGAATACGGTCAACCCCTCTTTCAGACTTAACTGAAACCAGTCACGGCATGTAATCCGGTTTCCTGTCCAGTTATGGAAATATTCATGGCCAATCACCGCTTCAATAGCAAGATAGTCTTTGTCTGTCGCGGTTTCCGTTTTTGCCAGAACATATTTGGAATTGAAAACATTCAGCCCCTTGTTCTCCATCGCCCCCATGTTAAAGAAATCCACGGCGACGATCATATAGATATCAAGGTCATACTCCAAACCAAAGCGAGTTTCATCCCATTTCATCGAGTTTTTCAACGATGTCATGGCCCAATCCGCACGATCCAAATTGCCCCGATCAACAAACAGCGCCAGTGCAACTTCACGACCACTGCGAGTCACAAATGTGTCACGCAAAACATCAAAGTCACCCGCTACCAATGCGAACAAATAAGCAGGTTTTGGGAATGGATCTTGCCATTTCACCCAATGACGTCCATCTTCCAGCTCGCCTTGCCCAATACAGTTACCATTGGAAAGTAGGGATGGATACTTGGATTTATCCGCCGTAATACGTGTTGTAAAACACGCCAGAACATCTGGACGATCCAAATAATACGTAATATGGCGGAACCCTTCCGCTTCACATTGGGTACACAGGGCATCTCCAGACACATATAGCCCTTCAAGGGCGGTATTTGCTGAGGGGTTAATGTCATTCACTATTTTCAGGGTAAACTGAGCCGGGATCTGCTCAATCCGCAGTTTTCCATCCTGTTCCTGATAATGTTCCCACGCTTTATCATCTATATAGAGAGCTTTTAATGTGAGATTTTCTCCATCCAAAACCAGTGAGGTCATATCATTAGTCAGACGTTTTACCTGACTAATTGCCGTCACCGTTGTTTTCTCAGCACTCAATTCAAAATCGAGATCAATATCAGTAATCGTGTATTCTGGTGCTTGATAGTCCAGACGGTGTTTAACAAGTCGCTGTTGTGTCATAGGGAACCTTTTCCATTACGTTTTAACAGGCATATTGCACAGATATTTTTTTACAGGTACAGTCTCACATCAATATCGCCGGTATCACGATATCATCTTAATGACAAAGCGCCTGACAAGCTGCGTTTCTATCAAAACAGGCAAAACGCTAACGCTGCCACAGAGTCAACGTCCTTTCAATCAATAAGTCTCTTTTTTCACATGTTAATAACTTATTAAATAAAATGGTATGCTATGTAGCGATATATTGGTGCTTTCGTGCTAATTGTCATTTCATCGCTCATTTAACATGATATTATCTCTAAATGGATTAACCTTAATCTTTAGATTCGGGAAAATATATGCCGCGATATGGCTTTAATAACGCAATAATCACGGTATACTCTCCCGACTTTTATCGATTTAGCTGACACGAATACGCTCCGCGAGGATGCCTGACGCGCCATGACCTTAGACGCTACCCCGATTATTAAATCGCTGCTTGATACTGATGCCTATAAATTTCACATGCAGCAAGCAGTGTACCACCACTACAGCAAGATTCCTGTTGTTGCCGAATTTCGTTGCCGTGGTGATGAACTGCTCGGAGAATACGCCGAGACTTTACGCCATCAGATTGACTTGATGGCAGACTTAGCATTGACAGAACGCGAATTCGATTATCTTTCTCGCCTCCCGTTTTTTAAACAGGATTATCTGGACTGGTGCAAAACATTCCGCTTTAATCCTAAACAAGTCGACGTATCTGTTACTCATCAGGGACAGTTGGCCATCCGTATTTCCGGTTTATGGCATGAAGTGATCTTGTGGGAAGTGCCTCTGCTTGCCCTGATCAGCGAATTAGTTCATCGCCATCGCTCACCTGAAATAACACCGGAAGAGGCGGTTATTCAGCTAAGAAAATTAATTGAGCTGTTTTATCAAGAAGCGGCGGAAGAAAATGTCGATTTGTCCGGCTTCAAGTTAATGGATTTTGGTACTCGTCGGCGTTTCTCACACGCAGTTCAATACGCCATTATTAATGAACTAAAAAGCAGTTTTCCCTATTTGATCGGAACCAGCAATTATCAACTGGCGAAACAGCTTGATCTTCCGCCCCTTGGTACCCAAGCGCACGAATGGTTTCAGGCTCATCAACAAATTACTCCAGAATTGGCCAACAGCCAGCGGGCGGCTCTGCAAACATGGCTGGATGAATATCCAAACCAGCTGGGTATTGCTCTGACTGATTGCATCACCATGGATGCTTTCCTGCGCGATTTTGACAAACCATTGGCAACGGCTTACCAGGGTCTGCGCCATGATTCTGGCGATCCTGTTGAGTGGGGTGAAAAAGCGATAGCCCACTATCAATCGCTAGGTATCGACCCAATGACGAAAACATTAGTGTTCTCCGATAGTTTGGATCTGCAAAAAGCCCTGACGTTATACCGCCATTTCTATCAGAGAATTAATGTTATTTTCGGTATTGGCACGCGGTTAACCTGCAATATTCCGGGGATCAAGCCACTGAATATTGTTATTAAGCTCATTGAATGCAATGGTCAGCCGGTAGCAAAACTGTCGGATAGTCCCGGAAAAACGATCTGTGAAGATGATGAGTTTGTCGATAGATTACGTCGTGCGTTTGACATTCCTTATATCGAGAAAGCAGTATAATCCGACCAATTGCCCTTTGCGTAACCTACTTTATGTGGGTTACGCAACTCAAAAAACCATTTTTCCCTCTGTTTCCTCATGAAGACCCGCAATTTCCTCTTGTTTCCTGAGAGATGACAAGTAAGATAGCAGTGCTACTCCCCAATGAGGGGGTATTTAGCGTAAATCTATCTAGTTATTAATCCACTATATCAAAAAGAGAGAAATTTATGAGCGTAGCGCCTGTGGTCGATGTACTGCAAGGTCGTGTTCCGGTTGACAGCGAAGTCACCGTTCGCGGTTGGGTACGTACAAGGAGAGATTCTAAAGCTGGTATCTCATTCCTCGCCGTCTATGACGGTTCCTGCTTTAATCCATTACAGGCCGTCGTTAATAATGATTTACCTAATTATCAGGATGAAGTCTTACATTTAACCACGGGCTGTTCTGTCGAAATTACGGGTATCGTGGTGGAATCACAGGGAAAAGGCCAGTCTTTTGAGCTACAAGCCACTAAAGTCGTTGTAGTTGGCGCGGTTGAAGATCCAGATACCTACCCGATGGCGGCTAAACGTCACAGTATTGAATACCTGCGTGAAGTGGCCCACCTTCGCCCACGTACCAACTTAATCGGTGCCGTTGCCCGTGTTCGCCATACATTGGCTCAGGCTCTGCACCGTTTCTTCCATGAAAACGGCTTCTTCTGGATGTCATCCCCCCTGATCACCGCATCAGATACAGAAGGTGCCGGTGAAATGTTCCGCGTTTCCACGTTGGATCTGCAAAACTTACCACGTACAGATAAGGGCGACGTGGATTTCAGCCAGGATTTCTTCGGCCGTGAAGCTTTCCTGACCGTATCTGGTCAGTTGAACGGGGAAGCCTATGCGTGTGCCTTGAGCAAAATTTACACCTTCGGACCAACCTTCCGTGCAGAGAATTCCAATACCAGCCGACACTTGGCCGAGTTCTGGATGGTTGAACCAGAAGTGGCTTTTGCCGATCTAAATGATATCGCCAAACTTTCCGAAGACATGCTGAAATATGTTTTCAAAGCAGCCTTAGCAGAGCGCGCCGACGATCTGGCTTTCTTTGCAGAACGTGTTGATAGTGACGTTATCACCCGTTTGGAAAAATTTGTCGATTCTGACTTCATCCAATTGGATTACACCGATGCAATAGAAATTCTGGAAAATTGCGGTCAGAAATTTGAGAATCCGGTTTTCTGGGGCGTAGATTTATCATCAGAACATGAGCGCTATTTGGCAGAAAAACATTTCAATGCGCCAGTGATCATGAAGAACTATCCAAAAGATATCAAAGCATTCTACATGCGCATGAACGAAGATGGTAAAACGGTTGCCGCGATGGATGTTCTGGCACCAGGCATCGGCGAAATCATCGGTGGTTCTCAGCGTGAAGAGCGTCTGGATGTGTTGGATCAGCGTATGGAAGAGATGGGACTGAATAAAGAAGATTACTGGTGGTATCGTGATCTGCGCCGTTACGGCACCGTTCCCCATGCCGGCTTTGGTTTGGGCTTCGAACGTCTGGTGGCTTATGTCACTGGCGTATCCAATGTCCGTGACGTTATCCCATTCCCTCGGACACCAAGAAACGCAAGTTTCTAATGAATTAGCTCAAAAAACAATCTATAAATAGATTGAAAATCAATTTATTAAAAAGCCAGCTTTTTGAACTGACCCCAGAAAGTTGGACATTTTAGTTAAACGGCGTGTAAGGCCTGATTTCGATATGCTATCGGAGTTAGGCCTTTTAATTTCACCTTGATCCGTTTTGTATTGTAATATTCAATGTATTCTTCTATTTTTTCAATCAGTTCATCCGCACTTTTAAAGTGCTGCTGGTGATACATTTCTGTTTTGAGTAAGGCAAAAAAGTTTTCTGCCATCGCATTATCCAAACAGTTCCCTTTCCTCGACATACTTTGTTTAATATCTTTATCAGCAAGTTGCTTTTGATAAGCCTTATGCCGATATTGCCAACCTTGATCACTGTGAATGAGTGGCTTAGCGTGAGCATCTAGCCCATCTAATGCCTCTTTTAGCATCTCTGTCACTAAAGGCAGACTCGCCTTTTTCGCCACGTTGTAAGCGATAACCTCTTGATTAAATAAGTCAATAATAGGTGATAGATAGACTTTTTGTTCATTCACTTTAAATTCCGTCACATCCGTTACCCATTTCTCATTAGGTTTTGTCGCGCGAAAATCTCTTGCCAACCAATTCGGTGCTGTTTTTCCAACTTCCCCACGATAAGAACGATATTTCTTCGGCCTTACCGTGGATTTTAGGTTTAATTGCCCCATTAATCGTTGTACTGTTTTATGATTGATTTTAAAGCCATTTTTTCTCAATGCTAAATGAATGCGGCGATAACCATAACGACCTTTATGCTCATGATAGATAGTTTTAATCATCTCTATTTCTTGTTCATAAGCACGCGTTTTTTTAAGCGCCTGGCATTGATAGTAAAACACGCTTCTTGCAAGATTAATGGCACAAAGTAAGTGCTTTAATGGATATTTCTTTTTAAGAGCTAAAACAATTAACGCTTTTTCTTTGCTCGTGGGCGTTTCTTCTGTTCCAGCTCTGCTAACTTTTTTAGGACCGCATTTTCTGCCCGCAAATAAGCTAATTCTTCTTTAAGTTCCTCAACTGTCATTTCGTCATCAGATTTCGGCGGGGTTTTAGGTCGGGATTTCATTGGGGGTCTTCCTCGCTGAGGACTTTCGAGTCCTTTGATACCGGTTTCATTATACTTATCAAGCCAGACTGATAAGGTACCTGGAGTCGTTAAATTGAGAACTGCACTAGTGTGAGTGAGGGACCAATCATGTGTCCACATTAATTTTAAAGCTTGGAGTTTTGTGACAGTACAAAGAGAGTGAGACGTTGGCAAAAAGGCGTTATCGCCATGAATGGCAACAACTTGAGCCCAGTATCGAATTTGTCGAGAAGAGATTGAATATTCCGCTGATAGCTTATCCGATGTGTTACCTGCCAGACATCGTTTAGCAATAATGATTTTTAGTTCACGACTATATTTAGACATAAAAAACCCCCAGTAATTAGTTGTCCAACTATTGGGGGTCACTTCATTTTGCTGGCTTTTTTCATATAATGAAAAAAAGTGCATGAAAAAAGTTCCCTAATATTTACATTTTGAAACATCTATTTTCATTTTGTTACGGATTTTGTGCTTTTGTAGCATTTTGAGGGTAGATAAAATTTATCACCAATGGAACACTGGTCGCCGACTAATAAGACACTCGAGACTCACAAATAGTTCCAAAAATTTTTAGTGTTCTATTTCTGGCAGTGGCAGGTGTCTAAATAACACCAATGAGGGTAATAATAATGAAACGCAATATTCTTGCAGTGGTAATCCCAGCTCTGCTGGTTGCTGGTACAGCAAACGCAGCTGAAATCTTTAACAAAGATGGCAACAAACTGGATCTGTACGGTAAAATCGATGTTCGTCATCAGATCGCAGATGAAAGAAGCGGCGAAGATGGTGATGCTTCTTACGCTCGTATCGGCATTAAAGGCGAAACTCAGATCTCTGACCAACTGACGGGTTTTGGCCGTTGGGAATACAACCTGAGAGCGCATCAAGAAGAAGGTAAAGGTACACAAGATATCTATACTCGCCTGGCTTACGCTGGTTTGAAGTTCGCTAACTACGGCTCACTGGATTACGGCCGTAACTACGGCGTAAACTACGACGTCAACGTATGGACTGACGTACTGCCAATCTTTGGTGCTGATGCCATGTCTCATACTGATAACTACATGACTGGCCGTGCTACAGGTCTGTTGACTTACCGTAACACTGACTTCTTCGGTCTGGTTGATGGCCTGAACTTTGCGCTGCAATACCAAGGTCAAAACAGCGAGCGCACCAAAAATAATCGTAAAGGATCTACAGCTAATGGTGATGGCTACGGCTTATCCACTACCTACAACGTAGGTTACGGTATCACTGTGGGTGGTTCTTACGCTAACTCTACTCGTGCAAACGGTGACTGGGATCAGACTGCTGCTCACGGTGAACGTGCTGAAGCATGGAACATCGGTGCTAAATACGATGCTAACAACGTATACCTGGCTGCAATGTACGGTGAAACCCGTAATATGACCTCAGGTTCAGTCATGGTTGATGGCACAAAATACTCAAATATTGCTAATAAAACTCAAAACATCGAACTGACTGCACAATATCTGTTCGCTGACTTGGGTCTGAAACCTTCTCTGGGTTACGTTCAGTCCAAAGGTAAAGATCTGGGGCGTAACGACGGTTACAAAGGTTTTGACGCAGATCTGGTTAAATATGTTTCTGTAGGTACTTACTACTACTTTAACAAAAACCTGTCTACCTACATCGATTACAAAATCAACCTGCTGGACAAAAACGAAGGCGGCGATGCAAACGCTCGTAACGTATTAGGTCTTGGTCTGACTTATCAGTTCTAATCACTGTAGATAAATTGTTTAACGAAATGCTAAACACATTGATCGCAGAAAAAGCAGCGCTTCGGCGCTGCTTTTTACATTTTACCTCACTGTTTTTTCAGACTATTTTTTCACTCCGTAGACGACTTCACAAGATTTTATTCTTTTTGCTACAAGTGGTTGGCAAATGGATTCCTTAAGGTTACCCTGAGCGGTGTATCACTTACTTTGGGCTTAATTCTCCGAGTCTTGGAATCAAAAAAATGTTTGAAAAAATCACAGCAGCACCTGCCGATCCTATTCTTGGTTTAGCTGATAGCTTTAAAGCTGACCCCCGTGAAAATAAAATCAACCTGGGCATCGGAGTCTACAAAGACGAAACCGGTAAAACGCCTGTTCTGACTACCGTTAAAAAAGCAGAGACACTCCTGCTGGAAAATGAAACCACCAAAAATTATCTGGCAATCAGTGGATTACCTGAATTTGGCCGCGTCACTCAGGCTCTGCTCTTTGGTAAAACCAGTTCTATCGTCACTGATAACCGCGCCCGTACGGTACAAAGCCCAGGCGGCACCGGTGCATTGCGTATTGCCGCTGACTTTATTGCTAAGCAAACCAATGCAAAACGTGTCTGGATCAGCAACCCAACCTGGCCAAACCACAAAGGTGTTTTCGCCAGTGCAGGCTTAGCGATCCGCGAATACAACTATTATGATGCACAAACTCATGCTTTAGATTTTGAAGGTATGCTGGCAAGCCTGTCTGAAGCACAAGCAGGCGATGTTGTTCTGCTGCACGGCTGCTGTCATAACCCAACGGGTATCGATCCAACGGCTGAACAGTGGCAGGCATTAGCAAATTTATCCGCTAAAAATGGCTGGTTACCCGTATTTGACTTTGCTTACCAGGGTTTTGCTAAAGGACTGGATGAAGATGCAGAGGGCCTGCGTATTTTCACCAGAAACCACAATGAATTGATCGTAGCCAGCTCTTATTCTAAAAACTTTGGCCTGTACAATGAACGTGTGGGTGCTTGTACCATTGTCGCCGCAGACAGTGATACCGCTGAAAAAGCATTCAGCCAAGCGAAGTCCATTGTGCGTACCAATTACTCTAACCCACCCGCACACGGGGCTTCTGTCGTGACGACAATTCTGTCCAATGACGATCTGAAAGCAGAATGGGTTCAGGAATTAGCCACAATGCGCGAACGCATTCAGCGTATGCGCCAACTGTTAGTGAACACCTTACAAGAAAAAGGTGCAAAACAGGATTTCAGCTTTATTAGCACGCAAAATGGCATGTTCTCATTCAGTGGCCTGACCAAAGAACAAGTTGAACGTCTGCGTGAAGAATATGGCATTTATGCAGTCAGTTCTGGACGCATCAACGTCGCCGGTTTAACACTGGAGAATATGGTTCCTCTGTGTGAGGCCATTGTTGCAGTACTCTAATTTTATCTAACTGCTTAATATCTTATTGCAAAAAAGCCGCAAATGAACTGACCCCAGAAAGTTGGACATTTTAGTTAAACGGCGTGTAAGGCCTGGTTTCGATATGCTATCGGAGTTAGGCCTTTTAATTTCACCTTGATCCGTTTTGTATTGTAATATTCAATGTATTCTTCTATTTTTTCAATCAGTTCATCCGCACTTTTAAAGTGCTGCTGGTGATACATTTCTGTTTTGAGTAAGGCAAAAAAGTTTTCTGCCATCGCATTATCCAAACAGTTCCCTTTCCTCGACATACTTTGTTTAATATCTTTATCAGCAAGTTGCTTTTGATAAGCCTTATGCCGATATTGCCAACCTTGATCACTGTGAATGAGTGGCTTAGCGTGAGCATCTAGCCCATCTAATGCCTCTTTTAGCATCTCTGTCACTAAAGGCAGACTCGCCTTTTTCGCCACGTTGTAAGCGATAACCTCTTGATTAAATAAGTCAATAATAGGTGATAGATAGACTTTTTGTTCATTCACTTTAAATTCTGTCACATCCGTTACCCATTTCTCATTAGGTTTTGTCGCGCGAAAATCTCTTGCCAACCAATTCGGTGCTGTTTTTCCAACTTCCCCACGATAAGAACGATATTTCTTCGGCCTTACCGTGGATTTTAGGTTTAATTGCCTCATTAATCGTTGTACTGTTTTATGATTGATTTTAAAGCCATTTTTTCTCAATGCTAAATGAATGCGGCGATAACCATAACGACCTTTATGCTCATGATAGATAGTTTTAATCATCTCTATTTCTTGTTCATAAGCACGCGTTTTTTTAAGCGCCTGGCATTGATAGTAAAACACGCTTCTTGCAAGATTAATGGCACAAAGTAAGTGCTTTAATGGATATTTCTTTTTAAGAGCTAAAACAATTAACGCTTTTTCTTTGCTCGTGGGCGTTTCTTCTGTTCCAGCTCTGCTAACTTTTTTAGGACCGCATTTTCTGCACGCAAATAAGCTAATTCTTCTTTAAGTTCCTTAACTGTCATTTCGTCATCAGATTTCGGCGGGGTTTTAGATCGGGATTTCATTGGGGGTCTTCCTCGCTGAGGACTTTCGAGTCCTTTGATACCGGTTTCATTATACTTATCAAGCCAGACTGATAAGGTACCTGGAGTCGTTAAATTGAGAACTGCACTAGTGTGAGTGAGGGACCAATCATGTGTCCACATTAATTTTAAAGCCTGGAGTTTTGTGACAGCACAAAGAGAGTGAGACGTTGGCAAAAAGGCGTTATCGCCATGAATGGCAACAACTTGAGCCCAGTATCGAATTTGTCGAGAAGAGATTGAATATTCCGCTGATAGCTTATCCGATGTGTTACCTGCCAGACATCGTTTAGCAATAATGATTTTTAGCTCACGACTATATTTAGACATAAAAAACCCCCCAGTAATTAGTTGTCCAACTATTGGGGGTCACTTCAGAATGCGGCTTTTATCTTTCACACACAATATTCTTGTACAAGAAAAACATTTCCAATCAATCTTGCAGGAATGGATTCGTTTTCCGTTCGTGTCCCAAGGTTGACATCGGCCCATGACCGGGAATGAATTGATATTCATCGCCTAAAGGAAGCACTTTTTCTTTAATCGATTGAATCAATTCATCATAATCCCCGCCAGGAAAATCCGTGCGGCCAATGCTGCCCTTAAACAAAACATCCCCCATTGAGATCAATTTTTCAGCGTGGTTAGCAAGGATAATATGCCCTGGGGTATGCCCCGGACAATGCAAAACCGATAATTCAATATGACCAATTTGCACTGTATCTCCCTCATCCAACCAACGATCTGGCGTAAAAGAGGGGCAGGGTTCAACACCAAACATTTGGCACTGAATTTCCAGACCTTCTATCCAAAAAGCATCGCCTTGATGCGGCCCATGAACAGGCACATCAAAATGCTTTGCAACTTCAACAGTCGCGCCAACGTGGTCGTAATGACCATGTGTCAGCAAAATTTGTGTAAGTTTCAGTTCACGGCGTTCAATTTCAGCAATAAGTTGCTCGGCATTACCCCCCGGATCAACAATTGCAGCTTCCTGCGTTTCTTCACACCAAATCAATGTACAATTTTGCCTTGCCATCGTGACAGGGATAATATGGTATTTCATTATATTGTCTAACTCCACAATCAAAACTCATTGTTGGTAGTAAGATTACCACGTCCTGACCGGGCCTGTATCAATATGAATGAAATTACTTCTTGGATAAAAACCAACCCCCCCTGCCCGCATTTTTAGTGCCGCTTTACGGACATGGGCAAGCTGAACACCATCAATGTGGAAATCCATCGCTTGCCCACGGGTATGGTAGCTATGCTTCGCTACTCCGCCACTAATCTGACGTAACCTATTATTTGTCGTCAATGAACGATAACCAGAAATTAATTGAACAGGTTTATTTATTCCCATCATTATTTGTAATAAATAAATTTGATCAAACAACTTTGGATCAATCATTTTGATCTTATTTTGACGAAAATCGCGAAAGAAATAATTCAGGCGTGCTAACTCTGAACTATTATACCGATGACCATCAAAGAATTCAGTTTTTAGCGTTTCTCCCGTATGCAGGTTATCAAAACGTAAGACTCTAGGTCGAGGCTTGGTCAATATGGCCAAAGCGGGTTGAGGTAATAAACTTAATCCGCAGGCGACTATACCTACGCCAAGCCATTTTCGGCGATCGTGGTCAATGTCATTCATAAATAATGCCCTGCTATTCTCTGATATCTTAATAATGTCTAAACTCATTAATATGTCAGCTTCAATCACTGACACGATACCAGCAAATAAAAATCATTTTTAATTATTTTTGTATAAAATTGTAAAATCATCAACCTATTATTGTGACTCAGATAACATAACTCCCCTAATATTAAACTTTTAATGACATCCTATCATAAGAAAACACCTGACAAATGAATCATAAAAATCCTATCGAAACAAGAAAGTAACTCATTAATCGATTTATACAGCAAGAAAAAATGCTGAAAAAAAGAATCAACAATACAAAACAACGATGAAGAAAGAATTCATTTCATCGCTGTTTATAATATCTCGATTGATACCGTCAAACATGCTTATATTAGATGTACTTATTCCCCCTCACTCACAAAATCTTTGACAACGACGCTGAATGTTGTCTTGCATTGACATCATAATCATAGATATCTGCTCGATATTGTGGTTTCCCTTCCTCATCAACCCAGGCAGTTTGATAATAGAGAAATACCGGGATTTTTTTAGGGATATTAACATATTTTGTTGACCATGTTTTCAATGAACCACTCACCTTAGCTTTATCCCATCCCGCATCGCCTAATAACATATTAGCCAGCTCAGGTGCTTTATTGACACGTACACAACCAGAGCTAACCGCTCGCATTTCCCGGCTAAAGGATGCTTGATTGGGAGTATCATGTAAATAAATGGCTTCTGAATTTGGCATGTTAAACTTAAAACGCCCCAATGAATTTGTTGGCCCAGGTGCTTGCCTGATACGATAAGGGAAACGACTCGGCGTTATGATATTCCAGTCAATCGATGAAGGATGAATCACTTTGGCATCGGAACGCCAACTGGAAAAAACCGTATAACCACGCGTACTAAAATAACTGGGATCACGCATTGCTCTTGGGGCAATATCTTTTCGCGTCATACTGGTAGGCACATTCCACGGCGGGTTGATAACGACATTATTCAACTCATTACTCATGATAGGAGTTTTTCGTCCAGGCCGCCCCACGACAACTTTAGACCTTAATGCTTCTTTGCCATCTAAATAATAGAAAAGTGAGTAATTAGGAATATTCACTAAAATCCCGGTAAGAATATCTCCAGGGATAATTCGTAATCGTTGAATATTTAATGCCATAATACGGGCACGGGTTTGCGGTGTCATATTTAACCATACTTTAGTTGCTTTACCGATGACGCCATCGGCTGATAGTCCATGCAAAGCTTGAAAGCGTTTTACGGCCACAATTAATTCTTTGTCATAAACCTTACTATCGGATTTAGCAACCGATGATGCCCCCCCATCTGAGCGAGCCAATATTTTCCTTAATGTGATAACATGTTCACTACGTTGTCCAGGTCTTAACGTCCCTTGAAAAGTAAATTCAGGCCATGGGCTTTTATTCGCTAATTGATTCAACATCTCCTTTCGCATATTTTCATACATGAAGTGATCCGGCAATAAATTCGTCACATGAGATAAGGTATTATTATTACTGATATGCTGTTGCCATGTATTGATTAAAGGAGAAGGTGGCAACTCAATTTTATAAGGCGATTTAGCATATAGCCACAACGTTCCTTTTTGATTAACGTGACTGATAAAATGGAGATAACCTAACATGGCATCAGATAAAATAACATCACGCCCCATATCACTTAATTCAGGAGAGTGTAGTTGTACCAACCAATTTTCAAATTGGGGCTGAAAACCCGCCAGTGCCATTTCAACCAACTGATTCTCAAACTGTTTAATGGCTTTTTCATCTGACCATAATGGTTTCATTTTATTGTCAGTATACAAAGCAACTAAGCGCTCAAAGAATATCGGTTTTATTTGTTGCGGCAGCCAAGATTGCAACTTTTTCCTATTTTCATCCACAGAAAATACTGGAGAACCCGGTAGCGTCTTATCCAACGAAATAAGGGGGTTTTCTTTTTTTTGTTCTGCTGATAATAGTTGCGTATCGTTTGTTGGTAGCCCCGTTTTTGGATTTGCAAAAACGCCTTCTGATACGACTAACGCGCTACTGATGAAAGAAACTTTCAGTAATCTGACCGTATTCTTCGCCATAAGAGCTCACCTCACTTAATTAGTATGCCGCTATCTAATGACTTATTCTAATTATCAGTAAAGCTATTTATCAGAAAACCTATTTATCAGAAAAGAATAGTAGTAATTATATATATAATTTCCCATTCAGGCAGAAAATCAGCAATGATATCTCATCCTACCGAACGCAAAAACTTCACGTGCATGAATCCACCTCAATGCAAAAAAGCCATATATGCTATGACCTTTTTGCAACAAAAGTGACATTATCCAACGAGGGAATTAGTCCTGTAATATCGCCAGGGATTGTGTGTGCGTCTGTTCAGACGCCGGAATATCTTGCCCAAAACCCCGTAATCCCACAACGTGTACATGTTCCTGATTATTGAAAATCTTACGTACCAATTTATAGGTAGTCCCTTTCTCCGGGCTGATATTTTCCGGTGCCGCAATAATTAACTGCATCTGTAAGCGTTCACATAACTCAAACAATGTTGCAATTGATTTTGCATCTAATCGGGCAGCTTCATCAAGGAACAGCAATCGACAAGGTGAAATATCTTTACCACGCAAACGACGCGATTCTTCTTCCCAGCTCTGCACGACCATAACCAGAATAGACATCCCCGTACCAATCGCTTCCCCTGTCGACAACGCGCCACTTTCTGCTTTCAGCCAACCATCTGAACCTCGGTTAACTTCAACCTCCAGCTCAAGGTAATTACGGTAATCCAGTAATTCTTCGCCAATCGTCTGAGGCAAACGCTGTCCCATGTCGATTTGTGGATTCAGGCGCTGATACAGCTTCGCCATCGCTTCTGAGAAGGTCAAGCGCTGGCTGTTGAACAGATCCTGATGCTGTTCCTGTTGCTCAGAAAGGACATCCAGCATAAGAGCGTGACTTTCGCGCACATTGACATTCAGACGAACACCACCAACCTGTCCAAAAGAAACCACCTGTAGCCCCTGATTCAGCATACGAATACGGTTCTGTTCACGCTGAATGGTTTTACGGATGATATTCGCCACACTCTTGGAACTAATTGCCAGTTTTTGCTCACGGGCAGTCAATTCTTCCGTCAAACGTGCCAGCTCAATTTCCATCTGTTCAATCGCATCGACCGGATCATCGGTACGGATAATATCCTGACGAATACGCTCACGCAGATGTTGGTAAACGGCAACGAAAAATTGAATTTTACGCTCTGGACGTTTCGGATCTTCAGATAAACGTAACGCATCGCGCAGGTGTTCATTATCGGCCACCGCCAGACGCAACGCCCCCAGTGCCTTATCTGACATTGAACGCAGATCATCGCCCCCCATATAGGCCAGTTCGCGACGATGTAAGCGACGCTCGACACCGTTGTCTTTTACCATACGCATGACGGCACACCAGCCGGCTTTAGAAGAAACCACCTGCTCACGTTTCTGGTAATAGTCACGCTCAGATTTACGCAACCTCTTCTGGAGGTTTTCCATTTCCGCTTCACAAAATGCGATCTGTTTCTCAAGCTGATTGATGCGGGAACGGTTAGTGTTTACAGCGGCATGAAGCTGATCACGACGTTCACGGGCACGGCTTTCTGCGTTGGCATCTGCCTGGACACCGATATCGCTCATCTCCTGCTTAAGTTCTTGCAACATATCCTGCTTAGTGTCATAAGAACTTTTTAGTGATGCCAGTACCTGATTGAACTGTGCATATTGAGCCTGCTGCTGACGCAACTGTTCTCGGGCACGACGGCGATCAGCTTCTGCGTATTCAAGACGCTGGCGCAGTTTGTCGTTCAAATCACTATTTTCACTGAGCATGCCCGCAGAATCGCTGTAACTGAAATGCGCGCGACGTTGTACCACTTCCATTAAAGCAAAGGCTTGTTGCTTCGCTTTATTTTGACTGTGTTTCGCTGCTTCATAATCTTTCTGCAACTGTTCATGTTGCTGCGGATCATTTTGTAAAACAGACACCAATGGTTCAAGTTTGGTCAGTGCATGACTGTGTTGTTGCAGGAAGCGCGCAGCGTCCTGAGCTTCACTCATTTCTTCACGAACAGTTTCGACGCGATCCAACAGGGTTTCATCCAATAAAATCGGGATTTGTGGGATCAGACGATTTAATACTGTCAGGCTCTCTTTCACCTGAACAAGCTTCTGCTGATGCTGCTGAGCCTGAGCGTCAAATTGAGATAGCTCACGTTCCAATTCAGTGCGACGCTGACTCAAACGGCGAATGTCTACTTCAGGATCATCATCAAATGCAACAGAAAGATGTTTACCCACAAAACGACTGAAAGCCTGATGCGCACGCTGAATTTTCTGAACATCGAATGAAAGTGTTGCATAACGCTCTGCCAGCGTATCACGCTCAAGACTGAGTGCTTCCTGACGATTTTCTCTGGCCGCCCGTCCAAACAATGGCACTTCAGGATAACGGGAATAACGCCATTGGCGATCAGATGATTTCACCAGCACCGCCCTTTCCTGCTCTTCGAAATGGAATACGCTATCGTCGAACGATTGCGGATCTCCCTCAATCAAATAGAGATCGTCGGGACAGTCTTCCAATGCGTCCAGATGAGGGCGAATCAGTGAGAGATCGGGGACGACGATTGCGTGACGGGCTGGCCCATACAATGCCGAGAAATAAGGCGCATCATCAAGGGTAATGTCATCATAAATTTCAGACAATAACACACCACCAAAGCGCTCCGCTAATCCAAGTAAACGGCCATCTTCGGCACCACTCGGCTGACTCAGGCGCTCAATCTGTTTTTCCAACTCACGTTTTTGTGTCGCAACATCATCACGTTCAACCGTAATTTCGCGCTCTTGTTCAAGCAATTGTTGCATGTATTCAGTCACATCGTGACTACTTTCAAACGTCTCATTACACTGCTCACAAAGCTGGTTTAAAGCCTCCTGTGCCGCCAACCACACTGGTGCCCGCGTTGTCAGCTCCTGAATTTTTTGCTTGAGCTGTTCGAACTCCTGACGTATTTGTATACGGCGTTCACCACTTTCGTTAGCGCTTAAACTCAATTCTTCCAACCGAGCTTCCAATTCACCCTGCAATGCGTCTAACTCTTCTGCCTGATATTGCTGGTTGTGACGTTTACAGAATTCTGCCAGCAAACGTTCTGCATTTTGCTGGCTATTCAGACGTTGCTCTAATTCAGCCAACTGGATACGTAACGGTTGAACTCGCTCAGCTAAATGGCGCTGAGACGACCATTCACGCAAAACGTCACGAGCCGCTTGCCACGCTTCACTGCGGCTGACTTCACCCACAATATTTTTTACCAGTTGGTAAGCCAGCTCAAATTGACTATGAGCCGCATCAGCAACACTCAACTTCTGCTCCAGCGCCAGTAAAGTTTCTGTCGCCTGCTGTGCTTTAGCCTGATAGGTTTCCTGCCATTCGTCAGCATTTTCTATCGACAGATCCGGCAGCTGACACAGTTCACGGGCACGTGCTAATGCTTGTAGCGCTTGCTGATACTGAATAGCACGGGTTTGCTGTACGTCCAGTGCTTGTTGGTAATCTGCAAGCTGGCTTTTCAGTTCATCAACTTCTTGTTCTGCTACCTCAGATAAAGCTTCATATTCTGCCTGGCGCTCTTTCGCCTCTTCTACAACTTCGCTCTGCTCTTCCAGCCGATAAGTCAACTCTTCAATATCAGCTTGATAACGATCAATTTTCTCCTGCTGACGCATCGCTGTTTGAACCAGATTCAGGTGATCACTGGCCGCCTGATAATCCATTTCTAAGTCAGAAGAGGCTTCGCTTTGTTCTGCCAGCTCTCTCGCCATATCAACATGGCGATATTGTTCAGCCACTAATTGACGACGGCTACCCAATAATTCACTGCGCAAAGCCAATGCTTCATCCAGATGAACGCGGCGTTCGTTGGTATGGCGCATATAGTCCGCAGAAACATAAGCTGTGGCTTCAGTAATGAGATGTTTGAAAAGATCACGGTCAGACTGCGTAACCCGAATAGCTTCCAGCGTAATACGGTTTTCACGCAACGCTGCTTCCATATCCTGAAAGGCTTTTCTGACACCGCTATTTTCCGGCAGTAAATAATCACGCAATGAGCGGGTAATCGCACTGGAAATCCCCCCGTACAGCGATGCTTCTATCAGACGATAAAACTTGCTACGGTCGCTCGCTGAACGTAAGCGTTTTGGGATCACGCCCAAATCAAACATTAAGGCATGGTAATCCGCAATCGAGTTAAATTGTTTGAACTGAACACCGTCCATCTCATCAAGACGTTCTCTCAGTTCGTTCAACGGCAGAACCCGAGCCTGACGTCCGTTGATATTTTCAGTCAGTAACTGTGTTGGCTGAATGGATGCAGGAACGCCCTGAATCATAAATGGCTTAATATCAACTTTGCGATCCCGTCCGGCGACTTGTTGTAAGCGTACGCCCGTGATAATCCGTTGATGACGAGAATTCACAATATCCAGCGTGGAATAACAGACACCTGCGCGCAGCTTACCGTGAAGCCCTTTATCGCGCGAGCCACTGGTTGCCCCTGCTTCTGTTGTATTGCGGAAATGGAGTAGCGTTAAATCAGGGATCAAGGCGGTCACAAATGCCGCCATAGTGGTTGATTTACCCGCACCGTTACCGCCGGATAAGGTTGTCACGAGTTCGTCAAGGTCAAACGTTCTGGCAAAAAAACCATTCCAATTAACTAACGTCAGTGAGCGAAATTTACCGCGTTCAATCATGACTGCTCATCCCCCACACCTTCTGCTGAATGCCCTGATACTTCTTCATGTTCATTACCTTCCTGCGATGTTTCCCCTTCTACCAGCATGGCTTCACCATCACGGATCATCCGTAATTGTGCTTCACGTGGGTCATCACCGCTGCGTACATCCGCACCGAAGCGAAATACAGCTTCGGTAATCATAAATTTGTTACTGTCGTTTTGCAGAAAATAAACCATCCCCAGACGACGCAAACGGTTTAACGATGTGCGTGCTTTTTCCTGCACTTTCTGTTTATCTAAATCTGAACCTGTCGACCGTTGGTTAACTAATTTCACTAGCTTATTTTCGTCTGCTAATGACAGGAGTTCTTCGTACAGTTCCTGAAAGGTAAATATTCCCTGATTGGACAGGCGTTCAGGGCTAAGGTAGAGGTAACACAGGATCTTACCCACCATCATATCCAATTCGGACAAAACAGAGCGTGGGATCAGCGTCGTTGCACGGGGACGCAGATAGAAAAAACCTTCTGGTGCACGGATTAACTCGACGTTATAACGCGCATAAAATATTTCCAACTCTTCCTGAAAATCCATCAGAAAAGCATGATTATCAAGATTATCCAGACTAATATGACGCCCGGCACGTAGCTGGCTATCTAATTCAGGAAAAAGCGTATTGGATAATGCCTGAGCCAGTTTCACTGGCATAAACTGTTCAATATGTGTCGATGACATGTGCCTGCACCTTGGCTCCGTAATCATTAATCGCTAACCATTCCGCTGGTAACCCAGAGAAATCCGCTTCTGCAACGCCCAACCTTACCGCCTGATCCACCAAAATACGTGCCACATCAAAATGACGTTTGCGTGGATACTGAATAAGGTAATCGCGCAGGACAGCCCCTAAATCCAAAGGACGTTTTGCCTGTTGATAAACCGCCAGCGCCTGTTCTATCATTTCAGCCAGCCGCTCATTGATTTCACTAAACTCTTCATATTCCATTTCGGGTGGTAATTCTCCCATTACCTCTTCATTACGCAGAGTCAGTTCTTCATCACGCATATCCAGAAAACGTTCTGCATTCGCGACGGTCAACGCCCATGGATTATCAAAATAGTGTTGGATGGATTGACGAAGGCGCTGGGCAAAAATGCGGTTTTTGTCCATATCAATCGCGGTTCGGATAAATTTGTGAACGTGACGGTCATAACCTATCCATAAATCAATGGCCTGTTGCCCCCAACTGATAATACGATCCAACTTATTTTGTAAGTCAAAGATCAGATTATCCACCAGTTCAGATCCACCACTGTCCATATTCGCAGCTTGAATGCGCAGTAGGTTGGCCTGCAATTTATCCCCGGCGGCTTCCAGGGTATCCTGGAGTTCCCGTAATGTGCCGGAAGTTTCAGACAGCAGTTGTTCACAATTAGCGATAGCAGCTTGCCAGTCTTGATTCAGTAGCGCAGCAATATCCGCTTTTACGCTATTTTGCTGTTCATCCATTAAGCGCTGCGACATATCAATGCTATCGAAAATTTCAGCGACAGAATATTTGAGAGGGGCAAAAACATTGCGATGCCAATGGAATTCATCACCACCTTCTTCGGCTGCCTCAGCCGCCCGATGTAATTCATTGGCAACGATGGATAACTGCATGGAAAGGCGCAACGTGGAAAATTCACGCTGACGAATATAGTAATCGCTGATACCGATTCCCAATGGTGTCAGGCGATAGATAGCATTACCTTCCGCCAATTCACTGGTAAAACGGTTAAGTAATTTCTGGCGAACCATATCATTGATAGCATTATTCGCCCTGACGGATACCGTTTCAGCCGTCTGCTCAAAACCTTTACACACTTCACGGAAAGCATCCACCAGCTCTCCTTCACTCATTTCACCATCGAACCGTTCACCATTCAGCACCGCAATAGCCAACAAAAAAGCTAACCGCTCCGGGGGTAATGAAATTGAAAAGTCATTTTTTCTGGCCCAGGACACAAGTTCAGGAACAGTCTGGGAATATTCACTCATAATTCGCTCTTTAAGGTAGCTTGCGTGCCATCACATGAATGTAGCGCCCCAGGCTGATATAGGGCTCCTGTCTACAATAACGTTGTTCAAGTTCAAGCAACGCTGGAAAATCGGCGTTTTGTAATTGGCGACTTTGCAGGTAATCGTGAAAAACCCTCACGCCTGTTTTACCTGTGATTTCCATCTTGAATTCAGTCAACCACTGATATACCTGTTCTGGTACTAGTGGATTCTGTGGCGTCAGAGAACGTTTCCGACGACGCTGAATATCAGGTGTTGCCAGATGAAAATTCCCCAGGATGGCATTACGCATAACCAATCCATTAGCATTATAAAACATTAATGAAAGTGCCCCACCGGGCGTTATTCTATTTCCCAATGTTTCTATTGCCTCTTTTTGATCCGTTATCCATTCTAATACAGCGTGAAATAGTATCAGATCCACGGGCTGTTCAATATGCTGGTGAATTTCTTGTACTGAGCTTTGGATAAATTGCATCTGATGGAGAACACCTCGCTCTTTGGCGTTATGTTCTGCTCGCTGGATCATTTCTTCTGAGAGGTCACAAAGTATGACTTGATGCCCCAATTCTGCTAATTGGCAAGCCATATTCCCTTCACCGCCCCCGGCATCTAAAATGCGTAAAGGACGTTGAGGCAAATGGTTCAGCAATTCATTAAGATCCTGCCAGACAACGGCCTGCCTGATTTTACCCTTAGTTGTGCCGTAAATATTACGCGAAAATTTGTCTGCAATATCATCGAAATTGCGATCCCGCATGAAAAACTGCCCCACTTATTCAGCTAAGTTTAATTTATCTATTGAGCAGTGAAGTTATCTACTGCTATTTTTACTACTGTTATTTTGGCACAGTAATCATTTAATTAACTACTTTTAGCCTTAAATTTGCCCCTGTGCGATGACTATTTAACCAAATCAAGGCCCATCAATGTTATTTCTGCTAAAAAAATATATCGGCTCACTATTAATGCCTTTGCCGTTGATTATTATCGTCTCTTTTACAGCACTGCTATTATTGTGGTTCACCCGTTGGCAAAAAACAGGGAAAGCCCTGCTATCACTCAGTTGGCTTGCATTGCTTTTATTGAGTCTACAACCTATCGCGGATAAGCTCTTACTGCCTGTCGAGGGAAAATATGTTCAACGCTATGAGCCAGAGACTCCATTTATACCTGCCCCCATAACGCCACTGACAACGGCATCTATCATTAACACTGTCGCTTCCAAACCGATAACATCAGGATCTAAAATTCCCGTAAAATATATTGTCGTTCTCGGAGGCGGTTTTACTTATAACCCTCATTGGGCTCCCAGTGCCAACCTTATGAATAACAGCTTGCCCAGAGTCGCTGAGGGTATCCGGCTATATCATCTTATCCCCGGAGCTAAAATAATTTTCACCGGAGGGAAAGGCGTTAATGCCATCAGCAGTGCCGAAATTGCTGCTATGGTAGCACAATCGATGGGAATTCCTGTAGAAGACACCCTCGCATTAAAAAACCCCGTAGATACAGAAGAAGAAGCGGCTGAAGTTGCAAAAGTCATCGGGACACAACCTTTTATTCTGGTGACTTCTGCTAATCATATGGAAAGAGCCATCTCGTTTTTTGAACAACACGGTTTACACCCCATTGCAGGCCCGGCCAATCAATTAGCTATCACAACCCCTTTGTATTCATGGGAAAAATATATTCCTTCTTCCTACTATTTATCCCACACGGAACGCGCTTGGTATGAAACATTAGGGCGCGTCTGGCAAGCGATTAAGCCAATAAATAACCCGAATTCCGTTTAAGCCGTCATTGGAAAATCTTCTTCTGAGTAGAAAACTTTCAGTGACGGTTTCTTCCATTTTAGGCAGTAAGCAATGACACCACCTAAAACGGTCAATAGAAATCCTTTTATACTTCGGTGCCGGGAATGCTCTATTTGAGAAATGGTTTTTAATTGCCCATTAATTGTTTCAATAATAAAACGCTTTGATAACATTATATTATCCCATTCAGCCAGCACTTGCGCTTTCATGTGACGGCGCTTTTTTGTCATGAACGTTACACCCGCTTGCGCTAAAGCACCTGCCAGTTCTTGACTAAGATAGCCTTTGTCACCATAAAGAGAACCCGTTAATGCTTTTGCTAATTCGCGAACCGGTTCCCGATCATCCACATTACCGGCGGTGATTTTGAGTGCCAGAATTTCGCCCTGATGGTTAACAATCAAGTGTAATTTGAAACCGTAA
This sequence comes from Xenorhabdus poinarii G6, assembly GCF_000968175.1. NCBI lineage: Bacteria > Pseudomonadati > Pseudomonadota > Gammaproteobacteria > Enterobacterales > Morganellaceae > Xenorhabdus > Xenorhabdus poinarii. Next base: position 2,116,179 of record NZ_FO704551.1, read on the forward strand.
AACCACCCTATCGAGGTTTTTCCTCGCTGTGCCACCCCCTCAAACACCTTATGGCGGGGAATACGAATGTTATGGCACACGCGTAAACTCGTGGAATCAATAAAAGCGATCCCCGTGGGCTTTCCTTTTAACTGAGTCAGATAACTGCACAGCGGCACTAAAACGGAAGGGGAAACACTGACAAAACGGGTATAACTGAGCAAAGTTGGAAAATCGTGATGATGATATTTCCAAATATGCTCCAGATAAAAATGTTTAAAATCACGGTAATGCGACATGTGAAAGCGGATCAGGATGGTCATCATTTCACTGGGATACATGTGACCTTGCCTGCGGCGTAGACGATGCCCCTTATTAAGACAAAACTGTTCCCATTGAGGAATGAAAAAACGACAAAAGTCATCGACATCGCAGAAAATTTCAACTAGTTTGTTCATTGCCTGTTCCTTCTTAGAGCGGTTTTTGGTGTGCACCAAAACTTTGCTCTTGGAACAGGCACTTCGCCAATTTTTTATCCAGAATTCGGGTAATAAATAGGGATATGAAAACCGAGAAACCAGAAGATGCTCAGCCAAAAGACGATAAGAAATAACGCCTGTTTGCAAGAAAAAAGAGAACGGGGTATACATTCCCTCATTCTCTTTTAAATCCGGCTGATATTTATCTCACCTAAGAAGAACAGCGTGCAATAAACGCTTTTCTCACTGCGACCAGATCTTCTGGTGTATCAACACCTGCGCCGGGGACTTGCAGTGCTTTGGCTACATGAATTTTTTCACCGTACCAAAGCACTCTTAATTGCTCAAGCATTTCAATATGTTCCAATGGACTCGGCGCCCACTGAACATAGCGCCGGATAAATCCTGCCCGATACGCATAAATGCCAATATGACGCAGGAAATTATCGCCCACCGTCTCTTTTGACTGCATAAAACGATCACGTTCCCACGGGATTGTCGCGCGAGAAAAATAGAGCGCATAACCTTTCGAGTCCATCACAACTTTGACCGCATTAGGATTGAATGCCTCTTCCGCATCTTGTATCGGCACGGCAAGTGTTGCCATTCCAGCACCACTGCCCGCTAAATTATCCGCAACCTGTTGAATAATCTGTTCTGGAATAAGTGGTTCATCACCCTGTACATTGACGATAATTTCATCATCAGCAAATTGATATTTATCGATAACCTCAGCCAAACGCTCTGTGCCTGAATGATGATTTTCACTGGTTATACAAGCTTCCCCCCCTGCGGCAATCACAGCATCAAAAACGTCTTGATGATCTGTTGCCACAATCACCCGATCAGCGCCAGAACGGGCAGCACGCTCCATAACATGCACAATCATGGGCTTGCCATGAATATCAGCCAATGGCTTGCCAGGTAAACGTGTGGAAGCAAAACGAGCCGGAATAATAACGGTAAACATGAACTATTTATTTTCCTCTGCGGGCAAGAGACGAGCTTCATTTTCCAGCAACACTGGAATGCCATCACGGAAAGGAAAAGCGAGACGATCAAGTTTGCAAATCAGTTCAAGGTTTTCTTTATCATAACTGAGTTTGCCATGACATACCGGGCAAGCAATGATTTCGAGTAAACGGTGATCCATATATCCCCCCAAGTAACGGGTTTTCAATTTAATGCGGCTCAGAATACCATAAGCAATGTATCACCGTTAACTTTGTTGCTTTGTTTCGTTTTCCTTATTTTGTTTCATTGGCAGGAATGGTCCGATTTTATCGGCGAGGGTTTCTTTCTGGCAGTAAAGCACAAATATCATCCACGACTTTTTGCCCTTTTTCCGCTGGTAAATCGACGTGTACAGGTAAATACCACCAGTTAGGTTGCGCAAATTGGAAACATTTCACCGCGTCTTTTTCTGTCATCAACAAATTTTGGGTGCTATTTGCCAAAGCCAGTAGCTGATCTTTCTCGTAAGCGTGATGATCAGCAAAAGCGTGTGTTTTCTGCAAAACTGCCCCCAATTGCTGCAATGTTGCAAAAAAGCGCGGGGGATGGCCAATTCCGGCCATTGCAATACCGTTGGGAATATCAGTCACTTTTCGTGTTTCCCCCGTCAACAAATTGACTGCCAAATTTCCTTTTAGGGTCATTGGTAATTCACCTGCTTCCGGGGTGCCACCATTGACAATAATTGCATTAACGCTATTGAGGCGCCCTGCTAGCTCTCGCATGGGACCAGCAGGCAACCAGCAACCGTTACCAAAACGACGAACGCCATCAATCACGACAATCTCATAATCACGTTGCAAGGCATAATGCTGAAGGCCATCATCGGTAATGATGATATCAACCACAGCATGCACCAATAATGCCTGAATAGCCTCAGCGCGTTTGGGTGCCACCGCAACCGGCACACCAGTACGGCGACGAATTAAAACGGGCTCATCGCCGGCTTGTGCCGTTGTCACTTCATCGGTAACCCATAGCGGATAATGTTCTGACTTCCCACCATAGCCACGCGAAACAACACCAACCTGATAGCCTCTTTGCTGCAACTGTTCAACGAGCCAGATAACAACCGGGGTTTTACCATTGCCCCCTGCCGTCAAATTACCGACAACGACGACAGGCAGCGGCGCTTTCCAGGCACGACGCAATCCCAGTTTATAACTTAAACGACGTAAACCGCTTATCAGCCCATAAAGGGCTGATAATGGTAATAATACGATATACAGCCATGAGCGGCCTGACCATATGCGTTCAATCATAGGCCAAACTGCATCCTGTGTAACTGTGCATATGCACCTTCTTGTCCCACCAACGTGGTATGATTACCCCTTTCTATGATATTTCCATCTTCAATGACAATAATTTCATCGGCATTTTCAATAGTAGACAGACGGTGAGCAATGACCAGTGACGTTCTGTTTTTCTGCAATTCATCCAATGCAGCCTGAATTGCCCGTTCAGATTCCGTATCTAACGCAGAAGTGGCTTCATCCAAAATCAAAATAGGGGAATCACGCAATAAAGCACGAGCAATAGCAATACGCTGGCGCTGTCCGCCTGAAAGCAAGACGCCATTTTCACCGATCATCGTATCGAGACCCTTATCCAGTTTTTCAATAAAGTCCATGGCATAAGCCATTTCTGCCGCTCTTTCTATTTCTGCACGGCTAAACTTCTTTTCGCTGGCATAAGCAATGTTATTGGCAACCGTATCATTAAATAGATGCACATTTTGCGAAACCAACGCAATTTGGCTACGTAGAGAAGCCAGCGTATATTCACGCAGATCGTGACCGTCCAATATAATTCCACCTTCATTCACGTCATAAAAACGCGTGAGAAGATTAGCAATGGTCGATTTACCTGATCCTGAGCGGCCAACTAATGCAATCGTTTTGCCCGCTGGGATCGTCATGGAAATACGTTTCAGTGCCGGACACTCTTTGGTTGGATAACAGAAAGTGACATCACGGAATTCAATATTGCCTGTTGCTTTTTTGATTTCCCGTTTACCGTCATCTTTTTCCTGCTCCATATCCAAAATAGTAAATAACGTCTGACACGCCGCCATCCCTCGTTGGAATTGAGCATTAACGTTAGTCAGCGATTTCAATGGACGCATCAGGGCAATCATGGATGAAAACACCACGGTAATTTTCCCTGCGGTTAACGCCCCCATAATTTCCGGAAAGCTGGCCGCATACAAAATAAATGCCAATGCAAAAGAAGCAATCAACTGAATAATCGGGTCTGAAATGGAATCAGCCGATACCATTTTCATCCCTTGTTGGCGCATATGGTTGCTGACTTTGTCGAAGCGTTCAGTTTCGATTTTTTGACCACCAAAAATTAACACTTCTTTATGCCCTTTCAGCATCTGTTCAGCACTGGTTGTTACCATCCCCATGCTGTTTTGCATATTTTTACTGATATTACGAAAACGCACGGAAACAAGACGAATTACGCCCGCAACGATGGGAGCGATGACAATCAATATGAGGGAAAGCTCCCAACTGTAGTAAAACATCAGGATAAACAGGCCAATAATTGATGCCCCTTCCCTAACAACCGTGACTAATGCCCCAGAGGAAGAGGACGCAACCTGTTCTGAATCGTATGTAATACGAGAAAGCAACGTTCCCGTGGATTGCTGGTCAAAGAAGGAAACAGGCATCCCCATCATATGATTGAACAGACGACGACGCATCTGCATGACCACCTTGCCTGATACCCAAGATATACAATAACTTGATACAAAACCAGATATGCCACGCAACAACATCAACCCGATAACAACCAGTGGCATCCACTTCAATACGCTCATGTCTGCCTTACCAAAACCCTCATCAAGCAAGGGCTTCAACAAGGAAAGCATCAATGTATCACCGGCAGCATTCATAACAAGTGCAACCGCCGCGACTAACAGGCCAACTTTAAAGGGAGTAATGATCGGCCACAATCGGCGAAAGGTCTGCCAGGTAGAAAGGTCTTTATCATTCATTATTGAGTTACCAAAACCAAAAGAAATAGCGAATCATTCTACTCATGATTGCTACGAATACCAAACCACTGATGATACCACCGTGACATTATTTGTTGTCGATAACCTTTTAACCGAATGTCTTCATCATAAAAATAGCCGGTTATCTGACCAGAAACGGCGGTGCTATGCCATTCAATGCCTACATCTTCATAACGCTGCTTCACCTTGATTGAAGGCAATCGCCACGGACTGTAGCGTGCAACTGAAGCTAAGGCATACTGCGGTTTAACTTTACGTATAAATACCGAAGTAGAAGATGTATTACTTCCATGATGAGGAACTTGCAAGATGGTGGCATGTAGCTGATCCTTCTCAAGCGCCGATAAGCGATATTCACCCTGCCTCTCCAAATCCCCCGTTAATAATAAACTATGTTTACCATCATCAATACGGATCACGCAAGATTGATTATTTCCGACACTCGCCACTTTTTCTGGTGGCCAGAGAACCTTAAAATTTAACCCTTGCCATAACCATTGTTCACCACGAATACAAGGCAAGTGATCATGATTCAATGAAGGGCTTCTGATTTTTATACCCTTATATTTTTCAACAAGGTATCCTACTCCTCCTGTATGATCTGAATGTTCATGACTAAGGATGATTTGTTCCGGCATTAGCCGATGCCAACGCAAATAAGGCTCAATGACTTTTTCTGCCATACTCCCCGTATCCCAACGATTACCTGTATCAAAAACGATCGCCTTTCCGCCTTTATCAATCACTAAAGCCAATCCATGCCCCACATCCAGCATCGAAAAACGCCATTGTTCATCATTGGAACGCTTGGAATAACACGCCATAATGCCAATGCAAACACCCAATAGACATTGATAAGATTTCCACCAACCTAAGCGCCAAATGACAACAGAAAACCATCCGGCTAACGTAATCATGATGGGATAATTACCTGTGTCAATCCATGAATGTGCCAAGATCGGCAAGGGCGCCAATGCAAATAAAATAATGTAATCAACAAGTTGCCATAAAAAGGGTTGGATAACCGGAAAAAAGAGACACATAATCCCCAGCATCACTAAGGGTACAGATAAAAAAGAGATAACCGGAACAGCCCATAGGTTAGCGACCAATGAGGCAATATTTATGCCTTGAAATAATAAAAGCTGCAACGGTAACAGCATTAACATCATACCTAGTTGCATATGCAATCCACGCAACCATATCCATCGCCACCCATAACGTATTCTTTCAGGTAAGGGTACCCAGTAAAACCAAAATAACAGCGCCATAACCGCCGTGAAAGAAAGCCAGAAGCTATCGGAAAGTATGGCTAAGGGATCAAAGAGCAAAATCAGTGCAGCACTCCATAATGCCCATTGCCATGAAAAACAGAGCCTGCTTTTACATCGTAAATAAATCCACAATGTCAGCCATAATATTGCCCGGACTGCCGGAACGCCCCAGCCAGACAACCACCCATACAGTATTGCAGTTAGCCAGCCCATTAATAACGGGAAACGAAATCCAATCCATTTTGTAGGAAAGAAAAACTGCATGATTCTTGCCAGACTCCAGCCAAATAAGCTGGCCATTGCAATATGTAAGCCTGAAATTGCCATCAAATGAGCAATTCCTGTTTGTTGTAATAGCAAACGCGTGGGTTTATCTAACCACGCTCTTTCACCGAATGAAAGCGCTAATGCAATACCCGCTTGTTGTATTGGCTTAATCTCTGGCAATAATTTCGTTATTATTTCTTGTCGAAGATTACATGTTTTATCGAGCGGTTTTGCCTCAATAATTTTTCCATTCAACGGCTGACGTATAGAAAGCAAATATCGTTGACTATCATAACTACCCTGATTTAATTGAGCATGAACAGGCCGGAGTTTCATGGTCACCAGCCATTTTTGACCAGCGCACAACGATTCCTGAGCGTTCCATGAAACTGATGCGTATAAAGCCGGAAAAATAGATTTTCCGTCACTTTCCATTAACTTAATACGATAACGTGCTTTTCTATCACTATCCTGTGTTTTATTTTCCAACAAGACACTATCAACCCGAACCGTTGCAGTGCGAGACGTTTCACTGAAATAAGTCAATTGGGCCAATATTTGATGACCATGCCAGCAGCCAAAAATAAATGCCCATAAACCTAATGAAATTATTCGTATGATTTTATAGGGCAAAAATAGCAGGAAAAATGCAAGAAAAATCAGATAGTGAATGACTTTTTGCGGAGGAAGTTCGGCAAGAAAGAGTAAAGGTAACATGCCAAGTACAATGGCTAATGCAGCCATATTCAGGCTGATAATCGGCTTTAGTTTTCGCCAAAAGATAAATAAATCGGTAAAAGGAAGAAATATTATAGACTGCATCCATTATGCCTCTGCATGACATTCCATTCACATCGGCAAGCCTATTACATCACCGGCCTGCCTGCCAGGCAGAGAAATTCTATTGTGGAATAACGTCGCAAATGATTTTTCAAGCAAACAATGAGTTGCAAAATGATTCAATCATCATCACAAAAATCAGATATACAGAAGCGGGATGAATAAAAAACGGCACCAACAAGGTGCCGTTAGTTTAATTAAGTAATAACTGATATCTTTTAGCTATTGCTATAGATATTTACGCGGTCACGTAACTCTTTACCAGGTTTAAAGTGAGGAACATATTTACCTTCCAATTCCACTTTTTCACCTGTTTTGGGGTTACGTCCCACACGCGGAGCGCGGTAGTGAAGAGAAAAACTGCCGAAGCCGCGAACTTCGATACGTTCACCCGCGGCTAACGTTTCTGCCATATGATCAAGCATCTCTTTCACTGCATCTTCAACGGTTTTAGCCGGCATGTGAGATTGTTGCTCTGCAAGCCTTTCGATTAATTCAGACTTGGTCATGGTACCTCCCTAAACTACCGTATTCGGGTAATATTATCATGTTAGAAAATATTACCCGCCGTTATTGACTTAGATTATTCGCCTTTAGCGGCTTTGAAAGCTTCAGCCATTGCGTTGTTCGCGAAGTTTGTATCTTCTTGTTTGTTCACAGTAGCGATAGCGTCTTTTTCATCAGCTTCGTCTTTTGCGCGAACAGACAGGTTGATTACGCGGTTTTTGCGATCAACGCCAACATATTTAGCTTCAACTTCATCGCCAACGTTCAGAACTTGAGTTGCATCTTCAACGCGGTCACGAGAAGCTTCTGATGCACGCAGGTAACCTTCAACGCCGTTAGCTAATTCAACTGTAGCACCTTTTGTGTCAACCGCAGTAACTTTACCAGTCACAATGATACCTTTCTTGTTGACAGACAGGTAATTGTTGAATGGATCTTCTGCCAGTTGTTTGATGCCCAGAGAGATACGCTCACGTTCTGCATCTACTTGCAGAACGACAGCCGCGATTTCGTCGCCTTTCTTGTATTCACGAACTGCTTCTTCACCTGTCACGTTCCAGGAGATATCAGACAGGTGAACCAGACCATCGATGCCGCCGTCCAGACCAATGAAGATACCGAAGTCAGTGATAGACTTGATCTTACCTTCAACGCGGTCGTTTTTGTTGTGAGTCTCAGCGAATTGCTGCCAAGGGTTAGCTTTACACTGTTTCAGACCCAGGGAGATACGACGGCGTTCTTCGTCGATATCCAGAACCATCACTTCTACAACATCACCAACGTTAACAACTTTGGATGGGTGGATGTTTTTGTTGGTCCAATCCATTTCTGAAACGTGTACCAGACCTTCAACACCTTCTTCGATTTCAACGAAGCAACCGTAGTCAGTCAGGTTAGTTACGCGACCAGTCAGTTTCGTACTTTCTGGATAACGCTTAGCGATTGCGACCCATGGATCTTCGCCCAGTTGTTTCAGACCCAGCGATACGCGGGTACGCTCACGGTCAAATTTCAGTACTTTAACGGTGATTTCATCGCCCACATTAACGATTTCACTTGGGTGTTTAACACGTTTCCAAGCCATATCAGTAATGTGCAGCAGGCCATCAACGCCGCCCAGATCAACGAATGCACCGTAGTCAGTCAGGTTCTTAACGATACCTTTAACTTCCATGCCTTCTTGCAGGTTTTCCAGCAACTGATCACGCTCTGCGCTATTTTCAGATTCGATAACAGCACGACGAGAAACGACTACGTTATTACGCTTCTGATCCAGCTTGATGACTTTGAACTCAAGCTCTTTGCCTTCAAGGTGAGTAGTATCACGAACTGGACGAACGTCAACCAGTGAACCAGGCAGGAATGCACGGATTCCGTTCAGTTCTACCGTGAAGCCGCCTTTAACTTTGCCATTGATAACACCAGTGACAGTTTCAGCTTCTTCGTATGCTTTTTCCAGCATCAGCCATGCTTCATGACGTTTCGCTTTCTCACGGGACAGGATAGTTTCACCGAAACCATCTTCTACCGCATCCAGAGCTACGTCGATTTCATCGCCAACTTGGATTTCCAGCTCGCCTTGAGCGTTTTTGAATTGTTCTACAGGAATTGCAGATTCTGATTTCAGACCCGCGTCAACCAATACAACGTCTTTATCGATAGCAACGACGATACCACGAACGATAGCGCCTGGACGAGTTTCGATAACCTGTAGGGATTCTTCAAAGAGTTGAGCAAAAGATTCTGTCATGTTAATGATCTTCAAGGTTTTTAATTAACGTCCATTTAGCTTCCAGCCGAATGGGGTTGTTTTACATACCTCGCAACGTTTCCCTGTTACAAGGTGTTTTGGTGTACCAGCATATTTCACTACCAATACACCAGAATGCTATATACATCTCTTTATACACTATCGCAATAGTCTATTTGAGAAAGTTAAGATTATGCGGGTATTTCCAGCGTGTTTTTCGCATAGGCTAGTGCTTTATCAATCACTTCTTCGATAGACATGCTGGTCGAGTCCAAGATCAATGCATCTTGTGCAGGCACTAACGGCGCAACTGCCCGATGACGGTCACGAAAATCTCGCTCCTGTATTTCGGACAAAAGCCGTCCAAAGTTAACACTAAAACCTTTCTCCTGCAACTGCAACATGCGCCTACGGGCACGTTCTTCCGCACTGGCATCAAGAAATATTTTTACTGGTGCGTCAGGAAATACGACGGTGCCCATATCACGGCCATCTGCAATAAGCCCCGGTGCAATGCGGAAAGCCCTCTGCCGACGCAAGAGCGCTTCCCGAACGCGTGGGAATGTTGCCGTCTGGGAAGCTGTGTTGCCAACGGTTTCGGTACGAATTTCATTACTGACATCTTCGCCTTCCAGAATGACCAGAAGCTGCCCCTGTGCAGGCACAAAACGAACATCCAGATTTGCGGCCAGAGGAACCAGAGCATCTTCAGATCGGATATCCACCTGATGATGAATGGCAGCCAGTGCCAATACTCGATAAATAGCGCCCGAATCAAGCAATTGCCAATCTAATGCTTCAGCCAGAGCCTGACATAATGTTCCCTTGCCAGCACCACTTGGCCCATCAACGGTTATTACTGGGGCTATCGCCGCCATCATTATCCTCCTCTTCGCGTAACATTCGTATAACAGACAGGTCATTTACCGAATGTAGAAAATTGCTTAATTAATAAGCAATAAAAAACTTGCCTTATTATACGCACTCAGCCAGTGAGAGAAACAGACGCAGCATAATTATCTCTAAATTTCTATTCCAACATGTCAAGATTGACTGAGTTTTTCAAGCTGGTGAAAATAGTCCGGGAATGTTTTTGCTGTACAACCTGGATCAAGAATGGTGACCGGGGTATCCGATAAAGCGACCAGTGAGAAACACATCGCAATGCGATGATCATTGTAGGTTTCAATTTCAGCGTGCCTGAGCTTTTCCGGCGGAGAAACCCGAATATAGTCATGTCCCTCTTCCACTACGGCGCCTATTTTCCGTAATTCTGTCGCCATGGCACTGAGTCTGTCAGTTTCCTTGACCCGCCAATTATAAATATTGCGAATCACTGTCTCGCCCTGAGCAAACAGCGCAGTTGTTGCTATAGTCATGGCCGCATCAGGGATCGCGTTCATATCCATATCAATACCGTTCAATGTGCCGCGTTCACATTCGACAAAATCATCTCCCCAGCGAATAGTCGCCCCCATCTGTTCCAAAACATGGGCAAATTGGGTATCCCCTTGCAGGCTGTTTCTACCGATGCCAGTTACACGGACAGTACCACCTTTAATGGCGGCGGCAGCCAGAAAATAAGAGGCTGATGAAGCATCGCCTTCAACCAGATACTCTCCCGGCGATAAGTACTGCTGCTGTCCCTTGATATAAAAAGCCTGATATTGTTCATTTTCTACCATTACACCAAAGCTTTTCATCAACGCCAGGGTAATATCAATATAAGGCCTGGAAACCAAATCACCTTGTATGCGGATTTCTGTATCGTTGGCTGCCAAAGGTGCCGCCATTAACAACGCTGTCAGAAATTGGCTGGAAACACGGCCATCAACGGTCACCTTTCCACCGGAAAATCCGCCTTTGATATGTAAAGGTGGATAGTTTTCCTGTTCAAGATAATCAATTTCTGCTCCCCCCTGACGCAATGCATCGACCAAATGACCAATCGGCCGCTCTTTCATACGGGGTTCACCGGTCAATACCACACTCATTCCGCTTTCTCCCAAACATAATGCGGCAGCCAGCGGACGCATTGCTGTCCCCGCATTCCCCAGAAAGAGTTCGATTCCGCTTTTGCCCGTTATGCAACCTCCAATACCTTCTACATCACAGACAGTGCGATCAGCAGATAAACGGTAGGAAATACCTAATGCCGTCAACGCAGTTAACATATGACGAATATCATCACTATCTAATAAATTCGTTAGCCGGGTTGTCCCTTTAGCCATCGCAGCGAGTAACAAAGCGCGGTTAGAAACGCTTTTGGAACCCGGTAAATTCATCGTGCCATTAATACGGGAAATAGGTTGTAACGTCAGGGATTGCATAACGAGAGGCGTCTCCGGTTTTTAAATTGGAATCTATTTTTAATTTTTAGGAAAAATCGGGAAGTTTGCGATCGGGAGGCTTTATTTCCTCCCGACGATGATAAAAAATTATGCGTTGCGGCGTTCAAAATCAGCCATAAATTCAACTAATGTCTTGACACCCTCATAAGGCATCGCGTTATAAATAGACGCGCGAGCACCTCCTGCAACTTTATGCCCTTTCAACGCATGGAGTCCGTGTTCATAAGCTTCTGCCAAAAACTGGTCATCTAACATTGGGTTAGCCAACTGGAATGGGACATTCATAAGAGAACGATTTTGGGGAGCAACGCGGTTGATATATAACTGACTGTTATCAACTGCGTGATAAAGCAGTTCTGCTTTGGCATGATTACGTTTGCTGATTTCTTGTAACCCGCCCTGTTCTTTCAACCACTTGAATACCATGCCGGATAGATACCAGGCAAATGTCGGCGGTGTGTTGTACATTGAGTCATATTGCGCGAGTACCGTGTAGTCCAGAATCGACGGCGTATGCGGGTGTGCTTTACCCAGCAAATCTTCACGAATAATGACGACGGTCAGCCCTGCCGGCCCGATATTCTTTTGTGCGCCGGCATAAATCACACCATAACGGCTGACATCAATAGGTGCAGAGAGAATAGCTGATGAGTAATCGGCAATCACAATCTTATCATCACCGAAATCAGGTTCTTCAAAGATGGCAATGCCTTCAATGGTTTCATTCGGGCAATAATGCACATAAGCAGCCTCACTGCTTACGTCCCATTCACTCATCGGTTTCACACGAGTGATACCCTCTGTTTCTACTCGGATATCAATGACGTTTGGTGTGCAATATTTTTTTGCTTCTTTCGCTGCACATTCAGACCAGTAGCCACTCACGATATAATCTGCGGTTGATTTATCACCCAATAAATTCTGTGGTAATGCCGCAAATTGCCCGCGAGCGCCACCATGACAAAACAGCACCTTATAATTTTCAGGTATGGATAATAAATCCCGGAGATCTTTTTCTGCTTCTGCCGCAACAGCCACAAACTCCTGACTACGATGGCTGATCTCCATCACAGATGTCCCCAGACCATGCCAGTTGCAAAGTTCTTGTTCTGCACGTCGTAATACTTCTATTGGCAACATAGCTGGACCAGCGCTGAAATTATATACCTGACTCATTAACCTTACCTTATCTAATGGATACAAATACAATCGGATGTATTGTTTTTATCACTCCCGCACTGCCGCTGCAATGGTTATTCGTGGTGGGATAAATCGGAATAAGATCTCAAACTGAGCAGATATCATGATTTAATCTTTATTTTGGTAAAAAAAAGAGGAAAAGACGTTATGTCTTTTCCTCTTTTGCTATATCAGCGATTAAAGATTAAATCAGAAATTAATACTTATTGAACATGTTCTGAATTTCTTCGACATTAGACGTCTGTGTCAGCGCCAATTGCAGAAGAACACGCGCTTTCTGTGGGTTCAACCGTTCTGAAGCCACGAAACCATATTGACTGTCGTTAACTTCAGCATTCTGAGTGGTGTAACCAAAAGGAATGCGGCTGGAACGAACCACCACCACACCATCTTTAGCCGCTTGCGTCAGTGTGTCAAAAATAGACTTATAGATGTTACCGTTACCGACACCTGCGCTGACAATACCCTGATAGCCGTTTTCAACAAAAGCTTTTGCTGGCAGATCAGAGGCATTGGCGTAGTTATAAACGATACCAACTTTTGGCAGTTGCTCCAATTTACTCACGTCAAAGAATGCCTTGTGAGCTTTGACCGGCGCAGCAGAATAGTAGTTCACTTTGCCGTTGTGAATAAAGCCCTGAGCGCCAGAGTTTACTGGCTGAAACGCTTGAACGTCTGTTGTGCTCAGCTTACTAATGTCACGACCATGAATCACAGTGTCATTCATCGCCAGCAGAACGCCACGATTTGCAGAGCTATCATTCGCAGCGACAACAACGGCGTTATACAGGTTCAGTGGGCCATCAGCACCCAGCGCAGTGGACGGACGCATTGCGCCGACCATCACAATCGGTTTCTGGCACTGAGTGGTCAGATCGAGGAAATAAGCCGTTTCTTCCATGGTATCAGTACCATGAGTGATAACGAAACCGTCGGTTTTATCACAATCTGCGTTAATTTTTTTCGCCAGCGTCAACCAGACTTGATCGTTCATGTCCTGAGAACCGATGCTGACAACTTGCTCGCCTTTCAAATTGGCAATGTTTTTAATTGCCGGCACTGCATTCAGCAAAGAATCAATACCTACTTTACCCGCGGTGTAATTAGATTGAGTTGCAGATTCACCACCCCCAGCAATGGTGCCCCCCGTTGCCAAAACAGTAATGTTTGGTAACGCGAAAGCAGAACCACTGATTAATGCCAGAAAACCGGCAATTGCTGTTATTTTAGTCTTTTTCATTATTTAACCTCTTGTAAAAAAGCTATTTTATTATGTAAACACCGAATAAATAAACTCTAATTAACATTAATTTTTGGGAAGTCATAGAGCGGATGAAAAAAACGCCGTATGATATGGGCCTTTAACATATATTGAAGTGACTCACGATGACGCAAACCTATATTCCAGGCAAAGATGCCGCATTGGAAGACTCCATTAATCGTTTTCAACATAAGCTGGAGTCCCTTGGTTTTAATATTGAAGAAGCCTCTTGGCTGAATCCTGTCCCGAATGTCTGGTCGGTTCATATCCGCGATCGCGACTGCCCTTTGTGCTTTACCAATGGTAAGGGAGCCAGCAAAAAAGCGGCCTTGGCTTCTGCATTGGGCGAATATTTTGAGCGTCTATCGACAAATTATTTCTTTGCTGATTTTTACCTCGGTCATTCCGTTGCCAACGGTGAATTTGTTCATTACCCAAATGAAAAATGGTTTCCATTGCCAGAAGATGATGCTCTGCCAGACGGTATTTTAGACGAACGTCTGCATCATTTTTACAACCCGGACAAAGCGCTCTGTGCCAGTCAGTTGGTTGATCTGCAATCGGGTCATGAAGAACGGGGGATTTGCGCCCTGCCATTTACTCGTCAGTCAGATAATCAAACGATTTATATTCCAATGAATATTGTCGGCAATCTGTATGTTTCCAACGGCATGTCAGCCGGCAATACCATGAATGAAGCGCGGGTTCAGGGGTTATCTGAAGTGTTCGAGCGCTATGTGAAAAATCGCATTATTGCCGAATGCATCAGTTTGCCTGAAATTCCACACGCGGTGATGAACCGCTACCCAAGTGTGGTTGAATCTGTCAATAAATTGCAGGAAGAAGGTTTCCCACTCTATTGCTACGATGCTTCACTTGGCGGACAGTTCCCGGTCATCTGCGTTGTCCTGCTTAATCCGGCTAATGGCACTTGTTTTGCCTCTTTCGGAGCACACCCTGATTTTGGTGTTGCGCTGGAACGCACGGTCACCGAACTGCTACAAGGCCGCAGTCTGAAAGACCTGGATGTCTTTACACCACCCAGTTTTGACAATGAAGAAGTTGCTGAGCATACCAATCTGGAAACTCACTTTATTGATTCAAGCGGTACCATCAGTTGGGATCTGTTTAAGCAGGATGCTGATTATCCGTTTGCTGACTGGTGTTTCAGCGGAACAACAGAAGAAGAGTTTGCGACTCTGATGGGGATCTTTAATAAACTGGATGCTGAAGTGTATATTACCGATTATGAGCATCTCGGCGTTTACGCCTGCCGCATTCTGGTTCCCGGCATGTCAGATATTTATCCGGTCGAAGATCTGCATATTGCCAATAACACAATGGGCACTCATCTGCGTAACACCATTCTGGCATTGCCGGACAGCCAATGGCAACCAGAAGAATATCTGGCTTTCCTCGAACAGTTGGATGATGAAGGTCTGGACGATTTTACCCGTGTCCGTGAGTTATTGGGGATCGCTGTGGGTAAAGATAACGGCTGGAGTAATCTCCGTATTGGTGAACTGAAATCGATGCTGGCATTGGCCGGTAATGATTTGGAGCAGGCACTAACTTGGGTTGAATGGACACAGGATTTCAATGCTTCTGTTTTCACCGCTGAACGCGCTAATTATTACCGCTGCCTGCAAACCCTGTTGTTGTTAACTCAAGAAGAAGAACGCAACCCTGCACAATATTACCCGGCATTTGTGAAAATGTACGGTCAAAACACCGTCGATGCGGCTTCTGCTGCGATTGCCGGCGAAAACTGTTTTTATGGCCTATGGTCTATTGATTCAGAATTAAACGCATTGCCAGCTCATCAAGCATTATTGAATGCTTATGAGAAATTGCAAAAAGCGAAACGTGAATTTTGGGCCAATGAATAATCTATTCACTTAACGTAAATTAATCATTAAAAGTAAAATCCAGGTTAAATATCATTTATTTCAACATAACAAATCAATGACAATTTAGCCTGTCATTTTACTTTTAACGCCAAAAATGCAAAAGTCATATCTCAAAAACAACGTTCTTATATAAAATATTTTTATAAATTTTAAAAAATATTTTTTCATTATAAATCATTATATTAAGTTTAAAACACCCCATTTAGATCGCCCTGTTACGTCATCCTTTCAGTCTAACATGATCCATATCAAATTCAGACCAGTACCCGTTTGTTACCATCAATACGTGCTATCATTCATTAAGGATAAAGCGAGTGTTAGGATGAAAACTGACAACCCTTTTAATTTATTTCCACCTGCTGTAATGGCACAAATCGCTGATGATAGCGGTGTCTATAAAGTCAATAAACATCCTGCGGTGACTTATTTATCAGCAATCATGGCAGGTATATTTATTTCCATTGCTTTTGTTTTTTATATTACGGCAACCACCGGAAGTTCTTCCATTCCTTATGGATTGGCTAAGTTAACAGGGGGGATCTGTTTTTCCCTTGGTCTGATGTTGGTCGTGGTGTGTGGTGTCGATCTCTTCACGTCCACCGTATTGACGATCATTTCAAAAGCAACAGGGCGCATTACCTGGTCTCAAATGTTCAAAAACTGGATTAACGTTTATCTCGGTAATCTCATTGGTGCACTGTTCTTCATGGCTTTGATTTGGTATTCCGGTCAACATGCTGTTGCTAACGGCGACTGGGGTCTGAATGTCTTACAGACAGCAAACCATAAAATGCATCACTCTTTTATTGAGGCCGTATGCCTGGGTATTTTAGCCAACCTGATGGTCTGCCTTGCTGTCTGGATGAGCTATGCCGGTCGCAGTCTAATCGATAAATTGTTCGTATTGATACTCCCAATAGGTATGTTTGTCGCCAGCGGCTTCGAACACAGTATTGCGAATATGTTTTTAATTCCGTTCGGAATTGTTATCAAAAATTTTGCTCCTGATGAATTTTGGCTAAAAGTGGGCACAACCCCGGAACAGTTTCCACAACTCAACGTTTCGAGCTTTATTACCGACAATTTAGTGCCCGTCACAATCGGTAACATTATTGGTGGTACGGTATTGGTTGGGTTGGCTTATTGGTTGATTTATTTACGTGGTAGTAAAAACACTCAGTGACTTCCGCGTCAGATTTCTTAAAAATTCCACTGTTAAAAGGTAAAAGTATCATGTCCGAGTTAAACGAAAAATTTTCTGTAGCATGGCAAGGCTTTAACGAGGGTAGTTGGCAGACTGAAGTCAACGTGCGTGATTTCATCCAGAAAAACTATACTCCGTATGAAGGTGATGAATCATTCCTTGCAGGCGCCACAAATGCAACCAATGTTTTGTGGGAGAAAGTGATGGAAGGCATCAAAATCGAAAACCGTACCCATGCGCCGGTCGATTTTGATACTGACATTGCGTCAACAATTACGTCTCATGATGCTGGTTATATCGAAAAAGATCTGGAAAAAATCGTTGGCCTGCAAACTGAAGCCCCTTTGAAACGTGCCATTATTCCATTTGGTGGCATTAAAATGGTCGAAGGCTCTTGTAAAGCCTATCAGCGCGAGCTTAACCCGAAACTGAAACAGATTTTCACTGAATATCGGAAAACGCATAACCAAGGCGTATTCGATGTTTACACGCCTGATATCCTGAAATGCCGTAAATCTGGTGTATTAACGGGTTTGCCTGATGCCTACGGTCGTGGCCGGATTATCGGCGATTATCGTCGCGTAGCACTGTATGGTATCGATTTTCTGCGTGATGAGAAATTTGCGCAATTCACTTCTTTACAGGAAAAATTGGAAAACGGCGAAGATTTAGAATCGACTATCCGCCTGCGTGAAGAGCTGGCTGAACAGCACCATGCGCTGGGTCAAATCAAAGAGATGGCGGCTAAATACGGTTATGATATTGCCAATCCGGCAACCAATGCGCAAGAAGCGGTGCAATGGACTTATTTCGCTTATCTGGCCGCTGTTAAATCTCAAAACGGGGCAGCCATGTCTTTTGGCCGGGTGTCCAGTTTCCTGGATATCTACATCGAACGTGATATACAAGCCGGTCAATTGACCGAACAACAGGCTCAAGAACTGATTGACCACCTGGTGATGAAACTGCGCATGGTGCGTTTCCTACGTACACCGGAGTACGATGAATTGTTCTCTGGTGACCCTATTTGGGCAACCGAATCCCTGGCAGGTATGGGTTTGGATGGCCGTACACTTGTCACTAAAAACAGCTTCCGTTTCCTGAATACGCTGTATACCATGGGGCCATCGCCAGAACCTAACATGACCATTCTGTGGTCTGAAAAACTGCCTGTTAGCTTTAAAAAGTTTGCTGCAAAAGTATCGATCGATACTTCATCCCTGCAATATGAAAATGATGATCTGATGCGTCCTGATTTCAACAGCGATGATTATGCTATCGCGTGTTGCGTCAGCCCGATGATTGTGGGTAAACAAATGCAGTTCTTCGGCGCCCGTGCAAACCTGGCAAAAACCATGCTGTATGCCATCAACGGCGGTGTGGATGAAAAAATGAAAATGCAGGTTGGCCCGAAAGAGGAGCCAATGAAAGACGCCGTGCTGGATTATGACAAAGTCATGGAACGCATGGATCATTTCATGGATTGGCTGGCAAAACAGTATGTTACTGCCCTGAACATTATCCATTATATGCACGACAAGTACAGCTATGAAGCCTCGTTAATGGCACTGCATGATCGTGATGTATTCCGCACTATGGCATGTGGTATCGCGGGCTTGTCTGTTGCGGCTGACTCACTGTCTGCCATTAAATACGCAAAAGTTTCGCCAATTCGTGATGAAGCGGGTTTAGCCATTGATTTCAACATTGAAGGTGAATACCCTCAATTCGGCAACAATGATCCACGTGTCGATGATATCGCTTGTGATCTGGTTGAACGTTTCATGAAAAAAATCCAGAAACTGCAAACATATCGCCATGCCGTTCCGACACAATCTGTACTGACCATCACCTCCAACGTGGTTTATGGTAAGAAAACCGGTAATACACCTGATGGACGTCGTGCTGGCGCTCCATTTGGGCCAGGTGCGAACCCAATGCACGGACGCGACCAGAAAGGGGCCGTTGCTTCATTAACTTCGGTGGCTAAACTGCCATTTGCCTATGCCAAAGATGGTATTTCATACACTTTCTCTATCGTGCCTAATGCATTAGGTAAAGATGATGATGTACGTAAAGCCAATCTGGCTGGTCTGATGGATGGTTATTTCCATCACGAAGCGGATATTGAAGGAGGTCAGCATCTGAACGTCAATGTAATGAACCGTGACATGTTGTTGGAAGCGATGGAAAATCCTGAGAAATACCCACAACTGACCATTCGCGTATCAGGCTATGCCGTGCGGTTTAACTCTTTAACTAAAGAACAGCAACGAGATGTTATCACGCGTACTTTTACTCAATCGATGTAATATCAGAACCATATCATTGTCTTATATTGAAATAAAATGACATACACTAAAGACCCCTAAATAATGGGGTCTTTATCGCTTGTCAGTTTTGGAGAAGTCCTCTCATGCCCGTACTTGGCCGTATCCACTCATTTGAATCTTGCGGAACCGTAGATGGCCCCGGTATTCGCTTTATCGTGTTTTTTCAAGGTTGTCTCATGCGCTGCCTCTATTGTCATAATCGCGATACCTGGGATACCCATAGCGGAAAAGCGGTCACTGTTGAAGAACTCATAAAAGAAGCCATAACCTATCGTCATTTTATGAATGCTTCGGGAGGTGGCGTCACCGCTTCTGGTGGTGAAGCTATTCTGCAGGCCGAGTTTGTCCGCGATTGGTTCAGAGCCTGCCATGCAGAGGGTATCCATACCTGTCTGGATACCAATGGTTTCGTGCGCCGTTATGATCCGGTGATCGATGAATTACTGGATGCCACTGATTTAGTGATGCTGGATTTAAAACAGCTTAATGATGATATCCACCAAAAATTAGTCGGCGTATCTAATCATCGGACTCTTGAATTTGCCCGTTATCTGGCAAAACGTAACCAGAAAACATGGATTCGCTATGTCGTTGTACCAGGATGGTCAGACGATGACAATTCTGTTCAAATGCTGGGTGAATTCACTCATGGCATGAAAAATATCGAGAAAATTGAGTTATTGCCTTATCATGAACTTGGCAAACATAAATGGATTACCCTGGGTGAAGAATATCAGCTAGAAGGGGTCAAACCGCCAACCCAAGAGACCATGGAGAGAGTAAAAGATATTCTGTCCAGTTATGGACATAAAGTCATCTATTAGCCCCGCTTTTTCCCCTTTTTCGCCATCAATTGCAATTGGTTCAATCTATTATTGAGCCAATGCTGCATTTAATCACACAATAGTTATTTTTCATGTAATAACGTAAAATAAAATTACACTCATAAATTATTAGTTGTGAAATCAAATACAATAACGCTTATGATAAAAAAATTTCTTCTAGAAATTCACAATATCTCGCGCTTAAATTTTGATTTTTTCTTTAAGTTTTTAAAAAAGCATATAATCCAAATTTATATAATAAAATGAAATTAAAATAATAGAATATATCCTTCAATATTAAGGCGCAATTGCACATTAATCCGTTAATCATCATGGCAACTAATGCTTGTTGATTAATCATTTTTATATGATAATCCTGCCGTTTTTCTCATAATTTGTGCTAATGAGATGGAAATAGAGAAAGACCAATTTAATAATAATCGTTCAATAAGGTAAATCGGAAAAAAGATGGATCATCAAGAGATTAATTCAACATCAGGAGAGAACGTTTCTCTGAGTAAAGAAAAAGAGACATTTATTCCCGGCGGACGTGCAGTTGGTGCCGGCGCATCAATAGAATGGATTAGCAATGCCTGGAACATGTTTAAAGCACAACCGCTGAAATGGCTTTTACTGTATTTAACCTATTCCGTCAGTTTATTAGCATTTGTTGTCGTCTCCAGTATTCTCGCCTTAATAATTCCATATTTATTTTTTGCAATTATACTCATTTTACCCGTCTTCACAGCGGGGATCATTGTTGCTTCTGAGGAACAAAGAATGACAGGCGAGCTTAAAATAGGTTCTCTGTTCGTTGGGTTTAAGCACAAATTGGGTTCACTGGTTGCTGTTGGAGCACTAACCTTTGGTATCTCTATACTCGGTTTATTTGCGTCTATGCTTATTGGCGGTGTAAGCCTACTTCAACTTTTTTTCTTATTACAAAACTCAGATCCTGCCCTACTGCTAGGAGGTATTTCTACTTTAATTCTGGCAGGGGTTATCATGGCTATTTTCTCTATCATTGCTCTTGCATTTAGCTGGTTTGCTCCTGCTCTGATTATGATTAATGATCTGAAATTTGGAGAAGCTGTTTCAATGAGCTTGAGTGCAGTAAAGCAAAATTTGCTGGGTGGTTTTATCTTTTTCTTACTCATCAATGTGCTTATGTATATTTCTGCTATTCCATTTGGATTAGGTTTATTGATTACTATCCCTATGTACATGGCAACTTATTATACTACCTATCGCAATATTTTTTATGCTCCACAAGTAAGCAAAAGTGAATAACACCATTTCAATTTAATCAGCGAATAGTTTATTTATCATTAACAGTCACTATACTGATAAAAAAGCGCCATTATGCGGCGCTTTTTTATTAAGAATAGCTGAGATTAACCAATATATTCCAATCCATTCATATAAGGGCGCAATACTTCCGGGATGGCAATGCGACCATCTGCCTGCTGATAGTTTTCCATCACCGCAACCAGAGTACGACCTACCGCCAAACCAGAACCATTCAATGTATGCACCAATTGAGTTTTCTTATCCTCTTTACCGCGAAAACGCGCTTGCATACGACGCGCTTGGAAATCCCACATGTTGGAACAAGATGAGATTTCACGGTAAGTATTCTGCGCGGGTAACCAAACTTCCAGATCGTACGTTTTTCTTGCGCTTGCGCCCATATCACCGACACACAATAGCATCTTACGGTAAGGAAGATTCAGTAATTGCAGGACTTTTTCTGCATGCCCCGTCAATTCTTCCAATGCATCCATGGATTTCTCAGGATGAACAATCTGAACTAACTCAACTTTATCAAACTGGTGCATACGAATCAGGCCACGGGTATCACGACCGTAAGATCCTGCTTCGGAACGGAAGCAAGGCGTATGGGCCGTCATTTTCAGTGGTAACTCACTTTCATCCAGAATTTCGTTACGCACTAAGTTAGTGACAGGCACTTCTGCGGTTGGAATCAGCGCATAATGGCTACCAGATTCTTCTTCCAGTGGTCTGGTATGGAACAGATCTTCACCAAATTTAGGTAACTGGCCTGTCCCATATAAGGAATCCTGATTAACCAGATAAGGGACGTAAGTTTCCAGATAACCATGCTGTTCAGTATGCAGATCCAGCATAAACTGCGAAATAGCACGGTGCAGACGAGCTATCTGACCTTTCATCACCACAAAACGTGAGCCAGTCAATTTAACCGCAGCAGCAAAATCCAGACCACCAGTCAATTCACCCAGCGAAACGTGATCTTTGATGTCAAAATCATATTGGCGAGGTTCACCCCAACGACTGATTTCCAGATTATCACTGTCATCTTTTCCGTCCGGAGAAGAATCATCTGGCAAGTTTGGTATGCTTAACGCGATATGACGAATTTCAGCTTGCAAGACTTCCAATTCAGCTTTTGCTGAATCCAGTTTTTCACCCAACTGATTGACTTCCTGACGCAGTGGTTCAATATCTTCACCACGGGCTTTCATTGTACCAATAGCCTTCGATCGGGAATTACGTTCTGCCTGCAGGGTTTCAGTTTCAACTTGTAAAACTTTGCGACGCTCTTCGCGTTTACGCAGCATCTCCACATCAAGGGTATACCCCCTGCGAGCCAGTTTTTCGGCGACTGCGTCTAGCTCATTACGCAGTATATTTGGATCGAGCATGCTAGTCCTGTGCTTTGTTGTTATTGAAAATAATGGTTATTGAAAAAATTGTTATTGAAAAATCGATTTGCGAGAATTGACTATAAACCTTACCGCATCAGGAAAATTAACGATAGCGTTTTATTGGGCTATTTTGATCCTGTGCCATTAGCCAGTTTAGTTTCTCACCAATCTTACCTTCCATCCCTCTGGTAGCCGGATAATAATAACGTGTTTGCTGCATTTCCGGGGGAAAATAAACTTCCCCGGCAGCATATGCATTCGCTTCATCGTGAGCGTAACGATACGTTTCACCAAGCCCAATATCTTTCATCAGCTTCGTTGGTGCATTACGTAAGTGGGCAGGAACATCATAATCGGGCTTGTTTTGCGCGTCCGCCATAGCGGCTTTGAATGCGGTATAAACGGCATTGCTTTTCGGTGCACATGCAAGGTAGACAATCGCCTGTGCAATAGCCCTTTCTCCTTCAGCCACCCCCACGCGCGTAAAACAATCCCATGCGGCAATCGCAACTTGCATACCACGAGGATCAGCATTCCCTACATCTTCAGAAGCAATCGCCAATAACCGACGAGCAACGTAAAGCGGGTCCCCCCCTGCCGTTATCATACGGGCATACCAGTAAAGTGCTGCATCAGGTGCTGAACCGCGGATTGATTTATGCAAGGCTGAAATTAAATCGTAATATCGATCACCTTTGTTATCAAACCTTGCACTCCTTTCCCCACTGACTTCTTTCAATAATTCGGGCGTTAAAACCCGCAGCCCTTGTGCGTTGGTTTCCGCCATATCCGACATCATTTCCAGCAAATTCAGTGAACGGCGTGCGTCTCCCGCAACAAGTTCAGCTATCATCTGGCGAGTATTGTCGGGTAATACGATATTCTGCCCGCCAAGACCACGCGCTGTATCATTCATGGCCTGAATAAGCACGAGTTCAATTTCTGATGCCAACAATGGTTTCAGTAAATAGACACGAGCCCGCGACAATAATGCTGAATTTAGTTCGAAGGAAGGATTTTCGGTTGTGGCACCAATAAATGTAATCGTACCGTCTTCAACATGGGGTAAAAACGCATCCTGCTGACTTTTATTAAATCGATGAACCTCATCAACAAATAAGATTGTCCTACGCCCCGCGTTACGGTTTTGTTGGGCTTTCTCTATGGCACCACGAATTTCTTTAATACCGGATGTTACTGCCGAAATACGTTCAATATCAGCTTGCGCATAATAACCCATGATTTCAGCCAGCGTTGTTTTTCCCGTTCCCGGCGGTCCCCATAAAATCATGGAGTGGAGATGTCCTGCCCGGATAGCTCTTGGTAACGGTTTTCCTTCCGCCAATAAGTGTTGCTGGCCGACATAATGATCCAATGTGACTGGCCGCATTCTTGCGGCCAGGGGCTGAAATTCATTCTGTGAAAAATCAAGAGAAAGGTTGTTCACTTATACCTCACTGGCGTTGATCATCCAGCGTGACGCCTTGCGGTACGGTAAATTTGAACTTTGCCGCATCTACGTTGGTGTTTTGCTGCCCTTTTAATTGATAAGAACTTTTTTGCCCATCCTGTTCAACAGCCGTAAATTTTTGAATCGTGCCCTCTGGCGTCACCGTAATTGAAAAATGTTTTAAATTGCCATTAGCGTTATCCGGCGTTAACTCAAAGCTGTTGCCATTCTGTACAACTTTATACTGTTTCCAGTCCGCCGGGTCATTACGGGTAATTAACATAAATGGCGTATTCCCTGTTGCTTCTTTTAACCAATTTGCTGTCACTTGTTCAACAAAAGGGTTATAAAACCACAAGGTTTTTCCATCAGAAACTAACACACTCTCATCAGGTGAGGTCATATGCCAGTTAAACAGATTAGGGCGTTTGATCCAAAGTTGCCCTTCCCCTTTTTGGATTGTTGAACCGTCATTACTCGTGACGGTTTGAGTGAAACTGGCATGAAAACTATTCACTTTCCCCAAACGCCCTTGTAGATCCTGCTCCGCATCAGCCCACACAGAACCTGTGCTCACACCCATCATCAGACAACCAATCAAAATCAGTTTTTTCATGTGCGAGATACCTTCAATTCGTTTTATTATCAGCCGGCAAGCTGATCGTGTATTGCATTTCACCGCAGTCATTAATGTTCATGCGGGGGAGGTGCCAAAACTTCACGATTCCCATTATGCCCCGGTGAACTGACTATCTGTTGGGCTTCCATTTGTTCGACAATTCGAGCGGCTCGATTATACCCAATACGGAATTGACGTTGTACACCCGAAATGGAAACCCGACGCTTTTCAATGATAAATTCAACGGCTTGATCGAACAGTGGATCCAGCTCTTCCTCGCTGTCAAATCCCAGGCTGCCTTCGCCGTCTTCTCCCCCTTTGACAATACTATCGATATATTGAGGACGACCACGGGCTTTCCAGTCATTCACAACTTCATGAACTTCTTGATCGCGTACAAAGGCCCCATGAACACGTACAGGAATGGAAGAGTTTGGTGCTAAATAAAGCATATCTCCCATGCCAAGTAATGATTCTGCGCCACCTTGATCAAGGATAGTACGGGAATCTATTTTACTGGATACCGTAAAGGCAATCCGCGTCGGAATATTGGCCTTAATCAACCCGGTGATAATATCAACAGAAGGGCGTTGTGTTGCCAGTACCAAGTGAATACCTGCTGCTCGTGCTTTCTGAGCCAAGCGTGCAATTAATTCTTCCACTTTTTTCCCGACTGTCATCATCAGATCGGCAAACTCATCAACCATGACCACAATATAAGGCTCTTTTTTCAGCACAGGATGTGTTACGTCCATACTGTCGCCCGGCTTCCAGAACGGATCAGGGATCGGACGCCCCATATTTTCTGCTTGTTTGATTTTATCGTTATAACCCGCAATATTGCGTACACCTAACGCTGACATCAATTTATAACGCCGTTCCATCTCATTGACACACCAGCGCAATGCATTAGCGGCATCTTTCATATCGGTGACAACTTCAGTCAACAGATGTGGAATTCCGCCATAAACGGATAATTCAAGCATTTTAGGATCGATCATAATAAAGCGCACATCTTCCGGTTTCGCTTTATACAAGATACTGAGGATCATCGCATTGACCCCTACCGATTTCCCCGAACCGGTCGTCCCGGCGACCAATAAGTGTGGCATTTTACCCAAATCAGCAACAACCGGCTGACCTGCAATGTCTTTTCCTAATACGATTGTGAGCGGTGAAGGGTTATCACGAAACTTCTCGCAATCCAGGACTTCCCGCAGATAAACTGTTTGGCGTTTTTTATTGGGTAATTCCAGCCCAACATAAGGTTTTCCCGGAACAACTTCCACGATACGAACAGCGACGGCTGACAATGAGCGAGCAAGGTCACGCGATAAGTTAGAAATACGTGAGGCTTTTACCCCTGGTGCCAAATCCAACTCAAATCGTGTGATGACTGGCCCTGGAGAGAAGCCAACAACATCCGCTTTGACGCGATAATCATTCAAACGCGCTTCAATTAAACGCGAGGTTTGCTCAAGTGCAAACATATCAACCGGTTCTTCTTCCGCAGGAGGTGCTGCCAACAGATCCAAAGAGGGCATGGGGGTTGTTGGTTTAGGCAAGGGTTGATCATTGCGTATCAAAAATGGATGAAACAAGCTATCTTGCTGTAATTGCTTACTTTTCAATTCGTGAGAATCAAGCTCAGCAGCTATATTTTTCTCCTGAATATGTTGACTCGGTGATTCTGATGCGAATTCCACTGGCTTCGGCTCATCGAGATGATTAGCCTGCGGGAAAGATTGCGCGTCTGATTGTTCATCCGGGGTCAATATTTGAACCGAAGATGCAGGTGGATACATTTGGTAACGTTCACGCTGCTGCTGCTCAAAAGCAACTCGTAACGCTTCTTCCTGCGCTTTTTGTTGATCTATTGGTTCATCTATTAACTGTTTATCTATTGCACCCTGTTGTTGCCCTGCTCTCTGTTCATTCACGCCATTTGTTATAAACTCAGTCGCCGTTGGTTGTTGGTGGATCACTGTTTCTTCTTCACCTCGCTCCCTGGTTTCTTCTGCAAAATGGGTGCCATAGCGTTCACGTTGCTGATCGAGGAATTGCTGACGCAACATATCTTGTTGTTGAGCATCCATCTGCTGTTCATTAGCTTCTGCAATCTGCTCATTTTGCCGCTCTTTCTCTTCTCGCTGCCTATATTCTGCCAAACGGTGAGAGGGGACTTTAATACCGTACAATTCTCGGCGGGTGGGGATCCTGACAGGGTTTGGACGAGGCATTTCAGGACCAATACCTTGTTTCACCTGTGGATTTCTCGTCACCACCACCGGGCTGGCGAGATTTGCTGCCACATTTTTCAAATTCTCTTCATCATTTGGCGCAAGCGTGAATGCAGCGTGTGACTGCGTATTGATTTCAATCGGGCTATGCAAAATAGGCTGGGAAACGTTATCTGCTTCAACAACGTTATCTGCTTCAATGTGGGTACCGGAGGCGTCTTGATCAGAGACTTCAAAAGAATAGCGGATGGGTTCTTGTTCCTGATGCCCCGCTTCTCCATGTTCTTCTTCCTGAGATTGTACTTCCAGTTGATCTACTGCTGGAGAGGATATCACTGTTTCTTCCATAGCCAAAGAAGCGGCTGTAGGTTGCAAATCTGCCGCGGTACTCGCTAATTCAACCACCGTTGGCACGGTCAATAACACATCATCTTCATCTGCGTCTGACTTTTCACTCGCGCCCGCTGATTTATTCGTGTCATGTATATCACCCTGCCCGGTTTGTGTCTGCTCACGGGTTGAGCGCTCAGCATCTAATGTATTTTCTGGCGTATATTCAGCGTCATGACGACCACGATTGACTACAAAGCTCAATGCATCCAGAATAACCGCACCTATTTTTTCTGCAATCGTGAGCCACGACCAGCCGGTAAACAGGGTGAATCCAACAGCCCAGAAACCAAGCAGCGCCAATGTTGATCCAAGCAGGTTGAACCGAAGCAAAATCGCACCGCTGAATAAATTACCAATAACGCCACCCGCAGAAAATTGATCAAAATCATCAATATTAAGCGCCGCCAAACCACACGAAGTGAGTATCAGAGCCAAAGCACCAATGACGCGTAATGCAAGTATGACGAAATCGACGTACTCTTGCCTATCTTTTGGACGGAAAGCATTCCAGCAACCTAAAAACATCAGCGGCGGGACTGCATAGGCAAAAATACCAAATGCGGAGAACAGCGTATCCGATAACCAGGCACCAACACTGCCACCCCAATTGTGAACAGGTTCATGCCACGATGTTTGTGACCAACTGGGATCAGAGGGGTTAAAGCTCAATAACGCGACCATCAAGTACACAGCACAAATAGCAATAACCAACAAAACGGCTTCCAGAAGCCGACGGCCACTGCTTATTTTCTTCAACTTAACACGTTTGTCTTCTGTATATTCCTGGTTCAAGAAAGGATCTCCAGGGTTTCTTGTTGATTAAACGGAACAACGCTGAGGGCAGCTCAGCGTTGAAACTGTATGCATACACAGGAGTGTACCTAAGTTTTTCCTGTTTTGCATCTGTACATTTTAGACAGAAATTTAACGAGTTTTAATTACCAAACGGTTACTCTGTTTTACTTCTTCCATTACCACATAAGTACGGGTATCGTTAACACCAGGAAGACGTAACAAGGTTTCGCCGAGTAATTTCCGATAGGCAGACATATCTGGCACACGCGTTTTCAGCAAGTAATCAAAATCACCAGAAACTAAATGGCATTCCTGGATTTCTTCTAGTTTCTGAACAGCCGTGTTAAATTGTTCAAATACATCTGCTGCACCGCGGTTTAGCGTGATTTCAACGAATACCAACAATGATGCGTCCAAGTAATGCGGATTCAGCAACGCTGCGTAGCCAGAAATAAAGCCCTGACGCTCCAAGCGGCGTACACGCTCCAGACAAGGCGTGGGTGATAAACCCACTCGTTTGGATAACTCCACGTTAGAAATACGACCATCTTTCTGCAATTCGTTGAGGATGTTACGATCTATACGATCAAGATCTTTTCCTGGGCGCTTCTTATTATCTATCATCTTATTGCTCTCTCTTTATATTCCTATACCTATAACATTTTCCCTATCTCTTTCAATCGGTTGAGCTGGAAAAGATGTCTTCAAAGGCTAAAAACTCAATCTGTAACCAAGGGTTGAGGTCTACCATCATTTCCGGAATACAATCTTCTGGCATTCGCGTGATTATCTCTTTTATCTTCTAAGTCGCTGCGATGCCGGCGATGTTCACCTATCCAGCCACCAAATTTCTATGTGTTTGAGATTTTGTTTCCTTGCAGCCACGTTGCAACTTAAAATTCATTAGATATATAACACGATTTACCCGAATATCCTGTTCCGAAAAACGCTCTCAGAACACGATCTCCCAGAACACTATCTTCTAAAACGCCAGGTGTTCAGAAAACAGCTTAACGGCAATTTTTAATATTCAATGAGAAAATTATCCACATTAATTTTATCTATTCTATAGAAACAATTGATTAGCGAGGTAGATAATTATCTCTTATACAGATGTTTTCGCAAATGCATAGCGGATTGTCAAAGTAAATGAACAAAAATCAGGACAACATACCAAACAAACTTTCAGTAAATCGTTTTAATCGCTCACTTAATGTCTCAAATGTATAAATGATGTTCGATACAG
This sequence comes from Xenorhabdus poinarii G6, assembly GCF_000968175.1. Taxonomy (NCBI): domain Bacteria; kingdom Pseudomonadati; phylum Pseudomonadota; class Gammaproteobacteria; order Enterobacterales; family Morganellaceae; genus Xenorhabdus; species Xenorhabdus poinarii. The sequence continues at coordinate 2,145,827 of NZ_FO704551.1, forward strand.
AAAGTGGAACCCTCTCTTCTAACAATTTGATGACATCATCGTGATTATCTATCAGTAAAATCGTTAATAACATGAATATTTTATCTGATAATCGCTTTTTTTAACTTATTATTTCTCCTACAATCCCTAAATCTGCAATATGCGATAATGGAAATGAGGTATTCATGAGCACAGACAATCACAGTAAACTTATCATTCTTGGCTCAGGTCCTGCTGGTTATACCGCTGCGGTGTATGCAGCCCGCGCGAATCTAAATCCCGTCCTCATTACCGGGGTTGAAAAAGGCGGCCAATTGACCACTACGACTGAAGTTGAGAACTGGCCCGGCGATCCTGAAGGTCTGACTGGTCCAGGTTTAATGGAACGTATGTTCCAGCACGCTGAAAAATTTCAAACAAAGATTATTTCTGACCATATTCAGAAAGTTGATTTCTCAAACAGACCATTTCGTTTATTTGGTGATGAACAAGAATATACCTGTGATGCTTTAATCATCGCGACAGGCGCTTCAGCCCGTTATCTCGGACTGCCTTCCGAAGAGGCGTTCAAGGGCCGTGGTGTATCTGCCTGTGCAACATGTGATGGTTTTTTCTATCGCAAACAAAAAGTGGCAGTCGTTGGTGGTGGTAATACCGCGGTTGAAGAAGCGCTGTATTTAGCGAACATTGCCTCTGAGGTACATCTGATTCACCGTCGTGATACATTCCGTTCTGAGAAAATCCTGATTGATCGCCTGATGGAGAAAGTGAAGAACGGTAATATCATTCTGCATACTGATCGTACTCTGGATGAAGTTCTGGGTGATGATATGGGCGTTACCCGTATCCGTATTCGGGAAACAAAAGGTGACAATACCGAAGAACTGGATGTTACCGGTGTTTTCATCGCTATCGGCCATAGCCCGAATACAACCATTTTTGACGGTCAGTTAGAACTGGAAAACGGGTATATCAAAGTTCAGTCTGGATTGCACGGTAATGCCACTCAGACGTCTGTTCCCGGTATCTTTGCGGCCGGAGATGTGATGGATCATGTGTACCGTCAAGCGATTACCTCCGCCGGCACAGGCTGTATGGCTGCACTGGATGCTGAACGTTTCCTGGACGGGTTGGCAACCCAATAATCTCCCCTTTTTCCAAAAGCGCTATTTCGGTAGCGCTTTTTAACAGGTAACATAAGCTTGTTTTGATATTCCGTATCATCACCCGCTAATCAGAAACTTTTCTTATGGACAAAGCAAGACAATCTGAACTTGTTCGCTGGCTGAAACAACAAACTGCGCCTGCCCGTCAATGGCTGCGTTTATCCATGCTGCTTGGCCTGATCAGTGGATTGCTGATTATCGCTCAAGCTTGGATCTTGGCTACCCTCCTTCAAGCCTTGATTATGGATCATGTTCCCCGCGAAAATCTTATCGACCGATTTCTCATGTTGGCTGCTGCTTTTACATTACGGGCAGTGGTTAATGCTATACGGGAGCGGATCGGGTTTATCTGTGGCAAGATTATCCGCCAGCAAATCCGCAGCATGGTACTGGATAAACTCGAACAACTGGGACCGGTCTGGGTTAAAGGAAAGCCTGCTGGAAGTTGGGCTACCATTATCCTGGAGCAAATAGAAGATATGCAGGATTTTTATTCCCGCTATCTGCCCCAAATTGCGCTTGCGACGATGATCCCTATCCTCATTCTGATTGCCGTATTCCCGATTAACTGGGCCGCCGGACTGATTTTATTTGTCACGGCACCCTTGATCCCTCTGTTTATGGCCTTGGTGGGTTTAGGTGCCGCAGATGCCAATCAACGCAATTTTGTTGCTCTGAGTCGATTAAGCGGTAATTTTCTCGATCGTTTACGCGGATTGGAAACGTTGCGCCTGTTTCATCGGGGGGATGCCGAAGTTAAACAAATCACAGAATCAACCGAGAATTTTCGTCGCAGAACCATGGAAGTACTGCGGATGGCATTTTTATCTTCAGCCGTCTTAGAGTTTTTTGCCGCCGTTTCCATCGCGGTTGTTGCTGTTTACTTCGGTTTTTCCTATTTGGGTGAATTGCATTTTGGCAGTTACGGCATGGGAGTTACCTTATTTTCGGGGTTCCTCGCGTTAATTCTCGCACCTGAATTTTTTCAACCTTTGCGGGATTTAGGGACATTTTATCATGCAAAAGCTCAGGCGATCGGCGCAGCAGAATCGCTTTTCACTTTGCTTAGCAGTGATGGGGAGCAAATTACAACCAACGGTGAGAAAACACTACCCGATATAAACCCCGTCGCCATTCAGGCCAGTGAACTGGAGATTCTATCCCACAATGGCCATCACCTTGCGGGCCCTTTAAATTTTACGATTGATAAGCATCAACGCATTGCGCTGGTTGGAAAAAGTGGTGCCGGCAAAAGTTCGTTGATCAATGTGTTACTCGGGTTCCTGCCTTATCACGGTTCGCTAAAAATTAATGGTATTGAATTGCGTGAACTCAATCTGACCAAATGGCGAGACCACTTGAGTTGGGTTGGGCAAAATCCGCATCTGCCAGAACAAACGTTGCTCGATAATATCCGTCTCGGTCAATATGATGCCACACAAGCACAAATCCAAAATGTGATGGATCGGGCTTATGTCAGTGAATTTATCCGTGATCTCCCGAATGGAATGGCAACGGTAGTCGGTGACAATGCGGCTCGCCTGTCTGTCGGGCAAGCCCAACGTATCGCGGTGGCACGAGCATTATTGAATCCCTGCCAGTTACTATTACTGGATGAGCCAGCCGCGAGTCTTGATGCGCATAGCGAACAACGTGTGATGATGGCTTTAAATCAGGCATCTCATCAGCAAACGACATTATTAGTGACTCATTTGCTGGAAGAAACATTATCCTATGACCAAATTTGGGTCATGGAAAATGGGTTACTCATTGAGCAGGGTGATTATCAAACTTTAAGCCAGTCTCAAGGTGCATTTTCTCGTTTGTTATCTCACCGTTGTGTGGAGCTTTGATCATGCGTGTATTACTCCCATTCCTCACACTCTATCGCCGCCATTGGTTGCTCATTAGCTTAGGCATGATATTAGCGATGGTCACGTTGCTGGCCAGTATCGGGTTGTTAACATTGTCCGGTTGGTTTCTTGCTGGCACAGCGCTGGCCGGATTTGCAGGATTATATACGTTCAACTATATGCTACCTGCCGCTGGCGTGCGTGGCGCAGCTATTTTTCGGACCGCTGGCCGTTATAGTGAACGGCTTGTCAGCCACGATGCCACATTCCGTGTATTAGCGCACTTACGCGTTTTTGCTTTTCAAAAAATACTGCCTCTTTCTCCCGGTGGTATAGCCCGCTTTCGTCAGGGGGAATTGTTAAACCGGCTTGTTGCCGATGTCGAAACACTGGATCACCTGTATCTGCGTGTTATTTCTCCTGTCCTTGCGGCATTGGTCGTCATTTTAATACTGACATTTGGCTTAGGGATTCTTGATATTACCCTCGCCTACACCATTGGCGGTATTATGCTGGGGCTATTGCTGATATTACCTGTCGGGTTTTACCACGCAGGAAAATCTTGCGGCAGAGAGATTACCCACCAACGTGGTCTGTACCGTACACTACTTATCAGTGCGTTACAGGGGCAAGCTGAACTGAGCGTATTCGGTGCCCTTAAACGTTTTCGCCAATCCCTGACCGACGTTGAAAATAATTGGTTAACAAAACAACAAAAACAAGCCGGTTTAACCGGGCTTGCACAAGCCATCATGATTTTTTCCACTGGCATCACCGTGACGTTGGTTCTTTGGTTATCTACAGCAGGCATAGGCGAAAATAGTCAGGCTGGCGCATTCATTGCGTTGTTTACATTCTGTGTCCTTGCCGCATTCGAAGCACTTGGACCGGTTACCGTTGCATTTCAGCATATGGGGCAAGTCATTTCTTCTGCGACCCGTGTTTCTCAGTTGATGTATCAAAAACCGGAAATTGTTTTCCCTTCATATGGGGTTGAGGCACATAATGAACTCAGCCTTGAGATAAAAAATGTTGATTTTACCTATCCTGGTCAACCCTTACCTGTATTGAAAAATATTTCTCTCTCCCTGGCGCCAGGCGAACATATTGCTTTATTGGGAAAAACAGGATGTGGAAAATCAACCCTCTTACAATTATTGACCCGTGCATGGGATATCAATAGTGGTGAAATTCAACTTAATCAACACCTTATCTCTTACTATGATGAGGCAACGCTGCGATCAATGATGTCCGTTGTTCCCCAACGAATACATGTATTTAGCCACACTTTGCGAGAAAATCTTTTATTGGCAAAACCAAATGCTAATGACGATGAATTAATCACCCTATTACAGCTCGTTGGTTTAGAATACCTGCTCGACACGGATGAAAAACTCAACTGTTGGTTAGGCGAAGGCGGGCGTCAGCTTTCTGGAGGAGAACAGCGTCGTTTGGGAATAGCCAGAGCATTGTTACACGACGCTCCTTTGATGCTTCTGGATGAGCCAACTGAAGGGCTGGATGCAGATACAGAACAACAGATTTTGTTGCTGTTACGCCGTCACTGCCAGCACAAGGCACTGATTATTGTGACCCATCGGCTCACCGGATTACAACATATGGATCGAATCTGCGTGATGGATGGAGGGTGTATTATTGAGCAAGGCAAACACAGTGCGCTACTGGCTCTGCAAGGCCGTTATTATCAGTTTTACCAGCGGCAACAATTTTCTCTGTTACCGGAATATCCAGAACACAGGTGATTCAGCTTATGCCAATAGCTCAACTGGATAACTCATATACCTTCCCCCACCCAACAAATGCGTTAACTGAACCTAATGGTTTACTGGCGTTTGGTGGAGATCTGAGTGCAGAACGTTTACGAGTAGCGTATCATGAGGGGATTTTTCCGTGGTATTCACCTCATGAACCTCCTTTGTGGTGGTCTCCCGATCCCCGGGCGGTACTGATCCCTGGAGAATTACATACTGGCCGAACACTGCGTCGTTTTATTCGCAAACATACTTACCAAATTACGGTAAACTGTGCTTTCGATGAAGTGATATACCATTGTGCCCAACGGCAAGAAGGCACCTGGATTGGGGCAGACATTCAAAAAAGTTATCAATCCTTACATGATGAAGGCTTAGCACATTCGGTCGAAGTCTGGTATAACCATCAGCTTGTAGGGGGATTATATGGTGTAAGTGTCGGTACACTATTTTGTGGTGAGTCAATGTTTAGCAAAATGCTAAATGCCTCCAAATGTGCTTTTGTCGCATTTTATCACCATTTTTTGCGTCATGGTGGCCAATTGTTTGACTGTCAGGTATTAAATCACCATACAGAATCATTGGGCGCTAAAAATATTCCAAGAGAAATATTTCTCCAGTATCTTTATCAATTAAGAAAGCAATCATTGCAATCAGGTTGCTGGTTAGTACAAAGATTGGATTTATAATGGTCTCTTAGAGATTAATACTGTTCAAGGTGGGAATGTCACTCACCATTACCTTATCGTATATAAAATGATGGGTTAAAAGACGACATTCCTTTACATAATGATGGTTTTTCGGCATTATCTTGCCGGTTAAAAACCATGGTTGTTACATTTAGAGGATTAGATGGCCAAAGAAGACAATAGTTTTGAAATGCAAGGTACTGTGTTAGAAACACTACCAAATACCGTGTTTCGCGTTGAATTAGACAACGGGCACGTTGTCACTGCTCATATTTCGGGAAAAATGCGTAAAAACTATATCCGCATCCTGACTGGAGACAAGGTTACAGTTGAGCTAACTACATATGATCCGGAAAAAGGGCGTATCACTTTCCGTAGCCGCTGATTAAGGTACCTTCAGCACCACAGGTGATCGTATTTTCTAACATTCACCTGTGGTGTGGCTACTACGTTTTTTTACTGTATTTTTTACTACCATACCTTTTACTACTACTGGTCACCCGTTTCTGTCACCGAAAGTACTTGTCACTATTTCGTTTTGCACTGTTTGATGCTGACTGTTTAATGCTGAGAGCTATAACACCGCATCCTCAGATTTCTTTCTGTTTGATTTTTGATTGCTCTTAAAATCGTATATTAATGCCTGTTTAGATTTATCCAGTTTGATCCTGACCGAACCGCCATGCACTAAGGAGCCAAATAACAGCTCATTTGCCAGTGGTTTTTTCAGGTTATCCTGGATGACACGAACCATAGGGCGAGCCCCCATTGATTTATCATAGCCTTTATCACATAACCACTGACGGGCATCTGCACTGATTTCCAGAGAAACGCCTTTTTCGTCCAATTGAGCTTGTAACTCGACGATAAATTTATCAACAACTTGTTGAATAACTTCAGCAGAGAGTGCATCAAACCAGATAATGCCATCAAGACGATTGCGGAATTCCGGTGTAAAAATCCGTTTGATCTCTTCCATGCCATCCGTGCTGTTATCCTGTTCGGTGAAACCAATAGATTTACGCTGTATTTCACGAACGCCCGCATTGGTTGTCATCACTAAAATCACATTGCGGAAATCTGCCTTACGGCCATTATTGTCGGTCAATGTCCCGTTATCCATCACCTGCAACAGCAAGTTAAACACATCAGGATGGGCTTTTTCAATCTCATCCAGTAACAGTACAGAATGAGGATGTTTGATGATGGCATCGGTTAATAATCCTCCCTGATCATATCCAACATAACCCGGAGGCGCGCCAATGAGGCGACTGACTGTATGGCGTTCCATATATTCTGACATATCGAATCGCAATAATTTAACATTCAATACCTTGGCTAGTTGGACTGTCACTTCCGTTTTTCCGACGCCCGTCGGCCCGGCAAACAAGAAAGACCCGACAGGTTTATGTTCCTGCCCTAGCCCTGCGCGACTCATTTTAATGGCTTCCGTCAAGGCACCAATCGCTCTGTCTTGACCAAAAACCAACATTTTCAAACGATCATCCAGTGTTCTCAAGATATCTTTATCACTGGCTGATACCGTTTTTTCTGGAATACGAGCGATACGAGCAACAATAGACTCAATATCCGAAACATTGATCGTCTTTTTACGGCGGCTGGCGGGCACTAGTCTTGTTCTCGCACCGGCTTCATCAATCACATCAATGGCTTTATCTGGTAAATGACGATCAGTAATGTACTTCACCGATAACTCAACCGCAGCGCGGATGGCTTTTGTGGTATAACGGACATCATGGTGTGCTTCATATTTAGTACGCAGCCCATTGATAATCTGGATCGTTTCTTCCAATGACGGCTCAAGAATGTCAATTTTTTGGAATCGGCGAGCTAACGCCCGATCTTTTTCAAAAATATTGCTGAATTCGTGATAAGTCGTTGAGCCAATGACCCGTATACGCCCACTGGACAACAGCGGTTTAATCAGATTCGCTGCGTCCACCTGCCCACCCGAAGCGGCACCGGCACCGATAATAGTATGGATTTCATCGATAAAAAGAATACTTTTGCTGTCTTGCTCCAAGGTTTTTAGCAAAGATTTGAAGCGCTTCTCAAAATCACCGCGATATTTTGTTCCCGCCAGCAATGAGCCGATATCCAGAGAATAGATGGTACAATTCTGCATCACTTCGGGAACATTTTTTTGCACAATGCGCCATGCCAGCCCCTCAGCAATCGCCGTTTTACCAACGCCAGACTCCCCAACAAATAAAGGGTTATTTTTGCGACGACGGCACAGCACCTGAACGGTTCTTTCCAATTCATGCTGACGGCCGACAAGTGGATCAATTTGCCCCTTCAGCGCCAATTGATTCAGGTTAGTCGTGAAATTTTCCACTCGGTCATCACTCATCGCCGGCTCTTCCTGAACCGGATTGACACTGTGGTGAGAATCATTATCTGATTCATCTTTGCGCGTTCCATGAGAAATGAAATTGACAACGTCCAGGCGACTGACGTCATGCTTACGCAGTAAATAAGCGGCTTGAGATTCCTGTTCACTAAAAATGGCAACTAAAACATTCGCGCCAGAGACTTCCGAGCGCCCCGAAGATTGAACATGAAATACCGCACGTTGCAAAACACGCTGAAAACTTAATGTAGGTTGTGTATCCCTGTCATCATTTTCAGACAACAACGGGGTGGTTTGTGCAATAAAACTTTCTAACTCCTGGCGTAATTTTGCCAGATCGACTTTACAAGCCTCCAGTGTTTCTCGCGCTGATGTGTTACTTAACAACGCCAGCAACAGGTGCTCTACAGTCATAAATTCATGTCTGTTATCCCTTGCTTTGGCAAAAGCAATGTTGAGACTAAGCTCCAGTTCTTGATTGAGCATAAGCACCTCCTCCTAAATTCAGTGAGCCAGATCAGACCTTTTCTAGCGTGCAAAGTAACGGATGCTCGTGCTCCTTAGCATACATGTTCACTTGCGCAGCTTTAGTTTCTGCGACCTCTGCCGTATAAATTCCGCAAACTGCCTTCCCTTTATAATGGACATCCAGCATTAGTTGCGTTGCTCGTTCAACATCATAAGAAAAGAACTTTCGCAATACGTCAACCACAAACTCCATGGGGGTATAGTCGTCATTATTAAGAATGACCTTATACATTGATGGCGGTTGTCGTTTTTGTTTTGCATCATCCGCAATAAATTCTTCAACTTTCAAATTGTTATAAAACTCAGTCATTATTATTCCACTGGGTATTCACTTTCCGCTGGATTTTAGTATGAACTCATTCATTCTGCTGCTTTCTATTTTATCACTTCATCGCCCACTCTGCTTACTCCTCTTTGATGAGCGAATCAGGAATTTCATCTAAAAATCTCAGACCGTTATCTATATCAAACTTTGATCATTTGGGATAGCTTGACGTGATTTATCAGCTTGACGACGTAATGAATTTCACTACAGTATGTTTTGCGAACACCGCCTTCTGTCCTGGGTGTCTGTTCATATTTCAACATTTTTAGTGACTCCTAAACCCGACATCGAGATACGAGGGATAGAGAAGTATGGAAACAGGTACTGTTAAATGGTTCAATAATGCAAAGGGCTTTGGATTTATTTGCCCGGCCAGCGGAGGCGAAGATATTTTCGCTCACTATTCAACCATTCAAATGGATGGTTATAGAACATTGAAAGCTGGGCAGACAGTGAATTTTAGCGTTAATCATGGCCCCAAGGGTAATCACGCCAGCTTGATTGTTCCTGTAGACAATGGTTCAAAACCCAAACAAGAACGCGACTCGACAAATGCGTAATGTTCACGCCACAGTAGGCTACACGCTTATTGTGGCGTGCTGTTTTATTCCCTAGCAAGTGCTTCAATGGGATTAAGATGCGCCGCATTTCGGGCAGGCAGGAAACCAAAAGTGAGGCCGATTACTGTTGAAAAACCAAACGCGACAATAAATGTAATCGGGTTATACACAAAATCCCACGTCGGTAACATCACTTGTACAATCAAAGAAAGACAATATGACAGGGTAATCCCCAATATTCCTCCGACAAAACAAACCAAAATGGCTTCCACAAGAAATTGCTGCATAATGTCACTGGTTCTGGCGCCAACAGCGATGCGAATGCCAATCTCCCGGGTACGCTCGCTAACAGATACCAACATGATGTTCATGACCCCAATCCCCCCGACAACTAAGGAAATCACCGCAATGAGCGTCAAAAATATTTGCAGCGTTTGCGTTGTTTTATCCATGGCTGTCAGGATCCTGTTCATGCTTTCAGCCTGAAAGTCTTTTTTACCATGACGGAATATCAACAACTGATTCAATTTTTTTTCTGCTTCATCAGAAGAATAGCCACTTTTTAATCTGATAACGATCAAATTCAAGTAACTTTGATTGACTAAACGGCTATTCATCGTACTGTAAGGCACCCAGATTTGTAATAAATTACCGGTATTATAAATATCTTGTTTTGGTGCAACGACACCAATGACGGTCAACGGGATATTTTCTAACAACACCTGTTTTCCTATCACCTCATTCTGATGAGGAAATAATTTCTGACGTGCCTTATCGTCAATGATAACCACCTGAGCCTGCTGATAAATCATTTCGGCAGTAAAATAGACGCCTTGAGACAGTTTCATGGCATATACCTGAAAAAAGCCACTTCCCACACCAGCTACCTGCGCTGTAGTATCTATCCTCCCTTGACGCAAGCGCCCATTGTAAATGAACTTAGGAGAAACAGACTGAACATAAGGCTGAGATTTGATGGCGGAAACATCACTCATTTTCAATGCCTGTAAACTCAAATCCTCATTACTGCCATACTCTTTTCCCGGATAAATCGATATAGAGTCGGTCGAAATGGATCTAATCTGAGATAACACCATTGACTTTGCCGCATCACCAATCACCAGAATCGTGACAACAGAAGCAATACCTATAATAATTCCTAGCATCGTCAACAGGGTACGTAATTTATTAACATTCATGGCGCGCCATGCCATCAAGACAGCCTCATTGAAACGGCCCCAGGTTTGTTGGATTGGTGAACTTTTTTTCGCATTAGCCATTTTTGCTTCTGGAGAAGAGGGATGAGGCAATGTCTGATGCTCAGAAGAACGAACATCACTGATAATTCGTCCGTCTTTAATTTCAATCACTCTTTGAGCCTGAGCAGCGATATTAGGATCATGGGTAACAATAATGACCGTATGCCCTTGTTGACAAAGTGCCTTTAAGATGTCAATCATCTCCTGGCCTGAAGCACTGTCCAATGCCCCCGTTGGTTCATCAGCAAGAATGATTTTGCCCCCATTCATCAGTGCTCTGGCAATACTGACTCGCTGTTGCTGACCACCTGAAAGCTGGTTTGACCGGTAATAAATACGGTTTTCCAATCCAAGACTCTTTAACAATTCAATCGCCCGCTCACGACGTTGTATTTTAGACATACCGGAATAAATTGCCGGTATCTCAACATTTTGTTCAGCTGTTAAATGAGTCAATAAATGATAACGCTGAAAAATGAATCCAAAATATTCCCTGCGTAATTCCGCCAACTGATTGTTATCTAAATCAGCAACGTTTCTCCCTGAAACCCAGTATTCGCCGTGACTGGATTGATCTAAACAACCCAATATATTCATCAACGTGGACTTCCCTGAACCAGACGCACCAACAATCGCGACTATTTCGCCAGCCTGGATGGATAACGAAATATCCTGCAACACATTGACCTGGCCCTCGCCAGACTGATAACTACGGCTAATACTTTTCAGTTCCAGTAACGCACTCATTATTCACTACCCTCTATGTGCCTATCACTGCTATCACTCCGATTCATGATCACGCGTTCGTGCTCTTTTAATCCGGAAAGCACCTGAACATTCACGTCATCAAAAGCCCCTATCGTAATTTTACGTTTCTCTGCTTTTCCATTGCGCAAAACACTCACTTCATACTGAGCAGAAGATGGCTGTTGGTTTGAAACAGAAGATAAATCCAGGACTGAAATCGGGATCATCAAGACATTATTCAGTAACTGTAATTGTATTTTGACTTGAGCGGTCATCTGTAAACGCAAGAGATGGCTGGGATTAGGGACGTCAAAACGGGCATAGTAGAAAACAGCATTATTCACAATTTGTGGTGTTGGTTGAATATCTTTCAGAACACTATGAAATTCCTTTTCCTGATTTCCCAAAATGGTAAACGACACTTTCTGTCCCGGCTTTAAACGGATCACATCCGCCTCCGACACCTCTGCATTAACCGTCATAGTATCGAGATTGGCAAGTGTCAGGATCGTGGGTGCTTGCTGGGCAGCAATCACAGTTTGTCCCTGAAATGTTTTAATATCGGTTACCGTCCCTTCTATAGGGGCAATGATTTTGGTATACCGCAAGTTAGTTTGCGCAGTATCAAGCTTGGCCTCATTTTGCTTAATTTGCGCTATTAAATCATCGATTCTGGCGGCCTTAGACTGCATATCCATTATGCTGTTGTCCAGATCCTGATGAGATATCAACTGCAATTTAAATAAATGCTTCAGACGATTGACTTTCAGCTGTGCAAACTTTAATTCTGCTTTTGCTCCACGGAGATTAGCCTTCAGTGATTTTGCCGTTTCTTGTATTTCTGTCACAGAATTTTGTGCTGTTTGCGGATCAAGCAGTGCCAGTAATTGCCCCTGCTTAACCTTATCGCCCAATTTCACATAAAGCTCTTTCAATTGACCACTAACCTGAGCGCCAACGTCAACCTTATTGATCGCATCCAATTTCCCTACCGCCAGAACATTCCGTTCAAAATTCCCGGTGATTACCGGGGTCGTCTGATAGGCAATAGGTTTCGGTACATAGACGAAATGGTATACAGCTACAGTGGCAATAAGGATAAGCCCAGCTCCAATCCAGCGACGTTTGGTAAAAAGAAGATTCATCACAAATACCCACCATAAAAACCGATTACTTATCTATATTACTGTAGGTAAGGTAAACGTAATCTAACAACGTGCTATTTCTAATAAAGAAATGATACACTTTCCTCTGCCGTGACTGTCTCCGGGCTGTTGGGTGACGCTTCCACTTCTCATTTTATTTACCCGTCTTTTTGTCTGGTTTTGGTTATGAAAACCAGACAAAAAGGTATTTTTTTATTAGATAAGGACATGGGTCATGTATTCAGGATTGTTGATTATTCTCCTGCCTTTAACGCTGGGCTATCTGATTCATTTAAATAATCAGTCGTTATTAAACTTCGTACATCAGCTTATTAGTGCAATGGTTTATCTGATACTGATTCTGATGGGCATGAGTCTCGCCATGCTAGAAAATCTGAGCAGCAACTTACTGTCTATCTTACTGTATGCGACAACATTTTTTCTGTGCATTTTTATTATTAACCTACTCGTCCTTTCCCTTTTAGATAAACGAAAACCGTGGATTATTAATAGTCATCAACAGGAAAAACCGCCTTCCCGGTTACATATGGCGTTAGATTCCGTCAAATTATGCGGTGCATTAATATTGGGATTCCTGATTGGGTTAACCGATTGGTCATGGCTGCGTTCTTCCAGCCATGCCAGTGAAATCGTCTTGGTTTTTCTACTCTTTCTGGTGGGAATCCAATTACGCAATAACGGTATGAGCTTAAAACAAACACTGTTTGATCGTCGTGGCACGATGATTGCGATCGTTGTTGCCATAAGCTCTTTGCTAGGCGGGGTGTTAGCCGCATTTTTGCTAGGGCTACCGACGAAAACTGGCCTTGCCATTGCCTCCGGATATGGCTGGTATTCGCTTTCCGGCATTTTAATTTCCGACGCTTATGGGCCAGTACTGGGTAGTGCCGCCTTTTTCAATGATCTGGCTCGTGAACTGGCATCAATCATGCTCATTCCCATGCTCATCAACCGCTATCGTTCAACTGCACTAGGTTTAACCGGTGCGGCTTCCATCGACTTTACCTTGCCGATTTTACAACGCTGTGGGGGAGTCAGTATCGTGCCAGCCGCTATCGTACATGGTTTCATTTTAAGCTTAATGACACCGTTGTTTATTGCATTGTTCACTCAATGAAGAACACCGTTTCCCTGATATTTTAATTGACTAAAAATTTTTTTTAAGAGAAAAATCAACCTGTTCAGGCCTCCAAAAAGGCAAAAAATAGGCTAACAAACACCCACAGGTTGATTAGTTAACTAACTAATTCGATTAAAATAACAATTTTTAGCGGATATTATTGCATAGTTATGCTCATGACATTAATATCCAATCAAACAATTAACTATTCAAATTTTTCGCATGAGCATTCAATTAAAAAACATAAATTGTTTCTATGGCTCGCATCAGGCTCTGTTCGATATCAATTTTGAATGTATATCGGGAGAAACTGTTGTGTTACTGGGACCCAGTGGGGCAGGAAAGAGTTCGTTGTTACGCGTCCTGAACCTACTGGAAATTCCTCACTCTGGACAACTCAATGTGACAACGCACCGATTTGATTTCAAACAACAGCCCAACCACAAGGATATTCTGGCATTACGACAAAAAGTGGGGATGGTCTTCCAGCAATACCATTTGTGGCCTCATTTGACCGTCATGGATAATTTGATTGAAGCACCTTGCCGGGTATTGAAGTACTCTAAACACCAAGCGCAGGAAAAAGCGGCAAAACTGCTTGCCCGGCTTCGTTTGGACGCATTTGCTAACCGGTTTCCCCTGCATCTGTCCGGTGGACAGCAACAGCGCGTTGCGATTGCCCGAGCATTAATGATGGAGCCTCAGGTTCTATTGTTTGATGAACCCACGGCGGCTCTCGACCCCGCAATAACCGCCCAAGTTATTGATATTATCAAAGAATTAGCAGAGACTGGCATCACACAGGTGATAGTGACTCATGAAGTCGAATTGGCTCGCAAAACAGCCAGTCAGGTTATCTACATGGAACAAGGACATATTATTGAAAAAGGTGACGCAACGCATTTTATGCACCCGAAAACAGAAGCCTTTGCTCATTACTTGTCACACTGAGTACCCTACTGAATCGGTAAGTCGGTAAATTTCAAGCAATAGTATCCCCCGTAAGGGGCAGCTTGAAAGAGGAAGTGTCTATCGATAATCGATGACTAAACAAACAGTAAAGCAGTTATCAACCATAAATTTTATAAACGATAGGATATTGCTATGAAAAAATTATTGTTTGCCGCTCTGCTAAGCGCAGTGACCTTATCAGCAACCGCCGCAGAAGAAGAAGCGACGCTCCGTTTTGCAACAGAAGCAACTTACCCACCATTTGAATATCTTGACGCAAACAATAAGATCCAAGGATTCGATATTGATTTAGCGGATGCCTTATGTGCAAAACTCAACACAAAATGTACCTTTACCAACCAGGCTTTTGATAGTCTGATCCCTAGCCTGAAATTCCGTCGTTTTGATGCTTTGATGGCCGGCATTGACATCACACCAGAACGCCAGAAACAAGTTGATTTCACACATATTTATTATGATAACTCGGCCACTTTTATTGCTGTCAAAGGGAAATTTGCCCAAGTTGCCGACCTCAAAGGCAAACAAGTCGGGATGCAAAATGGCACGACACACCAGAAATATTTGATGGAGCAACACAAAGAGATTAAGACTGTGCCTTATGACAGCTACCAAAATGCGATCCTTGACTTGAAAAATGGCCGCCTTGATGCTGTGTTTGGCGATACCGCCGTCGTCAATGAGTGGTTGAAAAAGAATAAAGAATTAAACGCGGTTGGCAATAAGGTCACAGACAAAAACTATTTTGGTATCGGTTTAGGCATTGCCGTTCGCAAAGGTAATACGGATTTACGGGATAAACTGAATAAAGCCCTGGCAGAAATTAAACAAGACGGTACTTACGATACTCTCTATAAAAAATGGTTTGAACAATAAACTCAATCATAATGAATGAATTCCAATCTTTAATCAGTGCCGCCGGAATCACCGTCGGCCTTGCTGTTTCTTCGCTGATTGTCGGTCTAGTCCTCGCCATGTTTTTTGCTGCGTGGGAATCCATGCGCTGGAAACCCCTCGCATTTTTAGGTTCCTGCTGGGTGACATTGATCCGAGGGTTACCTGAGATTTTAGTTGTGCTCTTTATCTATTTTGGTAGCTCACAACTGCTGATCACGCTGTCAGAAGGTTTTGAGATCAATCTCATTATCTGGCACGTTAAAATACAGATAGACATTGATAACTTTAATGTCAGCCCGTTTCTATGCGGTATTATTGCCCTGTCTCTGCTCTATTCCGCGTATGCATCACAAACACTACGAGGAGCCTTAAAAGCCATTCCTATAGGGCAATGGGAAGCGGGGCAAGCGCTGGGATTAAGTCAACGTCGCCTCTTTTTTCGCTTAATTCTGCCTCAGATGTGGCGTCATGCTTTGCCAGGGCTTGGTAATCAATGGTTAGTACTCTTAAAAGACACAGCGCTGGTTTCATTGATCAGTGTTAATGACTTGATGTTACAAACAAAAAGTATTGCGATCCGAACTCAGGAGCCGTTCACATGGTATATGATCGTGGCGGCCATTTATTTGATCATTACCCTGATCAGCCAATTTATTCTTAAACAACTTGAAACACGCTCCACCCATTTTGAACGGGGTGCTTCATGATATTTACATATATCAAGGAAATTTTACCGGGCTTGCAAACCAGTCTCAGTTTAACGTTCGCCGCGTTACTGGTTGCCCTCATTCTCGCCATTGCCCTGACCATGATCCTGACCATGAAATTGCCGGTGCTGTCGCAAGGGGTAAAAGGCTATATCACACTGTTTACCGGCACCCCGCTCCTGGTTCAGTTTTTTCTGATTTACTACGGGCCAGGGCAGTTTCCATCACTCAAAGAATATCCGTGGCTATGGCAACTGATGTCAGAAGCGTGGCTATGTGCAATGATCACTTTAGCGTTGAACAGCGCGGCCTACTCAACTCAGCTATTTTACGGGGCTGTCAGAGCGATTCCAGTGGGGCAATGGCAATCTTGTCAGGCGCTTGGGATGTCCAGAGCGCATTCCATGTGCATTCTGCTTCCTTACGCCTTCAAGCGCGCGCTTTCTTCCTATTCCAATGAAGTTATATTGATTTTTAAGAGCACTTCACTGGCCAGCACGATCACACTTTTGGATATTATGGGATATAGCCAGCTCCAATTCGGGCGTAGTTATGATGTCACCGTATTTGTCGCAGCAGGGGTAATTTATCTCTGTATAAATGGTCTTTTGACGCTACTGATGCGTATGATTGAACGGCGCGCGTTATCATTTGAACATCGTCATTAATGAGCCTGTACACTGAATTATCCCGTGATAACATCTCGTTATCACGGGGTAATCAAATCAGCCAGGTGATTAATTTACGTCAAGAACTAACAGGGCCAAGGTTTCATAATGTTCAGTATGGGGAAACATATCGAATAGCTGAATCTTCTCGATACGATATTGCTTAAGCATCGTAATATCTTTCGCCATCGTCTCGGCATGACAACTTGAATAGAGAATAAATTTGGGCGCCATCCGGCTAAGATATTCACAAAGCGCCTTGCCAATCCCTCGTCGGGGTGGGTTTACCAAAACTAATTCTGGCAGTTGTGATTTATCAAGGGCGAAATGTGTGGAATCCAGCGCCTGAAAATCCACGTGTTCCAATCCAAGACTTTTAGCCGAACTTTTCGCACAACTGATTGCTTCAGCGCTGATCTCAATCCCCGTCAGCCTGGTCTTTTTATCTGCGCAATGCAGACCAAAACCACCCGCACCGCAAAACAGATCCCACAAACTGTTAATGCCCAATTCCCTAACCCAACGCCCTGCTGTTGCATACAGTTCGGCGGCAATATCCGGGTTCGTCTGAAAAAAACTCCGTGGGCGAATATACAACGGAATACCGTTAAACCTTTCCGTCAACATTTTGCGCTCAGTCAAAATGATTTCCTTTTCGCCTTCCAAAATCGCCATATGGGTAGGTTGAATATTCGCGGAGATAACGGTCGCTTGCGGCAGTTGCGCTTTCAGCCAAGGCAAAGCCCGTACTAACTGAGCCAGCTTTGTTTCCGAACGCAAAACAAAGCGCAACATCATTTCACCATTAGCGCGGCTTTCTGTCAGAAGAATATATTTTAATTCTCCTTTCTTTCGTTCAACGTTGTATGGAACCAGACCAGCTCTAGCGATAAATGTTTTTATTACAGCAAATACCGGCTGAAAATATTTTGGATACAGCGGACAATCACAAAGATCCACCGTTCTGCCATCACGATGCAACATACCAAGCAACGGACGCTCGACACTGCCACTGACGACCATTTTGGCTTTGTTACGAAATTCGCTGGTTTTGCTGGTCACCGGTGTCAGCCAATGTACTACTGATGTTTCCTGTAACAGTTGTTTTAAATGTTGTTGTTTATCCGATAATTGCTGTGAATAGGGCTTATCGAGCCACTGGCAGGAGTGACAATGCCCCACGGTATACTGCACACACTGCATTGTAAGAAAACCGTATCAAAAAAATGTTAGTGCAACGTAAATGTTGACGTCTCCGTCGACGTCAAAGATTCGTCATCTTCCGCTTCAGCTTCTATCTCATTTTCCAACTCATGAGTCACATAGAGAAGATTATTGCTGTGGATCTCAAAAATCACATTAGCAATTTGTTCTTCACCTTGCTGTATAAAATTGGAGAATTGCTTGAAAGTCATTCCGGCAGCGATAGGGAATGTCTGACACACAATTAATTTAGGCAGGCTTTCATCCTGAACATCAAGAAAGGCCTTAACCGTAAGAGAACTGGCATTAATCTGACTTAAATTGGCAACCAGCGGCACTATCGCGGTAGGTCTGACTTCGGCCAGCGCAGAAAACAGCAATGCATCACCCAACAGATCAATTTTGGCATCAAATAAGCCATCAATATTCTGCATATGAGGCAGATGCAAGACTGAACCTGAATCATTCTCAAAATAAGAGATCTTGAGCTGTTCAAGCCATGTACGTAGAATTGACAAATCGGGAATAACCATAGAATCCATCGAATTAACCTCATATAACCAAGAAGTTACACATGCTACGTTAGGAAACTCCCCCGCAGGCAGCAAAATGAACAATAATTGATCTATTTTATTTTTTCATCATCAGTGACACTCTGATGATTTGTATCCGCTTTCTTATGATCAATTCCCAAAAAGGAAAGATTATAAACCGCGCGCCAGATAATATGGATAGTAGCGGGTATCAAACACCCCATACCCAACAAGATCATAGCAATGTGCACCTCTGTCGTCATTAATAAAGGTGATAAAATTATGCTATCAGTGATTGATAAGTAAGCCAGTGCTAATAAGCCAATGCCCAATACTTCCAATAAAATGACTAACTTAGGCATATCAGCTAATGAACGCATCGCTTTTGAAGGGTTAATATTCATGCTTTAACCTGTTCCAATCTGAAAAATAGATTTTTTATTACTCAGTAAACTTCTATTCATGATAGTAAAACTATCATACCTGAATCCCACTGATTGGCGGCACTAATTACAATAAAAGGGACTTCCCACTTTTTTTTGCGCATACTTACAGGCATAGTAACTACCGTTGCCAAGTTATGAAAATCGTCATGATTACCACTAAGGAGTTTATATGTACACTGTTATTTTCGGCCGCCCGGGTTGCCCATACTGCGTTCGCGCTACAGAATTAGCGGAGCGATTAAAAAAAGAACGTGACGACTTTGACTACCGCTATATTGATATCTGGGCTGAGAATATCACTAAAGAAGACTTATCAAAAACAGTCGGCAAACCGGTTGAAACGGTTCCTCAAATATTCATTGACGAAAAACATATTGGTGGCTGCACAGATTTTGAAGCGTACGCTAAAGAAAATCTGGCTCTCTACAGCTAATCAAGCCAGATAACGGGTTGACGAAAAAATTTTGTAATTTTTTTCTCAGGGGTGAGAACTTTCACACCACAATGTAGTCTTAATTATTGCCACTGCTTTTCTTTGATGTCCCCATGTTGAGGAGCCCGATAGTCATCCACTTTGGTTAAAGACTATCGGGTTTTTTGTTGCCCAATCCGTGAGCGACGATCACCGAAGGTTAGGGAAAATGTCAAAAGATAAACGTTACCGTTCTTTGCCATTACCTTCTCTTATTATCTATCATGTAAGATTAACAAACACTAAATTAATATGAAGATTTAACATCATTCCCTTTTTTTAGTGACTATATCTTGTAAAACTACTGTTTTTAACAACAAGTTGATAAAATAGAATCATCTTGTTTGCATCAATATCTCGTTTGTGAGGCTTACTTTGCTAGAACAACTTAACCACAATTTGTTTACTTTTATTAATGCGACACCCGATTCACCACCTGCAACGATCTCGCTTGCCATCTTTATTGCGAAATATTGCGTCTTTATTTACCCGGCTGTCTTAGCCATTTGCTGGCTTTGGGGAGATGACAAAGTCATCGCATCTCAACGCGTCGTTGTCAGTAAATCCACCATTGCTTTTGCCTTGGGTATGTTAGCATCCTATATCATCGGTGTGGTTGTTCAACATGACAGGCCATTCGTTGAAGGCTTTGGCTATCATTTTCTCTACCACGCTCCGACAGGGTCTTTTCCCAGTAACCACGGCACAACCGTCTTCACTTTCGCCCTGGCATTTCTATTTTGGCATCGAATCTGGTCAGGTTTATGTTTAATGCTCATGGCCTTTGCCATCGCTTGGTCTCGTGTCTATGTGGGCGTTCACTGGCCAATCGATATGGTTGGCGCGTTTTTAGTCAGCTTGTTAGGGTGTACATTGTCCCAAGTATTTTGGAACCAGTATGGCGAACGTTTACAAGACAAAATCACTTTGCTCTATCACTTCTGCTGTGGATTTTTGATCAAAAAGGGTTGGGTGAGAAATTAATACAACGTCAATCGATGTCCAAATAGCACACAGAAACAAGCCTCTCAATTAGCAGGATAACGATACCCCAGTCACATCATTCTGTGACTGGGGTATCGTTATATTTAACAATATATAGCCATTGAAATGATTACGATTTCTTTATAAAGATAGAATAAACGAACACACTTTACCCATAAAATCTATTTATATTTAAAATGCTTATTAATACATCATCAATGAAAACCAAATTTCTGCTCAAAAGGGTGAATGTTACATAAAGCAAAGAGGCATCCTTATTTTATTTTTATTTATCAAAATGTTAAATGAAAAATACTTGCCAACAAAGACGTATTAAAGATGAAGTTATTGACATTTATGGTTCCACTTTACTCCAGACCAACATTAAACAAAAAGGATCATTAATATATGAATATATTTAAGCAGTAGGCCAAATGGATATTAGCATTTAAAATAAAAATAATGAGAGATCCTTTAACAGAGATTAAATCTTGCTTTATTTAATATTTAATCAACATTTAGAAAAGTATTTATAACAATATCCCTTTTCTATATAAATCTTGCAATTGCGAGAGTGATCACGGTACATTTCACTGAAAATAACTATATTCCCCCCACCAAAAGTCCGGAGTTAAGTTTTTGAATTCAGGAATCGAAAAATAGAGCAAATAAGTTGAAAATTTTCTGTTTTAAATGAACAAATTTCAATCATATTACGCATGTGGCAATGAAAGACGTTTAAATAAACACCGACGCAATATTTGACAACTTATACATAAAAAAATCCAACTCGCGCATCTAATTAATGTGCGGGTTTAGCAGTTTTTAATTTTTTACTTTACCGCGTTATTTCGGAGATATTTATGGACACATCTCAAGCAGGTTCAATCGTATCCTCTGCTGCAAGCAAAAGCGATTACACAACCTGGCGTAAATCAGACACTGTATGGATGTTAGGATTATATGGCACAGCAATTGGTGCCGGCGTTTTATTTCTTCCTATCAATGCAGGTATCGGTGGTTTGATTCCACTGATTATCATGGCAGTGCTTGCCCTGCCCATGACATTTTTTGCTCACCGTGGCATGTGCCGTTTTGTTCTGTCAGGCAGAAGCAGCGGTGAAGATATTACTGGTGTGGTAGAAGAGCACTTTGGTAAAGTTGCCGGATTTCTCATCACCATTCTCTATTTCTTTGCTATTTATCCTATCCTGCTCGTCTACAGCGTTGCTCTGACTAATACAGTCGAAAGCTTTATTGTACACCAACTGCAAATGAATGCTCCGCCACGTGCATTGCTGGCGTTGGCATTACTTCTCGGTGTAATGAGTATTATTCGTTTCGGTGAGAAAGCTATCGTTAAGGCGATGAGCGTATTAGTATTCCCATTTGTCACCGTGTTAATGCTATTGGCTCTGTATTTAATCCCTCACTGGAATACGACTATCTTTGATACTTTGTCACTGAATAATTCCCTGTCTTCGACAAGCAATTCCGGTCTGTTATTTACTCTGTGGCTGGCCATTCCTGTTATGGTTTTCTCGTTTAACCACTCGCCCATCATTTCAGCCTTCGCCATTGCAAAACGTGAAGAATATGGCGAAAATGCGGAGAAAAAATGTTCACGCATTCTGGCTTATGCCCATATCATGATGGTGCTGACAGTCATGTTCTTTGTGTTTAGTTGCGTACTGAGTCTATCACCTGAAAACCTGGCAGAAGCAAAAGCACAGAACATTACTATCTTGTCCTATCTGGCTAACCATTTCCGTATACCAACTATTGAGTATATTGCGCCACTCATTGCTTTTATCGCGATCACTAAGTCTTTCCTTGGCCACTACCTGGGCGCCCGTGAAGGCTTCAATGGTATTGTCAACAAAGCTATGATGAACACACGCGGTAAGACTATTCAGCAAAAAACGCTGAATCGTATCACCAGCTTATTTATGCTAATCAGTGCCTGGATCGTTGCGACACTCAACCCAAGTATCCTGAATATCATTGAATCTTTGGGTGGACCCATTATTGCGATGATTCTGTTTATCATGCCAATGTACGCAATCTACAAAGTGCCAGCGATGCGTAAATATGCAGGTAAACCAAGCAATATCTTTGTTATCGTAACAGGTTCAATCGCGATTTCCGCAGCGATTTACTCTGTCATGTAATCAAAATCTGGGCACCGACTTTTTCAGCAAAAGTCCCTAAAAAAATGCCAGTCAACTTTTTGCTGACTGGCATTTTCCATTACTATCGCGATATGAATTTTTTTGATTTTAACTAAAAATCGCGTTAAACCAGCCCGTCACAGTTTTTATCACAAAATCCCATATACGCCCAAAGAAACCACTTTCTTCCACGGCTTCTTTAACGACTAATGGTCGCTGGTCAATCACTTTATCATTCAAGACAAAATTCACCGTACCAACAACCTGGTTCTGCACGAGTGGGGCTTCGAGTGGGGTTTTATCCAGCATAAAACTCACTTTCACATTTCCTATCTGTCCACGGGGAACGACGGCAGAAGCCTCTTTTTCCACCCCCAATGCAACTTCCGGGCGGGTTCCATACCATACTTTTTCCGTCACCAGGGTATCACTGGCCTTCAACGGTATTGTCGATTCATAAAAACGAAACCCCCATGCCAATAGTTTTTCGCTGTCAGAAAAACGGACGCGATCACTGGATGCTCCCAATACCACTGAGATCAAGCGCATTGGTCCTTCAGTCGCCGATGCAACAAGATTATAACCTGCACCACTTGTATGCCCGGTTTTGACACCATCCACATTCATATTTTTATGCCATAACAAGCGATTGCGGTTAGGTTGGCGGATATTATTAAAAGTGAATTCTTTCTCTTTATTCAGCGCATATTCTTCTGGTACATCACGGATCATCGCCTGACTTAAACTGGCCATGTCACGCGCCGTGCTATACTGCCCTGCGGCATCCAGACCGTGTACTGTCTTAAAGTGAGTATTGGTCAGTTTTAGTGTCGCTGAATATTTATTCATCAAATCGACAAAAGCATCCTGACTACCTGCGACATAATCCGCAAGTGCAATACTGGCATCATTACCGGATTGAATGACAATACCACGGTTTAAATCAATCACCTTCACCCTGTCACCCGGTTTCAAAAACATCAGGGATGACCCTTTAAGCACGGGGTTTCCGGTGGCCCAAGCATCCTGACCAATGGTAACCCAATCTTCTGAAGAAATTTTCCCTGATTTGATCGCCTGCCCAATGACATAACTGGTCATCATCTTCGTTAAACTGGCTGGATCTAACCGCTCATCTGCGTTATTTGATGCCAGGATTTTTCCACTGGCGTAATCCATCAATACGTAGGCTTTTGCATCAATTTCAGGTGTCGCCGGCTGTTCCATCGCGTAAGCGTTGACACTCACCAGCCAAACAACACTTAAGCTAAAAGTAAAAGATTTAATGATTGGTATCTGCTGCCTTTTTTTCATCATCGCTAGCCCTTTTTCTCTACTGCTCAACCTCGTGTCGCATCGACAGAGTAGATATAAAAACATAAAAACGCTATTAATATAGGATGTTATGCGATAAGACTCCAACCTAATAACATAAAGGTTTTTCGGTTATCCCATTGGCATTCTGCCGGGATCAGGGAACTGATACTCAAACCCTAACACCCGACAAATACGACTCCCATCGACCATTTTGCTTGCAATTTCTGTACTATTTCCAATGATACTATTTCCAATGATTGTACTGTCTGACTGCAAAAATTCTGGCGGAGTCAGATTAAGCTGACGGCTGGCTAACGGATAAAATACCGCTTTTTTCGGGTGTATTGGTGCACACAAATTAAAGAGATGCCCGCCTTTCGGCTGTTGAATAAGAAGCTTAATGGCAGAAATCACATCATCTTGATGAACTAAATTGACAGCATCCTCACCTCCCTTAAGAGCCTTTTTCCCGGCAAGAAAACGTCCTGCATGGCGTCCATTACCCACCAGTCCCGCCAAACGTAAGATATCCACCGAAGTATTGGGGAGTTGATGCAGCCAGTTTTCCAACACAACTAACGCCTTTGCGGATTCGGTTTCAGGGCACAGAGGTTCATCTTCATTGAGATACCCCACAGACGAACCATACACAGAAGTTGAACTCATAAAGATAATTCTTGGCACTGAATAGGAAAGGGCTGTATCAACAACTAATTGCACCGCTTTTACATAGGCTTCCCCACCCCCTGCTACGCCTCGAACGGGCAAGGTTAAAATCAGGACATCAACAGACATCAGTTGATCAAGCGTATCTGCATCACAAATAATTTGAGGAGCCAGGTTCAATAAATAACAATCGATGCCACACATACATGCCGCTTCAACACCATCTGGTGTTGTTTTACTACCGACTACCTGTATGCCTCCACGTTGTAATGCTTGTGCTAATGGCATACCTAACCAGCCCAACCCAATAATGGAAACTTTTTTCACCATGATCCCCCCCACAAGCAATGCATTTTAATTCTTAGGCCATTAAGTCACCTTAGCTAACATTACGCATATATCTACTGAATAGCAATAAAGCATATATTGTTTTAAAACAATCAGTTAAATCAAAATAAACCTATTTTTAAAAAAAGAATTTGCTTTTCACATATAAAATCGTATAGGTTAAACAACAAACAATTCATTCTTAATCACAACGATAATTGTACATCGACATGATTCAATAGGGTGTTATTTTGTCTATAAAAATAGCACTGAATGTTACATCGAACGCACCATCAAAAAGACAGAGAGCTTAATCAATGATTCGTATTCAATTTAACCATCATCATCACCATCATCCTGATTAGTCTTTCAGGCTGCTGTGTGCTGGAAGACATCTAACCCGTCTTCCGGTGGCATGAATGCGATAAAAAACCCTCGGAAGATTTTCCGGGGGTTTTTTTATTGCTGAATTCGACAAATTAATGACTGACTGAAAACGAAGATGGGGGTAAAACATCACATGTTAGATAAAACACGCTTACGTATAGCCATTCAAAAATCAGGCCGCCTGAGTGATGATTCCAGAACATTACTGGCACGCTGTGGTATCAAAATTAATTTGCAGCAACAACGCCTGATTGCATTCGCTGAGAATATGCCTATTGATATTCTACGTGTCCGTGACGACGATATCCCGGGTCTTGTGATGGATGGTGTTGTTGATTTAGGCATTATCGGGGAAAACGTCCTTGAAGAAGAACGACTGACTCGTCAGGGGCAAGGAGAAGATCCTCGCTATTTAACATTACGCCGCCTCGATTTTGGCGAGTGCCGTCTTTCGCTGGCAACTCCGCTTGATGTCGATTATACCAGTGTAGTATGTCTGCAAGATTCCCGCATTGCGACCTCTTACCCACATTTATTAAAACGTTATTTAGATCAAAAGGGCATCCGCTTCAAACCCTGCCTTCTTAATGGTTCCGTTGAAGTTGCGCCCCGTGCAGGGCTTGCTGATGCGATCTGTGATTTAGTGTCAACCGGCGCTACATTGGAAGCGAATGGCTTGCGAGAAGTGGAAGTCATTTATCGCTCCAAAGCTTGTATGATCCAACGTGGTGGAGATATGCCGGACACCAAACAACAGCTTATCGACAAATTAATGCTCCGCATTCAGGGGGTCATTCAGGCGCGAGAATCCAAATACATCATGCTACATGCCACCCATGACAAACTGGAAGAGATTATCGCTCTACTTCCAGGGGCAGAACGTCCCACTATTTTGCCGCTGGCAGGCGCACAAAATCGCGTCGCTGTACATATGGTCAGCAGCGAAACACTGTTTTGGGAAACGATGGAAAAACTTAAGGCACTCGGTGCCAGTTCCATCCTGGTGCTGCCCATTGAAAAAATGATGGAGTAATCTTGATGAAGAATCCTTTTAACACCATCATTCGCTGGCAAGAATGCACGCCAGAACAACAAAAAAGATTGCTGACACGCCCGGCAATGACTGCATCCGATACGATTTCCAGTACGGTTAAACAGATTCTGGAAACAGTCAAAACACACGGTGATCAAGCATTACAAGCATTCAGCCAACGCTTTGACAAAACGACGATTGAAGCCATTCAAATTTCCACTAGGGAAATAAACACAGCGGCCGCCCGCCTGATACCTGAAATCAAGCAGGCTATGCAACAGGCCATGAAGAATATTCACCTGTTTCATGAGGCACAAAAACCAGCAAAGGTTGATATTGAAACACTCCCGGGCGTTCGCTGCCAGCAAATTACGCGCCCAATCGATTCTGTTGGGCTTTATATTCCCGGCGGCTCTGCGCCCCTGCCTTCCACTGTATTAATGCTTGGTACACCGGCCAACATTGCAGGTTGCCGTAAAGTCATTCTGTGTTCCCCTCCTCCTATCACAGATGAAATACTTTATGCGGCACAGCTATGCGGGATCAGCGAGATATTCCAAATTGGTGGCGCACAAGCAATTGCAGCGATGGCATTCGGCACTGAATCCGTACCCAAAGTAGACAAAATTTTTGGCCCCGGTAACGCCTGGGTTACCGAAGCCAAACGCCAGGTAAGCCAACTGAGCGAGGGTGCTGCAATCGATATGCCCGCCGGCCCGTCTGAAGTACTGGTTATCGCTGACAGTGAGGCTAACCCCCTATTCATCGCCGCCGATTTACTTTCACAAGCGGAACATGGCCCCGATTCCCAAGTGATATTGGTCACCCCTGACGAAAATCTGGCTGTACACGTTATCCGTGAGATTGAAGCCCAACTTGCAGTTTTGCCACGCCAGCAGATTGCAGCACAGGCTCTGCAAGCCAGCCGAATCATTATTACCGAAGATCTTCCCCAATGTGTGGCGATCAGCAATCAATATGGTCCAGAGCATTTGATCATTCAGACTCGTCAGCCTGAGCAACTGGTTGAGCAAATTACCAGTGCTGGTTCCATTTTTCTCGGAGACTGGTCACCCGAATCTGCGGGCGATTACGCCTCTGGTACTAATCACGTTCTGCCGACTTATGGCTATACTTCAACTTATTCCAGCCTCGGCCTGGCTGATTTCCTGAAAAGAATGACCGTTCAGCGGCTCACCCCTCAAGGATTAAGAAACCTCGCCCCCACTATCGAAACACTGGCACAGGCAGAACAGCTTATCGCGCACAAAAATGCCGTGACGCTACGTATGGCGGCTTTGAATAACGCAGACTTAGCACTACAAAAGGAATCATCATGAGTACAGTTTTTGATATCACTTCATTGGCAAGAGAAAACGTTCGCAAGTTAGTTCCTTATATGTCTGCCCGTCGTCTGGGGGGTCATGGTAATATCTGGTTAAATGCAAATGAATATCCCATTGCACCTCATTTCCAACTCACTGAAAATACGCTTAATCGCTATCCTGAATGCCAACCTGTAACCGTCATTCAACGTTACGCCGATTACGCCGGTTTGCAACCTGAGCAAGTGCTTGTCAGCCGTGGCGCAGATGAATCTATCGAGTTGCTCATCCGGGTTTTTTGCGAGCCAGGGCGCGATGCTGTCCTGTTTTGCCCCCCCACTTATGGCATGTACAGCGTTAGCGCCGAAACCTTTGGCATAGCGCAGAAAAAGATCCCTGTCTGTGCTGACTGGCAACCCGATATTGCCGCGATCAAAAATAACCTGGATTGCGTCAAGCTGATCTATATCTGTAGCCCCAACAATCCTACCGGTAACCCCATTGACCCTGCTGCATTGCGCCAGATCCTGGAATTAGCTCGCAACCGTGCCATTGTTGCTATTGACGAAGCCTATATCGAATTTTACCCGCAGCACGTTACCCACCATGCTACCACGCGTTGGCTGAAAGATTATCCCCACTTAGTCATTTTGCGAACCCTCTCGAAAGCTTTTGCTTTGGCTGGATTGCGTTGTGGATTTACGCTGGCTTCTGCCGATATTATCGCGCTAATGCTAAAAGTGATTGCACCTTATCCACTTGCTACGCCTATCGCCGATATTGCTGCACAAGCACTCACTGAAACAGGGATTCAAATCATGAGAAATCGAGTGGAAGAGATCAGCTGCAATCGAGCTTATCTCCAGCAAGCGCTCAGTCAATTAGCGTTAGTTGAAAAAGTGTTTCCAAGCGAAACCAACTATATTCTAGTGAAATTCATCAATGCAGAATTCGTATTCAAGACACTGTGGAAGCAAGGGATTATTTTACGCGATCAAAGCCAACAACCGGGATTAGAAAACTGCCTGCGCATTACCGTCGGCAGCCGGAATGAATGTGAACAGTTAGTCAGTGCTATTGACGCCCTTTCCAATCAAACTCAACCTATCAAGGAAACGGAGAACCCATGAGTCAGAAAATACTTTTTATTGACCGCGATGGCACCTTAATCACCGAGCCAGCGGGTGATTATCAAGTTGATCGCCTTGATAAATTGGCTTTTGAGATTGGCGTGATCCCCGCTTTACTCTCCCTGCAAAAAGCGGGTTATCAATTCGTCATGGTCACCAATCAGGATGGATTAGGAACATCCCATTTCCCACACGCAGATTTTGATCCCCCCCATGCGCTGATGATGCAAATTTTTACCTCACAAGGCATTCATTTTGAAGAAATACTGATCTGCCCACACAAACCAGAAGATCACTGCCATTGCCGTAAACCTAAACTCGGATTAGTACAAAAATATCTGGCCGAAAATATCATCGATACTGAAAACAGTTATGTCATCGGTGATCGGGAAACTGATCTGCAATTGGCGCAAAATATGGGACTCAAAGGGATTCGTTATCACGCAGAACTATCAGGATGGTCAACTATCTGTGCCCAGTTGCTCCGCACTGATCGCCATGCCCACGTTGAAAGAAGAACCAAAGAAACCACTATTGATATTGAAATCTGGCTGGATCGAGAAGGAGAAAGCCGCATCAATACCGGTGTCGGTTTTTTTGATCATATGCTGGATCAAATCGCGACCCACGGCGGCTTTCGCATGAAGATACACGTCAAGGGTGATCTCTATATTGACGATCATCATACCGTTGAAGATACCGGTCTTGCCCTGGGAGAAGCATTAAAGCAAGCGCTGGGGGATAAACGGGGTATTGCCAGATTCGGCTTCATACTACCGATGGATGAGTGTCTTGCGCGCTGCGCCCTGGATATTTCCGGCCGTCCGCATCTTGAATATAAAGCCGAATTTAAACATCAGCGGGTGGGTGATTTAAGTACCGAGATGATTGAACACTTCTTCCGTTCCCTCTCTTACACCATGGGATGCACCTTACACCTGAAAACCAAAGGCAAAAACGATCACCATCGGGCAGAAAGCCTGTTTAAAGTTTTTGGTCGGACATTACGACAAGCTATTCGCATAGAAGGCGATACCTTGCCGAGTTCCAAAGGTGTTTTGTAAGCAATGCGATAAAGGAAGTTATGATGAATGTTGTTATTCTGGATACCGGCTGCGCTAATCTTACCTCTGTTACCTATGCTATCCGTCGGTTAGGCTACAAGCCTATTGTGAGCTTAGAGACAGAGATTATACGGACAGCCAATAAACTCTTTTTACCGGGTGTCGGTACTGCCAGTGCGGCAATGAAACAACTTGAACAACGACAATTAATTCCCCTGATTCATTCACTTACCCAACCCGTATTGGGTATTTGCCTTGGTATGCAATTGCTTGCCAATGTCAGTGCAGAGGGAAATAACGTTCCTCTCTTGAAACTCATTGACGCTGCTGTCGAAAAAATGACGCCTGAAGGACTGCCATTACCACACATGGGTTGGAATCAAGTGAAAGCACACGCAGATAATCCGCTATTTCGTGACATTGCCGATAACACCCGTTTCTATTTTGTTCATAGTTATGCACTGCCCGTTGGTGAATATACAATCGCCCAAACTGAATATGGCAATACTTTCAGCAGTGCCATTGCAAAAAATAATTTTTTTGGGGTGCAATTTCATCCTGAACGTTCAGGTGCCGCCGGCGCACAATTACTCAAAAACTTTTTGGAGATGTAATCACATGATTATACCTGCATTAGATTTAATCGATGGCAATGTGGTACGTCTGCATCAGGGACAGTATGATCAACGTCGGGATTATGGCCATTTTCCCCTTTCCCGCTTACAACAATATGAACAGGCCGGTGCCCGCTTACTGCATTTAGTCGATCTCACTGGTGCCAAAGATCCCACTCAACGTCAAATTGCACTTTTAAAAATGTTATTGGCCGGCGTTACCGTTCCTGTTCAGGTTGGTGGCGGCATTCGCACCGAGACGGATGTAAAAACCTTATTTGAAGCTGGCGCAAGCCGAGTTGTCGTCGGTTCCACGGCCGTAACTCAACCTGAATTAGTCAGGCAATGGTTCCAGCAATACGGGGCAAATGCCATAGTTCTGGCTCTGGATATCCGTATCAATACAAGTGGCGTTAAGCAAGTCGCTATGAGTGGTTGGCAGGAAAACAGCCATGCAACCCTTGAAGATGTGATTGACCACTATCTCCCGGTTGGGCTGAAACATGTTCTATGTACCGATATTTCTCGTGATGGCACATTAGGCGGATCGAATATTGCACTGTATCAGGAAATCTGCCAACGATATCAGAAAATCCAGTTTCAAGCCTCTGGTGGTATTGGCCGTCTCGCCGACATTTCTCTTTTGCCGGCATCCGGTGTCGCGGGGGTGATTGTCGGGCGTGCATTACTGGAAGAAAAATTCACCTTAACGGAGGCGATTCAATGTTGGCAAAACGCATAATCCCCTGCCTGGATGTCCGGGATGGACAAGTCGTCAAAGGCGTACAGTTTCGTCACCATGAAATTATTGGTGATATTGTTCCCCTCGCGCAACGCTATGCCCAAGAAGGTGCGGATGAGCTGGTATTTTATGATATTACAGCCTCCTCAGATGACCGTGTCGTCGATAAAAGTTGGGTAGCCAAAGTTGCTGAAGTTATCGATATCCCTTTCTGCGTGGCCGGGGGCATTAAAACTGTCGAAGCAGCAGGGCAAATCTTGGCTTTTGGCGCAGATAAGATCTCCATTAATTCCCCGGCATTAGCTGATCCGGATTTAATTAATCGTCTGGCTGATCGTTACGGTGTCCAATGTGTCGTTGTCGGTATTGATACCTGGTTTGATGAGAAAACCGAAAGTTATCACGTTTACCAGTTTACCGGCGATGAAAATCGCACTACCGCAACCCGCTGGCAAACACTAGAGTGGGTGACAGAAGTGCAACAACGTGGGGCTGGTGAAATTGTTCTGAATATGATGAATCAGGATGGTGTCCGTCAGGGTTATGATCTGACTCAGCTAAAATTAGTGCGCGATCGCTGTTCAGTCCCGTTGATCGCTTCCGGTGGCGCCGGATCAGCAGAACATTTTCTGGCGGCTTTTCAACTTGCCAATGTGGATGGTGCTCTAGCGGCTTCCGTTTTCCACAAACAGATCATTAATATCACTGAACTCAAACAATATCTTGCTACACAAGGTGTCGAGGTTAGAACATGTTGACAGCACAACGATTAACCCCTCAAGACATTGAAAAACTCGATTGGGAAAAAGTGGACAATCTGATGCCCGTCATTGTCCAACATGCCATCTCAGGCACAGTGTTAATGATGGGCTATATGAATCAAGAAGCACTGAATATCACACTCATTTCTGGCAAGGTAACCTTTTTTTCTCGAACTAAGCAGCGATTGTGGACAAAAGGCGAAAGCTCCGGTCATTTCCTGAATCTGACAGAAATCTATCCTGACTGCGATAACGATACTTTGCTGGCTTTAGTGAACCCTGTTGGTCCAACCTGCCATAAGGGTACGGAAAGCTGCTTTGCATCTGCACAAACCGAATGGGGGTTTCTCTACGAATTGGAACAATTACTGGCCAGCCGGAAAAATGCTTCACCAGACAGCTCCTATACTGCCCGTTTATATGCCAGCGGCACAAAGCGCATCGCCCAAAAAGTCGGTGAAGAAGGGGTAGAAACCGCATTAGCAGCGACAGTCAATGATAAAGAAGAGTTGACCAATGAAGCCGCAGATTTAATCTATCACCTGTTGGTCTTACTCCAAGATCAAGATCTCGATCTCCGTCATATCATCCGCCAATTGCAGGCGCGGCACTCAACCAAGAGTTAGTTTTCATGGCGGGGTAGAATCATTAAAAAATAATAGCCACTTCGTTAATCAAAATTTAAACGAAGTGGCTTCTTTGCCTCATCTCACCATAAGAATGGCAAAATTGCAGGGATCACTTGACTGTCCGCTACATTGCCGCACTAAAGATCGCAACAATTTCTTCATGTGAAGCCTGAATCGGATTAGTAAATCCACAGGCATCTTTCAATGCATTCGTTGACAGGATTGGCAAATCTTCCTTTTTGACATTCAATTCAGACAAACCTGACGGAATATTCACCGCTTTTGCCAATTGGCTGATTGCCTGAATGCAGGCTTCTGCCCCTTCCTCGTCATTCAGTGCCTGAACGTCAACCCCCATAGCCGCAGCAATCTCTTTCAGGCGCACAGCGGACACTTTTGCATTGAATTTCTGTACATGAGGCAATAAAACGGCATTACAAACCCCATGCGGCAAATCATAAAATCCCCCTAACTGGTGTGCCATCGCGTGAACATATCCCAAAGACGCATTATTGAATGCCATACCTGCCAGGAATTGAGCATAAGCCATATTCTCACGAGCTTCTATATCATTGCCATTTTCAACGGCACGGCGCAAATAGCGACTAATCATGGTCACCGCTTTCAACGCGCAAGCATCAGTGATAGGGTTAGCCGCTGTAGAGACATAAGCTTCAATGGCATGAGTCAATGCATCCATTCCCGTGGCGGCAGTCAATCCTTTTGGCATTCCGGCCATCAGCGTCGAATCATTGACCGACAAAATAGGGGTCACATTTTTATCCACAATGGCCATTTTGATATGACGCTCAACATCCGTAATAATACAGAAGCGTGTCATTTCAGAAGCCGTTCCTGCGGTAGTATTAATAGCAATTAAAGGAAGTTGTGGTTTAGTGGAACAATCAACCCCTTCATAATCACGAATATCCCCGTCATTCGTTGCCACCAGCGCAATCCCTTTTGCACAATCATGTGGTGAACCCCCACCTAAAGAGATAACACAATCACAGTCATGCTGACGCAGAACGTCTAAACCTTCCTTAACATTAATTGTCGTTGGATTTGGATTCGTTCCATCATAAATCGCACTTTTTATGCCAACATCCGCTAACAAGGCTTGAACCTTTCCAACAACACCAATCTCCTTGAGTACGCGGTCAGTGACAATCAAAGCCTGCCTGTAGCCATAATTTTTTATTAATGTCACGGCTTCAGCCAGGCTCCCCATGCCGATTTTATTCACCGGCGGAATAAAGAACGTTGATGCTGCCATTTGAAACTCCTTAGATTTTTCTGAAGTATTTCAAATCTTGATATAAGTAAATTGAATTACAATATGACACCTATCTTTCTCAGTAATTTTGATCGAGATCAAAATTACCTATGTAAAATGAAAAACCAGGTATCAGTTTTACTTTAAATTTATGCAGGAGAATATTTTGCTAAAAGACACTATTTTCGAACGCCTCACGGCGTTATTAGATGCTAACAATGCCCGCTATCGAGTGATGGAACATGCAACTGGCGGTCGCTCAGAAGAAGTGGCAAAAATACGCGGAACCCTTCTAGGACAAGGTGCGAAAGGCTTAGTTTGTCATGTGAAAAGGAACGGATACCGACAGTATATCCTTGCTGTCTTACCTGCTGATCAACAAGCTGATCTTGCAACGCTGGCTAAACACGTGGGAGGAAGTCGGGCATCTTTGGCAAGCCCAAAAGAAGTTTCTGAATTGACCCATTGTGTTTTTGGTGCCATTCCTCCATTTAGTTTTCACCCAGACCTCAAGCTCATTGCCGATCCGCTATTGTTCGAACGTTATGATGAACTGGCATTTAATGCTGGCAGCCTGGAGCGTTCGATTATTTTGAATACAGAAGATTACCGCCACATCGCTAAACCCGATTTAGTAACGTTTCGGAAAACAGATAATTGAATAAAATTCAATTAATCATTATAAAATAATTAATATAATTTATGTTTTGCTATAATTTAACCAAGTGGAAATGAGCGATTATTATATGAATAATATTCCTGTTCTGGTAATACTCGGTCTTGCTATTCTCTGCCTCGCGGCCTTTCTTTTGTTCCATGATGCCGAGATCGCACACTGGTTGGAGAAATTGGCACAACGGCTGCTGACGTGGTAATCCTCAGTTGAATACTTTCATTTAATAAAAAAGGTGCTGATAATTCAGCACCTTAACTTTATGCATGCCTAGACATTATAAAAACATCTCATCATTAAACCAGCCATTCGGTGTGGAAAACACCTTCTTTATCCGTACGCTTGTAAGTATGCGCACCAAAATAATCGCGCTGAGCCTGAATCAAATTCGCTGGCAATACCGCAGAACGATAGCTGTCGTAATAAGAAATCGCGGCTGAGAATGTGGGTGTTGGGATACCATTTTGCACACCGTAAGAAACAACATCACGCAGAGCTTGCTGGTATTCATCGGCAATGTGTTTGAAATAAGGTGCTAACAGTAAGTTAGCGATCGCAGCGTCTTCATTGTATGCATCGGTGATTTTTTGCAGGAATTGTGCACGAATAATGCAACCTGCCCGGAAGATCTTAGCAATTTCGCCATAATTCAGATCCCAATTGTACTCATCTGATGCTGACTTCAACTGTTGGAAACCTTGTGCATAAGAAACAATTTTACCCAAATACAGAGCACGGCGAACTTTCTCAATAAATTCAGCTTGATTGCCGACAAATGGCTGAACTTCCGGGCCTGATAGTACCTTAGAGGCCGCTACGCGCTGATCTTTCAGGGACGAAATATAGCGGGCAAATACAGATTCCGTGATAAGAGTCACAGGAACACCCAGATCCAGCGAACTTTGGCTAGTCCATTTACCCGTTCCTTTGTTGGCCGCTTCATCCAGAATTACGTCAACCAAATATTTCCCTTCTTCATCTTTTTTAAGGAAAATATCAGCGGTGATTTCAATCAGATAGCTACTCAGTTCCCCCTGATTCCAATCACTGAACACGTCCGCCAATGCTTGATTACTCAGGTTCAATGAATGTTTCAGCAAGGAGTAGGCTTCCGCAATCAACTGCATATCACCATATTCAATACCATTGTGAACCATCTTCACATAATGCCCTGCGCCATCGGCTCCGATATAAGTCACACAAGGCTCACCATCAACCTGAGCAGCGATTTCTTTCAGGATCGGTGCGACCAATTCATAGGCGTCTTTCTGACCCCCCGGCATAATTGAAGGGCCTTTCAATGCGCCTTCTTCACCACCAGAAACACCGGTGCCAATAAAGTTAAAGCCCTGAGCAGATAACTCGCGATTACGGCGGATAGTATCCTGAAAATAGGTGTTGCCACCATCGATCAGAATGTCACCCTTATCCAAATGTGGCGTCAGTGAAGCAATGGTTTTATCCGTCGCTTCACCCGCCTTAACCATCAACAGAATACGACGTGGTTTTTCCAGCGAATCGACAAACTCTTCAATGGAATAACTCGGAACTAATTTTTTCCCTGGATTTTCAGCAATAACTTCATCAGTTTTATCGCTGGAGCGGTTAAAAATAGATACAGAGTAACCCCGGCTTTCAATATTCAACGCCAGGTTACGCCCCATTACCGCCATACCGACAACACCGATCTGTTGTTTGGACATGAATAACTCCCGTCTAATAATGACTGCTACCCACTCAAGATGCAGTACGCAATGTCATATGCCGTATGCAACAATACAGAGCAGGCAATGTTAATGAAGTCACATGTTAACTCAGGAACGGTCATCGAGGGTAGTTATTGATGCAATCGATATCGTCGGAATGCTTTTTTGCTGAAAAAATTCCCATCTGAGATAAATCACCTATTGATATTTAACACTGTAATACCCATTATTTAATGGTCGGCACATGCCGTCCTCATAAAAGGTAAAACAAATTGTATGGAATGGATCGCTGATCCGACGATATGGGCAGGTCTGGCCACACTTATCGTTTTAGAAATTGTTCTCGGAATAGACAACTTAATATTCATTGCCATTCTGGCAGATAAACTTCCTGAAAAAGAGAGAGACAAAGCTCGCCTAACAGGGCTTTCCTGCGCCCTTATTATGAGGGTATTGCTACTATTTAGCTTATCTTGGCTTATTTCCCTGACCACCCCCTTAGTCACTTTATGGGAACATCCCTTCAGCGTCCGTGATTTAATTATGTTGATCGGGGGTATCTTCTTACTGTTCAAGGCGACAATGGAATTAAATGAACGGTTGGAAGGAAAAAATCTGCACACTAACCAGCAGCGCAAAAGCGCAGGCTTTTGGGCGGTTGTTGTACAAATTATTGTCTTAGATGCCGTGTTTTCTCTGGATTCTGTTATCACCGCAGTGGGAATGGTTGAACACATTGGCATCATGGTTGCGGCTGTTATCATCGCCATGATCCTGATGATCTGGGCTAGCAAGCCTCTGACAAAATTTGTCAATGCACATCCTACAATTGTGATCTTATGTCTCAGCTTCTTACTGATGATCGGTTTCAGCCTGGTTGCAGAAGGCTTCGGTTATCACATTCCGAAAGGTTATCTCTATGCCGCCATCGGCTTCTCCATCATGATTGAAGCACTGAATCAGTTTGCTCAGTTCAATCGGCGCAAGTTTTTGAGTTCTTCCCGCTCCCTACGTGCAAGAACTGCAGAAGCAGTGCTTCACATTTTAAATGGTAAACGTGAAAACGCGGTGCTTGATAACCACACCTCCAGCCTGATTGCAGATCATACAGAGCACAAAGAGGTCTTTGAGCCTCAAGAGCGCCAGATGATCGCCCGCGTTCTCGGTATGGCACAACGAACTGTCAGTAGCATCATGACTTCACGCCATGATGTGGTTTATCTTGATGTCCATGCGCCTACCGAAAAATTGACGACGTTGTTGGAACAAAAACCACACACCCGAATTGTCGTCACAGACGAACAGGTCAATGATGAACCGCTTGGCGTTGTCCATGTGATTGATATCCTTAATCAACAACTGACTCACAAAACGTTTGATTTACGGAAATTAGTCCAACAACCGTTGATTTTCCCGGAATCCCTCTCATTGTTACAAGCGCTGGAACAGTTTCGTCAGGCGCAAACACACTTTGCCTTTGTCGTGGACGAGTTTGGTTCTGTTGAAGGTGTGGTGACAGTCACAGATGTTGTTGAAACTATTACTGGCAATCTTCCTGTCGGTAGCGGAGAGATCGATGCTCGCCATGATATTCAGATGATGGAAGAAGGGTATTGGATTGCCAATGGGTTTATGCCACTGGAAGATCTCGTGCTTTATGTACCACTGCCATTGGACGAAAAGCGAGAATATCAAACGCTGGCAGGCTTGCTAATGGAACATTTACAACATATTCCACAGCAGGGTGAACAATTGAAGATTGGCGACTATCTGTTTGAAGCGCTGGAAATCACCAGCCACCGTATCAATAAGGTGAAAATTACCTCACTGAAAGTGGAAGAAGAAACGGAAATATAACCCGCTATTCGACAACCACGCCAACTAAAAAAACCGGTATAACACCGGTTTTTCTATTTCTATCCGTTTGGTTTTATGTTTAGGGGATTGACCTATTTTTGATTCATTAGCCCTTTCAGCACTTCATTATCCCTGTTATTTTCAAGCCAATCTTTGATCGATTTCTCGGCTTTCTGCCGTAACTCATCACGCAACATAGATTCTACATTCAGCTTATATTGCAAATTATTCCAGTCACCATAAACTCGTAGCGGGATTTGTAATTGCGCCAGACGACGTACTAATTCGTTCTGCTTACCC
The DNA here is from genome assembly GCF_000968175.1 of Xenorhabdus poinarii G6. Classification (NCBI taxonomy): domain Bacteria; kingdom Pseudomonadati; phylum Pseudomonadota; class Gammaproteobacteria; order Enterobacterales; family Morganellaceae; genus Xenorhabdus; species Xenorhabdus poinarii. The sequence goes on from NZ_FO704551.1 coordinate 2,184,222, forward strand.
CATCCATGAATCAATTGCACCCATAATGAAACATCAGCGTTCTGTTGCAGTAAATCTGCTTTTCCTTGTCCTTTAATATTGAACACCGATGACATCGCTGCAAGTTCACTGATTTGAACCTTTCCGCGATCTAATTGTGCCTTCATCAACATTCGGTTCGCTTCGGTAACATCCTGTGTATTCGTCGGCGGGCTAACTTGATCCGTTGCCCGTGCAACCGTTTGTTGAATCAGCTGGGGAATATTCAGCCCTTCCAAACGAGCCTGTTTCAGGTCAATATTCAAATCACCTTGCCAATAATGCGAAATCGCATATTCATCATAACCTTCTCCCACAAGATCCCCATCAACATAAAGCTGACCACTGAATATTGATGGTAATGCCAACGCGGTTAACAAGGGTTTGGCCTCTATCTTTTGCAAAAACGGTTTTGTATGCAATTTTGCAGGCACAGCCGTCGCATCAATTGAAGTAGGCAGTGCAAAATGCCCACCAAACACATTACCACCGAATTGAGTGATCTCGGCCATCCCACTGTTATTGGTCGCTTTCAGCGTAAAATGATCAATATCCATCCCTTGATAAATAAATTTATCTGCTATGAATGAGATATCACCATTAAATCCTTGCAGAAAGGTCAGATCATAGCGAGACAACGGCGAGACAGATCTCGCAATCACGGGTTTTAATGAATGATGTTCAACAAGATAATCGTGTTTTTCCGGTGGTGTTTTTTTCGATAATGCTCTCCACCCCGATAGATTATCCAAATCGAACTTTGACGCATGAAAATTGATAAGGTATTGCGGCTTATCTCGCAAGATTGCCGTAATATCGCCTTTAATCTCGTTCTCATCATTCAGCGTCAAGGCCACTTTTTGCAGCGCAACAGATTCAGGTGAAGCCTGGTATTTCAGTATCGCGCTTCCCTTTCCTCGGATACCTGTGGAGGGTAACCCGATCCCCTGTAACTGGTATTCAAAAGCATTAATATCAGCGGATAACTGATGTGGATAATCAGAAATATCGACTGACGAATTAAGTTCAAATGACAGTTCTTGCTGATTTTTATTGATTTTACTGCGCAGGCTAAGGTCGACGTGATCCGGATCACTGCGTTCCAGTGATAAATTGATGTCACGGACATTTAATTGAGAATGTTCATCGGATTGCCAGATCAGCAAACTATCCTCTACCCTGATTCTGGCAATATCCAGTTTCCAGGCCTGGCTTCCCGTTATCATTGAATCATGGATATCGCTTACCGGTGCGATTGGCGCCGCTGACCGTTTTTGCGGTTGACTATCCGGCGTCAGCCGCAATACAGCACCTTTCAACATCACCTCGTTCACTGAAAGCTGGTGAGACAACAGTGGCAGTAACGCGACATCTAGACGCATGTTTTCTGCCACAATCGCCGGCATCTTAGCATTCTCGGCAGTTAAAGAGACTTCGCCTGTTAAAATGCTCAACTTTGGCCAAACGTGCCAACGTAAGTCATCCCGCAAGACGAGCTGATAGCCACTCTTTTTTTGTACCTGTTTGACGATGTAACCACGAAAATCATTAGGATTAACCAGCATAACCAAAACAATTAAGCCAGTCACAATGACTACCAACAAAATAATGAGTGTCGTCAACAACCTTTTCATGACTTCCCCAGCCCCATGTCCACAAGAAGACTATTTTTCCACCAGAAAGCGTTATCAGAAAAGATTAATCCTCACTGATTCGGCTGCCTACGGCTCCCTGCTGATTTTTATATTTAGCATCCTGACGTCGGTTATAAGGCCGTTCAGCAGAACCTGAAAGCGGTTCAAAGCTTAATGCCCCTATCACCATGCCGGGACGTAAAGCCAATGGCAGTTTACCTGAATTGTAGAACTCCAAAACAATTTGCCCCTGCCAACCGGGATCAATTCGATGTGCAGTCACATGAACCATGAGGCCAAGACGTGCCAGAGATGAACGTCCATCCAACCAGCCGACTAAATTATCAGGCAGTGTGACAGATTCCAGCGTTACCGCCAAAGCCAATTCCCCCGGATGAAGGAAAAATGCTTCGCCATCCTGCAACGTAATTTCATCGCTCATAACGCGGTCAAGTGCCGCATTGACTTCAGCCTTAGGGCCACTCAAATCAATATAGGCCGCAGTATAACCACGAAAAACGCGAAACTGATTCCCCAGGCATACATCAGCCGTTGCCCCATTAATACGTTCAACAGGGGGACGCGGGGTAATGACCAGCTTACCTTCATCCAGCCATTTAATAATGTCACGGTCACAGAGTCGCATTATTTTCCTCTCAAATACGATGATACTGATAACTATCTGAATAACAGATTATTCGTAAAATTGGCCAATCTTGGCTTTTAAGATATCAATGGCTACGCGGTTTTTCCCACCACGAGGAACAATAATATCGGCATATTGTTTTGATGGCTCGATGAATTGCAGGAACATCGGGCGTACCGTTTTTTTGTACTGTTCTATGACGGAATCTAGTGAACGTCCACGTTCATTCACATCGCGTTTAATGCGGCGCATCAAACAGATATCCAGTGGTGTATCGACAAAAATAGAGAAATCCAGTTCTTGACGTAAGCGCTTATCCGTTAATAGTAGAATACCTTCGAGGATAATAACTCTTTTTGGTTGAAAATGAATGGATTCGGGTTTGCGGGTGTGCTGAACGTAATCATACTGCGGCAATTCGATGGACTTTCCGGCTTTCAATGCCTGGAGATGCTCAAACAGCAAATTGTGATCCATTGAACTTGGGTGATCATAGTTAACTTTATAACGTTCTTCCATCGGCGTATGGGTTTGATCTTTATAATAGCAATCTTCTGGAATAACACCGATATTGTGATCACCAACCTGAGCCCGTAATTCTCGATAAAGCGTGTTGGCAATCATGCTTTTGCCTGAGGCAGAGGCGCCTGAAATACCGACAATTGTACACTTATGTGCTTCATCAGCCATAATAGAAATAACCTGGTTAAAAAAGAAAAAAATAAAGTAGAAACATGGTATTCGTTAGTACCACGTTTGGCGGATTATAGGGAGTTAATGACTTCTATTCCAGCGTAAACAAGATCAGACGCGTTTTTTTCAATACGTTTCGCATAAAAATGCTGCAATGTCACGCTTAGAAATAGAAAAATCATGTTTAAACCACACCAATACGGGTTTCCTGCATCAAATAGCATAATTTTAGGTGCGGCTTCCAGCGTCAAACCAGAAGCCGCCGTTGATATCAACGAAGAAACCACACTGAATTTGTTTTACATTGCTGCCCAATGTGGGCGTTATGACTCAAATCAAACGGCGCGGAAAGCGATTTCCGTCGGGATCTTTTCGCCTCGCCAATACATTTTCGCAGAAATATTGGCCGCAATATCACGGTAAATATCGGCAAATTCACTGTCACGCCGACAAATTACCGTGGGTTCTCCTCGATCAAGATCCTCACGTAATGAAATATGTAACGGTATTTTTCCCAATAACTGGCAATCGTATTTTTCTGCCAGTTTTTCCGCCCCACCCGTACCAAAAATGGGCTCATGATGACCACAGTGGCGACAAATATGGGTGCTCATGTTTTCAATAATGCCCAACACCGGCACATTCACCTTCTGGAACATAACGATGCCTTTCATCGCATCAATCAGTGCAATGTCCTGGGGTGTTGTGATCACCAACGCCCCAGTCACCGGAATATTTTGGGACAACGTTAATTGAATATCACCTGTTCCTGGCGGCATATCTATCACCAGATAATCCAGATCCGGCCACAGCGTATCCTGCAACATCTGCATCAAGGCCTTACTTGCCATCGGGCCACGCCATACCATCGCGTTATCATCCGTCACCAGATAACCAATGGAGTTCGTTGCCATGCCATGTACCATAATGGGCGCCATATGCTGACCATCAGGAGAAGTCGGACGCTCTTTGGCTGTACCAAGCATACTGGGGATGGATGGACCATAAATATCGGCATCGAGAATTCCCACCCTTGCGCCCTCTTGTGCCAGTGCCAACGCCAGATTCACCGCGGTACTGGATTTTCCCACCCCGCCTTTTCCTGAACTGACAGCCAGAATATTGCGCACCCCATTAACGCCAGGTAAGTTATTGGCACGGCGCAATGTGCTGATATCGTGGCTTAATCGCCATTCAATGGCCTTTGCTCCCGTTGCAGATAGCAGCGGTGGGGTTAGGTCTTTCTTCAATATTTCAAACGCACGTTTCCAGACAAACGGCATGGTGAATTCAATATACAGTATCCCATCCAACATGGCGCAGTGGTGCAAGGCTTTCAGGGCGATCAGATCTTGCTCTAATGTCGGATGTTTAAACGTTGCGACTATGTTCGCAACTTGTTCTTTCAGCAGGTCAGGATTGGTCTGCTCGGGGGATTGTGAGTTCATCCCGGCTCCTTTTACGTTATCTTTTTCAACCTAAAACTGTTTCGCCATCATAACAGAAGCCCACGGCTCGGATAAGGCAACAAGTAAAAGTGATGAAATCTCGCGTTACCCTAGCGGCAGCGCTCTTGATCAGGTAACATCAAAAACCCTTTTAATTTTACGGAAGTCAGATCCTTACTATGTCTCAAGTCGCGAACAAATTATTGGTGACCTGTGCGTTACCTTATGCTAACGGTCCCATTCATCTCGGTCATATTCTGGAACACATTCAGGCTGATATTTGGGTTCGTTATCATCGAATGCGCGGCAAAGAGGTTCATTTTGTCTGTGCCGATGATGCCCACGGTACACCAATCATGCTGAAAGCCCAACAAAGCGGGGTCTCGCCAGAAGAAATGATTGCCAAGGTGAACCTAGAGCATCAGCAGGATTTTGCCGGATTTGCCATTAGTTACGATAATTACCACTCTACGCACAGCGAAGAAAACAGCGCGCTGGCATCTGAAATTTATCAGAAGCTGAAACAGAACGGTTACATTAAAAACCGGACGATTTCTCAATTGTATGATCCAGAAAAAGGCATGTTCCTGCCAGACCGTTTCGTCAAAGGCACCTGCCCGAAATGTAAGGCAGAAGATCAATATGGCGATAATTGTGAAGTTTGTGGAACCACCTATTCCCCAACAGAACTGGTGAATCCGCGCTCCGTCGTGTCTGGTGCAACACCACAACTGCGGGATACAAAACATTTTTTCTTCGATCTACCTGCTTTCAGCGATATGCTACAAAAATGGACACGTTCCGGCACGTTGCAAGAACAAGTCGCCAATAAAATGCAGGAGTGGTTCGAATCTGGTCTGCAACAGTGGGATATCACCCGTGATGCGCCTTATTTTGGTTTTGAAATTCCAGATGAACCGGGTAAATATTTTTACGTCTGGCTGGATGCCCCCATTGGCTATATGGGGTCATTCCAGAACCTGTGTGATAAACGTGGTGACCTGAGCTTCGATGAATTCTGGGCGAAAGATTCTAAAGCTGATCTCTATCATTTCATTGGTAAAGATATCGTTTATTTCCACAGCCTGTTCTGGCCAGCGATGCTGGAAGGAAGTCACTACCGTAAACCAACCAACTTATTTGTCCACGGTTATATCACGGTGAATGGCACCAAGATGTCCAAATCCCGTGGCACCTTTATCAAGGCTGACACCTATCTGAAACACCTGGATGCAGATTGCCTGCGTTATTATTATGCGGCGAAACTCTCTTCTCGTATTGATGATATCGATCTGAATCTGGAAGATTTTGTTCAGCGTGTCAATAGCGATATTGTTAACAAAGTGGTGAATCTGGCTTCACGCAACGCGGGCTTCATTAATAAGCGTTTTGATGGCAAACTGGCCGGGCAACTCGCTGATCCCGCGTTGTACCAGAAATTTGTCGATGCAGCACAGGTTATCGCGGAAGACTTTACCAACCGTGAATTCGGCAAGGCTATTCGTGAAATGATGGCACTGGCCGATCTTGCCAACCGCTACGTTGATGAACAAGCACCGTGGGTTGTGGCGAAACAAGAAGGCCGCGACGCGGATCTGCAGGCTATCTGCTCAATGGGCATTAACCTGTTCCGCGTATTGATGACGTATCTGAAACCGGTCCTCCCTGGTCTGACTGCCCGAGCTGAAGCCTTCCTGAATACAGAACTGACTTGGGATGGCATTCAGCAACCGCTGTTGGACCACAAAGTTTCACCATTCAAAGCACTGTTCAACCGTATTGAGATAGCGAAAATTGAAGCCATGATTGCCGACTCAAAAGAGAGCATCGAGCCACAAAAAACCGTGACAGGCCCATTGGCTGATGATCCTATTCAAGACACCATCGCATTTGATGATTTTGCTAAAGTTGACTTGCGGATCGCATTGATCAAACAGGCGGAGGTTGTGGAAGGTTCAGATAAGTTGCTGAAACTGACACTTGATCTGGGTGGTGAAGTTCGCCAAGTTTTCTCTGGGATCCGTGCCGCTTATCCTGATCCCAAGGCACTGGAAAATCGTCTGACCGTCATGGTTGCCAACCTTGCGCCACGCAAGATGCGTTTTGGTCTTTCCGAAGGGATGGTGATGGCAGCCGGTCCCGGTGGCAAAGATATTTTTCTGTTAAGCCCGGATAGCGGTGCGCAACCGGGTATGCAGGTTAAATAACACCTGCACATATTCTAAAATATTTTTAATAACTAATGAGATAATAAAGCGGGTTTAGAAAAAACCCGCTTTTTAATGTGATGTATGGTAGATTCACAAGGTTAGTCGTATGATGAGATCCTCGTTATATTGAGGAATTATTGATTATGTCTTTCCAAAATGTGCTGATGATAGGTTGGCAATACCTGCGCGCATTCGCGCTGCTCTATTTGTGCCTGATCGCGGGGAATATCATTTCAGCACTACTTCCCTTTTCTCTCCCCGGCAGCATTATCGGCTTACTGCTCCTGTTTGCTTTACTCGCATTGCAAATCATCCCCTCACATTGGGTAAAACCCAGTTGTAGTCTGTTGATGAAAAACATGACACTACTCTTTTTACCCATCGGCGTAGGGATCATGGATTATTACCCACAACTTAGCCAACAGATGTTCCCCATTCTTCTTTCTTGCATCGTCAGTACCCTGATTGTCATGGTTGTCGTGGCTTACAGTTCCCACTATATTCATCGTGAACGCATCATTGTAGGCACTAAGATTGATACTAAAGAGCAAAAGCCTATCTCAACGCCCACAGCCCAATCACAACAACCATCACTGCAATCTCCGCCAACACAAAAACCGGAAGAGAAGAAAAAATGTTAAGCTCTATTTGGTGGTCACTACCATTAACGCTGATTGTTTTTTACTTTGCTAAAAAATTGTCAGTGCGACTCAAACTGCCTGTATTTAATCCCTTATTAATATCAATGACAGTGATTATTCCTCTGCTGCTGGTCACCCACACACCTTATCAACACTATTTTGCCGGCAGCCGGATACTGAATGATTTATTGCAACCTGCCGTTGTTGCGTTAGCTTTTCCGCTGTATGAACAGCTACATCAAATCCGAGCCCAGTGGAAGTCCATTATCAGCATCTGTTTTATTGGCAGTGTTGTCGCAATGATCACGGGAACCGCGATTGCATTATGGGCAGGTGCAACACCTGAAATTGCGGCATCCGTACTCCCCAAATCGGTCACGACGCCTATTGCCATGGCGGTGGCCGATTCCATTGGTGGCATCCCTGCTATCAGCGCAGCCTGTGTCATTACCGTCGGTATCTTAGGCGCTATATTTGGTCATAATCTATTTAACGTTCTAAAAATAAAAACTCGGGCTTCACGAGGATTAGCAATGGGCAGCGCATCCCATGCGGTAGGAACTGCCCGGTGTGCGGAAATGGATCATATTGAAGGTGCATACAGCTCGTTGGCCTTAATGACCTGCGGCATTATTACCTCTTTGATTGCCCCTTTTCTATTCCCGATATTGCTGCTCCTGTTTGGTTAATTCTTCTATTAATAATCCCATTTGGCAACACACTGCAGAACAGAAGAATATGTCAGTAGATGCCACATCATAATGTGATATCTACTGACATAAATGAGGTATCCAAAAGATAAATAGTGCCGAAAATTCATCCTGTTGCACAAATTTCATGAATTCTATGGCCCTTATCACATTACAAAGCTGAACAGACATCCTAGAATGACCTTCAATTAATTTGGAGATCATTCTATGCAAGCTCGTTTCCAAGCCATGTGGTCAGAAATCACACCGAAACTTCAGGACGCTCTATTCCCTTACATTAGCGACGATGACTTTCCCGCCATGCTGACGGCAGAGCAAGTGGAATTAATCAAGCAGATGAGTGGATTTGATGATCAGGCGCTGGCATTTGCTCTGTTGCCGCTGGCGGCGGCCTGCGCCCTTGCTCCCATTTCCCAGTTCTTTGTTGGTGCTATTGCACGAGGGGAAAGTGGCAATCTTTATTTCGGTGCCAATATGGAATTCACGGGAGTTCCATTGCAGCAAACCGTTCATGCCGAGCAATCAGCCATTACACATGCCTGGTTACGTGGAGAGAAAAAGCTCGTTTCCATAACGATCAACTATTCCCCTTGCGGCCATTGCCGACAATTTATGAACGAATTAAATAGTGGCACACAATTGGAGGTTTATCTCCCTAACCGTCCGCGATTAACCCTGGCGGACTATCTACCGGGATCTTTTGGCCCACAAGATCTCACCGATACGCCATTGTTGCTGGATACCGTTCATCATGACCACCAGCTGACAACGCATGACCAATTGATACAAGCTGCCCTGAATGCGGCAAACCGTAGCCATGCACCTTATAGCCAAGCTCACTCAGGTATTGCCCTGCTGGATAAGGAAGATCGGATTTATACTGGCCGTTATGCGGAAAATGCCGCCTTCAATCCCAGTTTGCCGCCATTACAGGCGGCATTAATACTGATGAATATGGCAGGCAGCCATTGCCAATCCATCAAACGAGCTGTATTGGTGGAAGGTGAACGTAACCGTTTATCACAATGGAACGCAACAGAATCGACATTAATGGCTCTCGGCTGTACCGATATCGAGAGGCATACATTTTAAAGACCGATATCTTAAATAGAGAAAGAGATAACTTAACAAAATGGCCATGTCTCCCTCAATACGGTTCAGGAGACGGAGAGTGAAAACACTCAATAACATTTCATTAGCCAATTCTGTCTGTTATCTCTCATTTTTACTCATGATAATCATATTTAAGTAACATTTACTGTACTTATTTTCTTTATCTTCTTAGGATCGGTAGCCGATTTTGTTATTGATAAGTTCAAAGAGTAAGCATCATGGAACTGGAACACGAAAATAAACGTCCTCTCTATATTCCCTACGCAGGCCCGATTTTGTTGGAATTTCCTCTGTTGAATAAAGGCAGCGCCTTCACAGAAGAAGAACGTAGCCATTTTAACTTGCATGGATTATTACCACAGACCGTTGAAACAATAGAAGAACAGGCCGAACGTGCCTATCGCCAGTATTGCGATTTTAAAAAGGATGCCGATAAACACATTTATTTAAGGAATATTCAGGACACCAACGAAACGCTGTTTTATCGTCTCCTTGACGCCCACCTCAGTGAAATGATGCCCATTATCTACACACCAACCGTTGGTGAAGCATGTGAACATTTTTCTGACATTTACCGCCGAGCCCGTGGTCTGTTTATCTCCTACCCAAACAGAGCTTACATTGATGACATGCTGCAAAACGCAACCAAACAAAATGTCAAAGTTATCGTTGTAACCGATGGTGAGCGTATTCTTGGCCTGGGTGATCAGGGAATCGGAGGGATGGGAATTCCTATCGGTAAGTTGTCACTGTATACCTCTTGTGGTGGGATCAGCCCGGCTTACACGCTGCCTGTGGTTCTGGATGTCGGCACCAATAACCCACAACGTTTAAACGATCCGCTTTACATGGGCTGGCGCCATCCACGCATCACGGGAAAAGAATACGATGAATTTGTGGATGAATTTATCCAGGCGGTGAAGCGCCGCTGGCCTAATGTTCTGCTGCAATTTGAAGATTTTGCCCAAAACAATGCCATGCCGCTGTTGACCCGCTATCGCGATGAACTGTGTTGCTTCAATGATGACATTCAGGGCACCGCCTCCGTTGCCCTCGGCAGTTTGATTGCCGCCAGCCGAGCTGCCGGCCGTCAATTGAAAGATCAAACTGTGACCTTCCTGGGTGCCGGCTCCGCCGGTTGTGGTATTGCAGAACAGATCATTGCCCAGATGAAGTCTGAAGGATTGAGTGATGAGCAAGCACGCGCCCGCGTATTCATGGTTGACCGCTTTGGTCTGCTGACTGACAAGCAACCAAACTTACTGGATTTCCAAAGTGCATTGGTACAGAAGAGTTCAGCCTTGCAATCATGGGATGTTACCAATGATTCACTCTCATTGATGGATGTGGTGCGTAACGCCAAGCCTACTGTTTTAATTGGTGTGTCTGGTCAGTCCGGTCTGTTCACTGAAGAGATCATCCGCGAAATGCATCAACATTGTGAACGTCCAATCGTGATGCCTTTATCCAACCCGACATCACGTGTGGAAGCTCGCCCGGAAGATATTATCAAATGGACGGAGGGTAAAGCGCTGGTGGCGACAGGAAGCCCCTTCGCCCCTGTAAAATACAATGGTCAGGAATACCCGATTGCACAGTGTAACAACGCTTATATCTTCCCGGGGATCGGGTTAGGCGTTATCGCTGCCGGTGCTAAACGGGTCACAGAGGATATGTTAATGGCGGCCAGCCGTACACTGGCAGATTGTTCACCTCTGGCTCAAACTGGCTCTGGCCCATTGTTGCCATTAATTGATGATATCCAGGATGTTTCCCGCAGCATTGCCAAAGAAGTCGCGAAAAAAGCGCAAATTCAAGGTGTCGCGATTGTTACATCGGAAGATGCCTTGGATGAAGCGATTGAACGCAATTTCTGGAAACCAGAATATCGCGTCTATAAACGAACTTCATTCTGATCCTATTTGTCATTATCCTGCCAATAATATTGGCAGGATGATCCCTTGATGCTCGAGGATTATTATCCTCTCACTGTATATGGGCGGATAATGACATCTAGAAAAACGAGAGAGATATATTAATTAAAAATAACCCACAATTCTAAATAGAATAAAATTCGCGATAAGAGCATTCATTGAACACTTGCTTCGCTATTTCAAGTCAAGTAGCCTTGAAAGCATTTGTTCATCCACACAGTTAAGGCAAACAAAAAATCATGTGGAAGCGCTTGATTACGTGGCTTATTTTTATCATAGCTGTTCTTATCCTGGCCGCCATTATGCTTGATCGCTGGATTAGCTGGAAAACCGATCCGTACATTTTTGATGATCTCAGGCAACTGCCTGAGCAGAAAGTTGCCATCGTGCTCGGCACATCCAAATATTATAAGGGAGGCGCCTTTAATCAATATTATTCCTATCGGATTCAGGGGGCAATTAACGCTTACAATAGTGGAAAAGTAAAATATTTGTTATTAAGCGGAGATAACGCCCAACAAAATTATAATGAACCCATGACGATGAAGAAGGATCTGATTAAGGCCGGTATTCCAGCCAGCAATATTGTCATGGATTTTGCTGGTTTCAGAACATTGGACTCGATTGTCAGAACGCAAAAGGTCTTCAGTACCAACGAATTCACGATTATCACTCAACGTTTCCATTGCGAACGGGCGCTGTTTATTGCCTTGTATTCGGGCATAGAAGCTCAGTGTTATGCCGTTCCCTCCCCAAAAAACATGATGACGATCCGTTTTAGAGAAGTATTGGCGCGTCTCGGTGCGTTGGCTGATCTCTATATTTTAAAACGCGAACCGCGTTATTTAGGCAAACCAGAAACCATTCCGGCGCAATATACTGCACCAACCGGCATTCAAGGTTATCCAGCTGTATCACCCGCAGAATTACAGGCGTTAGAAAGCAGATCCCAAAATAAAGACACACCATCAATCCACTGATGTTTTAACGTTTTTTCAAGTTGCAGTTCACCGATAAAACTGCAACTTGAAGCGGATGAATGCAGAGCAATAGACTAAAGCTTATTGGCCAATTGTGCGGTTAAGTGACGCCAGAGCTTTTCCATTGGCCCATGAGAGTAACGCTTCAACCACCAACAGGCAAACCCGATATTCAATGCCCAAATAAAAGGAATAAATGCCATTAACTCTAAGCGGTTAAATTGCTCAAATAACTCAAGGTGATAAAAAATAGTGGTACAGACCAACGTTTGCAACAAATAGCTGCTCAGTGCCATTTTTCCCACCTGCCGAAGCCAAAATGTCACTCTCCAACACGAAATGACTGACCAAAACCCATAAATCAATGCGATATAAGCCAGCCCAAATAATGGCGTCGCCAATTCAGGCATGATATCGCTGATACTCAACCAGATAGAATAATTGCCGAGATCTAAATAGCGTGTCGATAAGGTCATCGCCTGCATCACTATACCAATGGGAATAAAACATAACGCTACCAGGCGGTAATGCCGATCACTGAATGTCCCTTTCAACCAACCGTTACGTACTAACATTGCCCCACAAAGCATAGTTCCCATGATTTGCCAGCCATATTGCACGATGACCATCATGATCATAATGCTCATTTCCCGAATTCGGTACTCTATCGCCAACCATCCACCGTGTGTTTTCCAATAAGTTTCCTGAAAAATATTTTCCGGTGTCGCCTGAAACTGCCAGAATGCATTACCATCCCCGGTAAAAGTGATCAACAGATACAAGAGGTAAAGCATCATAACGCCGAACAAATAGAAAGTCAGCGCGGTACTCAATAATGTCTGGCGAGTCTTAACAAAATGCCATGCCAACATAGCAGCAATGCTATACGACAACAAAATATCGCCATCCCATAGCAAGACACCGTGCAATAACCCCATAACAGCCAGAACAAGTAATCTGGCAATATCCTTATCACGCCCATTCTGCCGGAGCAATTCAAGTGAAGCGCCAAACAATAACGCCAGGATGAATCGAAATTTCCCCGCCGCAAATGTATTTAAAACAGACCATATCACCACATCAGAAGATGAGACTGAATCTTTGTAAAACGGGTTGATATCGGCTGTCGATAACAGGGCAAAGCCGGAAATATTCAACAATAATATTCCCAAAATCGCAAAGCCACGTACACTATCAATTATCTCAATTCGCTTACTCATTACCTCATTTAAACCACATTCCATAGCAATAGAAACAGCAATTCGTCATGACAAATGCAGGTGACGCACCGCACGCAAGAATTCCTGTCGGGTATTTTGGCTGGTTTTAAATAATCCGCCCAGGGAGGTGGTGGTGGTGGTACTGGTCGCATCACGAATACCACGCGCTTTCACACAGTAATGGATAGCATCAATGGAAACGGCAACATTATTTGTGCCAAGCAGGGTTTGTAATGCAATCAGGATTTGCTGTGTCAAACGTTCCTGTACTTGTGGGCGCTGAGCAAAAAACTGGACAATGCGATTAATCTTCGACAAACCAATCACTTTATCCTTAGGGATATAAGCAACCGTCGCCTTACCATCGATAGTGACAAAATGGTGTTCACACGTGCTGGTCATCGTAATGTCACGCACTGTGACCATTTCATCCACTTTCATTTTATTTTCTATCAACGTAATTTTAGGAAAATTGTTATAGTCTAACCCTGAAAATATCTCATCTACATACATTTTTGCGATACGGTTTGGTGTATCTGCCAAACTGTCATCACTTAAATCAAGATTTAACAGTTTCATAATTTCTGTCATGTGTTCCTCAATGCGTACTTTGCGGATTTCAGGTTCCAACGTTTGTTCACGCAATGGGGTTTCCAGGCCACGGGCTATCAGTGCCGAATGTACCAATTCGGCTTCTGTACTTAAGGATGACATGCTTTTCTCCAAGGTAAATACTTTCCGTTAATTGACGGGAAATCGGGCTGCTTATTTTACGCAGATATCAATGAATATCACACTACACGCTATCTATTTATTTATCTTGTTTTACACATACTGTTTTACACTTATAAATGGGCTTTCATCATAGTGATAAACACAAATAATGAGGATACCTGCGCATCATCCAATCAAGGCCGCAAATCAGGCTGGCTCACGATGCGTATTGGGGTGATAAAATACCAAGAATCCGGCAATGAGCAATCCAATAAATGCGATATATAAAGCAGGCTCCAGTTTGCCCGTCAGCCCTGTTGACATAGCCGATAACATTGGCCCAACCAGTTGCCCCAATGCATAACCAGTGGTCAACAACCCCGCCATATAACGCGCATGATCAGGTGCCAACTCACGGCCATATTGCAAAGCCAGTTGTACCACACACATAAATCCACCGCCTATCAACAATGCCCCCATCATCAAACCACCAATGCCCGACACCATTTCCGCAATCAAAATCCCCAGAGCCTGAAGCCATAATGTTACCGCCAGACGGATTTGAGCCGTTGATACATTACGCAGCAAAATGCCCAACATAATGCCAATCACCGAAGCCCCCCCAAATATTGGCCAGACAAATTGGGCAAACAAACTATCAGGAAAACGCGCTGTCGCCATTTGAGAAAGAAATGTCGCCGGCAAAATATAGCCAAACCCCGCCAGACTATAACCCCATACCAATCGCTTGATTTCCGGTGTCAAATTCAGTACCTGGATCGCCGTTTGCGGACGGTGTAATTCACCGCGGCGAGGGAGATAGCGACTGACATAAAGGCTGAACAACAACGCTAAAATGCCATATAACATCCACGCACTGGCGGCACCTATCTGCCAAGATTGAAGCCCAATTGCCAGCAGGCCACTGATAACGATCCCCACGCCGGGGCCAGAGAAAACCGCCGCACTCAACCCCGGGCGATTCAATTTTCCTAATTCCTCATTCGCCCACGCGGTGACCAGCACCAACGTCCAGCCACTGGCCCAGCCAACCACAAAGCGGGCAATACTGTGCAATATCGGTCCATCCAACAAGGCAGAAAGCAGTGTTATCATGACGGCTCCCCATAATCCGCTCCATAAGCGGTATTCCACAAAACGTTGCGCCCGCATGGCATCATAAGAACCTGCCAGATATCCGAGGTAATTGAATGCCGCAACGATACCCGCACTCGTCAATGTGAGTTGGGATTCCGCAATCATTAATGGAACTTGTGGGGTAAAAGTGAAGCGTCCTATTCCCATTGCAACAACCAACGCAAGGAAACCACTTAGTGCAATCTGAAAGGCTTGATAGTGACGGTGATGAAAGGTAACCGTTTGATTTTTCATAGTGATTAATAAATGATTGTGATTAATGAGTAATGGAATTAATGGGTTTAGTGAGTCTTGTTTATTTATAACAAATCACTCATACAATATACATCTTTTATTAACAATGCGTTTTTCTATAAAACGGTTAATCAGGACACTTATCCCTTTTTTCGTCAGCGTTACATCGTCTGACGACGAATTCGAATTGGCATTAACGGGAATTTTCAAGGAAAGTAACAGCGAATTATTACACCGGAAAAAAATCAAAAATATTATATAACAGATGATCTTGATACCTGGTTTTTTGATGATAAAAGGCGGATTAAATTCAGAAGAAATTGAAATTTATAAGAATGAAATAATAAGATTATGTCATAATGAATCCCGGATTGATGACAATATCGCTTATATTGAAGCGCAATATTGTCGAAAAAAAGCGGTATTTGCAGATGTAAATAAAGCTCACACAGGCTTTGTTGATGATATAGATGAAAAATGAAGGATATCCAATCATTATCGGCATATAGGGAGTTTGTTATGGATCACTGTCATACCTCAGGCTTAATTTCACTTGAGCAGGCGCTGGAAAAATTACTGGCACACGCGGTTCCCCTGACGACCAAAGAAACCATTTGCCTGACCGAATCAGCCGGTCGAATTACCGCGACGGATATTATTTCCCCCATCCATGTTCCCCCATTTGATAACTCAGCGATGGATGGTTATGCCATTCGCCTTGCCGATCTGAATGACAACCAAACGTTGCCAGTAGCAGGAAATGCACTGGCAGGCGCACCGTTTCAGCAGGAATGGCCGACCGGCAGTTGTATTCGTATCATGACAGGCGCTGCTATTCCTGCCGGTGCTGATGCCGTTGTAATGCAAGAACAAACAGAGGTGACGGAAACTGGCGTTCGTTTTACATATCCGGTCAAACATGGGCAAAATATCCGCACGATTGGAGAAGATATCCGCCAAAATTCAGTCATCTTGCCAAAAGGAACCCAACTTTCCACCGCACAATTACCCCTGATTGCTTCACTGGGCATGGCAACAGTTGATGTTGTCCGCAAACTGACCGTCGCCATTTTTTCTACCGGCGATGAACTACAAACCATCGGAGAACCCTTGCAGGCTGGCCAAATTTACGATACCAACCGGTTTGCTGTTCGCCTGATGCTGGAAAAACTGGGCTGTGACGTGATCGATTTGGGTGTGAGCCGTGATAATCCTGACACATTGCGCCAAACCTTTCTCGAGGCAGATAAACAGGCTGACTTAGTGATCAGCAGTGGCGGCGTTTCTGTTGGTGATGCGGATTACACCAAACAAATTTTAGATGAAATAGGCACAATCCATTTTTGGAAACTCGCCATTAAACCGGGTAAACCTTTTGCCTTTGGCAAACTAGAGAATGCCTGGTTCTGCGGTTTGCCCGGTAACCCCGTTTCTGCCGTGCTGACATTTTATCAATTAGTACAACCCTTCATTGCCCATCTATCAGGTTTTACGACATGGCAACCGCCGATGCGTTTAACTGCCAGAGCAACAACACCATTGAAAAAATCCCCCGGCAGACTGGATTTCCAACGGGGTATCGCTACCCTCAATACAAACGGAGAATTAGAGGTACGAACCACAGGACATCAGGGTTCTCATATCTTTAGTTCATATGGTCTCGGGAACTGTTTTATCGTTTTGGAGCAGGAACGTGGGCACATTGCGGCGGGTGAAACAGTACAAATCGAATTTTTCAACCACCTACTGAAAAATCAATAAAATAAGACGACCATGACGAGCGAACTGACCGATGAAGAAACCTTACGCTATAACCGACAAATTGTTTTACGGGGTTTCGATTTCGAGGGGCAGGAAAAATTAAAATCCGCCAGGGTGCTGATAGTGGGTGTCGGCGGTCTCGGTTGCGCCGCCGCCCAGTATCTTGCTGCTGCTGGCACGGGAACCCTGACTTTGCTGGATTTTGATACCGTTTCTTTGTCCAATCTGCAACGGCAAATTCTCCACCGTGATGAACGTATTGGGATGGCGAAAGTCCATTCTGCGGCGCTGACCCTGCGCGAGATCAATCCACACGTTATTATCAATCCCATCGAAGGGCGATTGGATGCCTCTGCATTAGATGAGTTAATCAGCCAACACGAAATGGTGCTCGACTGTACAGATAACGTCGCTATTCGCGAACAGCTCAACCGCCAGTGTCACCAACAAAAAATAGCGTTAGTTTCTGGCGCAGCTATCCGTATGGAAGGGCAACTTTCTGTCTTTACTTACCAGCCCGAAGAACCTTGTTATCGTTGCCTGAGCCGATTATTTGGTGAAAACAGCCTGACTTGCGTTGAAGCGGGAGTCATGGCCCCCCTAGTAGGCGTCATCGGCGCCTTACAAGCAATGGAAACCATTAAGCGATTGACGCGATATGGAAAAAACGCTCATGGCAAAGTACTCTTGTTTGATGCCATGACAATGCAATTTCGTGAAATAAAATTACCGAAAGATCCTCAATGTGAAGTTTGTCAGACACATTGAGCATAGCCCCGAGAGATCGGCGGGGCTATTTACCTCAGGTGAATTATTCAACAATCCCCTGACTTCTCAGATACTCATCATAAGTCCCTTTAAAATCAACCACCTTATCGGCTTTAATTTCTACAATACGGCTGGCCAGTGAACTCACAAATGCCCGGTCATGGGAGACGAAAACCAATGTTCCCTGATAAAGTTCCAGCGCAAGGTTCAGGGATTCGATAGATTCCATATCCAAGTGGTTGGTTGGCTCATCCATGATCAAAATATTGGGTCTTTGCATCATCAACTTACCAAACAGCATACGGCCTTGCTCACCACCGGAAAGCACGCCCACTTTCTTCCTGATATCATCCTGACCGAACAACAGACGACCAAGAATACTCCGCACCGCTTGTTCGTCATCGCCTTCACGCATCCACTGGCTCATCCACTCAAATACCGTCATATCGCAATTAAAATCACTGGCGTGATCTTGCGCATAATAGCCAATGGTGCTGTTCTCAGACCACTTGACAGTGCCGCTATTTGGCGCTTCTTCGCCAATCAGTGTTTTCAGGAATGTCGTTTTACCGATACCATTTTCACCAATCACCGCCATCTTTTCACCGACTTCCATCAGCAAATTCAGGTTTTTGAACAGGGGGTGATTATCGTAACCTTTGGTCAGACCGTCTAATTCCAATGCATTACGGAACAGTTTCTTATCTTGTTCAAAACGGATATAAGGATTTTGCCGACTGGATGCCTTCACGTCTTCTAACTGGATCTTATCAATCTGACGCGCGCGCGAAGTTGCCTGTTTAGATTTGGACGCGTTAGCGCTAAAACGGCTAACAAAAGACTGCAATTCCGCAATCTGTGCTTTTTTCTTCGCATTATCGGCCAGTAAGCGCTCACGAGCCTGCGTTGCGGCAACCATATACTCATCATAGTTACCGGTGAACATGCGCAGTTCGCCGTAGTCTAAATCAGCCATATGGGTACATACGGTATTCAGGAAATGACGGTCATGGGAAATGATGATCATCGTGCTGTTACGTTCATTGAGCACTTGTTCCAGCCAGCGAATAGTATCAATATCCAGGTTGTTGGTTGGCTCATCAAGCAGCAAGACATCCGGGTTGGAAAACAGGGCCTGTGCCAGCAATACACGCAATTTCCAGCCCGGTGCTACCGCGCTCATCAAACCATAGTGCTGTTCCACCGGAATACCGACACCCAGCAACAGTTCACCTGCGCGCGCTTCTGCACTATAACCGTCCATCTCACCATACGCGACTTCCAGATCCGCGACACGATAGCCATCTTCTTCGCTCATTTCCGCCATCGCATAAATGCGGTCACGTTCCTGTTTGACTTCCCACAGTTCCGTATGCCCCATGATAACGGTATCCAGCACCGTATATTCTTCGAACGCAAACTGATCCTGACGTAATTTACCCAGACGTTCATTGGGATCAAGACTGACATTACCGGAGGTTGGTGTTAAATCTCCGCCCAAAATTTTCATGAAAGTTGATTTACCCGCCCCATTCGCACCAATCAAACCATAACGGTTGCCGTTGCCGAATTTGACAGAAATATTTTCAAATAATGGCTTACTGCCAAACTGTATAGTGATGTTGTTTGTACTTAACACAACTGTTGCTCTTAAAGTGAATGAAAAAGGGAAATGACAAAATCGATAGCCGCGCATTATGCCACAACAAGAAAAAAGTATCGCCAGAATGCGCAACTTACCTTGCAGGCCAACATACAGGGTTAAAGGTACCTACTTTCCAATGGTTCGTAACCATTGGATTATTAACAAAATAGGAAGAGAATATCAAATAACTTTAAATAAACCCCCACCAGTCTATCAGATTCATTCTGACAATATTCATTTCTCAAGAACCGCGTTAATCGGATAAACCGGTGATAACCCATGATAAAAAATCACGACTCTTGAAAAATTATTGACGATACGTTTTCACCGAAGGCGCTTGGTAATCATTAAAACGATCAAGTAATGCAACAGGATCTTGCTCAACAATCGCCATATGACGGTATTTCTCCTGTAAGAACTGCTCATCAGCCATTTTATCAAACATGGAAATCAACGGATCATAGAATTGGTTGATATTGAGAATACCGCAAGGCTTACTATTCAAACCAATCATGCTCCAGGTTAAAACTTCACTGAGCTCTTCCAGAGTGCCAAAACCGCCGGGGAGTGCCACAAAACCTTCCGCAAGTTCGATCATTTTATGCTTACGCTGGTGCATGGTTTCCACAATATGGAGTTCAGAGAGGTTTTTGTGGGAAATTTCGCGTTTTTCCAGAAAACTCGGGATCACACCAATCACTTTACCACCGGCTTTCAGAACCGTATCCGCGACCGTTCCCATGATCCCCACACTTGCGCCACCATAAACGAGGGTAATACCGCGTTTTACTAGCTCTTTCGCAAAAGATATTGCGCTTTCTTGATAAATGTCAGATACACCGAGGCTTGATCCACAATAAACCGCAATACTCTTTATATCACCATTGACTGCTAAAAAGTTATTTATCGAAACATCTTTCATTATTAAACTCCATTATTGTTATTTTAATTTCTGATTATACGATAGACTAACAACTATACAACCGATAATACTATTGAGTTATCTCTGTTTCACTGCGAAGATGTCATCCTCTAATAACACGTTGTAACTGAGGTTTTTTTAAATGTCTCTTTCTAAACATCGGGCAGCTTCTTTCTCATTGCTTCCTGTGATTTTATTGTTATTGTCAATGACATCAATTCAAGCCGGAGCCTCACTGGCTAAAACGCTATTTCCTGTCATTGGTGCACCTGGTGTCACTGCCCTGAGACTTATATTAGGAACCATTATTCTTTTTCTGATTTTTAAACCGTGGCGTCTGAAATTTCAGCGCGCTTCACTGCTCCCTCTTTTTGCCTACGGTATTTCATTAGGGGCAATGAATTACCTGTTTTATATGTCGTTATCGCATATCCCGCTCGGTATTGCTGTTGCTCTTGAGTTTACCGGTCCGCTGGCGGTCGCGATGTTTTCTTCCCGACGTCCTTTGGATTTTCTTTGGATCGCCTTGGTGATTGCCGGGTTAAGCTTCCTGCTGCCCATTGGCAATAGCGTGAATAGCCTCGATCCCATTGGGATTCTGTATGCACTGGGCGCTGGCGTTTTCTGGGGGCTTTATATTATCTTTGGAAAACGTGCTGGCGAGGGTTATGGGGCGGCAACGGCCTCTGTCGGCTCACTGATTGCCGCTGTGATTTTCTTCCCGATCGGGTTAATACAGACTGGCCCTGAATTACTATTCAACGTTTCATTACTCCCTGTTGCGCTGGGGATTGCCATTTTATCCACGGCTTTTCCCTATACACTGGAAATGATTGCGCTGACACGCCTACCAGCCAAAACATTTGGCACTTTAATGAGCCTGGAACCGGCGTTGGGGGCATTATCAGGTATTATTTTCCTTAATGAGCATTTGACCATGATTCAATGGGTTGCCCTTTTCTGCATTATTTGTGCTTCCATCGGCTCAGCGTTAACCATCAAACAAAAAACAAAAATAGAAAAAATCGCATAATCACGTTAAAAACAGGGCTGTGATTGGTTTCAACCGGAGAAATAATGCACTTCTCCGGTTTTTTAAAAAACAGAAGCTATAGTCTAAAAAACAAGAGTAATCTTTAAAAAAGTCATTTTTCTCTCTATAATCCTTATTTGATTTGAAAATAAATATGAGGACTCTATAAGATGGATATCGAAGTTAAAGACTCTAACGGCGCATTACTCAATGACGGCGACTCAGTTCAAGTTATCAAAGATCTGAAAGTCAAAGGAACTTCCAAGACGCTAAAACGCGGCACGCTGATCAAAAACATTCGTCTGACCCACCGCGAAGATGAAATTGAATGTAATGCCGATAAAATCAAAGGACTCGTTCTGAAAACCTGCTTTCTGAAAAAAGTTGGATAAATAACCGTTACAGACCGTTTTTTAAATAAAGGATAAATAATATTTACTTTTCCTGTATTTATCCTTTTTTTATTCAAATTGTACCTATGGAACCATAATCCGCGCTAGCCGAAACTGTCTTTTCAATAGAAAAGTACAAAAACTGACTACTCGGCTGACAGGTAATTTCCAGACTTTAGTTCCTGCATCTTCAAGTTAATTACATAGATAAAAGAAAAATGCATCTGAATTGCTAACCAAAGGACTGATTTGTACTATCATCATAACTATTGACAAATTAAAACTCGAGTAAATGATCTTTTAATTAATACATGAGAAATTTCAATGTGTTTTTTTATTGATATGGCAATTAGCATTGCAATTACTATTGCAATTCATAATACTAATAAAAAGCATATAAATCTCTAAATCTCTAAATCTCTAAATCTCTAAATCTCTAAATCTCTAAATCTCTAAATCTCTAAATCTCCAAAATAAAAAGCAATAACTTATAGAGCAATGACATAAGTTAATACAAGGTTGTTAATAGGTTGTGTATTTAAAAGGTTATAATTTACAGAGTAAAAGAGGAAAAAATTATGACTCAAGCCATAACAATAACAACACGTGATGGTTCAGTATTATCTGATCAATCAAAAATCATCATCGGTCAACGTTTAGTTTTAGATATATCTTTATCAGGGGGTAATAACGAGTTTTCAACTACCGATACGGTAACTATAACGCCGGAAGGAAGTTGGATAACAATTTTAGAAGGAAGCACTTCCACTGTTAATATCAATGCTAGTGATAAAAAATCAGCCTCAGTTAAAAAAGTTCTTGTGAAAGTAAATGAAAATAAAAACAATATCGGAAAACAATTTTCTTTTAAAGTGACTACAACTAATCGTGGTTACGATCCTCAAGATTTTAAATATAATATTACAGATATAGATACTGGTAGCATACGGTTGGTTATGGATAAATTTTATATAAAAACACCGACCATTCCAAATATTCCGAGTAAAAACAATCCTAATAATACAAAGGTATCTACAATAATCAAAGATAACAAGGGTAACCCGATTCCAAATTTAAAAGTGACGATTTCACCATCTGACTCTGTCAGTTTATCAAAAACGATAATAACAGATAAAGATTATCAACCAATACAAATCAATCAGGTAGAAACATCAAAGCATGAGCAATTTATATTATCCACAGACCATAGTGGTATTTTGAGTTTCTTTGTTTTCCCTCAGGCATTGAGTTCAGCTGTGTTTTACCTTTATAGTACAGTTGAAGGAATGAATAACTCTCATCAGACAGAACATCCTTTATTTATTTTAAATAAAGATCTTGATTATCTAGATGATATTAATGGATATCTAGAACCACCCTATATATTAGAACTAGATGGGGGTACCCTAACCCCTGCTCCTGACGAAACCGTATTTCATGTAAATATTTCAATGTACAATAATGCACAGCAAGGCGATTATTTGTTATTTTTTGTAGATGGAAATCAAAAAGGAATTTATCAAAGGGTCGCTAAACTATCAGATCTGGGAAAATATTCATATCAGTTACCGTATAGTATATTTCCATTATCACAAGAAACTGATTTGAGTTATGCTATTGCCAGACCATCATTAATCTATTCATTTTCTGATGGTATTGCTGTGACGTTGAATGGTAATTCAGATAACAAGCCTCAAACTGGTCTTAAAAGAATATATCCAGCGCCAGAAATATATAATAGTTATGGTGTAAGTTCACCCTCTAATCTTGTTACTCCAAACAGCATCATTGATATTGATACCATTTCTAATTTCATTGCTAATGGTGGAATTGCACTTTATGTAGTGGTTAGCGCTGATTCGACAGATGCTAATAAATTAGATCCTGGTGATAAGGCCACTGTAACGGTTTATATTAATTCATCTAATAATGGGGCTGTCACAATACCTTATAACATAACTATACCTGACGCAGCAACTGGAAAAACAACATCAAATTATACTTTAGAACTTCCTGTCTCTTTAATTGGTAATAACGATTCGTTTTCAGGAGATGATGAAGGTACT
Organism: Xenorhabdus poinarii G6; assembly: GCF_000968175.1. Classification (NCBI taxonomy): domain Bacteria; kingdom Pseudomonadati; phylum Pseudomonadota; class Gammaproteobacteria; order Enterobacterales; family Morganellaceae; genus Xenorhabdus; species Xenorhabdus poinarii. The sequence continues at coordinate 2,208,162 of NZ_FO704551.1, forward strand.
TTTTACGTAGAATACTATAAAATAAGTGAAGGTGATAAACAATATAGTAAATCTTGGGATGGATTGATAGATACAGTAAGACCTGGTCAGATCGACTTTTAATATAAAAATATTATTATATTTTATATAACCATTTTTATGTTATTTTAATTGTTCAAGAGATACATTAATGTCTGATACATCAAAAGTAACTATCATATTGGAACCACCGACTTTTCCACAAGCCGAGAATGGTATAATTAACATTGAAGCTCAAAAGGCTTCAGGTGAAAAATATATATTTATGGAGATCCCATATTATTATAATCGACAACCTGAAGACATGTTAGAGGGTTATCTGAAAATCAAAGAAAGTGGAACGATTTTAAAATCGCTTCCTTAACATTAATACTACAGCCGTAACGGCTCCATGATCAGATGTTCCTCCCGGTGGCGGTAATGACATTATTTTGCACGGTACTGATGTCGCCGCCACCAGTTTAACTAATATAAAATTTGCTCTACAGTTTCCGCTGCCTTTTCCAGTAGATTACGCCGTTCCGATATCCCCAAGGCGACCTGTAACGGCTCACATTCCATTTCATCCAGCTAACGATAGGCCGAATGGCTCGCTAATGGCGCAACGCCCAGCCGTTTGATGCTTTCCCATTGATAGTCATCGGGGGAATTTTGGATATCAATCATGATGCCATAATATTATGATTTCTCTATCAATAATGAAACTATAAATCACGCTCTCGAAAAATAAAAAAATAAGTTTGAATTCAAAAAAAGACAATTTATCATAACGATGTCTTTTTTAAGATAAATAAAAAGACACTGAAAATATGATAATTGATATCGAGGCAATCATATGAAAACGTTACTTACTCTATGCACAGCAATGTTTTGCTTAATATCCTGGCATGCGTTTGCAACGCCAACAAAACCGCACAATACACCGGAACAATGTGAAGCCCAGGCGCGTATCATCTGTTTCAAACATATTAAACATCATAAAAAATATGAATTTTGTCTTAGAGAAATATATGGCATATGTATCCACCAATAGATGTTGTTTAACCTTCATGCTATTTAATACCTGATATTTATTTACAATGATATTTTGACTAATCATTTATTTTCCATCATAAAAAATAATCCATAAAAAACAACACATCAATATGGTTCGTTTATGCTATTTCATTAGAAAGATAAATAACTCATCCTTGAGTTATTTATCTTTTTTCATAATGTCTAATTCCCTTTCCGCTGGCACACTTGGCCGTTCGATAGGAAAGACAGGTAAAGCGTTCAATAAACGAGAGCCATAACGTTTGGTCAATAACCGATTGTCATAAATCACCACCTCACCATAACATTGATGGCTGCGAATTAGCCTTCCCACTTGTTGAATCAGGTTAAAAGAGGCATTCGGTAAACTCTGTACTTCAAATGGGTAACGTTTTAACGATTTCAGCCATTCACTTTCAGTCATAATCACCGGATCCGTGACGGGTGGAAAAGCGATTTTGTGTATATGAACTTGTGAAAGGTAATCACCTTTGAGATCCAATCCTTCTGCAAACGACTGTAAACCAACCAATACGCTGGCTTGTCCTTCATCAATCCGCTGGCAATGGCTTTCTACCAGCCGGTAGCGAGGCTGATCACCTTGTACCAATAACATCAAGCGCAAATCTGTCACCAATGTCAGGAACCCGTCCATTGCCCGTTGACTGCTAAAAAGAACCAACATGCCCTGATGCTTCCCTGCCAGTACCTGAGCACGGAAATAACGCGACATCTCCTCAAGATGCTGCATTTCATTTTGTATGGTCGGTTCCTGTGTCATTTGGGGAATCAGCAAACGCCCTTGTTGTTCATGGACAAAAGGCGATGACAGCGCGATAAAACGATCATCATGATTTTCATGTAATCCGGTGAGTTCCTGAATACGGGCAAAACTATTCAGTGAACGCAACGTAGCCGATGTCACGACAACATGGGGAATACTGCGCCATAAAAGCTGAGTTAATTGTTCACTGACCCGTATTCCCGCACAATGAAAATAAAGATGTGATTGGTTTTTCTCATCGCGACGTGTTAACCATTTTGATATTGGCGCATGGGAAGACGCTTCTTGGGAGGCCAGACGCCATAGTTTTGCCATATTCTCAAAATAGCCCAGTGTGCGACTGGCTTGCAAAATAGCACGATGTAAACGGACAATATCCTGCCGAGCCGTCTGATCACTCAAGTCATTTAAAATCGCTTCCGCTAAACCACGTAATCCATCGGTGAATTTAAATAATTGCTGGCAGCAGAGCAGCAAACTCTCTGGTAATTTCCCCAGTGTGAACACATATTCTTTTGCTTCACCACGCTCAGGCAACAGTGCCTGTGTTATCTCCGCCAATTGTTTAACGTATTCACGAATGGTTTCACAATGAGTCAGCAATCGGGGAATATTGGCCAAAGCCGGGGGTTTTGTCGGCCGGAATTGAATCAGGTATTGCTCCACATGCCGAATAAATGCGTCTAACTGTCCATTCAGTTGAAATAACGTAATCTCACCTTCTACTTCCAACGCCTCCCTGGCGACTTCAGGAACATGATGCCCTTCATCCAGAACCAGCAGCAGATTTTTTGCCTCCGGTAAAACAGATTCGCTTTCCAGTGCTGCCATAACCAAGGCGTGATTAGCGACGACAACATCTGCGGTTTCAATTTCTCTACGGGCAAGAAAAAATGGGCAACGGTGATAAAACGGGCAGTTTCGGGCTAAACAGTTCATTTTATCTGTACTGATTTTTGCCCACAGTGGATCTGCTAAGGCCAGTTTATGGTGATCACGTAAACCATCCCATGCAAATGTCGTGTAGTCACTGCGCAATCGACGACATAATTCCCGCTCTTCACTATTTGCAATGTCTGTTTGGTCTTCAAGTAGAAACATCAGGTCAATCTGTTCCCCTTCAGCGGCACAAATCGCTTCCAGATTACGTGGACAGACATAACGGGCACGCCCAAAAGCGCCGGTGAATTTCAGGTCAGGAATTATCTTGCGCAACAACGGCAAATCCTTGCTGTAGATTTGATCTTGCAGAGCAACATTGGCTGTACTGACCACCAATGGTTTCTGTTCAGCCCGGCTGACGGCAATGCCTGGGATCAGGTATGACAATGTTTTTCCGACCCCCGTTGGCGCTTCTATCACCAAATGCCGTCCTTCTGCATCTGCTAATGTCTTTGCCACCTCGGCAATCATCTGACGTTGGGGTGCCCGTGGGACAAAGCCATCGATATGCGTAGATAATGACTTATACCATTGACTAATCTGATTTTTTATTGAACTGGAAAGTGCCATGAGTGTTGTTACTTTAAAATAGGAGCACTATTCTCCCACAGAGTGGATCTCAAATCAGCCTGATCTCATCATGGCTAGAAAGGCAATGACAAGAAAATCGGTTATGACTTGTCTAGCGGGCAGAAGCCGATATACTTTTGGCACTCTGTCTTTTTTCTTTTTATGGCTGATATAGCCCTTTATTCAGATTGCCTTAATGGGATACAAAAATGAAAAAAATCCTACTTATTATCATTATATTATTTTCTATTGGTTCAATCGGCGGCGTTTTTTTGGCGGGGATGAATATGTATACTCGGTCAACAACACCGATAGAAGAACCACAACAGACTCAACAGGAAAATACGCCGACAGGGCACCAATAAATACATGAGTTTTTATCGTAATACCCGATGAGGAAGTGCATGAAAAATGAATATTTTGTCAGTCCACAATGGTTAAATGAGCATCTCTACGATGAAAATGTTGTTATCGTTGATGCCAGTGCACCTATGCCTAGCCAATCCATTGATTATCATCAACGCTGGTTAACACAACACATTCCGGGTGCTCAGTTTTTTGATCTTGATAAAGTTGCCAATCTACAAACCAACCTGCCACACATGCTGCCGGAGCCGGAAACTTTCCGCCAGGCGGTGAGCAAAATGGGGATCAGCGAAAATCATCTGGTCGTGATTTATGATCAAGGAAATATGTTCTCCGCACCACGGGCATGGTGGACTTTCAAAATCTTCGGTGCCCGCCATATCCGTATTCTTGACGGTGGATTACAAGGCTGGCAACAGGCGGATTATCCCACCGAATCGGGAGCCGTCAGCCGTTCACCCGAAGTGTTCAATATCCAATTCATGCCTGAAAAAGTCGGTTCTCGGGCGCAAATCCTCGATATCCTCCATCACCATGAATCCGTGAAGTTTGTGGATGCCAGAGCCGAAGAGCGTTTTCAGGCGAAAGTGCCAGAACCCCGTCCAGGTTTGAGAATGGGGCATCTTCCCGGTGCCAAAAATGTTCCATGGACGGCATTAATTGAAAATGGCAGTTATAAATCAGCTGAAGAAATGACAGCCATATTTCACAAACAAGGTGTTGATTTAAGTCAACCCATTATGACCAGTTGTGGTTCGGGTATGACCGCCGCCGTTTTAGTCCTGGGGCTTGATATTCTTGGTCACAGAGAAACGCAATTATACGATGGCTCTTGGGCAGAATGGGGAGCCGATGACACATTACCTCTAGAAAAATAACACTTAAAAAAAGCGGTAATGCAAGGGACAGGACCTAAAAAAATAGGTTTAAAATGGGCAAAAGCACAGGGCATCAGAAAACGATGCCCTTTCTTATTATTCAAGACATCATTTCTGAATATGAAGAAAAACCATTAAAACTAATGGTTAGCCATTTTATGGTATACAAATAAGACAATTATCGCGCCAACAACGGCAATGGCAAAACTGCCTAAATTAAAGCCGTCTACTTTTCCCATGCCAAAGAATGTACTGATATATCCACCGAAAACCGCACCCACAATACCAAGAATCACCGTCATAATGATGCCGCTGCTGTTATCTCCCGGCATAATCCACTTAGCCAGAATCCCGGCAATTAAGCCAAAAATAATCCATGACAGGATACCCATATGTGACCTCCAAATCTGATTAGATTATTTGCTTACCAGTCTAACTTTAAGACATTCTTGATCAGAATGGCAAATCGACAAGGAAAAGTCGTCATTAATGATGAAAACATCTGGCTCATCGCCCAAATATTCAATCACAGGATATCGCGGGCCATATCGACATCCCGATCGGTGCGATCCAGTAAATATTGAATACCATCAGGCGAAGTTTTGATGAGCCATTCAGCCGGTTACCATTTTATTAATTTAAATTATGTATTAAGCAACTTCCTTCCCATAAAGTAAATACTGATATATTGAATAATATAAATTTAGCAATAAATCCGTACTTGTTTTTTTGTAAAAAACAGATAATTCTAAATAGGAACAGTGTTGCTGGAAAAATAAAAATCGCTATAAACGTTAGCTTATTGTAACATAAAGTAATAATAAGAGGAACAGTTAGAGCAATCATTGTTATTGACAAAACGTTTAAAATTATAGATAAAATATTTTTTTCTGATATACAAAAAGACTTTAATAATCCAAGCATCGGCATATGCAAAGAAATCATTGTATATAAAAGTTCTGATGTTTGAAATATAAGAATTACATGAAAAAACGCGACAAGCAAAATCACAACGGAGAAATTCAGTTCCATAGGATTTAATAGTAAAAGTATTAAAACTGAAACAATCAAAACAACAAATAAATTTATTCTTTGACTTATATATTTAAGACCAAAAAGATAGTACAATGATATCATTCCAATATTTAATTTAAATCCTTTATTTGGATTGATTATTTTTCGAAATTTTATTTTTTTGGAAAAAACAAATGGTGAGTTTCTTATCTTATAGATAAATATAGAAGCCATCATGAATAAAAATATTTTTATAGTAATCAAGGATGTAACAGACATAACTAAAGGAATAAATAATGATAATAAAAAAACAATGAAACACGAATATGGGGAATAGAGGCAAAGCAATTGAAAAAACAAAAAATACATCATTAATAATAAAATCAATATTGTTTGCTTTAAAAAAACAACATTATCTACACCACCTTCATGACCAAATAACATTGCAGAAAAAAATGGTAAAAAAATAGGTATATCAATAATGAATAGTACAGATAAATTCAATGAATTTACAATATTATTACTAATGGGTAGCGTCTCTAAAAATTTCTGATAACTCCCACCACTAATACCTTCTGCCTGGATGCTACAAATAATAATGAATAAAATTGATAATGAACACCATATAAATAGCACATGGTAAATATTCCGGTCATTAGTTAATGTTAAAATAGGTGTAGCTAACAGGCGCATCTGTGATAAAAATGGCATTGCCATAGGAGAAATAATTAGAAGAAAAAATAGCGTGATACCCATCCTTTTTTTAAGTAGTTCAGATGTGACATTAGAATAGTACCGGAGACGAAAAAGTAAAAGTGTAATATAAATTCTCATTTATTTATCCTATATTAGTATAATCTCCGAAAGAGACTGACAAAATAATGACCGAGCAACAGTCTTAAACGATATTTTTATAAAGCAATGTGATCATACGATTCATCCCATTACTCGTTTTCTGACCATCACATTCGAGATAGTCAGCAGATTACACATACAGACAACCAGAACCACATTTTTTGAGTTTCCCATATACAACGCGGTACGCATTCCGACCCAATCCACCAAAAATGGTTGACTTTGCATAATCCTTGAGTCACGGTTAATAGGGCTGCATCAACAATATGTTTCTATGGGGAATGCCTTACTGAACCAATTCCAGCTTAAATTCAGCAGAATATTGACATCAAGGACTGTTATCACAACTGTGCTGTAAGCCCAGTCGGTGACACCGTTTATTTTCTGTTGACAGCTCATAGGAATAAGGAGGCCACATTACGTTTCTTTAATCCAAAACGGACAACACAAAGTGAAGGTCTTTAATAAAAGTGGTACGAACAAAGCCGCGCTGGACAAATTACATCAGAGAAAATTGGAAGGTGATCCTCAATCTAAACCACGTCAATTTTTTCTGATGTTGACGTTTTTCTTAATGCATTTTGTATGAGCCACTGGTAAATAGTAAAAGCATCTTGTGTTAAAAATGACTCATTATGAAATTGAATTGAGGCCACATTACTTGACGATAATGCAATAATTTCATTGGAAACAAGCCGTTCAAAATGGATAGTTTTGTTATACGTTGTACTATGCCAGTAAGACTTATGATGAATGGCAGAAAAACTATTATAGAAACCGACACAATGATTTTTTCCCTGAATCGATACCTGATATTGACTGCCCTGACGATTTCTGGGTAAACGTATAATTGGGATGCCAAGCTCAGCGCAAATAAGTTGATGCCCCAGACAGGTTCCAATTAGCGGATATTGGAAACGCAATTGTTGCGCAATGACTTGTCGGGCAACCAGGACTTTTTCGAGTTTCGGGTTGGTAGGATCACCCGGTCCCGGACCGATGAACACGATGCTATTACTGGTCTGTGGCAATTTGCACGGACAATCATACCAAGGGACAATAGTGACAGTGCAGCCTGCTTTTCTTAACTGATAGGTGATCATTTCGGTGAAAGTATCTTCCATATCAATCAGGAAGATCTCATTGTGAGGCAGGATTATCCGATTTTGTTCCATCTTTCCCAGCCAGAATATGGATGCTTTTTCATTGCGTTGTGCCAGAAGTTGGTTTGCTCTTCTATACAACTCTACAGATATTTCCGTTTTTGGCGAGCCTGCAGATATTGTCGCAACATCAAAGAAAGAATGCATCAGTCCCTGTAACTTAGCGCGTGTTTCGTAGGCTTCATTATGTGGTACGGAGTTCCTGACGATAGTCGAACCTGCCGTTAAGCGGAAATGCCCCTGTGAGCTGATATCAGCTGTGCGGATCATGATAGCGGAATCCAGATAACGTTTTTCGCTGTTGTTACCGATAATAGCAATAACACCGCTATAGTAGCCACGACCTCGCTGTTCATGGCGTGCAATGACTTTACAGGCATTTTCGATTGGACTGCCCGTGACTGCTGGAGAAAACAACGATTGCCGGATAATTTCCTTCAGACCCCGGTCAGACTCACCATTAATATAGTATTCTGTATGGGCAATATACGACATCGTCTTGAGTTTCGGACCGGATACTTTGATATCACGTTGACAAATATTGCTCATCATTTTGAGCTCTTCATCAACTACCATGAATAACTCATCGCATTCTTTTTTATCCTGTAAAAAATCATACAGTGCTCGTTCTAAATGCTGAGCATCAGGATATCTTAATGTACCGCTAATGGGATTCATCGAAACAGACTGCTGACTTACCTTAATATGTTGTTCGGGTGTACTGCCAATAAAATAACGACTACCTGTATAGCACATCCATGTCCAGTAAGCTCCACACTCAGAATACATCAATCGTTTAAATAAATTTAGCGCGTATTTGATACTAAAACCATCAATATCACCTTCTAGACTGCGTGAAATGACAAAATTACTGCCTTCTCCCGCGTTTATTTCCTGACGGATTACAGTGTCAACAATCTCACTGTACTCTTGATCATCGAAATCGAAACGAAGATTCTTCGGTTTAATATCGTAATTGGCGATAACTGCCATAAATTGGTTGACAGGGTAATATGCCAGCTTATCGATATACATTACGATCACCTGTTCGTGATCATCAATGCAAGCATAGCCCTTTTCCTTTAATTGATTAAAAGGTAACAAAACCAACTGCGACATCTGATGGGTGTTAGAGTCAGAAGTAAAGGTATCTAGTGTCAAATCGGCAAGGGAAGAGTATCGCTCAATATTCCCTTCAAGGAATAACACTGAGTCAGCCGTATCGACTTGTGGACGATATATACAGGCAAAAGGGCGATTGAGATTGTCAATATGAGCCGAAAGTTCATCGGTACTGTAGGTGGCAAGTACCGCTGCATTGGTAGATAATATCATCATTTCCTCTAATGCATAGAATTATCCAAAGCGTTGATGAGCTGTTTTGTGTGTAGTACCAAGGAACAAGTCTCTGCTGCCAGCTCCAGCGCCAGACGATGTTTTTCTGCGGAAAAATCGGCAACAGCGTCGGCAACGAAAAAAGTTTCGATATCATTGGAATAAGCTTCCTGTGCTGTGCATAGGCAGCCTATATGGGCATAAACTCCGCATATAATGAGCTGATCGCGTTTAAAACCACGCAGCTTGGACAACAATGGAGAGTTGAAAAACGCGCTATAACGCCACTTGGTTAATATATGTTCCCCTTCTTTTGGGGTCAGTTGTGGGATGATCTGTTTATGTTCATGGCTGGCGCTCATACCTGATCCCCATATACTTTGCAGCAATCCTCGTTGCAAGGGGGTCATATCACCTGGTTGGGCAGAATAAAACACAGGAATTCGCAGATATCGGGCGATATTCAACAAGTGGCATGTATTATCAATAAGATGTACTACAGGTGACGCATCGGCCGTAAAGAAATTGAGGAAATAGTGCTGCATATCATGGATGAGTAACGCTGTACGGGTGCAAACAGGCTGCCAGTTTACAACTGATGCTGGCAATTGATATTCCGTAGGTAATTTATAGGGTGGTATCTTTTCCATTCTGTTTTCCCCTTCAAGATTAACAATTACCGAGGGCGGCTCCGCCATCGACCAGTAACGTTGAGAGAGTTGTTTGTCCCGACTCTTCACACAGGTAGAAACAAACTGCTGAGGCAATCTCTTTCGCTGTTGCGATTTTATTGAGCGGAATACCGATACGGAATTGCAGTGGGTTACCATTGAGGGTATTTTGCTGGTCACGCTCATTGTTCCACATACCGCGTAGCATGGAGGTATCAGTGGAACCAGGCGCAACAACGTTGCAACGGACACCATATGGTGCAACTTCTAGCCCCAGCGCATAGGTAAATGCCTGCGCCGCCGCTTTTGATGCGCAATACGCTGCCATAGTAGCCCGCGGTACGCGCGCTGCATTAGAGGCAATGGTAACAATGCTACCCTTCCTCTGTTTTGTCATCAAATTAGCCGCATGGCGGCTGACATTGAATACTCCGGTTGTATTGACTGCGAAGGTTTTTTCCCAATCCTTGGAGCTAGTCTCAGCAACAGTAGAGTAACAAAGTACGCCTGCAGCATTGACCAGATAGCCCACCGGCCCTAACTGCCGCGTCAGTACGGCAAAAACTTCTGCAACACAGCGATCGTCAGTTACATCAACGGTAAAACCCATGATGGGTTGTGTATGCACGTTATTTAGCTCGGCAACTAGGGATTTCAGCGTTTGTAGTTTGTTATCCAATAACGCTAATGAAATCCCCTCTTTCGCCAGTAACCGGGCTACTTCTTCACCAATACCCCCGCAAGCGCCAGTAATGACGGCAATGTAACATTTATTAAAGGTCATTTTTCTGTAATCCTTTCAGTAGTGTAATTAAGATTTGAGTCTGCGCCATGTTTAAGCTTAAATCGCAGGTTATTTGTTTGATTTCTAATGCCTTAGGTTGATAATGGGAACAAAAGTAATTGACAACTGAGTATAGAGTAACCTCAAGATGGAGTCCGGCAACGCAGACATTACACTTGCTACCTGTAGAAAATCAGCAATCTCCATCATCATGTCGTTGAGGTTATGGTGTTTATTTCCGGCTGGCGTTTGGTTCGTGTTACCGTACATAGGATCTCATATTCATATAACCAGTGTTACAGTAACTTCCATTAAGTCAATCAGCACACCAACCCATGAATATGTTGGAATCCGAAACACACAATAAATGTCAAATGTCCCGGAATGCACGGGCGGTAATTGTCAATATAGTTGGTACTATTGATCATTTAAGCCACCTATTTCATTTATTAATGTAATCCAAGTGCATAATAAATTTATCTATCTCGATATTACATCGCTCCCAGCTATAACTTTGTTTAAATATGTGATTATCATTCTCTAATGTATATAATTTACGTTTAACACTTGCATCTGTGAAATATTTTGAATGCTCCCAAGGAGTCACCTCATCTTCTTTTGAATGAATTATCAATATATCGGTGTCTATCTTTGAAAATAACTCACTTATTATATTTTCATTATTTATTAAAGAATGTTTTAAAACATTAAAATCATAAACCGGGTTAATAATAATAGCTGGAATTGATGAGTTAGTATTATGCAAAAAATTTAATATAGATAAACCGCCTAGACTACCAGAGCAAAGTACAACTTTATTGAAGCCAATTTCATTTAACTCCGTAATTACACTACTCAGATAATCATCTTCATTAATTTCTTTATTAAGTTCAAAACTATTTACAGAACTAAAAGAACTAGGAAGATTGAGTATCATACCTTGATAATTTTTTGATTTATTTTTGGTAAAGAGACGACAAATACATTCTTGAAACATATTTGGCTGCATGCCACTCATTGCTAACTTATGGACGCCCGGATAATAAACAATAATAATATTTTCTTTTTTATAATTTAGATCAAAAATATCTTTTTTTACAGATGACCAATTGAGTCTAGGAATAGAAGGATATTCTGTTTTATTTTGATATAATACTTGTACACTCTTACTAATACGACTGTACTTCAATATTGATAGTTTATTTTTTAATAATCCATAAAAAATACAATCACCGTTTTTTAGAACGGATAATTTATATCCTACATCTTCAAAAATCACTCTTGTGATGAATTTATTACCATAGTTTGTTACTTCAAAAATTTTTCTGATTGATTTATTTGAGACATGTTCTATTGCAATATAATATATTGAAGAGTGACAATTCGATGAAACAAAGTTAATAACTACATGCTGTGGTAAAGATACAGGAGTTATACGCTCACTTATAGAGTTATAATGGCATAAATAGACATTATTACTTCTCTCACAGACAAATAAAACATCGTTATTTTTCCATCTTGATAAATTAATATCTTTTATACTTAAATGAGAGACTGCTTCAATACTTATATTTTTAATTGAATCAAAGTTACATTTATTTATAACAATAAGATAGTTATTAATTTCACCAATGAGATCTTTTGGTTGTACATATACATATATATATAATTCAGTAGGAACTATGCTAAACTTGGTTCTAGAATTAAAATTCATATTACCTATTCTATATCTGAAAATCTCTTTCCCATCATTTACTATCAAAGTGAAATCATTTTCATCATCACCAGATAATAAATAGACCTTTTTATCTTTTAAGATAAATGACTTAACATTTTTTTGAAAAACATAATATTCACCAAAAGAATTTGATAGGGTCTTAAACAACGTTTCTCCAGATAATAACCATAATGTATTATTGTAATCAAATTGCATTGATTTTATGTTTTTTAAATTAATTGAACCACATATTTTATTATTTTCGAGAGAAAAAATCTTAACATCATCAGTTGTACTTAAGGCGTAATTTTCTTCCGAAAATGAAATTATGTTTTGATAAAAATTTTCTTCTAAATGCAAAGAAACAAGTTCCTCTTCAAAAAGTTTATACCAATAATGATATACATTATTACCATCACTAGCAATCCAAGATACAATCACATCTTCTTTATTATCATTTTGCAATGAGGTAATAAATGGTGTTTCAAAAATATTTTGTTTTCCAACAAATGAAAAGTAATTCACTTAATCACCCTTAAATATATTGATGTTAATAACATAAGGTTTTAGATATTTTCTAACTTCAAAATTATGACATGTCATTATAACCAATCCAGATAGACTAAAATTTTTTATATTTTCGATAAAATACAAAAGTGAATCATTATCAAGGCCATTAGTTGGCTCATCAAAAATAAGTATTTTTACATTTGCTATCATTGCAGAAATTAACATGAATTTTTTTGCAGTCCCAAGAGACATATCACGAAAATGAGTATACATATAATTATGCAAATTAAAACCGTCGACTAAATCAAATTGTTTTTCTATTTCTACCTTTCTTATAGAACAAATAAGATCTAAAAATTCTTTTCCAGTAATGAATTCATATATACAGGGACTATCAGGAGCATAAGCTATAAAATTTTTTCTCCAACAACACCCTCCATTTATAAACACATCTCCATAATCAGGTTGAATAGCACCAGCTATAATTCCTAACAATGTCGATTTACCTGAACCATTTTCTCCTTCCAGAAAATAGATACCATTATTAGGAAAAGTAAAGCAAGCATCCTTAATTATAAACCTTCCTGAATATTTTTTACATATATTGGATAATTTAATCACTATGACACCTATTTTCATTTAAAGTAAATATTAATCTTGTTACTTCTGGAGATTATAATTCTAAAAAGAGAGAGAGGTTACCCTTTAACCCGTTCTCCAAACGAAGAATTCGGATAAAGACATGCTGGGTGATTCCTTTAAGTTCGAATTTTTCGCAATCAATGTTTCCATATTTACTTCACTTATTTATAAAATTATCTTTTATATCTCATTAAACAATGATTAATATTGATGCTTTATATTTAAAACCAACCACATTATAAGTTAAGCGCTCTTGCATTCAAATAACAGATTAACTTGTATAATCGTAACACTTATTGTTATTTATTTTCCGTTTAACAAAGCTACCGCCATTGAGTTATTTATTATGGGAACAACTCATTTATTTTATTGTACTTTTCATTGATGAATCACATTATTATTCATATAGCTAAATAACAGAATATTTCATTAATTTTTTAATATTGAAATCACTTTTTATCGATCTGTAAATATCTAGTGTACCATCATAATTCCCTAATAAAGCTCGGTGATGTATCCAAACTCCCCTATTTGCAATATATTCAGCAATTGGACACGAGTCTACAAATTTTTGCTTATTTCGTGTTGCGCAAGGATATAACCAATAATTATCAACATAGTAAATTGCTTTATAAGCACGGAATGCTGGAATTCCCTCAGCGAATAGACAAGCTACAAAATAACTACGATCAATATAGGCAATCCTTTGATTAAGTGTAAACATATAGTGTGGATGAGATGTTACGATTTTAGTATTGTATTCTTGAAGAGTCACTTCTGGTAATGTTTTTAACATTTCCTTTAAATTTGCTGCGTTACGCTCTCGAATTTTAGTTTGTTCTTTGAGTCTGTTTAGTTGAATACGCAAAACTGCCGCAGAAAATTCACTTAGTCTTGCATTGGTTGCGATTATAGTATGTTGATATTCTTTGTCTTTTGCATGGCGTCCACAATTACTATAAAGAAAAACAAGATCACGTAATTCTTTAGTAGGACATAAAACGATACCGCCTTCTCCTGCTGTCATTAAATTAAGATTATAGAAACTAAAGCATGCCAATGTTCCCCAATCACCTATCTTTTTCCCTTCTTCTCCACAGGCTCCATGTGCATGAGCGGTATCTTGAATAATAATAGTATCATGTTTATTAACTATTTTTATTATATTGTTCATATCACATAAATGACCAGCCATATGAACCGGTATGATTGCTTTTGTTCGAGGAGTTATATTTTTTTCAATTAGATTATGATCAATACAATAAGTACTTTTTAAAACATTTATAGATATTGGTATTGCACCAACTCGTTGAACTGCCATGCTAGTCGAAATAAATGTAAAAGCTGGAACTATAACCTCATCTTCAGGTTTTACACCAGCAGCTAATAATGCTAATTCTAATGCTACCGTCCCACTATTGACAGTAATGGCATAACCATTATGGTATTGACTAAATTCTTGTTCAAAAAAATTATTTTCTTTTCCTTGATTTCTCCACCAATATCCTTGATGTAAACTCCTCAATAATGCTTGATCTTCACTCTCATTAAAACAAGGCCATTTAGGAAAGTTCGTGAGACGAATCGCTTTACCACCATTGATTGCCAATTTCATGTTGATCACCAATTTAATTTCAATAGTTTATTAATTTGTTTAAGTCATTATTTTTTTGAGATTGAAATAAAAAATCATATTTTATATTTCCAATTAATTTAGATTATATTAAATTCATTCAGTATATAGGTTTTTTATTAAAAAATTATTCTAGTTTAGATCCAAACTTACGAGGACAGGTGAGACGACAATATGCAGGAGAATTAAACAGTATTTCTCTAGCACGGTGTAAACTCTCTAAAATATCATTAATATCGAAATTAGAATCCCTTTCTAAAACAATACCATGAGGTACAATTCTAGAACATATATACTCAAGTAATTCCCATACTGGTTTTTCTATTTTATGACCATGACTATCTATTAATAATTCATCATGAGTATATCCTCCGGCTATGTGAACTTCTACGATTGAATTTAAATCTATTTTTTCTAAAAAGTCATAAGGATCATAACCATGATTTCTAGAATTAATATAAAGATTATTTACATCAATCAGTAACCCACATCCACTACCCTTAATAATATCACATATAAATTCACATTCACTATATTCATTATCAGGAAAGTCAAAATAATATGAAATATTCTCTATTAAAAATGGTATATTACTATATGAACAGATTTCTTTTATTTTTGATATCACTCTTTTTTTATTATATAAGTTTCTTCTAATAGGCATCAATTGATCTATATCAAATGCATTTATCTTTGTATATGCCAAATGATCACTGAACCATAATGGGGATAACTTATTTATGACATTGACTGTTGATTTTAAATAATTTAAATCAATACCTTCATCAGCACCTATCGATAATTTTAATCCATGCAGTACACAATATTTTTTAGTTAAAATTTTTTGCAAAGATAAAGGTATATCTTTAGATAAAAAAAACAGGTCAGTGATAATTTCTACAAAATCAAAACAATCAATATTTTTTAACAAATCATCACCTATTTCGGGACGGTAATTAATTCCAACACCATATGGGAGATTATCTAACATATTAACTCCTATTTATATTTTTTTAATTTACTCTTGGAAAACCATCTAATCACGCCTAGTGATTCTAATTTAATAAATATTGAGTCCACTTTTAAAAAATCGTTATCAGACAACTCTGATGAAAATATTTTATCACAAATTTTTTTATACGTTGATAGAGAATAGGATTCTTTGATTAATTTCATTAATAACGTACTTACCTTTATAGTTCTAACTTTCTTGTCATGCCAAGATATATAAGTTAATATATTGGTTTTTTTATTTTCAAAAAAATCTTTATCTGATAATTCTATTTCTATATTATCATTTTTTTTTCTTAGTTTTTTTATCATTGTAACTATATCAAAATCATAAGTGTTATAAACTGGCTTTACCATTACCACAGGATAATTATCATCTCTTTTATAACCTGAAATTGATAATGAATTATAATTCATTTTCCTTGCGTTATTTAACACCTCAAGGATACTAATTTCATAACGAATAATTTGATATATAAAAAAACCATTGACATAAGAAAGAAACGAACCTTTATTTATTATATATTTCATAAAATCTAGTGCGCATAAATCAGCATCATTCCACCTAAGGTTAGGTAAAGTACTACGAAAATCATTCCATTCTACATGTAATATATTTTCACTAATAATTTTTATAGATAAAGAAAAGAACAAAAGCACATGTTTATATAATCTTTTATCTAAAATCTCACTTAATATTCTAATTCTTTTTCTTTGACTTAAAACCACACCGTTAATAATTTCTTTAATTTCCTCAGGTATATTTAAATTAGGATCATCAAATTCTTTGGTGTGCATATAATAATCCAATGAATGTGTATTGGTAACCAAGTAACCAATCAAATATTGAATTATTGATTCGTTTTCTTTTTTCACATTTACCTCCCATACAATTTAGCATTACTTTCCCTAATTCTAATTAAAACATCACCAGAAAGAACAGCTTCCAATTGAGATGAATATCTTTTAGATTTACTTATATCAAGACGAATCATTTTTTTATATGCTTGTAATTTAATTGATGGGGTTCCTAGGGAAAATATTTTCTCCAATATATTAAATTGAAAATTTTGATTTAACTTATCAGTAAGAAGTAAACATGAAGTTAAATTTCTCAGTACTACAATAGAATAATCAATATTATCACGGGGATCGTTTTCCCCTAACCATATAGTATCACCATTTTTATCTTTTCTCAGATCTGAATCACAAAAAACATGTAAAGTGATACTATATTCGGACAAATCTGGATTACCTAATGCATGGATGCATGGCGGTATTAAATAACCTGTTTTCCCTTCAATCGCAATTATTTCATTAATAACGGATATTCCTTCATTTATTTTTTCATAAATTTTTATTTTTATTTTATTGTGCATAACCCCACTTACGCTCCATGTATTATGCTGATGAGGTTGGTTTTCACTCTTAGGATTCCATAAAAATATACTCATTCTCCATTTATTATTGTAATCAACATAAAGTGGCTTAATTTCGTTAATTCTTAAGGTGTTTTTAATATTTTCAATGAGTTCATTGATACAATCATTCAAAAAAATTTCGTCTGTAATTGCTACAGACATAATGTTTCTAATATTATATATCATATCAGGCATACTTTGTGTTGATGTAATTTCGTGGTTTATTTTTTTTGCAAAATCAATAACATTCATAACTCCCCCATAAAGTGTGAGTTCATAACGAAAGGTTATACGACTGAATCTTGTTAATTAGATTTTATGAAGTTTATTTCTTATTTTTAAAATACCGACTAACCATTAAATATTATTTAACAATCATAAGAAAATTCAGTTAGAGTTTTACTTCCTAAAATATTACGTTGTAATTTCCCTGAGCTGTTCCTCGGTAGAATCTCCATAAATTCAATTTTCTCTAAATGTTTATATGTAAAATCAATCCATCTATTCTTTACTGAATTTAAAATTCTTTCCTCTAATGAGAGAGATATTATAACCCCTTCTTTACATACAACACATGCTTTTAATATGATTACATTATTTTCATTTGTTTCTCCAATGACTGCACACTCTAACACTTCATCATTTTTTAATATCTCATTTTCTATTTCATAAGGAGATACCCATTCGCCACAACCTTTTTTAATCATATCATCTGAACGACCGAAATATGTAACATAATCATTAGAAATACTAAACATGTCATTACTAATATGCCAACCATTATTAAAAGATTGCTCGCTTCTTTTTGCATCGTTTAAATATTCACAAGCAACACTTGGACCACGAATGCAAAGTCGACCAACTTTTCCTTCACTAACTTCATTTCCTTTATTATCAATAATTTTAATTTTGAAACCATTTAAGCATTTACCTACTGTCTGTGGTCTTATATTATCTAGGGTATTAGATATAAAAATATGCCCCACTTCTGTAGAACCAAAACCATCTAAAAGTGGGGTTCCTATCTCATTATTCCATTTTTCTAATAGAATAGATGATAAAACCTCTCCGGCAGAAGTAGATATACGCAGAGATTTTAATTCACCCACATTCTTATTATTAAGTAATTCAGAGATCATTCTTGGTGTTCCAAGAAATATTGTTGGTTTTAAATCCTTGCTTAGCTTTATGATTTTTTCATGAGTTGTTTTTTCTCTAAAAATAATGCATGACGCACCATATATGAAGCTAAATAATAATGATCCGCCTAACGCATAACCAAAAGTTAGTTTAGGGACGGCTAGAACTCTATCTGCTGAATTCATATATAAAACATTTTCAGAAAAAGCATAAGCACAGTGCAAAATATCTCGGTGACGCCTAGGTATTACTTTATTTTTTCCTGTTGTTCCAGAACTAAGTAAAGCATAGGCATAACTATCAGTACTTGTATAGCTGATCAATAAATCACTTGATTGGTTTTCTATTGCTATTTCTAAATCAGATGGATTTAAATGAAAATCTCCGATAAAAATAGTTTCAATGTTATTGGTTATCCCAGAAAGTAATGCTCTTTTTTTCTCTATTTCATGATCAATAACTAATATATCAGCATTTAGTTCTTTTATTATGTCATTTATTTCTACCGATTCACTAAGAGGATTACTTAAGATAGCCATAGCACCGCATGCTATAACTGCAAAAAAACTTATTACAAATGCTGGGGTATCAGGAATGGCTAATATAACTCTAGTTTGATTTTTCACACCTATTGACTTAAAATAGTTTGACGTTTTTGAGATTTTTTCTGATAGCTCTTGGTAAGTAAAATCTTTCCCATCATATGATATAGCTACATTTTCACCTCTACCTTCTCTGATATGGCGAAAAATAAGAAAATCAGTTAAGTTTAAAGAATCATTTTTTAATAAGTCTTCTAAATATAGATTTTTCATAAAAATTAACAACTCCCATAATCATTAAATATAATAACTCATCAATTAACTTAATTTTATTGAAAAAGCAGAGGGTAACATAATTATCACCCTCTATTAATTATCTTAAGAGCAACTTAAACAGGCCAAACCAGCTTCCTCAATTTGTTCTAGAATCTCAACTAATTCTATGGATTCAATATCTCTAATAGCTTGATTTTGCACATCTTGAACATCAGCTTTTCCGTTCATATATACCTCATAAAGTCGAATTCTTCACCATTAGCTGATTAGTTAAAAATTACATAGATGAAATAATTCTAATATAGAAAATAAAAGACGTTTTCATCGTAATCTAACCTAAGCCACTAATGACTTGTTGTCAATATCACCAAATGATCTGTTGTCTATATGTTTACATTAATGTTTTCCATAATGAATATAATTATATTTCATTTCATTACCTTGTAACAGGTCATCTTGATTAGAGGATCATTGTCCCAATAATTAGATATTGTGATAAACGTCTCTCTTTATAATGAGTATCTTTGGCGGGATATGTGAATTTTATGGAGGCTAGCCATTCTATTACCAAATATATAGCAAGTTATACCTGCTGATTCCATCCTCACTAGTATAACAATGGATTAACCCCAGTAAATCAGAAAGATTATTTTGGAAAAATGCTATGATTACAACCGTCATTCACTCTTCTTAATAGCGTATAAACACATAGAACAGCTTTAAATTAATGCAGTGATTTTACTATTATTACAGCTGTAGTATTAGGTCGTGTCCCTTAATTATATAACCGCTTGTAAAAGAGTCGAATACAGCCTAATTTCACCATGGATAAATAGTTTCGGGCGGTTTTTTCATAGCGGGTTGCAATACGCCGATTTCCTTTCAGAAAACCGAAACAGCGTTCGACCACATTCCGGCCACGATAAGCCTGTTTATCAAATTGCGTACGACCATCAGTACTGCCTTTTTCATTGATTTTATACGGAATAATGCCCTTTATCCTCAATTTACGCAGATAACCGCGCAGTTTTCCGCCCGAATAGCCTTTATCTGCCAGTACCGCTTTACCGCGCCGTTTCATGAAACCATTTTTGCGTTGGACGCCAATGCCATCAAGCAACGGGATGGCCGATTGACTTTCATGGGCTTGCCCAGCGGTCACTATCAGGTTGAGGGGAAATCCCTTTCGGTCGGTTGCCAGGTGGATTTTGGTGCCATAACCACCGCGTGAGCGACCCAGCGCATGATCGTCAGCGATATCGGGATGTTTTTTTTCGCGCCTGCGGCATCTTTACTCGCGCGAATATTGCTGCCATCCAGGCAAATTTCAGCCCAGTCAATCAACCCTTTTTCATCCAGAATGGACAGTAAACGATTAAATATCTTGTTGATAATGCCTGATTTTGACCAACGATTAAATCGGTTATAGACCGTTTTCCAAGGCCCATAGCGTTCCGGTAAGTCGCGCCACGGTGCCCCTGAACATAGCACCCAGAACATCCCATTTATCACACGGCGGTGTTCAACATAGGGACGTCCTGCCCGTTCTGAATGAACCAGGGGCAAACAAGATTCTATCAATATCCATGCGTCATCAGGAATGTCGTAGCGTGCCATCATCTTTTCCTATATTGAAAACCGTTTAGATGATAATACTACCGATTTACATTAAGGGACACGGCCTAGCATATTGGCAGAAGAATAAAATTAAAAATCTGGGAAGGTGCTATTTTCAGCAATGCCCAGTTCAGGAAATTGACACCATTTACCCCATCCATACGGGACGAAGGTTCAGGCGCGAGAGATAATCGCAGCGATCTGAGCCGTTGTTTTTAATACCCGGATTTGCATAAATAACGCATCAGCTTCATCGTATTCTTTACGCAAATACCCCAACCATTGTTTGATGCGAGCAACGTGATACAATCCGGTATCGCCTTGCTTTTCCAGATAAATGTATTTTTGCAACAGCTTAAGTACCTCACACCACGGCATTTTGGGTTCATGATATTTAATGACCCGACTCAAGTTTGGTGTATGCAGCGCACCACGCCCTATCATCAGCGCGTCGCATCCTGTGATACGGATACACGCTTGAGCACTCTGCCAATCCCAGATTTCTCCATTGGCAATCACAGGAATGGAGAGGCGTCGCCGAATCTCGCCAATCGCCGCCCAGTTAATACATTCGGCTTTATAACCCGCTTCTTTGGTTCGGCCGTGTACAGCCAGTTCCGTCGCTCCCGCCTGCTGAACAGCATCCGCAATTTCAAACTGACGTGAATCGGAATCCCATCCTAAACGTACTTTTACTGTCACTGGTAAGTGAGCAGGAACAGCCTCACGCATAGCTTTGGCGCCCTGATAGATCAGTTCAGGATCTTTCAATAAGCTGGCGCCACCACCGCTGCCATTCACCGCCCGGGACGGGCAACCGCAGTTTAAATCCACGCCCCACGATCCTAGCTCAACGGCTCTGGCGGCATTTTCTGCCAACCATTCTGGGTACTGCCCCAGAAGCTGAACTCTGACAGGGGTGCCGGATGGCGTCAGGCTCTGGTGATGCAATTCGGGGCACAGCCGGTAAAAAGATTTTACCGGCTGTAAGCTGTCAACCACACGCAGGAATTCTGTGATGCAGAGGTCATAGTCATTGACTTCACTCAACAATTCTCTGACCAGAGAATCTAAAACACCTTCCATCGGTGCCAGCAAAACACGCATGGATTACTTTCCTGTGACGAAAGCACGAGGAGATTTGGTTGCGGCACGGGGGCGGCGTTGACGTGTTGAAGCGCCCTGATTACGTGGACGATCCCCACCTTGTTTGCCATTTTTATGTTGAGTACGGGAAGACGTATCGCGGCTATTGCGTCCGTTCAAGATGGGTTCGGCCTTGATTGAAGGATCAGGTTCATAACCCGGAATGGCAATGCGTGGAATTTCCCGCTTCAATAGACGTTCAATATCTTTCAGGAGCTTGTGTTCATCGACACATACCAGCGATATTGCCTGCCCAGTCGACTCTGCACGCCCCGTTCGGCCAATTCGATGAACATAATCTTCGGCAACATTTGGCAGTTCATAGTTGACGACATAAGGTAACTGATCAATATCCAACCCACGAGCCGCGATATCGGTTGCCACCAATGCACGGATTTTGCCGGTTTTGAAGTCAGCCAATGCACGGGTTCTTGCCCCCTGGCTTTTGTTACCGTGGATCGCCGCAGCCGTCACGCCATCTTTATTCAGTTGCTCCGCTAGCCGGTTTGCACCGTGTTTAGTGCGCGTAAATATCAATACCTGCTGCCAGTTCTGGCTGCCTATCATGTAGGAGAGCAATTCTCCTTTGCGCTTTTTGTCTACAAAATGGATTGACTGATCAATCTGTTCAGACGCGGAATTGCGCCGGGCGACTTCTACACTGACAGGATTTTTCAGTAACTTATTAGCAAGATTCTTGATGTCATCAGAGAATGTCGCAGAGAAGAGTAAATTTTGACGTTTTGCCGGTAGCTTGTTCAACACACGACGAATATCGTGAATAAATCCCATGTCCAACATGCGATCGGCTTCATCCAAAATCAGAATTTCAACGCGGGAAAGATCCACCGCATTCTGGTGTTCCAAATCCAGTAAGCGCCCCGGCGTTGCCACCAGAATATCCACACCCCCACGCAATTTCATCATCTGCGGATTAATACTGACTCCGCCGAATACCACAAAGGAACGTAATTTAAGGTATTTACTGTAGTTATGTACACTTTCTCCCACCTGAGCCGCCAGTTCTCGGGTCGGTGTTAAAATCAAGGCTCTGACCGGACGTCGACCTTTTGCCTGGGTTGAAGATTCGCTCAAAAGTTGCAGGAGAGGTAGAGTAAACCCTGCGGTTTTTCCGGTACCCGTCTGAGCACTGGCCAATAGATCTTTACCGGATAACACAACAGGAATCGCCTGCTGCTGAATAGGGGTAGGCTCTGCGTAGCCTTGTTCTTCAATGGCACGCAAGATATCAGCCTTCAAGCCGAGTGACTCAAAATTCATAAATAAGAAATGCTCCAGACTTCACCATGCCTGATATCACTCAGGGGCAGTTTGATGGGAAGAAAACAGACGCGATAGAACGCAAAGAAATTACATAAACTGCAATGCACCATAATTAGCGCGGCATTATAACAGATATGATGTTTCACGCGGGCTTAAAGCGACCAATAATTGAAAGTAAAATTATGTCAATCCAGTCAGAGACGAGTTAACAGCGAGAATGGTGTAAAAACTGAAAGGTTATTTTTTTATTGATGTCTATTAAAAAGACAATTTGTGCCGACTTTACATCGAATTGCTTTAGTTTTAAAGTTAATCATACGATTGATATATTTTTCGACACTCTTGAAAATTCTTTGCAACGGGAAATTTTTTAACATGGCAGCGAAGACGGCTCAGACATTACGGGGCGAACAAGCCAAACAGCAACTTCTGGAAGCAGCAATCGCCATTTTTGGCAAATCCGGTCTGGATGGGGCAACGACCCGCAATATTGCACAACATGCACAACAAAATATCGCAGCCATTGCCTATTATTTTGGTTCTAAAGAAGGATTATACCTTGCCGTTGTGCAACATATTGCCGACAAGCTAAGAGCGGAGTTTGCACCTCTTATCGAATCCATTGATCGTTTTTTTGCTGAAACACCAAAACCCTATCCACAAGCGCAAATACTGGCCTTTATTCATCAGGGGATGGTGAGTTATAACCGACTGATTTTCGAGAAAAGTAGTATCAACATTAGCCGGATCATGTCCCATGAACAATTGACCCCCACTGAAGCTTACAGTGTCATGCATGATCAGGGGCTGGCCCCCATTTATTCCCGCTTGAATAAACTCATCGCCAACTATATCGGCGCTGATGAACGTCATATTTCAACCCAAATCCATACCCATGCCTTACTCGGTGAAATACTCTCTTTCCGACTGGCCAGAGAAGCCTTATTGCGCCAAACGGGGTGGGACAATATCGGGGTGAAAGAATATGAATTAATCAATCACGTTTTATCGCAACACATCAATTTATTGCTTGATGGATTAAGTGCGCAGACCGTCAGTCAGCCGCAGGTTGAGTGAATTCTGTTGATGCAATCCATCATATCCAGGCAAGCAGTACCTAAGCGAACAGTACCAAGTAGATAGTACCTAAATAGATAGTACCTAAGTAGATAGTACCTAAATAGATAATACACTGGCATTAAAACGTATATTCCCCATGACGCTCAAGTTGCCCCCTTTCTTGAACGCTCGGGGAGATACACTAAACAGGCATAAGGGATAGTATGAACAGTAAACAGTTTGCTCTTACCCTATTGGCGCTCATTGTTGTCATCGGTGCGATGGTGGGGATGTATTACTATCAGGAACAAAATAGCAGGGCGCTGACCTTGTATGGCAATGTAGATATCAGAACGGTCAATCTTGGCTTTCGGGTGGCTGGCAAATTGTCTGAGCTACAAGTGGATGAAGGTGATGCCATTGCAGTAGGACAGACGCTTGGCCGCCTCGATGATGCGCCGTTTATCAATGCGTTAAATCAGGCCAAAGCCGCTCGTGATATCGCCAAAGCCAATCTTGCCAAAGCAGAAGCCGGTTATCGCCGTGAAGAAATCGCTCAGGTACGATCTGAAGTGGCGCAAAAAGCATCAGCATTCCGTTTTGCGGATAGTTTCCTGAAACGTCAGCAAGGATTGTGGCAAAACAAAACCCTTTCCGCCAATGATCTGGAAAATGCCAGAGCCGGGCGTAATCAGGCTCTGGCCGCTTATCAGGCTGCAAAAGATAAATTACGTCAATTTGAAGCGGGTTATCGCACCGAAGAAATCGCGGCGGCAAAAGCGCAACTCACTCAAGCAGAAGCGGCCGTCGCACAGGCTGAACTCGATTTAAAAGATACCCAACTAACCGCCCCCTCTGCCGGGGTGATCCTGACCAGAGCCATTGAACCCGGCACCATGCTGGCGGCCGGCAATACTGTTTTTACGCTGTCACTGACCAATCCTGTTTGGATCAGGGCATACATTGATGAACCCAATCTCAATCAAGCCATTGCCGGACGGGAAATTCTGATTGATACCGATGGACGCAAAAATCAGCCCTATCATGGCAAAATTGGGTTTGTTTCGCCTACCGCCGAATTTACCCCAAAGAGCGTCGAAACACCGGATTTAAGAACGGATTTAGTCTATCGCCTGCGGATTATTGTTCTGGATCCCGATAATGGCCTGAAACAAGGCATGCCGGTCACTTTACGTTTTGCCGATACCAATACGGCTCAAGTCGATTTAGCTGACACAGATAAGTAAGGCGATAACATGAGCAGTTCAGCCAACATGATAACACTGAACGGCGTGGTGAAAACGTTTCCGGGTCTAGACGTTCCTGCGATCGCTCACCTCCGGGCAGAAATTCAGGGTGGATCAGTGACGGGGCTTGTCGGCCCTGATGGTGCCGGCAAAACCACGCTGATAAGAATGTTAGCCGGATTATTGCAGCCTGATAGCGGCAATATTGACATCATGGGGCTTAATCCCATCAAAGACAGTATTCAGGTACGTGCTGAACTCGGCTATATGCCGCAGAAATTTGGCTTATATGAAGATTTAACCGTGATGGAAAATCTGACTTTATATGCCGATCTCCGGGGTGTGTTTGGTGAGGAACGCAAAGCCACATTTCAAACGTTACTGAGCTTCACGGACTTGACCCATTTTACCCAACGGCTGGCGGGAAAACTGTCCGGCGGCATGAAACAAAAATTGGGGCTTGCTTGTACCTTATTGGGTAGCCCAAAAGTTTTGCTGCTGGATGAGCCGGGTGTCGGCGTCGATCCCATCGCCCGTCGTGAGTTATGGCAAATGGTCCATGAACTCGCTTCTGACGGTATGCTGATCCTGTGGAGTACCTCTTATCTGGATGAAGCTGAGTTATGTCGTGACGTTTTACTGATGAATCGGGGGGAATTGCTCTATCGCGGCCCACCACAAGATTTAACACAGGGTATTGCTGGCCGCTCTTTTTTGCTTGATGTCAGGCAAAATGTTCGTCGCAAGGTACTGCAACATGCCCTCACATTGCCACAAGTGACTGATGGTGTGATTCAGGGGAAATATGTTCGTCTGATCTTAAAGCAATCAGCGGATAAAAATGAATTACTCCAACAAACACTATTTCAACAAATAGGGCTATCGGCAGCCAATATCGTCGATGCCGAACCACGTTTCGAAGATGCATTTATCGATTTATTGGGAGGCGGCCCTGCTCGTCATTCAGAACTGGCTGAAATTCTGCCACAAATCCCGCCAAATCCGACAGAAACCGTGATAGAAGCCTGTAGCCTGACGAAAAAATTTGGCGATTTTGCAGCCACTGATCAGGTGGACTTTCAGGTAAAACGGGGTGAAATTTTTGGTCTGTTAGGGCCGAATGGCGCCGGAAAATCGACGACCTTCAAAATGATGTGTGGTTTAATGATCCCCACGTCCGGCAAGGCACTGGTTTTGGATATGGATCTCAAAACCCGTTCAGGTAAAGCCCGCCAGCACCTTGGTTATATGGCTCAGAAATTTTCGCTTTATGGCAACCTGACGGTTGAGCAAAATCTCAAATTTTTCTCCGGTGTTTACGGCCTGACAGGCCGCCAGCAAAAAGAGAAGATGTCCGGCATGATCCATGCCTTCAATCTCGACCCGATTTTACATCAAAAGACTGAACGTCTGCCGCTGGGATTTAAACAACGACTCGCCCTTTCCTGCGCATTAATGCATGAGCCTGACATCCTGTTTTTGGATGAACCCACTTCGGGGGTTGATCCCTTGACACGGCGGGAATTTTGGATGCATATCAATGGCATGGTGGATAAAGGCGTCACCGTAATGGTCACAACCCACTTTATGGATGAAGCAGAATATTGTGATCGTATCGGGCTGGTATTTCGCGGCAAATTGATTGCAGCAGGCACGCCGGATGAGCTGAAACAACGGGTCGCCACGGATACGCGCCCAAATCCCTCCATGGAAGATGCTTTTATCGATCTCGTGGTGAATTACGATAAGGAGCCACAATGAGTTATCCAGAACACAACACCGCCCAACCGGTAACACACCAGAAAGCGGCTCGTTTTTCATGGCGTCGATTGAAAGCACTCTGTATCAAGGAGACGAAACAGATTATCCGTGATCCTAGTAGTGCTTTAATTGCGGTCGTGATCCCATTGATGTTACTGTTGATTTTTGGCTATGGCATTAATTTGGATTCCAGCAAACTTCGCCTCGGCATTTTAATGGAACAGCAGAGCAAAGACGCCCGTGAATTAGTGCATGTCTTTACAGGATCGCCTTATATTGATGCCATGATCAGCGACAATCGCCAGCATCTCATCAAAAAAATGCAGGAAAACCAAATCCGCGGTATTATCGTTATTCCGGTCAATTTTGATGCTCTGCTTGCCCGTCCAGACAACCTCGCCCCCATTCAGGTGATCACCGATGGCAGTGAACCCAACACCGCCAATTTTGTTCAGGGTTATACCAAAGGTATCTGGCAAATTTGGTTACAACAACGAGGGCAAAATCAGGGAGTATCAACAACCCCCTTGATTGATACACAAATTCGCTATTGGTTTAACCCCGCCGCCATCAGCCAACATTTTCTTATTCCCGGCGCTGTCTCGATTATTATGACCGTAGTCGGTGCAATTCTGACCTCCCTGGTGGTTGCCCGTGAATGGGAACGCGGAACGATGGAAGCCCTGCTTTCAACTCAGGTCACCCGCATTGAATTACTGCTCGCTAAATTATTGCCCTACCAAATGCTCGGTTCTTTTGTCATGGTGCTTTGCATGGTATTCACGGTTTTTGTCCTGGGTGTCCCTTATCGCGGTTCCTTGTGGATATTAGCGTTAGTCTCCAGCCTTTATCTCGCTACCGCGTTGGGTATGGGTCTGCTCATTTCTACCCTGACACGTAATCAGTTTAATGCTGCAATGATTTCGCTGAATGCCGCTTTTTTACCTGCCATCATGCTGTCTGGCTTTGTATTCGAAATAGACAGTATGCCCGTACTGATTCAGGCTTCCACTTACGTGATACCTGCCCGTTACTTTGTCAGTAGCCTACAGACACTCTTTCTGGCTGGAAACATCGGTACGGTGTTGATGACCAATCTGCTTCTGCTACTTGCCAGTTCCATCGTCTTTATCGGCCTGACCGCGTGGAAAACCCGCCGGCATCTGGATTAAACGGGATAAAAAGGAGAGAGCATGTTTTATCGTCTGTATACCCTCATTATGAAAGAGTTACAGTCTCTTCTGCGTGAACCGCAAACACGGAACATTCTGATTTTAACCGTAATTATACAAATGATCCTGTTTCCGTGGGCAGCCACACTGGAAGTCAAGAACGCCACCATCGCCATTTATAATGAAGACAAAGGGCAGGCATCGATTGAATTAACGCAGCGGCTGGCAAAATCGAAAGCCTTTCCTGATGTGATTTTGCTAACCAGTTCGCAAGCAATACGCCCCACCTTAGATAACCGTAAAGCGCTACTGCTGGTACGTTTTCCACAAAATTTCAGTGCGAATCTCGCCAATCATCATCCGGCTTCAATCCAGGTTTTGCTGGACGGACGTAATTCAAATAGCGCTCAGATTGCTGCCAACTATATCCAGCAAATTGTGCTGGATTATCAAAAACAATTATTGGGCAATAGCGCCAATTTCAATCACAGTGAGTTAATGATTCGTAATTGGTATAACGCCAATTTGGATTATAAGTGGTTTGTTGTACCATCATTGGTTGCCATGATTACCACCATTGGCGTACTCATCGTTACAGCGCTGTCGGTCGCGCGTGAACGGGAACAAGGAACGCTGGATCAATTGCTGGTTTCTCCATTGGAGACATGGCAAATATTCCTTGGTAAAGCCATTCCGGCGTTGATCGTCGCGACGATGCAAGCCAGTATTGTTTTGTTGATTGGCACGCTGTGCTATCAAATCCCTTTCGCGGGTTCATTATTGTTATTTTATGGTTGCATGTTGATTTATGGATTATCGCTAGTGGGTTTCGGCTTACTGATTTCGGCGGTTTGTTCTACTCAGCAGCAAGCGTTTATCGGGGTATTTGTGTTTATGATGCCGGCTATCCTCCTTTCCGGCTATATCTCTCCGGTTGAGAATATGCCCGTTTGGTTACAAAACATCACCTGGATTAACCCCATCCGACATTTTACTGATATCACCAAACAGATTTATTTAAAAGGGGCTGATTTAGCTGTGATTTGGCCAAATCTCTGGCCTCTATTGGTCATTACGGCAACGACGGGGGGAGGAGCTTATTACCTGTTCCGCCGTAAGATTGCGTAATATAACCACCAACAAATCATCAAACACCACCGCAAGTTGCACCTACTTAATTGTAACGAATGATAGGCGCAATGAGCGGCTGCTCATGCTCACGTTATATCAGCAGCAGTAGATACTTCTACTGGAAAAGTCTATTCCGGTTTTAGTGACCAGCCTCATCCAACCACACTTCATCGCCATTTTTTAAGACTTATACACATACCTCAGCACCGAATCAAATGAAACACAAATGAAATATTTTATTAACATGTGAATTGTCACAC
This sequence comes from Xenorhabdus poinarii G6, assembly GCF_000968175.1. Classification (NCBI taxonomy): domain Bacteria; kingdom Pseudomonadati; phylum Pseudomonadota; class Gammaproteobacteria; order Enterobacterales; family Morganellaceae; genus Xenorhabdus; species Xenorhabdus poinarii. Next base: position 2,238,146 of record NZ_FO704551.1, read on the forward strand.
AACTGCATCGCACATTTGATTCGACATCACATTTTTTCCATTAAATTCAATTTGAAAATGGAATATCAAAAATAATTCGGCATACTTAGCAAAGACCAATTGTTTCAAAAACGTTAAATTTTTATTAAAAATTTAACTCATTAAAGCCTCTATTTTAACAAAAGGGGCACCTCTTAAACGTTGCCATTAACAGGCAATAAGCTAACAACTAACAAATGGTTTTTAAGGAGAATGCTCAATGAAAAAAGCATTTTTATTCATACCTGCACTGCTAGCGATTTCAATCAATCCCCTTGCCCATGCCCATATTGATAAAAATGTGTATGTTTTTGGTGGAGATAGCACGACTGATACAGGAAATGCCCGCGCCGAAACAATTAAAAATGCAAAACCTGAAGAAAGGGAAGATGCGGAAAAACTCCACGCACGCTACACGACTGATGGGAATAAAGAAAAAGTTGCTGTTGAAGTATTTTCTGGCCGCAACTTAATACCCTCTGAAGAAGGTGGCACCAATCATGCCAAAGCAGGAGCAACGGCTACCGGAGCATTTAATCCCGAAGATCCCAACAACACGACAGCAAAACAGCTCAACGATTTTCTGGAAAACAATAAGATCGACCCTGACGGAATCTATTTTCATTGGGTAGGCGGGAATGATATTAAAACGGCGTTAATGGCAAATCTGGGAAAACTGTTTGACCTCAGTGATAAATCCTCTTGGAAACCTGATGATATAATCAAAGAAAGTGCGAACGCTACCGCAGCACAAATTAACACATTGGTGAAACACGGGGATGGATTAGTTGTCGCTCCCACTGTGCCTGATATTGGCAAAACACCAAAATTGTTGGAAGCCGTTTTGGCATCAGGGATAAAAATGAAAGTGAATAAAATAGTGGATGCCGAAATAGAGAAAATGGACCCGTTTGTGCGCGATCTTCTCGGAAACACAATCAGATCAACCGTCCAAAAAAAAACACAAGAACAAATAGAAAGTATTTTAGGCGAAGTACACTTAAGCATTAATCAAGCCACCATCGTTAGCGAAGAGGCACGTCAACTCGCCCTCCAAAAGCTATTCAAGACATTGGGGCAGTTATCTGAAAACAAGGTTAAAGCGCTGGCGATGGAATATCAAAGCCAACTTAAAATGCTTGGCATAGACCTTGAAAAGATTAAATTAGATCCCACCGCCATTGAGAAAGAACTCGCCGAGGCTTATAACAAGGCCAGCACTGCTGCGACAAGCCTCACCGAGGCTTATAACAAGCGAGTAGATAATGAAATCAGCGGTAATATCTTACGTGCAGATATTAATGGCCTGCTGCGTGAGGTTATGTCTAATTCCATCATCTATGGCTTCGGCAATAATTTGGGTTATGCCTGTGGCGTAGGCGTCGATGCGAACAAATGCACTTCCAAACCTAAAACGACCAAAGAACAAGGCCCTAAAGATTTTGATGACAGTAAAGAGTTTATCTTCTCGGATGGTTTCCATCCATCACCACTGGCACACAAGATCATGGGCCAATATTTTGAATCCATTTATGTCGCCCCATCACAGGTGATGATCCTGAATCAGGTCAATCGTGCTCCAGTTAAAGGCACTCGAGCTTCTCTTGATGGTCACCTGCAACAATTACGCCATGGTGGTCATCAACCAGGAAAATTGGGTGTCTTCGGTGCCTATACTGGCAATCGTCATCACTCCTTTACTTTAGGTGGCGACTATCAACTGACAGAAAACTTTTTGCTGGGTGTGCTGTACGCCAATGACAAATCCGAGCGTTCCCCTATTTCCAATTTTACCTACAATGGAAATGCTCATGTAGCAACGGGTTATGCCCTATGGAATGTCTTTAACAACGCATGGGTGAACGCTGATCTCCACTATGCTCACATGAGTTACGACCTGACCCGCAACATTCAACTTGGGAAAGCTACTCGTAGAGAAAGCGGTTCAACGAAAGGGAAACAATGGGGAGCTCGTTTTACGGCGGGTTGGGATATACCTGTCACAAACGTCGTCAGCACCAGCCCTATTATTCAATTTGCTTGGGATAAAGGCGATGTCAAAGGCTACCGAGAATCCGGTAACAACAGTACCTCCATGCATTTTAGTGACCAGCATTACACATCTAAAGTAGGGACATTAGGATGGCGTGTCGATACCCAATTGGGGCGTTTCAATCCTTATGCTGCTGTAGCATTTCATCACCAGTTCGGGGATACACGCTACAAACTGCGCAGCGCCATTCATTCCACCACAAACGCCTTTGTTATGGAGAGTGGTAAACAGAGCAAAGACTGGCGCCAATACACAATAGGCACAAATGCGAATCTGTTTAATGATGTACATGGTTTTGCTTCCGTCACACGTAACGAAGGCCATTCGCAAGATCCCAATTACAATTTTAGTTTGGGGATCAACGTCCGATTCTGAATGTGTCACGATTCGCGCGAGAAAAAACGCGGTTTGCTGGAGACTCAACAACCACCGATGTTAGTCGGTGGTTGTCAATAATCTGAAAAATCCCCCAATAGAAATTGAGGGATTTTGGCAGGAAAAACAGGCCAACGCCGGGTTCTTATATTAAAAAATAAGGCGATATATCCGCAGTTATCGGCGATCACCCAAAATACGCAGCAACATCAGGAACAGATTAATGAAGTCCAGATACAGAGTCAGTGCGCCCGTAATAGAATACCTGCGCAAGTTCTCTCTATCATTCATATCCAGCTCTTCCCCCATTTCTTTCAGTTTTTGGGTATCGTACGCAGTCAAGCCAGCAAAAACCAAAACACCAATATAAGTGATGACCCACGTTAATGCGGAGTTTTTCAGCCAGAGGTTCAACAGAGAAGCCAGAACGATACCAATGAGCCCCATAAATAGGAAGTTACCCAGACCACTGAGGCTACGCTTGGTGGTATAACCATAAACGCTCAATGCGCCGAACATCCCCGCTGACACAATAAAGGTACTGGCAATAGAACTAGCGGTATAAGCCACAAAGATGACCGAGAGTGTCAACCCGGTCAACATGGAGTACAGCATAAACAGCCCTGTTGCCAGCGCCCCGCTCATTTTATGCACTAAACCAGACAGCACAAACACCAGTGCAAGCTGTGCAATCACCAAACCATAAAAAATAATGTTGCTGGAAGTAATGATGGAGAAAATTTCAGCGGTATTTGCCACATACCCTGCAACAAATGCCGTTAACAGCAGGCCACAAGTCATCCAGCCATAAACTTGCGCCATATAACTTTGTATACCAGAACCCGCTTTCTGGACAATCGAATCATTAGGACGTTGATATCGATCCATGACGATTACCTTTTCATAAAAGAGTTTAAGGATTAAGACTGTTAAAAAACAACCCACTTAAAAGCTATACATTAGCATAGAACATGAATAAAACCATCCGCCAATTAATGGCTATTTCAGTGATATATTATTTATCCAGCCCGTTTTCAAGATAATTCACAAAACAACCCCTTGAACACAATTTCAGCCTATTATGACCCGAATGATGACCAACGGTTTATTGCCTCCTGATCACTTTGTCTCGTTTCGACCCAACGTTCTCCCTCTCCCTGCGCAAGCGATTCTTTTTTCCAGAAGGGGGCCTGCGTTTTCAGATAATCCATAATAAATTCAGCCGCCATAAAAGCCCTATGACGGTGAGAGCTGGTCACGCCAACAAAGACAATCTCATCCCCCGGGTACAGTTCTCCCACGCGATGGATAACGCTGACTCGTTGTAAAGGCCAGCGTTGGCGCGCTTCATCAACAATGTTCTGTAACTGCTTTTCTGTCATGCCAGGATAATGTTCCAATGTCAGTGAATGAACGCTATCTCCCAGGTTATGGTGACGAACTTTGCCGGTAAAAGTCACTATTGCTCCTTCTTCATCACCCTGTGAGAGCCATTGATATTCTTCACCGACATGGAACACCTCGCGTTGAACATTGATCCGAGTATTTTCCATTGTTATCCTCCCGTCACCGGCGGGAAAAACGCCACTTCATCACCGTCATGTAAGGCCTGTTCGGCATGGACAAAAGATTGATTCACCGCAAATAACAATTTACCTTCTTCCAATGCCAACGCCCATCGTTCACCTTTTTCAATCAGTGCATGTCGGAGATGCGCAACCGTTGGGTAATCATTCGGCAATTCAAGTAAATCGATTCCTACCAACTCACGGACTTGAGCAAAAAAGAGTACTTTTATCATACGCTCACCTTAAAATGCCCTGATTTACCGCCACTTTTTTCCAATAACCGTATCGGCCCAATCACCATATCCTTTTGCACAGCTTTGCACATATCATAAATCGTCAACGCGGCCACAGATGCCGCAGTCAGAGCCTCCATCTCCACGCCGGTTTTGCCGGCCAGGCGGCAGCAAGATTCAATCCTGACACGATTGTGTTCTGTTTGTGCTTCCAATTGAATATCCACTTTGCTAAGCAGTAGCGGGTGGCAAAGGGGGATCAGATCCCATGTCCGTTTTGCTGCCTGAATTCCGGCGATACGGGCGGTCGCAAAAACATCGCCTTTGTGATGCCCACCGGCAATGATCATGGCTAAGGTTTCCGCCTGCATTTCAACGAATGCTTCTGCCCGTGCTTCACGGACAGTCTCCGATTTGGCAGAAATATCCACCATATGGGCTTCCCCCGCAGGATTGATATGGGTTAATTGCGGCATTCTTTGCTCCTAAATATTACGCCTGAAAATGAATCTGGCAGTGACATTAACCACCAATAAAAGAGAGATTCGGGGTAATACCACTGTCCCCTTGATGTAAGAAGTGAGTTTCACGTTTATGGCCTAATCCTCCTTGAATGCGTCGTTTCAACGCGTCAAGTGAGACGTCATCAGCCAATAAATCACGCAACGGAATACCCTGTTCACCAAACAGGCACAAATGAAGGTTGCCAATAGCGGAGACTCGCAGGCGGTTACAGCTTTGGCAGAAATTTTTTTCATACGGCATGATAAGACCAATTTCTCCCTGATAATCAGGATGACGGAAAACATGAGCCGGTCCGTCACTGCGCGCACGCGGCCGCAGCTGCCAACCTTGTTGCAACAGTTGGCGGCGAATGACTTCACCAGAAAGGTGATGGCGATGAAAAATATCACTGCCTTCCCCCGTTTCCATCAGTTCGATAAAACGCAATTGGATAGAGCGGTGTTGAATCCAGTGAAGAAACGCAGGCAGGCTGGCATCATTTTGATTTTTCATCAGCACCGCATTCACTTTTACCGTGTTGAATCCCGCTTCAAAAGCCGCATCAATACCACGCATAATCTGAAAAAATTTATCCTGCCCGGTGATGGCATAAAATTGGCGGGGATCTAAACTATCAACACTCACGTTAATGGCGGTCAGACCCGCCGATTTCCATTGAGAAACTTCCCGTGCCATCCGGTAGCCATTCGTTGTGACCGCAATTTTTTTGATTTGCGGATTTTCGTGAACGGCAGCGATAATGTCACAGAAATCACGCCGCATCGTTGGCTCTCCCCCTGTCAGGCGGATTTTCTCTGTACCAAGTTCAGCAAATGCCCGGCTGACACGACGAATTTCCGGCAGAGAAAGAAAAGATTGATGACCATGAGGCCGATATCCATCAGGCAGACAGTAGGTGCAACGAAAATTGCACACATCCGTAATCGATAATCTCAAATAATAGAACTTGCGCAAAAACGCATCTACGAGTTGTTCCACAATAACACCTTCCAAGTACGGGAGATGCCGGTATTTCTACCTTGCATCCTGGTGACTCAAGAGCCACGGCCAGTGCATCATATCAATGTGGTATCCATTTGATAAACAGCGACTTAGACACAGAGGCTAGGCGTTAGTATCCGTTAAATTTGGCTATAAACGACAATGCGAATGACGATGGACACGCCCGGAATTCTAACGCTTAAGAAAATAAAAAGCGAATCCACAATCCAATATATACCTTATTAGGCAACGAGTTACCGCTAGATAACGCTCAAAGTATGACGGTGTTTCCACGCAGTCACATTGAATATAAGGGAAATAGATTGTACAAAATTACACCAACCTTCTGAAAGCATTATATTTTGTGATAAATTAGATGAGGTTTATTTAATCCCCTACGTTTAGTCAGTAATAGGAATCCTATGCGAAATCGCTCATTAGCTGATCTGGATCGCGTTGTCGCTCTCGGCGGCGGTCATGGACTTGGACGCGTGATGTCTTCCCTTTCCTCCCTCGGAAGCCGTCTGACAGGCATTGTCACGACCACGGATAATGGGGGTTCAACCGGTAGAATACGACGCTCAGAAGGCGGGATCGCATGGGGAGATATGCGTAATTGCCTCAATCAGTTAATCACGGAACCAACCATTGCTTCTGCCATGTTTGAATATCGGTTCAGCGGTAAAGGCGAATTATCCGGGCATAATTTGGGCAATTTAATGTTGAAGGCTTTAGATCATTTAAGCGTCCGTCCTCTTGAAGCCATTAATTTGATCCGCAATTTATTGAAAGTCAACGCACAGTTGATTCCCATGTCAGAGCAATCGGTTGATTTAATGGCCATCGATGAGCAAGGTAATACCGTGTATGGCGAAGTGAATGTCGATCAACTCAATGGTGTACCACAAGCGCTTGCCCTTTATCCTCATGTCAACACGACGAAAGAAGCACTGGAGGCGATTGAGCAAGCAGATTTAATTCTGATCGGACCTGGCAGTTTTTTCACCAGCCTAATGCCATTGTTATTATTGGAAGATTTAACGCAATCCCTGCGACGTAGCAACGCGAATATGATTTATATCGGTAACTTAGGGAAAGAGCTGAGTCATGCGGCAACAAAGCTAACGTTAAAAGATAAAATTGACATTATGGAAAATAAGATTGGCCGCAAAATGATCCATGCACTGATTGTCGGCCCACGTACAGATATCAGCGCCTTTACGGATCGAATTGTGACCCAACAGGTTTTGGAAGCGCAGGATATCCCTTATCGCCATGATCGTGAATTATTACGCCAGGCAATTGAATACACGCTGCAAAAATTGGGTTAGCGATGTGCCTGAGCATTGTGCCCACGGCACAATGCTCATGACTCAGGCGTTGGTGATAAATTGTGCCCGTAATGTCTGAACCTGATCACGGAGATTAGCCGCTTGTTCAAATTCCAAGTCCCGTGCATGTTGGTACATTTTATCTTCCAGTTCACGGATTTTATGTTCCAGCTCTTTCGCGGATAAATGGCGGTAATCCCTCGTCTCTCCGGCAATTTTACGCTTACCTTTGGCTTTTCCTTTACCATCAACAGGTTGACCAATTTTCAGAATGTCACCGATTTTTTTATTCAGCCCTTGCGGTACAATACCGTGTTCTTGATTAAATGCCTGCTGTTTGGCGCGACGACGCTCCGTTTCATCAATGGCTTTCGCCATCGACCCCGTCACTCTATCACCGTATAAAATTGCTTTACCGTGTAGATGACGCGCTGCACGGCCGATAGTCTGGATCAGAGAGCGCTCTGAACGCAGGAAACCCTCTTTATCTGCATCTAAAATGGCAACCAGGGAAACTTCCGGCATATCCAGACCTTCACGCAATAAGTTAATACCGACCAAAACATCGAATTCACCAAGACGAAGATCACGGATAATTTCCACCCGTTCCACGGTGTCAATGTCGGAGTGAAGATAACGCACCCGCTCACCATGCTCTTCCAGGTATTCCGTCAGATCTTCGGCCATACGTTTAGTTAAGGTCGTGACCAACACCCGCTCATTTTTTGCCGCCCGGATACGGATTTCAGATAACAGATCATCCACTTGAGTTGCCACAGGGCGAACTTCAATTTCGGGGTCAATTAACCCCGTCGGACGCACGACTTGTTCGACAAGTTCATTGCCCGATTTTTCCAATTCATAATGACCCGGCGTCGCTGAAATATAAATGGTCTGTGGCGCCAATGCTTCAAATTCTTCAAACCGCAATGGCCGGTTATCCAGCGCTGACGGCAAACGGAAACCGTACTCCACTAATGTTTCTTTGCGGGATCGATCGCCCCGGTACATTCCGCCGATCTGCGGAATAGTGACGTGAGATTCATCAACCACCAGCAAACCGTCTGCCGGAAGGTAGTCAAATAGCGTTGGCGGAGGTTCTCCGGCAGAACGACCTGACAGATAACGAGAATAGTTTTCAATGCCAGAACAGTAGCCCAGTTCACTCATCATTTCGAGATCGAACTGTGTTCGCTGAGTAATACGCTGCTCTTCCAATAATTTGTCTGACGCCAACAACACCTTACGCCGCTGCACTAATTCCGCTTTGATCGCCTCCATCGCCTGAAGGATGCGTTCACGCGGGGTGACATAGTGCGTCTTGGGATAAACAGTATAACGCGGCACCGAGTACACGATCTGCCCTGTCAGCGGATCAAACAGGGAAAGACGTTCAACTTCATCATCGAACAACTCCACACGCAGCGCCTGTTCATCTGATTCTGCGGGAAAAATATCAATCACTTCACCACGGACCCGGAATGTGCCTCGCTGGAAGGCCTGATCATTACGGGTATATTGCAGTTCTGCCAAACGACGCAAGATAGCACGCTGGTCAATTAACATACCTTCCGTTAAATGCAGCATCATTTTCAAATAACTATCAGGATCACCCAGGCCGTAAATCGCAGAAACAGAGGCAACGACAACGACATCACGACGTTCCAGCAACGCTTTTGTTGCCGACAGGCGCATCTGCTCTATATGTTCGTTCACGGAAGCGTCTTTTTCGATAAAGGTATCGGAGCTAGGCACATAGGCTTCCGGCTGGTAGTAATCGTAGTAGGAGACAAAATATTCTACGGCATTCTCAGGAAAGAACGCTTTCATCTCGCTATAAAGCTGTGCGGCCAATGTTTTATTGGGAGCAAGGATCAGGGTAGGACGATTTATGTTTGCGATAACATTGGCAATCGTAAATGTTTTACCCGATCCGGTTACCCCTAACAGCGTCTGATGAGCCAGTCCATCTTCCAGCCCTTCCTGTAATTGCCGGATAGCCGATGGCTGATCGCCTCCCGGTTTAAAATCAGAATGCAACTTAAAAACCTTACTCGTTTCTTTGCTCATTTTTCCCGCACCATCCCCTGAAAACCCCTTTTTATCATACTGGATAAAAAAACAGCTTCAAGCAAGTTGAAAAAATAATGGTGTTTTTGTTGGCAAGACGATCTTAGAACGATCAAAAAATAGCGGCAAATCACCACTTGGCGCAATATTTACCACCAGGTGATATTCACATGATGATATTAACCTTTAATTAACATGAATCGTGACGATGTTTATCCCCAGATGATGGGATTGCTTTTTCCTATTTTTGCACTCGTTACTGAAATGATAAGACACCAAATCACCAAAGAAGAAAGAAAGAAATTGCTTTTATATAATAAGTTGATTTTTAATCAAAAAAAATCCGAGTAGAGAATAACAACAAATCTCGCCAAAGCCGCGTGTTGCCTTGCACGAGGATACTTTTCTAAAACTAATACACAGGGTTATCCACAAGAATAGTGGATAACTCAGCAAAACCTATTAAGCATGGGTGATCGCGGAGCGATCCTTGTTTATCAATTATTTTCAATAACGGAATATTTTGGTGCTGTTTTAGGATTGCTCTACGTTATTCGTTGTTTAAAAACCAGACAGAAATTGTCGAAACAAAATACTTATCACGTAAAAAAAATCGGCTAAAATGTCACGCTTGAAACTTATTTTAGCCAACTTAAAGTAAACAATTACTTAACCAGTGGATCAATCGTCATATATTGACCGATGTTATCGCTATCACTGAATTCCCCCAGATGAGGAAGAACGCCCAGTAAAGGCGCAGGGATCATACGTTCCAGTGTCGCCAAATATGCCGCCTGATATTTGCCCGCCGGTTCAATTTCATTAGCAACCCAACCGACCAGTTTCAGGCCAGAAGACTGAATCGCTTTTACGGTTAATACAGCATGGTTAATACAACCCAATTTAACACCGACGGTTAAAATGACCGGTAAATCTTCCTGAATAACCCAATCCGCAAAAGTCATGTTTTCCGATAGTGGTGTATACCATCCCCCGGCGCCTTCAATCAAAATCCAGTCAGATTTTTTTGTCAGGACGTCCAATCCCGCAGATAAGACGGAAAACTCGATTGGCTGATTAAGCGCCGCACTCACAATATGGGGTGATGTGGGTTCAACAAAGGCCAGAGGATTCACCTCCTGATAGGTTAATGACACCGTGCTGTGACGTTGCAGAGCCAGCGCATCACCATTACGTATCCCCTCTGTTGTCATTTCACTGCCGGATGCCACCGGCTTGTAACCTGCTGTCTGATAACCTTTTTTCTTCGCAGCCTGCAACAAAGCACAGCTCACAACCGTTTTACCGACTTCAGTATCGGTGCCTGTCAGAAAATACTTATTTGTCACAATAAATGACTCCAAAAACAATTTGATAACTTAACGGATAATTTCCATGATTCCGTGGGTATGCTTCGGCAAGGGCATTGATGCGTTTTCTGGTCATTAATCCGCGCTGGCGGCCATGATGAAGGTGTGTGGCTCCGATCCCCTTTAAAGAGTTCAGTAGTGGCAAAAGTTGTGGGTAGCACTGCAGATATTTCCGGTGAATGATTTTATGTTGATAGGATTGACATGCTTGTGTAATGGCTCGCAGAGGCAAAAATTGATTAATATGCTGATAATCATCCACCTGCTTCCACGCAGTGGCCAATTCATTCAGTGAGTCCTGCGCCAGAGTGGAAAACACGATCAGGCCACCAGGTCGGGTAACACGATAAAACTCCCGCAATGCACTTGGCAAATCACCACACCATTGTACCGCCAGATTACTGAAACAGATGTCCACACTGCTTTCCGCCAACCCCAGATGTTCGATATCCCCTTGCAGATAATAATCGGCAACTTGTTGTCCTTTTGCGTGGTTTAACATGCCAGCAGCCAAATCCAGCGCAATCACTTGTTTACCCTGCTGTTTCCAACGGGCACTAAAAAATCCCGTCCCACAGCCGGCATCCAATACCCGTATGCCTGTATTTTCAGCTTGTACCAGCGTCATCAGGTAGTCACCCGTTTGCTGTTGTAATTTTGCCACCGCGTCATATTTAGAAGCCGCACGACCAAAAGCACCGGCAATCGCGTGTTTATCAATGGCATTAACCGCCAACACCATGCAACGCCTCCAGTAATGTATCTATATCGTACCGTGTATGGTTTGCGGTCAGCGTAATGCGCAATCGCGCACTCGCCGTGGGAACCGTTGGCGGAAGGATCGCTTTGACCCACACTTTTTTTTGCCTGAGAACATCAGACAACGCGGTACAACGTGCATTGTCACCAATAATGAGTGGCTGAATGGCGGTTTCTGAATCCATCAAGACAAAAGGGAGATGCTGTGCTTCATGGCGGAAATAACGAATATTGTTTTGCAGCCGTTGGCGCAGTTCATTGCCTGCTCTGATTTGTCGGACAGCTTCGGAAAGGGCGATTGCCTGTGCCGGTGGCATTGCAGTACTGTAAATCAGATGTCTGGCGTATTGGAGCAAGTATTCTGCGGTTTGTTCATCACATAAAACCGCGGCGCCACTCAAGCCAAAGGCTTTACCAAAAGTGATGATCAAAATCTCCGGTTTCACATTTTGCATCCAGCAACTTCCTCGCCCTTCGTCACCGTGAATGCCAATGCCATGAGCATCATCCACCATCAGCCAGCCTGCCGCCGCTTTCGCTTGCTGAGCAATAGCGCCAAGGGGGGCACAATCCCCATCCATACTGAAAACACCTTCCGTCACCACCAGCGTTTTGCCGCCACCTGTTTTTGCCAAATGCCGTTGCAGTGATCCCATATTGTTGTGCCGAAACCGCCGATACTGTGCGGGAGAAAGCATGGCAGCCTCCAGCAACGAAGCATGACTCAGGCGATCAGCAATAATGCGATCTTCTTTTTCCATCAAAGCCGCAATCACCCCTTGATTAGCGGCATAACCCGAAATGAAGAGTAAGGCGCGGGAGTACCCCAGCCATTCTGCCAATTGTTGTTCCAGCACCTGATGCGCAACGGTATAGCCTGTAACATGGCCTGACGCGCCACTCCCCACCCCATGCTGTTCAGCCCCTTGCTGCCAGGCCGCAATGATCCGGGGATGCCGGCTTAATCCAAGATAATCGTTGCTGGAAAAATTCAGATATTGACCATCTGAAGTGAACAGTAACCGCCCATCCGATCCCTGATGGACTTGCCTATTCCGCCACAGCGAAGTGCCCCGACGTTCGGCCAAACGCCGTGAGAGAGAATCTGACCAGTTCATCATAGCGCCGCATTATAGAATTGTTCGTTATCAGTATGATGAATAATGGCTTCAGTCAGATGCTGCTGCTGTTGATTATCACCGAATGCCGTTTTTGTCTGTTGAGGATTGATGCCTAAACGACGGAAGAGTTGCAAATCTTGATCTTCATCCGGGTTGGGGGTCGTCAATAATTTGCAGCCGTAAAAAATGGAGTTGGCACCTGCCATAAAACACATGGCCTGAGTTTGTTCATTCATCTGTTCACGACCCGCAGATAAACGGACATACGATGTTGGCATCATGATCCGTGCGACCGCAATGGTACGGATAAAGTCAAAAGGATCGACATCTTCATTATCTTCCAATGGTGTTCCTTTGACTTTTACCAACATATTGATCGGCACACTTTCCGGCGGTTTAGGTAAATTGGCCAATTGCACCAATAATGCTGCCCGATCACGAATTTGCTCCCCCAAACCAATAATGCCCCCGGAACAGACTTTAATACCGGCATCCCGGACATTATCCAATGTATCCAATCTGTCCTGATAACTGCGTGTAGTGATAATGTTGCCGTAAAATTCTGGCGAAGTGTCTAAGTTATGGTTGTAATAGTCCAGACCCGCTTCAGCCAAACGTTGTGCCTGAGAGGGATTCAACATGCCCAGCGTCATGCAGGTTTCCATACCCAATGCTTTGACTTCACTGACCATTTTTTCCAGATACGGCATATCCCGTTCATGCGGGTTTTTCCAGGCGGCACCCATACAAAAACGGGTTGAACCCGCCTTTTTAGCTTTGCGGGCCGATTCAATGACGGTTTCCACTTCCATCAGCCGCTCTTTTTCCAGACCGGTTTTATAACGGGAACTTTGTGGGCAGTATTTGCAGTCTTCCGGGCAGGCGCCGGTCTTGATGGAAAGCAGGGTACTGACTTGTACTTGTTGTGGGTCAAAATGCTCACGATGTACCTGTTGAGCCTGAAATAATAATTCAAAAAAAGGCTTATCAAACAAGTGCTGTGCCTGTTTGATTGTCCATTGTTGACGCTCGCTCACAATCGTATCTCCCATGAGAAAAAACGTTGTCAGTTTAAATAATGCCGTTATCATGTCAACCAAAAGCAATCAAAAAAGGTTTACAACAAAATGATCATGACACCTTCCGATCTTGAATTTGACCAACGCCATATTTGGCATCCTTATACCTCAATGACCAATCCACTTCCCACTTATCCGGTCGTATCTGCCCGCGGCGTAGAACTGGTGTTATCAGACGGCCGAACATTAATTGATGGCATGTCCTCATGGTGGTCAGCTATCCACGGTTATCATCACCCCGTTCTTAATGAGGCGGCAAAGGCTCAGATCGATAAGATGTCACATGTTATGTTCGGCGGTATCACCCACTCTCCTGCGATTGAGCTGTGTAAACAATTAGTTGCGATGACCCCTGCGGCACTGGAATGTGTTTTTTTAGCTGATTCAGGATCGGTTGCCGTCGAAGTCGCCCTAAAAATGGCACTGCAATATTGGCAGGCTAAAGGGGAAAAACGCCATCGCTTCCTGACATTACGTCATGGTTATCATGGTGACACATTGGGTGCCATGTCTGTCTGCGATCCAGACAACGCCATGCATAACTTGTATACAGGCTACCTTCCCAATCACCTGTTTGCTGATGCACCACAATGTGCGTTTGGTGATGAGTGGCGACCGGAAGATATTGATTCTCTGCATCAGTTGTTACTGCAACACCATGATGAAATTGCCGCCGTGGTTTTAGAGCCGATTGTCCAGGGTGCGGGGGGAATGCGAATTTATCATGCTGAATATCTGCGCCGGGTTCGCCAACTTTGCGATGAATATCAAATTTTGTTGATAACAGACGAAATTGCGACCGGATTTGGACGAACCGGAAAATTGTTTGCCTGTGAGCACGCCCAGATCGAACCAGATATATTGTGCTTAGGCAAGGCATTAACGGGGGGATATATGACATTATCCGCAACGCTGACTACCCGTCATGTTGCTGAAACCATCAGCCAGGGAGAAGCGGGCTGTTTTATGCATGGCCCCACGTTTATGGGTAACCCGTTGGCGTGTGCCGTTGCCAGTGCCAACCTGAAACTGCTCTCTGATAGCCCGTGGCGGCAACGTATTCAAGCAATTGACGCTCAGTTAAGCACGGAGTTACTCCCGCTCAAGCGACATCATGCGGTCAACGATGTTCGGGTTTTAGGGGCAATCGGCGTTGTTGAAATGAAACAACCGGTTGATGTTGCTTCACTACAATCTCAGTTCGTTCAACGCGGTGTCTGGATCCGGCCATTTGGTCGCTTAATTTACTTAATGCCACCTTATATTATTCAACCAAAACCGTTATCAAGACTGACAAATGCCATTGCGGATGTCATAAAGTGAGGAACCCGATATTTTAGTGACAACAAAAAACACCGATAAAATAAATCACCGACCGCATCATGCAACATATGGCTGCCAGAGATAGAAATAGAACTATTAAATGTGGTGAGATCGATTACAAAGAGGTTATTTCCAGTCACATCAATAATGACGTGACTGGAAAATAACATGTTAATCTGATATCACCGTTATTATTACCGTATTAATATTGATATCTTTAAAAAAATTCAGAGGTTATTATATGTAATTAAAAGAACCAGCGCCTGAAAACTCAATAGGAATAAATGCATGAAACTCATGTTGATAGATTGAAGTTAAATCGCCTAAGTAAATATTCCCCTCAAATAAACGCAAAGTAATATTTTCTTCATTAATAAATAATTGTAGATTAAGCGGAACATTGACGACGGTTTGTATATTTTGCAATACCCCACCCAGGTAAATGTTTTCAAAATTGACTTGTGGCATATCGGGCCCTCCCTGAATATATCCGTTAAACATCACTTGTTGTCCATAATTTGGCTGAGGTCCAATTGTGGATAAACTGGATGTCACTTGAATAAAAGGATAACGACCATATTCCCGGTATGTATTAATGTTGAAGTAACCACTAACATATTCTGACATACCATATCCATAACCACACAATGAAATCATTTTGGGATGCTTTACAAATAAATGTGCTAATTCAGGCTTTTCTTTCGAAACAGTTTCATAGTGTGAGGTGATATTTTCATGCAGTTCATTAGATTTTTTAAATGCTTTTTGCATCTCTTCCTGACTTGGAGATGATAATTTTTTATTGTCCATCATTAATTCCTTGTTTATTTTTTGGGTTCATTGATTTTATTAAATCATTTTAACATCACATCATTACACAAGCGTGATCAATCACGTTGATAAAAATTACTTTTGTTTGTTGTTTAAACTAGGGATGATATTTTTTATGGAATCTATCACAAAAAACCGCGCATAGTGATATAAAATATTTATCGGTTGATGACTAATATTTATCAAAATAGCATTTTCAGATTAAAGAAACCGTTGCCGCACCAAAAATAGCGCGGCTCAGGTTTATAATGCCAAAATCGTCACCCACATCGGGCCTTTGCCAACCGGATAACGCGCCAGAAGGGTCAATACCCCCGAGTACTTATCAATGCGTGACACCGAAATGTGATCAGATTTCTGTCCCGACGCAATCAGGAAATGACCACTGCTATCAATCGCAAAACCACGAGGCTGAGTTTCTGTTGGATAATGCCCGACGAATGTCAGATGATAACCCTCTGCTGAAATACGAAAATGGCTAATCAGACTTTCGGAGCGTTCACTGGTATAAAGATGCCGCCCATCCGGGGTAATGTGAATATCTGCCGACCAACGAACGTTGGCAAAATCGTCGGGTAACGAATCAATGGATTGCACAATACGGTATTTTTCCCATTGACGCAGAACATCAACCGTTGAATCCAATTCATTAATGCAATAAATCGCCGGATTTTTCGGATGGAATGCCATATGGCGCGGGCCAGCACCTGCTGTTGTGGTGATTTCATCTGCCCGGCTTTCTGTCAGATATCCTTGCTTATCCAGATTAAAAATACGGATATGATCTTCTTTCAGGCAGGGGATCAGTAATTGATGATTTTCCCGATCAACATTCGCAGAATGTGGCGCTTGCAACCCTTCAACAATTTGGTGTGGCGCTTTGACAATGCCATTTTCATCAATCGGATGGACGCTTAAGTTATTGAAACTATAAGAAGCAGAAAATAAAAAACGCCCTGTTCTGTCAGTCGATAGATGCGTCGGACTGCCCGGCAATGGCGCAATCGCCCGCGGTTCAAGACGCCCATCTTCCCCAATGGCATAAGTCACGATACTGAATTGCGGACGGATCCCCACATATAAATGCTTGCCATCAGGGTGAACGACCATTGGCTGTACTTCACCCGGCACATTCACCGTCTGGAGAAGCAAAAGTTCCCCTGCCATATTGAGCGACCATACGTGAATTTGTCGGCTGTTTGGGCTGGCTGTATAAACCACCTGTTTCATGTTTTCTCCTTAATGCTTCATTGCCATTTCATTGATCTGTCAAGATTCTTATCTGCTAAACTGCTCACATGACGGTTTAACTCTCTCCGACTCATGTATATTATTCTGTTAATATCATAGACAACCCAGAGGCCAACTTATGTCATATCGCGTTATTGCACTGGATCTTGATGGAACATTGCTCGATCCACAAAAACGTATTTTACCGGAATCACTGGCTGCCCTCAGTGAAGCGCGCCAAGCAGGTATCAAGGTGTTAATTGTGACTGGACGCCATCATGTCGCCATCCATCCTTTCTATCAAGCACTCCAACTTAATACACCTGCCATTTGTTGCAATGGGACTTATTCCTATGATTATGCGGAAAAGAGAGTCCTGGAGTCCAATCCACTCTCAATTCAGGAAGCGTCTCAAGCGCTCTCTTATCTGCAAGATACGGAAATTCAAAATTTAATGTATGTGGACGACGCTATTTTATATCAATTTCCTCATACTGTAGTTCGGACTCTAGCATGGTCAGATTCCCTGCCAGAACACCAACGCCCTAATCTTCAGCAAACGGAAAATTTTCAAGATGCGATTCATGATGTGAATTTCATCTGGAAATTCGCCACCAGCTCACCCAATTTAGTTAAGCTACGTGAAATGAGTCAACAAATTGAAGAAAATGTGGGCCTTGAGTGTGAGTGGTCATGGTTTGATCAGGTCGATATAGCGAAAAAAGGCAACAGTAAAGGTATGCGCTTACGGCAATGGGTGGAATCGCAAGGCTTGAGTATGAACGATGTGATTGCTTTTGGTGATAATTATAACGATCTCAGTATGCTGGAAAGCGCCGGGCTGGGCGTTGCTATGGAAAATGGACCTGATGAGGTCAAAGCACGAGCTGATATTGTCACGCGGGATAATACCCAACCCGGCATCGCTGAAGTCCTGCGAAAATACGTACTGTAATTCGCTCAGGGATTAACGGGAGTCCATTACTGTACTCCCTCTATCACTACCGCTGATTGACCTTATTTCCGACGGCTATCATTTCCTGTGTGTTCATCAGTGACGATTCAACGAAATACTCTTTATCTGTGCATACAACCATTGCCCTGCCCGTAAATTAAGTTCTTCCCGCGCCCAGGGGGTCACTCTCGCCCACAGGCTATGTTCACCCAGCGCCAATTTGACGTCAACCTGACCCTCTTCTTCAAAAAACTCAATCACTTTGACTTGCAACGTATTGCGGATGCTACTGACTTTTGGCCGCTCCGGGACTAAGGAAACGTCTGATGCATCAATACGGATATGCAAATCCGTTCCCGGCATGGCGTCAATTTTTGGTAACCAAAGCGCCTTATCAGCTACTGCGACAGCGGTCATGTGATAACGATGATGATGTTCCATCACCGATACATTCAGTATGCTGCTCAGGTTCTCTTTTTGTAGCCACGGGCGCAGGGCACTGCTTGACCAGATATCTTCCAGGCATCCTGTTGCCCTGACTTTTCCCTGATCCATGACAATGACATGATCTGCCAAACGTAAAATTTCATCCAGGCTGTGACTGACATATAGGATCGGAATTTTGACGTTTTCGGACAACGTTTCGAGATAAGGTAACAACTCACGCTTACGGGGTAAATCTAACGATGCCAGGGGTTCATCCATCAGCAAAATCTCAGGGGCGGTCAATAATGCACGGCCAATCGCCACTCGCTGCTTCTCGCCACCCGATAATGTCATGGGAAAACGTGACAATAAATGTTCAATTCCCAGCAAACTGACAATACGGTCAAATTGCGCTTTCATCTCTGGTGCCATGCCGTATTGTAAGTTCCCTTTCACGCGATAATGCGGGAACAGGCGCGCATCCTGGAAAACATAACCAATCCGGCGCTTTTCCGGTGGCAGAAAGATATTTTGTTCTGTATCCACTAAGGGGGTGCCGTTGAAAACAATACGCCCTTTTTTCGGGCGGCTTAATCCCGCAATGGCGTTAATCAGTGACGTTTTTCCTGCCCCTGACAGCCCGAAGATGGCGGTAATACTTTCTGTTGGCAGAGTCGTCTCAACCTGCATGTGCAACGCCCCCAGATGCTGTTCAAAATCCAGTTCTAACATGCAGCCCCCAAACGTTTTTTCCCCCAACGTGTCAGCCATTCAGAAAGCATCAATGAAATCAGTGCCAGCGCAATTGCAATGAGGCATAAACGCGCTGCGGCGGTTTCAGCACCCGGCATTTCTATCAATGTATACATCGCAAGAGGAATCGTGCGAGTCTCCCCCGGAATATTCGAAACAAAGGTAATCGTTGCACCAAATTCCCCCAACGATCGGGCAAAGGCCAATACCGCCCCCACAATGATGCCAGGCAATGACAACGGTAAGGTAATGGTGAAAAAGACTTTCAGTGATCCCGCACCTAATGTACGGGCGGCCTGTTCCAGCCGACGATCGATACTCTCCAGAGACAACCGAATGGCTCTGACCATCAACGGAAACGCCACCACCGCCGAAGCCAACGCCGCGCCTGTCCAATTAAATGCAAAACTGACACCAAACCAGTCATAAAGAAATTCCCCTATGATCCCGCGGCGCCCCAGACTGATAAGTAACAGATATCCCACCACCACCGGCGGTAACACCAAGGGTAAATGAAGGATACTGTCGAGCAAGGATTTTCCAAAAAACTGACAACGAGCCAACATCCATGCCATTAAGATCCCGAATGGCAGACTGAATAACACAGCAATGCCTGAAATTTTTAAGCTCAGTAAGATTGCCTGCCATTCATATTCACTTAATATCTCCAAAAGATCAGTTCCTACAGTGGAGTAAAGCCGTAGCGTTTAAAAATTGCTGCGGCTTCCGGGGTTTTAAGATAATCATAAAAATCACGAACGGCCTGTTTTTCATGGCCTTTGATTATTGCAATCGGATATTCCACCGGTTTATGGCTTGCAGGTGGAAAAATGCCGACAATTTTCACTTTATTGCTGGCAACAGCATCAGAGCCATAGACAATGCCCAGCGGCGCTTCCGCCCGTTCTACCAGTGCCATACCGCTGCGCACGTTGTTAGCCCGTGCCATCAGGGGATTAACGCTATCCCAGGCCTTCAAATATTGCAGCGCTTCCCTGGCATAAATCCCTACCGGCACATGATCCGGATCGCCAACCGCCAAACGCCCTCCCGCCAGCAGGGATTGCCATTTTGTTTCTCGGTTAATATTAACTTCATTTAATTTGCTCTCTTTAGGGGCAATCAGGGCAAGCTGGTTACCCAATAAGATATGACGGGTATTGTCAGCAATGAATTGCTTATCCGCCGCGTAATTCATCCATTGCTGATCGGCAGAAATAAACATATCTGCTGGCGCACCTTGCACGATTTGACGTGCCAATGTCGAAGATGAAGCATAGACAGCAACAATATCGCCCTGTTTCTCTTTTTTGTATTGTGCTGCAATCTCATCCAGCGCGTTCGTTAATGAAGCAGCAGCAAACACAGTCACGTTATCTGTCGCCCAGAGGTTTCCGATAAACGCAAAAGAGGCCACAGCCCCGGTCAACAACCGATAAACGTTCTTTTTCATTTTACACTCACCCAAGATAATCACTATGGTGCGTTATATATAACAAGATATAACGTCAAATGAACACGTTATGCTAAGATTAATCGGCAAGTTGTGAGCCAGTTTTAGCTTTTATATTCATTTAATGTCAAAGTGGATTGATTTTATGGCTGCTAAGCGGCGTGATGCTGAAGGGATTTTTTCTGGCGAGGAAAAGAGACTCGCCAAATGGTGCTAGGGTTTGATACTCCCCTTCGTTTCATGTTTGGAAATACGGTTAAACACGCCCCCAAGCCCATAAATCAACGCCAAAATAGCCGCCATCGCGACGGGAACCATAATCAGTGCAAATCCCATACTTTTCAGCAATTCAAACATGCTAACCTCATCTCTTTGGGTAACGAACCAATTCACTGTGTCGTCTCTGAACCTGACATAACACAAACGTTAATACCGCTATTCTAGTCAATAAAAAAGTAACAGTAACCGACGAAACGTGCGATTCTTAGAACTCTGTTGTAAGAATCGCACAAATATTTGCCTGAAATGAGCCACTATGCAAGCCCAAATAGTATTAACATTAAAATTACAACAACGCTTGTTCGCTGATCCCCGGCGAATTGAGTTACTCAAGCAGATTAACATCACGGGTTCTATCAGTCAGGGGGCAAAACAGGCAAGGATCAGCTACAAAAGTGCCTGGGATGCCATCAATGACATGAATCAGCTCGCAGATGAGCTATTGGTGAAACGCGCTACCGGCGGGAAAGGAGGCGGGGGAGCCAGACTCACACCGTATGGCGAGCGCCTTCTGCAGCTTTATGATTTGCTAGAAAAAATTCAGCAAAAAGTGTTTGATGCTCTGAAAGATGACTCTCTGCCCTTAAACAGCCTGCTCGCGGCAATATCCCGCGTCTCGTTACAAACCAGTGCCCGCAATCAATTTTTTGGTACGATCACTGAACGTCACCACGAAGATATTCAACAGCAGATCCGTATTCTACTGGCAGATGGTAAAACATCACTCTGTGCGGCCTTGACGGAGCAAAGTGCCAATCGACTGAATTTAGAAAAAGGCAAAGAAGTTCTGGTGTTGATTAAAGCGCCGTGGATAACCTTAACTAAAGAGCCAATTTTTCCGGCTGCATTCGATAATGCGCTATCCGGCCATGTTCACCACATGGAAACAGGAACAGAATACAGTGAAATTATTTTGACCCTTGATGGCGGTGAATCGCTTTGCGTCACACTCTCCCATCAGGCATTCACGCGGTTGCAGCTCCAGCTTCACGATCCGGTCACCGCCCTTTTCAATGCCGATAAAGTGATTATTGCCACTCTGTGTTAAATTTCGCGCCCCTGTCAACCTCACTGTCAGGGGGATAGTGCGATGCTTTCAAATATGTTTAATCCTCAATGAATGACAAACAGAGACACATTGACATTGCACATTATTCCGCTTATTTCTGGTGATCTTTTCGTTGATGTTGCTTAAAAAAAGGAAGAAAAATGTCTGAATTGCAAATAACGCAAGGTCGTTTCCGTTTAAGTGACACCCGTACCCTATGGTTACCGTCACTGAACATTATTTCCGGGGAAAGCTGGGCCTTTGTTGGGGCAAATGGCAGTGGAAAATCTTCGTTAGCCTGCGCCTTGTCGGATAAACTCACTCAACTGACGGGTAAACGTCATTGCTCGTTTCATACCCCCATGCATCTGTCTTTCGAACAATTGCAAAAACTGATTGATGAAGAATGGCAACGCAACAATACCGATCTACTCAGTGAAGGAGAGGAGGATACAGGCAGCACAGCCGCAGAGATCATTCAATGGCACCATAAAGACAATGAATTGTGCCTTGAATTAAGCGAGTATTTTGGTATTAAGGATTTGCTTTCACGGCGATTCAAGTATCTCTCAACCGGGGAAATTCGCAAGGTGCTGTTATGTCAGGCATTAATGGCAGACCCTGATTTGCTTATTCTTGATGAACCTTTTGATGGGTTAGATACTTATGCCCGGCATCAACTGACCCTGTTATTGAGCGCTCTCGCAGCAAAAGACATCACTTTAGTGCTGGTTTTAACCCGATTCCACGAAATTCCTGATTTTGTTGAGCAGGTCGGCGTTTTGGCCGATTGCAGCCTGACGTTGGCCGGGAAAAAAGCATCAATTTTGGCAGAATCCCTTGTCGCGCAACTAGCCCACAGTGAAGCGCTGAAAAATATTCGCCTGCCTGAAACCGATGAATATCAGGCAGATGAGCAACTTCCGGCTGATCAACCATTAGTTTCGATGCGCAATGTGATTATTCAATACAATGACAAACCCATTTTGCATGGCTTGAACTGGCAAGTGAATCCTCATGAACACTGGCAAATTATTGGTGAAAATGGCGCTGGCAAATCAACACTGCTCAGTTTGATCACAGGCGATCATCCCCAAGGCTACTGCAATGAATTAATATTGTTTGGGCGTCAACGGGGCAGTGGGGAAACGATCTGGGACATCAAGCGCCACATAGGTTATGTCAGTCACCGTATTCATCTCGAGTATCGCGTCAGCACCAGCGTTAAAAATGTCATTCTTTCGGGTTTCTTCGATTCAATAGGGCTTTATCAGGCTGTTTCAGATCGGCAGCAGCAGTTAGCTGATGAATGGCTGAGCCTATTGGGGTTATCCGAATCAACCGCAACTGGCCCCTTTCATGATTTGTCATGGGGACAACAGCGACTTGTTCTGATTGCCCGCGCCTTAGTGAAACATCCCGCCTTATTGATTCTGGATGAACCTTTACAAGGGCTTGATCCGCTCAATCGCCAGTTAGTCCTGCGCTTCATTGACATCATGATTGCTCATGGTGATACGCAACTTCTGTTTGTTTCTCATCATCAAGAAGACGCACCACAATGCATTACTCATCGTTTACGATTTATTCCTGATCGTGATATTTATCGGTATGAAACCGAGATCACGTCGCCAGAATCGATATAATTCTTTGTTATAATTCAGTATGTTGCTGTAATCCCCCGCTTAACGGAGGGGGATCTTATGCTATCACACTACCCAACGGCTACCTCTCACCTCAGGCAATATTTTTTGCGGTTTTTTTAGGATTTTTTTGGCATTTTTAAACCATTATTATAAAATCCCCGCCCATTTTTTAGATTGTTCAATTAGTTTTTTAGATATTAAGGAATGATATGGCCTGGGCATTACTTGCTGCTTCATTGGCTCTTTTAGAGAGTCGCCAAAAAATTGCTTTTTTCATCGTATTCTTGGCGATTATTGCTGGAATCAACACAAATATACTGACCTACCCAGCGATAATCACACTGACTGTGATAACGCTATTAGGCGCGACATACAGTTACTGCCAAAAAAACCAAAACCAGGTCAGCCTCAGAATCATCATTGAATTATTATTGTTCACAAGCTGCATTTTTCTGTTTATACATTATCTTCCGGGATTTCATAACCTGAAGTATCTGGATAAAGTACAGACAGGTCCGCTCAGCGCACCTTATACAATGTATTTCAACTTTGATAAAGCACTGCTGCCATTCATCCTGATATTCTGTATGCCAACCTTGTTTAGCCGCAAACCGCAAATTGAGGCACCACCTCATGGGTGGGCATTATTGATTGCTGCCGTTCCAGCACTATTATGGCTTGCTACAGTATTGGGCGGATTATCCGTTGAACTCCATTTACCGAGTTGGTTTCCTGCTTTTATCGTGGCGAATCTTCTCTTTGTCTCATTAGCTGAAGAAGTGCTATTCCGTGGCTATATCCAACAAAAGTTAAGTCAGTGGATGAACCCTTATTTAGCCCTCATCGTGACTTCGCTGATCTCAGGATGTGCCCATTTTCTGGGTGGGTGGCTACTGATGATTTTCGCGACGCTGGCAGGATTAATTTATGGTTTGGCCTGGATGTGGAGTGGCCGTGTATGGGTAGCTGTTGCTTTCCATTTTTCACTCAATCTGATGCATCTGCTGTTTTTCACCTATCCCATAAAATTAGTTGCCATACACTAAACTGAATCCCCACTCGATCTGAATTGTTGCCCTCTATTATTGGGCTGCAATTCAGATCACACTAGAACATGTTAAATTTTCCTTAACAAAATCTGTCGATAGCGTAATCTATGCGTCTGATGTGGTTAGCTTGATATCCCGATCGGACTCGTTACCCACGGATACGGTATTTTGAGATGTTTGAAAATGGTTTTTCCATGAATCTCGCGAGAGTAAGGAAGATTTTTCTATATGATTTCCTTTATATACGGAATTTTGCTTGCTGGCAGTATGATTATGGCCATCGGTGCTCAAAATGTTCATGTTATAAAAAGCGGTTTGTCAGGGAGGAATGTTTTTTTTGTCTCCCTCACCTGTTTTTTTTGTGATTTTATTTTGATGTTTTCTGGTGTTTTTCTAGTTGGCTCACTGTCAGATATCAGTCACGGGTTAAACGTTACCGTCTGCGTTCTTTCCATTTTATTTTTGCTTTATTACGCCGCTAACTCATTTAAGAATGCGCTAAATCACGCTAACAAAGAAGGGATTGATTTTAGCTATAGTGGAAAAGCGGAACCGATATATAAATCAATATTGTCAACGTTAGCAGTGACACTATTAAATCCACACGTATACCTTGATACGGTTATTGTGGTGGGGGGTTATGCTTCCTCATTGCTCTTTTCAGAGAAAGTTTACTTTATCTGTGGCGCCTTACTTGCGTCCTTAACGTGGTTCTTTTCTTTGGGGTATTTTTCAATATACCTGAAAAAGATTTTTAATAGCCGGAAAACCTGGATTTTATTCGATGTGTTTGTTGGCATTTTTATGTTAATCATTGCACTGAATATCGTTATTTATTTAATTCGGGTATTAAATAGTTAGATTAATGATAAAAAAAAGTGAATCTGATGATGCTTGTGGCTACTTTCAGTAGCACTTCCATAATAACGCTCCACTTAATACACCATAGATTTATCGGGACAATGGTTAAAACAGCAGAGACGAGACTATTGTTTGCCGTTTTGGTCCATCGCGCCCTATAATGCCCGCAGCGATCTTTTCATGTTGTATTAAAAAGTACTGATAGGAGTTTAAGCTATGGCTGTCACTAAACTGGTTCTTGTAAGGCACGGAGAAAGTGAGTGGAACAAAGAAAACCGTTTTACTGGCTGGACTGATGTCGAATTGTCTGACAAAGGCCGCACTGAAGCACAACAAGCAGGCCAACTGCTGAAAGATGAAGGTTTCACTTTTGATTTCGCCTATACTTCCGTTTTAAAACGTGCCATCCACACTCTGTGGAATATTCTGGATCAAGTTGATCAGCAATGGCTGCCCGTGGAAAAAAGCTGGAAATTGAATGAGCGTCACTACGGTGCGCTGCAAGGGCTGGATAAAGCAGAAACCGCCGCAAAATACGGTGATGACCAAGTGAAATTGTGGCGTCGTGGCTTTGCGATTACACCACCTGATTTGACCAAAGATGACGAACGTTACCCAGGCCACGATCCTCGCTACGCGAATCTGACATCAGAAGAACTGCCGGTGACTGAAAGCCTTGCGACGACGATTGAACGTGTTATTCCGTATTGGGAAGACGTTATCAAGCCTCGCGTAGCAAAAGGCGAAAAAGTGATTATCGCTGCTCATGGTAACTCCCTGCGTGCATTGGTGAAGTATTTGGATAATATGAGCGAAGAAGCAATTCTTGAGCTGAATATTCCAACGGCTGTCCCACTGGTTTATGAGTTTGATGAAAACATGAAACCAATCAAACACTACTATCTCGGTAACGCAGATGAAATCGCCGCAAAAGCGGCGGCGGTTGCCAATCAAGGCAAAGCGAAGTAATCTCGCAAAAACGGGTTAAATAAAAAGCCGGATTCTGAACTGACCCCAGAAAGTTGGACATTTTAGTTAAACGGCGTGTAAGGCCTGATTTCGATATGCTATCGGAGTTAGGCCTTTTAATTTCACCTTGATCCGTTTTGTATTGTAATATTCAATGTATTCTTCTATTTTTTCAATCAGTTCATCCGCACTTTTAAAGTGCTGCTGGTGATACATTTCTGTTTTGAGTAAGGCAAAAAAGTTTTCTGCCATCGCATTATCCAAACAGTTCCCTTTCCTCGACATACTTTGTTTAATATCTTTATCAGCAAGTTGCTTTTGATAAGCCTTATGCCGATATTGCCAACCTTGATCACTGTGAATGAGTGGCTTAGCGTGAGCATCTAGCCCATCTAATGCCTCTTTTAGCATCTCTGTCACTAAAGGCAGACTCGCCTTTTTCGCCACGTTGTAAGCGATAACCTCTTGATTAAATAAGTCAATAATAGGTGATAGATAGACTTTTTGTTCATTCACTTTAAATTCCGTCACATCCGTTACCCATTTCTCATTAGGTTTTGTCGCGCGAAAATCTCTTGCCAACCAATTCGGTGCTGTTTTTCCAACTTCCCCACGATAAGAACGATATTTCTTCGGCCTTACCGTGGATTTTAGGTTTAATTGCCCCATTAATCGTTGTACTGTTTTATGATTGATTTTAAAGCCATTTTTTCTCAATGCTAAATGAATGCGGCGATAACCATAACGACCTTTATGCTCATGATAGATAGTTTTAATCATCTCTATTTCTTGTTCATAAGCACGCGTTTTTTTAAGCGCCTGGCATTGATAGTAAAACACGCTTCTTGCAAGATTAATGGCACAAAGTAAGTGCTTTAATGGATATTTCTTTTTAAGAGCTAAAACAATTAACGCTTTTTCTTTGCTCGTGGGCGTTTCTTCTGTTCCAGCTCTGCTAACTTTTTTAGGACCGCATTTTCTGCCCGCAAATAAGCTAATTCTTCTTTAAGTTCCTCAACTGTCATTTCGTCATCAGATTTCGGCGGGGTTTTAGGTCGGGATTTCATTGGGGGTCTTCCTCGCTGAGGACTTTCGAGTCCTTTGATACCGGTTTCATTATACTTATCAAGCCAGACTGATAAGGTACCTGGAGTCGTTAAATTGAGAACTGCACTAGTGTGAGTGAGGGACCAATCATGTGTCCACATTAATTTTAAAGCTTGGAGTTTTGTGACAGTACAAAGAGAGTGAGACGTTGGCAAAAAGGCGTTATCGCCATGAATGGCAACAACTTGAGCCCAGTATCGAATTTGTCGAGAAGAGATTGAATATTCCGCTGATAGCTTATCCGATGTGTTACCTGCCAGACATCGTTTAGCAATAATGATTTTTAGTTCACGACTATATTTAGACATAAAAAACCCCCAGTAATTAGTTGTCCAACTATTGGGGGTCACTTCATTCATTTCCGGCTTTTTATCATACGGTTGCGATAAGTTAGCTTCTGCGGTGCTTAACGGCCTGCGATAACTGACGCAATAATATTTCTGTATCTTCCCAACCAATACAGGCGTCTGTCACACTCTGACCGTAAACCAAAGGTGCATCACTTTCCAGATTTTGATTCCCTTCGACTAAATGGCTTTCAACCATCACGCCCATAATCGCTTTTTCGCCGCCTGCAATCTGACCACAGACATCCGTACCAACGTCCATTTGTCTTTTGAACTGCTTCGCACTATTGGCATGACTAAAATCAATCATCACGCGGGGGGCTAAGCCCGCTTTTACCAACCCTTCTTTAACTTCACTGACATGCCTGGCGCTGTAATTCGGCTCTCTGCCACCACGCAGAATGATGTGGCAATCACGGTTACCTGTTGTATTAACAATCGCTGAATGACCCCACTTCGTGACGGACAAGAAACAGTGTGATGAACTGGCTGAATTGATGGCATCAATAGCAACTTTAATGGTTCCGTCCGTCCCATTTTTGAAACCAACCGGACAAGACAGCCCTGATGCCAATTCACGATGAACCTGAGATTCTGTTGTACGTGCCCCTATCGCCCCCCAACTCATCAGATCAGCCAAATATTGGGGGGTAATCATATCCAGGAACTCGCCTGCTGCCGGCAACCCCATATTATTGATATCCAATAGCAGGTTACGGGCAGTCCGTAATCCTTGGTTGATATCAAAGCTACAATCCATGTTTGGATCGTTAATCATTCCTTTCCAACCAATGGTTGTACGCGGTTTTTCAAAATAAACCCGCATGACGATTTCCAAATCCGCTTTCAATTCTTCACGTAATGTATTCAAGCGGCTCGCATACTCTAAGGCGGCTTGTGGATCATGAATTGAACATGGGCCAATCACTACCAAAAGACGATCATCTTCACCAATTAAAATGTTGTGAATAGATTCACGAGCCTGACGAACAGTCACAATACTCTTTTCTGTCGCAGGAAATTTTTCGAGTAGTGCAACTGGTGGCAGTAATTCTGCTATTTTTCGTATTCTTATATCGTCATTTTGGTAATTCATTGTCCTTTCACCTAATGTTTTTACAGTCAGTTAAAATGATTTTGTGATCTCAATCTAACGGTTAGGCGTTGTACTGTAAATAATCTTTATGGGTAAAAGTCAGCGACTTTTTGTTCTAAAAAACGTGATTTAAGTTAAAAATGATGTTAATTCAAATAAATGGATGAATAAGGAGAAAAGACTTTACCGTAAAAATACCCAATAGCAGGCCATAGATAAGTGAATTACCGATGGCCGATGATCCATGTTAATTTACATTGGACTTTGCTTGTTCTTCTTCGTGATGTTTAGCGGCCTTAATCCATAAACGAGCCCCATTTAGCGCAATACCTGTCAGAATAATATATTGCAGCGACATCGCCAGGACACCTTGTTGATAATAAATCACTACGCTAATAACATCGATGATGACCCAAATCAGCCAGTTTTCTACATGCTTACGTGTCATCAGGATCATGGCTACGATGGATAATACTGTCATAACCGAATCCCAGAATGGGAAAGCATCTGGCTTTAGTTCCGGCATGGTGATATGCAAACCGATTCCCTGTAGAAGTAATACCACTGCTTTTGCCATATAACCAAACAGTTGATCGATATTAAATGTCATGATCAATATAGCCAAAATGGAAATCGCAGCAACAATCACCATCTGTTTAGGATTAAGCCAACGAATTTTAAGCGCTATCTGTTTTTGCTCATTCACCCGGCTCCATGCATACCAACCATAGATATTGGCGACGAAGAAAAAGAATTGCAAAATAAGGCTGGCGTAGAGTTGAATTTGAAAGAAGATGACGGCGAATAGTGAGACATTAATTAATCCAAATAGATAATTAATGTTTTTTTCCTGGCTGGCAAACCAGATACAGAGCAAACCGGATATCGTGCCTGTCGCTTCAACATATGAAAAGTTATAGCCTGTTCCCAATGGTATATTGACTAATATATTATTGATACTGAAAAAATCCATACTTTCTTATCCTTACCATCGTTAATGTTTAGCATATCGATACAATAAATGTGAAATACAAGATTAATTAGCTTTTTTTTCCATCATTGTTTAATTTGCTAAACAAGATAACGAATTTATCGGTAAAGTTCAATCACTCTTAATATTTGAAATAGCCTATACTTTCGGCAGTTTTCTGACTATAGAATAAAGAGTGCTAAGTCCAGTTATGCAGATGCTTCCTCTGGATTTATATGATTTACCAGGACAATACCAATAGCAGTCCAATATTCCGTTGTCTCCCCTTCTGACTTTTCTATTTTTTCTAAATCTCGATTTTCTCTACTCCTTAAATAGTCTTCCAGATCATTTATACTATCAAAACTAAATAAAGAAACACCATCAATAGATGATGTGTATTTATGATAAAAAGGTTTACCTTCTTCCGTCGGACCTATGTTATGTAATTGAACATAACGCTTTATAAGTTTATTTGATTCATTTACTTTTTTAACTTCTTCTGAAAATGATCCGAGCCACCATGTCTGAAAATCAGATCTACTCGTCCCTTTTTTTCGTTTATGAATCTTAACAAGAGTTATAGGTTCATTTCCCGAGGCAGCAGGTATGATGATATATTGTATTGCTAATAATGGTGCAATATCACGGAAGATAGCTTTATCTTCTGGGAGAATTTTATTAATAACTCTTTCATTTCCCAGTACTAATGATATATCAGACGCATCTTTAAAATTTAAATAGGCTACACCATCCCATGATGGACGTTGGTAGGGTTCAATATGACCTACAACAGTTGGCCACAGCTTACCATATTGATCTGCTGAGGCATGGTATGGTGGTGTATCTGTCTGTGTAGGTCCAGCTGGAAAGCGATGTAATTGATCATATCGGACAAGTTTATCTAAAATTTTGGCGTCATCATCGCTTTCCGGATGAATGAATCGAATTCCGTGTACTTTTCTCCAGTATTCCCCCCAATGTTCGAAATTTAAATTTGGATTTCCCTCTAAAGTATTCTCTTGAGGATTTATTGAAGGGTCATCAATAATATTTCCATTATTATCTAATGTATGTCCTTCTCCACGACTCCTTTCCGACAGTGGCGTATTGTCTGAACGGGAAAGAAAAGAAAATAATACTGTTAGTGGTTTTTCCGAGCCTGCATAAGACGGAATATAAGGAGGACGAAGT
Organism: Xenorhabdus poinarii G6; assembly: GCF_000968175.1. Lineage (NCBI taxonomy): Bacteria > Pseudomonadati > Pseudomonadota > Gammaproteobacteria > Enterobacterales > Morganellaceae > Xenorhabdus > Xenorhabdus poinarii. The sequence continues at coordinate 2,269,166 of NZ_FO704551.1, forward strand.
AAATGTTCTTCAATATAAAAATTAGACATGTCGATATGCTCCATGATTATGATGAAAGAGTGAAAATACTAAACCGAGTACACTCGATATAATGCAAAACATACAAATTCCGACCCACTCAAAATGAGCCCAAGCAAAACTTCCTGCTGCTGCCCCGACAGCCATACCACACATAGCCCCGGCCATAAGAAGGCCGTTAAGACGACTTCTAGCCTGCGGATCAATACTATTTATCATGTACTGATGAGATACAAGTGCAGCCATAACACCTAAATCAAAGACCATCGCTCCTATAGCTAAGATGATTAACGAACCAGATAATATCCACATGCCAAGAAAAGACAGTGCTACCAAGATACACCCAGTACGTATTGCTAATATTGGCCCCTTAGCATCTGCAAATTTTCCAAAAACTGTTGCGCCGATAGCTCCCGCCGCCCCTGCAATACCAAATGTTCCCGCGATAGTAGCCGTTTCATTATAAGGCGGGGCTGCAATGACCATTGCTAAAGTAGACCAAAATGCACCGAGTGTAGATGCGAGAAGTGCCTGAGTTATTATGGCTAACTTCAAGGAACGATGCTTACATAGCAGGCTCCATAAGCTTTTCATCAAGAAACTATATTGAGTACTCTTATTAACTGGCGGTAAATATGGAAGGCTATTGCGTGCTATTATTGCGACCATTAACATAAAAGCGGCCGCTATCAGTTGCATAGCTCTCCATCCCAAAGCATCCGAAATTACCCCACTCAATGTTCTTGATAACAGAATTCCGGTAAGTATACCGGTGGTGACGATACCGACTATATGACCTCTCGTGGTTTCTGGCGATAATTGAGCCGCTATAGGTACAAAGTCTTGTCCAACACTGCTTAATAAACCTATAGCAATACCAATAAAGCAAAGCATATACAAATTATTTGAATATCCAGCTAATACTAAAGTGAATGCAAGTAATAAGGACTTTATAAATATCATATTTCGTCTAGGCAGAATATCCCCGAGAGGAGCAAGGAATAACATTCCAGCTGCATAACCAATTTGAGTTAAAGTAGGTATTAAGCCGATTTGTTCAGATGGTGCACCAAATTCAACTTGGATAAGTTGTAATGCGGGTTGGAGATAGTAAACATTTGCTACACCGAGACCAGCACTTAACGCCAAAAAGAATAAAAGTTTTCTTTGCAGAACAACACCAGGTTGGTCATTCAAATTCATCATGTTATCTCTCATCAGTTATTCCCTGATTTGATATGTTTAAGCTCCATCTTATAGTAGAATTTTGTTTGTATATATAGTGTTTTTTTCATAATATAGTTGATTTAAATTCGTCAATAAGAGAGGGGACGATGGCACCAAATGATCCTTTCCGTTACATAATCGTTTTCTTGTATGTCACTGAGGCTGGAAGCTTTACCCTGGCCGCGGAACGGTTAGGTATGTCGAAATCGGGGGTTGCGAAAAGCATCGCCCGATTAGAAAATAGTTTAGGTGTGCGTTTGTTTAACCGAACGACTAGGCGTTTAAGTTTAACTGATGAAGGTAAAGCATATAGTCAAGGATGTTCACGGATATTGTCCGACATTCAAGATATGCAGGCGGAGATATCCACTCGTAAAATAACACCATCGGGTAGGCTACGTGTTGATTTACCCGTGGTATTCGGAAAGCGTTGGGTTTTACCAATACTTTTCAAGGTGATGAATGACTATCCAACATTAGAATTAGATATTAGTTTAAATGATCGCCGTGTTGACCTTATTGATGATGGCATTGATTTGGCAATAAGAATTGGAGCACTAGACGAAAGTGCAACACTCGTAGCAAAATCATTAGGGATACAAAAGGCTGTTGTTTGTGCAAGCCCTTCCTACTTAAAAAAATATGGATCTCCTAATATTATAGATGACCTGCATAATCATCTATGTATTAATTTTGGGAATAATAATCAAAACCTTCCTTGGAAATTCTTTGATAAAAATAATAAAAAACACAATATTAAAGTTCCCGGAGTTATTAGTTTAAACAACAGTGAGGCGATCTTAGATGCTGCTTTAAATGGATATGGGATAGCTATGCTAGCTGACTGGTTGGTTTACAACCAATTGCAATCAGGTCAATTAATTAAGTTATTGCCTGATATAAAAACGCAGGGTTTTCCAATTCATGCTATTTGGCCAAAAAACAAATTATTGTCATCAAAGGTTAGAGTTGTAATAGATGCCTTGTCTGATAGCTTCATTCCTTTAGCCCCGTGGGAGGTAACCGATAATGAATAAACGAGAAACGAATATTTGTACTAACGCTATTTCCTTATGGGAGAAGTTTTTCGTATATACAAACACACCACGGCAAGCTGTTGGGCCGGACATTGCTTTTTTACGCCGGTCTTGAATGTCTGATATGGCAATTGACGTAGAACGCTGTGTGCCCTACAGCTATACGCCAAAGAACGGTCATAGTACACCATGCTTTAAAGTTTTGTTCCGACAGACGAAAAAAAACCGTATCCTTTTAACAGTGATACGGTTTTCTTACTTCCCCCGGACGTTATCGAACGTCCCGGTATTGAAAGCTGGTGGGTCGTGCAGGATTCGAACCTGCGACCAATTGATTAAAAGTCAACTGCTCTACCGACTGAGCTAACGACCCATCTGAGGTATGTCTAATTTTGAAGATTTTGATGGTGGGTCGTGCAGGATTCGAACCTGCGACCAATTGATTAAAAGTCAACTGCTCTACCGACTGAGCTAACGACCCATCTGAATCTGTTTGGCAGTTCTCCCTGCCAACGGCGGCTTATATTACTGATTTCTCGGCACAGTGCAACGTTTATTTTAAAAAAACCGTCTGAATGCCTATTAATTCCCCAAAAGACCGATATCTGACCTTTCGGGGATAATAATTACATCCCGGAAAGCTTTTTCTCAGCCATTTTTGCCGCATTAGTACCAGGGTATTGCTTAACTACCTGCTGATAAACCGCTTTCGCTTTACTCTTTTGGCCTTTTTCCTGCATGATTACACCGACTTTATACAGGGAATCACTGCTTTTTTGCGATTTGGGATAATCTTTTACAACAGTGGCGAAATAATAAGCTGCCTCGTCTTTCTTGCCTTTATTGTAGTTCAACTGCCCTAACCAATAATTAGCATTTGATAAATACTTAGACTTAGGGTGCGTTTTGACAAAATTTTGAAATGCCGTAATCGCTTTATCATATTCTTTGGTATTGATAGCCAAAGAAACGGCAGCATCGTAATCACCCTTTTCGCTTCCCGTACTCTGAGGGGCGGCAGATGGCTGAGCTTGAGCCAAAGCTGCTGCATTCTGAGTGTCTGAACCTGAGCTTTCTGCACTCGATGGGTTAGTGATTTTATCTAGCTGCAAATAAAGATCTTTTTGGCGTTCAATAATCTGATTTAATTGATACTGGTTCTCCTGAATTTGACCACGGAGCATATCGATATCACGTTGAGAATCAGAAAGTTGTTGCTGGAGTTGAGTTAACAATTGACTGTGAGCGTCAGAAACACGCTCTAATTGGGAGAGGCGCTCATCGGTGGAGCCTGAGCCGACATTACTGATTGGCGCTCGGGCAGTAGCGGCCCAAGGAGCCGCTACGCCAACCAATAACGACAGACCCAACACATAACGTCTGAAGTTACTGTTCATGCATTACTCTTAGTATACGACTACAGCACGACGATTTTTCGCGTACGCTGCTTCGTCATGGCCAAGTACAGCCGGTTTTTCTTTACCGTAAGACACGATAGCGAGCTGATCCGCAGAAACGCCTTTACCTTGCAGGTACATTTTCACTGCGTTTGCACGACGCTCACCCAGAGCGATGTTGTACTCTGGCGTACCACGCTCATCTGCGTGGCCTTCGATAGTCACTTTAACCGATGGATTAGCACGCAGGAATGCAGCGTGTGCATCCAGCATCTGAGCAAACTCGCTGTTAATATCATACTTATCGAAACCAAAGTATACGATATTGTTGTTCTGTAGCTCTTGCATCTGCTGACGTGCTAATTCTTCAGCAGACAGACCTGTTGATTTAGACGAATTATCAACAGTGCTTACGCCAGACTGATCATTATTACCACCTTTGTTAGAACTACACGCGGCTACCGCCATGATTGGTAAAGCTAACATCAGCCCTTTTAGCACTTTGTTCAGTTGCATCTCTTTGATCCTTTTATAGTTTGCCATACGTATTATTATGCATCACAGATACGGCGACCAGGCAGGGGATTTTACCTGCCCATTGGTAGCCGGAAGACGCGCTTTGAAACGCCCATCAGTCGAAACTAGCTGCAATACAGTTCCCCACCCTTGAGTGGAGCTATAAATCACCATAGTGCCATTAGGTGCGATACTCGGCGTTTCATCCAGAAACGTATCCGTCAAAATTTGGACAGATCCCGTTGCCAGATCCTGTTTAGCGATGTGCTGCTTGCCATTTGCCGAGCTCACCATCACGATAAAACTACCGTCAGGGCTAACATCTGCATCTTGGTTCTGTGATCCTTCCCAAGTTAAGCGTTGTGGAGCACCGCCATTAATATCGATTTTGTACAATTGCGGACGACCACCCTGATCGGAGGTATAGACCAATGTCTGGCTATCCGGCATCCAGCTTGGCTCAGTATTATTACTGCGGCCATCAGTAACCTGATGGATTTGACCGGAAGCTAAATCCATCACGTAAAGATTCAAACTACCTGTTTTAGATAGTGCAAACGCAAGTTTAGTCCCATCGGGAGAAAACGCAGGTGCTCCGTTATGACGCGGAAACGAAGCAACATGACGCACCTCACCTGTCGTCAGCGTTTGAATAATCAACGAAGAACGACCACCCTCAAATGTCACGTAGGCAAGTTTAGAAGCATCTGGCGACCATGCTGGTGACATCAGTGGTTCAGGTGAGCTATGTACCCGGGTTTGGTTATAGCCATCATAATCGGATACATACAGTTCATATGGAGATTTACTCTCCTGATTGTTTTTCACGACAACATAAGCAATACGGGTACAAAATGCGCCTTTAATCCCAGTCAGTTTTTCGAAAACCTGATCACTGATGGTATGTGCGGCAAAGCGCAACCATTTTTGCTCGATGGTGAACTGATTTTGTTCCAGTACAGTCCCGGGGGCTCCCGCAACATCAACAAGCTGATAAGAAACAAGAAATTTACCATCCGCACTAGGCTGAATATGACCGATAACCACCGAGTCGATTCCAAGTGCAGACCACGCACCCGATGTCACTTCTGAAGCCGCCGTAGGTTGTTGTGGCATCCGATTTGGATCAATTGGATTGAATTTACCGCTGTTTCTTAAGTCCGCAGCAATAATTGAACTTATATTTTCAGGCGCTTCTCCTGCGCCAGACCATTTAAAAGGAACAATTCCAATAGGACGAGCAGAATCAACACCTTGAGTAATTTCAATCCGAACTTCTGCATGCGCAAGCGCCGCCCACATCATCAGAAAACCCAATATTATTCTAAACTTCTGTTTAAATATTTGTGCAAAAACTTGCTTCATCATTTCTCCCTTATCGCGCTCTTTGAATATGCACGCAATAATCCGCCGGATTCTAACAAACACCAACAAACAAAACTAGATACCTAAATAAAATCTAATAATTTTGTTTGTATTGATAAATAACTCGAAGATTTACCTAAAAAATAACGCTTTTATACCAAATATTTACTTTAACTGCGGCTTAAAGTCTAGTGTGAAACTCTTGAAATGTTCATAAATCTCTTTGCTTGGTGGCGGCATTTTTTTCGCCAGATTAGCCGCAGAAACCGCAGCTCTACATAACGCCGGATCACCTTTTCCTGTTTGGATATCAATCAGTAACCCGTCTGGCGCCAGCTTTATCGCTAATTCACAGTTACGCCCGACGTACAAACCTGAATCATAGAATCGACTTTCTATTGCTGCCTGAACTTTTCCCATATAATCGTTAATGTCTTTTTGAGAAATGCCACTGGTCTTAGCGCCACCTTTTCCGGCCGCCGCTGCCCCTCCCTGCTGTTTAGGGGCATTCGAGGTCAATCCACCTAACAAATCATCAACGGCTTGCGCCTGCCTGGCTGCTTCCGTTTTAGCCTTCGCTTCTGCTTTCGCTTTGGCTTCTGCTTCCACCTTAGCCTTTGCTTCTGCTTTCGCTTTGGCCGCAGCTTGACGTTTTACCGCTTCTTCAGCCTCTTTCTTTGCCTGAGCTTCCGCTTTCAGGCGAGCTTCAGCCTGCTCTTTCAAGATCTTTTCTTTTTCTGCCTGTGCTATTGCAGCCGCTTCTTCCGCCTGTTTTTGTTCTTCACGGGCTTTAGCCGCAGCCGCATCAGCCTGCCTTTGCTCTTCAAGCGCTTTCGCCGTTGCCGCCTCAGACTCTTTTTTCCGTGCTTCAGCGGACTGTTGCGCTTGAATTCGCGCTTCTTCAGTCGCTTTCAGGCGTTCCTGTTCTTCCGCTTGCTTGGCACGCAGTTCAGCCGCCTGCTGTTCAGCCTTTTTCTTCCGCTGTTGTTCCGCTAACCTTGCATTGGCCTGTTGCTGTTGCTGCTGATTGTATTGCTGAACAACTGCATTTGGATCAACCATCACAGCATCAATAACAGTACCGTCCAGTCCACCACCCCCCATTTCCGTTTTTTGCGCCGAAGGACCCCAAATCAGAAAACCAATCAGGATAATGTGCAAAATCACCGAAATAATAATGGCGCGATTCAACCTATTGTTTTGCTCGCTTGTCTTTCCCACGCTCGATATCCAGAAACTTTAAGTAACATCCGCATCAGGCTTAGATAGGCTGAGTCATTAAACCCACCGATTTTACGCCCGCCTGACGAAGCATATTCAACGCCTTGATAATTTCATCATAAGGAACTTCCTTAGAGCCACCAATCAGGAAAATTGTTTTCGGATTCTCTTTCATGACAGCTTGAGCTTCGGCAACAATTTGTTGTTCAGGTAACAACTCCAATCGTGCCTGATTAACAACCATGTTGTATTGCCCTACCCCGGAAACTTCCACAATCACAGGTGGATTATCAGTGCTGGAAACATTTTTTGAGTCTACCGACTCAGGTAAATCGACTTCTACGCTTTGCGTGATAATCGGTGCGGTTGCCATGAAAATAAGCAACAATACCAGCAACACGTCCAGCAAGGGGACGATATTGATCTCAGATTTTAGCTCACGTCTGCGACTACGAGTACGTGCCATTCGCTGATTTTCCCCGACGGTTTACGACTTATTTGTGTTGGAAGCAAAAGCCTGACGGTGCAAAATAGCCAGGAATTCTTCCACAAAATTATCGTAACCTTGTTCTAGTTTATTCACACGCTGGTTCAGGCGGTTATAAGCCATTACTGCTGGAATAGCGGCAAACAGACCAATAGCTGTTGCAATCAAGGCTTCAGCGATACCAGGAGCAACCATTTGCAAAGTCGCTTGTTTAACGGAGTCCAACGCAATAAATGCATGCATGATCCCCCATACCGTACCAAACAAACCAATATAAGGGCTAATGGAACCCACTGTTCCCAAAAACGGAATATGATTTTCCAATGTTTCCATCTCACGATTGAGTGAGATACGCATAGCACGCGATGTGCCTGTGATAACAGCTTCTGGCGCATGATTATTTGCCTGGTGTAAACGGGCAAATTCTTTAAACCCAGAATGAAATATTTGCTCAGTACCACTTAATGAATCACGACGTGACTGACTTTCTTTATACAGACGCGACAACTCAATACCAGACCAAAACTTATCTTCAAATGCTTCTGCTTCACGGCTTGCAGCATTAAGAATTTTAGTTCTTTGGATAATGATGGCCCAAGAGGCGATAGAGAAGCCGATCAGAATCAACATGATCAACTGCACTAAAAAACCAGCCTTAAGGAATAAACTAAGGATATTCATGTCAGTCACTGCTTAAACTCCGCGACAATAGACTTTGGAAGCGCAATAGGCTTCATTTGAGATGAATTCACGCAGACCACTAAACATTCTGCGCTACTGACAGTTACGCCATTGCAATCAATAATTCGTTGAATAAATGTCAAAGAAGCGCCACGAATTTTCGTTATCTCGCTTTCAACAACCAACTGATCATCCAATCGCGCTGGTTTCCGATAGTCAATCGTCATGCGACTAACCACAAAGCCCACTTGCTGATCTAACATATACTGTTGGTGAAAGCCTTTTTCACGCAGCATCTCTGTACGAGCTCTTTCATAAAAGAATAAATATCGCGCGTGATAAACCACACCACTAGCATCTGTGTCTTCATAGTAAACACGGATAGGCCAACGGAATAACATCTTACTCATATAATCCTAATTAGGCGAATCGACGCTGTCACTATACTTAAGAGAATAGCGCTTTGGAATGACCTGTTAGTAAAAAAATTCTATAGGCCGATGGCCTATAGAATTATCATTAGTTTACTGAAAGAAATGATATAAGCCAAAGAGAAGAATAAAAAATGCAGGTAACGGATGAAAAAACAATCGCCAAATAAACCGATTAGGCTGAAAACCAACCCCAAAAGTGACACCAGAACAAACGGCCCAGATCAATAAGATTCCTTGCCAGATAGGGAGTGAACTGGTATTAGCCGCAAAACGGGCAGGCATCCAAAACACACAGGCAGCGAGTGTTAAAGCCATAATGAGGATAAGCGCCCTCACCGGGCGCTTATCCATCAGTTGATAGCATTTATCAGCTAACATTATTTTTTGTCGCTCTCAGTCGCGGTTTTTGATTCACTATGCTCAAGTGCCAAAGCCGCAATGACAGCGAAGCTACACGCTAAAAGTGTGCCGAGAATCCAAGCAAAATACCACATGCCTATGCTCCTTAGTACAGTGAATGTTTGTTATTTTCAATGTAGTTCTTATCCAAACGCCCGAACATTTTGTAATAACACCAGATGGTATAAGACAATACAAGCGGCACAAAGATAACGGCAACAACAAACATAACTTGCAACGTCCACTGACTGGATGTCGCATCCCACATAGTCAGACTGACATTCGGATCAAGACTTGATGGCATGACAAACGGGAACATCGCAATCCCCGAAGTCAAAATAATGCAAGCCACGGTCAATGATGAAAACAGGAATGCCCAGACCCCTTTATCCATCCAGGTCGCTAATATCGTCAACAGCGGAAGCAGGACGCCCAACACCGGTATGGCCCACAATGCCGGGTAATGATTGAAGTTGGTCAGCCATGCACCGGCTTGTTGAACGACTTCTTTATGTAACGGGTTAGATGCCGCATTAACATCCAGTCCACCCGTTACAACATAGCCGTCAATGCCATAAATCAACCATACCCCTGCTAACAGAAAGGCCACTGCCGTTATCGCTGCACAGACATGAGTCGCAGTACGGGAACGAAGATGCAATTCACCTGATGTCCGCATTTGCAAGTAAGTTGCGCCTTGGGTCACGATCATCATCAAACTAATTACCCCTGCCAATAATCCATAAGGATTTAGCAGCCCAAAAAACGAACCTTCATAGGAAACGCGCAAGTAAGAATCCACAGCCAGCGGGACGCCTTGCAGTAAATTACCAAATGCCACCCCGATAACCAGTGCTGGCACGAAGCTACCAATAACCAGCCCCCAATCCCACATATTCCGCCATTTGCTGTTTTCCAGTTTTGAACGGTAATCAAAACCAACCGGACGGAAAAATAAGGCGGCCAATACCAACATCATTGCCACATAAAAACCAGAAAAGGCGGCAGCGTAAACCATTGGCCATGCAGCAAACAGCGCACCACCCGCGGTAATTAACCAAACTTGGTTACCATCCCAGTGCGGAGCAACTGAGTTAATCATGATGCGGCGTTCAGTATCGTTTTTGCCAATGATTCGTAACAGGATACCGACGCCCATATCGAAACCATCAGTCACGGTGAAGCCGATGAGTAACACACCGATCAGCAGCCACCATATAAATCGTAATACGTCATAATCAAGCATAAGTGGACTCCTGCTTACTCAATATTATTTGCTGAAGAAGCTGTTTTTTGTTCAAAATGATAGCGTCCAGTCTTGAGGCTACTTGGGCCAAGGCGGGCAAATTTGAACATCAAGAACATCTCTGCGATCAAGAATAACGTGTACAGACCACAAATCAGCACCATTGAGAAAATCAGATCGCCTACACTACGTGTTGATGCCGCAACAGCCGTTGGTAGCACCTCACCAATCGCCCACGGTTGACGACCGTATTCGGCAACAAACCAACCAGACTCAATGGCAATCCACGGCAACGGAATACTGAACAAGGCAGCACGCAACAACCATTTATGTTGGCCGATACGGTTACGAAGAACGCTCAGGAACGATAAACCGATCACCAGCAGCATCAGAAAGCCCGCAGCAACCATGATGCGGAAGGCAAAATAGAGTGGCGCGACACGGGGAATAGAATCTTTCGTCGCCGCTTTAATTTGTGCTTCTGTCGCATCGGTAACATTTTGGGTATAACGCTTCACGAGCATACCATAACCAAGGTCTTTCTTGTTTTCGTTGAATGTACTGCGAACACTTGGATCAGTATTACCTGAACGCAGTTCTTCCAGTAATTCATAAGCCTTGATACCGTTACGGATACGCTGCTCATGCTGCCCCATTAAATCACGTAGACCAACAACCGGTGTATCGGTGGAACGGGTAGCAATCAAACCCAAAACGTAAGGAATCTGGATGGAATATTTATTTTCCATTTTATCCTGATCAGGAATACCAATCAGTGTGAATGAGGCTGGAGGCGGCTGAGTTTCCCACTCGGCTTCAATTGCCGCCAGTTTAGTTTTCTGCACGTCCCCCATTTCATACCCAGATTCATCACCCAGCACAATAACGGAGAGTACCGCAGCCATACCAAAACTGGCCGCAATCGCAAACGAACGTTTGGCAAATGCGACATCACGCCCTTTAAGCAGATAGTAAGCGCTGATACCCAAGACAAAAATGGCGCCTGTCACATAACCGGCGGCCACAGTGTGAACAAATTTCACCTGAGCAACGGGGTTAAGCACCAGTTCACTAAAGCTTACCATTTCCATGCGCATGGTTTCGAAGTTAAAATCAGACGCAATCGGGTTTTGCATCCAACCATTCGCAATCAATATCCACAATGCGGAAAAGTTAGAGCCTAATCCCACCAGCCAAGTCACTGCCAAATGTTGTTTCTTAGTCAGTCGATCCCAGCCGAAGAAAAACAGCCCGACGAAAGTGGATTCGAGGAAGAATGCCATCAGACCTTCGATGGCCAGAGGCGCACCAAAAATATCACCAACATAATGTGAGAAATATGACCAGTTGGTTCCGAACTGGAACTCCATGGTCAAGCCCGTTGCGACACCCAGAGCAAAGTTAATACCAAACAACTTACCCCAGAATTTTGTCATATCTTTATAGATTTGTTTGCCAGAAAGGACATATACCGTTTCCATGATCGCAAGCAAAAACGCCATACCAAGCGTTAATGGTACAAACAGAAAGTGGTACATCGCAGTTAAGGCAAACTGTAATCGTGACAGTTCGACAATATCAAACATCTTGACTCCTTGCTCCTAGCAGGAAGACACCGACTTGCGGCAACCCGACTTCGTAAAACGAAAGCCTCGTAACTACCAGCAATAAATGCCTCAAACACAACAATGAATTATTAACAATAATCAAAAGCTCACAGATACCATAATAATATCACGCCTATATTCACATACAATAAAGCGATTTTACGTGATTCAGCTTTGAATTCCCAAATATAGGTCAATATCACCCTACATTTTCAGGTTCGTATTTATATACTAGATCAATTTAATCAAGTTTAGCGAATACAATCTAGAGTAATAAATTGATTTTAGTCAATTTTTTCCTTGTTTTGTTAAGCTTTACATCTATTATTTCATTATGGTTTCTTGGGTGTTAATAATTTGTTATTTGTGATGAGTTTTAATTTATTTTTTGCTGTAAAAAGCATTAGAAAATTAACCTTTCATTTTCATTCTTTAAAAAATATATTTTTTAAATAGTGCTATTTTAATTAAGAAAATAAATAGATTTCTCAAAATTCCAGTTAAATTAAATTAAAAAGCAAAACATCTTATAAGTAGACTAACCTACTGTTAATATTATAAATAAAAAATAAAAGACGACCCTAAGGCCGCCTTTTTCTATCAAAATCGTTTATTTTGGTTTCTTTATGACAGTAGCGCTTTTACAGCATCACCAATGTCAGCCAGACTACGAACCGTCTTCACACCCGCAGCTTCCAGTGCAGCAAATTTCTCATCGGCTGTACCTTTACCACCCGCGATAATCGCTCCGGCATGTCCCATACGCTTGCCTTTAGGTGCTGTCACACCGGCAATATAAGCGACAACAGGTTTAGTCACATACTCTTTGATATATGCCGCCGCTTCTTCTTCCGCGGTACCCCCAATTTCACCAATCATGACAATCGCTTCTGTCTGTGGATCTTCTTGGAACAGTTTCAGAATATCAATGAAGTTTGAACCCGGGATCGGGTCACCGCCGATACCCACACAGGTAGATTGCCCTAAACCGGCATCTGTCGTCTGTTTAACTGCTTCATAAGTCAACGTACCTGAGCGGGAGACAATCCCCACTTTACCTGCTTTGTGAATGTGGCCAGGCATGATGCCAATCTTACATTCATCAGGTGTAATCACCCCAGGGCAGTTAGGGCCAATCATACGAACACCCGCTTGATCGAGTTTGACTTTCACTGTCAACATATCGAGGGTTGGGATGCCTTCTGTAATGGTGATGATCAGTTTAATGCCCGCCTCAATCGCTTCCAGAATGGAATCTTTACAGAAAGGCGCTGGAACATAGATAACCGACGCAGTTGCGCCTGTCGCTTCAACCGCTTCACGCACAGTATTAAATACAGGAAGCCCCAAATGCTCCGTTCCCCCTTTACCCGGTGTGACACCACCGACCATTTGAGTACCATAAGCAATGGCTTGTTCAGAGTGAAAAGTCCCCTGGCTGCCCGTGAAACCCTGACAAATTACTTTGGTGTTTTTATCGATTAAAATAGACATTATTGATTCCCCGCTGCGGCGACTGCCTGTTTAGCTGCATCTGTCAAACTGGTTGCGGCAATGATGTTCAAGCCGCTGTCAGCCAGTTTTTTCGCGCCCAATTCAGCATTATTGCCCTCCAGACGCACCACGACCGGGACGTTAACGCCAACTTCTTCCACCGCACCAATAATGCCGTCAGCAATCAAGTCACAACGGACAATACCACCAAAGATATTGACCAAGACAGCTTTCACATTTTCATCCGACAAGATGATTTTAAATGCTTCCGTAACACGTTCTTTGGTTGCCCCTCCCCCCACATCAAGGAAGTTGGCTGGTGCACCTCCGTGCAGTTTAACAATGTCCATCGTACCCATCGCCAAACCTGCGCCATTCACCATACAACCAATATTGCCATCCAACGCAACATAGTTCAGTTCCCATTGTGCAGCCTGAGCTTCACGTGGATCTTCTTGTGAAGGGTCGTGCATTTCACGCAATTCAGCCTGACGGAACATCGCATTGCCATCAGCGCCCAGCTTTCCATCCAAACAAACCAAATCACCATTCGTTGTGATCACCAGCGGGTTGATTTCGACCAATGCCAAATCACGTTCTAAGAACAAGTTGGCTAATCCCAGGAAAATCTTGGTGAATTGACCAACTTGTTTACCCGTTAAACCGAGTTTAAATGCCAATTCACGGCCTTGATACGGCATAGGGCCAGACAGTGGATCGATAATGGCTTTATGAATCAATTCGGGCGTTTCTTCCGCCACTTTTTCTATTTCGACGCCACCTTCAGTAGAGGCCATGAACACTACACGACGTGTACCGCGGTCAACAACAGCACCGAGATACAGCTCCTTGGCAATATCAGTTGCACCTTCAACCAAAATCTGATGGACAGGTTGTCCCTGTACATCTGTCTGGTAAGTCACCAGTCGTTTCCCTAGCCATTGTTCAGCAAAAGCACGGATATCTTCCTTGCTGTTGACGACTTTCACGCCTCCAGCCTTACCGCGGCCGCCTGCATGAACCTGACATTTAACGACCCAAGGGCCTGAACCAATCTTGGATGCTGCTTCTTCTGCTTCGCGCGGTGTGGTACAAGCATAGCCCGTAGGTGCGGGTAAACCATACCGTGCAAAAAGTTGTTTTGCCTGATACTCGTGTAAATTCATGATGTTCTATCCATAATTTAATCTAAGGAAGGTAAATTACCTTCTATATTGTTGCTCTGGATATGACCAGCTCAACGAGCTGGCCTGCATATACATTTTTACATCAACGTCGTACTACTTCAGACTTGGCAGAGTTCATCCCCTGCCCGAGAGTGATGCTATACATCCAGCAACAAACGTGTTGGATCTTCCAGCATTTCTTTGATGGTCACCAGGAAGCCGACTGATTCACGACCGTCAATCAAACGATGGTCATAAGACAGCGCCAAATACATCATCGGAAGGATCTCAACCTGACCATTTACCGCCATTGGACGATCTTTAATGGCATGCATTCCCAGGATCGCACTTTGTGGCGGATTAATAATAGGCGTGGACATCAGAGAGCCGAAAACACCGCCATTGGTAATGGTGAAATTACCGCCAGTGAGTTCTTCGACGGTCAGTTTACCGTCACGGCCTTTGATAGCCAGCTCTTTGATATTTTTCTCAATATCAGCCATACCCAGAGCATCTGCATCACGCAATACTGGCGTAACCAGACCACGTGGTGTAGAGACGGCAATACTGATATCAAAGTAATTGTGGTAAACCACATCGGTGCCATCAATCGACGCATTAACTTCTGGATAACGTTTCAATGCTTCAACAACGGCTTTCACATAGAAGGACATGAAACCCAAACGTACACCGTGACGTTTTTCAAATGCATCACCGTACTGTTTACGCAATTCCTGAATAGGCTTCATGTTGACTTCATTGAACGTTGTCAGCATTGCCGTATTGTTTTTCGCTTCCAGCAGGCGTTCTGCGACCCGTTTGCGCAGACGGGTCATTGGGACACGTTTTTCACTGCGATGTGGCAGTAAAGAGGGTTGTTCAACAGAGATGGCTGGCTTATCACTCTCTTTTTTATTCGCAGCGATATATTTTTCTACGTCTTCACGAACAAGGCGGCCACCAACACCGCTGCCTTTAATGGCCGCAGGATCTAAATCGTGCTCTGCGATCAAACGGCGAACGGCGGGACTCAAGGCATCATTATTTTCTTCTTCCAAAGACGCGGTTTGACGCTGTGCCGGCGTCGCTTCTGTTTTCTCTTTTACTTCAGCAGGAATCCCCGTACTGTCACCCAAACGGATACGACCCAGCAGTTGTCTGCCCAGTACAGTGGCACCTTCTTCTTCCAAAATAGATTCCAAAATACCGGATTCACTCGCTGGCACTTCCAGAACCACTTTATCGGTTTCAATGTCAACCAGCACTTCATCACGCACTATGGTGTCACCGGGTTTTTTATGCCATGTTGCAACGGTGGCATCCGCAACAGATTCAGGAAGGTCTGGAACCAGAATTTCTACGCTACTCATTTTCTATCCTTATTTATTCAACGTTCAGTGCGTCATCAACCAGTGCTTGCTGTTGCTGCTGGTGAACAGACGTATATCCCACAGCCGGGGAAGCAGATGCTGGACGACCTGCATAACGTAAAGAAGCCCCAAATGGGATCGCTTCACGGAAATTATGTTGACTACAATACCAAGCGCCTTGGTTCAGTGGCTCTTCCTGACACCAGACGAAATCATGAACATGGGCATATTGTTCAAGCTGAGCCTGGACGTGCTGGCGTGGGAATGGATACAGTTGTTCAATACGCACGATTGCCACATTGGTCTGTTTATTCTTACGACGCTGTTCCAGCAGATCGTAATAAACTTTACCGGAACACAGTACAACGCGTTTAACCCCTTTGGGCGCTAAAGTGTCAATTTCACCAATCACTGGCTCAAATTTACCCTTTGCCAATTCTTCCAGGCTAGAGACCGCCAATGGATGACGCAGCAACGATTTAGGTGACATAACGATAAGTGGACGGCGCATCCCACGCAGAGACTGACGACGCAACATGTGATAAACCTGAGCGGGTGTCGATGGCACACAAACCTGCATATTTTGTTCAGCACACAGTTGCAGGTAGCGTTCCAGACGTGCCGATGAGTGCTCCGGCCCCTGCCCTTCATAACCATGTGGCAATAGCATAACCAGGCCACACATCCGACCCCATTTCTGTTCGCCGGAACTGATGAATTGGTCAATCACAACCTGAGCTACGTTGGCAAAGTCACCAAATTGTGCTTCCCAAATTGTCAGGGCACGCGGTTCAGTGGTTGCATAACCGTATTCAAATGCCAGTACAGCTTCTTCAGACAGTACCGAGTCCCATACGTTAAATACGCCTTGAGCATTGTGAATATTGGCCAAAGGAACATAGACAGATGCATTAGTCTGGTTATGAATAACGGCATGACGGTGGAAGAATGTACCACGACCCGCATCTTCACCAGAAAGGCGCACCGGAATCCCTTCATCAACCAACGTCGCGTAAGCCAGTGTTTCCGCAGCACCCCAGTCAAGCAATTTATTGCCATTGGCCATTTCTGCACGGTCGCCGTAGATTTTCGCAACCCGTGAGTGCATTTCCACTTCGGCAGGAATCGTACTAATGCGTTTACCAAGATCTTGCAGACGTTTCATATCCACTTTATGCGGATAATCTTCATCCCATTCGTGGTTCAGGTAAGGTTCCCACGTGAATGAATGCATCCCCATTGGACGCCATTCATCAACAACACATTCCCCCTGATCCAGTGCATCGCGGTACACGTTCACCATCTCAGTCACATCATTAGCAGCCAGCAAGCCTTCTGCGACCAGCTTATCTGCATAAATTTTACGGGCAGTTGGCTGTTTTTTAATTTTCTGGTACATCAAAGGCTGAGTTGCGCTTGGCTCATCCGCCTCGTTGTGACCATGACGACGGTAGCACACCAGATCAATCATGACGTCACTTTTGAAGGTATTACGGTAATCCAGTGCCAGACGAGTGACGAATGTCACTGCTTCCGGATCATCCGCGTTAACGTGGAAAATCGGCGCCTGAACCATTTTCACAATATCAGTACAGTATTGTGTTGAACGCGCATCTTTCGGGTTAGACGTGGTGAAACCAATTTGGTTGTTCACTACGATACGAACGGTTCCCCCCACTTCATAACCGCGAGCCTGAGACATGTTCAATGTTTCCTGCACAATCCCCTGCCCTATTACTGCGGCATCTCCGTGGATGGTAACAGGCAGAACCATGTTACTACGTCCTTCATCAAGACGATCACGGCGGGCACGTACAGAACCGATCACAACAGGGCTGACAATCTCAAGGTGAGATGGGTTAAAGGCCAGCGCCAAATGGACTAAACCGCCTTCAGTTTCAAAATCAGAAGAAAAACCCTGATGGTATTTTACGTCACCTGTTCCCAGGTGCTCTTTGTGCTTGCCAGCAAATTCGTCAAACAGATCAGCCGGTTTTTTACCCAAGAGATTGACCAGCACATTGAGGCGGCCACGGTGTGCCATTCCTAACACCACTTCACGGGTATCTTGTTTACCTGCGTGTCGGATCAACTCTTTTAACATCGGGATAAGGGCATCGCCACCTTCGAGGGAGAAACGTTTCGCTCCTGGAAACTTAGCCCCCAAATAGCGCTCCAGACCTTCTGCTGATGTTAATTCTTTCAGAAAACGGCGCTTTTCTTCCGCATTAAACTGCGAACTCACTGTCACCGATTCCAGTCGTTGCTGAATCCAACGCTTTTCTTCTGTATTGGTGATATGCATATATTCCGCACCAATCGAACCGCAATAAATGCGTTTCAGCGCGTCATACAGCTCCGCCAATTTCATTGTCTCTTTACCAATGGCAAAAGAGCCCACATTAAACGTCTCTTCAAAATCCGCTTTGGTTAAATTGTGGAAAGCAGGATCGAGATCAGGGACAGGTTCCTGTTTCCATAACCCCAATGGATCAAGATTTGCATGTTGGTGTCCGCGGAAGCGGAATGCATTGATGAGCTGCAAAACTTTGACTTGTTTTGCATCCATTGCTGGATCGCTAACTGAAGTGTGATAACGCGTGGCATCCTTTGCCAGACGACGGAAGTAATCGCGTGTCTGTGAGTGAAGTTGTTCCCCGCTAAATCCTATTTCCGGTAATTGTTGGAAAATTTCTCTCCAACTTGCATCAACAGAATTAGGGTCGGTTATATAGTCTTCATAGATTTGCTCTATGTAAGACTGGTTTGCACCAGCCAGAAAGCTTGAGTCCAACCAGTCCTTCATTGCGCCGTTCTGCATTGTGATCCCTTAAGCTTTGAAAGCTTTAGTTTTCGCCGTGGTTAACAAATACCGCTTAATTTGCGGTGTTGATAAAAGGTTCATTTGGACGTGCTTAATGCATGTTCTTTTTCGGGGTTTCCTTCCCTTTCAAGGAACCTTTAAAAACTGAATGTCAGTTTTTAAAGGTTCCTTTATTTGAAAATAGGTTTCATCTCTTTAGCAGTAGGCAATTTATCATTTTTTATTCTTTATGCCCTCCACCGATTTGATATTTATTCCAAAATTGTGGAGGGCAACATAATATGCATTATTTACACACTATTTATGTGTTATTTATGCACTCACTTTTTCTTTATTATACACATAATTACTCTGTGTTAATTAGAACGCCTATTTACTAGGCGCTATGTTTCAACAGCATCGATTTAATATGACCAATCGCTTTTGTCGGATTCAGCCCTTTAGGACATACACTGACGCAATTCATGATGCCATGACAACGGAAAACGCTGAATGCATCATTCAGATTATCCAGACGTGAAGCGGTTTCAGTATCACGGCTGTCAATCAGGAAACGATATGCAGCTAAGAGACCCGCTGGACCAATGAATTTGTCTGGATTCCACCAAAATGAAGGACAGGATGTGGAACAACACGCACATAAGATACATTCATACAATCCGTCCAACTTTGCCCGTTGTTCTGGCGATTGCAGATGCTCACGTGCGGGTGGGTTTTTATTATCATTAATCAGATAAGGACGGATTTTCTCATATTGCGCATAGAATTGCCCCATATCCACAACCAAATCCCGAATCACGGGCAAACCCGGCAATGGACGAATAACAATTTTCTTATTGCCACGACGCAACGCCGAAACCGGCATAACACACGCCAAGCCGTTTTTACCATTCATATTCATGCCATCAGAGCCACAAACACCTTCACGGCAAGAACGACGGAATGCCAGGGTTGGGTCCTGCTCTTTTAGCTGGATGAGCGCATCCAGCAACATCATATCGCGCCCTTCTTGCGCTTCCAGTGTGTAGTCCTGCATACGGGGGGCGTCATCTACATCTGGATTATAACGATAAATCGAAAATTCAAGTTTCATCATCTATTTCTCCGCAACCGGAACATCAGCAACGCAATTAGTAAGAACGCACTTTCGGCGGGAAAGCTTCACGCAGCGTGGGCTGCATATTCACTTCACGGCGAGTCATGCTCTCAGTTTGCGGTAAATACAGGCTATGGCACAGCCAGTTAGCGTCATCACGTTCTGGATAGTCAAAACGGCTGTGAGCACCACGACTTTCTGTGCGGAAATTCGCAGCAACCGCAGTCGAATAAGCGGTTTCCATCAGGTTATCCAATTCCAGACATTCAACGCGCTGGGTATTGAACTCTGACGAAGTATCATCCAGACGCGCATTTTTCAGACGTTCGCGGATAACTTTCAGCTCTTCCAACCCGCTTGCCATCGCATCACCTTCACGGAATACCGAGAAATTATGCTGCATACAAGCTTGCAAAGCTTTGCGGATTTCAACCGGATCTTCACCTGAACGAGTACTATTCCAACGGTTCAGACGTTGCAGTGATTCATCAACATCAGATTCACCGGCATCACGGCTAGTTCCTTGTTCCATCAAGCACTCTTTCAAATGCAGACCCGCGGAACGGCCAAAGACGACCAGATCCAACAACGAGTTCCCGCCCAAGCGGTTTGCACCGTGAACAGAGACACAAGCAATTTCACCAACCGCAAACAGACCCGGAATCACAACATCTTCACCTTTGTCATTGACGGTCAGTGCCTGACCGGTGATTTTCGTTGGGATACCGCCCATCATATAGTGGCAAGTCGGAATAACAGGGATTGGCTCTTTCACTGGATCCACGTGAGCAAAAGTACGGGATAATTCAAGAATACCCGGCAGACGAGATTCCAATACGTCTTTACCCAGATGATCCAGTTTCAATTTAACGTGAGGACCCCACGGGCCTTCGCAACCACGGCCTTCACGGATCTCAATCATCATAGAACGTGCGACCACATCACGGCCGGCAAGATCTTTCGCATTGGGAGCATAACGCTCCATAAAACGTTCACCGTCTTTATTCAGCAAATAGCCACCTTCACCCCGACAGCCTTCTGTCACCAGCACACCCGCACCCGCAATGCCGGTTGGGTGGAACTGCCACATTTCCATATCCTGCACCGGAACACCCGCACGCAATGCCATACCGACACCATCGCCCGTATTAATATGCGCATTTGTTGTGGATTGGAAAATTCGACCAGCTCCCCCCGTGGCTAAAATCGTTGCTTTAGCTTTAAAATAAACGACTTCACCCGTTTCGATACAAATGGCGGTACAACCAACAATCGCACCATCCTGATTCTTCACCAGATCCAACGAATACCACTCAGAGAAGATGGTTGTGTGGTTCTTCAAATTCTGCTGATACAGCGTGTGTAATAGCGCATGACCGGTTCGGTCAGCCGCAGCGGCGGTACGAGCGGCTTGCTCACCACCAAAATTTCTGGATTGCCCACCAAATGGACGCTGATAAATACGACCATTATCCAGACGAGAGAACGGCAGCCCCATATGTTCCAATTCTAAAATGGCTTCCGGGCCAGTCTTACACATATATTCGATGGCATCCTGATCACCGATATAATCAGAACCTTTCACCGTGTCATACATGTGCCATTCCCAGTTATCGTCATGGCTATTGCCTAGCGCAACCGTGATGCCACCTTGTGCTGAAACAGTATGGGAACGCGTCGGGAACACCTTGGAAATCAAGGCACAAGATAATCCCATTTGTGAAATTTGCAGTGCAGCACGCATACCTGCGCCACCCGCACCAATAACAACAGCGTCAAACTCTCTTATTGGCAGTTTCATTTATGCTCCCCACACAACGATTGTTCCGTAAATCAAATAAGTTAACAGCGCTACAATCACCACCAGTTGCAGAACCAGACGCAGCGCAAGTGGTTTGACATAATCCGTCAGTACTTGCCACATGCCAATCCAGGCGTGAACCAGAATGGAAAACAGAGCCAATACTGTGAAGACTTTCGTGAGGGATGAAGAAAAGAAACCACGCCAGACTTCATAAGTCATATCTGACGTTGTTGCGACAAAACCAACGAGATAGAGAACGTACAATACAATAATAATTGCAGATGCCCGCAGTAGCAGCCAATCCTGAATCCCCGTACGACCCAATGCGGATGCGTTGCTTACCATATTAATACCCCAGCCAGAATAGACAGAATAACCGCGATGATTATTGCTACTTTGGCAGATGCACTACCGGTAGCGAGATTTTCTTCCAAGAAACCAAAATCCATTAACACATGGCGTATGCCACCACAGATGTGGTAAGCCAGCGCCGTCAATATCCCCCACAGGATAAATTTGGCGAAAAAGCCCGTCATGATTTCAGATGCTTGTAGGAAGCCCTCCTGTGAAGACAGCGAAATACCCAGCAACCACAGCAGGATACCCACTGCGATAAAGGTGATGACGCCTGAGATACGGTGCAAGATCGATGCTATCGCGGAGACGGGTTGGTTAATCGTCCGCAGATCAAGGTTGACAGGTCTTTGTTTTTTCACAATTTTGCCCACAAAGCTTTTTTTTATTTTCCATCCTCCGGTCCTGGGCGGGAATCAGACAGCGCTCTAAGAGGATACAAAGACACAACATGATTAACTTAACAATCCCGACTGTTTATCAAAAGTTGTGATTTGGTTACGCTGGGTGCTCCTACTTCAGGGTAATCCGGAGACCTCCCGGAAGTATAATTACTTCACATAGTTATTACAATTCCCACACAATATGATTAATAACATTTAGCCTGAACAGTGAGAAAGATCACGGTTCAAAAACTTATCATAAAAATGATTATGTTGTTTGACAAAGATTAAACATTTATCTTACATATATGTCGTTATATATTATTTACCGTCATTTTGTGATGAAAAATTAATCTTAACGAAAAATAAAAGTTATGAAAAAGTATTCCGTAAAGCACAAAATGATAACATTTTGTGTAAATAATATTTTAAACATAACTTTCAAAAACTTTCTAACAACCTAAAAACCATTGTCATCCGTAATAAGATTTCAGCATAAAATGTGACATCAGCTTGATTCTAAATTCTTTCCGGTCACACGATACTTTCGGCACAGTTGAAATCGCGTCCATCGGGTTGTTAGGAGTTACAAAAATAAGCGCTAAGGAGATGTAAATGGCTGATAAAAAGGCTACGTTGAACATAAATGGTTCAGCTGCTATCGAACTAGACGTACTAACGCCGACTCTCGGGTCTGAAGTGATTGACGTTCGTACCCTCGGCTCAAAAGGCTTCTATACCTACGATCCAGGCTTTACTTCCACTGCCTCCTGCGAGTCGAAAATCACCTATATTGATGGCGATGAAGGCATTTTACTACACCGTGGTTTTCCTATCGCTCAGCTAGCAACGGAATCAACCTATCTGGAAGTCTGCTATATCCTGTTATACGGTGAACCACCCACTCCCGAAGAATACGCCAAATTCAAAACGACGGTGACTCGTCATACCATGATCCACGAACAGATCACACGTCTGTTCCACGGTTTCCGCCGTGACTCCCATCCAATGGCCGTACTGTGTGGTGTGACAGGGGCATTAGCGGCCTTCTACCATGACGCATTAGATGTCCATAATCCTCGCCACCGTGAAATCACAGCGTATCGTTTACTGTCTAAAATGCCCACTGTTGCGGCAATGTGTTACAAATATTCTCTTGGCCAACCTTTTGTTTATCCTCGTAATGATCTGTCCTATGCCGCCAATTTCCTGCATATGATGTTCTCAACACCTTGTGAAGAATATGAGGTGAATCCGATCTTAGAACGTGCGATGGATCGTATCTTCATTCTGCATGCCGATCATGAGCAGAATGCGTCCACATCAACAGTACGGACTGCGGGTTCTTCGGGAGCTAACCCATTTGCCTGTATCGCCGCTGGCATCGCATCTTTGTGGGGACCTGCACACGGGGGCGCCAACGAAGCCTGTCTGCGAATGCTGGAAGAAATTCAAACGGTTGAACACATCCCTGAATTTATCGCGCGTGCCAAAGATAAAAATGATTCTTTCCGCCTGATGGGCTTTGGTCACCGCGTTTACAAAAACTACGATCCTCGCGCGACAGTGATGCGTGAAACCTGCCATGAAGTCCTCAATGAACTTGGCTTAAATGACAGCCTGCTCGAAGTGGCAATGGAATTAGAACGCATTGCCCTGAATGACCCCTACTTCATTGAGAAAAAACTGTATCCAAACGTTGATTTCTATTCTGGCATTATCTTGAAAGCCATGGGGATCCCATCGTCGATGTTCACGGTCATTTTCGCCATTGCCCGCACGATTGGCTGGATTGCACACTGGAATGAAATGCATGATGAAGGCTTGAAGATCGCTCGCCCACGTCAGCTTTACACGGGCCACGATAAACGCGACTTTCAGAGCCAGTTAAAAAAATAAGCCCGCCACGTCAACATTACGATTGACATGCTTTTGAATAGGGTATTTCGGCACCTCGCATATCAACATTTACGCTGATATTAGGGGTGTCATTGTTGATATATTCCCTCGGCGGTCGCCCCATCGCTTTACGGAAAAACGTGACAAACGCGCTGTCATTGCTAAAGCCGAGTTCCTGTGCAACATAGGATAAGGTTTTATTCTGTACCAATAGCTCTACCGCCTTTACCAATCGCCATTGTTGTCGCCACTGCTGATAATTCATGCCGGTTTCACGCTGAAACAGCCGAGTAATCGTTTTTTCACTGGCACCGACATCAGCGGCGAGTCTATGCAATGGTGGGGGCAATTGTTCAAATGACAAACGGGCTAAACGCCGATCAAACGGCAACGGCAATAAAGTCACCTCTCTACGCGCGTCACGAATTTCATCAAAAAATACAGCCAGTAAATTCGCCCCCTTTCCCTGATACCAGTCGACATCAAAAGAAGAGGTTGCGATACGTTCTAAAAGTACCTGTAACAGTGACGTTGCTTCCAATACTTCACTTTGTGTCGAAAAGAATGCCGTTTCAGACGGAAGCAAATAATGCGTATTTAAATAATCAATATCAAAATAAATAGATCGGTAACCAACCGAGCCACGCATTTCAGCCCGATGCCGTGTTCCGGGAGGGATCCATGCCACTCTGGTGGGTGGCAGAATAGAAATCTGATTTGCCAAGGTGATCTTGATACAGCCCTGTTGGGTAAATAACAATTGCCCCCTCTTATGCTGATGAAAACCAGAGTCATGGTGTCCCATCTCCGCTGCAATCCCTGCCACAGGCACATCCAAACGATCAGGATCAAAATGATCACTTTGCTGTAACCACGCCACGTTATTTCTCCTGGCCAAATGTCTGATTAAGTAAATAAATTGTCTTTATTATCATAAAAAGACAGAAACCGGAATGCTAACCTGTCTAGCCATAATTCACTTATCCGCATAAAGAAAAAATCATGCAAACTAAACCCTCACTTTGGCTCGCGATTGCCTTGATGATGTTTCCGCACATTGTAGAAACCTTCTATAGCCCTGCATTAACCAATATTGCCGACGGATTTTCCGTTAGCCCAGCACAAGCTGCTCAAACACTGTCACTCTATTTTTTTGCATTTGCTCTGGGTGTTGTCGTATGGGGTCGCATGTGTGATGTGATTGGCAGACGCCCGACGATACTGACTGGCCTGTCACTCTACGGTTTCGCTTCCCTGCTGGCACTGTTGACCGAACAATTCTGGTTATTGCTCGTTGCCAGAATGCTGTCTGCTTTCGGTGCCGCCGTTGGCTCGGTCGGGGCACAAACCATGATACGTGATACTTACCGCGGAGAAGCGTTAGCACGCGTGTTTTCCATCATGGGGATTGCCTTAGCGGCCAGCCCTGCTATCGGTATGCTGAGCGGCTCCGCATTGAACTATTTTGCGGGCTATAAAGCCGTTTTTGCTGGATTGACTATTCTGGCCGCTCTCCTGACCTGTTGGTCTAGTGTTCGATTACCCGAAACCCGACCTGATGACGTGACCAGCGTGCCGGTGCTCAGCACAGCAATCAGGATGCTTAAAGATGTTTCAATTTGGCGAAATGCCTTCTTAATTGCCTTTTTCAATCTCTGTCTGTTCAGTTACTACCAATTAGCGCCCTTTCGCTTTGAACAACTGGGATTGTCACAGGAGGTATTCGGTTATACTGGTTTATTATTGACTCTCGGTGTTGGACTCGGTTCTTTATTAAACACCTACCTCTTAAAGCAACAATGGATGCCTGCCCGGCTCGTTTTGCTCGCCTCGTGGATCAGTTTATTGAGTGGGATCGGTGTCTACCTGCTCGAAAATCACTGGCTCTTTATTGTTCCCGTATTAGGCACCGTCATCGCTTACGGACTGGCGATTCCCAATATTCTGGCTTCCGTATTAGCCCACTATTCAGATCGACTGGGGACTGCCGGCGCTTTACTCGGCTTGTTTTACTATTTACTACTGGGGCTGGGCTTAGCCATCGCAGGCTGGAGTCAGGTATTGGGCCATATACTGATTTGTTGTGGAGGCAGCATGGTGATTTTGTCTTTTTTCCAAAGCAAGGGGAGATAATTTTCAATATTTGTGTGAAATCTCACAAAACATAAAACGACTTAAGACGCTCGAACTGGAACTCTCCCACGTCGTCTGCACCAAATTGCACATGGATGAATTCATCAAAAACCGCACAGGCGTATCGGGTGAACGCGAAAGTCTGTGGCAAAAAAAGGGACTGATTACTATTAACAACATGCGTTTTCCGGGACTGGGCAAACAGTATCAGATGCGCGAACTGATCGAGAAATATCTTGCCGACGGTTACACCGAACACCCCACGATGTACTTCCACCGCAACGATAAGCAGCCGGAAAAATGGAAGGCGCTCATCACCGACCTCGATCAACAGTACCCGGAAGTAGCCATTGGGTTAGGCGGCAGCTCCAAATCGACCCGCGCCGAGGCCATCAATATCACCGGCTACAAGAAGTACAAGGAAGCACTGAACGAAAACCGCATGCCTATCGAGGAGAGCCGCGCTTTCTCACCGCACCAGCGCGAAGTCAACGCCTTCAAAATGGCACTATCCACCCTGATCCCCGTGGACGACAAAGTGTTCAAGCCGCGTTTTGACGGCAACAGCTTGTTTGATAATCCGATCATTAATTGCACGCTGGAAAAATTGGTGGAAAAAGCGTTGGTGACAGTCTCCGGCGATAAGGTCACGCTGACGCCCATCGGCATCACGCTGGTCGAAGCCATCATTAACACTCAATTTTCAAGCATGTCGACATAAGGGGTTGAACAGGATACAAAAATCAACAGCCTCCGATTGCTAAAGCGGAAATCAAATCAGGAGGCCATCGAGATTAACGCAAGATTAAGCCGGATTAGGAATATCGATAAAAGTCACATCCAGGCCATGATGGTTTGCCAGCCATTCACCGAGCGCTTTGATTCCATCGCGTTCAGTGGCATGATGCCCTGCCGCAAAAAAATGCATTCCTGTTTCACGGGCAATATGGATGGTTTTTTCTGATACTTCTCCCGTGACAAACGCATCAACACCAAATTCAGCCGCCTGTTCAATAAGACTTTGACCGCCACCGGTACACCATGCCAGTGTACGAATTTCTTGTGGCGCATTGTCGCCACAATGCAATACGTTTCTCCCCAGATTTTTTTCCAGGCGTTCAGTCAATTCTGCTGGCGTAATCGGCTGTTCAAACACGCCATGAGGCAGAAAAGGCTCAACCTGACCGATCACTTTCACACCCATCTGACGGGCTAACTGCACATTATTCCCCAAAACAGGATGAGCATCTAACGGCAGATGATAACCATACAGGTTGATATCATGATAGAGCAGTGTTTGTAGACGGCGACGCTTAATGCCTCGGATAACCGGCGATTCATTCTTCCAAAAATACCCATGATGAACGATGACAGCATCCGCTTCAAGACGAACCGCCTCATCCAATAATGCCTGACACGCGGTGACACCAGTAATGACCCGCTGAACATGGGAACGCCCTTCTACCTGTAATCCATTGGGGGCATAATCCTGAAATTCCCGGACACTCAATTCCGTGTTAATGACATGCTCCAATTTAATATTGTTCATCATCTTCCCCTTGCCATTTTATTTTTTCTTCACCATACAATACATGCCTGCCATTGACGACGTCAATTTGCCCGCATTAACGGGCAAGGTGTTAAAATTTGGGACTGCAATAGGTTACATCAGGCATGTTCACTCAGGCAGGAAAACCAGAAACGGGGGGCCGACAGACAGAGAAAATGATTAAGCGCCATCAATACCCTTTAGCGGGTTCGGGTTCCTAAAGCGATTTCAGAACATTCCAGCCACACTGGCTTATCACTGGTTTTGACCCATATTTTATGCAGGTAGCTATAAAAACGCGCCCGATCGCGACGAAACAGCATGACAGGGAGCGCAACGACACCCAATGATATAGCGCCAGTACGCCGCAAGAGAATCTGGTACCAAGAATATTCACGATATACAGACACGGATCCCCTCCTCATGGGCTTACTCTGTAAGATGTGCAAAATTTTATCTAATAAAATGAAAAATTACCACTCATCAGACCACTATTTTAGTCGTCTATGTCACTTTTTCCCCGCATTACGTAATTTAATTACAAAATTACACTTAAACAGAAACAAAACAAACAAATTGAAAACAAAAAATTAACTCAATATTGTTTGCTACACTTATTCTCAGTGATGTTCTGTCGATAAATTCAGCTAATTATTGAGACTTTTTTTCATTTTCAGACTTGCGATTCATCACGTCTTTATCTGGCCATTCCGATGCGGTAACGGGTTATTGATTAAAGAAATGAACAAGGAGATACACCATGAATATATCCCTGATCCTTGGCATTTTTTTAGTGGCGTTATTACTGGGTTATCTGGTATATGCATTAATGAATGCGGAGGATTTTTAAATGGCAGCATCAGCGTTCTTACTGATTGCCAGTTTCCTGTTCATCCTGTTTCTATTGAGTAAGCCGCTTAGCAAACTCATTGCCAGACTTGTCACCGGCGAATTACCTTACTGGCTGACAAAAGCGGAACGCATCCTGTGGCGTAGCTGTGGCCAGCAAAAGCCGGGCCATGATGTCAGAGAAATGAACTGGTGGCAGTATGCGCTGGCGATCTTCTCATTTAATCTCGCCGGATTATTGTTCCTGTTTATCCTATTAATCAGTCAGGGGTATTTGCCGCTGAATCCGCAACATTTTGCCGGGATGAAATGGGATCTGGCACTGAATACCGCGATCAGCTTTATCACCAATACCAATTGGCAAGCATATGGTGGAGAAAATACGCTCAGTTACCTGAGCCAAATGGCTGGATTAACGGTACAGAATTTTCTGTCTGCGGCAACCGGAATTGCGGTGGCTTTTGCCTTAATGCGGGCGTTTTCCCGTCAAAGCGCGGCAACCGTGGGGAATGCATGGATCGACATCAGCCGCATTACCTTATATCTTTTACTTCCGCTGGCGATCATCGTCGCGTTATTCTTTGTCAGTCAAGGTGTTATCCAAAACTTGTCACCCTATGTGCTGACTCATTCTCTTGAAGGACAACCACAATGGATCCCTATGGGGCCAGTCGCGTCTCAAGAGGCGATAAAACTGTTGGGCACCAATGGTGGTGGCTTTTTTGGGGCAAACTCAGCCCATCCATTTGAAAACCCGACGTCACTCAGTAACTTTGTACAAGTTCTGGCGATTTTCTTGATCCCCAGTGCATTATGTTTCGCATTCGGTCAGGTCGTTGGCGACCGTCGTCAAGGATACGCCTTACTTGGCGCCATCAGCCTGGTTTTTATTGTTGCTGTCAGCGTCGTCATATCTGCCGAAAGCGCAGGTAATCCTCACCTCCTCCAGTCCGGTATCAGTCATCCTTTCAATATGGAAGGAAAGGAAGCCCGCTTTGGTATCCTCGGCTCAGCTCTCTACGGTGTAGTGACGACCGCCGCGTCTTGTGGTGCCGTCAATGCTATGCATGATTCTTTTACCCCATTGGGTGGCATGATCCCACTTTGGTTGATGCAAATTGGTGAAGTCATATTCGGCGGGGTCGGCTCCGGCCTTTACGGTATCTTACTGTTCGTTCTGCTTGCGGTATTTATTGCCGGTCTGATGATTGGCCGGACACCAGAATACTTAGGCAAAAAAATTGATGTGTACGACATGAAAATGGTCGCACTGGCCATTTTAGTCACCCCTTCACTGGTGTTATTAGGAACCGCGCTGGCGATTTCAACCGATGCCGGTCGCAGCGCGATGACCAATCCCGGTGCCCACGGCTTCACTGAAGTGCTTTATGCGTTTTCATCTACAGCCAACAACAACGGCAGTGCGTTTGCCGGACTCAATGCCAACACGATGTTTTATAACCTGCTATTAGGAATCACCATGTTGCTTGGGCGCTTTGGTGTCATTCTGCCGGTTCTTGCCATCGCCGGTTCTATGGTCAACAAAAAACGCCAGCCTCTTAGCAGTGGCACTTTACCAACCCATAGTGTCCTTTTTATTGGATTATTCATTCTGGTCATTTTACTGATTGGTGCTCTCACGTTTATCCCGGCGCTGGCGCTTGGCCCGATCGCAGAACACCTACAACTTTGGCTGTGAGATAATTGGCCGTGAGATAAGACATGAAAAATAAACAACACGTATTATTTGAATCGACTTTAATTCGCCATGCATTTATCGATTCACTGAAAAAATGTCATCCGGCTCAGCAATGGCGCAATCCGGTGATGTTCGTTGTTTATGTCGGGAGTTGCCTGACAACACTATTTTGGATTGGCCTATTCGCTGGACAATTCCCCGGCAACACGACATTTACCGGTGCGATTGCCGTCTGGTTATGGTTTACCGTACTGTTTGCCAACTTTGCAGAAGCGCTGGCAGAGGGGCGTAGCAAAGCGCAAGCCTCCAGCCTGAAAAACGTCAAAAAAACCAGTTGGGCGATCAAACTGGCTTCTGCCAATCCTGAAGCGACCAAAGAAAAAGTCCTGTCTGACGCGTTGCGCAAAGGCGATATTGTGCTGGTCACGGCAGGTGACATTATTCCCTGTGACGGGGACGTTATTGAGGGAGGTGCTTCCGTTGATGAAAGCGCGATAACCGGCGAATCTGCCCCGGTTATCCGCGAATCGGGCGGGGATTTTTCCTCTGTGACTGGCGGTACTCGCGTTTTATCCGATTGGTTAATCGTAAAATGTAGCGTCAATCCGGGAGAAACGTTTTTAGACAGAATGATTTCAATGGTTGAAGGCGCGAAGCGACGTAAAACCCCCAATGAAATTGCCCTCACTATTTTACTCACCGCCTTGACCCTGATTTTCTTGCTGGTCTGTGTCAGCCTGCTCCCTTTTTCCTTGTTCAGTGTCCAGGCCAATCAATCCGGTGCCCCTATTACGCTCACGGTATTAATTGCCTTACTGGTTTGTCTGATCCCCACCACTATTGGCGGACTACTGTCCGCCATTGGCGTGGCAGGGATGAGTCGTATGCTGGAAGCCAATGTCATTGCCACCAGCGGGCGGGCGATCGAAGCCGCCGGCGATGTGGATGTCCTGCTACTCGATAAAACCGGCACGATCACACTCGGCAACCGTCAGGCATCGCAATTTCTACCCGCGCCGGGCGTGACAGAACGACAGCTGGCTGATGCCGCCCAACTTTCTTCGCTTGCCGATGAAACGCCGGAAGGACGCAGCATCGTGATCCTGGCAAAACAACGTTTCAATATGCGTGAGCGTGATCTTCGAGCATTAAAAGCCACATTCGTTCCTTTCTCTGCCATCACACGCATGAGTGGCGTCAACATTGGCGATCGCACAATCCGCAAAGGGGCGGTTGATACGATTCGTCGCTATATTGAAGCTAACCACAGCCATTTTCCTGATGAGATTGACCAATTAGTACAGCAAGTCGCGCACAAAGGCGGAACACCGCTGGTTGTAGTTGAAAAACAGCGCGTCCTGGGCGTTGTTGCCTTGAAAGATATTGTGAAAGGCGGCATTAAGGAACGCTTCAGTGAAATGCGTAAAATGGGCATCAAGACCGTGATGATCACAGGGGATAATCACCTGACGGCCGCTGCCATTGCCGCCGAAGCGGGCGTTGATGACTTTCTGGCAGAAGCCACCCCGGAAGCAAAACTCGCCCTGATCCGCCAATATCAGGCCGAAGGGCGTTTGGTTGCCATGACCGGCGATGGCACAAATGATGCCCCCGCGCTGGCACAAGCCGATGTTGCTGTGGCCATGAATTCAGGGACACAGGCAGCAAAAGAGGCGGGAAATATGGTTGACTTGGATTCTAATCCCACCAAGTTGATTGAAGTTGTCCATATCGGCAAGCAGATGTTAATGACCCGTGGCGCGTTGACGACGTTTAGCATCGCAAATGATATTGCGAAATATTTTGCCATCATTCCGGCGGCCTTTTCAGTGACCTATCCACAACTCAATACCTTGAATATCATGCGGCTTTACTCCCCGGAATCGGCGGTACTGTCTGCGGTGATCTTCAATGCGCTCATCATCATTTTTCTGCTGCCCCTGGCGTTAAAAGGCGTGAGTTATCGCCCAATGAACGCCTTGTCACTTTTACGCCGAAATCTATGGATATATGGTCTTGGGGGATTATTTGTGCCGTTTGTCGGTATCAAGCTCATTGACATGTTGCTCACGGCCTTCATTTTTTAATTGACGATGGTAATAACCTGTCTTTCAACCATTCGACCGTCAAATCAAGGTGATGAACAATGATCTGGTTACGTTCTTCCTTAGTTTTACTGATATTTCTGAGCATCGTCACTGGCTTGGCCTATCCATTACTGGTGACCGGCATCGCGGAATTTCTCTTTCCTCACCAAGCCAGAGGTTCCCTGATAGAACACAATGGTCAACTCGTTGGTGCTGAATTAATCGGACAAGTTTTTACCAGCCCCCGCTATTTTCACGGGCGCCCTTCCATGACGGCCGAAAAACCATACAATCCCTTGTCATCCGGGGGGAGTAATCTCGCGCTGACCAACCCGGCGCTGAACAGCAAAATACAGCAACGCATTAACCAGGTCAGCTTATTTAATCCCCACTCAACCGCTCCGATCCCCGTGGATCTCATTATGGCATCCGGTAGCGGACTCGATCCCCATATCTCACCAGAAGCGGCTGAATTTCAGCTACACCGGGTTGCGGCAGCCCGCCACATTCCCCCTGAAATCATTCATGAACTCATTCAACAACATATTCAATACCCGCGGCTGAAATATCTGGGGCCACCCATCGTCAATGTACTGAAACTGAATCTGGCATTGGATAATCTGAACCCAACAGGCAGATAAGATATGGCGCAACATGAACCACAACGCCCCGATCCTGATGAATTATTGACACTGGCAAACGCAAAACCCCGCGGCAAGCTCAAAATCTTTTTTGGGGCTTGTGCCGGCGTCGGCAAAACTTATGCCATGTTGCAAGAAGCCCAACGCCTGCTGGCACAAGGATTAGATGTGATTGTTGGCGTGGTTGAAACCCATGAGCGACAAGAAACCGCAGCGCTGCTAAAAGGCTTACCTCAATTGCCCGCCAAATATGTCCACCACCATAAGCGCAGAATAGCAACATTTGATATTGATGCTGCCCTTGCCCGCCATCCAGCCATTATTCTGATGGATGAACTGGCTTTCAGTAACCCCAAAGGCTGCCGCCATCCGAAGCGTTGGCAGGATGTAGAAGAATTACTAGAGACCGGCATTGATGTACTGACCACCATCAATGTGCAACATTTGGAAAGTTTAAATGATATTGTCGGCGGCATTACCGGTGTCCGTGTGCGGGAAACAATACCCGACCACATTTTTGATCAGGCTGATGATGTTGTGCTGGTGGATCTCCCGCCAGACGATCTGCGCCAACGGCTCAATGATGGCAAAGTGTATATTTCAGGTCAGGCTGAGCGGGCTATTGAACATTTTTTTCGGAAAGGAAATCTGATTGCGCTGCGTGAGTTGGCGTTGCGTCGCACTGCCGATCGTGTCGATGAACAAATGCGTGCTTTTCGTGATACACACGGAAGGGAACCCGTATGGCATACGCGAGAGAATTTATTGCTGTGTATTGGTGACAATGCGGGAAATGAAAAACTGATTCGGAAAGCGGCTCGTTTAGCCGCAAAACTCAATTGTGTCTGGCACGCCGTTTACGTTGAAACCCCCAAATTGCACCGGCTGCCAGAAAGCAAGCGACACGCTATCTTACAATCCTTAAAACTGGCCCAAGATCTCGGGGCCGAAACAGCCACGCTTTCCGATCCCCATCAAGAAAAGGCCATCTTACGTTATGCCAGAGAGCACAATTTGGGCAAGATCCTGATTGGTCGTTATTACGGCTCACAGCCAAATATCTTGGGTTTTAAATGGCATCGCGATTTTTCAGAGCGACTGGGAAAACTCGGCCCTGATTTAGATTTGATTATTGTTGCGCTGGAAGATAAAAAACGCGGCGACAAAGAACTCAAAGATAACCGAACCTCCCATGATAAGTGGTTTGTTCCGGTTCAGGGTTTTTTAGTCGCCGTGGTACTTTGTGTCCTCATTACTTTTTTTTCCTGGGCATTTTTAGTCACCCTTGATCAAGCCAATCTGGTCACACTCTACCTGCTTGGTGTTGTCATGATTGCCCTGTTTTATGGACGTTGGCCATCCGTCTTTGCCGCGTTCATTAATGTCATCAGTTTCGATTTATTCTTTGTCCAGCCACACTGGTCACTGGCAGTCAAAGATATGCAATATTTGCTCACATTGACTGTCATGCTGATTGTCGGAGCCGTTGTTGGTAACCTCACCGCAGGAATACGCTATCAGGCCAGAATAGCCCGCTACCGCGAACAGCGAACACGGCACCTGTATGAAATCACGCGTGAACTGAGCAAGGCATTGAGCGAAGAGGATATCGCCCGTATCAGCTATCACTTTCTCTCCAATAGCTTTCAGGCAAAAACAGGGTTATTGCTGCCCGATTGCCACCATCATTTATACCAAATAAGCGCTCACAATGGGGGGCAGATGCGAATTGATGAAGCGATCGCCAAATGGTGCTTTGATAAAAAACAGCCCGCCGGCGCAGGGACAGATACATTACCGGGCGTCCCTTATCAATTACTGCCTATCGCCACACCGGCTCAGGTTTTTGCCGTTCTTGCCATTGAATCCCCTAACCTACGCCAATTACTGGTGCCTGAGCAACAACGGTTATTACACATCTTCACGGGACTGATTGCCAATGCACTGGAACGCTTACATCTTGCCCGCAAAGCCGAATCCGCCAAACTCGACGCTGAGCGGGAGCAACTGCATCATTCATTGCTGGTCGCGCTGTCTCACGATTTACGTACCCCATTAACCGTATTATTTGACCAGTCTAAAGTGCTGATGAGGGATCTCGCGGGCGGAAACTCGCCTTATACTCAACAGGTTAACCAAATTCACCAACAAATCCTCAGTACATCTCGACTGGTTAATAACCTGCTGGATATGGCGCGGCTTCAATCAGGCGAAATTCAGCTCAATCTGGAATGGCACTCACTGGAAGATATTGTCGATAATGCCTTTCGCTCGCTGGCATATGCCCTCAATCACTACACCGTCGCACTTTCCTTACCTAACGATTTATTACTGTATTGTGATGCCACCTTACTGGAACGTGTTTTTATCAACTTGTTGGAAAATGCCATTAAATACACCCATGAAAAAACGCCCCTGGGCATACTCGCCACAATAGAGAAAGTCACCAGTCAACAACTACATGTTGAAGTCTGGGATGCCGGAACAGGCATTCCGCCGGGGCAAGAAAAACATATTTTTGAACCATTTTCATATGCCAACCAAGCATCGCCGATACGCGGTATCGGATCAGGTTTGGCGATCTGCCGTTCTATTATTGAAATTCACGGTGGAAAAATATGGACGGCTAACAATAAAAAAGGGGGAGCCAGTTTTCATTTTCTTCTCCCCCTGGCAGCTCCCAAAAACTGAACGGGTGGGCTGATCCCCGCCTGAAGCACCAGGCGAGTTGCGTTATTTCCTGCGAACCGGCAAACCTGATCCACGAATTCCTGCTTGCGGCAGAACCAATACGGCTGCCGACCATGCCGGCATTGTGATTTCACTCTGTTCTGAGATCCGTACTCCCGCAGCCAGAGACGCTTCGCCCAATTCACGTTGAATATCATTTAACATCAATCCCTTGACGTTAAGATCTTTCACCGTCACCGACCAGGGTGCAGCATTAATCACAACGACCAGACCATCAAACCGCCGATCAAGATCACCTGACGTCATATTGCCATCATCAATCGTCATGACCAGTAAACCCATTTGCTGATGTGGGCCGACATTAACAAAATCCACTCGCTGCCTGACCGCAGCCCCGTGACCCAACGTCATTAAGGGTGAGAATTGACGTAGCCGCAATAACTCCTGATAAAACGCCACCATCGGTAATAATTCATTTTTACCCGGTTTTTTCACCTGATTTTTCACACGATGAATCAGTGGATAATTATCACCATCATCCGCTCGTCCGGGCAGCCCCACATCATAATTATTGTCCTGATAGTCATAGCTGACACGGTTAAACCAATCGCCGGCGTCATAAGAGTCACGGGTAAAAGATTTTGAACGCAATAATTCTGAACCCTGTTGATCAAACGCCAGCCCTTGTCCGAGGAAAACGGTAGCAAGCGAGATTGCCTGCATACGAACCCGTGTCCACAAATCGGCCTCATGAGCCGCTTTATAGCTAATAATATCCCACAAGGTTTGGTTATCGTGTTTAGAGACATAATTCAGCGCCTCAGTCGGATCGGACGCATAACCCGCCGCTACGCCTTTATAGTCCATTTCACGTCCTGTTTTCACGGCGCCGTCTTTATCGATCATGACAAAATCAGCCAGATTGCCAGCCATGCCCAGACGAACCAAATCCCATAAATGGCGAACGTTATCGGCATCTGGCCCGGCAATTTCATTCGGTAACACTTCAGCACCATTACCGACCCCCTGATGGCGGCGAATACTGTCAGCAACATCAAATGGCCCACCGCCACGCACAGCATCACGCAACCGATCAGAAAAAGTCCCTATCCCCGTTCCTTTCAGGTTGATTTGAGAAGCAGTTTCGAATCGATCATCTTGATCCGAATTCCAGCCCTCACCGAAAAAGTACACCGATGGGTTAATAACCCGCACTTTTTCCAGCGCCGATATCATTTGTGCTTTGGGGTGATAGCCCATTAAATCAAACCGGAACGCATCTATCTTATAATCGTTAACCCACGTCACCAGAGAATCTTCTATCAGTTTGGCAAACATACGACGTTCAGGTGCCGTGTCGGAACAACAGGTATGATTTTCAACCTTGCCCGTGATTTCATCCAAACGGTGGTAATACCAGGGCACAATCTTATCCAACACTGATGTATTGGCTGTCGGACCTGCCGCATCGGTATGGTTGTAGACAACATCCATGATCACATTCATGCCTAATTGCTGTTTGATCGCCTGTATCATGGTACGAAACTCTTTTATACGCCCAACACCTTCAGGCTCCGTCGCGTAAGACCCCTCCGGTACTGAATAGTGAAACGGATCATAACCCCAGTTATAGGAATCCGTTTTTGCCACCATCGCATTCAATTCTTGCACCTGCGGATGATTGATATTGTCATCACGTTGCAGCTGCTGCAAAACCTCCCGTACGGTCAATGAACGATGACAATAATCAGCAAAACGACTGTTTTTCACCCTTGGATTTATTTGGCACAGACGGCTAAAAGGGTGTTCAAGATCCGCAACCTGATGACGAAATTCATTGATAGACGCGATATCAAACACCGGCAGCAATTCCAGATGCGTCATTCCCGCCTCACTCAGCGCCTTAAGATGCCTGAACATGTCGCTGTTCTTGTCAGTCAGCGCCAGGTATTTACCCCGCCAGGCAGCGGGGATTGTTTTATCTGCGGCGGAAAGATCACGAATATGCGCTTCATAGATGGTCATGCGCGCAATGTCCATCGGGGTATTTTGTGGATGTGGTGCCAACAGGTTATCCCAGTTATGTGGCTTTAATGCCTCATCATTCAGGTTAACGACCTGACTATATTCCGAATTCGTCGACAGGCTATGAGAGTAGGGATCGGTCACTTCGTAACGTTCTACCTGACGGGATTGAGGGTGGTAAACCTGTAAAGCATAGCGATAATAAGCACCGTTTAATTTCTTATCACCTTGCCATGACCAAGAGCCACTGGCTGCATCCCGTTGCATGGCGTGATTGGCGATAATCTGTTTATCCTGATCATAGATAACCAGACTCACCTTTTGGGCTGTCGGTGCCCACAACCTGAATATCACACCGGTACGATTTATCCGTGCGCCATATTCCCATTTCGCCGCCGCATCAGCGAAACGATCATCCAACACGCCTGCCGTTTGGACTTGCGTTGCCGCCAGAAATAAGCCGTGTTGATTAGTGGATACAACCACCAAATCGCCGGTCAGCAGTTGATCTATATCCACATTTTCTGGCAAACGGAAGGCTGGCCACGTTGCCAGATGAGGGAATTTTTTTGCGCTTTCCTGACTTAACGTCGTTGGCGTGAGTGTCAGATAGTTA
Source organism: Xenorhabdus poinarii G6 (assembly GCF_000968175.1). Classification (NCBI taxonomy): domain Bacteria; kingdom Pseudomonadati; phylum Pseudomonadota; class Gammaproteobacteria; order Enterobacterales; family Morganellaceae; genus Xenorhabdus; species Xenorhabdus poinarii. The sequence goes on from NZ_FO704551.1 coordinate 2,307,481, forward strand.
TCGGTAAGATGGCCACGGTTATTGATCTCTACCCTATTATTGGGGTTGTAATACAGCCGGACAATCGCTTTATTTTCACCACCTGACCATAATAACGTTTGGCTATCAACCCAATGTGCGGCGGCTTGAGAAATTTCGGGGACAGAATGAGCGGGATCAGTATGACAACGAGAGACCGGTTCACTGCCTGCTCGCTGCTTCAAACGTTGTGTCATCAGTTTCTCCTGCGTGTTGAACAAATAACACTGACTTTGTATAAGACTATTTGGTACAAAACGGCCTGTTGCACAGCTTGTCAGTAATAAAATCACTAGGCTATTGCATACAATAAGATAAAATTTTCGCCAAAAGACAGATTTCACAGTCAAACCTCTTCAATAGAAAGAGTACATTCACCATTTGCCGGGGATCTTTTTATTGAATTGATTAAACAGGGAATGAGATCTACTCACCTCCTCCTTGATTAATAAATATCAGGGGGGAGGGGAAAGGATGAGTGATTGCTGTAAGGGACGCATTTTTAGCGTTGAGATACGTCTCATAATAGACAGATAAAAAATATCCCGATAAAACATACTCAGATAACAAAATGAATTATGATTTACCACATTAGTCAAACACAGTAAAGATAGGGATAATTGAACATGAGTACCTGGCTGGTTTATGCCTTACTCTCTGCGCTGACAGCAGCGCTAGTGGCCATTTTTGGCAAAATTGGGTTGCAAAATCTGGATGCCAATACAGCCACGGCAATTCGGGCGGTCATCATGGCACTGTTTCTGGTAGGTGTTGTTGCTGTACAGGGAAAATTGAATCTGATCAGCGAAATTATGGCTAATCGCAAGGCGCTGTTATTTATCCTACTCAGTGGCATTGCCGGCGCCCTCTCCTGGTTATTCTATTTTCTGGCGATCAAACATGGCAATGTTTCCCAAGTGGCTCCGATCGATAAATTGAGTGTCGTCTTTGCGGTCATTCTGGCGGTCATTCTATTTGGTGAGAAAATTTCGCTACTGGCTTCCGCTGGCATTGTGCTCATTACCCTCGGCGCTTTGATGGTCGCTTTGGGATAACCCCATTTACCGTGATAAATCCCGCAACATCATCAATAGCGATCACCCACGTCACAAAAACCAAAAAGCCGTAACAATCGCTACGGCTTGTCTTTTTCTGGTCAGAAATGACGCATTCATCAACCTGCCGCGAAGACCTGATTGACGATCGCCTGAGCCTCTTGCTCAATTTTTTCTCGATGCTCTGCACCGAGGAAACTTTCACAATAGATTTTATAAGCCTCTTCCGTACCAGAAGGGCGGGCAGCAAACCAACCGTTATCACTCATCACTTTCAAGCCGCCAATGGACGCCCCGTTGCCCGATGCCGTTGTTAGACGAGCCGTTATCGGATCACCTGCCAATACATCGGCCTTCACCATTTCTGGCGACAACTTGGACAATAACGCTTTTTGCTGATGAGTCGCCGGCGCCTGAATACGACTGTAGCTCGGTGTACCAAATCTGGCAGCCAGTTTGTCGTAACGTTGCTGTGGGTTCTCTCCGGTGATAGCGGTCATTTCAGCCGCCAGCAAGCAAAGAATAATGCCATCTTTATCCGTTGACCACGGCGTGCCATCAAAACGCAGGAAAGAAGCCCCCGCACTTTCTTCTCCACCAAAACCCAGCTCACCTTGATATAACCCTTCCACAAACCATTTAAAACCGACGGGCACTTCCACCAATTGACGACCCAGATCGGCAACAACACGATCAATCATGGCGCTGGAAACCAGTGTTTTACCCACGGCTATTTTTTCCGACCATTGAGGACGATGACGGAACAGGTAATCCACTGCCGTGGCCAGATAGTGGTTAGGATTCATTAAACCCGTCGGGGTAATAATTCCGTGGCGGTCATAATCGGGATCATTGGCGAAAGCCAAATCAAATTTATCACGCAGCTCCAGTAACCCGGCCATAGCCCAACGAGATGAACAATCCATGCGGATCACTCCATCATGATCCAGCGTCATAAAACGGAATGTCTGATCGATTTTGTCATTCACCAATGTCAGATCAAGGTTGTAATATTCGCCAATCCGTTGCCAGTAAGCAATCCCGGAGCCACCGAGAGGATCGATGCCAATTTTTAAATTCGCTTTCTGGATAGCGGCCATATCGACGACTTCACCCAGCGTGGTGACATAAGGATCGACCAAATCCTGAGCATGCAGGTATTCACTTTTTAATGCCTGTTCATAAGGCTGTCGCTTGACCCCATTAAGATCATTCATCAGCAATTCATTGGCACGACGTTCAATAATGGCCGTCAAATCCGTATCGGCAGGCCCGCCATTGGGCGGATTATATTTAATTCCACCATCTTCGGGCGGATTATGCGAAGGGGTGATCACAATCCCATCTGCCCGGTTTTTTCCCTGACGGTTATGACATAAGATGGCATGAGAAATAACCGGAGTCGGTGTGAATCCGTTATTTTCCTGCACAATCACATCCACACCGTTCGCTGTCAACACTTCTAATACAGAGATGAATGCCGCTTCTGAAAGGGCATGGGTATCTTTACCCACATAGCATGGGCCAGTAATCCCGCTGTGCAAACGCACTTCTGCAATCGCCTGAGCAATCGCCAGAATATGTAATTCGTTAAAACTATTGCGTCCAGCACTGCCGCGATGGCCAGAGGTACCGAATTTGACCTGATGGGCCGGGTTTTCAGGATGGGGTTGTAAGGTGTAATACTGTGAGGTGAGTTGGGCAACATTAATTAAATCATGCTGTTGGGCGAGCTGCCCTGCTCTTGGATGAATTGCCACGTTATTTTTCTCCTGGGAGAGTGCGCTGGCGTATCACCAGCGCAGTATAAATAAGTCAAACGATTGGATATGTAGGGCCATCAGCTACAAGAAGATTCGCCAAATTAAGCCGGATTAAAGAGTACCACACACTTTCTCGATCAAATTTGCCGGGAATTTCATATCCTGCATCACTTGTTCAATCATGCTACGTTTACGGTCAGTATTGGTATTAGTAATCACCCAAAAAGGCGTGCCGGGGATATGACGTGGTTTAGTTTGCTTACCACTGGCTAATAACGTGTACTCATCGCCCGCAAAGTAGGTACGGGTACGGCCATGCATCGTTTCTGTTGTTTTGGAAAAACCTTCGCTATCCAAGCGATAGAGTGTAGACAGAATCAGTAGAAAACGCTCGATCGATTTTTTCTTCTCAGCGTACTTATCAGAAAGCAATAATTCACGAATAACACGGACAGCATCACGGGAGCGGGTAGCAGGAGTGCTAACAACAGGTAGCGGGGTGTTAGCAGGCTCTGTCATTTGTACTGGCTGCCCGACGTCCAATTTCAATATGCGCCGTAAAATATCAGATGCACTTTCACCGATATGCAGAGTTTGGCTTGCAATAAAGCGGTAAAGGTCTTCATCAACTTCTATCGTTTTCATTTCTATCCAGTACTGTTCTTAATGAAAAATTTATCTTGGGATTATAAGATATAATATCAAAAAACAAAACAATTAAACTTTCAATAACTTAAAGTGATTCTCAATGTTAAAAAGGATCATTGAAAAATTGACTTCCCGCTAAAATAAATCAATCAGTTACAACTATTTCTCATCACATTCATCCCATTGAGTTTGTCACTGTTCACATGTCATGATATTAAGTATCGCAATATTAAACATAACATAAATGGTATTAAATTTAGGCAAATCATGAAGTCAAATCGTCAATTAAATTATCATTTTCACACCCCGGAAAAGCCGCAAAGCTCAACGCCTATTGTCTTGATTCACGGGCTTTTTGGGGATTTAAACAATCTGGGAATATTGGGGCGTGATTTACAACAACATTATCCAGTGCTGCAAATCGATGTCCGTAACCACGGTATTTCACCGCGCCTGGAAAACATGGATTACCCGGATATGGCACAGGACATTTTGTCTCTCCTGGATGAATTAACGATATCCAAAGCGATCATTGTCGGGCATTCCATGGGTGGCAAAATCGCCATGACCATGACAGCCATTGCACCGGAACGCATTGAGAAAATCGTCGTGATTGATATGGCGCCAGTCGCTTACTCCGTCCACCGCCACGAACATATTTTTGCTGCATTGAACAAAGTCACGACTGCCGGTGTAGACACCCGACAAGCCGCAACGGAGATTATGCAGCAGGATATTCAGGAAGAAGGTGTTATTCCATTTTTACTGAAATCCTTTCGCCAAGGAGAATGGAAATTTAATCTGCCTGTTTTACAAAATGAGTATGAAAAGATTATGGGTTGGGAAACGCTTCCGGCGTGGCATAAACCGGCTTTGTTTATTCGTGGCGGAAATTCAGATTATATTACGGAGGAATATCGTGCAGCGATTATCAGTCAATTTCCACAAGCAACGGCCTGGGTTGTTGCGGGTTGCGGGCATTGGGCTCATGCAGAAAAACCGGACGCGGTTCTCCGGGCCATTTATCGTTTTTTAGCCACAGAATAACCTGGCTATCAACCCACTCATCGGTGGGTTGATGAAAAACAAGGCAGGATCAATATAAAAATAATGATATCTCATTCATTGCTGACCTCTTAATATATTCAAAAGATCAATAATCAGAAAATATTATACCAATACTAAATAATATCTTTCAGATAAATAAAACATCTTTACTTTAATTAAGGATAGAAATAATGAATGATCATATTTTATATAATCCGATTGCCCATCTTTATGCTCGTTTTTCAGATTCAACCCGACATACCGGCGTAGAAATTAGAACCTTCCTCAATCTCGCTGGCGATATTACCGGAAAATCCGTATTAGATTTAGCCTGTGGGTATGGTCTTTTTAGTCGGGAATTCAAAAATCGGGGGGCGGCAAACGTCATTGGTATCGATATATCAGATAACATGATAGCGATTGCCAGAAATAAGTCAGAACACGATAACGATGACATCGAATTTCATATAAGAAATGTTTGCACGATGGAATCGTTCGGCAAATTTGATCTTATCGTTGCCGCCTGGTTATTCTGCCATGCGGAATCTTTTGACGATCTGAAAGCGATGTTCCGTACCGTTGCCGATCACCTTAAACCTGACGGTAAAATGATCGCGTATACCTATGAACCTGATTTTCGATTAGACAAAGGGAACAATGAAAATTACGGTGTCAAGGTACTCAGTGAAGAGCCAGTGAAAGAGACAATCCGAGTCAGTGCGGAATTCCTGACAACGCCACCCAGTCCTTTTACCCTGTATCGTTGGAGCCGTGAGCAGTATGCGCAAGCAATCACTGAAGCAGGTCTTAAGCACTTCTCATGGCATAAGCCCATGTTGTTAGACAGTGATATTGAAAGCCGTCCTCCGGGTTTTTGGGATGATTATCAGCGCAACTGCATTGAGACTGCGCTTGTTTGTCAGCACTAATCAATGGGATTACCTGCGTGTTGGTGATCCTGTATGTCGCCCCCTTGCGTAATGACAACGACATTACAATCTGATATAATTAGCGAAGTCCGTTATCTATTCCGGAGTTCATTATGCCAAATCAAAGCAATCCCATGAAGAAACCAGAAACAACCGTTGCCCGTTCAACGCTGAACCTGCGAATTAAACCTGAAGATAAAATCCTGCTAGACCGTGCAGCGAACTCGGTCGGTAAAAACCGCACTGAGTTTATATTGGAAGCGGTTCGCCGTGCAGCAGAAGAAACACTGGCGGATCTGCGGGTAATCAAAGTAAGCCCAGAAGTGTATCAGGCGTTCGTGGCTCAACTAGATGCACCCCCGCGAAGCAACGAAGCGCTCAGGAAAACCATGATGTCTAAATCTCCTTGGGAAAAATGACAGTGAATCTGACTGAACCTGAACCACTTCAGCACAGCCACAGCATAGAAGCATTCTGCTCCGGCGAGGAATCGCTGGATCACTGGCTGAAAACTCGCGCTATGGCAAACCAGCGCTCCAGGGCATCCCGCACCTTTGTGACTTGTATTGATAACCAGGTAATGGGCTATTACGCATTATCGACCGGCGTCATAACCACATCTCAGGCCGTCGGGCGATTCAAGCGAAACATGCCCTCTGACATCCCCATCATCCTGCTCGGACGATTGGCCGTCGATGTGAAGGCCAAAGGGATGGGGATAGGGCGGGCTCTTGTCAAAGATGCCGCACTCCGTGTCTTACAAGCCTCCGGGCTGGTGGGTGTTCGGGGTATGGTTGTTCATGCCCTGTCCGAAGAGGCGAAACGCTTCTATGAGTATATCGGATTTGTTCCTTCTCCCATCGATCCCATGATGCTAATGATCACGTTAACAGACCTCCAACTCGCCATGGGTATCCACCCAAACTGAACATCAAGCCCGGCCTTTCGGGCTTTTTTTCGTCATCCGCCTGTCATCACGGATATAGGTCAAATTGTTCATCTGTGACTGGCGTTCACGTCATCCCGAGGCGAAGCATTCATGATTTCTACGACACGATCAAGTAATCTCGGTGTACATGCGGATATCAAGCTGCCACCCAAGATGACGTTTTCCCGCTCGCCACTCAAGGCACAGAAATCACCGCCAGCTTCTTTGATACAGGGTAAAATCGCCGCGCTATCCCACGGTTTCATCAGGGTATCAATAGCGCAATGCAGACGTCCGGCCGCGACCATTGCGTGCTGGTAAGCATCATTCACAAACGTAAAATCACGGGCTGATTTAACTAATCCATCCAAATGATAAGCGACAGTGCCTTCCGTAAAGTGATAACGTGTACTGTGTATGCCTGACGCGGCAATAACAGCCTGTTCCACGGTTTCCGGTGAGTTTTCTGCAATCTTGAGTTGGCGCAATGGCTTGCCTTCCACATGCATCCAGCAACCCTGACCTTTTGATGCATACACCACAGTCGAAATAGCCGGAAAACTCATCACGCCAATGACCGGCTCACCTTTTTCAACAAAAGCAATCAAAGTACTGAATAAAGGGACACCGTATATAAATGCTCTTGTGCCATCAATAGGATCAATGATCCAACCAGAATCAAATTCTGCGGCTCCACGCAACCCAAATTCTTCCCCCCAAACAGGGACACCCGGCGTGCGTTTAGCAAAGATATCCCGAAGCTCTGCTTCCAGGATGATATCCGTTTGCGTGACCACCGAACGATCAGGTTTGTAATCACACTGCCCCGCACCATCAAAAGCATCTTGCGTTTTTTTCCTTACCGCATTCACCGCATCAAGCGCAATCTTCAACATCGTTTCGTGACTCCGTTTAAAAAAATGGCCCACCGCAGTGAGCCATTTTCGTTAATGAGGATATCTCGTGAAAACCCTTCCGGTGATCACACCAGTTTGGATTTCCCGTTGATGGTATCTGACCAGGCAGTCACAATAGCGGATTTCGTTGAGTTATCAAGCGAATCAATAAAACCACTGTCGCCCATATTCGGTGCGAATCCACTCATGGCTTGTACCAGCGCGTCAACGCCATTGGTTGAGAGTGCGGTATATTCACGCTCACCTTGAGCGTCTTTATCGCCCATTTGGGTGATGATATCCGCTCGGTTGCCATTGAAGTAATTGTTGAAAGTCACTGATCCCATCGCTTCAAACTGCCCTTGTGCCGAAGGATCGGCGACATGACGATGCGTCAACAGTACCAGATCGTAACCACTGCGTTGGAACCACAGGTTTTGCCAGTTGATATCGTTGAAAATAATCTTGTCGCCTTGTTTGATATCTTCGACCACGTTATCAATGATATCCCCTCCGACTACAAAACGATTCACCCCGCTACCCCCGCTAAAGTGGTTTTGATATCCGCCCAGTACCAGCAGATCATCACCCTCACCCCCGTGGATTTGGCTGAATTTCGATACCACATCAGCAATCAGATGATCATGGCCTGATCCTCCCTTGATAGTGGTGTGGTAACCCATCAGTTTGATGGTGTTGTTACCCGTCTGGCCCTCGATCCAATTATCGTTGCCGAATACGGTGGCAAAATCGTTACCTTTGCCCAAATCAACCCGGTTGTTACTCCCGATGGTCACAACGTAATCTTGATCGTCTCCGGCATCAATGTGATTGAAGTTACCGGCAGCCACGATATAGTCACGCCCTTTACCCCCATCGATGATGCCATCTTCACCAAAAGCAAAGACCTGATCATCACCAGCGCCCATGTAGGCATAGTTCGTGCGTCCGGCCAAGACAGCAACGTCATTGCCAACACCGCCAAATATCATGTTTTCACGTCCCATCATCACACCCATATCCTGGCCTTCACCGCCGGTAAAGATATTGGACGTTCCTACCGAGTAGAAAACATCATCACCCCGGCCACCCCAGAAGTTGTTGTTGTCTCCCAGATAAGCGCCAAGATCTTTGCCGTCACCTCCCCAGTTGAAATTGTAGTTACCCAGGGAAACGTGGAAGTCACCATCACCCTGCAAGTGACCGCTGTTACGCAGAAAATCGAACGTTTCATTCTGCATGTTCAGCAAGTCAGCCGTCAGGTTCTGTTTCAGGTTGGTGACCAGCGATTGCATCTCAGCCTGTTTATCCCGATTGAACAGGGTGGCAAACAGGTTTGGCAAATTCAGGGACGTCAAGCCTACGTCACGAGGGGTCTGAGCATCGGGGATTTCCGCTACGAATTCGCCCTCTTTAGACACGGTGACCTGCCCTGCGGGTTTCCCATCCGGGGCTTTCGCTTTCAGGCCGTGGCTTTCAGCAAAAGAGGTCACACCATCAGCGCCCATACTTAAGCTGGCTTTCAGACTATCGAGCAATTTATCCGGATCTGTGAAGGCATTCAGTTGATTACCACTGAATTCCCCGATGATTTCCAGCATTTCACGCAAAATAGCAACACCATCAACCGGCTGACCTGAGCGAGAAACAATACCGCCTGTCGGGGTATACGCCACACCAAAGATATCTGCCAGCGTGGTATCCGCCTGAATACCGGCAAGGTTACCCAACAATTTATTCTTAATCTGGCGTGGTACATCCGTCGGGCTGAAGGTAAACGTCGTTTTCGCCATGCCCGTGGCGGTGTATTCCTGCGTCATCAAACCAAACAGTGATCCCAGGTTGGTATCCAGAATCGACGCGATATTGTCACCAAACATGAAGTTCCAGTTACCGGCCGTAACCTGAATATCCGCCCCCTGCCCACCAACGGCAAAGTTAAAGGCCCGTTTTTCATTCGCCTGACGGAATTTATCTGCCCGACTGATGTTACCCATTGCCGGGGTATTCCCCTTGCCACCCAACCATTGGTTGTATTTTTTGTTCAGCGTGCTTTCGAGATCACTTTTCAGGCCACGGCTGCTACGTGCATTTTGCGCGTCGAGATCAGTCAGCGTGTTATAAGCCACACTGCTGGTCAAATCGATACCGGACAGATCCCGGACATATTTCTTCGCACTTTCCAGTGTCCATTGCTGATCCTGTTGTGTCAGCCAATCCGCTGAATCATACGAGCCGGCAATATCCTGCAATACACTAGAAATACGGGCAGCACCACCAAATGGGTTCACCAGTGGGGGGGTTGGAATGGATTTATCTAACATCACGAGCAAATCGTTACTGCGCCCGGCGTTAAAGCTGATGTTCCGGTTACCCACGAACAATTGAGCTCCTTCCAGCGCCTGATAACCTGCAATATTCACACTGTGTTTACTATCACCGTTGCCAATGTGAACCATCACATTGTTATCACCAAAGGCCAGAGACTTAAAGCCGCCGGTGCCTACCTTGATACCGACGTTCGTGGTACCCCAGTTAATGGCGCTAAATTCCCCCTGACCAATCTGTAACTGAATGTTACCGGAATAGCTCAACTGATTGTCTTTTGATGTCGATGACACGACAGACTGATTGTCCTCGGATTTTGGCGCATGAAATATCTCTGTATTGCCTGCAATCGCGCCCTGCGCTTTCGCGTTCACGTCGGCCTGACCGATACGGGACACATTGACATCCTTTTCAGAGATACCACGACGGATTCGCTCCGAGTGACTTTCTACTTCACCTTGGTCATTCCAACCGAAGACGATCTTATTATCCGTCAGCTTGTTAACCCACTGCTGCCGCGCATTTTGCGTGTATTTGCGGCCAACACCATCCACCGCAACGTCACTGCTCCGTGCCGATACCGTGGTACGAATACCGTTATCATTCAGTGCCGAAATAAAGCGACGGGCAAAGCCATCACGTTTGTCATCGCTGATCAACGCGCAACCAACCAGACTGATATGGTCTGGTGTGCCGGCCAGTTGGAAATCGGTACTGAACTGTTTCAATCTAACGGCCAATTCATCCGCACTGTAACCACTCATGCGCGTATGGTTTTGGGTTGATTCTTCACGTCCATGTCCGACTATCTGCCAACGTAATTGACCGGTCAACTTGGTAGGATCGCCATAAACCAGTCGAGATTTGCCATCCACATCAAGCTGAACAATGATGCTGGAATCCGGGTGTTTGCTGGCCAGACTTGCCGCCGCCTGAGCCGCGACCGGATCATTTTCCGTCTGGATAATGATCTGACCGTTGAAGCGGCTATCGCTGTGTTCAGACAGTGGGTTGACCTCAGGGCTGCTCCAGGCATCAACGTCTTGATTATTCACACGAAGGTGACTTTCTGGCAAGTTGCTGTCCGCTGGCTCTCCTAAGGGTTTTTTCACCGCATGAGTCGCTTCAATCTCTGTCGGTTTTTTGATTGGGGTATCATCAAACACCGGTAATTCCAGCATGTCCCGCATCGTGGTTTTTTCCGCCCATCTTGGACGATAATTTGCCAAGGCGTTACCATCGATCACCACCACACGCTCGAAGGTACTTTCCCCTGCCGCGTTCTTCGGTAATTTGTAGCTTTGTGCCATATTCAGACCGGATTCACCAAAGAAACGCGTCATATAAGCATCAAATTTCTCCGCCGATGAGAATTCAACAATCCCCACGTTTGGATCATAGAAACCATAAACCCGGTTATCACCGCTGCCTTTCGCCCATGCTGCCATCGCATGATCAGAGCCATCCAGTTCAAGCAGTACCGGTTGACCTTCTGTATTACCGGCCGTGATTTTCTGAACCACACCCGCGACTGTCAGCGCTTTCGCATCCTCCAGTTTCTCCTTCCACACTTTAGTCAACGTGTCTGCCATCGGATTCTTGGCATGGAGTGCGGCCAAAGAAGCTAGCAATTTATTCGCGTTAGCACGTTCTGTTGCAGAGTACCGATCCGGATTATTGAGTACAGCAGCCGCCGAATACATTTTCTCCAGCAATTGACGACCAACCCCATCCTGACCCTCGTTTTCAAATTGTTTCGCAACCAGCACCAATTTTGACAATGGATCACAACGTCCGCCAAAACCATCGTTTGACAGGTTCAACAACAACAATTGTGGTGCCAGTTGTTCGCTTGCCTGAGAATCCGTCAGCCCGGTTGACGTGATATCACGGAACAGGCGGTTGAATTTCTCAGCTCTTGGCTGGAAGGTGATTTTCAACGCCCTGTTTTCAATTTCCCAGGCCAAAGCGCCTTTCTGTTCTGGACGCCAATGACCTTTAACCAAGAGATCCACCAGCTGCTTGAGGTTCATATCTGGACGGAACCCCTCCACAACTTGTTCGGCATAACCCTGCTGATAACCCGTCAGGAATTCCTCCGTTGTACGGATATCCTTGGGTCTACCGCCGGGGCTGGTGGGTTGTGGTTTCAGCGCTTCACCGTAACGTTTCAGTACACTTTCTATGCTTTTAAGTGCCACGGATTCATCAGAATTCAGCTGAGGTTTCACATGAGTCTCAGTCTGTTCTGAATGTGGGGTATTGGTCATCTCATCAGGTAAAGCCTTGAGGGTGAATGTACCATTTTCCGAATGCGCAATGACTTTATCGATATTCGATTTCACAAGGTTAGCGGCCTGCCTGAAGTTGTGACTTTCAACGTCAACCCGCACTTTCTCGCCTTTCTTCGTCGTCACTTCCAGCGTCACCACGTCATCGCTGTAATTAACGACCCGTCCTGTCACGTTTGAAGCCAGTTTAAAGATCTTACCCTGCTCTTTCAGCGCCCGCAGGACATACGGTTGCTCACCCGCACGTGCCTGTTGCCACACGCCGTCATAATGGCTAATGGTGCCATCTTCAAACGTATTGTAGTTCACATTGAAACTTTGATTTTTCGCCTTGCTGGCTTCATACGTATAACCCAACTTGGATTGATAGCCCGTGACTATGCCATTATGGAAGGAATCCATAAATTGTCTGAAATCTTTATAGTTATCAAATGATTTGATACCAAAGTTCGGATCGAAGAATGACCAGATGGTTTGATTTTCCCCTTTATGAGCAACAACGGCCATCGCGTGGTCTTCAGACATAAAAGAGAGATATGTCGTCTTATCCACATTATTCAGTTGATCCATCACGGACTCATAGCCAGCGACATCATTCCTTAACGCATAATCAATCCTCGGCCCGGTCAGTCCATTCGCCTTTAATTTTCCGCCATACGCTTCGTTCGCTGCTTTCCTAGTCCTGATCGAACGATCTTGTTCTTGGCTGTACTGCATTGATAGCAGATCTTGAATAATCGGGCCGATATTTTGGCGACGATACTGATTGAGCAACGAGGATTCAATCGAATGGATATCGTTCTGTTTATGGACTGTATTGTCATTGTAGGCTTTCACCGCATCTGTCAGCCATGACAAATACGCTTTCCCGCCACCCAGTCCATGTACCCGCTCTTCTATCAGGTAACGACCAGACAAAGCGAAACAAATACCCTCCAGAAACTCTTTTGATGCAACGTTATCCCCTTTCGTCAGGAGTACATTGCCAATTTCAGGGACCAGTTTCTCAAGATGAGAGAGTAGTGATTTTCCCTGAGTGAAATGAAGCGAATGTTGCGCCAGCTCTTTTCCACCCGATTTCATATCAAACAGGAAGTAAAGCGCTTTTTCCAGCAGGCTGGCTTTTACGCTGCTGTTGTCAGGCCGGGCTTCGGAAAGGGTTGACACAATCTGCTCAGCATATTGGTTCATCAACCGACCACTGGCTTCATGACCATAGAAGGTGTGTTCTCCCGAAACCTGATAACCCGCGACGACAAGTTTGGCACGCAGTTTTTCCCCTTCTGTCCCCAACCCTTCGTTATCGGTCAGCAACATGATTGGCGTTTGCTTCGAAAGCCCTTGCAGATTTTTCTCCACCGAGAACTGCCCATTGACAGCTTTCGCCAACGCGCCCGTGATCCCGGCAGGATTAGGCACTTCATGAGCCGTAATGGCTTTGGTCATGCTTGGCATTGGTCTGTCAAGCAACACACCAGAAACAGCCTGTCCATGACGTTCTGCATAACGGGCCAGATCCGCGGCGACCGCTCCGCCCATTGAGTAACCATGAAGGATGATATTTTCGGGCTTGATACCACGATCATTAACTAAATACTTAAACATGGTACGGGCATCCTGATACAACCCATTTTCGCTTGGAGACCCATCGCTGAAGCCATAGCCGCGCATGTTCACCGCCAGCATGTCAACGCCTTGTTTTTGGTAATGGCTTTGGATCAAACTGGCCTGTTCTTCCGCAGATGAGCCGGAACCATGAATGAAGAGCACCACTTTTTTCGCTGAATGGTGTTCATCCTGATCATTTTGATCACCACGATGGTAATAACCCGTCAAACGTCCAGCTTCCCCCTGTAACGTGATCTTATTCACTGTCCCGTTGGTCACTGCCGTGTCCAATATTTGCTGAGTCCTCGTATCTACATGACGGCGATCTTCTTTGGCACCATAAAGTTCATCGTTAAAGAAACGCGTGATTGGGTTAAATGGCGTCCTTTCACGCGGTGGTGTCGCGTCATGAGCGATGGCCACGTTCTCGCCATTTTTGACGAAAGAATCCGCAAATATCAGCGATTCGTCCAGACGAACATTGATTTGTGACAACAAGTCTTTCAGGGCCGGAACACGTTTTGAATCAGGATGCTTCTCCAGATAGCTTGCAACCTTGATCAGCAAGTCAGTCAATTTTTCCACTGACTCAAAGTCATAATCTTTGTTGTTTTGCAACGTATTTTCATAGCTGGCAAGCGCATCCAGGACATTCTGGTAACTGTCACCCAAGGTTTTGCCTTTAACGTAAGCGGCTTGCTTCAATTCCCCGGCTGACATCAAGTACGTTTTCGGTTGATAGTGCCAACGACCCTCCACTTTTTCAGCCAGAATACGGGTGCGGCCATGCTCAAAGGAAACCATGCGGTCTTCCAGCAGATGCAACGCATCCGGCAATTGCCCGTAATGGTCATAATTGGCCAGGATAAACCGCTCAATGGTTTTGATTTGTGCGGGATCGTCTGAATTTTTCACCATAATGGTTTTGAAACTGTCGCTGTCATGACCCGGCCACGGACGAACTTCAAAGCCCCCGTTTTCCGATTCACGTACCAGCAAATTGCGTTCTGTACGCAATCCATAGAATGGCAGCGCCTGATTCAGCAGGTTATCGATAGCACTGGTTTTGATATCCAGATTAACCAGTGTATCGGGCTGATAGTGATCCGGCGTCAATGCCTTCAGCCTGCTCTGCTCGGCAGGACTGAGTGAATCAAAGCGCGCTTTGACAGAAACCCCCGCCTCCGTCAATCGGCGGCCAATGGATTCAGGCGCAACACCCTGATATTCTTCCACCGCTTTATCCAGCAGACGGATTTCGCCGACCAAGCCCTCACGCTGTAATTGACGCAAGACCGGCAATTCAACATTCCAGAAATAGTTGCCGAGGCGCAATCCGCCTTCCGCTATCACATAAACATCATCGCGGGATCCGGTGGCATAGAGGGAACTCCAGAAACCGGTATTGCTGCGTGCGGAAGCGATAATAGCCGATTGCAAGGCCTTCTGTTCCACAATATTCGTATCGAGGGAACGGTAGCTCCAACGCATCAGCATTCTGTTCAGCGCAATCGCAAAATCGTTACCTTTGACATCAATATCATAAACAACTTTCTTACCATCAATCTGTACTGAATCAAGAATTTTACGGGATCGCTCAAGGCCTTTAGGACCTAGACCAGACCAAAATGAAACGATACTCTCATCACCATGTACAGGTTCGAAGCTATAACCATAGCTTTCCAGCTTTGTAACGAATTCGACGCGTTTGTCCCAGTCGTGATCAATGGTGGCATCAACAAAGAGCCTGACCAGTGCGGGGAACTCCTCTTGCGATATACTCGTCTTTTTGATCTTTTGAAATAACTTTTTCAGTGAAGCGATTTGCCTTGTTGACAGATTAGTCTCCCCGAGTTCGGGATTAACAATAGAGGCAACGATGTCTTGTCTGAGATCATCCGAAATATAGGCATCTACACGCGTAAATCCCGGCACAGGGATATATTTTTCAGTCGCCAGTGCGCTACCACTGTCCAACCAACGGTAAACATCCGCCACTTTTTGTGCCCGGGTTGCCGTCGCAGCCTCTTTTGACATATCAACCGGTTCTGGCTCGGCCAGCGCCTCGCCCAGCGCTTGCAAGCCACTGAGATCCAATCCTGGCATTTTCGGTGTCTGCCTGATCCATTCTGTCACAACATCAGTAGACGGGCTGGCAGGCGTTTCGGTATCCAGCGATGTCGGAACAGGGCGACCAGACTCGCGCGTATGTCGGGTGCGTATTCCCGCATTGATCTGCAAACGATCTAATGCACCTTTGGCGGTGCTCAGTTCGTTCAAGTCTTCGTTCAGGTATTGCAATTCTTCGCTGAACCCGCCATCAGCCTGAACGGTCGATTCAGGATTGATGCTACTCTTGGCATGTTCTGCTTTTTCAATATCTTCAGCGTAGTGGGAACCATAAGCGTTACCTGACAGACCACTGCCGGTTGCGCCTGTGCGCTGCGGCTTATCGCTGCCATCAAGTTTGGCACCCTTAGCGTCATTTTGTACTTGCGCGGTTTTGCTGTCTGCCGTGGAGATTTCATGTCGGCCACGCTGTTTCGCCTTCTGCACAGCGGACTGACCATCACGTTCTGCTTGCTCAGCCTGTTGCTGATAACGGGCGGCTTCTGCTTTCCTGTTTTCGGCCTGCGTTCGCGCCTCTTCAACATCCAACGCGGCATTTTGGCGGTTCTGTTCGGATTTGAGTACGCCCGCTTCTGATTTGGCAACCGCATCTTTGATATCATCCAGACGTCCGGCTGCCATGCTTTGTGCGTTATCCAATTGGCGGCGAACCGTCTGGTCTGCTTTGTCCAAATCAGTCTGAACATGCGCCAGCAAACCATCAGCAAACTGATCACGCCATGGCTGGCCGGATTCCCCCTGATAGGTGGCGTGGCTGTCCAGAGCGGCCAGACCTTTGGCTTTTGCCATCAGCTCAGCGGTGACTGACTGAGCTTCGTCCTTCATTGCATCGCGCTGTTCTTGCCCATTCGTATTCAGCGCCGCCAGATCCGTGGACTCCAGTTGATCTTGTGTGCCCGAAATAGCGTCCAGTTGTCTATTCTGTTCCTGTACCAGACGCAGGCGATCAGCTTCTGCCCTTTCCTTATCCTGCAAGGCGCTCTGCGCGGCTTGATCTTGCTGCACATGTTCAACAATGCCACTGTCCGATAACTCAGATTTTGCAACCACGTTATCCAGAACATAACCAAGGCCGTCACTCTCACCTGTGCCTTTGAACTCCAATCGGTTGCTGCCCGCCTGTGCCGTCAGCGTCAATGTCTGATTTTTCCATTCGGTTTTACCCGCAGAAACTGAGAACACGACCTGATTGTTCCACAATACTTGCATACCATTATCAGTGGAGCTATTGGGACGTCTGGCAAAGTCAAAGCTAAGATTGATGGATTCGCCCGCGTTGAGAGAGCGGATCTCCTGATAAATACAAGTATTGCCCTGAACATCAAGTTCACTGACATACTTGCCGTGACCACTATCACTAAGGCCATAAGCCTGAGCAGAGTACTGGGCTTCAATACCGTTTGTAGACTGCCATCCCTGGTTTCCCTGTTCAAAATCACCATTGATGATAAGATTACGCGCCTGATTAGGGTTTAACCGCTTCTCATCGCCCAGTGTATTTTGGATACGGTCAATATCTGGCGCATCCGTGCTCGTCACAGCACCTTTCAGGTTGTTTTGCAAATCAGAGGTCACTTCACCGATTTCGGTCAGCTTAAAGCCATTTAGGGAAGAGACTTCCGGCAAGTCGATGGCACCACGTCCCTTATGGGTGCCCGATGTATTGGCTTCATCGCCATTCACCAGATAATTGATGCCCTGGCTACCCGCACTGCCCAGCACGGTCTGTTTGACATTCTCAAACAGGGCTTTCAATTTGTCGCTATGGGTATTGCTGGCTGCCAGCGCAAGATTATAGAAATCGCCGTTACCTACCTGAATGACCACGTTATTGCGGGCATAAGAGGCGTTAACGTTCAAACCATCACCGACACGGATATTGGCATTGCCTTGACCTTTCATGACGGAAACATTCAGGCCGTCCCCCACGCGGGTATTAACGTTGAAGTTCCCCCAGGCCACATTGACGGAAACACCATCACCCACTTTGGTGTTGACATTCAGGTCGCCATGAGCAGCCGTCACACTAAGGCCATCACCCACGGTCGTCGTGATGTTGCCCTTACCTTTGGCGGCGGTGACTTGCATACCATCACCGACTTTGGTGACAACATTGCCCTGACTCCATAAGGCATTGAAGCTATCACCATCGCCGATTTGGGTCACCATATTCGCTTCACCTTTGGCGAGCACGACATGGCGGCCATCCCCCACTTTGGTGATGACGTTAGCCTTACCCCACGTGCCAGTGTAATCGTCACCATCACCGATATGGGTAATGATGTTGGCCTGCCCCTGAACAACCGTGACTTCCTGACCGTCACCGACTTTAGTGATGATATTCGCATCGCCTTTGGCAAAATTATAGCGATCACCGTCACCCACATGCGTGATGATATTGGCTCTGCCCCACGCGGCGTTGATGCCTGTCCCATTCCCCACTTTCGTGATGAGGTTGGCTTCGCCTTTGGCAAACCCGATTGTCGTCCCGTCACCCACATGGGTCATGATATTGCCGATTTTGGATACCAGCAGCCCCACCGTGGTGCCATTGCCCACTTTAGTCAGTAGGTTACCTTTACCCGCCAAGACCGCAGCGGTTGTGCTTGCCTTCTCATTGTCTTGCGTAACATGCGTCACCACATTGGCCTCAGATACGGCAATGACGCCCATAAAGCCATCACCCACTTTTGTCACGATATTGGCTTTGCCTAAGGCCAGCACACCGGTCAAACCGTCACCGACATGCGTCATGATATTGGCTTGGCCAAACATGGCGGCCAGTGTTGTACCATCCCCCACTTTTGTCATGACATTGGCGCTTCCGGCAAACAGACCGATGCTGGTACTGTCTTCCCCCTGGCGGGATACGTGGGTATAAATATTGGCCTTACCCACCATCAGTGCGGCGGTCAAGCCGGTGCCGACTTTGGTCAAAACATTCGCACCGCCGATCATGGCCGCAAAAGTTGAGCCGTGACCTATCTGCGTAAAGAGATTGCCTTGACCAATCATGGCGGAAAGTGCATTACCGTCACCGACTTTAGTGGCAATATTGCCTTTGGCGATCATCAAGGCCACACTCATGCCGTCGCCAACGTGCGTAAAGACATTTCCTAATGACAACATTAATGCCAGCGCATCGCCGTTCCCCACTTTCGTGAAAATATTTCCGCCGCCGCCCATCAATGCCCAGGCATTTTCCTCACCGACATGAGTAAAAATATTGCCTGCCCCCACCATCGCGGCAACGGTTGTGCCATCACCGACTTTGGTGAAGACGTTACCGGCAGCGGCCATCACCCCTACCGTCTGCCCATCACCCACATGAGTCAGCACGTTGCCGAGACCTAACATAACGCCCGTTGTATCACCATTGCCGACTTTAGTCAGGACATTCGCACCGCCCAGCATAATACCGGTGGTTTTTCCATCACCGACATGGGTCAGGACATTAGCGCCACCGCCCATCACCGACAGGAGATCGCCTTTGCCTTTTTTCGTCAGGACATTCGCGCCACCCAGTGCAATGGCTTTCGTATCGGAAGTCTCATGATCATTGCTGATATGGGTGATCACATTAGCGCCGCCCAACATCGCGGATTCGAGATCGCCTTCACCCATCTTGGTCAGGACGTTTGTGCCACCCACAAGAATTGAGGAAACGTTGCCATTGCCCTTTTGCGTCAGCACATTAGCCCCACCAACACCAAACCAGAAGGCTTCACCATCACCAATTTGGGTATGGGTATTGAAACCACCGCCCATGAAGATACGACTGTTGCCATTGCCTTTGTGAATGGAGATATTGCCCACTGCCAGCAGATGAGCAAGGTAGCGGCCATCACCCACGCGCACCAGCACGTTGGCACCACCACCTGCATTGACGTTCATATCACCCTGCTGCGCCTGATGAAGAATGACGTTGGCAATACCCGCGCCATTAAAGTAGACATTACCGCGTGTGACATTGGATTTAATGACGTTGCCGCCACCTGCACCGGTATAATGAATATCCCCTGAACTTTCACCGCTATCAGTGGCCGATTTGAATAGCTCAAGATCGTTATATTCATGCATATCCGACACACGGGCGGAAATTGTGCGTTCGGTATTCACACGGTAATGCAGGTCACTCAGCGAATAGCTGCCGGTTTTCATAGGGTTATAACCGTTGTCCGCAGAGAAAATTTCGTTGGCAAAATCCAGCGGAGTCTCACTGAACTTGTAGCAAGGACGTGCAAAGTATTGCAGCATCCCAGTTTCGGGGTCGTTTTTCAGTTCAACCACCACCACCTTTTTGTATCTGCCAAATGCCTTGGCATAAACATAGGTGTTTGGCATCCGGTTGGATTTCACCGCTGTGACATCAACCGTCGTTCCATCTCCGTAAACGGCATAACCGCCCATCCTGGCATCAGACAGCGTGATATCGGCGGCATTAATCAGGACACCACCGCCATAATTCACCCATTGGTTTTCCACCAGTTTTTGCTCAACAGCATCAATGGATACAGCTTTTCGCTGTTCAACCGTCAGGTTTGACAACGTATAAGCGCCATCTATGCCAACAGAATTAAAGCCCCCTTCAACGGAGATATCCTGTTTATCCAGCCCCTGGAGATGCTTCCCTGCTTTATACCAAGCCGTCGAGTAGTATCTCAAGTTGCCAGTTTCAGGATCATTGGAGAGCTTAACCTTGTTGATTTTCGTATAAGTGCCATCCTCAAAGGCAAACAGGTAAGTATTCGGCTCACGTGCCGATTTAAATCCCACGACCTGATGAGAGGCGCCAATCCATTCACCACTCATGGTGGCATTGGTCAGCACCACGTCTTCAGCTTTGGCATATTCTATCCCTTCACTGCCAAAGTCATTGCCTGCGCCCTTGCGGGTAATCTCGTTATAACCACCCGCCCCCGTGAAATGGATATTACCGTGTGCCACATCGGAGTAGAGGCTATTATATCCGCCAGCACCGTCAAACCGGATGTCCCCCCTGGTTTCAGAGTAACTGTCAGCGGCCTGACGGATACGCTCAACACGGTTATAAGCACCCGCGCCCTTCAGGGTAATGTCTCCAGCCTTACCTTTACGAGCAATATGGTTATAGGCACCGGCACCGGTAAAATGAATATTTCCCGTCTCGACTCTGGAACTGATGACGTTCGCTGCGCCAACTCCGTCAAAGGTCACATCCCCCTGGGAGCCTTGATATTTGTTAAACCAAGTACGGTCAATCTTATTGCCGGCACCTGCGCCAGCAAAAGAGAGATTGCCCTGATTGGTTTCATGCCAGAGTTCGTTGTAAGCGCCTGCCCCCTTGAAGCTAATATCACCCTGCAACCCTTTACGAGTGATGCTATTGTATCCAGACGCTCCTGCATAATGAATACCACCACTATCTCCGGTGTGATTGATCCTCAATCCTCCCGCCGCGCCGCTATAGTCTATCGTGCCACTTTGTGTTTTATTGATTGAAGTATAACCCGCCCCACCTTTTACGGTCAGGGAGCCACTGGTATCATGGATATCCAGATATCCGGCTCCCCCGACAATCGTATCGTGTCCCCATGTTGTATTGACTCTTACTGCCAAGGAGCCCACAACAATATGGTCATTCCCGCCATAAGCATTAATGACTCCGCCAAGGCCAATGGCATTGATACTATTTCCACCGTCATCATCTTCATATACACCGGTAAAGGCATACACTATGCTACGGCCGACTGATTTTCCCATAAATAATCCTGGTATTGGGCAGAAAAATTAAACAGTAAACCACTGTACCCGACGGATACAGTGGTCATTTTGAACATCCAAAGTTCCCCTGACAGTGCAGGCTTTTTGTCCTTTCCATGCGGCAAAGACCCGCCGGCGAAGATCGCAGGCAATGGCACGTGCATGTCCGAAAGGGGCAATCATCTCCGGGAAAAAAATATGCTGGCCAGAGCGCCAGTCTTCCCGCGAGATTTCCCGTTCACCGGCAAGGATCGCTTTCCGGCTACTGTCAGACAAAAAAGCCCAATTACAAAAAGCAACTGGGCGTTGGTGTTCATCTTGGTAATAGCAAAACTGATTGAGCTGGAATGAAGGCAAAATGCGCTGTTGCCATTCAGCAACCAAATAACGCCGATGCAGGGGGGAATGTTGACAAAGTAACATGACCCCACCCATCATTGCCTGTATTTCAGTCGTACTCAGTGCAGCTGATTGATGCGTGATCATCATAGACTAGCCACGACCTGATAAAATCTTGCTGATGTTATTTCGATGTTTCAGTATGACGTTTTGAATGTTTTGTTGATTCAGCCGTTGCCTGAGTATTTGCTTCCGCTTCAGCAGACGCTTCATTTTCATTGATCTCAGGCATAGGCAAAAAACCCGCCGCGATCAAGTTATTCATTTCAGCTTCCATTCTGGGATCTTCCAGCATACTTTTTACCATGGAAACCATATACATAAAGCCAGACGCGGGCATATGAATAACTTGTTTTAATTGTAATTCCTGATCATTTTCTGCCAGCATGCCATTTGCCATTCTATTCGGCTCTTGCCCCACAAAATAAAGAGAGAATACGCCTTTGTTATAATTAACACTTGAGATGGTTTGCACAAATTTTTCAGACATAGCATTATCCATTAATTAGATATTAATTTAATGTTAAATTCGTATTAAATTAATATGATTAAATCATAAATAAAGCCAAATTCATGACGGTTTAACGACATTCCATGGCAGTTTATCTACGATGATTGCGGTATTACCTGTTATACTCGAATTATTGGCTATTTTGTACAAAAAATATATCTATTTATTGGGTAAAATCAATCTATAAATAGAAAAATGTCTGTTTAACCGCTATATTTTGTCCGAATTACCAACCCGCATGCGCGTTGAGAATCGCTAATATCTTTTAATAAATTTATTAAAATGACTTAATAGATAACTGTTTCCGGTTATTTCCTCAATCAAGAGATTAATGTCTTATTTAACGTAGATTCAATTTAATGAATGAAATAGAAAAAAAAACAATATCATTAATTAATTTAATTATCATGATATCTAATAGGAATCATACAACCACAGCGAATAAAAACGTAAACGATGGTGATGATTATATTTCTGTTATAAATAAGTTACAAAAAGAATACCATATAAAAATCAAAAATAAATACTCGATAAATAAGCAGTTAGCTGCCATTTCCCTGCCCGCCATTTTGTTCAGCCAGGAGGGTCAACCCTTCATTCTGGCAAAATATGATGAACAACGGGTCTTAATTCAAAAGCCTCATCAAGACACACCTGAGATATTGGATAAAGAAGAATTTATCAGTTTATGGAATGGCCGGTGGATAAAAATACACCAAAAAAGTAGCCAATTTAATCTTCGCTGGTTTATTCCTGAGTTTGTCAGACAAAAGAAGAACCTGACAGAAATCATGTTGTTTTCTTTCGTGTTACAGATTCTGGCGCTGATCTCGCCTTTAGTCGTCCAGGTTGTGATGGACAAGGTGCTTGTTCACCAGGCACTTTCTACACTGGATGTGCTGATTTTCGGGTTGGTGGCGGCCGGATTGGTTGAAGTCATTCTGCGGGGACTACGAGAGTATCAGTATGCCCACACCGCCAACCGAATTGACATAAAACTCGGTTTGAAGCTGGTTAGCCACCTGTTTGGCCTGCCCTTGCTGTTTTTTAAATCCCGCCAAGTCGGTGCGATTGTGACACGAGTGAGGGAGCTGGAAACGGTTCGTGAATTTTTAACCGGCACCATGTTCACACTGTGTATCGATGTTTTGTTCATGTTCATCTTTATTTACGTCATGAGTCTGCTGTCTGGGATGCTGACGCTGATCTTCCTGCTGACCATACCGTGTTATGCCCTGCTGGCCTGGTGGGTCACGCCCAAAATTGAACAAGCGGTGGAAAAACAATTTACCCATGCCGCAATCAATACCGCTTTCCTGACCGAAACCGTAGCAGGTGCCGAAACACTCAAAAGTCTGGCCGTTGAACCTCGTTTTGTTCGTCGCTGGGACAGCCAGACTGAAAAGATGGTCAGTACCAGTTATGACGTCCAGCAATGGGATAACAGTTCCGGCCATCTGGTAATGATGTTACAAAAAGTCACCAGTGCAATCATTATCTGGTTAGGCGCATCAGAAGTGCTCTCCCTGCACATGACCATTGGTCAATTGATCGCCTTCAATATGATGGTCAGTCATACCCAACAACCGCTGGCTAAGTTGGTGCAACTCTGGGGGCAATTTATCCGCTCCCGCATTGCCATTGAGAAATTAGGCGATATGCTGAATCTGCCCACCGAGCAACAATCAGGTTCCGATCAAGCACACCCTGCGCTACACGGTGCGATCTCATTCTCCGACGTTGTTTTTCGCTATCAACCCGATCTGCCGCCAACCATTAACCGCTTCACGCTGGATATCCGGGCAGGGGAGACGGTGGGTGTTGTCGGTACTTCCGGGTCGGGAAAAAGTACCCTTGCCCGTTTGCTTTTACGCCTTTATACCCCGGAAAGTGGTGCGATTACGCTGGATGGTATTCCTCTGCCACATTTCGATGTTGAATCCCTCAGGCAACAAGTTGGGATCGTTTTGCAGGAAAACGTCTTATTTCATAAAACCGTGTATGAGAACTTGTCGCAATCCTGCCCCGATGCCCCGTTATCCGCCGTCATTGCAGCGGCAAAACGGGCAGGAGCCCACGATTTTATTCTCAAGTTGCCAATGGGGTATGACACCGTGATTGCCGAAGGAGGACAATCGCTATCAGGTGGCCAGCGGCAACGGCTGGCGATTGCCAGAACCCTGTTGTCAGAACCCAAAATCCTGATCCTTGATGAAGCCACCAGCGCACTGGATGATGAATCACAAGCCATTATTCAATCCAATATGGCGACCATCGCCCAAGGCAGAACCGTGATCACTATCGCACACCGGCTCTCTACTGTTCGCCAATGCGACCGGATTATTGTGTTACATCAGGGGCAAATCATTGAACAAGGCAGCCATGAACAGCTTTTGCAATACGGCAAACACTACCGGAAGCTTTGGCAGTTACAACAAGAGTTAAAACAAGAAACACAACAGGAGGAGCCAACACGTGCTTAAGGCTATCTTACGCAAAGGGATCAAACGGTTACGTACTGCTCCCCACTATTATGATTTTTTGCCTACACACCTGGCATTGTCACAACGTCCGCCTTCTCCGTTTGCCCGTTATACGGCAATCACCCTGAGTATGGGGGTTTTGGTTGCTTTACTATGGGCTTATCTGGGGCAACTGGATGTACAGGCAACCGCAACCGGACGTTTGATCGCATCGGGTCGTTCTCAAATCATTCAGGCTTACGAACAAAGCCGCCTGATGGCCATTCATGTCACAAACGGCCAGCACGTTGAGAAAGGGGCGTCACTACTGACGCTCAATACGCTCGGGGTCAATCAAGATATCGCCCGTTTGCTTGAGCAACGAGACTATTTGATGGAAGAGACAATCCGCTATCAGGCTCTGCTTGAGCAACAAGCGCCGAAATCCCTGCCACTTTTCCAACAGCAATCCACCGAAAAACAGGCAAAAATTTTGGCTCACTACTTTCACGAAAAGCAGGAATTCGACGCCACTATCACCAATATCCATGCGGAAATGGCCGTGAACCTGACGTCTCAACAGGCACGAAACAGTGATATCCATTCATTGAGCCATCTGCGGGAAAATATCAGCCAGCGTTTACAGGCGCGCAAGACATTGAGCCAAAAACAAGTCATCAGCAAGGTGGAGTATCTGGAGCAGGAAAAAGAGTTTCTGGAAACAGAAAGGCTGATCGCTCAACAGAAATCGGAATTCGGTATTCTGATGACGCAATATAAGAGTCTGGAGGAACGGCTAAACAGCCTCAAAGCACAAAAAGAGCGTGAATGGTTTGAGAAAAGAAAACAGGCAGAGATGCAATTGGCCGCCATAAAGCAGGAAATTTCCAAGATGCAGGAACGGGAAGATCTTGAGGTGGTACGCGCTCCCGTGGCGGGAACCGTTCAACAATTAAGTGTGCATACTCTCGGTGCGGTTCTGCAACCGGCTCAAAATCTGATGGTGATTGTGCCTGACGAACAGGTACAACTGGCTGAAGTCCAGATCCTGAATAAAGATGTCGGTTTTGTCTACCCGGGTCAGCACGTTACCGTTAAGGTCGATGCTTTCCCTTATACTCGCTATGGCACCATTGAAGGGGAGTTACTCAGCATTTCGCGGGATTCCACCAACGATGAACGGCTGGGGCTGGTTTTCCCGGCACAAATCAGTCTCAAACAGAACAATATTATGGTGGATGGAAAACCGGTTGAAATCACGGCGGGAATGTCTATTGTCGCGGAGATCAAAACCGATAAACGAAGAGTGATTGATTACCTGCTCAGCCCAATTCAGGAATATCAATCTGAAGCGTTGAGGGAGAAATAATCATGGCTGATACGTTCTCCTTCACCCACCATGCGGGCAAATCTGACGGCCAAGAAGCAAACAATTACGCGTTGGATTGTATCGCCCATTTAGGGAAACAGTTTCATAAGATCGCTTCGGTCGAACAATTGCACCATAGTCTGGGTGTGGATTCTCTGGCACTGACAAATTCACAACTGCGTGAAGCAGCAGATGCGATCGGGCTGCACAGTCAGTTTGAGCGTCTGACCGTCGGGACGGCGGCCACACTGCCTTTGCCCGCATTGATTCAATTAGATCAGCGTTGGTGGGTACTGTCAGACATCTGTGCTGACACCTTAACGGTGTTTGATCCTGCCACCGGCAAATCCACTGTACATCCGTTGGCTCATGTCATACCAGGTGAGCACGATCACGATGAATATCGGGTACTACTACTGGCTGACAAAACACTGACTAAGCAAGACGTTAAATTTGGTCTGAGCTGGTTTTATCCCGCTATTTTCAGGCAAAAAAACCAGTTACGGGACATTTTTCTGTTCGCTATCGTGTTGCAACTTTTTGCGCTGGCATCCCCTTTATTATTTGAGAATATCATCGATAAAGTGCTGGTCGGGCGGAGTGTTTCCAGCCTGCACGTTCTCGGTATCGCCATGCTGGCACTGGCATTAGCGGAGCCTTTGTATGGTTTTATGCGTAATACGGTGTTCGGGCATATGGCGAGCCAAATCAATTCTGAGCTTTCCGGCCGCCTGTATCGCCATCTTGTGGGATTACCCCTGCCCTATTTCAAACAACGACAAACAGGGCAGATTATTGCCAGAGTCAGGGAAATGGCGCATATCCGCCAATTTTTGACCGGCTCTACCCTCATGCTGCTGCTTGATCTGATTTTTATCCTGCTGTTTTTGGGGGTGATGTTTCATTATTCCACCCTGCTAACAGGGATCGTGATCAGTTCACTGGTGCTCTATTTTTTACTCTGGCTGACTGTCGGGCCGATGATTCGAAGCAAAGTAGAAAAAGAGTATGAAGCTGATGCCAATGCCACCAGTTTCCTGACCGAAGCGGTTACCGGGATTGAAACCATCAAGACCACTGCAACTGAAAAACGTTTTTTGCATCAATGGCAGAAGGTATTGAGTCAACAGTTAATCCGACGTTTTACCGCCCAAAAAAGCGGGCTGGCGGCTGGGCAAGGGATTGAGCTGATCCAAAAAATGGTGGCCGCGCTGCTACTGTGGTGGGGCGTCCGGGCAGTGCTGAAAGGCGATTTATCCCCCGGTGAACTCATTGCGTTTAATATGCTGGCCGGACACGTGACTCAACCGATCCTGCGGTTGGCGCAAGTCTGGCAAGATTTCCAGCATACCCTGATCGCCCTGCGCCGGGTGGGAGATATCCTTGATGAGCCGATGGAAAACAGTCAACAGGGGCTGGTCTCCTCACCGGAACTGGCTGGCCAAATTGAATTCAGAAATATTCGCTTTCGCTATCATGCTGATACCCCCGAAGTCCTGGCGAACCTGTCACTGGAGATTAAGGCCGGTGAATTTATTGGTATTACGGGGCCATCGGGTTCTGGCAAAAGCACATTGACACGCTTGTTGCAACGCCTCTATGTCCCGCAACACGGTCAGGTATTGGTGGATGGCATGGATCTGGCGATCGCTGATCCCGTATCACTGCGCCGCCATATGAGTGTCGTCTTACAAGAAAGTATTCTGTTCTCCGGCAGTATTGCGGACAATATCCGCCTGTGTAAGCCTAATGCCAGTGATGAGGAAATCCATAAGGCCGCGACCCTGGCCGGGGCGATGGATTTTATCCAGGCATTTCCTCATCAATTTGCGCATCAGGTGGGTGAAAAAGGCGGTAATCTTTCTGGCGGGCAGCGACAGCGGATTGCATTGGCAAGGGCATTGCTCAGTGATCCCAAGATTCTGATCCTGGATGAAGCCACCTCTGCACTGGATTATGAATCTGAGGCCGCCATCATGAGCAATATGGATGAAATATGTCGTCATCGAACGGTCATCTGTATCGCTCACCGGCTGAATACCCTCCGCCATGCCGATAAGATTTTTGTGTTAGATCTGGGGAAAATCGCTGAATCCGGCTCACACGATGCCCTGATACAACAAAAAGGGTTATATGCACAACTTTGGCATCAACAAACGACCTAAGGTTACTCTATTGATTATCACTTGGTGATTATTATTGCTATAAAAAAGTCATCCATTAAAGACAAGAGGCGGGTTTCATCTTAAAATTAATTTCATCATTCAAGTCATACCGCATGACAAGGTGTTCTTAAGGAAGAGAATATAACCATGAAACAAGTCTCTGTTATCGCGTTAGTTTTTTCGCATACCTCGGTCACGTCGGTTGCCATGCCGATCGAAATTCTCACTATCGCCGCTAATACTATTGGCGGCGCTGCCCCCCATGTCAGCATTATCTCTCCACCCCATCAGGAAAACAGAAATCATACGAATAACCTGTTGATGGGCTCTACACGCTTCCCCCATAGCACCCTCGCTGCTTCCCTGGATTGCGGACAACAACCCGATATGATTCTGGTCGGTTCACTGGGCTTTCCGGAATGGGAAACGCGACATTGCACGCCAGAAATCATTGCATGGATTCAGGCGATGGATGAAAAACGCATTCCGATCGTTTCAATATGCTCAGGCACGTTTATCCTTGCCCAAGCAGGATTATTAAACAACGGCGCCACCATTCACCCTCATTTTTTCCCCGAATTCAAAAAACGCTTCCCCCATATTCCTCTCTATACCGACAAAAAAATTATCAGCGATAACCACCGATTCTGTATCTCCAGTGCTTATGGCTGCGGAAGCTGTATGTTAAATATCATTGAGTTGGTATACGGACAATATGCCAGAGAACAATGTACAAAATTTTTGTTAGATGAAAATGACAGCACAGCCCTGTTTGATTCCGCCGGCTTCACCCCTTATCGCCAGCACGCCGATGCGCTGATCCACAAACTGCAAGATTGGATGCATACGTTTCCCTCTGAAATTTTATCTGTCGCTGATTTAGCCAATAAAATTCATCTTTGCGAACGCCAGATGAAACGCCGTTTTAAGATCGCTACAGGCAAAACCCCGATCCAATATATCCAGCAAATCCGCCTGTCACAGGCAAAACACTGGCTGGAAAAATCCCAAAAATCCATTGAAGAGATCAGCCATGAAGTCGGTTATGAAGATACCCGCTATTTCAGGGAGTTGTTCAAACGCTGTCATGGATTAACACCAAAAGAGTATCGTCAAAAATATCATCACTCTTCCCTTTTTCTGCCCAATGCCATTGGCTATCCCTCGGAAAAACCAGACTAGCCAGTAGCGGCACGCGTCCAGCTAAGGTATTATTGCCGGCTATATTGTTGGTACACGCCCATTATCAATTGAATTTATGGCAAAAGAACAAACTGATCGCACCACACTGGATTTGTTCGCAGATGAACGCAGGCCAGGGCGACCGAAAACAAATCCGCTGTCCAGGGATGAGCAGCTTAGAATCAATAAACGCAACCAGTTGCGGCGAGATAAGGTAAAAGGACTGCGTCGAGTGGAACTTAAACTGAATGAAGAGGCCGTCGACATACTTAATCATCTGGCAAAACAGCGTAATATCAGCCGCAGTGAATTGATTGAGCAAATGCTGGTAGCCCAACTGGCAGAAAAAAATCATCCTGCCAATTAACGGCATTTATTCAACGGCAATAAAGCGATGTCACCACACAAATTTGACAGATTTGTCATTGATGTTTGGTCAGAATAACGCTTTTCATGTGACTAAAACTGACATTTTTCTAGCTGATTTCAGCGTGATGTGTATGGATTTAATACACGAATAAAACAAGAGGTTAACCCATTTTATGGCAATAATAGGTATATTCTTCGGCAGCGATACCGGCAACACAGAGAACATCGCCAAAATGATCCAAGAAAAATTGGGTGGTGCTGATGTTGCTGAAGTCCACGATATTGCCAAAAGCAGCAAAGAAGACATTGACGCTTTCGATATCCTGCTGCTTGGCATCCCAACCTGGTATTACGGCGAAGCCCAATGTGACTGGGATGATTTTTTCCCAACACTGGGAGAGATTGATTTCGACGGAAAACTGGTTGCTTTGTTCGGCTGTGGTGATCAGGAAGATTATGCAGAATACTTCTGTGATGCCATGGGCACTATCCGCGATATTATTGAGCCTAATGGCGCAATTATTGTAGGGCACTGGCCAACCGAAGGATATCACTTTGAAGCCTCGAAGGGCATGGCCGATGACACCCACTTTATTGGTCTGGCTATTGATGAAGATCGCCAACCAGAATTGACAGATGAACGCGTTGAAGCCTGGGTACAACAAATTAAGGCTGAAATGAGTCTGTCAGCCATCCTGGATGCATAATAAAGAGAATAATACCCTTTCAAGCGGGATTATTCTTGCATAATGTGTCATGATTCCGGAATAGGTATGGTTTTCATTTTGACTATCCATGCCTATAATCAACTGCGTGAAAACAGAATCATGATTCCCTCACGATACCCCCAAGTATCATAAGTTCACTTAACCCTAGTTACAGGACTGAATCCGCATGACCGACAACAATAAAGCATTGAAAAATGCTGGACTTAAAGTCACACTTCCACGTTTGAAAATTCTGGAAGTGCTACAGGACCCAGAATGCCATCATGTCAGTGCGGAGGATCTCTACAAAAAACTGATTGATATCGGTGAAGAGATTGGCCTCGCCACTGTCTATCGCGTGTTGAACCAGTTCGATGATGCCGGCATTGTCACACGCCACAATTTTGAAGGCGGTAAATCGGTTTTTGAACTCACTCAGCAACATCACCATGACCACCTGATTTGTCTCGATTGCGGGAAGGTCATTGAATTTAATGACGAGTTTATTGAAGAACGCCAGAGAAACATCGCTGAGCGTTATGGCATTAAACTTTCAAACCACAGTCTTTATTTATATGGTCACTGCGCCGCTGGTGATTGCCGCAAAGATAGCGCATTTCATGATGAAAAAGCAGGATAATTCTACTCAGGTGTTTAATTTCATCTGAATAAGCTTCTGCCGATTAGCTTAAGCTAGTCGGCAAGTCGCTTTAAGCACGATTAGATTAGCCAACGATGAGATAGCCACACCGCACTACTGATAAAAAAAGCGTGAAAATAATCACGCTTTTTGGTGTACAGGTTAAGTAAACAGCGTCACATTATCCTTGTGAGATTTTTGCCCAGGTATCACGCAGACCAACGGTGCGGTTAAAGACCAAACGATCAGCACTTGAGAGGCGACTGTCAGCGCAGAAATAACCTTCACGTTCAAACTGGTAAGTTTTTTCTGGTAACGCATTGACCAGACCCGGTTCGACAAATCCCTTACGGATCATCAGCGACGCTGGATTAATCGTGGATAAGAAATCATCCTCCGCTCCCGGATTTGCTACGCTGAACAGGCGGTCATACAGGTAGAATTCTGCCGGAACACCGTAGGCAGCGCTGACCCAGTGAATCACCCCTTTCACCTTGCGGCCATCAGCGGGATCTTTGTTCAGCGTCTGTTCGTCATACTGGCAATAAATTGTTGTGATATTGCCTTGCGCATCTTTTTCAACACGCTCAGCTTTAATCACATAAGCATTGCGCAGACGTACCTCTTTGCCCAGCACCAGACGCTTGTATTGACGATTCGCTTCTTCACGGAAATCCGCGCGATCAATATACAGTTCACGACTGAACGGCACTTCACGGCTGCCCATTTCCGGTTTATTCGGATGGTTAGGCATCGTCAGGATCACTTCACCTTCCGGCATATTCTCGATCACCAGTTTCACCGGATCAAGAACCGCCATAGCACGGGGCGCATTTTCATTCAGGTCATCGCGAATGCAGGATTCCAGCGCGGCCATTTCAACATTGTTGTCCTGTTTCGTCACTCCAATGCGGCGACAAAATTCACGGATAGATGCCGCTGTATAACCACGACGACGCAATCCAGAAATAGTTGGCATACGTGGGTCATCCCAGCCATCAACGATATTCTCGGTCACCAGCTGGTTAAGTTTACGCTTTGACATCACCGTATATTCCAGATTCAGGCGAGAAAACTCGTACTGACGTGGGTGGCAATCAATCGTAATGTTATCCAATACCCAATCGTACAAACGACGGTTATCCTGAAATTCCAGTGTACAGATGGAATGGGTGATCCCTTCCAGTGCATCGGAAATACAGTGGGTGAAATCGTACATCGGATAGATACACCACTTATGACCTGATTGGTGATGCTCTGCAAATTTGATGCGGTAAATAACCGGATCACGCATGACGATGAACGGTGAGGACATATCAATTTTGGCCCGCAGACACGCTTTACCTTCAGCAAACTCACCGGCTCGCATTTTTTCAAATAAAGCCAGGTTTTCTTCTACGCTGCGATCCCGATATGGGCTGTTTTTACCTGGCTCTTTCAATGTACCGCGATATGCACGGATCTCGTCAGGACACAGCTCATCGACATACGCTAATCCTTTATTGATTAACTCAATCGCGTATTGATACAGGGTATCGAAATAATCAGAAGAGTAGCGAATATTCCCACTCCACTGGAAACCCAACCACTGGACGTCAGTTTTAATCGATTCAACGTATTCGATATCTTCTTTTACCGGGTTTGTATCATCAAAACGTAGGTTGCATTGTCCCTGATAGTCTTGAGCGATGCCGAAATTCAAGCAGATCGACTTGGCATGGCCGATATGCAGATAACCGTTAGGTTCAGGTGGAAAGCGGGTATGTACGGATGTATGTTTACCCGTTGCCAGATCTTCGTCAATAATCTGACGAATAAAGTTTGTCGGGCGGGCATCAGCCTCACTCATCATTTTTTCCTCAATGCAAAAATCGCTTTAACATAACCTTCTATAATCTAATAAGCTGAACCGAGAAACAATACTTTGTTAGTGGGATTCAGGGGAAATGTGGGGAAGCGATAGCGGAATGGCTGAAAATACCCCACAACATTTAAGCTGGTAGCGATTCATACCATTAATTTCAGTGCGTCAACGGTGGCCGTTGAACCGCCGCAGACAATAACCAACACATTGTTATAACCGCTGATCGGGATTTTTTTGCCGTACAGGACAGCAAGTGAAGCACCACAGGCAGGTTCGACCAGCGTGCGGTGATCGTCCAGAAATGACAAGCTGGCGTCCACAGCCTCGCGATCAGTCACGCGCACCGGCACAACCGGTCTTTCTTGTGCCACTTCAAAGGCTCGCTGACAGACCTGACTCGCCCCTAGCGTGGTCGCCACCCCCGTCAGAACCGGCACTTCCGTTAACCGACCCGCATCCAGGGAGGCGAAATAAGAGGCCATGCCCTCCGTCTCAACCGCATAAACAGGCACATCCTTAAGACCATGACGACGTAATCCTTCATCAACCCCGGCCAGCAACCCGCCGCCACCCACGGAGAGGATAACGGCATCCGGCCGTACGCCTTCGGCCACCACTTCATCAATCATAGCGGCATGGCCGTACCAGAGAAGGGGATCGTCGAAAGGATGCAAGAAAGCGTCCTCCTCCGTCAGCAGGGACAGCGCCAGTTCATTGGCTTCCGACCACATTTTCCCGTGCACAATGACCTCTGCCCCTTCCTGTTTCAGTAAATGCCTGACACGTTCAGCCGTGGTTTCTGGCACCACGACAATCACCGGGACACCGAGCTGACGTCCTGCATAGGCGACAGCCAGACCGGCATTCCCCCCGGAAGAGGAGATGAAGCGACGCGCTCCATTTGCCTTATGGCGCTCGCAGGCATGACCAATCCCGCGAATTTTAAAAGAGCCAGAGGGTTGTAAGGCTTCCATTTTCAGCCAAACACGCGTGCCGTTCAGTTGACCCAATGGCAGGGACTCTAGTAATGGGGTACGGATACTCAGGAAGCCGTTAGCCGTCACTGCCCGCGCAAACGGGTATGGCATTGAGTTGGTATCTCTTTTCATGGGATCTCCGGGTTGAGGCAGCAACAATTAGCGGCCAGCGTTCTTCAATTCATCGAGGTAGTTGTAAATTGTATAGCGAGTCACTCCGAGAGCCGTCGCCGCTTTTTCAACACCGCCTTTCATAAGGAAAATGCCTTTCTCCTGCATCTGTTGCACGGCATGTAGTTTGGCCTGTTTACTGTCAATTCGACGACTTCCCGGACCGCGTTCTGTGGCGCTAGTGATAATATCTCGCATCAGGTCTTCGATATTGTCATGTGACGTCTCAGACTGGCTCGCTTCCTGGGATGGCGTATCCACCAGTAGCGGGGGTAACGCGGTAAGGCTCTGAAGTATATTCAAGGCATGTTTGATGCCCTCGTTATCCACATTAATGCACAACGCGGCAAAGGGACGCGTGTTTCTGCCCCGGTAGATAGCGGTGCTGCTACGTAGCGGTGTACCGGTGCCAGTGAAGGTTTCATAGTCTAGTAGCAGGGTGACGGGTTCCCGGCTTTCTTCCATCGCGATAATAAACGCTTTGTCTGTGCGCACACCCGCCAGCAAGGAATCCCCTTTCCGCCGCCCGGTCACATGCGCATTCACGATTTCAATGATGGAAAATGCTGGCTTTCTCAGATCATGGAGCACAACCTCTGCATTTGACGCGATCACGCTGCCTATCACACGAACCGCAGCAGACAGCATCTGCAACATCTCTTCTTCGTATCGTTCGTCAGCACTATTGCCAACCATTAACCCCATGTTAGCCATTAATCCGAACCTTTATTAAACACAATGTTGAATAATGTAAGTGTATGACATCATAAAATCAACACTTTGTTGATATTTTGGCGTCATATATCCTATCGTTTTTCGATTCAATCTTTTTATTCGGGTGTGAGGCGTTACGTCGTTTCTTTCTAAAGCGGACTCTGCCGTTATTCATTTTGTAGGAGCAACACGCAGGCGGGGCTGTTCCATCGCAACTTTTCACTTCGGACTTGATGTTGTGATCCTTCTGTTTATTTGAAATTGTCCCGGTGTTTGACCAAAGCGTTTTTTGAAGGCTTCTATGTAGGCACTGACGTTACGGTAACCACTGCGCTCAGCAATTTCACTGATTAACTGTCCTGCTAAAACCCATGGCAAAGATGCAATGATTTTCGCTTGCTGCCTCCACTGGCTGAAGGAAAGCCCGGTTTGCTGACGGAATAATCGACTTAGGTGACGTGAACTCAATCCCCACTTTAGCGCGAGTTGTTCTTGATCCCATGAACACTCAGGATTTTTAAGCAAAGCATCAGCCACGTTCCGAGCGCGCCTGTCATCGGGTAATGGAAGGTTAAGCGCTAATTTAGGCGAGCGCATGATCTCACGACCTAATAATGTCATCAGGCTGCTTTTATATTCCTTTGAGTCATCTGGGTCATGGCGTCGTGCGGTGCGATCCAAGAGATTCAACACAAACGGATCAGCACCATAAATGCCCTCGCTGGAAGGGAATAGGTTGCAATCATCAAGATCCAGATAAAAGCTTATTCCTTCTACAGCGCCTATAGCCACCGCTCTATGCCGATTTCCCGGGGGGAACCAACCCAATGTCCCTGCTGTAACCGACCACTGGGCTTTCTCTGTTTCTACCGCAATAACACCACGCTTAATCTGGTACAGCTGGCCAGCGGTATGTTGGTGCCAGGGA
Source organism: Xenorhabdus poinarii G6 (assembly GCF_000968175.1). NCBI lineage: Bacteria > Pseudomonadati > Pseudomonadota > Gammaproteobacteria > Enterobacterales > Morganellaceae > Xenorhabdus > Xenorhabdus poinarii. The sequence continues at coordinate 2,343,322 of NZ_FO704551.1, forward strand.
GTTGTATATTGACTGAAGTAATCGAATTTCTTTATCAGTATCATTTGGCGGAATAACCGTATTTGTTGTCCTGATACGGATAATAAGTCAGACATCTTGTCATGTACACTTTGCGCATCACAAAGGAGATAGACATGAATAACCCATCTAAAATCGTCATTGATGCATTGGAAGAAATGATAAGTACGCGATCTCACGATGAGAGCAAAATCGCGTTGTACTTCGACCAAAGTTATGAGCAAGTAGTCAATGGAGAGTGCCTGGATTATAGAAGCTTCATTCAGCACATTGCCGTTCTGAAAGAACACATTTCACGTATTGAACTGTCAATCCTGAAGATAGTTTCAGAAGGTGATACTGTTTTTACTCATCATACTGCAAACGTAGTGAAACCCGATGGAACTGAAAGTCAATTTGAGGTTTTTGCCAGATTCACGCTTTGCGCAGGAAAGATTGTTCGTTGTGAAGAATTAACACGGATGATTAGCGGCGCGAGTAGTGATCGTGATTTAGGCAGTCGATACTAAGTGTGACAGTATTTACCGACGATTGCTTTTAGTGGTCGTCTACCCCCGGTGGATCTATTTCTGCTTACAGGGGCAACACGCAGCCTAGAATATTCCTCTAAACATCCCGGACGACCTATCTCTGCTTACAGGGGCAACACCCCTGTGCGTGTCCAGGCCGTAAAAACAAAATCGACCTATCTCTGCTTACAGGGGCAACACCCTAACTATTTTTGATAGATAATTCATGAAGTTAAATCCACACAAAAAATATACCAAAATTTTACAGCGATTTCCCTTTTCAACCACCGCTTTTCGCGATGTCCCAGGGCGTTAATTCGGTACGGTCTGTACCTATTGAAAAATCACTAAACAGCCATCGCAGCAATATTAATTGCCGCATTCACATCCCGGTGATGCTCTGCGCCACATGCACCACATTTCCATTGCCGTATAGATAGTGTTAATTCATTATTCACATGACCACAGCGGCAACACGTTTTACTGGACGGTGCCCATCTGTCAATTTTCAAAAACACCACACCGCGCCACAACGATTTGTACTCCAGTTGGCGGAAAAACTCGCCTAAACTGACACTGGACAGAGAGCGATTTAATCCCGATTTCCGACTCGCCCCATTGGCTATGTAATTCCCGTTCTCGTCCTGCTTCGGTTTCGGTCTGGCCATCATGCCCTTCACATTTAGATCTTCTACCGCCACGGCTTGGTTTTCGCGTGTAAGGCGGTGTGTGAATTTATGCAGAAAATCGCGGCGGACGGCAGCGACACGTTCATACAGCCGGGCAATCCAATACTTTTGTTTCAGGCGGTTGGCACTCCCCTTCTGTTTCCGTGCCAGTTTACGCTGTGCTCTACGCAAACATTTTTGAATTTGTTTGTACGCTGCCGGGCTGTGAACAATCTCCCCCGTAGATAGGGCCGCGAACTGGTGAAAATCGCCCTCGGTTTTGCAACCAACATCAATTCCCATAGGTCGCAAATCAATGGTCGGTTGTGCCGGAAAATCGCGGCCATCATCAATCAGCACAGTCGCATAATATTTGCCAGTTGGCGTCTGACGAACGGTAGCGCGTTTAATTTTTCCCTCGAACGGGCGAAAACCACGGCAGCAAACCCAACCCGCTTTGGGTAATTTTAATGCCCGATCGGTTAATTGGATGCTAGCTGCAGCTGTCGCCGTATATGTCGCATCACCACGGTGTTTCGATTTGAATCTTGGGAATCCGGGGGTTTCACCATGTTTAACACGACGGAAAAAATTTTTGTACGCGGTGTCCACACAGGTGCATGCATATTTTAGCGCCTGGCTGTCCGCATCCACCAACCACAGGTATTCATTTTTCAACAATGTCATACGTTTCATTAAATCGTATGCCGATGAGCGTTTTTCACCTGCCTCATATTGTTGTTGGCAGAACGCCAACGCGTTATTGAAAACCCAACGGCAGCACCCGAAGGTTTTCGCGAAAAATTCGCGTTGTTCTGCATTTGGATATAAACGAACTCGTATTGCATATAACATTAAAATTCCCCCTAAAATACCGGCCTATCCCCGCTCGCATGGGCAACACACCAATCAAACCTTTATTTATCAATCGATTTTCGGCCTATCCCCGCTCGCATGGGCAACACACAAATCAACAACTCGTACATTAGAACTAGTGCGGCCTATCCCCGCTCGCATGGGCAACACAGCAGCATTATGGCTAAAATCTCAATCAAAAACGGCCTATCCCCGCTCGCATGGGCAACACACTAACGAATTTTAGTAGATAAATCATATTGTTAAATACACCTAAAAAATCCACCAAAGTTTTGCAGCAATTTCCCTTTTCAACCACCGCCTTTCGCGATGTCCCAGGGCGTTAATTCGGGTCGGCCTAACCCTATTTATAGACAGGATATTAAGTAATAACTCTCTATTTCAGATAGAAAAAAGTCTTCATTTATGATCTGATAATTGTGACTAATAACAGATTAAAATCACCGAATAAAGCCGGTGATGATTATCACTATAAAACACCCGATGGTGCAATTATTTAGTGGCTATTATTTGGAATCTATTGACTCTCAGCATCCATTGATTAAATACGTGAGAGATATTAAGAAAATACACCACATCCTCATTGAAAATTTGCTAAACATTACGATTTGGATATAACTCTGAATTATGTAGACCATACAATCTGATATAAACCAAGCAGGCCAAATTTCTATTTTATTTTCATACCAATCTTATGATCTGAAAGAGTCAATAACTTATAAAAAATAACATACACATTATATATAATGTTATTTAATTTCACTAATCAAATCAGTATATATAAAAAACCAGCTCCCAAAACACATAATAGACAGTACGGTAAGATGATTGAGGAAAAAGATGATTATCTCGTTTAACCTCATTCAAAAATAAGTGAATCGTCACTTATTTTTATCCCTTTCAGCATATCCGCGTAACTGGAAATTTTGCCCTTGCTATTATTACCACCTTAAAACCCAAAGATATCATACATATCAACAGAGAATAAAAATGAAAACTCTATCATTAAGCAATAAAAACATGATTATAGCAATCGTCATTAACGAAAAATATCTATCAAATCACCATATAGATGGATTTAAGGTAGGCGCAACTTCATTCACATTAAAAATAACTGACTACTTTATCAGTCATCAAATCTTTGCTGGTTTTATCCTGTATAAAAGAGATGAATCACTATTGGTTCCTAAGATTGAAAAATCAGAAACTAATGGAATAAAATATATAAAAATTCGCTTTAATTTTTCGATGCGTTCAGAAGATATCAAAGAAGCTTTAAATAAAGCCTTATCATTTCTTTCGAAAAAAAATAATAAAAAGTTCAATATCTTCGCTTATTATCAGACAGATACACTTCTCTCCTATCATCCCTCACACATTCCTTGTGGTGTAACACATCATGGACCCTTTGTTGACGATTTTCAGAGACATTATTCACAAAAAGAAGCTTTCCAGGCATTTGAAAATAAAAATAAAACGCTGCATCTTTATAAGCAACAATCCATAGGGATTAATACATTAATTGATAAAGGGTATTTTGTTATACAACATTCTAAATTACAAGGTGACTACCTGTTAAGTAAAGGTGTTAAAAAAGGAAAAATAAAACAGATTAATCCGCCCATGTTTTCTTACGAAAATCACGAATACCGTTTATTAAATCACAACATCAGCCATTTTCTGAAAACAAATAAAAGTGAAGTTTTGTTATTCACCGCTGTTGCTAGATTAGATTATTTTAAAAATATCGATTTTTTAATTAATGCCTCTATTCATTTATTAAAAAAAGGAATTCCAACAAAAACATTAATTTTAGGTGATGAAGAAAAACACCCCGCCAGAAGGGAGATGCTATGTTCTATGATCCCTCTAGAATATAGAAAATCTTTTCTAATCTCACACAAGTTATCACATACAGAATTATTAAATATTTTCAATGAATTGAAGAGGAAAGCGATTTTTGTATGTACATCACGTTATGAAACGCTGGGGATTACACCTTTGGAAGCCGCACTCAATGGGATCTATACCATTGTTCCAGATTTGAGCTCCGTAGAAACTTCAACTTATTTTTCATCAAAAGATAAGTTTCAATACGACATCATATCACTGACGAGAAAAATCATTTCTATCGTTGATAAAAAGTTATTCGAGTCTGATATACAACAACAAAACCTCAGAGCTTTACTCTCGAAAAACACCTTCGAAGAAAGCATGACTAGAATTTATAATGAAATTTCAATTAATTATATGAAATCACATCCAATCACTATTTAAACATTGCTGATAATAACCTATATAAATAATTTCAAATAAATGCGCACATGACCGTGCGCATTTTAGTTTCTATCAATATCGTTACAACGATCACAATTACTTATTTATGTGTAGCTTTTTCTTATTTTTCAATTAAAAATAAGTACGGTTATCAGCGAAAAGTCTCCAATAATATTGACTACAAAAATAGGTGAGCAGCATGAGTATATTTAGTTACCTACAGCGTTTGGGGAAAGCACTGATGCTCCCGATCGCGTCGCTTCCCGTCGCCGCGTTATTACTGCGGCTCGGTCAACCCGATGTATTTAATATCGCTTTTATTGCCAGTGCCGGTGGCGGCATTTTTGAAAATTTACCGCTATTATTTGCACTAGGCATTTCTGTCGGTCTGGCGAAAGATAATGGTGGAGCCGCCGCTCTCGCCGGTGTCGTCGGGTTTTTTATTCTGACAAAAGCCACTGCGGTAATCGACCCTGAAATCAATATGTCATTTTTTGCCGGTATCATTGCAGGAATTGTTGCTGGCCACTGTTATAACCGCTTTTCTGAAACCCAATTGCCCGAATTTCTGGCTTTTTTCGCCGGTAAACGTTTAGTTCCAATTATCACCGGAATTATTTGCCTTTTTCTGGCATGGATTTGTGGGCATGTTTGGCCATATGTACAACATGGTATTGATAGTTTTAGTCTTTTAGTGTCAAAAAGTGGGATGGCGGGATGGTTTGCTTATGGTGTTCTTAACCGTGCACTGATTCCATTTGGCCTACACTATATCCTGCATTCCGTTTTCTGGTTCAGCTTAGGTGATTGTTTAAAAATTACTTACGATCTCGCAGGATCAATCCATAATATCTGCTTGGCACCTGATGTCGCCAGCTCTCTCACCCTTGGTGCAGCGATACCCGGAATAGAAGGTTCGCAGATTACTCAAATAGCCAGTGATCTCGCTCGTGGCGATCTCAATCGGTTCTTCGCTGGTGATCCCACCGCAGGTGTTTATATGGCATGGGCCTATCCAATCTTTATGGGGGGCTTGCCAGGCGCGGCTTTAGCCATGTATTTAGCTGCACCAAAATCACGTCGCCCGCAAATTGGAGGGATGTTATTTTCCGTCGCCTTAACCTCATTTCTGACCGGTATCACCGAACCCATTGAATTTTCATTCTTATTTTTAGCGCCCGTATTATACGTTTTACATGCAATTCTGGCGGGCGTCAGCATGGTCATTACAAATGCTTTAGGTGTCTTGCACGGTTTTGGCTTCTCTGCTGGCCTGATTGATTTAGGGTTAAGTTGGGGATTGGCAACAAAGCCCTGGCTATTGATCCCGCTTATTATCTTGTTCTTTGTTATCTACTTTGTTCTCTTTACGTTAATGATCCGCATCTTCAATCTGAATACGATAGGAAGAGAAGAAACAAGTACTGACAACGCCATTTCTGCATCCCAAGATAAAGAAGCGATTACCCATTATATCAGTGCCCTCGGAGGCACGAACAATATTCGTACCGTTGATGCGTGTATCACTCGGCTCCGTTTAACCGTGGAGGATAATACCCGATTAGATGAGGCGCAATTGAAGACGTTGGGTGCTAAGGGCATCATAAAAATAGGTAAGCAGAATATTCAGGTTGTCCTCGGGCCACAAGCCGAAGGCATCGCTGAACAAATAAAAGCACAGTTAAAATTCAGCGACGCAGACAAAACTGAATAACCGATGCTTATCAGAATAAAAAGGAACCTATTTGTGTTCCTTTTTTATTCACAAAAAGACTTATTTAATGAAACAAAAAAAGATCCTCGCACATCGACTAATACCAGCATAAAAAACATGATAGTCGCTAAAAAACTAGCCATATGACTCATCTTATTTTAAGATTGAAAATATGTTATGTCTGGATGGAACAAAACCCCATACAGACAAGTAAAATATGCAATTTCACCCCTATTACTATTATTACTATCACACACGATTATTGAGATCTCATGTCGTGTATCACTCTCATAACTTGACATTGAAGAGGTAATCATGAGGCTGATCCCCCTTACTACAATCGCTGATGTTGGCCGATGGTCTGCTCACTATATTGCAAGTAAGATCAATGCGTTAAACCCAACTTCTGCGCACCCTTTCGTGCTTGGGCTTCCCACCGGCAGCACACCACTCGCCACCTACAAGGAATTGATTGCCCTCTATCAAGCAGGAAAAGTGAGCTTCCAGCATGTTGTGACATTTAATATGGATGAATACGTCGGTCTACCAGAAGATCACCCTCAAAGTTACCATTCATTTATGTACCAGAATTTCTTTGATCACATTGATATTCCAAAAGAAAATATCAATTTATTAAATGGAAACGCGGAAAATATTGAGGTTGAGTGTCAACGTTATGAAAACAAGATCAAAGCTTATGGCAAAATCCATTTATTTATGGGCGGAGTTGGTAATGACGGACATATTGCCTTTAATGAACCCGCATCTTCGCTTGCTTCACGAACACGAATCAAAACACTGACCATTGAAACGCGAACTGCCAACTCTCGTTTTTTCAATAATGACGTGGAACAAGTCCCCAAATATGCGCTAACTGTTGGTGTCGGTACACTAATGGATGCCGAAGAAATTATGATCCTGGCGACGGGTATGAACAAAGCACACGCTCTGCAAGCTGCGGTGGAAGGAAGTATCAACCATATGTGGACAGTCAGTTGCCTCCAGATGCATCCAAAATCGCTGATTGTCTGTGATGAAACTGCCACCATGGAATTGAAGGTAAAAACGGTGAAGTATTTCCACCAGTTAGAAGCCGATATCATCAGTGAATTCGCTAGCTAAACTGATTCAGGAGTTAAGATAGTCATGTATGCATTAACCAATGGTATTATTTATACCGGCTATGACAGGCTCGATAACCATGCGGTCATTATTGCCGATGGTTTGATTAAACAAGTCTGTCCGATAAGCGAGTTGCCCCCAGAGATTGAAAAACACGATTTACATGGCACAAACCTGGTGCCAGGCTTTATTGATCTACAAGTGAATGGTTGTGGTGGCGTCCAGTTCAATGAACGGTTAGACGATATTTCAGAAGAAACGCTGCATTCCATGCAGAAAACCAATCAGCGATACGGTTGTACCAGTTTCCTGCCGACCCTCATCACCAGCCCCGATGAATTAATGATAAAAGCCATTGAAGTGATGCACGCTTATCTGAAAAAGCATCCTAATCAGGCATTAGGGCTGCATCTGGAAGGGCCTTATATCAACCCAATCAAGAAAGGAACCCATAATACCGCCTATATCCGTAAGCCTACCCAAGAAATGGTTAATTACCTATGCCTGAATGCCGATGTGATTACCAAAATCACGCTTGCACCTGAAATGGTAGAAAGCAAGTATATTCAGCAACTGACTGAAGCGGGTATCACTCTTTCAGCAGGGCATTCCAATGCGACTTATGAAGAAGCACGTCGTGGATTCCGGGATGGTATTACCTTCTCGACTCATTTATATAATGCCATGCCGCCCATTTCTGGCCGCCAACCGGGATTGGTTGGTGCGATTTATGATGACTCAGAAATTTATGCCGGCATTATTTGTGATGGAATACATGTTTCATGGCCAAATATCCGTCATTCCAAAAGATTAAAAAAAGAAAAACTGATTTTGGTAACGGATGCGATTGTTCCGGCCGGACTTGCTCATGATGCGATGTCACAATTTACCTTTGCTAATAAAACGATATATTATCGGAATGGCTTATGTGTTGATGAACATGGAACAATAAGCGGCTCATCAATCACCATGATTGATTGTGTCAAAAATAGTGTAGAACAGGTTGGTATTGCTTTGGATGAAACGTTGCGGATGGCGACACTTTACCCAGCACGGGCAATCGGTGTTGATAAACATCTCGGCACGATTACACCCGGTAAGGTAGCGAATCTGACCGCATTTACTCACGATTTCAAAATCTGCAAAACCATTGTTAACGGAAATCAAGTCAAGCTATCGTGAGTATAACGACTGATGAGTAATGAAAACGCGCAGAAACAAATCGGTAATGTCGATCTAGTCAAACAATTAAACAGTGCTGTGGTCTACCGGCTCATTGATCAATATGGGCCAATATCACGCATTCAGATTGCAGAAGAGAGCCAGCTTGCTCCTGCCAGTGTCACCAAAATTACTCGTCAATTGTTGGAACGTGGCCTGATAAAAGAAGTTGAACATCAGGCATCTACCGGAGGAAGGCGCGCTATCTCCATTATGACCGAGACCCGGCATTTCCATACGATTGGGATCCGGCTTGGTCGCCATGATGCCACTGTCGCTCTGTTCGATATGAATGGTAAGACGTTAGTGGAAGCCCAATATCCTGTGCCAGAAAATACTCAACAGGCTGTCGAGAGACGGATTATTCACGCCATTGAAAGTTTTATCGACAACAACCAGCGCCGTATCCGTGAATTGATTGCCATTTCCATCATTCTGCCCGGCCTGGTTGATCCTGACCAGGGTATCATCCGCTATATGCCACATATTGAGGTGAATAACTGGCCGCTGGTTAAGCAGATCAAAACCCATTTCAATACGGTCTGTTTTATCGGGCATGATATTCGCAGCCTTGCATTGGCAGAAAATTATTTCGGGGCAACACGCGATTGTGAAGATTCTATTCTGGTCCGTATTCATCGCGGCACGGGAGCCGGCGTTATTATTAACAATAATATCCTGCTCAACAAACGGGGTAACCTGGGTGAAATAGGCCATATCCAGCTCGATCCCCTGGGAGAACGCTGCCATTGCGGTAATTTTGGTTGCCTGGAAACCATCGCTTCCAATTCTGCAATAGAAGCCAGAGTTCAACATCAATTACGGCAAGGCTATCCAAGTCAACTGACTTTAAATAACAGCAATATCCATGCTATTTGCCTTGCCGCCAAGGCCGGTGACCCTCTCGCCACAGAAGTTATCAAGCAAGTAGGCCACTATCTTGGCAAGGCCATTTCAATCGCAGTTAACCTCTTTAATCCTCAGAAAGTAGTCATTGCAGGAGAAATCACTGAAGCGGAGCAAGTGTTGCTACCTACCATTAAAAACAGCATGAACACTCAAGTCTTAAAAGCATTCCGCGAAGACCTGCCTGTGGTCGTTTCTGAACTAAATCACTGTTCAGCGATTGGTGCATTCGCACTAACGAAACGGGCGATGCTGAATGGTGTCTTATTGCAACATCTTCTGGGAGGATAATTTCAATAATTTTTGCTGTGTTTGTCGACAAAGTGATTACAGGACAAACAAATAAACGATTTTATGTCGATTTATTTAAAAAAGCAGTTGACGCAATGGTTTGATATACGCATAATGCGCCCCGCAACGCCGATGAAGGCAAAGCGAGAAAGATGGCTACGTAGCTCAGCTGGTTAGAGCACAGCACTCATAATGCTGGGGTCACAGGTTCGATTCCCGTCGTAGCCACCATCTTTGCGGGAGTGGCGAAATTGGTAGACGCACCAGATTTAGGTTCTGGCGCCGCAAGGTGTGCGAGTTCAAGTCTCGCCTCCCGCACCATTTTCTTCATTGGTTTGTACTTAAAATGTCTTTGAGTCACAATTTTAAGTTTTAGTGTGTTGTTTCAGGTGGGGTATCGCCAAGCGGTAAGGCACCAGGTTTTGATCCTGGCATGCCCTGGTTCGAATCCAGGTACCCCAGCCATTTAACTGAGGCAACAAGTTAAAACGGTACAAATTTAACTCAACATGTTAGGGGCAAAAAGTTGCACTGGTAACACTCAGATGGGGTATCGCCAAGCGGTAAGGCACCAGGTTTTGATCCTGGCATGCCCTGGTTCGAATCCAGGTACCCCAGCCATATCACTGAGGCTGTCACCATTCTTGCTAATATCGTAAATGGCTACGTAGCTCAGCTGGTTAGAGCACAGCACTCATAATGCTGGGGTCACAGGTTCGATTCCCGTCGTAGCCACCATTTACAAATCCAGTTGGGGTATCGCCAAGCGGTAAGGCACCGGATTCTGATTCCGGCATTCCCAGGTTCGAATCCTGGTACCCCAGCCATATTTTTCGATATGTTGCGTAAAGTGACGATGATTGAAAAATCATGGAGAAAGGATAGAAAAAGAATATACAGTAAGCATATTCTTTGATGTCTTAGCCACCTTTGCGGTGGTTTTTTTGTTTCCTGCCATAAACCCCAAAATCAAATGATACCCTTCAGGCTGTCAACATTAGCCATTTTCGTCAGTATGGCGTACTTCACGTATTTTCGATAAGGCAGAAGCTAGGTTTGTTTTCATACCGCTCACGCTTAAGCAAGCGGTATGACTTATCACAATCCCAACGCATATTTCAGCGCAAGATTTTTCATCACACCTGAATGTTGCGCGGCCATCAGTGCCAAGTTTCGTACTGTTTTCAAGCCCGGAAAATCATGACTAAATGCGGTATGGAAAAGATCCATTCCCGCTTGCATGACCAAATTATCCGGCATCCTACGACGCTGATAACGCAGCAAGACAGCCAAAGAATCCCACTCTTCCAGCAATTCTTTGGCATCAGTCAGGATCTTGAGTAACGCATCAACATCCCGATACCCTAAATTCACCCCCTGCCCCGCCAGAGGATTGATGGTATGCGCGGCATCGCCCAATAATACTAACCCTTCCTGCACATAACGGTTAGCATGATGACGAGCCAGTGGAAATGCACCCACAGCAATCGGCGTCACTTTCCCTAAGCGAGTGGGAAATGCCTGAAAAATTTCCCGCTCCAGTTGTGGCATCGTCATGGATTGCAATTGGCGAATACGGGCAGGAGAATCGTACCAAACTAATGAAGCCCATTGCTCAAATAACGGCAGGAACGCCCTTGGACCCGAAGGGAAAAACTGTTGCCATGTTATATCTTGTTGCGGCCGATCGGTTTTGACGGTTATCAGCATACATGATTGTTTGTATTGCCATCCCTTACTGCCAATCCCTGACAAATGGCGAACTTGAGAATGAGCACCATCAGCGCCAACAATCAACCGAGTATCGATTTCAGTGCCTTCTGCCAGTACCACCCGCCACGTTTTATGCTCATGCTGACGCTGCATAGATTTCAAGGCGGTGGGACAAAATAATGTCAGGTTCGGATAACGTTCAAATTCTTGCCACAAGGCCAATTGCAAAATACGATTTTCAACCATGTAGCCTAGTTCTGGCAGCCCTAAACTTTCAGCGTCGAAAACAACGTTAGAATCATTTTGCTCCCACGTTTCCAACCGTCGATAGGGAGCACTACGCATTTGCAGTACATTGTCCCATGCGCCTATTTGCTTCAATAAATCCACCGACGCACAGCTAATCGCGGATATCCGAACATCAGGCTCACTCTCCGCATGATAGGGCGCTGGAGGTTGATGCTCTAATAGCGCAACTTGCCAACCTTCCTGCGCCAGACCCAATGCAATTGCAGCGCCAACCATACCCGCGCCCACGACAACGATATCGAATTTTTGTTGTGGATTATTCATACTCATCACATCATTAACGTATTGATTAAAATAGTTTACCGGAATTTTCCCTTTCCGGCTGTGAATATCCGGTGCTACAGTCTGGTCACTGGTGCCTCAAATGACTACAATAGCCAACAATATTATGCTAAATACACGACGCGCAACATTGTGCAAGATTGCAATATATTGCGCTTTTCAGTGTTGAAGCATCATTCCACTGGAAACACCGGAACACAAAATGTCGACGATAAAAAAACTGTATATCAAAACCTGGGGCTGTCAGATGAACGAGTACGATTCATCTAAAATGGCCGACTTGCTGGAAACCACTCACGGTTATCAGTTAACCGATGTCGCCGAAGACGCAGATATCTTACTCCTGAATACCTGTTCAATCCGTGAAAAGGCGCAAGAAAAAGTCTTTCATCAATTGGGGCGTTGGAAAGGTCTGAAAGATAAAAATCCTGAGATTATTATTGGCGTAGGCGGTTGTGTTGCCTCTCAGGAAGGGGACTTCATTCGCCAGCGCGCACCTAGCGTCGATATTATTTTCGGGCCACAAACCTTGCACCGGCTGCCGGAAATGATTAACCATGTCAAAGGCACCCGCAGCCCTGTCGTTGATATCAGTTTCCCTGAGATTGAAAAATTCGACCGCCTGCCAGAACCGCGTGCTGAAGGCCCGACCGCCTTCGTTTCTATCATGGAAGGCTGCAATAAATACTGCACATTCTGCGTTGTACCTTATACCCGCGGGGAAGAAGTCAGCCGCCCTTGTGATGATATTTTATTAGAAATCGCTCAGCTTGCAGCACAAGGTGTACGTGAAGTTAATCTGCTCGGACAAAACGTGAATGCTTATCGTGGTGCGACGTTTGATGGGGAGATCTGTACATTTGCAGAATTATTGCGTCTGGTTGCAGCGATTGACGGCATCGACCGAATCCGCTTCACGACCAGCCATCCCATTGAATTTACCGACGACATTATCGCAGTCTACGAAGATACGCCTGAATTGGTCAGCTTCCTGCATCTGCCAGTCCAAAGTGGCTCTGATCGCATTCTGACCCTTATGAAACGCGCCCATACCGCACTGGAATACAAAGGAATTATTCGCCGTTTGCGGAAAGCGCGCCCTGATATTCTGATCAGCTCTGACTTCATCGTGGGTTTCCCGGGTGAAACACAAGATGACTTTGAAAAAACCATGAAACTTATTGCTGATGTTAACTTCGACATGAGTTTTAGCTTTATCTATTCCGCACGCCCAGGAACACCCGCAGCCGATTTGCCAGATGATGTCAGCGAAGAAGAGAAAAAACAGCGACTGTATCTACTCCAGCAACGTATTAACCAACAGGCCATGAGTTTTAGCCGCGCAATGCTTGGCACAACACAACGCATTCTGGTTGAAGGCCCTTCACGCAAAAATATCATGGAACTCTCTGGTCGTACTGAAAATAACCGCGTGGTTAATTTTGCGGGAACGCCTGACATGATCGGAAAATTTGTTGATGTCGAAATCGTTGATGTCTACGCCAACTCACTGCGTGGTAAAGTCATTCGTACTGAAGATGAGATGGATCTGCGTATCCATGAATCCCCTGCATCAGTCATTGCCCGTACTCGTAAGGAAGATGAAATCGGCGTTGGCGTTTACCAGCCTTAATCGGCCCTAACATAGAGATAATCAGTGACACACATCAATCCACAAGTCGCAACACAAGAAATCTTTCTGGAACCCGCAGATAATCAACGTTTGATGAGCCTGTGTGGACCACTTGATGATAACCTGAAACAACTTGAGCGTCGTTTGGGCATTGAAATCAACCGCCGCGAGAACCGTTTCAAACTGGTCGGTAAACCACTGTGTGTTAGTGCTGCCGCAGGCATTCTACGTCACCTTTATGTCGATACGGCTCCGGTGCGTGGTGTCATACCCCATCTTGAACCTGAACAGGTTCATCTCGCCATCACCGAAAGTCGGGTATTGGAACAAGCCGCAGAAAGCGTGCCTGCATACGGTAAGGCCGTGAATATCAAAACCAAGCGGGGTGTTGTCAAACCCCGCACACCGAATCAGGCGCAGTATATTGCCAATATTCTCGATCACGACATTACGTTCGGGGTCGGGCCGGCGGGAACAGGAAAAACGTATTTGGCCGTTGCCGCAGCAGTCGACGCACTGGAGCGCCAGACGATCCGCCGCATTCTGTTGACTCGCCCTGCGGTTGAAGCAGGCGAAAAACTGGGTTTTCTGCCCGGCGATCTCAGCCAGAAAGTCGATCCTTATCTGCGGCCACTTTATGATGCCCTGTTTGAGATGATGGGATTTGAAAAAGTTGAGAAGCTGATCGAAAGAAACGTTATTGAAGTCGCACCACTGGCTTATATGCGTGGACGTACTCTCAATGATGCCTTTATTATTCTCGATGAAAGCCAGAATACCACCATCGAACAGATGAAAATGTTCCTGACTCGCATTGGTTTTAATTCCAAAGCGGTCATTACAGGTGACGTAACTCAGATTGACCTGCCAAGAGGCCAAAAATCAGGTTTGAGCCATGCAATCGAGGTTTTATCTGGTGTTGATGATCTGAGTTTTAATTTCTTACATAGTGAAGATGTTGTCCGTCATCCGGTGGTTGCAAAGGTTGTTATTGCTTATGAAGCCTGGGAAGCCGCAGAACAAGAACGTAAAAAAATGCTCAATGAGAAACGCAAACAGGAAGTAAAATGAGTTCGGTTATATTAGACTTGCAGATTGCATGTGAAAACACCACGGGGCTTCCCGAAGAAGCGCTTTTCCAGCGCTGGCTGGAAGGGGTTTTGCCGCAGTTTCAAGCAGAAAGTGAAGTGACCATTCGCTTGGTTGATGAAACAGAAAGTCACGATTTAAACCTCACTTATCGTGGGAAAGATAAACCAACTAATGTGCTATCTTTTCCCTTTGAAGCACCACCTGAAATTGAATTACCCTTACTGGGGGATTTAATCATCTGTCGTCAGGTTGTTGAAAAAGAGGCAGAAGAGCAACAAAAAACTGTCGAAGAACACTGGGCTCATATGGTTGTTCACGGCAGCCTTCATCTTCTGGGATATGATCATATTGAAGACGATGAAGCGGAAGAAATGGAATCTCTGGAAACCGAGATACTAAAAAAAATGGGTTATTCTGATCCTTATCTTTCGGAAAAAGAATAACTATGACTGACATTGTTATGTTGAACATAATATTAATGGGGAATTTTCATTAAAACGCCATGAGCGACGACCACTCTTCTAGTAACGATAACCCTGGTCCTAAGAAAGGCTTCTTTGCACTTCTTAATCAGCTTTTTCACGGTGAGCCGAAAAATCGAGATGATTTGGTTGAACTGATCCGTGATTCTGAACAAAATGACCTG
Organism: Xenorhabdus poinarii G6; assembly: GCF_000968175.1. Lineage (NCBI taxonomy): Bacteria > Pseudomonadati > Pseudomonadota > Gammaproteobacteria > Enterobacterales > Morganellaceae > Xenorhabdus > Xenorhabdus poinarii. Next base: position 2,358,599 of record NZ_FO704551.1, read on the forward strand.
ATCGATCCCGACACCCGAGAAATGCTCGAAGGTGTCATGGATATTGCTGATCAACGCGTGCGGGACATTATGATTCCCCGCTCACAGATCGTTACCTTAAAACGCAACCAATCTCTGGACGAATGTCTGGATGTTATTATTGTCTCCGCGCACTCACGTTTTCCCGTGATCAGTGAAGACAAAGATCACATCGAAGGCATATTAATGGCGAAAGATCTGCTACCCTTCATGCGTACAAATGCAGAGCCTTTCAGCATTGATAAAGTCCTCCGTCAAGCTATTGTTGTGCCGGAAAGTAAACGTGTTGACCGTCTGCTGAAAGAGTTTCGTTCCCAGCGCTATCATATGGCGATTGTGATCGACGAATTTGGCGGTGTTTCAGGATTAGTCACGATTGAAGATATTCTTGAACTGATCGTGGGTGAAATAGAGGATGAATACGATGATGATGAAGATAACGATATTCGTGCTTTAAGCCGTCACTCCTATTCAGTGCGGGCATTGACTCAAATTGAGGATTTCAACGACACTTTTGGCACCCGTTTCAGCGATGAAGAGGTTGATACCATTGGTGGGTTAGTCATGCAGGCATTTGGGCATCTGCCTTCCCGTGGGGAATCCATTGCCATTGATGGCTACCTGTTCAAAGTGGCAATGTCTGATAGCCGTAAAATAATTCAGGTACATGTAAAAATACCTGATGATGCTGACATCCCTAACCTTGATAAAAAATAATAGGATCAGGATGAACAAAGCCTCATTCATGAGTTGCCAGCGACTACGTGCGTTGCTGGCACTTTTCTTCGGAGCCAGTGGAACGCTGGCTTTTTCACCTTTTGATTTCTGGCCTGCTGCACTGGTTGCTCTTTTCGGTCTGCAACTCCTTTCCTTAAACAGAACAACCCGCCAAGCTTGCTTTATTGGTTTATGTTGGGGGCTTGGCTTATTTGGCAGCGGCGTAAACTGGGTTTACGTCAGTATCGCTGATTTTGGCGGTATGCCGACTGCCATTAATATCTTCTTGGTGATTTTGCTCTCTGCCTACCTTGCACTTTATCCCGCATTATTTAGTGGTTTATTGAACCGTTTCTTTCCAGCTTCCAATACGATCAGGCTGGTTATCGCCAGCCCGGCATTGTGGCAATTGACTGAATACTTGCGTGGCTGGGTATTAACCGGGTTTCCGTGGTTACAATTTGGTTACAGCCAAATTGATGGACCAATGAAAGCCGTTGCCCCTATTTTCGGTGTGGAAGGCATTACTTTCTTACTTATGATGATCAGCGGGTTGCTGGTGCTTGCGGTCACGCAAAAAAAAATTTCCGCCGCTCTTTTTGCCATCATTCTGTTATTGTCACCCTGGCCAATGAGACATTACGCGTGGTATACCCTCCAGCCGGAAAAAGCCACTGATGTTGCGTTGGTACAAGGGAATATTCCTCAAGTGATAAAATGGGATCCCAATGCCCTCGACAAAACGCTGGATATCTATTTAAATAATAGCCATCCCTTCATGGGTAAAGTCCCTATTATCATCTGGCCGGAATCTGCCATTCCTGCTTATGAATATGATCAACGCGTTTTTCTGACTAAATTGGATGCCCTGTTGAGGCAGCATAATACCAGCCTGATCACCGGTATTGTTGATGCCCGCCCGCAACAGGAAGGTTATAAATTCTATAACAGTATTATCGTATTAGGGGATAAGATACCTTATCAATATCCGACACCTACCCGGTATGACAAAAATCATCTGGTTCCGTTTGGTGAGTTTGTGCCCCTGGAATCAATATTGCGTCCATTAGCTCCTTTATTCAATTTACCTATGTCGTCCTTTAGCCGAGGCAGTTATATTCAGCCTCAACTTTCTGTTGCGGGTTATCATATTACCGCGGCTATCTGCTATGAAATTATCTTGGGTGAACAGGTACGTGCGAATTTCAAGCCTGATACAGCGTTCCTGCTGACCGTTTCTAATGATGCTTGGTTTGGGCGTTCTATTGGCCCGTGGCAGCATTTCCAAATGGCTCGTATGCGTTCCCTGGAACTGGGTCGCCCGCTGCTAAGAGGCACAAATAATGGCATTACTGCGGTAATCAATCCAGACGGTTCTATTCAAGCCGCGATCCCATCGTTTACCCAACAGGTCTTAGCAGCCAAAGTCACTCCGGCCACCGGAATAACACCTTATGTTCGCTTCGGAAACTGGCCAATATGGGGGCTCAGTGCGCTGTTTTTCCTCTTTGCTTTTATGAAAAAACGTCAAAAAAATTAATTTATCATCAATGGTGATGGCTATTTATTAATAATCAGGGCATATTTTATGCCCTGACTTTCTTCCGTTTTTTTCACGCCACAGACAACTTCAACAACCCGTCTTAATCCTCACCTAAATCACCAACATAAAGTAAACTTACAACATACCAAACCGAACTTACCCGACAAAAACAGCGTATTATTCCAAATAACTCAAAGTGTGAACAACATTCAACATTATTGCCTACCTAATCACACATCAATGAAATTGTTTATTTATAGTGCGAGGTGGGTCGCGAAATAGAAACATTATTGTTTCAAAAAAGTAACATTATGAATTATTTTTTCACAGCATATAAACAAAATGATTCATAAAATCATAGAAAATCATTTCTATAAATAACCAGATGAAGGGGCTATATATATGCGTAAGTTGATGTTAACCATGATGTTGCTTAGCGCGGTTGGTGCTGCTCATGCTGAGGAATTAACCGGGACACTGAAAAAAATCAAGGATAATGGCATTATCGTTGTTGGACACCGAGAATCTTCTGTCCCATTCTCTTACTACGATAATCAGCAAAATGTCGTTGGTTATTCTCAAGATTATTCCAATTTGATTGTCAATGCGGTTAAGAAAAAACTGGATATGCCTAACCTACAGGTTAAGCTGATCCCGATTACCTCCCAGAACCGCATTCCCCTGTTACAAAACGGTATATTCGATTTTGAATGTGGGTCTACAACCAACAATGATGAGCGCCAGAAACAGGCCGCATTCTCCAACACTATCTTTGTTGTTGGTACTCGTCTGCTGGTTAAAAAAGATTCTGGCATCAAAGGATTTGATGATCTGGCCGGAAAAAATGTCGTCGTAACGTCTGGCACAACCTCTGAAATTTTGTTGAATAAGCTCAATGATGAGAAGCAAATGCACATGCGCATTATTAGTGCCAAAGACCATGGCGATTCATTCCGTACTCTGGAATCAGGCCGTGCTGTTGCCTTTATGATGGACGATGCTCTGCTCGCAGGGGAACGGGCAAAAGCGAAGAAACCAGATCAATGGATCATTGTTGGTAAAGCGCAATCAGAAGAAGCTTATGGCTGTATGCTGCGCAAAGACGATCCTCAATTCAAGAAATTGATTGATGACGTCATTGTGAAAGTACAGACCTCCGGTAAAGCAGAAAAAATGTTTGACCGCTGGTTCAAAGAACCTATTCCACCTAAAAAACTGAACATGAATTTCTCTATGTCCGATGAAATGAGAGCCTTGTTTAAGTCACCAAATGATAATGCGCTGAATTAACCAAGGAACTAAGGATATCTTGATTTTATTGGCACAACGGATTTGAGGTAGCCGTTCCCTACCTCATTTTTTAGATCGTTTTTCAGTGTCGCTGCCAACCCCATTTCAGGGAGTGTGATTATGTCTATTAATTGGAATTGGGGCGTCTTTTTACAGGCTGCCCCTTTTGGTAATACCACCTATCTGGGGTGGCTGATTTCTGGCTTTCAGGTAACGATTGCCCTGTCCCTCTGTGCGTGGATCATTGCACTCGTTGTCGGCTCATTGTTCGGCATTCTCCGTACCGTCCCGAATAAATTGCTTTCTGGGCTTGGCGCCTGTTATGTTGAGTTATTTCGCAATGTCCCTCTGATTGTCCAATTTTTTACCTGGTATCTGGTCGCGCCCGAATTTCTGCCTAAGAATCTGGGCGATTGGTTTAAGATGGATCTGAACCCCAATATCCAATTTTTTATTTCTTCCGTCATTTGCTTAGGGCTATTTACCGCTGCCCGCGTATGCGAGCAAGTCCGGTCGGCCATCCAGTCACTCCCAAGAGGGCAAAAAGCGGCAGGGCTGGCAATGGGTTTGACCTTGCCACAAACCTACCGCTACGTATTGTTGCCAAATGCCTACCGGGTGATCATTCCGCCTATGACGTCAGAAATGCTCAATTTAGTGAAAAACTCTGCCATTGCCTCTACCATTGGGCTGGTTGATATGGCTGCTCAGGCGGGTAAATTGCTGGATTATTCTGCCCATGCTTATGAATCATTCACCGCAATCACTTTGGCTTATATGGGCATTAACTTTGTGATCATGCTTGCCATGAGCATACTGGAGAAAAAAGTACGCTTACCGGGCAATCTGGGAGGGCGCTAAATATGTATCAGTTTGATTGGAGTTCGATTATTCCAAGTTTGCCCTTTCTTCTGAATGGGTTAATGATAACCGCCCAAATTACTGTAACAGCGATTATCATCGGCATTGTCTGGGGAACTCTCCTGGCCATGATGCGTCTCTCATCCCTTAAGGTATTGCGTTGGTTTGCGACGCTGTATGTTAACCTTTTTCGCTCAGTCCCATTAGTGATGGTCTTGCTGTGGTTTTATCTGATTGTGCCTAACTTATTACAAAATGTTCTAGGTATATCACCAAAAACCGATATCCGTTTGATTTCTGCAATGGTAGCTTTTTCGCTTTTCGAAGCAGCTTACTATTCTGAAATAATTCGGGCGGGTATCCAGAGCATTTCCCGTGGTCAATCCTCTGCGGCGCTGGCATTGGGGATGACTCAGATGCAAAGTATGCGATTGGTCATCCTACCGCAAGCATTTCGAGCCATGATCCCATTGCTGCTGACACAAGGCATTGTCTTATTTCAGGATACATCTCTGGTATATGTACTGAGTCTGGCGGATTTTTTCCGTACCGCGACAAATATTGGTGAGCGCGACGGAACTCAGGTTGAAATGGTTCTGTTTGCTGGCTTTGTTTATTTTGTGATGAGTTTTGCTGCTTCTATGCTTGTTAACTATTTGAAGAAAAGGACTGTTTGATGATTTCCCTGAAAAATGTATCCAAGTGGTATGGCCAATTTCAGGTTCTTACTGATTGCTCGACTGAAGTCAAAAAAGGCGAGGTCGTCGTGGTCTGTGGGCCTTCAGGCTCCGGCAAATCCACACTGATAAAAACGGTCAATGGCCTGGAGCCAGTCCAGCAAGGTGACATTCGAGTCAACGACATAAAAGTCAATGACAAAGGCACCAATCTGGCTCAATTGCGTTCTAAAGTAGGCATGGTATTTCAACACTTTGAGCTTTTTCCGCACTTATCTATCATTGAAAACCTGACGCTGGCCCAAGTGAAGGTGTTGAAACGCGGCAAACAAGAAGCGATTGAAAAAGGGTTAACGCTTCTGAAACGGGTTGGGTTATCCAGTCATGCGAATAAATTTCCTTCACAACTGTCTGGCGGTCAACAACAACGTGTCGCCATCGCCCGCGCACTCTGTATGGACCCTATCGCAATGCTGTTTGATGAACCGACTTCCGCACTCGACCCCGAAATGATTAATGAAGTGCTGGATGTCATGGTTGAACTGGCGAAAGAAGGCATGACCATGATGGTGGTCACCCATGAAATGGGATTTGCCAGAAAGGTGGCACACCGTGTCATTTTCATGGATGAAGGTAAAATTGTCGAAGACAGTCAAAAAGAGGATTTCTTTGCCAACCCTAAATCAGAACGCGCCCGCGATTTCCTGGCGAAAATTCTGCACTGATTTTTATTTGTCGGCGGAAAGTAAAACTGCCGCCGACTTTAAATGCCGCGCAAAAAGTCAGTAATTTTCCCATTCCCCCTTAACAAGAGTTGTTGCCCCTATCCGTTATCAGCTATGCTATGGAATCTTAAATTTCATAAACAAACCGCGCGCTAAAGGCGGCGCTTTATTACTCACCATAGGATTATCGGTGCCATGCAAGAACAATATCGTCCAGAAGACATAGAACAACAAGTCCAGCTTCATTGGCAAGAAAAGCAAACGTTCAAAGTGACAGAAGACAGCAGCAAAGAAAAATACTATTGCCTGTCAATGCTACCCTATCCTTCTGGCCGACTACATATGGGCCATGTCCGTAACTACACCATTGGTGATGTCATTTCCCGCTATCAGCGCATGCTAGGCAAAAACGTTCTGCAACCGATTGGTTGGGATGCTTTTGGTCTGCCGGCAGAAGGTGCAGCAGTCAAAAATAATACGGCACCTGCACCATGGACTTACTCCAATATCGAGTACATGAAAAACCAGTTAAAAACCCTGGGTTTTGGCTATGACTGGGATCGTGAGGTCACTACCTGTACACCAGAATACTATCGTTGGGAACAGTGGTTCTTCACGCAACTGTATGAAAAAGGTTTGGTATACAAAAAAACATCCGCCGTGAACTGGTGTCCGCAGGATCAAACGGTTCTGGCGAATGAACAAGTGATTGATGGCTGCTGCTGGCGTTGTGATACTCAAGTTGAGCGTAAAGAGATCCCACAGTGGTTCATCAAAATTACCGCTTACGCAGAAGAATTGCTCAACGATCTGGATAAACTGGAAGACTGGCCTGAACAGGTCAAGATCATGCAGCGTAACTGGATTGGCCGGTCAGAAGGTGTCGAAATCACATTCAATGTTGCAGACAGCCAGGAAAAACTCACCGTTTATACCACTCGTCCAGATACCTTTATGGGGACCACCTATATTGCTGTCGCGGCAGGTCATCCTCTGGCACAGCAAGCCGCGAAAAATGATCCGAAACTGGCCGAATTCATTAACGAATGCCGCAATACCAAAGTTGCTGAAGCAGATATGGCAACCATGGAGAAAAAAGGCATGTCAACGGGTCTGTTTGCCATTCATCCATTGACCAACGAAAAGATGGCTATCTGGGTTGCCAACTTTGTTCTGATGGAATACGGCACGGGGGCGGTTATGGCTGTTCCCGCGCACGATCAACGCGATTGGGAATTTGCCACTAAGTACCATCTGCCCATGAAAGTCGTCATTCTCGACAACGATGGCAATGTATCCAATATTCAGGAAGCGGCTGCCACCGATAAAAATGCCCTGGTGCATTCCGGTGAATTCAGTGGACTGAGCCATGAAGAAGGTTTCAATGCGATTGCTGACAAACTGGTTACCATGGGAGTTGGTCAGCGTAAAGTCAATTACCGTCTGCGTGACTGGGGGGTTTCCCGTCAACGTTATTGGGGTGCCCCAATTCCAATGGCTACGTTGGAAGATGGCACTGTCGTTCCTGTTCCAGATGATCAACTACCGGTTATTTTGCCCGAAGATGTGGTGATGAATGGGATCACCAGCCCGATCAAAGCCGATCCTGAATGGGCAAAAACAACGATCAATGGCCAGCCGGCACGGTTTGAAACGGATACCTTTGATACCTTCATGGAGTCCTCATGGTATTACGCTCGCTATACCTGCCCGGATTACGATAAAGCGATGCTAGACCCGGCGGCAGCTAACTATTGGCTGCCGGTGGATCAATACATTGGTGGTATTGAACATGCGATCATGCACCTGATGTATTTCCGTTTCTTCCACAAATTGATGCGCGACGCCGGCATGGTTAACTCTGATGAACCCGCTAAACGCCTGCTGTGTCAAGGTATGGTTCTGGCCGATACCTTCTATTACACCGGCAATAGCGGTGAAAAAGTCTGGGTATCCCCCTCTGATGCGATTGTTGAGCGTGATGAGAAAGGGCGCATTGTGAAAGCCACGGATAAAGATGGTCATGAACTGGTTTATACTGGCATGAGTAAGATGTCCAAATCCAAGAACAATGGCACCGACCCACAAATCATGGTCGATAAATACGGCGCGGACACGGTTCGTCTGTTCATGATATTCGCCGCACCACCAGAACTGACACTGGAATGGCAAGAGTCTGGCGTAGAAGGAGCTAACCGCTTCCTGAAACGCGTTTGGCGTCTGGTTTACGAACACAGCAACAAAGGCGTAACCCAACCGCTGGATATCAACAACCTGACGACTGAACAAAAAGATTTGCGTCGTGATTTGCACAAAACTATCGCAAAAGTCACCGATGATATTGGTCGCCGCCAAGCGTTCAATACCGCTGTTGCAGCCATCATGGAGTTGATGAACAAACTGACTCGTGCACCACAGGAAAGTGAGCAAGATCGCGCTTTGATGCAAGAAGCGCTCACGGCTGTTGTACGTATGCTTTCACCGATCACTCCACACGCCTGCTTCGTCATGTGGAAAGCACTGGGTAATGAAAACGATATTGACACTGCGGCATGGCCACAAGCGGATGAACAGGCAATGGTAGATGATACTAAACTGGTCATTATTCAGATTAACGGTAAAGTTCGTGGTCGTATTACGGTGCCAGCAGAGGCAACAAAAGAATATGTTCAAGAAATGGCGACACAAGAATACAGTGTGACGAAATATCTTGAAGGGGTCAGTATCCGCAAGGTTATCTACGTTCCGGGTAAGTTACTGAACCTGGTTGTAGGTTAATAACAGGAGACACTATTTGTGGTAAAACGTGTGGTAAGCCGTGTGGTAGGCAATAACCTACGACATCGTATGTTCACGTTGTTGCTCGGGTTGGCGGTGCTAGCCACCGCCGGCTGCGGTTTTCATCTCCGGGGCACAACACAAGTACCAAAAGAGCTTCAGACATTGCAATTAAGTTCTAGTGACCCTTACGGGCCACTGGCGCTGGCAGTACGTCAACAATTACGTTTGAACGACGTTAAAATTGTTGAACATGGCGATGCTTCACTCCCTATCCTGAAACTTGTTGGTTCTAATACAAATAAAGAGACCGTTTCTATCTTTCAGGATGGCAAATCGGCTGAACGCCAATTGGTTCTGAACGTAGATGCACAAATCTTGATGCCGGATGGCAGTATCTATCCACTACGCGCTAAAGTTGATCGCTCTTTCTTTGATAACCCGTTAGAAGCACTGGCAAAAGATGCAGAAAATGATCTGGTTCAACAGGAAATGCGCGAACAGGCTGCCCGTCAGCTGATGCGCCAGCTGCTGACTGTGCATAGTGCTGAGCGCCATAAAGCCAAAGAAAAACAAAACGCAGCGGCTATACAGAAGCAATGATTCGACTTTATCCTGAACAACTACGCTCGCAGCTTAATGAAGGGCTGCGAGGTTGCTATCTGTTATGGGGCAACGAACCATTACTGTTGCAGGAAAGCCAGGACAGCATCCGAAAAGTCGCAGAACAACACGGATTCCTGGAGCATTTCACCTTTACATTGGATAACCATACCGATTGGGATGAAATCTTCAGTCTGTGTCAGTCACTGAGTCTGTTTGCCAGCCGCCAGTCTCTCACCCTGCTGCTACCCGAAAATGGCCCAAATACCGTCATGGCAGAACAGCTTACCAAGCTGTCGGCACTGCTGCATGCAGATATCTTACTGATATTACGTGGGCATAAACTCACCAAAGCTCAGGAAAATAGCCCGTGGTTCAAAGTGATTGGACAAAATGGGGTTTATGTCAGTTGTTTGGCACCTGAACAACATCGTCTGCCACACTGGGTAGCACAACGTGCCAAAAACATGGGGTTATTCCTGGAAGACGAGGCCAATCAACTACTGTGCTACTGCTATGAGGGAAATTTATTGGCACTGGCTCAGGCGCTTGAACGCCTCTCCTTGCTTTACCCCGACAATCAATTGACCCTGCTGCGCGTGGAAGAAGCCGTCAATGATGCCGCCCACTTCTCTCCTTATCAATGGGTTGATGCTTTGCTGGCAGGCAAAATAAAACGGGCATGGCATATACTCAAACAACTTCGACAAGAAGATACCGAGACGGTTATTCTGCTTCGTACAATCCAGAGGGAGTTGATACTGCTTCTGACGCTGAAACGCCAACATACGACACGCCCTTTGAAGGCGTTGTTTGATCAACACAAAGTCTGGCAAAATCGCCGCTCATTACTGTCAGACGCACTACAACGTCTGTCACAGCAGGAACTGCAATCTGCTATACATTTATTGACCCAGATGGAACTGCGTGTCAAACAGGATTATAGCCAATCTATTTGGGCTGACCTGGAAACGCTTTCTATGCTGTTATGTGGAAAACCATTACCAGAGAGCTTCTTAAATGATTGATTCGATTGTCCCAACCCATATTGATTCAGAAATCGATACGATGATTCCTGCAACGCCGGTGGGTTCTCCGGTTATCCAGGCACTATTTGGCGGTACCTTTGATCCCATCCATTATGGCCATTTACGTCCAGTAGAAGCATTGGCTCAATTAGTGGGACTTAAACACGTTATTTTATTGCCCAATCACGTTCCCCCACATCGCCCGCAGCCAGAGGCAAGCGCTCAACAACGGCTGGAAATGGTTCAGCTGGCTGTACAAGATAACCCGCTGTTTACCGTGGATACCCGTGAACTGCAACGAGAAACGCCCTCTTACACCGTCGAAACACTGCAATCTTTTCGTCAGGAAATCGGTGAGCAATCCCCGTTAGCATTCATCATTGGGCAAGATTCATTACAAACTATCCATACCTGGTATAAATGGGAAGCGTTGCTCGATGTCTGTCATCTGTTAGTTTGCTCCCGACCGGGTTATCAAAGCCAGCTTTCGGCTCCTGGAATGCAACAATGGCTTGAAAAACACCAAACTGACTCGACACACACATTGAGTCAAAAACCGCATGGCTATATTTATCTGGCAGCCACTCCGCTATTAAACATTTCCGCAACGGATATTCGTCACCGTCACCTGCAAGGGCTGAATTGTGATGATTTACTTCCGCTATCGATACAAAATTATATCGATTCACAGAGGCTATATAAGAAATAGCGAAATCATGCGGTTATTTGCAGCTAACTCGCTTACTTTTATAGAGATTAGCATGCTATTATTCTGCGTTATCCAACCCATTTTATGAAATAAAGGTGATCCTTTTGCAAGGCACAGAACTACAACAATTTGTTATTGACAAACTTGAAGATTCCAAAGCACAGGATATTGTTTCTATAGATGTCCGTGGAAAATCCAGTATTACTGACTGCATGATTATTTGTACCGGAACATCAAGCCGCCACTTGATGTCTGTGGCGGATAATCTGGTCGATGACTGCCGTCAAGCCGGCATCATACCGCTGGGTGTTGAAGGGCAAGGTATTTCAGATTGGATAGTCGTGGATCTCGGTGAAATCATGGTTCATGTTATGCAAGAAGACAGCCGCCGTATGTATGAACTGGAAAAACTCTGGAGTTGAGTTTGAAGTTACAACTGGTTGCTGTAGGAACAAAAATGCCGGACTGGATACAGACCGGCTTTATCGATTATTTGAACCGCTTTCCCAAAGACATGCCTTTTGAGCTAATTGAAATTCCGGCGGGGAAACGGGGGAAAAATGCTGACATCAAGCGCATTCTGGAAAAAGAAGGCGATCAGATGTTAGCCGCGGTGGGTAAAGGTAACCGTATTGTGACACTGGATATTCCAGGCTCTCGCTGGGATACCCCACAACTGGCACAACAGCTTGAACGTTGGAAGCTGGATGGCAGAAATGTCAGCCTGTTGATTGGTGGCCCCGAAGGGTTAGCGCCTGCCTGTAAAGCCGCTGCGGAACAAAGTTGGTCACTTTCGCCTTTAACCATGCCACATCCTCTTGTTCGGGTTATGGTCGCAGAGAGTCTTTATCGAGCCTGGAGCATCACGACTAACCACCCTTATCATCGGGAATAAATGAGGTAATCTGACACCGTGAATTCTGGTAATGGGATGAAGAATAAACGAACCCCTTTTCGCGATCACTCTGCTGAATCGGCCTTATTCATACGCCGCTCACTCGCGGCGTTTATCGGCATTATTATTTTAACCGGCGTCCTCATTGCCAATCTCTATAATCTCCAGATCACGCGTCACGAAGATTACCAAACCCGTTCGAATGGAAATCGCATTAAGCTCGTTCCCATCGCACCGAGCCGGGGCATCATTTATGACCGTAATGGCACGCCGCTGGCCACTAACCGCACCATTTATCAGTTAGAAATTGTGCCACAAAAAGTCACCGATCTTGATAAGACGTTAAATCAGTTACGTTCCATCGTTGAACTCACGGATGAAGATATTGAAACCTTTAAAAAAGAGCGCCAGCGTGCTCCCCGTTTCGCATCTATTCCGCTGAAAACCTCATTGACTCCGGTTCAGGTTGCCCGGTTTTCCGTCAATCAATACCGTTTTACCGGATTAGAAATCAAAGGCTATCAGCGCCGCTATTATCCTTATCACTCCGCACTCACCCATGTCATTGGCTACGTTGCCAAAATCAACGACAAGGATGTGGAACGATTAGAAAAAGACGGCATTATTTCCGACTACAAAGCCACACATGATATCGGGAAACTGGGTATTGAACGTTACTATGAATCCATTTTGCATGGCAAACCGGGTTATGAAGAAGTTGAAGTGAATAATCGGGGTAAAGTGATCCGTCGATTACATGAACAGCCCCCCCAAGCCGGAAAAGATATTTACCTGTCAATCGATTTAGAGCTGCAAACGTACATTGAAGAAATCCTGACAACCAGCCGTGCCGGAGTTGTCGTTACCGATCCCCGAACCGGGGAGGTTTTGGCTATGGTGTCTAATCCAAGCTACGATCCGAATCTGTTTGTTGATGGTATTTCAGGTAAGAACTATAAATCCCTGCTTGATGATCCAAATCGTCCCTTAATTAACCGGGCAACACAAGGCGCTTATCCACCCGCATCCACGGTTAAACCGTTTATTGCTGTTGCAGCTCTCAGTAGTGATGTCATTACCAAAAACACCACCACCAATAATCCCGGTTGGTGGGAACTGCCAGGGTCAGACAAGCGTTACCGCGACTGGAAGCGCTGGGGACATGGCAAACTGAATGTCCATAAAGCGATTGTCGAATCAGCGGATACTTTTTTCTATCAAGTCGCCTACGATATGGGTATTGACCGAATATCTGAATGGATGACTAAGTTTGGCTATGGTCAATTTACCGGCATTGACTTAAAAGAAGAAAATCCCGGCAATATGCCGACCCGTGAATGGAAACTTAAACGCTATAAAAAACCGTGGTATCAAGGGGATACAATCTCTGTTGGTATCGGTCAGGGGTATTGGACAGCAACGCCAATGCAGATGGTAAAAGCCCTGATGATCCTGATTAATGATGGCGAGGTGAAAACACCTCATTTCTTGCTGGATACCCGCACCAATGGCAAGATGCAGCCTTACCATCCTCCAGTCAGTCAACCGATTGGTGATATTCATTCCGGGTATTGGGAAATTGCCAAAGATGGCATGTATGGCGTTGCCAATGCCCCAAATGGCACAGCTCGCCGATTTTTTGCCGGTACGCCATATAAAGCAGCGGTTAAATCAGGAACGGCCCAGGTTTTCAGTTATGAAACCTACAATGCCAATAAACTTGCTGAACATCTGCGTGACCATAAGCTCATGATTGCCTTTGCACCTTATGATAACCCGACTGTAGCCATTTCCATTATTCTTGAAAATGGGGGGGCAGGGCCATCTGTCGGCGCTATCGTTCGTCAAATTTTGGATCATATTTTACTCAGGGATAACAAAAACACTGCCCCTGCCAGCACGTCGGAGACAACCGGTGTAAACCCGAGCCAAACACAAGCTATCAGGACACGAACGCATTGAATAAATCCATGACAGATTCACAAAACAAGGTTTCTTTCTGGGCCAGGCTACATATCGATATCCCTTTACTGCTGTTTATCCTGGCATTACTGGCCTACAGTCTTTTTATTATGTGGAGCGCCAGCGGGCAAGATGTTGATATGATGGAGCGTAAAGTCGGACAGGTCATCATGGGCCTCTTCGTTATGCTGATTCTGGCGCAGATCCCGCCACGCATATACGAAAACTGGGCGCCTTATCTCTATATTGGCTGTGTCATTTTGCTCATCCTTGTGGATGTTTTTGGCCAGATTAGTAAAGGGGCGCAGCGCTGGCTGGATCTGGGCTTTGTCCGTTTCCAGCCATCAGAAATTGCCAAAATCGCCGTTCCTTTGATGGTCGCGCGTTTTATCAATCGAGATCTCTGTCCACCATCGCTGAAAAACACGGGGATTGCACTGGTTTTGATTTTTGTTCCGACCCTACTGGTCGCAGCACAACCTGATTTAGGCACCTCTATTCTGGTCGCCGCTTCTGGGATATTTATCCTGTTTCTGGCCGGCATGAATTGGAAACTCATTGGCGTTGCCTTGTTACTGCTTGCCTGTTTTATTCCAATATTGTGGTTTTTCCTGATGCATGATTACCAGCGTGCCCGCGTTATGATGTTATTGGATCCAGAAAGTGATCCGTTGGGTAAAGGCTACCATATCATTCAATCCAAAATTGCCATTGGCTCAGGCGGAATATTTGGCAAAGGCTGGTTACAAGGCACTCAATCACAGTTAGAATTTCTGCCCGAGCGACATACCGACTTTATTTTCGCCGTTCTGTCTGAAGAATTAGGCTTGATTGGTGTTCTTGTTTTACTCGTGCTGTACTTACTGATCATTATGCGTGGCCTGTATATTGCTGCCAAAGCACAAAATACCTTCGGTCGGGTAATGGTTGGGGGCTTGATCCTGATTTTATTTGTCTATGTCTTTGTCAACATTGGTATGGTAAGCGGTATCCTGCCAGTGGTTGGTGTTCCCCTGCCATTGATCAGTTATGGGGGATCTGCATTAATTGTCTTAATGGCGGGGTTCGGCATTATGATGTCGATACATACGCATCGTAAGTTATTGTCCAAAAGTTTATGAGGAAGAAGTTTCATGCGTCAACAGTGGCTTACCATTGGCCTTCTGGCCGTACTGCTATCAGGCTGTAACCTAACAGGCAACAACCAGGCACCTTCTCTTCCCCCCGTTCCAACCCGCGATGTTTTGGGGGCAGAGCCTCGATATGAGCCTTACCATCCACGCGTCAACCAGGATTATCAGCGGGACGGGCAAACGTATCATATCGTGCAGGATCCTGCTAACTTTACCCAAACAGGTTATGCTAGCTGGTTTGGTGAAGAGTCCAATGGAAAACTGACGGCCATTGGGGAACAAGTCAGCCCCTATACTTTAACCGCAGCACACCCAACATTGCCTATTCCAAGTTACATTCGTGTTACCAATTTAAGTAATGGACGCATGATGATTGTCAGAGTCAATGATCGGGGGCCTTATCATCAACCAGGGAAAATCATTGAATTATCTCGTGCGGCAGCGGAACGTCTGAATTTGATGCCGCAAAGCAAAGTGAAATTAGACGGAATTCTGATTTCACCTGATGGCTCACTTTCCGGTTTAGGCACCGTCGGCTCCTCGATTATTAAGCGGAGTTTTGCTTTGCCTGACCGACCAAAAATTATGGGTATTCAACCATCTTCGCCTGCTTCCCCGCCGGAAAGTTCTGCATCATCACTCCCTGAATCAACAAACGGTTATCGGCTACAAGTGGGGGCGATAAGCGTTGAAGAAAAAGCCAAAGCGTGGCTACAGTCGTTGAGTCAGCGCTTTCATGTCCCAGGGCATATCACCCAATTTGGTCACGTCTATCGCATCCAGTTGGGACCATTCAATAACCGCCAGCAAGCGCTAGAACTACAAAAAACATTAATGGATCAAATGCAGCAATCCTCTTTTATCGTTGCGCCCTGATCCCCGAAATACGATCGTAAACCATGACATCACCGCCTGCTGATATTGACGCACTCTCCCCGTCAGCAGGCCGCTAAGATCGGCTTGTCGCTTGCGTTTTGTTTAATGTCAGCTTTTCTTGCATTTGTTATTATGTCATTTATTATCAATCCTTCTCTCACGGATGTTATCTAATCAATCATGAAATACATAGTTACTTCCCGTTTTATCAAAAACTCCGCCTTAGGCATTGCGCTGGCCGCCAGTGTCTCCACGTTCGCCAACGCAGATGATAATTTCAAAACCATGATCCCTGGGGTACCAGAACTGGATTCAGAAGCCTATATTCTGATTGATTACAATTCAGGAAAAATACTGGCGGAAAAGAATGCGGATATCCGCCGCGATCCAGCCAGTCTGACCAAAATGATGACCAGCTATGTCATTGGCCAAGCGGTTAAATCAGGAAAAATTAGTCAGAATGATATTGTGACCGTCGGTAAAGACGCCTGGGCAACCGGTAACCCGGTGTTTAAAGGTTCATCTTTAATGTTCTTAAAACCGGGTGACCAAGTTTCTGTTGCT
The DNA here is from genome assembly GCF_000968175.1 of Xenorhabdus poinarii G6. Classification (NCBI taxonomy): domain Bacteria; kingdom Pseudomonadati; phylum Pseudomonadota; class Gammaproteobacteria; order Enterobacterales; family Morganellaceae; genus Xenorhabdus; species Xenorhabdus poinarii. The sequence goes on from NZ_FO704551.1 coordinate 2,374,978, forward strand.
ATGCTCTCCCGTGGCATTAATCTGCAATCAGGCAACGATGCTTGTGTTGCCATGGCCGATTATGTGGCGGGCAGCCAAGATGCCTTCGTCAGCTTAATGAATCAATATGTGCAAAGTCTGGGGCTGAAAAACACTCATTTCCAGACTGTTCATGGTCTTGATGCTCACGACCAATACAGCACCGCCCATGATATGGCATTGATTGGTCAGGCACTCATCCGTGATGTGCCGGACGAATATGCTATCTACAAAGAAAAAGAGTTTACTTACAACAACATTCGCCAACCTAACCGTAATGGTTTGCTATGGGATAAGAGCCTGAATGTTGATGGTATTAAAACAGGACACACCAGCGGTGCAGGCTATAACCTTGTTGCTTCTGCTACCGAAGGGAATATGCGCCTGATTTCTGCCGTCATGGGAAGCCTCACCTTCAAGGGACGTGAAACCGATAGCAAAAAATTGCTCACATGGGGATTTCGTTTCTTCGAAACAGTTTCACCTCTGCAAGTCGGTAAAGAATTTGCCTCAGAACCCATTTGGTTCGGTGATGCCGATACCGTCCAACTGGGCGTTGACAAAAATGTTTATCTGACGATCCCCCGTGGCCGTTTGAAAGATCTGAAAGCCAGCTATGTATTGAACAATGCCGAACTGCACGCTCCGCTTGCTAAAAACCAAGTTGTCGGCACTATCAATTTCCAGCTTGATGGTAAAACCATTGAACAACGTCCATTGGTCGTCATGCAAGAAGTTAAAGAAGGTGGCTTTTTCAGCCGCATCGTTGACTATATCCGGCTGATGTTCCATCACTGGTTCGGTTAATGACTTGAAAGCCAGATATTGAGTCCTATATTCACTCAATATCGTGAGAAAATGATCACGCCACGGCAAACCAATCCTGATGCCGTGGCAATTATATTTTAGGAATGCCCATGAAAACCAAATTAAATGAACTACTTGAATTCCCCTGCTCATTCACCTACAAAGTGATGGGATTGGCTCAGCCTGAGTTGGTGGATCACGTTGTTGAAGTAGTTCAACGCCATGCACCGGGCGATTACTCCCCTGTAGTTAAGCCAAGCAGCAAAGGGAATTACCACTCAGTCTCCATCACCATTAATGCGACACACATTGAACAAGTTGAAACGCTGTATGAAGAATTGGGCGCACTGGAGCTGGTACGCGTCGTACTGTAATTCATCGCTCGAATTGATAACTCTGCTATATACACGTTCCAAATGCCATACAATTAACCTCATGTGCTGCTGTTGCTTAGACAGCAGCACATAAACCGAATGCATGGCCGGTTTAAATAACATCCCTGGCGTACCACACCATAATGAAAATGGTTATTATTATGGTGCGTGAAGGACACTGGATAAAAAAAGACGTTATCAGACGTACTTAAAAACGCCAGAATGCTTTTGAGCACAAAATAAGTATCGGGTAAATTTCCAACCTTCCCAATAACATAGCTGCACACATCATCCATTTGGCTATCGGATCAAGATCACCGAAACTTTGTGCCGTAGCGCCATACCCTATCCCCATGTTATTGATACAAGCCGCCACGGTGGCAAATGAGGTCACTAAATCATAACCGAGCAAATTCAGCGCCCAGATAAAGAAACAACTAAAAAAGATATAAAGGAAAAAAAATCCCCAGACAGAACGCAGCACCCTTTCCTGAACAACAGATTTGCCAATTTTTATTGTTGAGATAGAGTTTGGATGAATAAGTTGGGTAATTTCATTGACGCTCTGTTTTGTCAGGATCATAAAACGAAGCGCTTTGATACCACCACAAGTCGATCCCACGCAGCCACCAAAAAAACTCACTGCCAACAACAATAAGATGGTATGGGGAGGCCATTGTGCATAATCAGAGGTCGACAAACCATTATCCGTCATGACAGAACTGGTCATGAAAAAACCATGCACAAATGCGTCTTTTATGCCATACATGCCTGAACGGTATAATTCCAGCCAAGTCGTGAGAATGATCACGGTCAGTACCAGTAGAAAAAATCGCAGTTCCGCATTTTTTAACAGCGGTTTTAAGCTCCTGCGCGTCAAGGCAACAAAATAGAGTGTAAAGTTGACTGCCGACAGTATTGAAAAAATCCCCCCCACCATCTCAATCGCAGCGCTATCGTAATAACCAAGGCTTTCATTACGGGTCGAAAATCCCCCCAGGGAAACAGTTGAGATCCCGTGACAGATCGCATCAAACCACGACATACCTGCAGCCGCAAAACTGACCGAGCATAATCCGCCCAACAACAGATACACGACCCACAGACTTTTAGCACTGTCCGCAAGGCGTGGCGTCAGCCGTTCTTCTTTGAAGGGACCGGGCATTTCTGATTGATAAAGTTTGGCACCACCAATCCCCAGTAAAGGTAAGATAGCCACGGCAAGGACGATAACACCTAATCCACCGATAAAATTGAGCTGAGCACGATAATAGAGCACAGATTTGGGTAACGCTGAGACATTATTTAATACGGTGGCGCCAGTGGTCGTAATACCGGATACCCCTTCAAACACCGCATCCACCAAATTAATGTCTAAATTTTCATCAAGCACAAAAGGCAAGGCACTGAGCAATGAGAACAATAGCCAGAATAGTACAATGATAAGAAACCCATCCTGCGTACTGGGATGGGCTTTCGTTTTACGGGTAAAGTACCAACCAATGCCTCCTGTAACAAATCCAATGAGAAACGTCTCAAAAAAAGCAAAAATACTTTTTTCTTTATAAAACAAAGCCACAAAAATAGGCAGCAACATAGAGAGGCTGTAGAGGAGCACCAAAAAACTACAAAGATGCCCGACAATCAAGAGTTGGTTTTTTTTGACCATCTGTTAGCTCAAACAGAGAATAATAAGGAAAATTACCAATATATATAACCATGATAATATAAAATAAAAACATATTCGTCTAATGAACAATATTATTGCGTTAACGCACTCCCAAACTGGTGGGAATCCTCTTACGGCGTTATACTGACGGGTACTTTTTTGTTAACGAATGATGAAATTCCCATTGCAACATAACACCATTATTTTACGCCAGTTAGGTATTCAGCCCTACGAGCCGGTTTCTGATGCTATGCACCAATTCACCGAGCAGCGTACTGCGGAAACACCTGATGAAATCTGGCTTGTCCAACATGAAAGCGTATTTACACAAGGTCAGGCTGGTAAAGCCGAGCATGTACTTGCACCGGGTCATATCCCTGTTGTTCAATCGGATAGGGGGGGACAAGTCACTTATCATGGCCCTGGGCAGCAGGTCATGTATGTTTTGATTGATTTGAAACGCGCGAAAATTGGGGTTCGTCAATTAGTCACGGCAATCGAAAATACGGTGATTGAAACGCTGGCGCATTTCGGGGTAGAAGCGTATGCCCGCCCAGATGCGCCTGGGGTTTATGTTGCGGGTAATAAAATCTGTTCTCTTGGTCTGCGTATCCGAAAAGGATGCTCTTTCCACGGTCTGGCACTGAATATTGCCATGGATTTACAACCCTTTCTGCGCATAAACCCGTGTGGTTATGCTGGAATGCAAATGATCCAACTCAGTGAGTTCGTCACTGGGGTGACGATTGAAGATGTACAACCCATTCTGGTAGAAAAATTCTGTCAGATCTTGGGATTTCAACTCATCAATGAATAATGATATAATTTTTTAACATTTTTCAAAAAAATTTGAATGGATTTATTTGCCTGGATATTTTTATTATAACCATCAGGCAGTTAAGTCAAAATCTGAAGAATATAACTGGAACCAGCACGATTATGAGTAAACCAATTCAGATGGAACGTGGTGTCAAATACCGCGACGCAGACAAGATGGCTTTGATCCCTGTGAAGACAATCGCCACAGAACGTGAAGCACTCTTGCGTAAACCTGAGTGGATGAAAATCAAGCTTCCCGCAGATTCCAGCCGCATTCAGGGTATCAAAGCTGCAATGCGTAAGAATGGATTGCACTCCGTCTGTGAAGAAGCCTCCTGCCCTAACCTTGCTGAATGTTTTAACCACGGTACCGCCACTTTTATGATCCTTGGCGCCATTTGTACCCGTCGCTGCCCGTTCTGTGACGTCGCCCATGGCCGCCCAAATGCCCCTGATGCCAATGAACCGCTCAAACTCGCACAGACTATCCAGGATATGGGGCTGCGTTATGTCGTGATTACCTCTGTTGACCGTGACGACTTACGTGATGGTGGTGCTCAGCATTTTGCTGACTGTATTACCTCTATTCGTGAAAAGAACCCATCAATTAGGATCGAAACGTTGGTGCCGGACTTCCGCGGTCGCATGGATCGTGCGCTGGAAATTCTGACCGCAACCCCCCCTGATGTGTTCAATCACAATCTGGAAAACGTGCCGCGGGTTTATCGTCAAGTACGTCCGGGAGCAAACTACCATTGGTCTTTAAAACTGCTGGAAAAATTCAAAGAAGTGCATCCAGATATCCCTACTAAATCGGGCTTAATGGTGGGATTGGGTGAAACTAACGAAGAAATTTTGGACGTCATGCGGGATTTGCGTAGTCATGGGGTCACCATGCTGACCCTGGGGCAATATTTACAACCTAGCCGTCACCATCTGCCCGTACAACGTTACGTCAGCCCGGCGGAATTTGAAGAGATGAAGGAAGCTGCCTTAGCAATGGGCTTTACCCATGCGGCTTGTGGCCCGTTTGTTCGTTCTTCTTATCACGCAGATTTGCAAGCTAAAGGCATAGAAGTCAAATAACCTGTTGCCACCATCATGATAAATATTATATTTGCGGTATTCATCGGTGGTGGCCTGGGTAGCGTACTACGCTGGTTCATTAGTCTCCGCCTGAATACGCTTGCTTCTCCCATCGCCGTTGGTACGCTAACGGCCAATTGTATTGGCGCATTCATCATTGGATTAGCGCTGGCCTATTTTAACAAAGCCACACATCTCGATCCGGTTTGGAAATGGATGCTAACGACCGGTTTTTGTGGTGGGCTAACCACCTTTTCCACGTTTTCCGCTGAAGTCGTTTATTTATTACAGGCCGGAAAAATAGAATGGGCACTGTTCGGCATGCTGGTAAATGTCAGTGCGTCATTGTTGATGACCGCCTGTGCTTTTATGATAATGAACAAACTGTAATGATATCAATCTTCCCTTCTCGCGGGCTTGCCACACGGGAAGAGAGGGATTAAGCCTCAAAAAGCTCAATAGCGGATAACATAAAAAAACCCGCTATCAACCAACACGGGTTTTTCAGAAATACGTAGGATTTGAAATTAGATTGCGACAACGTTCGCAGCAGATGGACCTTTCTCACCCTCAGCAATATCAAACTCTACTTTTTGGCCTTCAGCCAGCGTCTTGAATCCGTTAGTTTGAATGGCGGAAAAGTGTACAAAAACATCTTTGCTACCATCTTCTGGCGTGATAAAACCGAATCCTTTGGATTCATTAAACCACTTAACGTTACCTTTAACTTTTGACATCAAAACTTACCTTTAAGAAAAAAGACTAGCGTAGCTTACAGTACAACAAATAATATAGTCTACTGTCTGTAACATAGATCACGAAATGTATGACAGAATGCAAAAAACAAACTTTTCGCTTAGTTACATTAGTTTATTCTATACGCTAATGGTAATTTCACAAATAAATTAGCGCGTTATTTCAATTCTGTTTACTTTTCACTTTTCTGTTTTTTTCATGCTCCAGTAGCCACCCTTTGATATCCAGTCCGCCGGTATAGCCAACCAATTTACCATCATGCCCAATCACTCGATGACAAGGCACAATCAATGAAATAGGATTGCGTGAATTAGCCATCCCGACAGCACGGCAATAATTGGCGGATCCTAACGTGAGTGCCAATTGTTTATAGCTCCACATTTCGCCATAAGGGATGCGACAAAGCTGCTGCCAAACGCGTTTTTGGAATTCAGTTCCCTGGATATTTAAAGGAACGGTGAACAGGACTCTCTTCCCTTTGAAATATTCCTGCAATTCTTTTGCACACTGCTGAGTAATCACACTTTTTGATTCTAATGCTTTCTTTTCGCTGACGAAATAGATGCTGGTAACGCCTTCATCGTCCGCACTGATATGTACATAAGGCTTGGGAAAACCGTCTGGAGTATTCAGGTAATGATGATACATAAACTACCTCCATTTAATTTATTATTAAAAATTTCTGTACTGGCCTAAATCCCTCATTCATCAATTTGCAATGATGAATTCGGTTACACATCTGACAATTTGATAAAGAAACCATTGCACCCTCTGACCATTAAAATGATGACGCTGCCAATAAGATATAACACTTCGTTTTTAATTTCACCCCCGTTAAAAAACCTTAAAATACCATATGTAGATAAAATTTATCATTGATACACTATAGGTAGAATAAATTTCTTAAATAAATGATTACAATATAATATATTAATGTTAGATTTTATTATTCTTGATAATATAGAACACGAAGATATTTTACTAGAAGTGTTATCATTTATGACAAAAATGGTGAGATATCCCCATCGCATTTCAAGAAACATCTCTTCTCCTGAAGGGATACACTACACTGGAATCAATCAATCCAATGGTGAAAAAAAACCGGTTATTCCAATCACTAAAAGCGTTCACAGCACATTGTGATGGACATTCAGACGTCAATTATCATTCACACCATTTTTCCGACCTATCATCAGATAGGGATAATGAACAAAAATAAAAAAACGTATTCAATTATCATATTAATATTGAAACAAAAAACAGACCATTTAAAACCGTATACATCGTCACATTACCCATAAATGTCAATTTGCATTGTACAAACACAAGCAAGTCTTAATTCCTTCTTGCTGAGCGAAAGTGAATAAAATAATTTATGGATACGACGAGGATATACGGCAGCCAATATATATTTCAATGAAAAATAAAATAGCTTATCTTGATGGTATTTTTTCCCTTCTTATAACTTAGTAAATAAGCAAAATAAACAGCTCCATATTGCCACCCAACAAAACCAGATTAAATACAATAATAACAACCAGATACAAGATAAATAAAATAAAAACAAACACCAATATTTAAGGTGAGCAGTCTAAAAGTAATCGTCAGTTCCTCATTTCTCACATCCGCATTATGCCATGAAAAATATCAAATTTTGATTAATGGTGATAAATAAGGTGTTGTCATCAAATTTCAATATGCTAGGGTATATATTGGCGAAATTTGGCAAAGGCGTGTTTAGGTAATCTAAAAAAAATAATAGAACAACTAAAATCATAAATCATCATAAGCAACGGAGAAATATTGATTTCATGACAGTTAAACTTGAAGTTAACAATCTCTATAAAATATTTGGCGATCCCCCTGAGCTAGCATTCGAATTATTAGCATCTGGCCTCAGCAAAGAGCAAATATTTGAGAAAACAGGTCTCACCGTCGGTGTTCAAAATGTTAATCTGGCCATTGAAGAAGGCGAGGTATTTGTGATCATGGGATTATCCGGTTCAGGTAAATCCACACTGGTACGCCTTCTCAATCGTCTGATAGAACCCACCAGAGGCCAGGTCTGCATCGACGGAGAAGATATTTCCACCATCACAGAAACTCAATTACGGGAGGTTCGTCGCAGTAAAATCAGTATGGTTTTCCAGTCATTTGCGCTGATGCCGCATTTAAATATTCTGGAAAATACGGCGTTTGGCATGGAGCTTGCCGGTATTCCAAAAGAAGAACGCCAGCAAAAAGCATTCGAGACGCTAAAACAGGTTAATCTGGAAAATTATGCCCTGTCATATCCCGATGCACTGTCCGGTGGTATGCAGCAACGTATCGGGTTAGCCAGGGCGTTGGCCAATAATCCCGATATTTTGTTAATGGATGAAGCCTTCTCAGCGCTCGATCCCCTCATCCGAAATGAAATGCAAGATGAATTATTACGTCTGCAAGGAGAACATCAACGTACCGTTGTATTTATCTCTCATGATTTGGATGAAGCCATGCGTATCGGTGATCGCATTGCCATTATGCAAGGCGGTATTGTGGTTCAGGTCGGTACACCGGAAGAGATCTTAAATCACCCCGCTAACGATTATGTCAAAACGTTCTTCCGTGGTGTGGATATCAGCCATGTCTTCTCGGCAAAAGATATTGCCCGCCGTCGTCCAGAAGCACTGCTTCATGTTGCCGCCGGCTTCGGCCCTCGCTCGGCACTGCAAGTGCTGGATAATGAGGATAGAAACTATGGCTATTTAATCGAAAGGGGCCAGAAGTTTATTGGTGTGGTGTCCGTCAATTCCCTGCAACACGCATTGACAGAAAAAAAATCCATCGAACATGCCCTATTGAAAGAACCCACTGCCGTTGCAGCCGAGACGCCTCTAAACGAATTGATATCTACCATCGCACAATCCCCTTGCGCGGTTCCTGTCGTCGATGACGGTGGCCGTTATTTAGGCGTCATTTCCAAAGGAATATTGCTACAGGCTTTAGATAAGGAGACTTCCCATGAACAATGACTCTTCCCATACAGTCACTGATTTCGATACCCACAGTGATCCCTGGATGGAGAATGCCACTGCATCGTCCTCATCAAACAGCGACTGGCTGAATACATCGGCAACCCATATGCCACCAGACCATTTTAATCTCATGTCACCTTTTCAGCACAAACTCATTCCGTTTGATTCCTGGGTTAGCCATCTCGTTGATTGGACTGTTGTACATTTCCGCCCGGTCTTCCAAATGATCCGTGTCCCTGTCGATTTTACCCTCAACGGTTTTGAGCAATTCCTGACAACCTTGCCGCCGCCCGTCACTATTTTGTTTTTTGCCTTGCTGGCCTGGCAACTTGCTGGTGCAGGCATAGGCGTGTTCACGTTAATTTTATTGATCGTCATCGGCGCAATTGGTGCGTGGGCAGAAGCGATGGTAACGATGTCTCTTGTGCTAACGGCCTTACTGTTCTGCATTATCATAGGGCTTCCTTTGGGGATCGGTCTGGCTCGCCATGAACGGCTAGCCAAAATTGTTCGTCCCTTGCTGGATGCGATGCAAACCACACCCGCGTTTGTTTATCTCATTCCTATCGTCATGCTGTTTGGCATAGGTAATGTCCCCGGTGTGATAGTCACCATCATTTTTGCTTTACCCCCTATCATCCGTCTGACGATTTTGGGGATTAAACAAGTGCCATCAGATTTAATTGAGGCAGCCCGATCATTTGGAGCAAGCCCACGGCAAATGTTGTTCAAAGTTCAACTGCCGCTGGCAATGCCGACAATCATGGCTGGTGTAAATCAAACATTAATGTTAGCGCTTTCCATGGTGGTCATTGCCTCCATGATTGCGGTGGGCGGCTTAGGGCAGATGGTGTTGCGCGGTATCGGCCGTCTTGATATAGGATTGGCATCCATTGGCGGCACAGGAATTGTGATTTTGGCCATCATCCTCGATCGCCTGACCCAATCGGTGGGGAAAAATCATCGCACCAGAGAAAGGCGTTGGTATCACGCCGGGCCAATTGGATTGCTGAGCCTGCTTTTTTTCGCATTTTTCCCAATCAGAAAAAAAACCACTGCCCCAAACAACGCCACTCCCCATCATGCCAATAAAAACGATACATCAAATACAGTATCCGATCTGACTACGAAAGGAGGAAACTGCCATGGGCATAATCACCTTATGCAACAAGATCACAAATAAGGGGAGAATGTTAGGTGCACTCCTAATCGTATTAATGAGCATTTCCTGGTCACCGGCGATATCGGCGACTGAGCGACCGGGGAAAGGGATCACGGTGCAACCGCTGCAAAGTACCATCAGTGAAGAAACGTTTCAGACTTTGATTGTTTGCAAGGTATTAGAAAAACTCGGCTATGATGTCAAACCGATTAAGGAGGTTGATTATAACGTCGCTTATGCTTCCATTGCTGCCGGAGATAGCACATTTATGGCGGTTAATTGGGTGCCACTCCATAATGCCTCATACGCTGCAGCAGGAGGAGATAAGGTATTCTATCGTAAGGGAAATTATGTCGTAAATGCCGTCCAGGGATATCTCATTGATAAAAAGACCGCAGACACATACCACATCACCAATATCGCCCAATTAAAAGATCCTAAGCTTGCCAAATTGTTTGATAGTAATGGCGATGGAAAAGCGGACTTAACCGGCTGCAATCCCGGATGGGGATGTGAACAGGCGATTAATCGTCACTTAACTGCTTATGGGTTAAGTGATACCGTGAAACAGAATCAGGGTAATTATGCAGCGATGATGGCTGATACAATTGCTCGTTACCGGGAAGGTAAGCCTATTCTCTACTACACTTGGACACCCTATTGGGTGAGTGATGTGCTAAAACCCGGAAAAGATGTCGTCTGGCTTCAAGTCCCCTTTTCTGCCCTCGGCGATGGAGAAACAATCGATACCCAATTGCCTAATGGTCGTAACTACGGTTTTCCTCCCAGTGTCATGCATATCGTGGCAAATAAAGCATGGGCGAATAAAAACCCGGCGGCTGCGGAACTGTTTGCCGTGATGACGCTACCGATTGCTGATATCAGCGCACAAAACCAACGTATGCATAGCACTAAAATTTCGGATGTTGACATTGAACGCCAGGCTGAAGGCTGGATCAAATCACACCCGCAAACAGTCGAACGCTGGTTAAACGCAGCCAGAAAAGCGGCTGATTAGTTGTTCAAGATTGACTTTTCCCTTGCGTTGTACTGGATAACCATAAGATATTAACAAAAACGCATGGCTATCCGGTACATTCTCGCTTATCTCCGTTAATATACTCGTTGTAAACAACATTGTTTAAATAATTTATATATTTCATATTTTCACTTTCACCATATTTTGTTAAGGTTGTTTTATCTATTAACAAAAAAGCAAAATATACCATGCCAATGCCCGATAAATTTGCGCCTGATATGCCAATATCTGATCTCCCTATCGTCATTGGTTATATCCCCATCTCTTTTGCTTTTAGCCTGAACACCGGAATGGCATTGTGGATCTCTACACTGTCCGTCATGGCAATAGGTATCCGTCATATTTTATATGGTCCTGCCAACTTTTTATTCCGTTATCTTCCCCTACGTTTGGAAGCCCATCGTTTTTCTGTCAGAAAAGCGGGAATGGTGTTCGACAGTATTAGCTCACTTCTTATCGTCTCAAACATGCCGAACCACCCTATCTGGTGCTGTCGTTTTTGGCATAATATTCAAGGTATTTATGAATTAGGTATCAATATTAAAAGAAATATGTGATAACAAATAACTATAATTGCTAAATTTAACTTTTAATATAGTATTTGTATGGTTTTTAACAACAGTTACTTTACCGGTAGAAACTAATAAGGTATCTAAACAATGGAAAGTTCATTCACTCCCACAGAAGAGTTACTTAATTGCCGTGTAGCACAGCAAAAGAGTTTACCCTACCAAGAGATTTTACTCACCCGCTTGTCTATGCATGTCCAGAGTAAACTGTTGGAAAATCGCAACAACATGCTGAAATCACAAGGAATCAATGAAACCTTGTTTATGGCGCTGATGATTCTGGATACCAAAGACAGTCGTAGTATTCAGCCATCAGAACTGAGTGCTGCATTGGGTTCTTCTCGTACAAATGCCACCCGGATTGCCGATGAATTAGAAAAGCAAGGTTGGATAGAGAGAAAGGAAAGTCATAACGATCGTCGTTGTCTCTATCTGCATCTCACAGAAAAAGGTTCAAATTTCTTGAACAGTTTACTTCCCCCCCAACATGAATGCCTGGTCAAGCTTTGGTCTGTATTTGATCTTGAGGAGAAAAAGCAATTAGAAAAATTGATGAGAAAAATCTTGAGTCAATTGGATAATATTGAGGATTGTTTGAGTAAGTGATTTCCTTCTTCTGAACAGCCTCAAACCCAAAAAATGCTTGTATAGCAACATGATCTAAAAAAACTTTTCTGCAAGCCTGTATCATCGATACTTCATATGGCTGACTATTATCATCAGATAATATTTGATCCATACTGTTCACCCTTCCAGTAGTGTAAACACACTACTGGAGACGTGTGTGTTTTTCCCCCTATAGGGACAATAGAGTCAAGAACAAATACGGAGACTCTCTATGAGCACGAATGAGAAAGCCCCCCTTTCACCTAATGCTGAACCGCTTTCTTTGAGCGAAAAACCGGGTATTGGAAAAGATGCGCCTGAAAAACAGGATGCGAAAAAGCCGGAAACTAAAAAACAAAAACGTCGCAGTATCATTATGTCATTGACGTTACTCTTTCTTTTACTTGGCGCAAGTTATACCGTTTACTGGTTTATCGCTTTACGTTACCAACAAGAAACGGATAATGCCTATGTCTCTGGTAACCAGATACAATTAATGTCACAAATTTCAGGCAGCGTCGTGACTGTTAATTTTGACAATACTGATTTTGTGAAAAGTGGTCAGCCTCTTGTTCAACTCGATCCCCGTGACGCCGAACTGGCCTTAAAACGCGCCGAAAATGAATTAGCCAATACTGTCCGGGCCACTCATCAGCACATGGTTGATAGTAAAAGATATCAAGCGACTATAGCGCTAAAAAAAATTGCACTCAGAAAAGCGCAAAGTGACCTCGACCGAAGAGAAATATTGGGTACTAAAGATCTTATCGGCAAAGAAGAATTGCAACATATGCGTGAAAACGTTGCGGCTGCCCAAGCGGATTTGGACATCGCAATAGCCCAATATGAAAGCAATCAAGCCATTATTCTGGATACACCCTTGGAAAAACAGCCCACTATCGAAAAAGCAGCCTCCGGTGTGCGTGATGCATGGCTCGCTTTACAGAGAACCCATATTGTCAGCCCTGTTGATGGTTATGTCGCCCGCCGTAGCGTTCAAATCGGCTCCCGTATCAATTCAGGAACCCCCTTGATGGCGATTGTACCAGCCGACACGATGTGGATTGACGCCAATTTTAAAGAAACTCAGCTTGCAAACATGCGTATCGGGCAACCCGCAAAAATCATTAGCGACTTCTATGGCGATGATGTTGTCTATACGGGTAAAGTAGCCGGCATTGAGATGGGTACAGGTAGCGCCTTTTCTCTCTTACCCGCGCAGAATGCCAGCGGAAACTGGATCAAAGTGGTACAACGTCTGCCTGTTCGGATTGAGTTTGAGCCTGAGCAGCTAAAACAGCATCCCCTGCGCATTGGGTTATCAACAAAAGTGATTGTAGACACAACACACACCGATGGCACTGCATTGGCAACAACTGAACGTACTCTCCCTGCCTATCATACTAACGCTTTGACGATCGATATGGCGCCTGCAAACAGAATCGTTACTGACATTATTAATCGTAACTCAGGCAATCAATTTTAAGGGGGCAGCATGGTAACAAGAGAACCGTTTACAGGTGCGAAACTCGCTCTTCTGACCATTACACTCTCAATGGCGACGTTCATGCTTGTTCTCGACTCTACCATTGCCAACGTCGCCATACCGACGATTGCTGGTAATCTGGGGGCATCAAGTTCACAGGGAACATGGGTGATTACCTCTTTCGGTGTCGCCAACGCAATTTCCATTCCAATTACAGGCTGGCTTGCAAAGCGTTTTGGGGAAGTGAAGTTGTTCCTCTGGTCTACCGCGATTTTTACTCTCTCATCCTGGCTGTGCGGCCTGTCAAACAGCCTTAACATGTTGATTTTCTTCCGCGTTATTCAAGGGTTGGCCGCCGGCCCTGTCCTTCCTCTTTGTCAAAGTTTGTTACTCAATAACTATCCAATCGCGAAACGAAATATGGCATTGGCGCTGTGGTCGATAATGATCGTTGTCGCCCCGATTTGCGGGCCTATTCTAGGTGGCTATATCAGTGACAACTATCATTGGGGATGGATTTTTTTCATCAATATTCCCCTGGGTATCGCAATTATCTTTATCATTACACAGTTATTGCGCAATCGGGAGACGAAAACAGAAATACGCCCCATCGATATTACCGGGCTATTTTTGCTGGTGATTGGAATAGGCAGCCTGCAAATTATGCTCGATCAGGGCAAAGAGCTTGATTGGTTTCACTCCACTGAGATTATTATCCTGACGATTACGGCCATTATTGCACTCATTTTCCTGATTATATGGGAACTGACGGATGATAATCCGGTCATCGATCTGTCGCTGTTTAAACAACGCAATTTTTCCATTGGTACACTCAGTATCAGCCTCGGTTTCATGATGTACTTTGGTTCGATCGTTTTACTGCCACAGCTATTGCAGGAAGTCTTCGGTTATACCGCAACCTGGGCAGGTCTTGCCGCCGCTCCGGTTGGATTTCTGCCACTACTACTGTCTCCCATTATTGGTAAATTTGGCCATAAGCTCGATATGCGCTATATCGTCACATTCAGTTTCATCACTTATGCGGTATGTTTCTATTGGCGCGCTTATACCTTTGAACCAGATATGGATTTTGCGACTGCGGCATGGCCTCAATTTTTTCAGGGGCTTGCCATGGCATGTTTCTTTATGCCATTGACAACGATCACATTATCAGGATTAGCACCTGAGAGAATGGCCTCAGCGTCCAGTTTGTCAAATTTTACTCGTATCTTGTCGGGTTCAATCGGCACCTCTCTGACAACCACGATGTGGACACAGCGTGAATCGATACACCATGCCAATTTTGCAGAGCATATCACGCCATATAACCCCAATTATCAGCAAATTCATCAGCAACTCAGTCAACTGGGAATGAATAATGAACAGATCTCTGCTTATCTGGCAAAACAGATTACGCATCAAGGTTTAATTATCTCAGCCAATGAGATCTTTTGGCTTTCAGCTGGCGCATTCCTGATCTTGGTGTTATTGGTCTGGCTGGCAAAACCGCCTTTTTCTGCCGAAGGGAAAGATTCCGGGGGAGCACACTAAATTGATTACGGGGCCTATACGGGAGCATTTGCTCCCGTTGAGATGACATCTTTACAGCCGTCCGTGACACATTAGCCCCGGATTTATTCGGACATGCTGAGGTTCGTTTGATGTTTTTGGCGAAATAAATTATCCAAGACAATTGTTCGTATTATTTTTCTTTAGTCGTTCCAAGAGGGCAGTCGTGACAATTACTTACCCCAGGCAATTTATTTCTTTGACAGCAACAACGGCGCTGTATGGCATTATTTTTCATAATGACTGTGCGATAAAGTGGATTATCCCTGCCATCAGGTAACGTCTGTTCGAAAAAAAGGTGCTGGATTAATGTATCATATTGTGATTTATCCACTCTATCTTTAAAATTATTCAAGTACCAATGCATAACATAACCAATATTATTCCACAGTAGTCGCTTATTTATTCCACGGTAGGATTCGATTTTATCACATACAGGAATAATATGCCGATCCAACATAATCTGGTAACGCGATAATAAAGATATTGGCTCGTCCAGCCAAGTTAGCTGGTAATAAATGATATTTGGTCTGCCCGTTTCATGAAATTCAATCTGAAAAAGGTGATAATCCGTATCAACCGCCTGAGGATACGCCAATAGCATTAACATCATGGGTGGCACAACTAGGCCAAAATACCACTGTGACCATAACGAATAAAGTCCTTTCTGATTCGGTTTTAATTCATTATCACCATAATACGAATCCTGATATTTCTTCATCAATGATAAAAAACTTTCCTCACCTGACCACTGATTCAACCGCATACTTTCTGGTGGGATATTTCCTGAATTTATTTTTATGGATGCATTAAAATGACTAAATGCACCATCAAATAAATGAGTAATATCTTCGACAGTGATTTCAGATTTATGCTTACCAGAATCAGTGATACCAGAAACAAATTTCATGGAGTCCTGATAAGGATCATTTTCCATTCCCTATTCCCCTTTCATCTATTATTTATCCTGAACTACACTCGCTATCATTCATTGGTCTTATATTTAGGCATGATTAATGGCCTGTTAAATTCAGGATCACGAATAATCCGGTAGGCCAAACCAAATACATCAGCAATCCTTTGTTCTGTTACGATTTCCTCAGGATTACTTTCAGCATAAACCCGACCTTCTTTCATCACAAGCAGATGCGAGGCATAGCGCAGAGCCAAATTAATATCATGTAAAACCAACACTAATGTTTTACCTTGTCGATACAAGCGTTGACAGAGGTCAAATTCACGCGCCACCGATTTTGGTTTATGACAATACATTGAGACTGATAAAATTACAATCAACCATAGCCGGGTAGGGGACTACTGATGAGGCAGCAGCCTTCGCTTTATTGGTTGAAACAATTATAGGAACGGGCTGATGTAGCACCATAAAATGGTAAACAGGCTCTCTCGAAATTCTAGCCATCCCTTCCGTTCCCACCATTAGAACCACCTTTTCCACCATCACTACCATCCCCTCTTTTTCCACCATCACCACCATTACCACCATTACCTCCTTTTCCATTATTTTTACCGGTTATACCATCGCCGCCGTTGCCTCCATTTTTACAATCAGGAGTACCATTCTTGCCATTTTCTCCTTTTTTTCCATCAAGGACAGAGCAATTAACGGTTTCAGAGATTTGCTTTGAATAGCTTGATGTAGAAAAGAGTAAAGGCATCGTTAAGCTGAATAAAAAAACAGATTCTTATTAATCATATAATTACCTTTAGTTACCTTATATTAAAATTCTTTGCTTGAAAGACAATCAATCTCAAAAAACAAAGGCGTTTTTTCATGATTTATCCATTCAATAAAATTAAAAAATAAATGGATAGCTAATTATTAGCATAACATAAATAACATTCCAAAATAGTGTAACTCACCTGCACAGTATACCATTCCATTTATAGTATATAGTTAAATATCATATGTAGCTGGATTGCGAAAAGTCATTTACTCTTAATGGATGACATTAATAATTATCACAAAATCAAACTTAGATTCGCATAATAAGTGCAATTAAAAAGAAACACCCTAAATTAACAGAAAAAATAAAGGCCCTGACTAAATAATCAGGGCCTATTAATCGTGGCAATGAAGCTATCTCTTTCTATTTTCAAGTCACCGTTCTTTGACCAAATGGCAGCTTGAGAATCGATTCCGGATATAAATTAAACTTTGTTCTGACGCCACCATTCCGCCAGCATAATACCGGTTGCAACAGAAACATTCAGACTTTCCACCCGACCAGTCCCACCAATGGAAAGGCGAATATCACCATCTTCCCAGGTGCTATCACTGAGTCCATCACTTTCCTGGCCCAGTACCAAAACCATTTTTTCCGGTAATGTTGCTTGTGCCAGCGTCGTGCTGCCTTTATGACTTGACGTGGTTACAATGGAATAACCTTTATTGCGGAATTTATTCAGCGTCTCGGTGAATCCATCAGCGTCAATGCCTTTGATGTGTTCAGCTCCTCCCTCCGCGGTACGGATAGCCGCACCTGATTCCAGCATTGCCGTATCTTGCAAAACCACACCCTGTACGCCAAAATGCGCACAACTACGCATAATTGCCCCAAGATTATGTGGGTTACCTACGTTTTCCAATGCCAGCACACAATCTTTTGCAGGTGCCTGCTGCAAATAAGTTTCCGCATCCAAGCCATTGCGTTTCTTAATCAGGAAACATACGCCACCGTGATGCTCTGTACCTGATGCCTTAGACAGCTCTTCATCATCCACCACATGGTAAGCCTTGCGATTTGCCGCCATCCATTTCAACGCATCACGAAAACGCGGGGTGACTGATTGAACAAACCAAGCCCGAACAATCGCGTCAGGACGATTCTTGAACATGGCCTGACACGCATTTTCTCCATAGATACGGGTTTCTTCCAAACGCTGGCGACGAAGCTGTTCAGGATCAATATAACTTTTACCACTGATGCCATTGTGCTCTAATTTGGGGGGTTCTCCCTCTGGACGAGAGATTGTTTTCCACGGAGAACGCTCGCCTGCATGCACTGGCCGCTCATTATCACGACGACGGTCACCCTGCTCACGCCCATTTCCAAATGGACGTTTATCATTTCTACGGTTGTCACTGTGTTTACGACGATCAGCGCCTTTACGGCTATCGTTGTTGTCCTCACTACTGCGGACATACATTACTTTGACTTTGCCGCTTTTACCACTATAGGAATCGTTCATTTATTTCTCCAACTGCGTTATGGCGCGAAGATTACCCGATGTACGCGCCCGAAGCTACCTCTGGCAACGACAATCCATTAAAATATCCGCTAATTTTTTTATTGGCTTTATCCACGAACCTGTTTGAGTTCTTAAATGAGAAATAACAACGCTGTTTATCAGCTTCGCCAACTTCGCCTCGCCCGTTCTACCCGCCCTTTCCAGGCCAGGGGGTGTCGGGTGCAGCGCTGCCTGCATTGTTTATTACCCCAGAAAAGATGCCTGTGTGAAATGATCTCACCAGCGAATGCAACAAGCCGCTTCTGTCTCATCATGTTTGATACTGAGCCAATGAAACCCAGTAATACCGGAAAGTTGATCGCAGATATCCTGCCCGATACACGGGCTTTTCTCTGGTCTAGAACCGAGCCTGATCAACAAATGCTTGACGTGTTACGCGATCCAACTCGGCAACCCTATCTGATCTTTCCAGACAGTTATGCCACACCGCCTAGAACGGTATATCAGAAACCCGCTGATAACCCAAAGCCGCCGTTGTTCATTATATTGGATGGGACTTGGCCTGAAGCAAGAAAAATGTTTCGCAAAAGCCCCTATTTGGATGATATTCCCCTGCTGTCTATCAATAGTATTGCTAAAATGGACTATTTACTGCGGGTTCCTGCCAGAACAGAACAGCATTGTACTGCTGAAGTCGCAGTCGCGGCACTAGAATTGGCCGGAGATATCGAAGCGTCACAATCATTATTGAGTCATTTCAATCATTTTCGTGAACAATATCTGGCAGGGAAAGCGAATCATCTGTAGGAATAAGTCACAGTAATGCTTAGTAATCCGCGCTAAAGTGACAGATGATAATCAACGTTATTCATGGTAATTGTTTAATCAATAATAATGGTTTATTGATGTAATCACTGATGAGGAATTCCAGACATGAGCCAGCGCGGACTTGAAGCATTACTACGTCCTACATCCATCGCCGTTATTGGTGCTTCTGAAAAACCTGAAAAAGCCAGCTCAATGTTGATGCGGAATTTGTTAATGGGGGGGTTTACAGGGCCGATTCTTCCCGTTACACCCAACAAATCTGCCGTTTCAGGGGTGCTGGCTTATCCTTCTGTCGATAAATTACCGTTGACTCCGGATCTGGCTATCATCTGCACGCATTACAGTCGTAACTTATCTTTGTTGGAACAACTGGCTCAACATGGATGCAAAACTGTCATTATTTTATCTTCTCCACCAGCGCAATTTACTGAATTGAAGCAATGTGGTCAAAAATATCATATTCGCATTTTGGGACCGAATAGCCTTGGCATTCTGGCTCCCTGGTACGGGCTGAATGCCAGTTTTTCGCCTATCCCCATCCTTAAAGGGAAACTGGCTTTTATCTCACAATCAGCAGCAATATCAAACACAATTCTGGATTGGGCCAATCATCGTAATATCGGTTTTTCATATTTTATTGCTTTGGGTGACAGTGTTGACATTGATATCGATGACCTGCTCGACTTTCTGGCAAGAGATAGTAAGACCAGTGCTATTTTATTACATCTCGAACATATCAGCGATGCCCGACGGTTTCTTTCTGCCTCCCGAAGCGCCTCACGCAATAAGCCTATTCTGGTTGTGAAAAGCAGCCGCACTCGAAAAGCTCAGCAATTACTGGGAGAACAACAAAATTTTGATGCGGCTTATGATGCCGCTATTCAACGTGCCGGATTACTCCGTGTACAGGATACGTATGAGATGTTTTCCGCAGTGGAAACATTGAGTTTTATGCGGCCATTACGCGGAGAACGTTTGCTCATTGTCAGTAATGGCGCAGCGCCAGCCGCAATGGCGCTAGATGAGTTACTGAGAAGAGCGGGTAAACTCGCTATGTTAGGCGAGGAAACACTCCGTGGACTGTCTGACATGCTCCCTGATACGCTTCTTTTACGTAATCCATTGGATATCGGTGATGACGCCTCAACTGAGCGGTATATTGCCGCGCTCAGTCTGCTATTAGATAGCCATGATTATGATGCCCTACTGTTGATCCATTCTCCTTGTGCTATATCCAACAGCCAAGCTACCGCGGTTCGGGTCATACAAACCATTAAAGAACATCCTCGTGGGAAATGGATCACTATTTTTACTAATTGGTGTGGAGAATATTCTTCCCTGGAAGCCCGGCGCTTGTTCAGTGAGGCGGGTATTCCGACGTATCGAACACCGGAAAGCGCGATTACCGCATTTATGCATATGGTGGAATATCAGCGCAATCAAAAACAGTTAAAAGAAACGCCATCCTTACCGATTGGGATTACATCGAACACGGCCAGAGCCCATGAATGCATACAACATGCCCTTAATCACGGACACTACCGTTTAGATACCCATGAAGTACAACCTATTCTTGATGCATACGGTTTACATACGTTACCGACTTGGATCGCTCATACTCATGATGATGCAGTCAACATTGCAGAAAAAATTGGCTATCCTGTCGCTCTAAAACTGCGTTCACCGGATATTCCGCACAAATCTGAAGTTCAAGGGGTCATGCTTTATTTACGCAATGCCGATGAGGTGAGGACCGCGGCGCAAGCAATTATTGAACGTGCCAAACAAAATTTCCCGCAGGCCAGAATTCACGGCTTATTAGTACAGAGCATGGCTAACCGTGCTGGTGCCCAGGAACTAAGAATTTCGATTGAGCAAGATGAGATATTTGGCCCCTTAATCATGCTAGGAGAAGGGGGAATCGATTGGGTGAATGAGACACAAGCTGCAGTCGCTCTGCCTCCCCTTAATATGGCACTAGCCCGCTATCTGGTGATTCAGGCCATTAAGAGTGGCAAAATAAAATCGGGGGGGTCATTACTACCTCTGGATATTCTTGCCCTTAGTCAGTTATTAGTCAGCGTCTCTAACCTTCTGATTG
Organism: Xenorhabdus poinarii G6; assembly: GCF_000968175.1. Taxonomy (NCBI): domain Bacteria; kingdom Pseudomonadati; phylum Pseudomonadota; class Gammaproteobacteria; order Enterobacterales; family Morganellaceae; genus Xenorhabdus; species Xenorhabdus poinarii. The sequence continues at coordinate 2,396,094 of NZ_FO704551.1, forward strand.
ACTGTCCTCAAATTATTCGCGTGAATATCCATCCTCTGCTTGCGTCAGGGAATGATTTCACTCTATTGGACGTGACGATGGAGCTAATGCCCGTCACTGGCGATCCACGCAAAAGACTGGCTATCCGACCCTACCCCAATGAACTGGAAGAAACTATCTACATAAAAGATGATCTTGAGTGTTTGCTACGCCCGATTCTGCCGGAAGATGAACCTTTGTTGAAGGCATTTATCGGCCAGGTGACGAAAGAAGATCTTTATTATCGCTATTTCAGTGAAATCAGCGAGTTTACTCATGATGATCTCGCGAACATGACTCAAATTGACTATGACCGAGAAATGGCATTTGTGGCGATCCGCCATCCAACCACTACCCCCGAAATTATTGGTGTTGCCCGGGCGATGGCCGATCCCGATAATATTGAAGCAGAATTTGCAATTTTAGTTCGATCCGATCTCAAAGGGTTCACTTTAGGCTATCAGCTGATGTCCAAGCTCATTCACTATACAAGAGAACATGGTATTCAGGTATTAACTGCTATTACTATGCCTGAAAACCGTAATATGATTCAACTTGCGAAAAAACTGGGGTTTACCATTGATATACAATTAGAGGATGGCATTGCGAATCTGATGTTAAGACTTTAACCAAAATGAACCTAGTCGATATCTCATCATCCACCGTGATAAATTTTTACTTCGTGACGAATTGCACAGAGTTGCATCAATCAACCCGAAAGCGCTAATTCATACTCACAATGAGTCAAACTAATGGTATTATCGCGGGATTATTTTGATTCATACACCTTATGATGGTCTCAACTCCATCTTAAACTAAGAGAAAAAACGCACTGTGATGTTGTCCAAATTTAAACAAGCAAAACACCAACAACACCTTGCACAACTGCCTAAATTACCGCAGTCAGTTGCTGACATAGAAACACTTTATCAATCTAAAGTGTTCCGCAGCGCCTTACTGGAGCACATTGCAAATGCCCAAAAGCATATTTATATCGCTGCATTATATCTAGAAAACGATGATGCGGGATGGGATATTCTGACTGCACTCTATACTGCCAAAAAAAATCGTCCAGAACTGGATATCAAAATTTTGGTTGACTGGCATCGTGCTCAGCGTGGTCGGATTGGCGTGGCAGCGGCGGCAACGAATGCAGATTGGTATTGTTCCATGACCGAAAGATACCCTGGCGTTCATATTCCTATTCTGGGTGTTCCGGTGAATACACGTGAAGCACTGGGTGTTTTACATCTAAAAGGCTTTATTTTCGATGAGACCGTTATTTATAGTGGAGCCAGTATTAATGATGTCTATCTGCACCGCTATGAAAAATATCGTTACGACCGTTATCACATATTGCATAATGCAAAACTTGCTGCTGTCATGAAGCAATTTATTGATAACAGTATAATTAGTGCTGAAGCTGTCAAAAATTTGGCCAGCTATAATCGTCCTCGTAGTCTTGAAATTAAAAATTCAATCCGCCAATTTCGTGCTTCATTGAAAAACTCTGAATATCACTTTAAAAATCAGGCATCAAATGAAGAATTAGCGGTAACTCCGCTTGTTGGATTGGGAAAAAATAATCTCCTAAACAAAACAATTTATCACCTCATGTCCTGCACTGAAGATAAGTTGGTTATCTGTACACCTTATTTTAATTTGCCAGCCGTGTTGGTACGTGCAGTATCTCGGTTACTCTGCCAAGGGAAACAAGTCGAAATTATCATTGGGGATAAGACGGCTAACGATTTTTACATTCCACCAGAAGAGCCGTTTAAGCTAATCGGTGCATTGCCCTATCTGTATGAAATTAATTTGCGTCGCTTTGCTAGTCGATTGCAAAAATTTATCGATAACCAGCAATTAACGATCCGGTTATGGAAAGATCAAGATAACACTTATCACTTAAAAGGCGTCTGGGTTGATAATCAATGGCATTTCATTACGGGTCATAATCTGAATCCCCGGGCATGGGGATTGGATCTGGAAAATGCCATTCTGATTCACGATCCCCATCAGGAGATGGAAGAGCAACGTACAATGGAATTAAATTGCATTCGTACTCATACAAAAATCATCCATAATTATCAGGAGCTAGAAAGTATCCAGCTCTATCCTGTGAAGGTACGTAAACTCATACGACGCTTACGCCGTATTAGAGTGGATCGACTGATCAATCGAATACTGTAAAATCGACCATTCATTGATAAATAATGATTGCTTTCTAAATCCCCTCAGGCTCTTTCTTGAGGGGATTTTTATATCTTTTTTTATCAAAAAATACAGTGGGATCCAAATAACATTTGAACAGAATCCCCCAACGCAAAAAAGCCATCCGGTGACGGATGGCTTCTCTGACTAATTGATGTCTGGCAGTGTCCTACTCTCACATGGGGAGACCCCACACTACCATCGGCGCTACGGCGTTTCACTGCTGAGTTCGGCATGGGGTCAGGTGGGACCACCGCGCTATTGCCGCCAGACAAATCCGGTTTTCAATCTCGAACAAGCTATTTCTCTTGAAACTCTCTCTGCCCACTAAAACACCTTCGGTGTTGTCAGGTTAAGCCTCTCGGTTCATTAGTACTGGTTAGCTCAACGTATCGCTACGCTTACACACCCAGCCTATCCACGTCTTCGTCTTAAACGTTCCTTCAGGACCCTCTAAGGGTCAGGGAAGACTCATCTTAAGGCAAGTTTCCCGCTTAGATGCTTTCAGCGGTTATCTCTTCCGCACTTAGCTACCGGGCAATGCCATTGGCATGACAACCCGAACACCAGTGGTGCGTCCACTCCGGTCCTCTCGTACTAGGAGCAGCCCCTTGCAATCTTCCAACGCCCACGGCAGATAGGGACCGAACTGTCTCACGACGTTCTAAACCCAGCTCGCGTACCACTTTAAATGGCGAACAGCCATACCCTTGGGACCTACTTCAGCCCCAGGATGTGATGAGCCGACATCGAGGTGCCAAACACCGCCGTCGATATGAACTCTTGGGCGGTATCAGCCTGTTATCCCCGGAGTACCTTTTATCCGTTGAGCGATGGCCCTTCCATGCAGAACCACCGGATCACTAAGACCTACTTTCGTACCTGCTCGCGCCGTCACGCTCGCAGTCAAGCTAGCTTATGCCTTTGCGCTAACCTCACGATGTCCGACCGTGATTAGCTAACCTTCGTGCTCCTCCGTTACGCTTTGGGAGGAGACCGCCCCAGTCAAACTACCCACCAGACACTGTCCGCAACCCGGATGACGGGTCCACGTTAGAACATCAAACATTCAAGGGTGGTATTTCAAGGATGGCTCCATGCAGACTGGCGTCCACACTTCTAAGCCTCCCACCTATCCTACACATCAAGGCTCCATGTTCAGTGTCAAGCTATAGTAAAGGTTCACGGGGTCTTTCCGTCTTGCCGCGGGTACACTGCATCTTCACAGCGAGTTCAATTTCACTGAGTCTCGGGTGGAGACAGCCTGGCCATCATTACGCCATTCGTGCAGGTCGGAACTTACCCGACAAGGAATTTCGCTACCTTAGGACCGTTATAGTTACGGCCGCCGTTTACTGGGGCTTCGATCAAGAGCTTCGCCTTGCGGCTAACCCCATCAATTAACCTTCCAGCACCGGGCAGGCGTCACACCGTATACGTCCACTTACGTGTTTGCACAGTGCTGTGTTTTTATTAAACAGTTGCAGCCAGCTGGTCTCTGCGACTGGCCTCGGCTCCGGACGCGCGGTCCTTCACCTAGCGCCAGCGTGCCTTCTCCCGAAGTTACGGCACCATTTTGCCTAGTTCCTTCACCCGAGTTCTCTCAAGCGCCTGAGTATTCTCTACCTGACCACCTGTGTCGGTTTGGGGTACGATTAATGATAATCTGGAGCTT